>NZ_FQXU01000006.1:300453-302475 GCF_900130055.1 Clostridium intestinale DSM 6191
GGAGTAACTGGAACAACTGGTGAAACCGGAGCTACTGGAGTAACAGGTGAAACCGGAGCGACAGGAGCAACAGGAGTAACTGGTGAAACCGGAGTAACTGGAGCAACTGGTGAAACAGGAGTAACAGGAGCAACAGGAGTAACTGGTGAAACCGGAGTAACTGGAGCAACAGGTGAAACCGGAGTAACAGGAGTAACAGGAGCAACTGGAGAAACCGGAGCAACAGGAGCGACAGGTGAAACTGGAGTAACAGGAGTAACAGGAGCAACAGGGGCAACAGGTGAAACTGGGGTAACTGGGGCAACCGGAGCAACTGGAGAAACCGGAGCAACAGGAGCGACAGGAGCAACCGGAGCTGGACTTGCTGGATTAGTAGCATTTGATCCTGTAGAAGCACCAAATTATCAAACAGGGCAAGTAGTAACCTACAATGGAGGAACTTATATAGTTACAAGTATACTTCCAGCTGGAACTCCAGATACTTCTTCAGATTATATAGCAATGGCATTAGCAGGAGCAACAGGAGCCACTGGAACATCTGTTTTGACAGAAGGATTTGCGGCTTTCTTACCAACATTTACAACAGCAGCAAGTACTCAGTTAACTGGATGGACTGTTACCAGTCCATACTTTACAAGTGCTAGCTTTGACCCAACGACTGGTATTTATACAGTACCTGCTACTGGAAGATATAATATAGAAGCTACAATTAATTTTGCAACAACAGCAGCGATAACTGTATCGTTAGGAGATGGAATTGATCCAGCCCTCACAGTTCGTAGAATTACGCCAACTACAACTGACTTAATAAGTGGATTGTTCCCACTTCTTAATGTTAATGTTGCTTTAGTATTAACATTAAGAGCTATATTAGGAAGTGGTACAGTAACATTATCCGGAGAAGTCGAGTTGACTGCAGGAGATACTGTCGGATTATTCTATGAAGCAGATGGATTAACGATTCCTTTGGATATTGGAGGAGGAGCTCCAGGGACTATATGGAGTATAAATCATCTGACTTAAAAGTTGATAGAAAGTAATATTTTGCCCCTTGGTATATATTTTATAATTTAGACCAGGGGGCATTTTTATATGAAAATAAAGTTTATAATTTTTATAATAATTTTCGAATATATAAGCTGTTATGTTTTCTTGTAATTACTATATTTTTACATTAATACATATAAAAGTATATAAAAATACACTGAAATACATCAATTGTAACTATGCTCTTGTTGTAAACATATTATAAAATGACAAGCTTTAGGTTAAATAAGACCATAAGCTAAATTTTATATGTAAGGAGGAAAATTATGAGTAATATAGCTTTACAGCTAGAGCGTTTAGCAGTAGAAAATATATCATCTGGATCAAACATTATTTTTGACAATATTGTTTACTCAGCAGGAAATGTTAGTTATAACCCAGTAACAGGAGTAATAACATTTAATGAAGCAGCAAGGTATGTTCTTAATTGGTGGGTAGCGGTTCAAACTGCAACAGCTCCAAATTCAGTTATATTTGCAGCTGTATCTTCACAGGGAGATATTTTAGAAGGTAATATGCCTATTAAAACAGGTGAAGTAGTAGGGTTTGGTATTATAGAGGTTAGTACAGCGCCTGTTGCTCTGACATTAGACTATATTGGATCAGGTACAGCAATTTTAGCTTCTACTGTTCCAGTAAAAGCAACTATGGTTATAGTAGAAGATGATATTGTTAGTCCAACAGGTGGTACTGGAATAACTGGAACAACAGGAGCAACTGGAACAACTGGAACAACTGGAGCAACAGGAATAACTGGAGTAACAGGAGTAACAGGAGTAACAGGAGTAACTGGAGTAACAGGAACAACTGGAGCAACCGGAGCAACCGGAGCAACAGGAGCAACTGGAGTAACAGGAATAACTGGGGTAACAGGAGCAACAGGGGTAACAGGAATAACAGGGGTAACAGGAGCAACAGGAGTAACTGGAGTGACAGGAGTAACTGGAACAACTGGAACAACTGGAGCAACAGGAG
>NZ_FQXU01000006.1:302850-372065 GCF_900130055.1 Clostridium intestinale DSM 6191
AACAGGAGTAACAGGAGTAACAGGAGTAACAGGAACAACTGGAATAACTGGAACAACTGGAATAACTGGGGTAACAGGAATAACTGGAGCAACAGGTGAAACAGGAGCAACCGGAGTAACAGGTGAAACAGGAGTAACCGGAGCAACTGGAGCAACAGGCGTAACAGGAGCAACTGGAGAAACCGGGGCAACCGGAGCAACCGGAGTGACAGGAGCAACAGGCGAACCTGGAGGAGTAACAGGTGAAACTGGAGCAACCGGAGCAACAGGTCCAACTGGAGCTATAGGTGAAACCGGAGTAACAGGATCAACGGGGCCAACTGGAGCTATAGGTGAAACAGGGCCTGCTGGAGGAGCAACTGGGGATACCGGAGCAACCGGAGCAACCGGAGCAACAGGAGCAACCGGAGCAACAGGAGCAACTGGAGCAACTGGAGCAACAGGAACAACAGGAGCAACAGGAGCAACTGGAGCAACTGGAGCAACTGGAGCAACAGGAGCAACAGGAGCAACTGGAGCAACTGGAACTGTTCAACCAAATCCGTTTGAAGTATATGTTCAAGCTGGTGCGGTTGGTGGAGATGGAACTCAGGCAAGCCCATTTGGAACTATTCAACAAGGTGTTACAGCAGTATCACCTACAGGTATAGTTCATGTTCTAGGAGGAACTTATTCAGTTACTGCAACAATTACAGTTAATAAAGCAGGAGTAACATTACAAGGATATCCTAATACAATAGTTTTATTACAAGCAGCTGTGATTCCTTTTCTTGTTACTGGAAGCGGAGTTACAATAGATGGATTTACTATTACAAGTGATTTGGCGTATGCAGTTGAGTTTATACAATTTGCAGGAACTAATCACAAGCTAACAAATAACTATATATATGGACCACCTCAGGCAGGACCATCTACAGGTTGGGTAGTAAATCGTGGATTTTTAACCCAGGGAAATGTAGTTAACCTGATAGTTCAAAATAATATATTCTACTTTATGAGACAACCAGCATATTTAAATCCAAATTCTACAGGATATATTGTAGATAATGTGACTTATAATACTAGAGGATTTGTTGTAGATAGTGCAATATTTGTTTTCTCAGGAAACTCATGGGGAATTCCACAGAATGCCGTTGATATTGCATTGCTAGTTGGGACTCCTACTGGTGCACCATATGATCCTACTTCAGCATTATCAACCTATAACAGTTCCGCTGTAATAAGTGATCAGAGATAAAGAAATATAGAATATTATAGTTTATAAATTTACCCTACTAAATTAATGGCATTGATTAGTAGGGTTATATATTTATAAGAATAAAAAAATCATTTAGAGATAAAATTTATATTTTTTCAGCTATACTTTTCTTATAATGTAAAATCGTTTTAGAATTTCCACTAAAAAATTAAAAAAATATAACACTTTTGTTGACATATATAATATATTATTGTACATTTATAATGTAATTTAATAAACCTCACTTTTAATGGTGGGGTAGAGGCGCGATATTTATTAGTCTTTAGAAGAGTTTGAGAAGCAATGATGCTATAGAGAAGGAAATATCGCCGAAGTAAATAATAATCTCATTATTATTTGCTGGGTCTGTAGTTAAGAGCTGCAGGACTGTCTCAATAAGCCACCCAGTTTATTGAGTTGTGCTATCTCATTTAGGGAAAAGTGGAGGGAAACTAGTAGCAACTATGTTTATTGCGATCTGAGTTCAGCTCAGATCTTTTTTTATAACTTAAAAAGATAATATAAGCTAAAAATATGAGGGGGAACAAAAAATGAAAAAATTATCATTAATAGTAACAGCTGTTTTATCAGCAACACTTTTACTTACAGGATGTGGCTCAAAGGCTTCTGATACATCAAAAACTGAAGATACTTTTAAAGTTGGAATGGAAGCTGGGTACGCTCCTTTTAACTGGACTCAAAAGGATGATTCTAATGGTGGAGTTAAAATTGATGGGGCTGCAGAATATGCAGGAGGCTATGATGTAGAAATAGCTAAAAAGATTGCTGAAGATTTAGGTAAAAAGTTAGTTATAGTTAAAACAGAATGGGATGGATTAATACCAGCACTAGAATCTGGAAAGATAGATGCAGTTATAGCAGGTATGTCTCCAACAGCAGAACGTAAAGAAACAATAGACTTTTCAGATAATTACTATAAATCAGAGTTAGTTATGGTAGTTAAGAAAGGTGGAAAATATAATGGAGCTACTTCGTTAAAAGATTTTAGTGGAGCTAAAGTAACTGCACAATTAAATACTTTTCACTATTCTGTTATAGATCAAATAGCTGGAGTTCAAAAACAAACAGCTATGGATAATTTCTCGGCTATGAGAGTTGCTCTTGAGTCAGGTGTAATTGATGCATATGTTTCAGAACGTCCAGAAGGAATTAGTGCTGAATCTAATAGCAATAATTTTAAGATGATAGAGCTTAAGGATGGATTTAAGGCATCTGAAGAAGATGTTGCAATAGCAGTAGGAGTGAAAAAAGGCAGTGATTTAACAGCTAAGATTAATTCTACATTATCAAAAATTTCTGAATCAGATCGTAAGACTATAATGGATAATGCTATAAAAAACCAACCTGCTGCTGAATAATAGCAAGGTATGTATAAAGCCGAGTGTATTTAAATAACATTCGGTTTTGTCAAGTGAAACTTGATTCAGATGGGGTTTTATCCCCAGCTGAATTTTAGTTGAACCTATCTAGAGTCGTGCCAATGTTATCTCCCACCAGAGGTATTACAGTGGCTAGACGTCAGATAAATTAAAGGAGTGAAAAAATGACTTTTGAGGATATTGTAAAAATCTTTTCAAATAACTGGCCTATGTTTTTACGTGGAGCTGGTATGACTTTATTAATTTCTATTATTGGTACAATCTTAGGATCTATTATAGGATTGTTAGTAGGAATGGTTAGAACTATTCCTGTACCTGAAAGAGGTATAAAAAAGGCAGTTCTAAAAATTATTAATGCTATCTTATCTATTTACATAGAAGTATTCCGTGGAACCCCTATGATAGTACAAGCTATGGTAATTTATTATGGATCAGCTTTAGCTTTTGGGATAGATATGAATAGAATATATGCAGGTATATTTATAGTATCTATAAATACAGGAGCGTACATGTCAGAAATTGTCCGTGGAGGAATAGTTTCTATTGATAAGGGACAGTTTGAAGCAGCACATGCTATAGGTATGAGCCATGTTCAAACTATGCTTAACGTAGTATTACCACAGGTTATTAGAAATATATTACCAGCTACAGGTAATGAGTTTGTTATAAATATAAAGGATACATCTGTTCTTAGTGTAATATCTGTAACAGAGTTATTTTTCCAAGCAAAATCTGTAGCAGGAATTAATTATAAGTTTTTTGCAACGTTTTTTATTGCTAGTGTTATGTATTTTATAATGACCTTTGCAGTAACAAGAATACTAAGATTTATCGAGAGAAAAATAGATGGTCCGGACAACTATATTATGTATGCAAACCAAATGCAAGTTGAAACACCAGAAGATATGTTACGCAGAAACCAAAATAATTAGGTTAAGGATTTAAGGACAAAGGAGATAAGTATGGAAAAAATAATTGATATTAAACATTTAAATAAATCCTTTGGAACTCATGAAGTTTTAAAAGATATTGATTTTTCAGTAAATAAAGGAGAAGTTGTTTGTATCATAGGATCATCGGGTTCAGGTAAGTCTACTCTTCTTCGCTGCGTTAACCTTTTGGAGAAACCAAGTGGTGGTGAGATAATATATAAAGGAAAAGATATTTTACATGATGAACATGATACACGTGCATATCGTACAAAGCTAGGTATGGTATTTCAACAGTTTAATCTATTTAACAATCATGATGTTCTAAGTAACTGTACTGTAGGACAAATGAAGGTTTTAAAAAGAAGTAAAGAAGAGGCTGAGAAAGTTGCCATGAAGTATTTACAAGTTGTAGGTATGGAACGTTTTATAAATGCAAAACCAAGACAATTATCTGGTGGACAAAAACAGAGAGTTGCTATTGCTAGAGCTCTTTCTATGGAGCCAGATGTTATACTGTTTGATGAACCAACATCAGCTCTTGATCCAGAAATGGTAGGCGAAGTTCTAAAGGTTATGAAAGAACTTGCAGAATCAGGACTTACTATGATGGTAGTAACTCATGAAATGGGATTTGCTAAAGAGGTATCTGATCGTGTAGTGTTTATGGATAAAGGCGTTATAGCAGAAGAAGGTCTACCAGAAGAAATATTTAATAATCCAAAACAAGAACGTACTAGAGAGTTCTTAAAAAGGACTTTAAATTAATAAACTAAACCCTTGAATTTCAAGGGTTTTATTTTTTTATACACCTATGTAAATCTATGTCTTAAAAGGTAATAAAAATTTAAACATTAGTTCATAATTGAAAATGATTACTAATGTTGACAGGTTTCTTCAAAAGTTGTTTAATTGAAACTGACCAGTCGGTTTATGAATAAAAGGAGGAAGGAACATGAATAAAACTAATAAATTTAATGCTAAAAAATCTGTTATAGGAATTTTAATTATATCTGTAATTGCTGTAACACTTATACCTATGCTATATTCCTCTATTTATTTAAGCGCATTTTGGGATGTCTATGGTAAATTAGATAATGTGCCTGTAGCGTTTGTAAGTATGGATAAGCCTATAGTAAAAGATAATAAGAAGTATAATATAGGACAAGACTTACAAGACAACCTAAAAGATAATAAAAAGGTTCAGTGGAATTTTGTAAATTATGATGATGCAAAGGCTGGGGTTGAGGGGAATAAATATTATGCAATGATAGTCATACCAGAGGATTTTTCCCAAAAGATTGCAGACTCAAAAGATGGTGTTTTTAATAAACCTGAGATAATTTATGAAGCTAACAAAGGGCGAAACTATATATTCTCACAAATATCTGAAAAAGTAGCAACAAGTATAAAATCAGAAATAGCAGAAAATATACAAGAGGAAACTTCAAAAGCACTTGTTGATAATTTGTATGATATTAAAAAGTCATTAGGAGATGCTAGTGATGGGGCTAATAAACTTCAAGATGGAACTCAACAACTTTACGATGGAAGTAAGGATTTATCAAATGGACTAATTAAAGCATCCAACGGATCAGGAGAACTACAAAAGGGACTAAAAGATGCTGCAAAGGGTGAAAGCCAGGTTTATAATGGAATAAACTCTTTAAGTATTGGTTTAAACCAGCTTAAAGAAGGATTAACTCAAAAAAATGATAAAGTAGATCAACTTGTAGTTGGAGCAAAGGGAGTTTCTGATGGAGCTAATGCTATTTATGGTAAAGCTAGTGATGCAAATATTAAGCTATCTCAAAACTTAAATAGTGCAGCTGCTGGAATTAAGGATGTATCGAGTTATATAAATACTTCAGATGCTTTAATAGCATCAGTTTTAGAAACTTATAAGACAACCGGAAATTTAGATGTTGCAACTCTTATGAAGGCTCAGGCTATTTTAGATGGTGTTAAAAGTAAGGATATAAGTAGTAATATAGCATATCCATTGAGTCAATCAGCTAATTCACTACAGCCTTTAGTGGATGGACTAGGTACACTTAAAGGTGGAGCAAAACAAGTGGCTGATGGTACTTCTGAACTTGTAAAAGGTATTGAAGCAAGTCAAATACAGGCAGCAGTAGGCGTAGATCAATTAATTGCCGGGACAAGTTCATTAAAAGATGGAAGTGGACAAATACTACAGGGATTAAATACTGCTGCTGATAAAACAGGAGAATTAAGTAGTGGATTATCACAACTAAGTAATGGTGCAAATACTTTAAACTCTGGTTTAAATGATGCAAATGAAGGAAGTAAAGAATTAAAAAATGGTCTAAATAGTGGATACACAGATATGACTAATAATTTAAAATTTACATCAGATAATATGGCCGACTTTGTAAAGGAGCCAGTAGTATTAAATGAAAATACTATAAATAACGTAGAATATTATGGTGAAGGATTAGCTCCTTATTTTGTATCATTATCTTTATGGTTAGGAGCAATGTTTATTAACCTTTTATTATCACTTGTTAAGAAATTTGATTTAATAAAAGGAAAGTTCTTTAACAGCTTTTTAGGAAAGTTTGTATTAGGTACAGTAATAGCTGTTGTTCAAGCTTTATTAGTAAGCGTAGTGCTTACTAATGGATTAAATATACACACAGTATCCATGACAACTTTCTTCATAACAAATATGTTTATATCTGTTGTATACTTTAGTGTGATGTATGGAGCTTCACATGCTATAGGAATTGTGGCAACACCAATAATGTTTATTATATTCCTATTGCAGTTAGCTTCATCAGGAGGAACTTTCCCAATAGAAACAGCACCAACTTTCTTTAAAATAATAAACGAATATATACCTATGACTTATGCTGTATCTATACTAAGAATGGTAACTAGTGGAATAAATTCTGTAGTGTTTAATAAGGATGTATTTATACTACTAATATTTATGTTAGCATTTTTATGTGGAGGTCTAGTTATAAGAGCTATTATTAATATTTCACAAAAAGAGAAAAAAAGTAATGAAAATTTAAAAGCAGCTTAAGAGATAATTCTCCTTTAGGGTAAAATCTAGAGGGGAATTTTTGTTTGTCAATTTGACGTACAGTAATAGGATAGGTATTATGATAAGGAGGTTAGTTCCATAAAATTTACAAGGGGGATATAGATTTGCAGAATTTATTATTAACACTATTAGTAGCAATAGTAGGAGGAACAATAGCACTAAAATTAAAAGTTCCAGCTGGAGCAATGATAGGAGCTATGATTTCAGTAGCAATTTTTAATATAGTTTTAGGAAAGGCTTATTTCCCAGTAAATGCGAAAATAGTTACACAGATAGCAGCAGGAGCTTTTGTTGGAGCTGGAATAACTTATAAAGATATTATAAGTCTAAAATCAATAATAAAGCCTGCGGTAATAATAACTTTAGGTATGATATCAATAAATCTCATTATGGGATATTTAATGCATAAACTTACTGGAATTGATTTAGTTACATCTCTTTTTGCTTGTGCTCCAGGTGGAATTGTAGATATGTCGATTATAAGTAGTGATTTAGGAGCTGATACATCCAAGGTTGCAATATTACAATTAGTTAGGCTTATGGGGGTAATGCTTATATTGCCATCCTTGTTAAAGTTGATATGTAATAAACTCGGAGTATGTATAGTAAAAGATAAAACTAAAGTTGAAAAAGAAGAAAATATGAACAATAGTAATATACAGAATCTATTTATGACATTAGCTGTAGGAGGAATTTTTGGAACAATAGGTTATCTTCTAAAAATTCCTGCTGGAGCTATGACTTTTTCTATGATATCAGTGGGAGTTTTTAATATACTTTCAAGCAGAGGATATATGCCCCTTACGCTTAGGAGAATAACTCAAATGTGTGCAGGAGCATTAATAGGGGAAAGGATGACCTTTAATGACTTAATAGGTATAGGGGACATTCTATTTCCAGCGCTTATGATACTTGTGGGAATAATAGTTACAAACTTAGCTTTAGGATTTTTAATAAGTAGAAATAGTAATTTAGAAATAACAACAGCATTATTTTCTAGTGCACCAGGTGGAATGTCAGATATGACACTAATAGCTGATGAACTTGGAGCGGATACCCCTAAGGTAGCAGTTTTACAGCTTGTTAGAGTAATAAGTGTAATAGCTTTATTTCCAATAATAATTAAGTATATAAGCGAACTCTTGACATAAAATTCAAAAAGTGGTATATAAAAAGTAGGGATTAGCACTCTAGTATATAGAGTGCTAACAAAATTCAACTAACTACGCGTATGAAGCGTAGTTTTATAGCGAGAGGAGAGATTTGCGTTGGAAACAAAACAATTTAAAGCAGAATCCAAAAGACTTTTGGACCTTATGATTAACTCTATTTATACTCATAGGGAGATATTTTTAAGGGAGCTTATTTCTAATGCTAGTGACGCCATTGATAAAATTTATTATAAGGCACTAACAGATGACTCCATAACCTTTGATAAGGATAATTACTTTATCAAGGTAACTGCTGATAAAGAAAGCAGAACAATCACACTTACTGATACAGGTATAGGAATGACAAAGGAAGAGCTTGATGATAACCTTGGAGTTATAGCTAAAAGTGGTTCCCTAAATTTTAAAAAAGAAAATGAGCTTAAAGATGGATATGATATTATAGGTCAGTTTGGTGTTGGATTTTATTCAGCATTTTTAGTAGCTGATGAAGTTACTGTTATAAGTAAAGCCTTTGGTAGTGATGAAGCTTATAAATGGGAGTCAAAAGGGGTAGATGGATATACTATTGAACCTGCTGAAAAAGATTCTTATGGTACAGAAATTACTCTTAAGATTAAAGAAAACTCAGAAGATGAAAACTTTGATGAATATTTAGAGGCGTATAAATTAAAATCAATAATCAAAAAATACTCTGACTTCATTAGATACCCTATTAAGATGGATATAACAGGTAGAAAACCAAAAGAGGGTATAGAAAATGAGTTTGATGAATATATAGAAGAACAAACTATAAATAGTATGGTTCCTATATGGAGAAAAAATAAAAATGAACTTACTAAAGAAGATTATGATAATTTCTATTCAGAAAAACATTATGGTTTTGATAAACCTTTAAAATATATACACACTAGCGTTGATGGAGCTATAAGCTATAATGCTATATTATATATTCCTGAAAAAACACCATTTGATTTTTACACAAAAGAATATGAAAAAGGTTTAGAATTATATTCAAATGGTGTAATGATAATGAATAAATGTGCTGATCTTTTACCTGACTATTTTAGCTTTGTGAAAGGTATAGTAGACTCAGAAGATTTATCTCTTAATATATCAAGAGAAATTTTACAACATGATAGACAGCTTAAACTAATAGCTAAAAATATTAAGTCTAAGATAAAAGGTGAGTTAGAAAGCTTATTAAAAAATAAAAGAGAAGATTATGATAAGTTCTATGAATCTTTTGGAAGACAATTAAAGTTTGGAGTTTACAGCGATTTTGGAAGTAATAAAGATGTTCTACAAGATTTACTAATGTTCTATTCTTCAAAAGAGAAAAAGATGGTAACTTTAGCTGAGTATGTAGGTAGAATGAAAGAGGATCAAAAATATATTTATTATGCTGCTGGAGAATCAAAAGAAAGAATAGAAAAACTTCCACAAATAGAACTTCTATTAGATAAGGATTATGAAGTATTATATTTCACAGATGATATAGACGAATTTGCTATAAGAATGCTTATGAACTATAAGGAAAAAGAATTTAAATCTATATCAAGTGGAGATTTAGGAATAGAATCAGAAGAAAATAAAGAAGCTAATGAAGCAGAAGAAAAGGATAATAATGATTTATTTGAATATATGAAAACTGCTTTAGCTGGTAAAGTTAAAGATGTTAGAGCTTCAAAAAGGCTAAAAAATCATCCAGTATGTTTATCAAATGATGGTGAGCTTTCAATTGAAATGGAAAAAATATTAAACTCTATGCCTAATAATGAAAATGTTAAGGCAGACAAAGTTTTAGAAATTAATGTACATCATGATGTATTTAATTCTTTAAAGCAAGCATTTGAAAATGATAAAGATAAATTAAGTTTATTTACAGATTTATTATATAATCAAGCTTTACTTATAGAAGGATTATCTATAAATGATCCTGTAGAGTTTACAAATAATATATGTAAGATAATGAAATAGTTAAAAAGTCCATTGCAGAAGTGCAGTGGACTTTTTAACTTTAATTTAATAGGAGCATTGACAATATACTAAGGTACCTTTATAATAAAATAAAAGAAGGTACCTTAGTATGTTTGTTAAAGGAGATAAAAGCATGGAAAAAAGTAATAATGATTTAATTAAACAGTTAGCTAGACTTCAGTGGTTAATGCATAAACATCATTTCAAAAATCACAAAAATCATGGACCTATGGCGGATATTCACAGAGGGCAAGGAAGAGTGTTAGCCTTATTAAAATTAAAACCAGAAATTACTCAGAAGGAATTAGCTAATATTTTAGACATAAGATCACAGTCATTAGGGGAGCTTTTAGCAAAATTAGAGAGAAACGGATATATAACTAGAACACCTTCAGAAGAAGATCGTCGTGCAATGATTATTCGTTTAACAGAAGAAGGAAAAGCGGCAACCAATGAAAAAGAACAAGAGGATAATACTAAAGATTTATTTAAATGTTTAAATGAGTCAGAGCAAAATAATCTTAAAGACTATTTAGGACGAATAATTGTGGAACTAGAAAAAGAGCTTGGTGATGCTGATGACATTGAACATGAAATGCACCATCATAATCACCCTCATATGGGTAGAAGAGGATTTTTAGAGCATTGTGATAGAAGAAGAGGCTTTAATCATAATTGCAATGAGGAAAATCATCATAATCCTTTTGGTAGAAAAACAGATATAAAAGAGGATGAAATTGAAGAACCTAATGAATAATAAATGTAAAAAAGAATTATAAAAAACAAAGCAAGAAGTTTTCTATTTATAAAGATAAACTTCTTGCTTTTTTACCTATATTTTTGAAAGAGCTTGCTCTAAATCGTAAATTAAGTCATCAATACCTTCGATACCGATTGAAAGCCTTATAAGATCTGGAGTAACTCCAGCAGCTATTTGCTCTTCTTCAGTAAGTTCTGAATGAGTTGTGCTTGATGGATGAATTACTAATGACTTAGCATCTGCAACATTTGCAAGTAAAGAGAATAATTCTAAGCTATTAATAAATTTCTTTCCAGCTTCAAGACCACCGTGAATTCCAAAAGTGAATATTGAACCAGACCCTTTTGGTAGGTATTTATCTGCAAGTGCTTTATATGGACTAGATTCAAGTTCAGGATAATTAATCCAAGAAACTTTAGGATGATTACCTAAGTACTCAACTATTTTTCTTGTATTAGATACATGTCTTTCAACTCTTAAAGATAAAGTTTCTAGTCCTTGAAGTAAATAAAATGCACTTTGTGGACTAAGTGTAGCCCCTGTATTTCTTAATAATTGAACTCTTGCCTTTAAAGCAAAAGCAGGTGCACCTAAAGACGCATAAACTAGATTGTTATAGCTTTTATCTGGAGTTGTAAAGTCAGGGAATTTGCCGCTAGCCGCCCAGTCAAAGTTTCCTCCATCAACAATAATTCCTCCAAGAGTAGTTCCATGCCCCCCTATAAATTTCGTAGCCGAATGAACTACTACGTCAGCACCATATTCTATAGGTCTAACTAAATATGGAGTTCCAAAAGTGTTGTCTATTATAAGTGGAATATTGTTTTCATGTGCTATATTAGCTACTGCTTCGATATCTAAAACATTGATTTTAGGATTACCTATAGTTTCGCCATAAAGAGCTTTAGTTTTATCTGTAATAGCTTTTCTAAAGTTTTCTGGATCATCAGGATTTACAAATACAACATTTATGCCTAGTTTCTTTAAAGTAACTGAAAATAATTCATAGGTTCCACCATATAAAGTAGCAGCGGCAACTATTTCATCTCCAGCATTTGCAACATTTAGAATAGAATAAAGAATGGCAGATTGACCAGAAGCAGTTGCAAGCCCAGCAACCCCACCTTCAAGTTCCGCAACTCTTTTTTCAAATACATCAGTTGTAGGATTCATTATTCTTGTATAAACATTTCCTGATTCCTTTAATTGAAATAGATTAGCAGCATGGTCTGCGTTATTAAATACATAAGAAGTTGTTTGATAAATTGGAACAGCCCTAGCTCCAGTAGTAGGATCAGGAACTTGTCCTGCATGAACCTGTAAGGTTTCAAAACTTAATTTTCTTTCACTCATTTTTTTAGCCCCCTCTTTTTCTTTCATATATTTCATATATGTATAGTAGGTATTTTGGATATATACCTCTAAATAAAGTTAATACTATTGTATCAGATAAGTTTTAAGATATAAAGTATTAAATCAGGGAAAAATAGTTAATTTTTTTTAATAACTTACCTAAAAGTGCGTACTTGTCCATAAATTTATATTGGAGTAAACTAAAAAATATATTAAGTTATTAGGAGGAGTTTTAATGAAAGTTGTTGCTTTTAATGGAAGCCCAAAAAAAGAAGGAAACACTTATCAAGCACTTAAATTAGTTGCTGATGAATTAGAAAAAGAAGGTATAGAAGTTGAGATTGTCCACGTTGGAAATCAAGTTATAAGAGGATGTATGGCTTGTGGTGGTTGTGGAAGAAATAAGGATGAAAAATGTGTTTTGCAAGGGGATTTTTTAAATGTCTGGGTTCAAAAAATGAAAGAAGCTGATGGTATATTACTTGGCTCACCAGTACATTATTCAGGAATAGCTGGAACCATGAAATCATTTTTAGATAGAGCTTTCTATGTTGCAAGCAGTAATGGAAATTTATTTAGACATAAAGTTGGTGCAGCGGTGGTTGCAGTTAGACGTTCAGGAGGACTTCCAACTTTCCAACAATTAAACAACTTTATAAACTATTCAGAAATGCTGGTACCTACTTCAAGCTATTGGAATGTAATTCATGGAACCAAACCAGGAGATGTAGTTGAAGATGGAGAAGGAACTCAAATAATGAGAACATTAGGTAAGAATATGGCTTGGTTAATGAAGTTAGTTGAGAATGGTAAAGATAATGTTCAAGAACCAGAAAAAGAAGGAAAGATATTTACTAGTTTTGTAAGATAAAAACATATATTTTAAAAAAGCTATCGCACTAATAGATTAAAATTGTTAGCGATAGCTTTTTTATAGTTTATATTTGGAGAAAATGCTATAATGCAATTACTTAAAAGGAATTTAATATTATGAAAGGGTGTAGGGGTTAGGATGTTAGAAGAACTAAAAACTTTTATGGTTGTGGTTGAGCAAGAGAACTTCACTAAGGCGGGAGAAATGATAAAGTTATCTCAGCCAAGTGTAAGTTTGCATATAAAAAATCTAGAAAAATATTTTAATACAACACTCATTACTAGATCCTCAAGGCAGAAAAATATTATAATAACTGAAAGTGGAAGGTTGCTTTATAGAAGAGCAAAAGAGATATTTAGATTAGTTGAAAATACAACCAATGAACTTAAAAATATATCTAGTTCACTAAAGGGGCACATAAAGATAGGATCAAGTCTTACGATAGGTGAGTATTTTCTTCCTAATTTTTTAAAACAGTTTTCAATGGATTATCCAGATATTGAGATAGAAGTTATAATTGAAAATACTGCAAGTATATGTGAGGGCGTTAGAAATCTAAAGTTAGATTTTGGACTTATTGAGGGAATTGTTTCTTCACATGATTTTAAGCAAGAATATTTTTTAGAGGATAACATGGTTTTAATGGTGCCTTACGATCATCCTCTAACAAAAGATGAATTTACATATGACAAACTTCAAAACTTAAGATGGATAAGTAGAGAATTTGGCTCAGGAACTAGAGAATATTTAGATATATTTCTAACAACTAATGAGATAGTTCCAAGAAACATTATGGTACTTGGAAGTAATTATGCAATAAAGGAAGCTGTGAAAAATGGGTTAGGTGTAACTCTTATTTCTAACTATGTGGCAAAAGAAGCATATAAAAATAAAGAAGTATCAATAATAGAAGTAGATAATAGTTTTAAAAGACATTTTTCATATCTAATATCTAAAGACATATCCCTATCAATGATTTCAAAGGTATTTATTGAAAGTCTAAGTGCTTATAGTAATAAATATGATGTTGAAAAATAATAAGGTTAAATGATATACTAATTCAAGTAAAGAAGAACAAATAAAATAAATAGAGGTATACTCATGAACACTGATGAAATATATAAACGTATAATGGTTATGGATAGCGTAAAAAGTGCTACTTCATATATGAAAAATAGCGAACTTACTAAATCAGATTTAAGTAAGTTATGTAAAAGACATAATATTTTCGTTGATGATAAGGCAACAAAAGAATCTATGATTACATTATTCATAAATTCGACTATTGGTGTGAAGTTGAAGAATAAAGCTAAAAATAGATATAAAACTAAATAATTCAGATGTGGGTATTGGTTATGAATATCTAATGACAAGTTAAGCTATTATATTAATTAAAAATTAATATAATAGCTTTTTTGCTTTAGTAATCAGCATAAGCTTTTATATCATAGAGAATACTATTTTAAAGACATAGCTATAAAAATAGATTTATCTATGGAGGATACAAGTATGGTTATAAAGTTGTTAAAAAGAAATTGGTTAATTTGTGTGGTAGCTTTTGGTGTATTATTTAATATAAATAGTGAAGCTATAGCAGGTGAAATCACAACATATAGTGATTCAACAAATTACAAAGATGATAGAATTGAACCACAGATAAAGATTCCTATTAATCTAGAGATTGAAAAAGAAGCTCAAAAGAGCGTTGAAGAAGGTCATTCGCCATGGAAACTTGATCCTGTTTTTGTAGCTCAAGTTTTTGTAAGTTTGCAAGTTTCACCAGAAGGTATTACAGGAGATTACCCAATCAAAGATAAAGAATTAAAGATTATCCAAAGCAGCGAAAAGGAAACTATAGTTGAAGTAAATTCAAATAAGACGAAAATTAAAAAAGTATATCTAAAGAGGCTAGTAAAGAAGGACTCAACTGGAATATGGACTGTTGTTGGATATGATTCGGAATAAAAAAAGTAAGATATATTAAATAACTGCCACATCAACTAAGTAAAGTTAATGTGGCAATTTATTCTTTATCTATTTTGCACTTAAAGCAACTATATTTAATAAGCTCCAAGGTTTGTTAAAGTGTGGTTGGAAGAAGAAATCAACAAATGCTAACTCATCTATAGTCATTTTGTTTTGAATAACAACAGACATTGTATTCATTAATTGAGTCAAATCTGTTTTAGATATTATTTGAGCACCAAGTATTACTTCTGATTCCTCGTCATAAACAACCTTAACAGTTGCTGAGTCAAATGTCGGCATAAACTCAGGTCTATAGTTATCTGTAGCTGATACTGTTTTTACTTTTAGTCCAGCAGCTTTAGCTGAAGCTTCTGTAAGACCAGTTGAAGCTATGTTATAGTCATAGATTTTTATTCCTGAGGTTCCTTGAGTACCCATATATTTAGTAGTAGGTTCTACTAAATTTCTACCTATTAAAGTACCCATTCTAACTGCATTTGTAGCAAGTGGAATGTATTCTCTTTTGCCTGTTGGATTATATATTATTGAAGCGCAGTCTCCAGCAGCAAAGATACCTTCTTTACTTGTTCTCATATATTCATCCACTATTATTGCTCCGTTTGGAAGCATATCTAACTTATCTTTAAATAGAGCTGTACTTGGTCTAAATCCAATACATAGAATTACAAGATCAGCTTCATATTCACCTTTATTAGTTATAACTTTAGTTACTTTACCATCTTTTCCTTCAAATTTACTTACAGTTTCTCCTAAAGCTAGTTTAATTCCATGGTTTATAAATTCATCTTCAGCAGTATCTGTAAATTCTTTATCAAGATATTTGCTTAAAACTCTATCCATACCATCTATTAAAGTAACTTCTTTACCGTTCATTTCGAAAGCTTCTACAAGCTCTACACCTATATAACCAGCTCCTACAACAACTATTCTATTAGCTGATTTAGCTTTTTCTATAATTGTGTTTGAATGAGCATAATTTTTTGAAAGAAGTATATTGTCTAAATCTATTCCTTCAATATTAGGTACTATTGGCCATGACCCCGTAGTAATTATTAACTTATCAAAATTATCCTCAAACTCTTCTCCAGAAGTTAAATCCTTAACTTTTAAGATTTTATTATCTACATCAATATCTAAAACATCATGAGACATCTTAGTTTTAACTCCAAGTTCAGCTAAATCCTCTGGTGAACTATAAAATAATCCTTGAGGATCTTTAACCACTCCACCTACATATAATGCTATTCCACAAGATAAGAAAGAGATGTTGTCATTTCTTTCGTATACTGTTATTTCTGCATCAGGATGTTTTTTTGCTGTATTTACTATTGCAGCTGTACCTGCATGAGTACAACCTATAACTGCTACCTTCATATAAAATTACCTCCAAAATAATAAATATATTTTATTTACAAATAATCATTCTCTATAAATAATATTTTAACAAAGTATTGTTAAAAAATCTATATTTTTTTTATTTTTTTCTTAAATTTAAATTGTATACCATAAAAATATTATCTATAGCAAAACTTAACAGGGATAGTTTCATAAGCTTTTCAAAAGATAGATAAGGAGGTGATTTTAATGACTCAAAAACTTGGTAAAAATAATAAAACAGGTGAAAAATCTTATTATAGAAATAAAAATAATAAATCAGCAGCAAACCCTGTAAATGCAGATGAAGATAAAGATATGAGTAAACCTGTTAGAGGACTACCTAAATAACAGTATTAATTAAAAATGAATTCTACAAGGCGCAAGTGGTGCCTTGTTTTTTTATAAAAACGATTAACTTTTTTTCTTTTTAAATGTTTAAATGTTTAACTTTTTAACTTTTTATTAAACATAATAATTGAAGGAATCTTATGAAGGCTGAGGAACACCTTCTACAGGTCAGAAGAGCTTAACTTCTTAATAAACATAATTGTCAATCAATGAATTTAATGAGGCTTGAGGAGAAGCCTCTACAGTAACAAGGTGCATAATATTTTAATGAATCTAATGAAGCTGAGGAACGCTTCTACAGATTAGAGGTGTGCATATTTCCCCAATAGATGGAAATAATAGTAGTGATTTTAATTAATTGTGTTTAGGAGGATTTTTATGGAGAATGCAATGTTTTGTTATCAGTGTGAGCAAACTATGGGTGGTAAAGGCTGTACTAAGTCAGGGGTTTGTGGTAAAACTCCAGAGATAGCTAATCTTCAAGATCTACTTATCTATCAGTTAAAGGGAATATCTTGTTATGCTAAGAAAATCATGGAGCAAGAAAAAAAGATAGATAAGAGTATAGTTTCTTTTGTTGAGAATGGATTATTTACTACTTTAACTAATGTTAATTTTGATGCAGAAGTTCATGTAAAACTGTTACAAGAATCACAAAGTATAAAGGAAAGACTTAGAGATGAAGCTCCAGAAGGAGAATATCCCGATCAATGTACTTATAATCTAAGTGAAACAAAAGAAGAGATGCTTAAGGATTCTGTTAAGGCAGGCATTATGTATGATCAAAGTCTTGATGCAGATATAAGATCGTTAAGATCCACTATATTATATGGATTAAAAGGCGTAAGTGCCTATGGTCATCAAGCAAGATATTTAGGTTATCACAGTGATCAGGTTGATGAGTTTTATTTTAAGGGATTAGAGGCAACGACAAATGATAATTTAAGTCTTGAAGATTTGATTAGAATGGCTATGAGAACTGGAGAGATAAGTGTAGAAGTAATGAGAACTTTAGATGAAGCTAATACTACTACTTATAAGAATCCATCACCACATAAGGTAAATGTAAATAGGGTTAAAGGACCGTTTATTATTGTTTCAGGACATGATTTAAAAGATTTAGATATGTTATTAGAACAAACAGAAGGAAAAGGAATAAATATATACACCCATGGGGAAATGATTCCAGCTCATGGATATCCTTCATTAAAGAAATATAAACACTTAGTAGGTAATTTTGGTAGCGCATGGCAGAACCAACAAAAAGAGTTTGATAATATACCAGGATGTATTTTGATGACTACTAACTGTTTAATGAGACCAAGAGAAACTTATAAGGATAGAATATTTACAACAAATGTAGTTGGATGGGATGGTATAAAATTTATTCCGACTAATGAAGATGAAACAAAAGATTTTAGTGAAATAATAGAAAAGAGCTTAGAGTTAGGTGGATTTAAGGAAGATGAAGAGAGGAAAGAAATATTAGTAGGCTTTGGTCATCATGCAACTTTATCTCATGCAGAGAAGATAGTTGAAGAAGTTAAGGCGGGAAATATAAGACATTTCTTCTTGATTGGTGGATGCGATGGAGCAAGACCAGGAAGAAACTACTATACTGATTTTGCTAAAATGGTACCAAATGATTGCATAATTCTTACTTTAGCTTGTGGCAAATATAGATTTAATAAATTAGATTTTGGTACAGTTTCAGGACTTCCAAGACTACTAGATGTAGGTCAATGTAATGATGCATATTCGGCTGTTAGAATAGCTACAGCTTTAGCAGATGCTTTTGATACAGATGTAAACTCACTACCTTTAACTATTGTACTTTCTTGGTATGAACAAAAGGCTGTTGCTGATCTTTTAGCATTATTATCTTTAGGTATAAAGGGAATGTACCTTGGACCAAGTTTACCTGCATTTTTATCTCCTAATGTTCTACAATACTTAGTTGATACATTTAATATAAAACCAATAAGCACAGCAGAAGAGGATTTAAAAAGTTCATTAAATCAAATCTGTTAACATAAGTAGTAAAATACTGTTAAAATTTTGTTTTAACAGTATTTTATTTTTTCTATAATAAATATAATGGAAGTGAGGTTTTTATGAACGTTGAAGTGTTAATTTTAATTAATAATGTATATTTAAAAAAAATTATATTAAAATAAAAAGGTATATAGAAAAAATATATACCCAATGGTATAATTTAGGGAATAAGAATAAAAGGTGTTATATAATAGGATTTCGTATACTTACTGGGGAGGATTGTCAATGGATCTTGTGGCTGCGTTATCATTATTAACTTTCATAATATATGTATTTATAGGCGTGCATACCTTTAAGTCAAGCACTAGTTCAGCAGAAACTAAGCTGTTTTTATTGTTATGCTTAAGTTTATCTATATGGTCCCTAGGATATTTTTTAGGAAATATTCCAACCTTTTTTGCATCAGAACCGCTAATGAAGCTAGCTGCTATAGGGTGGTGCACTTTTACAACATTTGTTCTTCATATTGCATTAAGATTTACTAATAATAAGCTTTTTAAGAATAAACTTCTACAAGTACTTTTATATGTACCATCTATTTTCTTAATATACGTTAGAGTATTTTTACATTGGGAAGGTATAAGTTCAACTGACTCTATTTATGTTATTTTTTCGCTAGTTAATACTATTTATAATATTTCCTATCAATCTCTTTCACTAATTGTGATAGCTATATGGGGCAAAAGACAATTGGAACTTAATAAAAAGAGACAAGCTGTTATTGTAGTATCTAGTAGTGCAGCATCTTTTGGAATTAATTTTTTGTCAGAGGCTGGAATACTGCCAGCTATGGGACAATTTTATGCTTTAATAATGGTTTTAGGCATTTATTATGCAATAATTAAATACAATCTTTTAAAAATACCTTCAGATATTTTGTTTGATGAAATCTTAGCTGAAATGATGGATTTATTTTTTCTTGTATCTCCTACAGGTGAAATAATAGAAATAAATAAAAGAACTGTTAGTTTACTTGGCTATTCTGAACGTGAAATTTTGAATATGAGAATAGAAGATTTATTTAGCGAAAAGGAAACAGTTAAAAAGATAGTTCTAGAGTCACCCTATGACAAACATATATATCAGGAGCTTAATTGCATAACAGCATTAGGAAAACAAATTCCTATGGATGTTTCTTGTAAAAAAATAATTGATGAAAAAAGTAAGAAAGTAATAAGTACTGTTATTATTGGACATGATATAACCCTTACTAAAAAGCTTGAATATGAGTTACATGTACATGAGGAAATAGAAGAAAAACTAAGAGTAAGTGAAGAAAAATTTCGTGTAATGTTTAGTGAACACTCAGCTATAATGCTTTTAATAGACCCTGAAAATTTAAATATTTTTTCCGCTAATGCTTCAGCTCAAAAGTTTTATGGATATGATCAGGAAGATTTTGAAAAAATGAAAATTACTGATCTAAATGGAGCTGAGAATTTAGGTAACTCAGATATAGGTAATAATCTTAAAAATATATTAGACAAAAGTGTAACTGTAATTGAGACAACACATAGACTATCTAACGGAGAAATGAGAAATGTAGAGGTTCACCCTTCTCCAATTAAGGGTGGAGATAAGATTATGGTTTTTGCAATTATCCATGATATTACGGAAAGAAAAAAAGCAGAAGAGTATATAACTTACCTAGCGTACCATGACGCACTAACAGGATTAGTAAATAGAAAGTATTTTGTTGAAACCCTAGAGGAAGAGCTAAGACTTCAAGTTAATGATCCAAAAAAACTAGCACTTATATTTTGTGATTTAGATGAATTTAAATATATTAATGATACTTTTGGACATGGTGCTGGGGATTTTGTTTTGTGTGAAGTTGGAAACAGAATTAAAGATTGCATTAAAGGTGAAGGAATTGTTGCTAGGTTAGGTGGAGATGAGTTTGCAATAATATTATTTAATATAGAAAATTATA
This sequence comes from Clostridium intestinale DSM 6191, assembly GCF_900130055.1. Classification (GTDB taxonomy): domain Bacteria; phylum Bacillota; class Clostridia; order Clostridiales; family Clostridiaceae; genus Clostridium_T; species Clostridium_T intestinale. The sequence goes on from NZ_FQXU01000006.1 coordinate 323,328, forward strand.
TGGATGCAGAAAAGTATATATATAAAATAAATGGAAGACTACAAATTCCAATGAAGATAAACGGTAATAAACTAAATATAAGGGCTAGTATGGGGATAAGTGTTTTCCCTGATGATGGTACAAGCGTAGATGATTTATTAAAGAATGCAGATAGGGAAATGTATTCAGTAAAAAGAAAAAATTATGAAAATGTAAATAATTAGTTAGGTAGAGCATATTTTTATGCTCTATTTTTTATTGTATAGGAAAGTGTATTCTTCCTATGCAATAAAAAATGCAAGGGGTGCAGGGGAGGTTGTGCTCCCCGCCTCTTAAGGAGGGTGCTCAGACACGCAGTGTCGTCGAAGGGAAACATAGGGTTCCCTAGCGAAGTGGCGTAGCCACCTTTTTATGCTACTGAATAATAAAAATATTTAGTTGGACAAGAACTGAATTGCTTAATTAATATAAAAAGTGGATAAAAATCAATAAAATACTACCAAATAAGATAAAATGTTAATATATATTCAATAAAGTTTAAATAAATAGATTATAGTAATAATTAGTGTTTATTGACAATTGAATAAGTTGTGAATAATATAACTATATATCATATTAAGTCTATAGGAATTATTAATTAATACTAGACTGTGAAAAGGTGGTAAATTCATGGTTATTAACTGGAATTTTATTGTTGAAAAAATACCATTATACCAACAAGCAGCGATATTGACTTTAAAGCTTGCTTTTTGGGGAATATTAGGCTCATTTATCATTGGGATAATATGTAGCGCTATAAATTATTACAAGGTTAAGGGTTTAAATATAGTAGTAAAAGCATATATAGAGCTTTCACGTAATACACCGTTGTTAATCCAATTATTTTTCTTATATTACGGATTAACAAAATTGGGATTAGTTTTAACTGAAAATACCTGTGGAATAATAGGACTTTCTTTCTTAGGGGGAAGTTATATGGCGGAAGCTTTTAGAGGTGGAATAGAAGCAGTAAGTAAAACGCAACTTGAATCGGGTATGAGTATAGGACTTTCTAAGTTTCAACTTGCAAGATATGTTATACTTCCTCAAGCTTTTTCTGTAAGCATACCAGCTATAGGAGCAAATTGTATATTTTTACTTAAGGAAACATCTATTTTAGGAGCTATAGCTATAGTTGATCTAATGAACGTTACTAAAGATTTAATCGGAATGTATTATCAAACTGTAGAATCACTACTAATGTTAGTAGTATCTTACCTAATAATACTCTTACCATTATCTTTATTTTTAACATGGCTAGAAAGGAAGGTAAGATATGCTGAATTCGGGTCTTAGTGTTATTTTTGATGGAATGAACTTTACAAGATTACTTGGTGGATTATTAGTTACAGCAAGAATTGCATTTATATCAATAGTTATAGGTTCTGTATTAGGAATAATTTATGGATTAGTTATGACTTCAAAATCTAAGGTTGTTAGAGTTATTTGCAGGTTTTATTTAGAACTTTTTAGGGTAATTCCAATCCTTGTTTGGTTATTTATATTTTATTTTGGAGTAACAAGCGTATTAAATATACATTTAGAGGGTGAACTTATTTCAATAATTGTTTTTAGCTTATGGGGAGCAGCAGAGATGGGTGATATAGTTAGAGGTGCTTTAGAATCTCTACCTAAACATCAGACAGAATCAGCTAAGGCATTAGGGCTTAACTTCTTTATGTTATATAGATATGTTCTTATACCTCAAGCTGTAAGAAGAATGCTTCCAGGTGCTATAAATTTAGCTACAAGAATGGTTAAAACTACTTCTTTAGTAGTACTTATAGGTGTTATTGAAGTAGTAAAAATAGGACAACAGGTTATAGAAGTTTCAAGGTTCAAAGTTCCAACAGCATCCTTTTGGGTTTATGGATTTATATTCATATTATATTTTATAATATGTTACCCATTATCCATATTATCTAAAAAGTTAGAAGCTAAGTGGAATAACTAGGGGGAATTAAAGTGGTTAAAGATAGTAAAGAGATATTACTAGAAATAAGTAAATTAAATAAAGGATATGATGGGAAACAAATATTGAAGGATATTGATCTTGAGATAACAAAAGGTGAAGTAGTGGTTATTTTAGGACCATCAGGATGTGGAAAAAGTACACTATTAAGATGTATTAACGGTCTTGAGGAAATACAAGGCGGGGAAATAAGGTTAGATGGTAATAACCTTATAGATAAAAATGTTAATTGGGGAGAAGTTCGTCAAAAGATAGGTATGGTATTTCAAAATTACGAACTATTTCCTAATATGACAGTTATAGAAAACATATTACTAGGACCTACAAAGGTACAAAAAAGAGATAAAAACGAGGTTTTAGAGCAAGCTAAGCAGTTATTAGAGAGAGTTGGTTTAGCTGATAGAATGAATTCCTATCCAAGACAGCTTTCAGGTGGACAAAAGCAAAGAATAGCTATTGTAAGAGCCTTATGTATGAATCCGGAAATAATGCTTTTTGATGAGGTAACAGCATCTTTAGATCCAGAAATGGTTAGAGAAGTTTTAGATGTTATGTTAGGGCTTGCAAAACAAGGTATGACCATGGTTATAGTAACTCATGAAATGGGATTTGCTAAAGCTGTTGCTGATAAGATTGTATTTATTGATGAAGGAAACATTCGTGAAGAAACTACTCCAGAAGAGTTTTTCACAAATCCAAAGACTGAACGCGCAAAGCGCTTTCTAAATATATTTCAATATTAAATAAAAGAGGGGATGAAGAATAATGAAAAGTATTAAAAAGATTTTAGCAGCTATAATTACTGGAACTGTTTTATTGGGGGCTTTTGCAGGTTGCAGCAAATCAGCGCCAACAACTGATTCAAATAAATCTTCTATAGAACAGATAAAAGCAAACGGAAAAATAAGAATAGGTGTATTTAGTGATAAGCCACCATTTGGTTATGTAGATTCTAATGGTAAAAACCAAGGATTCGACGTAGTAATAGCTAAAAGATTTGCAAAAGATCTTTTAGGAGATGAGTCTAAAGTAGAATTTGTTTTAGTTGAAGCAGCTAACAGAGTTGCATACTTAGAGTCAAATAAGGTAGATATAATAATGGCTAACTTCACAGTTACAGATGAAAGAAAACAAAAAGTAGATTTTGCTAATCCTTATATGAAGGTTTCTCTAGGAATTGTATCTCCAGATGATGCACCTATAACATCTGTTGACCAATTAAAAGGCAAAAAGCTTATTGTTAACAAAGGAACTACAGCAGAAGATTACTTCACAAAAAATCATCCAGAAATAGAATTATTAAAGTTTGACCAAAACACTGAAACTTTTGAAGCAATGAAAGATAAACGTGGAGCAGGTTTAGCACATGATAATACAGAAGTGCTTGCTTGGGCAAAATCAAATCTAGGATTCTCAGTGGGAGTTCCATCTTTAGGTGGGATAGATTCAATTGCTCCAGCTGTTAAAAAAGGTGATACAGAGTTATTAAATTGGATAAACTCAGAACTTGAAACTATAGGAAAAGAAAACTTTATACACAAGGCATATGAAGAAACTTTAAAACCAGTTTATGGTGATTCAGTTAGTCCAGATGAGCTTGTTGTTGAGGGTGGAAAGTTAAAATAAGGCATATTTATGGGACTGTAGGGCTAATTATTTAGTACTACAGTCCTGTTTTTTCTATATATTAACTTCTCTCTCAGGGATCTTAGATTTTATGGCTTTTTCAATTTCTTCTAAGGCTCTGTTATCCTTTGGATCAATAAATAAACAGGTATAACCGCTTTCGCCAGCTCTTCCAGTTCTTCCTATTCTATGTATATAGCTCTCTGGAGTTTCAGGAATATCATAATTATATATGTGGGAAACTCCACTTATATCTAAACCTCTAGCAGCTACATCAGTAGCAATTAGGTATTGAATATCAGCATTTCTAAAAGATTTCATGATTCTCTCACGTTTTGATTGTAATATATCACTATGTAATTTTACGCAATTATATCCACGTTGGTGTAGAGCCAGTTCAAGTTCATCAACTCTTCTTTTGGTTCTGCAAAAGATTATAGCCATAAACGGATTATCTTCATCAAGAACTTTGCATAGAGCATCTTTTTTTCTTCTATCTACGGTTTTAACAACAAACTGCTTAATAGAATCTAGAGTAACCTCTTTTTTCTGTACTGAAATCATTAATGGGTCAATCATATATCTATATGCCAGTTTTTTAACATCAGAGTTTATAGTTGCAGAGAAGCAGATAGTTTGACGTTTTTTAGGAGTTTCTTTAATTATAGTTTCAACTTCATTCTTAAATCCCATTAAAAGCATTTGATCTGCTTCATCTAAGATAAAAGTCTTAAGTTTACTAAGATCAATACTTTTTCTCTCAATATGATCAAGGAGCCTACCAGGAGTTGCTATAATTAAATGAATATTCTTTTTTAATTTTTTTAGTTGAGATCCAATGTCTTTACCGCCATAGGCAGATAAAACATTTATATTTTTAACATCTTTTAGCTTATTAACTTCTTCAGCTATTTGTATAGCTAATTCTCTAGTAGGAGTAAGTATTAAAGCTTGAGTTGACTGTAATTCAGGGGATATATTCTCTAATATAGGCAGTAAAAAAGCGAGAGTTTTTCCAGTGCCAGTTTGAGCTTCACCTATTACGTCCCTACCTTGCTTTATATAAGCTATGCTGCTTTTTTGAATTTCTGTAGGTTCTGTAATACCATTTTTTCTTAATACCTTTATAATATCATCATTAATTCCTAAGTCTTTAAAATTCATAATTCATTCTCCCTTTATATTTTATGGGTCTAGTTAAGTTTAAAGGCTTTAGTGAATTATATCAAGAGCTCTTTTGAACTTTGAGTTTGCTATTAAAACGCATAAATACAATTAAAGGAATAATAACAAAGTTTATAAGTGCTACAAATTCATAATAATTAAGAAGTTTAAAAAGTATGAAAGAATTTTTAGAAGAAATATAAGCACATATAAACACTAGGAAACTAATAGCGTAGATAGAATATGATACGTATTTTTCCCTTATATTAAAGTTTCTTAAAAGCAGTATTAATGAATAAAAGGTGATGATATATTTAAGAAGCCATCCACCAACTATCTGGAGCATTACATAAAGTTCTCCAAATTCTAAAAATTGCAGATAACTCACCTGTTGAGTTTGTAGAAGTTTAGGATAGTTCATAGTAATTGCTAAATCGGGAGTAAAGGTCATTAATATACCTGAAATAGCTATAATCTCCATTTGTATAACAAATAGTAAAGCTACTACAACATATCTAGTCATTCTGCCTTTTTTATCACTTATTTTATTAAAATATGGAAGGGTTATGCAGATCGAACCATATAACCCTAAGGATTTAAGAATAGAAATAAAAAAACCAGGGGTAAGACCATGTTCAAATATAGGAAATAGAAGCTTTACATCTTTATATTTTGTTGTTAATATAGAAAGATTTATTCCAGCAATAATTATAAGCATAATTCCTATTATAGATATTGTGACAATAGAAACTAAATCCTTTTTTATTGTGTATATGGCTGGAACAACAAAAAACAATAATAAGTACCAATTTGGAGTCTCAAGGAGCATGTTTTGGTGCATTGAGTCTGCTTCAATAGAAGAACTTTCAATCAATGTAAAAAAAAGTGTAAACATAAATAAAACAATTACTATATTACCTAGGTTATTACCTATAGCTTCTCTATATATCTTAATTAAATTATAGTCTGATTTCTTTTTCCATATCGTGATTATGTATATATAAACTATAAAAATTATAATAGATGATATTATTACCCCTATCCATGTATCCCTTAATCCATCGCGTATAAAGGTTGTAGGATAAGTTTTTAAAGAGACTATTGATACTCCTAGTATTAAGAAAATAAAATGTTTTGGCGAAAATTTATCCATAAAAGAGCATCCTCCTAAAATTATGGTTAACCTAGAAATAATTACATATACTTATTATCTTCGAAATAGGGAATATTATTACATATTAAATAGAAAAGTTTAAAAGGTGATGAAATATGGGAGTTTCATATATTGAATATGTAAGAGAACGCTTGAACAATACCTTTGATGTAAAATATAGAGAGATTAAGTGGCATGATAATAATATTTACATTGTTTATATAGAAAGCTTATGTGATTCCAAGTTTATAAGTGAATATATAATTGCACCAATTATGACAAGAGGAGAAGATTACGACAATGTAGATGACATAAAGGGAAGAGTTATAGTATCTAATTCAATAGCAGAGGCAAAAGGTAAAGAAGAGATTATAACTAGTATTTTAACTGCTAATGCTGTAATAATTTTTGATGATATTAATAGATGTTTATGCTGTGAGGTTAAAGGTTTTCCTAAAAGATCTATTGATATTCCCATTACAGAAACAGTAATAAAAGGACCAAGAGAAGGTTTTTCAGAGAATATCCAAGATAATATATCAGCTATAAGAAGAAGGATTAAAAGCGCTAACTTGAAAATAGAAAGTGTTATTCTTGGAAAGGAATCAAAAACTACTGTTGCAATTTTTTATATGGAAGATAAAACGCCAGAAGAACTTATAAAGACAGTAAGAGACAAAATAAATGATATAAGCAGAAATTTTAAAGATGAGTTTATTTTTGATATTTCGTCTATAGAAGAAGGACTAAGGAATAAAGGAACTCCTTTTGATACTATTGGCTACACTGAGAAGCCAGATGTTGCAGCATCAAAGATATCAGAAGGAAGAGTTTTAGTAATGGCAGATGGTGGTAGTTTTGCAATAACCGCACCTTATTTTTTTATTGAAAACTTCCAAACCACTGATGACTATACATTAAATAAATTTATGGCGAATATGGCGAGATTTTTAAGGTGGTTTTCATTTGGGATATCTACTTTACTTCCAGGAATATATATAGCTTTAGTTACCTATCACTTTAAACTTGTACCCTCAACATTTTTACTTAGAATGGCTGTATTTAGAGCTGGAGTACCAGTCCCAACAGTGGTAGAACTACTATATATGATTATATTCTTTCAAATTATAAGAGAGGCCGGTGTCAGACTTCCTCAACCAATAGGGCCCACATTAAGTATAGTAGGAGCACTTATATTAGGAGATGCAGCAGTGAATTCTGGATTAGCATCACAAGTTACAGTTGTTGTTGTAGCGATTACTTCTATAGCATCATATTTGGTTCCTAAGGTTTACGTAGCGATATTTACTTGGAATATTTTAATAATAATATTTTCAGCCTCTTTGGGGTTACCAGGATTTTATATAAGCTTTGTATTATTTGTATCTCATTTAGCTAGCTTAACTAGTTGTGGATATCCATACCTGTATCCGTTAGGAACATTAAAAAGCTTTAAATATAAAGATGTTATATTTAGAGGAGATTTAGATAAAATATCATCTAATATATTCTCTGAGGAGGATTAGAATATGAAGAAGTTAATATGCATTTTTATGGTAATAGCTACAACTTTAAATGTAGGATGTTTTAATTATAGAGACATGAATAAATTATTATTTTCATTAGCGGCTATATTAGATGTGGATACTTCTGGAGATATAATTTTATATGGAGAGTTTTTTAAAACCCATAGGTATGGAGAAGAAAAAATGGGAAGAGAAGATAGAGTTATAATTAAAGGAAGAGGAGAAACCCTTTTAGATGCTTTTTATGATATAAACACACTTACAGGTTCTCCTGTAGCTTACGATGTTAATAGGGTTCTAATATATACTGAGAGAGCTGCGAGAGCTGGGATGGATGTTTTGGTAGATTCATCATTAAGAAATCAAAGACCAACATTAAGAGAGTTTATGTTTATATATTGTGGGAATCCAGAAGACTTAGTCAATATTCAAATAAGAGATGAAAATTTTATAGGATTATTTCTTGATAATAGTATGATATATCAAGGAAAGTTATTAAATATTGCAAGGCTTAGACTTGATGAATATTCAAATAATAGGCTAATGGGAAGCCGGATCAATATAATGCCTATTATAAAAACAAGTGAGGAAAGTAAAAGAGATCGACTTGAATTTAGTGGTGCAGCTATTATAAGTGATGATAAAATGATAGGAAAAATCGAAAAAGATGAAGTAGAGGCATATAAAATTCTTATGAATGATATTAAACTTGGAGATATAACAACTATAAATCCTATGAATGAAGGTAAGGTTATATCATTAGATATACTAAAAGGCTCCACAAAGAAATCCCTTAAGTATAATGGAGATAGAATAAAGTGTGATTTTAAAATTAATGTTAAGTCATCCTTAGAGGAAGCTCAAAAGAGTATAACTTTAACAGATGATAATATTAGAAAACAAGTAAAAGAATCAGCAGAAAAAACTGTAAAGGATAGATGCGAAAATCTATTAAGAAAATGTAAAGAAGAAAGTATAGATATATTAAATATACAAAGAGAGCTAGAAGTTGAATATCATGGGCTTAATATTGAAAACATAATGGATAAAGTAGATTTTAATTTAGACATAAATATAGATATAGAAGGAAGTCAGGTAATTAATGATTCAAAATAGTAGGAAAGATAGCTTAAGATTTATATAATAAAAGATAATTGAGACTTTGCACTTAATAACTAGTGTAAAAGTCTCTTTTTATTTAATTAAAAAATCATAGAAACAGCGCTACTTATAAACAGTGAAACAGCGGAGTGTTTTAACATAGGAACAGCGTTGCATAAAAACATAGAAACATAGGAACAGTGGAACACTAGTATGATTTAGCTTGGTTTCACTTTATGAAGATGAATTTGGGCCATAGCAAAACTAAATATGCTAGTTTTGCTATGGCCCATTTTGCCTATCATTAAATAATATATAATTACAAAATTAATTTAAGAATTAGAGCAGTCCTCATCACAAATATTATATTTGATATCATAATCGAAATAATCATTTTTATAGGCCCAATCACACATCATTCCAAGAATAGGGATAACCTCTTTGCCACTATTCGTTATGGAGTACTCAACCTTTGGAGGAACTTCAGGATAAATCTTTCTCACGATTAAGTGATTTTCCTCTAATTCTCTTAATTGTTTAGTTAATATTTTATGTGTAATATCAGGAATAAAATGTTGAATTTGAGTAAATCTTAAAGTTCCGGATTTAGATAAAAACCATAAGATTAGGGGTTTCCATTTACCACCTATAACCTCAAAAGCTACTTCAAATTCACAGGTAGCATTTTTAGTTTTATTTAGATTGTTGGGCATAAGCACCTCCTAAAGATTTAATGATAATGTATAATGTTATTATACTATAAAAACTAAATTTAACATAATATAGGTATCATAAAGGATACTATCTATCAATAAAGTACATTCTTGTTTAACCTCAACTATATGTCTATACTGTATTTAATGAAATAAATAAAATATTTATTTGGAGGTGGATTTATGGACTTTAATTATCATATACCTACAAAAATTTTATTTGGGCCTGGAAAGTTAGATGAATTATCAAGGGAAAAACTTCCTGGAACAAAAGCATTAATTGTAACTACAGCAGGAAAATCAGTAAAGAAATACGGATATTTAGATAGGTTAAAGAAGATCTTATCTAGTAGAGGGATTGAATACGTTTTATTTGATAAGATTTTACCTAATCCTATTAAAGCTCATGTAATGGAAGGTGCAGATATTGCAAAAAAAGAGAATTGTGATTTTGTAATAGGACTTGGAGGGGGCAGTAGTATTGACTCCTCAAAAAGTATTGCAGTTATGGCAAAAAATCCAGGTGACTATTGGGATTATATATCTGGTGGAACTGGGAAAGGGCTTCAAGTTAAAAATGGTGCACTTCCTATAGTTGCAATAACAACTACAGCAGGGACAGGAACAGAAGCTGATCCATGGACTGTTATAACAAAAGAAGAAACAAATGAAAAAATAGGTTTCGGTAATGAAGATACATTTCCAACCTTATCAGTAGTTGATCCAGAACTTATGCTAACAGTTCCTAAAAATTTAACAGCCTATCAAGGGTTTGATGCATTGTTTCATGCAACAGAAGGATATATAGCAAATATTTCAACACCTATAAGTGATGCCTATGCTTTAAAAAGTATAAAGTTAATAGCAAAATATCTTCCTATATGCGTTAATGAAGGTGATAATCTTGAGGCTCGTACACAAGTGGCTTTAGCTAACACTCTTTCAGGATTAGTTGAGTCTACATCTAGCTGTACATCAGAACATTCAATGGAACATGCGCTAAGTGCACATCATCCAGAGCTTCCTCATGGAGCTGGGTTAATTATGCTTTCAGAAGAATATTATAAATTTTTTGCAGATAAGGCTCCTGAAAGATTCGTATCTATGGCTAAAGCTATGGGGGTTGATTTCCATTCAGTACCTAAAGAAGAACGTCCTATGATGTTTGTAGATGCCTTATTAAAGTTACAAAAAGAGTGTGGAGTTGATAATCTAAAGATGTCTGACTATGGAATAACAAAGGAAGAGATACCAGCACTAGCTAATAATGCAAGAGAAACTATGGGAGGACTTTTTAGATTAGATCCATATAAATTATCTTTAGAAGAAACCATAGAAATTATGACTAAAGCATATAAATAAAACATATAAGGATTAAGCCCAAAATCCTTATGGATAGATAAATAGAAGTTTAAGAGGAGGAATTACTATGTTATATAGAACTTATGGAAAAACTAACGAGAAGGTTTCGGCATTAGGATTTGGATGTATGAGATTACCAATCATAAATGGAGATACAACAAAAATAGATGATGAAAAGGCTATAAAGATGCTTCGTCATGCAATTGACGAGGGACTTAATTATGTTGATACTGCGTACCCTTACCACGGTACAGGAATGGGAAGAGGAGGAGAAAGTGAGCCTTTTGTTGCAAGAGCATTAAAAGATGGTTATAGAGATAAAGTTAATATAGCAACAAAACTTCCTAGTTGGTTAATAAAAACTAGAGAAGACATGGACAAATACCTTAACGAACAATTAGAGCGTTTGCAAACAGATAGAATAGACTTTTATTTAGTGCATGCACTTAGTGCAGCAACATGGGAAAACTTAAAAGAATTAGGTATAGATGAATTTTTAGATTCAGCTATAAAAGATGGAAGAATAAGATATGCTGGATTCTCTTTCCATGATAAGTTAGAAGTATTTAAGGGAATCGTGGATTATTATGACTGGTCATTTTGCCAAATACAATTTAATTACTTAGATGAGGATTATCAAGCAGGAAAAGAAGGGCTAGAATATGCTGCCAATAGAGGTTTAGGTGTTGCTATTATGGAACCTCTTAGAGGTGGAAAAATAGTTAAAAATCTGCCAGAAGCTGTTATGAATACATTTGATGAAGCAGATGTAAAAAGAACTCCAGCTGAGTGGGCACTAAGATGGGTATGGAATCATCCAGAAGTATCGGTTGTTTTAAGTGGAATGAATACTATGGATAATGTTACAGAAAACTTAAGAGTTGCTAGCCAAGCTGAGCCAAATTCATTAACAGATAAAGAATTAGAAATAATGGATAAAGTTAAAACTGTATTTAAACAAAGGATAAAAGTTAACTGTACAGCTTGCGAATATTGCATGCCTTGCCCAGCAGGAGTAAATATTCCTAAAAACTTCACTTATTATAATGAATTTAGTTTATTTGCAACACCTGATACAGAAAAAGAACTTAAAGCAAGATATAGTTCTGTAAGAGAAGAGGAAAGAGCGTCAAAATGTGTTGAATGTGGTAAATGTGAAACTCATTGTCCACAAGCTATTAAAATTCGTGAAGAGTTAAAAAATGTTACAGAATTATTTGTTTAAATAATAAGGTATTGTCATGAAATCAGAAAAGATTTTATGACAATATTTGTGTTTAAAGAATTTGGAGGGGTTAAAATGCATATACCAGATAATTATCTAAGTCCTTCTACTTGTGCTACCTTTGGAGTAGCAATGGTACCTGTATGGAGGAGAGCTATTATAAAAATAAAACAGGAAGTAACTAGACAAAAAATGCCTTTGCTTGGAGTGTGTGCTGCTTTTTCTTTTTTAGTTATGATGTTTAACATTCCACTTCCAGGAGGAACTACTGGACATGCTGTTGGAGCAGCCCTAGCAGCAATTTTATTAGGCCCTTATTGCGCGGTTATTTCAGTTACTATAGCATTGACCGTACAAGCCTTGTTTTTTGGAGATGGTGGGGTTTTAGCTTTAGCAGTTAACTGCTTTAATATGGCATTTATTATGCCCTTTGCTGCTCACTATGTGTTCAATTTTATAAAAAGCTTTATTAAAAATAAAAAAGGAGAATATATAGGAGCTTTTATAGCAGGATATGTATCTTTAAATATAGCTGCTTTATTTACAGCTATTGAATTTGGTATTCAACCAATACTTTTTAAAGATGGAGCTGGATTACCTATATATAGTCCCTATGGATTAGCTATAGCAATCCCAGCTATGATGATACCTCATTTATTAGTAGCAGGAGTTTTAGAAGGAATTATAACTACTGGCGTGTATAGCTATGTAAAGAAATTAACACCAGAAATAATATACAAGCAATCTAATAATAAAATAAAACCACTATATTTTTTAATAGGAATATTGGCTTTAGCAACACCATTAGGACTTTTGGCAACTGGTACAGCTTGGGGGGAATGGGGAGCAGAAGAAGTTCAAGAACTTGTAGGTTTTATTCCTAATGGAATGAAAAATGGTTTTAATTTCTCGGCACCAATGCCTGATTATGGATTAGAAGGTTTAAAAGAATATTTTGCATATATTCTTTCAGCTTTATTAGGAATAGCTGTAATATTTTTAATAATAAAGCTTTGGGGAAAAGTATCATATAAAAACAGTCAAAAGGTGCAAAATGATTGATGAGTGGCTTTTAGAAAAAGATAGCTATATACCTAAAGGTGAAAAAAACTCGTACATCGAGAAAAGTATTTTTTCTATGGTAAAAACAGTTTCTATTATTAGAGAGAATAAGATTAAAGAGGGAATAATTTATCACATAAATCCATTATTAAAAGTGGTTATTAGTATCTTAAGCTTAATAGTTATAGCAATAACCAGAAGTTTTATATATGTAGGTATTTTTGATATATATTTATTATCTAGCCTTTTTATGATGAATAAAAGAGATAGGATAAGGATAATCAAAATGAGCTTAATTTTTCCTATTATAACTTTCATAGCTTTAATACCAGCTATTTTAATGGGGAATATATATAATAGTTTATTGATAACACTAAAGCTATTTAGTACTGTAGTATTGATGAGTATTTTATCTCATACAACCAGATGGAGTGATATTAATAAAGCTTTAAAACTAATGTTTATACCGGATATATTTATTTGGATTATGGATATAACGATAAAATATATTGTACTATTAGCCGAATATTCTATTGATCTTTTATTTGCGTTAAAACTTAGATCAGTAGGAAGCTCAAAAGATAAAAATAAATTTATTTCAAGTATAGTGGGAAATGTTTTTTTAAAATCCTATAAAATGAGTGAAGAGATGTCTAGTGCAATGGAGTGTAGAGGTTTTGTAGGAGAATATAGTATATCTAAAAATTTAACATTTAAGAAATATGATTATATATATGTAATTATAAATTTAGGTTTATTTATTTTATTTATAATTAAATTCGTTTAAAACTAAGGAGAGTAGTTTATGATAAGGCTCGAAGATGTTTCGTTTAAATATAAAAATAAAGTGGCTCTAAATAAGATTGACATAAACATAGAAGAAGGAGAATCTATTGCTATTATAGGACCCAATGGAAGTGGAAAGTCTACTCTTCTAAAATTGTTAAACGGAATTATTTTTCCTAGCCAAGGAAAATACTTTTTTGATGAAACTGAGATTAGTGAAGAAAGAATTAAAGATAATAAATTTTCAAAGTCCTTTCATAAAAAGATTGGTTTTGTTTTTCAAAATTCTGATACCCAACTTTTTTGTTCTACAGTATTTGAAGAAATCGCTTTTGGTCCTATTCAAATGGGGTTGAGTAATGAGGATATAGAAAAGAGAGTTAATGGGTGTTTAAAGATGCTTAATATAGAAAAAGTTAAACATGAGCATCCTTATAACTTAAGTGGAGGAGAGAAAAAAAGGGTTGCTATAGCTAGTGTTTTAGCCTTGAATCCAGAAGTTTTAGTATTGGACGAACCTATGAATGGAATAGACCCTAAAGGTAAAAAGTTTTTAAAAGAATTATTGATAATGTTAAATAAAAGTGGCAAGACAATAATATGTGCAACTCATGACTTTGAATATGTAGAGGGAATATTTAAACGAGGAATAGTGTTTTCAGAGAATCATAACATTATAAGGGATGATAGGTATGAGAATATTATAAAAGATAAGCAATTTCTAGAAGAGCATAACATTATATAAGTAGCATTGGAGAGGAAATTATGAAAGTATTATATTATGACTGTTTTTGTGGAATAAGTGGAGATATGCACATTGCAGCTATGCTAGACTTAGGTGTACCGCAGGAATACTTACTAAAAGAAATATCAAAACTTAAAATAGATTCTGAGTACGAAATAAAGATACAAAAAACTATAAAAAAAGGAATAACAGGTACAAGAGTTGATGTTATATTGAAAAATGAACATGACCATCATTATAATCACCACTACGATAATCTTAGTGATGAAAATATTGTTGAGCATTCTCATAATCATCAACATGAACATCCTCATACACATCACCACCATGAGGACAATGAACATAGTATGGAGCATCATCATAGAGGGTTAAAGGAAATAGAAGAGATAATCAACTCAAGTGACTTAAGTGATAATGTAAAGAAGTTAAGCGTTAAAACTTTCATGAAGGTAGCAGAGGCAGAGGCGAAGGTTCATGGAAAAGATTTATATGAAGTTCATTTTCATGAAGTTGGAGCTGTAGATTCCATTATAGATATAGTAGCTTCGGCTATAACATTAGATTATTTAAAGGTAGATAAGATTGTTGCATCAAGTATTCAGTTAGGTGGAGGATTTGTTAAATGTGCTCATGGGATAATACCAGTACCGGCACCAGCTACTGTTGAGATATTAAAAGGTATACCAGTAAAAACTGGAGTAGTAGAATTTGAAACAACAACTCCTACAGGAGCTGCTATATTAGCTGCAAATGTTCAAGAATATACAGACAAAATAGATTTTCAAATAGATAAAGTTGCCTATGGATTAGGTCATAGAGAACTAGAAATACCTAATGTATTAAGAGTTTATTTAGGGACAATACAAGAGTCAGAAAAAATAGAAGAGCAATATATTATTGAGACCAATATAGATGATATGAATCCAGAGTTCTATGAATATATTGAAGAAAAACTTTTTTCAAATGGGGCTTTAGATGTTTATAAGACAGCTATCATAATGAAAAAAGGAAGACCTGCTATAAAGTTAAGCGTACTTGTAAGTGCTGATAAAGAAGAAGAAATTTTAAAGACAATTTTTAAAGAAACCACCTCAATAGGGGTAAGAAAATATAAAGTTGAAAAAATAATGCTAGATAGAGATTTTTCTAAGAAAAAAACAGTTTATGGAGAAGTTACACTTAAAAATTCCTATTATAAAGGTGAATTAATAAAATCTAAACCTGAATATGAAGAGTGTAAGATTATTGCTAAAGAAAACAGTATACCCCTTAAACAGGTATATGAAGAAATTTATAGGAGCTAAAAAGTATGAATAAAGAAGATATAAAACACCTTCTTAAACTAGTGAAAAACAACGAAATAGAAGTAGATGAGGCTTTAGAAAAGTTAGAGGACTTACCTTTTAAGGATTTGGATTTTGCTTTAATTGATAATCATAGAGAACTCAGGGTTGGATATCCGGAGGTAATTTATTGCCAAGGAAAAACTGTAGAGCAAGTTAGAGATATAGTTAAGTTTATGCTTACAAAGAACACAAATATATTGGGAACTAGAGCTACAGAAGAAATGTATATGGCTGTAAAAGAAATATGCCCTGAAGCTAGGTATAATAGTATAGGAAAAACTATAACTGTAGAATTGAGAAAAGAAGAAGTTACAGAAAGTTATATTGCAATTGTTTCAGCAGGAACTTCGGATTTATATGTGGTGGAAGAGGCTGTAGAAACAGCTAAATTATTTGGGAACAGAGTGGAGAAAATTACTGATGTAGGAGTAGCTGGTATTCATAGACTTTTTGCTAAACTAGATATAATTAAGGGGGCAAAGGTAGTTATAGTAGTTGCTGGTATGGAGGGCGCATTAGCTAGTGTTATTGGTGGACTTGTAGATAAACCAGTTATAGCCGTACCAACAAGTGTTGGATATGGAGCTAACTTTGGAGGAGTAGCTGCACTTTTATCAATGCTTAATAGTTGTGCAAGTGGGGTTAGTGTTGTAAATATAGATAATGGATTTGGAGCCGCGTATAATGCCAGTATAATTAACAAACTTTAGAGATGATTAGGAGGATAATATGTTGCTAGATGAGAAATTAGAATTACTTAAAGATATAATTAGGAAAAAAGGAAGTGCAGCAGTAGCTTTTTCAGGTGGAGTTGATAGCACATTTCTTATAAGGGTGGCTAAAGAAGTTTTAGGGGATAAGCTTATAGCAGTTACAGCTACATCATCAACATATCCAGAAAGAGAACTTAATGAGGCGATTAAGTATGCAAAAGATTTTGGGGTTAAACATATAATTATTTCTTCAGAGGAGCTTGATATAGAGGGATTTGCGAGTAATCCTAAAAATAGATGTTATTACTGTAAAAAAGAGCTTTTTACCAAAGTTAAAGAGGTCGCTTTAGAAAATGGGGTTGAATATGTTTTTGATGGCTCTAATTTAGATGATAATGGGGATTATAGACCAGGAATGTTGGCAGCAAAAGAATTATTAGTAGCTAGTCCATTAAAAGAAGCTGGATTAACCAAAAAAGATATTAGAGATTTATCAAAAGAATATGGACTTGCAACTTGGAACAAGCCTGCTTTTGCTTGTTTATCATCAAGATTTCCCTACGGAAATAAGATAACCTTACCTAAACTAAAAATGATAGATCAAGCGGAACAATTTCTACTTGATATGGGAATAAGACAGGTTAGAGTAAGACATCATGGGGAAATAGCCAGGATTGAAGTTGCACCAGAAGAGAGAGAAAAGTTCTTTAATATAGAATTTATGGACAAGATATCGTCTAAGTTTAAAGAAATAGGTTTTATATATACCACATTAGATATAGCTGGGTATAGAACTGGAAGTATGAATGAAGTTTTAAAGGAAGAAGAGAAGATAAAATTTAAGATAAATTAGGTTTATTTTTACCAACAATATACTCATTGTAATTATAGAGCTCAGAAGTTATATTATATTTAGCTTCTGAGTTTCTTATTTCGACAAGCGTTTTCCTGTATTTTTTATATAATATGATATAAATACAGGAAAAATATATCATAATTTGTCGTTTTTTGAGTTAAATGTATTTAAAAAAATGAATAATCCATGTATAATAAAAGTTGGACAACCAATTAATAAATTAATAGGGAGAGGTGTTTTTTATGAAAAAATTATTTCAATTCCTTGGAACAGTTTGTTTAAGCTTAGCTGCAATAATTACTATTGTAGGTCCGGTATCTATGAGTGGTACAGCAGTAGAAGAAATGCCTGAGTCAATGAAAAACCAAAGATAACCTTTCATGTCCCAAATTGGAGGTGTGTCCCACCTCCAGATTTAAAAATCCCCCTAAATAAAAGGAGATAATAAATGTTAGCTAATGTATTTGATACAATAACCACAGTTTTTCAAGCCATATTATTTATTTGGATAACAAATAATATAGCCTATAGTTATAATAAGATTTCAAAGAAAAAGTCTTATGTTGCTATAGCACTTGTATTTACAGAGATTTTTATTCTTACTCATGCTGGGAGCAATATATCCATTTCAAATTTGTTAATGGTAGCAGGTGCAATAATAATAATTGGAGTATTTTTTAGAAAGTCTCTAATAGACACTTTTTTAGGTTTTGGTGTTGCTTATGCCATAATAGCAATGTCGTCATATTTTGTATTTACAATTTATAAGAGTATACTTATTAATTTGGATTTTGGATTTTCTGAGCAACTCCAATTAGTTTTATACATATATATTCCTGTTTGGATAATATTTTTCATTATATATAAAGTAAAAAAGTATGTTTTTAATGCAATTATAGCTCTAAAGAACACTAGGAATTTACTTGGTTTTGTATTTATTATTGATTATTTTATAGTTTTTCTAGATATTGTTCGCATGGATTGGACTAATGAACCAGTAGGTTTAATGATAAAAGCTATTATGTACTTATTTGCATTTATAAGTTTAATATTTACAATAATATATTTTGCTAAAATAAATGATAAATCAAAAGAAGTTGAGATGCTTAATAAGGCATTAAATGAAAAAATAATAGAACTTAAAAAAATAAAACATGATTATGGTAGTGAGATAAGTGGTCTTTATGGACTATATCAATTAGGTAAATATGATAGAGTAGGACTTTTATTAAAAAGCATTGTAGAGAGATATCAAAATTTAAATGATGCAGTAAGTGTGAGTGGACAAACAACACCATTAGTTGCTTCAGTATTACATCCAGCTTCATCTGCTGGTATAAATGTTATAGCTTTTGATAGTGCAGAATATGAAAATATATCAATATCAGATAATGATTTATTAAAACTTTTATCTAATATTGTTAAAAATTCTATGGATATACTTAAGGACATAGATAATCCTATAATAAAACTAAAAAGTTATAATGGGCATAATGGAGTTAGTATAGCTATATCCAATAATGGACCTAAAATACCAGATGAAATAAAAGAAAAAATGTTTAACTCTGGATTTACCACAAAAGATAACCAAAATGGTGATAGGGGATATGGTCTTAGCATAGTAAAGGATATAATTAATAGTTGTAATGGGGAAATATCTATTCAAAGCGATAAAGAGTGGACAACCTTTAGCTTTTTGATTCCAAATAAGGTAGTATAATAAGGATTTAGTAAATATTTTGGGAGGTAATGATATATGAGGAAGCTTATATCTATTACTGCACAGTACATATCTAAAGTAAATAATTATACTAAAGATCAAGAGCAACAGGTAGAATATGCTTTAAAAGTTTTTGTTTTTGAAGCCTTAAAAACCATTGGAACCTTTGCTATATTCTGGTTAATAGGTAAACCTATATATGCCTTAGTTGCTATAATAACCATGATAACTACAAAACCATTTATAGGCGGATATCATGAAGATAGCCAGATAAAATGTTTTTTTAGCACTGTATTTATAATAGGAAGCGTAATCTACCTAAGTTACAATGTAGATATTAATCTCTTGGGCAAACTAATATTAGGGATAGTATCTTTATATTGTATATGGAATCAAGCACCTATAGTGAATTCAGCTATGCCAATAACTAGAGAAGATTTATTAATTAAAAATAGGAATATTGGAATTATATTAAGTTCAGTATTTATAATAATAGCACTTATATTTTATAGATTAGAAGTAGTGAGCAATACTATTACCTGGATGATGATTTTTCAAGCACTTCTAATGTTTAATAAAAGAAAATCTAATCAATAGAATTTATTAAGACTTATCTAAGTAAAAGGTAAGTCTTTTATTTTATTTAGGCGATACCATATATAGATAATAAATGAATATTGTGGTAGTATTAATTAGTAAGAGTAGATAGATAAAAAGGGGAAGACATGAGAGAAGAAGTTTATTATATGTTGCACTTAAGAGATTACATAGTAATTAAAGTAACTAATGAGTTTTTAGATTTAATTCAATACTTAAGAGAAGATATAGTTAATAAACATATATCAGAAGTTTTGAGCCTTTTAAAAGCTACTTTTGATATAAAAGAAATAGAGAAAGAAAAAAATTACTTTATATTTACAAAAGATTATGAAGCAATAGAAGTTAATATAGAATTAGAAGATAACTTGATTATGTTTAAAGTAAATAAAGGAACTAAATTAAAAGATAAGTTTTTATTTTTTGAGGAATTATATAATGAAAACAGACTAGGTATGGCTATTTTTTCAGTTCCAGATATTAGATTACTTAAAGCTAATCAAACTTATCTAGATTTTTTTGATACCCCTTTTGATATAAGAGAAAATACATATGGAAGAAAAATACATGAGTTTGTAACTGGATGGAAAGGAAGCCCTTCAGAGCAACTATGGAGAGAAGTATTATCCCAAAAGAAAATAGTCCATGTAGATGAATATGCATATGACAATTTCAAAAGAGGAAGAACTTTTTGGAAGGGAACGCTTATACCTATACATGAAGATGGAGAAATGAAATATGTAGCAGAGATGACAGAAGAAATAACTGAAAGATACTTAACTGAGATGTTGATTGAGGAACAATCCCATATAGTATTAGAGGAAAATGATGAATTAGAGAGGACTTTAAGTAATCAAGAAAAGTTCTTTTCCTTTATATCACATGAGTTTAAAACTCCTCTTACAGTTACAATGTCAGCTGTACAAGCTATAGAATTAATCTGTAAAAATGAGTTAAGTGATATTGCAAAGAAGTATATCAAAAAGATATATCAAAGCTCACTACAACAAGTGAGATTGGTTAATAACTTACTTGATATAACAAGAGCAGATGCTGGATATCTAAAAGTAAATAAAAAAAATATGGACATTGTAAGGATGACTAAGCTAATTATAAAATCTATTTTAGTATATGCAAATGAGAAGAATGTGAACATAGAGTGTAGCTCATCTTCAAAGGAAATATATCTAGGAATAGATGATGAAAAATACGAAAGAATATTACTAAATTTATTATCTAATGCTATAAAGTTTTCACCTATTAAAGGGAATATATATGTGGACATAGAAGAAAATGATGGACTAGTATCTATTACTGTGAAGGATGAGGGCCCTGGGATACCAGAAGATAAACAAAAAGTGATTTTTGAAAGATTTGGACAAGTTAATAATAGCCTTACAAGAGAATCAGAAGGTACAGGAATAGGTCTATATATAGTTAATCTTCTAGTGAATGCACTAAGTGGAGAGATAAAATTAGAAAGTAAGATTGGTCAAGGAAGTGCGTTTAAAGTTATACTACCTATAGAAATAGTAGAGGAAGAAGATATCCTTAAAGGTAATTTAATGGATGATGGTTTAGTTAGGACTGTTAATGTAGAATTTTCAAATGTATATTTTGATTAATAAAAAAGAAGTTACCACAAAGCTAAAGTTAATTTGGTTTTGTAGTGACTTCTTTTAATTTTATCTGATCTTTGCACTTAATTGATGCCATGTATATATGATTTTCTACCATCTATATATTAATTGTAGTTAAAGTAAAAAATATATTTTATACTTACCATAGAAGGAGAGAAAGGGGCGTAAATTATGAGTTTAAAGTTAGAAATTAAAATAGAACCAGATCTTAAGGAAAGTAAAATAGTGATTTTTACAAGTGAAGTCACTGAAGAGATCAAAGAAATTATTAATAAGATAAATAAAACCCAAGGTAAAGTTTTTAAAGGAATTAAAGATGAAAAGATATATTTAGTGAATCCTAATGAAGTTTATTATTTTTACGCTGAGAACCAAAAAGTATTAGCAAAGATTGAGAAATATTCACTGCAGATAAAATCCAAGTTATATGAACTTGAAGAACAATTAGAAGGAACAAACTTTATAAGAATATCTAATTCAGTAATAGCAAATATAGATAAGATAAAAAATTTAGAGATGTCTTTCAATGGAACCTTATGTATAAGATTTATGAACGGTGATGTGGAGTATTCATCTCGAAGATACGTAAAAAAAATCAAAGAATATTTAGGACTATAGGGAGGAGAGATTTATATGAGTTTAAAAAATCTAAAAGAAATGTTAGCAAGAGGAATTCAGGGAAGTGTCATAGGAATTTTTATTATTCATACCATCGGAGTTATTATGATGTTGTTAAATGGAGAAACAGCCACTTTTACTAGTGATTTTTTAATCACACAGTATATTTCCTCAGCCATAGTTGGATTTGCTTTTGGCGCTCTTAACATGTTATTTCAATCAAATAGATTAAGTATGTTAACAGCAACTATAATTCACTGTATGGGAGTTGCTATTGTTTATTTCCCTTGTGCAATTAAAGCTAGGTGGTTTGTTGATGATATTAATAGTATTATATCCACTTCTATAATTTTCATAGGAATGTATTTTATAATATGGATTTTTTGTTATATTCAAATGAAGATATATATTAAAAATATTAACTTAAAGTTAGATAGTAGGAGGAAGTGATGGTGAAAAGGCAAAAAATAAGAAAAACAATGATATTAATGTCCTTTTTATTATTCCCTATAACTCTGTATTATTTTTCACCTTATCTAATTGTTATGGGAGCTTCAGAAGGAATAATTACAGGAAGTGCTGTAGTGTTTATACTAATGTTTATATTCTCATTATTATTTGGAAGAGGTTTCTGCGGATGGCTTTGTCCAGCTGGCGGTCTTCAAGAATGTTGTTCAATGGTAGTAGATAAAAAGGCAAAGGGAGGTGTATTGAATTGGATAAAGTTCTTTATCTGGGTTCCTTGGATAGCTTCGATAATTAGCATGTTTTTCTTAGCTGGGGGAATAAAAAGAACTGACTTCTTTTATCAAACTCAGTATGGCATATCAACAATAAGTATACAAGCTTATGTAGTATATTATGGTGTAATAGCATTAGTTACTATATTAGCATTAACTTTAGGTAGACGCAGTTTTTGTCACTATGTTTGCTGGATGGCTCCATTTATGATTATAGGAACTAAGATAAAGAATATCTTTAAATATCCATCACTTCATTTAGAAGGAGAAAAGGATAAATGCATAAGCTGTAGTATTTGCAACAAAAAATGCCCTATGAGTTTAGATGTAAACTCAATGGTTAAGAAAGAAAAAATGCACAACCTAGAGTGTATATTATGTGGGGAATGTGTAGACTCTTGCCCTAAGAAAGCCATTAAAATAACTTTTAGTACTGATAAATAAATCTAATAAAGCCTCTTTAGGGGCTTTATTGGATTTATTTTAACTATTTTAACTATTTTAACTATTTTAAATGCATAGATAATTAGGTAATTACTTAATTACTTAATTATCTATGCATTTAAGTATCACCGTATACCCATATCTAAGTATCTAAGTACCTAATTACTTAATTAGATACTTATTTAATTAGGTAATTATTAATGGGAGAGATATTTAGAAAAGTCTTTCTTTAGAAGAGTTGCTGTTCTTGTAGGATAAAATAATAATACCTATCTAAACAGGTTAATTGACTACGCTTTGAATCTATAGTAAGATTAAGGTGAATACAAAAGGCCATGATGAGAAATAGTAAGTATCTTGGATTTATCAGAGAGAAGGCATTGGTGCGAGCCTTTAATGAACAGATACCCAACCAATCTTTGAGCTGTGTGCTGAACGGAAAAAGATATCTTTTTTCAGTAAGTTCCACCGGGTTCTCCCGTAACAGAGATAAAGTATCAGATAATTATCTTGTACTTAATGAGAACGGATTTATTCCGTATTTAGGTGGTACCGTGGACTTGGTTATAGTTCGCCCTAGATTGATTTTTCAATCTAGGGCTTTTTTGTTCTTTAAATAAAAAGGGAGGTATTAATATGAAACTTGAAAAATTAATTGGTGATCGTTTTAAAGAAAGACCATCTGATTGCGTAGTTGATAGTCATGCATTAATGGTTAGAGGAGGATATATAAAAAGTGTTTCCAATGGAATCTATTCTTCATATACTCCACTGAAAAGAATCACAAGAAAAATAGAGCAGATTATGCGTGAAGAAATGGATGGGATTGAAGGACAGGAAGTACAGTTTCCAGTAGTTATGCCTGCAAGCTTATGGGAAGAATCTGGGAGATATGAAAGTATAGGTAACGAACTTGTTAGATTTAGTGATAGAAATAAAAGCCCTCTGGTTCTTGGTATGACACATGAGGAGGCGGCTGTTCAACTTGTACGTGAATATGGGAAGAGTTATTTAAAATACCCATTTATGATTTATCAAATACAAACTAAATTTAGAGATGAGGCTCGTCCTAGAGCAGGATTAATTCGTGTTCGTGAATTCACTATGAAGGATGCATATTCTTTCCATACAAGTAAAGAGGATTTGGAAGAATACTATTCTAGTTGTTATAAAGCTTACGAAAGAATTTATAAAAGAGCAGGGATACCAGAAGTAATATCAGTAGCCTCTGATTCTGGTATGATGGGGGGAAGTATATCACATGAATTTATGCTTTTAACTCCTATTGGAGAGGATTCAATAGCTATATGTAAAGAATGTGATTATCGTGCAAATATAGAAGCTGCTAAAAGTATAGTTTATAATAATAAAGATGAAGTTTCAGAAAAACTGACACTTGTTCATACACCAAATATTCATACCATTGAAGAAGTTTGTAAGTTTTTAAATAGTAAAGAAAGCCTTTCTTGTAAAGCTGTTGTATATCAAAGAAATTCGGACGATAAGTATGTTGTGTTATTTATACGTGGAGATATAGAGGTAAATGAAACTAAATTATCGAATTATTTAGGGGAAGAAATTCATCCAGCAATAATTACTGAAGATAGTGGACTTACTCCAGGATATATAGGACCATATAATTTAGAAGGTGATTTTATCCTGCTTTTTGACTCTTCACTTGAAAACACTAACAATCTTTCTTGTGGTGCTAACAAGGAGGAGTATCACTATACTGGATTAGATATTAGTCGTGATATTGGAGATGTTGAGTATCATGACTTTGGGAAAGTTATTGAAGGTGGTATATGTCCTAATTGCGGAAACCCAGCTATTACAATTTCACGTGGGGTAGAAGTAGGCAATATTTTTCAACTTGGCGATAAATATACTAAATCTATGAACATGACTTACCTTGATCAAGATGGTAATTCACAAAATCCTATAATGGGTTGTTATGGTATTGGCGTAGGTAGACTTGCAGCGGCAGTTTGTGAGGCTCATCATGATGAATTTGGTCCAAGGTGGCCAATATCAATTGCTCCATGGCATGTTCATTTATGTGCGGTACGATCTGATAATACTGAAATAAAGGAATGTGCAGATAATTTATATAAAAAATTGCAACAAAAGGGGATAGAGGTTATTTATGATGATCGTTCTGTAAGCACAGGAGTTATGTTTTCAGATGCTGACCTGTTAGGCGTACCAGTAAGAGTAGTTGTTAGTCCAAGAAATTTAAAACAAAATATCGTAGAAGTTGTTGCCAGAGATAAGAGCTTTTCTATAAATGTACCAATGGAAAATGCATTAGAATCCATATTGAAGATAGTTTCTGATTTAAGATCTAATAGCAATATGTAACAAGGCTATTTATTTGAAAAAAATAGCAAATTATAATATAATCATCATAAGCCCTCTTAGATAGAGGGCTTTAATAGTAGGTTGGGGGAACTTTATTTTGTATAATGATTTATTTAGAGGGGTAGATTCTATAGGAGGATTCTTTAAAAGGATAGGAATAATAATTATAACCGTCATCATTGTTTTGGCTTATATGGGAGGAATGGGAATTTTAACCTTTAAGGTAATTAGTAGAAATTCTAAGGGATATATGTTGCTTGATACTTCTGTATTGAATTATATTATGCTTATGGTTATACCTATACTTTTAGTTATATTATTGTATATATATTTTAAATTTAGAAATGATGCATATGAACCTTTAGAGTATA
This sequence comes from Clostridium intestinale DSM 6191, assembly GCF_900130055.1. Lineage (GTDB taxonomy): Bacteria > Bacillota > Clostridia > Clostridiales > Clostridiaceae > Clostridium_T > Clostridium_T intestinale. The sequence goes on from NZ_FQXU01000006.1 coordinate 349,187, forward strand.
CGCCTGTTTATAGTGGTGTATATAAAAAGAATAGAAGTAAAAAATTACAGTATAATTTAGTTTTTGCTGGTTTGTCTACAGTCTTATTAGTGGCATATTTATATGGAATAAATAATTATTATGTAGTATTTGAAGATAGGATAGAGAAGCATAATTTATTAAATTTTAAGGATAAAACCTACAGCTATAAAGATATTGAAGAGGTTTCTATCTATGTTAAAGAACATAAATCTGGTGGAAGTTTGTATTACAAAGTTTATTTTAAAGATGGATATAAAATAAATTTAGCTACCTTTGGAACGATATATAATTTATTGGATATAACTGAGATAGTTAAAGATAATAATGTTAAAATAAATATAAACAGTAAACACTTCAATGAACTAGTCGAAGATTTAGCTGAGGAGCATGCAAAACCTTATAGGATACTATTTGAGAAATAATTTATAGGGTAGGTGAGATTTTATGTACAGTATTATGCTTATAGAAGATGATAAAAAGTTACGGGAACTTATTAAAAATCATCTTGAAAGATATGGATATAATATTCAAGAGGTTGAGGATTTTTCTAATATAAAAAGTGAGTTTATAAAAAACAATCCAAGTTTAGTACTTATGGATATTAATCTTCCTTTTTATGACGGGTTTTATTGGTGTAGGGATATAAGAACTGTGTCAAATGTTCCTATTGTATTTATATCTGCAAGAGATTCAGATATAGATCAAGTTAGAGCTATAGAAAATGGTGGAGATGATTATATAACTAAACCTTTCTCATATGAGGTATTGCTTGCAAAGATAAAAGGGGTAATAAGAAGAGTTTATGGGAGTTATTCAGAGGGAGTATCCCAAGAGGTCTTTGAGGTAGAAGGATTATTTATTTATACTGATAAAAATATTATAGAATTTAGAGATAAAAAGATTGACTTAAGTAAAAATGAGTTTGTGCTCTTATTTACTCTTGTAAAGAACATAAATAAGATTGTAAATAGAGATATGCTGCTTGAAGCTTTATGGAGTGATATCGATTTTGTAGATGATAATACTCTTTCAGTTAATATAACTAGGTTAAGAAAAAAACTTGAAGATATAGGTATTAAAGATTCTATTGAAACCAAACGAGGACAAGGATATAAACTTATAAATAATTGGAGATAATTAATCTATGAATAAGGAAATAAATTTTTTTCAATACCTTAAAGATAGGATAGGATACATAGTTATTTATTTTGTAGCTATTTTATTGGTTATATTGACCATGCATCTCACTTTATTAATATCTTTAAAAGAAGTATTTTTTGAGAATATAGTATATTCTTTATTGATATCAGTTATTTTGCTTAGTGTTTTTTTAGTCTATGATTATAGAAAAAATAGAGATTTCTATAAACAATTAAGTACCTTAGTAAATTCTGATATAGATTTAGATGATTTACTCTACGATGTACAAGGAGTAACAAGAGAACAGGAAATTTTTCAAGTTATTCTAACAAAGCTATATAGAAATTACAAACAGGAAATAACTAGATATGAAGATATACATAACGAGTATTTGGAATTTATAAATCAATGGGTACATCAGATGAAAACGCCGGTATCTGTTATTAATCTTCTTGTGCAAGAAGCTGTTAATAATGATGGGAATGAAGCCTTTGAAAGTATAGGGGAAGAAAATGATAAGTTATACCATGGATTAGAGATGGTTCTTTATAATGCTAGATTGAATAAGTTTAATTTAGATTTTGTAGTAGAAAATATACACCTTAATGAGTTACTTAGAGAAGTTATAAATGATAATAAGAAGCTTATTATAAAAAATAGAGTTTATCCAAAGATTAAAGGAAAAGAAAATTTAATAGTAAGAAGTGATAGAAAATCTTTATATTTTGTGATAAATCAATTGCTTATTAATGGTGTAAAATATTCAAAGGATAGTGAAAAAAAAGGTATAAGCTTTATTATAAAAGAGGAAGATAAAGAAAATATATTGGTTATTGAAGATAATGGAATAGGTATAGCTAAAGAGGATGTGGGAAGGGTTTTTAGAGCTTTTTTTACAGGTAAAAATGGAAGAAAAATAAATGAATCAACAGGGATGGGATTATATCTATCTAAAAAAGTGTGTGATGAGCTTGGGCATAGAATTTGGGTTGAGTCTGAAGAGGGAGTAGGAAGCAAGTTTTATGTAGCATTTAATAAAGAAAAGAGTATATTTAATATGTAGTCTTACAAAATTGAAAGAAATGTAAGTTAAGTTGAAAGAGAAATCGATATGTAGGTTTCTCTATTTTTTTTACAATATAAATATACTTTTTAATTTAGGAGGATAGAATGGGTAATATAGTTACTGTTATAAAAGGTGTAGTTATAGGTTTGGCAACCTTAGTTCCAGGAGTTAGTGGAGGAACTATGGCAATAATATTAGGTGTGTATGATGATTTAATTCATTCTATTAGTTCTTTTTTTAAAGATTGGAAAAAGAATAGTTTATTTCTAATTCAAATTGGAATAGGTGCTGTTGTGGGTATGGGTGCATTTAGTAAAATTATAGAACAGGCACTAGTTAAGTATGAGAATCCAATGATTTATCTGTTTTTAGGTATAATATGCGGGGGGATTCCTGTTTTATATAAAAAATCATTGAGTCCTGAAAGAAAAAAATCAGACTTAATGTTTTTAGTTATAGGTTTTATAATTGTATTTATAATGACTTTACAGCCAAGTGCAGTACTTACTTTAGCTACGGATACTGGTGTTAAGAGTACAATATTTCTTGTAATAGCTGGTTTTATAATAGCTGTAGCTCTTATTCTTCCAGGAATAAGCACTTCATTTATGCTTTTAACTTTAGGACTATATAGTATTACTTTAGAAGCTATAAATACTTTTAACCTTGCTTATTTACTTCCAATAGTAATAGGAGCTGTGATAGGGACGTTATCTACTACAAAGCTTATAGAAAACTTGCTTCAGAAGTATCCGAGTAAAACTTATTTACTTATATTAGGTTTTGTAATTGGGTCTTTATTAGAAGTATTTTCAGGAATACCAGAAGGATTTGATATAATATATTGTATAATCACATTTATTGTGGGATTTACAGTTATTAAATACATGAGTAGAGATACTTAATTTGGGGGAAGGGTAATGAGTATACTAGAAGCAAAAAACATAACTAAAATATATGCGCCTAAAAAAGGAGGCATGAAAGTTAAAGCCTTAAATAATTTTAGTATGACTGTAGAAGATGGAGAGTTTATAGGGGTTATGGGACCTTCAGGAAGTGGAAAAACAACACTTCTTAATATCCTAGCCACATTAGATTATCCATCCTCAGGAGAAATACGTATTAGTAATATTAACCCTTCCACCTTAAATGACAAGGCGATATCTTTATTTAGACGTAGAGAGATAGGATTTATATTTCAAGATTTTAATCTTTTAGAGTCGCTGTCTATTGAAGAGAATATACTTTTACCATTAGCTTTGGAGAAGGTTGAAATTTTAGAAATAGAACAAAGACTTAGAAGTATAACTGAATTTTTGGATATAAGAAGTATATTAGGTAAAAGAGTTTACGAGATTTCCGGTGGTCAGAGGCAGAAGGTAGCTTGTGCTAGAGCCTTAATCAATAATCCTTCTATTATTTTTGCAGACGAACCTACAGGAAGTTTAGATTCTAAATCAGCTTATGACATAATGGATGGGTTAAGTAAATTGAATAAAGACAAAAAAGCTACTGTCTTAATGGTTACTCATGATCCTTTTGTAGCAAGCTTTTGTAATAAAGTTATCATGATAAAGGATGGAAGGTTTTTTCTTGATATAGTTAAGCGAAATAGTAGAGAAACTTTTTTTAAGGAAATTATAGACTCACTTTCACTCTTGGGAGATATAAGGAGGAGCTATAATGACCTTAAGTGATGTTGTATACAAGAATATGAGAGAAAATTTAAGCAAATACATTATGTACTATTTAAGTAATGTAATTATAATAATGATATTTTTTATGTTTGGAAACTTTCTCTATAACTTAGAGGTAGGGAATATTCAAGAACTAAATAATATGGATAGAGTTATAAAAATCATAATCTATTTTTGTGAAATTACTATAGTAGTGTTTACCTTAATTTTCTCTAGTTATTCTATTTCTAATTTCCTAAAAAAACGTAAAAGAGAATTTGCACTTTTGAAAACTCTTGGATTTACTAATTTTAATATAACTTTATACATATCTATAGAAAATCTGTTGTTTTCACTTGTTTCTATAATTACTGGAATTATAGTAGGAGTAATATTCTCAAGATTATTTTTTTTAATTATAACTGTGATTTTAGATTTAGACGAAGTAATAAAATTTCATATATCTAAAAGAGTAACTTTATTAACTTTAGTGGGATTTGTAATTTTATCTCAGCTAATAAATTATATATGCAGTTACAGAATAAAAAAGAGGAGTGTTATTGAGCTTTTAAAGGAAGAACAAGAGGCTAGATATGAAACAAAATTTTCTACAGGAAAAGCTGTATTATGTTTATTCCTTTTAGTATTAGGTTATGGATTAGCTTTATTTTCAGGAAGAGCAATAGAAGTTACAATGATACCTATTTTAGTTATAACTATATTAGGAACTTATTTATTGTACTCTCAGTTAAGTATATTGTTAACAGATAGATTAAAGAAAAATAAAAAAAAGTATTACAAAGGAATAAACTTAATAACTGTATCTCAGTTAATTTACAAAATAAAAGATAATAGTATAATTCTCTTTATTGTTTCAATATTTAGTGCTATTAGTTTAACGGCTATAATAAGTGTCTATTCAGTACAAAAGAATGTATTAAACAGTATAAAACTTAATTTCCCACAGGATTTTGACTTTATTGAGAGAACTGGAGAAAATAATGAGAAATTAGTGTCTGAAATATTAGTTTCAAATGGATATGATATAGAAGATAAAATAAATATAACATTAATAAAAGCTGAGAACTTAGATGCAGGAGAGCCTAAAAAGGGTAATCTTAATACGATTAATAACAAAAAGGACTTTTACGTAATGTCTAATTATGATTATAATAAATTGGCTTTAAAGCAGGGAAGAGAAACAGTAAACTTAAAGGATGATGAGGTTATAATACGTACTTATAATGTTATGGGGGGGATTGGAAGTCAGTATTTTATAGATGAGAAAGATAGGATAGATTTAGGTGTAGATAAATCAATTGTGGAATTGAATATAAAAAATGAGATTAGTGGTGGAGTAATAAATGATGACTATGAGAATACCAATGCTAATACAGCTGTTTTAGAAGATGGATTGTATAACAAAATACTAAGTTACACTAGTGAAAATAATAAGATTATATATTATGGATACAATTTCAAAAACTTTAATAATGATTTGAACTCGATGAGTGAGGTTGGAAATTTATTTAATAATGATATAGGAAAGTCTTTTATTGAGAGGATACAAAGATATTCGCCCCTTATTAAAACTATGTCCTTGCTTCTCTTCATAGGAAGCTTTATATCTATAATATTTTTTATCTCAACTAATAGTATATTATATTTTAAAATATTCAATGAAGTTCAAAAGGATAGATATGAATTTATAGCATTAAAGAAAATAGGAATAACAAATGAAGAAATAGAGAAGACAGTAGAGGGCCAGATTTTTATAATATTTTTTATTCCTTTTATAGTTTCTATTTCTCATACATTTTTTGCTATAAAAGCATTAAGCAATTTATTAAATGATAACCTATCAGCATATTTTGTAGTTACAACATTAATTTTCGCCCTTATTCAACTAGCATATTATAAATTTGCCAAAACCATGTATATTAAACAAATAAAAGTTTGGAAAGGATAAGTAATGGATAATTTAATTTTTTTAATAAAATCAGCTATAATAGGTGTGGTTGAAGGGATAACAGAGTTTCTTCCTATATCTTCAACAGGTCACATAATAATATTTCAGAATCTATTAGGGTTTAAAGGTGATAATGAAACCTATGTAAATATGTATGCATATGTTATACAGTTAGGAGCAATACTTGCAGTTGTAGTTTTATATTGGAGAAAAATAAAAGAAACTCTACTAAACTTTTTCCCAGGAAAAGTTGGTTATGAAAAGTCTGGTTTTAAGTTTTGGTTTATGATAGTTATAGCATGTATTCCAGGTGCTGTAGTTCAATTAACTTTAGACGATTTAGCAGATAAGTATTTATTTAATACCGTATCTGTTGCTATTACTTTAGTTTTAGGTGCTGTATGGATGCTTTACGCTGAAAATAGATTTAGAAATGTTTCAGGTGCTAAAGAAATAAATATTAACCCTAAACAAGCAATAATTATAGGTTTATTTCAATGTTTAGCTATAATACCAGGGATGTCTAGATCTGCCTCTACAATAATAGGTGGATGGATAGCTGGATTATCTACAGTAGCAGCAGCGGAGTTTTCATTCTTCTTGGCTATACCAGTAATGATGGGAATGAGTCTTTTAAAATTTATCAAAATTGGAGGAGTTTCTACATTGACTTCAATTGAAATAATGTCATTAGTAGTAGGCTTTCTAGTATCGTTTATAGTTGCATTAATTGTAATAAAAAAGTTTATAGAGTACTTAAAGAAAAAGCCTATGAAGGTATTTGTTATATATAGAATGGTATTTGGAATAATGATTCTAATAGCTGGCTTTTCAGGATTATTTAGTATTAGTTAAATAGTAGAAGAGGTAGATTAAAAAGTTTATGTGTTTATTAATACACATAGGCTTTTTTATGTTTAATCAGATAGAATTTAATATATTGTAATATACTAAATTGAGGTGTAAGATTATACAGGGTAAATTTATTAGGGAGATGAAGATTAATGTATAAGCTGACAGACTTGATAGATAAAATAATTAAGATAGAGGAGCTTGGTGCAAAGCTTTATATAAAAAAATCAGAAGGACTTGAAGGTCAAGAGAATATAAAAATTTTAGCTAAGGCATTAGCTAACCAAGAAAGAAAACATGTAAAGATTTATGAAGACTTTAGAGATAATATACTGAACTGTGAGGATATAGACGTTGAATTTGATATATACGATAAAGCAAGTAAATTAGTATATGAATTTATGCATTTGAGTATGAGTAAAGAAATACATGAAGTTAAAGATTTATTGGATTTGGCTATAGGTTTTGAAAAAGATTATTTGGCTTTAGTTAAAAGGATAAGAGGACTATTTGTTAGTGAACCTAATGATATGGAAACTAATAATTATAAGTTGTTGACGGTAATAATAAGCCAAGAAGAAGAGCATGTTAGGGAGTTAGAAAGTGTACTTAAAAAGATAAATACTAACATGTAAATAAAAGCATTCAATTAAGGGTTGAATGCTTTTTATATTAATTGATACAATTATAAAAAGTAAAAAAGGGAGACGTTGATTTATATGAGAAATATGATTGAAGTTGGAGATACTATTGGGTTAATAGCCTGTTCAAATGGGCTGCCTATTGAAAGTAACAAGAAAATAAAGCAACTAGAAGAAATTTTAGTAAGTTTAGGGCTGAAGTTTGTTTATGGAAATGAAATTTACAGAAGTAAGGATGTTTATAATGGAACTCCAAAAGAGAAGGCTGAAGGACTTATGAAGCTTTTTAAAGATAAGTCAGTTAAAGCCATATTTGATATATCTGGAGGAGATTTAGCCAATGGGGTTTTAAAATACTTAGATTTTAATGAGATAGGGAGTAATAAGAAACCATTCTTTGGGTATAGCGATTTATCAGTTTTATTAAATCCACTCCATGATTTAAGTGGAATAGATACGTATTATTATCAACTTAGAAACCTTGTTGGAGAGTACAAAGAAGAACAATTAAAGCTATTTAAAAGTTTCTTTTTTGAAGGAAGTACTGATTTATTGAACTTTAATTATAAATGGATTAGAGGGAAAAAGATGAGTGGAGAAATAGTTGGGGGGAATATCCGATGTTTTTTGAAGCTAGCAGGAACAAAATATATGGGAGACTTTAAAGATAAGATTTTATTTTTAGAGAGCCTAGGTGGGGATGTCTCTAAAATAACAACCTACTTAACTCAATATGAACAGCTAGATGTTTTTAAAAATGTAAAGGGAATAATATTAGGTAGCTTTAGCGAGATGGAGGAGAAAAATTATACACCAAAAACTGAGGAGATTTTGTTAGATATTTTAGGGGATTTAGATCTACCAATAATAAAAACAAATGAGCTAGGGCATGGGCAAAATAGTAAAAGTATAGCTATAGGAAAAAAGATAAAGTTTATGAGAGAATAATTAAATAATAATAAAAAAACATCTAATGGGAAAGTATTAGATGTTTTTTATTTATTCACATAATCATTTAGATAATTATATTTGGAACGATATAGAAGATATAGGAATTTATATTGGGATAATAAGGGGGAGAGGTTTTGGAAAAAAGAGTAAAGCTTACATATATTGAAGACTTGAAGGATGGAATGGTGTTATCAAAAGACATAGAGGTTAATGGAAGAGTGTTATTAGTTCAAGATACATATCTTACAGAAAATATTATACATAAACTAAAAAATCAATATATTTTAGATAAAATAGAAATTTACGATGATAAATCACAGCTATATGAAAATATGTTTTTGGAAAAAGAAAAATCTATAGAAGAAATTGAAGAAAGCTTTCAAAAGTTAACTGATAATATGAAAGACATATTTGAAGGTATATATAGCATACAAAGCAATGGAATTGAAGAAGTTAGAAAGTTTGCTAAAAAAATTCAAGAAGAATTAAAATCAACAAGCTCAGTAATTAAAAATATTGTAATAAAAGGAAGCGGAGATGATGCAATATATAGACATAGCGTAAATGTTGCGGCATTAAGCGCTGTTTTGGGTAAATGGATTGGATTAGATGAAATAAAAATAAATCTATTAACCTATTCAGCTATATTACATGACTTTGGAAAAACTCAAATAAATCCCCAAATATTAAATAAAAAAGACAAATTAAGAAAAGATGAGATTAAAGAAATAGAAAAACATCCTACAATAACATATAATCATATAAAGGAAATTTCTTTTCTTGATAGTTCTGTAAGTTATGGTGTATTAATGCATCATGAAAGAGAAGATGGATCAGGATATCCATTAGGAATTAAAGGTGATAAAATACATATTTTTTCAAAAATAATAGCTATAGCTGATGTATTTGATGTTGTTAATTCTAATAGAGGTTATAAGAAGAAAAAGGGTGCATTAGAGGCTTTAGAAATAATAAAAGAAGAGGGCTTAAGAAAGTTAAACTATGAGTATTGTGATATTTTTTTAAAACATATAATTAATTACTATATGGGAGAAAATGTTTTATTGAGTGATGGCAATGTAGGTAAAATAATTCAAATTGATATAAACAATATCTCCGAACCTCTTTTATTATGTGAAGATAAGTTTATAGACATAAAAAAAGAAAAAAATATTGTTGTAGAGAATTTAATTTTGTAGTAAATAAGATGTATGAATTGTTATAATTTATACATCTTATTTAAATGTAAAAAATTAACTTTAGAAAAATTTAATACTTATTTTATACATAGATAATAACTTATTTAATATTAGTTTATACTTACTATATAAGATAATTACATAAAGTAAAACTATGGGGGTTACATAAATGAAAAAGAAAGTAATAGCAATAATCATAGCTGTAGTAGTTGTTGGAGGAGTATTTGGTTTAAATAGAATAAATAGAGCTAGAAATCAAGGAAGTACAGTTAAAACATCAGAAGTTATGCAAGGAGACTTGCAGGTATATTTATCTAGTACAGCTTTAGTTAAATCGCAAGAAGTTAAAGATTATTATGGTGCACAAGCAAAAGTAACAAAAGTAAATGTTAAAGTTGGAGATACAGTTAAAAAAGGTGATGTATTAGTAACTTATGATCAACAAGATTTAAATACTCAAGTAAAACAAGCAGAAATACAATATAATAATGCTTTACTTCAAAAGCAGGATTTAGTAAATCAAAATAATGATATTAAAAATAAGATAGCTGAATATGATAAAAATATTAAAGAGATAAATGCTAAAATAGAAAAAATTAAGGATGATCCATTTGAAATAGATTCATTACAAATTTTAAATCAAGATAAGGCTACTCAAGAACAGAAAAAAGCAGCATTAGCACCAATATCAGATACAAAGCTTCAACAAGCAGATAATAGTATAAGCTCTGCTAAACTAACTTTAGATAATGCAAACAGCAATTTATCTAAAGGAGTAAGTAGTATAACAGCTGATATAGATGGAGTAGTAACAGTAGTAAATGTGGCAGAAGGAGCTATAGGAAATATACAACAAGCGGCTGTAACAGTTCAGAATGTAGCAAATTTAAAAGTTACTTTATCTCTAAGTAGATATGATGCAGCTAAAGTAACTATTGGTCAAGATGCAGTAATTAAAAATAATGGAAAAGAGTATAAGGGTAAGGTTTCTTATATATCTCCTACAGCTGAAGTTGCAAAAACTTCTACAAGTGGAGAGGCTAATCTTAGTGTTGATATTAATATAACGGATGTAAATCCAGAACTTAAAATAGGATTTGAAGCAGATGTAGATATATTATTAAATGAAGCAAAAGATGTAATTAAGGTACCAACAGAAAGTCTTAAAACAGATAAAACAGGAAAGAGTGTTATTTATATAGTTGAAGATAATAAGGCGGTAGAGAAGGAAGTTACTAAGGGAATTCAGTCTGATACTGAAGTTCAAGTAGAGGGAGTAACAACTGGTGCTAAGGTAATCCTTAATCCTACAGATACAATTAAAGACGGAACTGTAGTAAAGTAGGAGGATATTAAATTGAGTGATGTAAATGTTGTTGAAATTAAAAATATAGTAAAGATATATGAGACTGGATCAGTAACCTTTAAAGCATTAAAAGGAGTAGATTTAAAAATTACAAAGGGAGAGTTTACATCTATAATGGGAGCATCAGGTTCAGGTAAATCAACCCTTATGAATATATTAGGATGCCTTGATAAAATGAGTGAAGGTGAGTATTACTTAAATGGTAAAAACATTTCTATGCTTAAAGATGATGAGTTAGCATTTATAAGAAATAAAGAAATTGGCTTTGTATTTCAAGCATTTAATTTACTTCCTAGAATGACAGTATTAGAAAATGTTGAGCTTCCTATGATTTATGCAGGAGTTTCACCTAAAGTCAGAAGAGAAAGAGCTATAAAAGCTTTAGAAAAAGTAGGGTTAGGAGATAAACTTCATAATAAGTCTACAGAAATATCAGGTGGACAAAAGCAAAGAGTTGCAATAGCTAGAGCTATAGTTAATGAACCTACTATAATAATGGCAGATGAACCTACAGGAAATTTAGACACAAAATCTACATTTGATATCATGAAAATATTTCAAGATATAAATGATGAGGGAGCAACTGTAATAATGGTTACTCACGAGCCAGATGTAGCTAAGTATACTAAGAGAATCGTAAGGTTTAAAGATGGAGTAATAGTAGAAGATAAGCCTGTAGAAGACAGAACTAGATTATAGGAGGGCTAAATATGAATTTTATAGAAAATTTTAAAATGGCAATAGATAGCATAAAATCTAATAAAATGAGATCCTTCCTTACTATGCTTGGAATAATTATAGGAATAAGTTCAGTTATAATTATTTTATCCTTAGGGGCTGGTGGTAAAAATAGTATTGTAGGAGAGTTTGAGAAAATTGGAACTAACAATGTAACTGTTAGTGTAGATACTAATAAATCTGTAGACGGAGATAACATAACCTTAAAAGATATAGAAGCTGTAAGAACAAAGGTTGATACAGTAAAATATGTAACCCCTACGGTTTCTCAAAGAGGAAAGGTAAGCTCAAATGATAAAAAAAGAGATGCAACTATTAATGGAGCTAACGAAGATTATGCTCTTATAAATAATACAAATATATTATATGGAAGATTTTTTAGCGAAAATGATGTGTTAAATAGTAAAGCAGTTGCTTTAATTGATGAAAATTCTGCTAAAGAGCTTTTTGGATTTTCAGATGTAGTTGGAGAATCAGTTAAAATAGGAGCAGAAGGAACCAGTAAAAGTGTAACCATAATAGGAGTTACAGAATCACAAAACATGGGACCACAGGGTTCAGATAGAGCCACTATAGTAACACCTATTACTTTTGTACAAAATCTTTATCCAACAACAAGTAAGATATATTCAATAACTGTAACATCAACCTCAAAAGATGATGTAAATGATGCGGCAAACAGTGCAATCAGTATACTTGAAAGTAGACACAATAATTCTGGTAAGGAAGTATATAAGGCACAAAGTATGTTAGACATACTATCTCAAGTTGATAATGTGTTAGGCATATTTACAACTTTTGTTGCAGCGGTTGCTGGAATATCTCTTTTAGTAGGTGGTATAGGAGTTATGAATATAATGCTGGTATCAGTAACTGAAAGAACTAGAGAAATAGGTATAAGAAAAGCCATAGGAGCTACAACAAAAACTATACTTATTCAATTCCTAACTGAATCCTCTATAGTTTCATTAATTGGCGGTTTAATCGGCATGACACTAGGCTATATAGGAGCAGAGCTTATAGGTCTAGCAGCAGGAATAGCTCCATCAATATCTATTGGAATGGTACTAGGAGTAATAATATTCTCCTCATCTATAGGAATGTTCTTTGGAATATATCCAGCTAAAAAGGCAGCTAACTTAGATCCAATAGATGCACTTAGATATGAATAATAGTTACATTATAGTGGGCAAGAAATTCTTGTCCACTATAATGATATTTAAGGAGATAGAAGATGTCTATTAAAGGAAGATTAGGATTTTCATATATAGCAATGCTAGTAATTCCATTTATTCTCATATTAGCTTTGAGCCATATATTTACTTCTTTATTGGAAGGTAGTACAAAATATAGTATTGGTGCAAAAGGTCCTGTAGATAAGTTGGATTTTTATACTCAGGTAGTAGCTTCAACTAATAGAATGATGAAATTTGTAAACAATCAAAGCATTCAGAATTCTGATAAGTTTTTAGATAATGATTTTATGGAGTCTCTAGAAAATAATAGACAATTAGAATATACTGGCTTAGTGGTAAGAAAAAACGAAGATATAGTTTACGTATCAGAAGAAATAAAAACTAATCTTGATACCTCAAAGCTACCAAGGTTTAACTTAGAAGAAGTCACTATGGAAGAGATTTACGAAGAGAAAAAACAAGTTACATTAGGACAACAAGATTTTTATTTTAAAGATGGAAGTGAAGGTAGCGTATTTTATATATTAGATAAATCCCACTTAACTCAATTATTTAAAAGGAATATAAGCGGGCTTCTTATAGGGATTTGTTTGATTTTAGTTAGTACTCATGGAATATTAACTTACTTAGTCTATAAGAGCATAATAAAACCCTTAAAGGAATTAGAAAATGCAGCTAATGAGATTAAACAAGGAAACTTAGATTATAAAATAAATATTGACTCAAAGGATGAAATAGCTCAAGTAGGAAATTCTTTTGAGAATATGAGGATAAGACTTAAGGAGTCTATAGAATTACAGCAGCAATATGAGGATAATAGAAAAGAATTAATTTCTAATATATCTCATGATTTAAAAACTCCTATAACGTCTATTAAAGGATATGTTGAAGGAATAAAAGATGGAATAGCTGATACTCCAGAAAAAATGAACAAATACATAAACACCATACATGCCAAAGCAAAATACATGGATATCTTAATAGATGATTTATTTTTATTCTCCAAACTTGATATTAATAAATTACAGTTTCATTATCAACAAGTTGATTTTACAGAATTTATGAAGGATTGTATAGAAGAGCTTTCTTTTGATATTGCTAAAAATAATATAGAATTAACATCGCACATTCCAACATCTACAATCATGGTTAAAGCTGATGTTCAAAAGCTTAAGAGAGTTATATTAAATATAATTGAAAATTCTATGAAATATAAAGATGACAAGGCTTTAAAAATAGATATAAATATAATCGAGAAAAATGATGAGGTAATAGTTGAAATAAAAGATAATGGAAAAGGAATAGATAAAGAAATACTACCAAATATATTTGAGAGATTTTATAGAGGAGATGCAGCTAGAGAGACTATAGGAGGAGGAAGCGGGTTAGGCCTTGCTATAGTAAAAAAAATAATAGAGGAACATCAAGGCGAAATATGGGCTGAAAGTGAATTAAATAGAGGAACTAGTATTTTCTTTAAGTTAAAAAAAGATAGGTTGGGAGGGTAAATATGAAGAGAGTTCTAATAATAGAAGATGATATTAGCATTGCAGAGTTAGAGAGAGATTATTTGGAGATTAATGGCTTCAGTGTTGATATAGAAAGTAGTGGAGATAAAGGTTTTTATAAAGTTCAACATGAAGATTATGCTTTAGTTATATTAGATGTTATGCTTCCAACAATGGATGGTTTTGAGATATGTAAAAGAATTCGTATCGAAAAAGATATACCTATTCTTATGGTGTCAGCTAAAAAAGAAGATATAGATAAGATTAGGGCTTTAGGGCTTGGTGCAGATGATTATATGACTAAACCATTTAGTCCCAATGAATTAGTTGCAAGGGTTAAAGCACATATTTTAAGATACGAGCGTTTAGTAAATGGAAGTGGTAAAAAAGAGCAGGATATAATACAGATTAGAGGAATTACTATAGATAAAACCTCCAGAAGGATATTCATAAATGATAAAGAAATAAATTTTACAACTAAAGAATTTGATTTATTATTATTACTAGCTAGTAACCCAAATAGAGTTTTTTCAAAAGAAGAGTTGTTTGAAAGAATATGGGGTATGGATTCCGCAGGAGAGATTGCAACAGTAACAGTTCATATAAGAAAAATAAGAGAAAAAATCGAATCTGACTCTTCAAAACCACATTATATTGAAACTATCTGGGGAATAGGATATAGATTTGAGGTATAAAAAGAATAATATTTTTATGTACAATCTACTAATAGTGAGAGATAATTATTAGTAGATTTTTATTAGGAGTGACAGCATGAAAAAGACCTATAATTTTTATAAATGGAGAATTTGGACAATATTATCTTTGTCCTTTGTTATGTCATTATTTCATAGAAGTGCATTAGGGGTCGTGTCAGAAGAACTTTCAAAAACCCTTAACTTATCGGCAGCTCAGATTGGTAATATTGCATCTGTAACCTTTTATAGTTATGCTATTATGCAGATTCCAGCAGGAATTCTTTTAGATGTATTTGGATATAAAAAGATAAGTTACCTAGGCGTTATAACTACAGGAGTGGGATCTATGCTACTTGGAGCAGCTTCAAATGTATGGCTTGCCTATGGAGCAAGACTTCTTGTAGGAGTTGGAACTTCCGTTATATTTATATCAGTTCTTAAAGCACAAGCTATATGGTTTTCAAAAGATGAGTTCTCAAAGGCATCATCAAAGCTATCTTTTATAGGTAATATGGGAGGGGTAATAGCTACCTTTCCACTTGCAGCCATGGTTATATTTATGGGATGGAGAAACTCCTTTTATGTAATGGGAGTAGCTTGTTTTATAGTTGGATTTTTGGTGTACAAGTATGTAATATCTTCTCCAAAGGAAGTGGGATTTGCACCTTTAGGGGTAGACCAAAATGGAGAGAAGTTTAACCTACTTAAAGCATTAAAAGAAGTAGTAACAAATAAAGCAACTTGGAGAAATTTCTTTATATTATTTTCTTTAGTTGGATGTACTACAACACTAACAGGACTTTGGGGAGTTTCTTATTTTACTTATGTTTATGGATTAACTAAAACTTCAGCAGCTTTTTATACTTCTTTTATAATTTATGGATTAGTAATAGGCTCATTAGTAGTTGGACAAGTGGATAGAGTATTAAAAGACCCTATAAAATGGTATCCAAGAATAGGATTAATTATAAATACATTAATATGGATATACATACTTATAATTGAGGGAGGAAAACCTCCGCTATCCGTGTACCCAGTTATTTTATTAGTTATGGGAACACTGGCTATGGCACATATATTAAGTTTTACAGATATTAAAGATAAGGTAAATAAAAGTTATGGTGGAATAGGAACAAGCATAGTAAACTCAGGAGAGTTTGTGGGAAGTTCCGTAATGAGCATATTAATTGGTTATCTTTTAGACTTAAAATGGAATGGAGAAACTATAGATGGGATAAAGTCATATAGTTTAAGTGAATATAAGTTTGCATTTCTAATATTCTTAATAGTTTCAGTTATAGGAATATTGATGTCTTTTATGAAGGATAATAAGGTCAAAGGCTAGGATTATTTAATCTTAGCCTTTTCTTAACTTTAAAATATTGATAATATTATACTTAATTACATAATCTTTATTATAAGAGGGGTGATATAAGTGAAGATTGATTTGAGTAAGATAGTTAAAAATAAGAAGATAACAGTTTTAGAAGAGCAGGTGCTTGAATATATTATTGAAAATATTGATAATGTTATGGATATAGGGGTTAGAGGAGTAGCCGCAGCAAACTATACTTCAACTTCTACAATCATGAGGCTTTCTAAAAAGTTAGGTTTCACTGGGTTTATAGATATGGTTTATAATATAACACCTTTAGTAGATAGTAAAAGTACAGGGATAGTTGAAGAGGAAGATGCTTTAATAGGAACAGATATTAATTTTTTATCAAAATATGTTGAAGAAGAACATGTTGATAGATTTATACAGTTATTAATAAATAAATCAAATAGATATATATTTATTTATGCCAGGGGATATTCAAACATAGCAGCAGATTACTTTAATAAGAAAATGTTAGGTGTGGGGATTAAAAGTATATTAATAGATTCTATAGGAAGCTTTGAAAATAATGTTGAAGATATGGAAATGCTTATAGTCATATCTAAATCAGGAGAAACTAAGGAAGTATTAGATAAGGTTAAGGTTGCAAAGGATAAAAATAAGCTTGTAGTTTCTTTTACTAAAGAAGTTGAAAATAGTATTTCAAAGCTTTCAGATATATCTTTTAAGATATTTGATATGCATAAGTTAGATGATAGTAATGTTATGGCGAATTCATTTTTTCCTAATATGCTTATGTTTATGGAGTACTTAATTCACAGATATCACCAGGGAGAAAAAGAACATAATGTTAAATAAATACAGAAAAATAGCCCTTTTTAAGAAACCTGTTATCTTTTAAGTTAACAGGTTTCTTACTGCCTGAAAACTATTTCTTAAATCTGAAAACGTAATTATAATAAAAACTGTGAAAGAGATAAAAATATATTAAGAGGTGGAAATTATGAAAGAAAAGATTATGAATGCTATGCAAAGATTTTCAAAAGCAATGTTCATTCCAGTTCTAATACTTCCAATAGTAGGTATACTTATTGCTTTTGGAAATATATTAACAAATGCTAGATTAGCAGAATACGCGCCCTTTTTAAAAAACACATTAATATTTGGTTTCGGCAAAATACTTTCAGGTTCTTTAGTACCTATATTATCAAATTTAGGAATTATATTTTGTGTAGGTTTAGCAGTAGGTTTAGCTAAAGAAAAGAAAGCAGAATCAGGATTTACATCAGTATTAGTTTATTTTGTATTTATTAATGCTATGAACATCTTCCTTAATCTATCAGGTAAATTAGTACCAGCTGATCAATTAAGAGGATCTGGTCAAGCAGTGGTTTTAGGAACACAAGTTTTAGATATGGGTGTTTTCTTAGGAATTATTTTAGGTATTGTAGTTGCTTATATTCATAATAGATATTGTAAAAAAGAGTTTAATGGAGCTTTTCAAGTATATGGTGGATCAAGATTAGTATTCTTAATATTAATTCCAATAGTAGTAGTATTAGCAGTTGTACTTTCTTATGTTTGGCCATCAGTACAATGGGGAATATCTAGTTTAGGATATTACATTCAAAAGAGCGGTAACTTTGGAATATTCATATATGGTATGTTAGAAAGACTTCTTATACCTACAGGACTTCATCACTTAGTTTATACACCATTTTTATATACTCAACTTGGAGGGGTAGAGACTATAGGTGGTCAGGTTATAGAAGGAGCAAGAAACATATACTTTGCTGAGATTGCAGATCCAGCAGTAAAAGTATTATCTGGTAGCGTTATATGGGATGCCAGAGGAGTATCAAAAATGTTTGGTTTAGTAGGAGCTTGTTTAGCACTTTATCATACAGCAGATGATGATAAGAAAAAGAAAGCAAAAGCTATACTTATACCAGCAGCAATAACATCAGTAATAGCAGGTGTAACAGAACCTATTGAGTTCTCATTCTTATTCACAGCACCTATTCTTTTTGGAATACATGCAGTATTAAGTGGACTTGGAATGGTAGCTTTAAATATATTAAACGTAAGAGCAATAGGACCTAATGGACTTATAGACTTCTTATTATATAACCTACCATTAGGGATAGAAAAAACATCATGGCCAATGTTTGTATTAGTAGGAATAGTTCAATTTGCAATTTACTATGGGTTATTCAGATTCTTAATAGTTAAGTTAAACTTAAAAACTACTGGTAGAGAAGATGATAAGGATGATGTTCAGCTTTATACAAAAAGTGATTATAAAGCAAAAGCAGAAGGTAATAAATCTATAGCTTCAGATGATAAAGCATTAGTTATAATAGAAGCTTTAGGTGGAAAAGAAAATATTAAAAAAGTAGATAATTGTTATACAAGACTAAGACTTATCCTTGAGGATTCAACTAAGGTTGACGAAAAAACTTTAAAAGGAACAGGAGCAGCTGGGGTTGTAATCAAAGGAGAAAATGTTCAAGTAATATATGGATTAAATGTAACAAGCATTAGATCTATGGTAGACAATGCTTTAGGAATAGTAGGAGAATAAAAAGAAACTTAGAAGGAAGGTAATTTATATGAAAAAACATTCTATAGTTATTGCAGGCGGAGGAAGTACATTTACACCAGGGATAGTTATGATGATGTTAGACAACGTACATCGTTTTCCAATAAGAAAATTAAAGTTATATGATAATGATGGAGAACGTCAAGGCATAATTGGAGAAGCACTAAAAATAGTATTAAAAGAAAATGCACCAGAGATTGAATTTTCATATACAACAGATCCAGAAGAAGCATTTACAGACGTAGATTTCTGTATGGCCCACATCCGTGTAGGTAAATATGAAATGCGTGAGAAGGATGAAAAGGTTCCTTTAAAGCATGGAGTTCTTGGTCAAGAAACTTGTGGACCAGGAGGAATAGCTTATGGTATGAGAAGTATAGGCGGTATGCTAGAGTTAATAGACTACATGGAAAAGTATTCTCCAGATTGCTGGATGTTAAACTACTCAAATCCAGCAGCTATAGTTGCAGAAGCTTGTCGTAGACTAAGAGCAAACTCAAAGGTATTAAATATATGTGATATGCCTGTTGGAACTCTTCGTCGTATGGCAGGAATAGTAGATTTAGAGCCACAAGATTTAGAAGTTAAATACTTTGGATTAAACCACTTCGGATGGTGGACTAGCGTAAAAGATAAAGAAGGAAATGATTATACTCAAAGAATAAAAGATTACGTTGCAGAAAACGGGTATCTTACAGTTAAAGAGGTTGAAACTCAACATACAGATCCAAGCTGGCAAGAAACACACAAAAAAGCTAAAGATTTATTAGCAATAGACCCACGTTTCTTACCAAATACTTATCTTAAATATTATCTATATCCAGACTATGTTGTGGAACATTCTAATGCAGAATATTCTAGAGCAAATGAGGTTATGGATGGAAGAGAAAAAGATGTATTTGGAGCAGCAAAAGCTATAGTTGAAGCTGGAACAGCTAAGGGTGGAGAGTTCCACATAGATGCTCATGCAACATTTATAGTAGATTTAGCAAGAGCTATTGCCTACAATACTCATGAAAGAATGTTATGTATTGTAGAAAATAAAGGTGCTATATCAAACTTTGATCCAGAGGCTATGGTTGAAGTTCCATGTATAGTTGGAAGTGATGGACCAGAACCACTAGCTCAAGGAGAAATTCCAGAATTCCAAAAAGCTTTAATGCAGCAACAACTTTCAGTTGAAAAACTAGTAGTTGAAGCTTGGATAGAAGGATCTTATCAAAAATTATGGCAGGCGCTTACATTATCTAAAACGGTACCTAGTGCTAAGGTTGCTAAGGACTTATTAGATGATCTTATTGAAGTAAACAAAGGCTACTGGCCAGAACTTAAGTAGAAGGTGCAAATATATGTTTAAAAATTTATTCAAAAAGAAGAATGAAAATCTATTGTATGCTTTTTGTGATGGGGAAAGTTTAGACTTAAGCACGGTTAACGACGAAGTCTTTTCTCAAAAAATGATGGGAGATGGAATCGCAATAAAACCAAGTGACACTAAGGTATATGCTCCTTGTGACTCAGAAGTAGTTACAATCATGATGGAAAGTAAACATGCAGTAGGACTTAGAACTAAAGAGGGAATTGAGTTACTAATACATGTAGGAATAGACACAGTAAACCTAAAGGGTGAAGGTTTTAGTATTCACTGCAAAGAAAAACAACAAGTTAAAAAAGGTGACTTACTTTTAAGCTTTGATAGAGAAGTTCTTAAAAGAGAAGGCCTTGATGACACAATAATGCTAATACTTGCAGAACCAAACGGTCATGAAATAAAAAAATACCATGTTGGGGAAACTATGAAGGCAAGTGAAAGTATTATATTGGAAATAAAATGATATAATAAAAGAAAAAGAATAAGCTTCACTTAAGGTGAGGCTTGTTCCTTTAGGAGGAGTTTTAAATGAGTATAGTTGAAAACATAATTGGGAATAAAATAGTTGCAGTAATCAGAGGAAACGACAAGGAAGAAGCACTAAACATAATAGAAGGAGCCATAGAAGGCGGCATAAAACTTATAGAAGTAACTTACACAAACAAAGATGCCTCAGAAATCATAAAAAGTTTAGTTGGAAAATACAAAGATGTAGTTATAGGAGCAGGAAGTGTTCTAAATGTTGATACAGCTAGAGAAGCTATAAAAGCAGGATCAGAATTTATAGTAGGACCAAACTTTGACGAACTTATAAGCGAATACTGTACAGAAAAAAATGTAGAATATATTCCAGGTTGTTTTACACCAACAGAAATAGTAAATGCCCTAAACTCAGGTGTTAAGGTTATTAAATTATTTCCTGGGGAAGCTTTAGGCCCAAGTTACATAAAGGCAATAAAAGCACCAATTAAAAATGTTAAGATAATGGTAACAGGTGGAGTTAACCTTGAGAACCTAAATGAATGGTTAAATAGTGGAGCAGATTCAGTAGGAATAGGCAGTATATTAACTTCTGGAACTAATAGTGACAGAGCTAAGATAGCCGAAAATGCAAGAAGATTTATGGAGAAGGTAGGGAAATAACATGGGAAAATTTCTTTCAATAGGTGAAATACTTATAAGATTTACTCCAAAAAACTTTGATGTATATGGAAACTCTAACGAATTTGAGTGTTTTTATGGAGGTTCAGAAGCCAATATATCTTCAATGCTTTCAGCTTGGGATATAGAAACTTCTATTCTATCATCTCTTCCAGATAACGATATAGCTAAAAATGTAAAAAGGTACTTTAGAGGAGTTGGAGTTGACATAAAGAATATTCTAACTAAGGGAGAAAAGATAGGATACTACTTCTTAGAGAGAAGCTCTGGAGTTAGAAACAGCAGTGTTATATACGATAGAAAACACAGCAGTTTTTCAGAGTTATCAATAGAAGATATAGATATAAATAAGGTGCTGGAAGGGGTAACCTGGCTTCACTTTAGTGGAATAACCTTAGCAGTTGGAGAAAAATCTAGAGAAATAGTAAAAGAAGTAGTAAGGGAAGCTAAAAAAAGAAACATATTTATAAGCATGGACTTAAACTTTAGAAGCAAGATGGCAACCTTTATGGAAGCTAAAAACTATGCAACAGAATTAGCTCCTTTTGCAGATATATGTTTTGGAATAGAACCAATAATGGTAGATGATAAAGATATAACCATGTTTGATAGAGAAACTTCTACAAAGGAAGATATATTTAAAAGGATGAAAGAACTTAAAGAGAAGTTTGGCTTTAAGTACATTTTCCACACAGAAAGAGAAAACGATAAAGAAGATAATAACACCTACTACGCCTACGCCTTAGGCGAAGAAGAAAAAGCACAATCAGTTAAACTTACAACTAAAATGGTTGAAAGAGTAGGAAGTGGAGATGCTTTTGTATCAGGAGTAATCTACTCAATTATGAAAGAAAAAACCTTAAAAGAAGCCATAGATTTTGGAGTAGCAGCAGCGACTTTAAAATGTACTATTAAAGGCGATAGTATGCTAGTAAATCAAAAAGATGTAGAAAAGATAATAGGAGAAAAAAATTCTATAGAGAGGTAAGGTGAAAACTATGTTATATTCTCAAAAGGTAAGAAAAATAGCTCCAGAAATGGATTCTCTAAAAAGAGGAATGGGCTGGACTACAGAAGATTTAGAAAAAATGCAGGTAATAGTAGAAAGTACCTATGGTAAAAGTCATCCAGGAAGTGTTCATTTAGATGTGGTGGTTAATGAGGCTATGGAGGAGCTTACAAGTTTAAACATAAAGGCAGCAGACTATTATGCAACAGATATATGTGATGGTCAAGCCCAAGGACATGATGGAATGAACTATTCTCTAGTATCTAGAGAAATAATAGCAGACATGATAGAAATCCATGCAAATGCTACAGGCTTTGATGGAGGACTATTTGTAGCAAGCTGTGATAAAGGAATGCCAGGAAACCTAGTAGCTATGTG
>NZ_FQXU01000007.1:0-45013 GCF_900130055.1 Clostridium intestinale DSM 6191
TTCTATAATTTCTACCCCATTTCTTTTACATATTTCCCTTAATATTTTTCCTATCTCTGATTTATACTTCCCATATATTATTTGTCTCCTGTATTTTGGTGCAAATACTATATGATATTGACACCTCCATTTTGTGTGTGATAAGCTTTCTATGTCGTTACCCATACGACACCTCCTATGATTTATTTGTTTTGCGATTGTCAGTCGCTTTCATTTTATCATAGGAGTTTTTTTCTGTTCAGAGCTAAAGCCTTTTTGTCCACCGGCATAGCCGGAGGTTTTCTAGACAAAAATAGCAGAGAATTTTATTAAAAATCCTCTGCTACTATTTAATCTATTTTTACTTTATACACTCCAGCCTAAGCTTTCCTTTTGGATGTTATAAAGTTTTTCATACAATCCTTTATTTTTCATTAAAGTAGTGTGATTACCTTCTTCAACGACTCTACCATTATCTAAAACTATTATTTTATCAGCTCCAACTACAGTTCTTAGTCTATGTGCAATTACAATAACAGTTTTTCCTTTTATTAATCTTGAAATAGCCTGTTGAATCAAGACTTCATTTTCTGGATCTAAAGAGGCCGTTGCCTCATCAAGAAGAACAATTGGTGCATTTTTAAGTAATGCACGTGCTATAGATATTCTTTGTCTTTCTCCTCCAGATAAAGTGCTTCCATTTTCTCCAAGCAAAGTGTCATAACCATTTGGTAAGTTAGCTACAAATTCATCACAACAGGCAGCTTTAGCAGCTTCCATAATCTCTTCTCTTGTAGCATCCATATTACCAATTTTTATATTGTTATATATACTATCATTAAAAAGTACAACATCTTGAAATACAAAAGACATGTAACTCATCAAATGCTCAGGATCAAGACTTTTTACATCAACTCCGCCTATTTTTATTGCACCTTTATTTACATCCCAAAATCTAGCTATTAGTTTTGATATAGTACTTTTACCAGAACCTGACGGGCCTACTAATGCTGTTATACCATCAGCTGGAATAGCCATGGTAATATCTTTTATAACTGCTTTTTCTAAAGAATTCACTTCGTTATAAGAGAAAGTTACATTTTCAAAATTAATCTTATAATTTCTTAATTCAATATCTGTACTTCCTTCCATAATAGGTGTGTTAATTAAAGTTCTCATTCTTTTTGTTGATAATCTTAGATACAAAAGTTCTGGAAGGAGTGTTAATTCCACAAGTACCGGACCATATATTCTCACAACAATCAGGAAAAACATAAGTAAGGGAATTAATTCAATTTTTCCACCTGTTAAAAGATAAGTACCTACAAAAACTGTAAGGCCCACACCAGCTTGTACAATAATTTGTGCCCCTGTAACAAATATTCCAGTTCCAAACTCCATTTGAATAGCCATCTTTTTCATATTTTTAAGAGCGTCATCAAGCTTCTCAAACTTTTCTCCATCTAAACCACAAGCTTTAATTACCTTAATCCCTTCTAAATACTCTTGTACTTGGTCAGAAGCTCTAAGTTTAGCCTCTATTTGTTTTCCACTTAACTTATTTTGTATTTTTTTACTACCCAAGATAATGAAAAATGCTATTGGCACAGTACAAAAAACTGTTAATGCTAATCTCCAATCAAAAAATCCAAGAAGTATAGTTATAACTGATATAGAAATTCCATTTGAAATTAATTGAGGAATAATATGACTAAGAACATGTTCAGTCGTTGCACAATCCCCCATCATATTTGTTGTAAGCTCTGATAAATCCTTCGAATTAAAAAAGCTCATTGGAAGTTTTCTTATATGTTCGGCTATACTTATACGTGTTGCCTCTGCTTCATTATAAGAAGTTACATAGGTTTTCTTATAATCATTTTTATTTGCAAGAAAAACTAAAATTGCAGCTACTATTCCAGCCCCCAAAAGCATCCACATCTTTTCCCAAGATATCTCCTCTTTCATAAGTGGTTTTAAAAGTTCTTTAAATATCTCTATTGTTATTCCAAAAGGTAGCATAAGAGAAAAGTTTGTTATGGTACAGGCTAAAATTGCCTTCCTTAAATCTGAATATCCTTTATCACTTAGAAATAAGACTTCTTTTAATTTAAACATTTACTTCCCCCCCTTTAGTACCTATTTTCCAATCAAGAGATTTTGTATACATTTCCCACATATCATGGTATTTGCCTTTTTCCCGAATAAGGTTGTCATGTGTACCTTCTTCAACTAAACTCCCTTTTTGCATAACTAATATTCTATTTGCACTCCTTATTGTTGATAAGCGATGTGCTATTATTATAACTGTTTTATTTTGAATTAATTTTTCAAAAGCTTTTTGAATCAAGTATTCATTTTCTGGATCAGAAAAAGCTGTAGCCTCATCTAGTACTATTATAGGTGCATTTTTAACGATAGCCCTTGCTATTACTATACGCTGTCTTTCCCCTCCTGATAGATGAACTCCTTTTGTTCCAATTACAGTATTATAACCATTTGGAAGTTTCATTATAAACTCATGACATTGAGCAGCTTTAGCTGCTTCAATAACCTCTTTATCTGATGCATTTTGATTTCCTATTCTTATGTTATCCATTATACTTTGCTTAAATAGAAACACATCTTGAAACACAAAACTAACCATGTCCATTAAATGAGAAAGACTAATATTGCGTATATCTACTCCTCCGATTTCTATACTTCCTTCAGTTACATCATAAAAACGAGGAATTAAATGAGCAATTGTACTTTTGCCTCCTCCAGAAGGTCCAACTATAGCAGTTACTTCTCCCTGAATAGCCTTAAAGGATAAATCTTTTAGTGCTGAAGTCTCATTATCTTCATCATATGAAAAAGAAACATTATTAAAGGAAATAGAATAATCTTTTGGCTTTTCTAAGCTATCTTTATCTTTTAATACTTCTTTATTAAGTATTCCATCCATTCTCTCTACTCCCCCTATAATCTGCATACCATTACTTGATACATACATTATTTTCATCATTACGGAAGATATTGATGGAACAAAAATAAGATAAAATATAAAAGTTATGGAGAAAGATTCATAGTCATTAGTTTTACTACCAATGAATATCCCTACAGGAATTAAGAATAAGTATATGTTATTTACTATTGTAGTAAAGCCTGACATATAGTTTTCCCAGCTTAAGGTATATGGAATTACAAAACTAGTATACCTTTTGATAGTCTCATGGAGTCTTCTAAAAGAATATACTGTCTGCTTAAAGGCCTTAACAACTGAAATACCACGAATATATTCTACTGATGCGTTGTTCATATCTTCTAGAGACATCTGATAGTTTTTCATCATAGCTTTTGCGCCTTCATTTCCATAGGCTTTAAATTCAAGCATAAAAGCTATAACTATACCAACTAAAGCTGCTAGTCCAAATCTCCAGTCAACTCCAAGAAGAATTATAAGCATAATTATAGGAGCTACAAAGGCTGCTACTATATCAGGAAGCTGGTGGGCTATAAACCCTTCTATTTTTTCAATATTTTCATCCATTATTTTACGCATCTTTCCACTGCCAATGGTCAAATGAAACCCTAATGGAAGTTTTGCTAAATGAGATGCAAAATTTACTTTTAATTCATAAAGTGTTCCAAATGCCGCAAGATGAGAACACACTAAAGCACCAAAATACAATAAAATATTTAATATTATTCCTCCAAAAGCTATCCATCCAAAGTTTAATGTTTTTTCTACATCCAAACTATTGAAATTTGGATAACTCCCCATTATTTCGCCTATGATATAATAAATGGCTATATATGGAACAAAAGAAGCTATTGATGCTAAAGCTGAAAGTATGACCGAGCTAATCATTAAAGGTTTTTTAGTAGTAGCAAGTTCCATAAGTCTTGCTACACCAGTTTTATGTTTTATATTTTTCTCCACATTTATCCCTCTTTTCAATTTTAAAATTTTTATAAAAATTTATACCTCCTTATTATTGATAATCATTATCGCTTTATAACTAAAAAAAATATCCTATTTAACTAGGACACTTTTCCTTACACAACTTATAATAGCTAAAATTCTTTATTTTTATCTACTTCTAAAAGACATTTAACTAGCTCTTAAAGACATACTATTTGTTACTTTGTTCTTGATTTAGAATATTCACTTGGACTAAACCCATATCGTTCTTTAAAACTCCTGCTAAAGTAACCTATGTTACTGTACCCAACCATACTCGCTGCTTCTTTAACCTTAACTTCTGATTTATCTAATAACTCTCTAGCTTTATCCATTCTCTTTTCAACAACGTATTCATATATATTTTTCCCAAATACTTTCTTGAAATTATTTTTAAGTTTTGTTTGGCTTATAAAGGCTAACTTTGAAAGTTCATTGATAGTTAAAGGTTCAACATAATTACTATCTATTATATCCTTTATTTTAGTTATATTTTGGAGATCTTCTCTACTAATGTTTCCTTCTATTTTCTGAATTACACTGTTATCCTTTAAGTCATTAGCAATAGTAGTTAATAACTCAAGAATTTTTCCTTCTATATACAAAGTTTTTAAGCTTCCTGAGTAGTTGCACGCTAAAATATCTTTAAGAATTAATTTACTCTTGAGTGACATAGATATCTTACTTAGTTTTCCTACAGAAAAATCTGAAATAAATTCTTTAGTAAAATGTTCATCTATTATATTTCTAAATCTCTTTTCATCTATTCCCATTCCAAGCCCCATATATCTTTCCCCTGCATTCATTTGGCTTTTTGTAATAAATTCATAGCTATTATGTATAAAACACTGATCTTTTTCTAATATAAAGCTATCTTTACTATTTATATTTTTCCACTCAAAAAAATCAGAAACGCAAAAAGATAAAAATAAACAATTAACCTTGGCAATTTCATTAAAAATAATGTTTTCATTAAAAGTGAAATCGCCAATAGTTATCTTCATACTTTCATTAGGAATAATTGAGGAAAAATATCCTCTCCCCAAATTCTTAGGTACTTCATAAAAATAATCATAACTATCTGAATTAAGTATATTTTCAATAGTACTTTCTTTAATACTATCTTTCTTATCTATAACTTCAACATAAGTACACATTTTATCATACATATTTATCCTCCCTTTAATAATAATAAACTAATATCACAGCTAATTGAAAATTATTATCAACTAAATAGTAACCCTATGTCTTTATACTGTCAATGATTAAATGTAATTATTTGCCTAATAATCAAACAAAAAAAAGAAACCATTCAAAAGTCGCTTGAATAGTTTCTTATACAAAACTTAATTTTATTTTTTCATTAATCTTATGGGAATATAACCATCTTTAATTAGAGCTTTCTTAGAGCGTACATCTTTTCTTGCTACTGGAACAGATCCATTAGGTGTATTTATAACTACATTTTGTTCATATATTATGAGTTCATCTTTATTTTCCTTATTAGTTTCAACATATAGTATTACGTGACCTTTTCCTTTACCATCATCTAAAAGAAGGGCATCAGCTGGTTTAATATCATCCCATGAAATTTTTTTAATATATCTTCCATCTATTTTTTCCTTTTTCTCTACTGCATTATACAAGGTTAATGTAGTTTGTCTACTTATTCCCCAAGTTGCACTTACATAGCCCGAGCAGTCATTACCATATAACTCACTGCTATTTTTTATCTTTTTTAAAAACTCTTTAGCTGAAGTTGCTTGATAAACATCCATACTATAAGGTATTCCAGTATAAGTTTTTCCTTTAGAGAAAGTAAACTTTGCACTTTTGTCATTTAAATCATATTTAGGAGTCCATTTTACATTTGCCATTTCCTCAGCTTTTTTAAGAATTTCTTTTCTAGTGGAATCTGATATTTCCTTATTGCTTGAACCACTAAAAAGTATAAATACACAAAAAATAATAAGTAATCCTATTGGTATTAAAAATATGTTTATTATAGTCCTATAACCTTTAGTTCTCATGTATTCACCTTACCTTAATACTAAATTTCTGTCTTTTCAATATTATTCAACATAAGGTAGGTATATTCACTTATTAGAAATATTTTATGTTTACTACATCATACTTTTTTATTTGTTAAAATCCATCCTTATAATATTCAGTTTCTTTAAAAGTAGTGTACAAATTAGATTTATCTATAGCTATTGGTTCAATTAATATAGATGGTACATCTTTTTTCCCGTTATTTTTAATAGCATTATAATCTATATATTTTCCTTCAACCAATTTTATAGCTGTTTCTATAGCTACCTTCCCGAGTTCTCTTGAATCTTTTAATACAGTCATGCTTTGGGTCCCTTGAATTATTCTTTGGATTGCAGCTAAATCGGCATCTTGCCCAGTAACTGCAACTTTTCCAGCTAGTCCTTGATTTTCTAATGCCTTAATTGAAGCCCCAGCTATTGCATCATTTGGTGATAATATAGCATCAACCCTATTACCGCTTTTAACCAAGGCCTCCTCAACTATTTTAAAGGCATTATCTGGATCCCAGCCCTTTACTACTTGATCTGTAACAACTCGAATTTCTCTCATAAAAATAAGCGGCTGAATATAAGTCATAGCTCCCTCTCTAAGTAGTCCTTCACTTGGTTCTCCTGATAGAAGTATATAATTACCTTTAGGTACATTTTTAGTTAAATATCTTCCTTGAAATTCCCCTACTCTAACTATATTAAAACTTATATACACATCTACCTCTGAATTTTTTATTAATAAGTCATAAGATATAACCTTAATACCAGATTCTTTAGCTTTATTAACTAATGATGCTTCATCACCATGATCTATAGACGTAATAATCAACGCATTTACCCCTTCAGACATAAGCTTCTCTACAGCAATTCTCTGCTTTTCTATATTAAAATCATTATATTCTATTTTTATATTAACTTCTCTAAGTCTTGCTTCTCTCTCCATTGCCTCTTTATCTCTAACCCATCTAGACTCTCTTTGATTAGGCAAAATAACTCCTATAAATACATGATGTCTAGCTCTTTTTATATCATTTTTCTCTAAACCTAATATATCAAAATTAATATACCTTATTGGAACACTAAAAACTTCTGGTTTTGATAAATACATATTTACCACCTATCTAATTTTTATCCTATAATTTAATATTCAAATTATAGACATATAAGTACAACTTTCATTACCTAAATGAAACATTTTATGAAATTTATTAGCTTACACTAAAATAAACCTCATACATTATATAAATGTGAGGTTTATTTGTTTAAATTATTATTAAGTTGTTTTTCTTTCAACTAAAGTTATAGGTACAATATTTTCAAGTTCTACTTCTCTATTTTCAATTTTATTTATTAATACCTTTATAAGAAGCTTTCCAATATCCTCTATTGGCTGTTTTATCGTAGTTAAAGGTGGAACTATTAAAGATGCTATATTAATGTCGTCATAACCTACAATTTTGATATCCTCAGGTATTTTTTTGTTAAGCTCATTACCAACTTGAATTAGGGATGCAGCTATCATATCACTACTTGCAAATACTCCATCAATATCTGGATGTTCTTTAAAAAGCTTGTATGCAAGTTTTTTATAATTCTCAACTATATCAAGTTTTTCCTCCATAACTACGTAGCTAACTCCTCTTTCCTTTACTACATCCATAAAAGCCTCATACCTTCTATTAGCTGGTGTACTTAGTTTTAATGGACCACTTATATGAGCTATTTTTCTACATCCTTTATCAATTAAAAGATTGGTTGCAAGTACTCCACCTCTATAATTGTCAGAGGTTACAAAGGGTATATCCATAGAAAAATCTCTATCTATAGCTACAATAGGTAATTTTGAACTTAAATACTCTGATGGATCTAGGGTATGACTTCCTATTATAACTCCATCTACCTGATTTCTTTTAAGCATTTCTATATAATCTTTTTCTTTTTCCTTCTCTTCATATGAGTTGCATATAAGTACCTTATAGTTTTCCTTATAAGCATAATACTCTATATAATTAGTTAACTCTCCAAAAAATGGATGAGCAACATTAGGTACTATTAAGCCAATGATATTGGATTTTTTCTTTAGTAAAGAACGCGCCACTTCATTTGGTTGATAATTAAGTTCTCTCATGGCTTCATATACCTTATTTCTTGTAGCTTCACTTATATATCCTCTGTTATTTAAGACCCTTGAAACTGTTGTTACTGTTACCTCTGCTATCTTTGCTACATCTTTTATAGTTGCCATAATAATTCCCTTCTTTAAACTATATATTCTGCTTCCTTGCCCTGGTCATCTACATAATCTATTATAGTCTTATTGTTTTTAAGGTCTATAAATAATGTGCAATATTTATCTCCTTTTTCCCAATTAAGCTTAACCTCTTTTTTTGAAGAATCTAAAACCTTAAATTCTCCATTAAAAGCCTCATAATCATTCCTAAAGTTTATAAGTTTTAAAAGTCTTTTTACAACATCTTTATTAGTAGCTTTATCTATTTCCTCTAAGGTAAAGTTGTGACGATTAATTTCACGACCTTCTCCAGTTCTTTGTACTGCCTCAACATCATTTTCTCCTGCTAAAAGCCCCACATAATAAACCTGAGGAATTCCTGGAGTAAAAAATTGAATAGCTCTAGCTGCCAAATAATCATCATCGTTACAATCTAAAACAGAGTAATAGGTACATCTTATTTGGTGAACATCAAAACCATCTTCATCTTTGTGTTCATCTGATAAAATAAGGCTTAAATTGGATCCTCTTTCTAAACATACATCAACAAGTTCTTTAGCTTCTTTTGTATCTATAAGTCCATCCATGTCAGGTTTAACTGGTATTCCATCATGACAGTCAAGCATAGTAAATTGTTTCTTTGGACGTACCTTTAGATATTCACAAAGTTTTTTACTAGACTTATTTACAAGTGTATCTAAAATCATATAAGGCAAAATGAAATCATATATCCAAAAACCCTTATCTGCTAATTTATATTGAATAGAATAATGAGAATGAACTTCTGGAAGTAGTTCAATATCTAAAGAATCTGCTAATTCTTTAATCCAATTAAGAAATTCATATATCCCTGGTTCTACAAAAAAGCAACTGGTACCTAACTTTTTAATGACATACCCTATAGCATCTAACCTTACTATTTTTACGCCATTTCTGCTAAAGTTTACAAAAAAATCTTCAAATAGCTTTTTAACTTTAGGTGAATTTATATCCAAATCTATCTGCTCTGAAGGAGTTGTTTTCCCAAAGGTCGTCCATACTTTCTCTTCTTCACCAGTTTTTTCTATTTTAAATGTTGAATAAGGCACTTCTCTTCTTAAAAACATTTTGTTTATATCTTCTTTAATAGGCTCTCCATCTTTCCATAACTTATCTAAGGTTATAAATAAGTCAGCATGCTCTGATTCTCTTCCATTTGTTAAAAAGTGCTGAAAGTAGGAAGATTGTCTAGAAATATGATTAACCATTAAATCCACTAATATATCAAATTTTTCTCCTATAGCCTTTACATCTTCCCATGTTCCAAAGCTAGGTTCTATCTCTAGATAAGTTAAGGGTGCAAACCCTCTATCTCCTGAGGATGGGAAGGGAGGTAAAATGTGAATTCCACCTTTAAAAGTATCAGGGAAATATTTTAATAATACCTTATTTAGTTTTTTTAAATCCCCACCTAATGAATCTGGATAAGTAATAAGTTGTACTTTGTTTTTAACTGCCATTCTTATTTCCTCCTAAAATATTATAAGTTATAAAGCTTTTTTATTTCCTCTAATACAGGAAGCTCAACTACAGCGCCAGTAAACTTAAGTTTATATGCACTAACCCCAAGCCCTAAATCTAAAGCTTCTCTTATGTTATACCCTTTTACAATCCCAGAATAAAATCCAGACCAAAAAGCATCTCCAGCACCCGTAGTATCTACTATATCCTTTGCTATAGTATCAAGCTTAATAGTTTCATTTCCATTTGAAATAAGTGCTCCTTCGGCTCCTAAAGTCATTATTACAAGTTTTGCTCCAAGCTTTAAAAACTTCTTGATTTGATTTTCATAGCTGTCTTTTCCAAATAACCTTTCAGCATCATCTTCTGAAGGTTTTATAATGTCAACCTTACCTATTATGGATTTAATATATTCTATTCCATCTTCACCTTTTTCCCATATCATTGGATGATAGTTAGGATCAAAACAAACTAAAACTTCATTTTTTCTAGCTTCTTCTAGAATTTTTTCAACAGTTAAACGTGATGGCTTTTTAGAAATAGGCCAACAAGAAAAATGGACTATTTTAGAATTTTTTAATGCTTTCTCTAAGGATTTATTATAATCAAGATGATAATCTGCTTCTCTATAAAATATAGGAATTGGACTTGTTTTGCTTTTTGTAACTAAAACCATACTAGTAGAATAGTCAACTTTTTGAATAAACTCTGTATTAATATCAGCATTTTTTAAATGATTAGTTAAAAATCTTCCAAGTCCATCATCTCCAACAGCTGATGCAATAAGAGAGTTAATACCTAGTCTTTTACAGTTCATGGCAATATTAGCTGGTGAACCTCCAAAAAACTTATTATAACTATCGCACTCAAAGTCCTCACAGTAGTCAGAAGATATCATATCAACTAAGATTTCTCCTATGGTTAAAATATCATTTTCTTTATCTTTAAAATCTATTTTTTCATTAAAGTTAAACATCATACCCCTCCTTATATAAAGGTCATCTTATATAAAAAGTATACATTTTCATAGAATATATGTCAAACGATTGACATATAAAAATATCTAGTAGAACCCAAGGGCTCTACTAGATATTTTATTTATTAAGGTTTATATTCTTTTTTCAATTTCTTAATATTAAATTTTTTCATTTTAAGAAAAGCTTCTGTAACTTTATCAAACAAACTATAAGTTTTAGTTAAAAATCTTACCATAAATTAAAGAATCATAATACTTACCATCTATAAGATAAAAATCCTTTGATTTTCCTTCAAGTATAAATCCGTTTTTTTCTAAAGCCTTAGCTGAACCAATATTTACATCAACTACAAAAGCATTAAGTCTATGTAAATCAAGATGCTTAGAAACATACTCATTTACTAGTTTTATAGTTTCCGCTCCATATCCTTTTCTCCAATGATCCTTATCTAAAACATATCCAATTTCAGCATGTTTATCTTCCTCATTAAAACCAAAAATCATGACTGTTCCAATAAGTTCTTTTCCTTCTTTAGTAAAAATGGATGCATAAAGATGTGTTCCATTATTAACTCTTCTTATGATTTCTTCAACAAACCTATAGGTCTCCTCTTCACTATTCATAAGTTTCCATCCAATAAAACGTGAAACATCTTCATCTGAAGCATATTTATGTATTGCTTTCACGTCTTCTATTTTCACAGGTGCAAAATATATCTTATTTCCTTCTAGACCTTGAAAAATTTCTTTATTCATAACTCTCCCCCTAAAATTCTATCTTATATTAATCTACTAATAATCAGACTAAATATCAAGTAAGGATTTTAAATGATACACCAGCTTCTGATATTTCTAAATTTAAGGCTTCAATATCAGCTTTCTCCCATTCCTTATATAGTTCCTGCTTTTTATAATCTCCTTTTAAAAATGCTATGCCGCAATCTCCTCCACCTGCTCCTGAGGATTTAGCACTTCCATATCTTTCTCCAATAGAACATAAAGCAGTTAGCTTTTTTGTTTCTATTTGAATACCAGCTACTTCTCCAAAACTTTTTAAGGCTTTTCTATTTTCTGAAAGAGAACTAATGCTATCTTCAAAACTATTATCATTAAAAGCTTTGATTAGATTATCTACAGCAATAGAACTTCCTTTTAAAAACTCCTTATATATATGAGGATTTTCTTTTTTAAAGCTTTCTGCCTTTCGTATCATAGGGGAGGTTGAAGCTGTTTCTTTAGTCCATCCTACTACTAGTTTTAATCCCGAAGGAGGAGTTAATTTTTTAATAATTAGATTTCTCCAAGGCTTCTCTAGAATATCTTTAATTTTATCTGAATTCTCCAGCTCATTTAATAACCACTTTGAGTCAAATGCTGAATATTCAAGCCATCCTCCATAAACTCCAGCTGCTATATCTGCACCTGACCCATTTCCTTGGGTCTTTAAATGAGCAATAGCAGAAAGCTTAAAGATTGTATGAGGCTTAAGAAGCTCATCTTTATTATGTAGTGCTAATATGGATGAAACAGTTGCTACTACAATTGCTGCACTAGATCCAAGTCCATATTTTTTACCAGATGAGGCATCATCCAGCTGACTTTTTATTGATAACTTAAATGGAATAAGCTCAATTGAGTTTTCTTTTAAAAACCTAACAACTATAGAGATTGAGTTTTTTAAAAAACTTAACCTAAAATCTTCTATACTAAATTCTACATTCCCATCTTTAATTTCAAAAAAAATATCTTCAAGTTTAAGATCAGGGAGAAACAATTGATTTTTAATGCTAGGTTCAATACTTCCCTCTACATACCTGTTTACTGCAGCAACTATGCACTTTTGATTCTTCTCCAGTACAGCATACTCCCCAGCTATCATAAGTTTTCCTGGAACCTTAATATTAATCATTAATATCTCCCCTCTCTTAAATTAATATAAACCTGATAATGCTTTTACGATCCATGGAGCTGAATAAAGAATCATAAACATAACTCCATAATTAACTCCTAACCTATATAAAACCCCTGAGAAAATACCTATTAAAAGTACACCGACAATATTAATAACTCCTCCATCCATAAAGGCTAAAAGTAAAACCAAACTGAAAAATACTCCTAACATAGCTTCATGAGGAATCTTTTTAAATACAAAGGAACAGATCTTTTGAGAATATTTTACTGTGATAAAATAAGTAAAAGCTGATGCAATAACTGCCCCTATAAGAGTTGCAACCACAAAATCTGTTCTTGATAATATATGATGCATGTTATTTTCTAGTGTAAATACTGGTGGCGCATTAAATAAAGGATTACCTGGACCTAACGCTACGGGAGATAATGGAATACCTAACGCTAGGAGAGGAATTAAAATTCCTGAAATATAGGTTGCCTGTGCTAAAGCTTCCATACAAGAAACCGCAAGTGAAGCCTTTTCCACAGGATCTTTAACTCTACTTGAGAATAACTCCCCCAAAAAGGTGGTTAATCCTACTGGGCTTAGAAGAAAAGTAACTGATCCTATAAGTGAAGCTAATGTACTATAGCCTACTTCTTTTTTAGTTAAGATTTTAAAGGGATTTGGAAACTTCTTTATTTCCTCTTCCTCTTTTATATATATTTTCTTTGTATCATACTTTTTTAAGGCGTCTCTTTTATCTTTATTAAGAAGTTCAAATAAACTTAAGATAACAGGTCCAATTGTAATACCTAAGAAAAATGATACAAAAACATTAGTTTCTTTAGGTACTGCATTTATTCCCCAATAAAGATATCTAAGTCCTTGAATTAAAAGCGCAAAAGGTAATATAGAAGCAAGTGCTATCCATCTTTTTTTGCTCATTAAAGCTAAAACTATAGCTCCAACAAAAAATATAGCATCCCCATATTCCTTAATAGTAGTCGCAAACGGCACAATAAAACTTGCCAAAAATAAACTTACAGGTATAGAAACGAAGGTTCCTACGATAGCACCTGACGCAATCTTTCTTATGCTTGTATTAGTTAGCCCGTGCTTTTTAAGCACCATTGCATGCTCAACCATTGGCGTAGACATAACACCTGCTGGTATTCCTGCAATAGAAACAGGAACTGCATCAATAAGCTTACATGCAACTATTGCCGAAATAAAGAAAGATAAAACCACAACAGGTTCAACTCCCGATAAAACAAGTACTAATATTACCGGAGCAATGGTTGCAGTTTCATCTGCACCTGGAGCTGCTCCAATTATAGAATAAATCACCGCAGCTAAAGCTGCTGCTAGTATCATCTGTATAATTAAACTAATATCCATCCTAATTCTCCTTATCTTCCTTAACAAATATCCTTTTAGGCTTTATTAGAACAGAGCAAACAACAAACCCAATAATTGCACCGCCTAAACCAAAAAATAATGGCTTAGGTGGTTCATTTGGAGCAATAAAATATCCACCAAGGGTAGTAACACTACATATTACAAGTGCCTTAACTAAGTCCTTAATATTTACAACATCCTCCCAAATTTCAATATTAACTTTTTTATCATCTATATGTTTCATAGTTTCTTGGTTTATATCTTTCATAATTAAACTCCTATTATTCTAAATAAGTAACTCCTGAACCTGGATGACAAACTAAAACCTTCATAACACTTGAAAGTTTTAAAAGAGATTCATATACCATATTTTCATTCTCCTTAAGACAAAGCACTTTAACATTTGCTCCTGCATCTATGGTGAAAAATGCTGGTATACCTGACTCTCTTAGATTTTGAATATGCCCCATAACTTCTAGAGTTCCATGTTCCCAATATAAAACAGGTGGTTTCGCTCCAAGCATTGTAGCATGTATCTTTAGAGCATTTTCTTCTGCAATATTTCCTAGGCTATAAAAATCTTTTAATCTTATTGCCTCTTCTGCTATTTTAATATCTTTTTCCACAGTATCTAGCCACCCTGAATAAAAAGGTGAGGTTTCTACTGTACGCTTCATTCCTTCTCTACTAGAAACCTTCTTTTTCCCTGAGGCTACCATTACTGAAAGTATGCTTATATCCCAATCTTTTTCTGATAACAATCTAACTCCATGAGAATCTGTTCCATCAAGTTTTTCGCCTTTTTCCCATTTAACATATCCACCAAAAATAGATCTACAAGCAGAACCTGAACCTCTACGAGCTAACATTGATAACTCTCTTTCACTTAAATTTAAGCCTGCTGCCTTTGAAGAAGCACAAGCTAAAGCTGCAAATCCAGATGCAGAAGATGCAAATCCAGCAGCTGTTGGTACTTTATTTTCAGAATTAACTTCTGCATATAATTTAGTTCCTGATAATTCTCTTACAACATCAAGAAACTTTGATATCTTTTTCTGGTCCTTCTCTTCTGTTTCCTTATTATTTAATATAAAAACATCATTTTTAAGATTTTCATTAAACTCAACTGAGGTTATAGTATAAAATCCATCTAAGGTTATTGATATACTGCTATTCATAGGAAGGATTAATTCATTATCTCTCTTTCCCCAATATTTAATTAATGCAATGTTTGTATTAGCTTTTGCCTTAGCTTTCATTTAATTTAATCCTCCATTTTCTCGAAAGTATAAAGTTTATTTTCCTTGGTAGAGAAACACCAGCTTTTAACTGCGCCAGAATTTATTAATTCTTGTGCAATTAATTTCCCATTCTCTAAATTATTTGAAAGTGCAATTATGCAACCTCCAAGTCCTCCTCCAGTTAATTTAGCGCCCAAGGCTCCATTTTTTCTAGCAGTCTTTATTAACATTTCTAAACTTTCATCGCTTACACCCATATTTTCAAGTATCTCTTGGTTAGAATTCAGTAGTTCACCTAATAAATCCATATTTCCAGCTAAAAAAGCATCTTTGCTTTTTTCAACAAGCTTTCCCATTTCATCTATATGAGATTCCATTTTATGAGGATTTAATAAACTTCTATGGTGTACATTTTCTACAGCATTACGTGTATCTCCAATTTTCCCACTATCTCCCACTACTATATAAAATGGTTTAACACTTTTAATATACTGAACCTTCTTATCTTTTTTAAAATATATAGCTTCCTCACTAGATACCACTTCCATATCAATACCACTTGGGTTTCCATGGGCATATCTTTCCCCTATATTCACTAAATAAAATAATTGTTCTTTAGTAAGATTTTGTCCATAAAATGAAAATAAACTTCTTACTATAGCTGTAGCAATTGATGCACTTGAACCTAACCCTCTTCCTATGGGTATTTCTGAATAAATATTAATAAGAAGCCCTTCATGTGCTTTATTTAAAATAGTTAAAGCCTCCTCTAAAACCAAAGAAAGTCCTCTAAGCTTAACTGGCATATCATCAGTACTACCAGTATAAATTGATGATTCGAACCTTATGCCTCCATCATAGTTTTTTGTGGTACATTTCACCTTAAGTGGAAAAGGAATTGCTATGGCCGGTTTACCATACACAACTCCATGCTCTCCTGTTAAAATCAACTTACTATGTGAATACCCTTCACCTATATTTAATTTCTCATTCATGTCTTCACCTTTTATAATCCACAAGCTCTTTAAGTTCACCTTTTATCCTAAAAGGTACACTTTTAAGCTCTTCTATATTCTTTTTACCTAAAAGAAACATCATTACTTTAGATTTATATATAATATTTTGAAGATACTCAAGTGCACCTTCATAACCAACATCTAAAAATGACTTTAATATAGGGCCGCTTATACCAGTCATATTGGCACCTAAACATAGGGCTTTTATTACCTCATCAGAAGCCTTAACCCCACCGCTACACACGATATTCAAATCATCACTTAAACTTCTTGCTTCAATAAGACTTAATGCTGTAGGTATTCCCCAATCAAATAACTCATCAAAGTGAAATTCTTTATTTCTTTCACTTTCAATTTTAATGAAATTGGTTCCCCCACTTCCTCCAACATCTACGTACTTTACTCCAACTTCTAAAAGTCTTTTGACTACATCTTTTGACATGCCAAAACCTATTTCTTTTACTATTACAGGTTTATCTATTTTTTTAACTATATTTTCAATATTTTTTAAAACACCTTTAAAGTTTCTATCTCCTTCAGGCATACATATCTCTTGAGCAGGATTTATATGAATCTGAATCCCATCTGCCTCAATCATATCTATAGCTTTTTTAACATCATCTAGAGTTGAAAACCCATTTATATTAGATATAACAACTCCATCTTTTAATACTTGTCTTACAACTTTAAAAGAAGCTGAGTAGTTTTCATCATTAACTGCTATTGCCTGAGATCCAACTGCCATTGGTATGTTTAATTCCTTTGCAACCTTTGCAAGATTACTGTTTATTTTTACAGCATCATTAAACCCTCCTGTCATGGCATTAATCATTACAGGAAAGTTTATTTGTTTACCTAAAAAATTCACCCTTGTATCTATCTCATTAAAATCAATCTCTGGTAGTGAGTTGTGCTCTAAATATATATATTTAAAATAATTATTTCCTTCAAAATCACCTTTAGAAAAATGCTTAACATGTTCCTTTTTTCTTAAAGATCTTATTTCACTTTTGGACGTTAAATCTTCCATAATCACATTTCCTCCTCTAAAATATTGATTATATTTCTAGCCTTGTTGTGAGGATTTACAAACATAATAGCATAGGGAAATCAGTTTGTAAATGATAAGTATTATCATTTAATATTAAATAAAAGGTGTTGCAAAGTAATTTTGCTAACACCTTTCAAAGTCTATTTATATTTTACATCATTTTACCATATATACACATTACAAATAATTATCTTTTTGATGATATTTTTAGGAAAGCAGTTCTTCCTCCTAAAGCGATTTATCTATTAATTTTTCATACCCATATAATAAAATACATCCAACTCCATAACACAATATATCTTTCCAATCAAATACTGAACCTATTACTATTCTAGCAAACCTATTGTCTTGTAATCCCAATACCTCAACTAATTTAAAGTATTGAAGTATCTCAACAAAAGCTGAAAATATAAATATGTACAATGACATTAGTTTAACCTTATAGGGTACAAATATTTTAATAAAACAATATAATAAAATTACAACAAGTATATCTCCAACATAGGGTCTTATAAAATCATCATGAACATATACCGCAATTAGAACTTCTGTTATAAAAAATATAATAAAGGCTACCAAATATTTAATTCTGCTATAAATAAATTTTTCTCTACTCATTTCTTTTCCCCCATTAAGCCTATATAGTTAGACAACCTTACTTCCATGTATTTCATTAGCCCCTATATATTCTAATATTAAATCTCTATTTTCTATATTTACACCTTTACCTGGCATAATAACAATTCTTCCATCTGCATAATCAACTAATTCTTTTAAAAAGTCCTTGTTGTTAATTGCATCACCAGTTCCACCTTTAGTAAGAATTCTATCAACTTTAAGTTCTACAAGATCATCAATAGCTGCTTCCTTGTCCTCTATTTCATCAAAAGCCATATGAAAAGTAATTGACATAGGCTTAGCTATAGAAACTAGTTCTTTAATTATTTTTTTATCGATTTTAAAATCCTTGATTGCACCTATAACAACCCCATGGGCCCCTAAATCCTTTGCTATCTGAATATCATATTTCATTATTTCCAGTTCTTCATCATTATATATAAAGTCTCCACCTCTTGGTCTTATAATAACCATTACAGGAATGCTTAATTTCTCTACAGTTTTTTTTATGGTACCATAACTTGGAGTTGTTCCGTCCTCCATAAGATTATCACATAGTTCTATTCTATCTGCACCTTTTTCAAAAGCTAATAGAGCTTCTTTATAATTTCCAACACAAGCTTCATATATTTTCATTTTATTCCTCCAAAGTCCTATCTAAATCATATCTAAATCATATCTAATATTATAACATCTAAATCTCTAAAACAATAAAGGATTGTTATTATCCTAAATACATAATAACAATCCTAGTTCTTAACTTATTAAAGGGAAAATAACTCTTCCCTCACTTATATTATACCATATTAAAAATCTTAATATAAGACTTATACTGGCACATTTTTAGGAGTATCATAGAAAAGCTATCATACATTGAAAGGGGATTTTGAGATTGAAAAATAATTATGATCACTTAGGTTTCGAAAACAATCGCTTAAATCAAACTATATCAATAGCTGAAGAGCAACTCTCTTCCTTAAGAAAAAATAGTGAAAAGGTTCGTGAAGAAATACTTGAAGCTAAAAAACAGCTTAGGGAAGAAACAAATCACTCTTTATCTAACCTTTGGGTAAAGGATAATTTCTATGACCTTATAGAAATAGGACAATATGCAAAACCTATATCTCACAAAATTTCTGAATATGAAGTGGAAGCTGCTAAAATAATAGCCTTAGAAAAACTGCTTAATTCTCCTTACTTTGCTCGTATTGATTTTAAATTTCAGGATGAAGATGAATATGAGAATATATATATCGGTCGTTCTTCTCTTATAGATGATGATTCAAGTGAAATTTATGTTTATGACTGGCGCTCCCCAATATCAAGTATATTTTATCGTTTTGGAATAGGCGAAGCCTTTTATGAAGCCCCATCTGGGAAAATAACAGGAGAAGTTAATCTAAAACGTCAATATGAAATAAATAACGGTAAGTTAGAGTACTTTTTTGATGCGGATATACAAATTATAGATGAGTTTTTAAGGAAAATGTTATCTCAAAACACATCCTCTAAAATGAAGACAATAGTTGAAACAATACAAAAAGATCAAGACATGATTATAAGAAATATGGAAATGGATTTAATGATGGTACAGGGAGTTGCAGGAAGCGGAAAAACCTCAGTTGCACTACATAGAGCAGCTTACCTTATGTATCAAGGGTTATCAGATAAGTTATCTTCTAATAACATACTAATTATTTCACCTAATACCCTATTTGAGCAATATATATCAAATGTACTTCCTGAGCTTGGTGAAAAGAATGTAAACTCTAAAACCTTTGAAGAATTAATTATCAATATTTTAAATGGTACTAAAATAGAAACTAGGAATGAACTTTTAGAAACATTACTTTCATCTAATGATAACTTGACAAAAAGCAGTATGGAATTTAAATGTTCTAGTGAGTTCGTTGAGATACTAAATCGCTTTATTAATGATTTGCCTAGAAGATGGATAGATTTTAAAGATGTTTATTATGATGGAAAACATATATCAAACAGGCAACTATCAAAAAATAGAATACTAAATGAAAAAAGAGCAATAACTTTAAGTTCACGACTAAAACAATTGGAAGCATCAATTCTTGAAGAAGTTCATAAAAATCATAAAACCCGTCTAGAAAAGTTAACAGACTTTGTAACGACCTATAAAGAACATTCATTTGAACTTGAAGAAACAGCTCGTATGTTATCTATTTATGAAAGTACAAATTTAATTAAAGAAATACGAAAATTTACTGAACTAAATCCCTTAGAATTATATAGAAAACTATTTACTAACAAACGCTATTTTTTTAGTTTATCAAAAGGTATAGCTTTACCA
This sequence comes from Clostridium intestinale DSM 6191, assembly GCF_900130055.1. Taxonomy (GTDB): domain Bacteria; phylum Bacillota; class Clostridia; order Clostridiales; family Clostridiaceae; genus Clostridium_T; species Clostridium_T intestinale. The sequence goes on from NZ_FQXU01000007.1 coordinate 20,218, forward strand.
GAAAATATTGAAGCCATATTAGACTTTACCTTTAAAAATCTTAATAATGATGTATTATCTTATGGGGATGCAGTAGCACTTTCCTTCTTAAGTTTAAAACTAAATACAAACAATGGGTACAGTGAGATAAGACAGATAGTAATTGATGAAGCTCAGGATTATTATCCTATTCATTTTGAAATATTAAACTTACTATTCCCAAAATCAAGATACACAATTTTAGGAGATATAAATCAAACCATTGGAAAACAAGAAAATTTATCCCTATATGAAAGAGTAAATAAAATATTATGTAAGAAAAAATCCAGCTTAATTACAATGGATAAAAGTTTCCGATCTACTAGTGAAATACTTGAATTTAGCAAGAAATTTCTTAATGATGACTTTAAAATCAATAGTTTTAGTAGAAAGGGTAACCCTCCTATAGTTCACTCCTCTTCTACTTTAGCTGAACTTAAAAATAATATCATAAATGAAATTAAAACCTCCAGAGAAAATAACTATAAATCTATAGGCCTAATATGTAAAACTGAAAAAGAGGCCTCTTCATTATATGAAGTCTTAAAAGATGAAATCCAAATAAAACTTATTAAAAGTGACAGCATGGCTACTTTGGATGGAACCTTTATAATTCCAATATATCTTTCTAAAGGTTTAGAATTTGATTCTGTATTAATATTAAATACTGACCAAAACACCTATTACTCTAAAGATGATAAAAATCTCCTCTATATTGCATGTACTAGAGCCCTTCATAGACTTAGCTTATTCTATACTGGAGAAATAAGTCCATTACTTTAATTACGCTAAAAATGAAAGGAGGAATACTATGATTTTTGAAAAAATAGCTAAAATCATTGGTGAAGTTATTAATGTTGACTATGAAGCCATCACAGCTGATACTCAATTAATAGCTTATCCAGGAATTGAACCAATCAGTATTGCAAAAATAGTTATTGAGTGTGAGAAAAAATTTAAAATAACTATTTATGATGAGGATGTTCATAAACTTAAAAGTATTAGTGATATTGTTGAATATATTGAAGATATACTAGATGAAGATTAGTAAAAAGCTTTCCTTAAAATAAAAGAAAGGAGTATATTAGATTTATTATTTAATCTAATATACTCCTTATTATTTTTTAGTTTTAGAAGCAAAGTAAAAATATCTGATATGACTTGTTGAGACACTTCTCATTCCACACTTGTTTCTTTCATTACTTCCCCATATACGTCTGCAAGCTCTAAATTTACCTTTTCAATAAAGTCTCCCTCTATTTCTTTTTCCATAATACATTCCTGATTATCCACTAATCTTATAGGTAAATTTACTAAAAACTCGCTTCCCTCATTTATTTTACTGACTATTCGTATATCTCCTTCATGGAGTTCTACAAAAGATTTTACAAGGGATAAACCAATCCCTGTTCCCTCATGATTTCTTCTTAAAGTCTTGTCCACTTGCATAAATCTTTCAAAAATCAACTCTAATTTATCTTCTGGTATTCCAATTCCATTATCCTTTACAGATATTATAATAAAATCCTCTGTATTGGATATAGATACGTATATCCTCCCACCAGTATCTGTGAATTTTAATGCATTTGAAAGGAGGTTTAACATTATTCTTTCTATTTTGTTAGGATCAACTGCCACTATCTTTTCTTCCACATAGGTATCAAATATAAGCTCTATCCCCTTATTTTCTGCATAAGGTATTACAGACATCGTAATATTTTCAACATAGCTTATAATATCAATATTTTGTAGTTGAAGAGTTATAAAACCTGAATCTAACTTAGTTACATCTAATATGTTATTTATAAGTCTTGTAAGCCTATAGCAATTTTGCTTCATGCTCTTAAGATATGCTTTCTTTTTTGAAATTCCCATTGGTTCATCATTTTCAATATATATATTAAGCAATTGAACCGATGAAAATATTATATTTAAAGGGGTTTTAAACTCATGTGATATATTTGAAAAAAAGTCAGTTATGTATCTATTGTATTCTATTGTTTCATTTAATAAAGCAACATTTCTTTTTACATCTTCTTTTAACTCCTGAACCTGCTTTATTGGAGTAATATCCCTCATTGTAGTTAATATAGCTGCCTGCTTATCATATATACAATAGGTAGATATATTGTGGAGAATATACTCTTCTCCTTCACTATTTTTTATAACTTCTTCAAAGGAAATATTCGTATACTTATTTAATAAGATTTCTTTATAATAACTATTTGAAACCTTATCTTCTTTTTTATATCCTGAATCAATTACATACTCATACTTATGAGCACTATCATCCCCTTGATTAACCCCAAACAGATTTAATGCTTTTTCATTTAGAAATAGTACACCTTTTTCATTATGAATAATGATAACCTCTGAAGAACTTTTAATTAACAAATCATAACAGGCTTCATTTTGTATCATCATATCCTCTATATAATTATGCTGCTTTAGTTGTATCTCTAATTCATCCTCTAATGCTTGTATCTGCTTTTGCTCAGATATCACATAATTACCTAATATCCAAGCTATTACTCCAAATATAACGCACATAAACAAATCATTTTCAAATCTGTAGCTTTTAGTTATATCGGTAATATTATAAATTAAACTTAATCCCAAAACTATAAATGATGAAATTCCAGCTATTTTCAAACCATACTTTTTCCCAAAAGAAATGGTTGATGAAATAATAATAACCATAAACATAACCTTATACTCACCACTGCTATTATTTTTATTCAATATCATTAAAGCAGAAGTTAATATAATAAAAATACTATCTTCAATAATCTGATTATGATAACTTTTTCTCTTTACTCCAATATAAGAAAATAAAAATCTCAAAAAAAATCCTATTCCAATTGAAATAGGAATAATAGCCACCTTAAAGAAAGGTAGATACTCCATAACATTTATATCAACTAAATTTTTTTCTATATAACGTTTGTTACTATTTAATAATATAATAGCAATTAAAATAGTGTATTTTAAAACTGCTAATATAAGAATATTATTATTAGTATTTTTACTTTTTATATATTGCACTTTTTGACCTCGTAAACTTTTTAATTTTGCCAAAATTTATTATGTATTATATTATGTGGATAATATAGATGATTATAGCATACTTCGACATGTAGAGACAATGTTTTATACCTGCTATATTTTATAAATATATACATTATAATATAGAAATAACTATACTTTTTTAATATTCAAAGAAAAAAGCTGTACACTATTATTTAGTGCAACAGCTCTATTCATTGCAAGTAATTATTTTATTTCTATAGTATAATCACACTTATAGCTTGACCCTTTTTCTAATGTGATTATCATCTCTTTATCCTTAAACTCACCAGTATATCCATCTGTATCTGCTATACCATGCCAAGGTTCAATACATACAAAGTCAGCAGTTTTTGCTTGCCATAACCCCATATAAGTAAGATCATTATAAGATAAAGTTACAGTTTTATCTGAAGTTTTGCTTTTTAAAGCAACTTGTTTTGAATTCATATTCTTAAATACAAGCGCACCATCTTTAAATAACTCACGTGTTATTGGTAATATATTATTATTTTCTAATATAACTTCTGATTTATTATTTATTAATACATTAGCATCATTCATAAATAATCTTTCAAGAGTTTCATTACATTCAAATTCAAGATAATAATCCTCAAATTTACTTTCTTTATCTAATGGACAATTAAATCCTGGATGTGTTCCTATTTGGAAATACATGTCCTTATCATCTACATTTTCTACCTTATACTCTATATTAAGTTTGTTTCCATCAACAGTATATGTAATAAATAAATTAAATTTAAAAGGATACATTTTTAAAGTATCTTCATTATAGGAAAGCTTGTAAACAGCTTTTGTATCAGTTTCTTCAACTAATTCAAATTCACTTTTTCTAGCAAAACCATGATTTCCTAGTTTGTATATTTCTCCATCAACTTTTATTTCTCCATTATTCACTGCGCATACATTTGGAAATAATACAGGAGCCTTACCATTCCAAAGCTTCTCGTCTCCACTCCACATGTATTCACAACCGTTTTCAAGTCTCTTAAAACTTACTACCTCAGCTCCTAATGTTTTAATTTCAGCAACTACTAAATCATTTTTTATAACTTTATTCATTTCTTAGCTTCCTTTCTTTTTTAGACTTTGATAATATTTTATCAAAGTTTTAGATGATAAGCAACAAAATGATTTTAAGGAAGACCATAGCCTCCCTTAAATTTTACATAAGATATTCTTTAGCATAACCCGTTTCCTTAAGTTTGCTATAAACATTAGATTTGTCTATAAGTATAGGATCTATAAGTATTGTTTGCACGTCTACCATTTCATTATTAACTATGTAATCATAGTTAATACTTTGTCCTTCTATTAAATTTATTGCAGATTCTATGGTTATCCGTCCCAATGTTATTGAATCATTAAGCAATGTCATAGCTTGGGTTCCTTCTAGAATTCTTTTTATAGCTTCTGGATCTGCATCTTGCCCTGTTACAATAACTTTTCCTTGTAAATTTTCTTCAGATAAAGCTTTAATTACAGCTTCAGCTATATTGTCTGTTGGAGCTAAAACCGCAACTATATTTTTGTCTTCAACTATTATTTTTTTTACTACATCATATGCCCGATCAGACATCCATCCTTTAACTGCTTCATCAGCAACAACCTTAACTTTTCTAGTATCAATAAGAGGAGTGATATACTCCATTGCACCTTTTTTTAATAATTCACCATTTGGACATCCATACAAAATAATGTATTTTCCTTCTGGAACTTTACTAATTAAAAATCCACCTTGAAGTTGTCCTGCCCGTAATATATTAAAACCCAAATATAAATCTACATGACAATTGTTAATGAGAGCATCCTGCGCTATTATTTTAATCCCAGCTTTATTCACTTCATCAAGTATTTCTTTTTCCCCCTTGTGATTTACAGACCCTAACACTAAAACATCTATCTTCTCTAAAATCATTCGTTTAATTATTGCTCTCTCTTTATTTATATCAAAATCGCTATACTCAATACTTAGTTCTACCCCTTTAAGTTTAGCTTCATGCTCCATGGCATATCTTATCTTACTCCATCTAAACTTTTCTCCAGAAGGTAAAATCGCACCAATTTTTATACTTTTATCATGTCTTTCACTTACACAAAGAGGGGAATTAATCTCTAAAATAATCTTATTTACATATTTAACTGAGCAATAAAAAACTTCTGGTATCGACAAGTACATAAATATCCCCTTTTTTTTAGTTATCTATTATTAGGATATTCTTTTTGCCTATATATAAGTACATTTTTTATTATGATAACAAATCATTACTCTTTTAGTTCATTGGTTTTACTAAGAACATTCTCTTTATCTATAAGTGTTGTATCAATTAGTTCGTTAATTTTGCTAAAGACATTCTCTTCATCTATAAGTATTGGATCAATTAGTACAGATATTACATCAACTTTCCCGTTATTTATTATATAATCATAATTTATACTTTTTCCCTCAATTAAATTTATCGCTAAATCTATAGTTATCTTCCCAAGCTTTACGGAGTCATTTAATAATGTCATAGCCTGTGTTCCCTCCATAATCCTTTTTATTGCCTCTGGTTCTGCATCTTGTCCTGTTACAATAACTTTTCCTTGCATGTTTTCTTCTGTTAAAGCTTTAATAGCTCCTCCTGCAATTTTATCCACTGGAGCTAAAATCGCGTCAATATTTTTATCTTTAGCTATAATTTTTTTTATTATATTGTACCCATTCTCCGGTAACCAGTTCTGAACTTCTTCATCTGCTACAACTTGAATTTTACCTGTATAAACTAGTGGCCTAATGTATTCCATAGCACCTATTTTAAATACTTCGCCATTTGGTGAACCATGAAGTATAATATACCTTCCCTCTGAAACCTTTTTAGTAAGGAAACTTCCTTGAAGTTGCCCTGCCTTAAGCATATTAAACCCTACAAATAAATCCACATATGAATCATATATAAGTGCATCCATAGCAATTATTTTTATTCCAGCTTTATACACCTCATTTAATATTTCATTATCGCCTTTAAGCTTTACAGAGGTTAATATTAAAATATCTATATTCTCTAATATAAATCCTCTTATATTCTCTATTTCTTTATTTATATCCCAGTTGCTAAATTCAACTCTTATTTTAATACCTTTGACATTAGCCTCTTTCTCCATAGAAGCTTTAGCTATATTCCATCTCTTTACTTCACTCGAAGGCAAAACTGCCCCTATTTTTATTTTTTTGTATTCATTTTCTCTTACGAAAAAAGAATAATTTATATCTAAATTTACATATCTAACTTGACAATAGAATACCTCTGGTATAGATAAGTACATATATATCACCTTTTCTAATTATCTATTACTAGAATATTCTTTTAAGATGTATATATGTACATTTTTATCAGCATAACTTTGCTTAAATGCTTATATTATTCACTCTAGAAATTATATGTCATTCTTTTTCTTGCGATTAGTAGTTTTGTACTTTTCCCCTTTATTATCATAGGTAATCCACTCACCAATAGGTTCTCCATTTTCGAAATACCCTGAGCGTTTAATTGTACCATCCGGCCTATACCACTCCCAATAACCCTCTGGCTGATCATTTACCATCTTACCTTTTGACCAAGGAGTTTTTCCATTAGCGTGGTATTTTATTGTGTATCCATCTATAACTTCCATCTTCTTTTCTTTAACGCCATTAGCATGAACTAAATCACATTCTTCCTTATCCATCTTACTCCACTCCTATATATAAATTTTCAACTCTCATACTGATGTTTTTTTATGTTCAGATGTTAACATTTACCTATATCAATGTCAATTATATTCTCTACAAAACTTAATGTATTTAGGCAACCTAAAGTTAACAAAAAAGTGCTCTTTTATTCGGTAGAAACTTTATTCCAAGTCCCATAACTTCCTAAAAGAGCACTTCTTCTTTAAACTTATATTCTATTTATAAAACTTTACTTTATCTCCATCATTAAATAACTCTATCTTGTTATATATAACCTGCTTCATAGCATCTATACAAGGTGGATAAATTGCATTAGGTTCACGAGCCCCTAAGTCCTCAGTTAATATTTCACGACATTTTCTGTAGAAAGCATCCTTAATATCACTTGAAATATTTATTTTACATACTCCAAGTTTTACTGATTCTACTATCTCCTCGTCTGGATTAGCTGACCCTCCATGTAATACTAAAGGTATATCTACAACATCTCTTATTACCTTTAACAAATCTAGCTTAAGTTCAGGTTTCATATCCTTAGGATATATTCCATGACATGTCCCAATTGCCACAGCTAAAGTATCTACTTCTGTTCTTTCAACAAATTCTTTAGCTTTATCTGGATCTGTATAGATTATTTTTTCTGTTCCATACTCTCCACCATTGCCTGTTGTTCCTATAGTTCCAAGTTCTGCTTCTACAGAAACATTAAGTGGATGAGCTACTTCTACTACTTTTTTAGTAAGTGCAATATTTTCTTCAAAAGATAGATGTGATGCATCAATCATAACTGATGTAAAACCACATCTTATAGCTCTTAAAATCTGTTCAAAACTTCCGCCATGATCTAAGTGTATAACCACTGGTACTTCTGACTTATAAGCTTCTTCTTTAACTGCCTCTATAAAACTATCTTCAATAAAAGATAATTCGTCAGGATGGATAGCAATAATTACTGGTGCCTTCTTTTCACTGCATGCCTCCATAACTCCCTTTAATATCATATTGCTGCTTGTATTAAAAGCTGGTACTGCAAATCCTTCTTTTTGTGCTACCTTTAATAGTTCTTTCATATTCATTAACATAATCCATACTTCCTTTTCTTTTAATTTTTATTATTTGATCCTGATAATCTAATATAATCTCTTACAATTTGAATGCTCTCATTCTCTACCCTATGCATCATCACATAATAATTTATATCTGGCTCATTTTCTAATATTGATTTAATAGCACTAACATTATAGTTCATGAAATCACAACCAACATTAATTTTATTTATTCCATTTTCAACTGATTTTAAGATATTGCTTTTCCCAGAACCAGATCCTCCATGAAGAACTAAAGGCATTTTTGTTAGCTCCTTTATGGTCCTTAGTCTGTTAAAATCAAACTCTGGTACCATTCCATCTGGATAATTTCCATGGGATGTGCCAATTGATATTGCTAGAGCATCTATACCAGTTTCTTTTGCAAATTTTAATGCCTCCTCTGGGTCAGTATACATTTGCTCACTTGTATAAGCTTCCCCTTCGGTTCCACCTAAACATCCAATTTCCCCTTCAACACTTACACCTTTTGGGTGAGCATAATTTACAACTTCCCTTGTCATTTCTATATTACCTTGAAGATTAAAACGTGAAGCATCTACCATTACTGAAGAAAATCCATCATCTATTGCCTTTTTTAGAAATAAGACTTCTTGTCCATGGTCAAAATTTAAGGCAACCTTAATATTTGTCCTTGCTGCTAGAGTTTTTACAATAGGTGTTATAAGCTCACTATTACAGTGATCTAGAAGATGTTCCTGAACAACATTTATTATTATTGGTGCATTTTCAAGTTCTGCTGCTTTTATTACAGCCCTTGCAGTTTCTAGATTAAAACAATTGATAGCCATAACTGCGTAATTTTCTTTATTTGCTTTATCTAGCATCTCTTTCATCGAAACATACATAAGCTTTCTCCTTTTGATTTAATTATTTTATCTCTATTCCAGATAAATCTACCTCTTCTTCCTCTTCATCTAGAATCAAATCTTCCTTTGCATCCTTTTTAAGAACAACAAGTAATAATGCAGTTACTACAGATCCTACTGTTAATGCAATTAAAAAGCCTAAAGGATTTTGCATAGCTGGCACAATAAACATTCCACCTGAAGGCACTGGTGAACCTACATTTAAAAGCATTATTAGCATTCCACCAATAGCTGCCCCAAAAGAACAAGAGAATATTACTCTAAGTGGATCAACAGCTGCTATTGGTATAACACCTTCTGTAATCATACATATACCCATTGGAAAGGCTATTTTTATATTATCTGATTCCCCTTTAGTGTATCTTGATCTTCTTATAAGCCAAGATAAGGTAACTCCAAAAGGTGGAATCATGGATGCACATATTTTAATAGCTTCTGGACCATAAACCCCTTGAAGTAAAAGCCCATCTGCAAAAAGTGATGCCACTTTATTAACAGGTCCTCCAAAATCAAAGGCCGCCATAGCTCCCATAATTGCGCCAAACACAGCTTTTGATCCTCCCTGCATATTATTAAGCATGTTTGTTAATGAAGCTGATGCTGCAGCTATTGGTCTTCCTATGACAAAAAACATAATTAATCCTATAACAATAGAAGATAATAGCGGAATGATCATCATAGGTAATAAACCTTGAGCCCATCTAGGAACAATTAACTTTTCCTTTAAAAAGTTTACAAAATAACCAGCAAGATATCCTCCAAGCATACCTCCAAGGAAACCAGCTCCCATTGCATTTGCTATCATACCCATTAAAAGTCCTGGAGCAATACCTGGTCTATCTGCTATAGAATATGCAATAGCTGCACCCATTACTGCTGGCAACAAACCCATACCAAAAACACCTAAAGATACCGCTGCCTGCCATACATTATAAGAACTCTTATAATCAGTAATTAATGAAGGATTTCCTCCAGCCAAGTTTCCAATAGCTATTAATAAACCAGATGCAACAACTAGTGGTAGCATGTATGATATACCTGTCATAGCATGTTTTTTCAATTGTAATTTCTTTAACATAAATTGTTCTCCCCTTTTTAAAATTATTAATTAGAGACCTAAATCTTTTTCAATTTTATTAAGAAGCGCTTTTGGAGATTTAATTACGATTTCTGTTGAAACATCAATAACTTTTTTGCCCTTAAACCTTTCCCTCCCTCCTACTTTAATATCTGCTGCAATTATTACTATATCTGCCTCTCTTATGTCTTTAGGTGTAAGTTCATCCTCTGTTCCAATTGTTCCTTGAGTTTCAATATGAACTTCATGACCTAAAGCCTTAGCAGCACGTATGAGTTTTTCTTTTGCTATATAAGTGTGAGCTATTCCTGATGTACAAGCTGCAATTCCAACTATTTTCATATACATTTCCCCTTTCTTATATTTAAACTTTAAATTACTTCCTCTTGCTTTGTGAATATTTCATATACCTCTTCTGGAGTATTAGCCTTAAGTAGTGCTTCACAAGCTTCATCATCACCGAGTTTTGTAGCAACCTTTGAGAGAAGCCTTACATGAGTGCTTGTCTTATCTTCTTCCGTTACAGCAAAAAGAATAACAAAATTAACAGGCTTATCATCTAAAGTCTCCCAAACTAAGTCGTTTTTTGTTTTCCCAAAAGCTATTGAAGTCCTACTTACAAACTGGGATTTTCCATGAGGTATCGCAATACCATTCCCTATACCTGTTGACCCTAAAGTTTCTCTGTAATATACATCATCCAAGAAAGCTTTTTTATCAGAAATTACATCTGTTTCATATAATAGATCAGTTAATTCTTTTAATGCCTCATCCTTAGTAGCTGCTTTCATATCTAGTTTTATTGTTTCTTTACGTATTACTTTAGATAAATCTACTTCCATTTTCATCTCACCTTTACCATTTAATTTGAAAAACTTGACTGCATCTTTTTTCTTTATGCACTTTCTTAAATAACTCCCATAATCATCATTAATATTGAAATTAACGGCTTCTTTTATTATTTCAGTCATAACCTTTACACTGTCCATAAGTATATAAAAAGCTAACTGTTTTTTATCTTTATCAATATCATTTATACAAAGAGCTAATTTATCTTCCTTTTCACAAAAACTTATATAAATTTTTAGATTATCACTTATATCTATCTCATTAAATTTAACAGCTCTCTTTAAACTTCTTTTGATACTACTTGTAACCTCCTTCTCTGACTTATTAAAATATATAAAATCCTCACACAGATAGCTGCCTATATAAGGAGTTTTTGTAGATATCTCTCCCTTAACTTCTTTAATATTACTAAGGAAATCAGATATATTTTTTATATCTTTTTCACTTAAGAATGCTGATACAAGTAAACAAGGTTTATCTTTTAAATCTAGAGGTACTGTGGTTATAATAAGGTCTATGTTTTGGATATTTTGACTCTTAATCCTCTCAGAAGATATACTCTCAACAATCTCAAAGTCTGGGAAATACCTTTTAAGTTTTGTACTTAATAGCTTTGATGTACCATATCCACTATGGCAAACAATCAACACTTTTTTCTTTATATGATGATTCTCAAGCCCCAGCTGATAATACAAAGCTAAATAACCAATCTCATCTATAGGAATTTCCTTCTGCTTTAATTTAAAGGAAGCCATCATAGAAGAAGCCTTGCATACATTTAAAAGTAGAGGATACTGCGTCTTAATATCTTTAATAAGGGGATTAGAAATTTGGATGTCATATTCGATTCTATTTAACATTGCCCTTATATGAAGCAGAAGCTTCTCCATTATTTTTGTGTCTTGTCTTATATTTACATTAAGTATTTTCTCTAAACTTTCTGTAACCATATCTCTAAAACTTATAGTAATAGAGCTAAACTTGTCTAAATCCTTATAATCCTCACTTATTTCCTCCTTTATTAATCCAAAGGAGACAAAATACTTATATAGGTAATAAACCTCAGCTTCATCAAGATTCATATTAAAATCCTTATTTATTTTGCTTATACATAAAGTAGCCTCTTCATATTCTTTTTTATACTTAAGATTTTGAACCTTATCCTTTGAGAATTTAGACTTACCCTTCGCTCCTCTTTCCATAGAAATCAACATATGAGTAAGTAAGTTGATATAATAAGGATCATCAATTATACAACTATACTTTTTCTCCAAATCCAGTAGCAGTCTATTAACATATATTATTTTTTCATTCTCAAATAACTCTGAAAGCCCATTTAATGTAACCCCATCTAGGCGAGTAACTAACTCCTCAATAGTTCTATCATTTCTTCCAGCCTTAGAATATTCGAACAAAAAAGATGCTATAGCCCTACGTATATTCATCTCATCACCAATAACTTGGGTACCCTCAACAGTTTTTTCAAGAGCTAAATCAAATGAAAATAACCACTCTTCTATATATTTCAAATCATTTATTATACTGGTTTTACTTACATAATACTTATCTGAAAGTTTTTGAATCGAAGTTTTATTATGAGAATCCATAAGCATAGTCTTAATGATATCTATTCTTCTATCATTAACTGATATTTTAGGATCCTTATCTTCTTGAATGTGGAGATTATTTTGAATAATTAACTTAGCATTCCAAACATCTTCTATCATCACACCTAAACTATGCTTTCTATTTAGCCTTATATTGAATTTATTTAGGTAATCTTCTATTACCATTAGGTCTTTTTTTAATGTCTTATCAGAAACAGATAACATCTCTGAATACCACTTAATTGTTCTATAATCTTTTTCATTAAGTAATAAATTAATAAACTCAATCTGCCTTGTATTTAGATTATTCATATTGTCCTCCTTTCATTTTGTCTTCTGCTTGTTCCCTATGTGTATACGATAACACGCCACCTCCCTTTGTAAAATTACAAATAACTTCCACTAAAAATGGAATTAATGTATCAACCATGAGTACAACATAGCATACACGCCATTTATTTGGCTATAGATAGATTATACTTTGAGTTGATGATTTAAAAAAAGAAAAAAGTGCAACTAAAAGTTTAACTTTTAATCACACTTTCTATCTATCTCTACCTAAAGTAGATATGTTTTTAATAGAATTATTCTATCCAATCATTCATATTTTGTTTTATAAACTTAATTTCTTCAATATAAAACTCTTGATGACCTTCATTTTTCATTTTAATGAACTCCATATTTCCTTTTTGGCATTCGCTATTAAATAATTCTACTAATGATTCTAATCTTAAAATCACATTTTCTAAAATATCTTTAACTTCATAATCTCCATATGAATCTGCAAACTTTTTAATTAAAACTTTTCGTTCCTCACTATCACATGCTCTCTTATAATCTCTATAGTCATTTTTATAAGGAACATATACTTTTTTACTTAATGGTACGAATCTATAAACAGCGTAGGCTATATCCCATATTCTTGGAGCAGGACACGCTGTATCAAAATCTATAATTCCTACTGGAGCATTATTTGAAAATGTAATATTATATGATGCGATATCATTATGGCAGATTACTTCTTTATCTAAACCTCCTTTGTACTCTAAAAACCATTCATCTTCTTCACCATAATGAAAGTCTACTGTTGCATCATGGTATTCCTTGAGCATATTTGCTATTAATTTAATGTTTTTCATCTTGTATTCAAGAGCATCTATATCTGGATAATTCTCAACAATATTACCTTCCATAAATGTTAAAATCTCTTGATTTTTTTCATAGTCTATTCCTAAAAAGCGTGGTACAAAGTTAATCTTCTTATTTTCTAAATGTCTTAATAATTTATGAATGGTTTTACTATAGGGCTTTAAATTTCTATAAATATTATTTCCGTCATAAAATACCTCTGACATGTTTCCATTTTCAAACTTTAAAATCTTAATCTCCCTCCCTACAATCTATTTCGATACACTAAATCCATTATATACCACTTTGAAATTCACCATTTTCAAAACTTTTTCTCAAAGCTCTTATATCTTTGAGTGGCGGCTGTCCGAATAACCTCTTATATTCCCTAGTAAATTGAGATGAGCTTTCATAACCAACTTCCATGGCTGCAGTAGTAACATCCATAGAATCACTAAGCATAAGTCGTCTTGCTTCATGAAGTCGCAGCTCTTTCTGATATTGTAATGGACCAATGGCAGTTACAGCTTTGAACTTATGGTGTAGCCCTGATACACTCATATTATTTGATTTTGCTAGCTCTTCCACCGTAAAAGAACTTTTATAATTTTGCTTGATCCATTCTATCACTTTCCCTATTCCATCTGCCTGCTGTTCAGTTAGAACCTGTTGAAAAAACAAGTACCCATGCTCTCCAGTCAACAGATGATAAATCATTTCTCGCTTAATAAGCTCCGATAGAAAATAAATATCTTTAGGCCTATCTATTAGCTTCAAAAGTCTAATAAATAAATCTAAAAGTTCCTCATCTGATTTCCCTACAAATGCGCCTAAATAAAGATTCTTATTTTTTATGCTAAATTCAATTTGAGCATCTAGCATTACAGAAGCAATTTCACTTGTAGTAAAATCAATACGTAGACTAATACAGGGCAACTCTTTTGATGCTCCTATCACTTGTACGGATACAGGCATCTCAATAATAGACGCTGCGAAATCACCTGTATTAAAATGTATAGTCTCATCTCCGAAATGAAACTCCTTTCTTCCTTGAAGAATAATACTAAATGCAGGATTCATAACTCCAGGAGTTATAGGAATTTCATGGCTGTGTCTGGTAACCGAAAAAAATGGTATTATTGTTTGGGTATTTCCATCAGCTTGAGTTATCCTATCTGTCATTTCAATCATAGTATGCAATGCCTTCTGCTTAGTAAAGTTGCTTTCCTCAAATAATACTTCATTATTTAATTTTTCTTCTTGTTCTAGCATTTATTTCTCACCCAGCCTCTATTCTTAAACCATTTGTTAATAATTTCAACATATTGTTTCATTTCTCTTACTCAATGATAATAGCTCTTAAAACTATAGTAAATATTATATCAAAAATCAATTTATTTTTTCATTAATTCATTGAATTAATACTTTGCAGAATTAGGCAAGTTTTAAGCATTATCGTTATATTATGTTTTTATTTTTCATGTGATAATATGGTTAGTCGAACTTGATGTCTAAACTACTAAATTTTAATAAGAAAGAGGTATAGAGAAATGGAACAAAGAACTTGGTTTATAACTGGCATTAACAGTGGATTTGGACGACATATGGCTGAACAACTTCTTGAGAGGGGCGATAAAGTTGTAGGTACTGTGCGCGATATAAATTCGGTAGATGATCTCAAAGAAAAATACGGTGCTCTTCTTCAAGTAGCCCATCTTGACGTTACAGACACCAAAGCAATTTATGAGGTTGTCAACCAAGCTTTCAAGGAACTTGGAAAAATTGATGTTATTGTAAGCAACGCTGGTTATGGCCTTATTGGTGCAGCGGAAGAATTAACTATTGACCAAATTACCCATCAGATTAACACCAATCTTCTTGGATCTATCCATTTGATTAGAGCTTCCTTGCCACATTTACGTGCTCAAGGAGGAGGGCATATCATTCAGCTCTCATCATCAGCTGGCCAAACTGCATTCTCCGGAGGATCACTCTACCACGCATCCAAATGGGGAATTGAAGGATTCTGCGAAGCGGTACGACAGGAAATCGCTCCTTTTAACATCAGTCTTACAATAGTGGAGCCAAGCGGAGCACGTACGAATTTTACACATCATAGTATAGTATTGGGTGAAAGGTTAGAGGCCTACTCGATTTCTCAAGCACATAATGCAAGACGTGGTTTTGAAGATACATCGATAGTTCCTATTGGTTATCCTGCTAGAATGGTCAAAATCATGATTGACAGTGCCGACCAAAAGCCAGCACCAATAAGAATTGCTCTTGGTAGTGGAGCTTATAATACGATACATCAATCACTTTCAAATCGTCTTAAAGAACTTGAAGAACAAAAAGAACTTGCCTTTTCTACTGATTTTCCTGCTAATAACTAAAAGTAGAAGGTATAATAGTCGAATTTGTTAGATACAAAATTAAGTAAATAATTTTGGGAGCTTAGTAGAAACAAATAATCTGCTATCAATTCGTTTAGTTGATAGCAGATTATTTCATAATTTGAGTAAATATTAATTCTAATCCAACTTCTTTCAAATTCCTCGTGGCCGAGGAGTCCCTTGCTCTTGGCTATGTGCTTAGCACTCTCAACTTTCACCCATTAGATTACGCTCATTCCTGGCGCACACCAAAAAAGAAGAACTTAATGTTCTTCTTTTACCAAGGAATTGAAATCATCTCACTAGTAATTTCATCTAGACTATACGCACCGCACATTGCCATTGTTTCCTCTAGTTCTTGTCCAATTTTATTAATATATGTTTGAATACCTTCTTCTTCTCCACCATATAGAGCTGTTACAAATGGCCTAGCTATTATAACACCATCTGCACCCATAGCAAGTGCCTTAAAGACATCTCCCCCACTACGAATACCACCATCAACTAATATTTTTATATCATGACCTACGGTATCAACAATATCTTTTAACACTTCAGCTGTTGATAAACATTGATCTAAAACTCTTCCCCCATGATTAGATACAACAATGGCGCTTGCACCAGTTTGTTTAGCTTTTAATGCTCCTTGAGCAGTCATGATTCCTTTAACAATAAATGGTTTATCACAGGCTTCAATTATTTGTTTTAATTCCTCTACAGATTTACTTCCTGCAGGAGGTGTCATGTTTTTCAAAAAAGGTAACCCTGCTGCATCAATATCCATAGCTACAGCTATAGCATTTGATTCTTTGGCATATTTAAGTTTTTCTAAAATAGTTTCATAGTTCCAAGGTTTAATAGTTGGGATACCTAGACCATTTTCTTTCTTAATTGCTTCAGTTGCAGCTTTTATAACTTCTGGATTTATACCATCACCAGTAAATGCTAATATACCATGTTTTGCACAAGAAGAAACAAGAATATTATTATATGACATATCATTATATTTATCACCGTAATGAAGGTTTACCGCTCCTACTGGTCCAGCAAAAAATGGAAATTTAAATTTTTGATTAAATAATTGAACACTAGTATCAACTGCTTTATTTTCTACTAAGGTATCCATATTAATCCTTATTCCTTTCCATTTATCATAGTTTCTTATTGCAACGTCCCCAATTCCTTTAGCGCCAGGTCCTGGCATTTGGTTTTTACAAACTCTTCCGTTACATTCATAACAAGCTTTACAATAATCTCCTATACATGTTCTCGCTTTTTCTAATACTTCACTGTATATCATTGTAGTTCTCCTTTACTCCTTAATAATTTCATTGGACGAAAAATGTGTACTTTCTACTTTTTTAGAATGTTTAATTTTATAATCTAAATTCTTTTGATAATTTAATCTAAAATAGCACGAATAGAGAATATCTAGTATTAAGCTAACTGAATATTCTGCCGTATAATTCGCAATTTTTGAAAAAAGCTTTTCACGAGTTGACATATAGAGTAAACATCCTGCATATAAACTTAAAGTATTTTCTCCTATGCTTGTTATAACAATGATAGGGATATTCATTTCTTTAAGTAGAGAAGCAACATTAATTAAATTGGAATTTTCTCCTGAATAAGAAATAATAATCGCACAATCATCTTGATCTAACATATCAGCTTGGTATTGCTCTTCCCCTACAAAACTTTGAACAATAACATGTTTTTTAATACGTGACATTTTCATTTGAAATGCTGTAGCAATAGGTACATATGCACCAAAGCCAAAAACATAAATATGTTTTGAATTATGTAATATTTCTATACATTGTTGTAATGAATCACGCTTAATAAGTGATAATGTGTCATTTGCAGATTCAATCATAACTTCTTTAATTGAACCTGCAACACTCATTATATTATTATCTTGGCTAAATGGAATATTGGCATCTATATTTTGAAAATTAGAATTTAAATAAGCTTGTTCCTCAAGATATCGGTTTTTTAAATCATTATATCCCTCAAAACCTAGTTTATGTGCTAGTCTAATAACAGCAGACGACGATGTATATGTCCCTTTTGCAATAGCACGTGTTGATAATTTTTCTATCTCTTCTTTATGATCAATAATATATTGAGCAATATCTTTTTCAATCCTTGTTAGACTTGCATTTTCCATCCTATTTATTAATAACATATAAAACTCTCCTTTAAAACAATTATAGAACATTTTGTATCAGTGTTCCATTTCTTTGTAATTATTTAAAGGCATTTTTAAAGCAATGATCTATCTTCTTTACATCAAAATCTATTTTATTTTTATCTTCATTAAATTTTTGATTGCTTATATATATCTATTAGAATTGTTTTATATGTTAGAATTTTCAAGTACAACACATTAAAACATCCCCTAAATAGTCTATTTAGTAGAAAATTATGGAACCATATGCTAAAATATAACTTATGTACAACTTTAGCAATAATCATAAGAAGTTAGCACTTGGGGGTACTTATGCATAATGAAGATTACTTATATAACCTGAATGAACAATCTTTCTTGATTGTTAGTGACGATACTGTTATTAAAACCAGCCAACTTTTTGTTAGTTTAACTGAATACTCAACAAATGAATTATTAAATAAAAATATTACAGATGTATTTAAATTTTTAAGAATTGGTCCTAATGTTGAAATTGAAAATATCGATGGAACTGCAGATTATTTTTTATTTACAAGAAGTCTTGAAGTTAAATTTATTTATATTGAAGTAATAAAAGAAATAGATAAAAAAATATACATTTTTAAAGAAAAGATAAAGTCAATATTTAAAGATGAATCTAGCTATCTTTCCCAAATGCTCTCAGATAATTTAAACGGAATGGCTGTTTATAGTGTGCCAGACCTTACTCTGCTAAAAGCTAATCAAACATATCTTGATTTTCGTGAGGCTCCATATGATAGGCAAGAAAATGCGTTTGGTAGGTTAATATATGATATTGTTATAGGATTTAAAGGCAGCTCTGCTGAGAATTTATGGCAAGATATAATTGCAAATGGAAAAGCTAAAATCTTAAAAGAATTTATGTATGATAAATATAAAAGAGGTGTAACATATTGGGACTCCACCATAACTCCATTATTTGAAGACGGAAGAGTAAAATACATTGTTTGTAATGTTTGTGAGGTAACTGAAAGAGTTATTCATAGAAAAGAGATTCAAAAACAAAAGGACGAGCTTGAAGCAGTAATTGAAAATATTAATGATGCAATTTTCATTTATGATACTGAAGGAAAACTTTATACACTTAATAAATCTGCAAGAGATTACTTTCCTCGTGAAACCTTGAAAAAATATGGAGATGGATATTCATACACAAGGTTTTTCTACTTTGATGATACGGAAATCCCACCAGAAGAAAGGCCTTTTGCGTTGATAAAAAAAGGGCATATCATAAATGACTACAAGGCAAAAATGGTACAAGGAGATACTATTAGATACATAAATATTTCAGGTAGGCCTGTTTACAGTTTAGACCAGAATGTTCGTTTAAGTATTGTGCGTAGTCGTGATATCACAGAAGACATTAGGAAGGAATGTATTATTAAAGAACAACAAGAATTACTTTTAAAAAAAGAGAGGGAGAAATTAGAAGCACTCAAAGTATCATTAGAAATGAAAGATGAGTTCTTATCAATCATATCCCATGAGTTTAGGACTCCTTTGAACGTTATTAACTCGGCTATTCAGGCTATAAACTCTATCTGTAAAGATGAATTATCAGATAGAGCCAAAAACTATGTAAAAATGATAAAACAAAATGTCTTAAGACAAATGAGGCTTGTTAATAACCTTCTTGATATTACTCGTGCCAATTCTGGTAATATTAAAATAAACAAGAAAAATATAGACATCGTACACCTTACTAAATCCATTACTGAATCTGTTAATACCTATGCTTTAGAAAAAGGTGTTTCTGTAACATTTATATCTTCAATTGTTAAAAAAATAGTTGGGATTGATGATGAGAAATATGAGAGAATACTATTAAATCTTATCTCTAATGCTATTAAGTTTTCAGCAAAAGAAAAAATAATTACTGTGAAGATGCGTTCTTTAAGAGGTAGTATATGCATTGAAGTTAGGGATAGAGGAATTGGAATTCCTGAGGAAAAGATAGATTTAATTTTCGAAAAATTTGGACAAGTTGATAGTTCTATATCAAGATATGCAGAGGGTGCAGGAATCGGTTTATCCCTTGTAAAAAGGTTTGTAGAAGCTTTAGGAGGAAGTATATCGCTTAAAAGTAAATTAGGAAAAGGCAGTACCTTCACCATCCTTCTTCCTTCCGATAAATTAGTAGAAAAGGTTTCCGACAAACCTATGGTAGAACTGCTTGATAACCGTCTTGTAGAGATTACCAATGTTGAATTTTCTGATATTTATTTTTAAAACTTATGAAAATTATATAGTAAAGCGGGCGAAATTTTACTCTTATTTATTTTTTGAATAACATGTAATTCATAACAAGATACGCAGACGCATCAAGGACTTACTTTTAATAGTAAGTCCTTTAAAAAGCTGAAATATATAATCCAAACTCTTCCAACTCTTTATATGTTATTTCATTCTTGCTCTCAAGTATTTGATACAGAACCTTCTTTACATCAAAATCTATTTTGTTTTCATTAAATTCTTGATTTCTTTTTTCTATATATCTCTCCTTAAACTTCCCCATAATTTCCTCTCAAAAATAAATCTAAATACTCTACTAATTCCCTCTAACCTGCATAAACACTATATATAGTTATCTATATATCTATATGCAGTTTAATTTTAAAATAGTTTTATCTTATCTATTTTAAATCACTCTTGCCTCTTTATACAGCTAAGATGCTTTCATGAAGTTGCACTTATGTACTGTAGAGGCTTCTTTTCATTCCTTTTATTCAACAAATGATTTGATGAAGTTCTTCGAACTTCTACAGATCAGTTGTGCGTGTCTACCGAATAGCGCTTAAAAGGATTAGACTGACGCTGAGAATCGCGTCTACCGAATAGTGGTTTATAATTTACTACTTATAACCGCATCTTCAATGATTATATACTGATTGTCTTTTAAGTTTATATAAGTAGCTTTATCAATATAGTCAGTTTCTAAGATGTTGTCTCGGCTATAAGTACTGTCTTTTACTATTTTATAGTTACTGTTAATATCAGATGGAATTATTTTATAGCTTCCTGCTTTAATGTTAGCCCCTACCTTATACATTCCTGGTTTATAAATACCATCAGTAGGTTCTGAGAAAGCTACACTATTAAAAGGATACATGTCTACATTGTTCAGTTCTAAAACTTGTCCCTCACTAACGGTTATCATTGAATAATTATATACTGATCCATTCCCTATTATATCTTCAAATTTATCTGAATTAGTTTTTTTAAGTTCAAAGAATCCTGGATAACTATTGTCACTATTTATAATTATATATTCTCCAGCTTGAACTCCTTTTCCTATTTCATAGGTGCCACCTTTTATGGGATTTACCCCTTCTGCTTTTTGGATTGTTTGGCTTTCGCTAAAGGAAACTGCTTCTATTGGTAAACTAAAATCTCTATATTCCTGACTTTTATTTTGGACTTTATATAAACCCAGTGCTACTAACATTACCATTATGAATATAGTACCCCAAGTTCTTAAAGGTGAAATAGAATTTTTTTTATGTCCACAATTAGGGCATATTTTTGCTTCCATTGGAATTTTCGATCTACATGCTTCACATACTCTAATTTGATTCAATTTAATGCTCCTCCAGTTTCTATTAATTGTTTTCTACTTTTAAGACTTGTTTATATAGTCTTCTGCCGACGTTTCATTTATATATCTTTCATAGGTATTATTTTCATTACCCTTTTTGCTTTTAAAACTAATTTTAAATTTAGCTTTTTTAATCTTACTAGCTTTCCTAAATATATAGCCTATTATAAATATAATAACTCCAAAAGCCTTTATCATTTTCGGTAGTAATTTTAGTGGTGATTGTGATATATCTTTAGCTGACATTAACTCTTCAGAATAAAGGTTTAATTTTCTATCTATAGATTTTGCTGTATTTAAAATACCTATATTTAATCCAAGGTTTAAAATATCTTCTCTAGCATCATCTATAACAAATCCCATATCAAACTCATCTGTTTTTTTCTTAACTAAATCACTATACTCAATATAAAAGTCTAGTGTACTGGAATTTTTAACTAAATTAACAATAATATATTTATCTGTGTCCATATTTTTAATTTGATCTTTAAGTGCTTTCTCATAAGCTTTTTCACTTAAATTTTCTGATAGCACATACTTAACTTTAACTGAGGTATTAAGTTCAGTTAATTTACTTTGATTTTCTATTTCTACTAT
The DNA here is from genome assembly GCF_900130055.1 of Clostridium intestinale DSM 6191. Lineage (GTDB taxonomy): Bacteria > Bacillota > Clostridia > Clostridiales > Clostridiaceae > Clostridium_T > Clostridium_T intestinale. The sequence goes on from NZ_FQXU01000007.1 coordinate 42,469, forward strand.
TGTTTCGTTAGAGAGTAAATCCACATTATTCTCTACATGTTCATAGGCAAAAACAGGACTTGCCACGCTAAATAATAAAAAAAATAAAACTAATACAAATTTTTTCATGATTTCCCCCATTTACTTTAAAATTACGTCTTTACTAATATTATCATAAATAGTTAATTTACTCAAAGTTCTCTTGTAACTGCCCATAAACTGAACAGTAAAAAGAACTACTATTATCCTTTTAGGGTACTAGCAGTTCTAAGTTATTTCCTTACTATGCAATTTACCTATTATAAAAACCTAATCAGCGATGTCAATTTTCTCTATTTTATTTGTTTAGTAAATTAATCTACCATAAAGTCTTCATAAAAATATCATTTAGCTTTTGCCATTCAGCATTTCTGTCATCTGTTATGCTATCTACATAAGCTTTTTGATTAACTATTTCAGTCTCAATAAACTCCTGGATAACTGGAATTTGAGTGCCTTTTGCCTTTTCATCGCTATTCTTTTTAATTTCAAGTAACTCTATAATTCCATTACGAAGTTCTATTGGCATATCCAATTTCATAAGATCATCAAATAATACTGGCGGTGGATCTTTAAATTCCTGTATATACTTTCCCGCAAGAACTGGTCTTAATGCATAGAAATATTTTTTATATTTTATAAGCTCTTCTTGTAAATACTTCTTATAAGTATTATTAGCTGTACCATAATAATGATATGCAGCTGCTTTAACAGAAAAGTACTCTCTTACTTCCTCGTATATTTTCTTCCATTGTTCTGTTGTTTTGTATACAATAGGTGAGTTGCTCCATTCAAATAATGTAGCATTTCCTTTACGAAACTGTATCAAAGCTTTTTTTAAATCCCATCCGTTAATATCCAAAACTTCATCTAGCTGCCATTCTATAACATCTTTTGATTCATTAAGCCTTAGATAATCCTCTTTCCTTCTTACATAGATAAATCGAACATCATAATCGCTATCTGGCGAAGCGAATCCCCATGCACGACTTCCTGATTCTACTGCATGTAGGATTTTCACATTCTCTTTCTTTTCAATTTCTAATAACTTTTGTTCTATTTCTTTTTTAATATCTCTCATCAAAAATTCTCCTCAACTACTTTTCTATTAATACACTCAACAAATTCTTCAACCTTTTTCATATCAGGATTGTCAGGTAGAATACTCTCTTTAGCTGATTTCTTAAGCCTTGCCTCATAATCTGCAAGTATATCATAGAATTCTCCATCAAAAGTTTTATCCTCTTTTTGAAATCCTCCATTTCTTATCTTCATAAGTAATTCTAAATCATTTCTTCTATTTGTATTAATCTCACCTTTTTCTAATATATCAAAAGCCATCATAAACAAACGAATTAGATGCATAGCATGCTTATTCAAATGATTATCGTCCTTTTTAGCATTGCGTTTACCTATTTTGTCATAATCTCTCACAACATTATGCATGATTGACCACATATTTTCATAATCACGTAGTGGTAAATGCCTGTAATCTGCATCTACAAAAATCTCTGTATCAAACTCAGAATTTTCAGCCTTATCTATATAAAGACGTATGCTACCTCTATCAAAACTTGTATATCTCCTTTGAAAGTCTTCTAATGCATTTTTAACTGAGTTAAGAATATGTTTCTCCTTTTCAGTTTGTGGCATAGAATCTCTAGCTATAGCATTTTGAAGACGTCTAAGTTGAGCACCAGCATATCCACCAAAGGATTTTACTGCTCTTTTTGAAAGAAATATATTTCTATTATCAAGAAGTTCTTGTCCTAATTTAGTCTTTATTAAATACTGATCCTCATCTAGTCCAAGTATTTCACAAGTATTAGGATTACACTCAAGCAATAACTTCACTATCTTATTAAATGAATAAATTACTGTGTCTGTTTTAGCATCTTCATACTGTTCAAATGATGTTAATCCTATAAGATCAGATGGCATATTCAACGTAATCCCTCTAAAATCAATATCACTACCCTCATTATTTGTTCCATAAGCATAACTTCCACCTAATCCAAGAAGAATAATTCTTTTACCAAGCCTTTCATTATCTCTCAAAAAATCATATTCACTTGTATTCATCAATGCTTTAAAATCTTTCATTCTATCACCCATATCATTAAAATACTTTCCTGTATATTATCCTTACTCCTAATTATCTCTTTCCTATATCTATCTACTTAATCTAAATCCAAACCTTTATAGTTCATGAAATGACTTGATGAAGCTTGAGAAGAAGCTTCTACAATAGTAAGGTGCTTAATTAATTATAATCTTACTAACTTAATCAAATTTTGTAAATATATTCAAAGCCTGCTACAAATCAGCAGTTAAAAAGATTAGATTAAAGCTGAGGAACGCTTCTACAGAATAATTGTGTACATATTTTCTTCTCCACTTCACTATGAATTTCCTTCTCTACTTCTCTACTTCTCTACAGCTTTTCTACTTTATGGTTTTTCTACTTTATGGTTTTTCTACTTTATGGTTTTTCTACTTTATGGTTTTTCTACTTTATGGTTTTTCT
>NZ_FQXU01000007.1:45023-135511 GCF_900130055.1 Clostridium intestinale DSM 6191
TTTTCTACTTTATGGTTTTTCTACTTTATGGTTTTTCTACTTTATGGTTTTTCTACTTTATGGTTTTTCTACTTTATGGTTTTTCTCTATAAAAATACGGCGTCTCAAGTATGAGCCGCCAGTATTTTTATAGTGTTTGGAGATTCTTCCTAGTATTTCTACTAATAGAGTTCGATATTTCTCGATGGCAATTTAAGCAAGACAATCTTGAACCAAGTGAGGATATTATTAAATATAATCGTACTGCTGGAATTATAGCCCTAATTATAATTACAGTAATGTTTGCTTTTATGATTTTTAGATAGTTTCAATAATTTTAATTAGCTTCATACCTTGTACTACTTTAAAATAAATAAACATTAACTAGCAATAATATTAGCGCTAAAATACCTAGTTGAAACCACTTCTTATCTGCAATCACTCTAATTGCTAAAGAAAACATAAGCCAATAAAAAAGTAACTTAGACGTGAATTTAGAATCATAGTCTCTAAAATAAATAAGAGTACTTGCTGCACACAAAAAATATATGGCGGAAAACATTTTTGATTTTACTATTTTTCTCATTTTCTCTATAATAATCACCTGCTTTTACTATATTACTAAAAAGGTCTATTAAACTATTTTTACCATATGTCAATTATACTCCTTTTTTACCTTTTTATCATATTATAATTGAATAGGACATAATGATTTTAATGAAACCAAAGCTTCTACAGGGCAGAGTAACGCCTCATTGCAAAGATGTAACCAACAACTATTATTGCTACACACCAAGTAAGGGCAATCCATATATCATTTCCTACTGGTTGGTTTGCTAACAAATCACGAATAGCTTCTACTATAGGTGTTACAGGCTGATTTTCTGCAAAGGCACGCACTACTTTCGGCATAGTCTCTGTTGGTACAAATGCAGAACTTATAAATGGTAAAAATATAATTGGGTAAGAGAATGCTCCTGCGCCATCTGGGGTTTTAGCAGCAAGTCCTGCAATTACAGCTATCCAAGTTAAAGCAAGTGTAAAGATCCCAAGTATTCCAAATACAGATAACCATTCTAAGATTCCTGCTGAGGAACGGAACCCTATTAATAATGCAACAAGTATAATTACTACTACAGATATTCCATTAGAAATTAATGAGGTCAATACATGTCCCCATAGTACTGTAGAACGAGAGATAGGCATAGAGTGAAAGCGTTCAAAAATGCCACGTTGTTTATCCATAAATAAGCGATAGGCTACATATGCAATTCCGCTTCCAATAGTCATTAACATTATACCTGGTAATAAGTAATTAACATATTTTTCTGTACCTTTTTGGATGGCACCACCAAATACATAAACGAATAATAGCATCATGGCGATTGGTGTAATACAAACTGTAATAATTGTGTCCATACTTCTAAAAATGTGACGCATAGAACGTCCAAACATAACACCCATATCTTTTAAAAAATATTTATTTGAAGATTCCATTTATTTCCCCTCCTTTTTGCCAATTATTGTTAGGAATATTTCTTCTAATGTAGGCTGTTTTTCAACATATTCTACTTTTGCAGGTGGAAATAATTTTTTCAATCCTTCTAGTGTATCTAGAGCTATGATTTTTCCCCAATGAAGAATAGCTATTTTGTCTGCAAGTTGTTCTGCTTCTTCTAAATATTGAGTGGTTAAGAATACTGTAGTTCCTGCAGCTGATAACTCTTTTATAATCTTCCAAACTTCTAAGCGTGCTTCTGGATCAAGGCCTGTGGTTGGCTCATCTAGGAAAATAATCTTTGGATTTCCAACTAAACTCATTGAGATATCAATTCTTCTTTTCATCCCTCCAGAGTAAGTACCCACTCTTCTGTCTGCTGCCTCTTTCATACCAAATCGATTAATTAGCTCATCTGCTACTTGATTTGGATTTTTAAGATGTCTAAGCTTTGCTATCATTTGAAGATTTTCACGTCCAGTCAAAATTTCATCAATAGCAGCAAATTGACCAGTAAGACTGATAGATGCTCTAATCTCTGCTGGATTTTTTTCAATATCAAAACCATTTATTACAATACTTCCTTCATCAGCTTTAAGTAAAGTAGCCATGATTCTAATCATTGTTGTTTTTCCAGCTCCATTGGAACCTAACAATGCAAATATACCTCCCGTTTCTACTTCAAAATCTACTCCTTTAAGCACTTCTACATCTTTGTAAGATTTCTTTAACCCTTTAATTTGTATGATATTTTTCTTCATTTTCTTTTTCCTCCTTTTAGTCTGTGTAATAAAAAAAGAACCAACAACGGTGATTTCACTCACGGTTATCGGCTCTACGTCTTAGCGTCTGGCTCTTTGATAACTGATATATTCAATAGTTTTGCATTGATTATCGTTTCCTGCTTACATTTGGGACAAAATAGGGGGAAGTTTTCAAGTATCGTATCAACACCTATCTTGACCCGTGTTTTACTGCTACATACCGGACATAGTATCCATTCATATTTGTTCAATCTAATATCATCCTTTTATTTTGTTTTATCAGTAGCCTTTTTTATGGCCTTGTTAACTTGTTGGTTGGTAGATTCTTGATATATGTCAAAGTATGTTTTTGAATCTTTAATTAGCTCATCGCAAAAGGCAGCTACATCACTTCCAGTCACTTCTAATACACCTTTTCCTAGAGTTGCTCCCTCTTCAAAAAGATCTACAATTCCAGAGAGTAAACTTATCCCATCTGTTAGTTCAACTGGCCCTACTTTAAATAGATATTTTTCAATTTCTTTATAAACAATCTGATAATCTTTGGGTAGCCCTTTGACACAAGCTACATGTGCACGCCATTCTTTTTTGCCTTCTATAATATCTTGTATTCTCATTTTACCCTCCTATTTACCTAACTTTTTGGCTATATTATTATTGAGTTGCTTGCGCCATTTATCACGAAAGGACTTTGCCCCTTCTTCTCCAACTAACGCTGAACAGAAACCTTTAATATCGTCACCCAAAACTTCCTCTACACTCTGGCCCTCTGCTGCAGCTTCTTCAAGCATACCAATCACCCCATCAAGAATTGGCATTAGATTTCTTCCTGTAAAATCTGAATACTCCCAAAGATTTTCATTAATTTTTTCCCAAACCTCTTGATAATCATTTGGCATCTTTTTTACTTTTGCTTCAAAAGTTTTCAATTCTTTAGTCATATCATTTCCTGTGATTTTATCCCAAAGATTCATTACCTTCTCTCCTTTAACTCATTAATTCTTGATGATACGAACTCCCATTTTTCCCAGAACTTCTTTAACTCCTCACGTCCTGCATCATTTAGGGTGAAAAACTTTCTAGGTGGTCCCATATCTGATGTTTTTTTTGTGATTTCCACTAATTTATTTTTCTCAAGTCTCACTAATATTGTATAAACTGTGCCGTCTACAACATCTGAAAATCCAAGAGCATTGAGACTTCTAGTAATCTCATACCCATATGTCTCCTCATGACTGATGATTTCAAGAACACAGCCTTCCAATACACCTTTTAACATTTCCGTAATGTTATCCAGATAAATCACCTCTTCACTATATAGTATCACTTGTATTAAGTATTACTTACTACCACTATATAGTATCACTCAGTAGTAATGATGTCAATATAGTATAATTATTTTTCTCAAAGAGATTCAAAATAATTAGATAATTTTAATGGAACCCCAAAGGAGTTCCATTAATTTGTAGTATTCTCAAAAAAACATTTTATTAAGTCAATGTACCTATCTGCATGAATTAAACTAATTTCCCCATGACCACTTTTCTCAATAACTTTTAAAGAACTACCTTTTATAGTGTCATGAAGTAGTTTAGCAGACTTTTTCATAATAGATAATTCTTTTTCTCCAACCAGTATTAATGTTTTTGCTTTTGTATTGCATAATGTCGGAGATATTGAATAGTCACCATTACTTTTCGTAATATTGATTAGAGATTCTTTTGTCATTCGTGAGCTGTCTATATAATAGGATTCAAATAATTCTTCTGGTACATTTAATGTCTTAGCCTGTAATTTTGCATACCATCTTTTTTTAATTAGCCCATAACACAGATTATATATTGGTACAGTTAGTCTTGTTGTCATTTTCATAGGATAAACTAAGGCACTTTCTATAACTGCATGCTCTGTAATATCAGCTTCTTGCCATAGTATTTCTACAACAATTTGAGCACCAATGGAAAGACCACAGATTGCAAAAACTTTTCCATTACAGTTATCTTTTATATAGTTAATAACTCTTTCTGCTGATTTTTTTATGCTTATAAAAGTATTATTCCAATCATCACCATGTCCATCAATAATAGGTGTAACAATAAAATACTCATTTTTTAGTGCTTCAATTTGTGGGTTCAATGACCACCAGGACAATCCACCACCATGAAGAAAAATGATAACTGGCTTATCTTTATTTCCAAACTCCTTAAATATCATATTTACCCTCCATATATTAAAATTTATATGAGTAATACTAATTAAAATATCAATATAGACTAATTGTAACATTAGTGATATTTAAGAGTTAAACCTTATCCTATCTTTATCTGTTGGAATAGAATTAACTGTATTTTTCCATATTCCCTCTTTAAACACTTCGTATTTTTCAAACACAAAAGGCAAGCCATTTGCAGCAGATATGTCACTGCTATCCATAAGTTGAAAGTGAAGATGAGGTGCAAAAGAATTACCTGAATGACCAACTCTACCAATAACTTCACCTTTTTTGACTCTCTCGCCAGCTGAAACCCTAATTGATCCAGTCTGAAGATGTACTAGTGCAGCATATACCTTACTTTTAACTTCTATAATTATATAGTTTCCAGCAACTGATTGTATGTCATTTTTTATAGGGTCGAAGTAGTGAGCATTTTTATAGGCTCTTAAAATATCAAAAAATAAATTGGTTCTCCCTCTTTCTTTATAACCATCCTCTATTTTAATAACTACTCCGTCACAAGGAGCATATACTTCTTGACCCCAACAATAGTATTCATTTAATGGAACACCTAAAAGAAGGTATTTCAAAAAGCTTGCTCTATAAGCAGGCAGCCCTTTTCTTTCCCAATCTACTTGTATAAAGTCACAAGCATATCTTGCTCCTAATTTATCTGTTCCATGGCTTGGAATTTTTGTCCCAGGAGTATTAGGCGAGAGCCATTCTCCCCTTAAAGGGAATTCTACTGCTATAGGTTCTTGCCCATCAATCATCTTGCACCTCCTATTTATTAATTTCAGTTCTCTCAACAATATCCTCATAGAGCTTCTCAGTATCACTTTTATTTTCAGTATTTATTACTAAAGTACCAGAATCTGTTTCCATTACTATATAAGTTTTACATTTAGTGTAGGAATAAAGAATATAATCCCCAAACTGATAGTTCCTAAAATGTCCTTCGTTTAGTTTAATGCTTCCCATCCCGTTTGTTCTTCGCCCTATATCAATATTATCCATTATCTTTATAGATTTAATTTCTTTATAATTAACAGACTTATCTGGCCAATCTGAGGCTTCAATCTGAATATTTTCCTCATTTAAATGGAATTTTATATCTCCAGTAGTTAAAAGAAATCCTATAGAGGCAAATAAGATAACAAGAAAAATAAGTGTATACTTTATAGTCTTACCTGTATTTATATCTTTAACTTCCTCAATAGGTCTTGGAATTTTTTCTTTACAAATGGTGTTAGAGAGTATCATTATAACTACAGTTACTGCAATAATGGCAATTGGCATAAGCCAATATAAAATCCTTGGAGTATTTTCTTTAAAAATTGCAGGAATAGCTAATATAATAGTAATAACACCCATACCAGATCCCATAACATATCCTAATTTCTTTTCATTATATTTTGCTCTCTCTTCTTTACTTGCTGTATTATAACCAGCTATTAAAAATCCTCCTTTACCAGAAAAAAGAACTATTGTAAGAAGAGAAAATAAAGCTACCACAATCCACATTTTATTCATCTCCTATATTGTATTAATATAATAGTAGTCTTTAACCATATTATACCACTATGATATTTAATATTTAAGCTGATTAAAAAAACAAATAAATTAAAAGGGATGAATCTTTATCTAATTCATCCCTTTCTTAAAATTTAAATTTATTAACCTTAATAAACAATTTTATCTCTTCCACTATTTTTGGCTTCGTATAACTTATTATCAGCACATTTTAAGATTTCCTCTACTGTAGTGTTTTCATTCTTAACTGTACATATCCCTATGGATGCAGTAATTTTTATGATTTCATTATCACTAAGTTTAATTTTTGTTTTGTTTATTTTCCCTCTCATTCTCTGAGCTATTTTTATAGCCGCATAATTTTCCACCCCTGGAAAACATACTAGGAATTCTTCTCCACCGTATCTTGCTATCCAATCTGTATCATTCCTTAAGCATCCTTTTAATATTTTTGAGATTTTCTTAAGTACAATATCTCCATTAATATGACCAAAGTTATCATTTATATTTTTAAAATAATCTAAGTCAATCATCATCATAGATATAGGTTTTCCACTACTAATACAATAATTTAAATCATTAGGAAGTCTTTCATCTATAAATCTTCTGTTATGTAATCCTGTTAGTTTATCTTCTATAGCTATTTTTTTCATATCTTCAAGTATATTATTAACTGTACAATCCTCTTCTTTAACACTACTTGAATAAAAAAGGCTATTAGTTACATCCTTAATCAGTTCAACTACAACCTTTTTCCCATTCATATTAGTAGGAATTGCAGAAATTATGTAAGTTTTATCTTCAATATTTTCTATCTTCATACAAGTGCTATTGCTAATCAATGCTCTCATAGAAATACAATTATCACATACCGTTTTTTTATTTCGTTCACTAAAACAAGATTCTCCTTTTTCTATAAAAATCCCTTCATTATATTGAAGAACTTTTTTCTTAATAGGGTCAACTATTCTTAAAGTATCATATAAGTTTTCTACAATATTAGGATTATCTTTTATAAAATCCATATTACGCTTATCTATTTGGAGCATAGAGTCCTCCTCCGAATATTCTAGTTATTTTCTTTTGAAGCTATCAGTTTCTCAAATTCTTCCTTGGCTATTGGTTTACTAAATAGATAACCTTGCCCATAGTTACATTTTCTCTCTCTTAAAATCAAACGTTGTTCTTCTATTTCAATTCCTTCTGCCACAATCTCTAAATTTAAATCATGTATAAGATTAATAATATGCTCAACTATTACTAAATCACTTTCTTTGTTTATAACGTTTTTTATAAACTCTCTATCTAATTTCACTATATCTATAGGTAGTTTTTTTAGATAGGTTAATGAAGAGTATCCTGTACCAAAATCGTCAAGGGCTATACCTATTCCAAGCTCTTTTATTTTCCTTAAAATATAAGTTGAATGCTCTAAATCATCCATTATAGAGGTTTCTGTAACTTCAAATTGTATCTCTTTAGGATTTATATTCCTTTCATTTAGTAAATTTCTTATTTCGTTTATTACCTTATCACTTGTAACCTTTTTTCCTGACATATTTATAGATATTTTTATATTAGAATTTAATTTTTCTTTCCATTCTTTTTTATGTATTAAAACAGTTTCTAATACCCATTTATCAATATCATTTATTAAGCCACTTTCCTCAGCTAAAGGTATAAATTCCATAGGTGGTATATTCCCAATAATCGGATGATTCCACCTTATTAATGCCTCTCCCCCAATTACTTCCCCACTATTTAAATCTATTATTGGCTGATACAGAAGATAAAACTCTTTTTTCTTTATTGCCTGTCTTAAATAGTTGACTTTTTTAATCAAGTTCAAGTTTTTATTTTCTATTTCTAATGAATAGAAGCAGTAGTTATCTTTCATTCCTTTTTTAACATAATACATTGCAATATCTGCACTTTTAAATAGCGAAGAGAGATTTATTCCGTGCTCTGGATAAACAGATATACCTACGCTGTAAGAAACATAAAAATCTTGACTATTTATACTCCAGCTTCTTCTAAGCTCTTTTAATAACCTCTCAACTTCATTTACTACACTTTTTCTATCTTTAATGTTATCAAAAATTATAGCAAATTCATCTCCACCAGATCTTGCTACAAAGTTAGGGTATTTAATAAAATCTTTTAAAATATTAGCTATAGATTTTAAAAGTAAGTCTCCAAATTCATGTCCTAACATGTCGTTTATATGTTTAAAGTTATCTATATCCATATATATTAATGCAAAACCTTCATCTGTAAGTTTTTTTACTTCAATTAATTCACTTACTTTTTCCTCAAATAAAAGTCTATTAGGAAGTTCTGTCAGCTTATCAATATATGCCATAGAGCTAATTTTGTCCTCTAATAACTTCTTTTCAGTAATATCTGTATGAGATCCTGCAATTCTTATTACTTTTCCTTCTTCATTTCTTATAGCTTTCCCCTTACTAAATATCCATTTATATTCACCATTTTTGCATCTCATTCTGTATGTATTTTCATAGGAGCCTTCTTTTGATAAAGTATAGTTAGTGATTTTAAGTGTTACTTCATCTCTTTCCTCAGGGTGAAGAAGATTTACCCATTCAGTATATGTATTTTTTATCTCATGATCTTCATATCCAAGATAACTTTTCCACAAAGCTGAAAAATACACTTGATTTTCTATTAAATCCCAATCCCATATACCGCAATCTGCCCCTTCAACGGCAAGTCCATATCTTTGCTCGCTTTTATAAAGGGCATCTTTATTTTCTTGTAACTTAATAAATTGTTCTCTAAGTTCTTCTTCAAGTGCTATTAGTTCTTCATGTGCAGTGCTCAATTCATCATAACTAGTTCCAATTTTATTTAAAACCTTACCTAATACCTTCATTCTAATGAATACTAAATGAAATATTACTAGCGTAGTAATAAATATAAATATTAAACCTTTATAGGTTTGCAGGATTTTATATCTCTCAATACTTCCTGAAATTCTAATTAAAATCTCATCAGAAGTCAAAATCCATAAGCTACTAACAATTCCATAAAAAAGTGCTATTTTTAGTGACTCGCTAATAGGGTTTATCATGTGTTTATCTAGGTATTTATTAATTTTATCCTCTGTATTTTTCCTTAAATATTTGACAAATCTATCAAATAATTTTAACAAAAAACCACCTCTAATATATTATTTTATCTCTTAAAAATAGACCTACATAAAGCAGGTCTTTTTATAAAAAATTAAGTTAAATTATTGACTAAATAAAATTCTACCAAAGTTCAAGTTAAAAAACAACAATAATTGGTAGAATTGTGTAATAATATGTAATAATTTTTCCTGTTATTATTTATCAATCTACATAGTTTTTTTGACTTTAGCTATGTAGATTGATAAATGTTAAAAACACGCCCAAGACGTGTTTTTAATATTACCATAGTTATCTAAAAACTTATTTATTTTCTAAAAGTAATCCAACTACTTTATTTCGTCCTTTTTCCTTTGCTTCATATAGTGCTTCATCTGATTTTTTTATAAGCTCAATATACGCTAAATAATCATTTGGTACTACAGAGGATACCCCTAAAGTCACAGTTACAAAGTTAGACGCCCTAGAAAATTCGTGAACTAGTCCTAAATTCTCTACATTTTTTCTAAAACCTTCAGCAAAGTTTATTGCTTCTTCTAATTCTGTGTTTGGAAGTATAATAACAAACTCATCTCCACCATATCTTGCAGCAAAATAATCCTTAATTAAAGACTTTCTAAGTTCATTGCTTATGGTTATAATACACTTATCCCCTTCTGTATGTCCATAATTGTCATTGTACTGCTTAAAACAGTCTATATCAAAAACTATTATAGATATACTATTCCCCTTCTTTTTAGCTCTCTCCCATTCATCACCAATTACAAAGTCAAACTTACGTCTGTTTGGTATATTGCTTAATCCATCATATTCCGATAAGTACTTTAGTTTATTATTTGTAGCTTCTAGCTGCTTTTGAACCTTTCTTCTTTCTTCAACTTCAATGAATAAACTTTTTGATTTAATTGCATTATTTATTGCTATTGCTGCATATGAAGAAAGTGCTTTTATCATCTCAACTTTAAGCATTGTAAAGGAGTCTTTTTCATTTGCCTGTACTGTAAGTACTCCTATTATGTCATTATCTATTATTAATGGACAAAATATAGCTGAATTAAGTTCTTCATTATCTTTATTATTAATATAATTTACATCTTCTATATAGTTTAAATACTCATTTACCATGTCGTTAATTACTATAATTTTATTTTCTTTTAAACATTTTACAGCCATGCTTGAACTATTATTAAAATCAGTTTCACTAACTTTTATTTTAGCTTTATTTTCTATATAATAGTGATATTTGATTTTTCTTTTTTCCTCATTATATATACCAATCCCAAAGGTATTAGCTTTCATAAAAACCTTGATTGTATCATAAATCATTTCGAATATTTTATCTAAATCTAATGTTGTTGTAATCTTTTCTCCTAATTCACTTATAATTGAAATATTTTTTATAATTTCTACTAGTTCATCTGCTCTTCTTTTAAAGTTTTCATTTTTTTCTGTTATACTTTTATTTTCATTTTCAAGATTATCTACCTTAATCTTTATTCTTAAATTTTTTGCTCTATTTTCTAACTCTATTGGCTCTAGCATTTTTTCATTTTCAAAATATAGTTTATAATATTTATTTGCATTATGAATATCTTCTATTTTTTCATATAGTCTTATAACTCTTTTGCATATTTCCATGGTTTTTGCATAAAGTCTATTTTCTATTGAGATTTTATATAATTCAACTAAGGTTTCAATTGCCAAATCACATTTACCTATATTTTCAAGAAAATTACTATAATCCATAAGAACTTCTATTTTAATATAGGCATAGTCAATTTCATCTGCTATAGAAAAAGCTTCTGAAAAATATTCCTCACACTTTTCGTAATCTCGAAGCTTTTCATAAACTAATGCTAATAAGCCACAAGCTTCAACAATAGAAATTTTGTATTCATTATTAGTTAAATACTTGTAGGATTTATTTAAATATTCAAGGGCTTTGTTATAGTTACCAATCTGATATTCTATATTTCCTAAATTGGTATACACTATCCCTATTCCTAATGTATCCTTATACTCCATATTATTATAAAAATCTAATGCTTTATTATAGTTCATTAAAGCTTCTTCATAACATTTAACTTCTCTGTATACTTCCCCCATATTGTTATAAATTTTTGCTGCGTATAACTCAAAACTAGAATCTTCATAATAATTGTTTCCTTCTTTGAGATTTGGCGCAAGATTCTTCGCTGAATTATAGTGTTCAAAGCTTTTTTCATATTCCCCCATATCAAAATAAACATTGCCTATATTTATATGTGATCTTACTTGTATATCATTTATCCCATGTTTTCGTGCAATTCTAATAGAAGTAAATAAATATTCCATAGCTTTTTCATATTTACTCATATCAGAGTAAGCTCTTCCTAAAAAATTTAGTACAAAAGCCATGCCCTTTTCATGTTTTTCCTTTACACATAAGGAATATACTTCATGGGCGAACTCAATAGTATCTTCCTCAAATTTATATTTATTCTTTTTTAATTCTACTAACATTTCATTAAGATTTTTATTATTTTCCCCCATTAAATTGGTTCGCCTCCAAGTTTTATTAAATCCTTCTATGTGATATTCTAGAATTTCTATAATATATTGTATTTTAACATATCTATATAAAAATAACATCTAAATTAATAGTTCCTATAGTGGTTTATTTACAATAATATCATTGTAGCATTTCTATTTACTCATTTATGTTAAATACTCAGTTAGATAAAAACTATACTTTTCAAATTTTTGTTAACTTTAAACTTATACTAACATTATTATGCCCTAAGTTTAAAATCTTAGGTTATTATTATATTAGGAAATTTGTATTTGGAGGAAGATTTATGGCACAAACCACTAAAAAGGCTCTTGCCTCATCTCTTAAGAAACTTTTAGCTGAAAAAACTTTAGATAAGATTACTGTTATAGATATCACAAACGATTGTGAAGTTAATAGACAAACCTTCTATTATCACTTTAAAGACATATATGATCTTGTTGAATGGATTTATACTAGTGAAGCTTCAAGAGCTTTAGGCAACAAAAAAACCTATGATACTTGGCAGCAAGGTTTTAATGAAATTTTTAAGTATGTATATGAAAATAATAACTTTGTTATAAATACTTATCATTCTTTAAACAGAGAACATCTAGAAAATTTTCTTTATAATGAAACTTACACTCTTTTAATTGGTGTCATTGAAGAAAAAGCTTCTGGCATACCTGTAAGGGAGGATGATAAAGCTTTTATTGCAAACTTCTATAAATATGCTTTTGTAGGGCTTATGCTTGAATGGATTTCTAAAGGTATGAGAGAAAATCCCTCTTCCATTATAGAAAAAGTTAACACTTTGATTCACGGTGATATCGTTAAAGCCTTAGAGAAGTTTAGGACAGATAAACATATTTAGACAATCCTATGTAAATGTATAAATTTTAGTCATCCCTTCTTTATTGTCTATTGTTACCTTTCCCTAATTTTTCTATCATTTACTTGTAAGGTAAAGATAATTATTTGGGAGGTATTTAAAATGTATTATAGTAATGGAAATTATGAGGCCTTTGCTCGTCCTCAAAAACCTAAAGATGTTGATAGAAAATCAGCTTATCTAGTAGGGTCAGGTTTAGCCTCTTTAGCTGCTGCTTGTTTTTTAGTTCGTGATGGTCAAATGAAGGGTGAACATATTCATATCTTAGAAGAACTTAATATTGCAGGTGGTGCCTGCGATGGTATAAATGATGTGCAAAAAGGCTTCGTTATAAGAGGCGGACGTGAAATGGAAAATCATTTTGAATGTTTATGGGATTTATTTAGATCCATCCCTTCACTTGAAACTGAAGATGCTTCTGTTTTGGATGAATTTTATTGGCTTAATAAAAAAGATCCTAACTATTCTCTTATGAGAGCAACTATAAATAGAGGTGAAGATGCTCATACAGATAATAAGTTTACTTTATCTGAAAAAGCTTCTATGGAAATAATGAAACTATTTATGACTACTGATGAAGCTTTATATGACAAGAAAATTACTGATGTATTTACTGAAGACTTTTTTGTTTCTAACTTTTGGTTATATTGGAGAACCATGTTCGCTTTTGAAGATTGGCACAGCGCTTTAGAAATGAAGTTATATCTTCAAAGGTTTATTCATCATATTGGTGGGCTTCCTGATTTCTCTGCATTGAAGTTCACTAAGTACAATCAATATGAATCTTTAATACTTCCAATGATAAAATACCTTGAAGCTCATGGTGTTAACTTTCAATATGATACTAAAGTAACTAATGTTGTTTTTGATATAAATAAAGGTAAAAAGGTTGCTACTAAAATTGTATGTTTAAGAGGAGGAAAGGAAGAATCTATTGATTTAATAGAGGATGATTTAGTATTTGTTACAAATGGTAGCTGTACAGAAAACTCTACTTTAGGAGACAATGATCATGCTCCTACATTTAATGATTCTCCTGGTGGCTGTTGGGAACTTTGGAGAAACATAGCTAAACAAGATCCATCATTTGGTCATCCTGATAAGTTCTGTACTGATACTAAGGCAACTTCTTGGGAATCTGCAACAGTAACTACTCTTGATGATAAAATACCTCCATATATAGAAAAAGTCTGCAAAAGAGATCCTTTTAGCGGTAAGGTTGTTACAGGTGGAATAATATCAGTAAAGGACTCAAACTGGCTTATGAGCTATACTTTAAACCGTCAGCCACATTTTAAAGAACAACCTAAAAATCAGCTTGTAGTTTGGATATATGGATTATTTTTAGATGTTCCTGGAAACTATATTAAAAAACCTATGAGAGAATGTACAGGTCTTGAAATCACTGAGGAATGGTTATATCACTTAGGTGTTCCAGAAGCTCAAATTCATGACATGGCTCTAAATTCAGCTCGCTGTATTCCATGTATGATGCCATATATAACGGCTTTCTTTATGCCAAGAACAGAAGGAGATAGACCTAAAGTTGTTCCAGAAGGAAGTGTAAACTTTGCATTTATTGGACAATTCTCAGACACTGTTCGTGACACAGTATTTACTACAGAATACTCTGTAAGAACTGCTATGGAAGCTGTTTATACCCTTCTTGATGTTGACCGCGGAGTTCCTGAAGTTTTTAATTCTTGTTATGATGTGAGAGCATTATTAGATGCTACTTCAAAAATGATGGATGGTAAAAAACTTACTGATATGAAGGTTCCGTTTTTTGTAGGTATTGTTGAAAAAATAGGACTTAAAAAAATCTCTGGAACTGTAATAGAAGATTTATTAAAACGCTATAATGTAATTTAAAATATTTAAGCCCACTGTTTTCAAAATCAGCGGGCTTAGTTTATTTCTATTCTATACTACCAATTATCTCTATATTCATTTTACCACCATTCATTATATATCTTTCATAGACATCATTTATTGAATACCCATTATCTCTTGAGTAATCAAATAAGCTTTTATAAGCAGATTCTCTTTTACTTATACCTTGACATAAACATTTTAAGCCTGTGATTTTATTTTGAAATCTTACATTAGGTGAATCTATATTTTCTAAAGTATAAGCAAATATCTCACTAAATCCCTCTGAGTTTTCCTCTAAAGACCTTTTAAAAATATGTCCAGAAGTTAATTCTATGCCCTTGGTCTTTGAATAAAAAACACCTATTGTATTATTAATACCTTCATAATCTGAATCTATATTGTTATAATAAACTTTTCCTTCTTGAAGAAAACTTCCTTTTTCTATAATAGATTTATTAAATTCATTAATAGGCTTATTATCTGATAAATGTGTTTCTATTAGCTTTTTCTGCTTTTGGAGTTTATCTATTAAAATATTTATCTCTTGTAGCCTTTCTGAATAAACTTTCTTTTTTATAGTAAAATTATCTTCTGAAATAACCTTTTTAATATTCTCAAGTGGAATCCCTATTTCCTTTAATCTCAAAACTTCTTTTATAATCGGAATCTGAGACTCTTCGTAATATCTATATTGATTCATATTATGAATATACGCTGGTTTAAATAAATTTATCTCATCATAATATCTCAATGTTTTTTTATTTATATTACACATAATTGAAAACTGCCCTATACTATACATATCAATCAACTCCATATTTTAACTCTTAAAAAAGGTATTTTATACAGTTCATGATGTTCATACTGTTTATAATTTTCTCTTAAAATAAATGCTTCTATAGCAGTTTTAATTTTTTCTGCCATATCATCATTTAAAGCATCCCCTAAGTCTTTACTTCCCTCTTTTGGATATCCACTATGACCATATTTTTTAATTTTTTCAGCTACTTTTTTAGGAAAAATCATTTCTTTTTCTTGAAGTTCTATATCTGGCTGAGATTTATAATTTTCATTCACTAAATCTTTGTTGATTGACAACATGCATGAAGTTTCTACCCACCCCGCATGAAAATCATTGCAATACTCTTTTAATTTATCCATTAAAGTGTTCTTTTCTTTAACTTTTACCTTTTCACTAAATATAGCTCCCATAGGAGAAAAAGCTATATCTTTAAACTTCTTATTAATACATGCACATGCCTCTTCAATTGCTATTAAATGCTTTGGCTCTGCATGCCCACTGATTACAATTATATTCTTTATATCCCACTCTGATATAGAACTCAATGTTTCAATCACTAAATTATAGAGAAGCTTTTGGGAAATGTGTATATTTCCTGGAAATCCCTTCATATTTGCGTTTCCAAATGGGATAATAGGCATTGTTAGAAATGTATAATCTGAAAATCTCTCCTGAAGTTTTATTATACTTTTTTTAATCCAGTGTTCTGTTTCATAAACATCTACCCCAACAGGAAGATGTCTACCATGTTGTTCAATTGGTGCAATTCCAATCACCATAACAGTTTTTTCTTTGTGGAGCTTCTCAATTTCTGTCCAACATAATTCTAATACATTTACACTCATTATATCCCTCCTTAATTATATAATAAGTGTAAATATTCCTGCTACTGGAATGTCAATAGTATTTAACTCTTCTTTTTTAACCTTAATCCAGTAACTAAAACCCCAACTAAGCAGATAATTGCTGCTACTATATATACATATCTCATTCCATATATAAATACATCACTTCTACCCTCAACATATCCATAAACTTTTTCTCCCATCTTAATACTCATAAAAGAGTATAAAAGCAATGTAGCCATGGCAACTCCTGATGTTTGAGCTAAGTTTCTCACAAAAGCATTAATGCTTCCTGCAATTCCTAGTTTATTGCTCGGAGCTGAAGACATAACAAGAGAGTTATTAGGTGACAAAAACAGTGCGTTTCCAACTGCTAATAAGGCTATAAATATAATCAAAGAATACAAGCTTGAATTTTCATTTAAGGTTGCCATCAATCCTAACCCTAAACCCATTAACGCTAATCCCACTAAAGTTAATGACTCAGAGCCAATTTTATCGGATAAATGTCCACTAAAAGGTGCAAGTACTGTAATTATTATTGGTGAAATCATCATAATCATTCCAGCATAACTTGGACTCATTTTTAATACATCTTGAAGATAAAAGGGTTGAACCATATTATTGCTGTTAAATGCAACATAACATATAAAGGTACACAATATCCCCACTGAAAAAAGTGAATTTTTAAATAGCGAAAGGTCTATAAGAGGATATTTAAGCTTTTTTTCTATATATATAAATACACAGAATAAGCATATTGCTACTATAAAACCTAAAATTATCAAATAGTTATCATATCCTACTCTTTGTCCTACTAATAATGAACAGAATAAACATATAACGCTTGCTCCAAATATTCCAACTCCCAAGAAGTCAATTTTTTCTTTTTTGTCTTCTATCTTTTTAGGTAGAATTTTAATTCCCATTATCACCGCAATTATTCCTATTGGTATATTAATGAAAAATATATAGTGCCAACTTAAGTATGAAATTATAAATCCTCCAAGTGCAGGACCAAGCATTGTTCCAAGAGCTAAAAAGGTTGCATTTATACCAAGTGCCTTCCCTCTTTCATTAGCTGGAAATACCTGAGTTATTATCCCTTGATTGTTTGCCATAGCTGCTGAGGCTCCTAACGCTTGAATTATTCTAAAAAAAACTAAAGAACTGAAGCTTTTTGATAATCCGCATAACAATGACCCTATAGTAAAAACCAGCAATCCTAAATTAAATATTTTTGATTTTCCTTTTATATCTCCTAAGCGTCCAAAGAACAAAATCGTACTAACTATTGTAACTAAATAAGAAATTACTATTAATTGAATAGATGTCATGTTTACTTCAAATATTTTTACCATTGCAGGTAATGCAACATTTATTATTGTACTATCCAAAGTTCCCATAAAGGGTAGAAGTACTACAATAGCCAATATTAATCCTCTGTTTTTGTATTCATTTTTACTTTCTATGTTCATTTAAAACATCATCTCTTTACTAAGTTCTCTTAAGTTATAATATTAAATATAAACCTATAATGACAATACTTATATGCTTAGTTTTTTGATTGCAAAGTCTGCCATCTCTCTTACCTTTTCATGTGAATCTTCTAATGCTTCATATATACTTGCTTTATATTCTTCTTTATAATTATTTATCATGGCATTTATTGCATTAACCTTCCATTTCCAAACATCGTCTTTAGGTATATACCAAAACTTCTTCTGCAACACATTTTCTAAAAAATCATAATCCATTTTGATTATTTTCTCTAAAGATATCTTACTACTTAGCTCTTCTAAGTTTAGGAACTCTTCATTTCCTATCCATTTATTTTTATTCATAGGACATGAATCCTGGCAAACATCACATCCATAAACCCAATCACCCATGGCTTCTTTAAATATTTCATTCGGCATATCTCTTCCTGCAAAAGTTGTAAGGCAAGATACACACGCTAAAGGATTCATGGTATATGGTTCAGATAGAGATTTGGAAGGACACGCTTTAATGCATAAATTACATTTTTCAGAGCATGGCTTAATATTAGGAGTTTCCTTATATTCTAGTTCTTCATCTATAACCCAAGCTTCAATAGTAAGCCATGAGCCTTTTTCTGTATAGAAAAAATTGTTTCTACGTATTATTCCAAGTCCAGCTTTAAGTGCCGCCCATCTCATACCTGTAACTCCAAATTTTCTTTCTGTATGAGTCTTAATTCCTAATCCCTGCATATACTTCTCAAACTTTAGTCCATCTTGAAATTCTTTAGATTTTTCATCTACCCTGCTATCAAACATATATGTCTTTCCAATCATACCTTGTAAATGCTCTGGAACGTGATAGTTATCATATCTTTTTATGCAAACAACTATAGATTTTGCCCATGGATAGGTATCCTGTAAATGAGAAAAATTATAATATCTACTATAAAAGCCCTTTGTTATTGGCACTTTCTCTATTCTCTCATTTAATCTATCCTCATAATCATACATTTCATCAACTTTTATAATTCCACACTTTTCATAACCTAATTTCAAAGCCTCATCTCTTATTTTTATTGCTAAATCATCCATCCTCTTAACATTCCTTTCATAAATGTTTTACTTACAAAAGAAACATGTATATACATGTTTTGCTTTATAAAAAATCTTACTTAAAAAATAAGTAAGTTTTAAATTAAGTTTTAGAAACTTTACTAATAAAACTTTGTATCTGCCCCAAGGTTTTTAAAAATTCTTCAAATCTTTCATCACCAATTTCATTTTCAATCATGGATTGAACCTCATTCCATAACGGAACAGCTTCATTTAGTTTTTTTGCTCCCTCTTCACTTATAGAAACACATTTTCTTCTTGAATCATTGCCATCAGTATTCACTCTAACATATCCCTTTTTTCTTAAAATTTCAATATTTCTAGTTACTGTAGTTTGATCCATTAACAAAGCTTCTGCAAGTTCACTTATAGTAGCATTTTCACGATAGGATATATCTACTAATAATGAAAACTGAGCTGCTGGCAGTTCAACAGATTGAAACATTTGATCATAATATTGAGTAGTAACTCTTGTTGTCATGCGTAAATTTCTACAAACACAATTTTTTAATCTTTTAGTTTCATTTGATTTTTCCATAGATAGTTTTATTGACCTCCAAATCCTTGAATAAACCTATCTTAATCCATAATATTTCTTATTGTCAAGGCATTCTAAATTTCTATAAACATGTACATTTCATATTTTTTTGTTATTTAACTCCACTTTTATTAGATCTATTTTGTATGCATATACATATATTATGAGATTGTAGTTTATTTGTCAATGTTTTTTCATTTAAAGTTTTAGAGTAATTTATACCTTATTAAATTGTTTTAAATTTTACATTTTGTCACTAAATAGACATAAAAATATTGTATAATTAAATGTAATTTTAATATATAAGGCAGGTGGGTAAATGTTTGGCTATGTAATTGCCAATGTAGATAAATTAAATGTTTCTGAAAAACAACAGTATAGATCTTGTTATTGTGGTTTGTGTTCTACTCTTAATGATAGACATGGCGCAATGAGCCGATTAACCCTAACTTATGATATGACTTTTCTTGTTCTTTTTCTGACTTCATTATATAATGAAAATACTTCTATTAAAACTGAAAAATGTATTTCTCACCCTTTTAAGGAACATGAATTTTGGAGAAATAAAATCACAGAATATGCATCAGATATGAATATTCTTCTTACATATTATAAATTTCTTGATGATTGGCAGGATGATAAAAATATTTTCTCTTTATTTGGGGCCAAATTATTTGAGAAAAAGTGTAAGCTTATTGAAAAAAGATATCCAAATAAATCAGCTAAAATTTCTCAGTATTTAAAGGAACTTTCTTTTATTGAGAAATCTGGAGAGCTTAACCCTGATATTCCTTCAAATTGTTTTGGAGAACTTATGGGTGAAATTTTTGTTGTAAATGAAGATGAATATTCAGAAAGATTATATGCATTTGGAAAGTCTCTTGGAAAATTTATTTATATTATGGATGCATGTCTTGATTTGAAAGAAGATATAAAAAAGGAACGCTATAATCCATTAGTTACCACTTCCTCTGACAACTTTTCTTCTATACTAAATATACTTATGGCTGATTGTACCGAAAAGTATAAAACTCTGCCAATTGAAAGAGATAAAAATATTATTGATAATATTCTTTATTCTGGAGTGTGGACAAGATATGTAGCTGCTACTAATAAGAAAGGAAGTGCCCAAATATGATATCGGACCCTTATAAAGTACTGGGGGTTTCTCCAGATGCTAGTGACGAAGAAATTGCAAAGTCCTATAGAAAATTAGCTAAAAAATATCATCCTGATCTAAATCAAGGAAATGAAGAAGCTGCAAGAAAAATGAGCGAAATTAATAGTGCTTATAATCAAATTAAGCAAGGTTATACTTCTCAAGGAAGTTATAATGCTGGTTATGGTGGGCAAAATACATATGGTAATGATGCTTCTTATGTTAATGATTATAATTCCGCAATTCATTATATGAATTCTGGTTATTATAATGAAGCTTTAAATGTTTTAAATAATATACCTAGTAGAAGTGCTAAATGGTACTATTATAGTGCAGTTGCAAACTTAGGTATACATAATCAGATTACTGCACTTGAACACGCTAGAACAGCTGTAAGAATGGACCCAAATAATTTCGAATACCATCTACTATTAAACAGAATACAAGGTAGTGGTGCTTTTTATCAAAATCAAAGTAGAGGTTTTGGTATACCCGTATTCAGTTTTTGGAAAATATGTTTAGGATATTACTTGTTCAGATTTTTCTGTAGTTTTTTCTTTGGTCCATATTAATAGAGGAGTGATAAGATATGAAAGATTTTAAAAATAAGTTAGTACGTTTTATGTATGGTAGATATGGTACAGACCAGCTATATATTGCAACAATTGCTCTGTCTTTTATTCTAGTAATTGCTAATTTTTTTATCCCTTCACCTATAATTAGAGGTTTATCATGGGTCGTTCTTATCTTAACCTTTTATAGAACCTTTTCTAAAAACATCTATAAAAGACAAAGAGAAAATCAAATGTTTTTGAAATTTTGGAATCCTATTAAATCAAAGTTTTCTTTAGCATTCCGTAGATTAAAGGATATAAAAACCCATCGTTATCGTACTTGTCCTCACTGCAAAAAGGTACTTCGTCTGCCAAGAAAGACAGGAAATCATACTGTAAATTGTCCTGCATGTCGTAAAGATTTTAAAGTTAAAATTATGTTTTAATACTACTGGAGGTTATTGCTATTTTTATGATAGTAGTAACCTTTTATTTATTCAGAGATCCTTTTTTAAATAGCATATTTTGCTTAGACTAAAAAATATCTATCTAGCTATAATAAAATTTTTGTCGACTTTTAATAATAAGTATAATTAACTTTTTCAACTGCATACGACTTTGTTTGAAATAAGTGTTGATGGAGACTTAAGACTATGATATTTTAAAAACAAGCCTCTCATCTGCTCTTTTGTTTCTTAATATTTCTCCTCTAAAATTCACTTTCTTAAAATCCTCTACTCTCAGCTGTTTTTTACCTGTAACAAATTTTCTAAATAAGCTTAATCCTTGATTATCTTCCACTATAAACATTATAAACCAATTTATATAAAAGCCTAAATACTTACTCGCAACATTATGAAAACTTCTAAGAAATAACTTAAAAGCTTTTCCCCTTTGAGCAGCTATTTTATTATCAATTCCTGGTATATTTGTAGTTATTCCTTTAAATAAATTTATTGCTCCATGCATACTTAACTTTAATCCATGAGCTTTTGTGAAGTAATAGTACTTATAATTACTCGGTGTTGCAAGATAATTACAATCCTCTTTAATAATTGGTTTTAAAAATTTTTCCAAACTCTCTAAATTAATATTTCTTTTAGCTACTGGCTTTATAAATTTATTATCACTAGTATCTTTACAGTTTAATATCATTATTTTTTCTCTTTCAAAAACTTCATTATTTTGATTATATTTATCTTTATCGGATTTAACAATAGAAAATTTCTTATTTAAACTGTGATTTCCCTTAAATGATTCTTTAATTCCAACTTCATCTATCTCTATAGTTCCACTAAGTTTTTTATTCATTATTTTTGTACCTGCTACACTTAATATTTTATGCCTCCAATGAAAACTTGTG
Organism: Clostridium intestinale DSM 6191; assembly: GCF_900130055.1. Classification (GTDB taxonomy): domain Bacteria; phylum Bacillota; class Clostridia; order Clostridiales; family Clostridiaceae; genus Clostridium_T; species Clostridium_T intestinale. The sequence goes on from NZ_FQXU01000007.1 coordinate 67,317, forward strand.
GTTAAATTAATCTCTAATATTTCTGCTATTTTTCTAAGAGAGAACCCCTCTTTTATACATAATGTATATTTAATCCACTTATCTACAGGTTTTTTCGTATAACTTAATGGTGATCCTGTCATATCTGAAAAACTTTTTCCACACTCCTTGCAAATATATCTTTGCCTTCCTTGTTTTGTTTTACCATTTTTATTTATATTATCTCCACCACAATAATGGCACTCTTTTCTATCACAATGGCAAAGACTCTTTTTTTCCACCATTATATTTTCAGAATCAAATATCTCGCAACTTTTATTTTCTCTTTTAAAAGTATCATTCATCTTATGAATTAGCGTCAATAATTCTTCATTCAAAGGATTCTCCTCCTCTCTTTTTCTAAATTATTGACATATTATATAAATTTAAATACGGTTTTTTATAATAAGTATTTTTTTCGGTTATCGAACTATTTTATTCCCTTATTTGGATGGTTCTTAGCCAACTTAGAGCATGCTTGTCCTTAAGTTATTTGTTTCTCTTATCAACACTTTATTCCAACAATCTTATATGCATTTAATAAACATATACCCATCTCTACAAGTAAATCTCCCTACATACTCTCTTCAGTATAAAATTATAAGGACCTCCTCATAAATATTATTTATAAGAAAGTCCTTATCTACATTTTTATTTCATTGATTCTATAATATTGTCTGCTAGTGAATCCATAGAATTTATGTCTTCTTTTTTCATTGCAGAAGTTAAAGTCATTTTATTTTCTAATATAGTCATGTCTTTCATTCCTTGTAAAAATTCAGTCATTAATTTTCCAGATTGAATAGCCCATGAACCATTTTCTATGATTCCTACAGTACGTTTTTGAAGGTTTAAAGCCTTCATATCATGCAAGTAATTAAGCATTGGCGGATAAATATTTAAGTTATAAGTTACGCAAGCTAGTACCACATGGCTATATTTAAATGTCTCTGATATCAAATAGGAAACATGAGTTTTTGAAACATCATACATAACAACATTTGTCATGCCTTTTTTTACTAATGTTGTTGCTAATTCATTAGCAGCAGCTTCTGTATTTCCATACATTGTTCCGTAAACTATAAGTACACCTTTTTCTTCTGGCTCATACTTACTCCACTTATCATGCTTGTCTATAAAATATTCTAAATTGCTACGCCATACTGGACCGTGAAGTGGGCATATCATTTTTATATCTAAAGAATTTGCTTTCTTAAGAAGATTTTGAACGTTTTGTCCATATTTCCCTACAATATTTGTGTAGTATCTTCTTGCATCTTCAAGCCAATCTCTATCAAAATTAACTTCATCATTAAACATTTTTCCATCTAAAGCCCCAAATGTTCCAAAGGCATCAGCTGAAAATAATACTCCATTGCTTGTATCATATGTAACCATAACTTCTGGCCAATGTACCATTGGTGCAGTTATGAACATTAAAGTATGTTTTCCAAAAGACATTGTGTCTTTATCTTTAACTTCTATCACCTTACCATCCACATGGAATCCAAATTGACGCATAAATGTAACAGCTTTTCCCGTACATATAATCTTAACTTCAGGATGACGAAGAAGTATTTCTTCAATGGAAGCTGCATGATCTGGTTCCACATGATTTATTACTAAGTAATCTAAAGTTCTATCTCCTAAAACACCTTCAATGTTATCAAGGAATTGTCTGCAAATCGACCAATCAACAGTGTCAAAAAGTACAGTCTTTTCATCTAAAAGTAAGTAAGAATTGTAGGAAACCCCTCTTGGAATTGGATGAATATTTTCAAATAAAGCAAGTCTACGATCATTTCCTCCAACCCAATAAATATCTTCAGTTATTTCTCTAACACAATACACTAATTGTTCCTCCTTTTTTTCAGTTAACAAACATTCTCACATCTTATTATAATATAAATAAACTCGTATGAGGATATTTTTTATTCTTTATAGTAGTATTTATCTAATTTTTATATTTTTCAAACTCCCAATATTATAATGTTTATTTGCAATAATTTCAACAATAACATTAAGCATTTATAGTATTAAGGAATTGCTATAATCAATTAATCAAATAGCAACTCCTCTAAATTATTATATATAGTTTTATCATTTACCTAGGTGAAAAAATTTTATTTACCTCTGCTTGAGTTTCTGAATTAGCTAAAGCTAGTATGGAGTCTCCTGCATTTATAACAGTATCTCCACCTGGAAGTATAACTTCCTCTCCTCTATAGATTGTGATAAGTTTTGAGTTAGAGGGTATATTTAGTGCCTTTACCTCTTTATGAACAGCTTTAGAAGCTTCATCAACTTTTATTTGAACTATAGAGTATCCACCTAAAGATAGTTTCATAAGTGTAAACATATTTTTTAAATCCATTTCCTCTATAACAATATGAGCCATTAAATCGGCCTGATTAACAGCAACATCTACCCCCATGCCTATATTATATAACCAAGAATTTTTAGGATTATTTACACGAGCAACAACCCGTGAAACTCCAAACTCAAACTTAGCTATAGTTGAAGCTACTAAATTCACCTCATCAGCTCCAGTTACTGAAACCACAACATCCGCTGAGTTTATACCTGCAGCTTCCAATATATTAGGATCTGTACCATTTCCTAATATTACTGTCTCTGAAGGAAGTTCCTTTTTTAGCTTATCTACTATGTGTTCTCTATTATCTATTACTTTTACAGAGTAGTCATTATTTAAAAGTAAACTTGCAATATGCTCACCTACTTGACCTCCACCTATAATAACAACTTTCATATATTTTTCCTCCATTTTTGATCTAGACCAAGCAATGTTTTTAATCTGCTTGCAGAACTTGCTACAACCGATATAAATATTACATCATGTTTCTCAAATACTGTTCCCCAAGTTGGCAAAAAAGTTTTATTTGCACGACTTATAGCAACAACTTGGAACTCTCCTATTGAAGTTACCTCGCTAACAGTTCTACCAACCAAAAGTGCTGGAGTCTCAATTCTTACTAATTCAACACTTGAATTACCTATTGTTAATACGCTATCTAATTGATTGTAACTTAATAAATCAGTTGCTCTTTGTATTCCCCATGCTGCAGATGATATAGTTTGAATACCAAGAGTACGATATATTTCTGCCTTTCTAGGATCATGCAACCTTGCTATAACACGAGGTACTTTATAAATATTTTTAGATATTCTTCCTATAAGTGCATTAGCCTCATCACTATTGCTACAGGCAATGACTGCATCTACAAATGAAATACCTGCTTCAGTTAATACATCTTTGTCAAATCCTATTCCCACAATCATTTTTCCTTTAAAGTTTTCACCAAGTAGTTTAAATGAATCTGGGTTATTGTCAATGATTGTTACACTATGACCCTTTTTTATTAGGTTTTGAGCTAATCCTGAGCCCATAACCCCACAACCTATTATAATATCTTTCATATCACTAACCTCTTATCATTAACTTTTTTAACTCTACTAAGTTTTCTTGAAATTGCCTTTCTACCTTCTTCTAGTAGTAATATAGGGAAAGGTAATACAATCAAATATATCCACTCTTTGAAGCCTATCGCTACTGTATTAAATATATTCTGCAAGAATGGTATATAAATTATTGCTAAAATCAATAAGACTTCAAAAATAATACCAGTTACTATTTTTTTATTAGCAAATATTCCGATCTTAAATACCGACTCATTTTCCGTTCTACAATTCAATACTGCACCAATTTGGCAAAATACTATAGATGCTAAAGTCATGGTAGTAGCTTGTTTATAAACTACACCAGAACTAGCTAATGGAACATTTGGCCATCCATTTAGTATATTTACAAAGAAATATGCACCCATAGCTACAACTGATTCTAATAATCCATACCATAAAAATGCTTTAATGACTGTTTTCTTATTCATTAATATCTCTGTTCTTGAACGTGGAGGTTTTTCCATTACGCCTTTCTCAGGTAGTTCTGCACCTAGTCCAAGAGCAGGCAACATATCTGTTCCTAAATCAATAGCTAGTATCTGCATTACAGTAAGAGGAAGCGGAATGTTTCCCTTAGATAGTAAAAATGCTGCTGATGGTACTGCCTCAGGTGTATTGCTGTTAAGAATATAGAGTAAAAACTTTCTTATATTACTATAAACTGCTCTACCTTCTTCTATAGCTTTTACAATAGACGCAAAATTATCATCGGTTAATATCATATCTGCCGCTTCTTTTGCAACATCTGTACCAGATATCCCCATAGCTACACCAATATCAGCTTTTTTTAGAGCTGGAGAGTCATTAACTCCATCTCCTGTCACAGCTACTATATGACCTAGTTCTTGTAAATTACATACTATTCTATATTTTTGTTCTGGTGCTACCCTAGCAAAAATAACTTCATCTTTTAAAACTTTTTTAAGATCATCGTCACTCATCTTTTCAAGATCAACTCCAGATACAATCCTAGGATGGTTACTCTCTACAATACCAATCCTCTTTGCTATGCTCTCTGCTGTCAATCCATAGTCCCCTGTTATCATAATAATTCTTATTTTAGCTCTATGACATAACTCTACAGCATCTTTAACCTCTGGTCTTGGAGGGTCTGCCATAACAACTAGTCCAACAAACGTCATGTCTTGTTCAATAAGTTCTGGTGTATAAGAACTCAAAGATTTTGGGAGATTACATTCTTTAGTTAAATGTCTATATGCAACTGCTAAAACTCTCAATCCATTTCGTGCATATTTATCATTTGCTTCCATAATTTCATTACGTTGCGAATCGCTTAGCTCTTGTTTGTCACCATTTTTATTTATACTTGTACAAAGTTCCAACACTTCTTTTGGAGCTCCTTTGATATATGCTATTCTTTCATATCCTCCTATCGGAGTACTCAAATTATGAATAGTACTCATTCTTTTTCTTCTTGAATCAAAAGGTAACTCTCTGATTCTTGGCATAAAATTAATCTGGTTAATTGTATCTATTCCAGCCTTTTGTGCAACTACTCCCAAACATGCTTCTGTTGGATCTCCTAGCACAGTATATCTATCTGATTCATCATTTGGAGGTACTATACGCGCATTACTGCATAGTGAAGCTGCAGTTAAAAGTATTTTTAAATCTTCGTCATTCTCAGCATAAAGTTCTTTATTTTCATAAAGAATCTTACCTACCGGAGCATAACCTAATCCTGTAACCTTCAATTCTTTTCCTGGGAGCCATAAATTATTAACTGTCATTTCATTTTGAGTCAAAGTTCCAGTTTTATCAGAACAAATAACAGTAGTGCATCCTAAAGTTTCAACTGCCGACAATCTCTTTACTAAAGCATTTTCTTTTGCCATCCTCTGCACCGCCATTGCTAAAGACAAAGTAACCGTAGGAAGTAATCCTTCTGGAATAAATGCTACCACCATTCCTAACGAGAATATAAATGCTTCTGCTATAGGTTCTTTTACAAAAAATATAGCCGTTATAAAAAATACTACCCCCATGCTTAACGCAATCATTGAGATTTGTTTAGTCAATAAATTCAACTCTTTTTGCAGTGGACTCAGTTCTTCTTTCATAGTTTGAGTTAGATTAGCAATTTTCCCAAATTCAGTTTCCATACCAATTGAAACAACTACAGCTTTTGCTGTTCCACTTGCTACACTAGAACCTGTAAAAATAAGATTTGGTGTTTCTGACTTCGATAGTCCATCTCTCATTATTGGATCATGTGTTTTTCTTACTGGATTAGATTCTCCTGTTAGAGTTGATTGGTTTACTTGAAGATCGCTACTTTCAATTACACGAGCATCGGCTGATATTTTATCCCCTTCTTCTACTAACATAATATCTCCAGGAACTAAATCCTCTGCTAATATCTGCTGCTCTTTATTATCCCTAATAACCCTAGCGTAAGAAGGAAGCATCTTTTTTAAAGCTTCAGTAGCTTTGCCTGCTCTATGCTCCTGCCAAAAGCTAAAAACTCCATTTATAATATTAACCAAAAATATAGCAACCCCAAGTTCAACCATATCTGCAATTATGGCAATAATACCTCCAGCCCATAATAGAAGAGCCATTAAACTAACAAAATTGGACATTAAAACTAATATGGCAGGTTTACCCTTCTTTTCAGTAATAGCATTTTTTCCATACTTCTCTCGATTTGCTTGTACTTCTTGTATTGTTAACCCTTCTTCTCTAGTGTTAAGTTTTTTGTAAACATCTTTTGCCGTCAATTTAAATATCTTTTCATCCATGTTCTCTTTAGCAATCTGTACTTTCTCTTCCATTTCAATTTTACCCCATCAATAATTATAGTATTAAAATAATATTATGATATTACTCCTCAAAGGCTTAATTTACAATTATTGGCTGTGGTATCTTTTAGGAATATCCATTAGATATTTGAAGATTTAACCATATAGTTTCATTTTATTTATCTATAGTATGTTAGATATGCTTATAATATGGTATATTTATATCTTGCAAAAATAGAAATATTGTAGGGATATAAATAATAAAAATAAGCCACAGATTTCTAAAAATCCATAGCTTATTTTTATTATTTATTCTTGTATTCCAGGAACTTTAGGTAATTCAGAAAATCCTTTTTCTAAATCTTCATCTGTTGGAATATAATCTGTCATTGTTCCCTTCAAATAGGATTCATATGCCATCATATCAAAATAACCCGTTCCTGTTAATCCAAATAAAATTGTCTTTTCTTCTCCAGATTCCTTACATTTAAGAGCCTCTTCAATAGCTCCATATATAGCATGTGCTGATTCTGGTGCTGGAAGTATGGTTTCATGTTTTGCAAATAAAGTTGCTGCTTCAAAAACCTTTGTTTGTTCCACTGATATAGCTTCCATATATCCATCATGATAAAGCTTCGATACTATAGGAGACATACCATGATATCTAAGCCCTCCAGCGTGATTTGCTGATGGTACAAAACTTGAACCAAGGGTGTACATCCTTGCTAATGGAGTAATCTTTCCAACATCACAGAAGTCATAAGCATAACGACCTCTTGTTAATGATGGACATGAAGCTGGCTCTACAGCCATTATCCTTGGATTAGCTTTCCCTGTTAATTTATCTTGCATAAAAGGAGCAATTAACCCTCCAAGATTTGATCCTCCTCCTGCACATCCTATTACTATATCAGGATATTCATCAATACTTTCCATGGCAATTTTAGATTCTAATCCTATAATTGATTGATGCAGAAGTACCTGATTTAGTACCGAACCAAGTACATATTTACACCCTTCTGTTGTAACTGCTTTTTCTACTGCCTCTGAAATAGCGCATCCAAGACTTCCAGTAGTATCTGGGTCTTTCTCTAAGATAGCTCTACCAGCATTAGTTGTGGTGCTTGGACTTGGGATTATGTTTCCATCAAAAGTTTCTATGATTGCTTTACGAAATGGTTTTTGTTCATATGAGCATTTAACCATATAAACTGTAAGTGGAATATTATAATAACTACATGCTTCAGCTAGTGCAGTTCCCCATTGACCAGCTCCAGTTTCAGTAGTTAAACTCTTCAGTCCCTGCTCTTTAGCATAATAAGCTTGCGCAACAGCTGAATTTAATTTGTGACTTCCAGATGTGTTGTTTCCCTCAAATTTATAATAGATTTTTGCAGGAGTTCCCAAAGCTTTTTCAAGGTTATAAGCTCTTATTAAAGGAGATGGTCTAAACATTTTATAAAATTCCTGTATCTCTTCTGGAATATCTATATACCTAGTTGAGTCATCCATTTCTTGTTTAGCTAACTCTTCACAAAATACTGGATATAATTCCTCTGCAGTCGCAGGTTTAAAGGTTTGTGGATTCAGCATTGGATCTGGAATTCCCTTCATATCTGCTCTTAAGTTATACCATTGTTTCGGCATTTGATCTTCAGTTAAATAAATTCTATGTGGTATTTTTTTCATTTTAATAGCCCCCTTTGATTTATATTAATATTTTATTTTATAAAATATTTAAAACTTATGCCCCTATATAAATGTATTTTAGAAAAATAAAAAAGACCTTCATCCTAAATAACTAGGACAAAAGTCTATAACTTCTGCGGTACCACCTAAATTGGTCAAAATAACCCACTTACTAATGTACATTCATACATCTTCCTTTATAACGAGTGGAAATCTCGTCGGGTATTACTAAGCAATTCTGCTTTTCCTCCCGCCCTTATAAGTCCATTCAACTTAGCTTGTACTGTTGTAATCTCACCGTCTACAACTCTCTTTAAGTCTTGTACTAGGTCTACTTCTCTTAATCATAGGTTTTATTTTATAATTTGATTATAATAACTTTGATATTTTCTGTCAAACATTTTTGATGCTTTAAAGTTTAAAATCTCACTTTTACGGGAAGTCTAGTTATGGAGGTGTTAATATGAGAAATAAAGAAAAAGAACTAAATAGAGAACTTGGTATACATGAACAACATGATCAAGTATCTAATATGATAGATGCCATGTTAGCTTTAGGACCTGTAAATTTAGGTTTAAATAACCCTAAAATAGAACGCTATGCTGAACAAAGAATAAAAGAAGATATAACAAAATAGCTAAAGTTCCTAGGGCTGTCACTAATTTTTAATTAATAACAGCCCTAGAATTTATATAACCCAATCAAAAATAAATTCTTGTTTTAATTCTTCTGGTTTACTATTTTTAAAACTAAGTTCAGGATTTTTAACACTTACTCTAGTGTCAGCTGGAACTGACTGAGTAATAAATGCATTACCTCCTATAACTGAGTTTTTACCTATTACAGTATCTCCACCTAATATAGATGCACCAGAATAAATAGTTACATTATCTTCAATTGTTGGATGTCTTCTTACGCCTTTAAGTCCTTGCCCGCCTCTTGTTGATAAGGCCCCTAAGGTTACTCCTTGATAAATCTTTACATATTCACCTATAACACAAGTTTGTCCTATAACAACTCCTGTACCATGGTCTATAAAAAAGTATTTTCCAATCTCCGCTCCAGCATTTATATCAATCCCAGTTAAACTATGAGCATATTCAGTCATAATTCTTGGGATATATGGTACATTTAAAATATCTAATTCATGCGCTATTCTATAAATGCTTACCGCAAATACTCCTGGATATGAGAAAATTACTTGCTCTACATCGCCAGCAGCTGGATCTCCGTCGTAGGCTGCTTGTACATCTGTCGAAACATATTCTTGTATTTTAGGTAATGTTTTTAAGAAAGTTCTGCATGTCTTGCAGGTTTTTTCTTCTATTATTTGAATATCACTTATTTGATGTTTATATTTAAGTGCTAATTTTATTTGTCTATGAAGTTTTTCTTGTATACTCATTAAAAGATCGCCTATATAATATTCCATTACACTATTTGATAACTTTTTGGTTTGAAAATACCCTGGAAAAATAAGTTGTCTTAACTCTTGCAATATTTCTATAACTTCATACTTGTCTGGCAAATTAGAAGATTCATATACTGAAAAAACAGAGTTTTGTTTATAATTATTTGCTATTTCTGAAACTAGTTGAACTATATTTTCTTCACATTCCCTATTCATTATCTTCATCCCTTTTCTATATACTTAATTAGCTGTTTTTTATATTATACGTGATGTTTTTAATCTAAACAAGTAATTGCAATATAATTTATTCAACATAGCCAACTTGGTTTCTACCGCCCGTTTTCACCTTATAAAGCTGTTCATCTGCTTTTTGTATTATTTCATTTCCAGTAATACTACTATTATAATCGTTAGAGAAAATTCCCATACTTACTGTAATTTTTATTACTCTATTATCAAAAAAGAAATTATAATCTTCTATTTTTTTTCTTATTCTCTCACATAGATGAAAAGCATCATGTTTATTAGTTCCAACTAAAACTATACCAAATTCTTCTCCACCATATCTTCCTACAATATCTCCTTTACGTAGAGAACTCATCAAGATATTTGAAAGCTCCTTCAATATCATATCCCCAGACATATGTCCATATGTATCATTTATCCTTTTAAAATAATCTATATCTAACATTATGAAGGATATATGACCCTTATTTCTCTTCTGTTTAGATAATTCCTTTTCAAGTAATTCTATGAGTACAGCATGGTTATATAGACCTGTTAAACTATCTTTCATAGCAAGTTCTTTAAGTTTGTCTTGAACATCTTTAAGCCTTAGTGCAGATTGAATTCTAGCTATTACTTCAACCTCATCAATAGGCTTTTTAATATAGTCGAAGGCTCCCATCTCTAATGCCTTTTTCAAGTCATTTCCCTGAGTTCTTGCTGTCACCATAATCACCGGGATATCTTTTACATCATGATTACTCTTTAATATACTGCAAACTTCAAATCCATCCATTCCTGGCATCATTATATCAAGCAAAATAACATCTGGCCTTATACTTCTAGCCATGTCCAATACCGGGAATCCATTATCCACAGAAAACACTTTATAATTTTCAGCTTCTAATATATCCGTTAAAATTCTTACATTAAGCAGAGTATCATCTACGATAAGTATTTTTTCATTCATAGTAATCAATCTCCCCAAAATTTTTTCTATAAAATAACCTATTAAATTTCATATCTCATTTTACCATTATTTTTCTATAAAATTAAGATATTTTATTTAATTATTCTATTTAATAAATATTAATAATTAAAATAAAGATGCCTACTATAATAAAATAATAGACATCCTTACCTCTACTTCCATTCCAAATAAAATTTGTTACTATTTTTTTCTTCTCCAATAGTGCTACTTTCTCCATGTCCTGGATGAACTCTCACATCCTCTATTTGAGTTTCTATCAAATTTATAACAGATTTCTTCATGGACTCTAAATCTCCTGTTGGAAATACCCATTTCCCCACTACGCCCTTAAAGAGAGTATCTCCTGTAAATAAATCATCTTCAAACTTATAGCAAACTCCACCAATAGTGTGTCCGGGTGTATAAATAACCGTTATTTCTTTGTCACCAATAGAAAACTTATTAGATTCATCGATTTTAATAAGATTAATATCTTCTAAAAAATACTCCATATCTCTTCCATAGCGATTAAATACGTTATTATAGTTTTGCACTAAATTATCATATTCATTTTCATGTACATACACTGGCACATCAAAACAATCCATTGCACTTATATGATCTATATGTCCATGCGTTAGTAGTATTCCTAATACATTTAAATTGTGTTCTTGTATATATTCTCTTATTTTATCTTTTTCATATCCTGGATCAACTATATAACATTTGTTATCATACTCAATTATATAACAATTTATATCCATATCTCCAAATAAGGTCAATTTCTTCATCTATTACACCTCATTTAATAGTCGCTATTTTTGTCTTATAACTTCTATCTTATATCCATCTGGATCAGTTACAAAATAGTAGTTAGGAGGATTTCCTGGAAGCCCTTTTAATGGAGTAACCTCATACCCTAAAGCTATATGTCTTTCTCTTTCGCCTTCTATGTCTTTCATTCCAAGTGCAATATGACTAAATCCATTACCTATTACATATGGTTTTTCTGGATTGTAATTATAAGTTAACTCTATTTCATAATCTTCTTCACCATTTCCTAAATATACTATTGTAAATTTGTGATCTGGATGATCCTTTCTTTTAGTCTCAACTAGTCCAAAAGCATTTTTATAAAAATCTAATGACTTTTCTAAGTCCATTACTCTTATACATGTATGAAGCATCTTTACTGCCATATATATCACTCCTTATACTTAAATTATATATTACTTTTTTCTTCTCTTATTATTCTTCTTATAGTCTGCTCAGATAGATAATACTTTTCTGTTAAAGATCTTACGGACATACCTCTATTATAGAAACTAAATATTTCTTTATTTCTGTCTCTTAAGTCTCTTTTAACTCCACTATTTTCTCCCCAAGCTTTTTTATTTTCAACTTTTCTAGGTATATATAAATAACTACCATCAATATATTGTTGAATGATTTCAACTAATTCTTCTGGTAATATATTTTGTGCTTTTTCATATTTCATAACCTTTTGCTCCTATCTACATTTTTAGTTGTAAATAATAGAGCAAAGTTCACACAAAAATATTACAGCCTGTAAATTCTAGAAAGGCCCTGAACATAGAGTATGTTCTTTATATCTCTGTAGGACTTTGCTCAGAGCCTTGGCTAGAAACATTTAGTTTTTTAACAACCTTCATATTTCTATCACCCCTTATATCTTTATATTTTCTCTTTAATTTTAACTGCTTTTTAATTACAATTCAACTATTCTCATAGGTTTTCTATAAAATCAAAAAAGTATCACTTTTCAGCAATACTCTTTTGATATATTATATAACATAATCCTCTTGAATAAATACTTTGATTTCTTTAGGTCTTATATATACCTCTTCGCCAATCTGTATCTTCAGTTGTGTATATACTTCCTTACTTAATTCAGCCTCTAAGTATTCCTCACTTTCTTCACTCTTTAACTCTACATTTACTATAGATCCAACGGCTCTTACAAACAATACTTTTGCCTTTATAAACCCTTCTCGCCCACCATCTTTTATTATTTCGATATTGTGAGGTCTAGCGTAACTTAATGCCTTTCCATCTTTTTTATCCTCATATTCTGGAGTTTCCAATTCTATATCTCCTATTTTAACCTTACCATTGTTTACCCTGCCATGAAACAGATTAACGTTTCCTAAGAAGTTGTACACAAATGGATTAACTGGATTGTCGTATACTTCTTCTGGAGTTCCTATCTGTTCAATTTTCCCTTCATTTAGAACCACAATCCTATCAGCTACATCTAAAGCTTCTTCTTGATCATGAGTTACAAACACACTAGTTATATGATATTCATCATGAAGTCTTCTAAGCCATCGTCTTAAATCTTTTCTAACTTTAGCATCTAGCGCTCCAAACGGTTCATCTAATAATAATACCTTAGGCTCAACAGCTAATGCTCTTGCTAAGGCAATTCTCTGCCTTTGCCCCCCAGATAATTGACTTGGGTATCTATTTGCCATACCTTCCATCTTAACCAAAGATAGTAACTCAAGTACTTTGTCATTAATTTCTTTTTTACTTAATCTTTCTTTTCTTGGCTTAATTCTAAGGCCAAACGCTATATTTTCAAATACCGTCATATTTCTAAATAACGCATAATGTTGAAATACAAAACCTATATTCCTATCTTGGGTGTCTTTATTTGTATTATCTTCTCCATCAAAATATATTTGTCCAATATCTGCCGTTTCTAAACCAGCTATAATCCTTAAAAGTGTAGTTTTTCCTGAGCCTGATGGTCCAAGAAGTGCTATAAGTTCTCCTGTATTAATCTTTAAATCTATATTATTAAGTGCCTTATAAGAACCAAATTCTTTTGATATACCTTTTACATCAATGCTCACTTTTTACAACCCCTTCTTCATTAATGTTTAACTGACTAACCTTCCACTCCGATATATTCTTTATTATTAAATTAATCAAAGCAATTATTGTAAGTAGAGATGCTACAGCAAATGATGCTGAATATTGATATTCATTATATAAAATCTCTACATGCAGAGGGAGTGTGTTTGTAAGACCACGTATATGTCCTGAAACAACTGAAACTGCGCCAAATTCTCCTGCTGCTCGTGCTGTTGTTAAAATTACTCCATAAAATAATGCCCATTTTATATTGGGTAATGTCACTTTAAAAAATGTTTGCCATCCATTTGCTCCTAAAGTTAAAGCAGCTTCTTCTTCTGCCGTTCCTAAAGATTGCATAAGAGGTATTAACTCCCTAGCAACAAACGGCATGGTTACAAATGTAGTTGCTATAATTATTCCTGGTGGTGCAAATATAATCTTTATATTATTGGCATTTAGAAAATCTGCAAAAAGACCATGGTTAGTACTAAAAAGTAATACAAATATTAATCCAGCTATAACTGGAGAAATAGCAAAAGGAATATCTAAAAGAGTAAGCAAAATACTTTTTCCCTTAAATTCAAATTTACCTAATGCCCAAGATGCTGCTAAGCCAAATATTGTGTTTATTGGTACAGCAACTAACACAGTTAATAAAGTTAGTCTTAATGCATCTAATGCCACTGGATCTGTTATAGCTTTGATATATAAATCGAAACCTTTCTCGAAGGCTTTTGCAAATACAGCAATTAAAGGTATTATGAGTAGTAGCGTTAAATATATAAGTGCTATTGAAATAAGAATTATTTTTGTTAATTTACTTTCATCTGTAGATGAGTTGTTTTTTTGCTTGGATTTATTATTAATTCTTAATGATACATTCCCTGCCATGTTAACCTCCTATACTCTTGAATATCTCTTTGAATTCCACCATTGAAATATATTAATTAATAGTAGAATAAAAAAAGAAGTTATCAGAAGAACTGCCGCAATTGCACTTCCTCCAGCATAATCATATTGCTCTAGCTTAGTCCTTATAAGTAGAGGAGCTATTTCAGTTCTCATAGGCATATTCCCTGATATAAATACTACTGATCCATACTCTCCTAAGGCTCTTGAGAATGCTAGAGAAAATCCTGTAATTAAAGCTGGTGTTATCTCTGGAAGTATTATCTTTATAAATGTTATTAATCTATTTGCACCTAAACTAGCAGCAGCTTCTTCAACTTCTCTTTCCAGATTTATTAATACAGGTTGTACAGTACGAACAACAAAAGGTAACCCTATGAAGGTTAATGCAACTATTATTCCTAAAGGTGTAAATGAAACTTTTATTCCTAATGGAGTTAAGAATTTTCCTATCCATCCATTTTCAGCATATAAAGTAGTTAATGCAATACCTGCAACTGCAGTTGGAAGTGCAAATGGAAGATCTACAATCCCATCTATAAGCTTTCTACCTGGAAAATCATATCTTACAAGAACCCAGGCTATTATAACACCAAAAATTGTATTTATAATCCCAGCTGCTAAGGATGTTCCAAAAGAAAGTTTATATGCAGCCAATACTCTTTCGGAAGTGGCAGATTCTATGAAACCTTTTAATCCTAAAGATGAAGAATCAAAAAAAATCATTGAGACTGGAATTAAAACCAACAAACTTATATACAAAACTGTAAATCCTAATGTTAAATTAAATCCTGGTAAAATACTTTGTTGCTTCAATTTTATTGATTTTGCTTTTAGACTCATAAAAAGCACCTCTTTGCTATTATTAATTCAAGAAGTAGTGATTTTCACTACTTCTTATTTATCTAACCTCTATTTTTTAGTATATATTTGATCAAAAGTTCCACCATCATCAAAATGCTCTTTTTGTGCCTTATTCCATCCACCAAAAACATCGTCTATAGTAAATAAATTTATAGTTGGAAACTTCTGAGCATATTTTTTTGCTACAGCTTCATTTCTTGGACGATAGAAGTTTTTTGCTGCAATTTCTTGTCCATCATCAGAATATAGATATTCTAAATAAGCTTCAGCAACTTCTCTAGTTCCTTTTTTATCAACATTTTTATCAACTACAGCAACTGGTGGTTCAGCTAATATACTTACTGAAGGAACTACTATATCGAATTTTCCTTCACCAAGTTCTTCAACAGATAAAAAAGCTTCATTCTCCCAGGCTACTAATACATCACCTATTCCACGTTCAACAAATGTAGTTGTTGCTCCTCTAGCCCCTGAGTCTAAAACAGGAACATTTGCAAATAACTGTTTTACAAAATCTTTAGCTTTCTCTTGACTTCCGCTATTTTTCTCTAGAGCATATCCCCAAGCTGCAAGGTAATTCCAACGAGCTCCACCTGAAGTTTTAGGATTTGGAGTTATTACTTCTACACCAGGTTTAATTAAATCATCCCAATCCTTAATATTTTTAGGATTTCCTTTTCTAACTAAAAAAACTATTGTTGATGTATATGGAGTAGAATTATTTGGCAATTTTGTTTGCCACTTTGGATCTATTTGTTCTCCTTTTCCATTAATAGAGTCAATATCTGCTGCTAGCGCTAAAGTTACTACATCAGCATCTAACCCGTCTAATACCGATTTAGCCTGAGCTCCAGATCCTCCATGTGATTGCTTTATAGTTACTTCTTGCCCTTTCTTTTCTTTCCAATACTTCGCAAAAGCTTCATTAAACTGTGTATACAATTCTCTTGTTGGATCATAGGACACATTTAATAATTCTACGCTTCCATTTGAACTCTCTCCAGCTGAATTATTTTTACTACTGCAACCTGATAAAACCCCCAAAGTCAAAATTCCAGCTAAAAATACAACACCTATTTTTTTTCTTAACATCATTAATCGCCCCTTTTATTATTTTATATTTTCCCTATTGATTTTCTATGAATTGCTATAAATAAAAAAGTAACGTATCTATTTCACCCTTTTTCTATAATCCCTATATAATTAATAGAGTATTGAGTAAAATAAATAGTACACTTTACTTGTACCTAGATTGTAATATTTATTTGATTTTTACTATCAACAGCAATACATAGAATAACTAATTAAATATACTTTTTTAGCCATAATATTACTCCTCATATTATTAATTCATATTATTCCTACTTTTAATATATGAATAATATTATTCATCAAAATGGTCAAGTTGTCAAGTAATTCCTAAAACTTTTAAAAAATAAAATGAGTACCCTTTACGGATACTCATTTGTTAAATTAAATCTTTAATTGTTGTATTTTCTAACTTTTCAGATATGTAATCTCTAATATCTCTAAAAACCTTAATTAGATTTTGATTTTGCTCAATTGGTGAATTTTCATAAAAATATTCACTTACTGATTCTACTGGAGCTAAGGCCCCATCCATAAGTCTTATAATTTCAGCTAATGTTATTTCTTCTGGTGCTTTTGAAAGTTTATATCCTCCACTTATTCCTCTAACTGCTCTTACGTACCCAGTACCTTTAAGTAAAGACAATATCTGTTCCAAATATCTTTTAGGTATATCATTTTCTTCTGATATTTCAGACGCATTTACAAGTTTAATATTGTAGTTTCTTCCTAAGTGAATTAATGCCAAACACGCATATTCACCTTTTCTAGATAGCTTCAAATTTATTACCTCTTATCATAAATTATTGTAAACTTAGTTTGTTTACAATAATTATATACTTATTCTTTAGATAGAATCAAGAGCTCTTTATTATATTAGCTTTTCTTCCCTTAAAGAAATAATTACATCCATTTGGAAGTTATACTTTTTTCCATATCCCCCCATAACCTTTATCCATAATAAACTTTCATTTTCACAAAGAACTGGATCCTCATTAATTAATTTTAGTCCTTTAATAGCATACTGCTTATTCATTTTGGACTTTGTATATTTACCCTTTTTTATTCCTTTAATCAAACCTTCTTCACATAACCCTAAAAAAATTCCTTTTGGACATTTTTTAGTTTGATTTACTGTTTTATTGCCAAAGATTTCAACAACTGCTTTTTCCCAAGCATCATCAGGAGAAATTTCAGGATTTTTTTGTATTAAATTTACGGCCTTAATAGCTGTTTGACCATACTTACCCAAATGCAAATACCTCCAATAGTAATATTACTATAATTTTAACAGTAACCTTGTCTAAATAAAAGAATTTATATAAACCTTACATTGCATGTATTATATTTCATATGATATATTAAAGGTAAATTATGCAGGGCTAATCAAAGGCTAAAATAGGGGGCAATATTATGAACATAGTTGAGAATTTTATGAAGCATTACACAGAAGAGTTTGATTTTTATAGAGAAGCATCTAGACTTTGCTCTCAAATATGTGAAACTAATATGGAGCAGATGGGTATCAGGGCTATTGTTACTAATCGTGCAAAAAAAATAGAAAGACTTAGAGATAAACTAGAAAAGAGAAACTTTCATAAAAACTATTCTTCCTTCGAAGATATTAATGAAGATATTGTAGATTTTTCTGGGGTTCGTATCGCGCTTTACTTCCCTGGAGACTTAAATAAAGTTCAACAATTTATAGAATCAAACTTTGAAATTAAGGAATTCAAATCTTTTCCTGAAGATATTGAAAATCCAGATCCTCAAAAACGTGACTATAAAAAGCGTTTCTCTGGTTATTGGGCTACTCACTACAGAGTTTATTTAAAAAGCAAAGATTTAACTGGTGATTTAAAAAAGTATTCCAATGCTCTTATAGAAATTCAAATCGCTTCTGCACTTATGCTTGCTTGGGCTGAAGTTGAACATGATTTAATCTATAAGCCTTTTAGCGGGAAATTATCTTATGAAGAATATCAAATTCTAGATGAACTTAATGGCCTTGTTCTAGCTGGTGAAATTGCTCTTGAACGTCTTCAAAAAGCAGTAAGAACAAGAGTAAGTGAAGCTGGGAAGGAATTTAATAATCATTATGAACTTGCTATGTTTCTCTACAACCAATTAGGATCTGTCAGCGAAGAAACTCAAAGAGAAATTGTTTTAGGACGTGTA
Organism: Clostridium intestinale DSM 6191; assembly: GCF_900130055.1. Taxonomy (GTDB): domain Bacteria; phylum Bacillota; class Clostridia; order Clostridiales; family Clostridiaceae; genus Clostridium_T; species Clostridium_T intestinale. The sequence goes on from NZ_FQXU01000007.1 coordinate 85,795, forward strand.
GATTTATTATTTAATTGTTTAAAATCTTCTAATTTTAACAAACCAGAATATCTAAAAGAGTTTCTTGTTGGAATTAATTCAAATACCAAAACTCGCTCAATCGTTGATCAGATTATGGACAGAATTAGAGAACTTAACCCTAGTTTGTATGAAAGTTATTTAAATGTTAAACAAAATGAAGAACTAAAATATCAGATGGATACCCTTCAAATGAATCGTGAAAATGGCAATAGTCAAGGAGAAGCTAACACTTTAGCTAATATAGGCTATATATATAGCTCAAAAGAAAACTATGATGAAGCTATCAATTACTTTACTCAAGCTGTTCAGCTTAATAATGAAATTGGTAGTAGGCAGGGGGAAGCTAATCAGCTTCTAAACTTAGGAGCAACTTATAAGCTAAAAGGAGATTTAGAAAAAGCACTTAAATTTTCAAATGAATCTTTAAAAATACATATACAAATTTCTTATAAACAAGGTCAAGCTAATGCTCTTGGAAATATAGGAAACATACTATGTTCATATAATAATTTTAGCGATGCTTTAAAATATTACAACGATGCACTTGAAATATACAAAGAAACAGAATATAAACGTGGTATAGCTGTTCAACTTAATAATATTGCATCTGTATTTAAGAATCAAAATAATGTAAGTGAAGCATTAAACTATTATAACGAAGCTCTATATGTTTGTAGAGATAGTGACTATAAACAAGTTGAAGCAGATACTCTTTATAACATAGGACAACTATATCAAAGCACAAATTATTTAGATACAGCTTTAAATTATTATAATGAAGCACTTAATCTTCAAGAAAGTACTGGAAGCCAAAAGTTAAAGGCCAATATTCTTATAAGTATAGGAGATCTTCTTTATAATAAATCTAATTGTTTAGAAGCCAGCAAATACTATGAAAATGCTCTAAAAATTTATAATCTGATAGAATTTGAATCTGGAGAAGAGGTTGTTCTTGAAAAAATAAATAACTTAAATATAATTTAAATTATTGCTTTTATAGATATATAAAAAGCATTCTAAAAACTTAATTTTTAGAATGCTTTTTTTAATCTAACCTAAATACCAATATTCTCTATTGTGTTCCATTAAATCATCTAAAACAGATTTTGCTTTTTGAGGATCTACAACAGTTCTATTTAAAGTTAAAGCTTGAAGAGCTTTGGTATAATTTTTTTCTAAACATGACTCTACTGTCAAAAGTTCGTAGGCATGTTGTCCTTCCATTAGGCCCTTATAAAATGGCTTTATTTCTCCATACTTATAAGGATTCGCTCCCTCTTTTCCAACAGTTCCAGCAACTTCCACTATGGCGTCTTTACTGAAATTTGTAATAATATCATGGTTTCTGCTCATAAGTATAAACTCATTGTGCAAATCATAAGCTATTGATTCTGCTAATTCAACCATTAAGTCCCCAAAAACACTGTTAGTTATAATTTCTACCTCTTCTATTGATTCTGCTCCAATTGCTTTAGAACATATTTCCCATACTTCCTTTTCTCTAGAATCTTTTGCTTCATCTGCCCTTGTATAATTTGGATCGCTTTCTTTAACTATTTCTTCTGGGAAAAAGTAATATTGTAAATAAGTAGTTGGAATATACTCATCAAAAAAATTCATATATTTATTTACCCTAAGATAGGTATCTAACCAAGACTTAGAACGTTGTTCTGCATTATATGGTTTAAAATCATAGTCTCTTAAATAACTTCTCAGATAGTCAAAATAGTCTTTTCCATCTACATCTTTAAGTTCTGTAAACCACCCAAAATGATTTAGTCCAAAATAAGTTGCTCTTAAATTTTTCTGTTTAACTCCTAGTATCTTAGCATAAGATCTCATAAGTGAATAAGGTTGATCACATAGATTCAATATTCTTTTGTCGTTTGGGAATACTTTATCCAAAGCAAGGGCAACTATTGCCGCTGGATTTGTATAATTAAGTATCCAAGTCTCCTTTGAATGTTTACGCACTTGATTAACCATTTCTATCATGGCATCAATAGATCTCATACCATAGGCAAACCCTCCAGGACCACAAGTTTCTTGTCCCACCAAACCATATTTTAAAGGAATTTTTTCATCTAGGCTTCTCATTTCATTTTTTCCTGCACGCATTTGACAAAATACAAAATCAGTGTCTTCATAAGCTGTATCTGAATCTGTAGTAAAGACTACCTCTGTGTTGCTAGAATAGCTCTTAAGTACTAGTCTTATATAATCTTCCATTTTTGATGTTCTTTCATTATCTATATCATAGAAAATTATCTTCTTAAGTGGAAATCTATCTCTTAATTTAACTAAACTTCCTACTAATGCTGGAGTTCTAGCACTTCCTGCTCCTGTTATTGTTATTATATTACTACTTCTCATATCTGTCCTCCATTAATTTTATCTACATATTTTCTAACTGTTCGTCCACTGCATTTCTAACAAACTCTACTAAAGGCCCATAAACTATATGAATATGTTTAGCTGCTGGTATAAATATTCCTGTACAACCTGATGTCTCTAAAAGCTTATGATCGACTAGATTAACTTCTCCCAAATCTATTCTTAAACGAGTTATACAATTATCTACAGATTTAATATTGGATTTCCCCCCTAATGCTTGTATTACTATTTTTGCTATTTCATCATATCTTTTTTCTCTTATAAGAACGTTATCTACAGATGGGGAATCTTCTCTACCTGGGGTTTTAAGATTAAACTTTAATATTGTCCACTTAAATACAAAGTAGGTTACTACAGATAATATTAAACCTATAATCACAAAGCTTATCCAATTAGTATTTTCATAAAGCAAACCAAAGATTGCGAAATCAAAAATAGTTCCTCTTATATAGCCTATTCCTACGCTTGCAAATGATAGTGCTACTGCTCCTACTCCTATGATGCATGCATAAATCACATATAATAGAGGTGCAATAAATACAAACGAAAATTCAAGTGGCTCAGTTACATTACCTAAAAGTGCCGTTAATATACAAGTAACCATCAAAGATTTAACTAATTTTTTATTTTCTTTATAAGCTGTGTTATACATTGCAAGTCCTATAGCAGGAAAAGCAAATAATGTACATAACATTTGTTGTTGAGCCATAAATCTAGTAAGTTTAGGCATCATACTCCAATATTCACTATTAGGTCCTTGATTAAATAATATCTCATTTAATGTTGGTACTACTCCAACATAAGTTTCTCCATTTATAACATAGGATCCTCCAGCTTCTGTAAATCTAAACAATGCATTCCAAACATGGTGTAATCCAAACGGAATAAACAACCTTTCACCTGCTGCTGTAAAAAATGGTCCTACTGGGCTTAAGAAAACTAAAGATAATTTAGTTAATATAGCTACAAATACTTCCCATATAAATGGTATTGTTAAACCAATTATCATCATTATTCCCATAGTTATAATAGGTACTGATTTTTTACCAGAGAAGAATGCAAATGCAATTGGTAGTTCTAGTTTATAGAATCTATCGGTTGCCCAAGCTGCAATTAATCCTGTTATAATACCTCCCAAAGCGTTTACATTCATTGTTTGTATTCCTAACACCTTTATTTGTCCAAATTGACTCATAACTTCTGGCGCCGCTAACTTTCCGCTTACTACTAACCACACATTCATAGAAATTATTAAAATAATATATCCTATAACTGATGCAAATACAGATATTCCTTTATCCTTTTTAGACATTCCATATGCAACACCCATTGCAAACATTAATGGTATATTATCGAAAACAGCTCCTGCTATTGTCCTTAAATTTACTAAAATCGTGTTAACTACAGGATTTCCTAAGAAAGGAAATCTTGCTATCATGTATGATTGTACAAGTGCTCCTGTTATACCTAATATCATTCCAACAGGAGCCATAACTGCAATTGGTAATAATAAGGTTCTACCAAATTGTTGTATCTTTTGGCTAAAATTTTTAAACATTTCGTCTTCCCCCATTAATTATTTTAAAACATATTAATAAATACTTTTAAATAAAAGAGCGCTCTTCTTTATCCTCATTGTATACGGTTTTAAAATCCATTACAATGTTTCCTGATGATACTCTTTTCCTTTATAAAATCTTAGGTCACTAAAAATGAACTAGGTCATAAAAAAATAGTACCCTTGATTAAAGGTACTATTTTTTATTGAATTCTTTAATTGAATTTACCAGCATTTCAATTACTATAAACATTCCTATTCTAGATATACTGTCATTAAATTTAGTTTCTGTATCACTTGATACACAGTGTAGCGTATAATCACTAATTTTAGATAACTCATTTGTCCCAAATGAGGTTATACCAATTGTTCTACATCCTTTGACTTTTGCAATATTAGCAACTTCTAATATCTTTTGGGTATTACCAGATAAAGAAATTAATATTACTAACTCATCTGGCTCTAAAGTATTTCCCACTAAAGTCAAAAGATTATAATCCTTAACAAATATACATTTAATTCCTAAAGTAAGGAGAAGATGATTTAAATAATATCCTGCTGATTTACTTGTTCCTCGTGCAAAAACATATATTGTCTTTGCATTTATTATTTCTTTCGTAATCTTTCTGTATAGTTCTGGCTCTATGACTACAAAAGTTTTTTCTATGTTCTGCTTTAAGTTATATTGTAAATCTTCTAAAACCTTGTTATCCTCTTCTAAATTCATTGAGGATTTAAGAAAATATTTTAAATCTGAAAAACCATCAAATCCTAACTTTTGAGATAAATTAATTATTACTGTTTTAGAGGTAAAGGTTTCCTTAGCCAAATCACTTATTTTCATTTTCATAACCCTTTGTTGATTTGCATAAATATATGTAAACACTTTTTGTTCACTATTAGTTAATTTATTAAATAACTTGGCCAAACTCTCCATAAAAACTCCTTACTTTTTAAAACTACAAACTATATCGCAAACTAAATCTACAATTTGTTTGTCAAATACGCTTGGAATTATATTTTCATTATTTAAACTGCTCTCATCTATACAATTAGAAATTCCTTTAGCAACAGCTATTTGAATTTCTGTATTAATCTTATTTATTCGTGCTTTTAAGGCTCCTTTAATTATGCCAGGAAAAACTAGTAAGTTATTTATCTGGTTAGGATAATCACTTCTACCCGTTGCCATAACTTTAACATTAAGCTTTTTAGCTATTTCAGGCATTATTTCTGGAGTAGGATTTGCTAAAGCAAATATTATAGGGTCATTTCTCATCGAGAAAATCATTTCCTCTGTTAATATATTACCAGCACTAACTCCTATAAATACATCCCCCTTAATTAAAGCTTCTTTTAGAAAACCTTTTTTATTATCATTAAATTTGATTGCACACCTCTTTTGATACTTATTAGTTGCATTATCACTAGTGATTATACCATATTTATCACAAATTACAATGTTATGAAAACCAGACTCCCATATTAGATTTGCAATGGCTATTCCTGCTGCACCAGCTCCATTTATAACAATTTTCATACTAAAATCTTTTTTGACAACTTTCATAGCATTTAGAAGTGCAGCTAAAACTGCAATTGCTGTTCCATGCTGATCATCATGAAAAACTGGAATGTCACATATATCATTTAGTCTCTCTTCTATTTCAAAACATCTTGGTGCACTAATATCTTCCAAGTTAATAGCACCAAAGCTTCCTTCTATTAATTTTATTGTATTTACCAAAACATCAACATCTTTATTTTGTATACATATTGGGAAGGCATCTACACCAGCAAATTCTTTAAATAAAATACATTTTCCCTCCATAACAGGCATAGCTGCCAAAGAGCCTATATCTCCCAAACCTAATACAGCGCTTCCATCAGTAATTACTCCCACTAAATTTCCTCTTCGTGTATATTTATAAGAGTTATTTTCATCTTTTTCTATCTCTAAGCATGGATAGGATACCCCTGGAGTATACGCTAAGGCTAAATCTTCATTATTATTAATAGTACATCTACTTATAACTTCTATTTTCCCACCCCAATCACTATGTGCTTTTAAACTTTTATCTTTCATTTTATCCCCTCCTCTTAAAGTATAATAGAGTTTTTCCCTATTCTATTCAATACTCTTATGGTATTTAAGACCTAGGTAATTTTGTAATTATGTGATTTCTCACATAATAATGTGACTTTACCCATAATTATACTCAAATAAAATACTATTTATTATAATCTATTTAAAATAGTATTTTAAGGAGTTTTATGGATGGAAAGAAGAGCTTTTATTGGGTTTTCATTAACTGCAATCATTTTTATCTCACTGGGAATTTTTAATTCCTATAGTTATTTTGATGAAAATGTACAAGCCATTGAATCCCTACAAATATCTGAAGAAAATGAAGAAAATTTACTATCTTCTAGAAAAAATGAGAACAATATTAATATACAAGAAGAAATGTCTTACATAAAAAAAGTAAGTGTACAAGAAGAAACTTCGTCATTAGAAAATTTAGAGAACAAAATTAAAGACTATCTAGGAAATGAACTTAATAATGTTGGACTTATATACTATGATTTAACTACTAACAAAAAAATATCTATAAATGGAGATGAACTTTTTACTGCTGCAAGTACATATAAGGTTGGAATGAATATTGTTGCTTATAACATGGTTAAAGAAGGATCTTTATCATTAAATGATAGTATAAAATATTCTAGTGGATACTATGAGGAAGGAACTGGCATACTTCAAAGTCAAATAGATACTACTCTTAACTTTCCCATTTCAATTCAAAAGTTATTAGACTACGCCATAATATATTCAGATAATATCGCTACAAATATGGTTAATGAAAAGCTTGGTGGATTCAATTCAGTTAGACAGGCAGTAAGCTACTTTACTGGAGTTAGTGAACCTACTGTCTCAGGCAACGTAATAACTCCAGAAACAGAATTTAGATTACTAAAAAACTTATATTCAAATAGATTTGATGAATACTATGCTCACTTAATTGAAGTTATGAAAACCACAGAATTTCATGATAGGATTGATAAATATTTACCCTACAACTTAGTAGCTCATAAAATTGGCAGCTATGATTCTTATATAAACGATGTTGGAATTATTTTTACAGATAAACCCTACATATTAGTAATTTATACAAATGAATTAACTAACGCAACTGAAAAAATAGCTACCCTATCCAATATCATATATAATGCTCAACTTCAAAAATAAACCTCCCCAATAGCAAAAGACCATGAATTTAACTTAAGGCTAAATTCATGGTTTTAATTTTTATTATTAATCTGAAAGTTTAAAGTTGCATTTCATTTAAGAAAAAAGCCATTTTATTGCGTTAGGAAATCTCCTAACAAAAGCTTCTTCGGTATGACTTGCACCTTCTTCTTTTATAAACTTTACATTTTGAGGATTTAAAGCCTTGGAGGATATCAGTCTATATCCTTCCTCAACATTTTCTGGCATAAATAATTGTATACTTTTTTTACCGCTTCCTTCTTTACTTCCCACATCCATATATATTCTTTGAGTGGAAACTTCTAAGTTTTCTCTACTCATAAATTCCAAAAACCCCTCATACCATAAAGATGGAGATATACATCCAAATTTATTAAAAACTTCTGGATATATATACGCCCCATATAGAGAAATTAATGCTCCTAAAGAAGCTCCTGCTATTGCTGTATTTTCTATTAAAGTACTATACTTATTATCAATATAAACCTTCAATTCATTAACAAGAAAATCTAAATACTCTTTTCCTTTCCCACCAAAATCATCAAATTTTTCAGCAAGTGGCTTACCATACCATGGTGTATACTCGTCATTTCTTTTATTGCTAGTAACTCCAACAAGTATAATCTCTTTAAGTTCTCCATTTTTAAACATGACTTCAAGCTCTTTTATTGCTTTTTTAGGGCCAAATAAATAATCTCCATCTTGAATGTAAACTACTGGAAACCTCTGCTCTCCATTAGAATAAGATGGTGGTAGGTATATAAATAATTTTCTTTCTTTAAAAAATTCTTCAATTATTTCTCCATTCATATCTATGCTCCTTCTAAATCTATACTATCATACCCAAAGCAAACTGGGGAATTTATTTCCTCATCTATCATAACCCTAGCATCAATATTAAATACATTTTTTAGAATATGCTTGGTTATTATTTCTTTAGGTTCACCTGTAGCAATAATCTCCCCTTTTTTCATAGCAACAATATTATGAGAAAATCTAGATGCATGGTTAATATCATGTAAAACCATAACTATAGTGCATTTCTTTTCTCTATTTAACTCTTCTACGATTTTTAGTACTTCAAGTTGATGGGACATGTCTAAATAAGTTGTAGGTTCATCTAACAATAAAATTTCTGTTTCTTGAGCTAGAGCCATTGCAAGCCACACCTTCTGTCTTTGACCACCTGATAATGCTCCTATTTCACGTTCCTTAAACTCACTAATTTTAGTTATATTAATTGCCCAATCAATAACTTCCCTATCTTTATTCGTTAACTTACTCATCTTTTTACAATGAGGAAATCTCCCATAAGAAACTAATTCCTCAACTTTTAGTTCTGATGGTGCTATAGGATTTTGTGGAAGAAGTGCTAAACTTTTTGCAATCTGCTTTGTGTGCATTTTAGATATATTTTCATTCTTTAAATATACATTCCCTGAACTTGGTTTTATGATACGTCCCATTGTTTTCAGTAACGTTGATTTTCCACAACCATTAGGACCTATTATAGTAGTTATCTTACCTTCCTCTATTTCTAAATCAATATCTTTAAATACCCTAAAATTCTCATAGCAAGATTCTAGATCTTTAACTTTCAATATACTCATATAACACCCTCCATTAAGCTTTTGACTTTATTAATAGATATACAAAATAAGGAATCCCTATTATGGAAATGACAATCCCTACAGGTAATTCAACTGGAGAAAATATTGTTTTACCTATAAAGTCTGAAACAATAAGTAAAAGCATTCCTACCAATCCCGATACAAAAATTACTCTATTATGATGAATTCCAACTAAGGTTTTAGCTATATGAGGTGCCAAAAGCCCAACAAATCCAATGCTTCCAGATACAGATACGCAAGCACTTACTATACCTATAGCTGCTAATAGAAGAACCCCTTTTTCTTTTTCAGTTGAAACTCCTAAACTTTTAACAGAGTCCTCTTCTAATTGAAAAAGATCTAATACAAAAGATTTACTTATAATAATAGGTACAAGAACTAAAAGCCAAGGAATTATGGATACTATGTATTTCCAGTTAGCTCCCCATATACTTCCGTTAATCCACACTGCGGCCATTTCAAAATCTGCTGCATCCATTTTTAAAGATATAAACAACGATAATGCTCCCAAGCCTGAACTTATTGCTATCCCTACTAAAATCAATCTTTGAGTATCTAACCTTCCATTTTTCCATGCAAAAAGATAAATTAATAGTGCAGAGCCTAATCCACCTATAAGTCCAAATAAGGGCATAGATAATATAGAAATCAATCCTGCTCCCTTAAGTTTTCCATTAAATAAGAATATAAATAATACTATTGTTAAACTGGCTCCTGAGTTAATACCTAATATTCCAGGATCAGCAAGTCCATTTTTAGTAATTCCTTGAATTACAGTTCCTGCAATACCTAGCCCAAATCCCACTAGAGCCGCAACTATTATTCTTGGTAACCTAAATTCAAATATTACTAAATCTTTATCTGGAGTTGGATTTATCCTAAATAAAGTTTCTAATATATCTCTCACAGAAATATCATACGTTCCATTAGTAAGACTTACATATACTGCTAATAAAATTAAAATAATACTTACTATTAAAACTGTACTATATCTTCTTAACGAATCCTTGTTCATTTTTTGCCTCCTTTTGTCCTAGCCAAATATAAAAAGAAAGGCACTCCTATAAATGATGTAACAACGCCTATTGGCGTTTCAAAAGGATAATTTATAAATCTACTTATTATGTCTGAAAAAGCTAATAATATAGATCCCATTACACCTGAACAAGGTACTATCCATCTATAATCACTGCCAACAAAAAATCTTACGATATGAGGAATAATAAGCCCCACAAAAGCAATCTTACCAGCTAATGCTACAGATATTCCAGTTAATATAACTACTGTCCCCATTGCTACTATTTTGATCAATTTTGTATTTTGTCCAAGACTTATAGATATTTCTTCTCCTAAAGATAAAATAGTTATTGATTTTGAAATAATTAATGAGGTTATTATTCCTATAATAGCAAAGGGAATTATTATTTTTATTTTATCTGGGGTTATTTGATGAAGCTTAGCATTATACCAAAAGCTTATGTTTTGTGATACCTGAAAGTATGTAGATAAAGCAGCAGAAATACTACTTAAAAAACTTCCTGTTATTGTTCCTATTATAGCTAGCCTAACAGGAGACATTCCATTTGGTGTTAAAGATGCTAGTCCAAATACTAAACCTGCTCCTATTGCAGATCCTACAAAAGAGTAAAAAATCATATTAAGAGATGATGTATCTGGAAAAAATATCATACATATTGTAATTGCAAAAACTGACCCATCTGATACTCCCATAATAGAAGGGGATGCAAGATAATTCCTTGTCATCCCCTGCATTATTGCACCTGATATAGCTAAAAAAGCTCCAATTAGTAGTGCACCTATAACCCTAGGTATTCGAGAGTACATTATGATTTGATGATTTACATTCTCCCCATCAAAGTTTAAAAAAGCATCTCTTATTACATTTATATTAATATCTTTTGCTCCATAAATAACTGATAATACTATAGCCAATATTATTACTATTGGTGATAATAACAAAATTATAATTGGAATCGGCCTATTTTTTGCCATAATGTGCTCTCACTCCTGTTTATTTAGATAACTTTGAAACTGCTGCCTTTAGGAACTCAGTTTTACTCCAAGCAGTTCCTCCTTGTGCTAAAGGATCAACTACATTTACAAATACCTTACCATTTTTTACAGCGTTAAGATTTTTCCAAATAGGATTACTTTCTAATTCTTCTAAAGCTTTAGGTTTGTCCGCATTTTCATCTTCAGAAAATTGAAGGAAAATATAATCTGGGTTAAGTTCTGAAAGCTTTTCTAAAGAAATATTTTCTTGAGCTTTTGCTGCTGCAACTGGTTCTGGTACTTCTAATCCTAAATCACTATAAAGTACTGTATTAAAGAATATGTTTGCTGGATAAATAGCTATGTTGCCTGCTCTTATTCTAGCTGCTAATACCTTTTTTCCTTTTAAACTATTAGCCAACTTTTCCTTTGATTCGCTTGCATCTTTTTTATAGTTAGCTATAATTTCCTTCGCCTTATCTTCTTTTCCACTTAGTTGTCCCATTAAAATAAGATTTGCTTCCCAATCAGTCGCTATATGTGATACTGGTACAGTTGGAGCAATTTTATTAAGTTTTTCTAATGTTTCTTCTGGGAACTTACTTGAACCTAATATTAAATCAGGTTTTAATGATAATATAGTTTCAACATTAGGTTGAGTTTTCTCTCCTATAGCTTTGGAATCTCCAGTGATTGTTTTAAACATATCTGGGAAACTTCCTCCTACAGTCATTGCCCCCATAGGCTTAACCCCAAGTAAAAGTGCATCTTCAAGAGATTCTAAACTTCCTGTTATAACTAATTTCGCATCAGATCCTGGAACTGTATATTCCTTGTCTTTATATGTTAACTTTATCTCTTTATTTTCAGATTCTTTGGGAGTTTCTTGAGCTGCTCCCTTGTTACTACAACCTGTCACCCCCAAAACTGTTAATGTTGCTAAAGTTAATGCTAGTAATTTCTTTTTCATTTTATTTCTCCCCTCTGTAATTGATAATAATTATCATTCTGTGTAAATTATATCAGCAGGCCAGAATATAAAAAATAGATAAATATTAAAATTATAATGGATTATTCTTAAATCTCTTCTTTAATTCACTTGGAGAAATATTCTTATGTTTTTTAAATAATCGGCTAAAATAATATGGATCTGAATATCCAACTTTCTCAGAAACAGCATTAACACTATATTTGTTTGTAGCTAATAATTTTTCTGCAATTTTCATTCTGTGTTCAATCAAATAATTAATCGGTCTAATACCTGTATATTTATTAAAAATATATGAAAATTTATCTTCCTTTAACTTATATCTGTTAGACAGGTCCTCTAAAGTAATACTATGAATATAGTTATTATGTATATAATCAACAGCATCCTCTACTACCCATTGATTTTCTGAATTAAGGACATCCCTGTTACTTACTAGAACTTCATATATAATAGAATAAAAAAGTTTTTTCACCTTAAATTCTGGTATTATTCCCGGAGTTCTATAAGTTTTTAGCATCTCATGTAATAGCTCTTTTATTTGTGAAATATCCCCTATATCAAGAATATAAGTTTTATCTATTGTTTTCGAATCTTCTTGAGTTGGATTATTAAGTTTATAATATATCTCATAATACCCCCAGGGCAAATTCCCAAGAACACATTTATCTAAAACTTCATTTGATCCACAATGCATCACTTTTCCTGCTTTTAATTCATATTCCACTCCTCCTATAGCAAAATTAGCCTTGCCTGTTATTGGAAATACAAAAGAACACCAATCTGTATATATGCCTCTAGCGCAACTTCCTGGTTCCCTTACAAACCAATGAACATCGGTTATAGAAAAAGACACCTCAGTAAATCTTTCAACTAGTTTTTTAAAATCCATTAAATCTACCTCCATTACCTCTAATATATTATAGAGAAAATAGTTCTCATTTTCAATTCACCTATAAAATATAAATTTTATAGTTTCTAAAATCAACAGCTTTAGTATAAAATATATCTATAAAAGTATTATTTCTTAATACTTACTTCTATAATGAAGTTCAAATTTAATAATACTTAGGAGGTAATCGGTGAAATTTGCACAAAATAAATTACTCTTTTCTATAATAATTTTAGTTTTAATAGTACTTCTAGTTATTGTTTACAGTAAAAAAATTGTTATATCTAATATTACTTATAAAAACAGTAAAATTCCTGCATCCTTTGATGGGTATAAAATACTTCAAATCTCTGATTTACACAACGCAGAGTTTGGTAAGAATCAAAAAACTTTAATAGAAAAAACAAAAGAAATTGATCCTGATATAATATTTATTACAGGTGATTTAATAGATTCCTATAATACTAACATAGATATTTCAATGAAATACATTGATGGCATAACAGACATAGCTCCAATATATTTTATTTCAGGTAACCATGAGAGCCGTATTGAGTCTTACAATGAGTTGTGTGATAGACTTACTTCATCTGGAGTTAACATATTAAATAACAAAAATGTTTTTATTCAAAAAGATAGTTCTTCTATTGGTCTGATTGGACTTGATGATCCCGCATTTATTCAAACATCAAATCAAGATGAATTATTTAAAAAATTATTAGTTGACTTATCAAAGGATATAGATTCAGATTTTAAGATGCTGTTATCTCATCGTCCAGAAAAAATAGTAGATTATAAAGATGCAAAAGTGGATTTAGTTTTCTCCGGTCATGCTCATGGTGGACAGTTTAGAATTCCTTTTGTAGGTGGATTACTTGCTCCAAGCCAAGGATTTTTCCCTAAATATACAAGTGGTATTTATAAAGAGGATAATACTTCTATGATTGTGAGTAGAGGGCTTGGAAATAGTATTTTCCCCTTTAGAATTAATAATTCTCCTGAATTAGTGGTAGTAACTTTAGAAAAATAAAAGAAGCTATTATTTCAAATTAACACTTGAAATAATAGCTTAAATTTTAATGATTAGTCATTTTATCTTTTTATTTTTGGGAAATAAGTAGTGTGAAGTAATTCATGAGCTTTTGCACTTAATGGGTGATCTAGATATTTTTCATAAAGTGCTTTTACTTCTGGATTCTCTTTTGATACTCTTAGAGTTTTTTGTCTATCTATATTATTTAATCCTTCAGCTCTTAACTCTAAGCCTTGTTGTCTATTTTTCTTTATCTTAGGCTGACCGCCTCCACCTACGCATCCACCTATACAAGCCATTATTTCTATGGCATGGAAGAATTCTTCACCTGATCTTATCTTATCTAACATCTTAGCGGCTTCTCTAAGTCCATGGGCAACACCAATTCTTAGTTTTATACCCTCAACATCTAACTCACATATTCTAAATCCATCCCAGCCTCTAAGCTTTTCAAACTCTACATTCTCAAGTTTATTTCCAGTTATATTCTCAACAGCAGTTCTTACAGTTGACTCAATAACTCCACCTGTTCTACCGAAGATTATTCCACCACCTGTATATTCTCCCATAACTGAGTCTATTTCTTCATCCTCAAGTTCCTTTAAGTTTATTCCTGAGTTCTCAAATATTCTTATAAGCTCTCTAGTAGTTATAACATAATCAACGTCATAATTACCATCTACAGAAAATTCTGCTCTTGATGCTTCATATTTTTTTGCAATACATGGCATAATTGCAACCGATGTTACTTCTTCTCTTGAAAGACCCTTTTCTTTTGCCCAAACCTCTTTTGCAATTGTAGCAAACATCTGCATTGGAGATTTAGCCGATGATGGTACTTCAAGCATATCTGCATAGTTTTCCTCTATAAATTTAATCCATGAAGGGCAACATGAAGTAAGTATAGGAAGTTTGACATTAGTATCCCCAGCTAAATGTCCTTCTAATCTTTCTTGGAACTCAGCAGCTTCTTCCATTATTGTTAAGTCAGCTCCCCAAGTTGTATCAAATACATAATCAACACCAAGTTTTCTTAAACCTGCTGCTAGTTTCTTTTCAACATTTTCTCCTGACTCAAAATCAAATGCTTCTCCTATCGCAACTCTAATAGCTGGAGCCATTTGTGTAATCACTACCTTATTTGGTGTAGCTAAATCTCTTATAAACTTTAATGTGTTGTCTCCTGTTTTTATAGCATCTACAGGGCAAGCTGATACACAAGCTCCACAGTGTGTACATCTATTATAGTCTATGTAATGTTGCTTTCTTACCTCTCCATTTATACAATCAACTGGACATGCTCTTTTACATGCTCCACACCCAATACATTTTGAAGTTATTGTTAGTTTTATTAAATGGTTACATTGAGCTGTATAACATTTGTTTTCTTCTATATGCTCTTCTATTTCATGGTAGAAAGTAGTAATTATATCTTCCATTGAATTATGTTTTTGTTTCATTTTGCCTTTTACTATTTGTGCTAAGTTTCTTAGATGATAAACGTCTCTCATATTAGATACGCCTTTACTTATTCTATCTAAAGTCTTAAGCATATTAGTTATTTCATCTACTACTATCTCATAGTTTTTATAGGATCCTTCTTTCACCTTAGCTAACAAATATTCAATATAGAACATTTGATATTGAATTATACAATCTTCTTCTGATAAAACTATTATAGTCTTATCAATATTCTCATAAAATAAATCAAAATCAAATTCTTTATCTAAACTTGATTCTGTTAAAAATCCTCCAAAAGGAAGTCCAATTTGGGCAGCTTTAAAATTGCTTTTGTTTATTATTCCACCACATAATTCTATTATATCTTGAAGAGTAGCTCCTTCTGGAATATCTATAATTCCTGGGTTATTTATTTTTCCACAGATAGCTATCTTTCTATTTTTTCCTCTTAATTCTTTTAACTGATCTTCACTAAAAACTGTAAAAACTGAACCTAGGGCGCTTTGTATTAATTCTGTTCTATTGTTTGCCATAAAATCACTCCTTAATCTTCTTGAGCTATCTTAAACTTAACTTATAAACATTTGAATACAAATTAAATTCTTTGATATATTACTTTTGTTAAAGTTAGTTATCTTTCTGCGGAATTTAGGTAAACCCTATTTATATATTATCAAAATAAATGCTAATTTCAAACCTAAACTTTTATTCAAGCCCTATTATCTTTTTCATTGTTTCTTTATCCATTGCACCAGGAACATACCCTTTTATATTTCCATCCTTATCTATAATGAAGGTTGTAGGTAGGGCACTAATATTATAGCTATTCATTACCTTTCCTCCATTATCAAAAAGCACTGGGAAACTATAACCATTATCCTTTAAAAACTTTATAATATCTTCTGTAGAACCCTCATTTCCTAAACTAGGCGCAGCTACCCCTAATATTACTACTTCATTTTTGTTTTCTCCATATTCTTTATATATAGATTCTATATTCGGCATCTCTTCTCTACAAGGTGGACACCAAGTGGCCCAAAAATTCAAGAAAACTGTTTTTCCCTTATAAGATTTCAAATCATGAATCTTTCCATATTGATCAATCAAAGTAAAATTAGGAGCTTGAACTTCTTCATCTTCCGTATCTTTGGTGATGTTCTCATTGATACTTGTAGAGTTATTAATCTTACCCTTCTGTTCTTCAAGCAAACTGTTACTACCTCTAAAGAACATGATAAATCCGACTATTAAAAGTATTACCCCTCCAAGCTTTTTTATATCATTTATTCTTAGTTTTACTTTATCAATATATACAAATAACTTATTATAGAAAATAGCTATTAATAAAAATGGTAAAGTAAATCCTAAAGAGTATATTAATATTACAATACCACTAAATAAGGCACTATCTGATTGCGCAGTTAAAAATAACACCGATGCAAGCATTGGACCTATACATGGTGTCCATCCAAAACTAAAAAAGAATCCTAGCAGAAAAGCAGTATAGAAATTCATAGTTTTATGGTTTATATTAAATCTTTTTTCTCTATACAAAAATGGTATTTTAAGATATCCCATATAAAATATCCCTAAAAAAATAATTATTACTCCCCCTAGGATTTCAACTAAGTATTTATTAGTTATAAATATATTGCTTAATTTATTTATAGAAAAACCTAATATAAAAAATGTTGATGATATTCCAAGTATAAAAAATAGAGTGTTTTTTAACAATATAGAATTTTTGAATTTAAAATTTCTGCTTAAGCTATCTACACTGCTATTAGAAAGCATTCCTATGTATACTGGAAGTATTGGTAACACGCAAGGAGAAAACAAAGATATTACTCCTTCTAAAAATACTAATACCAAATTAAGTTTATCCATCCACTTCCTCCTTAATGTATTTAAAATAAAATACCAAATGTAATAATATCATAATTATTGCCATTTTTCTACTAATGTTCTTTTAAAAAGAAAAGACTTTTAGAATTATACTAAAAATCTTTTTACTATTTCTTTAATAAATCAGCAGCTCTTCTTTTTGTCCTTAATCATGATTACAATTAAAATTGTTGCCATAATTACAATTACAGCTAGTCCTATTACAGGATTCACTTTATTAATTAAGTTCGAAACTATACTATCACTTAAAATCATTTTTGTAGCTGTATATACTAATAATCCTGCGCAAAGATATATAACAGCCTGGCATTTGTTCATTAATTTTGATACAGCCTCACTACCAAAAAATATAATAGGCATACACGCTATTGTTCCAAATATTATAAGCGTCATTTCTTGCCTACTAATTACTCCACTGTCAGCCATGGTAATAGAAGTAATTGCAAGTACATTATCTAGACTCATACTAATATCTGAGATAATTATTGAAAATAAAGCCTTCATAAATCCGTCATTATCATCTTTATCAGAATCAGAAGTGCTTTTCTCATGGTTAAACATATTAATAGTAACTAATATAAGTATTATTCCGCCAACTAAGTTTAGATGGAGCCATTTCAAATTAAATAAAACACCTATTATAGCCACAAAAAAAATTCTAAAAATTAGGGCTAAAATAACTCCTATCATACTTACTAATTTTGCTTTATGTACCGGCAAGTTTTTTACCGAAAGTGATATAATAGCTACATTGTCTCCTGATAAAACCAAGTTTATAAATACAATTTGAATCATCTTAGCAAAAAGTTCTGATGTTGTGTACATCTAAGCCCCCTAATATTAAAATTAATAACTATATATTTATATTTCAAAAATCCAAACAATATTTATATTAAGTAAAAAAGTTTAGAAAAGTTTTAAAGTTCCTTTATATCTAATTTAACTTCTTCTCCAGTTGTCATTTTCTTTATTTTTAGTTCATTATTTTTAACCTCATCATCTCCAACCAATATTACATTCTCAAAACCAAGTTTATTTGCATAGTTCATTTTTTTCTTTAATGTTGAACTCTCTAAATATATAGAATAATCCAATTCTTTTTCCTCTAATCTTTTTATTATTAATCCGCAATATTCTAAGGTATCTCCTATAGGCAAAATTAAATATTTAAATTTATTTGGAATTTTATAATTATTTATAAACCCTATTTCTTGAAGTATAAAAAACAATCTAGTAAGTCCAATTGACATACCTACGCCCGGTAGTATATTATCAGTATAATTCTCAGCTAAATTATCATATCTCCCTCCTGAACATATAGATCCATAGCTCTCATTTCCCTCAAGTATTGTTTCAAATACTGTTCCTGTATAATAATCAAGTCCTCTTATAATCTTTAAATTTATTTCGTACTCATTTTCTTTAACTCCAAAAACTTTAAGCATTAACTTCACTTCTTTAAGATTTTCTATACCTTTTTTGAAATCTTCATTGTTTATAGTCAATTTTTCTAAATCTTCTAACCCCATATCTAATATAGATTTAATAAACTTACTCCTATCTTCTCCTACTAATACATTTAATTCATCTATAAAAGCTTCTTTTCCTATCTTGTCATACTTATCTATTAAGATCATAACTTCTTTACTATTTTCAATAGATAGCTCAGTTAACAAACCTTTCAAAATCTTTCTATTGCTTATTTGAATCTTATATCCACTTAATCCAATGGCTTTAAAAGACTTTGATACTAGATTTATAATCCACGCATCATTTTTTATACTTAGCTCATCTTTTCCTATAATATCTACATCGCATTGATAAAATTCTCTATATCTTCCTTTTTGATTTCTTTCCCCTCTATAAACCTTACCTACTTGATATCTCTTAAATGGAAAAACCAGTTCATTATAATATTGTGCAGCATACCTTGCAAATGGCACAGTTAAATCAAAACGTAGCGCTAAATTATTTTTCCCTTTTGAGAAGCTGTATACTTGTTTTTCTGTTTCTCCTCCAGATTTAGCTAATAAAACTTCTGCTTTTTCTATTATGGGAGTATCCATAGGAAGGCATCCATTTTTCTCATAAACATTAGTTATTTTCTCTAAAATATTATTAAACTTTTCCTGCTCTTTTGGCAAAAGCTCCATAAATCCTGATAATATACTTGGTTTAATTTTTGTTTTCATGTTTAACTCTCCTTTAATATATTTTTATATAACAAAAAGCCATGCAGGCAAAATCCCACATGGCTTAACAAATTATGATTACACTTAATTCATCATCACCTAGAGGATACAAGCCTACATTAATAGACTTGTATCTACATCTAAGCAGATCAAGTCTCTAGGTATGATGATGTAATTTTTTTAAACAAAGTGTTTTCATAATATTCCTCCAAAGTTTTATTGTATTTATCATATATTATATTTAAATAAATTTCAAGCCTATGAACATGTTCTCTTATATCATTTTAAGCCTTTTACCCTCTTCTACAGCCGAAACCCTGTTACTAACCTGAAGTTTACCATATATATTTATGATATGAGTCTTAACTGTTGAAATTGAGATAAACAAATTTTCTCCTATTTCTTTATTAGTAGATCCTTTTGCAATCTCTTTAAGAACATCTATCTCACGCTGACTTAAAATAATATCATCTTTAGTTCTAATAATATTAATGATTTCTTCGTAGTGAAGCTTTTCCTTATTTGTAAGTTCGCTAATAATATTAAATCTTCCTTCTGTAGTAAGTCTATTAACTATATCTTTTTCGAAAAAATAAGGTTGAAGAATTTTATTTTCATAACTGTAATGTAATGCTTCTATAAATAGGTTTTTGACTTCTCTATTTTTTTCCAAATCCTCTATGATAATACTTATCTTAAGCAAAGATCCTTGAACCATCTTAAGTTTAATTTTTCTTTTTCTAGAATATCTTAAAACCTCATTAACTAACTCTAGCGCTTCTTCTTTCTTGCCTTTTTTAAAAAGAATTGATCCATACAAAAGCTTGCTATCTAAACTTTTTCTCTCCTCTTGT
Organism: Clostridium intestinale DSM 6191; assembly: GCF_900130055.1. Taxonomy (GTDB): domain Bacteria; phylum Bacillota; class Clostridia; order Clostridiales; family Clostridiaceae; genus Clostridium_T; species Clostridium_T intestinale. The sequence goes on from NZ_FQXU01000007.1 coordinate 106,005, forward strand.
TGTTTTTCATATCCACTTATAAAATCTTTTATTATTTCATTCTCAAATTTATATATATATTTAAGAAGTGGGGATATAAATACATAATTCTTGTAGGACTCTAGTTTAATAAGTTCTTCTAGTATTTTAATAGCTTCTTCTGTTTCTCCTATAATAAACTTATACTCACATAGATTATACCTATATCCCCTGTTCATTGTTACAGCTTCATTTGGCATATACTTGTAAGCTTCAGATAATGATATTTTTGCTTTTTCTAATTCCATTCTTTTTAAATACATTCCAGTAATACCTATATAAAAGCTTACAGTAAGCATAGGCAACCTTTTATAGGTTAAAATCATCTCTTTCATTCCCTCATATAATTCAAAGGTTTTATTGACTTCCCCCATATCCTCTAAAACCTGCGATTTAACACTAAAAGAGAAAAATTGAATATAGAAATTGTCTTTGGTTATTGAATAGTTATCAATTTTTTCAAGAAAATCTAATGCTTCATTGTACTTAGATTGAACATATAAAAAAGATGCCTCTTTTAATAATAGATACGCTTTTGTAGAATCCTTTAGCTTAAGCTTATCAATTTCAGCTAGAGGCATTACTTCAATCTCATTTAATTTAAAATTATCTTCTATAAACATATTAGAAAACTTAAAGGCTTCTAATATAGGGCTAGTATTCATATTTCTAATAATTAAATCGTATAGTTCACTACCTTTATCAACTTCTAAATTAGCATAATAATAGAAAAAACTTTGATAGGCAAAATCAGGATTTTTTATAATGAACTCTTTAGGAATTCTCTCTATGTAAGAAAATAGATTTAAACTCCTAGAGTGTTCCAAAATAGTTTCCATTGCCTCTTCATAATCCCCTGCAAGCAAAAGATGATTAATAGCCTCACTATAATCTCCTAAGTCTTTAAAGACACTTGAAGCCCTTATATGAGCTTTTATCTTTTTATCTCTATCTACTTTTTCTTCTAAATATTCTCTTAATATATTATGATATCTATATATTTCAAACTCTTCATTAACGCAACTTATTAAAGTATTTCTATTTACTAAGCTATAAAGTATACCTCTAAAATTAAACTGAGGGATAAACCTTTTGCATATATCTTCATTAAAATATGAAAGTATTGAAGTTTCTAATAAAAACTCTTTTTCTTCTTCACTAAAAAACTCATATATTTCTTTGTTTATATATTCTTCTATAACTCTATTTTTGAAATTAAGCTTAAATATTTCTTTTTCACTTTTTATATTGGCTGATGAAGCAATTAACTGCAATCCTCCAATCCAGCCTTCTGAGAGCTCATATATATAGTTCAATATATCTTCTCTAAAATCTAGTTTAAGAGTATCTTTTAAAAAGCTAATTCCTAAAGTTCTACTTAGATTTAACTCATTATCTTCAATAGATAGAAGTCTTCCTTCCATACTTATTGACCCTAAATATATATCTGGAGACTCTCTTGTTATTATTATTAAATGTACATTTAAAGAAAGATTTTTTATGAAAAAGTTTATTGTTTCAATTAAAAATTTTTCCTTAATATAATAGAAGTCCTCAAGTACTATATAAATATCTTCATTTATATCTAAAAGATTTAATATAGCTACTAGAAACATTTGAAGATTGTCTTTTTGCATATTAGAATCATAAATAGCTTTAATTTCATCCTTATCTCTTCCTAAAACATCTCCTAAAGCCTCTAACATGTAGTTCCAAAATGAAAAAACATTATTAGAACTTTCATCAAGAGATATCCATTTAGCATTAAGATCCTTCTTCTTTATAAACGAACTTACAAGAGTGGTCTTTCCAGTACCAGCTCCACCCTTAATTAAAACAACCTTATAGTCATCTATTTTTTCGAGTTTTAAAAACAAATCCTCTCTTATTATATAATCTTTCCTTGGTTCCGGTACTTTAAGCCTTGTATATATTAATAATGGTGTATCTTTCATATCATCACCTAAAATTTAAATTTACTTTAATATTATTTTACTTTACTCGCTCCTTAGTACATAGTCTTTTTTTATTTTTATTACGGAAATAAGGAAAAATGCTAACGAGATTATTATTACATATAATATTTGAGGTAGTGAATTTAATATATCCTTCCCATCTTCTAGAGCCTTAACAAAATTTAAAAACTCTTTTTGAGGAAAAATTAATAATATTTTTTGAAGAATTTTATTTCCATTCTCAAAAGAATAAAAACTTCCACATAAGATTGTTGTTAAAAGTACACTAGCTGAACCTATCATATTAGCATTATCAGCACCTTTTATAAACGCATTTATAAATAGAGAAAAACTTGTTCCTAAGGCACCTAAAAGTATTAATAGTCCTAAATACCGTGTTAAACTAAAACCTATATTTACTTTAAAGAAAATATTTATAATAGTTAAAGTTAAAAATGTAGGTACAACTATAAAAGATATATTAAAAATGAAGTGAGCTAATATATATTTAAAAAAGGATAGAGGCGATACTGCTATTCTTTCAATCTGCTTTAATTCAATTTCTTCTGCTAAGGTAAACATAAATAAAATACTTTGAAGAAGAATAAAAACCATTAAAAAACCTATTATATTTGTACCTACCCCTCTATTACTTTCAATTCCTATCTCTTTAGAATCAGGATTATCTATAACTTTTTTAAGCATTTGTTTATATTCAGTATTTTTTATAGTATATATTTCATATTCTCCAGCTCCATTATCTATTACTACTCCATCATATCTACCTAAAGCCAGTTCATATTTCTCGGGTTCTCTCTCCAAGCTAACAAAATTAAAATATTCAGACTTAATTGCTTTTTCTTTATCATTTGTTACTAAAGCAATATTTCCTTTAGTCTGAAATTTTGATGTCATATATACTGCTGCTACTATTGAGAGTATAGTCATTATTAAGTAAATGATACTATAATATTTTTTGCTCTTTAGTCTAAAGTAATTATTTTTTAGAATGTTAATCATATATATTCCTCCGGCTTATAAAATTTCTCACATAAAGCTCCTGCTATTATTGATGAAATTATTAGTATTCCTATAGTCACCATATAATCTGAAAAGTTTCTATCATAAATTATTTTAAATATACTTATCATCATCCATTTTACTGGAGATATATAACTTAATTTCTCTAAAGCCTTTCCCATACTATCAACTTTAAAAAATAACCCTCCAAGTAAAGCCCATATATTTACAACAATACTTAATATTTGATTTGCTATATTTTCACTTTTAAAAATACAACAAAACAACACTCCAATAACTGATGAAAATATCTCAGCAAAAATAAGTATTATAATTATAAAAATAATATTTTTTCCTCCATAATTAACTTTCATAAAAAGCTCTAATAAAATCATTACTGAAATATGGCATAAAGACGCAAATGCAGAAGTTGCTAAAATTTTAGATAAATATATATAACTTTTAGGTAATGGTGAATATATTAATCTCATATTTCCTTTCTTAATTCTTTCTTCCATGAAACCATTAGCACTTAAAGTTGCAGTGTTTAATATTATATAAAGTATCATAGCTACTCCATAATAATCATAAGAAGACACTTCATTTCCATAAGCTCCACTATTTAAGAAACCCAAAATCAAAATAAGCATTAAGGGGAAAACTGTATCATAAAACACCCACATAGGATTAAATAACATGTTTAAGAAATCTCTCTTTAAAATCTGTAAAAATTTATACATTACGTCCTCCTAATCTCTTAAGGTTTTCCCTGTAAGATTTAAAAATACTGTTTCTAAACTTGGTACCTCTGTTGTTAGATTATTGATTTTAATAGAGTCATTTATTAAAATTGAAATTATTTTATCCAAATTTTCAACTCCAGTTAAACTTATAATTTCAATTTTTTTCTCCTTTATAGTAGCTTCTTTAATCCCCTCAACATCGTAGAATTTCTCTAAATTAACTTTACTTGTATCATCAACTTCTATAATTATTTTTTTGAAATTCACTACATTTTCCTTAAGCTTCTCCTTTGTTCCTGAAGCTATTATCTCACCCTTATCCATTACAATTATCCTTGTTGATATTTCTTCAACTTCCTCCATGTAATGAGTTGTATATATAATAGTCATCCCTCTTTCTCTCATTTTTTTTACAGAATCTAAAATATGATTCCTGGATTGAGGATCTATTCCAACTGTAGGTTCGTCCATTATTAAGAGTTCTGGATTATGAGCTATAGCGCATGCTATATTAAGCCTTCTTTTCATTCCACCTGAAAATGTACGCACCTTATCTTTAGCTCTTTCACTTAATCCAGCAAACTCCAAGGCCTCTTTCGTTTTTTCATCTAACTCCTTCCCCTTTAATCCATACAGAGATGCAAAAAATCTAAGATTTTGTTCTGCACTTATATCCTCATATAAAGCTATATCTTGTGGTACTACTCCTAATTTTCCTTTAAACGCTTTATCATTTTTCTTAATTTTCCTGCCACTATAAAATAATTCTCCTAACTCATAACCCAAAACCCCTGTAAGAACATTTATAGTTGTACTTTTTCCTGCACCATTAGGGCCTAATATACAAAGTATTTCTCCTTTTAAAACTTCAAAAGATATATTTTTTATAACCTTATTATTTTTATAACTTTTTTCTAAACCTTTTACTTCGAATATCTTATTCATGTATCAATCACCTTCCTTGATATTCATTTTATCTTTTAAGACAAAAAATAAAATCAACCTTTCGGTTGATTTTTAAGGTTGATTAATTAAATTTATATTTTCCATATTTCTTTTTAAAACAAAACTCTAACTTGCTTCTTTAAGATTAACTAAATCATGCATCCATTTTCCACCTTTTAAATGTATAACGCAAAGAAGGCACTTTATTATATCTTCAATAATAACCATAAGAGCTACCATCTCCACCGTAAAATTAAAAACAATAGCTCCAATAAAAGATAGTGGCAGAGCTACAGCCCACATTGCAAAAGCTTCTGCTTTTAAAGCAAATTTTGCATCTCCACTTCCTCTGAATATTCCAGCTATCAAAACTATTCCTAAGGATCTTATAGGGAAAATAGCTCCATATATTATTAGAATATTCCTTGTGGAATTCCTAACTTCACTAGAAACATTAAACAACTCTAAAATTACAGGTGAAAATATAATTAGTAAAACACCTAAAATCCCACCTATTATAAATGATAATATAGAGAATTTCTTAGCATATTCTATGGCTTTTTCTCTCTTTTTCTTACCTATTTCATGTCCTATCATAACCAAAGAAGAACTTGCAATTCCTATACAAAATATCATAAACAAGTTTTGAATGGTGTTTGATATTTGAACGGAAGCTATAGCTTTAGTTCCAACCTTCCCATAAGCAACTGTATAAAGAACAATTCCTAAAGCCCAAATTCCATCATTTAATATTACAGGAGTAACAGACTTATATACTTTTTTAGTAAAACTAAAATCAAAATCTAAAAACTCCTTTATTTTTCCTCTAAGTGGCGAAGTATGTTTAAAGCTAAAATAAATAATTATTATCATCTCAGCTAGTCTTGCAATAAGAGTCGCTAATGCTGCACCTCTTACCCCCATATAAGGAAATCCTATTTTACCAAATATAAGTATATAATTTAAAATCCCATTTATAAGTAATGCCATAGCACTTACAACCATAGGAACCTTTGAATTTCCTATACTTTTTAATGCACCTGTAAATAATATAGTTACTCCAGTAATCACGTAACTTAATACTACTATTCTAAGGTAACCTTCACTAAAACCTATTACAGTTATATCTTTTGTGAATATTCTAAGTATAAGACCTGGAGTAATTAATGCACTTAATGTAAAAATAAGACCTACCACCATAACACTTAGAAATTCTAATCCTATAGACTTCTTTATATCTTTTATATTCTTGCTTCCCCAATACTGTGAAATGAATATACTAAAACCTGTAGTTATACCTATAATTATTAAATTATATAAAAAGAAGTATTGATTTGCTATTCCAACTGCCGCAATCTCACTTTCTCCTAACGCACCAACCATCACAGTATCTAGCATATTTATAGACGACACTATAAAGTTTTGTATTATCATAGGTATAGCTAGAATAAATAACTTTTTATAAAACTCTTTATCGCTAAAAAGTCTACTTATATTAATCCTCATTGATTTTATCCCCCTGTTTTTATATACTAATATATATTAGCATAAAAAACAGGTGGCTGTTAGTCCACCTGTAGTTATTTATCTTATTCTGTCTCTAGTTATTAGTTAAATCGTCTCCATTAGTAGCTATCACCTTTTTATACCAATCAAAAGATTTCTTTTTAGATCTTTCTAAGGTTCCATTTCCCTCATTGTCCTTATCAACATAGATAAATCCATAACGTTTCTTCATTTCCCCTGTAGTGAAGGAAACTAAATCTATACATCCCCATGGAGTATAACCCATTAAATCTACTCCATCTATATTTATAGCCTTATCCATTTCTTCAATATGAGCTCTTAAATAATCTATTCTATAATCATCATTTACAGTTCCATCTTCTTCTTTTACATCTATTGCTCCAAATCCATTTTCAACTATAAATAGAGGAAGTTCGTATCTCTCATAAAGCATATTTAAAGAATAACGAAGTCCTACTGGATCTATCTGCCATCCCCAATCAGAAGCTTTTACATGTGGATTTTTAACACTAGCACTTGAACCTACTACTGAATTTTCATCTAAAGTATCTACGCCTGATTTAACAGCATCAGACATATAATAGCTAAATCCAATATAATCTACTTTTCCTTCTTCTAATATCTTTTTATCTTCTGGTTCCATCTTTATGTTGTAACCTTTTCTTTCCCATTCCTTTAATGCATAGGAAGAATAATGACCTCTACAATGTACATCTGCAAAGAAATAACGATCATGCATAGATTCAACTGATAACATCATGTCATCTGGATTACATGAGTACGGATAAATTGGAACAAATGATACCATACATCCTATTTTTAGTTCTGGATTAATCTCATGACCTATTTTAACAGCCAAGGCACTAGCTACTAATTCATGATGAACTGCTTGATACATAACTTCTTCTCTGTTTTCTCCCTCTTCAAAAAGAACTCCTGAACAAGTCCAAGCAAATATTCCATTAGCAACATTTTTTTGATTATTTATTTCATTAAAAGTCATCCAATACTTAACTTTATCCTTATATCTAGTAAATACAGCCTTTGAGAATCTTACAAAACAGTCAATAACTTCTCTACTTCTCCATCCGCCATATTTTTTTGCAAGTCCATAAGGCATTTCAAAATGAGATAAAGTTATTACAGGTTCTATACCATGTTTATGTAATTCATCAAACATATCATCATAAAACTTTAATCCTTCTTCATTTGGCTCTAATTCATCTCCATTTGGAAAAATTCTTGACCAGGCAATAGATGTTCTAAAGCATTTAAATCCCATCTCTCCAAATAGTGCTATGTCCTCTTTATATCTATTATAAAAATCTATAGCTTCATGGTTTGGGTAGTTATTACCTGGAATTACCCCTTCTGTAATTACTCTTGGCACTCCATGGGCTCCTGCTGTCATAACATCAGCAACACTTGGTCCTTTTCCTCCCTTATTCCATCCACCTTCTAATTGATGTGCAGCAACCGCTCCACCCCACAAAAATTCTTTTGGAAAACTCATTTTTATTTCCTCCTTCATCATCTTCTCAAATATTATTATACATAATAATTAACTTTTTTATTTTATCAAATGAAAGAAAATATTATTTTCAGAATATGAAAAGACAAGTTTTTAAATCCTATAAATTTAAAAACTTGCCTATAATTTAATATTCAATTTTTCCTAAAGACTCTAAACTATCAATGTTATATGAAAAAATCCCTTCATTGGTAACCACATATAGATTGTTTTTAATATAAATTATTCTATTTTCATAACCATAATAACCCGTATTAAATTTTAGCTCACCAAACTTTGACATCACTCTATCTTCTGAGTATTTAGCTAAATATACTATTCCTTCTCTATTTTCCCCATAATCAGTGAAGTTCACCATTGGTATACCTATAATAGATTTTTCTTTATTTAAAAAGAAAGCTTTATGATTATAATTCACCTCTGAATGAGTCTTATTTCCTCCAAAGGCAAGTGTAGATTTTTCCTTTGGAGATGTTCCATCCTTAACATCAAATATAGAAAGCTTTAGTCCTCTATATCTACCCAGCTCATCTCTATCTTCACCAAACCCTATTAAATTTTCCCCATCTAGTGGATGAAGATAGTTACTAAATCCAGGTATCTTAAGTTCCCCAGTAACTTTTGGATTTTTTGAGTCCCTTAAGTCAATAACAAATAATGGATCTACCTGTTTAAAAGTAACCATATATGCTGTATCTCCTAAAAATCTAACTGAATAAATTCTCTCCCTTGGTGCAAGACCTTCTAACTTTCCTAATTCCTTAAGATTTTCATCTAATATATATAAATTATTTGTACTTCCCTCTGAAAAACCCTTAGTTGTTGCTATTCTAAAAGTATTATTATTTTCATCCATAGAAAATTGATTTAATAATCTCCCCTTTACCTCACCACTAGCAACTGGATTTATTTGTCCATTTTTAATAGAGTATTTATAAATTAATGTATCTCCATCAGAGAATATAGTATTCTTAGTAGCAAAGTCAGAAAAACTTCCCTTAGATGCAGTAATATATATATTATCCGCTGTTGAATATACGCTTCCTGCACTAGCTAAAACTGTTTCAGTTTTAATTTTTTCATTATAATTATTTATATCTATTGAAGCTATATTAATTATGCTCTCTCCCTTAGTATCTGGAAAATAAGAAATATCCTTAATGTTTGTAACTTCTTCTTTATCATTAAGAGAGTCATAATATCTAGGTAGAGATATTGTTTTCCCATTATCTTTTATAACGCCAGATTTACTATCTTCCATCATTGGATAGATTGAAAATGGATTATTATTTGTTATCATTATTAATTTATTTGAAATTAATCTACTGTTTACTATCTGTCCACTATAATTTAGTTTTCTTTCAAGTTTTAAATTTTCAATATCTTCTTTATTATAAATGCTAAGATCGGTTCCTAAGGAATTATTATTTTGTGAAATTACTAGTAGCTTATTTGTAGTTATATAAATATCCTGAATAAATCCCTCTAAAGTAATTTTTATTTCTATTTTCATATTAGTTGGGTCATCACCTTTAACGATTATTACCTCAGAGACATTTCCTCCTTTATAGTCATTTTTAACTGTGTATATATATTTACCATCAGTTTTTACCCTATCCCCTTCTTCAACATTCTCAACCTGGTTATTGGTTTTTGAATAATCTGCTGCTCCATAATCAGATTTGCCTGCATCATTACTACTACCTGTGATTTCATTATTAGTAGATGATTCTTTCTTTATATCTTGGCTAGAAACAATTAGTTTTAGAAGCTCTTTATCATCTTTTATTTTGGGTAGTTCCAAACCTATACTAGCTTTCTCTACACTTTGGTCTATATCTCCTACACCAAGCTTTAAATTGTTTAAAAGCATTCCTAAAGTTACAACTATTAAAAAACTGCATGCTATTTTTAACCCTTTATTAAAATATATATTTCTTTTTTCTTTTTTCCCTTTTTCAATTCCTCTTTTTACAGCACTAGATAATTCTTTTGGTATCTCTATATTTTTATAATAATCCTCAATATCATTTTTATTATTTTCTTTCTTCATTCTAAAACCTCCTCCTTAAGCTCTAACCTGAGAATGTTAAGAGCTTTATTAAGACTGCTTTTTATTGTTCCTAACGGTATCTCTAATATTTTTGCTATTTCAGCTAAGGTTAGTCCTTCATAATACTTCATTTGTAAGATAACTTTATATTTAGGATCTAAAGCTTCTATAGCTTTATTTAAATCTATTCTTTCATCATGCTCTTCTATATAACCTTGATCATTATCTTCGTATACAATTTGCACTTTCTTTTTATTTTTGTTGTAGACATCAATAGATAAATTAATAACTATTCTAGTTATCCAAGTGTTAAATAAAGCTTCATTTTTTAATTTTTTAATTGAGGTATATGCCCTGCAAACTCCTTCACTCACTATATCTAGAGCATCTTCCCTATTGCCTACATAAGAATAAGCTGTAACGTATAACTTTTCTTGTATAGGTTCTATAAGTTTACTAAAAGCTTTGTCATCTCCACCTTTAGCTTTTCTCACTAATTGGCTTGTATCCAAAGTTAAATCCCTCCTCTCATAAATTAGACTTAAGGATCATGCTTTTGGTTCAAGAATTTTTAAAATTTTCCTATTAATCCTTGGAACCCGCATTTTTACTATATATTCTTATATTCTTATCTTCTTATCTTCTTATCTTCTTAAAAAAAGACCTCCAAAATTTCTCTTGGAGGTCTTTTAGCATTACAAATCATAAAAATAACTATTACTAACTTGTTCGCTTTCAAATAAAGCATCACTATTTTGTTTTATCTTTAAATAATTTTTATTTGATTCAATAAGCATTTCAAAAATCAAATCAATAGCTAATAAAAAAGGAATATGTTCAGAAATTACTGAGCTGTGTTTAATTGAAAGCCTGTCAGCAGTAACTATCTTTACATCTGCAATAGCATTTGATTTCTGATAATCATAACTTGTAATTGTAACTAGTTTAGCATTTCTTTCTTCTATTATATTTAAGGATTCAATTATATCTCTAACTGAAATAGATCTAGATATTGTTATAAACAAATCATTTTCTTTTGCATTAATGCTACTTAATTTCATATTAGGTCCATCATTATAGGCTTCAGCACTTATACCTATCATATTAAGCTTCTGTTTTAATTCCAAAGCAGCAAGCCAAGAGCTAAATACTCCAAATATATATATCCTTCTAGCACCTTTTATTAATTCAACTGCCTTTATTAAATCCTTTTCGTTAATTAAAGAAGCTGTATTTAATATAAGTTCATTATAATCTGATGAAATAGAATCTATAATATTATCATTTTTTTTGCTTTTATCTTTTTCTCTCATGTTTCTATAAAAATTATCTTGAGCTAAAGCTATCTTAAAATCATTAAAGCCTTTAAATCCAATCTTTTTACAAAATCTATTAATACTGGTTTCTGATGTCCCAGTTTCATTAGCCATATATGTTATTGTGTTATTAACAACTACTTCGGGATTATTAATAACAAAATTCGCTATTTCATTTTCACTAAAGGTAAAATTCTTCTGCTTTGATATAATCTTAGTTATTACAACGGGAATACTGGTATTCATTAAGTCCTCCTTCTTTCACTTTCAAACAAAATGAATCATTTAAATAAAAATAATCCACATAAAATTTATCTCGATAACCTTTATTATACCATCAAAACAAAATTTTACATAGATTATTATATATTCATGTAAATATATAGCTAATTAACTTCAATTATATATTGAGTTTTAAACTTTTTATCTTCCTCTAGCTTTATTATTCCCTCTTTTTTTGTTATATCATATTCATCACCATAGGTTGAATTTATTCCATGCCAAGGTTCTATACACACAAATGGAGCATCATTAATTGCTGACCATATTCCTACATAAGGAAATCCTTTAAAACTACATTTTATTTCTTTAGAGTTTTTTCTGTTTTTTAATATTATATATTCTGATTTTAGATTCTCTAATATTATGGCTCCTTTGTAAAACAAGGCATGATTAAGATTTAGAATTTTTTCATTATCAAAAAAATCTACTTTCTCTCCAGTAAGAAGTCTCTCCCCTAATAGTAGGCGTTTAACATTTTCATTCACTTCAAATTCTAAATAATAGTCCTCCATGGATTCATTATCTAAAAGTGGACATTTAAATGCTGGATGAGCTCCTATTGAAAAAAACATGGCCTTATTATCCCTATTTATAACCTCAAATTCTGTTTTAAGTGAAGATTCTAAAAGGGTATATTTAATATTTAGCTCAAATTCAAAGGGGTAACTTTTTCTTGTTTCCTCATTACTGCATAATCTAAAAGCTATTGAATCTGAACTTTTATAAACCACTTCAAACTCACTTTTACATCCAAAACCATGTCCCATCATTTCATATACTTTTCCCATATGTGTATATTTATCTTCTGGCAGCTTTCCTACAATAGGAAATAATATAGGTGACTGGCCTTTCCAATACTTCTCATCTCCTTGCCACAAAACCTCACACTTATCTTTAATGCTCTTTACACTTGTAAGCTCCGCTCCAAAAGTTTTAATTTCTATACTAAGATACTCATTTTCTATTTTTTCTATCATAAATCACCTCAAAAAAATTCTCAAAGCCTTAATATAAAGCTTTGAGATTATAAAACACTAAGATTTACCGAGTTAATATATAGATTCCCTTCACCCTATTAACTTATTAATTCTTTTTTCCAAGAAGTTATCATCTCATTGAAATTAGTTAAACTTATTTCTCCTGTTTCAATTAAATATACATAATCATAAATATTAGGAAGATATTTTAATCCTAATACCTCTTTGCAAAACTTGTGTGCAGCTATTTCTGAACACTTTAAAACAGAAGCTTCTTTTTTAAAGCTTAGTAATTGAAATGTACAGATAGGTTCCAATATATAATTTGTGTATTTTTTATCTCTATGTTCTAAATAGTGATAAAATTCATGAGCTAGATGAATGTTTATTACCTCTTCATAAGTGAGTTTATCTTTTTCCTCAACCATCTTATTATAGGTATTCATAAGATCTATAAGTGAATCTTCATATATTTTAATAATGTTCTCTTTTTTTGAGAAGTTTATTTCTGCCCTAAACTGTACACTATAAAATTTTCCTGATTTTTTTACAAACTCAACTTTAATCTCATTTTCATTACATAATTTAATCAAATTTGAGGTTTTATACTGTTTTCCCTTTTCTTCACCTAGTCTTAAAGATTCAGTTATATAGTAGCTTACTTTATCTTTAGGAATTTTATGAAATACCAGATCATTTTTTAGCTCTCCATAAGCTAAAACTTCATCATCCAACCTATCTAAAATATCAAGAATTTTCTCCATATCAATTACTCCCTGCTTTTTTATTGATAAACTAATGCAATAATCTCATTATCCTCTTGAAGATATTGTGTTTCTACTTCTATTATTGATAAAAGCTGTTCTTTGGTTTGCATTCCTGTTAAATCAAGCATCTTTTCTTTGTAAAATAAAAATACTTTAGGAATTGTTGCATTTGCATCTGAGTATATGGTGTTGTCATCTAAAAACTCATCAAAAACGCTGCTTAGTTGATTTTTTCTAAAAATTAAGTTATTTGCGTTTTCTTTCTTTAGACGCACTATTCCTTCACGATCCACCACGCAAAGATTATTTAAGTTTTTCTTAAATAGCCCAAAAAACATTTTCTTTTGCTGTACAGATTTGAATAAACTCCATCTTCCAGTTTTAGCTATACCTTGAACCGTTGATTTTTCTACACTTAAGGCCTCTGATACTATCTCTTGCATCTTATCTTCAGATACTTCACTTTGAGTAAGATCTTTAGATCTTAATTCTGTAGAACCTGTAGCTATAGCTCTTAATATATTTTTCTGGCTATCTATTTCTATTGTAACGTCAACTGTAGCTTCATTTGCTCCTGACTTTACTATCTTCTCTATAATTTCTTCTCTTATTCTCTTTATATCTTCTTCATTTGGATTTAATACAGATTTCTCTATTTGCTCACGAACCATAGCAAGTGCAACCCCTATTGTTGATATGTATGGTGCATTTTTTGCTATTTTCCATTTAAAATCTTCTTTGTCTGCAAGAGCTGGAACTAATACTGCTCCACTTCCGCCTCCTCCAACTAAAGTAATAAACTTTCTATCTAAATCATATTCATCTATCATTTCATTTACTATTTCCATAACCTTTTTAATAGCTATGTCCATAGCCTGCCTAGCTGCCTCTTCAACAGATATATTAAGGTAGTCTGCAAGCACTTGCCATGCTTTTTTTGCACTATCTACATTTCCTCTAGCATAGTCATCTTCTGGAATGTAGCCTAATATATTTGAAGCTCCAGCTAAAGTTAGTGAATACTCTTTCCCATCCTCACATTCTATAATTACATAGCTTTTAGGATCATCATCTCTTGGACTTATAAATTTTATTTTAGGGTTATTAATCTTATCTTCTGCTGCAAAAGATTCATAATCCTTACCTGCAATATGAGCACTTCTAGGACCAACATCAGTTATTTTCTTATCCTCAACCTTTATCATACTTCCTCCAGCAACTCCTAATGTTCTTACATCTAGAGATTGAAGGTAGGTTTTATGTCCTCCTACTTGAGCATTTTTTATCATTACTTTTCCATTTTTAATTACTGATATATCTACACTGGTTCCACCAACTTCAAAAAATATCCCATCAGATATTTTTTCATACATAAGTGCACCTGCAACTCCAGCAGCAAGTCCTGATAACATTGTAAGTATTGGTCTTTTTCTAACTTCCTCAACACTCATTACTCCACCATCACAACGCATTATCATAAGCTGTGATTTTATCTTAGCATCCTTAACAGCCTTTTCTGTCATATTAGCAGTTTCCATCATCTTAGGTATTAAACTTGCATTAACTACTGCTGTTCTTGTTCTAATTTTCAGTCCATATAATTGTGAAATTTCATGTCCACCAGTTGCATATATATTTTTTGAATTAGCTATATCTATTACTTTAAGTTCATTTGATGGATCATCAACACTATAGGCTTCTGAGGCAACTATAACCTCTGCACCTTCTTTTATTAGCCCATCAATTGTACTATTAATATTTGTTTCATTTAAGGTTTTAGAATCACAGAAATTATGATAGGTTTTCAAAAACTTTCCTGGTGCTAATTGTATATCAGAGGTTTTAGTCTCATTTTTAGCACTACCTGCGTCTATTCCTGTTCCCATTCCAATGATTCCTATTTTAGCTACATCACCTTCAAGTAATGCATTAGTTGCTTGAGTTGTTCCATGTGCTATAAACATAACATCATCAGGAGATATATTATTATCACTTAATACCTTATCTATTATTCTAACTATTCCTCCAGCAACTCCTTCACTGCTAGCATGAGTTGTTGGGATCTTTTGCTTAGCTATAATTTCATAGCTTTCATTATCTATAACAACTGCATCTGTAAAAGTTCCTCCAACATCTATACCTATTCTAACTTTTTTTCCCATATCTATACCTCCTATTATGAATAGGAATGGGAGACTAAAAGTATCCCATTCTTTTATTTATTTAAATACTACAAAACTTGCTATTATCATTGAAATTAATACTGATACTAAAATCCATACTATTGTTTTCTTTAAAATTTCATTTATATCTGTTTTAGTAAAGTCCGCTGCCCAAACATTGTGTGAGTTTGTAGGGTCACATACTGCTTGTAGATTACTATCTATACGTAATGCTAACATTGCAGCTATAGGATTCATTCCTGCTGAAATCATAAGAGCTGCTATACCGCTTCCTAGTCCCCAAACATTTAGTGGTCCTCTATATATTGCTAAAGGCGCTAGTACAGTGAATATAAGTATATAAGCTATTGGACTTGTAGGTATTATTGCTTTTATTAATGGTTCTATTATTGTAGCAACTTGTGGTGCCATAACAGAATTTAATAATATTCCTATCCCTATCATAAGTCCCAATGCACCTGCAACATCTTGAATTCCGTCTATAAGTGCACTTGATAATACATGTATAGGTCTTTTAGGTGTTGCAAGTAATATTGCTATTGCTGCTCCTATAAAGATAGATGGAACTATAGTTAACTTAAATGCAAACACTAATACTACTGGTATAATTGGGCTTATCATAGCTATTGCTCTAACATTTTTGTTGTCATTATTTATTACTTCATTTTTTATTGGCATAGCCCAAGCTCTTTTGCTTCTTCCACCCTTTTTTGTATAAAATACAATCATTGCAAGAGATACTACTATTAGTGGAATCGCTGGTATTAAAGTATATGCCGCAACTGTATTAACTGGAAGTTTCACTACATCTGTGTAAACACCCCAGTTTGAAACGTTAAAGGTTACCCCTACTGCATTTGCTAATAATAGTACCATAGCACTTACTAGTGGACTTAACCCTGCTGTAAGCATTATTGGTATTATGATTGTTCCGACTAATATAACCATACCTAAACCTGAAGATGCTGAGAATATTACTGATGCTGCTACAAAAAATGTAATAGCTATTCCAAGTGGTTTATCTCCAGCAAGTTCAGCTGCTTTTTTTATAATTGATTTAGTCACGCCTACCTTGCTAAGTATCTGTCCAAACCAAGCACCAAAAATTAATCCAGCTATTGCTGTTGACATCTTCATAGCTCCAGCCTCTAAAACATTTTTAGCAATTGTATAAGTCTCTGCATTACTTGACATAAATGGAACCCCTGCAATTAAAGCAAAGACAACTCCCATTATAGGTAAAGCTAATATTGTTGGCACCTTCTTTGTCATCATAAGAATAACTGATATTATAAATACCGCTAAAATTCCGATAGCCTGAATTGTTTGAATTGAACCCATTTTATAATTCCTCCCTAAGATAATTAATTTTATATATCTAAATATGCCCCTTGATTTAATAAATTTTCTTGAAGTTCATTAATATCTATATCTTTAACTGCTTTATTATTTTTACTTGCCAAAGCTGCTGCTATACCTCCAGCATGTCCTATTGCTCCAACTGTCGGGGTTGTCCTTATTGCAGCTTGAGCTTCAAAAGTCGCTGATATACATCTTCCAACAACAATTAAATTGTCTATCTTCTCACTTACTAAGCTTCTGTATGGTATTCCGTAATATTCTCCCCACTTTAGATGCCCATGAGATGTTCCTTCTCCATCTGGACTATGAATATCAATTGGATAACCAGAGTGAGCTATAACATCTTGAAACTTCTTTTGTTCTAGTAAGTCTTCTGCTGTTATTGTATATATACCTTGTATTTGTCTTGATCCTCTTACTCCAATTGATGGTCCTGTTGAAACAACCACTGCATTTTCAAAACCTTTAATTCTCTTTTTCAAGAATAATTCTAATTCCCTACATTGTTTTCTTCCTTCTATTTCGGCCTTAGTTAAACTCCAAGCATCTGTTCCATCACAACCTAAAATCCTAGTTGTATTTATTATTACTTCACCTAGGTTATTTGTTTCAAAGAAAAGTACATCTTCTCTTTTAATAGATATCTCTTTATTTTTTTTACCTTCTTCGAATTCTTTTACAAATCCTATTACTGATAACCTTGATACCTTGTCCATCAACGAAACATCTCTATGAATTCTAGTAAAATTATCAGGATTATTTTTTATATATTCCTTAATTTCCTCCATATTAACATTTCTCATCTTCATCTTTAATGTCATAGGTTGAGCAGCTCCATCACTTTCTCTTCCTTTTTTACAAGGAACTCCAGACAAATATGCAAGGTCTCCATCACCAGTTGCATCTATGAATACTTTAGCACTAAGTAAACTTTTACCTGACTTATTACATACTTCTATACTCTCAACCTTTTTTTCATATACGTTTACATCTGTGAGCATAGTGTGATATAGAACTTCTCCTCCACTTTCTAATAACATACATTCTAACTCATATTTCATACCCTCCGAGTCAAAAGGTGTTACAGTATAAGTGTAAGTTGTAGAATCAATTATATGTCCCTGTGATTTTCCTGCTTTCTTCATTCTTTCAATTAGCTCATCAGTAATTCCTTTAATAACTTGTTTTTCCCCAGCATGAAAAGTCATCATTGGTCCTACTCCACAAGAAGTTAATGCTCCTCCTAAAAACCCTGTTCCTTCAATTATAAGTACTTTTTCTCCCATTCTAGCTGCGGCTATAGCTGCAACTGAACCAGAAATTCCACCACCTACAATAACTAAATCATAGTTTTTCATTTATTCTCTCCCTTCAACAAAATTTATGATATCGTTTTAATACTACATTTTTAATTTACCACACGCATTCTTTCTTGTAAATAGTTTTTAAAAATAATTTTCATTATTTTCGTTTATTTTGGATAAAATTTTCTCAATCTCCCTTTTTAGATTCAAAATAAAAATCTCCATGAGTATATTTCATGAAGATTTTTATTAATATTCAATACTTATTCTTTCTAATTCACTGTACTTTTCAACCAATTTAATAAACTCCTCTTTATAATTTAAACTAAAGAAGAATCTTTTAGGTATAATGATTACCCCTATAGCCTCTCTATAAATATATATCTTTTCTTTTGTTTCAACTATCTTTTTTATTGCTGTCCAGTGACTTTCATATACCCCAGTTTTATTATTTTCAAATACTCCTTCAGGACGTATTAATATTTTATGATTCCCAAATAAATACTCCTGTTTTCCTCTATTAATCATTCTTTCTAATCTTATTTTAAGCATGGCTTCAAAAAATTTTGGATAAAAAATAACCCAAACCAAATATATAATTATAAATACAATAAACCATATCTCAAAAGATATTGTACTTATCTTTCTTCCTACAAATGGCGCAACTAAAAAAATTAGTGATATTATATATCTTTGTATAAACAGTAATTTCTTCATTGTACTTGATGCCATTAAACTAAAGAGGTCATACTCTATATAATCTTTTTTTGAAAGTTCATATTCTAGTTCAAACATAAATTATTTCCTTTCAATTAACTTATTAAAAGTGCAGGTAACTTTTTATTACCTGCAAACTTAATTAATTCATTAACTCCAAAAACTCTTTATTTTTCATCGATACTTCAGAATATATATTTTTTTTATATATTTCATCTCCAACTTTTGATTTTATACTTATATATCCTAGATAGTCATCTTTCATTATTTTTTTAGTTGGAGTTATAAGAACCATTTCGGATTCTATTCCATCTTTAGGGGCCATAATACTAATCTTGTCATCCTTAACTAAATCAAGAAACTTGCTATTTTTATCCTTAAAATAATCATGAACATTAATCGAATAATCGGAATAATTTTCTTTTACATATTCAAATAATTTAGTACTTTCTCTCCATCTTTCTGGGCAGTTTAAAACAACAGTAATTATATCTCTGTCTTGATACCTAAATGAAGATACTAAACATTTACCTGCTCCACCTGTATATCCTGTTTTAACTCCATTAGCTTCAGGAACTTGAAAAAGCATTTTATTTATATTGTTGTAGTCTCTTGAGAAGTTATATTTACCTCTAGATATTTCTCTTGTTCCTACTATTTCTCTAAAAATATCATTTTCCATAGCTTTTTTAGTAGCAATGGCTAAATCATAGGCTGTAGAATAATGATTTTCTGTATCTAAACCATGAGGAGAGTTAAAAGAACTATTAATTAGTCCTATATTTCTTGAACATTCATTCATCTGTTTATAAAAATTTTCTTTAGTTCCCCCTATTCCTTCTGCTATTGCAATAGCAGCATCATTGCCTGACTTATACATAAGTCCATATAAAAGTTCTCTTAAAGCTATTTCTTCGCCTTCTCTATAACCTACAGTAGAGCCATTAATGGTTGCAGAGCTTTTACTTATTTTAAATTTTTCATCTACATTTCCTCTATTTAAGGCTACTAATGAAGTAACAATTTTAGTTGTACTAGCCATAGGTACTATTTCATGGGCATTTTTTTCATATAATATTACGCCACTTTTACCGTCTATAGCTACAGCTGCCTTTGCGTCAATTGATATTTTTTTTGTTTTTGCTTGTGTTGCAGTTGTTATCATAAATAAAAAACAAATAAACAACAATGATATTTTTTTTGCCATAAAATCACCTCATTTTATAGTGTGTATTATTATTTAAATTTAATTCAATTAATAAATGTTTAATTTTAACACTTATGGATAAACTTAAAGATATAGTTAATGAGGTGATTTACTTGTATATAATATTTGTTCTTGTTCTTGTTATTCTTATTTTTATCCCTTTTCCTATAAAATTTTCACTTTATGTTAATAATAAGATAATTAAAATTTATTTATATAATAAAGAGATAAAAATAAAAAAATCTGATAAGAAAAAAAAGTCTCCAAAGAAAAAGAAAAACTATAATTTTATTTTTAATTGGAAAAAATTTTTGCATATAATAAAACATTCTAAATTTAAGCCTAGATTATCTTACAAGTATAAACTTCTTTACGATACCTCTGATGCTTATTACACCGCAATTTTAAATGGATATTTAAATATATTATCAAGTTCACTTCATCATTTATTATTATGGTTTTTTAAAATTAAGAAATTTAATATACAAGTAAATCCTTTATTTAAAAATGAATTTAACATTGAATTTCAATTTAAAGGAATAATTTATATAAATTTTGTAAAACTAATCATTATTGCTATTAATTTATTAAAATGCATAAAAAAGGAGGTGTCCCCTTTAAGGGAGGCATATGAACAATGATAATCATCCTATAGAAAATTTAATGAAATGTACCATGGAAAATTTAAAAGAAATGATTGATGTTAACACTGTAATAGGTGATGCTATTGAAACAAAAGACGGTAGCTGCATAATACCTATATCTAAGGTTAGTGTGGGATTTGCATCTGGTGGAAGTGAATTTGGAACTGAAAAAATAGCCAGTGAGAAAGATCAACGTTATCCTTTTGGTGGTGGTTCTGGTGCTGGTGTGTCAGTAAAACCTGTAGCTTTTTTAGTAATGCGTGATAATTCTGTTAGATTATTACCTGTTGATGCAAATAATACTTATGATAGAATTGTTGATACTATCCCTCAAGTCATAGAAATGATTAAAAACAAGTTATCTAAAGACTCTGAGGAAGATGGTCATACTAAAGTTAATGTTAATGTAGAATAACTAAAAACCAGAGTTTAAAGATTATTCTTCAAACTCTGGTTCTTCTTTTTGTTCTTCTGTATTAAATAAGTCAAGAGAAGGTAGCTCTTTTAGGGTTTCTAAACCAAAAGCCCTTAAAAACTCTTCTGTAGTTCCAAAAAGTATCGGTCTTCCTGGAACCTCTAACCTCCCTATTTCTTTTATAAGGTTTCTTTCTAATAATCTATGAAGAGCTGAATCACTTTTTACTCCTCTTATATCATCAATATCTACTCTTGTGATAGGTTGTCTATACGCTATTATAGCTAAACTTTCTAAAGAAGCTTGCGATAGAGATTGTCTCACATTTTTCTTAAGTAATTTCTGTATATAATCACTATTATGTGACTTAGTAACAAATTGATATCCACCTTCAATGGAGATTAACTTAATCCCTCTTGATTTATCATTTTCAAGTTCTTTTTCCATTTCTTTAATTAAATCTAAACACTCTTCTTCAGAGCATTCTAAAATAACCCCAATGTCTTTTATTTTTAATGGTTCTCCAGCTACAAATAACAAGCTTTCAATTATAGATTTTAACGATTCTTTTTTAGAAACTTCAGTAAATTCATATTGATTAATATCTAATTTACTCATCTACTTCAATCCTTTCAACATAAATTTCTTCTAAACTATTTTCTTGTAATACTTTTACTTGCTTGTCTTTAATAAGTTCTAATAAAGCTAAAAATGTAACTATAGTTTCTATTTTGCTTTCACATTCACTTATTATATCGTTGAACTTGTACACTTTTTTATTACCTAACAATTCTTTTATGTACACTATCTTATCCTCAACTCTATATCTATCCATTTCAATAGTTTTGCTCATATTACTTACATTAGATTCGTTCATCTTATTTTTCATCTGTTCAATAAGGTTATTATATATGTTATATAGATCTAACATAGTAATATTTTTAAATATGTCTTCATTATTTTTATCAGTTTTGGGTTCTTCAATTATTTCAGGTTTCTTCGAAAAGACAACCCCATTATATAAACTTTTTTCTTTTAAAAATTCAGCTGCACCCTTAAACTTTCTGTATCTTATAAGCTTTTCCACAAGGGAAAGTTCAGGATTTTCATCCTCTTCTTCATTTTTTATTTTAGGAAGTAAGGTTTTAGATTTAATCTCTAGTAAAGTGGAAGCCATTACAATAAACTCTGAAGTTATCTCTAAGTCTAATTCCTTCATTGTTTTTAAATGTTCTAGATATTGATTAGTAATTTCAAAAATTCTAATATTATATATGTCCATTTTATTTTTTCTTATTAGATGTAATAATAAATCAAATGGTCCTTCAAAGTTTTCTATTTTTATCTTCATAATATCCATAATAATTACTCTCCTGCATTTTATAGCACATTTATAATAATATCAATGAGCGTAACTTAGTTCAAGAAAAAAGTCACGCTCATCTGTATTTATATTTTTATAATCCTTCTCATTAGTATTTATATTATTCTAATCCTACTCATCTGTATTTATATTATTCTGATCCTTCTCATTAATAATTATATATTTAAACTCCACCTTTAAAAAGGTTCCTGAAGTTGTATTTTAGATTATCTATAAATCCACCTTTTTTAACATCTCTATCTGCATATAGCTCAACTTCTGCTATTTTTTGTTCTCCTAAGTAGTATTCACATACCCCTATTTTTTCACCTTTTGTGTATGATCTTCTACTTTCATCTAAAGAAATCTTTTGTTCAACGCTATCTCCTGAACCTCTAGGGAATACTAATACCACTTCTTCTTTAGCTTTTGCAATAAAGAATTTATCTTCGCTCTTATTAAGCGGTACTTTAACTACATCTGCATCCTTATCTAGAATCTTTTTACCTTCAAATTTAGAGAAACCAAAATTTAATAATAATGATGCATCTCTATTTCTTATTTTATATGTAGGTGCTCCCATAATTACACTTAACATTCTTACACCTTCTCTAGTTGCTGTAGCAGATATACAATATTTAGCTTCCTCAGTATATCCAGTTTTTAGTCCATCACAGCCCTTAAAGAATCTTACTAACTTATTATGATTAACTAATTCAATTGGTGCTTTTCTTCCTTCTGATATAGTCTCCATATAAGTGCCTGTATATTTTAGTATAGTTGGGTGTTTTAATAGTTCTCTAGACATTATTGATATATCATATGCTGAGGATAAATGACCTTCTGCTGGCAAACCAGTACAGTTTTTGAAGGTAGTATCCTTCATTCCAAGTTCTTGTGCTCTTTTGTTCATTAATTCAACAAAAGCTTCTTGTGTTCCTGCAAGATATTCTCCCATAGCTACAGCTGCATCATTACCTGAGGCAATCGCTATCCCTTTTAATATCTCTTCTACAGTTCTTATCTCTCCTATATCTAATAGCATGGTGCTTCCGCCCATTTTTTTTGCATTTTCTGATGCGGTTATTTTATCATCAATTTTTATTTTTCCTGAATCAACAGCCTCCATAGCTAAAAGCATAGTCATTATTTTCGTAACTGATGCAGGTGCAAATTTCTCATGGGAATTTTTTTCATAAACTATTGTGCCACTTTTAGCCTCCATAAGTAACGCACTTTTTGCTTCAACCTCTATTCCTCCATTAGTGCCCGCGTCTTCCGCTTTAACTCTTAAGCTTGTGCTTCCTAGTGAAAATATACTTGTAATTAATAATATTTTTGCTATAAGTTTTTTATCAAATTTCATCATTTGTACTCCTCCTTTCAGAAATATCTTTACCAAAATAAAAAAAAACATACAAAAATAAGACTCTTTAACATCTTATTTTTGTATGTAATATTCATCCAAAAATCACATCATTATCTACATTACTATATCATGGATATATTGTATAGTATTGCATTTATCACTAATGTAGAATGCCTCTTCAGCTACTTTTTTTGCATCTTCGCAAACCTCCAAATTAGTGTGGAGAGTACATATAGCTTCACCTACTTTTACCTTATCTCCAACCTTTTTGTTTAAGGTGATTCCAGCTGCAAAATCTATACTATCTTCTTTAGTTTTTCTTCCAGCTCCAAGTAGCATAGCAGCAATACCTATCTTTTCTGCTTCTATATGAGAAACATATCCATCTTCTTTTGCTTTAACTTCTATATGATATTTAGCTTTTGGAAGTAAATCCACATTTTCAACAACTTCAGAGTTCCCACCTTGAATCTTAACAAACTCCTTTAGCTTTTCTATAGCTTTTCCTGACCTTATTATACTTTCTAAGTTTTTATAAGCTTCCTCAAATTCATTAAATGCTCCACCTAATACAGCCATGTGAGATGCAATGGTTAAGGCTACAGTAGTTTCATCCTCTGATCCATGCCCCTTTAAAACTTCTATAGCTTCTCTAATTTCATTAGCATTACCAACTTCATGGCCTAAAGGATTATTCATATCTGTAATTATAGCAACGGTTTTTCTATTTAGCATCTTACCTATGTCTACCATAGTTCTAGCTAATTCTCTAGCATCATCTACTGTCTTCATAAAAGCTCCATCTCCAACTTTTACATCCAAAACAATAGCATCAGCTCCAGAAGCTATTTTTTTACTCATTATTGAACTTGCAATAAGTGGTATACTGTCTACTGTTGCTGTAACGTCTCTCAATGCATATATCTTTTTATCTGCTGGAGTTAAATTTCCTGACTGACCTACTATTGCCATTTTATACTTGTTTACATTGTTTATAAACTCTTCACTAGTTAACTCTGTCTTAAATCCTTCTATAGATTCTAATTTATCTATAGTCCCGCCTGTATGCCCTAATCCTCTTCCTGACATCTTAGCTACAGGTATACCTAATGAAGCTACTAGTGGTATAACTATTAAGCTAATTTTATCTCCAACACCACCTGTTGAATGCTTATCTACTTTTATTCCTTCAATAGCTGATAAATCCACTTGATCTCCTGAATTAACAAAAGATAAGGTCATATTGGATATTTCTTCTTTATTCATACCCTTAAAATATACTGCCATTAAAAATGCTGACATTTGATAATCTGGAATTTCACCTTTAGTATAACCTTGAACAGCAAAATCAATTTCTAATGCTGTTAAAGCTTCACCTTGTTTTTTCTTCTGAATAATATCTACCATTCTCATTTTATATACCTCCGCTTTAAGTTTTCCACTATCCATCTTTTTTATCCTTTTGGATAATTGTTTAAGTATATTTTTAAATTTGTGTAATCGCTCACACATTATTTTCTTTTAAAGGGACACAATTAAGGTCCCTAATTAAGCTCTTGGATGAGATCTCTTATAGATTACATTTAATCTATCAGAGTTTATTATTTCATAGTAAGTATCCATATATGTTAAAACTTGATTCCCTAATAACTTTTGAACCGCTCTAACATTTGCTCCATTTTCCAATAAATGAACTGCAAAAGAATGCCTGAAAGTATTAAGATTAACACTTTTCCTAATTCCTGCTCTTTCACAATAAGATTTTACTATTCTCCAAACTCCTTGCCTTGTTAACTTATTTCCATTTAAATTAATAAATAAATACGGAGATGTAAGGTATCCAACCCTATCTCTTTCTGATAAGTATTCGTTTAAAGCTCTAACTGCCGAACTTCCTATAGGAATCAATCTATCTGTTCTTTTATTATCTTTACATGCAACAAAGGACATCTCTGTATTAATATCTTGGATTTTTAATGCCGTTAATTCACTTACCTTCATACCAGTAGCATACATAATCTCAAGTAAAGCCTTGTCCCTTACTCCTTTAAGACTATCTTTGTCTACAATATTGATTATCCTATCAATTTCATCTACTGTCAATATCTCCGGTATTTTTTTAGATAAATTTGAAGTTTTGTAGGTTATTTCTGGTACTTCTTTAATAAGTGCTTTTTTCTTTAAAAATCCATAAAAATTTCTAATAGAAATAATTATCCTGTTGACACTTCTTTCGCTTTTTCCTTGACTAATTAAATACTTAATGTATTCACTGATACAGTCTTTATCAGATTCTAGAATTTCAATTTTTTTCGTATTTAATAAAAATTTACTATATAATGTTATATCTGTAACATAGGCTAATACTGTATTTTTACTTTTTGAGCTATCATATAAATATTCCTCATAACTTTTTAGTATCTCCTTCATTTTTCTCTCCCATAAAATTACTTAATAAAACCATTCAAAGAACTGTTAAAGATAGATTGTAGTAATAATAAATCTTATTATACTCGGACTTATAAAGGCTTCTATAAAAATTCCTATACCCAATAATATGGAAAATATTATCAATATATTCCCAAACTCCGCTATATCTATAGATATTTTTTTATTTTTTGTAAATTTACTTTTAAATTTATCAAATGACATACTAAAACATATAGTACTTAAAAGTATTAAGCAGGGTATAATGAAAATGTTTTGAGGAATTATTGCGGCTAAGGCTAGTCCAATACCTTTGTATTCATATGTTGTAAGTAAAAAAGAAAAAGTAAAACCTATAGAATATCCTTTCCATAAATCTATTAATAATATAAAAGGAAAACCAAAAATAAAGATTCCTAATAAAATTATTGCTATAAAAAGAATCGCATTGTTTTTTATTGATGAAAACAATATGTCACTATGATTTATATTTTCATTCCCTAAATTTGTTGAAAAACTAGTAAAATAATTACTTAACTCTGATCTATTAAAATCTCCCATGTACTTTATGGTATATGCTCCCAAAACTATTCCTATTGAAAAGAAGAGAAATGTCATTAAGTAGGCCCCTTTATTTTTTCTCATACTTTCCTCAAACAAACTTTTAAACTTCATTCTTATATACCTCCTTGTTACCATAATTATCTTTATGATATAAGGAATATAATTATTCTTATTAAAAAAATAAAAAAATAAACTGCCTTGAAATAGTAGATAAATACTATCTCAAGGCAGTTTTCTAAATTAAAACATATAATAGAGCTGATAATGTTTTACTATCATATATTTCTCCATTCAATATCATCTTCTTAATTTCTTCCATTGAAAACTTTTTAACATTTATAAATTCATCTTCATCTCCTTCCTTAATTCCTATTTTTAGGTCTTTCGCTAAATAAATATGTATATACTCATCACAAAATCCAGGGGCCGTAACTATTTTCCCTAAAAATTTTATATTATCAGATTTAAATCCAGTTTCTTCTTCCAATTCTCTAACAACACTTTTTTCTGGAGATTCCCCCTTGTCTATCTTTCCTGCTGGTATTTCCAATGTAATTTTGTCTAATGCCTTCCTATATTGCTCAACAAACAACACCTTATTATCCTCAGTAATAGCTATTACCGCAACTGCTCCTGGATGTCTTATTACATCTCTATTAGCTGTATTTCCATCTGGTAATTCTACTTGTATCTTTTCATATATTAGAAAATCACCTTCATAAACGGTACTTTTCTTTAAAGTTTTTTCTACTAAGTTCATACAACACCTCTTAAAACATAGTTTATTAATATTTAGTATATTATACCAGAATAATCTCCCCTATTACATCCTTAAATGCTTTTCCCTCTATATTAAAATTTTCTGTCATTTCTTCAAAAGAGTTAAACCTTTGTTCACTATGTTCAACATCTGTTTCATATACACTGTATTTATCTCCAAAATAACATATAGAATAATACTTATTATTATATCTAAAAATCACATCATTTTTTTCTATTTCGTTTTTTAATTTTTCTTTATTCATTATAGCCCCCCTATTTTTTATAAATAATAAATTCATTATTATATTTACCACTTTAAATAAAAATACCCCTATGATATTATAATCTACAACTCTAATAGTAAAATAATATAAAAAAGATTGATATATTATTGTTTTTGTAATATATTTTGTTTAAGTAAATCTATTCATTAATAATTCTATGAATATATTAAATAACAGAAAATCATTAACAGTTATATATATTCATATGAAAAATTAAGTCATCAAATTAAATATTAATGGGGGCAAAATATTATGAAAGAAATAGAAAGAGAAACTCTTGACCAGTATACAAATAAATACAGCAAAATATGTAGTGAAACTAGTCTTATTGATATAAGCTTATATGAAAAATATGGGGTAAAAAGAGGGCTTAGAGATCAAAATGGAAAAGGCGTAGTTACTGGAATTACAAGTATATCTTCAATTAAGTCTCATGAAGAAGTTAATGGAAAAAGCATTCCTTGCGAAGGTGAACTTCTTTATAGGGGTTATAATATCATAGATTTAATTAAGGGTTTTGTTAATGACAAGCGTTACGGTTTTGAAGAGACTACATATTTACTTTTATTTTCTAAACTTCCTACTGAAAGTGAGCTTACTAAGTTTAAAAGCGTATTAAATATCACAAGAGAGCTTCCTAAAAATTTTGTACGAGATGTAATTATGAAAGCACCAAGTAATGATATCATGAATTCCTTAACTAAAAGTATTTTAACACTTTCATCCTATGATGAAAATGTTTCTGATCTATCATTAGACAATGTTTTGAAGCAATGCCTAATGCTTATAAGTATATTTCCTATGCTTGCAGTTTATGGATATAATGCCTATAACCACTATGAGGCTAAAGAAAGTTTTTATATTCATAGACCAGATGAAAATCTTTCAACAGCTGAAAATATATTAAGAATGTTAAGACCTGACACAAAATATACAGCCCTTGAAGCAAGTGTACTTGATACAGCCTTAATGCTTCATATGGAACATGGTGGCGGTAATAACTCTACTTTTACAACAAGAGTGGTTTCATCATCAGGTTCAGATACTTATTCAGTTATCTCAGCAGCTTTATCCTCTTTAAAAGGAGGTAAACATGGTGGAGCAAACATTAAGGTTGTAGAAATGATGGAGGACATCAAATCAAATGTTAACAATATAAATGATGAAGATCAAATAAGAGCTTATCTTAAAAAGATGCTTAATAAAGAAGTATTTGATAAAAGAGGTTTAATATATGGAATGGGACACGCTGTATATACAATCTCAGATCCAAGAGCAACTGTTTTCAAAGGTTTTGTAGAGAAACTTGCAATAGAAAAATCTAGAGATACTGATTTTAAATTATATTCAATTATAGAAAGACTTGCTCCTGAAGTAATAGCAGAAGAGCGTAATATCTATAAAGGAGTAAGTGCTAATGTAGATTTTTATAGCGGCTTTGTTTATAGTATGTTGGACATTCCTTTAGAGCTTTATACTCCAATTTTTGCAATGGCAAGAATTGTTGGTTGGAGCGCTCATCGTCTTGAAGAACTTATAAATACAGATAAAATAATAAGACCAGCATACGAAAGTATAGTTACCGAAAAATTATATAAAGGTATTAATGAAAGATAAAAAATGAGAGCATACTAGATTTTTTTAAGTCTAGTATGCTCTCATTTTTCTCGCTTTCTCGCTTTCTTGCTTTCTTGCTTTCTTGCTTTCTTGCTTTCTTGCTTTCTTGCTTTCTTGCTTTCTTGCTTTCTTGCTTTCTTGCTTTCTTGCTTTCT
>NZ_FQXU01000007.1:135945-368167 GCF_900130055.1 Clostridium intestinale DSM 6191
GTGCACTATTAACCTCTAGAGGCTTCTTCTCAAGCCTCATTAGATTCTTTTAACTACTGCCCTGTAGGAGCTTCTTCCCAAGCTCCATTAGATTCATTTTTACCAATATAAAAAAAGGATTAGATTGAAGCTGAGGAGCGCTTCTACCGAGTAGATGTGCACTTCTTCAATTCTTCAATTTGGTGCTATTCAATGATTTATTGTCAATCTTTTTATCAAAAAGTTTAATTTATCTGTTATTAATTCTTTTTACCTCTATGCCTTAATACTAGAATTCCTATAAAAAAAGAGCCTATAACTTTAGACTCTTACTTTGTAATTGGATTATATTTTTCCCATAAACACTCTGTTATTTTCATTTCAGTAAATATAGATTTAAAAGAATTATTATTTGGAGAACATGCAAGTAAACCAATATTAATTTCATCTCCACCTTCGAACAAGTGAAAAATTCTCATTTGTTTAAAGTTTATACCATCAAATGAATGCTCAATACAATAATCACTTTCTCGTCGACTTATTCTATACCATACGCACTTTATTGATGAACTAATGTCGGTGGTTGCCCAATCAGAATATCCATGATTAGTTACTACGCTTCCGAGCCATGCAGTATTATTGTCGTGAAATTCTATCCCTGCTTTTACCCAATTATCACTATCCTGATAAATTGCAACTCCACTCTGGTCAAATAATGCTGTACTATTAAAATCAACCTTTACCGTAAAAGTAAAGTATTTTTCATCTGTTGTAACATAAAACACATGAGCATTATCATTTCTGAATCCATAATAAGTTCTTTGCCAAAAATCAGTATTAGGATCAGTTGTAATTTCAATTCTATCTTTTTCAATCACATAACTTTGAGGCTTATAAAACCATCTTGCCTCTTTAGTATTAAATTCAAACATATAAATCCTCCATACCTTTATAATACATAATAATTTGTAATTATTTATTTAATTATAAGTTACTGTGGATTACAAAACAATAAGTTTAAGTTTCATTTTCCATATACTTAAAACCTATTAAATACGTTAATTTGCTTTAAATTCATTATTTTAGTATTTTAATACTAATGCATATATAAAACACTTGATTATATTCATCCAACAAAAAAAGAGTATAGATTAGTGAAATCTACACTCATGTATTTGTTGGCTTTATTATATTAAAATATTTATTGATTTTTTCACTAAACTTAAAACGCTTTTAGCCTAGTGTTATCTCTTTCAACTGACTTTATTTTTAAGCCTTAATTTATCAGCTACCATTGCTATAAATTCTGAGTTTGTTGGCTTGCCTTTATCATTGTGTATAGTATACCCAAATAACTTATTGATTGCTTCTACTTGACCTCTTCCCCAAGCTACTTCTATAGCATGTCTAATTGCTCTTTCAACTCTTGATGCAGTTGTATTGAACTTCTTAGCTATAGATGGATATAATTCTTTAGTTACAGCTGATAATAGTTCCATATCATTAACAACCATTGTTATAGCTTCTCTTAAATACATATAGCCTTTAATATGTGCTGGAACTCCTATTTCGTGTATGATATTGGTTATTTCAGTTTCTAAATCAATAGGTTCTCTTTTATTTTCTACCTTAATTTCTGGTGTTTCAATTAACGGAATTGATTTTTTTACTCCTTCTGCAGAAATAGTATTATTGAACATTTGTCTTATTCTCTTAGTAAATACATCCATGTCAAATGGTTTTACTACATAATAATCTGCACCTAAACTTATAGCTCTTTGAGTAATTTTATCTTGTCCTACTGCACTTAATACTATAATTCTTGGCATAGGATCAAGATTCATAGAACCTAATCTTTCTAAAACTCCAAGACCATCTAAATGAGGCATTATTATATCTAAAACAACTAAATCGGGCTGTTTTTCTTCAATCAATTTTAATGCTTCAATTCCATCTTTCGCTATACCCGTAACTATTATATCCCTTTGATTTAAAAGATAATCATTAAGAATGTTACAGAATTCTTTGTTGTCATCTGCTATTAAAACTGATATTTTTGAATTTTGCATAATCTTCTCCCCTTCACTTTGTACCATAATTTTACATTATTTCTATTCGACAAATCCACACCAATTCCTTCTAATTTGGTATAAAAAATAAAAAAAATCTTTTATCTCTTTTATTTATAAATAGATTATAACACATAAGAGTAAAATTTTAATATTTTTTATAAAAATATTACAAAAACCTCTCAAATAATTGAGAGGTTTTTGAATTATTTAATGATCTGCGCATCTTTTAACATCCACTCTATATATATACCGTATCCAACCTTAGGGTTATTTATCAAAACATGCGTTACTGCACCTACTATTTTTCCATTTTGTATTATTGGGGAACCACTCATACCTTGAACTATACCACCTGTTTTATCTAATAGTTTTGGGTCTGTTACTTCAATAACCATACTTTTTGGTCCAGCTTCATCCTGTGCAAGTAATTTGGTTATTTTAATGTCATAATATTGTGGTCCATTTTCATCAACAGTGGTTAATATTTGTGCTTTTCCTTCTTTTATTTCATCCCTAAAACCAACTTTTATGGGATTACTTCTTGGCTGATAATTCTCATTTAGTTTTCCAAAAATACCACAATACGTGTTTTGTGATATTAAGCCTAATGGAGATTCTTCATCTAAGAAAATTCCTCTTAGTTCTCCTGGAGATCCTTTTTCGCTTTTTCTAACATTTATTATTGAAGACTTCACTAAGTCTCCTTTTTTTACTGTAATTAATGAATTAGTATCTCCATCAATTATCGCATGCCCTAATGCTCCATAATATCCTGTTTCTTTATGCGAAAAAGTTAATGTTCCTACTCCTGCTGTAGAGTCTCTCACCCATAATCCTATCTTGTATTTACCGTCTGTAGTAGCTTTAATTCTATTAAGCGTTTTAATTTCACTTTTACCATTTTTTGATACTTCAATCTTAATTTCATCGCTTTTACTACTACTTACTTTTCTAACTAAATCCTGAGAATCTTCCACATCCTCATTATTGATTTTTAGTATTAAATCACCTATTTCTATACCTATTTCTTTTGCTGGAGATGAAATCTTTTTATCTTCTATCTGTATGTCTGAATATCCTACTACCAAAACTCCTTTAGATGATAATTTTATGCCAACTGGCGTTCCTCCAGGATATACCTCCAAATCTTTAACATTTTTAATATCTACACTTTTTACTGTAATCAAACCAAAAAGATTTATATTTAACTTGTTTGATTCAATCTTCTTAGAGTATATAGGTGAACTGGTTAATTTATAATCACCTATTTCTCCTGTAGATGTATATATATACTTTGGAGTTTTATTTGGTACAGTTATTCCTAATAAAAATAGAAGTATTAGGGGAGTTAAAATTAAAGCAGTAATTTTTATTTTTCTATTTTTCATTTTTTCTCCTCCTTTCGCCTCTATCTTTAAATTGCCCGTGTATACTTTACAATATCCTGTAATAACTTTGTTATTATAGACAATAATTTTAATAATATACCTTTATTTTTCTTTAAAACAAAAAAATAAAACCGATTTTACTTATCGATTTTATTTTGGCTATTTTTTCTATTTTTATTCTCTAATATTTTTATATTTTCTTTAATTACGTTTGCTAATTTTATCATTTCTTTAGAATTTTCTAATGTAACATCTGTTATCCTAGCTCCACCTACCATTAATGCAATTTCTTTAGCTTTTTCCTCTTCGCTTAATATTTTTATTTTAGAAAGAGTTTTACCTTCTCTTTCTTCTTTAGAAACAAAATAATGAGTGTCTGATAAGCATGCGATTTGTGGTAAATGAGTTATACATATAACTTGATGTTTAGTTGATATTTCAAAGATTTTTTCTCCAACAGATTGAGCTACTCTTCCACTTATTCCTGTATCAATTTCATCGAATATAACAGTTTCTATATTATCTTTATCTACAAATACTGTTTTTAAAGCTAACATTATTCTTGATAATTCTCCTCCAGAAACTATATTATCCAAAGCTCTTAAAGGTTCTCCTATATTCGTGGATACTACAAATAAAACCTTATCTTTTCCATTGTTATTAAAATCTGAATCTTCATCTATAGAAATTTTAAAAGTACACTTCTCTAATCCTAAATATCTTAATTCATTCATTATCTTATCTTGAAGATATGTACTTACTTTTATTCTTTCTTCTCTAATTTTTCTACAAATATTATTAAGAGAGATAATTATCTTGTCTTCCTCATTTTTTAACTTGTTTATAATTTCTTCTGAATTAATTATTTCATCATACTGAGACTTAATCTTCTCATAATACTCCAAAACTTCTTCTACACTCTGATTATTAGATGAATACTTCTTTTTATAGTTAGAAATTTTATATAATCTTTCGTTTATTTCAGCTAATTCAAACTCATCGTAATTAATTGAATTTAATAATCTATTTATTTCTCTAGCAGCCTCTTCTAAAATATAAAATGTTTCATTAAGACTACTATTTAATTCTTTAATCTCTGAAACAGTATTCTCAATTGATTCTAGGTATGCAACAACATTAGAAAGATTGTCTATTATAGTTCCTTCAGTATTTGAATCTTTTAATAAAACATAAGATTTATTTAAAGCGCTAATTATCTTTTCTGAATTAGATAATAATTCGAATCTTTCTCTAAGCTGTTCTTCTTCTCCTAGCTTTAAGTTCCCATCTTCTATATCTTTTATTTGAAATTTAAGATAATCTACAAACTTTTCTTTATCTTCTGAACCATTTAGTTCCTTAATTTTATTTCGTACAGATAATAGATTTTCTCTTACCAATCTATATTCTTCTAATAAATCTCTTAATTTTTTTTCTCCAAAACTATCTAAATAATTTATATGTTTACTTTTATCTAATAAATTTTGATTTTCATGTTGACCATGTATATCTACAAGTCTTTCAGTAATTTTTCTTAAAATAGTAATAGTAATACTTTTCCCATTTATTTTTATATTACTTCTACCATTTAAAAAAGTTTCTCTAGAGATTATAATAACATCCTCAACATCTATATCTAAATTTCTCAATATGTCATTTATATTTTTACTATTAACCGAAAATACAGCCTCAACATAGGCTTTAAAAGTTCCGGTTCTTATTATATCTCTTCCAACTTTCCCACCTAAAACATAGTTAATTGCTTCAATTAAAATAGATTTTCCAGCACCAGTTTCTCCAGATAAGATGTTGAATCCTTCATAAAAATCCACAGTCATCTCTTCTATTAATGCGAAATTTTTTATATTTAATTGTAATAACATTTTAACCCACCTTATACACTCTATTCATTTATCATCTTCCTAAGTTTACTTACAATTTCTTCTGCTTTTTCTATTCTTCTAACTAATATAAAAAAGGTATTGTCTCCTGCTATAGTTCCAGCTATATCATCTAAGTCCAAAGTATCTAAAGCCTCAGCTGCAGCTGCTGCAGATCCAGAAATAGTTTTTACAACTACAAATTTATCTACATTCTCAACATGTAATATTGAATTTTTTAGTATTGATGTTAGCTTATCGGAAATATTATATTTATCTGCTGCTGGAAGAGTGTACTTATATTTACCCGACTTTCCTTGAGCCTTTATTAATTTTAATAATTTTATATCTCTAGATACTGTTGCTTGCGTAACATCAAATCCAGAGCTTTTTAATTCTTCTGCAAGCTCTTCCTGAGTTTCAATATCTTTATCCTTAATTATTTGTAATATCTCATCATGTCTTTTAGATTTCATCATAATCACCTTCACAATCAATATTAGAGTTAAAAAGTTTTGTCCTAATTACTTTAAAGTAATCATAGTCATTAAGTAATAAAATTTTGCAGCTATTTTGTGCTTTACTTATTTCTACTACATCTTTTTTATCTAATTTTACTGCTTTTTGACCATCTATAGATAAGTATACCTCTTCCTCATAACTTTCACTTATTATTTTTATATTTGATTTACCTTCTAAAACCATTGTCTGCATATTTTTAGTGTGAGGACAAATAGGCGTTAAGAGAATAACATCTAAAGTTGGATAAATTAAAGGACCTCCAGCTGAAAAAGAGTATGCTGAGGAGCCAGTAGGTGAGGATATTATTATTCCATCGCCTTTAATAGATGTAAATTCCTTATCATCAACATATATAGTAAACTTACTCATACGTGATAAGGTTCCTCTAGCTATTACAAAATCATTTAATGCAA
The DNA here is from genome assembly GCF_900130055.1 of Clostridium intestinale DSM 6191. GTDB lineage: Bacteria > Bacillota > Clostridia > Clostridiales > Clostridiaceae > Clostridium_T > Clostridium_T intestinale. Next base: position 142,200 of record NZ_FQXU01000007.1, read on the forward strand.
CATTTTTCTTTTTAACACCTTCATTTATTACAGTTCCTTCTAACATCATTCTTTCTTGTATAAAGTAATCTCCCTTTTTTAGATCTAAAATCACCTTATCCAAATCTTCTATATCTGCCGACGTTAAAAATCCTAAATTCCCTATATTTATACCAAATATAGGACAATTAATATGTCCGTTTAATCTTCTAGAGGCTCCAATTAATGTTCCATCTCCACCTAAGACTATTAATAAATCAATGTCTTTTTCTATAGACTCTGCTATATCTTCGCAATTATAAACTACAGATATTTCACAATCAGAAAATGCATCTTCTAACTTCCCTAAAACAACTCTTAAGATCTCTCCACCTTTGTCTTTTGACGGATTAATTAATACTGATATCTTATCCATATATTCTCCAATCTTAAAATTATTATAGACTTTCATGTGCTTTATTAACTACTTCATCTATCATTTGCATTTTAAAATTAGTTTCTCTACTTAAATCTTTTGTAAAATATATCAAAAATTCCATATTGCCTTCCGGCCCCTTAATTGGAGAAAAACTTAAATCTAATATATTTATATTTTCTTTTATTAAATTTTCAACTATTTTATTTATTACTTCAATATGAGTGCTTTTTTCTCTCACCACACCTTTTTTACCAACTTTTTCTCTTCCAGCTTCAAACTGTGGTTTTATTAGAGATACAACTTCCCCTGATTCTTTTATTAATGATAATACAGCTGGCATTATTTTATTGATTGATATAAATGAAACATCTATAGACGCAAAATCAGCCTGCTCACCCAATTGTTCTTCAGTAACGTATCTTATATTGGTTCTCTCCATACATACTACTCTAGGATCAGTTCTTAACTTCCACGCAAATTGACCGTACCCAACATCAATTGAGAATACCTTATTAGCGCCATTTTGAAGCATACAGTCTGTAAATCCACCTGTAGAAGCTCCTATATCTAAGCATACTTTATCTTCTAATTCAATTTTAAACTCTTTTATGGCTTTTTCTAGTTTAAATCCACCTCTACTTACATATGGAATTTTTTGCCCTTTAAATTCAATAGATGAAGTTATCTTTATTTTTTCTCCACACTTATCTACTCTTTGACCATCTACAAATATGTTCCCTGACATTATTTGAGCTTTAGCTTTTTCTCTTGATTCAAAAAAACCTTGTTCTACCAATAAAACATCTAATCTTTCTTTAGCTTCCGCCATAGTTAACTCCTTTAATTAATCTATAATTTCTATAACTTTATCTCTAATTCCTTTTCCGTCTAGTTTATTAATTTTATATAGAGTCTTTACATCTCCATGTTCTACAAATTCATCTTCATATCCTAGTTGAATAATGCTTTTTTTATAGTTACATTTATTTAAATAATAAAGAACAGAATCACCTAACCCGCCCTTTAAAATATTATCTTCAATAGTAATTATTTTATAATTATTTTTAATAAGGTAATCTATAAGTTCATAGTCTAAAGGCTTAATAAATGTTGCATTTATTATCATAGGGTTTATATTATCCTCTAATAATAACCTTTTAGCATTTAATGAATTAGTTACCATTTTACCTGTTGAGATTATAGCTACTTTTTCTCCATTATCAATTATCTCCCATTTACCTAAAACAATTTCCTTTAGTGGTTTTAAGTTATTGCTTTCATCCCCACCTCTAGGGTATCTAATAGCTATAGGTGTATTTTGATTTATTGACCATTTTAACATATTATATAACTCACCAGTACACTTAGGAGCCATTATGGTCATGTTAGGGATGTGAGATAGATATGATATATCAAATATGCCTTGATGTGTTTCTCCGTCTTCACCAACTAAACCTGCTCTATCAATAGCAAATATAACAGGTAAATTTTGAATGCAAACATCATGCAAAACTTGGTCATATGCTCTTTGTAAAAAAGTTGAGTATACGGCAAAAACCGGCTTTAATCCTTCAGCTGCCATTCCAGCAGCTAATGTAACTGCATGTTGTTCAGCTATTCCAACATCAAAAAATCTCTTTGGAAATAATCTAGAGTATTCTTTTAATCCTGTACCATCAGGCATGGCTGCTGTTATTGCTACAATATCTTCTCTCTCTTCTGAAAGCCTTACCATAGCATTTGAAAACGCTTTAGAATATGTAATTTCATTTGAACCATTTATTTCCCCATTTGTTGAGTTAAAAGGAGAAACACCATGATATTTATTGGGATTTTTTTCGGCAAACTCATATCCTTTACCTTTTTTAGTTATTGTATGTATAATTACTGGAGTATTTAATTCTTTAGCCTTAGATATAACAGAATTTAATCCTTTCAAATCATGTCCATCTATAGGGCCTAGATACTTCCATCCCATATCTTCAAAAAGCATTGATGGTACAACCAATTGTTTTACACTATCTTTGATTTTACTTAAAGATACAGCTATGTTTTTACCAATTTCAAAACTCTTAAGAGTATCATTTATCTCATTTTTTAATTTGTTATAACTTGGCTCCAAACGTAGCTTACTTAAATACGATGATAAGCCACCTACATTTTTATCTATACTCATACCATTATCATTAATGATTACAATTATATCTGTTTTGTTATCTCCAGCATCATTTAATGCTTCTAATGCCATTCCACCAGTAAGAGCACCATCACCAATTACTGCTACAACTTTATTCTTTTTACCTAAAACATCCCTAGCTCTTGCCATTCCTAATGCTGCTGAAATTGAAGTAGAAGAATGTCCTGTATCAAAAGAATCATATATACTTTCTCCTCTTTTAGGAAAACCACTAAGTCCATCAAAAGTTCTTAACTTATCAAATTTTTCTTTTCTACCAGTTAAAATTTTATGTACGTAAGATTGATGTCCTACATCCCAAATAAGCTTATCTTCTTCAAAATCAAAATTTTTAAATAAACTTAATGTAAGCTCAACTACACCTAGATTTGAGGCTAAATGTCCTCCTGTTTTTGACACCTTATCTATTAAAAATTCTCTTATTTCACTAGATAATACTTCTAACTGAGATTCATTTAATACTTTTACATCCTTAGGTTCATTTATTTCATCTAAAAATTTACCCATATTATCATCCTTCAAATTAATTTTCTCTATTTAAAAGTTCTAATGTTAGAGCTTTTAATGATTTTACATCTTTATTTAATGAATTTAGTATTTCTAAACATTCATCTGTAAGCTCTATACACTTCTTATTACAATATTCCAATCCATACATAGTAATAAAATTAGTTTTATTATTGTTTTCATCGCTTTTTACATTTTTCCCAAGTTTATTAGTATTTCCTACTACATCAAGTATATCATCTTTGATTTGAAAGGCTAACCCTAAATTTTCTCCAAATCTTTTTAATTTGGATAATTCTTCATTTGAAGCTCCTCCGTATATGGCACCAGATAGGATTGAAGCTTTAATTAATTCCCCAGTTTTTTTACTGTGCATATATAATAATTCTTCTTCTTGTATTTCTTTACCTTCGTTTATTATATCAACTATTTGACCGCCTATCATTCCTTCGGCGCCTGAAGCATTAGTTATTTCTTTAGTTGCTAATAATGCTTTTTCTCCGTTTTTTATAGAAAAGTCTATTAATATATTAAATGCTTCATTTAATAAGGAATCTCCTGCTAATATAGCTATTGCTTCACCAAAAACTTTGTGATTTGTAGGTTTTCCTCTTCTTAAATCATCATTGTCCATGGCTGGAAGATCATCGTGTATTAACGAATAGGTATGTATCATCTCAAGTGCTAAGCTTAGAGGTAGAACTTTTTTGTAATCTTCATCATATAGAGAATATGTTAAAAAACATAGTGTAGGTCTAACCCTTTTTCCACCTATTCTTAAACTATAGTCTTGAGCTTCATATATTATTTTATTAAACCCATCTTTACCTTTAAAATAATTATCTAATTCATGATTAAAATAATCTTTAATACTATCTATAACCATTTACTACTCCTTTATTTCTAATTCTCCTTCTTCACTTATAACCTTTATCTTCCCCTCTAACGTATCAAGGGTTTTATATAACTTATTTACAAGCTTGGTTCCCTCTTCATACATCTTCATGGAATCATCTATATTCAATTCATTGCTTTCTAACTTATCTACTATGTCTTTTAATTTTTCAAGCATATTTTCATATGTCTCATTTTTTTTAACCATAAACTCACCCTAACTAATCTAATGTATTTATTTTTCTTTTTTCAATACCATCTTTTAATATTATTTCATACACTCCATCTTTCAAATCTTCCTTAGATTTTATAGTGTTTCCTTTAGAATCTTTAATTACACTGAACCCTTTATCTAATATACTTATAGGATTATTTGCTTGGAGTAATTTATTGTATCTAAAAATAATTTCTTTTTCTATATCAATTTTTGTTTTTAGTGTTTTATTTAATCTCCACTTAAGCCCATCTATTGTATTATAAGAATTTATAATAATGTTCTGTGGAGAATTTATATGCAAAAATCTTTTGATGTTATTAAGATTGTTTTTTTCTTTGTCTAACTTTTTATTAATGCTTTTACTTAACATACTTTTTATGTTAAATAACTCTTCTCTCAAACTTTCCTTTGTAACTATAGCTATTTCAGCTGCTGAAGATGGAGTAGCAGCTCTAATGTCTGCTACAAAATCACATATTGTAAAATCAACTTCATGTCCTACAGCTGATATTACAGGTATCTTGGACTTATAAATCTCCCTTGCTAAGGATTCATCGTTAAATGCCCAAAGTTCTTCAAGAGAACCTCCACCTCTTCCAATAATAATAGCATCTACATTTTTAGTTTTATTAAAATATTGTATTCCTGAAATTAAGGTCTTATAGGCTTCTGCTCCTTGAACTAAAGCTGGATAAATTATTATGTCTACATTATCATTTCTTCTCTTTGTAACATTTATTATATCTTTTATAGCTGCGCCTGTTGGAGAGGTAATTACACCTAATGTCCTTATAAATTTAGGAATTGCTTTTTTATGATCTTCTGAAAATAATCCTTCTTCATTTAATTTCTTTTTAAGGTTTTCAAATTGAATATGTAAGCTTCCAAGCCCACTTTCAGATATTTCCTTAATATAAAGCTGGTAGCTTCCATCTTTAACATAGTTTGATAATCTACACTTTACTATTATCTTTATTCCATCTGCCAGTTTAAAATCTACGCTCATAGCATCACTTTTAAACATAACACAGTTTATTTTTGAATTTTCGTCCTTTAAAGAAAAATATATATGTCCTGAACTATGATATTTTAAGTTTGAAATCTCCCCTTCTACAGAAAGATTGCTTAAAATAAAGTCATTATCAAATATTCTTTTTATGTAGCTATTAACCTCTGTTACTTTTAGAACCTTCATTTTCATTTATTTCAATGCCTCGCATGCATTTTTTATAAGAAGAGTAGTGGTAAGTGCTCCTACTCCTCCAGGAACTGGTGTTATATAATCACACACTTCAAATACATCTTCGAAGTCTACGTCACCGGTTATTTTGCCATTTAATGAAGATGTTCCTACATCTATTATTATAGCACCTTTTTTTACATATTCTTTATTTATAAACTTAGGTTTTCCTATAGCTACAACTAATATATCTGCTTCTTTTGTTATACTCTTGATGTCCTTTGTTTTTGAATGGCACATAGTTACTGTCATATTTTCATTTATAAGAAGTTGAAAGGCTGGCTTGCCAACTATATTACTTCTTCCAATAACTACAGCTTTTTTACCACTTAATTCTATATCTAAACTTTTTAATAAAGTTATTACACTATTAGGTGTACATGGTATAAAGGATTTTTCACCTTTATAGAACCTCCCCATAGACTCATCAGTCAAACAATCAACATCTTTATCTACACTTATACAAGAGGTTATGTATTTTTCATTTAAATGTTTTGGTAGTGGAAGTTGTATAATTATACCTTGAATATTTTCATCTGTATTTAGTTTATTTATCTTATTAACGATTTCTTCTTCAGTAATATTTTCCTCTAACAAAATCTTATTAAAATTAATTCCAAGTGAATTTGCAACTTTTTCTTGAGCATTTTGATAATAGATGGAACCACCATCATTCCCAACTAGAATAGATGCTATTCCAGGAGCTATTAGTCCTTTAGATTTTCTTTCTGATATAAACTCTATAATTTCATTTTTAACTTCTTGCGCGATCTTTTTTCCATCAATTATTTGCCCCATGTTACTTCCCCCTGAAAATTAGTTTTCTTCCTTATATATATTGTCTAATATACCATTTATAAATGCTACTGATTTTTCATCTGAATACTCTTTTGCAACATCTAGAGCTTCATTTATAGCAACCTTTTTAGGAACATCATCTATATATAACATTTCACTTATAGCAAGTCTTAATATTGAAAGATTAACTTTTGATATTCTAGATAACTTCCATCCTTTTAAAAACTCTTCAATCTTAGAATCTATGCTAGTTTTGTTTTCATTCACCGCATTTAATATTGTAATTATGTACTCTTTATCTAATACTGTTTTATCCTCTTCGTAGTTTTCTAAAAAGTTTTCCAGTACAAGGCTAGGTTCATCCTTAGATATCTCCATACTGTAACATAACTCCATAGCCACTCTTCTTGATTTTTTTCTATTCATAAGTACCTCCACTATCTTCTATTCTTATTATTGTCTTGTTTATTTATATTAAACATATTATATTATTTTAACACAATGAAATACCCTCTGAAAGTCAGAGGGTAAAAATTTTAATTATTTTTCTTTAGAAACCTTTTCTTCCTTAGGAATTACTATGTTGTTGACATTTATATTGACACTAGAAACCTTAAGTCCAGTCATAACTTCAACAGTTTTTTTAACGTTTTCTTGTACTTGATTAACCACATCTGGAATTCTTACTCCATATGCTACAAGTATAGATATATCAATAACTGCATCATTACCATCAACATTTACCTTAACGCTTTTACCAGCACTTTTTTTCCCTATTGGAAATATAGTTGAGGTAACACCCGAATTAAATTCATATACCCCACTTATTTCAGAAGCTGCTATACCAGCAATTACACTTACTACTTCATCAGATATTTTGATTATTCCAAGACTTTCATCTCTAACAAGTTCATCCATTTAAAATAACCTCCTGTTTGCTCTAAAGCACTTTATCATAGGCTAATTATATCAAAATATCTTTTTAAATTCAATGTTATTGCTTACTTTCTATTTTTACATCCTTTATCTTTGAAACATTCATTACTGTTTGTAGTATTTCATTAGCTTGCTTTTGATTCAATTCTTCTTTACTTTTTACAACTACTGTAGCTTTTTTACCATCACCTTGAATTAAACAAAGAGCGTCTTCAAAGCCTTTGCCTTTTATCTCTAGTTCAATTTTTGATGCATAGTTTTGACTCATAACTAATGTACTGTATTGTTTTGATGCATCTTCTTTTGCAGCAGCAGTAGAATTAGAATCATTCATTATTTTCTTTAGCGATTCCATAGTAGATGCGTCTACCTGATTTTGTTGATTTCTTTGATCATAGAAATAATCTGCATTAGCATCACTCTCATCATCTGTTAACTTTATTGTTGGATTTAAATCTCCAGGCGATTCTGGTAAAGAACCATTAACTCTTGCAGCCAAAACCCCCACACAAACTATTAATGCAAGTAGAGTAAAAATAATCCCAAATTGTTTTCTTGTCATTGTTAATTCCTCCCATCTATTTCTATTGAATTATATGCACCGCGATTTTAAGATATACGTTTCTTTTACTTAATTTTTTAGATATACGTTCATTTCACTGCTATTTTAATATATATGTTTATCTCACATAATTTTTTAGATATACATTTCTTTACCTTATTTCATGGGGTATACATTTATTTTATCTGAGGATACATCATATAACCCAGAACATGCTTTAGTAATATCATATTTAATCTTCGATGCCTCAGCACCTTCGGCTACTACTACTATACCTGTAACTTTTGGCTTTAAGGTTTTTAATATTAGTGGATCATCCCCACTAGCCATTACTACCTTACTAGCATTGTTATTTTGGTTAGTTACCCTCTTTCCTGAATTACCATCTGTTTCTTCTGTTACACTAGCTTGTTCATTTGTATCTATGGCAGGAACCTTAGATTCACTACTCTCAAAGTACATCATTACTTGCACTTCCCCTACGCCCTTTATGCTCCTTAGTATTTTTCTTAGTTCCTCTTTTTGTGCTTCTTCATAATTAGATATTTCATTTGTTTTAGCTACTGTTTCTGTTTCTTGCGTTGTATTTTTTGCTACAGTTTTTTGTCCATCTTTATTAAAAAAGCTTAGTACTACAAAGGCAAAAACAGCAATCAAAAGTATAGCTATAATATTCATTAACTTTGGATCTTTTAATGATTTAAGGATGTTATTTTTCAAATCATTTTTATCCATATTACCCCTCCTTATTTAGCTGAATATATGTTTATTTTACTTTTATCAATTTTCAACTCACCACTTAAATATTCTTTAATTTCCTTACTATTTTTAACATTACTTTCTTCTTTTTTAGTAGAAGAACCTATTTCTATTTTCTTTACAGGAGCAATTCCTCCATCGTAAACATATATATTTAAAAGTTTTATATTTATGTCAAATTTATTTAAATCTACTTCCCCTTGTACTTCACTTTCAAAATTCATATTTTCAAATTTTGTTTTCAATGATGAATTTATGTTATTTTGAAGATTTTCTAATATTTTCTTTTTCGTTGTTACATTAGCCTCAACAGTTTTTGACTCATTACTTGTTTCTTCTAATTGTTTTTCATACTTACTAAAAGTATCAATGAAAGTATTGTCTGATTTGCTAACTAAGTTTATTAATGGGGTTATGATAACAACTATAAGCATTAGGCCAAGGACAAATTTAACATACTTTTTAAAGGAGTTATTGACTATTAACATTTCTACTGCTGTCATAAATACTAAAGTTACAGCTATTTTTATAACCCAATCTTTTACTAATTCCATAGCTATCCTCCTAAAATAAACTTACCTGTAGATGCCATCACCGATACCATAATAAAAAACATAAGTGAAATAGATAATATGCATGAAATAATCATAACTACATAATCTCCAGCAGCTGCTATACAATTGGTTATTCTGCTATCACAAACTGGTTCTACTAGTGCAGATGATAACTTGTACATAAACGAAATTAAAACTAATTTTAAAATTGGTATTAATATGGTAAGAAATACTATAAGTAGCCCTAAAGATGATATAGAATTTTTTAATAAAACTGCGTAACCTGCTACTGATGCAATAGCATCTGAAAATGCCTTACCAACAATGGGGATAAAGTTATCTACCGCAAATTTAGCTGTCTTTAATGTCACTGCATCTATAGCATTTGATGTTATTCCTCTTATTGTAAGTAACCCTATTAAAGTTGTTACTAATATTCCCTGAACCCATAAAGTAACTTGTTTAAACAATTTGCATATATTATTTATCTTATGCTCATTTGAAATATTATTAACAAAATTAAGTACAAAACTCATTAGAATCATAGGAATTATAAAATCTACGTATATCCTAGGAACTATTGTCACAGCTCCCATAAGTATTGGATCCATAGTTGCTGCTTGAGTTATTCCTCCTACAGACCCTATCAAAAACACCAGAACTGGCAGTAATGCCATCATAAAATCTGTTAAACCATTAATTGTATTTTTAGCTAAGTCTATTGATACTAAAAAACTTTTAGACAATAGTATTATTAAAATTGCATAACAAGCATAAAAAGCTATATCACTATGTGAACCTCCAAATGCATCCTGCAGATTTTTTAAAAGTGAACAGATTATAGCCATAACAACTACTGAAATTAATAGCTTTAATACCGTCTTACTTTCTTTTAAAATTACTGAAAAAGTTATCTTAGCTAGATCTGAAGTTGATACTCCTCCATCTCCTTTTGATACATAGTTTTTAATATAATCACTTATATTTAATTCATTTACTAACTCGTTATCATCTTTCATTTTTGTTATATAGTCATATAATTGTTGAACATTATTACTGTGCTCCAAAGAATCAGAGTTATTTGTCACTTCGCTTGCAAAAGTGAACTGTGTTAATGATATACTTAATATAAAAAAGATTAGTAAAAATCTTATCATTTTTTTCATATAATACCTCTACATTATTTTTAATATTGCATCTAGTACCCCCATTAATATAGGCATAGCTATGACCAATATTAGTATTTTAGCTGCCAATTCTATTCTACTTGCTATTCCTTGAGCTCCTGCCTCTTTACATATTTCTGTAGCAAATGTAGCTATATATGTTATCCCAACTATTTTTAGTACTAACGTAATATAAAAACTATCTATATCCGCTTTTGATGACATATCCTTTAAAAATGTAATTACTTCCCCTATTGGGCTTAATAAAAATAAAAGAAGCAATACTCCACTTACAAGGGATATTTGGGTTGCTATACTAGGCTTTTCTTCTTTAAAATACATAAAAAGAAACAAAGAAACTAAAGAAAAAGCTATAATTTTAATTATGTCCATAATTCCTCCCTAAAACATAAACATGGTTTTAATGGAATCAAATAACTTAGATATTAGATTAATTATCATCAGCAATATGATTACAACTCCCGCTATATTAGTTAATGTTGAAATATCTTCTTTACCTGATGATTTTAGTACCTTTTCTATTATTATTATTAAAATACCTGCTGCCGCTATTTTAAATAGCATGTTAATGTCTAACATAATACCCTCCTAAATTAAAAATATTATAACTACAGCACCTAAACACGCCCCTAGATATCTGTACATTTTACAATTTTTCTCTTTTAATTCTCTAGCTTCCTCTATATGATTTTTTAAATTGCTTAAAGTTAAGCTGAATATCTGTTCCTGCCCATATGTCCCAGACTCACCTAATGACTTTGAAAAATCAATTATTAAGTCTAGATCTTCATTTTTTAAATAGAGCTTATCCTTGTACTTGTTTATGCTGTCTTTAAATGCTCCATATACATCATCAGTAAAATTATTAGTTAACAGTTCATATATATTCTTAAAAAATTCTTTCCATATCCCCTCAACTTTTTCTGTTAGAAATTCAAATACTTCTGGCAGAGGAGTATAGGCGTATAATATTTGATTTTGCATTAACACTAATGATTTTTCAAAAGTTCTTAAATGTGTATATCTCTTTATGAAGCTTTCACCTAGACTGAATCCTAAATATGTTGAGCATATAAATATTCCTAGAAAAAGAATTCCTTTAATCACACTCTTCCCTCCCCCAATTCTTTTATCTGTTCAATGGTTCCAGGTCCCTTATTATTACTAAGTACTACAACTCTTTTTATAACTCTATTTATCAAGAGATCTTTGAATATCTCTCTGTTATATAAATCCTTTATTCCATATCCATGTATGGATGTTATAATATTAACTCCTGAACTAAATGCCTTTATAAGTGCATCCACATCCTTACTTGTACCTATTTCATCACAGATTATAACTTCTGGGGACATACTCCTTATTGCCATAAACATTCCTTCACTTTTTATACAATTGTCAAATACATCTGTTCTAATTCCTAAATCCATTTGAGGTATGCCTTTAAAACAAGCCCCAATTTCACTTCGTTCATCTATAACAGATATTTTTTTTCCTTTAAATCCTCTAGAACTTATTCCGTTTGATAAGGTTCTAGTTATGTCTCTTAAAAGGGTGGTCTTCCCACACTTAGGTGGAGAAATTATTATAGTATTAATAACAGTATTTTTACTTGTTATATATGGAATAACTGAATCTGCTGCTCCCAATATTTCTTTAGTAACTCTGATATTTAAAGATGAAATATTTCTTATGGTTTTTACTTTTTCTTTTTCTATAACCCATTCACCTGTTAATCCAATTCTATGTCCACCCTTTATAGTTATAAAACCTTGCCTTATGTCTTCTTCAAAAGCATACATAGAATATTTAGATACTCTCTGTGTGATTGTTTTTAAATCTTCGTATCTACAGATATAATCAATAACTTTTTCTCCTACATTGGTTTCAAGTATTAGAGGTAATCCAACCTTAATTCTAAGCTCCTGCAAAATATTCATATCAATTTGCCTTATTTTATTTAATATAGTCTCTGGTAATATCTCTATTATTGAATTATATCTATCCATAACATCACCTCCACTTACAATAAATTCTATTTATGTTTTCTCAAAAATATAACTACATAAATAAAATATGTAAAATAAAATTACATAAAAAAAAGAATGCCACTCCTATTTAAATATAGTCATGTGACATTCTTTTTTTATTCTATGCTTTCTCCACAAAATGGACAAGGAATTATTTCGTTATTCACTAAAGCACTTTTTTCTATAAATATTGGCTTATTACAATTACTACAAGTTACTTCCTCAAAACCTTCATCAAAATCTTCTAGATCCTCTAAACTTACTTCTTCAAATAAATCATCTTGAATTTCAGATAAATCACTATTTAAAAACTCTACGTTCTCTTGTAAAGTTTCTATATTTACTTCAATTTCTTCTAATCTATTATTAAACCCTTTTAATATATTAGAAAATGAATCTAAGATTTTTTTATCAGTTTCAGGAATAGCCTTAAGTAGTAATTCTAAATTTTCAAGTTCATCTCTAAAATTCATAATTACACTTCCTCACTTATAATAAAAGGGCTAAGTCTTATGACTTAGCGCTAATATTATACTCTTTCCATGTAGTCCCCAGTTCTAGTGTCAACTCTTATAACATCACCTTCATTAACAAACATAGGTACATTTACTACAGCTCCAGTTTCTACAGTTGCTGGTTTTAATGCATTTGTACTTGTATTACCTTTTACTCCTGGCTCAGTTTGAGTTACTAATAATTCAACAAAGTTAGGTGCTTCAACAGAGAAAGCCTCTCCCTTATAGAATTTAATAATTGCAAACATATTTTCTTTTAAGTACTTTATTGCTTCTTCAACTTTTTCAAAGTTAAGTGGAATTTGCTCAAAAGTTTCTTGATCCATGAAGTAATATAATTCTCCATCAGAGTACAAATATTGCATTTCTTTTCTTTCTATAACAGCTTCTTGGAATTTTTCAGTTGGGTTAAATGTTCTGTCTACAACTCCGCCTGCAATTACATTTCTCAATTTTGTTCTAACAAATGCAGCTCCTTTACCTGGTTTAACATGTAAAAAGTCTAAAACAGTAAACACTTGTCCATCAAATTCAAAAGTAGCGCCTTTTCTTAAATCACTAGCTGATATCATTAAGTTTCCCTCCAAAATGTATTAATTCATTATATATTATAACCCCTTATAAATAAATCATACTAATTAAATTACCTAGATAAGGGTTATTTATTATATTTAAACAACAATGATATTTTATCAAAACTCTTGTTTGAATGCAATTCTTTTAAGCAATTTATTCATTTTTATGAAGATTTCTGTATTCTACATAAGAATTAAATACTATTACTCCATTCCACTTCCAATTCTCTTGATATTTTTCAATTGATATATTCTCCACTCCATTAATAAATTTGTTTGAGTTTATCTCTTTTATTAATTCTTCAAGCTCTTTCTTTTCTCCTGTTAATGTGGTGGATACTTTAATAATATCTTCTTTAAACTCTTCTTTTTCTATAATTAGATTATCTATTTTATCTAAAGACTCTTTGACATTCTCATAACTTATAGGAATATTGACTTTATTAGGTATATCTTTAGCGGGGGCTTTATAATTAATAGCCATTATATTTCCTATAGAAAAGATTATTAAAAGAGTAAGTTTAACCAAAACATTTTTATTCATTTAACACACCCTTTATTTCATCAAAATCTTCCCCGTGATTTACAGATTCAATTTTTATCTTCTTATTTTTATATAATTCCTGAAACATCTTATCATTATTATCTAGTTTTGAAGTTTTTATAATAAAATTGTAATTATTAATCTTAATTTCGCTATTTAATTCACTAGCTTTATCCATCACTATTCTTATTTTATCTATTGGTATTAATTCACCTTTTACATTAACAGTTAAGTTTTTTTCTTCTTTATTAAAAACTTGAGTTTTAATATTAGAAACCGCTACAGGAATGAGTAATAAATTTATAAGTAGTAATAATTTTATAATTTTCTTAACCCTAAATTCACTTTTTACTTTCTCCTTATCCTCATAATCTAAGGGTATAAAATTTTTAAACTTCCTCACTTCTAACTTCCACCTCTTCCATAGCTAAAACTTTATCTAAATAACCTTTTTCAAGATTACCGAATTTAAATTCTATTTTATCTTCTTTTTCTTTTAACATTTTTGTCTTTGACAACTTTATATAATTATTAAGCTCTCTAAACTCATTAAGATTAATATTTTTACTATAAACCAACTCATCTTCATCTATAGCTAATAAAAACAATCTCCCAAAATCCGAGTGTATAATTATTTTTTTATTATTCTTTTCTTTAGATGCATAGGGCTTAAATAATATATTTTTCTTTGGTGAATATTTCTTTAAAAGCATAAACTCATATGGTTTTATAGCAATTATTCGTCCACTATCCATTAACTTATCTAAAATCATAGGTTTATCTATGGAGTATAATATTAAGTCATTGGATTTTTTGTTTTTAATATAATGAAACAATTTGTCTTTTGGGTTATAAAAATTTTCATCTATTACCTTTTCAATAGTTTCATTTTTATTTAACATTACTTTAATTACTTCCATTCTTGTATTAATTAAAACAACCTTGAGTTTACCCTTTAATTCCTTTTTGTATTTGTCAAACTCAGTCAACTTAAACTTCCTTTTTTGATTAGAAAAAGTAATGTAATTGTCATCTATAATGATTTCTTTTGAACCTATCATAGTCCTTACACTCCTTCATAATATTTACTTAAACTTATTATTATCTTTTCATCTTCAAATCGATAATTTAGCCTATTTTTTATTGTTCCTTCTTTTATTTTTCTCTCTATGTATATACAATCTTGGCTATTATCATAATAAATTCTACTTGTACCTAATGTTTCTACTAACCTATTGTTTATAAGATAGCTTTTTAATTCTTCAGTATTTCTTATATTGGTTTTATCTATCTTTTTTATATAATTATTAACTAAAGTTAATTCACTCTCTTCAAAAACCTCTGTAGCATTATATTTATATGGATAGATGTAGCTTTTAGCAGAATTAATTGTCATTATTTTATATATTAAGGTTATAATTATCGATATTGCCACTAAATACACGGGAACAATTAATAAAACATTGCCCTTTTTAGATTTTAAAAACTTCTTCATATACATTTTCCTCAATACTAATTTTTATATAGACTAACTTTTGTTTTTTAACAACTTCAAAATCGCTTATCCCTGTTATTATCTTATTTACAGTTAGTAGCCTATTGCCTTCATAATAACATCCCGCTAAATCTGATCCATTATATAGGGTGATTTTAGATGTTTTATTTCCATTTTCATTTATTGCTATTGTTTTATTATTTTCAACATCTATATTTTTAAGCTGTCCTTTGTTTAATCTGCTTGAAATAGATATTATTCCATTAGTGACCATATCTTCTTCTATTGATCTTTTAATATAATCTTTTCGAAATTTTACCAGGTTAAAGATTACTCCTATCATCAATGTAATTAATACAGTTCCTATGGAAATATACACAATAACCTCAATTAATGTAAAACCTTTTTTCTTCATAGCTCCAAGTTCTCCGATATATAAACTAACTCTTTTAGATCTACGTCATGAGAGTTTTCCCCTTTTAATGAAATTTCTAAAGAAATTACATCTGAATTTTTATGCGCATCCACTTGTACAAACTTTTTATCATTTATCAAATTATTATCCAGAAGGTCTTTAATATTACTTTCCTTCATTTTATCTAAAATCAAGTTTTCTTCATTTATATAAAAAGTACTACCTTCCCCTATTTTGTCTTTCATTTCATTGTATTTAGAGTTATATCTAAGTTCTCCTACTACACTCTTGAAAATTACTGTATTTTTTCTTACATCATTTCTAAGCTTATACATCTTATTAGCTTTAATCATAGCTTCAAAAGATATTACTATAACTATTGCTATTACTGCAATTACTATAGGTATTTCAATTAATACATTGCCTTTCTTTTTACTTAACATTTAATGTTTCACTTCCTACTGTTATAGATATCCCTGCTACATTTTCTCCTTCAAACTTTAGATATATCGTAGTGGAAATATCTATTTCACCTTTACTATTTATTTTAAAAGTTTTCTTTGAATTACTTGTGTAATATTCATAACCTTTAGGTAAGTCGTAAGTTCTACTAAAGCCACTAGCATAAATATAGATTTTTTTCTTATCTATAACTCCATTTAGGTAAGTTTCATTATATTTACTATAAAGCTTTCCATAACAAAGTATATCCTCAGTTAAATATACTACAGTCTGTGCTTCTTGCTCTTTAGAGATTTTTATCATAGGTTTAATTATAGTCATAGTAGTTGCTGCAAAAACACTCAAAATAGCTAAAGCACATATTACTTCAATTAATGTAAAACCTTTCTTCCTCATATTTTTATTCCTTGATATAAAGGCATAAGAAATGTTAATACTATCCCTACAATGAGAAAACTAATTATTAATATAAATGTTGGTTGTATTGCACCTGATATCTTTTTAGTTTTTTGCACTAAATTTTCCTCTGATTTTATCATTGCTCTATTTATATTCTCACTAAGTTTTCCTATCTCTTCACCAATACTAATTACCGCTAAAGTATATTCTGAAAATATTTTTTCTTGTTTTAGTGTAAACTTTAGAGACTTTCCTTTAAGTAACCCATCATTTATTTCTTTTATATGACTTTTAATTAATGGATTTTTAATTTCTTTTGAAAACTTGCTAAAAGCCCTTTGTAGATTTATTCCACTCTCAAAAATCATGTTGAGCATCATAAGCATAATATACTCTTTATATTGAAAAACAATCTTTAATTTTAATATATTTCTAATTGCTAATTCCTTAAAAAAATAAACTACCACTACGTAAGGCATCACTATCCCATAGATAGCTGTATATATATAGAAAATAAGAGTATTTTTATCTGCAAATTCTCTAAGATTAAATAGTTTTCCAAGAAGCCATGATGGAACGATTTCCATTGAAGCATACATTTCGCTGAAACTAGGGACTAACATTATAAATAAAAACACAACCATAATAACAAGCAATAAAAATAATATAATAGGGTATGCCAATGAACTTATTACTTGCTTCTTAAATGAATAAAGCTTCTTATAATAACTTGATAATTGTATTAAAACTTTATTTAAACTTCCTGTTTCCTCTGCTATTGCTACTAATTCATTGCATAACTTTGGCATTGAATCCTCACTCTTAAAGGCTTCTGATATGCTGTGTCCACTTTTTATATTCTCTTTCATCCTATTTATTATTAATTTATTTCTACTACCATCTATTCCATCTTCAAGTATGTCCATGGCTGCTAAAATATTTATGCCACTATCTATCATTTCTGAAATATTAATTAAAATATAACTCAAATTCTCATAGTTTATTTCTTTTCTATTAATCTTCATAAATATCACCATCTACAAATTCTCTAAAACCGTCAAAATCAATTACTCCTTGTTCCAAATACTCTAGGCATTTATTCAAATGTCCTGAATCACTTGAAAAATCATAACTTCCTGATAAATATTTTCTTATCTTTTCTCTGTTTTCACTATTCATCAAAAGTAAATCATAAACCAAAACTCTGCCTGAATATCCTGTATTATTGCAATATTTACATCCATTTTTCTTAAAGTATCTACTATTTTTAAGTTTATATTTTTTTATTAAATCTTCTTCTACATAAAATTCTTTTTTGCATTTATCGCACAATCTTTTTATTAGTCTTTGGGATATTACTCCAATTATAGAATCTACTATTAAATACTCTTCAACTTTCATCTCTTTTAATCTTTTAAATACTTCGTAAGAACTTTTAGTATGAATTGTTGAATACACTTTGTGACCTGTAATAGCCGCTCTAACAGCTATCTTAGCTGTTTCTTCATCACGTATCTCGCCAACCATAATAATGTCTGGGTCTTGTCTTAAAATGCTCCTTAAGCCAGAATGAAAGGTAATATCACCACTCTCATTTCTGCTAACATTAACTTGATTTATTCCATTAATAAGAACCTCTACAGGATCCTCTATTGTCATAATATTTAGGTCCTTACTATTTTCCTTTTTCAAAATAGAATAAAGCGTCGTAGATTTTCCAGACCCAGTGGGCCCATTTATTAAAATCATGCCACTATTCATAGAAATTAATTTATTTATATATTCTAAGTCTCTTTTATCAAAGCTCAAGGATTCAAGATTTTTATCATCTTCATTGTTGTACATTATTCTTATAACTATCTTTTCCCCATAATAAGTAGGCAAGGATGATATCCTTAAATCCAAAAAATTTTCGTTATAATTATATACCATCTTTCCATCTTGAGCCTTCAGCTTGTCAGCTATGTCCATATTACCTTTAACTTTAATTCTTGAAACTACTGCCTCATATTCTTCACGAGTAATCTTATAACAAAGTATAAGAGACCCATTTAATCGAAACCTAATATTAACTTCTTTTTCAAATGGCTCAAAATGTATATCTGAAGCATTTTTATCAATAGCATCACTTATTATATTTTCTTCTATGTATTTGTTTCTGTCATGAATTTTAACACCAAAGCCATCATATATGAGCTTGGTTATATTTTCTTTATCAATTTTTACCGGAACAATGGCTTCAGAAAGATTTTGCTCTAAATACCTTATATATTCTTTTTTTATTTCCTCCATACCTACGTAAATCTTCCCCTTGAATCTCCCTAGGGGTAAAATCTTATACTTCTGACATATTTCAAAGGGTACTTTATTGAGAAGGGTTATGTCTATTAAATTAAGCGAAATAGATTCAATATTTTTCATAAGATTCACCTCTTAACTATAATACTTGACTATTTTTCACAAAATAAACATAAAAAAAGAAACAAACTTAAATTTAGTTTGTTTCTATAAAGAAATACTTCCCTACTTTTTTAGAAATGATTTTTGTACCCTTATCTACTGTACTATAAACATAAACATCTTCATCTTCTTTAATATTTTCATATCCTATAAACAATATATTCCCATCTTTATCTTTAATCATCCCTCTATCAGGATCTATTTGCCTAGGAAAATCATATATTACTCTTTTTAGTTTACCATCTATAATACTATATATAGAGACACCACTACTTTCTTCTTCCCCTAATATATATATACTTCCAGCTTCTTCAGCTACGGAACTAATATACTTAAATTTATCTGTAATTTTGACTAAGCTTTTATCCTTTAAGGAAAATCTATTTACTTCTTTTTTTCCATTTAAAGAATTGAGCATAAAGTAAATATATTCATCAGTCAATTGCATATATTCTATTATTCCTTGCTTAAGCTCATACAATAAGGTTTCTTCATCTGAGGATATATTATAAGAATATATCCCATTTTTATTTTCCTTATCATTAATTCCATAATAAATAATAGTATTATTATCTTTCCAAAAGTAATTTTCGCCTGATATTAAAGTGTTTATTTCCAAGGGAATATCTTTTTCATTAGAGCTATCAAATATAGAAAACTCAACTTCCTCAGCTTCATTATATTTCTTATACAAAATCTTATTCCCTTTTGGAGACTGTTTAGCATTAGATAAATCGGTGAAATCTTTTAATATATATTCTTTATTATTTATCCCTAAAACCAACTTTTTTTCTTCAGAAATCTCTGAAGCTTTTAAATATGAGTTAGTTTCTTTTCTATAGGATAAAACATATCCGTCTTCATTTTTTGAAAGAACTTCATTTTTATAAATATCGCTAATTAAAGATATCTTTCCATTCCTATCATAAATTACACTTACTTTATTAATTCCTTCATAGTTTTTAAAGGTTATTTCATTCTCAGGTTTATTGTTTTCAACTTGTGTATTTTTACATGAAACAAAAAGAAGGCATGAGGTTATTATAAAAACACATATCAACCTAGCATTCTTCATTTTGTTAGTTTATATATATACCTCTCCATTACAAATAACTTCCGCATTTCCAATCATATATACTCCTTCCGTTTCAATTAATACTTCTAAAACCCCACCTGGAACATGTACCTTAACCTGTTTATTTGTATATCCTTTATCAAAAGCCGCAACGGCCGCAGCACAATTTCCAGTACCACAAGCTAAAGTTGCCCCTGCTCCTCTTTCCCAAGTTCTCACTTTTATATTATCCCTATCAAGTACCTCACAAAAATTAACATTTGTTCCTTCAGGAAAAATTTCATGTTTTTCAATTGCTCTACCTTCCGTTATATCTGTTTCTTCTTCTTCAAATATAACAGTATGTGGAACCCCTAATAACATAGATGTAATATTATATTCTTTATTATTTGCATGTAGTTCAAAATCTTTTAATTTTTCTTTTATTTTTACTGGTATTTTATTTGGTTCATAACTAGCTTTACCCATAAACACCTTTATTTCAGAGATTTGATCTCCAATAAGCTTTATATCCACATCCTTAAGTCCATCGCCAGTCATTATTTTCATGTTGCTCTTTTTAACAATTTCTAAATCATATATGTACTTTATGAAGCATCTTAAGCCATTACCACACATAGCTGCATATGAGCCATCAGAATTAATTATAATCATTTCTGAATCCGCTTCCTTGTTATTCCTAACTAAAAGTATTCCATCTGCTCCAATACCAAAGTGTCTATGACATACCTTTTTAGCTAGCTCACTTTCTTTCCCTAAAAAAGTCTCATTTCTATCATCAATTACAATAAAATCATTTCCATTTCCATGCATCTTATAAAACTTCATTTCTTTACCTCCACCTTGATACAATTATTTTAAACGTGTATACTAAATTTATATGTTTTTTGAAAGGAGACTACAATGGCATTAGATGGTGTTTTTCTACACAATTATATAAATTATTTAAGACCAATTTTATTGAATGCAAAAATAGATAAAATAAATCAACCTGAAAAAGATGAGATAATTTTTACCTTAAGAACTGGAGGAAAAAATAGAAAACTATTAATTTCTTCCTCAAGTAATTATCCTCGTATTCATTTTACTAAAGAATCTAAGGTAAATCCACTAAAAGCCCCAATGTTTTGTATGGTTTTAAGAAAATATTTAACAAATGGTAAAATAAGAGAAATTGCTCAATATGAAAATGATCGTATTTTAACCATGCTTATTGAGTCTACAGATGAGCTGGGATTTGATTCAGTTTATAAACTTATAATAGAAATAATGGGTAGACATAGTAATATAACTTTAGTAAGAGATAGAGATAATAAGGTTATGGAATCTATTAAACATATAACCTCAGAAATCAATTCCTATAGAGTGCTTTTTCCTGGAATAAGCTACGTTTATCCACCTGAAAGCAATAAACTTAATCCTCTATCATTTACTTATGATGAATTTAATAGTTTCCTAGCCACAAAAGATATAAAGTTTAACTCTAGCTTTTTTAGTAAGACTTTTACTGGTGTTGGTAAAGTTTTAAGTGAAGAACTTTATTCTAATAGTTTAAATAAGAATATGGAGGACGTTTATAATTACTCTCAAAAGTTTTTTAGTGATATTTTAAATCACACTTCCTATACTCTATATAATGAAAATGGTGAATTAAAAGACTTTTATTGCTTAAATTTAAATATTTATAAGGATTTAGATAAGGAAATTTATGAAGATCCATCAGAACTTCTTGAAAATTTCTACAAACAAAAAGATAAACAAGATAGATTAAAAGGTAAAGCTAGCGATATACAAAAGATAATAAATACTAATATAGATAGATGTAATAAGAAGTCTAGGATACTTAATGCTACTATAGAAGATTGCTCTACTAAACAAGATTTTAAAATTAAAGCAGATATTTTAAGTTCCTATATTTATAATATAAAAAAAGGTGATAAAAAAGTCAGCTTATTAAATTTTTATAGTGAATCTGAAGATGAATATATAGATATTGAACTTGATGAAAACAAAACTCCATCAGAAAATATTCAATACTATTATAAAAAATATAACAAGTTAAAAAAATCAGAACAATCTGCTTTTGAACAATTGGAGAAAAATGAAGAAGAGTTTAATTACTTAACATCAGTTTTATCTAACTTGAACAATTCAGAAAGCTATGACGATATTGAAGAAATAAAAAATGAATTAATAGAAACAGGTTATATTCGTTTTAAGAAAAGTTCAAAAAAGGATAAAAATAAAGTTTCTAAACCCTTGCATTTTATCTCTAGTGACGGATTCCATATTTATGTTGGAAAAAATAATATTCAAAACGACTATTTAACCTTAAAATTTGCAAATAAAGAAGATATATGGTTTCACACAAAAAATATTCCTGGCTCACATGTAATTATTAAAGGTAGTAACCCTTCTGAAGTAACAATCAAAGAAGCCGCTAATTTAGCTGCATTTTATAGTAAAGGAAAGTTATCTTCTAATATCCCGGTTGACTATACACCTGTTAGGTACATAAAAAAACCTAACGGCTCAAAGCCTGGAATGGTTATATATTCTCAAAATAAAACCATTTATATAAGTCCTTCTGAGCCTAGGATTAATAAAATTTAAGTATTTTTAACTACATCCCTGTAAACGTGGTTTTTTAAGAGATTCAAGAAAAGAAGAATTCAAGAATTCTTCTTTTCTTGCTTTCTTGCTTTCTTGCTTTCTTGCTTTCTTGCTTTCTTGCTTTCTTGCTTTCTTGCTTTCTTGCTTTCTTGCTTTCTTGCTTTCTTGCTTTCTTGCTTTCTTGCTTTCTTGCTTTCTTGCTTTCTTGCTTTCTTGGGGCAGTCTATTTTTTCTGTGACTTATTGTCAATTTTTTTATCAAAAAGTTTACTTTCTTCTTAAAGTTTAAAAGGATTAGACTGGCGCTGAGAATCATGCCTACCGAATAGAAGTGCATTACTTCTCTGTAGAGACTTCTTTTTAAGTCTCTTTAGATTCCTTTTAGGAACGCTCCTACAGGATAGCATCTAAAAGGAATCTAATGAAGGCTGAGGAACGCCTTCTACAGATCAGCAGTTAAAAGGATTTGATGAAGCTGAGGAGCGCTTCTACAGATCAGCAGTGCGTGTCTACCGCCGAGTAGATGTGCACCGCTGCCCTGTAGGAGCTTCTTCTCAAGTCTCTTTAGATTCTTTTAACTATTACCCCTGTAGAGGCTTCTTCTCAAGCCTCATTAGATTCCATTACCAATATAAAAGAGGATTAGATTGAAGCTTAGGAGCGCTTCTACCGATTATTGGTGCAATTCTTCAATAGGGATTTTGGCTTTTCCGTAATTTATTTACAAGTATTTTTTTAAATTTTACTTTTCTTTTTAAAAATATTAAAGGACTTTAATGCCGTTAGCCAAGATAAGGAATTTAATGGAGCTGAGAAGCGATCCTACAGAATAGAGGTACACTACTTCTCTGTAGTGACTTCTCCTAAGTCTCATTAGATTGCTTTTATGGAAATAGAAAAGTCATTACAAAATAACTTGTAATGACTTCTTAATTAGTTCCTATGATATTGATATAAATAACACTTTATTCTTCCATTGTAAAGTTTTCTATTTTTATTGGCTTTTTCTCCAAATTCTCTTTGGAAATCTTCGTAAGATGTTAAAACTTCGATTTCTAGAGATGGTATCTTTTTCTTTAGCTCTCCTAGTTTTTTATAGAGAATCTTTATCTCTTCAAGCTCACCAATTCTTTCCCCATAAGGAGGATTAGTTATTATAAATGAATAGTCCCTATTTAAAGAAAATTCTTTAAAGTCTTGTCTATGGAAATCTATATTTTCTAAAACTCCAGCTAGTTTTGCATTTTCTCTTGCAGTAGCAAGAAGTCTTCCGTCTATATCATATCCTAATAACTTAATATCTTTATTCTTTATAGATTTTTTAGCTCCATCCCTTACTTGAGTCCAAAGTTCTTTTGGTATATTAGGCCAAGTTTCACTTACAAACTCTCTCTTTATTCCTGGTGCTATATCTCTTGCAATCATTGCCGCTTCTATTAAAATCGTTCCTGACCCACAGAAAGGGTCAATCAAGGTTTCCATGCCACTCCATCTAGACAGTAAAACCATAGATGCCGCTAAAGTTTCTTTTAAAGGTGCTTCTCCAGCTCTTTCTCTATAACCTCTCTTATGTAATCCAACTCCAGATGTATCAATAGTTAATGTAGCTACATCCTTAAGGAGAGATATTTCTATTTTATAAACTGGTCCATCTTCACTAAAAACTTCTCTGTTGTATTTTTGCTCCATAGCTTTAATAACAGCTCTTTTAACAATTGATTGACAATCAGGAACAGAAAATAAAGTGGATTTTACAGACTTACCTATAACATGCATCTTACCGTCTTCAGGTATAAAGTCTCCCCACTCAATATTTTTTGTTCCTTGAAATAACTCTTCAAAAGTAGTTGCAGTAAATTCACCCATTTTAATCAAAACTCTTTCAGCAGTTCTCAAATGGATGTTAGCTATTGAAATATCTAATTCATCTCCTTGAAAATGAACTTTCCCATTTTCTAGTTTTAAGTCTTCATATCCTAAAGTTTTTAGCTCTTTAGCTGTTACAGATTCCAGTCCAAAGGCAGTAGTAGCTATTAAATCATAAAACATTATTTAATTCCTTCCTATTTTTCAAATATTTTAACTGACTCTTCATCGTCTATTTCATTTATTCTAACGGCAACTATTTCTGATTTAGAGGTAGGTATGTTTTTTCCTACATAGTCAGCTCTTATAGGTAATTCCTTGTGTCCTCTATCTATTAATACAGCTAATTGTATTGAACTTGGTCTTTCATAATCCATAATAGCGTCTATTGCTGCTCTAGCAGTTCTACAGGTAAATAAAACATCATCTACTATTATTACAGTTTTACCCTTAATTCTAATACCTATGTCATTACTAGCAACTGAAGGCATTTCACTATTCTCAATTAAATCATCTCTATATAAAGTTATATCTACCATTCCAACAGGAACAGTGACTCCTTCTATCTTTTTTATTTGCTCCGAAATTCTTTGTGCTAGAGGATACCCCCTTCTTTTAATTCCTACTAAAACTATATCCTCTACACCTTTATTTTTCTCTATAATCTCGTGAGAAATTCTAACCAAACTTCTTCTAATAGCATTTTCATCTAGTAGTTCAGCTTTTAGCTTCATATCCATCTCTCCCTAACCTCTTAACTTTTCTATTATATTTTTAAAATAGCTTGGCAACTCAGTAGAAAACTCTAGGAATTCTTTTGTGGTTGGATGAACAAATCCTAAAGTTTTAGCATGTAGCATCTGCCCCATTAATTTAAACTTCGATTTTTTATAACTATAAACGGGATCCCCTACTAACGGATGTCCTATGTGGGCCATATGAACTCTAATTTGGTGGGTTCTCCCAGTTTCTAAATTACATTTAACAAGAGTAGTATAATCATAATTTTCTAAAACTTCATAATGAGTTATAGCCTCTCTACCTTCTTTAACTATAGCCATTTTTATTCTATCTTTTGGGTCTCTTCCTAACTTTTCATTTATAGTTCCAATATCATTTTTTACTCTTCCTTCAACTAAAGCATAATATTCTCTTTTCATAGAATGATCTTTTAGTTGAGCAGCTAAAAAATTATGGCTATTATCATTTTTTGCAACTACCAATATCCCTGAGGTATCTTTATCTATCCTATGAACTATCCCTGGTCTAATGACTCCATTAATACCTGATAAATCTTTACAATGATAAAGCAATGCATTTACTAATGTTCCTGTATAATTACCTGGTGCAGGATGCACTACCATCCCTTGAGGTTTATTTACTACAATAACATCATGATCTTCGTAAACTATATCTAATTTTATATCTTCTGCTTTAACCTCAAGCTCAAGAGGTTCAGGTAAGTTTACTTCTATAATATCATTAAGCTTTAATTTGTAATTACTTTTTATTAACTTATCATTCACTTTTATATTATCATTATCTATTAATCCTTGAATAAAACTTCTAGACTTATTTTCGATAACTTCTGATAGATATTTGTCTATTCTTTTATTAACTTCTTCAGAAGTTATCTTAAATATTAACTCTTCCATTAAAATACTACTCCTCATACTAAAACAATACTCTTAGTCAGGTAGTCCTGCCTTATATTGTTCATTACTTATCTTTTCTATAGGTTCAACATACATCATATCATCATCACCGGAATATTCCAAGTCTTCTATCCTATTAAATTTCTCCACAGCTTGATAACTATCCTTTTGATCAAAACCTGTGTAATCTTTACTTAAATGCTCATAATAAAATGGTGTTCCAATAACCTGTTCTTCTACAGGTCTTTTTTCTTGATTCCCTATAGAGCTTATTAACTTCTGACAATCTATACAATATTCTGCATAAGGTATAAACTCTAATCTTTCTTCTGAAATCTCTTCACCACAGGATTTACAGGTTCCATAACTTCCTTTCTCTAAAGATTTTAAAGAGTTTTCAACCTGTTCTAACAAAACCTCTTCTTTTCTTTTTAGAGCCATACCTCTTTCCATATCATACACATCTCCTGCTGCATCTGCTGGATGGTTATCATAATGGGATATTTCTGAAGCCATTTCTATATTAATACTTCCAAAGTCATTTTTCTCTAGATTATCTATTATTAATTTAATTTTATCTTTTTCTTTTAATAATTTTTCTTTATATATATTGAACTTATTTTTATCCATCTAATCAACACCTCTCCAATAGTTTATAACTTACTATTACTATTGTTTTCAAAATCAGGTGTTTTTATAACATTCAATATTACTATTAAAATTAAAAGAAGCAAAATCTATTAGATTTTGCCTTTTTATCACTTATTTATTAGCAAAGAAACTTTTTATTTGATCTAAATCATTACTTATTTCTTCTTCATCTTCATCATTAAGATTTAAATCTACTGCTACTTCTTTTTCTTCTATATCTTCTAATGGATTTGTTATATTATAATTTTTAATAAAATCCTTTTCCAAATCATCAAAAGTTTCTAATTGAGTATTCATGAAGTTTCTAAATTTCGCTCTAAACTTAATGAACTCTTGTTTTATTCTATCAAACTCATCGTTTATTTGAACTACATCTGCATGAGCTTTATCTAATATCTTTTGAGCAGTATCATTAGCATTTTTAACTAACATATCAGCTTCTTTTTTAGCTGAACTTCTCGCTTGCTCAGCTGCATTTTGAGCTAATAGTAAAGTATTTTGAATAGTATTTTCTATTTTTCCATAATGTTCAATTTTTTCTGAAAGTGCAGATACTTTTTCTTTTAATAAGGCATTGTCTTTGTAAAGTTCCTCATAATTATCTACGATTTCATCTAAAAACTCATCAACTTCTTCTGGATTATATCCTCTTAATCCTTTTTTAAACTCCTTATTGCTAATATCCATTGGAGTAATTTTCATCTGTATCACCTCTACATTATGTATATTTTTTTACTCTTATTTTCAACTTATCACTTTTCGTTTTCCCGGTAATTTCTGAAATAATAAATTTGCCTTTTCCTCTAATCGTAATAGTACTATTTAACTTTACTTCATAACTCTTATCTATATTATTAGAATAGTTAACTAAAATCTTTCCCGAATTAATTAGTTTTACTGCTTCACTTCTTGAAACATTCGCTAAAGATGCTACAACAGAATCTATTCTTAATGAAGCTATATTTATATTGCTTTCTGTAAACTTAACACTAGGTAACTCTTCGTTACTCTCAACTATTTTTACATCACAGGGATTTTTCCCAATAAACTCTAAGTTATCAATCAAAAAATCAGTCAATTCTTCAGAAATAGCTACAAAACATTTATCATTGTCTAGAATTAAGTCTCCTAATTTGTCACGTTTTATTCCTAATGATAATATTCCACCTAAATAATCCTTATGTTCCAAGGTTCTAAATCTTGATTTGTTGGTTATCTCTAATATTTTCATAGGGAAAGGAGCCTCATATAGATTATTAAAAGTAATCATTTTTCTTTCGCAGTCTTCAAAACCCCCGTTTAGTTCTACACTAATATCTTTAGATATTCTTTCAGTAAAATACATCCATATATTAGGAGTCAAAAAACTTTGTGAGAACATAGGAATATTATATTCCTTAGAAAGACTGTATTTCTCTAACAATCCTATAGCTAATATGAGTTCTTCCCCTTCAAATATTCTAGTTAGTTCCTTTTTATCCATTATTAAAATATTAATCTTAATAGCTTTTCTATTATATTAAGTGCTATTAAAGCTAAAAAAGGTGACAAATCAACAGGAATATTTAAATTTAGTTTACTTTGCAATTTTTCAAAGGGCTCTAGTATTGGTTTTGTAAAATTTTTAACTATATAATGATATTTTACAGGCGAACCCGTAGATTCCATTAAAGAAAGTATTACATCTGCAAATACTGCAAATTGAATAACTTTTATAAATACTGAGAGTGTAGTATATATCATATATTATTTGCCCTCCTGAGCTTTATTTACTCCAGTTAAACATCCCTTTTGAAGAAAGTTCGCTTTTTAATTCATTTGTTACTTCAACATTTGATGGTGATAAAATATATACACCTCTTTCTATCTCTTGTAGTTCCCCTGCTAAAGCAAAACATGCTCCAGATACAAAGTCTAATAATCTTTGTGCTATTCTTGTTTCAAGTGCAGATGTATTAATAACTACAATCTTTCTTGATTTTAATGCCTCACAAATCTCAGTAGCATCATCATATACTGTTGGTTTTTTTATAGTAACCTTTGCAGAAGAAGCAGTATGAATATTTACTACTTTATTATTCTTTTTACTTGATAATACAGGTTCAACTTCATCCATTGCTACTTCTGAAAATTCTTCACTATCTTCGAATTCTTCAAATTCATCTTCATATTCTCCAAAACCAAATAATTCTTTTACTTTATCAACCATTTTAGCTGCCATATCAATTCCTCCTAAATTTTATCTTTTCCCAAAAATGCCTTGCCCAACTCTAATCATATTACTTCCTTCTTCTAAGGCAGTTATATAATCACTACTCATTCCCATGGACAAGTGCTTCATTGTTATATTTTTGAACTTCTGTTCTTTTAATTTATCCCATATGTTTTTAGTAGACTTAAAATACTTTCTGTTTTCTTGCTCATCTCCTTTAGGTATAATAACCATTAATCCTAAAGCTTTAACATATTTACATTTTTCTATTTCATTTACTAAAGCATCTAGCTCTTCTTCAAAGATACCTGCTTTAGTTTCTTCTTTCCCTATATTTATTTGAATTAATACATTTGCTATTTTATCATTACTTCCATAGATTTTCTCTATTTGCTGTAATAACTTAATAGAATCTAGAGAATGAATAAGAAAAACCTTATCTACTATATACTTAACTTTATTTGTCTGTAGATGACCTATAAGATGCCATTTTACATCTTTATGAAAGTTATCGTACTTTTCTAAAAGTTCTTGAACTTTATTTTCTCCAAAATCACGTATTCCATAGCTATAGGCTTCTTCTAGAGCTTCTAAAGGTTTAGTTTTAGATACAGCTATAAGAGTTATGTCATCTTCTAAAGTTTCTTTAATTTTTTGTATATTTTCCTTTATGCTCAAAACTTCATCTCCTATTTCTATATATTCTCCAAAATATATATATTTCCTTCAAATTCATATAATTAATTATAATACAAAACATAGCTATTTGGAAGAGTATGACTTTATTTTCTATTATTTTTGAAGCAATTTAATAATCTCATTAAAATAAACTGCCCCAACAAATATTTCTTTTTGCTGGGGCAGTTTATTTATTAATTTGTGTATTGTTCCATAAATTCTGGTTTTATTGTATTTATTTTAGCCCTCATTATAATCTCTTTTACTTCCTTAACTTTAACATCTACACCTCTTGCTTTTAATCCGGTTATATATGAATTATCACTAGTAATAAAATCTTGAAGGACTTTTGGCTCTCCTATTACTTCTACTTCAAAAGGTTGAGGAATCTGTATGTCTCCATATATTCTAAGAAACGGACCATCACATATTAATCCTGAAAATGGATATATACGATATCCATTTATTGATATTGCTTCTGCACCAATGGCTCTTAAATCATTAACTACATTTATCATATCATTATCATGAAGTAAATATAACCACTGCATCTTTGGATCAGTTATGCCTAAGCTTTCATAATCACCATCTCTTATAGTTATTTTAATTCCTGATCCTTTAGTATCTTCAAAGCCATCTATCATTTTATATAAACTAAGTTGAGATTTTAAGTCTTCAATTATTTTTTCATTTTTTTGTTCGGAATATGTATAATCGTTAAGTTTATTTATAATCTCATCATTGTTAGTATCTAAAGCATTTATCTCTTGTCTTAATTTAGTACGCTCATCTACAGCTTTACTATATTCATTTGCTGTAAGTTGAATATTAGAAGAAGTAGATGATAAATTTATATTTAACGCAATTAAAACACCTATTATTATGGAGGCTATAAAAACAAAAATACTTGCTTCGTTATATTTCATATTTAAACCTCCATTAACGAGATTTCGCTTTTTCTAATAATAATCTTCTAACAATAGCAAAATTATCAAAAATTCTGCCTCCAAAAACAATAACAGCTGCTATATATATAGGTATTCCAAGTTTATCCCCTAAATAAGCTAATGCTGCTGCTAAAGCTGCATTACCAAAAAAACCTGAAATAAATACATCTGCTTGAAAATTTTTAGATAAAGAAGCCCTAACCGCGCCAAAAACCGAATCCAAACATGCCAAAATTGCTACAGACATATATGGCGAAAATTTATCAGGAATATTTATATTCGTTGTCAATCCTATAATAACTCCAATTAAAAGTCCTATAAATGCTATCATTTAATCACTTCCTTTACTTAACAGGTTTTATATAATTAGAATTTAATCCTTTTACACTTTTCTTTATTACAATCTCATCTGATGGTTCTATTTCTTTTTTATAACTTCCTAAATTTTGAAAGTTCAAAGTATTAGCAAACTTTAATGCTGCATCAAGTGAATTTTTATCACCTATAGCTTTAATTATAATTTCTTTACTTGGATCTACTCTTCCTTCACTTCCTATATTTACTACGCTACCAGAATTTTTTATACCTGTTTGAGGTGTTAGTCTATAATCATTAATAGATATAGCCTCTGCCCTTGCAAACCACAAACTATTAATAAGATGTATTAACTCAAGCTCATCTAATGAAGCAGCACTTTCTTTATTAGATGAAAATATATCACTTTTAGGTGTTATACGCAAAATAATCCCTTGCCCTTTTACATCTACTGTACCTGTAATCATTCTTGTAGTATCCAACTCTTTTTTAATGTCCATGTCAACAGCTCCAGATTTTGCAGCATCATCTTCTAGCTTCTTTAGTTGGGCCTGAAGATCTTCATTTTGCTTTTTTACATCATCTCTTTCTGCCTTTAAGCTTTCAACTTCCTTTAATATATCTGTAGTTGCATAAGTACTTTGTTGTTTATTTTCTTCTCTAGAGCTTATTAATTTAAATTGGTAGGATAAGAAAAACCCTAAAAGTGCACATACTATTGCAACTGCTATCTGAGAATAAAGTCTTTTCATGCTATACCTCCTATTCCTCTTTTATAACGGGATTACCTTCCACACTAACATCAATGTACCCTTTTTTTATATCAACATTCTTTAAAATATTAATTGCATAATTTAATTTTCTACTTAAATCAAAGTTTCCACCTATTTTTATAAGAACCTCATTACTATACAAGCTTATATTTGATAGGTTACTAATATCTAACTTACTAAACTTAATACTAGAAGTATTAGAATTAATAAGAACTCCAAAGTCTTTAATTACTTCTAATATCTTTTCATCTTCTGTTATTTTTTCACCAACTTCTTTATCTTGTATGGTTATACCTTCTAATTTAACTAAATCATCTTCACCAAGCTTTTTATCAAGAACCTTTCCACTTTCATCAAGAGCATAATAATTACCATTTTGTTCAACTGTAAATATCTTTTTATTTTCTTTTACTTCAACAGTTAAATTATTAGGAAGGGCTTTAGTTACTTTTACATCTTTTATATATGGATCATCTTTTAATATAGATTCTATGTAACTTCTTTTTACGTAAAAAATATTCCGTCCCTTTATCCCTTGAAGCTTATTTTCTATATCGTCTTTTAAAGCAACTTCATTATCATTACTGACTATTTTAACATTATTTATGTTAAATATTGGTGCCTTGATTAAGAACAGTATTAAAAGCCCTATTAATACCATTAATAAAGCTATAGTTTTTTTTATCTTTTTTTTTCTTTTTTTCTCCTCTATATATTTTAATGCCTCCACTTAAGCTCTCCTTACAAAAAATCTTATATTTATAATAACACTTTAACCCATTTTTTTCATTACAATTTTATTAATTTTAAATTATTTCCAAAAAAAAACTTTGCTTACGCAAAGTTAAAAGACCTCTGATTTTTCTGTTTGCCTTGATATATTTAAAAGTATCCCCATGGCCGTCATATTTATAACTAAGGCACTACCTCCATAACTTATAAAAGGAAGTGGCACTCCTGTAACTGGCATAGAACCTGTTACAACTGCGATGTTTATTATTGCTTGAACTGCTATTACAGATGTTATCCCAACTGCTAATAACGTTCCATAGGTATCCTTAGCCTTTATAGCTATTGTTATACCTCTCCATATAAGTATTCCAAATAAAGCTATTATAAAAAGACAACCTATAAGTCCTAATTCTTCTCCAATAATAGAAAAAATAAAGTCATTATGTGGTTCAGGCATATATAAAGTCTTTTGTCTTGATTGACCTAATCCAAGCCCAGTTATTCCCCCAGAACCTAATGCTAAAAATGATTGGATAAGTTGATAACCATTTCCAGCTGGATCATTCCATGGATTTATGAAATTTAATAGTCTAGCTTTTCTATACTCTTCTGAGAAAATAAAAAATACAGCTCCAGCAAATAAAACTGGTAATATAACCGCAAAATCCTTTAATCTGGCTCCCGATACAAATAAAACTATTAATGTAACTATCATTATTACAGATGCTATAGATAGATTTTTCTGTAATAATACCATTCCTGCAAAAAAACCTGAAAATCCCAAATAAGGCATCATCCCATACATTAATCCCTTTACTTTCTCCCCTTTTTGTTCTAAGCTTAAAGCTAAAAATAGCACTACTGCATATTTTGCAATTTCTGAGGGCTGTAAACTAAATGGCCCAATGCTAATCCATCTCTGCGCTCCCTTTTTAGCTTCAAAAAAGAATACTGCTATAAGTAAAATAACCGTAACAATTAATATTAATAGAGTTAACTTTTTTAATTTATGATAATCAAAAGCCATCATAAAAAGCATTGCTATTATCCCTAAGGCAGCAAATAATATCTGTCTTTTTAAAAAGTACATTGAATCGTGCGCAGGTATTACATACATTCCATAGTATGTTGAAGCAGAATACACCATTACTACTCCGATAGCTAATATAAAAAATACAACATAAAATAACGGATAATCTATTTGACCCATTTTAAGTTTAGAGTTAAATTTTTTCATTCATTAACCTCCATAAATTATTAGAGAGAGAGAAATCCTATAAAGCATACTACAACTGTTATAATTGAAAAAATCGTCACTATCTTAGTTTCGCTCCACCCCATATGTTCAAAGTGATGATGAATTGGAGCCATTTTAAATACTCTTTTTCCAGTTAACTTAAAAGATGAAACTTGAATTATAACTGACAAGGTTTCTATTACATATATAGCTCCAATTATTACAACTATAAATGGAATCTTTAATAAAAGAGCTACCGTCGCAACCGCTCCCCCTAATGCTAAAGAACCCGTATCTCCCATAAATACTCTAGCTGGAAAAGCATTAAATCTTAAGAAGCCAAGTAGTGACCCTGCTAAAACTATAGAAAATATAGTTAAAGTATAATTTCCTAAATTGAAACTTACTATTGATAAAAATGTCATAACTAAAATAGTAACTGACGTAGCTAATCCATCCAATCCATCTGTTAGATTAACTGCATTAGTAGTAGCTGCAAAATAGAAAATAACAAAAGGTATATATAAAACTCCTAAGTCCCATTGAGTATTTATAAAAGGTACATTTATCTTAGTACCAAGTTCTACGTAACTATAATAAGATAATACACCTGAAACAATTAAAAGCAGGATCATTTTTTGATACGCCCTTAATCCTAAATTATTTCTTTTAACTATTTTAATTATATCATCCAAAAATCCTATAAACCCAAAAGCAATGAAAGCAAATAACGCAACAAAGGCCTCATCTTTTATATCTCTAATCATTATAAATGTTACAATTGTTGTTGATGTAATAAAGATAATTCCACCTATAGTTGGTGTTCCAGCTTTCTTTAAATGACTTTGAGGTCCATCCTGTCTTATATTTTGTCCAAATTTCAAATTATACAACCCTTTTATAATAGGTGAACCTATTATCGTTGCAACTAAAAAAGATAAAATTAATGATATTAAAATGTCTGTACTTATAAAATCCATAATCTTATTCATGTCCCCCTACCCCCGGGACACCTCCTTTGTAAATATTATTTAACGGCATCCACTATTTCTTCGAATTTCATACTTCTTGAAGCTTTAACTAAAATACTATCACCTATACTAACATTATCTTTTAAATACTCGATTAACTCTAGTTTCGTATTAAACACTTTAGTATCATCTCCAAAACCTTCTTTATAAGCTTTAGAGAAATCTCCAGTTACTAATAGTTCATCAACCTTTATAGCTTTAGCATATTCGCCAATTTCTTTATGAGCTAAATAGGATTCATCTCCAAGCTCTAACATGGTTCCTAATACAGCTATCCTTTTATCACATTTTATATTGTTTTGAACCTCCAAAGCAGATTTCATTGATTGAGGAGATGCGTTATAACAATCGTTAATAACTACATAACCCTCTTTATTTCTAATAATCTCAAGTCTCATGGGTGTTCTTGCTAAGTTTTTTAATCCCTCACTTATATCATCATAACTTACACCAAGCTCAACACCGCATCCTATTGCT
This sequence comes from Clostridium intestinale DSM 6191, assembly GCF_900130055.1. Taxonomy (GTDB): domain Bacteria; phylum Bacillota; class Clostridia; order Clostridiales; family Clostridiaceae; genus Clostridium_T; species Clostridium_T intestinale. The sequence continues at coordinate 177,604 of NZ_FQXU01000007.1, forward strand.
AATAAGGAATTTAACACACTATGTTCTCCAGGTGCATCAATATTAAATTTATGTTTTTCATCATCTTTATTAAGTATAAACTCTATAGATTCTTCCATTAGATTTACTTCTGTAGCTTTTAAATTAGCTTTTTCGTTTAATCCACAAGATACAATCTTATAGCCTTTATCTTTAATAGAAGTTAAAAATGAATCTTCTCCATTTATTATCAAAGTATTTTCATTAGTAAAATAATCTGTTATTTCCATCTTAGCTTTAAGTATACCTTCTTGAGATCCTAAATTCTCTATATGAGATATTCCTATGTTTGTTATTACGGCAATATCTGGTCTTGCAACCTTAGCTAGGTTATGTATTTCTCCAAAATTATTCATACCCATTTCTAAAACCGCTACTTCATAAGATTCATCTAGAGAAAATATCATAAGAGGAACACCAATTTCATTATTAAAATTTCCTTTTGTCTTAAAAACCTTAAATCTTTTAGATAATGCTGCGCCAATTAAATCTTTTGTAGAAGTTTTTCCTGTAGAACCTGTTACCCCAATTATCTTTATAGGTAATTTACTTCTATAATACTCTGCTAAGTTTAACAGAGCTTCTTTTCCACTCTTTACCTTTATGAGTGAACAATCACTATTCTCTGGAATTTCAATCTCTTCATCTACTATACAAAGCTTAGCTCCACCTGTTATAGCATTAGGAGCATATTTATTGCCATTAAAATTCTCGCCATTTAGTGCAATAAATATACTATTAGGAGAAATTTCCCTACTATCAGTTGAGATTTTATCAAATTCAGTAATATTTCCTTTAACTATAAGTGTTCCATCAACAGCCTTAACTATCTCTTCCAAAGTTAATTTTTCCATAGTTTACTCCTTAAATTTTAGCTAATATTTCTTTTATTATCTTTCTTTCATCAAAATCTATAGTTTTCTCTTTTAAAACTTGATAGGTTTCATGTCCTTTTCCTGCTAATATAAGCACATCACCATCTTTAGCCATCTTCATTCCTTTTTCAATAGCTGCATGTCTATTCTCTTCAACTTCATAATTGTTCTTTTTAAGTTCTTTAACTATATCATTAATTATTAGTAAAGGATCTTCTGTTCTTGGATTATCAGATGTTATTATACTGTAGTCAGCAAGTTCAACAGCTATTTGTCCCATTTCTCCACGTTTTTGCTTATCTCTATCTCCACCACATCCAAAAATACAAATCAATTTATTGTTTGTAAATTTCCTTGCGGTTTTTAATATATTCTCTAAACCATCTGGTGTGTGCGCATAGTCTATTATTATTTCATAATCATTAGGATACTCCCCAACTACTCTTTCACATCTTCCAGCTACTACAGTTTCCTTTAATGCATTTATGATATTTTCCCAAGTTATATCTAATATCCTTGCTGATGCTATAGCTCCTAAAGCATTATAAATATTATAATCACCTGGTATCTGCAGTACCATATCTTTAGAGTCCTCTTTATATATTACATTAAAGTTGGATAAAATTCCATTTACAGATATATTACTTGCATCAAAATCTCCAGAATTATTTATAGAATATGTTATTATATTTCCTTCTGAACCTTCAGAAATAAGATCTCTTTTAACTCTTTGTCCATATTCATCATCCATATTTACTACTTTGAATTTAGAATTCTGGAATAGCTTATATTTAGCTTTATAATAATTATCAAAAGTTAAATGAAAATCTAAATGATCCCTTGTTAAATTAGTAAATATACCTATATAAAATTCTACTCCAAAAACTCTGTTAAGTTCTAAAGAATGTGAAGATACCTCCATAATACAATATTCAACTTCTTCATCCACCATTTCTTTAAATAACTTTTGTAATTCAAATGACTCAGGAGTTGTTCTCTCTGTTTTTATAACCTTGTTTCCTATATAGTTAGCTATAGTTCCTACAAGTCCTGTTTTATGTCCTGCTTTATCAAGTATAGATTTAAGCATAAATGCAGTTGTTGTTTTCCCATTAGTTCCTGTAACACCTATTATCTTCATTTTAGATGAAGGATTATCATAATAGTTAGAGCTAATTACAGCTAAAGCCTTTCTGCTATCTTCAACTAATATTTCAGTAATTCCATGACTAATATCTAATTTCTTCTCTGTGATTATAACTGTTGCTCCATTATCAATAGCTGATTTTGCAAACTCATGCCCATCAACCTTAAATCCCTTTATACAGACAAATAAGTCTCCTGATGTAACTTGTCTATTATCATATCTAATTTCTTTTACATTAGTTTTTAAATCACCATTGATTAATTTATAGTCTAATCCTTTTAATAAATCTTCCAGTAACATAAATACACTCCTTAAAATACTATGCTAGTATTCTTTCCATAATAACCTTATTTTAAACAAAAGATGAGCATGTGGTAAACCACATGCTAAAATCCTCCATCTTGAGTATCATTAGATAATTTTAATTTTACAGTAGTTCCTTTTGAAATAACATCCCCAGGTTCAATACTTTGTTCACTAATCAATCCAAAACCTTCAAATTCATACTTTAATCCTAATGAAGTGAATAATTTAGTTGACTGCTCCTTGCTATATCCTTTTACATTAGGCATTATTATATCCTTATTATACTCTTGACTTGAACCTACATAAATATTTAATTTACTTCCTTCTTTAACTGAATATCCTGGTATTGGAGATACTTTTGTTACATACTCTCCACTTCCATCTATCTCACAATCTAGTTTTAAGTCTTTTAACATCTTCTTAGCATCCTGAACCTTAAGTCCTCTGATCTCAGGAATTACTACTTCCTTAGCTAAGCTAGCAGCACCTATATTATCTGCATTACTTTCTAAATAGTTGAATATATCACTAAATAATGTGTGTGCAACTGGAGCTGCTATCATACCTGCATAATAATCAGTTCCACCAGGTTCATCAATAGAAACCATAACAGTTATCTCAGGATCATCAATAGGCGCCATTCCAACAAATGTTGATATATAACCTTGATATGTTTTTGTGACTGGATTAACTTTTTGAGCTGTTCCAGTTTTTCCTCCTATATGATATCCTTCTACAAATGCTTTTTTTGCAGATCCTTCTGTTACAACTCTTTCAAGATAGGATCTTAAAACTTTTGTTTTTTCTGTAGTAGCTACTGTTCTAGTAGTTGGTTCAAATTTTTCATCTATTATTTCGGTTCCATTTTCATCTTTATGTGATACTTGTTTCATAACGTGAGGTTGTATCCAAGTTCCACCATTAGCCACTGCATTAAATGCTGCCATGTATTGTATAGGGTTAACAGTATTGGTTTGACCAAATGCTATTGTAGCAAGGTCAACTTCTGAAATGTCATTTACAGACTTTACTATTCCTTTAGCTTCTCCTGGTAAGTCTACTCCACTTACCTTTCCGAATCCAAAGTCTGCAATATGTTTAGTTAAACTTTCTTTTCCTATTCTTTTTCCTAATTCAATAAATCCAACGTTGCATGAATTTTTTATAATGTCAGCAAAGGTTTCAGTTCCATGACCTGAAGTTCTCCAGCATTTTATAGTTCTTCCTCCAACAACAGTAGATCCATTACATACATAAGATTCTCCTACATCTCCTACGCCGTCCTCTAAAGCTGATTGTGCAGTAAATACTTTAAATATAGATCCAGGTTCAAAAGAGTCCGATACACTCCTGTTTCTCCACATCTTTTGTAATTTTTCACTTGAATTATTTCCTTCAAAACTTTCTGCACCATCATAGGGCTTGTTAGGATTAAAGTCTGGTTTATTTGCCATTGCTAATACTTCACCATTTTTAGGATTCATTACAATCACACTTACAGCTTTAGCCTTATTATCACTAAGAGCTTGTTCAGCAGCTTTTTCTGCAAAAAATTGTATACTTTCATCTACCGTTAATGTTACATCTTTTCCATCTACAGGTGGCGTAAATTTTGAAACAGTATATGGTAATTCTTCACTTCTACTATCAAGTTCTGCTATTCTCATTCCAGGTACCCCTGAAAGTTGTTTATTATATTGTAGCTCAACTCCCCCAAGTCCCTGACCATCAGAATTTGTTACCCCAAGTACTTGTGCTAAGAAATTATCATTTCTATAATATCTTTTAGTATCTGGTGATACTATTACTCCACTTATATCTAATGCTTTTACCTTATCTGCTTCTGCTTTTTCAATTCTTCTAATTAATGTAGCAGATCCTGCTAGATTCCCAGAAGGTAGTTTTGTCTCAAGCTTCTTTACAACATCCGTAGTCTCCATACCTACTGCCACCGCTATATCTTTAGCAATATCGTCATTGACTTTTTTCACTTTTTCCAAATATTTTCTTATTGCGTTTAAATCAAAGTCCACTCTATACACATTAGCTGATACTGCAAGTTCTGTTCCATTTCTATCTAGTATTTTTCCTCTTCTTGCATCAATTTTAACTTCACTTGTCCATTGTTCAATTGCTCTTGCTGAATACTCTTGTCTTTTTCCTATCATTATATAAGATAACCTTAAGGACAAAACAAAGAAGAATATACACAATCCTGTTAGTACAAGTCTCATTCTTTTTTTACTTGTAGCGTTATCTCTATAGTTTTTTTTCACAACTAAACCCCCATATTATTACTGATACAAAAACTAAGATGCACCTACCAAAGTGCATCCTTTATGTTTTCAAATAGGCCGTTTTTCATATCTTTATTTAAGTTATTTTCATTTAGAGAAAAATTATTTTCAGATAAGTCTATCTTTATAACATTTTCTTTTTTGGGCGTTGTCATTCCTAACCCGTTTTCAGCATTGTTTTTAATGCTAGATAAAGATGAAGCCTTTAATATCTCAACATTTAACGCCTCATTTTCTGCTACTACTGAATTTATTTTGTTATCTAGATCAGCTATGGAGTTTTGTATTTTATAAACGTGGGAATCTCTCATTATAGTCGCAAATCCAAGTACAAAAACTAGAGTAATTACTTGCCCAACTCCGCTTCTGATTTTCTTCCTTTTCTCATTTATTCTTATGTTTCTTTGTTTTTTGGCTTTCTTTAGCTGCTCATATTTTTCCCAATCAAATTCAGTCTGTTTTCTTTTTGGACTTAATGCTGTATTACCTTTTATATAATCATATTCCTCTAATTTCAATTTATTCACATCCCCATTCTTTTATACCTAAATCTTCTCTAAAACTCTCAATTTTGCACTTCTACTTCTAGGATTAACTTCTATTTCCTCATCTGTTGGTGCTATAGCCTTTCTAGATAAAACTTTTACCGTTGGCTTTTTCCCACACGCACATATTGGAAACTCTTTTGGACATTTACAAGGATTCTCTAAGTCTCTAAACTTATTTTTAACAATTCTATCTTCTAAGGAATGAAATGTTATAATTGCTAATCTTCCATTGCTATTTAGTTTTTTCACACTATCATCTATAGCTTTATCCAATATTTCAAGTTCACCATTAACTTCTATCCTTATAGCCTGAAAAGTTCTTTTAGCTGGGTGAGGACCATCTCTCCTAGCTTTTGCTGGTATAGCAGCTTTAATAATATCTACTAGTTCTAATGTTGTCTCTATAGGTTTTTCATTTCGCCTTTTTACTATAAATGAAGCAATTCTTTTACTAAACCGCTCCTCTCCATAGTCTTTTATAATTCTATATAAGTCCTCTTCTGAGTAATCATTGATTACATCGTAGGCACTAAACTCCTTATCTCTATTCATTCTCATATCAAGAGGCGCATCTTGCATATAGCTAAATCCTCTTTCACCAGCATCTAGCTGATAAGATGAAACGCCTAAGTCCATAAGTATTCCATCAACTTTTTCAATGTTAAGTTCTTCTAAGATATCATAAATATTATGAAAATTGTTATGCACATATATAACATTATTGTAGTCTTTTAACTTTTCCTTTGCTGCATTTAATGCATCTGTGTCTTGGTCAATTCCTATTAGTCTTCCATCATTATTTAAGTTACTTACTATATGCGATGAATGACCTGCGCCACCCATTGTACAATCTACATAATAACCTTGCTTTTTAATATTTAACGCTTCTATACATTCCTCAAGCAATACTGAGACATGTTTAAATTCCATTAATACCACTCCTTAAATGCCTAAATCGCTCATTTTTTCTGCCAAACTGTCATAATCTATATTCTCATCGTTATATTCATTCCACTTGTCTTTGCTCCAGATTTCTACTCTAGTAAGTACTCCAATACTTACTATTTCCTTTTCTATCTTCGCATATTCTAAAAGATTTTGTGGTATTAACCCTCTTCCTTGCTTGTCTAACTCTATCTCAGTGGCTCCAGAAAAGAAAAATCTAACAAAGGCTCTAGCATCCTTATTTGTAAGTGGCAATGACTTTAATTTTTCTTCAAGTATTTTCCATTCGTTTAAAGGGTATGCATATAGGCAACCATCAAGCCCTTTAGTTAAGATGAATTTATTGCCTAATTCTTCTCTTAACTTTGAGGGAATAATCATTCTATTTTTGGCATCTAGTCCATGATTATACTCTCCTATAAACATTTCACACCTCAAAAACTACTTTCTATTTATTCTACACCACTTTTCACCACTTTTAACCACTTGATATATATATTCTATAGTAAATTAGAAAAACCTTCAATATTTTAGAAGGTTTTTTTAATATTTTTTTAAATTAGTCAAAGTTATTATTATACAAATTAGTATAGTTCTTTAATAATTATGCAAATATGTATTGATTTCTTACTAGATTTCCAAACAAAAAAAGATTGCTACACCCAAATATAGGCATAACAACCTTTTAACTCCAGAGATATATTATACGTTAAATCTAAAATTAACTACATCTCCATCTTTCATTACATATTCTTTTCCCTCTAATCTATATAATCCTTTTTCTTTTGCAGCAGCTTCTGATCCTAATTCTGCTAAAGCATCAAAAGACACTATTTCAGCTCTTATAAAACCTCTTTCTATATCTGAGTGAATTTTTCCAGCTGCTTGAGGTGCTTTAGTCCCATTTACTATCGTCCAAGCTCTTACTTCTTGAACTCCAGCAGTTAAGTAACTCATTAGTCCTAAAAGTTTGTAGCTAGTTCTAATTAGTTTATCTAAGCCAGATTCAGTAAGTCCATACTCTTCTAACATTTCTGCCTTTTCTTCTTCCTCTAAACCTGATAGTTCTTCTTCTAATCTAGCAGCTACAATAACAGTTTCAGAGTTTTCACTTTTAGCATGTTCTTGAACTTTTTTAACCAAGTCATTTTCAAGATTTCCACTCATCATATCATCTTCAGATATATTACATACATATAACACAGGTTTTGAAGTTATTAAAAATAAAGATTTTACAATTTCATCCTCTTCTTCTGTAACTTCTAAAGTTCTCACTGGTTTATTATCTTCTAAGTGAGCTTTAATTCTTTCCATTAAAGAATATTCTGCTTTAGCTGTTTTATCTCCAGATCTAGCTAACTTCACGCTTTTTTCCATTCTTCTCTCTAAAACTTCTAAATCAGAAAATATTAATTCTAGATTAATTGTTTCTATATCTCTTATTGGGTCAACTGATCCTTCAACATGAACAACATTTTCATCATCAAAACATCTAACTACATGACAGATAGCTGCAACTTCTCTTATATGAGATAAGAATTTGTTTCCTAATCCTTCTCCTTTTGAAGCTCCTTTAACTAAACCAGCTATATCATAAAATTCTACTGAAGTATAAACCTTCTTTTTTGAATTATATATCTTCTCTAATACATCTAATCTTTTATCAGGAACAGCAACAACACCAACATTCGGTTCTATTGTACAGAATGGATAATTAGCTGATTCTGCTCCAGCTTTAGTAATAGCATTGAAAAGAGTGCTCTTTCCAACATTAGGTAATCCAACAATTCCAAGTTTCATTTATGTACATTCCCTTCTTTCATTTGTCTATCCTTTAAAATTATACTTTATTAAGTTTTTTATTTCAATAAAAGAAAACCAATATTGGAATAAAGTACTCTACTAAATATTTTAGAAATACAAAAACTATTTTTGAGGTGATAAAATGAAAAATATAAGTAAGGTTTTAAGTTTAATTTTTATTAGTTTAAACATTTTTGCATTTAATACAAATGCAGAAGATTTTGATAGCAAAGAATATGATTGGTACTTTCACTCAGATGTTAAAGGTCAAACGCCCTCTTCGCCCAAAGAAACCGCTAAGTTTAATTCTAAATATTCTACCTATTATTTAGGTAATACACAAGAAAAAGTTATATATATTACTTTTGACCAAGGATACGAAAATGGAAATACCCTTAAAATTCTAGATATATTAAAGGAAGAACAAGTACCTGCAGCTTTTTTTGTTGTTCGTCCTTATTTAAAAGATTACCCTGATATAGTTAAAAGAATGGTTGAAGAAGGTCATATCGTTGGCAATCATAGTTCTCATCATCCTTCAATGGCATCAATAAGAGATGAAAAAAAGTTTGAAAAGGAATTTAAAGATGTGGAAGAACTTTTTTCTGAGATAACAGGAAAAGAGATGCCTAAATACTTTAGACCACCTATGGGAAAATATTCTGAACTTTCATTAGCTAGAACTGAAAAACTAGGTTACAAAACAATCTTTTGGAGTTTTGCTTATAGAGATTGGATTCAAGAAAAACAACCTAGTGAAGATTTTGCAATAAAAAAGATAACTGAAGGTTTTCATCCTGGTGAAATAATGCTACTTCATTCAGTCTCTAAAACAAATACTGAAGTTCTTAAAACTATTATTAAAGAAGCTAAAAATCAAGGATATACCTTTAAATCTTTAGCCGAATTATAAATATTAAATAAATTAGGTCTTTAGATATTAAAAAATCTAAAGACCTAATTTTTATAATTAATTCAGTTTTTAACCTTCAATAATACTATAAACCTTACCTACAAACATTTCTTTTTTCTCAATTGACTCTTTAAGTATATTATCTATTTCATTATTGACCGAAGCTTTAAATTCTTCATTAGTTAAATAAGCTAAATTAATCTTAACATTCATAATTGCACTTTCAATTGTAGAATGAGTAAGAATTGCTGAAACTCCAGCATCAGAAATAGCTCCCTTATTCCCATACTTAACCCCAATCTCTATTTCCTTATATAACTCTAAAGCTTTTCTCGCTAAATTTAGAGGAGCTTCTAAAGCCTTTATTGTGTTTATTTCTATTTCTTTATTTCTAAATCCTACTTCTTCCTCAGTACCTTTGGGAAGTTTATATGAATTCATTAAACCTTCAAAAGCGCTTTTATCTTCTTCCATTGCCTTAAAAAACTCATTTTTTAAGTTTTTAGTTCTTTCTATAGAAACCAATACCAAACTTTTCTCTTCATCAGTTAAATTGTTAAAAGCTTTTTTGTTAACAGTTAAACTATAAACCATGTTATTTAATCCTGAGGCTAAAGCTCCAACTAAAGCAGCAACACTTCCACCTCCTGGTGTTGGTTTTTCTGACGATAAATCTTCGATAAATGCTTCTAAATCTAAATTTTTAAACATATCTTCACCTCTCTAAATACTATTTTTTCTCAACTAATCTCACTGCATAACCCATATACGTCCAAAAAATAAGTGAGATAAAACTAATTATAAAGATCAAATTACTTTCAAAAAAATTCACGCCTACAATTCCAAAGCATAGAGAAACTAATATAGTAATTTTAGTTTTGTAATATCCTTTCAACATATCGAGTTTATATACAATATAAACAAATACTGAAGTTAAAATTAATACAAATATTATTAGTGAAGGTAGTCCATATACTACAGCAATCTGTATAAATATATTATGAAGTCCACCTGCTTCTATCCCAGATAAAATTACTACTCCATATTTCTGCATTTCTGGTAATAATTCAATTAAATTAGATACCATACTAGAATTGCCTATCCCAAAAATTGAATTTTGTTTTATAGATTCAAAAGCCGTTATCCATAACTGTGCCCTTCCACTTAAAAATACGTCCCATGAAACTTTAATATTAATAATCGAGATTGTAATTAAAATTATTATTGAAATTATAAATACAGTTCTCATTGAAATGTTTTTCCAGTATACAAAAATTATCATAATTATTAAAGCAAGTATTAGTATAAAACCACTTCTGCCTTTGGAATAAAAAAGAGCTGCTCCATTTAATAATAATACTATCCCTATTATTGCTCTTATTATATTGTTTTTAAACTCAACCAGCAAATAAATTCCGACAATTATAGCGATTGCTGCCGCTAGTCCTAAAGAGTTTTCATGAACATATAATCCAGTATTATTCCCGTTTTGAATATCAAATCCATAGTTTTGCCCATTAATCACTATATTTATTTTTTTAAAAATTATAATTAGAGATCCTATTGACAATAATGATGAAAAAATAAAATATACTAAAGAAATAATTTTAACTTCTTTTATAAGTTCTTTCTTACTTTTTAAATCATCTACATAGAACATCCCAAAAAATAGAATTAGATTTATAATTATAATCTTAATATTTTCCCCATTTCTATATCTTAAAAAAACTAACAAAACAGAACTTACTATAAATATACAAAGAAATATATTATGAAGAGTAATTTTTTCACTTAATAATCTGACAAAATTATTTATAACTAAAATAACACCCCATACTATTAATAGTTTAGTTATTAAATTTAATTTAGGTATATTGGAAAAAATAGTTATAGTGCAAATACTTACAATTAAGTAAGCTAACTTAAAATAAAATCCATCCGTAATATAATTAAATCCCCTTTTTAATAAATCAATCATAGTAATTCTTTATAAACTCCTTTTAATTTATTTATAATCACATCTCCTGAATATTTATAAATAGCTTCTTCTCTAATCTTATATGGGTCAAATTTCAACTCATTATTTTTCATATAGACTAGTGCTTCAGCTAATTTATCTATATTTTTTTTATCAATAATAACCCCATTTGTATCAGTTATTATGTCTTCTGCTCCACCATTTTTAGTTCCTATAATTGGTTTTCCACTAGCTATGGCTTCAATATAAACAACTCCAAATGTTTCATATTCTGATGGCAAAACAAAACAATTGCATCTATTCATCTCTCTTGCAACTTCTTTTCTTGTTAAGGCACCTAAAAAAATAGTTTGTTTATCTATACCTACTTGTGCTGAAAGATCTTCAAGGTATTTTTTTAAACTTCCATCTCCGCCTATTATTAATTGAACATTTTTGTTCCCCTTAAAGCTTTTTGCAAAGGCTTCTATAAGTGTTTCTATTCCTTTTCCAGATTCCAAATATGCACATGTAAAAAAAGTAAACCTATCATAATGTTCATCTTTTCTAATGTCAAATAAAGATAAGTCAACAAGATTGTGTATAACTCTGATTTGATTATTTGTATAGCTTTCAAGTTCCTTTTTTAATCCATTTCCAACAGCTATCAACCTTGTACAATTATTATAAACTTCAAATATATATTTCTTATATGACTCTCGCACATACTGACTATTTTCTAATGACGTGTGCTCAGTTACAACTAATGGAATATCATATTTTTGGCTTAAGTAATGCCCAGCTATTCCCCCCCAAAAACACGAATGGGCATGTATAATATCTATCTTGCCTCTATCTTTTACTATTTTTTTATATAATTTATCCATTCTTCTATTGAAACTTTTAAACATCAATGGATTTTTAGGTAAGTAATTAAAATCTTTATATCTATAGGTTTCTAAATCTGATTCTGAATTTACAGATATACCTCTTTTATCTTTTATTTTTCCTAGATAAGTAATAGGCCATATTTCATTATATGCTACGGTCACTTTAACTCCCGATTTGTGTAGTTCTTTAAATTGCTCTAAAAAAAAGCTTCCATGAACTTTTTTTCTTTCTGAAGAATACCAAGACGGAATAAGCATTACATGCATAAAATCACTATCCTCTCAATATGTCATTTAATCTCAAAGCTACTTTATCCCACTCATAATTTTCATCTGCTTTTGGATATATCCCCTTTTCAACCTTGTCAATTAATTTTAGTATACTAGCTTTAATATCTTCTGAATTATTATCACAACTATAACATTTATAATGATTCTGAACTAATTTCTTTATAGGGTCATTTGGATCTCCATATATGTTTAATATCCAAGAATCAGTTCCAAAATAATCATATATCTTTCCTGGTATCTGTTTTGATTTTTTATTTCCAAATAATAGTAATATTTCTCCATTAATCATATAGTTTAATGCCTCATCAAAAGCAATTCTCGGAGAAATTGTAATAGCTTCTTCATTTGAAAGCTTATATCTTATTTCATCATTATCTATATTTCCAAAAAACAGTATATTTAATTTATTATAAATGTACTTATCTTCAAGCTTAATTTTTTTAATTGCCTCAATAAATGGATTAACATCTCTCAATTTTGAAAATATCTCTCCTGCATATATAATATTAACTTTATCTTCTTTAATAAGCGCAGGCTTTTCTCTGCCTTTAATCTTGTCATATATCTGCTTATCATAACCCCTATTTAAAATAAACGTATTATCAATTGGTATGTTATATGTATTCACATAGTCATTTCTATTTTCATCAGTAACGAATATTAATTTATCACTATTCTTTACCACAAGATTCTCTAATTTTTTTTCAATTAGTTTTCTTATGCCCATATTTTTTTCTCGAGTAGAATCTTTGGTCCACGGGTCACTCCAATAAGTAATCCATTTTAAGTCTTTAAACTTTCTTTTTATAAGGTATGCACATATATGGGATGATGGTGGCTCATGCATAGAAAATATGACATCAAATTTTTCTTTACTCACTAGTTTTTTCCCATATTTAGAAGCTTTAAAAGCCCAATATAAATACATATCAGGTATTGCCAAAGAATTTTTTATCATTCTAGCTAATGATGTTTTTTTAGAACTTCCTTCTAATTTCCTATCAAAATTCATAGTTTTTTTCTTTGGCATAATTTTATTAAATAATTTTCCACCATTTATAGCATGTAATTTTATTGAACTATTCATCATTGAAAAAAGTTTACTGTCATAATATATAGAGTCCTTAGGGAAATCTACCGTTAATAGATGAATTTCATTTCCTTTAATGTTGTCTAGCTTGTTTAAATACTGTAATGTTTCTATGGCTGCTGAATTATTTATTAACGGAGAATAACAAGCAATAAAAAGTATTTTCATTATTTCCTCCCAATCTTCTTTCTAATAATAGAATTCAATTCTTTAATTTCATCTATTTTTAATAGCATGCACATAATATAATATATAAAAGCACCTGCTACTGTCATTATAATCATGGTCAGTTTGCCCATATCACCACTGTTGTTTAAGTTTAATATAGTTAATGTAACCCCCATTATTATAGATGCAAAAAAAACTTTAGCTAACTTAATCATAGTACTTTTAACTTTGAAATCTTTGATTATTTTTTTCAGGGTTAATATTAACATACAGCTTGTAACCATCATTGCACTAGATGTTGCAATAGCTATACCTATAACACCAAAGATTTTTGATAAGGTTACACTTAAAATTATATTTATAACAACACCTATAATTCCATTTATTGTAGTTTCTTTTGTTTTTCCCATAGAAAAAAGAGTTGAGTTTAATATATCCCTAAGTGCAGTAAAGAAAATACCTATAGCATATCCTATCAATGCCATTTTAGTTAAGCTAACCGCCTCAATTCCAAAAGCTCCTCTCATATATACTATCTTAATTATTTCTTCATTTAATACTAAGGCACCTACTGTTATTGGAATTAAAAAAATAGCACTATATGTTATTGTTTTAAGTATATACTCTATAAAGCCTTTATTGTCCCCAGAATTTTTTTTATTGGCCATTAATGGATATGTTACAGTTATTATAGATGAAGTTATTATAGTATTTATAAGTACTATTAACTTTTGTGCATAATCTAATGCTGATATACTCCCTTCGCTTAATGTTGCAGCAACTTTCTTATCTACAACCATATTTAACGAATTAGCTCCAGCTCCAATTATTACTGGCGCAATCAGTAACAAAGCCTTCCTTATACGCTCATCTTTCATATCAATACTAATCTTGTATATATAACCATGTTTTATAAGTGATGGTATTTGCACTAAAACTCTAAAAAAGTTTCCTATTACATTTGCTATAGTTAACCCTTCAATAGTATAATTTTTGAAAACTAATAAATATGCTATCATTGGAGCATTAAAAAACAATCCTAATATTGAAGGAATTATAAAATCCTCATTTACTTGTAAAAGCGATGTAAAACAAGCGTTAAATGATAAAAACAACAGATTGATTATAGTTATTCTAGTTAACTTAATAGCTAATTCAAGTGCTTCATTATCAAATCCATTTGCAATAAAGGATACTATCTCTCTTGTAAAAATTAATGAGAAAATAAATATAATAATTGATACAATAGAAAGCATAGTTATAAACTTATTAGCATAAGCATACATATCTTTTTTGCCTTTTTTAGCAAGTTCCTCGCTTAATATAGGTAAAAATGAGGTTGATATTGCTAACCCAATAACCATAAATATAGTTTCGGGAATAGTAACAGCTACATTATAGGCATCTGTATACATGCTTGCACCAAAATTATTACCTATTAATAAATCTCTTATTAACCCAAGACACCTGCTTAGAAGAGATACAATCATTACAACTGCAGTTGACTTTATTAAATTACTTTTACTCATGATTTCCCCTTAAATCTATTAATTAAGACTAACCACAAAAACTTAGGTATAGCCCCTAATCTTTTTATTCTCCAAGGTTCCTTACTAACTCTGTAAAGCCACTCAAGTCCTAAACTTATCATCCACTTAGGTGCTCTATTTACATTGCCTGCAAAAACATCAAAGCTACCTCCAACTCCCATAAAGATTTTACAAGGAAGCTCATCCATGTATTTAGATATAAATTCTTCTTGTCTAGGAGACCCCATTGCTATAAAAATAGCGTAGGGATTTTTTGATTTGATATCTTCAGCAATTAAGTCAGAATCTTCTTTTTTGAAATAACCATTTTTCATTCCAACGATGTTTAGCTCTGGATATTTCATCAAAAGATTTTCGCTACATTTAAGCAGCACCTCTTCCTTAGCACCTAAAAGATAAATTCCTTTTCCTTCTCTTTCAGATTTTTTTATGATTTCACCCATAACTTCTATTCCTGGAATTTTTTCTTTAACAGGCGTACCTTGTATTTTTGAAGCTAAAACCGTTCCAACACCATCAGGTATTATAATTGAACTATCTTTTCTAAAATTATCTCCCAATGTTTTATTATTTAATCCGTTAAATAAAACCTCTGGATTCCCTGATATTATGTTGACTTTAGGATAGCTGTTTAACAACTCAATTAATTCCATTTTTGTATTTTTGTAGATTTTAAAACCTAATATATTTATAAACATACTCTCCATCCTTAACTTTGATCTGATATCTAGCCACTGTAACACTCCCAGCCCCTATTAGGTGGGAGATAACAGTGGCACGATCCTAGATAAGTTCAACTAAGATTCAAATGGGGATAATACCCCACCTGAATCAAGTTTCACTTGATATTTAAATATTACCATAAAAGATTAGCTATAAAAAGGAAAGTAATCTACTTGTAACCTTTAATTAAATCTTTTTATGTATTCTTTAATTTCTTTTACAATCTCGTCATCTTTGTTTATTTTTTCTGCAATTTCTAAATGTAATCTTGCTTGTTTTAAATCTCCTGAATTTAAATAACACATTATTAAATTAGTGCAGATCTCTATATCTCTAGTTGCTTCAAAGGCTTTTCTAAAATACTTTATAGCATTTTCAAAGTCTTCTAAAGAAGCATAGTTTATACCCATTTCGTTTATTGTTTCAACTATTGAACTATCAATTGCTATACTTTCATTTAAGTAATAGATTGCTTTTTCATAATTTTCAAGTTTTCTATAACATAAAGCTACGTAATAAAATAAAGACGGATTATCCCCAAATCTATCAAGTAAAGGAATTAGCTTTTTTAAAGCCTCTTTAGGATTTCCTTCTATTAATTTTTTCCCATTTTCATAATCTAAAGTATCTTCAAGTTCAGCTTTCAAACTTAAGATGTATTCTTCTGGTTCTCCGCCAGAATTTAAATATTCATTTATATAAACGTAGGCTTTTTCATTATTTCCCTCATCATTATAAATCAAAGCTTCATAGATACTTGCTTTATGAGAGTTTGGATTTAGATATTTATATCTATCTATGTCTTCTTTAAATACTTCTGTAAAACCTTTATCTTGTTCCCTTATTGTTTCACCAATAAGAAATAATTTCTCCCACACTTCTTCCTCATTAGTTACATTAGTTAACCCTCTTAATAGTATATAAGCCTCATCAAAAAGATTCTCTTTTATCTTTTTTGCTACTGCACTTTTTATACAAGGTATTGAGTCCTTAATGTTTTTTAATAAAGTTATATAATCTTCATTAAATTTCAGCTTATCATCTGCTCCTAAGGCAAAACTCATTCCTTCAATAAAATCATATATAGGAAGATTTTTTATTTTTATTTCATTTTCTATATTTGAAGCTAAATAAGTAGTGTTTATAGGTACAAATAACTCTTTATTTTTAAGTTCTAAGTTTGATATATTAAGTGCTTTAATAAAACCTTCTTTATTTAATTCTAAAAATAATAGCTTTGATAGTTTTTCTTTAAATAAATTTCTATAATCCAAGATATTTTCTCCTTTTCCATATAAGAATTAAAAGCTATCATCACCGAAGGATGATAGCTTTTTTATTAATTTAAGTTTTTTTCAATTAATCCTCTAACAGCTTCTTTAAAGCTATTTAAGTTTTCTTCTGAATTTTCTATAGAATTACCTTTTACAGCAATATATAGTTTCATTTTAGGTTCTGTTCCTGAAGGTCTTACTACAAACCATGAATCATCCTCAAATATAAATTTTAATACATTTGATTTAGGTAAATCAAGAGTTACTTCAGAATTAAGGTTCATATTTTTTTGAGTACTTAATTTATAGTCTTCCTTTAATGAAAGCTTAACTCTATTTAATTCAGTAAATTCAGTACTTCTAAGATTTTCAATACACTTAGCTATCTTTTCTTGACCTTCTTTACCAGTTAGTTCAAAAGATTCAAGAGCTTCTTTATAGTAGCCATACTTTTCATATAAAGCTAAAAGTCCATCATAAAGACTCATGCCATTTTCCTTATAGTAAAGAGTCATTTCAGCTATAAGCATTGCAGCTACAACAGCATCCTTATCTCTTGCATGGTCTCCTATTAAATATCCATAACTTTCTTCAAATCCAAATAGATATTTATGACTGTTATCTTTCTCAAAAGCAGTCATTTTTTCTCCAATATACTTAAATCCAGTTAAGGTATCCATTATTTCAACATTATAAGCCTTAGCTATATCATTAGCCGACTCAGTTGTTACTATAGTTTTTATAACTACTCCATTGTCTGGAATTTCATTTCTTTCGCTTAAAGAACTTAATATATAATGTGTTAAAAGCATTCCTGTTTGATTACCTGTTAAAACTTTATAATCTCCAGTTTTATCTTTTACCACTACCCCTATTCTATCACAATCAGGGTCAGTTCCAAAAATTATATCTGGTTCTGATTTTTCAGCCATTTCTAAAGCTAATTTAAATACCTTTGGATCTTCTGGATTTGGATATGGAGCTGTTGGGAAGTTTCCATCTGGAAGTTCTTGTTCCTTAACTACATTTACATTTTCATAACCAAGTTCAGCTAATACTCTTCTTACTGGAATATTTCCTGATCCATGTATAGGAGTATATATTATATTTAAATCCTTTGCTTTTTCACTAACTAATTCTTTTCTTATAGTAGCTTTTTTAATTGCATCTATATATGCTTTATCTACATCTTCTCCAATGTATACTAATAATCCTTTTTCTAAAGCTTCTTCTTCGCTTATAGTTTTTATTTCTTCAAAACCTTTTATATCTTTTACGTATCCTATTATCTTGTTTGCATCTCCATCGGTTACTTGTCCACCGTCTGGACCATACACTTTATATCCGTTATATTGCTTTGGATTATGGGATGCAGTTACTACTATACCACCTGAACAGTTTAAATGTCTAACTGCAAATGATAATACTGGTGTTGGCTCTAACACTTTAAACAAATATACTTTTATACCGTTTCCACATAAAGTTAAAGCTGCTGATTTAGCAAATTCTACTGACATATTTCTTGAGTCATAAGCTATTGCTACTGATCTATTATCATCAAAGTTTTCTAATAAATAATTTGCGAATCCTTGAGTAGCTTTTCCAACAGTGTATGTGTTCATTCTGTTGTCTCCGTAACCTATTACTCCTCTTAATCCACCTGTACCAAATTCAAGATCTCTATAAAATCTATCTTCTATTTCCTTTTCATCATTAAGTTGTTTAAGTTCATTCTTGACTTCTTCTGATATAACTTTGGATTGTAACCATTCCTCATATCTAATTTTGTAATCCACAAAAATCCCTCCTTAAATGTGCAAATCCATTATACACGAATTTACAGTATATGAAAACACTTTTATGTAAGTTATATGGTAACAAAAAGGTAAAATGCTAATGAATCCTATGTTAATCATTAGCATTTACTACTATAATCCACATTTTTTATTACAGATTAATTTTTCTTTTTATCTTCTTTTTCTTCTTTTATTTGCTCTTCATTAATAGCCATATCCATAGATACGGTATTTCTTTCATAACTTATAGCTGCTACAACTGTATTTAAATCATCTATTATTGAAATTTCTTCTCCAACTTCAACATCACTTAACCTAAACACTGAACCAACTGAACCGTTAGTTATATCTACATTTATTGATTTTGGTAAGTTGTCTGGAGTACATTCAACCCTAACTGCATTTCTTTCTTTTTGAAGTACAGCTCCTGCTTTTCCTACAAATTCTTCACCAGTAAAGTTTAATGGAACATATGAAGTTATCTTCTTATCTCCACTTATCTTCTCTAAATCAATGTGTACTAATTTTCTTGTTAATGGATCACGTTGTATTTCTTTTATAAGTGCTTTATGATTTTCACCTTCTAAATTGATATTTACAAATCCATGTCCTCCATTTTGTAAAATTTCCTCATTTAACTCTAATTCAGAAATTTCAAAGAGCATATTTTCAATACCTTTACCGTAAATTACCCCTGGTACTTTACCATTTTTTCTGCTTTTTCTCCCACTATGTCCAATACTTTTAATTCTTTTATTACATTCCATATTTATCCCTCCTCCTCTGTATTATTGACAAGAATAAAATATTTATTCTTTTTAAAATTTTTTTATTGAAATGAGGGTTTTGGTAAAATATAATAGTAGTGTTTTTAAATTATTAGGTAAACGAAAGAGGTGTCCATACATGTATAAATTAAACCAAAATGAAACACCCTTATTTGACGCATTGATGGAATATGTCAATAATGAAACAATTCCCTTTCATGTACCAGGTCATAAAAAAGGTAATGGCATTGAAAATGACTTTAAAAAATTTATAGGAGATAACCCATTTAAAATAGATGTAACTGTTTTTAAAATGGTTGATTCCCTACACCATCCAACAGGACCAATAAAGAAAGCACAAGAGTTAGTTGCTGATGCTTATGATGCTGATGCTTCCTTTTTCTCTATTCATGGAACATCTGGCGCTATTCAAGCTATGATTCTTTCTGTTGTTGGCGATGGGGACAAAATACTTATTCCTCGTAACGTTCATAAATCTGTTACTTCAGGAATTATCTTAAGTGGAGCTGTTCCAGTATTCATGACTCCTGAACTTGATAAACAGTTAGGAGTTGCTCATGGTGTTACACCTGAGGTTGTAGCTGAGTCTCTACGAAAAAATCCTGATGCTAAAGCAGTATTAATCATAAATCCAACTTATTATGGAGTTGCTACTGACATTAAAAAAATAGCTGATATTGTTCATAGCTATGATATACCTTTGATAGTTGATGAAGCTCATGGGCCTCATTTAGGATTTAATGATTCCCTTCCTTTATCATCATTAAAGGCTGGGGCAGATATATGTGCTCAAAGTACTCACAAAATAATAGGTTCATTAACTCAAGGATCACTTTTACATGTTAAAAGTAAACTTATAAATCCAAAAAGAGTTCAACAAGTTTTAAACTTACTTCATACAACTTCACCATCATACATACTTATGGCAAGTCTTGATTGCGCTAGAAAACAAATAGCTTTAGAAGGAAAAGAACTTCTTGCAAAAACTGTTGAGCGTTGCAAAAAAGTAAGAGATGAAATAAATAAAATCCCTGGACTTTATTGTTTTGGAGAAGAAATACTCGGAAAACCTGGCGCTTTTTCCTTTGACCCAACTAAGATTACTGTAAATTGTAGAGAATTAGGTTTAACAGGTTATGAATTAGATACTATATTAGCTACAAGATATCATATACAAGTAGAACTATCCGATCTTTATAATGTTCTTGCTGTAGGATCTTTTGGAGATACGGAGGAAGCTTTAAATAGTTTAGTAACTGCTTTAAAAGAAATTTCTAAAGAGCATTCAGAAAAAAGTAACATAAAACCAGACTTTTTAGATATACCTGATATCCCAGAGATGAAAGTAAATCCTAGAGCTGCATTTAACTCTAAAAAAGAAACTTTACTTCTTGAAGATGCTGTAGGAAGAATAAGTGCAGAATTTTTAATGGCATATCCACCAGGAATACCTGTTTTATGTCCTGGGGAAATTATAACCTTAGAAGTTGTTCACTATGTAAAAGATCTTAAGAGAGCGGGCCTTTATGTTCAAGGAACTGAAGATCCTAATGTTGAACACATTAATGTACTAAGAGAAATAAGAGTTTAACAAAACTTGATGGGCCTATCAAATTAACTTGATAGGCCCATCATTTATTTTAAATATATTCCTTTATTGCTTCATGATAATTTTCTTCATTAAATACCTTTATTCCATGTTTATCAAGAATATCACCAGTTAGTCCATTACCTTTTTTCCTTATGCCACTAAATGTACCATCATAAACCTCCCCAAATCCACAGGAAGGAGAATTCTTTTTTAATATAGCAACCTTACAGTTCATAAGTTTTGCTATATTCATAGTTTCATGGGCCCCTTTTGTGAACTGTTCTGTGACATCATTCCCTTTATTGTCTATCACTAAATCCCCTCTTATTTCAGCTGGATTTCTTGGTGTTGATAGCCCTCCTAACTGTTCTGGACATACTAATACAGCCTTTCCAGATTCAATTAGTTTTTGAAGTTCTTCTTTGTAAGTATTTTTACCATCATATCTGCAATTAACTCCCGCTAAACAAGCACTTACTAAAATCATCTTTTTCTCTCCTGTAGAAACCCTTCTTTTCAATAGTTTCATTAAATTCTTTATAAACAAATGATTAGATTGACGCTGAGAAACGCGTCTACCACAACAAGGTTTACTTCAGTTGAACTACTGTTACTCCAGTTCCACCTTCACCATACTCACCTAGTCTATAACTTTTTACATGAGGATGTCTCTTTAACATGTCATTTATAGCTTTTCTTAATACCCCTGTACCTTTTCCATGTATTAAGGATACTTCTCCTAAGCCTGCCATATAAGCTTCATCTAAATACTTATCTGCATCATAACAAGCCTCTTCTGCATCTAACCCTCTTAAGTCCACAGATGAACTAACTGATTTTAAGTTTAGATTAACTTGTTTAGATGACTTTTTCTTTTCTTCTTTTATTCCTTCAGCTATAACTAAGTCTTTAAGTTTAACATTTATCTTCATAATACCAGCTTCAACTTTAACTTCACCTTTGTTGTCTGGCATTGATATTACTACAACTTTTTGATTTAAAGAAGGTAAAAAAGCTTCCATTCCTAGTTTAACTTCAGCTATCTCTTTTCCTTTTTTCTTCTTTTCCTTGTTTAATTCTGCTTCAGCTTTGTCTAAGTTATTTCTAAGTTTGCTTCTTTCTTCTTCAAGTCTTTTTCTGTTTGTAGAAGATACACCATCTCTTTCAAGTTCTCTCATAGTTTTTAAGATTTCATCAGCTTCTTCTTTAGCATCTCTTAAAAGCTGTTTAGCTTCTCTTCTTGCTTCAGAGTAGGCATTTTCTCTCATCTTTTCTAAAGATTCTAACTTGCTATTATACTTTTCTTTAAGCTTTTCAGCGTCTATTTTTAAAACTTCTGCTCTTCTAGCATCTTCTTCTGCTTTTATACTCTTTTCTTGCAAACTTTGTATAAGATCTTCAAACTGAAGTGATTCAGAAGATATACTTTCTTTAGCATCTTTAATTACACTATCACTTAATCCAAGTCTTCTAGATATCTCAAAAGCGTTTGACTTACCAGGTATTCCAATTAAAAGTCTGTAAGTTGGTCTTAAAGTTTCGACATCAAACTCAACTGAGGCATTTTCTACATTTATAGTTCTAAGTGCATATCCTTTAAGCTCACTGTAGTGAGTTGTAGCAACTATCTTGCAGTTTCTTTTTCTTAAACTCTCAAGTATTGATACAGCTAAAGCAGCACCTTCAGTTGGATCTGTTCCTGCTCCAAGTTCATCAAAAAGTACTAAAGAATTTTCATTTGCATCTTCCATAATCTCAACTATATTTTTCATATGAGATGAGAAAGTTGACAAACTCTGCTCTATACTTTGTTCATCTCCTATATCTGCAAATATGTTTTCATAATAACTTATAGATGAATTATCTCTAGCAGGTATTAGTAATCCACTCATACCCATAAGATGTAAAAGCCCTATAGTTTTTAAAGTTACAGTTTTTCCACCTGTGTTTGGTCCAGTTATTATTAAGGAAGTAAACTCTTTGCCAAGGTATGATGTTGATGGTACAACTATCTTGGAACTTATGAGTGGATGTCTTCCTTCTATGATATGAAATGAACCATCAGTATTTACTATAGGTGCAACACCGTTTATGGAACTTCCATATTTAGCTTTTGCAAAGATAAAATCTAGTTCAATTAATATATCTAGATTTCTTTTTACTTCATCCTTATTGTTATAAACTCCCTTAGATAAAGCAGCTAATATTCTTTCTATTTCTGCCTTTTCCTTTAGCATAAGTTCTTTAATTTCATTATTTAGATTAACTAAACTCATAGGCTCTATAAACAATGTAGCACCTGATGAACTTTGATCATGAACAAGTCCAGGTACTTGCCCTTTATGTTCAGACTTTACAGGAATAACATATCTATCCCCTCTTACGCTATATAAGTTGTCTTGAAGGAACTTAGAGTTATCTCTTATTATTCCACCTATTCTTTCTCTAACAGAAGAGTTCTTTTCCTTTAAGGATCTTCTGATGTTACTTAAAGTGCTACTAGCTCTATCTGATATCTCATCTTCACCAACTATAGCAATTTCTATGCTTTCTTCAAGTTTTCTTAAAGGAGTGATTCCTTCACATATTTCTTCAATAATTTTATGATCTTCTTCCTCTTCTTTTCTCTTTATATAATCAAGAAACTTTCTTGAGGATCTTAACATATTCCCTATTCTAAGTAATTGAAGAGCATTTAAAGTACCTCCCTTTAATGCCCTAGATACTCCATCTCTAACATCATAAAACCCTTCAAAAGGAGGGTTTCCCTTAGTCATAAGTAAATTTAAAGCTTCTCTTGTCTCTTGTATATGTTCTTTAATTTCATAAACATTATCATAAGGCTTTAACTCTTCTATTAACTCTTTAGCACCAGCTGTTATTGCATATTCTTTTACCAGTTCTTTTATTTTATTAAATTCTAATATCTTTATAGATCGTTCTTTCATTAACCTTCTCCTTTATTCTACTCCTCTTCTATAATGACCTTTGGTATATTCTTTATTTTCTAAAGGAGTCTTATCTTTTAAATAATTTAATATTTCCTTAACTTCTTCTTCCCCTTCATCAATGAAATCAAATCTAAAACTTGATACACCTTTTTCTTTAAGTTCTTCCATTTCATCAATTAGATTAATAGGGGCAGAGTTATATATATAGGCCCTACAGAATTTATCTGTTAACACTCTAAAGTCCTTATTCATTCTATCAACAAGCATAAATTCATCATTTACACATGGAGCTGAACATTCTTTATTAGAACATTTTCCTCCAACAATACTTCCTACAGGACAATATTCTGATATCATAGATTCTGTTTTCCCATAAACACACATACCTAGATTTTTTTCTTTAGATAGTATATTCATGATTTCTTTTCTATTTAATTCTTGGCTTAAATATGGATATACATTATTTTCTTTAAAGAATTTCACCACTGAAGAATTAAATATGTTGCTCTTATAATCACTTATTATTAATATTCTGTTTTGAAATCTCTTTATTATTCCTAAATTAGATGTAATTATCCCTTTAAATCTATGTAGATTCTCTTCTATTTCTTTAACTAAAACATTATACTCTTGTTTTATTATATTAGGTACCTTTAAATATAAGTTAGGCCCATCAAGACCATCTAGATCCTTAAGTCTTATACCTGACATGTTTTTGTTGTAAATACTGATGCCTATATCATGGGCCTTTTCATCTACTAGGGCCTTTAGTTGGGCCTTAGTGTTAGCTATGAAAAGTAAATTAGGCCCGTCAACATCTAAAATCTCTTGTTTTTCATGTTTATCTGATATCTTGATATCTTTTTTATATCTAAGCTTCACATTTTCTTCAATCTTTTCTATAAGTAATCTTCTAGCATTATTTAATGAGGATACTGGCAAAAAGCCTTCTTCATAGGATTTAAACTCAACTTTAGTTATCTTAAAGGCAGTTTCTCCTGATTTCATCAAAGATTCTTGAATTCTTTCTTTAGATAAAGGTTTGTTTTTAGCTATTTCAACATTTTCTCCATAGACCTCAAAGTTTTCTCCCATATACCTAGTTCTTAATATGATAGGCCCATGTAAGTTGAATTCAACATCACAAGATATATCAACCTTTCTATCATAAATGCTGTTGTAGGTTGATTGTAAACTCTTAAGCAATAAGTTATCAGAGGTTTTATAAAGAATATCACCTTTTTTATATTGATTTGGGATTAACTTTACTTTGTCTCCTTTACTTGCTTTCTCAACTTCTTTTCCATCAAGTAATATCTTAGCAACAGTAAACCCACCTTCACCTATTCTTATCCCATCCTTAAGAGAAATATCATCATCTAATAAGACAAGTGAATTCTCAACAACTTTACCTACAAAAACTCCTGTATTTTTAGGATATTTATAAGCCATCATATCTTTACCTTCATTTTTGTAAAGATATGCTTTTGAAAAACCTTCCCTATTAAAAAGCTTCATTAATTGCTTTTCACCATTTTTATTTTTGTTACCATCAATGGCTTTTCTATACTCAGACACAACTCCTGCAACATACTCTGGCCTCTTCATTCTTCCTTCTATTTTTAATGAAGAAGTCCCAGTTTTTAATATCTCTTTAACATCATCAACTGTGCATATGTCCTTAGGGCTTAATAAATATCCTTTAAACTCTTTTCCACCATTTATTGATTTTAGGGTATAAGGAAGTCTACAACTTTGAGCACATCTTCCTCTATTGCCACTTCTTCCTCCAATCATGGAACTCATGAGACACATGCCTGAATAACACACGCATAAGGCTCCATGAACAAATATCTCAGTTTCTATGCCCATATCTTTAGATATATACTCAATTTCATCTAATGATAGTTCTCTTGATAACACTATTCTCTTAAAACCTTTTTCAGTTAAGAATAGTGCCCCTTCTGGATTATGTACTGTCATTTGAGTTGATCCATGTATCTCTAAATCAGGAATTAGCCTTTTTAAGTTTCTATAGGCTCCTAAATCCTGAAGTATAACACCATCAATCCCCATTTTATATAGGTCCTTCGTATATTCTAAGAGAGAATTCATTTCCTCTTCTTTTATTAGAGTATTTATTGTAACATATATCTTCACACCATATAGATGAGCATAGTCTACTGCCTTCTCCATATTCTCTTTATCAAAATTCGATGCATATGCCCTTGCAGAGAATTTATCTCCCCCAAGATATACAGCATCGGCTCCGTTATTTATGGCAGCATATAAACTTTCCATACTTCCTGCTGGAGCTAATAGTTCTATTTTATTCATTCTTCATCTCTCCTGTGGTTTTTCTGATGTTTAAACTATCATATTTGTATACTTTAAGCGTTGCACTTCTTGTGAGTACATGTTCAATACATATTAGCCTAACCCATGCGACAAAAAAGGAGTATCCTAAACTCCTTAATTTATCTATGTTTTTTAGTATTTAATAATATATTTTGCCCACTTTTTTCTCTTGCAAGCTTAAAATTAATATCCATATATTTTTTTTCTAAATCAAGTACTTTATATTTATAATTATTCAATTGAAAATTAACTTCCTTATTTCTACTCATCAATGTTTTGTTTTGTTCTTTTGTCTTTTTGTATTGCTCTTCCATTATGTCTAACTGACTTTTATAATCTTCTACTTCTTTAATTAAATCTTCAGAATTTGTGTTTTCTATTTCCTTTAATTTCTCATTTAAAGTTTCTATTTCTTTAACCTTAATATTAAACTCTTCTTCTAATTTCTTGTAGTTCTCTTTTAGACCTTTACACTCTTTCTCTAATTTTTCACATTGTAAGTCACTTTTAAAAAGTTCATCAGCTACATTTATTCCAGCTAGCACAGTTGCCGCCGAATAACTAAGTTTTGGATTTTTTTCACACAGTTCTTGTATTTTACTATCTATATATTCTGCAATACCTTTTAAATATTCTTCATTTTCTCTACCCTTTAAATTATACTCTATACCATTAACTTTAACTACAACCGAACTCATATTTCACCTCTAGCTTATTTGTCTTTACTTAATTTTAACACAAACATTTCTTCCTGTGAATAAAGTAGAACTAGGTTCGTAACCTTTTTTACACCACAGTTTTCTATTAATTGACTTCAATGTTTATAAAAAAAGACCAAACTACATCAATAGTTTAGTCTTTTTTCGATATTATCTAAGTTGAGCTCCAAGTTTGTACTCTAAGCTTCTTAAAATCTTATCATGAACCTTGTTAACTTCTTTATCAGTTAAAGTTTTATTTTCATCTCTATATGCAATTGCATAAGCTATGCTCTTTTTACCTTCTGGTGTTTGCTTACCTTTGTATACATCAAATAAACTTACCTTTTCAACTAAACTTCCGCCAGCTTTTACTATAGTGCTTTCAATATCTCCAACTAAAACTTCATCATCAACTAAAATTGCTATATCTCTAGTCACTGCTGGGAACTTTGGTAATGGTTTATACGCTTTTATTGTATTTGAAGCTTCATATAAAACATCTAAGTTAAGTTCAGCTAAATATCCTAAAGTATCAATTCCATAGTTATCTAAAAGGTCAGGATGTATTTCTCCAAATACTCCAGCTTTTTGTTTTCCAACCATTAAAGCAGCTGTTTTACCAGGATGATAACAAACATTATCTTTTTCTCTTTCTAAAGATATCTTAGTTATTCCTAAAGCATCTAAGATGTTTTCAACTACACCCTTAAGATCTAAATAGTCACAATCACCATACATACCTATATTTAGTATGTTGTTCTCTTTTGGAAGTGCATTTTCATCTTCATTAGGTAAATAAGTTCTTCCTATTTCAAATAATCTTACATAGTCATTGTTTCTAGTGTAGTTTCTCTTTAAAGATTCCATCATTGATGGTACAGTAGTTGTTCTCATAATACTGTAGTCTTCACCTAGTGGATTCTTTATCTTAACTGCATTTCTAAGCACACTATCCTTAGGTAAGTTAATCTCATCAAATACCTTTGGAGATACAAAAGAATAACTTATTGATTGATTCACTCCTGAAGATAATAATGTTTCAATAAGAAGATCATCTAATCTTTCTTTTCTGTACTTTGGTTCTCTATCTGTAGTACTTGTGCTTATAGTTGTTGGTACCTTGTTGTATCCATATATTCTTGCTATTTCTTCTGCTATATCTTCTTTAATATGAACATCTATTCTAAAAGTTGGTACTGTAATTACAAGGTCATCTCCACTTACAGTAGTTTTTAGTTCAAGTCTGTCTAAGTAAGTCTTCATATCTTCTGCAGGTATACAGGTACCTAAAAACTTGTTAACCCAAGTTACAGAAACTTTCATTTCATGACTTTCTTTCTTCTCTGGATAAACATCTAAAGTTCCTTCCATAACATCTCCACATCCAAGTTCTTGTACTAATGCACAAGCTCTATCTGCTGCAAGTAATGTTAGGTTTGGATCTATGTCTTTTTCAAATCTTGAAGATGCTTCTGTCCTTAAGTTAAGTTTTTTAGAGTTAACTCTTATATTCGTTCCATCAAAGTTTGCAAACTCGAATATAACTTCAGTAGTATCTTCTTTTATTTCTGAGTCTAACCCACCCATGATTCCAGCAAGTGCTACTGTAGTTTCTCCATCTTTAATACAAAGCATAGAGTTATCAAGGTTTCTTTCTATCTCATCAAGAGTTGTGAACTTTTCACCCTCTTTTGCTCTTTCTATAACAATATGACCACTTGATATCTGTCTTTTATCAAAAGCATGCATTGGTTGACCAAGCTCAAGCATCACGAAGTTTGTTATATCAACTATGTTATTTATAGGCCTAACACCTGCATCTAAAAGTCTTTCTTGCATCCAAGCTGGTGATTGTGCTATCTTAACATTTTTAACTCCTCTTGCTAAATATCTCTTACATAAAGAGTCATTAATAGTTACTTTTAGTTCATCTTCAATATTCTTGTTACTAGTTGAAGTATAAGATAAATTAGGCATAGAAAAATCTCTACCTAAAGTTGCAGAAGTTTCTCTAGCTATACCTATAACACTTAAACAATCAGGTCTATTTGAAGTTATTTCAAAGTCTATAGTTTCTTTGTTTAACCCTAGAACTTCTTTTATATCTTTTCCAAGTGGTGTAGCTGGATCTAATATCATAAGTCCATGAACTTCTTTATCTCCTGCTATTCCCAGTTCTTCCTCAGAGCACATCATTCCATTAGAAACAACTCCTCTAAGTTTGCCCTTCTTTATCTTTAAGTCGTTAGGAAGTATCGCTCCATGAAGAGCAACTGGAACAACATCTCCTTCTTTCATATTTTTAGCTCCTGTAACTATTTGAACTTCTTCCTCTTGAGCTACATCAAGCTGACATATAACCAACTTTTCTGCATCTGGATGAGGTTCTATTTTAACTAGCTTTCCTGTAACTACATTTTTAATCTCATCACCTGAAACTATAACTTCCTCAACCTTAGACCCTGATAAAGTTAATCTATCTCCAAGTTCTTTTCCATCTATATCAATATTTATATAATCCTTTAGCCAATAAACTGGTACTTTCATTAAAACTACTCCTTTCTAAATTAGAATTGATTTAAAAATCTCATATCACTTTCATATAGAAGTCTTATATCATCTATTCCATACTTAAGCATAACCATTCTATCTACACCGAATCCAAAAGCAAATCCGCTATAAACCTCTGGGTCTATTCCACAATTTCTTAAAACATCTGGATGAACCATTCCACAACCAAGTAATTCTATCCAACCTGAACCCTTACATACTCTACAACCTTCTCCTTGACAAACAAAGCAAGTTGCATCCATTTCAGCTGATGGTTCAGTAAATGGGAAATGGTGAGGTCTAAACTTAGTTTGAACCTTATCTCCAAACATCTTTTTTGCAAATAATTCTAATGTTCCCTTAAGGTCTGCAAAAGTTATTCCCTTGTCTATAACTAACCCTTCCATTTGATAGAAGATTGGTGAGTGAGTAGCATCAACTGCATCACTTCTATAAACTTTACCAGGTGATATCATCTTAATTGGAGGAGTTTGTTTCTCCATTACTCTTATTTGTACTGGTGAAGTTTGAGTTCTAAGCACTAAAGAATCATTAATGTAGAAAGTATCTTGCTCACTTCTAGCTGGATGATTTTTAGGTATA
This sequence comes from Clostridium intestinale DSM 6191, assembly GCF_900130055.1. Classification (GTDB taxonomy): domain Bacteria; phylum Bacillota; class Clostridia; order Clostridiales; family Clostridiaceae; genus Clostridium_T; species Clostridium_T intestinale. Next base: position 207,737 of record NZ_FQXU01000007.1, read on the forward strand.
TTTAAAGCTTCAAAGTTATAATAATCAAGTTCAACTTCTGGACCATCTTCTATAGTGAATCCCATAGATATAAAAATTTCCTTCATAGATTCTAAAGTTAAATCTAGAGGATGTCTCTTTCCTATTACTGCTTTCTTTCCAGGCATTGTTATATCTATAACTTCACTTTCAAGTTTTGCATTTTTTTCTTTTTCTTTAATTACAGTTAAGATCTCATCTATCTTAGCTTCAATCTCAGCTCTAACTTCGTTTGCAAGTTTTCCTATAAGAGGTCTTTCTTCAGCTGATAATCCTCCCATACCTCTTAATATTCCAGTTAACTCTCCTTTTTTACCTAGATATTTTACTCTAAGTGTTTCCATCTCTTGAGAAACATTAATGTTCTTAAGTTCAGATAATGCAGCTTCCTTTATTTCAATTAGCTTATCTTTCATAATTAAAATCTCCTTTCTTTATCTTAAAATAAATAAAAAAATCCCCGTCCCAAATAAAGGGACGGGGTATCCGTGGTACCACCCTAATTAGCCGAAGCTCACTTAATTCAAATAACGGTTTCCCGCTAACAGCTACTAAAATTTCACCATTAGGACTCCTGAGGGAACTTCAAAATGAACTCTCATAAGAAGGCTCTCAGTCTATGACCTTCTCTCCCTTAAAAAGATTTTCAAATCTACTTTCTCATTCACAGTCTTTACATATAAAGTTACATTTAGAATTATAACCATTATTTTAATAAAATACAATACTTTTAGCTTATTTTATTATTTATAAGGCTTTTTTGTCTAACTCTCTCATAAATCATAATTCCAGCTGCTGTAGAAACATTTAAAGATTCTGCATTCCCTGGCATAGGTATTTTAACCTTTATGTCTGATAATGAGTATATGCAATCACTTAGTCCATTGCCTTCATTACCTACACAAATAACTAGATTATTAGTTAAATCTTCTTCAAAGAAGTTATTTTCTCCTTCTAAAGATGCCGCTAAAATAGAGTATCCTTTTTCTTTAAGTTCTTTAATAAAGTCAAGTTCATTGTCTTCAATAATAGGTATATGAAATATGGATCCCATGGTAGCTCTTAAGGTCTTACTATTATATGGATCCACTGTCCCTTTTGTTAATATAACTCCTGAAGCTCCAGCTGCATGTGAAGTTCTTATTATTGTACCAAGATTTCCGGGATCTTGAACCATATCACATAAAACATAGAAGTTATCAGTATTATTTACATTTTTTATATTATTAATACTAACAATTCCTACTACTCCTTGAGGAGTTTCTGTATCACTTAATTCTGATAAGAGATTTTCACTTATTCCATACACTTTGGTATTAACTAACTTTTCTTCATTTATATATTCATGTAATTTGTGTATTTCTTTTTCAACTATAAAAATAGCTTCAACCTTACATCCTTCATAAAATGCTTCTGATAAAAACCTAAAACCTTCAACTAAAAAACTTCCTCTAGCTTTTCTTTCTTTTTTAGTTTTTAATTTTTTAGCATCTTTAAATATAGCATTGTCTTTACTTTCTATTTTAATCAAATGTAAGCACCTCGTTATTTAATTTTTGATATTAATCTTTCCAGTCTTGATAACTCCTCTGAAGAACCCATAGCTACAATTATATCATTTTCTTTGATAACATCTTCAGCTGTTAGAGAAATTTTAATCTTACTATTATGCTTAATAGCCATAACATTAAGCCCGTATTTACTTCTTAAACTCAACTCTTTCAAAGTATGATTAAACCACTCTCTAGGAGCTTCAATTTCAATTATGCTATACTCTGGAGATAATTCAATATAATCTAAAATATTAGATGATGCTAAATTATGCGCAACTCTAGTACCCATATCTTTTTCTGGCTGAATAACTCTATCTGCACCTATTTTATATAAAACCTTGGCATGCAAGTCACTGTCTCCCTTACAAACTATAAACTTTATACCTAATTCCTTAAGAACAAGGGTTATCATTACACTAGCTTGAATATTTGAGCCTATTGTAACTACAGCTACATCAAAATTATTGATTCCAATAGTTTTAAGCGCGCTTTCATCTGTAGCATCTAATTGAACAGCATGTGTAACATGATCTGATATCTCCTGTACTATATCTTCATCAATATCTATAGCTAAAACATCATGCCCCATAGAGAATAATGTTTTTGCTACCGCTCTTCCAAATCTTCCAAGTCCTATTACTAGAAATTGCTTATTACTCATTATAATACACCTCTACCCAATTAAAATTTTATCCTCAGGATACTTTATAGCACGTTTTGCTTTACCACTTGCTAAAGCTAATGCTACCGTCATAGGTCCTACTCTACCTACGTACATGATGATAATTATAACTATTTTACCCATCCATGACAAGCTTGGTGTCAGCCCCATAGTAAGACCTACAGTTCCAAAAGCAGAGGTAACTTCATATAATATGTAATCAAAGGCTGCTGAAGGTTCTGTTATTGATAAAATCATAGTTCCTGCAACTACAATAGTAAATCCAATAAAGAAAACTGCAAAAGCTTTATAAACTAAATCTTTAGAAAATCTTTTTCCAAATACTTCTGTATCTTCTCTTCCTCTTATGATACATATGAAAGTTAAAACCAATACACCAAAAGTAGTTGTTTTTATACCTCCAGCTGTAGATCCTGGTGATCCCCCAATAAACATTAATATTATTGTCAAAAACTCCCCAGCAGCACTCATATCAGAAGTTGATACGGAATTAAATCCAGCTGTTCTAGGTGATACAGCTGCAAACCAAGAATTCAATATCTTATCTCCAAGTGAAAAATTCTTAATAGTTCCAGGATTATTAAATTCAAATATAAACATTAATATAGTTCCACTTATTAATAAAGATAATGTAACTAATACAACCATTTTTGAATGTGTTGAAAATTTCTTTAGAGATCGAGTATTATATATTTCAGACCATACAGTAAAACCAAGACCTCCTATTATTATTAAAAAGCTAATAGTCATAATAATAACAGGATTGCTTGTATATTCAGTAAGAGACTTAAACTCTCCTATTATATCAATTCCAGCATTACAAAAGGCTGACACAGAATGAAATAATCCAAAATAAGCACCTTTTTTAACTCCATACTCTGGTATAAATTGAGTTGAGAGTATAATTGCTCCTATTAGTTGTATTAAAAATGTAAAGCCAAAAATATATTTTATTAATTTAACCATTCCTTGAAAATTAATGGTGTTCATTGCTTCTTGCATCAAAAGCCTTTCTTTTAAAGTTATCTTTTTACCTATTAATATAGCTGCAAAAGTTGCAAAAGACATAAACCCTAGACCACCAATTTCAATTAAAATCATTATTACAGTTTTTCCAAAATAGCTCCAATGAGTTCCAGTATCCACTGTCACTAATCCAGTTACACATACAGATGTTGTAGCAGTAAATATTGAATCTATAATACTTGTCTTGTTTCCACTTGCTGAACTTATTGGAAGTGATAAAATCATACCTCCAATAAATATAACTGTAAAAAAACCTAATACAAGAACCTGAACAGCATTCAATTTAATCTTGCTTGTTAATTTATAATACATTTTAAGCACCTCAAATAATATTATTTCCAAAACCAAAAAGTAAATTCTAAAAAATTATGCATAACAAAAAAATGCGACCTAAGTCACATTCTTTTGTTATGCATTTATTTGACTTTTAGCAACTTCTACTAATTCAGTAAATGCTTTAGGATCATTAATTGCGATTTCTGATAACATTTTTCTATTTATATCAATCCCAGCTAACTTTATTCCGTTCATAAATTTTGAATAAGAAAGACCATTTATTCTTGTAGCAGCATTTATTCTTGCTATCCAAAGTCTTCTAAAATCTCTCTTCTTTAATCTTCTACCAACGTAAGCATTTCTTAATGCTCTTATAACTGTTTCATTAGCTGTTCTAAATAATCTGCTTTTTCCACCATAATAACCTTTTGCAAGTTTTAAGACTTTCTTATGATTCTTACGAGCATTGACAGCTCTTTTAACTCTTGCCATGTTCTTAACCTCCTACGATCTACTCTATTATAGATATGGTAATAATTTCTTCATTGCTTTTTCTTGTGTTGTTGACACGTATGCAGCTTTTCTTAAGTTTCTTTTTCTCTTTGAACTTTTCTTAGTTAAGATATGACTTTTAAAAGCTTTAGCTCTCTTAAGTTTTCCAGTTCCAGTCTTTCTAAATCTCTTTGCTGCACCTCTATGAGTTTTCATTTTTGGCATGATAAAATCCTCCTCTCAAGTTAAGCTTTTTTAGGCGCTAAAATCATTATCATATTACGCCCTTCTAACTTTGCTGCTTTTTCTATCACACATAAGTCTTCTAATCTTGAATAAAAATTATCTAAAATCTTTCTTCCTACATGTGAATATTCTGCTTCTCTTCCTCTGAATCTAACGGTAATTTTTACTTTGTCCCCTTCTTCCAAGAACTTACGTGCGTTATTAGATTTTATTAAAACGTCGTGTTCTTCGATTTTAGGACTAACTCTTATCTCTTTTAAATTAATAACTTTTTGCTTCTTTTTTGCTTCTTTGTCTTTTTTAGATTGTTCGTAAATGAACTTGCCATAATCCATGATTTTGCACACAGGAGGTTTTGCTCCTGGAGATATCATAACTAAATCCAATTCCTTTTCTTCTGCAATCCTTAGAGCTTCTTTAGTAGCTATTACGCCAAGTTGTTCACCATCATCTGCAATAACTCTAATTTCTCTATCTCTTATTTCTTCATTAACAGCAAAATTTTTATTAATATTATTCACCTCCGATAATACATCCCTAAACACAATAAAAGGACGACTTGATAGCCGTCCTTTTTATCCAAACAAAAATATTTACGGGATAAATAACCTAACTAGCAATGCTGTAAGGTGAGAAACGGCTGTTTCTTCTTTACTTAACAAATTATATTATGATATTTTTGTTTTGTCAAGGTTTTTATTGTTTATATTTTTATTTTACTTGAAACACATACAGAGCATTTATCACAATAAGATACTCGTTCTCCAAATACATTTACTATTGTATCAATAAATTCTTTGTTTGAACAATTTTCTTGTTTATGAATTATGATTCTTTTAGGAGAGTTTGTAATGAGCCCACTAATAATTACGTCTTCCATATTAACCTTACTTCCAACTTTCAAATCTCCTATTTCTTTTAAAAAGTCATAATATATATCATTCCCATAAGCATCTCTAATCTTGTATGAACCTTCTCCCTCTATTACTAGGTTTATTTCTTCTATTTTACTTTCTTGTATATCCACAAAATATTTTAAAAGTTTTATAAACTCTTTATACTCTTTTTCAACTAAATACTTCTCAACTATTTTATCTATAACACTTTCAATATCTTGTGCTATTTCTTTCATTCTAAAAGTTATAAATCCATTAATATTGATGTTATTATTTTCTTCCATACAAGCTCTAATTTTCTCAACTACATTGTTGATTCTATTACAGCAGTATATAGAATTTTCATCCTTTATCATCTCTTCACCTTTTAAGGTTTTCATTATTCTATCTTCTACTTCAAGTATTTCGTCATGTTTTAAAAAGAAAAAAGTATCTGTTAAATATTCAAATAAAGCCTTACTTTTATAGGTATCTACCACTAATTTATAAAGTATATTACTCATATATAAATGAACAATGCTTTTTATCTTATCATTATTTTCTTTATCGCAAAACACTTTTATAAAATGTGTATTTCCCTCTAGACTCTCAGAAACACCTATTTTAATATTTTTTTCTTTAAAAAGGGCTCTAACTTCTTGTATATCTTGAATAAAATTCATTTCACCATCATATGCTAAAGAAAGAACAAGCATGAATTTCACTCCCTTCTTACATATAGTATGTATAAATTTTTGTAGCATATACAGTAAATAAATTTTCATTTATCGACAATACTGTTGCCTATTTACTTCAAAAATATTATTCTTTAATTGACTACCAAATAAGGAAGTGAGTATTATGAAGCTAGCTTTTGTCGACTATAGAATCTCTGTAGAAGAACATAAAAATTTATCTAAATATGTTGATAAAATTATACTTGTGCCTAAAAATACCAATTTATATCCTGCCATAAATGGACATCCAGATATACAACTAACCTTAATTAATGAACAAGATATTTCATTAATTGTAAGCAAAGACGTAGATAAAAGTTTTATAGATGTAATCAATAACTTGGGTGTATCTTTTGAATATTCAACAAACTCTCTTAAATCTAACTATCCTTTTGATATCCCTTTAAATTGTTTGTTTATGAAAAACTTTTTTATCCACACTTTAGATAACTCTGATAAAAAACTTCTAGACTTAGCTAAAAATAAAATAAATATTAATGTTAATCAAGGTTATACAAAATGTTCTACAGTTATAGTTAACGAAGGAGCTCTTATTACATCTGATAAAGGGATCTATAACAAACTATCGTCTTATGACTTTGACATACTTCTCATAAATCCAGGAAATATAGAGCTTCCAGGATTAGATTATGGTTTTATAGGCGGTTGTACTGGACTAATTGAGGAAAACAAATTAGCTTTCTATGGCAATTTAGATTTTCACCCTGAAGGTAATGAAATTAAAAAGTTTTTAACAAAACATCATGTTGAACCAGTATATTTATATAATGGACCATTAATAGATAGAGGTTCAATTTTCACTTTATACTAATTTCTATAATATAGTACGTATAAAGAACATTTTTGTTGAATATAATTTTATGTTATAAAATAAAAGTTGGGATAAGTTTCCTTTCCCAACTTTTACTATTTATATTTACTTTTTACTTATGTTATTTACTGAATTAAATAGATCATGAATAAAATTAGAACCTCTGCTTATCAGTATTCCAGTTAACAATATACCTATTACTTTAAACTTAACTGGAATTCCTATGGTTGTCATGATATCTAAATCAGTACTCCATACAATGATTATACAGACAACCAAAGCTCCTATTCTATCTTTAGATATCTTCCCTTCTTGCCAAAACATCTTAAGAGTCTCCCAAATAGCCTCTCCTATTATAGATAAAATCAATATTTTTGCTAACTCCAACTCGCATCCTTCTTCTTGATTGTTTTGTAATTTATATTAATATTTTTTTAAGTTTATTCTATTTTTTTATAGTTTTTGTTGACAATGTAATTTGAAGTGCATATAATAGCTTTGTAGTTGTTTTTATGGCGCCATAGCCAAGCGGTAAGGCAGAGGTCTGCAAAACCTTTATCTCCGGTTCAAATCCGGATGGTGCCTCCAATTAGAATCCTATGCTAGGAATTTCAGCATAGGATTTTTTATTTTATTATAAATAATTAAAGCCAGAAGAAAACAATGCTTGGATTATATTTCCCTGGCTTTTTGATTATATTCTCTTTAATAGTTCTCCAACCTCTTCATTAGTAAACTTATATGAAGTATTACAGAAGTGACATATAATTTCTTCTTCTTTGCCTTCTTCATATATTTCAGTTAAATCTTTTCTACCTATACTTATTAAAGCTTTTTCCATACGATCTCTAGAACAATTACAATTGTACTTAGGATGTAATGTTTCGTGAATAACTAAGTCCATATCTTCAAATATATATTTGATTATATCTTCGATAGTTTTCCCTTGAGTCATCATTGTAGTTACAGAAGGTGTTTCTTCTAATCTATACATAAGTATATCTGCTAAAAACTCATCTGCTCCTGGCATCATCTGAATTATAAATCCTCCAGCAGCTTTTATACTATAATCCACATCTACAAGAACTCCTAATGCAACTGCTGATGGAGTTTGCTCTGAAACTGTAAAGTAATATGATAAGTCTTCTGCAATCTCTCCTGTAGCTATAGGAACTTGTCCTATGTAAGGATCTTTAAGTCCTAAATCTTTTATAACTGTCAAATTTCCATTAGTTCCTATGGCTCCACCTACATCTAATTTCCCATTAGCTTTTAAAAGTGGATTAACAAAAGGATTTCCAATAAATCCTTTAACACTTCCATCGTTATATGCAGTAACAGTAACACCTTTAGCCTCTCCACCACCTTTTATTTGAATTGTCAAGACTTCTTTATCTGACTTTAACATAGTTCCCATAAGGGCTCCAGCACTAAGCATTCTTCCTAAGGCTGATGCTGCTGTAGGAGTACACTCATGTAATCTTGCACCTTCACTGACAAGACTTGTAGTTTCTCCAGCAATTATTCTTATCATGCCACCTTTAGCGGTAGCTCTTATAATCCTATCTTCCATGTTAATCCTCCTATTTTCTAACAATATAAACTATTCTTTCACTTTTTTCACTTACAGGCTCATCACTATAGCCATCATGTTTCTCCATGATTTCAAAACCAGAATCTCTAAGTATACTCTCTAGCTCCTTCTCATCATAAGCTCTTTCTGTATGATGTTCCTCGAACCTCCTATATAGTTCCCCCTCTTTTACAAAAAAGGTTAAATACATATCAACAATATCATCTTCTAGAGAGTTTTCCCAAGTATAAAATATCTCTTCAGTATTATAAGAGTATATATTATCTCCTAATATCGTCTTAATTTTATAAGATGAATTAATATCAAAGATAAATACTCCTCCATTATCTAAGTGATTGTATACTCCTCTGAAATAACTTATTAACTCGTTTTTCTCTAAAATGTAGTTAGTTGAATCCAATACGCAAGTAATTAGATTAAATTTTCTATTTAAATTTAACTCGGTCATATCTTGGCATAAAATTTTAAACTTAACTTTTTCCTTCCTCATCTTATCACTAGCTTCAATAAGCATATCTTCAGATAAATCTACTAAAAAGGTATCTTTAAAATACCTAGCTAAATAAACTGATATATTACCTGTACCACAAGCTAAATCCAAATACAATAAATTTTCACTAGAATATTGTTTATATTTATTAATTATGTAGTTTGATATTTCTCCATAATTTATATCATCATATATGAGTTTATCATATAGATAAGACAAATCTTTATAACATTCCATAATATAGTTCCCCCACAGTAAATCTTACTAAAATATATTATAGATTTCAGCTAAATAAGTCAACCTATTTTCTACCTAATATTTCATCATTACTTGGAATTTTAAGAGTTTTTTTACGTTTGGTCATAATTCCGCCTATTCTTCCTGTTTCCTCTGCTGTAAGTCCTCCCCATCCAAATTCATCTACCTTATCTTTTAAACCTAATTCTTCTGCAATTTCATATTTTAGTTTTTCTCTTAATTTTTCTACATCAGTTAACTCTTTATTGTTTTTAATCTTTGACTTTATTATTTTTTTCAAAGGTGTTTTACTCATAATTAACCCCCTATAAAAAGTATTTCACTTTATATTTTTTCTTTAAGAGACAAAAATTATTCATATCACTGCTATTATTTGTTCAAAAACCTTGATATTTAATATACTTTTCTCTATATTAGGATTATAATGATTAGTAAAGTCATTTTATTTATTTTTAGGAGGGGATTATTTTGTATAACGTGGCAATAGTTGGGGCTACTGGAAACGTAGGCAGAAAGTTTTTAGAAATTCTTCAAGAGAGGAACTTTCCAGTGAAAGAACTTTACTTGTTTGCTTCTGAAAGAAGTGAGGGTAAAGCATTAAAATTTAAAGGACAAGATATCCTTGTAGAAGCTACAAGAGAAGAAAATATTAAAGGCAAAAAAATAGACTTCGCTCTATTTTCAGCTGGAGGAGATACTTCATTAGAGTTTGCTCCAATTTTCTCTAAATACGGGGCTGTAGTAATTGATAATTCAAGTGCATGGAGAATGAATCCTGAGGTGCCACTAGTAGTACCGGAGGTAAATCCAGAAGATATAGATTGGAACAAAGGAATAATAGCAAATCCTAACTGTTCAACAATTCAAGCAGTTGTGTCGTTAAAGCCTCTTTATGATAAATATGGAATAAAAAGAATTATTTATTCAACCTATCAAGCAGTTTCTGGTGCAGGAATACAAGGAATTAAAGATTTAGAGGATGGATTAAAAGGTGAAGCTCCAAAGAAGTTCCCTTATCCTATAGCAGGTAATGTACTTCCTCATATAGATGTATTCACAGATAATGGATACACTAAAGAGGAAATAAAAATGATCGAAGAAACTAAAAAAATACTTCATAATCAAGATCTAAAAATTACTGCAACTACAGTAAGAGTTCCTGTTTTAAATTCTCATTCAGAAAGTATAAACGTTGAACTTGAAAATGAATTTAAGATAGAAGATATATTTTCTTTATTAAGCAACTCAACAGGAATAACTGTATATGATAATATTAAAGAGTTACAATATCCTACGGCTCTAGAAATCAGTGGCAAAGATGATGTTTATGTTGGAAGAATAAGACGAGATTTCTCCTTAGACAACGGATTAAACTTATGGGTAGTTGCTGATAATATAAGAAAAGGAGCCGCTTTAAACGCTATTCAAATAGCAGAATTAATTATATCAAAAGAAAAATAAAATCGGAGGTTTAATTTATGTCTATTTTTACAGGTGCAGGCGTTGCTCTTGTTACTCCATTTAATGAATCAGGGGTAAATTTTCATAAGTTAAGAGAACTAATAGAATGGCAGATTTCTGAAGGAACAGATGCCATAATAATATGTGGAACTACTGGCGAAGCATCAACTATGAGCGAAAGTGAAAAAAAAGATGCTATAAAATTCACAGTAGATACTGTAAATGGACGTATACCAGTTATAGCTGGTACAGGTACCAACAGCACAAAAACTTCTATAGACATGAGTAAATGGGCTGAATCAATTGGAGTCGATGGTCTTCTTATAATTAATCCTTATTATAACAAGACTTCTCTAAAAGGACTCTATCATCATTTTAAAGCTATAAATGATGAAGTATCCATTCCAATAGTTGTTTACAATGTTCCATCAAGAACAGGTATGAACATTACTCCAAAATCTTTAGAAGCACTAATTGAACTTGACAATATCAAGGCAGTTAAGGAAGCATCTGGTGATATTAGCCAAATTGCTCTAATTGCCTCCAAGCTAAAAGACAAAATTGACATTTACTCAGGAAATGATGATCAAATTGTTCCTATATTATCTCTAGGGGGAAAAGGTGTCATTTCTGTAGCATCAAATATTATCCCTAAAGTAATTCATGACATTTGTACCAACTATTTTGACGGTAATGTTAATGCTTCAATGAATCTTCAACTTGAATATTTAGAATTAATTAATACTCTTTTTATTGAAACAAATCCTATTCCAGTAAAAACAGCTTTAAACTTAATGAATATGAATGTTGGAGATTTAAGACTTCCTCTTTATGAAATGGAAGACATCAATAAAAACACACTTATAAATGTATTATCAAAATACAAACTAATGAAATAGGAGGAAGATTATGATTAAAGTTTTATTACATGGTTGTTCAGGTAGAATGGGTAAAGTTATATCTTCTACCGCTCTAAACTTTAATACTTTAAAGATTGTTGCTGGAATTGATAGGTTCAAAACTAATGAACTAGATTATCCTGTATTTACTTCTTTAGAGGACTGTACTGTAGATTATGATGTACTATTAGATTTCTCTTCTGCAGCTGCTTTAAAAAGTTTATTAGACTTTTCTAAAAAAACAAAAAAACCTATTGTAATATGTTCTACAGGTTTTACTCAAGAAGATTTGAATTTAATAGATGAAACATCAAATTTAATTCCTCTTTTCCGCTCAGGTAATATGAGTGTGGGTATAAACCTTATTAATAATCTATTAAGAAAAATAACTCCATTTTTATATAATAACTATGACATAGAAATAGTTGAAAAACATCATAATCAGAAATTAGACTCGCCATCTGGTACAGCTGTTCTTTTAGCAGATACCATAAAAGAATCAATCAGTGAAGAAACTAAGTTTGTTCACGGAAGAGAAGGAATTGCTAAGAGAGAGCATAAAGAAATTGGAATACATGCTGTTAGAGGCGGCGGAATTGTTGGTGATCATGAAGTTATTTTTGCTGGTGCTGGAGAAGTTATTGAACTAACTCACAAAGCTATCTCAAGAGAAGTTTTTGCAGTAGGTGCATTAAAAGCTTGTGAATATATGGGTAATATTTCTGAAGCAGGCTTATATGATATGGATGATGTTTTAAATCTTAAATTTTAAGCAAAACAAGACTAGTAGTTAAAACTATTAGTCTTGTTTTTTTTAAAGCATAAAAAGAAGCTGTCGCAATAATTTGCGACAGCTATTTTTAATTAATCTTAGTGAGCTTCAACAAATGCAGTTTGGAAGTAAACAAATCCTAATGGAGAAATGTGTACGTCTTTTACATATGGTTTTAGACCCTTAGTTTGAGTGTAGTAGTATAATGGTATGATTGGCATATCTTCCATTAATTGAGCTTCTGCATCTTGCATGTACTCTACTCTCTTAGCAGCATCAGTTTCAGTTTTAGCTTTTCCGATTAATTCATCGTATTTAGCATTGCTGTAAGCAGCATCATTTTGACCTGAACCTGTAACCCACATATCTAAGAATGTCATTGGGTCAACATAGTCACCTAACCAACCATGTCTAGCAATTGAGTAATTCTTTTGTTTTCTTGTAGTTTGGAATACAGCCCATTCTTGAGCTTTGATTTCTACATTGATTCCAAGATTAGTTTTCCACATATCTTGAACAGCTTGAGCAACTTGCTCATGACCAGCACCTGAGTTGTATAGAACTTCAATTGTTGGAAGTCCTTTTCCATCAGCATATCCAGCTTCAGCTAATAATTTCTTAGCTTCTGCCATATCGCCTTCTGGTTTGAAGTATTGAGTTTTAGCGAAGTCTTTTCCGCCTGCAACATTTATTCCAGTTGGTACAAATGAGAATGCTGGCTCTTGACCACCTTTAAGTATTGATACTAGGTCTTTTCTGTTTATAGCAAGGTTTAACGCTTTTCTAACTTTAGCATCAGATAATGCTTTTGCAGCATCAGCATTAATGTTTTTAGCATTTGGTCCTACATTTATAACATAGAAGTAAGTTCCAAGATTTGGGAAAGTCTTAACTATGCCTTCTGACTTTCCAGCTTCGATTTCAACTGAAGGTACACTATCAGTCATATCTAAATCTCCAGCTTTTAATGATGCATAAGCTGAGTTTTGATCTTCAACAAGTGTATATTTGATTGTATCTAACTTAACGTCAGCTTTACCATAATAGTTGTCATTTTTAACAAAAGTTATAGAATCTTTTGGTAAAAATTCTTTCATTTTGAAAGCACCATTTGAGATATAAGTTTCTGGTTTGTTAGCCCAATCAGCATCTTTTTCTACAACATCTTTCTTAACTGGGAAATATGTTGGGAATGCAGCTAATGATAAGAAATATGGAGTTGGGTTTTCTAATGTAACTACAAGTGTAGAATCATCAGTAGCTTTAACTCCTACATCATCTTTCTTAGCTCCTTTATTAGTGTTGTAAGACTCACCGTTTTTAAGATAATACATTTGGTAAGCATATTCAGCAGCTGTAGCTGGATCTAATGCTCTTTTCCAAGCGTATTCAAAATCACCAGCAGTAACTTGTGATCCATCAGACCATTTTGCATCTTTTCTTAACTTAAATGTATAAGTTAAGCCATCAGCGCTCATTTCATAGCTTTCAGCTACTCCAGCAACTGGTTGATCATTGTTATCTAGTTTCATTAATCCTTCGAAAGCATTAACTAAAACTATAGCCCCATCCACTGCAGAGTTTAATGCAGGATCAAGTGTCTTAGGGTTTGCACCTAAGTTATATCTTACGATTTGTTCAGCAGCTGCAGTTGAACCTGAGTCTTTTTTACCACAACCAGCAAGAACAGATAAGCTTAGTGCTACTGTTAAAGCTGTAGCAAAAATTCTTTTAAGCTTAGTATTTTTCATGTTTTTTCCCCCTCTAAATTTTATTTATGATAATTGCTTTGCAATTATTCGCTTAATTAATATAGATGACATGCCACATAATGTTCATTTCCTACATCCTTTAATTCAGGATCTATTTCTGCACATTTTGGCATAGCATACCTACATCTAGTTCTAAATCTACATCCAGATGGTGGATCTATTGGTGAAGGAAGATCTCCTTCTAATACTATCCTTTGCATTGCTTTAGCAGCATCTGGATCTGGAATAGGTATAGCAGAAAGTAAAGCTTTAGTGTATGGATGTAGTGGTTCTGAATATAATTTATTACTTTCAGCTTTCTCAACTAATCTTCCTAAATACATAACCCCTATATGAGTTGATATGTGTTTAACCATAGAAAGATCATGAGCTATAAATAAATATGTTATTCCTAACTCTTCTTGTAACTCTTCAAGCATATTAACAACCTGTGCTTGAATAGAAACATCAAGAGCAGATATAGGTTCATCACAAACTATAAAGCTAGGTTCAACAGCTAGAGCTCTAGCTATTCCTATTCTTTGTCTTTGACCACCTGAAAACTCATGTGGGTATCTATTAATATGGTCCCCATTCAATCCAACTTTATTCAATAAATCTCTAACTCTATCTATTCTTTCATTACCTTTTAGTAAGTTATGAATATCTAAAGCTTCCCCAACTATATCCCCAACCGTCATTCTTGGATTTAATGATGCATAAGGATCTTGGAAAATCATTTGCATTTTTTTTCTATATGGTAACATTTCTGAATCTGAAAGGTTTGTAATATCTTTCCCTTCAAATATTATATTACCTGATGTTGGTTTATATAACTTTAGAACAGTTCTTCCAGTAGTAGTTTTACCACATCCTGATTCTCCAACTAGTCCTAATGTTTCGCCTTCTTTTATATTAAAGCTTACTCTATCAACAGCTTTTACATAGCTCTTTTTTGAAAACATCCCTTTATTTACAGGGAAGTATTTAGTTAGTTCTTTAACTTCTATAATTGTTTTCTTTTCTTTCATTTGTTACTCCCCCTTCTTAATAGGTGCTTCAACTTTAGGTGCATCAGGATGATTTAACCAACAAGCTGCACTATGTCCCTCACCAATTTTAAGTAGTGGTGGTTGTTTTTCTATACATAACTTCATTGCATATTCACATCTTGCTGCAAAAGGACATCCAACTGGTGGGTTAAGTAAATCTGGTGGTTGACCTTCTATAGGTTTAAGTTTTTCTCTAATAATTTCCTTTGGATTTGGAACACTTCCTAAAAGACCCCAAGTATATGGATGTCTTGCTCTATAGAATATGTCTCTAACATCTCCAGATTCAACTATTATTCCACCATACATTACATTAATTCTATCACATACATCTGCAACTACTCCTAAATCATGAGTGATTAATATAATTGCAGTTCCTAATTCATTTTTAAGTTTTTTCATAAGCTCAAGTATCTGTGCTTGAATTGTTACATCCAAAGCAGTAGTTGGCTCATCAGCTATTAAGAACTTAGGATCACAGATTAAAGCCATTGCTATCATAACTCTTTGTCTCATACCACCAGAGAATTCATGAGGATATTGCTTCATTCTTTGTTCTGGGGAAGGTATTCCAACTAAATTTAGCATCTCAACAGCTAATTTCTCAGCTTCTTTTTTTGATATTTTTCTATGTTTAATTAATGGTTCAGTTAATTGTTGACCTACAGTGAAAACTGGATTCAAACTTGTCATCGGGTCTTGGAATATCATCCCTATGTCATTTCCTCTAATTTTCTCCATTTCTTTCTCTGGCATATCTTTAATGTTTTTACCATCAAAGTTAACTTCTCCGCCAACAACTTTACCATTCTCTTGTAATAATTTCATTATACTCATCATGGTAACACTTTTACCTGAACCAGATTCTCCAACTATTCCTAAAGCTTCTCCTTTGCCTAAGGAAAAAGAAACTCCTCTAACAGCCTTTACTTCTCCTACATGAGTGAAGAAAGAGGTTCTCAAATCTTTAACGTCTAATATCTTTTCCATATCTAATTCCTCCTACTTTCTCTTCTTAGGATCCAATGCATCACTTAGTCCATCACCAAAAAGATTAAACGCTAAGATTATTAAGCATATAATCAAGGATGGGAAAAACAACTGATACGGATAAGTGTATATTGCTGTTTGACCATCATTTGCTAATGTTCCTAAAGATGCTCTTGGCGCTGCAACC
Source organism: Clostridium intestinale DSM 6191 (assembly GCF_900130055.1). GTDB lineage: Bacteria > Bacillota > Clostridia > Clostridiales > Clostridiaceae > Clostridium_T > Clostridium_T intestinale. Next base: position 223,928 of record NZ_FQXU01000007.1, read on the forward strand.
CCTAAACCTATAAAGCTTAAGAATGCTTCAGTAAATATAGCTTGAGGTATTAATAATGTAAGTGTAACCATTATTGACCCCATCGCATTTGGAACTAGATGTCTAAATATAATTCTTTTTCCTGATGCACCAAGAGTTTTTGCTGCAAGAACGAACTCTTGACTCTTAAGTTGAAGAATTTCACCTCTTACTATTCTAGCCATATTAAGCCAATAAGTTATTGATATAGCAAGGATTATACTTCCAAGTCCACTTCCCGCTTGCCCTGGCTTTGACATTACAGTCATAAGTAAAATTACATATATAGTAGTAGGTATAGCATATAATATATCTACTATTCTCATCATTATATTATCTACTCTACCGCCAACGTATCCAGATATTCCTCCATAAATTACTCCTATAAATAGGTTAATTACAGCCGCAACTAATCCTATAATAAGAGAATATCTTGCACCATACATAGTTCTTACAAATAAGTCTCTTCCTAATGCATCTGTACCAAACCAGTGTTCTGCAGAAGGGCTTAAATTAGTTGTTTGTAAGTTGTTCTTATCGTAAGTATATTGAGAAACCATAGGTACAATAATAGCCATCAAAGTTATAAATATAACCACTAATAGAGATATAAGTGCAACTTTATTGTTTTTTAATCTTCTCCATGCATCTTGCCAATAAGTAACTGTTGGTCTAGGTATTTGTTTTAATTGTTTTTCATCACCATTTAATGGTTGAAACATGTCTTTTGAAAATTCCACTTGTTCTACCTCCATCTAAGCTTCTGTGTTATCTAGTTTAATTCTTGGATCAATTACAACGTAAATCAAATCTACTAATAAGTTCGCAACAACAAGAAAAACGCAATAGAATACCGTAGCTCCTAATAAAACTGTATAGTCTCTATTAGTAACTGATTGCACGAACTCTCTTCCTAATCCCGGAATAGCAAACATTTTTTCTACAACAAATGATCCTGTTAAAATTGAAGCTATCAATGGACCTAAATATGTAACTACTGGTATTAAAGAATTTTTTAAAGCATGTTTAAAAATAACAGTAGTTTGACTTAAACCTTTTGCTTTTGCTGTTCTTATATAATCTGATTTCATAACATCTATAAGTCTGTTTCTTGATAATCTAGTAATAAATGCTGTTGATGAACCTGATAAAGCAATTACAGGCATGATATAGTTTTTCCAACTTGAAAAACCAGTAGCTGGAAGCAATCTCCATTTAACTGCAAAGAAGTATATCAGTACAGCAGCCACAACAAAGCTAGGTATGGTAACTCCCAACGTTGCCACGAACATCGATAATGAATCAGGCCACTTATCTTGATATAAAGCAGCAACAATTCCTAAAAGAATACCTAATACTAAAGATACAAGAATTGCAATTGCACCAACTTTTGCTGAAGCTGGGAATGAATATCCGATTAACCAGTTAACAGTTCTTCCTTTGTAAGTGTTTAATGAAACACCTAAATCACCCTTAACTAGATTTCCTATGTAGGTTTTATATTGTTCACCAAGTGGCTTGTCCAAACCATACTTAACCTCAAGATTTTTCTTTGTTTCAGCTGTCATTTTCTCTCCATCAAATGGACCACCAGGCATAAATCTCATTAAAAAGAAAACTGCCGTAGCAACTATGAATATTGTTACAATACTAGAAACTAGCCTTTTGAGCACATATTTTAACATGGACTCTTCTCCTCCTTTAATCTTTCGCCAAATACATACAAAATTTATTAATTATAATTATATTACACAAAACCAAAATGTCAATATAATATATTAATATTAATTTATAAATATTAATATATTATCAAATTAATAAATGGTTTTTTAACTATTTAATATGTATTTCAAAGGCACTTGTAATCGTTGCATTAATTATATATGCATGCTTTCCAAACACTTTATCTTATTTTTACTTTCACATTTTCCAAGGGGTAATTTCACCCCATTTGATGATAATTTAATAATAATCAATATAAAATTGCTAAGTTTTAATATTTATATGAAAATATTAAACTTTTAATGACAAAACATGATTTATTAACAACTTTTTATAATTATATATCTAGTATTCCTCATAATTCTATATAAAATACCCATAATAATCATTATTTAATTATCATAATTCTGCAATTGCCTTTGTGATTCTCTAAACTAAGTATCCGCTTTCACATCTTAAACAAAAAAAATCTTAAAGCAAAGCTTTAAGATTTTAATTCCAAAATAAAATCTTCTATTATATCCAAAGCTTTAGATAAATCTTCTTTTGAATAGCAATAGCTAATCCTAAAATATTTATCGCCACCTTTGCCGAAAGCATTTCCAGGAACACACGCAACCTTTCTTTCAAAAAGTAACCTTCTACAAAACTCTTGTGAAGATATGTTTAAGCTTTCAATAGATGGAAATATGTAAAAAGCTCCCTTTGGAAGAATAACATCTATATTCATGTCAACAAATCTATTATACACAAAATCTCTTCTATCAACAAATGTTTTTTTCATAATTTCTAAATTTTTTAACGCTTCTCTAAAACCATTAAAAACTCCCCATTGAATTATGGAGGGTGCACAAGATACATTGTACTGATGAACCTTCATAATCTCTTTCATAAAATTATTAGTTGTACATATATACCCAAGCCTTAATCCTGTCATTGAAAACATCTTTGAGAATCCACTTACATAAATGATATTTTCTTTAATATCGTCTATCTGTGCTATAGAATAATATTCATCATAACTTAATGATCCATATATCTCATCTGTAACAACCACTATGTTGTATTTTCTTATTATATCAGCTAATCTATCTCTATCTTCTTTAGATAATAATGCTCCAGTAGGATTAGATGGATATGAAAGTACCATGAGTTTTATATCATGTTTTATTATTTTATCTTCAATATCAGAAAAATCTAGAGTAAAGTCCTTGTTAAGGTTATAATTTATAACCTCACCGTATATTACTGTTACTATACTTTCATAAGCAGGATAGCCTATTGATGGAACTAATACCTTATCCCCCTTATCTACAACAGCAGATAGAACTGAATATAGCCCTTCACTTCCTCCAATAGTTATACATACTTCATCGCTATTATAATTTATTCCTAAAGTCTCTAGATACCTTGTTATTTCTTCTCTTAAAGGTAATATTCCTGCATTAGATGTGTATTCTGTTTTATCTTCCTTTATGGCTTGTATAACTCCATTTTTTATACTTTCTGGAGTTTTAAAATCAGGTTGTCCCAAAGTTAAAGATATTGCATCTGGTACTTCATTTACTAAATTAAAAAACTTTCTTATACCTGATATCTCTATTTTACTTACATTTCTATTCATTAATATTCTATCCCCCTTCTTGCATTTACCCCTTTTGAAAAATAATGTTTAACTTCTTTCATCTCTGTTATTAAATCTGCATACCCTGCAATTTTTTCTGGAACATTTCTTCCCGTTAATATTATTTCAACATGCTTTTGTTTTGATTTAATAAGTTCTAAAACATCATCTTCACTTAAAAAATTATTTTTAAGTACTCCCATAACTTCATCCAGGATTAATACATCACATGAATCATTAGCTAATACTTCTTTTGCATAATTATACTCCTCAATTACCTCTTTTTTCAACTCTTCTATCTCATCAGTTTTAAGAGTCCATACAAAACCTCTCTTTTTTTCTAATCTTACAAGTTTGAAATTGTCTCCAAGATTTTTTAATACATTTAACTCTCCAGTTTCATTGCTTTTAAGAAATTGAATCATAACTACCCTTAGCCCGTTACCATAAGCTCTAATACCTTGCCCTATAGCTGCAGTGGTTTTTCCTTTTCCATCACCTGTATATACTTGTATCATTCCTTTATCTAATTTCATATTATTTCTCCTTTATTCTTTAATATTTTAATAAAATCAAATTAAATCCACTTTACCCCTTTAAAGTATGGCTTTTTTTGTTTATAATTATTTATTATACCATGCAAAACATGGTAATATTTTTGAAAGGGTGATAAAATGAGCTATAATTTTACAGATCCATACGAAATAGCTAGATTCATAAAGGAATCTAAGAAGTCTACTCCTGTTAAGGTTTATGTTAATGGAGACCTTAATGGTTGCGATATGGGAAGCATTGAATGGTATGGCACTGGTGAATTCTTTATACTTTTTGGAGAAAGTGATGAGATAACCAAGCTTATTTTAGACAACAAACATAAGATTAAACATTTTAGAGTTGAAAATGATAGAAGAAATTCTGCTATTCCTATGTTAAATCTTTTAGATGTAGATGCTAGAATTGAGCCAGGTGCAATAATAAGAGATAAGGTTACAATAGCTAAAAATGCTGTAATTATGATGGGTGCCGTAATTAATATCGGAGCTGAAATAGGCGAAGGTACTATGGTAGACATGAATGCAGTTGTTGGTGCTAGAGGACAACTTGGTAAAAGAGTACATCTAGGCGCTGGCGCAGTTGTTGCTGGAGTTTTAGAACCACCTTCAAAAGAGCCATGTGTAATTGAGGATGATGTATTAATAGGGGCTAATGCTGTAATTCTTGAAGGAATTAAAATCGGTAAAGGTTCAGTTGTAGCTGCTGGTTCAGTAGTTGTTGATGATGTTCCTTCTGGTGTTGTTGTAGCAGGTACTCCAGCAAAAATAATAAAATATGTTGATGATAAAACAAAAAATAAGACTCAGTTACTTGATGATCTTAGAAAATAATCTACATAAAAGAAAGGCTAGAAAATCTAGCCTTTTTTTACGCACCAAAAGATGCATCTTTATTTTCTTCTTGTGAGTCATAGGATTCTTCTTTATCAACTTTCTCCATTTTTGATATAGAAACCTCATATGCAACTTTTCTCACGATTTCATTTTCAGATATCTTTTTCTGATATTCTCTGCTTTGAAGCCTTCCCCATATTCTTATGTTATCTCCTACCTCTAAGCTTTGGCAGAATCTCGAATTTCTTCCCCAGGCTATAGTTGGTATATAGTCTGATTTATTATATGCTCTATTAACAGCTAACAACACATCCGCAATTTCTCTACCAAAAGGTGTTGTCCTATAAACTGGTTCCTTACATACATAACCATCTAAAAATATTTCGTTAGGGTTTTTGCTTTTTTCTTCACAAGGAACTATATTTCTTGCAAATACCGTTAATATTAATCTATTAGATCCATCTACAAATTTATTATAACTTCTTAGTTGTCCCTCAACCACTATATCTGCTCCTAGGTTTAACTCTAGGTCTGTTAATAATCTTTCAGAAACTGTTATACTTAAAATATCCACTGAATCAGAAAGTCTTTGAACTTCTAGGTCAAAGCTGTAAAAACCCTCCCCATACATTTCATGAGAAAAATCTAGATTTGAAGCAACCCTGCCTTCTAAACAAATCTTATTATTTAACATTAAATTGTCCATCTTTACCCCTCTCTCCATTAGTTTTTAATATATTTCATCAATAGCCAATAATAGGAAGAAATTATATATATCAATTATAATACAATAGTTTTCAATTTTTCAATAAACAATTGTTAAATTTTATAAATTATTTTTTTGTATACCTTCTCCATTAATGAAATAATCTTTCTCAAACAAAATTTCTTCAATTTTCTTAAATTCATATCCCTGATTTTTTAGATTTTTTATTATTTTATCTAAATTTGCCTGTGTATATTTACCATTATTATGAAATAGAACTATTGAGCCATTTTTTACATTGTTAATTACTCTACTATATTCATATTCTTGTCCTGTTTCTTTCCAATCGAGTGAATCAACATCCCATTGAACTACTTTGTAGCCCATTTCATCAGCAACCTTCAATGTTTCCTCATTATAAGATCCTGAAGGACATCTAAACATCTTCTTATTTTCTATACCATACTTCTTAAATATCTCTTCTGTCTTGTTTATTTCCGACTTCATTCTCTCTTTAGTTATCTTTTGAAAATCAGGATGCTCATAACTGTGATTTTCTATTTCGTGTCCTCCTTCTTTAATTGCAAGAAGTTTATCCGACTTATCCTCAGGATATATAACCCACTTCCCCATAACAAAAAACGTAGCTTTAACATCATTTTTCTTTAATACACTTAATATCTCTTCTAGGTAATCTCTTTCAGCCCAGTTTACATCAAAAGTTAGTGCAACCCATTTCTCCTCCCTATCAACCCTATAAATAGGCATACTATTTATATTTGCTGAAGCTGAGTTACTGTCTCTAGCAATTAATATACTAATTAACATCAAGGATAAAAGTATAGTGACTAACAATGAACTTTTTATAATTAATCTTTTCAAATACTCACCACCTATTTATGGATTTTATAAATTATATTACATTTCTTAACCAATCATTACTTACTTCTCCCAATATTTTGTGTTATAATTGAATAAAATCACAATATATCGGAGGGACTAATATGCAGGAAAATTCTTTGGAATTAGCTGAAAACAAGCTTATCCTATTATATATAGTAAAAAACATTAAATATCCAGTAACTAAAACTCAATTAACAGATTTAGTTTTAGAAACAAGCTTTATAAATTATTTTACTCTCCAGCAATATATTGATGATTTAGACACGTCTGGTTTTATAGAATATCAATATATAAATGAAAAACATTTTATCCAATTAACTGATAAAGGGGACAATGTTTTAACCTTTTTTGGAGACAGGATTTCTAAATCAAAAATAGCAATTTTAGATAGTTATATAGTTGAAAAAAGGGAGTCAATAAAAAAGGAGCTAACCATTCATAGTGATTACACACCTGATGATAATAACTCCTTTATAGTAACTCTAAAAGCATTAGAAAATAACTCCTTATTAATTGATCTAAAACTAAGCGTAGGTTCAAAAAAACAGGCCATTGACTTATGCTCTAAATGGAAAGAAAATTCTTCTGAAATTTATACTAAAATAATTAATTCATTAATACAATAGATTATAATAAACCATAGCATTAGGTTCATTTCCTAAAGTTATGGTTTTTTCTAATTTCTTTGTAATACAATCAACAACTATTAGTTTATTTTTGAAATTATCTGCTATATATAATTTATCTCCATTTAAAAGTATACCTCTTGGCATTCCTCCTAAGCTAATCTTCTCTAATTTTTCAAGCTTTAAATCCACTATACTAACGCTTCCTTCTTCAAAATTAGAAACATATATCTTATCTTCACTTGTAAAAAAATCTACTGGTCCATATCCCACTTTATATTTGTATCTTATACTCTCATTTTCTATATCGTACTTAGTTATACTTCCTGGAACATGCATACCTAAACAACTTTCACAGACAACTATACCTTTTGAATCATCCGTAATTCTACACTTTGTTGGAAATTCGCCAACTGAGATGTCTTTTATCTTTATATCCTTATTACAATCTACTATACTTATTTTATTAGATTGCATGTTTACTATAGCAGCCATGCCACACTTATTTATATCTATACTGTGAGGATATAAATCTAAAGCTATTTCTTTTATTATTTTCTCTTCATTTAAGTCATAAATAGCTAGGCTATTACTTTCTCCGCATACAACATATATTTTGTTTAAATACACTTTTACATCACTAGGATGAGCACCTACATAAATATTCTTTTGTTCTTTCTTATCTCTTATCGAAACAAAAGAAATGGAATTACTGTAGCTATTAGCCGTTACTATAAATTCACTCCATAGACATATTCCATGAGGACCTGAAGGGCATTCTCCTAAAGTAATCGGGCAGGTTCCCACTTTATAATCATTTATGTCTATAAAGGAAAGTGAATTAGATGCAATGTTACAAACACATATACCTTCCAACTTTACACCTCCTACTTATAACCTTTAATATAATATATGAAACGATTATAAAAATGGATAAAAAAATCCTCCTAAAAAGGAGGATAAATTGATAATTATAATAATAACTTAGAAAAATAGTTTTGTATTGCTGAAGCCAATAAATTAAATGCTAAAATAAGAGCTCCAGATGATGTAATATTAATAAGTAGTTTTCTGTTCACATTAATATTTGATTTTATAGCTTGTATGCTTTTATTTACAAAAAATAAAGCAATCACCCAAGGAATAATATCTTCTCTTGATAATATAGGAAATATTAATGGTACAATTGATAAAATATATATTTTTTTGTTCATATCATTCACCTAATCCTTATAGTAATTAGCTCTTATAAGCATATCACTTAAATCTATGACTTTGAGCATCTCTTCCTTCTCTTTCTCATCACCTATAAATTCTCTTGTTGATAACACTACAAAATCCTTTTTAGTATTAAGAAGGTTTCTTCCAATAGTTTTATCCGACTCCTTATCTAAGTTAACGCCAAACAGATATGCTACTGTAGGAAGTGTATCTACTTGTCCACCATTTACATGTAGTGTTTTTTTCTCAATATCTTTATTATATATTATTAAAGGAACTTTTCTATTATTGTCCCTCATCCAATCTTCTAATCCTGAGGTAGCTTTAACCTCATCATCATAAAATTTATGAACTCCTTCATGGTCCCCATATACAACAATAACAGTATCTTTTAAAATTCCCTTTTTATCTAAATCCTCTAGGAACTTACCAAAGTATTTGTCTGTATAATTAATACTTTGTAGGTATCCTCCTATTCTAGTATTGTTTAAATTGTCTGGAAGCTTTAATTCCTTATCTTTTTCTGGTAAAACTGTAAAAGGAGAATGACTTGTTAAAGTAACTGTGTAAGCTAAAAAAGGTGATTTTAAACTTCCAAGTTTATCCCCAAACTGCTTAAGATAACTTTGATCACTTATTCCAAGGTTTATTATCTCATCAACATTGTAATCCGTAGAGTCTATTGTTTTTTCGTATCCAATGGACTTAAGTGCAGGCATCCAGTTCCAATATGAACCTTTATCAGGATGAGAAGCTATTGTTTCATATCCCAATCCTTTAAACACATTAGGTAGTGAGTATTTATATTCATTACTAGGATATCTAAAAAATGTTGCACCTTCTCTTACAGGAAAAACAGAGGTATTAGTTATTAATTCTCCATCAGAACTCGTACCATTATAAGTTTGTTCATAGAAATTATCAAAGTACAAAGAATTATTAAGAAGTTTATTTAAGTTAGGAGTTACTTCTTGTCCATTTACTTTTTGCCCTATTACAAAATTCTCAAGAGACTCCCATTGAACTACTAATACATTTTTTCCTTTCATGACTCCATAATATTCATTGTCTTCTAGGTTTTCCTTTTTGTTTTGAAACCAGTTAGCTGCATTTTCTTTTTCTTCATTATTAAGTACATAAGGTTTCGATTCTTTATAATAATTATAAGAATCAAATATGTGATACCCAATTGGGGTTAAGTTAGACATAGTCTGATTAGGACTCCAACTTTTTGCGAAAATCATTTGATTTGTAAATCCTTTATCATATTTATCTATTTTTATATGTGCATAAATTAAATACACAATTGATAGTATAAATAAAGCTAAAAAACTATATGTATTTCTTTTAAACTTACTTTTTTTATCCTTAATTTTAAGTAGTATCATCACTGGGATATCTATTATAAATAGAATATCTACAGCTCTTACCATAGAAATTATAGATGACCCTAAATTATCTAAATTACTTGTCATCTTCATCATATGTAATGTCAGAAAAGATGCATTACTTCTAAAGTACCATAAGTCACCTATTACAAGGACTGTAAATAATATATTCAAGAACAGAAAACAAATATATTGCCCCTTACCCCTAAATAAAAATCCAAAGGATAAAAATAGTGCTATAAAACTAAAATATACTAAAATAGGTGGATAGGAATAAAAAATTCTCATAACATTAATTCCATTTGCTTTATCATCTGAAATCAATACTATAAATATAATTGATTTTACTAATACAGATATGAAAGATAATTTAAAATATCTATTTTCTTTTATATCCATCATCATTTCACTAGATAATTGACTTAAACTCTTCTTTTGATTTATATTTACATTTAACATTTCATCAGTCCCTCTTAGCGTTAGTATTCAGTTAATTATAGCACCATTTCCCCCTATTATTAATACAAATTTTCTTATATTATTCTTATTTTAATCTTAATACTTATTAATTTGACTAAATGTAGTTTATATGATAAATATTTAAGTATGATAGTCAAGGAGGACAGCTTATTGAAGATTTTTAAAAAATTCCACTTTAATTTAATACCCATTATTTTGATATCGATTTTAATGCTTAAACTGATTTTAAGTTGGGAAAGCTCACTTATTCCTTTTGGTAGCAAAATATTGTCTATGCTTTCACCTTTTTTTTGGGCTCTTGGATTAGCTTATTTTTTTAATCCATTAATGAAATTGATAGAAAGACGTTTTAATATTAAGAGAGTGCCTTCTCTTATAATTACATATATAATTGTAATTGGTGTAATAGCTTTAGGCGTAGTTATAATATTCCCTACAGTATTTAATAGTTTAGGAGACTTGTTTAGAAACCTTCCTGAGTATGCAGAAAATACTCAAGTTTGGCTTACAGATAAGATAAATGAATTTAATAAAGATTATTATTTAAATCCTCTAATTGTAGATAGACTAGAAGAGACATTAACTAAGAGTTTAAATGACATTAATGTATTTATTAACAGTTTACTTTCTTCTCTTTTTAGTTCAACAATTAAGTTTACTACTTCTTTTTTTAAATTTATTTTTGGGTTCATAATATCTATATATATACTTAAAGATAAGGAAAAACTGCTTAATATAAGTAAAAGAATCATATGTCGCTTATTCCCTGAACCTAAACAAGATGAAATACTTGAATTCCTTGGTGAAGCTAACTCAGTTTTTTCTGAATTTATCATAGGTAAATCAATAGATTCATTTATCATAGGTGTTTTATGTTATATTGGTTTAATTTTAATACATGCACCTTTTGCTTTACTTATATCGATCATAGTTGGTGTAACTAATATGATTCCTTACTTTGGACCATTTATAGGAATGATTCCGGCTTTTATTTTAACTTTTTTAGCGGACCCTATGAAAGCTTTTATAGTTTTGCTTTTCATATTTTTACTGCAACAATTTGATGGTTTTTATTTAGGACCTAAAATACTTAGCGAAAAGGTTGGTTTATCACCTCTTTTAGTAATTTTAGCAATTACAATAGGCGGTGGGTTATTTGGAGTTTTAGGAATGTTTTTAAGTGTACCTATCATGGCATTGATTAAAACTTATTCCTTGCATATTATTAACAATACCTCTCATAAAGAGAAAGAGCAGTAAAATTACTGCTCTTTTCTTATTATCTTTCTCATATCTCCAATCATGTACAAAGACCCACTTACAACAAGAATATCTTTTTTACCTAATTTATTATGCACGTATTTATAAGCTTCTTCATAGTTTTCTAAAGCAATAGTCTTTATTCCAAACCCATCTATCTTATCTTTCAAATCTAAAGCAAGTTCAGCTCTATCAGAATGAGGGGTTACAGCAACTACTTCAGTAGCTTCTAGACAAATTTCTTCAATCATCTCATCTACTTGTTTATCTGCCAAAATTCCTAATATTAATATCATTTTTTCATACTCAAAATATTTGTGTATATTTTGCTTAAGGGCTTTTATACCATCAATATTATGAGCTCCATCTATTATAACAAATGGATTCCTCTTAAGAATCTCCATTCTTCCAATCCATTTTACCTTCTTTATTCCTCTTAAGATATGCTCATCTGAAATATTTATATTAAAGTTATCTCTTAATACCTCTATTGTAGTTATAGCTGTATTACAATTAAATATTTGATGTTCACCAAGTAGAGGAAGCTCATATATCCTCTTTTTACTGCCTTCAACTCTTTCAAATATTTGATAACTTTCATGTTCTCCATGAACAAAATCCAATACCTTTACTTGCTCTTTTTGTGTGTAAATTATATTGGAGTTTTTTGTTTTAGCAATCTCCTCTATAACCTCTGTAACCAGATTCACTTGAGGATATAAAACTAAAGGAGTTTTTTCTTTTATTATCCCAGCTTTTTCTTTAGCAATATCTCTTATATCATTTCCTAGAATATTCATATGGTCATAACTTATAGAAGTAATTACTGATACTAAAGGGTTAATTACATTAGTTGAATCTAATCTTCCTCCAAGTCCTACTTCAATTACACCAAAATCAATCTTCTTATCACTAAAGTATTTAAACATCACACAGGTTATGATTTCAAACTCTGTAGGTGCATGAAATCCCTCTTCTATTACCTTTGGTATTATCTCTTTGACTTCCATTACAACTTTAACTAAATCTTCTTTAGATATATTTTCTCTATTAATTTGAATTCTTTCCTCAAACTCTTCTAAAAAAGGTGAAGTATACATACCAACTTTATATCCTGCTTCAATTAAAACACTAGCAATCATTGATGTAGTTGAACCTTTTCCATTAGTTCCTGCAACATGGATTAGTTTTAACTGTCTATGGGGATTTCCAAGAAGCTCTAATATACGCTCTGTTCTTTCCATCCCAAAATTCATTCCGAATTTACCTAAATCATGTATATACTTCATACATTCTTTATAATCCATTTTTCCCTCCAAAGTTTAAGCTTCCTTTAATACTTTTTCTTTTATAACTCTCATCACTCCATCTTCATCATTAGTTTTAGCTAAAAATCTGCTATGCTTTTTTACTCCTTCTGGTGCATTCATCATTGCATAACTGTGATATGCCTCTTGAAGCATTTCAACATCATTAAAATAATCTCCAAAAACCATAGTCTCATTTTTATCTATGTTTAATAGCTTTTGAATAACTTTTAAGGAATTACCTTTATTAGCATCTTTATTTATTAGATCAAGCCAATCTTCACCTGATACAGTAACTTTAAATTTCTCACCCCATAATGGGTTCATAACTTTATTAGAGTTTTCAGCAGCTCCAAGACTATCAAATAAACTAACTTTCATAAAGTCATCTTGAGCTTCAATTAAACTTTCTACAACTTCATATTTATGATAATATTTTTTAACCTCAGTTAAAAATCTCTCTTCAGTATTTTCAATATATGCACCGTTTTTACCGCAAAGTACAATATCAACTCCTGGTATTCCTCTTGAAGATTCAATTATTTTTATAACCTCTTCTTTTGAAATAATGGAAGAATATAATTCCTTGTTTTTATATACAACATAAGCTCCATTTTCAGCTAAAAATACCATATCATCTTTTATATTACTGAAAGTGTTTTTAAGAGTATAATATTGTCTTCCACTAGCAGCAACTAAAACTACTCCCTTATTTATAAGCTTATCTGCTACCTTATCAAAATCTTTTGGCAAGTTTCCTTTTGAGTTTAAAAGTGTACCATCCATATCACTTGCAATTAGTTTTATCATATTATATCTAAACCTCCATAAATTACTTCTTATATTACAACTTTTATTGCGTTTAACTTGTCCCCATTATTTTAACACATATAATTAAATGATGGAATGATTTAATCATCCCATCATTTACATACTATTCTAGTGCTTTTATTCTTGCTATAACTGATTCAAGCATTTCTTTATACTTTTCACCTTTAGCTTTTTCAGCTTCAACCACATCAGCTGGAGCTTTAGCTGTGAATCTTTCATTTGAAAGCTTTTTATCAACTCTGTCTATTTCACCTTCTAGTTTAGCTTTTTCTTTGTTTAGTCTATCTAGTTCCTTTTCTCTATCAACTAGATCAAGAAGTGGCATAAATAACTCCCCAACTTCAACAACTACAGAAACTGCATTTTCAGGAACTAAGGTTTTCTCTTCTATAAACTCAACTTCTGATGCAGAAGCTAACTTCTCCATATAAGAAATTCCATTTAAGAAAGCATCTTTAGCTTCTTTATTTATATATGCAATTACTTTAGCTTTTCTTGATGGTGGTACATTCATTTCTGCTCTAACATTTCTAAGAGACTTGATTGAATCTATTATATATCCCATTTCTTTTTCAGCTTTTGTATCATGTAACTCTTCTTCATACTCTGGCCAAGTTGAGATAGTTATTGATTCAAACTCGTCACAAAGATGAGTATATATCTCTTCAGTTATAAATGGCATAACTGGATGTAGAAGCTGAAGTCCAGTTGATAAAACTTTGTAGATTACACTATATGCAATTCCTTTAGCTTTTTCATCTTCTCCATAAAATACAGGTTTAACAAGTTCTATATACCAGTCGCAAAGTTCATTCCACATAAAGTCATAAACTTTTTGGAAAGCTATTGCAAGTTCAAACTTATCTAAGTTCTCGGTTGTTTCTTTAACTAAAGTAGTACATCTTGATAATATCCACTTATCAGCTAGTGAGTAGTCTTTTTCATCTTTGTACTTGTTCATTAACTCTTTATCTAAGTTCATCATTAAGAATCTTGAAGCATTCCAGATCTTGTTTGCAAAGTTTCTAGCAGCTTCAACTCTCTCTTGATAATATCTTATATCATTTCCTGGAGCATTTCCTGTAGCTAACATGAATCTTAAAGCATCTGCACCATAACTGTCTATTACATCAAGAGGATCTACACCATTCCCTAAGGACTTACTCATTTTCTTACCTTCAGAGTCCCTCATTATACCATGTATAAGTACATGTTCAAAAGGAGTTTCTCCCATGTTGTGAAGTCCAGAAAATATCATTCTAGCAACCCAGAAGAATATAATATCATATCCAGTAACTAAAACTGAGTTAGGATAAAAGTAGTTTAAGTCATCTGTCTTATCTGGCCAACCTAAAGTTGAGAAAGGCCAAAGTGCAGATGAGAACCAAGTGTCAAGCACATCATCTTCTTGTCTTATCTTAGTTGATGAACACTTAGTACAGCTCTCAGGTGCATCTTCCTTTACCATCATCTCTCCACAGTCTTCACAGTAGAATACAGGTATTCTATGTCCCCACCAAAGTTGTCTTGATATACACCAATCTTGAATGTTTTCCATCCAGTTGAAATAAGTCTTTTCAAATCTTTCTGGTATAAACTTAGTTTTCTTTTCTTTAACTACCTCTACAGCAGGCTTTGCTAAAGATTCCATCTTAACATACCATTGTTTTGATATTATAGGTTCTATTACAACTCCACATCTATCATGAGTTCCTACATTGTGAACATGAGGTTTTATCTTAACTAGAAGTCCTTCTGAGTCTAAGTCTTTAACTATAGCCTTTCTTGCTTCATATCTGTCAAGTCCAACATACTTTCCACCTAAAGAGTTTATAACTCCTCTGTCATCCATAACTCTGATTTCTTTAAGAGAATGTCTTTTACCAACTTCATAGTCATTTGGATCATGTGCTGGAGTTATCTTAACTGCACCTGTACCAAACTCTATATCAACATAGTCGTCAGCAACTACAGGTATTTCTCTATTAACTAGTGGAAGTATTAAAGTTTTACCTATTAAATGCTTAAATCTTTCATCGTTTGGATTTACAGCAACAGCAGTATCTCCTAAAAGAGTTTCAGGTCTAGTTGTTGCTATTTCTAAAAACTCATCTGAGTCTTTAACCGGATACTTAATGTGCCAGAAGCTTCCTTCTTGTTCTTTGTATTCAATCTCTGCATCAGATAAAGCAGTTTCACACTTAGGACACCAGTTAGTTATTCTATTTCCTTGGTAGATAAGTCCTTCATTGTACAACTTAACAAACACATGTCTAACAGCTTTGTTTAAGTTCTCATCCATAGTGAAAGCTTCTCTAGTAAAGTCTGCTGAAACCCCCATCTTTTTAAGTTGAGTTCTTATTCTTTCTCTGTACTCATCTGACCATTCCCAAACTTTCTCTAAGAATCCTTCTCTTCTAAGTTCTTTCTTAACTAGACCTTGTTTCAGAAGTTCATTCTCAACTTTAACTTCAGTTGCTATACTTGCATGGTCTTCACCAGGAACCCATAAAGTACAAAAACCTTGCATTCTTTTATATCTTATTAAAATGTCTTGAAGTGTATTATCTAAAGCATGCCCAAGATGAAGTTTACCAGTTATATTTGGTGGTGGCATTACTATAGTATAAGGCTTTTTGCTTTTATCAATCTCTGGGGTAAAGTATTTTTTCTCTTCCCATGTTTTATATATCTTTTCTTCAAATTCTTTTGGATTATAGGTTGTTGAAATATTATTTTCACTCATTTTTTCTTCCTCCTCTTAATTTAGGTACATTTCTTTTAAGCTAAAATATAGCTGTGCTTAAGTATTTTCTTTGCTTTCATCTTTTTGAACTTATATTTATCAATTTTATTCCCCAGGAAATATATGGAATAAAAAAAGAGCCTTCATCCTATAAAAGGACGAAGACTCGCGGTACCACCTTTATTTCTACAATCATAAAAGATTATAGACTCTCATTACTTTAACGACATAGCTGCCGACTTTACCTACTTAAACTTTCAGCAAAGCTGCTCAAAAGCTACCTTCAAAACATCCGATATAGAAAATCTCACAGCCTAAGGATTTTCTTCTCTTAATATCATTATTGTTTTTACTCCTCTTTTTCATTGCATTTGTATATCCATATGAAATTATAAGATATATTCATATATTATAGTATTAAATGTAAAATTGTCAAGAAATATTATACTTCTTTTTCAAGCCATAATACTTTTTTAGGTACTTCCTTTTGTTCTAGGTTCTTAAAGGCAACTGACATCATAAGTTTAATTCTATTTAACTGATTAACTTCTGATGCACCTGGATCATAATCTACTGCAACTATGTTTGAAAGAGGATATTTATGCTTTAATGCCTTAATCATACCTTTTCCTGTAACATGGTTAGGCAAGCAAGCAAAAGGCTGCATACAAATTATGTTGTTAACTCCACTTTCTATAAGTTCTATCATTTCTGCTGTTAAAAACCATCCTTCTCCTGTTTGGTTACCTAGAGAAAGTATTTGAGATGCCATATCTCCTAATTCTTTTATATGCTTAGGTGCATGGAATCTGTTACTTTCGTCTAAAGCCTTCTTCATTTCTTTTCTATATAACTCCATAAACCATATAGCAAGCATTGAAATATTTCTGCTCTTTTTGCTTGCAGATAAGAATTTATATTTAAAGTCTGCATCATAAGCTGAGTAGAAGAAGAAGTCTAGAAGATCAGGCATAACTGCTTCTCCACCTTCATTTTCAATAACACTTACTGCATCATTGTTTGCAGTTGGATGGAACTTAACTAAAATCTCACCGACTAGTCCAACTTTAGGTTTCTTTATATCTAAAAGTTCTAGTTCATCAAACTCTTTAATAATATTTCTTATATTCTTTTTATAAGCATTAAAACTTCCACTTCTAACATTTTCTTTAGCTATATTTCTCCACTTATCATAAAGTTCATTTGCACTTCCAACCTCTTTTTCATAAGGTCTTACTTTATATAAAACTCTCATAAATAAATCACCATAAACTAATGACATTAGTGCTTTATGAAGGAGTTTTGGTGTTATCTTAAATCCTGACTGTTTCTCAAGTCCAACAGCATTTAAAGATATAACTGGTATATTTTCAAAACCAGCTTCAATTAAAGCTTTTTTAAGGAATCCTATATAGTTTGTTGCTCTACATCCTCCACCTGTTTGAGAAATGATAACTGATGTATTATTTAAATCATACTCACCTGATTTTAAGGCATGTATTAGTTGTCCTATTACTATTATTGAAGGATAACAAGCGTCATTATTAACATATTTTAATCCCTCTTCTACAGCCATCTTATCAGTTGATGGTAAAACTACTAAGTTGTAGCCTGAAGAATTAAAAGCTTCCTGAACTAAATCAAAGTGAATAGGCGACATTTGAGGTGACAATATTGTATGAGTTTTTCTCATTTCCTTAGTAAACTCTTTAGACTTATACTCAATCTTTTGTTTTATAGGAACATAGTTATTTCTAACTCTTTCTTCCATTGCAGCAATTAAGCTTCTAATTCTAATTCTTATAGCACCTAAATTATTTCCTTCATCTATTTTTAAAACAGTATATATTTTCCCAGATGCACTTAATATCTCTTGAACCTGGTCAGTTGTAACTGCATCTAATCCACATCCAAAGGAGTTTAATTGAACTAACTCTAGGTTGTCTTTTTTAGATACATAAGTTGCAGCTCTATATAATCTTGAATGGTATGTCCATTGATCAACTATCTTAAGTGGTCTTTGAACCTCTGATAAATGAGCAACTGAATCTTCTGTTAAAACAGCCATTCCAAAGGATGCTATTATATTAGGTATTCCGTGGTTTATTTCAGGATCTATATGATATGGTCTTCCACTAAGTACTATACCCTTTTTACCTGTTTCTTCAAGATACTTTATTACTTCCTCACCTTTGTTTCTTATATCTAAAACGTAGTTTTCTTTTTCTCTCCAAGCTAAGTCTAGTGCCTTAGTACACTCTTCTTTACTAATACCAAGTTCTTTAAACTCATGGATAAGTCTAACTAATAACTTATCTTTATCATGAAGTGCAAAGAAAGGATTCATAAACTTAACATCTTGCTCCTTAATAACATCCATATTAGCTCTTATAGCTTCTGGATATGAAGTTACTATAGGACAATTATAGTGATTTCCCGCTGTAGGATCTTCTTTTACTTCATATGGAATACATGGATAGAAAATTGTTTTTACTCCTCTATTTATCAAAGCCATAATATGTCCATGAACAAGCTTAGCTGGATAACAAGCTGATTCAGATGGTATAGTTTCTATCCCCATTTCATATATAGCTTTTGAACTTCTAGGAGATAACTCAACTCTAAATCCTAACTCTGTTAAGAAAGTAAACCAAAATGGATAGTTTTCATATTGATTTAAAACTCTAGGTATTCCTATTATTCCTCTTTTAGCTTCTTCTTTCTTTAGTGGTATATATTTAAAAGTTCTTCTATATTTATAGTCATACAAATTAGGAACTTCTTCACTAGATACTCTACCTATAATAGGTCTTTCACATCTATTTCCTGATATAAAAGTTTCTCCATTTGAGAACTTATTTTTAGTTAACAAGCAGTTGTTTCCACAAAGTCCACACCTCTCAAGACTTGTATCAAAAGTAAAGCTTTCTAGTTCCTCTAAAGGTACTAAAGTAGACTCATAACCTTGTGTATATCTTTCTTTTGAGATTAATGCGGCTCCAAAAGCTCCCATAAGACCAGCAATATCAGGTCTTATTACTTCTCTTTCTGAAACAAGTTCAAAACTTCTAAGTACTGCATCATTATAGAAAGTTCCACCTTGAACTATTATCTTCTGTCCCATTTCCTCTTTTTTTCTTATTTTAATAACTTTAAATAAAGCATTTTTTATAACAGAATAGGAAAGTCCAGCAGATATATCACCTACTGTTGCACCTTCTTTTTGGGATTGCTTAACTCTTGAATTCATAAACACTGTACATCTTGAGCCTAAGTCCACAGGGCTTGATGAGTATAAAGCTTCTTTAGCAAAATCTTTAACTTCCATATTTAAAGAATTAGCAAAGGTTTCTATAAATGATCCACATCCTGAAGAACAAGCTTCATTTAATAATATACTGTCTATAACTCCATTTTTTATTCTTAGACATTTCATGTCTTGTCCACCAATGTCTAAGATAAAATCAACTCCTGGTAGAAAGTTATCAGCAGCTTTATAGTGAGCTATAGTTTCTATTTCTCCAATATCTATATGAAGGGCAGCTTTAATTAAACTCTCACCATATCCAGTTATAGTAGAATTAACTATCTTAGTTTCTTTAGGTATCTTACTGTATATTTCTTTTAATATACCTACTACAGTTAATAAAGGACTTCCTTCATTTGATCCATAATAGGAATAAAGTAATTCTCCTGATTCACCTATTAATGCAGCTTTAGTTGTTGTAGATCCTGCATCAATACCTAAATAGGTATTTCCTTTATATAAACTTAAATCCCCTCTTTTTGCTTTATTGCCCTCATGTCTATTTCTAAATTCTATTAATTCCTCATCATCCTTAAATAAAGGTCTTAAAGTTTCTATTTCTTTATCTTGGAACTTTGATAATTCTTTCACTTTATCAACTATATTTTTAAACAAAACGCTATTTTCACCTTTTGAAGCTAAAGCTGCTCCTAAAGCCACAAATAATTGTGGGTTTTCTGGGAATATGACATCTTCTTCTTTTAACTCTAAGGTTTCTATAAATCTTTGTCTTAATTCTGATAAGAAATAAAGTGGTCCTCCTAAGAAAGCAACCTTTCCTCTAATTGGTTTTCCACAAGCTAATCCACTTATAGTTTGAGTTACAACTGCTTGAAGTACAGAAGCTGCTATATCTTCTTTTTTAGCACCTTCATTTATAAGAGGTTGTACATCAGTTTTCGCAAAAACTCCACATCTAGATGCAATAGGATATATAGTTCCATAACTTTTAGCTAAATCATTTAATCCTGTAGCATCAGTTTTTAGTAGTGAGGCCATCTGATCTATAAATGCACCAGTACCACCTGCACAAGTTCCATTCATTCTTTGCTCTACTCCACCTTTGAAGTAAGTTATCTTAGCATCTTCTCCACCTAGTTCTATAGCTACATCTGTTTCCGGAACCATTTCCTCTATAGTTTTAGTACATGCTATAACTTCTTGTATAAAAGTAACATCTAGCCACTTTGAAACTGAAAGTCCACCAGAACCTGTAACATTAATTGTTATCTCAATATTTCCGAACTGTTTATAGGCTTCTCTAATAAGGCCAATAATTGTGCTTTTTATGTCAGAGAAGTGTCTCTTATATCTGCTATATACTATTTTATTTGCTGCATTTAAAATTACTAGTTTTACTGTAGTAGACCCTACATCCAACCCTAAATTATACATTTAATCGCTTCCTTTCAATAAAAATAAAAGCCTAATACTTATTATATTATTAAATAAATCCAATTTAAAGTATAGCTATTTAATTGTTAACAATGTTATGTTTTTGAATAATATTGTTATTTTTGTTAATAATGTCAATATGTAAATTATTTATATTATGGAGGATTTATGAGTTATTTTCAAGAGGGTAATAAACTATATAATAGTAAGAACTATCTAGAAGCATTAGATTATTACGAAAAAGCCATAAAACTTAAAGAAAACTTAGCCTGCTCATATTATAATGCAGGGGTATGTTTGATAAAAACTAAAGATTATTTAAATGCAATTACTTATATAAAAAAAGCTATAGATTTATCAGAAGATAGTAAATATTATTTTAATTTAGCTTATTCATATGCCATGCTTAATAATACTAGGAAAGCTTTGTTATACTTTAATAGAGCTTGGGCACTAAATAGCAAGGATGAAGATTGTGAAAAAGCAATAAATCTTCTCCTAAAAAAGGTTACATAGGGATTTCTTAATTTTTAAGAAATCCCTTACCATTCACCTATTACTTTTTCTTTTTTGTGATCTTCAAAAAAGTCCTTTGAATCAAAATAGTTTCCACCTTTATAAAAAGTAGGATCTACATTTATCCATCTATCTTCCTCTTTTAAGTATACTTCATTCCATGCATGTGCAACCCAAGTCTTTCCATCAAAACCTTGCCCTATTACTACTCTAACCTTTAATGAACTAGCTCTTGCCATTGCAGTAAATAGACATGCATAATCAAAACATATTCCTCTTCTATCTTTAAAAGTTACAATTGCACCTGATTTATTTCTGAAATTATCATTTAGAATCTCGGTTGCCTTATCATAATCATATTCAACATTCGATCCAACCCAGGCATAAATAGCCTTAGCTTTCTCTTTATCCGAGGATCTTTTTCTTGTGATCTCATATGCCATATTATCAATTTCACTATTTGATTTTATTCCCTCTTCTAAAGTAATTCCATTGTAATATACAATCTCATTTACAATCTTATTACTCTCAACACTACCATTTGAGTTTCCTATTTGTTCTTTAACAATCTTAACCTTAATAGAATCACCGATTAAATTAGGCAAAGCTCTTGCAAAATTCGATGTTGATATTGGGTTGAATATCTTGCTATAAAAATATTTATAACTTTTCGAATTATTTACAAGAGTTGATAAGTTATCATTAGGAACAAATGACACAACTCCATGAACTATCATTCCAAACAATAAAGCCATTATTATTCCCTGAGGAATTCTAAATATAGCTCCTATAAATCCCTTTAATAAATTCCCTCCATTATCCCACACATTTTCAACTTTAGTCAATAAAGGCTTAAATATAAGTAGATTTAGTATAAAAAATGGAATGAAACATATCCCATATATTATTATAATACTTATTAACAAGAAAATGTAATAAGAAATTTGCGGATATTTTTCAGTAAAATTACTTAAATTTATAGATATGCTTTGGATAAAGTCAATATCAAAGAAATAACTTCTATTTAAAAAGTTAATTGTTATTATAAATGAGGTAACAAAACATATACTTTCCTCAATACCCCTAATTATTTTCATAAGGTCATTTGCTCTAAATCCTCTTATTACTCCAAATATTATAGGCAACAAAAAACATGCTAGAAATAAAAAGTCTATACTATAATCTTTCATAACTCACCCTCATTAATCATTAAAATCAAGTTCTACGATTTTTTTCGTTACTTTCTTACAAGTATCATAGTCATATCCTTTTGTCATTAAAAATCTTATAAGTTTGTTTGATAATTTATATTTATCACTTTCACCTTTTGAAATAACAGCATATTTTTTATATGCTAATTTTTCAGCTACTTCCAGTTCTGAATCTTTATCAACCATATCAAGATTACTTTTTATAAACTCTTCATCTACTCCCTTTCTAATAAGAGAGTACTTTATTTTGTTTTTTCCAGAAAGTTTAATTTTATCTTTAATATACATTTGAGCATATTTCTCATCATTTATAAAATTATACTCCTTAAGAAACTCAATAGCTCTTTGAATAGAAATTTCACTAAATTCTTTAGTTAACAACTTCTCTCTTACTTCTTTTTCAGTTTTATAAGATCTTTCCATCATCT
The DNA here is from genome assembly GCF_900130055.1 of Clostridium intestinale DSM 6191. Taxonomy (GTDB): domain Bacteria; phylum Bacillota; class Clostridia; order Clostridiales; family Clostridiaceae; genus Clostridium_T; species Clostridium_T intestinale. Next base: position 247,005 of record NZ_FQXU01000007.1, read on the forward strand.
TTAAAGCAGCACTTTTACATTTTAAGTACTCTTCCTGTTCTATAACTTCCCTAAGTTCATCAACATTAACGACCTTGCCCTTAGTAAGATTATAATTATACACAAGTTCCCCAAAACAAGCAAATGCAAACTCATCATCTATAAAAACATTAACTCTATCTTTATTTCGTTTCCCAACCTCTATCTTAGTGATTTTATTCAAATAACTTCAACCTTTCTTAACTCCTCAATATATGCACCTCTGCTCTGTAGGAGTTCGAAGAACTCCATTAAATTCCTTCTCACCTAATCTTGCAGACCACCATCAAATAATTCTCTAACTTCTTAGTATATGCACCACTGCCCTGTAGAAGCCGCCTCTCAGGCTTCATCAAATCCTTCTGCCTAACGTAGCGGAACATCAAATAATTCTCTAGCTTCTCAGTATGTGCACCGTAGGCTCCCTCAATATATATTCCGCTGCCTTATATATATCTTCTGGTTTTAAAGAATCTAAATTGTGCATGTCTTTAATAAACTCAAACATGCTTTCACCTTCTAGTATTTGATGCAATACATAGTTTCCTAAATCAGTTGAGTCCTCAAGTGTTGATACCACAGCTGTTTTATGAACCTTTTTCATCAAATCAAAAGTTGATTCATCAAAAACTATATCTTTAGATTTAATTTTTTCTATACATTCATTTATAACATTAATTGCTTCTTCAACATTTTCTTCAACAAGGGAAGTAAATATATGAAGGGTTTTTACATTACTGCTTAAATCTAAATGAGTGTATACATCATAGGCAAAACCTCTTTTTTCTCTTAACTCTCTAAATAATATTGAATTAGAACTTTCACCTAATTTGTGATTTAAAATCTTAATAGGTAATTCTAATTCTTTTGGAACATCATTAAAAGAAAATAAATAAGTTATTGTAGCTTGTTCTATATCATTTTTATGACTTTCAAACACACCAGCAATATTCTTTTCTAAATTAAAGTCCTTATCCCCTATTATCTTATTGCTCCACTTATCAAAATACTTTTTAACAAGTTCTATAGCTTTATCATGATCATAACTTGATACAAAGGTCAAAACTGTATTTTTAGGCATATAATACTTGTTATAATATTCTACCAAATTTTTCCTTGAAAAAGAAGCAATACTTTTTTCTGTTCCCATAATATCATATTTTAATGGACTTTCATTAAATGCAAAAGTACTAGTTCTTCTAAAACTTAAATCTTCTACATCATCTTTACTTGTCCTTATTTCAGATAATATAACATCTCTTTCTTTTTTCATTTCTTTTATATCAAATGAGGGGTTCACTATCATATCACTTAGAATATCAACAGCATTTTCAATTTCTTCTTCTAGGCAAGTTATTGAATAAACTGTAGATGTGTAATCTGTATAAGCATTATATTCTCCACCTAAGGCTTCTAGGTCATCATTTAGCTTTTCGTTGTTTCTTGTTTTAGTTCCTTTAAACATCATGTGTTCTATAAAATGAGATATTCCCTTCTCATTTTCTTTTTCATATAGAGCCCCTATCTTAATTCCTAAATTTAAAGATGCTAATTGTGTTTCTCTCTTTATTGTTATTACTTTAAATCCATTATCTAAAACATCCTCTTTAGCATCAAAGTTAAGTCTTACCATTAAAACACTCCTTATAGTTAATTACTTTTAATATACTCTCCACTTATTATATAATATAATCTAAACTAAAACCATTTTATTTAAAAATTCAGATTATCTATATTTTTTATGTATAATAATTATTATATAATTAGACTAGAAAGGAGTTAGACCTATGAAAACTTTATTAATTGTTGAAGATGAACTTAGAATTAGATCTCTTTTAAGAGACTACTTAACTATTGAAAATTATACTATCATAGAAGCTTCAAATGGAAATGAGGGGTTGCACCTATTTAAACAAAACAAAGTAGATTTAATAATTTTAGATATCATGATGCCTGGACTAAATGGTTTAACATTAACTCAAGAAATCAGGAAAGCCTCATCTGTTCCTATAATTTTATTAACTGCTAAAAGCCAAGAAGAGGATAAATTACTCGGCTATGAATTGGGTGCAGATGACTATGTAACAAAACCTTTTTCACCAAAAGTTTTGGTTGCAAAAATCAAAGCACTTTTAAAAAGAACTTCAAAAGAAACCAATTTAACCGTATTAGAACTTGGAAAACTTTCCTTAAATAAAGATTCTATGGATGTAAGCGTAGAGGATAAACCTATTAACTTAACCCCTAAAGAGTTTGAACTTCTCGTTTTTTTAACTGACAACATAAACATAGTTTTATCAAGAGACACTATGTTAGATGGAGTATGGGGTTTTGATTATTATGGAGATTCAAGAGTAGTTGATACCACAATTAAGCGACTTAGAGAGAAGTTAACTACGGCTTCTGAATATATAGTTACTGTTAGAGGAAGCGGATATAAGTTTGAGGTAAAAGATGCGTAGTAAAATAGGAAAAAAGATTTTTTTTATTACCTTTATAGCATTAATAATATTAGTTTCTCTTATATTAATTTTTCAAAAACACTTTTTCGAGAAGTTTTATATAAACGAAAAAAACAATTCATTAATCAAATCTGTAGAGGAATTTAGAAATTCTAATTCAGCAGTAGAATATAATCAAGGAGTGGAATTATATAAAAGAGCTCTTTTGCCAGCCATGAATAAATTTGAAACTAATAATAATGCAAAAGTAGGAGTTGTAACTCCAAAAGATTCCCTTATATATATAGCTACTAATGAATATACAGAATCTTCATTTAAGCAAATATATAATAACTTGTATTTACCTAACTCTCAATATATTTCCTCCGGTAAAATCTTTGTCACTATTTCAGATAATTCAAACTTTGATCCAACTATTACTGTAGTTATCTGTAAATTGAATGATGGTTCTATTTTAATGGCAGTATCTTCTGTAGAGCCTATAAGAGAAGCTACTAGCGTTTTAAATAGATTTTTACCATATTTTATAGTTGGAACCCTTATGGTAGCTTTATTTTATTCTATGATTTTATCTAAATACATAGGAGATCCTCTTATAAAACTAAATAAAATAGCTAAAAAAATGAGTAACATGGATTTTTCTGAAAGATATACTCCTTTAGAAGATGATGAAATAAATAATCTTGGAACAACTTTAAACTTTTTATCAGAAAATCTAGAATCTGCTTTAACGGAACTTAAAAGTAAAAATGATATTCTACAAGAAGAAGTTGAACATGAAAGAAAAGTTGAAGAAATGAGAAAAGGCTTTATTGCAGATGTATCTCATGAATTAAAAACTCCTATAGGTATAATAGAAGGTTATGCAGAAGGAATTAGAGATGGCATAGTTCAGGGAGAAGCTAAAAATGATTATTTAAATATCATAATAGATGAGGCTCATAAAATGAATAAACTTGTTATGGATATGCTTGAACTATCAAAACTTCAATCAGGTAATGTTAAACCTAACATAGAAACTTTTAATATAATTAGAATGATTCAAGGTTCACTTAGAAAGTATAATGTATTAATTAGAGAAAAATCCCTAGAAGTCGTTTTTAATCCTGAATTTGAGTATTTGTATGTTGAAGGTGATACTTTTCAAATAGAACAAGTACTAAGTAATTTCATGACAAATGCTATTAAATACACACCTTCTAGTGAAAAGATAGTTATATCTATAGAGAAACTTGAAAGTAAAGTCCTAATATCTATTGAAAATCTTGGTGTCCAAATATCTAAAGATGAACTCGATAATATCTGGAACAAGTTCTATAAAATAGATAAGTCTAGAGTAAGAGATAAAAACTCATCAGGTTTAGGATTATCTATAACCAAAGGAATTCTTGATCTTCATAACAGTTCCTACGGAATACAAAACACTTCAAATGGAGTACTATCATACTTCACTTTAAACTTAAGTGCAGATGAGAAACTTGAGTAATTGAAATTTTAAAATTGAGAATCAACATTAAATAGAGAAATTCATGAAATGAATTTCTCTATTTAATTGACTATTCTTCTCTACTAATTGTCAATTAATATACTGGTTCTCAATTGTCAACTTTCCATTCTCGACTAAATAAATCCACCATCAACTGTTATTATTTGTCCAGTTAAATAAGAACTTTCATCACTGCATAAATAAGAAACTACTTCTCCTATTTCTTGAACCTTTCCAAACCTTCCTATAGGGATCTCCATTTCTAAGCTTTCTATATCTTCTTTACTCATCCAACTATTCATTTCTGTATCTATAACTCCTGGAGCCACCCCATTAATTCTAATATTACTAGGGGCCATTTCTTTAGCTAAAGCCTTAGTAAAAGAATTTATTGCTCCCTTTGTGGAAGAATATACTGCTTCGCAAGAAGCTCCTTGAACTCCCCATATTGATGATATATTAACTATTGAACCTTGTTTTCTTTCTGTCATATGAGGTAAAACAGCATGGCTCATATTTAAAGTTCCCTTCATATTAGTATCTATTAGTTCATATATCTCTTCAATACGCATATCCATAAAAAGTCCTACTTTAGATATACCTGCATTATTTATAAGTATATTAATCTTCCCAAAACTATTTATAACTTCCTGAACTAATGTTTTACACTCGTCATATATACTTACATCTGCTTTTATTATATGTCCATATCCACCTGCTTCTTTTAAAAGTTCAAGTGTTTTTTCTGCACCAGATTTATTGCTTTTATAGTTTATTACGACTGTTGCTCCTTTTTTTGAAAGCTCTAAAGCTATTCCTCTTCCTATCCCAGAAGAAGCTCCTGTAACAATTGCTACTTTTCCTTTTAAACTACTCATTTTTCCTCCTAAGCTAGTACATCCTTTAATACTCTCAATGCATTTTTATAAAATATCTTCTCAATTTCCTCCTCTTTAAATCCATTTTTAAGAAGTTCTTCTGCTAAAATTGGCATTTTTGATGCATTTTTTATTTCAACCTTATTATCAATACCATCAAAGTCACTTCCTAATGCTATTACATCTACTCCACCTACATTTTTAATGTGTTTTAAATGAAGTATCATATCTTGAATTCTAGATATCTTGCTGCCACCTAAAAAAGGAGCACAAAAGTTTAATCCCATAACTCCACCTTTTTCAGAAAGAATCTTAATCATATCATCTGTTAAGTTTCTTGAATGGTTTGTTATAGCTCTGGCATTAGAATGAGTAGCTACAAAAGGTTTTATACTTTCTCTACTTACATCATAGAAACCACCATCAGATAAATGAGAAACATCAACAATAATTCCTAAGTTATTCATTTCTCCTATTAACTCAAATCCAAAATTTTTAAGTCCCTTGCTTGAACACTCTTTTATACAATTAGGATAACCTATAGAATTCTCAAAGTTCCAGGTTAAAGTTATACCTCTTATACCTTTGTCGTATACTTTATAGAGGTTTTCCATATCTCCCTTTAAAACTTCACCTTCTTCTATTGTATATAAACATCCTATTTTACCTTTATCTTCGATAGCTTTTATATCTTCAAATCTTTTTATAACTTCTATATCCTGTTCATTTAATTTGATCTGATTTTGGAAGTTATGATACATAGCATCAAATTTCTCAAATGAATCTATTTCCTTATTTAGTTCAACAAAATAGGCAAAAAACTGAATTATAGCATTTCCTGTTTTAAGTTTCTCTATATCTACTGTACCATTACTCTTTTTTAGAGAATTTTCTCTATTATCAAGTATAAATGAAGGTGTGTCACAATGCATATCTATAAATTTCATAATATATTCTCCTTAATAATTTATGATTTTTCTCGTCAATATAATTTTACCATCATCTCCTAAATCTAAATACCATTTTATTAAATTTAATTTTCCTTCTATATATTCAATGGTAGTTATATGATTTGGATACACGCAACAACCGTCATTATAATAATACCCGCTTTCATGATTACCTAATCTTGCTTTATGAGTATGACCTGCTATAACTTTTTTATTGTTTTTAATGCTCCAATTAAGTATTCTCTTATCAACTACTTTTCTTCTAGCTATGTTTTGTGCTGGTAAAGTTGGCGTCTTTATGCCGATGGATTCAACTCTAGCCCATACATTTCTTAATAAGAAACAAGATATTCTCCAAAAGGTGCTATTTATATTATCTATTTGATGACCATGAAAAACAAAAAATTCATCTTCTCTTATTTTGAACTTTAAAGCCTCATAAAAATCTAAATCTCCATATAAAGCTTTAAGTGTTTTATAAAATTTCTCATCCTCACTTCTCTCTAAAAGACTAATAAATTCATGTTTGTATTTTTTTACAATATCATGATTTCCCCAAAACAGATAAAGCCTATACTCCTTCTTAAACTTTAATAAAATTTTAAATATCTCTTCATAATAATAACCTATATATCTGTAATCTTTATTTCTCCATAAATCATCACCATCACCTATCTCTACAAGCTTAAAATTATTCCTCAAATAATATTTAAGTGCTCCTTTATAGGTATTGTAATTATTCATCAATGGATCTTTATAACTTCCATCTCCTCTATGACAATCACTTATAAATACTACTTTATCCTTATCTTCTAAAGTTATAGTTTCTGCTTTTTTATATAATTCATCTATTATCTTATTATACATAAAACCTTTTTTAATTTATTGCTATACATTAATCTTATGTTTTTTAAAGAAAAAAATCACCATATTAAATATGATGATTTTTTATTCTTAATATAGTGAATGTTTTTCACATAGAGTTTTAACTCTTTGTTTAGCTTCCTCTAAATTTCCTTCTTTATTTTCAATTACGTAGTTTATGATACTTGCAACTTCCTTCATATCTTCTTGATTGAAGCCTCTAGTAGTTACAGCCGCTGTACCTATTCTTATTCCTGAAGTAACAAATGGACTTCTTGTTTCGTTCGGAACAGTATTTTTATTTACTGTTATACCTACTGAATCTAATAGATTTTCAGCTTCTTTACCTGTTATATCTTTATTGTTTAAATCTAGAAGTATAAGGTGATTATCTGTACCATTTGATACTATCTTAAATCCAAACTTAACTAATTCTTCTGAAAGTACTGAACAGTTCTCAACTACGTTTTTACCATATTCTTTAAAAGATGGGTCTAATGCTTCTTTAAAACATACTGCTTTTGCTGCAATTATGTGCATCAATGGACCACCTTGAATTCCAGGGAAGATATTCTTATTTAAGTCTTTTGCATACTTCTCTCTACAAAGTATAAGTCCTCCTCTAGGTCCTCTTAAAGTTTTATGAGTTGTTGAAGTTACAAACTCAGCATATGGTACTGGATTTGGATGAACTCCAGCAGCAACTAAACCTGCTATATGAGCCATATCTACCATAAATAAAGCTCCAACTTCATCACATATTTCTCTAAACTTCTTAAAATCTATAGTTCTAGAATAAGCAGAAGCTCCAGCCACTATTAACTTTGGCTTACATTCTAATGCTATTCTTCTAACTTCTTCATAGTTTATTTCTTCTGTTTCTTTATCTACTCCATAAGAAACAAAGTTAAATAACTTGCCTGAAAAGTTTACTGGTGAACCATGAGTTAAATGTCCTCCATGGCTTAAATCCATACCTAAAACTGTATCTCCTGGATTTAAAACAGTAAAATAAACTGCCATATTTGCTTGAGAACCAGAGTGTGGTTGAACATTTGCGTGTTCAGCACCAAATAATTCTTTAGCTCTTTCTATAGCTAGTTCTTCAACTTCATCAACTACGTGACATCCTCCATAATATCTTTTTGATGGATATCCTTCAGCATATTTGTTAGTAAGATATGATCCCATAGCTTCCATAACTGCCTTAGAAGTAAAGTTTTCTGATGCAATTAATTCAATTCCGTATTGTTGTCTTTCTAACTCTTTTTCAGTTAGTTTTGCTATTTCTGGATCAACTTTTTGTAGATTTGTAAAATCCATTTTAACACCCCAATTTCTATAATTTCGTAGACTAAACATGATTTGACATCATATATGGTATTGTATCATATATGACTTTAAAAATAAAACAACTTTCTCTATTCTTTTTTGAAATTACTATGCTATAATACATTCAGAATATCTTAAATCGAGGGGATTTTTATGGACATAAATAAGATACTATACGTAGCTACTTTTGCTGGCAGAATAATACTAGAAAGTGGTGGAGAAACTTATAGGGTTGAAGAAACCATAAATAGAATATGTACATCCTTTGGAATGGATGATGCAGATAGTTTTGTTACTCCAACTGGAATAATGGTATCAGCTTTTCACAAAGATAAAGGAACAGTTTCATTAATTAAAAGAGTTAAATATAGAACTGTTAACCTTGAAAAAGTTCATATGGTTAACGACTTATCAAGAAGTATAGGCCAGCAACATATGACAGTTGCAGAAGTTAATAAAGCTTTAAAAGAAATAGATAAAAGTTCAAGATATGGAACTAAAACAACTTTGTTTTTTTCTGCTTTAGGAGCTGCTGGATTTTCTGCTTTATTTGGAGGAGATATCAAAGACTTCTTTTCAGCATTTTTTATAGGTTTAATAATAAAAGCATTTTCTATATTAAGCAGTCATTTATTAATAAATGACTTTTTTATAAATAGTATAGGTGGAGCTATTGCAGCCTTATTAGCACTAGTTTGTGTTAACTTAGGACTCGCATCTAATTTAGATATGACCATTATAGGTTCAATTATGCTTCTGGTTCCAGGTCTTGCTATTACAAATGCCATTAGAGATACTATGGCAGGTGATTTAGTAGCTGGGCTTACTAGATCTGCTGAAGCTTTTTTAATAGCTTTAGCTATAGCAATTGGAACAGGTGTGGTTTTAAGTTTTTGGTTTAATTTATATGGAGGAATATAGGATGTTAAAAGAAATCTTAGTTTCATTAATAGCAACCTTTGGATTTGGAATAATCTTTAATATACATGGAAAAAATCTTATATTTGCATCTTTAGGTGGAGGTTTAGGCTGGATTGTTTATAAAACTGCCCTTAACGATGGTTTATCTTTATCCTTATCTCTGTTTTTAGCTTCAACTATTTTTTCAAGTTATTCAGAGATATGTGCTAGAATATTAAAAACCCCTGTTACAACCTTTGTAATATGTGCTTTAATACCTTTAGTTCCTGGTGGAGGAATGTATTACACAATGTATGAAGTTGTACAAGGCAACATAGATAAAGCTCTTAGCCTAGGTTTAGAGACATTAGCTTCAGCTGGTGCTTTAGCACTTGGAATAATCTTCGTGTCTACCTTAACTAGGCTAATGAGAAATTATCCTTTAAGACAAAAATAGAATTGACAAACGTCAATTCTATTTTTTTATTTTACAAAACTATTTAAGGTTTTTATTAAATTTTCTAATCCCTCTTCGTTATCGCTGCCTTCTTCTATACCTATGCAATTTCTAGCATAGTCTTCTAGAATAAGTCCTCCTACTTTGTTTATAGCAGCTCTTATAGCTGATATTTGGACTAAAACATCTGAGCAGCATACGTTTTTATCTATCATTCCTTGAATACCTTTAACTTGGCCTTCAATTCGCTTTAATCGTGTTAATATATTCTTCTTCAAAGCTTCATCATTTTCCATAAAATCATCTCCTTTATATAATGTCTCGCTATTATAAATTTACTATCTATATAACAGGAGCCGCTATACCCATACCTGGTATATAACTAGTATATATTATAATCATTATTTTATGCAATAATAGATTAGGCCTATATATCTATAAAAATAAACCTTAGAACACAAATCTAATGTATTCTAAGGTTTTATTAATTATTTTTTAAATATTCCAAATGGTTTTCCAACTGGTAAAAATACTTTACCAAAGTGTGGATTAAGCACTGCTGCTGCAGAACCATAAAAAGAAAATAATGCTATTAACAGTTCTGAGTAGGCTGCTAAGTTATGTGTAAACTCTGTAGCTATTTCAAAAGATGAAAGAGTTAATCCTAAAAATAAGAAATCAATTAAAACAAATATTATAAATAAAACCTTATATGTTTCCATTGCTCCTACTGTCATAAAAATTGAGAATATTAAATATCCTAAATATGCAAATCCAAGTTGTTTAGGATCTACACTGGAAGCTAAAGCAGCTCCAAATACTCCATTTTTTATCATCCAAGATGCTCCTACTGCAAGCCAAAAGAAACCAAAGGCTCCAAAAGCCGTTGTTCCAAAAACATTTTGTCTTTTTGAATCATTAAAGCAAGCAAATAATTGTGCAAATCCTCCTAAGAAAATTGCCCAAGGTAAAACAAAAGATACTCCATCTGTTAAACCAAGTTTTTGTGAAGAAGCTACGATCGTTACCATAGCAAGTCCAAATAGTCCTAATGCTGACGGATCTGCATTTAGGATTTTTACATTTTGTGTTTGATTGTTCATGGTTACCCCCACTATTTTATTTATTAAATCCAGAGTATAATTTATCAAAATTTGTCGAACTTGTCAAAGGTTATATTTTCATTTTTTCATTATATAGGGTTAAAATTTTAAACCTTGAAGATTTTAAATATATAAGCAAAAAAATCCAGCCTCATAAGAGACTGGATTTTCATTAATTATTCAACATTTATCTTAGCTATACCTAGTTCTGATAATTGTTTTTCATCTACAACATTAGGTGCTTCTGTCATTGGGCAGAAAGCATTTTGGTTTTTAGGGAAGGCAATAACATCTTTTATGTTATCTGTTCCAGCTAAGAACATTATCATTCTGTCAAGTCCAAAAGCTAATCCTCCATGTGGTGGTGGACCATACTTAAATGCTTCAAGTAAGAAACCGAATTTCTCCCAAGCGCTTTCTTTCGTAAATCCTAAAACTTCGAACATCTTAGCTTGAAGAGAAGTATCGTGAATTCTTATAGAACCTCCACCAAGTTCTTCACCATTTAAAACTAAGTCATATGCTTTAGCTCTAACTCTACCTGGTTCTGACTCTAAGAACTCAATATCTTCGTCCATAGGTGATGTAAATGGATGGTGAGCTGCAAAGTATCTTCCTTCTTCTTCATCATATTCAAATAATGGGAACTCAGTTATCCAGCAGAAATTAAATTCATTTTTATCCTTAATTAAGTCGAACTTTTTAGCAAGTTCTAATCTTAATTGACCGAGTCCTTGGAATACTACAGAATTTTTATCTGCTAGTATTAATATCATATCTCCTTTTTCTGCCTTCATCTTATCAATTACAGCATTCATTTCTTCTTCTTTTAAGAATTTTGATATAGGAGATTTTATTTCATCTTCTTTTAATTGAATCCAAGCTAATCCCTTAGCCTTAAATGTCTTAACGAATTCACCTAATCTGTCAATATCTTTTCTTCCCATGGAAGCTCCACCTTTTAAGCATAAAGCTCTAACTGAACCGCCATTTTCAATTGCATCTTTAAACACTTTAAAATCGCAAGCTTTAACTTCATCAGTTAAATCAGTGATTTCCATTCCAAATCTTAAGTCAGGTTTATCTGAACCGTATTTCTCCATAGCTTCTTTATAAACCATTCTTCTTATAGGAAGTTTAACATCTGCTCCTATAACATCTTTAAATACTTTTTGAATTAAACCTTCATTAACAGCTATAACATCATCTTGCTCAACGAAACTCATCTCTAAGTCTATTTGAGTAAATTCTGGTTGTCTGTTTGCTCTTAAATCTTCATCTCTAAAACACTTAACTATTTGGAAGTACTTATCGAATCCTGACACCATAAGTAATTGTTTAAATAATTGTGGTGATTGAGGAAGTGCATAAAACATTCCTGGATAGTTTCTTGAAGGAACTAAGTAGTCTCTAGCACCTTCTGGTGTACTTTTTGTAAGCATAGGAGTTTCAACTTCTAAAAATCCATTATCAATTAGATAGTTTCTAACAGAGTTAGTAGCTTTACTTCTAATCATGAAGATTTTTTGCATATCTCCTCTTCTTAAATCTAGATATCTATATTTAAGTCTTATATTTTCAGCTGCATCTAAATTATCCTTTATGTATATAGGAGGAGTTTCAGATTCTGATAATATCTTAATAGATTCTCCTTTAAGTTCTACCATACCTGTAGGCATATTTGCATTTGGAGATTCTCTTCTAATAACTTCTCCAGTTACAGCTATACAATATTCTGGTCTTACTTTGTCAGCCTTCTCAAAAGCTTCTTTATTTATCTCTTCACCAAAAACTACTTGTAAAATTCCAGTTCTATCTCTTAAATCAAGGAATTCTAATCCACCTAGATTTCTATTTCTTTGAACCCATCCCATAACAGTAACTTTACTGCTTATATGTTCTTCTCTAAGTTCACCACACATAATGGTTCTTTTTAATCCATTTAAGGCTTCGCCCATGCTTTTGTCCTCCTAATTACTTTACTATTATATTCTTAATTTCCTCTAAGGAATCTAATTTAACTTCGAATATTTCTCCATCGCTCATTCTCTTAAGCTTTGCAGTTTTATTAGTTATTTCATCTTCACCTAATATCATTGAATATGATGCATTTATTCTGTTGCTATGTTTCATCTGAGCTTTTACGCTCTTTTTCATGTGATCACATTCACACTTAACTCCAAGTTTTCTAAGCTTATAAGTTAATGAAAAAGCTTCTAATCTAGCCACATCTCCAATTGAACCTATAAAAATATCCATGTAGTTTGGCTCAGGAATTTCTATTCCCTCTTCTTCTAAAGTTAAAAGAAGTCTTTCAAGTCCTAATCCAAAACCTATAGCTGGAGTTTCAGGACCGCCCATTTCGCTTATTAGGTAGTCATACCTTCCACCACCACAAACAGTAATATCTTTATTTATAATTTCAAAAACGGTTTTAGAATAGTAATCAAGTCCTCTAACTATTTTAGAATCTATTTGATAGTTAATGTTCATAACTTCAAGATACTTCTTTAAATCATCAAAGTGATCATTACATTCATCACATAAAAAATCCAAAATTACAGGAGCATTTTTAGTAATTTCCTTACACTTCTTTTCTTTACAGTCTAAAATTCTCATAGGATTTTTTTCAAATCTACCCTTGCAAGTTTCACAAAGACCGTCATAGTTTGCTTCTAAAAACTCTCTTAATGCCTTATTAAAGTTAGGTCTGCACTTAGGGCATCCAAGACTATTTATGTTTAAAGTTAAACCTTTTATTCCAAACTCATCTAAAGCTCTCATTGCCAAAGATATAACCTCGGCATCTACAGAAGCTTCTTTTGCTCCAAAAACTTCAATTCCATATTGATGGAATTGTCTAAGTCTTCCCTTTTGCATCTTTTCATATCTAAAACAAGGCGTAAAATAACAAAGTTTTGTTGGCTGAGGATCTGCATAAATAGAATTTTCTATAAATGCTCTTACAGCTGGAGCTGTTCCCTCTGGCTTAAGAGTTATACTTCTTTCTCCCTTATCTAAAAAAGTATACATCTCCTTTTGAACTACATCAGTAGTTTCTCCAACTCCTCTTAAGAAAAGTTCTGTATGCTCAAAAATAGGAGTTCTTATCTCCTTAATTCCATACTCTTCAGATAACTTTTTTAATTTTTCTTCTACAAAATGCCACTTGTACCCATCCTTAGGCAACATGTCTTTAGTACCTTTTGGCGCTTGAATCTTCTCCATTAAATATCCTCCCTACTTATATAAGGTATTAAGTAAACTAATTTTATTTTCTATCATCTCATCTATTCTGTTAATGTACTCATTAACATCTTTAACATTTGCAGTTCTCTCTATTCGATTTTCATCTTTAAAAACAACTTTAGATACTGCATCTGCTCCTAACGCTATTATAGTTTCTATGTCTTCAATCATAACTATATTATAAACACATTCACTACCCTCTTTAGAATAACCTATATTCTCCATATTTCCAACCATATTTTTCTGTCTATACATATAGTAAGGGTTCATTCCTAACTCTTCTGATAGCTCTCTTGTTTTATCGTACATCTCTTTTAGTTCTTCTTGTTTAGGTCTATAAAGTTTTCTTCCTAAAACTAATTCTTCATGTAACCTTGATGCACGTTTTATAGACATGCCATGAACTGTTAAAGAATCTGGTTTTAAGTCCATTATTTCTTTATAAGAATTATTAACTTCTTGTATTCCTTCTCCTGGAAGTCCTACTATTATATCCATGTTTATATTTTCAAAACCTAACTTTCTAGCTAAGTTAAATTTCTCAACTACAGCTTCTTTTGTATGACCTCTACCTATAGTACGAAGAGTTTCATTGTTCATACTCTGAGGGTTTATACTTATTCTAGATACTTCATAATTTTTCATAGTTATAAGTTTCTCTTCAGTTATAGAATCTGGTCTTCCACACTCTACTGTAAACTCTAAAGGTTTAAAAGGAGTTATGATCTTTTCATATATAACCTTCATCAAATCCTCAAAATCTTCATTGTTTACGGAAGTAGGAGTACCTCCTCCAAAATAAACAGTGTTGACTTTAATCGACTTACTTAAGATATATTCATTTATAGCATTAATTTCTTTCTTCAAGGCTTCCAAATAAGTTGGTACTTGTTTCTTACAAGCAGAGATTGGATTGGACGCAAAAGAACAGTAAAGACACCTAGTTGGGCAAAAAGGCATTCCTACATAAATGCTAACTTGGTCTTTACTACTCTTTAAAAACTTCTCTTCTCTTTTAGCAACTTCAATACACAACTTGCTTTTTTCAGCTGAAGCTAGATATGACTCTTTGTAAGTAGCTACAATCTCATCTTCACTTTTTCCATCTTTAAGTAGAGATGATGCTATTTTGCTTGGTCTTATACCAACCATTGTCCCCCAAGGATGTTCTTCTCCTGTAACTTCAGTTAAGAACTTAAATACACCTCTTTTTATGGACTCTTTTTTATTTTCCTTAAGCTCATAAGCTTTTTCATGGTCCTTATGATTTAAGGTCATCTTGTCTGATTCAATAAATACCTTAAAGCCATTAGACTCTGACTTATTTATCAAAACATCTTCAAGCAGATAAAATATATTAAATATTAGAAATACGTCGTATCTAAAATTCTCATCATTAAGTTCTATATTAATTGCCATTCTTTTTCCCCTATCTAATAAAAGGATTGTTCTTTTTTTCAAATCCTATGGAGGATTTAGGACCATGTCCTGGATATACAACTACATTGTCATCAAGTACAAATAACTTTTCTTTTATACTTTTTGTAAGAGTTCTTGAATCTCCACCATCAAAGTCTGTTCTTCCAACACCTAGTTGGAACAAAGTATCTCCTGAAAAAAGATGGGCATTATCTACAAGAAAACTAATTCCTCCTGGTGAATGTCCTGGTGTATGAATACACTTTATTTCAAAACCTGCTAGGTTTAAAACATCTCCATCTTTGATTAATTTATCTGTTTTAGGAATCTTACCAAAAACATAAGCTCCATCCATGTAAATTATCTCATCTTCGCAAATATAAAAAGGAGCTCCTGTTAGGTTTTTCATGTCAACTACTCCACCTACATGATCAAAGTGCCCATGAGTTAAAAGTATTGCTTCTATTTTAGCTCCTAAAGAGTTTATTATATTATTTAGATACTCCGCATCTCCACCTGGATCTATTATGAAGCCTTTTTTTGTTTCTTCATTTACTATGATGTAACAATTAGCTCCAAGTTGACCAGCTTCAACTCCTTTTATAAGCATAGTTCATTCCTCCTAAAAATTCTTTTTACTATCTAGAAGTAAGGTAACAGGTCCATCGTTTATTATCTCAACTTCCATATCAGCTCCAAACTCTCCAGTTTGAATTTTAAGTCTCTCTGTTTTACAAAGCTCTATAAAATCATTATATAGTTTTACAGCTTCTTCTCCACCTAAGGCTTCTATAAAACTTGGTCTTCTTCCTTTTCTTGCATCTCCATACAAAGTAAATTGAGATATTATAAGAAGTTCTCCCTTAATATCCTTTACAGAAAGATTCATTTTATCATTTTCATCGGAGAAGATTCTTAAGTTAAAAATCTTCTCTTTAATATATTTAAGATCTTCATCATTATCGTCTTTAGTTATACCAACTAGCACATTGATGCCTTTTGATATCTCACCTATTGTCTCTCCATTAACTTTAACGCTACTTCTCTTAACTCTTTGTACTACCGCTCTCAAACTCTTAGCACTTCCTTTAGTTATTCATTCTATAAACATCAAGAACACCTTTAAGTTTTCTTAACTTTTTCATTAAATCTTTTAGTTGATCGATACTATCTATTTTGATTTTTATGTTAGTAACAGTTAGGTTTCCTTTTAGGGTTTTAGCATTTACTGCATTTACACTAATTTTTGCTTCACTTAAAATCAGCATAACTTCTGCAAGTAGACCCATTCTATCTTCTGCCTCTACTTGAAGTTCAGCAGTATAAGCTGTTCCTTTAGAAACTCCCCAACTTACTTCAACTATTCTTGTTTCTTCGTTATCTTCAAGTTCTTTAACATTTAAGCAATCTTTTCTATGAACTGAAACACCTCTACCTTTAGTTATGTATCCAATAATGTCATCCCCAGGTACAGGATTACAACATTTTGCAAATCTTATCATTATATTACTTAAGCCTTTAACGGTTATTCCATAAGACTTATTAATATTTTTCATTTTTTGTGCTTTAGCAGCATTTTCTTCAATTGTTTTATTTATATTTTCTAAAACCTGTTTATCATCTGGAGCTACTTCTTCTTTAAGTCTTCCTAAAACCATAGAAGCTGATACTACTCCAGTTCCTACTGCTGCATATATGTCTTCTTGATTATGGAGATTATATCTCTTTAAGAACTTTTCGTATAACTCTCCTTTAGTGAGTTCAGAAAAAGTTACAGCCTGTCTTTTAGCTTCTTTTTCAATTAACTCTTTTCCTTTATATATATGCTCATCTCTTTGAGCTCTCTTAAACCATTGTTTTATCTTGCTTTTTGCTTGATTACTCTTAACAATACTTACCCAATCTATATTAGGTCCTTTAGCTGTAGCACTAGTCATAATCTCTACAATCTGACCAGTTTTTAAGTTATAATCAAGTGGAACCATCTTTCCATTAACTTTAGCGCCTACACATCTATTGCCCACATCAGTATGTATCTTATAAGCAAAATCAATAGGCGTAGATTCTGATGGAAGGTTTATTACAACTCCTTTAGGAGTAAAAACAAATATCTCATCGGAAAATAAATCTATCTTAAAACCTTCAATGAATTCTTCTGCATCTGAGGTCTCTTTACCCCATTCAAGCATATCTCTAAGCCAAGTTAACTTTTGTTCAAAAGTTTCTCCCTTAGAGTTATCCCCTTCTTTATACTTCCAGTGAGCTGCTATACCATACTCAGCTGTTTTATGCATTTCAAAGGTTCTAATCTGAATCTCAAAGGTTTTCCCTTGTGGTCCTATAACTGTTGTATGTAGTGATTGATACATATTAGGTTTAGGCATAGCTATATAGTCTTTAAATCTGCCTGGAATAGGTTTGTATATAGTGTGTACAATTCCTAAAGATGCATAACAGTCTTTAACAGAATTAACTAAAATTCTAATGGCAGTTAAATCAAAAATCTGCTCTATGCTTTTGTTTTTGTTAACCATCTTTTTATAAATACTATAAAAATGTTTTGGTCTTCCTTCTATGTCCGATTCAATTCCAGATTGAGATAGCTTATCCTTCATTTCTTGAATTATATCATCAATAAAAGCTTCTCTTTCTTTTCTTTTTTCTGCTATCTGATGAACAAGATCGTAATATTCTTGTTGATGCATATATCTAAAAGCTAAATCTTCTAGCTCCCATTTAATCTTTGATATACCTAATCTATGAGCTAAAGGAGCGTAGATATCCAAAGTTTCTTTCGCCTTTTGTTTTTGCTTTTCCTCGCTCATGTATTTTAAAGTTCTCATGTTATGAAGCCTATCTGCAAGCTTTATTATGATAACTCTAATATCCTTAGCCATTGCTAAAAGCATTTTTCTTACATTATCAGCCTGCTGTTCTTCTTTAGACTTATATTTTATCTGTCCAAGCTTAGTTACCCCTTCAACTAAGTCTGCAACTTCTTTATTAAAAAGCCTTTCTAGATCAGCATGACTATATTCGGTGTCCTCAATTACATCATGAAGTAATCCAGCTACAATAGTATTCGTATCCATACCAAGTTCAGCTAAAATGCCTGCAACATCTAATGGATGAATTATGTACGGTTCTCCAGACTCTCTTTTTTGACTTGAATGCGCCTCATTAGCCAAATTATATGCTTTCTCTACTAGAGAACAATCTATGTTATTGCAATTTATATTGATTTTTTTCATTAAGTTATCAAGCATATGGATTACTCTCCCCTAAAATAATATAATTAAATGCAAAGGCTGGTATTTATACCAGCCATATTTAACTTATATTATATATCAACAGATATTGTTTTTCAAGAAATTTAAATATCATACTTAAGCAAAGTCATTATATCATGACCTACTAATTTATCTCTGCCTTTTAACTCTTCTAATTCAATAACAAAGTTTAGAGAAACAACTTCTCCACCAACTTTTTCAACAAGTTTAGTAACCGCTTCTATAGTTCCACCTGTAGCTAAAAGATCGTCAACTATAGCCACTCTTTGTCCAGGTTTAATAGCATCTTCATGAATCTCTAATGCATCAGTACCATACTCTAAAGCATATTCTATCTTTGTTGTTTTATAAGGAAGTTTACCTGGCTTTCTAACTGGTACAAAACCCACTCCTAAAGCATAAGCTACAGGAACTCCAAATATAAATCCTCTTGCTTCTGGTCCAACGATTAAATCTACATTTTTATCTTTTAAATAACTTACCATTTGGTCGATAGAATATCTAAACGCTTCCCCATCTCCAATTAAAGTACTTATATCTTTAAAGCTTATACCTGCTTTAGGAAAGTCCTCTATTATTCTTACTTTTTCTTTTAAATCCATTTTATGAATCCCCCTAATTAATTGTAGATAATTTTTTTTTCTCAAAATTAAGATATTTAACAATCTGCTCAGCCCTATCTTTATCAGAAGTTGTTAAAAGCTCAACTACTATTTTTGCAGTATCCATTTTGCTAACTGAGCTGCTTTTAGGCTTAAGTAATTCTAAAATACTATCTATGTTATGTTTTTCTATGGCTTCTATATTTAAATACTCAAGAATCGAGCTTAATCCATAGTTATCTGTTTGCTTTAAATATGTAAGTCCTTCCTTTAAAAAAACCTTATTCTCACCAGTTTCTTCACTTGCGTTATAAACGCTGCCTAAGAAAATCAGATCTAAGTACCTGTTTATACTTTTCATATTATAGTATATTGCTATAGCCTGCATAAGTTTAAAGGTTAAAGCAGAAATTGATAAATTTTTATATCTGTATGAACATCCTATTTGATTTGGATTTATGTAAATTGTGTTATATACTTTCTTAGGTTTTATGTTTTCTAGTACAATTGTTTCTATATTCAAAGATTCACAGAGTTCTAACTCCTTTGTACTCTTAAAGGTACATCCAACAGTAATCAGTAAATCTGCTCCTAAAAAGTGTATTCTATTTTTTATATCCTCTTCTTTTATAATATGCTCAGAATTTGAGGTTTCCTCGATACAATATTCTACATCACCATTTAAATATTTAAGTATGAGAATTAGAGAAGATAAAGCACAAATACCATCTACATCACATCGTCCATAAACTACAATCTTTTTCCTAGAGTTTATAGCGTCTACTAGTTTCTCTATGGCTTTATTCATATTTTTTATTATAAAGGGATTATATCCTGATATATAATTCGGGCGATAAATCTGCTCCCATTGTTTGCTCATCTCTAAACTCCTCCATATTTATCTAAGGCTAGATGCTATTAATATAACATTTTATCTAATATTTGAATTATTTTCATTTGATTAGTTTGTCTATTATAGCACTAAGCTTATGGTTAAGTTTAACCATAATTCCATGGATTATAATCCACCAAAATTAAGCTTCACCTGATAGAAAACATCTATATTATAAATGAATTTAACCTATTTTACAAATACTTTTCATAGAAATAGTTAACCTCCAGTAAAAAATACTGGAGGTTTTTGTAAAATAAGTATTTTTAAGCTTATTATTTTCTATTTTTTAGCATTACCCACACTGGACTTGCTATAAATATAGATGAATATGCCCCACATGCAATTCCTATAATTAATGGAACTGTAAACTCTCTAACAGATGGAACAAGTACATTAACTGCTGTTATAGTTATTAATGTAGTTAAAGATGTAATTATAGATCTAAAGTAAGTTTGAGTTATACTTACATTAGCTACTTCAGCATGAGAAACTCTACGCATCTTCTTCTGATTTTCTCTTATTCTATCAAATATAACTATAGTATCATTTATTGAGTATCCTATTATAGTTAATATAGCAACTATAAATGGTGTATTAAGCGGAATATTAAATATTGCATATACTGTAACGGTTATTACAATATCATGTAATAGTGCAACAATTGCTGCTACTCCAAAGTTAAATTCAAATCTTATAGCTATATATATAAGCATCGCAACCGCTGCAATTCCAAGCGAAATCAGAGCATTTCTAGTTAAATCAGCACTAACAGAAGCTCCAATCTCTTGTTGGTTTAATAGAGCATCATCTTTAAGTGAATACTTTTCTTTTAATTCTTTCATAAGTTCTGAAACCTTATTTGAATCAAACTCTTTAGCTTTAACTTCTAATTGAGTATCATTTAAAGTATTAGTAACTGCATCATCTGCATATTTTTTTACTATTTCATCAACTTCTATTTTATTAAATTCAGCTCCCATATCAATAGTTATTTTAGTTCCGCCTTGAAAATCAAGTCCGAGATTAAGGCCACCTCTATAAACCATAGCACCAATACCTATGGCTATAACTAAAATTGAAATACCAAACCACAATTTAGTTTTTTCTATTATCTTTAGCATGTCCTTACCCCCTTTTAACCCTGAAGCTCCAAAGTTTACTTAAAAGCCCCATCTTAGCAGCTAAATTCATAAGCGTTCTTGTTACAACTATTGCTGTAAACATTGATACTACAACCCCTATTAAAAGAGTAGTAGCAAATCCTTTAACTGCTCCGGTACCAACAAAGTACAATACTAACGCTGCAATTATTGTAGTTAAGTTTGAATCAACTATTGATGACATAGCATTATCAAAACCTTCTTTAACGGAACTTAAAGGTGATTTACCTTTTTTAATTTCTTCTCTTATTCTTTCAAATATAAGTACATTTGCATCAACTGCCATTCCTATAGTTAATAAGAAACCTGCAATTCCTGATAAAGTTAATGCTGCTTTAATAGATGCAAAAATAGTAAGTACTAATGTAGTATAAAGAAGTAATGCAATGGATGCTAAAGCTCCTGGAACTCTATATAAAACTATCATAAGTAAAAATATTAATCCTATTCCTATAATTCCAGCTTTCACTGCATTAGGAAGAGCTGTTGCACCAAGTTGAGCTCCAACAGTTTCAACTGAAGCTACTTTAACTGGTACTGGAAGTGCACCTGCATTTATTACTCCAGCTAAGTTCTTAGTTTCTTGCAAACTACTATTTCCTGTAATTGTAGCAACTCCGTTGCTTATAACACTGTTAACGGTAGGAGATGTTAATAAGTCATCATCCATATAGATAGAGATTTGTTGTCCTACATACTTTGCTGTTGCATCTGCAAACTTTTTAGTTCCTTCATCTGTTAATTCTAAACTAACAACTGGCTTACCTGTTTGCTGATCAACTTGAGAACTTGCTTTTTTAACATCTTGCCCTTTTAATATTACATCTTTAGCTTCATTTGGAGCCACAAATTTTAATTCCCCAGTTTTATTTAAACTATCAACTATTTCTTTTGAGTCAAACTTTCCTGGGATATCAATTCTGATTCTATTGTCACCTTCGGTATTTACTATAGTTTCAGAAACTCCAACTTTATTTACTCTTAAAGAAAGTAGTTCCTTGGTTTTGTCTAAATCATCCTTTGATACATTATCAGAGGTAATTTCCATAAGTACTGAAACTCCTCCTTGAAGATCAAGACCTTTAGTTATAGCTTTGTCGATATTTTTATATTCGTACCCAAATAGCTCAACTCCAAAAAAAGTTACATAGGTAAAAAGGAATATAAACCCACAGATTAATAAAAACAATATAGTGCTTTTGCCTTTTCCTTTTGTTCTCATTTTTATCCCCCTTGGTTATTTATTTTTTAATAGGAGAGTATCCTATTTAATCTACCATAGTTTGTGCTTTAAGTCCTATAGCGCATTCAATTCTCTTTTTCTGCATTTCACATCCTACTTCATAAGGAACATGAATGTCATTATTAAAGTTAAAGTTATTTGCTTGGCAACCTCCACTACAGTAGAATCTAGCCCAGCAGTCTTTACATTTAGGTTTATTGTATATATGAGCTTTTTTAAATGTTTTAGATAAGTCACTATCTATCTCCCCATCATTTATGTTTCCAAGCAAGAATTCCTTGTTACCAACAAACTGATGACATGGATATATTTCACCATCTGGAGTTATAGCTACATATTCAAAACCTGCTCCACAACCTGATATTCTCTTATAAACACATGGTCCACCATTTAAATCAATATTAAAGTGATAGAACTTGAAGGAATCTCCGTCTTTATGTCTTCTAAGCATTTCATTATATAAAGAATCGTATTGTTCAAAAATCTTTGGAAGATCTTCTTTCCTTAGTGCTAGTTCGTTATCCTCTGGTAAAACCACTGGTTCAACAGAGATTTCTCTAAAACCTTCATTAACTAAAGACATAACATCTTCATAAAAATCTGTGTTGTTTCTAGTGAAGGTTCCTCTAACATAATACTGTTTAGATTTATCTCTTTTATCAACCATTGATTTGATTTTAGGTAATATTCTGTCATAACTTCCTGAACCATCTCTTCTAATTCTTACTGCATCATTAACAGACTTTCTACCATCTATGGATAATATTATGTTTCCCATATTTTTATCCATATATTCCATTATTTCATCATTTAAAAGAGTTGCATTAGTAGTCATGGTAAATCTTATGTTTTTCTTGTGTATCTTTTCTTGTTCTCTAGCATAATCTACTATCTCTTTTATTGTATCAAAAACCATTAAAGGTTCTCCACCAAAAAGGTCAACTTCTATATTTCTTCTTGGACCAGACTTCTCTATAACAAAGTCTATAGCTCTTTTACCTGTTTCTGCACTCATAGGTTTTCTACAACCTTTGTATTCACCTTCTTCTGCAAAACAGTATTTGCATTTAAGGTTACAGTCATGTACTACATTTAAGCAAAGCGCTTTTATATAGTCCCTGTCTTCATCATTTTGGGCAATCTCTTCATAGTAATCTTTTGAATATAAAGCCTCTTCATTAACTAATTCAACTAAATCCTCATAGGCTTCATTGATTTCTTCTTCTGAATATACACCCTTATATCTTTCAACCACTTCATTAACTGGTGCTAATCTATCATTATCTATTAGTAAATCAAATATAAGCTTGTCAACTAAATGAATACTTCCTGAATTAACATCTATAACATAATAATTATCTTCAAGTTTAAACTTATGAATTAAACTCATTTTTTTCCTCCTAACTACAATTGTGGCAGTAACATAAGTTACTGCCACTTTCTCATACCTACACTTAAATTAGTTTTCACATGCTAAGTTAGCAACTGTACAAGATGTTTTACATGCTGATTGGCATGAGTTTGCACATTCCTTACAGCCTGGCTTACAAAGACTATTTTTTAGGCTTGACTTATTAATAGTTTTAATATGCTTCACGTCATACTCCTCCATTCTGATACAATTCCATTAAGATTATAGCATAGTTTTTTCTTAAGATAAAGAAGTTTATTCTTCAATTGGGTTTTAGAACCATGCTATATTGTTAATAGTTTTTAAACGCACTTAACTTTTCTATAGATTTATTCCAAGCATTCCTGAAAGCAGCCCTATAGCTACTGCGAAAATGAATCTGTAAAAGTCAAATAATCCAAGTGCCATAGATCCAGTTGCTATTGAAGATATGATTCCGATAAGAATATAATATAGAATTCCTACTAATAATCCTACTAACCATCCTTTAGAACCATTTCTTTTTGCTGAATAAATGGAACCAAACACTATACTTATACAAGTTACAACAACATATCCTACATATAGTGCTTTGGTTGAAAGATCCATAAAACTCATTATCATAGCTAATATCAACATCATAACTATGGTTGATATAAATGAGACAAACACCCCTTTCCCTGAATTTTTGATTAAATCAACTCCCAAAATTAAACACCCCCTTACATTCACTATAATTATATGAACATAAGGGGTGAAGTTATTACATATTACTCTCTTCTGTTAATAAAGATGATATTCCTTGTTTACTAAATGTAAGTCTAACATTGTCAGGCTCAACCTCTATTACTACATTATCCTTTTGTATAATCACTACTTTCCCTATTAACCCACTTCTAGTAATTATTCTGTCGTTAACTTTTAGTTCTGACAACATATTGTTGTAAGCTTTTTTTCTTTTCTTCTCAGGAATAATCAATACTCCATAAAATACTACAAGAATACCTACTAATATCAATATTTGTAATTGACCACCACTCATATTTCTTTACCCTTTCTTAAGCTCTTCCACCCCAAGCTTCAAGCTTTTCTCTCTTAAACTCATCAAAATAGTCTCCATCTATAGCTTTTCTTATATCTTCCATAAGTTTATTGTAGAAATACAGGTTATGTAATACACAAAGTCTCATAGCTAACATTTCTTTTGCCTTAAATAAATGTCTTATGTATGCTCTAGTGTAGTTCTTACAAGTTGGGCATTCACAGCCTTCATCTATAGGAGCTGAATCTAACTCAAACTTAGCATTCATTAAGTTTATCTTTCCACTCTTTGTAAATACATGACCATGTCTTCCGTTTCTAGCAGGAAGTACGCAGTCAAAGAAATCTACTCCTCTTTCAACTGCTTCTAATATATTACTTGGGAGACCTACTCCCATTAAATATATAGGTTTATCTTCTGGAAGATGAGGAACTACTGCATCTATTACTCTATACATCTCTTCATGAGTTTCTCCAACTGCTAAACCTCCTATAGCATATCCATCTAAGTCCATCTTCGCTATAGTTTTAGCATGTTCTTCTCTTATATCATCATAAACTCCACCTTGATTTATTCCAAAAAGCATTTGCTCTTTATTTATAGTATCAGGTAGTGAGTTTAATCTATCCATTTCAACCTTACATCTTTCAAGCCATCTTGTAGTTCTAGCTACAGACTTTTCTACATACTCTCTAGTTGATGGATTAGATACACATTCATCAAAAGCCATAGCTATAGTTGAAGCTAAGTTGCTTTGAATCTGCATGCTTTCTTCTGGTCCCATGAAAATCTTCTTTCCATCTATGTGAGAGTTAAAGTAAACTCCCTCTTCTTTTATCTTTCTCATAGCTGAAAGTGAAAACACTTGGAATCCACCTGAGTCTGTAAGTATAGGTCTATCCCAGTTCATAAACTTGTGAAGTCCACCTAAGTTACTAACAACTTTATCACTTGGTCTTAAGTGTAAGTGATATGTATTAGATAACTCAACTTGACAACCTATTTCCTTTAAATCCATAGATGAAACTCCGCCTTTTATAGCTGCTAAAGTTCCAACATTCATAAAAACTGGAGTTTCTATAGTTCCATGAGGAGTTTCAAATCTTCCTCTTCTTGCTTTTCCGTTTTTCTTTAATAGAGTATATTTTTTAGACACGGCATGTTCTCCTTCTATACTACTTACTATCCTTAAATGAATTTAATGAAGCATTCCTTCGGAATCTTCTACAGGATAGAAGTGTGTATTCTCCTAACTATTAGTATTTAATTTATAAACTAGTTTCTTCAACTTTAACTAAGTTTAGCAATCTTTGATAGACTTTTGCAGACTTTAATAATCTTTAACTATCTTTGTCAAACTTTAATGATATTTTACTGACTTTGCAAAGTTAACTGAATAAGTTTAATGAAGTTCGTACCTCATTGTCAACTCTCAACCATCAACACTAAACTATTTAATAAACATAGCATCTCCAAAGGAGAAAAATCTATATTTCTCTTCTACTGCTGTTTTATAAGCTTTCATTACATTATCCTGACCAGCTAAAGTTGAAACTAACATGATCAAAGTTGATTCTGGTAAGTGGAAGTTAGTTATCAAGTTGTCAACTACTTTAAACCTATAACCTGGGTAGATGAATATGTTAGTCCAACCTGAAGCTTCTTTAACTTCTCCATTCTCATCTCCTACAGTTTCTAAAGTTCTTGTTGAAGTTGTTCCAACTGAAATAACTTTGTTTCCTCTCTTTTTAGTTTCGTTTATTACCTTAGCAGTTTCTTCTGATAATACATAAAACTCTGAATGCATATCATGTTCTTCTATATTTTCAACTTTAACAGGCCTAAAAGTTCCAAGACCTACATGTAAAGTTAGATAAACTACATTTACACCCTTAGCTTTTATTTTCTCTAAAAGCTCCTCTGTAAAATGAAGACCAGCAGTTGGAGCTGCTGCAGAGCCTTTCTCCTTTGAATATACAGTTTGATATCTTTCTTTATCCTCTAAAGCTTCATGTATATATGGAGGAAGAGGCATCTCTCCTAAATCATCTAATACATTTTCAAAAAGTCCTTCATAATAAAACTTAACTATTCTATTACCATTATCTAAAACTTCTTTAACTTCAGCTGTAAGTTTACCGCTTCCAAAAGTAAATCTAGCTTTAGGTTTAGCTTTTTTGCCTGGTTTAGA
This sequence comes from Clostridium intestinale DSM 6191, assembly GCF_900130055.1. GTDB lineage: Bacteria > Bacillota > Clostridia > Clostridiales > Clostridiaceae > Clostridium_T > Clostridium_T intestinale. The sequence goes on from NZ_FQXU01000007.1 coordinate 273,936, forward strand.
TAGACATTCCCATAAATCTTCTCCAACTTTTTTAAGAAGTAGAAACTCTATCCTTCCACCTGTACCTTCTTTTTCTCCAATAAGTCTTGCAGGTAGTACTCTTGTGTTATTTAGAACCAAGGTATCTCCTTTATTAAAATACTCTATTACATCATAAAAATGTTTATGAGAAACTTCACCTGTTTCTCTATCTAACACCATAAGTCTTGAACTTGTTCTATCCTCTAAGGGATGTTGAGCTATAAGTTCCTCTGGCAAATCAAAGTAAAAATCTTCAACTTTCATATCTAGCACCTTCTCTAATCAAATAATGTAGTTTGACTTTCATCCTTATTTTCAATCTTAATTCTTCCCAAATGTTTATAAGCCTTCTTAGTTGCCATTCTTCCTCTAGGCGTTCTTATAATGAACCCTCTTTGAAGAAGATAAGGTTCATAAACATCCTCTATTGTACCAAGTTCTTCTCCAACAAAATAAGAAAGAGTTTCTATACCAACTGGCCCTCCGTTGAAGTTATCTATAATTGCTTCAAGTATCTTATTGTCAACTCTATCGAAACCTTCTTCATCAACTTCTAAAAGTTCTAAAGACTCTTTTGCATCTTTAATGTCTATAAAGTCATGTTCTTTAACTTCTGAGTAATCCCTAACTCTCTTTAGAAGTCTGTTAGCTATTCTTGGAGTTCCTCTTGATCTTCTTGCAACTTCATAAGCACCTTCAGGTGTAATACTACAACCTAAGATATCTGCACTTCTTACTATGATTTCTCTAAGTTCTTCATTTGTGTAGTACTCCATAGATGAAAGAATTCCAAATCTATCTCTTAAAGGAGCAGTAAGCATACCAACTCTAGTTGTTGCACCTATTAAAGTAAACTTAGGCAACTCAAGTCTTATAGACTTTGCAGATGCACCTTTTCCTATAATGATATCTAAGGCATAATCTTCCATAGCAGGATAAAGTATTTCCTCAACACTTCTGTTCAGTCTATGTATTTCATCAATAAACAAAACATCAAATTCATTTAAAGAAGTCAAAATAGCAGCTAAATCTCCTGCTCTTTCTATCGCAGGTCCAGAAGTAACCTTTAAATCTCCACCCATCTCCTTAGCTATAATATTAGCCAAAGTTGTCTTTCCTAAACCTGGAGGCCCATATAAAAGTACATGGTCTAAAGCTTCTCTTCTTTTTTTAGTTGCCTTTATAAAAATATTAAGTTTTTCCTTTACCTTCTGTTGTCCTATATACTCGCTGATTTTCTGAGGTCTTAAACTTAATTCACCTTGGGAATCTTCTAGAATTTCTTCGCCTGTAGTCATTCTATCATCCATTTCCCCACCCCTATCTCATAAGCATTTTTAAACACTCTTTTATTATATCTTCAACTGATTTATCAACATCAGCATTAGAAAGAGCCTTCTGAGCTTCTTTCTCTGTATATCCTAAAGCCATTAAAGCACTTAAAGCTTCATTAATATTGTTAGCGTAAATATTATTCATATCAATATCAATTGAAGCATCTTTATTATCTAAAAGCTCATCTGCTTTAAACTTATCCTTAAGCTCTAATATAATTCTCTGAGCAGTCTTTTTACCTATTCCAGGTGCTCTTACTACATGTTTTTCATCGCCTATCATTATAGCATACTTAAGATTATCAACTGTACTTATAGATAAAAGCGATAAAGCAGCCTTAGCTCCAACTCCATTAATAGTTAAAAGTATATTAAACATATCAAGTTCTTCTCTAGACAAAAATCCATATAAACCTATAAAGTCTTCCCTAACTATCTGTTGAATATAAATAGTTACTTCTTCATCAAGCTTTGGAAGTTTAGCTAAAGTAGAGCCAGACGTGAAAATTTTATATCCAATTCCATTATTCTCGACTACTATATAATCCTTATTTATCCCTTTATGTAAACCTCTAATATATTCGTACATATTCTCACCTCAACCTTTAAAAACCTACATAATACTTTAGCATTTATGGAGTATTTTATCAATAAGAATGCGAAAATTTGTTTGGAGGGTAGAAATGAGAAATCACCTATAACTATTATCATAGGTGATTTCTCTAGATTAAATTATACTTTAATCATTTAATATAAGTTCTGATTTAAATACTATTACAGCATTTCCAGATATTTTTACTTCTTTAGGTTCCTCATCTTCTATACTAACCTCAACCTCTATAATACCTGGTCTTTTCATAGCTTCTCCTTGCTTTGCTTTAAATTTAAAGGAAGAGTTATCGTGTTTAATAAGGTTATGATGGACTAAATATGCACCTAAAGGCCCATTTGCATTACCTGTGACGGGATCTTCATTAATTCCTATACTAGGTGCAAACATTCTTCCATGAACTAAAATATCACTGTCCTCTGAATCAACTGTGAAAACATAATATCCATTGCAATTTATAATACTACTTAACCTAGATAGCCCAGAATAGTCTGGATTTAAGTTATTTAATACAATCTTATTTTTAATCCCAATCATGACTTTAGAGTGCCCCGTAGATACTATTTGGATTTTATAATCTTCAAGTAAATCATCCGCTTTTATATGTAAGGCTTCTAGAAGACTTTCTTTGTTTTTATCTTCAATAATATCGCCAAATTCAATCTCTCCTTGAGTCATGACAATTCTATAATCTTCATCTTCCCTTATTATATCAACAGGTAAAATTCCAGCTCCAGTTTTGTGGTATATTCTCGTGCTATCTAAATTATTTTCAACTGCTCTTACATAGTGAGCTGCAATAGTTGCATGTCCACAGATTGGAACTTCATTTTTAGGAGTAAAAAAACGTACATGTACATCATACTCATCGTTATTTTTTGAAAATATAAATGCAGTTTCTGAATTATTTAGCTCTCTAGCAATTTTTTGCATCTCATCATCTTTTAATCCATCTGCATTAGTTATAACACCTGCTGGATTTCCAGAAAGCTTTTCTTTAGTAAATGAGTCAACTTGATATAAACTATATTTTCTCATCTTTTTCCTCCATAATATATTACTTTAATCTTTTTATTAAATATTTTTCCTCATTTTCTCTGTTCATCATTCTAATATTATATCACATTACATATTTGTATTAATATATACCCTACTCATTCATCATCAACTTCTCACAACATTCAATCATAATCTTTACAGAATTATTTAATGATTTGAATCCACCTTTGGTCCATGATACACTTTCACTTGTAGAAATAATATTTTGAAGATTAATCGGAACAGAGAGGTAATAATTTTATGAATACTTTTATTAAAAAATATGAATATAACTACATAAAGAGATGTTTAAAAGATTTAAAGAATTCTTTTAAAGGTTGTGTGGATAATGATATAATTGCTGCTAGTAAAATTTATATACAAGATAAGATATTTAGCGTATTTTCATCATTGTCTGAAGATGAGAAGGCACTTTTAGATATTACAAACTTAACTAAATCTACTGAAGTTGACGAGTACCTAGTTAAATTAGAAGAGTATGTTTATGGAATGCAAAAAATTACAGATGCTCAGTTAAAGAAACTATTTAAGAAAGAGAAAAAACTTAAACTTCCAAATCAAGAGGATCAAGATTCAAAAAATGTTTATTTAGGTTGGGTTGATGAGTCAGTTAGAAAGTTGTTTATAGCTTATAAGTTAAATGATAATCTTGTTGGTATGTCTTGTAGAATATCAAATCCAGATCCAAATTCACATATATGTGTGCTTTGTAATAGAATTGGTAAAGAAAGCGAAGTAGCTTTTGTATCCCCTATATGCAAAACCTCAAACTCTTTTGATGGAGCCTATAAATCTATAGGTTTTGATATTTGTTTGGATAGCAGTAAATGTAATGATAGAATAGAATCATTAGAAAAGCTTGAGAAAATATTAAAAGAAGTTAATGATATAAAATAATATTTTTACACTAAAGGACTTACCATTTAAGGGTAAGTCCTTTAAATTTAAAATCATTGAATTTTATTGTTAAGTATATCCTCTAGATTTAAAACAATACTTTTTAAACTTACACCATTATTTTCATTATAAATAAAAAACTTAAGTTCAATTATATTACCAGTATTTCGAGCTTTATTAAAGTCTTCCTGAGTTATATCAAAATATTCATAGATAGGTGACTTTAGATATTTTGTACTTCTTTTTGAATGAAAGGAATATTGATTATTTTTTAATGTAGATTTTAAATACATTCTAAAAGTTTCCTTATCAATTTCCCCTTTATCATAATTATTAAGTATTGATATAAGTTCTGCTGTAGCCATATATCCACTGACTAAATCATATCTAAAGTCCTTATTATGATCTCCTTTAGTATTTTTATCTCCCACTAAATTATTTCTAGCAAATCTAAGCCAAGTCTCAGATGCTCCACGAAAACGCCTATACCTTATTTTTGTATCTTTAAAAATTTTATTGTCAAGATTAAAAGTTGTCACAACTGCTTTAATCTCAGGATTATACTCCTTACCCATATGACTTATAGCTATCCTTTTAGCCCATATTATTGCTTGTTCTTTAATGTTTGTGGTATAAAATCCAGTACCAAAGTCAGCAGAAGTTCTACTTTTTTTGTAATCAACTGTAGTTACTGCTATATCAGAACCATGATACAAGTACATATAACTCCTCCATAATTTTTTCTTCATAATATATTTATCCATTAATTATAGTATTTTAGAAAATTGAAAATGTTAATGTACTTATTCATTTAAAGTTTATAGCTTTCTTTAAGGCCTGCTCTTCTTATTTCATCTAATTCCTTAGCATTAAAAACTCCATTATTGTAAAGATTTAAAAACTCTTCAGAAACACTTTGATTAAATATCAACATATCATCTGTATTTATAGTTACTTTAACTCCATAATCATATAACTTTCTTATAGGATGTACTTTATAATTTTTAACTCTACTTAGTAAAACATTACTTGTTGGACATATATTTAGTTGAACTTTGTTATCTCTTAACCAGTTCATACAACTTTCAGAACTAGATGCGCCTATTCCATGTTGAACTTCATCAAGTTCTAGTTCTTCTACAACTTTTCTAACTAGTTCTGCACCTCCAAACTCACCAACATGGGCCTTCAGAATCAATCTCTTCTCTTTTGCTTTCTTGTATACTTTTTTAAATGTAGTCATGTGAACTTCACTACCATAGATATCAATCGCACTAAAATACTCTTGTTCCAAGAAAACATCAAGTAGTTGGTACGCAATATCAACTGGAGTAATTGTCTTAAAGCCTATCTCAGGTATGAATATGATATCTGGAGCAAACTTATTGTGAATTCTTTTTAATGCAGCTATGCAACTATGGACATCATATCTATAATAAATGATTGCATCTGAACTGATACTCATACTAAGTATCTTAATTCCATCATATTTAGCTTGAACAAAAGCAGCTTCTATTAACCTTTCATATCCTGATGTACCTATAAAAATAGGATTAATATTCTCATTGACCCATTTTTGCATATCATGGAGATTTTTAAAGCTAGATGTAGCTCTTGGTATATATCTGCCAATAGATGCCTCAAGATAATTTACATTTCCTCCTCTTGCACTATGATTGTGCAAATCACTTTTAGATATCTTTCTAAGTTCTTCTAAATCATTATTTTCTAAAGCTTTAATAAAGTTTTCGTCCATACTATCCCCTTAAAGAATATGTTATTATATCAATATTAAATACACCGCTAATTTATTATTATATACACCTTTATTTCTTTTCTTGGTCTTTTAAGAACTCTTCAATTTCTTTATAGTACTGCTTATCAGCAAGCTCCTTTGGCGCAAAAAGTCCTACAAAGAAAGTTTTTATCTTTGAATCTACTAGGGATTCTTTAAGCATAAAGTGATCTGTTGTTGGTATTAAGGTTACATTAAGAAGTTTTGATGGAACTTCTTTTTCATAAATCTCTTTAGTATTTGTACTATCAACATTTATATCCTTTCCGCCAAGAAACAACTTTACATGGCTATAAAAGCTTCTAATATCTTCTGTTGAATCTGATTTATAATTCTTTTTAATAAAACTCCATCTATCTTCTGACACATCTTCTTTTGTTCCTACTTCCATTACATACTCTTTATAACTTACATCTCTTTTTAAAAGTTCAACTTCCTTCTTAAATTCACTCTCTTTATTTTTTATCTCATCTTTAGTTGCACCTTTTTTCTCTAGTTCTTTTAAAGTATTATATCTCCCTTGATCTATCCAATTAATAGCTGGAGCTACTACTATATTAAATGCAATATCTTTATTTATTTGAGTTATTTTTGGAATAACCCACCCCGCTTGACTTGCTCCCCATAAACCTATTCTGTCTTTATCTATTTCAGGTAAAGTTTTTGCCCATTTTATAACTTCATTAGCCTCCTTGGCCCTATCATCCATTGTCTGTGAAAGCCAATTCCCCTCTGATCCACCTATTCCAGGCTTACTCCAAGATAATGAAGCATATCCTTGTTTCGCTAACTTTTCCCACAATGGTTTATATTGATCATTATAAGAAGCATCAGCCGGTCCATCACCATGAATGAATACAACTAGTCCCACATTATCTCTATCTTCTTTAGGTAATGTTAGATTGCCCTTTAATAACCCTTTCGATGTTTGAATATCAACAGTAGTAACCTTCATATCATAAGTGTTTTGATGAAGTATTATCAAAATACATAAAAGAACTAAAATACTTATACCTATAATTAATCTTATAACTTTTTTCTTCATTCCTATCCTCCATTACTTTGCTGTAATTATTTCTTAATTATTTTATACTAAATATTTTCTCATAAACATCCACTTCTTTATTCCTATAAAATAATATTTTAAATAACTGCTAATCATATCTACATCTTTAAAACCCTTTTTATGATATAATTTTTTTGCTTTATTCCCTTCTGCCACTATAAGAGATACGCTATCAAAGCCCATATTCTTTATATATTTTTCAGCATCATTTATAAGAAGCTCTCCAACTCCTTTTCCCCTCATAGATTCAGCTACTGCTATGTGTTCTATGTAGCACTCTTCTAAAGTTATTTTATCTAAGATCCATAACTTAAGAATCAAAAATACCACATTAAAAACTCCATATTTTTTACATAGTTTGATAAATGAAACTCTTTTTGTTTCTTTTTTACCTTCATAAAGCCTTACTAATATTACTCCAACTACATTTTCTCCATCTTTTGCAACAAGATGTAAGTAGCTTAAATCCTCTTCTTTTATTTCCCAAACAGAGTAAAGAACATCTTCTATTCCCTTATTTGATAAGCCTTGCTTATGAGTGAACTTACTATTAAATGAGGATACTAATAAAGCTATTACTTCGTTAAAGTCACTTTCTTTGTATCTTTCTATTTTTATCTTCCCCACAGTACCGTCTCCTTTACAACTTTTATTTCTAAATGTTATACTCATCATAAACTATTGAGTTACTCAAGAGTCAATGTTTTATTTTAGGAGGAAGTTTATGAAAAATTTATTGAAGATTGGGCAAGTAAGTAATTTATACGACATATCACTTGATACTTTAAGACACTATGACAAAAAAGATTTACTTAAACCAATTGTTGATAACCAAAATGGTTATCGTTATTACTCCTTTGAACATCTAGATGTATTAGAAATGATTTTAGTAGGAAAATATCTTGAAATCCCCTTAGATAAAATAAAAGAAAAGATAGATTCTGAAAGCATAGATGGATATATTGATATGATAGATGAGCAAAAAAAAATTATCAAAGAAAAGCTTGATGTACTAATGAGACTTAATCAATATGCTAGTGAAATGAAAAACATGTTAACAGAAATAAAAAGCTTTTCTAATGATAATACATTTTCTAAGGTTAATAGAAGTGAAGATTTAGATATTACTATCTATCAGGTTAATTTAGCCAACTTTTTAAACAAAGTTGAAACTTCTGAATTAAGTGGAATAGAGTCTTTTGATCAATGGATTTCTTATAATGTTGATAATGAACAAGTAATCATTGAAAACAGTGAAGTTCTAGGACTGTCTATTCATGAAAACAGTTTAAATTCAAAGGAATTATTGGACTATTTAAATTCTGGAGTAAATGAAGAAAAGATATTAAAATTCCACATATCTAATAAATATAGATATGTTAGTTTTTCTGGAACTGATAATAAACTACAAGAATATCTTCAGCTGCTTTGTAGCCATTTTAATTTAAAGAACACAACTATCCATGTTAAGTTTTCTTTTGCATTACTTCATAAAGATATGCACCATGAGTATTTTGCTGAGATTTACTTTAATGAGGTGAATACTTTAAGAAGCCGTCTTCCATAATTAGTTTGATTTTTTCTATGTCATTTAAGTACTCTATGTAAGATTTAAGCATTCTTTCAACTGTGTAATATTTATATATACTCCCGACTTTGATGTTCAGATTTTCAAGTACAACTTTCATGATACATTCAAAGGTCATGGGCCTATCTATAAGTTCATATATAGCCATGGCCCTACTCTCATAGAAATCAATATTATCATCTATTAGTTTTGTGATGTCATCATATATTCCTTTATGGGCTACAACATATTTACTGCATTTAATATCATAAAGCTTAGCCTTACTTTTCATGTCTTCACTTAATATAAAGGCATAAGGAAGCTTTGATCCCTTCATAACCTCATAACTTATAAGTGCATCTCCTACATAATAAACATCATCTGGGGTCATTATACATATGTGTGATGGACTATGTCCAGGTGTATGAAGAATCTTGAAATTAACACCATATACTGATATTTCTTTTTGATGTTTTTCTATTATAATATCTGTTTTAAATATCATATGTTCATGATGTTCTCTTACATCTCTTATAGTTTGTTCTCCATAATAAAGTTTAAGATTATCAAGTGAACTACTTATAACGGCTTCAAGTTCACTCATAGCAATTATAGAATTATGTTTTTCCTTTATGTAAAAATTATTACCAGCATGATCAATATGAAAGTGACTATTTATTATAGCTACTACCTTAAATTTGTTATTTTCTAAAACTTCCTCTATTCCTTTTCTTTCACCTTTTGCCCAGCCACTATCTAACATTATTATTTCATTCTCATTAATTTTATAAAATGGAATATAAGTCATTCCAGTATCTATACAATAGGTATTTCCTTTAACTTCTAGTATCTTCAATTTAACTTCTCCTTCTGTAAAAAATAAGCAGAGTTATTTTAACTCTGCTTAACTCTTATTCTTTGATTATAAGTCCAAGTAATCTTGAAAAATCCATAGCCTGCATAGGAGAAACTATGGCACCTTTTATGTCATCTATACTTAAGCTTACTCCTTCAAACTCACTATCACTTATATCCATTCCATTTAAACTAGTACCAAACATTTGACTTAGCTTAAAATCACATCTTCTGAAACTTACTTTATTTAGCTTGCAATACTGAAAACTACTGTTTTCAAATATAGAATCAGTTATAATAACATTTTTCATTTCCCCATAGTTCATGAGAACAAACTTGCCATTACTGTTTTCTATATAAACATTCTGAAGAGAAGAATCATTAAGTTTTAACCCTATAAGTTTGCAGTTTACAAACTCAGTTCTATGTATAATTGCTCCACTAAAGTCAGCATTAGATAAGTCACAGTTTTCAAATCTTACATCAGTAAGTTCTAAAGACTCTAACTTAACTCCGTTAAAGTCTACTCTACTAAAGACAACTCCTTCAAAGTTAACACTACTTACTTCACTTGTTTCAACTTGACACTCAGTTATATAAATATTTTCTATTACACTTTCATCTTCAAGTTTAAGTTCGTTTATACTTCTATCTTCAATTCCTCTTATTAATTGAGGTTTAGCTATTTTTATAGTTTTTTGACTAGTACTCATCTTCTTCTCCTAAAGTTTCATTTCATAATAATCCATTACAGAGGTTTCAACAAATCCACAAGACTTATATAAATTAAGTGCATTAGGATTTTCGCTATCTACTTGCAGCATAACCTCCTTAGCTCCATCTTCTATAAGCGTGTTAACTGCAAACTTTAACATCTCTCTTGCGTATCCTTTTCTTCTATGCTTTGGTAAAACTCCAAGTCCATAAATTCCACCTTTATCAGTTAACTCAAGACGAACTTTTCCAATTACTTCATTGTCCTTTTCAGCTAAGTAAGTTCTAATACCCTTCTTTTCCTCTTCTTCCGGAAGTATCATTTTTTCTTTATCATTTTCTTCTGGAACTTCTTCTCCAAAATAAATAGCATCCTGTTTTGCAAGTTCATAGGCATCTTCATTATTAGCTTTTCTAAAAGTTAAGTTTGATTGGCCTTTTGATGGTTCTGATGAACCTTCTCTCCTAAAATACATTTCATATTCAGTATGGTTATAAGTTGCCCCTAAGTTTTTGATAAATTCTTGTCCTTCTTTTGATGTTCTATCACTTAATAAAAACATATTATTTGAATTTCTTATTTTCCATTCATCAATTACTAACTCACTTAACTTCTTAAAAACACCTTGTTTTCTGTAATCTGGATGTACCATTCCATTTACCTCAATAGGTGTGTTAAATCCACCAAAGCTTCCAATCCCTATGTACCCTATGAGTTTTTCTCCATCAAAGTACATAAATTCATTTGTATTGTTTGTTATCTTTGAGCTTTCATTTGATGATGCAAGTTTATAATCAAGTTCTAGCTTTAATGCAACCTTATCACTATCAATACATTCTTGTTGTAACCTATTTATTACTTCATAATCTTCTTTATTTATATTTTCCTTAAGCTTGATCCATGGATTTTCTATGTTCTTCATAGTCCACCTCCTTATAATAAAAAACTTTTTACAACTATCCTAATCTTGTTATATAAAAGTCACAGCAAGAATCTCCTTTACCTAAAGTCGTAGGTCTATAAAGGTTACAATTAGAAAAACTCATTGTTATATAATCTGTAGCACATAAAGATGATATAAACTCGCCAACGCCTTCATTTTTACATAAGACACAGAGTGCGCACTTAGTAAAAACAATATTGGTTAGCTCAGTATTTTCCTCTTGTCTTACTTCCACTTGCCAATTATCCGGATATTTGTCTTCATTTTTCTTAAACCATTTTCCTGCTAATTTAATTTTATTCTTATATTCTATAGAAAGTAAATCTTCCTTCTTCATTTGTTTTTTCATAAATTTAAAACTTCTAAGCCCGTCTGCAACTAATAAATCAAAATCATCAAGACTAAGCTTATCTTTTGTATTCTTATATAAAGCTACCAGATACACACCCATTAAAAAAGTTCCCATAAATGAATTTTTATTTCCTCCAATATCTGGAGAGCGTCTCAAGATTTCTTTATATTCATTCCCTGTATTTTTTAATAAATAATCAAGATTATCTTCAGAATAGTATTTGATTAATTGTTCTTTAACGACTTTACTTAATATCATTGGATATACATATGTCATTATAGTTAATTTCACTTTCATCAACTCCTGATAATAAATCTACTCCTTCCACCATTTTACTCTCATAAAATACTAGTGTCTATTTAATTTTTTGTACAGAATCATTTGTTAACACCCAGCTTCTTATACTCTCTAGGCGTTACCCCTATATATCTCTTAAAAACTTCTGAGTAATAACTTGCATTTGAAAAACCTACTGCTAAAGCTATTTCAGTAATAGATGAATTCTCCTTAAGTAAAATTGCCATACTTCTCTTAACTCTGTATCTTAACAAATATTCAAAAGGTGTTTCCTTCATATACCTTTTAAATGAATGACTACATTCGCTTTTAGAAATATTAGCTGCTTTAGCCATATCTTCTAGTGATATTTTTGAGCTAAAGTTTTTGTGGATAAAAGTTACCACATTTTTTATATAATCTATACTTTTAGGATTGTTGCCTTCCTCTTTAAGAATAGATCTTGTATTTTGATAAAATATTCCCCATATATTAATCAAAATTGCAGTTATTTCAATTTCATAACAAGGGGATTTTTCTTCATAAATGAATATTATCTTTTTGATCATCTCTACTATTTTGTTTTCCCACTCATTATCAGCTTTAAATAAATACAAGGAAAGTTTATTACAGTTTAATATTGGCTGAACATACTTTTTTTGAATCGCAGTTTCTTCAACTCCAAGCAAATCTGGATTAAAAGTTATAACCTTATAGTGACAAGACTTACCATCAATAGCACTTCCTAAATGTAGGGCTTTAGAATTAACAAAAGAGCAGTCGCCAGCAGAGAGCACAGTTTCATGGTTATTTGCTTGGTACAACATTTCACCTTCATAAACATAGGTTAATTCAATCTCTTTATGCCAATGACAATTAAAGTAATTATTTTTATAATTTAATATACTTTCGTCACTTACCTTTAAGGGGAGCTCTGTTGTACCATGTAAAATCATTTCCATATCGTTCTCATTTGTAACAATTACCTTTTCCATAATAACTCCCTCCATAGTTTTAAGATTTGCAATATTGTTATATTTATATGCAATAATATTATATTTTCCATCTATATAATTGCATTATACTTATAAATATAGAGGATTTCAATTTAATTAGGAGGGTATCATATGGTTAAATCAGAATTAGATAAATGCCTTGACGGAGAAGTTTTTAATTGCAGAGATAATGAATTAACATCAATAAAAATTAAGTCACGTAATCTCACTAAACAATATAACCAAACAGTTGATCAAGATATTAAAGTGAAAATATTAAAAGATTTCTTAGGTTCTATTGGAGAAAATGTACGAATCGATACTCCTTTTTATTGCGATTATGGTAGACACACATTCATTGGAAATAACGTAACGGTAAATATAAACTGTACTTTTGTTGATTGTAATACGATTACTATAGGTAACAATGTTTTAATAGCTTCAAATGTTCAGATTTATACCGCTACCCACCCTGTATCCTATGAAGAAAGACTTATTGACGGTTGGAGTATTAATGATAAAAATGCCTTTTTTAATACTTACGCACTTCCTGTTACCATAGAAGATAATGTATGGATTGGGGGAGGAGCTATATTGTTACCTGGTGTAGTTATAGGTAGAAATTCTGTTATAGGCGCTGGTAGTGTTGTAACTAAATCAATCCCACCCTACTCTATAGCTGTAGGTAATCCTTGCCGCGTAATTCGTAAACTTGAGGAGGACTTTAAACATGAATAATATAGGTATAGTTTTTGATTTTAATGGTACACTTTTTCATGACTCTGATAAACATGAAAAAGCATGGAGACAGTTTTTTAAAAATGAATTTAATCGTGATGTAACTGATGAGGAATTTAAAAAATATGTTCATGGTCGCAATGGTGATTTCACATTAAAATTTTTATCTGGAAAACCCTTAACAGATGAGGAAGTCTCCTCATATTTAGAGATTAAAGAACAAATCTATAGAGAGCTTTGTTTGTCTGATAAATCTAACTTTCATTTAGCTACTGGTGCTGAGATTCTTTTAGATGAACTTAAAGAAAGAAACATTCCAATCACAATAGCAACAGCTTCCCAACTTTCAAATCTAAAGTTCTATATTGAAAGCTTCAATTTAACTAGATGGTTTGATGTGGACAAGATTATATATGATGATGGTACAGTTCTTGGTAAACCTAACCCTGACTACTATATAAAAGCATCTAAAGAAATAGCTACCTTACCTCAAAACTGCATTGTATTTGAAGATGCTATTTCTGGAATTCAAGCTGCTTATAGTGCTGGAATAGGCAAAATAATTGCTGTCACTTCTTCTAAAAATGAATCAACATTTCAAAACATGGTTGAAGTTTACGATGTAATTCATAACTTCCATGATTTTGATAGATTTCTTTTAAGACCGTAATTTTATAATAAAGAAAAAACCGTTACAAAAAATAACGGTTTTTCTTCTATGATAGGAATTCACTTAATTTTTCTTCAGCATCCTCTTTTGTTGTAAAAGAGAATTCAAAATTAACTATCTTTTCTTGGTCTAAGTCACTTAGTTCTTTAACCATCTTATAATTTTTAAATACATCTTTTGATTCATCTTCAATAGTAGGTTTGCCAGTACTATCTGCTTTATATATAGCAAAATATCCATCTTTTTCGCCTAAATAATAGCTGTTAGGAGTTAATTTTTTTACTGTACTCCTACTGAAAACCATCTGTTCTTCTCCTTCTTTTTCTAAGGAGTAGTTTTTATTTTCTAATTTATTTAAAAGTTCTTCTCTATTAATATCTCCAGTTATTGAGTTTTCGCTCTTATAATCCTTAAGCTTCATTGACTTTTCAACCTTATCATTATTCTTAAATATAAGCGTAATGGAGTCCTTTAAGCTTTTATCTTTTTCATTTAATAGCTGTTCTTCTTTAACTTGTTCTTGCTCAACCTTATATTTATTGTGTATATATTTTGAAACCCCCACATAAGTACCTGCAAAAACTAATACCAAAAATAAAGAACTTAAAATAATTACCGAAACCAACTTTCTTTTATTCATAATAATCTCACCTCTTAGGTGTGATTATGTCCATTATTATCCAAAGTATTCACTTTTATAGAAATTTATCTGATTTTTTTACCATCTAAATATCCTAATTTATATAAACCCTCTAGTTTACTCTTGTCTTTTGTAAATCTATCAACTTGAAGCTTTTCACTAGGTCTTATTACTATAGCTTTACCTTGTTTCTCAAGCTCATCAATTAAATCTAACTGCCTGTTATAAACCTCATGTCTAGTTTCCATAAGCTTAATTAAATTTGGATACTTTTTATAAAATCTTTTTGCAAGTCTAATAGATTTGTCTTTTTCTTTCTTATATCCTAAGTTTCTAGTAAGAACTACTACAAACTTTTCATATCCATCTCTCAATGCCTTCTCTATTGGAATAGGGTCTGCTATGGCCCCATCTAAAAGTTTTTTATTCTCATATTCAACAATTGGAGAAACTAATGGAAGAGATGAAGAAGCTCTAACTATTAAGTTAGGATCATTAAGCTCCTTTTTATTATAATATATTGATTCTCCTGTCACTATATCCGTTACCCCAATATAAAAATCTCTATTATCATTTTCAAATGTTTCATAATCAAATTTAACTAAGTTGTTTGGAATTTCATCAAATATAAAATTCATACCAAATAATGATTTCTCTTTAAAATAATTTCTAAAACTTAAATATCTTTTATCATTTATGTAGTCAATCATTATTCTTCTATTTCTTCCCTTTTGTTTTGAAATATATGAAAAAGCATGACAAGCCCCTGCCGATACTCCTGCTACATAAGGAAAATTAATTTCATTTTCCAAAAAATATTCTAAAACTCCTGCTGTGTATATGCCTCTCATTCCGCCGCCTTCTAGAACTAATGCTGTATCTTTCATATGATTCACTCCTATAATTTATTCTATCTTTAAATTATAACAAACTATTTTAAAAATTATAACATAATTTATGTAACCATTGGAAATTTATATATGTATACTCTGTTTTACTATTGACTTACTAAGTTTTGGGTGATACTATAAAATAAATCAGAGTAAAATTATCGGAATTAAGAGGTGTTCGTTTTATGAAAGAAGTTTTAATTGATATAAAAAACTTAAAAACTAAAGTTGAAGATAAAGAAATCTTAAAAGGCTTAGATTTAAAAATTAATAAAGGTGAAGTGCATGTAATAATGGGACCTAATGGTGCAGGTAAATCTACTTTAGCTTATGCTATAATGGGTCATCCTAAATATGAAGTATCTGAAGGCTCAATATCCTTTGAGGGTGAAGATATTTCAGAATTAAAGGTTAATGAAAGAGCTAAAAAAGGTATCTTCTTATCCTTCCAAAATCCAGAAGAAGTTCCCGGAATAACAGTTGAAAACTTTATACGTTCTTCTAAAAGTTCTGTTGAAGATAAACCAATAAGTCCATTTGCTTTTAATTTTAAATTAAAAAATCAAATGAAAAACTTGAACATTCCTGAGACTTATGGAGAAAGATATTTAAATGTGGGCTTCTCTGGTGGAGAAAAGAAGAAAAATGAAATTCTTCAAATGCTTCTACTAGAACCTAAACTTGCTATATTAGATGAAACAGATTCTGGTCTAGATGTAGACGCAGTAAAAATTGTTTCTCAAGGGGTTTCAATGTTTAAGAAAGAAGAGAATTCTATATTAATCATTACCCACAACACTAAAATCCTAGAAAACTTAAAAGCTGACTTTGTTCATGTTTTAATTGATGGAAAAATAGTTAAAACTGGCTCTGAAGATCTTATAAGTGAAATCAACGAAAATGGTTTTAACGGCTTTAAAAATCTTATAGAAAAGTAAGGTGATATTATGGAAAAGAGAAAAACCTACGTAGAAGACGTAGATAGAGGCATATATGATGTTAAAAATGAAGATAAATTTAGTTATAAATCAGATAAAGGGTTAACAAAGGAAGTTATATTATCTATTTCCAAGGAAAAAAATGAACCTGATTGGATGAGAGACTTTAGACTTAAGTCTCTAGATATATATAACTCTATAGAAGTTCCTACTTGGGGTCCTGATATAAGCGATCTTGATATGAACAACATAGTTACTTACGTTAAACCAGATACTTCAATGAAACATACTTGGGATGATGTTCCCGATGAAATAAAAAATACTTTTGAGTTATTAGGTATTCCTGAAGCCGAGAGAACTTCCCTTGCTGGAGTTGGCGCTCAATATGATTCAGAAGTTGTATATCATAGTATCAAAGAAGATCTAGTTAAGTTAGGTGTAGTTTACACTGACATGGAGACAGCTGTAAGAGATTACGAGGACATAGTAAAAAAATACTTTATGAAATTAGTTCCTCCTCAAGACCATAAGTTTGCAGCTCTACATGGTGCAGTTTGGTCAGGAGGTTCTTTTGTTTATGTACCTAAAGGAGTTGAAGTTGATATTCCACTTCAATCTTACTTTAGATTAAACTCTCCAGGAGCTGGTCAGTTTGAGCATACTCTAATAGTAGTTGAAGAAGGTGCTAAACTTCATTTTATAGAAGGTTGTTCAGCTCCTAAGTACAATGTAACTAACCTTCATGCAGGTTGTGTTGAACTTTTTGTTAAAGAAGATGCAACTTTGAGATACTCAACTATTGAGAACTGGTCAAGAAACATGATGAACTTAAACACTAAAAGAGCTTCAGTTGACAAAAACGGAAAAATAGAATGGATATCAGGATCTTTTGGATCAAAAGTTTCTATGTTATATCCAATGAGTATATTAAAAGGTGACGGTGCTTCTTCTGAGTTTACTGGAATAACTTTTGCATCATCTGGTCAAGAGTTAGACACAGGTACCAAGGTAATTCATGCTGCTCCTAACACTTCATCTACTATAAACTCAAAGTCTATATCTAGAGATGGAGGTAAAGCAATCTACAGAGGAGTTGTTAGAATAACTCCAAATGCTGTTAACTCAAAATCTACTGTTTCTTGTGAATCTTTAATGCTTGATAACAAGTCAATTTCAGATACTATACCAGTAGTTCAGATTGAAAATGACGAAGTTGATATCGGACATGAAGCAAAAATAGGAAGAATATCTGATGATGCTATCTTCTACTTAATGTCTAGGGGTCTAAGTGAAGATGAAGCTAAAAAGATGATAGTTAGAGGTTTCGTTGAACCAATTTCTAAAGAACTTCCACTTGAATACGCAGTTGAAATGAACAACTTAATTAACTTAGAACTTGAAGGTGCTATAGGATAGGAGGGATACAATGTCATTACAATTAACTAACTTAAACGAAATACCAGTAAAAACTTTTAGATGGCTTGGAATAAACAATGTTTCTTTAAAAGACGTTGAAGTTCCAACTATAACAGAGTTTAAACACAACTTTGAATCAGTTGATGCAGACTCTTACAATCTAGACTTCTCTTCTAAAAACTTTCCTAAAGTTCTAGACTTTGAAAGAGAAACTTATGGAGTTTCTGAAGGAGTACTTAATCAAGTTAACAAGGAAGCTAACAGTAGCTTTTACTTAAATATAAAGAAGTCAGTTTTAGAACCTATCCTAGTTAATTACAAGTTAGACTCTAAAAGTCCAACTCTTGTAGCTAGTAACTTCATCTTAGCCGAAGAAGGTTCAACTGCTACTGTTATAGTCAATCTTGACTCAAGTGAAGATGAGTTTAACTACGCTAACTCTTTAATTAAGATATATGCACAAAGAAATTCACAAGTAAATGTAGTTGTAATTCAAACATTAAACAACAAAAGTGTGAACTTAACATCTTCTGTATCTATACTTGAAGAAGATGCTAAAGTTAATTATAGTTTTATTGACTTAGGCTCACTTAACTCACTTTCTAGCTACTACTCTTACCTAAATGGAGAAAACTCTAACTCTAGTTTAGACTCTCTTTATATAGGAGAAGGTAAAAAGATAATAGACATCAACTACTCTCTTATTCAAAGAGGAAAGTCAACTTTAGGAGTAATAAACTCAAAAGGTGCTCTACTAGATGAAAGTAAAAAGATCTTTAGAGGTACATTAGACTTTAAGAGAGGTGCATCAGGCTCTATAGGAAAAGAAGAAGAGTATGTTATGCTTCTTTCCCCTAAAGCTAGAAATAGTTCAATTCCACTACTTTTATGTAGAGAAGATGATGTTCAAGGAGAACATGCAGCTTCTGCAGGAAAAATAGATGAAGACACTCTATTCTATCTAATGAGTAGAGGTTTATCTTTAGAAGAAAGTAAAAAGTTACTCATTTTAGCTCACTTTACACCAATTATAAATAATCTGCCAGAAAGTTTAAGAGAAGATTTAATTAATTCCATAGAGGAGAAACTTAAAAATGTCTAACAGTTATAAAGATTTATTTCCGCTAATTAAAAATAATAAAAATCTAATCTATCTTGATTCGGCAGCAACAAGTCAAAAACCTTATACTGTAATAGAAGCTTTAAATGAATATTATCATAAATCCAATGCCAATCCTCATAGAGGCGCTTACGGCATTTCAATAGACTCCACTAACATTTATGAAGCAGGAAGAGCCAAGGTTAAGGAACTTCTTAACCTTCCTTCCTCTCATGAGGTTATATTTACTAAGAATAACACTGAAGCTTTAAACCTAGTTGCTTACTCCTACGGATTAACTTTTATTAATGAAGGTGATGAAATTGTTGTTTCAATAACAGAACATCACTCAAACTTAATCCCTTGGCAACATGTAGCTAAGGTTAAAAAGGCAACCTTAAAATATCTTTACATTAATGATAACTATAAAATAACTCAAGAAGAGATAGATGAAAAGATAACTTCAAAAACAAAGCTAATAGCAGTAGGTCAAGCTTCTAATGTACTTGGAACCATAAATCCAATAGAAGCTATAATAAAAAAGGTGCAAGAAGTTAACGCAAAAGTTATTGTAGATGGAGCTCAAGGAGTACCTCACATAAAGACTGATTTATCTAAATATACTCCTGACTTTTACACCTTCTCTCCTCATAAAATCTTTGGCCCAATGGGTATAGGAGTATTGTGTGCAGATAAAAAACTATTAGATGAAATGCCTCCATTTATGTACGGTGGTGACATGGTTGAGTATGTATATGAACAAGAAACTACCTTTGATGAAGTTCCTCATAAATTTGAAGCAGGAACTCAACATGTAGAAGGCGTTTATGGTTTAACTAAGGCAATAGATTTTATTAATACTATCGGATATGAAAAAATACACACATATGAACAAGAACTTTTAGAGTATGCTCATGAAAAACTTAATTCTCTTTCCTATGTTAAGATAATAGGTCCAAAAGAGGCCCATGATAAGGTTGGTGTTGTTTCATTTGTAGTTGATGATATCCATCCTCATGATTTAGCTACCATACTAGATTCAAAAGGTATAGCATTAAGAGCTGGTAATCACTGTGCTCAACCACTTTTAAGATACTTAGGTGTAAATGCAACCAACAGAATCAGTTTATCTATTTATAATGAAAAAACTGACATTGATAAACTTGTAGATGCCTTAAACTATGCAAGGAGGTTATTTGGACATGGACATGAGTAAACTATACACAGAACTAATAATGGAACATAACAGCTCCAAAAGAAATAAAAGAGAACTTGAAAATCCAGACAAAACAGAAAGAGGTCATAACCCTTCCTGTGGAGATGAGATATCCCTTTCAGTAAAATTTAATGGAGATATCATTGAAGATATGGCTTTTACAGGCAGTGGATGTGCTATATCACAAGCTTCAACTTCTATTATGATAGATTTAATCAAAGGTAAAAGCAAACAAGAAGCTTTGTCCTTAGTAGAAACTTTTATCTCCATGATAAAACGCGAAATAACAAATGAAGAAGAACTTCTAGCTCTAGAAGATGCTATGGTATTTCAAAACATCCAAAACATGCCTGCAAGAGTAAAGTGTGCAGTACTTGCTTGGCACACTTTAAAGGAATCACTTAAATAAATTAAGAGTTAAAAGAGAATAGTTAAGAGTTATGGGTAAAATTCCTTAGGAATTTTTGATTAATTAAAGTTTTTGCTTCTGCAAAAATCATCCATTACTATTAACTCTTAACTATTCATTATTAAACTAATTTCTGAACTCTCTATTTTCTTAATATTTTCTCCATGGTTTTACCTTTGGCAAGCTCATCAACTAACTTATCTAGATATCTGATTTTTTGCATTAATTCATCCTCTATTTCTTCTACTCTATATCCGCAAATTACTCCTTTTATAAGTGAAGCATTTGGATTAATATGAGGTGCTTCTTTAAAGAAGGTTTCCATATCCACTTCATTAATTATTTGCTTATGTAACGAATCTTCATTATACCCAGTAAGCCAAAAAATAACTTCATCCACTTCTTCTTTTGTTCTTCCTTTTCTCTCAACTTTTTGTATATAGAGTGGATAAATCCTCGAGAAAGGCATTGCGAAAATTTTTAAATTCTTCATTTTTTATTTCTCCTTTACTATTTCCTATAGTCTTTTCTTATAAATGGCTCCTCAATGTTTTCAGAAATCAGCAATTTATATTTCTGTGGATGGCGGTATGCATTTCCATGAACTTCACTATTTCTATACTTTCTGATTTCATCAACAGGAAAATCAGCTATATAAATCCCCTCTTGTTCACCTGCTTCAATAATAAGAGTATCTCTTGATTCAGAATCGGAAGGGCTATAAGCCATACCATCAAAAGCAGTAGAATGACCATTACAATCTGGTTTGCCTTTAGGATAATTTACAGTAGCAATTCCAACCATATTCTCATAAGCTCTTCCCCTTAATTGTGAAATGCGGTTTATTTCCATAGGGCAAGCATTAGGAACTAAAATAATCTCTGCTCCCTTTAGCATAAGAATCCTTGCACTCTCTGGAAATTCTCTATCATAGCAAATCATTGAACCGATTTTTACATTTCCTTGCTCTGTATCTAAATCCCCAACATAAAAATCAGCCCCTGGTGTTAATCGACATTCATCTCCAAAATCACAAGTATGTACTTTTGCATAAGTAAATACCTTATTTCCAAAACGATCAAACAAACAAATACTGTTCCTTGGTAATGGATCATACTTTTCTAAGAAAGTTATTCCGATTGCCATATTAAGTTCTTTTGCAAGCTTCCCAAAGGAATTAACAAATGTACTATCACTAGATACAGCACTTGTCTTCAGCTCATCTATATCTTCTGGAATATTATACCCAACGCTCCACATTTCAGGAAACAATGCAATATCTGCACCTATCTCTTTAGATTTTCTGCAATACTCTAATCCTTTTTGTAAGTTTTCTTCTAAACTGTCTTCAGGCATAATTTGCAATAGTGCAACCTTTAAATTCATAATTTTATACCTCCCCACAAGACTTAGATTTCTTATATCCTTACTTATAATCATATCATTTTTTACTTGCAAATCATAACAATAATCATATTATCAAACTAACAGGTTCATCAAAATATCAAAAAAGGCCTCTCATAGTCTATCAAACCATGAGAGGCCATCAAATTAATTACTCCCACTTAAAAAATTTTATAGAAATGCTTATACATATAACTGCGATAACAATCATCAAAGTTGCTGGAATTAAAACGCTATCTGCAGCCAATCCAAGAGAGGCAGCTTTAAGAAGTTTTATTCCTTGGGTTAAAGGTAATATATCAGCAACCTTTTGAAGGGCTACGGGCATTACTTCATAAGGAAGAGTAGCTCCAGAAAATATAAGCATTGGAAAGTACAACAAACTTGCCGTCGCACTTGCAACTTTCATGTTTGGAGCAATCCCTCCTACTAATACTCCTATGCTGAACATAGACAACATTACTAGAAAATATGCCCCTAAAAAATGAATCCAGGAACCTTGAACCTGATAATCAAAAAATAATGCTCCTACTATATAAATAAGAACAAAAGAAGTAATTGAATAAAGAGCATAAATAACAAGTTGGACTGTTAGTATGAGTGTTGGGCTTATAGGTGTAACTTTAAAGCGTTTTAGTATCTTTCTATTTCTATAATCGGATACTACTAAAGGCAGCCCCATAACCCCACCAGCACAAATAGCTATAGTTGATATCCCACTAAAAGATTGAGCCAACAAAGTATATTCTGCCCCCTCAAAAGCAGGTTTATTTCCAAACACTAAACCCAATATAACAATAACAACAACAGGCATAAATATAGCAAAGATAAGCATATCCATTCCCCTTAGGGATAATTTTAATTCTGTTTTAAATAAGGCTTTAAATGCTTTCATTTTCTTCCTCCTCATCTGTATACCAAAGGTAAGTATCTTCAAGTTTTTCATATGGACTTCTTGCTATTGCCTCACTTACTGTACCATGAAAAACACTTTTCCCATCTTTCAAAATCATGATTCTATCACATAAAACTTCAACCTCATCCATAAAATGAGAGGTTAATAAGATAGTAATACCTTTCTTCTTTAGCTCTGATAGACTCTTCCATACCTCTCTTCGTGCCTTAGCATCCAATCCAGTAGTTAATTCATCTAAAAATATAACCTCAGGATTAGGAATCAAAGCTAGAACTATAAAAAGTCTTTGCTTCTGTCCCCCAGAAAGTTCACTAACCATGTTTTTCTGCTTATCAAAAAGTCCAAATTGTTTTAAAAGAACTCCATAGTCCTGTGATCTTTTATAAAGAGAGGCTATAATTTCACAAAGCTCACCAACCTTTATTTTATCTTGATAGTTAGCCTCTTGAAATTGAACTCCTACCCTTTCAAATAACTTTTTCCTATGAACTTCAGGGTTCATTCCTAAAATAGATACTTTTCCACTATCCTGCTTCTTCGTTCCCAAAATACATTCAATTGTTGTGCTTTTACCTGCACCATTTGCACCTAATAACCCAAATACTTCTCCAGGGTAAATAGATATATTAACATTCTCTACCGCTTTAATATCTCCGTAAAACTTGCATAATTCTTTTACTTCAATGGTTGCTTCCATACGATTAATACCTCCTCTTCTTTTTCTTTCATAAAAAGAATAACACCAGAACAAAGTCTGGTGTCAAAGTGTATGGTTTATATAAAATTGCTTTTTCATTTTATCAAGCTGAATCAGCATAGTTTTTGCATTTTTTTCAGCAAAGTTTAGTGATGTAAGTAGCTTATCACATACAGAAATTATATCTTCATCTTCTTTTGGAGTATCAATAACCTTACGAATATCAGCTTCTGGATTTCTGTCTAGAACATTTAACATTCTTAAAATAGCTGAAAGAGAATAATTAGCACAGCGCAAAGAACGTATTATCTTTAGCAATTTAAGATCTTCATCTTTATACACTCTATAGCCATTTTCTTTTCGTTTTACCTTAAGCAAACCGTTCATTTCCCAATTTCTCAATGCGTCTATTGAAACATTAAGATAATCAGCAGCCTCTTTTCTAGTAAAATATTTTGTACCTATTTCTTGAACTTTACTTGATAATAATTTTTGAGTAATTTCTATTGCTTCTTCAGCATTTTTCTGTTCATTTCTAATTTTCTCTATATAGTCTTCAGTTAAATAAAAAGCCTCATTAAACTTACCAAGTGCAGAAGTTTTAATAATAGAAATAGCTTGTTTTCTGAGACCCTTTTGCAGAACTTCAACCTCCAGCGCAATTCTTGCAAGTTTAATCTGCTCTATATGAAAATCTGTAAAAACCCGATACCCATTTACTTTTCTTTCCGCTTTAGGAATAAGTCCAAGTTCTTCATAAAGCCTTACTGTATTTGGATGAATTCCAATAACACGCGCAACTTCTGATGTTTTATAAGTATTCATTTTATCACCACCATTCTATAATTATAATATAACTATGATAAAGTCTGGTGATATAGTGGATACTTTTTTATCATTTAACTCTTTTAAACATAGGATGATTTTCATTAAACTCAACCAAATCCCACAAATTTCCGTACAAGTCCTTAAATACTGCAACTATTCCGTAATCCTGTTCTTTAGGTTCTCTAACAAACTCTATTCCTTCTTTTTTCATTTCATTATAGTCACGCCAAAAATCATCAGTTCCTAAAAATAGAAAAACTCTTCCTCCTGCTTGGTTTCCTATAAAAGGCTCTTGTTCAGCCTTAGATGCTCTTGCGAGTAATATTGTTGTTCCATTAGAACCTGGTGGAGCCACTACCACCCATCTTTTGTCTTGCTCTTCTTGATAGGTATCTTCTATCAATACAAAATTAAGTTTTTTTGTGTAAAATTCTATTGCCTCATCATAATTTTTTACCACTAAAGCTATATGCACAATTGACTGTATCATACCATTTTCTCCCCACTCTTTTATACCTTACTTCTATATCATTTTCCCCATTATGATTTCATCATGATATGTCCCATCTTTAAGTTTAAAAGCATTTTTCACATTTCCCCAAACTTCAAAACCATGTTTTTTATATAATGCAATTGCCTTCTCATTATCAGAAAACACTCCAAGTTCAATCTGCTCATACCCAATTTCCTTTGCTTGATTAATTACTTCTTTAACAAGTGCATTTCCAATTCCATTGTTCCAATACTTTTTCTTTATAGAAATCCCAAACACTGCTCTATGTTTTTGTTTAATACGATTACCTACACAGTTTATTCCTACACTACCTGCAACTTGATTATCTATAAATGCTGCAATCATCATATTTGTTTTACTATTTAGATTATCTTTAAGAAATTCTATTTCCTTATCAATTGTAATATCAATTTCTTCAGAATATCTAGTCATAAAATGTGTTTCATCTGATGATATCTTTTGATATTCAATCATTTCTTCTGCATCATTTTCATTAGGACTTCTTAAAATACAAGTTGTACCATCTTTTAGTTTTATTTCTTTTTCTCTAAATTCCATTAAAACTCCCCCTTAAATTACTCTTAATATTTGATATCAAACATGAAACTAAATACTCACTTCATCAAGCCATGAAAAGGCCCATCAAGTTATCAAAAAAATTATCTCAAACTTATAACAACTAAAGAAGTAACTATTCCAACTGCAACTGATAATATCAAACTTCCTTTTATCCATGAACATATGGCTGATGCAGCTAGTCCAACAAATGTTGGTACTAAAAGTTCTCCTTTTGACTCCATAACCCCTCTAACTATAAGTGCACTTAATGCAGTATAGGGTATGTATTTTAAAAATCTCTCAACCATTGGATTAATAGGTTTATCTGATAAAACAACTAACGGAACTAATCTAGGTATATAAGTTACTAACATCATTCCAAGTATAAGAACTAAATAACTTTTCATTTTGCTTCCTCCTCTGGCTCTTTTATTAAAACCACACCAATAAGAGTTGCAACGATTATAGTAAATACAAGACTCCATTCACTTGGAATTATCTTAAAATAAGATATTAAAAAATATATTCCCCCGGAAATAAGTGATATAAATAAAACCCCACTAGATTTTTTAATCTCTGGCATAAGTATTGCCATAAACATTGCATAAAGACCAATCCCCAGACTACTTTGAAGAGATTCTGGAAGTATAGTTCCGACTAAGTACCCGGCTATTGTTCCACATATCCATGATACATAGGACATTCCCTGCATTCCTAATAAAAATGGAACATTAAGTTCTCCCTCTTTAAGTGATGAAATAGAAAAAGTCTCATCTGTTACCCCAAAAGCAATGAAATAGAGCCACTTTCTTTTTACATTCTTAAGCCTTAAGGCTAAGGATGCACTCATCATTCCATGCCTCAAATTAAGTAAAAATGTTGATAGTATTATACTACCTGTCCCAATACTAGCTTTAATTAAGTCTAAAGCCATAAACTGACTTGCACCTGCATAAACAAACACCGAAAACAGAAAACTATCTAAAAGTGATATGTCTGTTGACTTAGATAACAATCCAAAAGCCATTGCCACTGGAAAATATCCAACTACCACAGGTATTGAAGTTATAACTCCATCTTTAAAACTACTTTTAACTTCATATGTTCTTTCCACCATTTGCCCCTCCTTGTTGAAAATAACACTTCTATTATAACATAAAAATAAGACTGCCAAATTGCAGTCTTATAATACTATTTGCTTTAACTTAGTTCATTTTTAATAGCTTTG
The DNA here is from genome assembly GCF_900130055.1 of Clostridium intestinale DSM 6191. GTDB lineage: Bacteria > Bacillota > Clostridia > Clostridiales > Clostridiaceae > Clostridium_T > Clostridium_T intestinale. Next base: position 300,582 of record NZ_FQXU01000007.1, read on the forward strand.
ACTTCTTCAATAGTTAACCCCGTACCTTTAGCAACAATATCTAAATCCAATCCCATCAGCAAGAAGTTTCTAGCATTTTTTATTGAGGCTTCTTTTATTCCTTCTTTTATTCCTTCTTCTCTAGCTGACTTTAACCTAGTCATTTGATCGTGAAGTTCTGCTTCTCTAGCCTCATAAGCCGCTCTCTTTATATCATCTTTACTTATAACCTCAAGTATGCTATAAGCTTTTTTTATTTTATCATTTTTCTCTGCTAACATCTCAAATCCCTCCTTGTTTTTAGCTTCTAAAAACATTAACCATTGGATTATATCTTCATTTTCATCTTTCTTTATATTAGATTCAAACAGTTTTGGAAGCTCTAGATAGTGAATCTCTAAAACATCTGTAAGTCTTTCTTGAGTTTCATCTTCAACTATATGGAAACTTGAATGTACTTTGTTAGTTGGTAGACATTTAAAATCTACTATGTTTATAGTTATACATTTCTTTAACTTATCATATGTATCACCTGATTTTATTTGTCCATTATACATTTTGCTCCAGTAAAACAAAGTTCTTTCCGCCATATAATCTGTATATAACACTTGGATCTCTATATCAATCTGTTCTCCAGTTTTAGTTCTTGCTCGTATGTCTAGAATTCCTTTTCTATCTTCAGCAAACTCTCTCAATAACTCTGTATTAATAAGCTCTATATCCTCTAATTTTGACTGTGGCGCTTTAAGTATGGAATTTAAAAAGTCTATAAGTAAATCCTTATTTTTCTCATCTCCAAAGATAAGCTTAAAAACAAAATCATTTTTAGGAGACATTATAAATCCATCATCAATTATACTGTTTTTATTCACTAACCACACCACCTTTCTCATACTAATATTATATACTATTTATCCTATTTCTTAAACCTTACTAACATATTCTTTTTTAATATCTATAAATTGTTTTTTCCATAAAAACAGCTAACAATAATAAAAGCTTGGAGTTTATAAATTTCTAAATCCAAGCCTAAAGTAACATATCTTCTTCTCCTTTTTATTTAATTATATGGAAAATATATTGGAACCTTTGATTGATATTCCTTAAGTTCTATTATCTTATCCTCTTCACTAAAAGTAATCCATGATACTCCGTTAAATCCATCAACTTTTCCTTTATATTCACATTCAAAATACCACTGACATACTAATATGTTATCGTAAACCACATGTTCTTTTATATCCCAAACAAGTACTGTTCCTTTTTCATTCCAGTCCTTAAACCATTTTTCGACTTGATCCAAACCTTGGTAAGCTGGTCCATAACACTCACTATAAAATATCTTTTTATCAAAAACTTCTTCTAATATTGAAGAATCTTTCTTTATCCAACAGTTAAAATATCTTTTTACAATATCAAAGTTATTTCTCATAATAATTACCTCTATGTTTAAATATTCTTATTTTAAGCAACTAGTTTATGGTAATAAATCTCCATCACATATATATTTTACTTTAAAGTCATTAGGCATAATTTCAGTTTCATTAAATATATCTTTTATAATTACTAAGCTAACCTTATTTTTATCTAAAATATTACTAACTCTATAAATATAATATTTTTCCCCATTGCTAATTCTTTGCTTCGCAATACTAAGTTCATGTGAAGTAATAACAAATTCTTTACCTTCTAACGCTTCTGTTTTAACTTCAATAAATATATCTTCTCCTGTTTCTTCATCAAAAGAAAGTATATCATATCCAAGAGCAGGATTTTTAGCTGGTGAGTCACTAACATGCTTAAGAAGATTAGGATAATTCTTCAAACGTCTCATTTCATACTCTAATACATATTTTTCTCCCATATCTCCTATATGTTTTTTGAATTCATTAATCTCATTAAAATTAACTCTCATATTATCATTAAAAAGTTTTTGTATATTAATCTTATTTTTTATATTATCTGCTATATATTTTACATTTATATAGTTAAGCTTTATATTATTTTTATCTAAATATTCTCTAACCTCATTATATGTCCAATCAGGATTCAGATTAACAATTCTATAAACTACTCCACTTGTATAAATATTTTGAGTTGTCCATTTTTTATTAAGATACTTGCTTATTTTTCTCATTATATAATCAACTCTATTGCTGCTTTTTAATAAATCTATATCTTTTTCTGAATCATCTAAGAAACAAATCAAGTTCTTTAATAAGTATTCTGAATTAATATGCTTTTTCTTTCTATTTGCATTGTAGGAAATATAATATTTCTCTTTTATTGTACTTTGAATTATATTATTTTCGAAAATAGATAATTTTATATTTACTCCATTAGAAAATATAGTAGCTTTAGCTTCATCATAATCACTTATTTTAAGCTTTAACAACTCTTGTGATCTTTCACCATTTATTCCTTTAAAAAGTAATATACATAGTGCCATATCTGATAAATTGCTTAATTTACTAATATTAAAGTAAAGTTCTTCTTGAGTACAATACTTTTCATTAAATTCACTTGTATCAATATACTCTTTAACTCTTAAGGCTTCAACAATAGAGGTCTTATGTATACTTTTATTTTGTTCAATAGCAAATTTGCAATATGAATTAATTAAACTCTTTCTTGAATTCAATGTTAATGGTAAAGGTATTTTCAAACTTGTAAAAAATATACCCAATTCATGCGCAGTAAAATCATAAAAATCTTTTTTAAAACTTTTTTCAAAACTATCAACCTTATCGAATAATTGCCTATATTGATCTAATGTTTTTTCTTTTTGACCTTTATCTTTAATATGTCTTAAAAAATCCATCTTAAATTCTGAAAATCTACTCACAAAATCCCACCCTTTATTACTTAGTTTAGATATTCAAAAGTATGTTTATGTGTATTATAATATTTTAGTAACTATCATTTAGCATAAAATATTTTATTTATCTACTAACTAATCTTCACACAAAAATCCATGTACACCCACCCCAATACCCCTGCACACCATCATTGACTGGCTAAAATAAATACTGTAAATCATCTTTATATTAATAAACACAGTCCTCAATTCGCTCATACTATTTTCATCATTTTAATTTATTATCCTTTTTATTCAATAATTCTCATAAAGTTATACATATTCTCTAACTATTTATAACTTTTATTCTTCCTTCCACTTTAAATAAGTATAAAGTAATTGTATAAAACATAATATTATGCTTGCAATTGGCATAACTCTATTAATAATAATTCTCTCTCCAGTAACCCATACAAATATCATGAGTACTACACAAATAGCTGTCATCCACAAAGTTCTTATAAACTTTCTTCTATAACTTAATTTCCAATAAATTATTTCGAATCCCTTATCAACTTTGTTATTTTTCATAAAACCACCTCTCAATACTTATACCAAGTCATCAATATTAGATTAGTTAAGATATATTTTATGGAGTCTATCTTTAAAATTGTTTAAAAAATATCATTTATTGTACTTAAGCAATCTTTCTGATAAAGTTCCAGTATGTAGTTCAAATAAATGGTTATCGAAATCATAAAAATACAACGAACGACCTTCTCCTTCAACTCTTGCTCTAGGTGTTTTTAAATCAACTCCTAATGAACGTACTCTTTTTTCATAAATATCAAACTCTTCATCTGGTATTTTAAATGCAGTGTGGTTATATGTACGCTCTTCCAAAGATTCCCCTTCCATTATTACAATCCACTGATTGCTTATTTTAAAAAACTTTTCTTTTGATAATGAAATTTTTTTATCTCCACTTGAATATACTTCCTCTGCATCAAATATTACTCTAAAGAATGTAGATGCAAGTTCTAAATCTTTCACAATAAAAGTAATATGACTAATTCCTTCAATCACTTTAATCACCTCTGTCTTGTATTCTAAACCCTTTCATAAAAGTATTTCACCCTTATACCTTTACGTTTAATAAGTTTCACTCAAAGCATTATGAATATCCCATCCAAGGTTCCCTGCGCACCAACCTTGATTTGCCAAAATAACCACAGTTATATCTTTCTCTGGATAGTAGTAAAGTCTACAACTAACTCCGTATTCTTCCCCAGTATGTCCACATCTTATTATATTCTTTCCTTCTATGTCTAACACAAAAGAGTTGCCATATCCATACATCCAAGTGTAGACTCTAGCTCCATTTGCTTCTTCATCAATAACCTTAGGTGTAAATATCTCTTCACTCATTTTTTCACCAAGTAAAGTATTGTTTCTTAGAGCTTGCATAAACTTTACTAAATCATAAGCTGTTGAAGTTGCTCCTCCATCTGCTGCACCATCTGGAGTTGAGGTGTAGATATTCTTCTCTAGGCCTATTACATTTTTATTTGAATCTCTAATGACTTCGTATCCTTCAGCAACTCTATCACAAACCTTGTCCAATGATAAAAAATCCGAGTTTTTCATATCTGCTTTCTTAAAAATATTTTTTCTTATATAATCAAAATAGGATATCCCTGAAGCTTTCTCAATTATTAGTCCTAGTAGTATATATCCAGCTCCATTATAGTGATACTTTTCACCCGGTTTATTGATTTGATCCTTGTTTATAAATAAAAGAAGATAATCTGAATTACTTCTCATCTTATATATAGGAAAGTCTGTCCACATTTTTTCCCATTCTTCATCACCTAAACTTTCATCAAAGTAATCTCCTATTCCAGAAGTATGAGTAAGTAAGTTCTCAACCGTAACTTCATTTGAGATCTTTGTATCTCTTAAATCTAAGTACTCTACCGCTTTTGTTTCAAAATTCAGCTGTCCTTTTTCAATTAATTGAAGAATTGCAACTGAAGTAAACATCTTTGATACTGATGCTATCCTGAATCTAGTATCTAAAGTGTTTTTTATACTCCAACCTCTATTTGCATATCCATAAGCTTTTCTGAATATCTTTTCCCCTTTTTCGTTTATTAAAACAACTCCTGAAAATTCTTGTTTCTCTTCTTTCTCATCTATTATCTTATTAAGTTTATCTAAATTTCTCATATCATTAACTCCTTAAATATCTCTAAAAATCACTATCTAAGTGTTTTTTGTGCTTTCATTATAAATAAAGAATATTTAACATTTTTGTCCTCTATTTTTTTCTCATCATAAAAGAATGTAGTAGATTCAGCATCTCTAAAACCACCTTCAATAAAAATATTTTTCAATTTTTCTTGATCAAAGCCATTGTGTCCATTAAATCCTGGTTCATTTTTATGAAAACTTCCATCTTCCTTATCTAAATCTACTATGATAACCTGCCCACCATCATTAAGCAAAGTATAAAACTTATTTGCAAGTCCAGAAATATCTTGAATATGATGCAAAACCATGGAAGTATATATAAGATCAAAATTCTCTATTATCTCTTCATTAAATATGTCTATAGAATATGATTTCATATTATCTACTCCATATTTCTCAATCTTCTCTTTCACCACATCAATCATACCCTTTGAAGAATCAATTAGAGTAATGTTCTCAAATTTCTCAACTAAATTAAAACTTATAAGTCCTGTTCCACAACCAAACTCCATAGCTGAGTATTCTTTATTTATATGAATCGAATTAGCTATTTCATCTGATATTATCTTAGCTCTATTAATTCTTCTGTCTGTATCCCACTTTTTAGCATAATCATCAAAAAACATAAGCTCTCTCCTTTTCCTCTTAATACCATTATAATGCAATTTCTAACATAATAGTATTCTTTAATATTATGTTATTTCTAAAAAATAAAACAAAGCTATAGCAATAAGATATCTCTTCTCTTATTGTTATAGCTTTTAATAAATAAACAACTAAACTATATTCTTTTTAACAGCTTCCCCTAAATATGCTTTCTTAACTTCTTCATTTGTAAGAAGTTCTTTTCCTGCGCCTTCTAAGATTATCTTTCCAGTCTCCATAATATATCCAATATCAGCTATCTTTAAGGCTGCATTAGCATTTTGTTCTATAAGAAGTACAGTAACGCCTTCTTCTTTGTTTATCTTTTTAATTATTCCAAATAGTTCTTTAACTATTATTGGAGCAAGTCCTAAGGAAGGCTCATCCATCATTATAAGCTTTGGTTTAGACATAAGAGCTCTTCCTATAGCAAGCATTTGCTGCTCTCCACCAGATAATGTTCCTGCTGCCTGCCAAGTTCTTTCCTTTAATCTTGGAAATAGAGAATAAACATTTTCTAAGTCCTTATCTATATGATTTCTATCTTTTCTAGAGTAAGCACCTATCTTTAAGTTCTCAAGTACAGTTAAATCTGAGAAAACTCTTCTTCCTTCTGGAACTAGTGCTATACCTTTTTCAACCATCTTTTCTGTTGTTAGTTTAGTTAAGTCTTCACCTTCATAAACTATGGTTCCACTCTTTGGTTTAACAAGTCCTACTATAGATTTTAAAGTTGTACTTTTTCCTGCACCATTAGCTCCTACTAGAGTTACTATCTTTCCTTTAGGAACTTCTAGACTTACTCCTTTTAAAGCTTCTATTCCACCGTAAGCTACTACTAGATCATTTATTTTAATCATCTTCAGACACCCCCAAATATGCATTTATAACTTTTTCATCATTTTGTATTTGAGCAGGTGTTCCCTCAGCTATTGTGATTCCATATTCAAAAACCTGTATCTTATTTGATAAACTCATAACCATCTGCATATGATGTTCTATCATAAATATAGATAATTTAAACTTGTCTTTAACTTCTCTAACAAAGTCTGTAAGCTCATCAGTTTCTGTTGGATTCATCCCAGCTGCTGGCTCATCTAATAAAAGAATCTTAGGATTAGTTGCTAAGGCTCTTGCTATTTCAAGTTTTCTCTGCTTTCCATAAGGAAGAGAACTAGCCTTTTCATCTTTTAAATCATCTAAACCTACTTCCCTTAAAAGTTCAATAGATTTTTCTAGCATTTCTTTTTCTTCATTTCTGTATTTAGGTAATTTAAAAATAGCTCCAAGAAAGTTTGATTTAATGTGTACATGATTACCTATTAAAACATTATCTAGAACTGATAAGTCTTTAAAAAGTCTTATATTTTGGAAGGTTCTAGCTATTCCCTTTTGAGTTATTAAATCTTGTCTTAATCCAGTTATATCTTCATTATTTAAAAATACTTTCCCATTTGTAGGAGTGTAAACATTAGTTACCATGTTAAAAGCTGTTGTTTTACCAGCACCATTAGGTCCTATTAAGGAAACTATTTCTCCCTCTTTTATCTCCAAATTAAAATCTTTAACAGCAGTAAGGCCTCCAAACTGCATTGTTGCATTTTCTACCTTCAATAACGCCATTACTTAACTCCTCCTTCTGTTAGAGATTCATCTGTAGCTTTTTTCTTGAATAAGAATTTCCAGGAAAACTCTTTAGTTCCCATAATACCATTTCTAAAGAAAAGTACTATAACCATAAGTATTACTGAAAAGACAACCATTCTAAGTCCAGGTATTCCATTAAAACTTATAAAACCAAAGTTAAATTGTTTTTCCATATCAAGAAATCTTAAAAGTTCTCCAAGTATTGTTACTATAAAAGCTGAAATTACTGTTCCAGTAATACTTCCCATTCCTCCAATAACAATTATAAGAAGTATATTAAATGTAAGAACGAATTTAAACATGTTAGGATCTATAGTTCCCATTAAGTTTCCTAAAAGTCCACCACCTACGCCAGCAAAAAATGCACCTATAGTAAAGGCTATAGTCTTATGTTTAAATAAATTAATTCCCATACTTTCTGCTGCAATTTCATCTTCTCTTATGGCTTTTAATGCCCTTCCATAAGAACTCTTAATAAGAGAAATCAAAATTATTATAGTTACTATAGCAACTCCAAAACTCCAATATAAATTAGTAGCTCTTGGAATTCCTCTAAGTCCTAAAGCTCCGTTAGTTAAACTTTGAGCATTATTTAAAACTATTCTTATTATTTCTGCAAATCCTAAAGTCGCAATAGCTAAGTAGTCTCCTTTAAGTCTTAAAGCAGGTGCCCCTATTAAAAAGGCTATAAAGGCTGAAAGTAATCCTGCTATAATCAGTGCAGGAAGAAAAGGTATTGATATACTATTAAACGGAGCTATTAAAGGTTCCATAAAAAAGTTTTGAGTTTTTACCTTTTCAGTCATAGTAAGTAATGCTGTTGTATATGCACCTACTGCTATAAATCCAGCATGACCTAGTGAAAACATACCAGTAAAACCATTTATTAGATTCATACTTAATCCAAGTACTGAGTAAATTGCACATAAATTTAAAACTCTAACTACATAAGAATCTAAGTTCCCATTAGCTACTATAAGCAACAAAAATATAATTATAATCAAAGCTATATTTAAAATCTTATTATTTTTCATATTTACACCTTCTCTGCTAGATTTTTGCCCATTATTCCCGTAGGTTTAAATAGCAATATTACAATCAAAAGTATAAATGCAAAAGCATCTCTATAACCAGTTAAGCTTGGTAAAAAAGCAACTATCATGATTTCCCCTATTCCTAAGATAAATCCTCCAATTACTGCTCCTTTAATGTCACCTATTCCACCAATAACTGCTGCAATAAAGCATTTAAGTCCTGGAATCATACCCATAAGTGCTACTATTTGAGGATATTTCATAGACCACATCATAGCACCTACTGCTGCAAGCATTGAACCTATAGCAAAAGTAACGGATATTACTCTATTAACGTTTATTCCCATAAGCTTGGCTGTTTCAACATCCTTAGCTGAAGCTCTCATAGCCATGCCTATATTAGTATGGTTAACTAAATATAAAAGTCCAACTAATATAACTAATGTTACTACTGGAATTATAAAAGTAAGGTTTTGTATCGAAACTCCACCTATAGTTACAACATTTGTAAATATCTCTGGTGTAGGAAAAGCCTTTGGTCTTCCTCCAAATAATACAACAGCTAAATTTTCAAGTAAAAAAGAAACTCCTATAGCTGATATTAATACAGAGATTTTTGGGGCATTTCTAAGAGGCTTGTAGGCCGTAAACTCAATAGTCATACCAAGTACTCCTGTAATAACTATTGCAATTATAAAAGCAAAGTACCAAGGAAGTCCAAAAGTTGCTACTCCAAAAAATGCAAAATATGCTGCCATCATGAATATATCTCCATGGGCAAAATTGATAAGTCTAAGTATTCCATAAACCATAGTGTATCCTATAGCTATAAGCGCATATAAGCTTCCTAAAGATATTCCATTTGTCAAGTGTTGCATAAATATACTGAAAGTCATATTTTCACCCCTAAATCATTATTCTTCTGGCTTAATAGTATCAAGATAAGTAAATTTACCATCCTTAACTACTTTTAAAACTGCATCTTTTACAGCATTATTATTTTCATCTATAGTTATATAACCTGCCGCTCCTGGGAATTTAGCTGTTTTAGCTATCTCATCTCTTATCTTAACTGGATCTGCTGAATTTGCTCTTTCTATAGCGTTAATTATTACTAAATAAGCATCATAAGATAGTGCAGTAACTGCAGCTGGTTCTTTATTATATTCTTTTCTATAAGCATCAAGGAAGGTTTTAGATTCTTCAGTTATAGGAGTTTCTGTTGCAAAGAAAGTTGAAAATACTGTTCCCTCAACGGCCTTTTGTCCTATTTCTAAAAACTCAGGTGTTTCCCAAGTATCTCCACCTAATATTGGAACTGTTATTCCAAGTTGCCTAGCTTGTTTAATAATTAAAGCTCCTTCAGTAAAGTTTCCTGGCGCAAAGATTACATCTGGATTTTGCATTTTTATATTTGTAAGTTGAGCTGTAAAATCCTGATCTCCTGTATTGTAACTAGATTTAGCAACTATGGCATCCTTATCTCCAGTTAAATCTTTAAATGCATCTGAGAAAAACTTACTTATTCCTACAGAATAATCACTAGAAACTTCTTGAAGTAAAGCTACCTTTTTAGCTTTTAATGTGTTAGCCGCATATTTTGCCATAACAGTTCCTTGGAATGGATCTATAAAACAAACTCTAAAATAATAGTCGTTTCCTGCTGTTACTAGAGGATTTGTAGCAGATGCTGCTACTGCTGGAACTTTTGCATCCATAACTATATCTCCAGCCGCCATTGAATTACCACTTCCCCAGCTTCCTATAATTGCATTTACCTTCTCTTTTTCAACAAGATTAGCTGCTGCTGTTGCGGCCTCAACCTTGTCCGATTTATTATCAGTAAAAACTAGTTCAATCTTCTTTCCTAATACCGTAGGATATAGCTTGTTTGCAAGTTTAACCCCCTCAACTTCAAGCTCTCCACCTGCTGCATTAGCTCCTGTCATTGGTTCAAATACACCAATCTTAATTACATCACTCTCTACATACTCTTTTGATTTTTGCTTACAACCAGCTAAAGTTAAACTAGTTGATACAGCTAGTACCAAAAGTAAAGAAATCTTTTTTCTCATTATTAAATAGCCTCCCTAATTGACACAAACTTAACTAAAATTTAAACATTTCTAGCCAAAACTCATTTTTATTAATTTATCAAATATACCAATTTAATCATAATAAAATATCAATAAAACTTTGCAAGTATTATTAACTACATCATATTATCATGATATTTTTTTAATTGCAATATGCCTCAATTCCTCAATCTAGAGCTTTTTTATATACATATGTCCTCCAAGCAAATACATGTATTTTATACTTCTTTACAAATGGATTTACTTTTAAAACATTAGTTTTTAATTTATCACGCTAAAGTAATAAATCTATTCTTTAAGAGAAAGTTTTAACAATTTATGAAAGTGTACTTTTCCTTATAAGTAACCCCTTTCATAGCACCATAATTTCATAAAACCATTCTTTTTTAATAAAAATTGTAATTAAGTTGAATAACCGAGCTAAATGATAACTAAAATCAGCAAGTGTACTCCAAGGGAGTACACTTGCCTGATAAATATTTTTTTAATTTTTTTGCAAAAATATCAAATTTATTTTGCAAAAAAGGATGACCTCGTTTTCAAGTCATCCTTATATAAATATTAAGCCCTATTTTATATTTACAGCTTCTCCAACTTTATATTTGAATCTTAAATCTACAACCCTAAGTGAATATTTAGTATTATCATTTATTTCTCTTTCAATAAAATAACCATTTTTTCGTTCTGGATCTTTTTCAATAACACTTTTAGCCCAATCCTGCTCTCCTTCACCATATATATCCATACTACTAATCTCTGCAAGTGTTCTCTCGCCATTATCATAATAAATTCTCAGCTTATTATTTAAATTTTCTACCTTGTATATTTCTCCTTGAGAGTCTTTAGAAAACATAAATTTTTGTGGTACTTTTAAATTCTCATTCAACACTAAGTCCTCTGAATTTAGCTGTTTTACCTCTTCTTTAACATCCTCTTTGTATATAGGTATAATTTTTATACTCTTAGCATTTTTTATCACATCATATGTTAACTCTTTTATAAAGGTATTAGCTCCATCTTCACCGCTTCCCCAACTCATAAATCTATATATCTTATCATCTACTTCTAAAACAAACTTTCCATTTTCATTCATATCAAAAGTAGTAAAATATATATGAGTTCCTAATATAGTACTCTGCATACTTTTCATATAAGTTTCTTCATTACCTATCTTTACAAACTTATCTATTTTTCTATCCAATACTTTATTAAAGGACTCACTGAAATTAACTTTAAAGTCAAAGTTAGCAGATACGTCATCAACACCTTCAATCTTCATTGAGTTCAGATTTATTTTAAGATCTCCTCTCTTTTTAAAATAACCACCATATATTTCTGATTCATTTACTAAAATCGCTGTATTATCATCAATATACTCAACATTCTGGCTTCCAGTTCCCCATTTAGCATCCATATTAGGAAAATTCACAAACACACTTAGGTTTTCTAGTATAGATTTATCTTTATCCCTATCAAAAGGCTTTTCTGCATTTACTCTAATAGCTACTACTGCTTTAGATGGAGTTACTACTAATTTTTCTATTGTAAATGTATATCCCTTATCTGTTTTACTTTCCCCTATATACTGAGAGTAATCTTTATATTCTTTATAATATCCTAACTTATTATAAATCTCATCAAACAGTTCTATTTTCTCTGCGAAGGCTGGCTTAGACAAAAATACTATTAAACTTGAAGCAACTACAAAAAATATGCCGACAGCAGATAACCTTTTAACTCCTAATTTTCTTTTTAATTTTTTGTCTTCAAGGCTTTTTATTCTCTTTTTTATTTCTCTTTTCGATTTTTTAATTTCAAGCTCATTTAAATCTACTGGAATATCTTCAAACTCTTCTTCACTTATATTTATTTCTTCACTTATTTTCATTATTTCTAAAAAATCCAACTAAATAACCTCCTCTCTAAATAAAACTTCAAGTTTTTTTCTTCCTCTAAGAATCCTATTTGATACAGCAGAAACTGAAATTTCTAATTTCTCTGCAATATCCTTTATTGCCTCATCCATAAAAAAGCGTCTAAGAAATATTTCTTTTGATACCTCTTCCATCTTATTTATCTCTTTTACTAATCTATCTATAATTTCTTTATCTTCAAGTTGTTTATGAAAATCTTGTTCTTCTCCTACCATTAATTCTTCCAATGCAGTTATGACCTTTTTATCTCTTTTCCTTAACTCATCTATAGCAGCTCTTTTAGTAATTACTACAATCCAATTAATAAACTTACTTTTTTCTCCACTGAAAGCCTCAATATTATTCCAGATTTTAAATATAGAATCGTTCATACACTCTAAGCTTGCTTCCCTATCTTTAAGTACTGAATAACTCACCTTTAAAAGAAGATTCCCATATCTATCAATCAAGTAATCTAAAGCTTTTTCATTTCTATTTCTGAGCTGGTCAATTAAGTTCTCATCATTTATCTTCACTTCTTCTCCCCCTTCCCTTCATATATAAATACGGAATATAATTTAAAATCTCTCTCTAAAATTTCACATTATAAAAAGGAGGACATATTCCTCCTTAAATTAAAAACCTTACATTAAAAGCTTACTAATTATTAAAGATGTTTTCTCAATATACTCATTTACAATATTGTTTTTTAATATCTGATTCATTTTCTCTAATATCTCATTTGCTTTAATCATTCTATTTTCATCAATAATCTCTATAGATTTATAAATGTTTAAATAAACTTGTGAAACATTAAAATCTTCTTTTATCAACTGTTCTCCCTCTTCAGTTATATATAAAAATAAAGAGTTTTTATATACAGATTTTTCTTTTTTTATTAATCCTTTTTTATAGATATTTTTAACTATTACATTAGCTGTAGATGGGGAAATGTATGCTATTTTGCTTAGCTCAACAGATGTTATTCCTGGAAAGGCCTCTATAATCCATATACATCTAAGTTGAGGATAGGTTAAATCTAAAGGTTTAAGCATATCTCTATGAATACTCTCTATATTCAAAACAATTATTCTTAAACAGTTATAGAAATAGATCAATTTATGAATTAAATCTCTATCTTCTTTATCAAAATCCTCAATATGTATTTTGTAATTTCTCAAATTCATCCTTTCTATGTATTTGAGAACCAACTTCTTATTCATATTTATAACAACTTCTTCAAATAGTGAATTTAAGAAATCCAACTCCAAATTACTCATATAGTTCTGTAATTCAAATATAGGAAATTCTTCACCTTTCTCTATTTGATTATCCTTTATACACTCATATCCTTTTTCCGTTACATAGAGGTTATAGTTCTTTTTGTTTTGATTTTCTTTATTGGTTATGAGCTCTTTTTTTATAAGATTTCTAAGTATTTTAGTTACTGTAGGAGGTGCCCAGCCAGCTATTTCTGCTATTTCTACTAAGGATACTCCAGGAAAAAGAGCTGTAATCCAAAGCACTCTTAGTTGTGGTAGTGTAATATTATTTTTTTCTACGTATTTGTTATAATTCCACTCTATATTTAAAAATAGATATCTTGATAAGTTATAAAATTTATGCACATGTAGCAAGTGCTTTTTTAATTGACTATCTTTGAGATTTTTCTTATTACTTCTCATTTTTATTTCCTTTTCCTTTAAAGTTTCTCAATGTAATTTTATCATTAATTTAAACTTTTTTCCCTTGTTATTTTAAAAGAAAAATGCTATTATAAATCTGTTTTGAAATTTCAACATTCGAATGCTAATAATAAATGGAGATGATATCTTGTTAGTACCAAAATTAATTACCTGTATAAAAGATTATAATAAACAACAATTCCTAAAGGATTTATCCTCTGGAATTATAGTAGCAATAATAGCACTTCCTCTTTCAATAGCCCTAGCTATAGCCTCTGGTGTATCACCTGAAAAAGGCTTATATACTGCAATTATTGGTGGATTTATTGTTTCCTTTTTAGGTGGAAGTAAAGTTCAAATTGGAGGTCCAACTGGAGCCTTTGTAATAATAGTCTATGGAATAATTGAGAAATATGGATTAGATGGCCTTATAATATCAACCATTATGGCGGGACTTTTCTTAACTATTATGGGATTTCTTAAGTTAGGAAGCCTTATAAGATTTATACCGGCATCTATAACTTCAGGTTTCACAAGTGGAATTGCAATAGTAATATTCTCAACTCAAATAAAGGACTTTTTAGGACTATCTATAAAATCAGTTCCTTCAGAGTTTATACATAAGTGGGGAGCATATTTAAAAAACCTCAATACCTTTAATCCTCAAAGTTTATTAATATCATTATTAACCTTGGGTTGTATAATTTTTTGGCCTAAAATTAACAAAAAAATACCCGGTGCTTTTTTAGCAATTATATTAACAACAGTAATAACATTGACTTTTAATTTAGATACACCAACCATAGGTAGTGTTTTTGGTAATTTATCTTCTTCTCTACCATCACTTTCTATTCCAAGTGTAAATTTGTCTACTATACTCAACTTGGTTTTCCCAGCACTAACAATAGCTATCCTTGCTGCGGTAGAGTCTCTACTTTCTGCAGTTGTTGCAGATAACATGATAGACGGTCGTCATAGATCTAATATGGAATTGGTTGCTCAAGGTTTTGCAAATATATTTTCCGGATTATTTGGAGGAATACCTGTAACTGGAGCTATAGCAAGAACAGCTGCTAATATAAAAAATGGAGGCAGAACTCCTGTTGCTGGAATGGTTCATTCAGTTATACTTTTACTAATAATGTTTTTATTTATGCCTTATGTTAAGTTAATTCCTATGGCATCTCTGGCTGCTATATTAGTTATGGTATCATACAACATGGGTGAATGGGATGCATTTAAAAACTTACTAAAAGCCCCTAAAAGTGATAGCCTAATATTTATAGTTACATTTTTATTGACTGTTTTCTTTGACCTAGTATTTGCTATAGGTGTTGGAGTAGTTCTCTCATCCTTATTATTTATGAGGAAGATGGCCGAATTTACTAGTGTTAAGTCTATAATAGATGATATAGATAGTGTTGACTTATTAGAAATAAAAAACACTCTAAAATATCCTGAGGATGTTGCTATGTATGAAATAAATGGACCATTTTTCTTTGGTGCAACAGATAAATTCATATCAGCTATTAGAGATATTTCCTCCATGCCAAAGATACTTATAATCAAAATGGACAAAGTTCCTATTATGGATTCTACAGCATATCATTCTTTTGAAATGCTCTTAGATATATGTAATAAAGAAAATACAAAACTTCTATTACTTAATGTACAACCTCAACCTTTAAATACACTAAAGAAATACGGATTTGTAGATAAAATAGGTAATAAAAATGTTTGTGTAAGTTTAAATGATGTTATTAATCAATCGAATTATCATACGGCTTAATATATTATATATAAGCTATGTTTCTAAATATAATACCGTTAAAATGGCTGTGGAACTAATTATTTAGCTCCACAGCCATACTTATTTTTCTACAGTAATTTTTTAAGAATTTGATTGATTTATTTTTCTTGGTCCTACTTCAAGCCATTTATCTAAAGCTCCTTTACTAAATATATAAGTATCTCCAACTTTAGTATATGGCAAATCATTATGTTCGGAGTCTACTATACTCTTTAACTGAAACTCAGCTATACCTAAATATTCAGATGCTGTTTGTAAGTTATATGTCTTTTCATTTGTAGTTTGTTGCGGCTGTCTTAAGTCCACACTTAATCCATTTGGAAATGAAACTACTGGTGCAGTTTTTATAGCTCTTCCTATAATTGAAGCTGCAATTATTAAAGAAAATGATAAAACTATTATTGAAATTGCTAATAACTTGTCTTTCATTAAAACTCCCCCTTTATAAACCCATATATTAACATTATATATTAATAACTTAACCCCTTCAAACAAAATATATATATAATCAATATGTTCCACAATTACTGGTTACATTATGGTATTATGTAAATATATACTAATATGATATATAACTAAAATTAATTTCTTTAATTAAAATTGGAGGTAATATACATGGGTGCTTCAGCTGCTATTATTATAATTATTGCTATGTTTTTCATCGGTTTATTTATAGCAATTCCTTCACTAATAGGACTTATAACCTACAAATTACACAATAAAAAGAAAGGTAAAAAAACAAAATTAATAGTTCGCATAATATTAATTATTACACTTATATCTGGATTAACAGTATTTTCTCTTCCAATACTTTTTGTCGGTACACTTGTATATGACCAATATGAACATGCTCAGTATAAAAAAACATTAGTTGGAGCCGCTGACCGAGAGGATTTAATAAAAGTAAAGGAACTTTTAGACAGTGGAACTGATCCAGACCAAAATAAAGGTTCTAATTATACTGCCTTAACATATGCATGTACATCAGGAAACTATGAAATAGCAAAACTTTTAATCAAACATGGTTGTACAATTGACGTTGAGTTTAATGGGTATAGTGACGGAACACAAAAAGGCTATACCCCTCTCATGTATGCTGTAACTGCACAACAAAAATATGACCTTGTTAATTTACTTATATCTAACAAAGCTGATATAAATCACAAAGCATCATCAGATGGCTATACTCCTCTCATTAGAGCAGTTAATTGCGAACAACCTGAGATTGTAAATCTTTTGATTAAAAATGGTGCTGATATTAATGCTTCCGATAATAAAGGCAACACTGTATTACGACATGCATGTGACAATAGCCCTAATTATGCAAACTATTCTAATATAAAGACCCTATTAGAAACTGGAGCATTAGTAAATACTGACACAACCACTTTAGAAGGTCTAACTACATTGGTTAAGAAAAGTACTATAAATATTAGTAATCCTAATGATGATTACTCTGATAAAATTATAAGCATTTTAAGTGAGTATAGTAATAAGTAAATATATAATTAAAAATGGTTTGTAAGAATTATTCCTACAAACCACCCTTTGTCTCTATTTATCTGATGTCTAGCCACTGTTATATACAAGCCTAACAAAGGATGGGATATAACAGTGGCTAGACCCTAGATAAGTTCAACTATACTCATAGAGCACAGGCGATTTAGATAAGGATAAACCCTCATCTAAATCAAGTTTCACTTAATAATTAGCGTCTAAATAATCCCCAATAACTTGAGCGTATAGCTTGGCCCCTTCAGTGCTTAAGTTAACACCATCTTCTAAGTTAGAGTTCATCTTACTTCTTAACATTGTATAAAGTTCTTGTTTTTCACTTTCAGCATACATGTCCACATATCCAACTTTATTCTTTTCTGCAACTTCTTTAATTGCATCACAATATTTTTTTAGCTGAGCATTTGCTCCACCAACTTCATTATACCAATTAGCAGGATGTTTTTTGTAATAGTAATTTGCATTTCCACCCATATTACCATTACCTTTATTTCCTTCAATAACTTTGTTAGGTGCAACTAAAATAGGAATAGCTTTCTTTTCTTTTATTTGTTTAACCATAGACTCCAGATTACTTTTAAATTTATCTAAAGGAACATTTTCTTTATTCTTATCTACAAAATAATGATCATTTAATCCAAAATTAATTGCTACAAAGTCAGGATTTTTTTCTAAAACATCTTTATTTAATCTTTCCAAACCTTGGGTAGATGTATTCCCATTAACCCCTGCATTTGTAAGTTCCAAACTAAATCTTTCCTTTAATAAATCAGTCCATAACTTATTTCCAGCTTGAAAATTCTCTCCATATGTAATATTATCGCCTAAAGCAACAACCTTAGCCCCTTTTATAGATTTAGTTATTACTTCCTCTTTAGGCTCTTCCTTTACTGGTATGTTAGATGCCACTGGCACTATCTTTGTTTTTTTATTAAAACTATACATGCCAAAAACTACAGTTAATATTGTAACTATAGATAATAATACTACTAATAAAATCCACTTCTTGTTCTTCACACTTCTTCCTCCATCAACTATAATTACTATTATTATATCATTTATGGAAGTTTTTTAAACCTCAATAACAAAAAATCATTTCAAAACCGAGGTTTCAAAATGATTTTTCTATAGATAATTTTATGCAAAGGCGTCTATTAATGTTCCTTGTGTTTTTTCATAAGAAGATTCTTCCTCATTACTTTTTAATGTGGAAACATTATTTTTACCTTGAGAAGAAACTTCTGATACTTTTTGAGTAGCATTACTGTTGCTGCTGCTTTGAGCTTCCTTTTGCTGTATTTGAGCATCTATCTGTTCTATTTGTTGTTGTAGCTGCTCAACTTTTTCTTGTTTTGTTTTATCATTTAACTTACTTGAATTCACTTGTAAAAGCTGTTGCTGAAGACTTTCTCTTTGCTTTTTTAATGCTTCTAAACTGCTATCTGAAGCTTTATATGTACTAGTTGAAGTATTAGAAATCGAACCAACATTCATTTTTACCACTCCTTGTTATTTTATGCAACCTCTTATTTTAATAATAAAACTAAAATTTCAAGATATTATGGTAAAAATATGTGAATATTGTGTGACATAATCTAATTCTCACTAACTAGTTATACAACTTCCGCCTCTGCTTCTAGTTCACCTTTTTCATGTGCTTTAGTTAAAAGTCTTAACTCTCTAAATAGGAATATTGCCGTTATAATTGAGGATGTACCATCTGCTACCGGGCCTGCTAGCCAAACTCCAGTTATGCTATTTAACATTCTTGGAAGTATTAAATATAAAGGTATTAAAAGAATAACTTGTCTAAGCAAACTTAAAAACATAGATATTTTGGCTTTACCAACACTTTGAAAATAGTTACCGCTTATTATTTGGAATCCTACTATAGGAAGCATTGCTAAGAATATTCTTATACCATGTGATGCTACTGCAACAAGCTCTGGGTCTTTATTAAAGAGTTTAATAATTTGTGGTGCAAATGCTTGAACTCCTATAAAGCCCATAACAACAATTATTGTAGCTCCCATAATAGCATACTTTAATGTATCTAGTACCCTTTTATAAGCTTTCGCTCCATAATTAAATCCAATTATCGGCTGGTACCCTTGATTTATTCCAAACAAAGGCATAACAATTAAAGTAACTACACTGTTTATTACTGTCATAGCACCTATTGCTACATCTCCACCATAAGTCTTAAGTGCTGTATTTGCAGTTATTGATACCACACTTGCTGCCATTTGCATTGAAAAAGGAGAAACTCCTATTGCAAAAATTGTTTTAACTATATGCATATCTAGTTTTAAATTGCTTATTTTTAATTTTAAACTACTTTGCCCTTTTAAAAAATAACTTAAAACCCAAATAGTTGAGACGGCTTGAGATATTATTGTTGCTAATGCCGCTCCTTTTACTCCCATGCCAAAAGTAAAAATAAATATAGGATCTAAAATAGTGTTAAGTACTGCTCCAACTAACATTGTGGACGCTGCTCTTTTAGGATTTCCCTCAGCTCTAATGCAGTGATTTAAGCTAAAGGATGTAAGACTGAATATTGTTCCAAGTAAAATTATTCCAAGATAATCACTAGCGTAACCAAAAGTACTTTCGCTTGCACCAAACATCATTAAAAGTTTATCTTTATATAAAAGTCCTACTATAGTTATTAAAATAGAAAATATTATTGAAAGAGAAAGTGCATTCCCTAATATATGTTCTGCTTCATCTTTTTTTCTTTGCCCTAATTTAATTGATATATTTGCTGATGCACCAACTCCTGTAAGCATAGCAAAAGCTATAACTACAGTCATAATCGGGAAACTTAATCCAACTCCTGTTAAAGCAAGTTGTCCTACACCTTCCATCTGTCCTATATAGATTCTATCTACCACATTATATAATGCATTTACAAGCATTCCTATAATAGCTGGTACAGAGAAGCTTATAAGTAATTTTAATATATTTTCATTTGCCAGTCGTTTTTCTCTATCTATCATTTGTAATCTCCTTTAATCTTTTTTTCTTTTTGTTCTCCACCATTCTCTGGAGAAGATTTAATGCCATTTTCTTTTCTTCTTCTGTGAAATCCGATGTTAATATATCATTCCATTCTAGTAGAACATTTCTAATATCCTTAATAATATCTTTCCCATCAGCAGTTAAATAAACTCTGTAAGCTCGTTTATCATTTTCATCTACAGATCTTTTTACCAAACCTTCTTCTTCAAGCTTTTTTAAGGCTTTAGCCGTTGTTCCTTTATCTATAATTAGTTTACAAGTCATTTCTTCCTGAGTTACACCTTCATTGTTTTCAAGAAAAAGTAGAAAAGTATATTGTCCACTCCCTATATTTCCAATATTAAAATTTTTATTAAAATACATAGCTCCTGCTCTATACAATATAGAAATATATCTTCCAATGCTATCAATATTTTTTTGCATCTCATCCACCTTTAATAAAAAATAATAGTTGCATGCACAACTATTATAGTATAAATTATTAATAATTTATTTACAAGTATATTTTTTAATAAATAAAAAGTAACTAAAAAGGTTATTTCCTAAAACCCTTAAGAAATAACCTTAAATATTAACTATTTTTTTTACTTATTAAATAAATCTGTTGACTTATTATATTTTCCATTGTGTCTTGAATTACAAAATCTTCTTTTTTACTTCTTCCTTCATAATATCTTACTTTAACATTTTGTACGTCATTGTTACTAGAATTAATAAAATTAGCATTAAAAACAACTTTAAACCCTTGCTCGTGACCACTTTCAACTGCTTCTATTAGATTCATCTTCACAACACCTCAACACATAATTTTTAGTTATATATATTATATTCTATAAACTATTAGAAAATCCTTTAATCTATTACATATTTTTAAAAATAATTTAATTTTTCTTTTATCATTTTTATTTCTCTTTTGTGACCTTCATTATCTAATGGTGTTTCAGCATAAAAAGGTAAAGTTTTTATATATGGATGCTCCATTATTTTTATTATTGAATCTAGTCCTATAGTTCCTTCACCAACAGGTACATGTCTATCTTTTCTTTCACCAAAAGGCATTAAGCTGTCGTTTAAATGAATGGTTTTTAATTTCTCTATTCCTATTATCTTGTCAAACTCCTCCATAACCTCATAGATATTATTTTTAATGTCATATCCAGCAGAAAAAACATGGCATAAGTCCATACATACCCCTATCTTTTCCTTATAACTTATTTTATCTATTATGCTCTTTAAATGTTCAAACCTAAACCCAATTTCAGTTCCTTTTCCAGGCATAGTTTCAAGTAAAATCTTGATTTTTTCATCCCCTTTTATTGATTCATTAAGAGCATTAGCTATTTTATTTATTGAAACTTCAACTCCTGAACCTGTATGACTACCTGGATGAAAAACAAAAAACTCAATTCCTAATTTGTCCATTCTATGAATATCTTCTTTAATAACAGTCCTGCCAAACTCATACACACCTTCATCACTACTGCCAAGATTCATAGTATAAGGTGCATGTGCTTGTAGTGGTCCAAACTTATACTCTTTTCTCAATTTCTGAAATTCATTAACATCTTTTTCATTATAAGCTCTAAAATTTGATCCTCTAGGATTTCTACTAAAAAACTGAAAAACATTAGCCTCCATTTCTATAATATCCTTAGAAGCCCTTGCATATCCTTTAGCTGTTGTCATATGTGGTCCTATATATAACATAAAAGTCTCCTTTAGTTTCACTATATATAGCTAGTGTTTTCAACTTCATAAATACTATTCTAACTTTGTTAGTTTACACGGTTTTTACAAAACTTAACTTCATTATTTAACTAAATCCAATTATAATTAAACTATCATCAAATACTTTAAAGGAAGGCATCCTATTCCATTTTTATCACCGTCCACACTAATGCCTTCCTATTTTTTTATCTGTATTTAATAAAAAAATCACTCCTCCAGTTGTTTTATACAACCTTTAGAGTGATTATATTTAAATTAGTCTTACCCTTCCCATCCATCTGGGAACTCAGCATTGTGGTAAACTTCTTGAACATCATCGTCATCTTCAAGTAAGTCAAGCATCTTTTGGAACTTCTTAGCATCATCTTCATTAATTGCTGTATATGTATCTGGTATCATTTTTACAGCTGCTTCTAAGAATTCTAAACCTTCTGCTTCTAAGGCTTCTCTAACTGTACTAAAGTCATCTGGTGCAGTTGTTATTACGAAAACTTCCTCTTCTGATGAAAAATCTTCAGCGCCTGAGTCTAAAGCTAACATCATGATTTCATCTTCATCTTTGTCTTCTTTTTCTATAACTATTTCACCTTTTTCTTGGAACATGAATCCAACACATCCGCTTGCTCCCATGTTTCCGCCACCTTTTGTGAAGGCACTTCTTACATTACCAGCAGATCTATTTTTGTTATCTGTTAGAGTTTCAACTATAACAGCTACTCCTGATGGACCATATCCTTCATAAACTATTGTTTCATAGTTTACTGAACCAAGTTCTCCTGAAGCTTTTTTAATAGCTCTTTGTATATTATCACTAGGCATATTCTCTGCTTTTGCTTTTGCTACAGCATCTCTTAGTCTAGCATTAGTTTCTGGATTAGCTCCACCATTTTTAACGCTAACAGCTATTTCTTTACCTATCTTTGTGAATATTTTTCCTCTTTTAGCATCTGTTTTGCCTTTTTTAGCTTGTATATTATGCCACTTTGAATGTCCTGACATTATATTTCCTCCTAACTTTGTTCCCTTATATGTTAACCCTTAAGGTCAATATCCTAAACCATTATAACATAGCATAAATTCCATCTGCAACTTGAAGTGGGTAATTTAGCCATATATCTATTCTAAACTTTTCAAAAGTCTATATTCTTCTTTAAAGAATATTCCTTCATCACTCTTTTTGATAACTGCTTTTCCATTAGTTGCTTCAGTTATTTCTTGTATGGCTTTTTCTGCTTCCTCTAATTCTAATAACAGATGAATTTTTACATTTTCTCCATACTCTGAATCTTCTATATTCCAGTTATTTTCTCCACATATATATTGAATTTTACCTATTAAATCATAATTTATATCTATAGTTAAGGGAACACCCTTAACTTTTTCTACCATTCCTCCAGCCTTTATTGCTATGGAAGCACCTTTAGTATAGGCTCTTGTTAATCCTCCTGCCCCTAATAATACACCTCCAAAATACCTGGTAACTACTATAGCACAATCTACTATGCCTGTTTTTTTAATTACCTCTAAAATAGGTATTCCTGCTGTTCCTTGAGGTTCACCATCATCAGAATATCTTTGAATATTCATATTTTCTCCTATTACATAAGCCCAGCAGTTATGTGTAGCCATTTTGTGCTGACCCTTTATTTCCTGCACAAATGCTTTTGCTTCTTCTTCTGTTTCAACTCTTTTTATGTGACCTATAAATTGAGATTTCTTTTCTTCAAAATCATCCTTTGATTGTCTTTTAATTGTTAAATAAGACATGCTTTTCCCCCTATTGCTGTAATTCTTTTAATATTTTCTCCATTCCCTCATCAATTTTATCGTGGGTTGTTTGAGAGAAACCTATTCTAAAAAAATCGTCCCCATCTACTTCTTTTTTATAAAATAAGGCTCCTGGCGATATTAGTATCTTTTCTTTCTTAAGTATAGAAAAAAGCTTTCGTGAACTTGGAGAATCTTTTTCTAAAACCTTTAAGAAAAAGTTTAATCCCCCTTTTGGATCTATGTACTCAACTATATCTTTGAATTTCTCATCCAATATACTTTTCATATGTAAATATCTAGACTTATACTCTCCATTTAAATATTCTATATGCCTTTTCCAATAGTTATGCACTATGTAACGCTCCAAGGCCCTTTGCATTAAAGATGAGGTAGATATATCTGTATTTATTTTAGAGATATACATACTTTCTTTAAACTTTTCTGGTGCTATTACATACCCTATTCTTATTCCTGGCATAAAAATCTTTGAGAAACTCTTAATATATATTACTCTATCATAAATATCATACGCCTTTAATGGTTTATATTGCAAATTATCATCATAAATTAGTTCTGATAAATAGTCATCTTCTAATATATAAAAATCATAAATATTAGACAATTCTATAAGTTTTAGTTTTTTTTCATTTGAGTAACTAATTCCTGTTGGATTCTGAAAATAACTCATTATATACATGAATTTTATTTTTTCTTTTTTCAGTATCTTTTCTAGTTTCTCTAAATCCATTCCATCTTTCTCAATTGGAACTTCTATAACTTCTGCTCTTTTCCATCTAAATACAGAAAGAGCTCCTCCATAGGTTGGGTTCTCAACAACTACCTTGTCATTTACATTTAAGATGGCCTTTGAAGCTATATCTATTCCTTGCTGAGCTCCAGAAACTATAAGTATGTCTTCTTTTTTAACCCTGCCATTCCAAAAGTTTTTACTTATTTCTTCTCTAAGTTTATCATAACCCAAAACATCTTGATATAATAAAGCCTCAGCTCCATCTCTATCAAAAACCTCATTTATAACCATTTGTAAATCCTTAACTGGAAAAAAGGAAGATGATGTAGTCTCCCCTGTAAAATCTATATACTCTCTTAATGAACCTGCATTTAACAGTTTAAAAGTTTTATTATATTCTTTTTGAAAACTCTTAATTGCCTCTTTTTTTCTAGCATAGGTTCCACTTCCTATTTTCATAATAGCGTAGCCATCAGCTTGAAGTTTTTTATAAGCACTTACTATAGTTACATTATTCACTTCAAGAAAATTAGAAAGCTCTCTTATAGTAGGCAGTTTAGTTCCATCTTTTATCTTCCCAAACTCTATTAACTTTTTTATATGTTCAGAGATTTGTATATACTTAGAGATATCTTCATCAAACTCAACTAAGAACTTTTTCATTTCTCCTCCATTTTTTAGTTGAGAGTTAGTCTTAGATGTCTTATAGCTAAAAAATCCAGCAAAGCTGAATTTCTCAATCAATTGTCAACTCTCAATTTTCAGTTCTCAACTAACTAAATGTTGTTATAATAATATACATTTTCCTTATATCTAAAACCATTTAAACTTTGTTCTAAAATTCTTCTATTTAAAATCTTGTTTTTATATAACTCATTTAATATAACTTCCATGTTTATATATAGACCTTTGAATAACTCTTCTTCCTTTAAAAGCTGAGGCGTAACCCAGTTATCCTTATCTTTTATATAATCTATTAAAATCCTTGAAGACTGTTTTAAATTCACATTTAAATAGTTTTTTATGTACGTAATCATTTCTTTGATTGCTTCTTCCTTGTTAACTTGCTCAAAGAAAATCTTGTCTACTATTTCTTTAAAAGAATCATTTAAACTTATAGCCATGTTTATAGAGTCTTTACTTACTAAATATCCATTATTGTTTATGTATAGCTTGGCAAATGACTCCATAGCCTTTAAAGACAGTTCAAAGGCTGTATATCTTCTATTATTATATAAATACTTATTAAGTACATTTATAGCTTTTAATGTTTCTCCTAGATAAACCAGATTCATTTTTTCCTTTTCTATATCTGGTACATATCTAAGTTCATCATGTATTTTTCTTATAGATAAATCATTACATATTATAAGTCTTGAAGTTATTAATATCTCATCTATCTTTTTATTAGAATTATTTATTAAGGTATTTTTAGATATAAGTTTTAAATGAATAGGCACTTCATTTAAAGTTAAATTAATATCCTTTATATCATTAATTAAGTTATCAATAACTACTAATAAATCTATATTAGACCCTTCCCATAGATCGCCGCTTACCATTGAGCCATAGGCTAACACTGCTAATACATGTTTATTTTTTTCTAAATCTTCTTTTATACTTGAAAAAGCCTTCTGGTATTCCACAATCTTTGTATTCATATAACTCACCCCAATATTTTAAGATTATTATATATCATATGTACAAATCTTGTATACTTTTTTCTGCTTCTTCTCCACAATTATCACAGTGAAATATGTGTACACAACAAGAGTTTATATACTCTATCTCTTGCTTATTTCCATAGGGATCTCTATATTCCTGCTCTCTGCCGATATCATTCATTAAGCCGCCACACTTGCCACACTTTATTGTACTACTTATTATCTTGTTACATATAGGACATATTTTCTCCATAAAAAAATCCCTCCTGCATCATAGTTTATTCTAATTTAAACCATTTATACAGGAAGGATAATTTAATTATTTTAAGATAAGCTCGCTATACTTGTTGTAAGCTTCATCATCTACTTCTGCTTTGATGTAAGTTCCTTCTTCTTTATAATCTTCTTCAAGTACATTGCTGTTGTTGTGAAGATATGAAACTATACCACCTTGGTCGTAAGGTATGATAAACTCTGCAAGTTTGAGTTTGTTAGGTAGTTTATCCCCAATCTTTAATAGAAGTTTATCTAAGTTTATCTTTTGTTTTGCAGATATCTCAATGATTTCATAGTTTGAGAACTCATCTCTTAGTTCAGAAAGAGCTTCTTCACTTGCTAAGTCTATCTTGTTTAGTACCAAGAAACCATCTTTATCTCTTGCACCAAGTTCAGCTAAAACTTCTTCAACTGCTTTAATCTGTTCTCTAGCTGTATCTGAAGCTGCATCAACTACATGAAGTAACATATCAGAGTAGATAACTTCTTCTAAAGTTGACTTAAAAGCTTCAACTAGTTCATGAGGAAGCTTTCTTACAAACCCAACTGTGTCAGTTAAAGTTATTAGTCTGTTATCAAGTAGGTTTATAGCTCTAGTTGTAGTATCTAAAGTTGCAAACAACATATTAGCTTCAAATACTTTTTCTTTTTTATTTCCTTCACCTATTGATACCATGTCACACAAAGTGTTTCTAAGTGTTGACTTCCCTGCATTAGTATAACCAACTAGAGAAACTTGAGGTATACTTTGTTTTCCTCTTCTTTCTCTTTGAACTTCTCTATTTTTCTTAATCTTTTTAAGTTCATCACCTAAGTCATAAATTCTTTCTTTTATATGTCTTCTATCAGTTTCAAGTTTCTTTTCTCCAGGTCCCCTAGTACCTATTCCACCACCAGTTCTAGATAGTATGGTTCCAAGTCCTGATAGTCTAGATGCTCTATACTTAAGTTGTGCAAGTTCTACTTGAATTCTTGCTTCTCTAGTTTTAGCTCTTCTTGCAAATATCTCAAGTATTAAAGTAGTTCTATCTATAACTTTAGTTCCTATAGCTTCTTCTAAGTTTCTAACTTGAGAACCAGATAGTTCTTCATCAAAGATTATCAAGTTTGCTCTTAAAGTTTGTTTAAGACTCGCAATCTCTGAAACTTTTCCACTTCCTATAAACAAAGCTGCATCTATCTTTGCTCTATTTTGAAATACCTTGTTCAAGACAGTTATATCACAAGCTTTAGCAAGTTCACCAAGTTCATCTAAACTTTCTTCTGTATCTGTACCAACAAGTATAGCTCTTTCTGCTAAGTCTTCTTCAACATTACTTCTCTTTAGAGCAGTTTCTAAGTTCTGAATTTTCTCTCCTATATTAAAGTTAAAACTTTCGTTTAAGTTTAACCCTAACATGGTTTCAACAATTAAAATATCATTCTCTACTGCACAAAAACCTATAGATACCTCTTTAGGAGTACCATCAACTACACCAACTGCAACTAGTGCATCTAGTTTAAGTTTTAAAAGTGCAGTTACATCAAGTGCAGACAAGTGCGAGTTTCCATTAGGATGAGTATGAACTATTCTAACTCCTGCTAACTTCTTCTCACTTATATCTATAATAGGAAGTTCTACCGAGTTTGAATCACCTACTGCAACTGAAACTATGTTTCCCCTTCTATCTATTCCTACAGATATTTCTCTTTCAACTAATGATGTCAATCTTGAGATTGTATCAATTATTTCCATAGAGCAATATTCATACTTTAAAACCTTTAATTTATATATTTCTTCTAACTCTTTTAAGTAAGAGTTTTTAATTCCTTCAATATTCCCATAAATCATAAAATTTCACCTCATTTTCTTGAATTACTAAAACTTTCAATGTAATTTTAAACTATATAATAGTAGATGTAAACTATATTAGTTTGTCTATTTTGAATGAAATTATAGTAGGTGTTGAAATATAGCAAAAAAATTGTTAATATGGATATTATGATTTTAGTATTTTTAAATATTCTATATTAATTGTTGGAGGATACCATGGAAGATAAAAAAAGAAATATACTTATTTCGGAGGAACAAATTTCCGTAAGAATTAAGGAATTAGGAAAAGAGCTTTCAGAAGAATATAAAGATAAAAATCTATATGTTCTATCACTTTTGAGAGGAAGCTTTATATTTTCAGCTGATTTAGTGAGAGCTTTAGATGTTAAAACTAAAGTTGGTTTTATGACTACATCAAGCTATGGTCACGCAGAAGAATCTACAGGTAAAGTAAAGGTTATTAACGATATTCCTGATAACATTGAAGGATATGATGTTTTAATAGTTGATGATATAGTAGATACAGGATACACAATGGAGTTTATAGTTAACCATGTTAAATCATTAGGAGCAAAATCAGTAAAATCTTGTGTTTTATTAGATAAACCTTCAAGAAGAAAGGTTGATATAAACCCTGACTATAGATGTTTTGAAATTGAAGATGTTTTTGTAGTTGGCTTCGGATTAGATTATGGCAATTACTATAGAAATGTTCCTTACGTATTTAACTGGGAATAATACATATTTAGGTATCACAAACTTAGTTTGTGATACCTTTTCTATTTATATGAATATTATAAATATATATTATTTTTTTAGGTGATCTAATGTTTATATCCATGCCAGAGTCGTTTAATGTTCAAGTTAAATATGATGAAAACTTAGTTTTTAATAGAAAAGAGACAATTATAGGTATATCCCTGCCTTTAGGTGGTGGTGAAGAGAGATGGCCATCTGACAGTAACTTTCTTAAAGATTATGCAAGAAGAAGAAATGCCTTATTAAAATTTTCTGAGCTTACTATAACTACCTCGGACCAGTTAGCAGAAGTTGAAAAACTTATAACACAAGGAATAGATGTGTTAATAATTGCTCCAGTAAATTCAGATGAAGCTTCAATAATAATTGATAAAGTTAAAGAGTATAATATCCCTGTTGTTGCTTATGATAGATTTATTTTTAATAGCGATATTGACTTTTTTGTAGCATTTAATTCACTTAATATAGGGGAACTACAAGGTAGATATCTAACTCAAAGAGCACCTACTGGCAATTACATTGTACTTGCTGGTGATCTGACTGATTCTAACTCAATATTATATAAAGATGGAGCTATGATTTATATTAAGCCTTTAGAAGCTATTAGGAGAATAAAAATAGTTACTGATGAATTTATTAAAGATTGGAATCCCAACTTAGCTTATGATGTTGTGAAAAAATCCCTTGTAGCAAACAACAATAATATTGTGGCAATATTATCTCCAAATGATGCTTTTGCAGGTGCATCAATAAAAGCACTCAAGGAACAAAATCTTGCTGGAAAGGTTCTTGTTACTGGACTAGATGGAGAACCATCGGCTCTTAAAAGAATTCTTGATGGAACACAATCTATGACTATCTTTACTGACTTCAGAAAAGAGGCAGAAGCTGCAATTGATATTGCAATAAACTTAGCTAACAACCTTCCATTAAACATATATATAGAAATAAATAATGGAAAAAAGGAAGTTCCTTCACTATTATTAGCCCCCGTAACTGTTGATAGAAACAATATACAAGAGGTTCTTCTAAACAGTGGGTATATTACTCTACATGATATTTATTCCTTACAAAACTGAGGTGATATGAATGTTTATAAACTTACCAGAAAATTTTTATATGAAGGTTCAATATGATAAGAATTTATTAATAAATAGAAAAGAGACAATTATAGGTATATCCCTGCCTTTAGGTGGTGGCGAGAAAAGATGGCCAATGGATAGCACTTTCCTTAAAGACTATGCAAGAAGAAAAAATGCAGTATTAAAGTTTTCAGAAAGAGCAAGCACTAATTCTGAACAATTGACCCAAGTAGAGGATTTAATAAAACAAAATATAGATGTTTTGATATTAGCTCCTATAAACTCTAAAGAGGCTTCTATTATAGTTGATAAAGCCAAGGAATCAAATATAAAGGTTGTTAATTACGATAGACTTATCCCTAATAGCGACGTTGATTTCTTTGTATCCTTTAACGGAGTAAATATGGGTGAATTACAAGGGCGTTACCTTACTCAAAGAGCTCCTATTGGAAATTACATCATATTATCTGGAGATCCTAACGATACTAATTCTAAATTATATAAAGAAGGAGCCATGCTGTATATAGAACCTTTAAATTCTATTGGTAAAATAAAAATAGTTACTGAAGAATCTGTTAAGGATTGGAATCCTAATGTAGCTTACGATATAGTGAAAAAATCTCTCATTACAAATGATAACAATATTGATGCAATATTAGCTCCTAATGATGTTGTTGCGGGAGGTTCTATAAAAGCACTAGAAGAACAGGGCATTGCCGGAAAAGTTCTTGTAACTGGAATAGATGCAGAACCTGCTGCAATTAGAAGAATACTTGAAGGTACTCAATCTATGACTATATTCACAGATTTTAGAAAAGAGGCTGAGGTAGCCATTGATGCTGCAATAAATCTAGTTGAAAATAAACCGTTAAACGCATTTTCTGAAACAAATAACGGTAAGAAAATTGTTCCTTCATTGCTTTTAACACCAGTAATTGTTGATAGAAATAATATACAAGAGGTTCTTCTAAATACCGGTTATATTACTCTACACGATATTTATTCTTTGCAAAACTGAGGTGATATAAATGTTTATAGAGTTACCAGAAAACTTTTATATTAAAGTTCAATATGAATTTATTAAGGTTGAAGATAAACATATGTATATCTTCAACCTTAATTTTATTTTCCAAAGTCCAAATTAGTAGTAGGAACTTTTCCAACTATTATAGTTTCCGCAACTGGTATGGTGTTTTTTATCTGAACTTCATCACTTTTTGTTGCAATTATAACTTTTATTGAAGTTTCAACCTCAAGGTAAATCTTATGCCGCGTTTGGTTAATTCCAGCTGACTCAAACTCAGATATATAATTTGTCTTTACACTTCCTATAGGCAACATTCTAACTTTAACTGATGGTCCTAAATTAGATAATATAACATTTTTACTTATATATCCTATAGGTATCTTTATCCCAACAGCACCCATCTCTCTTAACTTATTTTGAGACTCTAAAGAAACCTTAGCTGCTAAAGAGTTTAATTTTATAGTATCCGCTCTAATCATGGTAATATTTCCTTGCCCATCCTTTTCTATTTTCATAATATCATCATAATTAAATTCTTTATCATATAAGTCTAAAATGTTTCGATCTATGACTTCAATAGCCCTTGTTCTCATCTCTCCATCTGCTACAACCATGAGGGTTGACAATATTATTTTATCTAACATGTATATAAATAATATTAACAAGCTAATAATTATAGATAAAAATACTAATATTCGTTTATTAGTTGATGTTTTTTTAGTATAATATTTCATATGCAACCTCTCAATTTTATTATTAACATTTTTTATGTTATAATGATTACTAAATGATGATTAATTCATTTTCATGTGTTTTAGGAGGAAAGAATGAACAATAACAATAAAGAAAATAAAAAACCTAAAAATAAATCCAAGAAAAAAAAGAAATCCCGAAAAGTATTTAAAACCATTGCGTTATCTATTGGATTTATTATATTGACTGGAATTATAGTCGCCTGTGGATATGTTTATGCAATAATTAAAAGTGCTCCAGAACTAGACGTTAATTCAGTTTTAAGTTTAAGTGAACCTTCTGCCATATATGATAGCAATGAACAGCTAATCGATACTGTACACACCGAAGAAGAGCGTTACGTGGTCTCACTTAATAATATGTCTGATTATTTGAAAAATGCCTATGTGTCTATAGAAGATGAGAGATTTTATGACCATATAGGTATAGATTTAAGAAGAATTGCAGGGGCTGCTTTTACTGATGTTAAAAATAAGCTAACTGGAAAATCTGGTCTGCATGGTGCATCCACTTTAACCCAGCAGCTTTTAAAAAATACTATCTTAACTAACGATGTTACTATGGAAAGAAAATTAACAGAAATGTACCTTGCTACTAAGTTAGAAAAGATACTTCAAAAAGATCAAATCTTAGAAGCATACCTTAATACTATTCCTTTAGGTGGTAAGTTATACGGAGTTGAAGCTGCTTCAATGTACTACTTCGGAAAACCAGCTAAAGATCTTAATTTAATACAAAGTGCTTATATAGCTGGAATTACTCAAGCTCCATCTTACTACAGCGCATATACAGAAAAAATGCAAACTGACCCTACTCCTTTCATAAATAGAACTAAAACCGTTTTATCAAAAATGAAGGATCTAGGTAAAATATCAGAGGAAGAATATAACCAAGCTATTAGTACTCTAGATGAAAAGAAAAGAGATGCTTACGAATTTAAAACTCAAAAGATATCTTATAAATTAAACTACGAATGGTTTGTTAATCCAGCCATTTCTCAAGTTAAAAAAGACTTAAAAGAACAATTAAAACTAAGTGATGCTGAAATATCAAAGATGTTAGTAAATGGTGGTTTAAAAATATACACTACCATGGATAGATCTCTTCAAGATCATGCTCAAAGTGTTTTGGACAATGAAGCTAATTTAAGAGATTTCGGTAGATCAGCTGAAAAAAATGATAAGGGAGTTTATACTCTTCAAGCTTCTGCTGTAATTATGGACTATAGAAGTGGTCAAGTTAAAGCTATGATAGGAGGACGTGGTGAACAGGATGCTAATTCTTTAAACAGAGCTTACAGCATATTAAAACCTATTGGTTCATCTACGAAACCTTTAACGGTATACGCCCCAGCTATAGATTTAAAAATGGTTAATCCAGCTACAGGCTTTAATGATGCTCCTCTACCTACAGAATTCCAAAACAAATATAAAGGTAACGGAGAACCTTATAACCCAAAAAACTCACCTAATCAATATAGTGGTATTATTCCTATAAGAGTGGCTTTAAGAGAATCTAAAAACGTTGTTGCAGTACAGGTCGAAGATAAAATAGGTTTAAAAAATGGAATAGCTTATGGTGAACAATTTGGACTTACTTATGCGGACGCCTCTAAAAACATTGCTGCAGTTGCTCTAGGTGAATTTGATAGTGACCCCAAAAATCCAGATGGTGGTAATCCATTTATATTAGCTCAAGCTTATGGGACTTTTGGTAATAGTGGTATTTATACAGAAGGCGCTCTTTACACTAAGGTTGTAGATGCTACAGGGAAAACCATATTAACTAAAACTCCAAAAACTAAAACAATACTTTCTGCTCAAGCAGCATATATAACTTATGATTTACTTAAAGAACCAGTTGAAAACTACTCTTCAAGTAAGGCTAAATTTGGTGCTATGCCAGTACAAGGTAAAACAGGTACTACTTCAAGCAGTAAAGACTTATGGTTTGCTGGTTTAACTCCATATCTATCTGGAGCTGTATGGGTAGGTTATGATAAACCTGAAGCTTTAGGTGCAGGCAGTGGTTATGTTGCTGGCTTATGGGGAAAGATAATGGCTAAGGCCCATGAAGGTTTAGAAGTTAAGGATATACCTCAACCTTCAGGAATTCATAAAATGCCTCTATCTTCTTTATCTGGGAAACTGCCAAGCGAAGGCACAGCTCGTGATCCTAGAGGAAGTAAGGTTGTTAATGACTGGGTTATAGATGGCTCTGAGCCTACAGAAACTGATGATTCTTATGTTATTGCTAAAGTTAATAAACTTAATGGAAAGCTTGCAACTGCAAGTACTCCTGCAAACTTAATTGAGGAAAGAGTATTTATTAAAGGAGCTACAGGTCCAGATGCTAAATACGCTCCTCCTACAGAACTTGATGATTACAAACCATCTGATGACAAAAAAGATGATCCTAAAAAAGACAATGACAAAAAAGATGATGATACAGAAAAAAATGATACACCATCTAATACCGATCCAACAAAACCTGCAACTCATTAAAAATAATAAACAAGGAGACTGATTAAAATTCAGTCTCCTTGTTTATTTTCTTGAACTAAGTCCAATCAAACATTCCCTATCTTCTGTTGTAAAAGATAATGTAGCAGGGTTATAATCTCTTCTTATTATGCTATTAAAAACTTTTGACGCAACCTCATTATAATTACCGCATAAATCAGTTATATCATCATTAAAAAACTGTACTATCTCCTTTTTTATAATGCCTACTACTTGCCCAACAGTTTCTGCTACCACATTTGGAATTATACCATCTGTAATTACAAATCCCCTATATAATGGGTTTCCGCCTAATGCATCTGTTAAAAGCTTTGACAGCTCTTCCCCATTTAATTTATGAATACGAGGATATACCCGTATCTCACAAGGTGCATAAACCTTTATTTTTAATCTACTTTCACCGTATACATACTCTGGAACAAGCATATTTGCAATAGCTTTAGCTTTTTTATTATCATTAACTAAAATCCTAACAACATATTTCTCGCAAGACCTTTCCTCAAGTTCTCCAACTTCCACTTGAGGGTCTAATCCAATGGTGCAAGCAATTTTGTTTCTTTGAGTTACCCATGGTGGAGATAACTTAGTACCTGAGTGTATCATACAATTACCCCCTTTTAACTTCCTATTTTAGTATATTCTTCCAGTCGAATAATGTTGAATATTTTAAGTTAACTTTTGAAAACAAATTTGCTTAGAAATCTGATTATTGCTTGAATCAAGGGTATATTTATATATGTATGGACAATTATTTTCTCTCCAAAGCCTCATATAAATTGCATCAGCTTTCTCTTTATAATAATAATTTTCCTCATATTCATCACTAAACTCTAAAAATTCTTTAATTGAAGACATTTCAAGTTCTACATCACTATTTTTAGAATTTTTGAACAAGGGATATAAGTATTTGAGAGGAAGTAGATATTTATTTTTATCTTTTTTCTTCCCCTCCAAAATAAGCCTCTTTATGAAGGTATCTTTTTCCTCTTCTTTTATATACAATTCTAAAAACAGGAGACCTCTTTTATTTTTATTTACCTTTAACTTCATATTTTTCTCCTATTCTTTATCATAAGTTAAGCTCTAGATTAACAATCTTCTAAATCTTCAATTTGTACACTTATTGCTTTAACAGATATCTGCACTTCATAAATAGATAATCCTAAAGAAATAAGCAAAGCTATAAGGGACACTCCAAAGGTTATTTCTCCCAGTAAATATCTATCTAAAAATATGCTAAACATTGATAATACGCATAAAAAGAAACTTATTGCAGCAGCAATTTGAGTATATCTTATAATTTGTATTCTTTTATTTAAATTTCTAATCTGCTTTAAAAATCTAGGCTCCTTTTCTTTTCTATACTGAATATCTAAACTTCTTAATAACTGAGCTAAATTTAAAAATCTTGTTGTATATGCAGATATTAACAATGAAATAGCTGTAAATAATAAGGCAGGTGTGGTTAATTCAAACTTCATTACTCTTCTCCTATTTTAAAATGTTATAATATTATAATATTGTAATGTTCCAACATTATAACATTGTAATATTATAATAATACTTCTACAAATTTATTTCAAATATTCACTTATTTTTACTAATTAAACATATAACTTCTTCTCTATCCATATTTAACTTGTCCATTTTTGTACTATGTAGTATAATTATTCTATAAATTCAGAAAATGGAGGTACTAAACATGGGATTAAGAGATTTAGTAGAAAAAAAGAAAAGAGAACAATTAAAGAGAAAAAAGATAGAATCAGCAAAAAAAATTAGTGTAGGTGCTACTGCTGGTATAGCTCTTGGAGTTCTAGGCGGATTACTTTTAGCTCCTAAGTCTGGTAAAGAAACAAGAGAAGACATTAAGGATGCTTATAAAAAAACTAATGAAAATATAAAAAACACTGTAAATGATACAATTACTTTAGCTAAAGATAAAAAAGAAGAAACTATTTCTAATGTAAAAGAAGCTAAAGAAAAAATTGCTTCATACCTAGAATCTAAGAAAAATTCTGTTGCAGTTAATAAGGAGATTGAAGAAGTTAAAGAAGCAGTTGAAGAAATAGCTGATAACTTGGAGGAATAAGATGTACGTTGATATAAGATATATATTTTGGGGCATTATAGGAATAGCTCTTGTTATAACCTTAGGTTACTTAGCCCTAACTTTTAAAAAACTATCAAGTTTATTAGACAATATTAACTCTACCCTAACTTCTAATAAGGAAAACATAAATAAAACAACAACTAATATTGCTGATATAACTGGCAATGTTAAAGATATAAGTGATGCAGCAACTGACGTTACTGCTGATGTTATTGTTGCTAAAGATAGCCTTATAAATAATATGGTTATTTTTAAAGACATCTTGTCAATAGTTTTAACTACATTTAAAAAATAAAAAAGCGACTATGTCGCTTTTTTTATTCTATATATTCTAATAACTTTTCTGTTAACTCTTCTCCTACTATAGCATTAATAATTTTAAAAGTTCCTTCCATTGAGCTCTTCCCACCTCTAGCTGTAACTATTCTCCCATTATCTACAAAGTTTTTTCCACTTATAGTAGTTGAAGGCGATAATACTTGAACTTTATCAACTATAAAATTAGGAGCTGCAATAGTGTGATCCTTAATTAATCCGCATTGAGCTAATAGTAAGATTCCCTCTCCAGTAGCAATTATAAAATCCGAAGACTTGTACTCATTTTTTACGAAATTGCAAAGTTTTGAATCATTTAATACATTATTGAAGCTGCTTCCCCCTGGTATTATAAGTATGTCGGAAGAAAGTTCATTTTCTATACCTCTTCTTGGAATTATATCTACTCCATTTGAGGCTTTAACAGTCCGCTCTCCTACTGTATATAAATCAAATATTTCTTTATCAGCTACTTTATTTAAGAGATTAAATAGTTCAAAGGTTGATGCAATTTCCATAAAATCTACACCATCATAAACTACACAACATACATTTTTCTTTTCGCTTTTAGATATAGTTAAAAAAGAACTTTTAGAAATTCTATAAGTAAATTCTCCTTTTTGCTGCCTTATGACTTCAAAACCAAAGGTATCCTCTATACTTTCAGGATATCTATTTAATACCTTTTCCATCATAATTTGTCCACCAAATTCTAAAAAATAATACTCTAATAACAATCTAATAGCTTCTTTTCCATATCCTTGTCTTCTGTATTTATCTTCTATTTTAATATTAAACCTAGCTATCTTAGTTGCAGAGTCATATCCATGAAAACTGACTTCTCCAATAGGTACATTATCTATATTATAAATCAAGCAATAAAAGTTCTTACCATCAGAAGGATAAATCATTTTTTGATAAAATAGCTGCCACTTTTCTTTAGGGAAATTAAAAACGCCCCCTATATCCTCCATTGTCTTTTCATCATTCCACAATCTCTGGGTATATTCTAATTCATTGAATTCCGGCTGTTTAATGTATATTAATTTCCCATCACGCCTATATAAATTATTTTTCATATAATCACCCATAATTTCCTTTGATACTAATAATATCTCATATTTTAACTTTTTTATCAATTGCATTTTATTTTTGATAGTTATTTGTAACTTATGAGGTAAAAAAATCTTGATTTACTTATTTATTGACTATATAATAATATTTGTTTGTTTAGTAATCTTAAACTTTCAGTTTAGTAAAACTTACATTTCACAACTTAAAAGGAGTGTTTATATGCAAATAGGTGATAAAATACGACGATTAAGAATCGAGAAACAATTAACTCAAGAAGAATTAGCTAATAGGTGTGAACTCTCTAAAGGATTTATTTCTCAACTAGAAAATGATCTAACTTCTCCATCTATAGCTACTTTAATAGATATATTAGAAATCTTAGGTACTAACCTTACAGAGTTTTTTAGTGAAGACAATCAAGAAAGAGTTACTTTCACTAAAGATGATATGTTTGAAAAAGAAGACTCTGAGCTTAAGTATTCCCTTATGTGGTTAATACCTAATGCTCAAAAAAATGAAATGGAACCTATTATGATAACTCTTGATCCAGATGGAAGATATGTAGAAGAAGAACCTCATGAAGGTGAGGAATTTGGATATGTATTATCTGGTATAATAACTCTTCATTTAGGCGACAGAAAATACAAAGTTAGAAAAGGCGAAAGCTTTTATTTTAAACCTAGGGAAAATCACTTTATTTCTAATCCTGGTAAAACTTCAGCAAAGGTTATATGGATTAGTACTCCCCCATCATTTTAGAAAGAGGTGTTTGTTTTGTCAGAAAACATTATTGAAATTAAAAATGTATCAAAAAATTATGTTGAGCATAAGGTATTAGATGACTTATGTATTAGTGTAAAGAAAAATGAGTTTTTGACTCTTTTAGGTCCTAGTGGTTGTGGAAAAACAACAACCTTAAAGATATTAGCAGGTTTTGAATCAGCTGATAAAGGCGACATTATTTTTGAAGAGAAAGTTATTAATAATATTCCTCCATATAAGAGAGCTCTTAATACTGTGTTCCAAAAGTATGCATTATTCCCACACATGGATGTATATGATAATGTATCTTTTGGTTTAAAAATAAAAAAGCTTTCCAAAGATGAAATAGATGAAAAAGTTAAAAATATTCTTAAATTAGTTTCTCTTGATGGGTTTGAAAATCGTAGTATTGACTCCTTATCAGGTGGTCAACAACAAAGAGTTGCTATAGCTAGAGCTTTAGTAAACGAACCTAAAGTTTTGCTTCTAGATGAGCCTTTAGGTGCTTTAGATTTAATACTTAGAAAAGAAATGCAACTTGAACTTAAAAAGATTCAACAAAAATTAGGTATAACCTTTATATTTGTAACTCACGATCAAGAAGAAGCATTAACTATGTCTGATAAAATCATAGTTATGAATAACGGTAAGATTCAACAAATGGGAACTCCCGAAGATATCTATAACGAACCTGCAAACTCTTTTGTAGCTAGATTTATAGGAGAAAGTAACATATTACCTGGAATTATGAAAGAAGATTTTAAAGTAAACTTCTGCAATAAAGATTTCGAATGTGTGGACAAGGGCTTCTTAGAAAATGAAGAAATTGAAGTGGTAATTCGTCCTGAAGATATTAAGATAACTTCCAAAGAAGAAGGAATGTTATTTGGAACTGTAACTTCAGTAATTTTTAAAGGTGTTCATTATGAGATAGAACTTATGGAAGCTGATAGAAGATGGATAATACATAATACTAAAAATGCTTCAGTTGGAGATATTCTAGGAATGAATATATTCCCAGAAGATATTCACATAATGAGAAAGGTGAGTGAAAATGAATAAAAGAAAAGGACTTGCAGCTTACCCTTACCTAGTTTGGAGTATTCTATTTATAGTTATTCCACTACTTATAGTGTTATTTTTCAGCTTCACTGTAAAAGTAGCTGATTCTTATGTTTTCAGCTTAGAGAACTATCAAAAACTATTTTCAACTCAATACCTAAAGGTTTTTGGAAGAAGTTTAAGTTTAGCTTTAATCTCAACTTTAGCTTGCTTAGTTTTAGGCTATCCTATTGCTTATATAATATCTAAAAAAGCTGCTAGTAGTAGAAATATGCTTATAATGCTCATTATTCTTCCTATGTGGATGAACTTTTTACTTAGAACCTATTCTTGGCTTTCTATCTTAGGTAAAAATGGTATCATAAATACTCTTTTAATGAAGATAGGTTTAGGTCCTATAGATATACTTTATACAGATACTGCTGTTATTTTAGGAATGATATACAACTTTTTACCTTTTATGATTATTCCTATTTATACAGTACTAATAAAGATTGATTCTGATTTATTAAATGCTGCTGCAGATTTAGGTGCAGATAGATCAATCGTATTT
Source organism: Clostridium intestinale DSM 6191 (assembly GCF_900130055.1). Lineage (GTDB taxonomy): Bacteria > Bacillota > Clostridia > Clostridiales > Clostridiaceae > Clostridium_T > Clostridium_T intestinale. The sequence goes on from NZ_FQXU01000007.1 coordinate 341,004, forward strand.
AAAAAGGTTATTTTCCCACTATCAATCCCAGGGGTAATGTCTGGTATAACAATGGTATTTATGCCTGCTGTATCAACTTTTATAATTTCAAGCCTTCTAGGTGGTGGACAATACATGTTAGTTGGTAACCTTATAGAACAGCAATTTACAAATATAGGGGATTGGAATTTTGGATCTGCTATTTCAATCTTTATGATGATAATAATTCTTATATCTATGGCTATACTATCTAGATATGAAGGTGACAACAGTAAGGAAGGCGGTGCTATTTTATAATGAAAAGATTAGAAAGTATAAGCTCAAAAGTATACATGTTTTTAATTTTCTTATTTCTATATGCACCTATACTTGCTTTATTAGTGTTTTCCTTTAATGATTCTAAATCCATGGCATCTTGGCAAGGATTTACCTTCAAGTGGTATATAGAGCTTCTACACAATGATAAGATTCTAAGAGCCTTATATAACACCATACTTATAGCTTTATCATCAGCAACTATAGCAACTATAATAGGTACTATTGCAGCTATCGGTATATTTAATATGAAAGGTAAACTTAAGAACATTTTATTAAACATAAACTACTTACCTGTTCTTAACCCAGATATAGTTACAGGTATAGCTTTGATGAGTTTATTTGTTTTCTTCAGTCTTACTTTTGGATATAAAACAATGCTTTTAGCTCATATTACCTTTAATATACCCTATGTAATATTATCTGTTTTACCTAAACTTAAACAGATGCCTGTTAATATAACAGATGCAGCTTTAGATTTAGGTGCAACACCTAGTTATACTTTAAGAAAGATAATAATTCCTCAAATACAACCAGGTATTTTAGCAGGTTTCTTGATGGCTTTTACCATGAGTATAGACGACTTTGTAATTTCCTTCTTTACTACTGGTTCAGGAGTTTCAAATCTTTCTATAGAGATTTTCTCAATGGCTAGAAGAGGAATTAAACCAGAAATAAATGCACTTTCAACTTTGATGTTTATTACAGTACTTTCTCTTTTACTTCTTGTAAATAAGAAAGAGTTAACTTCTGAAAAGAAAACTAAGAAAGTAACTAACAAAAATAACAACAAAGCCTTAGCTTTTGCTCTTGCTATTGTTGTACTTGTTTCTACTTTAGTATTTGTTGGAAAGAGTAACTCTACTACCAAAACCCTAAATGTATTTAACGTAGGTGATTACATAGATAGAGATTTACTTGATAAGTTTGAACAAGAGACAGGCATCAAGGTAAACTATGAAGAATATGATACAAACGAAATAATGTATCAAAAACTAAAGGGCGGTAATTCAGACTATGACATAGTTGTACCATCTGATTACATGTTAGAGAAAATGATTAAAGAAGATATGGTTGAGAAACTTAACTTTGACAATCTGCCTAACTATGAATATATAGATGAAGATTATAAAGGACTTTCATATGATCCTAACAATGAATATTCTGTACCATATATGTGGGGAACTGTTGGTATAATCTACAATACAACTATGGTTGATGACCCTGTAGATTCTTGGAACATTCTTTGGAATCCTAAATATACTAAGGAAATAATGATGTTTGACTCTATAAGAGATACTCTAGCTATTTCTCTTAAGAGATTAGGATATTCTTTAAATTCTACTAATCCACAAGAAATAACTAAAGCTAAAGATGAGTTAATAAAACAAAAACCTTTAGTTAAAGCATATGTGGTTGATGAAGTTAAGGATAGAATGATAGGTGGAGAGGCTGCTTTAGCTACAGTTTATTCTGGAGATGCTATCTATATGATGGAAGAGAACCCTGACTTAGCTTATGTGGTTCCTGAGGAAGGTAGTAATAAGTGGTTTGATACTATGGTAATTCCTAAAGGTTCAAAACACAAAGAAGAAGCTGAAGCCTTTATAAACTTCTTACTTGACCCAGAAAATGCAAAACAAAACGTTGAGTATATTGGATACTCTACACCTAATGCTGCTGCTTATGAGCTTCTAGATGAAGAAACTCAAGAAGATGAAGCTGCATATCCTCCTGAAGATATCTTAGACAAATGTGAAGTGTTTATAGATTTAGGAGATAAGATAAAACTTTATGATGATGCATGGCTTGAAATAAAAAGTCATTAAAACAAAAACGGATTCCTTAAAAGAATCCGTTTTTTATATGTTATTAAACAGCTTAAAACCAAAGTGCTATTTCCCTTTCAGCACTAGATTTAGAATCAGATGAGTGTACTGAGTTTTCAGTTTTATTAACTGCAAAAAGCTTTCTTATGGTTCCCTCTTCTGCCTTTTCTGGATCTGTTGCTCCATTTATCCTTCTTACTTCCTCTACTGCATTTTCACCTTCTAAAATCACAGCACATAAAGGACTTCTTGTTATATATTTTATAAGGTTGTCATAAAATACTTTTTCTTTATGTTCTTCATAGTGTTTTTCAGCTAAACTTTTATCTACTTTAAAAAGCTTCATAGCTACTATTTTTAGATTATTACTTTCATAACAGTCCAATATCTTTCCTATTAAATTTCTTTCAACTGCATCAGGTTTAATTAGAACAAAACTTTTCTCAATCATAGTCATAAATTCCTCCATATTCCAGTCTACTTAATATTATACCAAATATTCTGTATATTTCAAATATTAAAATATTTCTCTTTTATTTTTCCTTTTATGAAACTTTTTGATATAATTTTATTATTAAAGGTTGGAGGTAATTATGAAAAGATATCATATTATTGCTTCTGGTAGAGTTCAGGGAGTTGGTTTTAGATATTTTGTACTTCTTAAAGCCAACACCCTTAATTTAACTGGAACAGTTAGAAATCAATCCAATGGAAATGTTGAAATTTTTGCTCAAGGCGACGAAGAGCATATTCTTAAACTAATAAGTGAACTTTATAAAGGAAATGGCTTTTCTTCTGTTGATGACATAAGTTCAAAGGAAGTTCCTTTAGAAAATAAAGAAAAATCTTTTAAACTAGTCTACTAATGAAAAAATAGTTAAGTGTTCAACTCGAACCCTTAACTATTCCCAAATTGTTTATTAAATTTATTTTTTAATACAGTGCTATCTAATATCATAAGATCGTTTGCCCTTACGATAGAGTATATATCTATTGCATATACCTTTTCGCCTTTTGCATTTTGTGCTGTTGAGTATCCGCCTTTTTCCAAAGCCTTTGCCATAGCTTCGTAATCTTTTGCCTCAAAAACCCCCGCCTGTCTATATCTAGGATGAGTAGTTAAGAAGTTACCATAATCATCAAAAGACTCTGATACAGTGTCATATAACCTAAATTTATCTTTTATTTTTTCATTATGAAACTCTGTGGTTTCCATAGTTACGGTTTTTCCCTTCCAACTAGTATCAGCCTTTATGCCAAAGTAGTTCTTTGCCTGTTGGCTTAATACTGATTCTCCCCAGTGACTTTCATAAAAAGCTTGTGCAACTACTATAGAAGGTAATATACCATACTTTTCATAAACCTCTATTGCATAAGGTTTAACACTTTCAACAAACTTTCTTTGAGGCGAGTCTTTCTTTAAATTCTCTGAATATAGTCCCAGGTCATCTAATTGTTCATAATATGATGTTACTCTTGATGTTTGTTTATCATCAAATTTTAAGTCCGCCGCTACCTCTAGCATATCTTTTGCGCCGTAATATGTTTTACCACCTGACTGTTTTTCTATTATAAAACTTTCAGCTATGTTTTTTATTTCATTTTCATCAACGTTTACTATGTAATTATTTGCTTTTACAGCACTAATTGCTGCAAGCTCTTTCCAATTTAACTGAATCTTTTCTACACCCATTTTATCTGCTTCATCTACATACAATCTAATTATGTCCTTAGTTATTGCTATGTTTTTAAGTCTTGCTTGCTCTAACTTATATCTGTTGTACTTTTTAAGAGCATATACTGACCCTAAAGCCCCAATTAGCATTAAAACCATAAGTGTAGCTAAAATTTTAAGCCCTCTTCCTTTTTTCATTAAACCACCTCACTTTAACATAATATCATAAATCCCTTTAGTTTGAATATAAAAAACACCAGAAAATTTCTGGTGTTTTTATTAAAAATATGTTACAAATTCTTAACTTAACGTTATTATCCTTTTATTTACTGCACTTATTATTCCTTTTATGGAAGCTAATATGATATTACTATCTGTACCTACTCCATAATAACTTTCATTTTTGTCATCTGTTATTTCAATATATGCAACTGATTCTGCATTTGAGTCACTTCCTAAAGAGTGCTGAGTATATGATGTTACCTTACATCCTCCAAATAGTCCATTTAAAGCATGAACAAAGGCATCTATAGGCCCATTACCTGAACCTGTTATATTAACCTTCACACCATTATTTTTCATCTCAGCCTTTATACATATGTCTTGACTTGAAAACTCCTTACTACTGATTTCAAAGCTCTCTAAGACTAGTGGGGATGGTATATTTAAATAGTTATCTTTAAAGGCTTCTAATATAGTTTCAGCATTAACTTCTTTAGCACTTTTATCTGCAATGTTTTGAATAACTAAACTTAAATCCTTTTGCATGAATTTAGGTATAGTAAATCCATAATAGTTTTGCATGATAAAGGCAATTCCACCTTTTCCTGATTGAGCGTTAATTCTAATTAAAGCTTCATAATTTCTGCCAACATCTTTAGGATCTATAGGTAGATATGGCACCTCCCAGTATCCGCCATCTTTGTAATCAACAAGTCCTTTATTAATAGCATCTTGATGAGAACCTGAATATGCAGTGTACACAAGTTCCCCAGCATAAGGTTGCCTTTCTGGGATAATCATCTCGGTACAATCTTCATATATATCTACTATATTATCTATCTTACCAAAATCTATCTCTGGATCTATCCCTTGTGTATATAGATTTAATCCTAAAGTGACTAAGTCGACATTTCCAGTTCTCTCTCCATTACCAAATAGAGTTCCTTCTATACGATCTATCCCAGCAAGCATAGCAAGTTCTGCAGTTGCAACTGCTGTTCCTCTATCGTTATGAGGATGAGAACTAAGTATTATACATTCTCTATTTTCTATATTATTTGAGAACCACTCTATTTGATCTGCGTATATATTAGGTGTATACATCTCTACCGTTGTAGGAAGATTTAAAATTACCTTATCTTCTATAGTAGGTTTCCATTCCTTAACCACTGCATCACATATCCCTAATGCATAATCTAATTCTGTTCCACTAAAGCTTTCTGGAGAATATTCTAAGGTAAATTTAGTTTCTGGATATTCTCTTGTTAGTTCCTTTATAATTTTAGTACCATCTACTGCTAAATCTATAACTTCTTGTTTAGATTTATTAAACACAACTCTTCTTTGTGCAACTGATGTAGAGTTATATAAATGTACTACTGCCTTTTTTGCTCCTTTAAGAGCTTCAAAGGACTTTTCTATAAGTTCTCTTCTTGCCTGAGTTAATATTTGTATAGTAACATCTTCTGGTATTAAATTATTTTCTATAAGATGTCTAGTAAAATCAAATTCTATTTGCGAAGCTGCTGGAAAACCTATTTCAATTTCCTTGTACCCCATTTCAACAAGGAGATTAAAAAACTCCATCTTTTTCTCTAAGCTCATAGGATTTCTAAGCGCTTGATTACCATCTCTTAAATCTACACTACACCATATTGGTGCTTTAGTTATTAGATTACTCGGCCACTTTCTTTCTTTTAATTCTACATTTTGATACTGCTTATACTTTTTAAATCCTTCTCTTTTCATAGTTTTGCCCCCTTTTTTATTTGAAATTGGATGGTAGAGTTCTCAGCTTCTTTTTAACTTCATAAATGTATGCAAACTTTTTACAAACTCCTAAAGCATAAAAAGCGCCCTAACACTCCATATTGGAGCGCAAGGGCGCGGTACCATCCAAACTTATAACTTAATTAAAATAACGGTTATTAACCGGTTGAATCTACTTAATTTCAATTCACAGCTCTTTGAGCGAGTTCAGAAAATTCATCTGCAGACTTACACCAACCGACTGCTCTCTAAAAAACACTTCTTCTTACTACTCTCATTCATCGCCTTTGATATTTTAGTAAAATATTATACTAATTCCATATAAATGTCAACCCTATTTTTCCAAATTATTTTTAACGTAATTAGGAAGAGCAAATGCACCTCTATGAATATCCTCATTATAATATTTAGTATAGTTTAATTTTTCTTTAAATTCAAACCCTTTAAAGTCCTTTAAAGGATGATATTTTTTAGATGCAAATCCAAATAACCAATGTCCTGATGCATATGTAGGCATGTTATATTGATAAACTTCACATATAGGGAAGATATTTTTAATCTTACTATATGATCTCTTCATTTCTCTAGCGTTATTAGGATAATATGGACTTTCACATTGGTTAACCATAATTCCATCCTTTGTTAAAGCCTTAAAGCAGTCTTTATAGAACGACTCTGTAAATAGTCCTTCTCCAGGCCCTATAGGATCTGTAGAGTCTACAATTATTATATCATAATAATCTTCCTTATCTTTAACATACTCTAATCCATCTTGATAAAAGACTTTAACTCTTTCATCAGAAAGTTTACTTGAAGTAAAAGGTAGGTATTTTATAGATGCCTCAACAACAACTGGATCTATTTCAACCATGTGAATTTCTTCAATATTTTTAAAAGATGTAAGTTCTCTAACTGTACCTCCATCTCCTCCACCTATTACTAAAGCCCTTTTTATATTAGGATTAACTCCTAAGGCAACATGAGTTATCATTTCATGATAAATAAACTCATCCTTTTCAGTAACCATTGTCCATCCATCAATAACTAAAACTCTTCCAAATTCATAAGTATCTATAATATCGATTTTTTGAAAATCGCTTTGTCCTGTAAATATATGTTCCTTTACCTTCATTGAAAATTTAACATTTTCAGTTTGATTTTCTGTATACCACAATTCCATCTTTGTTCCTCCTACTACTAAACATCCATAGGTTTAAAAGTTATAACTTCATCTTGAACCTTAGAATAATTTCTTATTTTCTCAACCATTCCTCTAGCAATTTCTGTAGATTCACTTCTTTCTGCTTTTAGTACATCTTCTAAGTAATCAAATGCATCCCATGGATTTATTGTATCTCCACAGGTATATAAATCTACAGACGCATAACCATATTCTGGCCATGTATGAATTGTTAAATGAGATTCTTGTATTATTACTGCACCACTAACTCCCCAGGGATTAAACCTGTGAAAACAACTAGTCACTATCGTAGCCTTTGATCGTATAGCTGCCTCTCTCATATATTCTTCGATTATTTTATGATCCTTTAGTAAGTCCTTATCGCAATTATAATATTCAACTAAAATGTGTCTTCCCAATTGTTCTAGTTTCATTTTAATCCCTCCATTAATATTTAATATGTCCTATATGTTACATAAATATTTTTGTAGTAACACAGCGAATAACATAAAAACCTCCTTAAATACTATTTATATAAACTTTTATATATATTTATATATATTTTGTTTACTAATATTAAATTTCAAGTTTAATTTATTAAACTTTTTTCATTTGTTTACTTTTACTAAACTTGATGTTTTATATATATTAACCAATAAATACTATATCATATTTTAAATGTTAATATATAATCTAAAATTAGGCGAAAAAATAAGATCAGCTTACTTTATACTAAACTAATCTTAATTTACTCATATTTTCTTTTATTATTTATGATTTCCTATATATATTGATTAAAAATTATCCCAAAGTTCTTCTAAATCTTCATAATCCATAAATACATTTTCTAAAAGATCAGCTACATCATCTTCATTCCAATAATTATATTTTTCAACATTCTGAAGAAAAATCACATTACCATCAGTTTCACCTTTTACTAATTTTATTTTATTAACTCTATGAACATATTCTTCAATAGGCAAAACTAATTCGTTGTTAATACTAAGACAGCATAACCTTTCGTTAGTTTCATCTCTTACATCAAGAACTATCTCTTCTTCATGTAAAAGTTTTTGAAGAAAATCTCTTTGAACCTTATTTCCATAATCAAACCACATATCATAGATACTTTCTTCAACCTCCCCTATCTTAATTAAAATTAAAAGTATGGTAACTTTTTTATTCTCAATATAGGCAGTTTTTATTCTTATATCTACCTCTTGGCTAATATAGTCTAATAGATCTTTGTAGTCTTTTATAAATATAAAAGGTACATCTTTCCCATTAAAATTAACCACTAAAGGTACTGCGGCACCAGGTGGTGTCTGATCTAACACATCATTTACTGTTATATTATTCATATTATCACTTCCTATACTATTAAGTCTCTCGCTAAATATCTAAGATAGAGTATAAAAGTGACTATTTAAAATAGCCACTTCCATATTTTTGTTTTGAGAATATTATAGCATAATTACTATATTTATACTATTTAACTTTTCTTAGTTCACTTAATTCCTCTTGTATAGCCTTAGCTAATTCCTCATAATCATTTAACAAATAATTATAGGCTAAGTCGTATATTTCCATCTCAACTTTGTATTCTTTTTCTTTATTTTTAATTTTTTCATCTTTTGTTCTATGTAAGTATTTTTCCACTAAACACTTGAAATATTCTTTATCTAAAAATTCCATTGATAATTTTAATTTTTCAAGATAATATAGGCTTTTCTTTTCCTTTATTAATAAAAAGTCAATAAACATAAAATATATGCTTTTATCATTAAGTGAGGCTTTAATTTTTTTTAAAAAGTACTCTTCATCTATTAGCTCTTCTATCTCTTCTTCCGATATCCTTAATGATCTAAGTCTGTTTCTCAGATTATAGAGCCTAGAATACTCCTTAGTTTGAATTAATAAAGATATATACTTAGTATATGCTTCTTCCTTAGTTATTTCTCCCTGCCCTTGTATAGCAATTAAACAAAATAAGTCCTCTAAGTTTTCTGACGCTTTTTTAAATTCTAAACTACTTATATTGTACTTGTACTCCATCCAAAGCTCTTTTTCCCAAGTTAAACACCTAGAATCTAAGTTTTCCTTATAAACTTCTTTTTTGGATATTATATAAGCATTTTGTAGATTTCTATATGAATCTATATATTGTCTCTGCTGTTCCTTAATATACGCTAGATTAAGGTATGCATCTTCTATTTCACCAAACTTAAGAAGTACCTTTAAACATAGTTTTTCAGCTAATTCATAGTCTTCTAAGTTAACTGAACAATCTATCATAGAAACTAAACAAGTTAGTTCTTCATCCTTTTCTAAAGCTTCTTCTTTTGCTTTTGTAAACATATCTATAGCATCTTTAAATTTATTTTCTTTTTTAAGCCTAATTCCTTCATTAATTAATATCTGAAATTTACCTCTAGCCATATAGCATTCCTCCATCCCTAGAAGCAAGTGAAACTTGATATAGTCCCCCTTTTATTGTAATTTTTTTCTATGATAATATCAATAAAAAAGAAGGGCTTGCCATAAAGATTATAAAAATCTCATTACAAGTCCCTATTTCTGAAATTTATGAAAGTTGCTTTTTATATTTCTCTATTAGTTCTCAACTTTCAGTTCTCAACCATAAGTTGTTAAACTATTCTATTTTTCTTTTCTCCTTTATAAAAAGCTTCTATATTCTCAATTAAATAACCAAAAAGCTTTTCTCTAGCTTCCACACTTGCCCAAGCTATATGAGGAGTTGCAACAAGTCTATCCTTGTTTTTAATCTGTAATAAAGGACTATCTTTTCCTATTGGTTCTGAAACAAATACATCTAAGGCTGCACCTTTTATCAAACCCTCATCTAAAGCTTTTGCTAAATCCTCTTCTTTCACAATCGGTCCTCTACCCATATTTACTAAAACTGAACTCTTCTTCATCTTTTTTAAGTTTTCATAATTAATAAGTCCTAAAGTTTTATCATTAAGTGGAGCATGTATCGATATTATATCTGAAGTTGATAGAAGTTCATCAAGCTCCACCTTAGTGTAGTCAGCATTGTTGTTATTTCCTGACGCTGAGTAATATTGAACTTCTGCACCAAAAGCAGTAGCAATAGCCGCAACCTTTCTTCCTATTGCTCCAAGACCTATTATTCCCCAAGTTTTACCTGATATATCATTAAACTCTCTATCTATATGCGTGAAAATAGGACTTTTAGCATAATTTCCACTTTTCACATAGTCATCATAATAAGCTATTTCATTGTACAAATGTAGAAGAGTTGCAAAAGTATGCTGAGCTACTGAGTTTGTAGAATAACCTGCAACATTAGTTACTGCTATTCCCTTTTCTTTAGCATACTCAATATCTATATTATTAAAACCTGTTGCCATTTCGCAGATTAGCTCAAGATTTTTTGCATTTGATAAGTTATCTTTATTTAACTCAACTTTATTAGTTAAAATTACATTTGCATCCTGAATTCTTGAAGCAACTTCATTATCCTCTGTTAAATCATAATAAGTTACTTCTCCCAAAGAATTTAACAAGCTAAAATCTACATTCCCCATACTTATTCCATCTAATATCACAATTTTTCTCATGAATACTCTTCCTCCTAAAGTTCCTTTTATCTCTTATTATAATAAATAGTTATTAAGTCTCTTCTCAACTACTTCAATCTTTTCACCTGTTCTTCTGCTATAATCCTCTATTTGATCCTTAGAAAGTTTAAGAAGATCAAAATATCTTGATTTTGGAGCCCCAAAGTACAATCCACATACAGATGATACAGGGTTCATCATATAGCTTTCAGTTAAAGTTACAGAAGTTACCTCAGTTCCATTTAATAACTTAAATAGTTTCTCCATTTGTTTAGGATCTTTTAAAGATGGATAACCAAAGGCTGGTCTTATTCCTCTATATTTGCTTTGGAATAGTTCCTTTTTAGTTATATTTTCTTCTTTTGAGTAACCCCAATATACTTTTCTTATTTCTTCATGTAATTTCTCAGCAGAAGCTTCAGCTAATCTATCACATAAAAGTTTAAGCATAATAGCTTTATAGTCTTCTCCGCTATTTTTAAGTTCTCTTTCATACTCATTTACTTCAGTACCTGCTGTCACTAAAAATCCGCCTATATAGTCCACTCTATTGCTATCTAAAGGTGCTACAAAGTCAGCTAAGGATAAATAAGAGCCTTCTGATTTCTCTCTTTGTTGACGCAAGAAATTGAAAGTTTCTAAAACTCCACCCTTCTCATCGTGAATAACAATATCTTCTCCTATAGAATTACATGGAAAAATACCAAATACACCCTTTGGACACACTTTGTTATTTTTCTCTAATTCATCTAACATTTCATTTGCTTCCTTAAATAGCTTTTTAGCTTCTTGTGCATACTTCTCATCTTCTAAAATTTCTGGATAAGTTTTTTTCATTTCCCAAGCTATAAAGAAGAAAGTCCAATCTATATATTCTCTAAGTTCTCTAACTGAATACTTAATTTCTTTTATTCCTATAAACTCAGGTTTATCTATTACTTCAGTATTCCAATCAAGTTTTAAAGCTTTCCCTTTAGCCTCTTCTATAGAAACATTTTTTATAGAAATAGCTTTATAATTTTCTCTTGCTTTTTCATACTCTTCTTTTACCTTTTCTAAATATCCTTTTTTATCTTTCATTAGCTCCTTAAGAATCTCTACAGTCTTTGAAGCATCTCCTCCATAAATTACTCCATTAGAGTAATTAGGTGCTATCTTTAGAGCTGTATGAGTTTTAGAGGTCGTTGCACCACCTATTAATAATGGAACATCAAACCCTTGCTTTTCCATTTCTGAAGCTACATGTGCCATCTCATCTAAAGATGGTGTAATAAGTCCACTTAAACCTATAGCATCTACATTTTCCTCTTTTGCTCTTTTTAATATTTCCTCACAAGGAACCATAACCCCTAAATCTATAACTTCAAAGTTATTGCAGGCTAATACAACTCCAACTATATTTTTACCTATATCGTGAACATCACCTTTTACAGTTGCCAAAAGTATTTTGCCAGCTTTAGAGCCACCTTTTGAATTTTCAGCTTTTATATATGGCATCAATATCTCTACTGCCTTTTTCATAACCCTTGCAGACTTAACAACTTGAGGAAGGAACATCTTTCCTTCACCAAATAAGTCTCCAACGATTTTCATTCCATCCATTAAAGGTCCTTCAATTATAATTAAAGCCTTATCATATTGTTTTCTAGCTTCCTCTAAATCCTCTTCAAGATAATCGCTTATTCCTTTAACTATTGCATGGCTTAGTCTTTTCTCTATATCTTCACTTCTCCAAAGTTCTATTTTTTCTTCTTGTTTTCCACCTTGCTCTCTATACTTTTCAGCAAGTTCAAGAAGTTCTTCTCTAGCTCCTTGCTTCTTATTTAATACTACATTTTCAACTAGTTCTAGAAGTTCCTCTGGAATATCATCATAAATCCTTATCATTCCTGGATTAACAATCCCCATATCCATTCCAGCTTTAATAGCATGATATAAAAATACTGAATGCATAGCTTCTCTTATAACATTATTTCCTCTAAATGAAAAACTAAGATTAGAAACTCCTCCTGATATCTTTGCATAAGGTAGGTTTTCCTTTATCCATTTAGTTGCTTTAATAAAATCTACTCCATAATTATCATGCTCATCCATCCCAGTAGCTATTGCTAGTATATTAGGATCAAATATTATATCTTCTGGTGGAAAGTTAATCTTATTAACTAATAAATCATAGGCTCTTTTGCATATCTCTAATCTTCTTTCATAATTATCAGCCTGACCTTTTTCATCAAATGCCATTACAACTGTAGCTGCTCCAAAACTTTTAATGACTTTAGCTTTCTTTAAGAACTCTTCTTCTCCTTCTTTTAGAGATATAGAGTTAACTATAGGTTTTCCACCAATAGCTTGAATACCTGCCAAAATTACTTCCCATCTTGATGAGTCTATCATAATAGGTTTTCTTGCAACTTCAGGTTCAGATGCTAAAAGCTTTAAGAAGTGATCCATCTCTTCTTTTCCTTCTAAAAGTCCATCATCAAAGTTTACATCTAAAACCTGGGCTCCATTTTCAACCTGTTCCCTAGCTATTGCTAAAGCTTCTTCATACTTTTTCTCTCTTATAAGTCTTGCAAACTTAGCAGAACCTGCAACATTTAGTCTCTCTCCTATATTTACAAAGTTATTTTCTTCTTTAACTTCTAGTAACTCTAATCCTGCATAAGAACTTACTCTTTTTACTTCTGGTATAACTCTTGGGGAATACTCTTGTGTAAGTTCATGTATGGCTTTAATGTGTGCAGGAGTAGTTCCACAACAACCCCCTACAATGTTTAAATGACTTTCATCTAATAATTCTTTTAAATTCTTCACAGTTATTTCTGGAATCTCATCATATTCTCCTAATAAGTTTGGTAACCCTGCATTAGGATATACAGATATATATAAGTCCTGCTTTTTAGATAGCTCTTTTACAAATGGAACTAATTCCTTAACTCCAAATGAACAGTTCAAACCTATAGATATTACATAATCGCTTTTCATAGATACAGCAAAAGCTTCTAATGTCTGACCTGATAGAATTCTTCCACCTTTATCATTTATTGTTCCAGAAATCATTATAGGAAGAACCTTTCCTTTTTCTTCATAGACCTCCTCAGCTGCAATAATAGCTGCTCTAGCATTTAAGGAATCGAATATAGTCTCAATTAAAAGTACATCTACTCCACCATCTATTAAGCCTCTTATCTGAACTTTATAAGAATCTAAAACCTCTTTAAAACTTACGCTTCTATATGCTGGGTTTTCAACCTCTGGAGACATGGATAAAGTTTTATTTGTAGGCCCTATAGAACCTGCTACAAACCTTGGATTTTCTGGAGTCGAAAACCCATTAGCTACTTCTTTAGCTATTTTTGCTCCTTGAAAATTTAAATCATAAACTAAATCTGTTAATCCATAATCTTCTTGTGATATCACGTTACTGTTAAAAGTATTAGTTTCTATTATATGGGCCCCTGCCTCTAAATACGCTTTTTGTATTTCTTTAATAACCTCTGGCTTTGTTAAACTTAATAAATCATTATTACCTTTTTGATCTTTATTAAAATCCTTTAATAATTCTCCCCTAAAATCATCTTCTTTAAGTTTATATGCTTGAATACAAGTTCCCATTGCCCCATCAAGAACCAGTATTTTCTTTTCAAGTTCCTTTATTAATAATGTATCTTTAAATAAATGCCCCCTCATTAGTTGCCTCCTTAATTATCTAGTTTATTTGTATTTCTTTATCTGATGTCTAGCCACTGTAACACTCCCATCTTATATTAAAGTGGGAGATAACAGTGGCACGACCCTAGATAAGTTTCACTTTATACATTTTATGTATTATTATACTATATGAACTACTCCAATTCTATATTTAGACAAAATAATTGACTTTATGCCCTCTGCAAAAAATTTAAACTAAATCCTATACAAAAAAATGTAACCATATTATTATGATTACATCTTTTCTCACCTTAATTTATAAGCTTTCTGATATTCAAAACCCTATCTCTGTTTTTTAAATCTAAAATTTCACAGTTTGTTTTGAAAAACCTCACACAACCTGATTTCTGTGTCCCTCTAACACATCTATATTTCTCTCCATCTATCAATGAAATAAGAGAGTTATATTTATCAAAACCTAGAAACTTAACTTCCCTTCCCATATTTTTTAGCATTTTTAGACTTTCTCCTATAAGAGTATCAATATCTTCACAATATCTTTTTAAACGTACCTCAAAGACTTTTTCGTCAGAATTATTAATATTATCCATACTTTTATTTTCTCCAAATATATCTAAAATTAATCCCAAGATATATAGTTTTCTATATAGGTTAAAGCAGCTTCTCTGCAATTAGGGCAGTGTATATTATCAATTTCTTTTAAATTATTAATCTTCGCCATTTTATTATTACACTTGTTACAGTACATTTGCTCTTCAAACTTTACTCCATCTTGAAAATCAATTTTTAAAGCACTCTTATCTACAATTTCAGAGCATTCTTCACAATAGTATATTTGTCTAGTTACATGAAAATCTTCTACACAGTAATTTTCTAGTAACCTTTCTACAACATTAATATTTCTTTCATCTATAGTTTCCATTGTCTTCTCAAAAGTAGGTTTATACATTCCATATCCTAAAAGTAATTCCTTTGAAAACTCACATTTATTACATTTTATAATTATACCACTTCCCATGCTTTACTCCTCACCCCCTAATTATGAATATCTTCTAATATATCTATATTACATAACTGGAGATTTATTCTAAGTTATAAAAAAGTTATCTATATTTAATAAAAAAGTCGCCAAGGCGATTATGAGCCGTCGACTTTTTTTGCGCATCTGCCTTTCCAAACGCATGTGAGGAAAAACTGGCAGGCGCTCAATTTTCTTGTTTTTTATTCTTTAGGAGCTTCATGTCTAATAAATGAATTTAACGCAACCACTCCTACGTCGGGTTGCTACAGCAATAATGTGTATAATTTCCTAAAGAATAAAATAGGCCTATAAGTTGTTATCAACTCATAGGCCTTTATTTCACCGTATTTTGTTAGCCTAGAGCAACATCAAGAAGCATCATAACAGCAAATCCTAAAATTGTTCCCATAGTTGCAATATCAGATCCTGAATCTGCTTGCGACTCTGGTATTAGTTCTTCAACTACAACAAATATCATAGCTCCTGCTGCAAAGGCTAAGGCATAAGGTAATATTCCTTTCATAGTCAGTACGAGCACTGCTCCTATAACTCCCGATATAGGTTCTACTACTCCTGAAAGCTGTCCAAACATAAAACTTTTCCATCTAGATAACCCTTCTCTTCTTAATGGAACGGATACAGCTGCGCCTTCTGGAAAGTTTTGAAGTCCTATACCTAATGCTAAAGCTATTGCCGATGCTAAAGTAGCTCCAGAACCACCATCAGCTAAAGCTCCAAATGCAACTCCAACTGCTAATCCTTCTGGTATATTATGAAGGGTTATAGCCAAAACCAAAAGTATACTTCTTTTAAGGGAGGTTTTAACCCCTTCTTCCTCTCCTTCACCTTTATCAAGGTGTAAGTGAGGTAAAAATTTATCTACAACTCTTAGAAAAAATCCACCTAATAAAAATCCTATAACAGCAGGTATCCAAGGAACAATTCCCATTTCCTCTGCCATCTCTATAGAAGGTTTTAATAATGACCAAAAGCTCGCTGCTATCATAATTCCTGCAGCAAAACCTAACATGGCATTTAAAACTTTTTTATTTATGTCTTTAAAGAAAAAAACTACTGCTGCTCCAAGAGCAGTTATACCCCAAGTAAATAAAGTCGCTATAAGAGCAAGTAAGATAGGATTATAGTTTTCCATCTATATCAATCTCCTTTCCTTATCCAATATATGAATAAAAAAAGTAGATTGATATCAGAATTTATCGATTCTCTATACTTTTGCAAACTTTTTTTCTAAAAAATTCTCCCAAATTATATTACATATCATTGCAACTACAATTCCTAAACACATTCCTGCTATGACATCACTCAAATAATGTACATATAAATAAATTCTAGAAAAACCTATGATACATGCTAATGTAATAAATAAAAAAGAATACTTCTTAATGTGTAAACTTAAGATAGTAGCTGCAGCAAAAGCACTTGAAGTATGTCCTGATGGAAAAGAAAAAGAGCTTGGTGGCTTAACTATAAGCTCAATTCCCTCTATGCTTATAAAGGGCCTCTCCCTTTCGATTATGTTTTTTAATGCTACATCACCTATTAAATAGTTTACTAAAAGTACGGCTAATGTAAGTATTCCAGCTTTTCTATATTTTCTACTTATTATTAGGGCTAATGAAATTACAATCCAAATAGCACCCCCATGACCTAAATTGGTTATGATAGGCAAAACACTATCCAAAAAACTATTTGATATATACTTCTGAATAAAATCAAAAGTATTTAAATCCAAACTTTTAATAAAATCCATTACTCTCCTCCTAAAATAACTTTTAATAATAAACTTAAAATTTTTATGCTACCACTTATCCTAGTATAAATATGGCAAAAATAAAAGCGGCATAACCGCTTTTAAGTAAATAATCTTCTTTCAACAACTATCAAATCATCTTCATTAATATTTTTAAACCAACTATCTAATTTATTTTTAGCTTTTGTTTTTACTTCATCATCAACGTGCCTTGCTATTTTTATTAATGCAAACATCAAAGCTCCAAAATCATCTGTAAATCCTGCAAGTGGTATAAAATCTGGTATACTATCTATTGGTGCGATAAAATACCCTAAAGCACCTATTACTATTAGCTTTTCTTTCATAGATATCTCAGGTTTTTTCATAGCATAAAATAAAATTAAAATAGCATACACAACCTTAGTTCCTGCTTTTGTAGCATACTTCTTTAATTTTGAAAACAACTTATTTTCAGAATAAAATTTTTTGTAGCTTTTTCTCATAAAAGCACCTTCCAATTTAATTTATTTCTATACTGTTCAGTTTAACCACTTTATAACTTCTTAATATACTTGTCTATATTACTTTTAATGAATTAATAAGCTGATTATCTATATTGCTTTCAATTACTTCTAATACTTCCACTTTTCCATCTGATTTATATAGTGCGCTTACTAGAATTATTTCTTTTTTTTCTATAAATTCCTTTATTATTGGACTTTCATATATAATATCTAATGTGTTTTTTATATTTACCTTTATAGTATTTAGATAGATATCCTCTTTAAAATGTGTTTTCACATACTTAACTGATGGTTCTATCTTTTTTAATACATATTTTATACTTCCATTGAATTCTGCTTTTTCCTCAAATTGATCTATTGCACCCTTAACTGCCCCACAGTTTTCGTGCCCCAAAACCATAACTATAGATGCTCCACCAACTTCAACTCCATACTCTATTGATCCTAAAGCATCTTCATTCATAACATTTCCTGCTATCCTAATTTCAAACAAGTCACCAAGTCCTTGATTAAATACTATAGTTGGTGTGATTCTAGAATCAGAGCAGGATACAACTACTCCAAAAGGGTATTGATTTTCTCTTAAGCTTTCTATTTTATTATTTGATATATCTACCTCTTCATAGTTGTCCTTGTTATAAAAATTTTCATTTCCCTTAAGCAATCTTTTAAGATACTCTTTAGCCTCTAACATTCTTGTCAATTTATAGCCCCCTACTTACAACTTATGATTATAATAAATCTTTTCCCCACTCTTTAAATCCTACTAAAACCTTGTCTTCTGTTACTAATATAGGTCTTTTTACAAGCATTCCATTAGTAGCAAGTAGTTCTAATAAAGATTCCTCTGAATCACTTTTTACTCTGTCTTTTAAATTCATTTCTTTATATAATTTCCCACTTGTATTAAAAAATTTATTTATTGTTAGTCCACTTTTATCTAACCATTTTTTCAACTCTTCTTTAGTAGGATTATCTTCAACAATGTGTCTATCTAT
Source organism: Clostridium intestinale DSM 6191 (assembly GCF_900130055.1). Taxonomy (GTDB): domain Bacteria; phylum Bacillota; class Clostridia; order Clostridiales; family Clostridiaceae; genus Clostridium_T; species Clostridium_T intestinale. Next base: position 359,547 of record NZ_FQXU01000007.1, read on the forward strand.
AAAGTCTATGTTGTTTTCTTTTAGAAATTTTTTAGCCTTTATGCAGGTAGTGCATTTAGGATAATTAACGAATAATGCTTCCATAATCTCCTCCTAACAAATTTTTATATATTATATCACAAATATCAATTATGTAACTACAAAAATAAAAAAGATGCTACATTAAGTTTGCAGCATCTTATATATTTCCTATTACTTAAACTCATTAAGGAATTTTTCTACGTTTTTAACATTCCATTCCCTATCCACTACTGGTGGGTTATCCTTAACAATTGGATGTAAATCCTCAAACACAGGTTTTCCTTCTTCTTTATAGATAATTCCTGTAGGAATCTTATCTCCAAACTCTAAGGCTTTTTCCATAGCTTTTGCTCTATCTGTTGGATCATATTCCTCTAGTAATCTATACACCCTATCTTTATACCACTTGAAAGTGTTAACCTTATTAAAGCTTACACAAGGTTCAACTATATCTACTAATGCATAACCTTTATGATTTACTGCTTCTTTTAGTACCTTAACCATAGTTTCCTTATCTCCTGAGAAAGCTCTACCAACAAATGTTGCCCCAGCTGATATTGCTATTGCTAAAGGATTTAAAGGATTTTGCATAACTCCTTCAAACTGCATTGAAGTTACCTGTCCTAAAAATGTAGTTGGTGAACCTTGACCTTTAGTTAAACCATAGATTTGGTTATCTCCTACTATTTGAGTTATATCTATATTTCTTCTTATAGCATGAAGGAAGTGATTACCACCCTCGCCATAAGCGTCTCCATCTCCACCTACTACAATTACTTTAAGATCCTTATTTACTATTTTAATACCTTGAGCTGGTGGAAGTGCTCTACCATGAAGTCCATTAAAACCATTTATTTTTAAATAGTGTGGCATTTTAGCAGCTTGGCCTATACCTGAAACTATAACAGCCTCATGAGGTTTAATCTCAAGTTCAGCTAAGGTTTGTTTAATACCATCTAATATTGAGAAGTGACCACAACCTGGACACCATGCAATTTCATCTTTTGAATCATATATTTTTAAATCAAGCATTACTTGTTCACCTCACTCTTTACTCTTTCATAAAGCTCAACTCCATTTATTTGGCGTCCATCATATTTTAATATGCTTCCGTCCATTAAAATTCCAGTTTCGCTAGCTATAAACTTACCTAGTTGACCATTGTAGTTTTGTTCAACATTTATAAACTTAACTTTACCTTTTAACTTATCTAAAGTCTTTTTAGGTAATGGGAATATATCACCAAAACTTAATGCTGCAACCTTAAGTCCTTCTTTATTTAGTAAATCTGTAGCTTCCTTTAACGCTCCATAAGTAGAACCCCATCCAACTAATACTGTATCAGGTTCTTCAACTCCAAAATAAACTGGTTCTTCTATATCAGCTTCCATAAGAACTTGCTTTTTCATTCTTTTTTCCATCATAGAATTTCTAACTTCTCCTGACTCAGTTATATGACCTTCATCAGTATGTTCATCTGAATCAACTAACACAGTTTGACCTGGAACTTTACCTGGAACTAACATTGGAGATATTCCATCCTCTGTAAGTTCATATCTCTTATATTCTTCACCTTCTTTAAAAGGTCCATCTACCCACTTACCTTTTTCAATAGTTAAATCATCTAACTTATATGGTGCTACTGTAACCTTACTATCTGCTAAGTATTGATCAGTTAACAAGATAACAAGTGTTTGGTACTTAGTTGCTAGATTTAATGCTCTAAAAGATTGATAAAATGCATCTTCAGCATTTCTTACTGATAATACAGCTCTTGGGAATTCACCATGAGATGCTGTTAATAAGAAACTTAAATCACTTTGCTCTGTTCTTGTAGGTAATCCTGTAGCTGGTCCTGGTCTTTGAGAATCCACAACAACTACTGGTGTTTCCATAATACCTGCAAGCCCAAAAGCTTCAACCATTAAAGATACTCCTCCACCTGAAGAACCAGTCATGGCTTTAGCTCCTGCATAAGATGCACCTATTGCCATATTTAAAGCTGCAACTTCATCCTCAACCTGTTCTACTACTATTCCTGCTTGAACTTGTTTTTTAGAAAGATAAGTCATTACAGAAGTAGCTGGAGTCATAGGATAACCACAGTAAAAGTTAACCCCTGCTGCCAGTGCCCCTAAAGCAATAGCTGTATTTCCATCAAGTAAAAGATGATCTTCTAAGTTTCCACCCTTTAATTGAAATTTTGTATCTATTAAATCATATCCTCTATTTAAAGCTTGTATATTTGTTTCTCTTATTTGCGGTGCGAATTTCTTTGGAAATATTTCTTCTACACCCTCTAATGAAATTCCGAAAAACTTAATAACAGCTCCTAATCCCACCATTCCTAATGCTTTAGAAAGCTTTAATTCCAATGCAGTCTTTTTTAGTGGAAGTTTTTTAAATCTGCTATCTTCTGAAACTAATGCATCATCTCCTATAGCAACTCCATGTTCACTTAATCTTTCCATATGAAGATCTATTGTGTTTTGATCTAATGCAAAAATAACATCAACATTAGACGTATGAGTATATATAGGTTCATCTGAAAATCTCACTTGAAGGAAGTTATGACCTCCCCTTACTCTTGACATATAATCTTTGTTTGTAAAAACATAAAAACCTTTTTTCTTTAGTATTTTCTCTAAAAAATTACTAATAGTATCCATACCTTGGCCAGCAGCGCCGCCAATTAAAACATTATAATTCACTTCTAGTTACCTCCTTGATAATTAGGTGTCAATCTATCTTAAAAACTTAATAAAATTCAGTTCTTAATTCTATTATAAATGATAATTCTTTTTAATCAATAATTATTATCAATAGATATTCTTAATTATTATGCCCTAGGGAGGTATAGTTACCTCTAGCTTAAATTTGCTTATTATTTCGCAACTATTCTATAGCATTGTATATTTTATTGCTTCTCCTATATATTTATGATTTAGCAATCACACAAAGTTCGTGTATTACATCGATTATTAGTTAAATAAATATCTCTTCACCGAACATATTATGGTAAAATGTTATTAAATTACTTAAAATATGAAGGGAGATATATTATGAGTACATTCGTAGAAATCAAACCAGAAGAATTAACTGAAAATCCATTTAAACTTATAGGCAGTGATTGGACTTTAATTACTGCTGAAAAAGAAGGAAAAGTAAATACTATGACTGCCTCATGGGGTGGACTTGGTATTATGTGGGGTAAACCTGCAGCTTATATTTTTATAAGACCTCATCGTTACACTAAAGAATTTGTAGATGCTTCAGATACTTTTTCATTAACATTTTTTGATAACAGCTTTAAAAAACAGTTAGGTTATTTAGGCAGCACCTCTGGAAGAGATGAAGATAAAATATCAAAATCTAACCTAACAATAACACATGACGGTTCTACTCCTTACTTTGAAGAAGCAAAACTTACTGTTATATGTAAAAAACTTTATGCTCAAGAATTATCACCTGAAAGTTTTTCTGTAGATGGATTTGATGACAAATTCTATCAAGATAAAGACTACCATACAATGTATATCTCAGAGGTTCAAAAAGTTCTTATAAAACAATAATTTAAAAGAGGTAATAAAAAGCTTCCTGCTTTTTATTACCTCTTAGTTTTACTGGGGAAATAGTTTTATCTTCTCACCTTTGTCATCCAATAATTTGTAGTATCCATCTATAACATCTATCTTTTCACCTGCTATTTCTATGTAGAAGTAGTTCTCTCCTTCTGGTGACTTAGTATCATATTCTTTTAATATGATTTTTTCCCCATCAAATTCTACATCTCTCATCTTATCTAAAAATTCACCTGCATATTGAGTATACCTTATCTTTATTTGATTTTTATTTTCCATCTGCTTAAAAAAATCATCAATCTTATTTTTATTTATATATTCTCCACTGTCTGTTAAAAAAATTAATGACATATCTTTTTTTGCAGTTTCAATATCATAATTTTTCTTAATATTGGATTCTTTTAATTGTTCACTTTTAACTTCATTTGAATCTAGTTTCTTATATATTACATCTTTAGTTGCTGCAAGCGGTACATTATTATCTTCTTTAACAATGTAGCTTATTGCTGCTATTACTCCAAGAGTTATCAAAATTAATCCGTATTTTTTCACCTTACTCATCCCCCCTTCTATCAATTATTCTTAAATTTAGTTTATCAGATTTTATCATTTATTAGTAGAACTTGTAATAAAAGTAATGATTTTAGTAATTATCGTTAATTATTATTATTTTTATACAAACTGCAAAAAGAACCTTAAATTATTCAAAGTTCTTTTTTGCCTCCCTATTAAATAAATCCACCATTAACACGTATAGTCTGACCTGTTATCCAATTGGAATTATCACTTATTAAAAACTCAATTACTTTTGCAATATCCTCTGTTTCACCAAGACGTCCAAATGCATTCATCTTTTTCATTCCTTCTATTTGTTCTACTGTTTTTCCAGTAGTAAAAAGTTCTGTATTTACTGGCCCTGGTGCAACTGCATTAATTGTTATTTTCTTTGCTCCAAATTCTTTTGCCAATTGACGTGTTATTTGTTCAACCGCTCCTTTAGTTGCCGCGTAAAGACTATATCCAGGGAACATTTGACCTAAGACAGAAGTTGAGAAATTAATAATTCTTCCGTTATAAGCCATATGCTTCATAGCCTCTTTACATGCAAAATATGTTCCTTTTACATTTATAGAAAAATGATCATCGAAGTCCTTTTCACTTATTTCTAATAAAGGTTTTGTTCTCATTATACCTGCATTATTAATTAGGATATCTATTCTCCCAAAAGACTCTAGAGTCTTTTTAAACAAATCTTCTAATTCACTGACTTTACTTATATCTGCTTTTATTGCAATACCTTCTCCGCCATTTTTATTAATCTCTTCTATTACTTCTAATGCCTTTTCTTCGCTACTAGAATAATTAACTACTACCTTTATTCCTAAACTAGCTAGTTGTTTAGCTATAGTTTTCCCTATTCCTCTTGATGCTCCTGTTACTATAGCAACTCTCTCTTCTATATTTTTCATAACTACCTCTCCTTTAAACAGTATTCTTGAAATAATTATACAATTCAAGTAGATTAAAGTGGTATACAGTTCCTATAGTATTATTGCCTAATCCTACAAAAGAAATTATAATTATTATATTAATCACAAAAGGATGAGTGTTATGTCTAAAGAAATTAATAAAACTCAAATAAGTACTGAATCAAAGAAATCATTAGCCGAATTTATAGACTTGCATACTCACTCAGAAGGTATTCAAGATACTGAAATTCCAGCATTAAAACTTATTCGTTCAACAAACCCATTTAAATCTCTTCACTCAATATATGACCCATCAATATGTATTATTGCTCAAGGTTCAAAAATTGTAACTTTAGCTCAAGAAAGTTACAGATATGATCCTGCAACCTATTTGGTAGCCTCTGTTCATCTGCCTATATGTGGTGAAATAGTTGATGCTTCCAAAGATTCTCCATATCTATCACTTAAACTTAGTTTTTCTCCTGACGATATTCTAAACATAGTAAAGGATTGTCCTGATATGTGGAAACATAATGATGAAATCGGAAGAGGTCTTGTAGTAAATACACTTAAATCATCTATTTTAGAGCCTGTATTAAGACTTATAAAACTTTTAGATACGCCTAATGATATTCCTATTTTATATCCACTAATTACGCGTGAAATTCTTTACAGAGTTTTACAAGATGAAAGTGGTTATTTAATTAAACAATTTGCTATGCTAGGAAGCCATGCACAAGCAATATCTAAAGTTATTAAGATAATAAATCGTGATTACTATAAATCTTTAACTATTGAAGCTTTAGCCAAAGAGGTCTCAATGAGCGTTTCTTCATTACACACTCATTTCAAAAAGGTAACTGCAATGAGCCCACTTCAATATCAAAAATTAATAAGACTTCAAGAGGCTCGTCGTTTACTTCTTTCTGAAACTACTGAGGCCGCTGATGCGGGATTTAAAGTTGGGTATGAAAGTCCTTCACAATTTAGTCGTGAATATGCTAGATTATTTGGACTTCCTCCTATAAGTGATGTTAAAAAATTAAAAGATTCTTTAATATCTGTTTTTTAGTTAAAAATGATAAAAAGGAGTTGCTGCAAATCTAGATTTCTAGAGGTGCAACAACCCCTTTAATTCAAACATAATAGTATTAAATTATTATTTATTTAATTATTTAAGACACTAAAAACTTTATCAGCTATTTCAGAATCCATTTTTGTAAACTTACTTGAATAATCACTCCAGACTTCAATGTTTTCTATACTTTTTCCAAAGAGTATTTTTTCAAGATTTTTTCTTATTTTATGTAAATTTTCATACTTTGGATTAGATGGATCATCCTTTATTACCTCTAAAGTTGTTATTAAACTCTCTATAACCTTATTTTTATCATATTTTTTTTCTAAAGTTTTTTCATTAATATCTACACTTTCATCAAGCAGTAACTCTTCTTCATTTAATCCTTTTTGTATAAGTATTTTAGTATGTCCTACTACACAGCTGTTACCTTTACAACTTCCACAGCTTTCTGTTCCAAGGCATATCTCACCTATATCACTTTGTATTTTGTTGTAATAGTCATATAAATCTTTTGAAGTCTTCTTAAACAAGGTTTGTCTTCCTTGTCTTCGTCTTATAATTTCTGGTCTTAATAAAAATACTACAGCTACAACTAATACAGCTAAAAATAAAATAATATTTAATGGGGTCAAATAACTATCTGGTAAGGTTTCATATAACTTAGTTAATCCAAAGAACATAAATATAGAAGCTGCTATTATTTTCATAGTAAACTCTGGTATCTTGTCTCCAAGCTTTTTGCCTACAATAATTCCTAATACACCTGTAGCTATCATACCTGAAACTGATCCCGCTAATATAACTAAAGGATATACCGCATCTATAGATAAAGTTATTGCTGTTAATTGTGTTTTATCTCCTAACTCTCCTATAAAAAAAGCTAATGCAACTGTTATAACAGCGCCAAACTTAGATTTTTCAGCTTCTTCCTCCTCGTCTTCATCATCAGACTTTAAAGTCCACAGAGAAAATCCTACAAAAGCAAAACCAGCAACTATCTGTATTGTATTTATTGGAATAAAGTTAGAGATATAATGTCCTAACAATATACCTAGTCCATGATTTAGAAAAGATCCTAGAAATATTCCTGCTATAACTTTTTTAACTGGAAATTTTGTTGCAAATGCCATTGCTAGTATCTGTGTTTTATCTCCCATTTCTGCAATAAAAATAAGTATAAATGCTTTTAACAATTCTTGAACCATTGGGCCACCTCTTAATATCAATATTTAAATAAAAAGTACAAACTTTAATGTTGGGCATTTTATATTCGTACCTTTTTAATTTACTTAGTTTTTTAGACAAAAGAAAAGCGAGATATTTAGATTAATAAACCCTATAGTAAGGTCTACTAATCTAAAAGTCTCGCTACTTTAATCTTTTTAAAGCAAATAAAACCAGGATTTCTCCAGTATGTTGATTTTATTTATAGGCTTAGCCTCAGCTACTCCCTTTTAGAAATACGCTATCTTATTTTATTTAATAAAAGTATAATATCACATTTTTTTTATTTACACAATACTTATAAAAATTTTATATTTTTCATTTCACAGTTCCTATTCTCCAACATTCCACTGCTCCGCTGTTCCTCTTTTTCAACAGTCCTCTTTTCCACTGTTCTAACAGCCCAATGCACCGCCTTTTCACTGTTCTTATGTTCCACTTTTGAAATTTTCCTATGCTCCTACAGTCCACCTTTCCGCTTTTCCGATGCTCCTATGCTTTTGAGTAACGATGCTGCGCTTTTGCACTGCTTCAAAACTCCTGCATACCTCTGATTTATTTGTTTTCTCTGTAGAAAAATACTCTTTACCCAAAATTAAAAGAACTCAGCACTTTGCTAAGCTCTTCTACTATTCTTTATCTTATTTTAATTACTCCGCCTTCCATACCTGAAGTCGCTAAACTTGTGTACATTCCAAGTACTCCTTTAGTATATTTAGGTGGTTTTGGTGTCCATTCTTCTTTTCTTTCTTTTAGTGTTTTCTCTATCTCTTCTTTTGATTTTTCTTGTCCATTTATTCCTACTATGTTTATTCCTCTGTTTTCTATATCTATGTGGATTATATCTCCATCTTTAACTAAAGCTATTGGTCCTCCATTACTCGCTTCTGGAGATACGTGTCCTATAGCAGGTCCTCTAGTTGCTCCTGAGAATCTTCCATCTGTTATAAGAGCTACTGTTGAGTTTAGTTTTTCGTCTGAAGCTATGGCTTCTGTTGTATAGAACATTTCTGGCATTCCGGAGCCTCTTGGTCCTTCGTATCTTATTATTATTGCATCTCCTGGTTTTATGCCTCCATTTATAGTTGCTTCAAAGGCTTCTTCTTCTGAGTCAAAGGCTCTTGCACTTAGTTTTATATCTCTCATTCCTTTAGGTAAACTTGAGTGTTTAACCACGCATCCTTCTGGTGCTAGGTTTCCTTTAAGTACTGATACTGCTCCTATTTCACTTATTGGACTTTCAGC
>NZ_FQXU01000005.1 GCF_900130055.1 Clostridium intestinale DSM 6191
GGAATGTCAAGACCAGATGTTAGAAATGCATACCCAGAGTATATTAATTCAGATAAGAGTGGATATGAGTATGATATAAATACTACATCTATCCCAGCGGGAACTCAAAATATAAAAGTACAAGCAATAGGAAATGATGGAACTATACAGGAGAGTACTAGTATAGTAAACTTAGAGAAACGTGCAGCCTATACATGGCTAGATGAACCAATAATTAACAGTCCAATAAATGGAAATATAAAAGTAAGAGGCTGGGCAGTAAATGCATCAGGAGTAAAAGAAGTTAAGATATATGTTAATAAAACATATATAGGAAGTGCTAATATTGGTATTTCAAGATCGGATGTAGGAAAAGTGTATCCAGAATACATTAATTCTAGTAATAGTGGATATGAGTACACTGTAGATGTTTCTAATATAGCTCCTGGTATTAAAGAATTATCTATACAATCAATAGGTAATGATGGTTCTTCACAAACGTATACGTCCAATGTGAATATAATTAAGCCAACTCCTAAAACTTATATTGACGAACCAACAATTAATTCGTCAGTTAATAATGATTTGAAGATAAGAGGGTGGGCAGTAAATGCATCAACAATAAAGGAGATAAAATTATATTTAGATAATAACTATGTTGGAAGCACTGGAGTAGGGCTCCCAAGATTAGATGTAGGGAAAGCATATCCAGAGTATAGAAATGCAGGTATAAGCGGGTATGAATATACAATAGATACATCATCTTTGAATCAAGGAATTAAGACGATTAAGGTTCAAGCAATAGGCTATGATGGAACTCTAGATGAGACAACAGTTAAAATTAATATTGTTCATAGTACTACTACTTATATCCCTTATCCAAAATCTTTTAATTCATATGTAGATATTCAAATGGAAAAGAAACCATTAATACAAGATAGAACTGCTTGGAGAGAAGCAACAAAAGATGAGATTTCTTATTATATGAATCCTTTAAATTTTGTTAATGATTCTTATGGAAAGTATATGTTTTTAAAGCTTACTTATAGTGAAGGAATACAAGCTTATCAATTAAATAATGTTTTAAAAGGGAAAGGTGTGCTAGATGGGAAAGGACAGGCATTTATTGAGGCTGGAAGAAGAGCAAATGTCAATCCCATATATCTAGTTGCACATGCATTACTTGAAACAGGAAATGGAACTTCTGCTTTGGCTGGAGGCGAGATTACTGTGGACAAGATTCATGAAGAGTTTGGAAATGTAAAATCACAATCAAAAACTGTCGAACCAAGAGTAATATTTAATATGTATGGAGTAGGAGCTTTAGACAAAGATGCTAATCTGTGGGGAAGTGAAAAAGCTTATAGTGAAGGATGGTTTACAGTAGAAGATGCTATTATAGGTGGTGCGAAATGGATTGGAGATGGTTATATAAATAGTACAACCTATAATCAAAATACATTATACAAAATGAGATGGGATTTCTCAACTAGCTCAATGTGGCATCAATATGCTACTGATATTGAATGGGCATATAAACAGACTGTTAGAATAAAAAGTATAATTGATTCTATGGATAATCCTGTAATTCATTTTGAAATTCCAATATTTAATTAATAAAAGATAAAAGTGTGATGAATCATCACACTTTTATCTTTTAATATTCTACTGCAGAGGGATATTAAAAGATTTTAAGATAATCTTGTAAACTTAACATAAAAGAGATATCATAAACTATGCTTAATAATAATAAAATTATATTTTACATACTATGTGAATTTATATAACAACTGCGAAATGAGTTTGGACAATTGCTTACAAATTTAATATAATGTAGATAGTATTTGGAGGTAAGTTGAATAATCATGTAAAAGGATGTATAAAACTTGAAATTTATTTTAATTATTGAAAAGCTATAAAATTGAAAAAAGAGATTGTTTCTATATATAGGTATAGAACTTAGCAAACCAGTTTATTATCTGGTAGTCATGATTTAAGGGAGGAAATATTGATGAATAAGCTTAGAAGAGCTAGTATTTTACTAGTAGTACTGTTGGTAACCACTATGATAGTCTCGTGCTCGAAATCTAAAACAATTAAATTAGATACAACTCCAGAGGAAGCAACTAAAATGTATTTAGATAGAGTATTTAAAAATGATAAATCTATTAAAGATGAATTAGGATATAATGATGCAGAATATATAGAACTTTTTATGCAACTAGATAAACAATTGGTAAATAAACTTTCAAAAATAAAAGTCGAAGAGTTTGCTGTTACACGACAAGTAAGATATAGAGTAAGAAGTGAATTTTTTACTGGATTATCTAAATTACAATATGAAATATTACCAGTATATCTAAAAGAAGATACTGCAAAAGTTGAAGTTAAGATTAATGCATTTGATTTTAATAAAATAAAGGAAGATAGTTTAGCTAAAATTGAAAAAGAACGTTCTGAAAGCATTTCAATGACAGACAAAGAATATGCAAATTTACTATTTAAAGCTATTGGAGCAAATTTTGAAAAAGGAATTTCATCTGAAGTAAGTACATCTGTTGAAGTTTATCTAACTTTAGAAGACGGTATTTGGGTACCATTAAATAGAGACCTCATGAATGTCATGAAGATGGTTTTACCTGTTTAACATACTAAAATTAAGTATAAGAAATACATATTATTATAAATTTAGAAGCAAATACTACAACGAAATAATCAAAAAAACTTTTATGCGGTTCTAAAAAGGGTAAAATGTTATCCATTTTAGTTTTTCTGAATTAATTAGAAAAATATCTGAAATAGCTGAAAAGTAATCAGTTTTTGCTAATAATTTAAGTGAGATGGTTAAGAGATTTAAAGTTTAAAAGTATTTTTAAAGATAGTAATGGTCTATTTTCGGCTATTGCTATCTTTTTTTATAGTTTGACTTAAAATTTTCCCTATGATAAATTAAAGGTGTTAAGTTTGTGGCTATATTCAAACTTCTTAAATTTCATTTTACAATCTGAATTAAGAGAGGATGTAGTTATGTTAAAAGATGATATTCTTAAATATTTAGAGGTAAAGACAGAGAGTTTTATTAAGGGACATGAAAATGAAGATTATACTGCAAATAAGATCTCTGAGGTATTTAAGGTTAAGAGAAATACTGTCAGCCATTATATTAATCAGATGGTAGAGGAAGGTCAAGTAATAAAGATAAATACTAGGCCGGTGTATTTTCTTCATAGGAGAAAGTTTGAGGAGTGTTTTTTTAAGGTATCGAGAAATATATATTCAAGCTTTGAGGAGCTTTATTTAGAAGAGCCTATAATAGATAGTTACGATATATTTAATAATCTTATAGGTGCTGAAGGAAGTTTAAAAAAGGCTATAGAGCAGATAAAGACATCTATATTTTATCCAAGTGATGGACTTCCACTTATGCTTAATGGACCAAGTGGAGTAGGAAAAAGCTATATAGCGGATTTGATTCATAGATACAGCATAGAGATGGGTGTTATTTCGGAAGATGCACCATTTATAATATTTAACTGTGCCCAATATTATAATAATCCAGAACTATTATCTAGTAACTTATTTGGATATGTTAAGGGTGCTTTTACTGGGGCAGAAAAAAATAAAATAGGTATGCTGGAAGCGTCAGATGGCGGAATATTGTTTTTAGATGAGGTACACAGATTAAATGAAGAGGGACAGGAAAAGCTGTTTACCTTTATGGATCAGGGAGTATTTAAAAGAATGGGAGAAAGCGAAGAATGGCATAAGGCAAAGGTTAGGCTTATATTCGCAACTACTGAATCTCTAACAGATACTTTCCTAAAGACCTTCTTAAGACGTGTTCCTATATTTGTTACAATACCTGGTTTAGATGAAAGAGGAAATAAGGAAAAGCTTCAGTTTATCTATAATTTTTTGATTGGTGAAGCTAAGAATTTTAATAAAACTTTATCTATATCAAAACCTGCTATTGAGTCATTGCTTTCTTATAAGTTTAAAGGAAATGTGGGAGAGCTTGAAAATGCTATAAAATATACCTGTGCTTCAGTATACTCTAGAAATGTTAAAGCTGAAAAGGTTGTGATTAGGCTTAAGGATATGCCAGAGAAATTACTGCATGAGGTAATAGAGCTAAAGAGTTTTAATATTAATAAAAGCAGCGATGAAACCATAATAACACCAAATACAAGGCTTGAGGAACTATTTGAAAAAGAAGAGAGTATACTACAAATTATTAAAAATACCTATAAGCAAATTTTTAGTTTATATAGTGATTATAAAAGAAAAGATGAAACTGTAGAGTTCTTTGAGAAGAATGTTTTTAATGAAATTTATGCTTTAATTGATACCTTAGTTTTTGAGAAGTCTTATACTACTGAAAATACTATGCTTCATTTTACAACTTCTAGTCTACAGGATGTTTTTAGATATATGGAGGCAAGTTATAATGTAAAGTTTAATGGAGATAGCATTTACACTATAGCGTACTTTTTATATTCTAAGGGTTCTGAAATAATAGAGTGGGATAAGGATTCAGAGAAGCTTAAGGAGCAGTTGTATAATTATATACTTTCCAATAATAATGAGGAGTATCAGCTAGTGTCAAAGCTTATAAAGCTTATTTCTAGCAAGATGGATATAAGCTTGAATATGGAGGAGGAGATTTTTCTTTCTTTTTATTTAAAAAGCTTAAATATTGAAAAACAAAACAATTATCCTAAGGCTGTTATACTTGCCCATGGTTATGCAACAGCTAGCAGCATAACTAATGTGGTGAATAGGATGCTTGAGAAAAATATATTTGAGGCTTTTGATATGCCTATAGATATATCTATTAAAGAGATATCCTATAAGTTAATAGAATATATAAAGAATAATGATGTTTCAAAAGGGCTTATTATACTTGTGGATATGGGATCACTTAAAGATATATATTCTAAAATTGAGGATTATATAAATGGACCTGTTATAATCATTAATAATGTTTCTACTCAAATGGCTTTGTATGTTGGAGATATGTTAAGGAGAGAAGTCTACTTAGAAGACATAATAACAAAGCTAAAGGAAAATAATAAAACTGAGTATGAAATAATCTATCCAGTAACCTTTAAGGAAAAGGCAATAGTAACCTCCTGTGCTACTGGTATAGGGACAGCTAAGAAGATACAAAAGCTATTGGAGCAGAGTATACCTAAGGATTTAAGTATAAATATAGTTGTACATGACTACGAAAGGTTAAAAGCTCATGGAACAAAGGAAGCAGTTTTTCAATTATATGATGTTTTAGCTGTGATTGGAACCATGAATCCTGATATTGATGAGATAAATTATATATCTTTAGAGGATTTAATATCTGGAAGAGGTGAAGATAGACTTATTAAGTTATTTGATGGAATAGCTGACGAGAGGATTATAAGAAATATTAATGATAATATAGTCCGTAATTTCTCTCTTGAGAGTGTTGTAAGTTTCTTAACTATTCTTGATACTAATAAGATATTAGAACATGTAGAACAATGTTTAAGCAATCTTGAGGTTTTTATGGGTAAAAGACTTCCTAATGATAAAAAGATAGCTTTATATGTTCATACCAGCTGTCTTGTTGAGAGATTGATAAGGCAGGCACCTATTAAGGATTATCCTGATATAAGCGAGTTTTCAAAGTGTCAAAAAACTATGATTGATTATATACAAAAATCCTTTAGTGTCATAGAAGAGATTTATAATGTCAAAATTAACATTGAGGAAATAGGGTATATTTATGATATACTTTCGGCTAAAATAGAGAGTTTAGAAGAGTTTTAGAAAATTTAAAAGAAGGCGTGCCACTATATTGGCACGCCTTTTGCTATATATAATAATTGTAAAATGAAATAAGAAGTAGAAGTTAGAAAGTAGTAATTAATGATAGAAAGGATGAAGTTTAGTTAATGAGGAGTTTTTTGTTAGCTACCCATGGATATTTTGCAGATGGAATATATAATTCCCTAAAGATAATAATGGGGGAGCAGAATAATGTGTCTACGTTATGTGCATATGTAGATGGAAAAAATGATTTAAAGAAAGAAGTTCTTAAGATAATAAATAAGATGAAAGAAGATGAGGAATTAATAGTCCTGACTGATATTTTTGGTGGAAGTGTTAATAATGAGTTTATGAATTACATTGGGCAGGGAAAAATCCATCTTATTTCCGGGTTAAATCTACCATTGTTAATAGAACTAATATCAAGGCAAGAGGAGGAGGATATTGAACTTTTGATAGAAGATGTTTTGGTGGGCAGCAAAAAAACTATTCAGTACTGTAATAGTATATTAAAGTTTGCTGAAAAAGTTGAAGATGAGGATTTTTAAAGTAAGTATTTTAAGAAAGTGAGGGATTCATATGATAAAGCTATTAAGAGTAGACCATAGATTATTACATGGACAGGTGGCATTCTCCTGGACTAGTTATTTACAAGCAGATTGTATCTTAATTGCAAATGATAATGTTGTTTTAGATGATTTGAGAATGACAACTATAAAACTTGCAAAACCAAGTGGAGTAAAGCTTGTTATAAAGAATATTGAGGATTCAATCAAAGCAATAGTTGAAGGTAAAACAGATAAGTATAAGCTTTTTATAGTTGTTGAATTTTTAGGGGATGCAGCTAAGATAGTTAAAGCTGTAAAGAATATAAAAAGTATAAATCTTGGTGGAACTAAACCAAAAGAAGGAACTATATCTATTTCAAAGGTTGTTCATCTTACAAAGGATGAAATTAAGATGATAGAGGAATTAAATAATGATGGTATTGAGGTTGAGGTTAGACAGGTTCCTAGTGAGAGTAAGGCAAAAGCTATGAGTTTGATAAAGAATAAATAAAGGAGGAATTATTATGGAAACATTATTAATTGGCTTAATTGCAGTTTTCGGTTATCTTGAGTATTTTTTAGGGACACAAATGATTCAAAGACCTATAGTAATGGGTACTTTAGTAGGCTTGGCATTAGGAGATTTGAGACAAGGACTTATAATAGGCGCTGCAATTGAATTAGTATTTATGGGAGTAGCGGCTATAGGTGCTGCTATACCACCAGAGGTTACTGCAGGGGGAATACTTGGAACAGCCTTTGCTATTAAATCAGGAGCGGGAGCAGAAGTTGCACTTGCTTTAGCATTACCTATAGCAACAATAGGTTTGTTAGCTAAGAACTGTATATATTTACTTATTAGACCTATATTAGCTCATAAAGCTGATAGGTATGCTGAGGAAGGAAATGCAAGAGGCATTGAAATGATGCATCTCATGTCAACTTTCGTATTTGTAGTATCTATGAGTTTGATAGTTACAGTATCTTTTAATCTAGGAAGCGGAGTTGTTGAATCTTTCTTAGCAATGGTTCCTAAAGTGATTATAAATGGTTTATCTGTTGCTACTGGATTATTACCAGCTGTAGGGTTTGCTCTTTTAGCTAGAATGATTATGACAAAACAAGTAGTTCCATTCTTTTTCTTAGGATTTGCTATAGCAGCATATTTGAAGGTACCAGTTATGGGAATAGCAATCATGGGTGTTATTGCTGCACTTATAGTTACTAATAATAGCAACAATAATGTAGATAAGGGGGTAGTGGAAGATGACAACGAATTCTAAAGACAATAAGAAAATAACAGACAAGGATTTAAGAAAAGTATTTTGGAGATCTTTTACTCTTGAAGGATCTTGGAACTATGAAAGAATGGCTCATTTAGGATATGCATATTCTATGATACCTGTTCTTAAGAAATTGTATGACAAAAAAGAAGATTTAAGTAGAGCACTTAAAAGACATTTGGAGTTTGTAAACATAACACCACAAATAGTTACCTTATTACTTGGAATATCGACTGCAATGGAAGAACAGAACTCTAATGATGAGAATTTTGATGAAAGTTCAATATCTTCAGTTAAGACTGGACTCATGGGACCAATAGCTGGAATAGGAGATTCTTTCTTCTGGGGAACTTTAAAGATAATAGCAGCAGGTGTTGGTGTTTCCTTATCAGCTCAAGGAAGTATATTAGGACCGATATTATTTTTACTTATATTTAATGTGCCTCACTGGATACTTCGTTATATATGTATGTTTGGAGGATACAGATTAGGAACTGGCTTACTGAGCAAAGTTGAAGAGTCAGGATTAATGGGAAAAGTAACTTATGGTGCATCAATATTAGGGCTTATGGTTATAGGAGCCATGACAGCATCTATGGTAAGCTTTACTCTTCCTTTTACTGTAGGAAGTGGGGATACAGCAGTAGCATTACAGGACATTTTAGATGGTATCATGCCGGCTTTATTACCATTAGGTTTAACAGGGTTAATATACTATCTTTTAGGTAAAGGAGCTAAGGCAACACATATTATTTTAGGACTTATAGTAGTAGGAATAGGAATCGCAGCATTATCATAGCTAATAGTAACTTTTTAAAAAGGAGAAGATTATATGAATGAAACTATGTATACCTATATTTTAGAAGAGGAAGAGGTTTGCAAGAAAGTATTAAAAGAAAGAAAAGAAAAAACAGCTCCTTTTCTAGAAATTCTTAAAAATAACAACAGCAATAAGCTTGTGTTTTTAGCTACAGGTTCTTCAGTAAATGCTCTTAATTGTGCCAAGTATTATATAGAAAATATGCTTAACATAGAAGTACAAATAAAAATGCCTGGTACATTTATATATTATGATAAGGTTTTTGATAAGGATTCTATAGTTATTGCAATATCTCAAGGTGGAAAAAGTACTTCAACTATTGATGCTTTAAAGAAAGCTAAAGAAATGGGAGCAAAGGATGTTTTAGTTGTTACTGGAAATGTTGATAGTCCTATATGCAGCTATGTTTCTAAGGTAATTGACATAAACTGTGGAGAAGAAAAGGTAGGTTACGTAACTAAAGGATTTACAGCTACAGTATTAACTTTAATGCTTATGGCTTTAGAGGGAGCTTATTTAAAAAATAAGATAGATGAAGAGATATATAATTTAGAAATTATGAAGTTAGAGAAGGTAATAAGCAAGATACCGGACAGTATTAACAAGAGTAATGACTGGTATGAAGCTAATAAAGAAGAGTTTGTATTAGCTAAAAGAATGAAAACTGTAGGATATGGTCCAAGCGTTGGGGTTGCTTCAGAAAGCAATACTAAAATAGCTGAAACTGTTAGGATTCCTATATCATCCTTTGAGCTTGAAGAATATACTCATGGCCCTTATTTAGAATTAAAGGATGATCATTATATGTTTTTCCTAAAAACTTGTGGGGATATGAAAGAGAGAATAGATAAATTAGAAGAGTATTCAAAGAGGACAAGCAACTACTGTTACACAATAACTTATGAAGAAACTGCTCATGATAAAAAGACACTAGCACTAGGTTATGATGAGGATGAAGATTTTAGTACATTATTATTTGTTATCCCAATACAAATTTTATCTTATAGATTAGCTGAAGATAAGGGGATACCTTTAGGGATAAGAATCTTTACAGATTTTCATTCATGCTTATCAAGTAAGCTACAATAAAATAACTAGGAGGAAAGAAAATGTTTAATTTTGATGAGAAACACTATTTACAATTAGGAAAGGATGCCTACGCACTAAGACCTGAAGTAGAGAAATTAGCAGATGATATTTCCAAAAAGGGTTTTGAAAATTTATTTTTCATAGCATCAGGAGGCTCACTAGCAGTTACACAAACTTTTGAGTACATCTGGAAAACTAAATCTAAAATTCCTGTTTATTCAGAGATAGCAGCTGAGGTTATATTAAAGGAAAATAAACAATTAACAGAAAAGTCTCTTGTAATATTACAATCAAAATCAGGAGATACAAAAGAAACTGTACAAGCTGCTAAGTATCTTAAAGAAAAAGGAATACCAACTGTAGGTATTGTAAGAGTATCTGGCTCTCCTCTTGATGAGTTAGTAGATTATTCAATAGTAGAGAAAGTAGAAAATTTTGCTGGTAGCGATCCAGAGAATATGATTTTATATTTCTTATTGTTCCGTTTACTACACAACAATGGAGAATTCCCAGAGTATGAAAGATTTGCTGATGAGCTTAAAAATCTTCCAGAAGCTATGGTAAAAGTAAGAGGACAAGCGGATAAAAAGGCAGAAATCTTTGCTGAAAATTATAAGGATGAAACTTATCAACTTTGGATTGGAAGCGGAAGCCTATGGGGAAAAACTTATTCTTATGCAATGTGTGTATTAGAAGAAATGCAATGGATAAAATCAAAATCTATACAAGCTGCTGAGTATTTCCATGGAACTCTTGAAATAGTTGAGGAAGACACTTGTGTAGTACTAATAAAAGGTGAAGACGAAACTAGATTAATATGTGATCGTGTTGATAACTTCACAAAACAGTACACTAAAAAGTTCACAGTAATTGACACAAAGGATTATGAAGTAAAAGGTATAAGTGACGAATTTAGAGTAATAATAGGTCAAATGATAGTTACTGCTGTAGTTGATCGTATAAGTGTGTACTTAGAGAAAAAGAGAAATCATTCTCTAGATACAAGAAGATACTATAGAGTTTTAGAATATTAATATATTGTATGAAATAGGGTAAGAGAAAGAGGCGTTTTGAAATGCAATTAGCATGTCAAAACGTCTTAAATTTTTTTATAATAAAATAAACAAATTTAGAATTATTTGGTATAATATTGGTATAAAAAATAAAATATGTATTTTTATGTAAAAGGAGGGGTTGTTGTGGAGTATTTTAATTTAACACATCCACAGAGAGGTATATGGGAAACTGAAATGGTCGTTAAGGAAACTCCTATTGGGTGTATAGGAGGAACTATATTTTTTAATGAGGAGGTCAATGTAAATGTTTTAGAAAAGGCTATTAATAAACTAATAGAGGTTAATGATTCTATTAGGATTCATATTAAAATGGTTGATTTTAATCCTGTGCAGTATGTTTCTAGTTATAGCTTTAGGAACTTTAAGATGGTTGATTTTTATGGTAAATCTAAAGAGGAGCAGGAAAAGTGGGTTAATAAGAATATGAGGGCTCCATTTAGTTTATATGAAGAAGATTTATTTGATGTTGTTATTATAAGAGCTTTTGATGGGGAGATTGGGTTTTATCTTAAAATTCATCATATTATAGCTGATGCTTGGACTATGGCTTTAATTGGCTCTCAAGTTATGGAGTATTATAAAGTCTTAATGGAGGGAGAAGAGTTAGCTTTTGAGGTTAAGCCTTCTTATATAGAGTATGTGGTTAGTGAAAATAATTATCTAACTTCATCTAAATATGAAAAAGACAAGGAGTATTGGGATGAAAAGTTTAAATATAAGCCTACTTTTTCCTCAATGAAGACAAGGGATAAGGCTTCTTATAGTACTTTGGCAAGTAGAAAAACTTTTATTATTAATGAAGAACGGTTAGATAAGATAAAGAATTTTTGTAGAGAAAACTTAATTTCTCCTGGGGTTTTATTTGAAGCGGCTATAGGAATATATATCGAGAGATTTTTTGATATTAAGGATGTAACTTTAGGAGTTCCTGTTTTAAATAGAAGAGATAAAAGAGAAAAAGCAACAAGTGGAATGTTTGTAAGTACTGTTCCTATGAGAATAGAAATAGATAAAAACAATACCTTTTTGGAGTTATGTAAGATCATAGGGAAGGAACACAGGCAGGTATTTCGTCATCAAAGATATCCTTATAGTGTTTTGTTGTCTGAGATAAGAAAAAAACATAAGATTAAGAATAATCTTTATGATATTAGTGTGTCTTATCAAAATGCTAAGATTGTTAAGTGTGATGAAGGTGATAATTTTAAGACTAAGTGGTATTTTAATGGGCATTTGTTAGAGTCTATTTGTTTACATATAGATGATAGGGATGACTTAGGTGTTTTGGTTTTGAATTTTGATTATTTAGTGGAGTTATTTACAGAAGAGGAGATTGAGGATTTATATAATACTTTAATGCTTTTTATTAATCAAGGAATTGAGATTATGAGCTTAAAGCTTCATGAAATGGAGTTAGTTAATGATAAGGAAAGGTATAATCTTTTATATGGGTTTAATAATACTTTAGCTGATTATCCAAGGAATAAATGTATACATGAGCTTTTTGAAGAACAGGTAGAAAAAACTCCTGATAATATTGCTCTGGAATATGAGGGGAAATTTTTAACCTACAAAGAATTAAATAATAGAAGTAACAATCTTGCTTTAATTCTTAGAAGTAAGGGAGTGGGCTCTAATGTAATAGTGGGATTGTTGTTAGAAAGGTCATTTGAAACTATTATAGGGATTTTAGGAGTTTTAAAAGCAGGAGGGGCTTATCTACCAATAGATCCAGATTATCCTGAGGAAAGAATAAAATATATGATAGAGGATAGTGGAACTAAAATGGTGTTATCTTCTGCTAAGTTTAAAGACAAGCTTTTAAATGTTCAGTGTATATGCATGGATACTCTTAATAAATGTGAAGAAGAGGTTTCTAATTTAGACATAAGTTATGATTCAAAAAATCTTGTTTATTTAATCTATACATCTGGTTCTACAGGTAAACCTAAGGGAGCTATGATAACTCATAGTGGAGTTGTTAATTATATTTTGTGGGCAAAAAAGATTTATTGTGATAATAAAGCTGTTAACTTTCCCTTATTTACTCCATATTCTTTTGATTTAACAGTTACCTCAATTTTTACACCAATTATATCAGGGGCAGCCATAATAATATATAGAAATGAAAATATAAAGAGAACTCTAGATAAAATTATTGAGGAGGATAAGGTGGGGGTAATGAAGCTTACTCCAACTCATTTAAACCTTTTTAAAAATGTGCACACTAATAAGGTTAATAAACTAATTGTAGGCGGGGAAGATTTAAAAACTGAAGTAGCTAAAAAAGTATATAAAGAATTTAAGGGAAATATAGAGATTTATAATGAATATGGACCTACAGAAACTGTGGTTGGATGTATGATTTATAAATATGATTATTTTAGAGATAATAAGGAATCTGTTCCAATAGGGGTTCCTAGTGATAATGTTAT
The DNA here is from genome assembly GCF_900130055.1 of Clostridium intestinale DSM 6191. Classification (GTDB taxonomy): domain Bacteria; phylum Bacillota; class Clostridia; order Clostridiales; family Clostridiaceae; genus Clostridium_T; species Clostridium_T intestinale. Next base: position 13,036 of record NZ_FQXU01000005.1, read on the forward strand.
GATTTATATTTTGGATAAATACATGAAGCCTGTACCAGTAGGTAAAAAGGGAGAGATGTATGTATCTGGAGCTGGGGTTGGAGCAGGTTATATAAATAACGAAAAAATAACGAAAGAAAGATTTATTGAAAATCCTTTTGTCTTAGGTGAGAGAATGTATAGAACAGGGGATTTAGGAAAGTGGACAAAGAGTGGGGATATAGAATATTTGGGAAGAATAGATAACCAAATCAAAATAAGAGGCTTTAGAGTTGAGGTTGGAGAGATAGAGAAAAAGATTGAGGGATATGAGGGGATAAGTCAAGCTATAGTTAATGTTTATAAGGATAAAAGTGGAAAGAAACATTTATGTGCCTATTATGTTTCTAAAGAAGATATAGAAACACAAAAGGTTAAAGGCTTTCTTAAGGAAACTTTAGCTGAATATATGGTTCCAACATATTTTATAAAAGTAGAGGCTTTTTCTATTACTCCTAATGGTAAAGTTGATAGAAATAATCTTCCAGAGCCAGAAATTAATAATATAAGAACTAAAGCCTTTGTAGTTCCAAGAAATGATTTAGAGAGAAAAATAGCTAGGATTTTTTATGATTTGTTTGATACTAAAAACATAGGTATTGATGATAATCTCTTTGATGATCTTGGTGGAGATTCATTAATAGCTATTCAACTGCAGATTTTAGCTGAAAAGCAAGGTATAAAGGTAGAGATAGAAGAAATCTATAAATATCCAACTATAAGAGAACTTGCCTCTGGATTAAATGAGGGAAAGAGTGAAGTTAATGAGTACGATGACTTAGATTATTTGGATATTTCTAATAGATTTAGGAAGTTTAATAATAAAAAAGAGATGAAAAATGTCTTATTAACTGGGGCAAGTGGATTTTTGGGAACGCATATATTATTTAAACTTTTAAGTAGTTATAAAGATGTTAAGGTAACCTGTTTAGTAAGAGATGAAAAAAGATTTTATAGTTCTCTAGAATATTATTTTGATAAACCAGATGTAGTTAATATGAAAAGGAGAATAAGCTGCGTAAAAGGTGACATAAGGGAAGATAATTTAGGACTAGAATTAGATATATATAATAAGGAAAGAAATGAAATAGATACAGTTATTCATACAGCTGCAAATATTAAGCATTTTGGGGTTTATGAGGACTTTTATAAAACCAATGTTAAAGGAACAGAAGAAGTTATAAAATTTTGCTTAAAGTCAGGAGCTAGGATGTATCACATATCTACTATGAGTGTTTCAGGACAAGGGATTATAAAACAAAGTCAAAAGATGCCAGAGTTTAGTGAAAACAATCTTTATATAGGTCAAGCTTATAAGGATAATGTATATATTCACACTAAATATTTAGCTGAAAAAGCTGTTATTGATTCAATGGAGAAGGGCTTAGATGTTTGTATTTTAAGAGTTGGTAACTTAATGTGGAGAGAGGGGGATGGGAGATTTCAGAAGAATCCTAAAGACAATGGATTTATAAATAGAACCCTTGCAATCCATAAACTAGGAGTTACCTGTAAAGAACTCCAGAATTCCATAATTGATCTTACTCCTGTTGATAAATGTGCAGAAGCAGTGATTAAAATAGCTAAATTTACTGAAAGCTGTGGAGTATTTCACTTAATAAACCATAATGAAATAAGTTATATAAAACTATTTGATATGCTTAATAAGAAATTAAACACAATATCAACGTTAGATTTCTACAATATTGTTAATGCTAATAAAGAAGAGGACAAGGTTGGAGTTTTATATCTATATTTAAATGGAATAAAGGAAAATATGAATACTTTAAGTGTAAATATAAAATTAAACTTCACTAAAGAGTTTCTTAAGGGAGTGGGGTTTGAATGGAACTGTGTGGATGAAGAGTATATTAAGGGGGTTGGGGTGTTTTAGAAACGAGAAGTCGAGAATAAATAAGTTTTTAAGAGTTGCTTTGAAATATTAAGCAGCTCCTGTCGATAGTAAAACTTATTATTTAATATAAATAATTTTGCTCATTATGGTATAATGATTTAAGTATTTACGGATTTATTCTATTTGGAGGTAAAAATGCATAATAAATTAATTTCTATTGTAGTTCCAATGTATTATGAAGAGAAGGTTGCTGACGAATGTTATAAAAGATTGAAAAAAGTAATGAATGATAATGAGATAAATTATGAGTTTATATTTGTTAACGATGGGAGTAAGGATAAGACATTCGAGATTCTTAATAAGATAGCAGAGGAAGATAACAATACTAAGATAATAAGTTTTTCAAGGAACTTTGGACATCAAATTGCAGTTACTGCAGGAGTAGATAAAGCAAAGGGAGATGCTGTGGTTGTAATAGATGCTGATTTACAGGATCCACCAGAACTTATTCCTAAAATGATTGATTTGTGGAATGAAGGGTATAAGGTTGTTTATGCTAAAAGAAAAAAGAGAAAGGGCGAATCTTTCTTTAAACTTTTTACAGCAGGCATGTTTTATAGAATTTTAGATAAGATGACTGATATAGATATACCTTTAGATACTGGTGATTTTAGACTTATGGATAGGGATGTTGTTAATGTTCTTAAAACAATGAAAGAAAATAATAGATTTGTTCGTGGAATGGTTAGCTGGGTAGGTTTTAAGCAAACACCTATTGAATATGAAAGAGATGAGAGATTTGCAGGGGAAACTAAATATCCATTAAAGAAAATGATAAAGTTTGCATCAGATGGTATAATATCTTTTTCAGCAAAACCACTTAAACTTATGGGATCTTTAGGGGTGTTTTGTGTTTCCATATCATTAATTATATTTTTGTATGCTTTAATTAGAAAATTAACCAATGATGTTAATGTGGTATCTGGATGGGCATCTATAATGACTGCGGTAACTTTTTTAGGGGGAGTCCAATTACTAAGTATATCAGTTCTAGGTGAATACATAGGAAGAATATATGATGAAAGTAAAGGAAGACCTCTATATGTAATAGAGAAGGAAGTAAATATAGAATAGTAGCTTGAGGTGGTAAATTGTTGAATTCAAAAAATAAAATAAATCTAATATATTATTCTATAATTTCTTTTATAGAGAAATATTATTTTATATTTTTTACACTTATAATGCTTGTAATAGGATATATATGCTTTAAAAACCTTGGAGCACTTCCTGTACAAGATTGGGATGAAGCTAGACACGGCATTAGTGCATATGAAATGTTTAAGAACAATGAATATGTAGTAAATACATATAATTATACCAATGACTATTGGAACTTAAAACCGCCAATGAGTTTTTGGGCTATAATAATGTTTTTTAAGATTTTTGGAGTTTCTATATTCTCTATGAGATTATATTCAGCTGTATCTATGTTTATAACTATTTGTATTGTAGGATTATTTATAAGAAAAAGATATGGTAGACTTGAATCAGTAATATCCTTAGTTTTATTTGCAGCATCTTCACCACTATATTTAAGTCACATGGGTAGAAGTGGTGATGCTGATGCAATGTTTGTATTATTTTTCACCTTATCTATGCTTTCCATGATGTATATAGAAAAGACAAAAAAAGCATTATATTTTTCAGGACTCTTTTTTTCCTTAGCTTTTTTAACAAAAAGCTGGCATGCTTTTTCAATAGTAGCTATAGGTGGGTTATTTTTAATATTTAGTGGGGAGATAAGTAAATTAAAAATAAGACAATGGATAGCATTTATGACTTCTTTTGTAGCACCAATTTTAGGGTGGATAGTTGCTAGAATTTATAAAGATGGAACTTATTTTTTAACAGAGATGGTTAGATATGATTTGTTAGAGAGGAGCAAAAATCCACTTGAAGGACATACAGGTTCTGTATGGTTTTATTTTAAAAGCATTTTAGATAGTAATAGAGTTTTAATGATTACACTTACAGTAATTATGGCTATATCATTAATATTGTATTATAGAAATATTAAAATTAAAGAGTATGATACAATAGCGCTTATATTATGGATAGTAGTTCCTCTTGCTGTGTTTACTTATGCAAAAACTAAGATAGCGTGGTATATACTTCCGATATATATACCTTTGTATATTGTTGCAGCAAGAGCAATAGGGAAAATAATAAAAGATAGAAGGTCGTTCTTAATTATAAAACTAATTATAATTATATTAATATTAGGAGTATCTGCTAAAGAAATTAAATTTAATATATCAGCGGTTAGAAATCCAGGTGCTGACTTGATACAAAATTTTATATCTAAAAATGTTGCTGAAAATAAGGGGATTCATAGCTCTAATGCATATATAGAAATTGAAAATAATCAATGGTCTCAAGGCAGGCTTTTAGTAGCAGAGTTTTCAGCAGATTTATTATGTAAAAATGGAGGAATTGAAGAATTTATGAAAGAACAAAAAGATAGCATTATAATTATAAGTGAAGATAATTATAATAAAAATAAAGACAGGGTTACTAGTTTGGAAATACTAAACCAGGATAATGGTCTATACTTATTAAAAAATAGATAAATTAAATATTTATTTATTGTAGAAGGTGGAGTAATGACAAGTATAATAAATCTTATTAAAGGAAAAAAGGAATTCATAAAATTCGGTATTGTAGGTGTATCAAACACATTAATAACCTTTGTTGTTTATAATATTCTATTAAAACTAGGAATTAATTATTTAGTAGCTAATATTATAGGGTATATATGTGGAATGATAAATGGATTTATCTGGAGTAAAAATTGGGTATTTAAAGTTAATAATGAGTCTAAGATGTATTTTATAAAGTTTGCTTTGGTCAATTTATTATCTTTAGCAGTTAGTACAGGGATTCTTATGGTTTTGGTTAAACAGCTTAGCTTTAATACTACTATAGCTCAATTAATAACTACTTGTATAACTGTAGTTATCAATTACTTATTAAATAAAATATGGACATTTAAAGTATAAACTTTTACATATTTAAAGTATAAAAGTTGAGGGGTATTATTTAGTTATAGCCTTCAACTTTTTTTATTTATGTATAAAATATATTTAAACCTTTTTCCTATTTCAATCGTATTATTAGTGAAGGGGGAAGTGAAATGATGGATTCTTTTGTGCGCACAAATAAGGAAGTTTCAGAAATATATGAATTAAAAAATTTTGAAAGTTTAAAGCCTAGTTATGGAGCAAAACAAAGAATGTTAGAAAATGTACTGAATAATTCTAATGACAAAACTCCATATATGTTTATATATGCAAAAAGAGCAATTCCGCTATTGATTTTAGTTCTTGTGTTTGGTGGAACATTAGTATTTTATAATTTAAATAAAAAAGGTTACGTAAATGATGATTTTATTATAGAAGACAATATTGCAAGAGTTACAAATCAATTTAAAATGGAGAATAAGACCTATAATATTTTATCAGAAAGCGAAAAATCTGAGTTTAAATTTCCGAAAATAATTAATGATAAAGATATTGGGGATAAACTTACGACTATTTCTACAAGTGTTGATGAATCTTTAATAGGAAAAGAGGTTTATAGATATATTCCAGCTGGTTGTGATGGAATTGTTGCTGTAAAGGTAGATAATGAATATAAACTTTTTAAATTCTTTTGGTTTGATAGTTATATAAATAATAAGGATGAAGATACAAAGGCTTATCTTGAGCTTTATGGGATAAATAAGGGTGAAGATATTTCAAAAATTCAATTTATAAAAAACGGAAACAGTATAATAAATGAAATTACTGATAAATCTAGGATATTGGAATTTTATAATTATTATTCTATAATCCCAGATTCAAGTGATAAATATTTTAATAAATTATTTAACTACAAAAAATCTAAAGAGCAAGTTGTACCAGAAGTAAAAAGTGAACCTAAAGAACTTCCTCCGGATTATAAAGATAATACAAGTTCAAGTAATACTATTACATTTAATAATATTGAAGAAGTTAAAGATATACAAATACCAATTGAAGTAGATATGATTATGAATACTAATGAAATTAAAGATACGCAAAATTCAACACCAAGCTATGAAGGTTCTGTGGGAGATGCTTTAGGAAATTCAGTAACTATTGGAATCTATAATCAAAAAGGTGTGTATTTTACTTCAGAATACTATCCAAATATAAGTTTTATTTCAAGACATGAGGTTAATACGGATTTTAAAAAAATTTTAGATGAATATGTTAAGTAGGATAAAAAGAGTTGCTGTTTAAGCAACTCTTTGTTGCATTATATACTTGTATTTTAAGCGTATTATACTAATATAAGGAAAATGTGTTATTATATTAATAGTAAAGTTATGGAGAAATAGAAGAGAGAATATAAGCTATGAGGAGTGAAATATATGAGGAAATCAGCATTAAGAATAGTTAGTTATTTATTGCTATTTGGACTTATTTCTGTTGTTGGAGGATGTAGTTTAAAAGAAAATACTACTAAAGCTGTGGTGAATGAGATTAAAAAAAGTGATATTATGCTAAAAGATATCTCAGAAGATCTTGAAAGTTTTCAATATTATAAAGCAGAAGAAAAAGATATTACAGATAAGTATGGAGAAAAGTTGTTGACCCCTAAATATTTACCAGAAAGATTTAAAAGTTATGGCGTATATTTAAGTGATTCAGTGAAGGAATTACCTGTGGTAAAGCAAATATGGTATGATCCAGATAAGCTTGAAGTTTTCACAGTTACTCAATCTAAAAAGAATTCTGATCCAGATAGAGAAGATGAAATACATTTTACGGATATGAGAGAAGATGGAAAGAAAATAAGTGATGAATGCACTTGGGCTAAATATGTGACTACTTATGGGTTTAGTCGTGGAGGAACCTTTGGGTATGGGCATATGTTTGTAAATGATGAAAATAATAGAGATGAGTATAATAAAATATTAAAATCTTTAACTCAATAGTTTAAAAGGAGGTATTGTAATAGATGAGAGAAGATATGAAATACAATGATGGACTATATCAACTTAGAGAAAATCAAATAGATTTAATAAAAAGAATTATGATAAATAATAAAGAAGCAATCCCTGGGGGAGTAGTTTTTTATGGGGACTCTATAACTGAGTTATATGATATAGATAAATTTTATACTGAAATAAATATTAAATATAATTCTGGAGTAGGGGGATTTACTTCAGAAACTCTTTTGTGGATTATTGATGAAGGAGTTATTAAATACAAACCTAAGGTTGTTGTGTTAGGGGTAGGGACTAACGATTTGGGTAATGCAAGCATGAGAAGCCCTAGAGATATTTCATATAATATTCAAGAATTAATAAGGATGATTTCTAATAATCTTGAAGGAGTAGAAATAATAGTTTTATCTGTTCACCCCTGCGATGAAGAATCAAATGGTCCAAAGGCAGGTAAAGTTTTAAGAAGTAATAGAATAATAAAAGCTTTAAATGAAGAGATAGAATTGATTTGTAAAAGATTTGATAATGTAAGCTTTAAAAATGTCTTTGATGTTTTATACAATAAAGAGAGTGGTAATATATATGATGAGTACACAACAGACGGATTACACCTTACTGAGGAAGCATATGTTAGGCTTACTAAAGAAATTAAACCTTTAATAATTGAAAAAAGTTTATCTTGAAAAAATATATAAAACCATTTATACTTAAAACAATTAAATATAGATTCTAGGAGAAATTCTAGGAGAGGTTCGTAACCATCCCTCTATAAAAAACTAGGAATTAGCTTAAGCATTTATTTGTGTTTGGCTTTTATTACTTGTGATTTAAGAACCTCTAGGTATATTCCTAGAGGTTTTATTAGTTATGATTAATTTTAGGGATGGGAGACCATCCCTTTTATTTTTATAAAAATTAGGAGAGTGTAAATGAAAAGAAAAGTAATAATTGATTGTGATCCAGGAATTGATGATGCTCTGGCCTTAATTTTAGCCATAAAATCTAATGAATTAGATATCTTAGGTATAACTATAGTTTCTGGAAATGTACCTGCCTTGCAAGGGGCTAAAAATGCTAAAAGGATTTTGAAGCTTTTAGGTAAAGAGGAGATAAAAATATATGTTGGAGAGGAATATCCTTTAGTAAGAAAGTTAGTTACAGCAGAGGATACACATGGATTGGATGGCCTTGGAGAAACTAATTACAACTTTAATGAAGATTTAATAGAGTACGGTGGTGTAGATTTTATTTTAGAAAAGGCTAAAGAAGGAGATGTAAGCATAATTGCTTTAGGACCTTTAACTAATCTTGCAAAAGCTATAGAAAAAGATAAGGAAGCTTTTAATAGTTTAGAAGAAATAGTATCTATGGGAGGTGCTTTTAAATCTCATGGAAATTGTTCACCTGTGGCTGAGTTTAACTACTGGGTTGATCCAGAGGCTGTTAAGGTGGTTTTAGATAACTTGGAGATTCCTTTTACTATGGTGGGATTAGATGTAACTAGAGAGGTGGTACTTACCCCAAACTATATTGAACTTATTAACCAAATAGGTGGGGATATAGGAAGGTTTGTTGTGGATATTACAAGATTTTATGTGGATTTTCATTGGAAACAGGAAAGAACATTAGGTTGCATAATTAATGATCCTTTGGCTGTGGCTTATTTTATTGATAGAAGTTTATGCAAGGGCTTTACTTCTTATATGGATATAGTTACGGATGGAATTGCTGTAGGACAAACTGTTGTTGATGTAGCCAATTTTTATAGAAAAAAGCATAATGTACGAGTATTGACTGATGTAAATTCAAAGGAATTTATGAAGTATTTCCTTAATACTCTTTTTGAAGATTATAAAGAAGAGATAGAAAAAATAGTAGACAATAATTAATTAATAGGAGATAGAAAATGAAAAATAATAATACTTTTAAATTAGTAATAATGGCCTTAGGTGTTGTATTTAATATAGTAGGAGGATTTATAGCTGTAGGGCTAAAACTACCTATATATTTAGACACCATTGGAACTTTTATGTCCGCATTTTTCTTTGGACCAATAGCTGGAATATTAACGGGAGCTGTAACTTCTATAATTAATGGAGTTAGCTTTGACCCTGTATCTTTATATTTTATGCCGGTTCAAATAATAATAGGTTTAACAGCAGGATTGCTTTATAAAAAAGGTTTGTTTAAAGGAAAACTTGCTGTTTTAGGAACCTTGGTCGTGACTTTAATTGGGTCAGTTATGGCTTCATTAATAGCAGCCTATGTTTTTGGTGGAATAACTTCATCAGGAAGTTCATTTATTGTAATGTATTTAAAAGAGGCAGGGGTTAATGTAGTAGCAGGGGTATTTTCAACTCAGATTATAAGTGATATTTTAGATAAAGCTATAGCTGTAGCTTTAGTACTTAAAATAATGGATATAATCCCAAGGGACTAAAAGAGAGAAGTTATGGAGAGATATAATAAAATACCTAATAAAAATAAAAGAGAAATAGTATTACTTAAAGCATTTCCTTGTGTATGGGGAAAGTGTAGTTTTTGTGATTATATTGATGATAATGGACAAGATGAAGAGGAAATGAATAAATTAAATAGAGAGGTATTAGATAAAGTAACTGGTGAATTTGGGGTTTTAGAAGTAATTAATTCAGGAAGTTGCTTTGAGATACCTAAGGATACCTTGTCTTACATCAAAGAAATAATAGAAAAAAAGAAGATTAATAAGTTATTTATGGAAAGCCACTGGTGTTATAAAAATAGACTTGAAGAGATGAAAGAATACTTTAATATTCCTATAATTTTTAAAATAGGGGTAGAGAGCTTCGACTACGATTTTAGAAATAAGATACTAAATAAAAATGCAAGATTTATAACACCAGAGGAAGTAGCAGAAAAATTTCAATCTGTATGTTTAATGGTTGGAATAAAAGGCCAAAGCAAAGAGATGATTAGAAGAGATATAAACATTCTAATAGAGTATTTTAAATATGGAACTATAAATGTATTTGTAGAAAATACTACAGAGATTAAAAGAGATGAAGAATTAGTGAATTGGTTTAAAAAAGAATATTCACATTTAAATGAGAACCCGTATATTGAGGTGCTTTATCATAATACGGATTTTGGTGTGGGAGATTAAAGAGAAAACTGTTACAAGATTTAGCAGTTTTTTGTTTTTAATTAATAAATTCGACATAAATTTTAAGCGCATAAGTTCTTTATGATATATAATAATAGTATTATATAAATATTATGATTGGATATTAGGAATGAAAAAGATTTTAAAAGATAAAACGGATATATTGATTTTTATTACAGTTACTTTTGTAATAAGTACAACTATTTTCTTTATTGCACAATCTAGAAGTACAAATAACATAAAGATTAAGCAGGGATATCTAGATTTAAGTAATGTTAATTTACAGGAGAGCAATCCATTATCAGTAAGTGGGGAATGGGAATTTTATTGGGATAAATTCCTTTATCCAAAAGACTTTAATAATGATATAAAACCTATTTATAATATCGTGCCTAAATCCTGGACTAAATATGTTGATGAAAATGGCAAAAACTATCCATCTAAAGGAAAGGCAACTTATAGACTGAGGGTTAAATTAGATAAAGCCAACCAAAAACTTGGAATAAAGTTTAATAATATATGGGGAAAAGCTAGAGTTTTTATTAATGATAATAATGAAAGCGATATTAAGGCTGTTGAATATACAGATGGAGATAGACTTTTGACATCTGATTTTACATTATTTGATGTAAAAAGTGATAATTTTGATGTAATAATACAGATAGAGAATGAGAATGTTTTAAAAAGTGGTATATTAAAAGTTATCAACATAGGTTCAGCAGACGAGATTATTAATCTTAGGGAAAAATACTTATTTACAGATATATTTTGTGTAGTAAGTCTTTTTATGATGTTTTTGTATTTTGCTAGTATTTCTATACAGAGAAAAGAATACAACTCAAGTTTTTTATTAGCTATGTATTGTTTATTAAATTTTATTTTTTTAGCATTAGCTGATGATATGATAATTTTAAAGATTTTTCCGAATTTATCTATGGACGATCTTTTTAAAATTGCCTTAATATTTCAGATGTTTTCTTCTTATTTGTTATTAAGATATGTTAAATTTAACTATTTTATAGATATTTCAAAAAAGATATTAAAACTTTATGAGTTATTGACCATAATATATGCTTTTATAATATTATTTACGCCTCTATCTAGAACCATTGACCTCGGAAGGATACAGGCGGTTCCTGGAAGTTTTCTATTATTATATTTTCTTTATTGCTTAATAAAAAGTTTAATTCAAAAACATGAAGATTTAAAAACAAAGTTTTTAGTTTTATTTAGTATAATATGTTTAGCTTTTATTGCGGTTTATAATACCTATAATCAAAAACAACTAAGTTCTTTATATATTATATATATGTTGACTTTTGTAATAAGTCAGGGAGTAGTAATTTCAAATAGATATCATAATTCAGTAAAAACTATTGAGGATTTATCTAATAAATTGAAAATATTGGATAAAAGGAAGGACGAGTTTTTGGAAAAAACCTCCCATGAACTTAAGTTGCCATTACAAGGTATAGTGAATATAGCAAAATCTCTTATGGATGGTGTGGCTGGAAACTTAAATTCTAATCAAAGAGAAAATGTTGAAATGATATGGAATATAGGAGAAAAGTTAGATGTTTTAGTTGATGATATTCAGGATTACTCTAATATTACTAACGGATATGTTATAAAGGAAGAGAAACCAGTAAATATAAAAAGTCAGCTGATTTTTGCTATCAACATAGCTGCATATACAATCAAAGATAAACCGATAGTTATAGAAAATAGAGTAAAAGGCTCTGGTGCAATTATATTAGGTGATGATAAAAGAGTAAGACAAATTTTTTATAATTTGATAGATACTTTGCTTATTTACACACTTAGAGGGAAAATTATAGTTAGTTTATATATAAGTAATCAAGAGGTTATTGTTGATATTATTAATGAAGAACTTTTTATTGGTGAAAAAGATGATATATTTAATGGTGTTAAGTGGATAAATGATGAAAATGCAATATTTCATGAGAAAAAGCACTCGGATATAGGACTTTTTGTAGCTAAAGAACTTACTAAACTTCATGGCGGAGATATTAAATTTAAATCAAGCCAAGAAGAAGGCACTAAATTTAGTGTGATTTTACCAATAGCAAATAATCTTAGTAGTGAAGTTATAAGTTATGAGGAGAAAAGTTCGTATTTAATGATTGAAGATATTAAACATGCTAATATTCCTTTAGGAGATAATTCTATATTGCTTCTAGAACCCAACTCAGTAAATAGAAAAGTTATAACCAATTCTTTACTTATTGATGGACACGATGTTAATAACTTGGCATCTGTTAAAGACTTTATTGAAGTATTAGACAAAGGAATAAAGGAAGATTTATTAATAATAAACTCTATACTTCCTGATATATCTGGATATGAATTAATAACAGAGGTAAGAAAAAAATATAATAAAATGGATTTACCTATTTTAATAATAGTTGATAGGTCATATTCCGAAAATGTTTCTTTGGCATTAGATTTAGGGGTTAATGATATAATCGTAGAACCTTATGATATGAATGTTTTTAGAATGAGGGTTAATAATCTTATAAAGCTTAAAGAATCTTTTAATGCACTAATTAACTCAGAGATGGATTTTTTAAAAGCTCAAATAAAACCACATTTTATTTTCAATGTTTTAAGTGTAATATCTTCTATGATTACTAGAGATACTAAAAAAGCTAAAAAGATACTATTAGATTTTAGTGACTATTTAAGGTATAGTTTTGATTTTTCTTCTGGGGAAAGTTTTACTCCTATAAAAAAGGAGATAGATTTAGTTAAAACCTATGTAGCTATTGAAAAAGAGCGTTTTGGAGATAGGCTAAATATAGAATATAATATAGATGAAAATATAGATATCAAGATACCATCATTGGTAATACAACCAATAGTTGAAAATGCTATAAGACATGGGATACTTAGTAAAATAGATGGAGGAAATATTGAATTAAGTATTTATAAAGATGGAGAAGAGGTTATTATAAGGGTAAAGGATGATGGGGTTGGTATAGAATCCCATAGATTAGCTAATCTTCTTGATGGAAAAGATGAAAAAGCTGGAGTAGGAGTTAAAAATATAAATAGCAGGCTTATAAAAAGTTATGGTTCAGGATTAAACATAGTAAGTAACTTAAATCAAGGAACAGAGATTGTTATAAGAGTTCCACTAGGTGATTTTAGAATTTAGTTTAGGGGAGAATTATGATTAAAAGTATTATTGTAGATGATGAACAGTTCACACTAGATGAGATACGGGATACTATAAAGGGTTTTAATGAATTAGAAGTTGTTGAAGCTACTACCAATCCTAATAAAGCTTTAGAAATGATTAAAAAACATGATATACAACTAGCTTTTTTAGATATTGAAATGCAAGGTATAAGTGGAATATCATTAGCTGAAAAGATGATTGAGATAAAGCCTAATATTGAAGTTGTATTTATAACAGCTTATGATAACTATGCTTATGATGCATTTGAAGCTAATGCTATAGATTATGTCTTAAAACCGATAAGAGTAGAAAGGTTAGAAAAAACAATAAAGAAAGTATTAAAAATTATAAAAACTCAAAAAGAAATAAAGAAAGATGAATTAAAAGTTAGGTTCTTTAAAAAATTTCGAGTTTTTAATGAGGAAGAATCAGTAAGATGGAGAACCTCAAAAGATGGAGAACTTTTAGCTTACCTAATAGAGAACGTAGGGATTCCTATACATAAAGAAAAACTAATTGATAAGATATGGGCTGATGTTGACTTAAAGAACGCACTCATATATCTTCAAAGCTCTATATATAGAATTAGAAAACTTTTTTCTAAATATGGTTATGAAGATACTATAAAGTATGCTAATAATTCTTATATTATAAAAGATATCGATATAGATTGTGATTTGTGGAGATTTAATAAATATTTAAATAAAAAATATATATTATCAGATGCTAATATATATGAATATGAAAAAATATTCGAACTTTATATAGGTGATTATTTAGAAGAAGATGCATATGTATGGGCTATGGATATGCAAGAAAACTTAAAACATAAATATTTAAAACTGGTTACTAATATTGGAGCTTATTATATGGAAAAAAATGATTTTAATAAAGCTATAGAATATTTGGAAAAACTTATAAAAGTAGATCCATTTTATGACGAAGGTATAAAACTATTATTTAAGTGTCACTATGTTAAAAAAGAAATTCGTGATTTGAAAAAGCAATTTGCCAAATTAGAGAATATAGTTAAAGAAGAGTACGGTGTACATCTAACTGAAGATGTAGTTAATTACTACAATACGTTGGTTAAAAAATAATATCAATTGTTGTCCTATTAAGATGAATTTTAATATCTTAATAGGATTTTTTATTTTTGCATTCAATATTAATAGATAATTAATATTGTTTAGAATTTGTTTAGAATAATAGAGTAATATAGATTATGTAAAAAGAAATTACGAAAGGGGGAAAGTGGATGAGTAAATTGACAAAAAAGAAGATTTCATCACTATTAGTTTCTGCAATATTTACTTCAAACCTATTTAATGGGATTATAGCAAATGCAGCAGAAAATAATGATGTCGAAATTTCTTTAAAACCTCAATTCAATGCCGACATAGTTCTAACAGTTGGAGACAGTTCTGTAGATTCAACTAGTTTTGAAAATGACTTGAAGGCAAAACTTAGTTCGCTTGGTGTACAAGATTCTAGGATAAAAATTTCTGGTTTAAAATCAGAAGCGGTAAGTGCGGAAGATACTTTCGCGTGGAATATTTATGATCACAAGGGTAACTGGGGAGAAGATAATTATCCAAATGGAGATGGAAAACCAAATCCAGCAGATAATCAACATATAATTGTAAAAAATGATGGTAAAAACATTGTTTTTTATGGATATGGACAACCTGGTTATAAAGACTTTATGTTTATGCCAAACGAATCAAATTCAAAGAAAAGTTTTGAATTTGAAATAAATGAAGCTGGTATAAACTATCACAGTATGGAGGGTGGCGGATTCTTATTCAATACTAATATTGATGAGGACGGAATCTTAAACGGATATGCAATACTGTTTTTACAAGCAGGAGTAGGCGTGTATAAGATGACAAATATAAATGCTAACGACTTTCATAATGAGCAAAGTAGAGGATTTTATGATCCTTATGGATGGTATGGAACTTATCCAGGAATTACTCAAATAGGTAGTCTATATAGCAAAGATGAATCTCAAAACCATACAATAAAAATAGAAACTACTAAAAACTCTATAAGTATGTGGGATAATAGCAACAAAACTATTGATAACTTACAACTTGATAGTGAATATGGTAATGGGTTTGGACCTATAGCAAGTTACTCGTCACACAATTGCAATATTTTATCATATTTTGAATTTAACAATTTAAGTATGAAAACTACAAGTTACAAGAAGTTTAAAGACCTAATTAAGGAACCAGAATGGGAAATAGCTTCTAAAAAGTTTGTTGTTAACTTAAATGATACTTCAGACTCAGATTTCCATGAAGCTACTGCATATGGTGAAATCCAATCTAGAATAGCTAGTGAAAACTTACATTATGTAGGCTGGGGAACTAGTGCTAATGAAGCAGAAGCTAAAGATTTAGTAGCTAAAAATAATGGCAATGGTATTTATGTTGATAATACTAAGTATAGTGATTCTATTGATAAAATAGCTACATACATATATAATGTGTTAAATCAAGAAAGTAGCGGAGCTACTAAAGTATTGATAGGACAACCTATTGATGTTGCGGTTACTCCAAGTGAATACAAAGAAAATACTGCTAATGAGGATTACCCATTAGGAGGATGGAAATTTAATCACGATGATACATATTATGAAAATGCTATGGGAAAAGCAACTTTTGATGGTCAGTATATGAATAGTTTAGAGGCAACTTTTGATAAACCTGGTAAATACGACATTACTTTTCGAGATAATGTGGTTATGCCTAATACAGTTTATGCTCACAGACTTCCAATAGCTTCATTTGATTTTGATTTACAAAATGACAATGGAACTTATACTGTAGCTTTTACAGATAAATCATTTGATTTAGATAGACAAAGTCAAATCGATAGAGGAATAGCAGAGGTAAAATGGCAATGGAGAGAAGTAAATTCATCTACATGGATTGATGGACAAATTCCAAGTTCTTTAGATGCAAATAAGCAATATTTAGTACAATTAACAGTAAAAGATTATGATGATGCTTGGAGTAATCCTTCCGTTAAATATATCTCAACTGTTTCAGATTCTACTAAAAAATCAATTGCAAGCTTTATTATTGCACCTGAAGTTCTTTATACTCCGATTAATAAAGATATAACAATTGTAGATAGTAGTTATGATCCTCAAGGAAGAGAAATAACTGAAAAAGTTTGGAAAGTATTTAAAGATGGACAAGAGATTTACTCAGGTTCAACTCCTATGACAGATTTTTCAGGAAAATCAGCAGGAGATTATACTGTAACTTTAGTTGTAAAGACAGCTGATGGTTATTCAGACAAATTCTCTAGAACATTTACTGTGAAAGATGTTGAGCAAGAAGCTAATAACGCTAAAGATAATGTAAATATAGGTTATGAACAAGGGGATAATGAGAATAGTGTAACAAAGAATATAACATTACCTACTACAGGACCTGATAATACATTAATTAGATGGACTTCATCTGATCCAGCTATAACTAAATATGGAGAAGTTACTAGACCTAATATTGTTGAAGGAAATAAGACAGTTACTTTAACTGCTACTGTATACAATAATGGAGTAACATCAACAAAGACTTTCACAGTTATAGTTAAGGCTGCACCAAATAATGTTCCTGTATTAACTGATGGAAGCAAATCCTTAGAAAAAAATACTGATCTGGGATTTAAGTTAGCAGATTTCGCCTCACTTTATAGTGATAGTGAAGGAAGTGATTTAACTAAGATAAAAATCACATCAATACCTCATAATGGAATCCTAATTTATAATGGAGCATCAGTTAATGTTAATGATGAAATACCAACAGACGGATTAAACACTCTTATATTTAGGCCAGCTTCAGAGTTTGTAGGAAGTGCTGAATTTACATACGAAGCTTACGATGGGTATGGATATTCACTTCCAGCTAAGTTTACTGTAAATGTTCAAGACAGTATTCCAGCAACCGTTAGCGATGTAAAGATTACTTCAAACAATGCTAATTCTTCAAACTATGCCAAAGAAGGAGATACTATTACATTAACATTTACTGCGAGTGAAGAGCTAAGTGAGAATCCTAAGGTAACTATTTTAGGAAAAGAAGCTACAGTTACTAAACTTTCAGGTAACAATTATCAAGCTACTTATGTAGTTGAAAAAGAAGATACTCAAGGAGTTGTAGAATTTGAGATAGGTTCTATAAAAGATAAGAGCAATAATGTATCTCAAGAAGTAACTACAACTACTGATAACAGTAGTATTATAGTAGAAACAATCCCACCAACTGTATCTAATATAGTTGAAGGACAAAGCTACAAGCCAGGTGTTATTCCAGAAGTTACTAAGGGTACAGTATTTTTAGATAATGAAGAATTTACTTTAGGAAACAAGATAGAAACTGAGGGCAACCATACTTTAGTTGTTGTTGATAAAGCTGGAAATACCACTACTGTTAACTTTAACATTGATGGAACTGCTCCTAAACTATCAGATATTACTGATAATGCGTATTACAATAAACCAGTTGCACCTAAATTTAATGAAGGTACAGCCACACTTAATGGAAAACCATATACATCTGGAGATGAAATATCAGAAGAAGGAACTTATCAACTAATAGTAACTGATGAGGCTGGAAATGTAAGTACAGTGAACTTTGTAATTGATAAGACGCCTCCAACAGTTAGTGATGTTCTACAAGATGGTCAATACAATAAAGATGTTAATGTAACCTTTAATAAGGGGACAGCAACTCTTAATGGAAAACCATATACATCTGGTACAAAAATATCAGAAGAAGGAACTTACGAACTTGTTGTAACGGACCAAGCTGGAAATGTAAGTACAGTGAACTTCACTATTGATAAAACTGATCCTATTATAGATGGAGTTAAAAATGGTGAAAGCTATAATAAAGATGTTGAAGTAACTTTTAATGAAGGTACAGCAACACTAAATGGGAAACCTTTTGAAAGTGGAAGCAAAGTTACAAAAGAAGGGCAATATACAATTATAGTTGTAGATAAAGCAGGAAATATTTCTACTAGAACTTTTGTAATTGATAAAACAGCTCCTGTAGTTAGTGGAGTTGAAGATGGTAATCACTATAATAACAAAGTGAATGTAAGCTTTAATGAAGGTACAGCAACACTAAATGGAGTACCATTTACTAGTGGAACAGAAATAACACAAGAAGGAACTTACACACTTGTAGTAAAAGATAGTGCTGGAAATACTACTACAAAAACTTTCACAATTGATAAGACAGCTCCAGTAGTTAGTAATCTTAAATCTGGAGAAACTTACAAAGAAGATATGACACCACAATTTAATGAAGGAACTGCAACTCTAGATGGAAAACCATATGAGCCAGGTACTCCAGTAACTGAAGAAGGAAGTCATACTTTAGTTGTAAAAGATAAGGCTGGTAATACTACAGTAGTTAACTTTACTATTGATAAGTCAATGCCAAAAACATTAGATCTTAAAGGTAAGGTTCAAACTTCAAACGGACCAGTAGCAAATGCTAAAGTAACACTAGTTGACGCTGATGGCAAAACTATTGGAACTACTACAACAGATGAAAATGGAAACTATACATTCAAAGATCAAAAGACAGGTTTATACAAGGTTATAGTAAATAAGGATGGACTTGAGCAACAGACACAAGTAAATCTTCAACCTACTAAACCAACAGATAAAGAAAAAGTTCAAGATGTTTATGTATCTAAGTACAGAGTAACAGTAACTGCTTCACCTAATTCAATAGTAGGAGACGGGGAAGATTCTACAACTCTAACAGTACAAGTATTAGATGAAAATAATAAACCTGTACCAGGAAAAACTGTTACTATAAATGTAACTAGTGGTACTCTTAAAAATGGAAACACAATTATAACTGATGCAAATGGAAATGCATTATTTACTCTACAATCTTCAAAGGTTTCTGGAGACGACATGTTAACAGTAACAGTTGGTGCTAAAGTAGATGGATTAGATGTTCCAGTGACTAATAATGCAATAGTACATTTTGCACCAGGAAGCATTAAGGGGGTAGTTGTAGATAATACAACAGGGAAACCAGTTGCAGGAGCTATAGTCGAAGTATCTAAAGACTTTGATAACAATGGAATTCCAGATTTCTATGCTAAATATGTAACAGGAAATGATGGTAAGTACAAGATAGCAATTCCTAAGGGAAATGTTAAATACGATGTTAAAATTACTAAAAACATTACCATTGGAAATATATCAAAAACTGTTACATTTAATCAAAAAACTAATGCAGGCTCTGTTTCTTCAGAAGGTAAAGAGAGTTATGATAGTGCAAACACTGCAACTGGATTACTACTAATAAAAGATCCTGCTGGAAATGTTAAGAGTTTAGATAGTTACACTAATTATAGTATGACTATACTAGATGAAAACGGCAATATAGTTTCAGGGATTTTAGAGGATGAGAACCCAAGCAATGAAAATGGTGGAGTATTCAACTTCAGTGGTTTAGAAAAAGGAAAAACTTATTACGCAGCTGTTTATTATAATCTTCCAGACGGAAGCAAAATAAAGGTTGGTACATCAAAAATCCAAGTTAATAATGATGGAGAATTGAATATTGCTAACTGTTTGATTGACCCATATGGAGATATAACAAACATTGAAAATGGAAATCTAATATCAGGAGCACACGTTAAGTTATACTATGCTGATACTCAAAGAAATAGAGATAAGGGAATAAAACCCCATACACTAGTTGAATTACCAACAGTTAATGATTTCCCTCCAGCAGATAACTTAAATCCTCAATTTAGTGATGCTAATGGTAAGTATGCGTGGATGGTATTCCCACACACTGATTACTATATAGTAGCTACAGCAGATGGATACGAAGATTATACAAGTAGTATAATTACAGTAGAAGAGGAGATTGTTAGACACGATATTCAAATGACTCCTATAAAGAAAGCTGTTAATACTTCTGGTGATAAGTTAGTACAAACTGGATCATTAGTAGATATAAACATATTATTTGCAATAGGATTAATATTAGCTGTTGCTGGTATAGTTTTAGTTAGAAGAAAAGAAACAAAAGAAAATTAAAGCTATATATTTGACCGACCAAATCATTTGATTTGGTCGGTTTTTATCTTTATATCCATTTGGTATAAGAAATTATTGTAATTTTATGCTATAATATGTAAAGGGATTAGTAAGTAGTAAGGGGTGCAGTATGTTTAAGGTTATAATTGTTGAAGATGAATTACCGAATCTACAGCTGATAAAGATGCTTTTAGCTGAAAATAAAAATATAGAAATAATTGGAGAATATCTAAGTTCAAATAAGGCTTGGGAAAATATACAAATAGATAAACCAGATGCAGTATTTCTTGATATAGAAATGCCTGGTATGAATGGAATGCTTTTAGCTGAAAAAATAAAAAAATATGATGAAAATATACAAGTGGTTTTTATGACTGCCTATAATCAGTATGCAGTTGAAGCCTTTAGAATTAATGCGATACATTACATACTTAAACCTATATCAGAAGAGGCAATTGATGATTCTATTGAAAGATTATTAAAAAATAAAAAAGGTGCTGTTGAAAATAAAGCAGAAGAAAAATATTTAGTAGAGTGTTTTGGAACTTTTAAAGTTTTTAATAAAACAAGGGGGAATACAATAAAGTGGATAACATCAAAGTCAGAGGAATTATTTGCATATTTTATATGTAATAGAGGTCAATGGGTGGATAAGTGGAAGCTTTGTGATATGTTTTGGAATCAATCTACGCCTAAAAATGCAGAACATAATTTACATAGTACTATAAATAGATTAAAAAACTCTTTAAAGTCAATAGGTATAGAAAACATAATTGAATATAGCCAAGGTATGTATAAAGCTTATTTAGAAGAGTTTGATTGCGATTTATGGAAGTTTGATGAATTTATGAGAAACAATTCTGATTTTAATATATTTGATTTAGAAAGAATAGCTAAGTTAAGTAATAGTGAACTATTTGAAGGCAAAGACTATACATGGTGTACAGAGTTAAGAGAAAATTACAACAGGTATTATACTGATTTAATAAATAAAATTGTGGATTATTATAGTGAGAGAGCGGATTTAAATAAAACTGAAATGTACATTAGTAGATTATTAGAGTTAAATCCACTAAATGATAATATAAACGAAAAAATTATAGATTTATATTATAAACAAGGTAATTTAATAAAAAGTATTTCTCAATATAAGAAAATAAATGAACTATATAAAAAAGAATTAGGAATTGAATTTACCCTCTCTAATAAAGAGTTATATAAGCGGATAGCTTTAATAGAAGAAGTAACAGAAGTATGATATCTGTTACTTCTTTTTTTTGTAGAAATTTGGCGATAAATTGATAGATCAAAGTGTGAGTTTGTGAGAAATTTGTGAGAATATTGTAGTAAAATAAGGAAAAAGAGATGATATTTATAGGAGGGATATGGTATATGGTTAAAAAAATAGTTAATAAGATGTCAATAAACAAGGCAATATTGTTTTATAAACTATTCAGAGTAGGATTTAAATTTCATAATGGAAAAGGAACTCCATTTATAGAAATATAGGATATATAGTTAAGAGAAGAGTCTTTACAGATTTAATTAGAAGTTAGATTTGTAAAGACTCTTATTTATTATCCCTAGTTTATTTTTAAATTAAATAAAAGCTGTATATAAGAATTTTAAATTAATGTTATAATGAATATAGTATAAAAAATTCTTATATACGGGCAGGGGTTGGCAATGAGAATTATAAATGATAGATACATTGTAGAAAAGATAATTTCTAATGGGGATCATATTAGTAGTTACCTTGTAAAAGATAAAATTAATAATAAGAAGTATGTTTTTAATATCGTAGAAACTAAACTACTAAATGATAGAATAAAGGATAATATTTTATCTAGCATTACTTGGATTAAAAATCTGAATTTTGCTGGAGTAATTAACCTCTATGATTTTATTACAATAGAAAATATAGATGGAGCAAAAAGCGAAGGTAGGAAGTTTGCTTATTTAACTGAAGAGCTTAATGAAGGTGCTAGAAAGATTTCGGATATTAAGCCCAATAATATTGACATAAAGTTAAATGTATTTGCTCAGCTAGTAGTCATTATCAACACCTTAATATTAAAGGGATACGTGTATGATAAATTAGATTTAGATAATATATTTTATTTACCAAATGGTGACGTAAAGCTTGGAGATATCCTATCTATAGAAATAGAAAGGATAAATTTAAGCAATGATTTAATAGAAAACATTCTATTAGTTACTGAAGATAATAAAGAGGACTATTATAAGTTTAATGACTTAACATATATTTTTAATTATATTTTTGAAAATGAACTTCAAAAAAATAAGGATGAGCATAGGTCTTTAAGTAGATTATATAAAAAGCTTATAGAAAAAGCATTTTCAGATTTTGAATCTATTATAGAATATATAAATTTAAAATTTAATAAGACATTTCCTAAATTCGATTATAGTTATTTAAATAGGATAAATACTGAACTACCTATAATAGGAAGAGAATATGAGATTAATAAATTTATTCAAAAAGTAGATGCTGTTGTAGCTAAAAATATTCAGTTTTCTATAACATCTATAAGTGGTGATGAAGGTAGCGGAAAAACAAAATTATTAAATCATTTCAAAAACATAATAGATAAAAAATTTGATGATAATGTAAATATTATTGATATAGAAGCGCTTGTAAACAAAAGTATCAGTACTGAAGAAAATAAAAGAGTAGTATTTAACTTTCTTCAAGGTATATGGGATAAAAAACAAAAAGAAAAATATGAAAAATACATTGAAGAATTCTTCTATTTAGTAGTAAACTCAAAGGAAATGTATACTGAGGAAGATAAAAATACTTATTTAATAATAATTAATAGAATAACCAAGTTTTTATCAGAAATAGCTAAGAATAAGTTTACTGTGTTATTTCTTGATGATATTGAGAGCAAAACCTATATAGGAAAACTATTTCTGAAGTATCTATGTCTGTCACAAATTTCAATAGAAAACTTCCTAGTAGTAATAACTTATAATGATAATAAGATTAAAAATTCTATGGGGATTGATAATTTTATTCAAGAGTTTAAACTAAATAAAGATTTCGATGAATATAATTTAAACTATTTAAATGAACATGATACAAGAAAACTAATACGAAATATGTTAAATACATCTTTGGATTTATATGATTTTTCTAACAAAATATATAAAGAAACATTAGGTAATCCAATGTATGTAATTGAAATTATAAAGAAGCTATTTGCAGATAAAGTAATATATATTTCTGAAAAAACTGGTAAGTGGAAAGAAAACCTAAAGGACAAAGAGATAGCATTACCTAAAAATATAGAAGAAGAAGTTCAAAGGGAATTAAAAAGGGTTTCTGATGTTTCTTATAATATCCTTAAGAAATTATCTATGTTTAAAAATCCAATAGAAGAAGAACTGTTATATAGTTTAGGAATATTGGATAAAGATAATATGAGAGAGTTTAAACAACTTACAGTTGATGATTATATAGGGGAAAGAATATCTGATAGAGGGATATTATATGGAATGAATAATAATCTTATGAAGAAAATTATCTATAGAAACACCTCTATAAAAGAAAAAAATATATGGCATAGAGAAATAAGTGATTTTTTGGAAGAGAAAATTAAAGAAGGGTATTCATACGAGGATGAGCTTATTTATCAATTAGAAATATTAGAAGAAGACGATAAGTTTGTTAGGTTATGTAAAGAGTGTGGAGAGCGCGAATTTAAAGCGTGGAATAATAATAAGGCTATATACTACTATAACAGATGTTTAGAATCCAAGAGTATAAGCAATGAAGCCTATATTGATATAAGCTTAATTTTGGCAGACTTATATTATAGGGATGGTAATATTGATGAGAGTATTAATTGTTATAAGAGCTTATTGTATATTGTAAAAGAAAAAGAAATTAGAACTTATTGTTATGCAAGAATTGTTGCCATAGGATATAGAGTAGAAGATTCAAGTTTTTTAGAAAAATGTTTAAGTGAATGTAGGACTATACTTGATGAAATTGATTATCATAAAGGTGAAGTAGCTTATTTGCTTGCAAAAGCTAAATATAAAAATTTCTTAGGTGAATATAGAGAAGCAATAAAAATTTCATTATATGCTTTAGAATTTTCAAAATATAAATATATGGATTTAGTAGGCTATATTTGTATATGTCTTGGAGATTCATATATAAGTATAAATGAGAAAAATAAACCAATAGAATATTTTAACTTAGCAAAAAGGTATTTTAAGGAAACATACAATTTTAGAGGAATAATATCATCAGATTTCAATATAGGAAATTATTTTTTTAGGATAGAAGAAGATAACAATGAAGCTCTTACGAATTTATATAATGTTCAAAAGGCAGCTAATAAATATGAGATTGAAGACTTTATTGTCCTAAGTAATGTGTATATAGCAGAAGTATATATTTATCAAAGAAAATATAAAGGTGCATTTGAACTTTTACAGGAAGCTTTAAATAGAACTAGTAGTAATTCCCTAGAATATTACAGGGGTCTGGCATGTTTTATGATTACTGAATGTTCTATAGAATTAAATGAATTCCATTTGGCATATAGATATTTAGAACTAGGAAAATTAGTTATTGATAAATTTACTTCCAAAGGAGTATTTCTTAAATATTTAACAAGTGTAATGGCTAAGTATTATTACGCTATAAGCGACTACGAGAAGCTATGGGAGATTATTGATAACAACATAAATGAAGGTGAATACTCTAACCACATAGCGCTTAAAATTGAGTGTAAACAGCATTTTTATAATTTAAGAAGATGTATATCAGAAGAAGATATAAAAAAGGAAATCAATGAAATCTATAAAAAGAGTAAAAATATAAAAGACACTTATTTTAAGAGTAATTTACTTCTAGATTTTATTATTGCGCTTGAAGAGATGGGATATAGGAATTTAGCAAAAGAAGTTTATGAAAACTTAGAAACTATAGAAAAAGATAATAAACTGATGCTAAAGCAGAAATATATACAGTTGATTTTAGATGATAATAAAACAAGAGTTCCAAGTGACATAGAAGTATTACTAAATTATATGGATGATAAAAAATTACTTTCTAAAGTTTATTTAAAAATTGGTGAAATCCATGAATTGAATAATGAATTTATAGAAGCTATAGAAAGTTATTATAAAGTTATAACCATATTGAATAGGATTATAAAAACCCTTCCAATAAAATATAAACTAAATTATATTAATAGTGGAATATTATTAAAAGTCTACAATAACATAGTTAACTGTTTTAATAATAAATTAAAGACTCAAATATTTGTGAAGAAAGAAGTAATTAAATCCCTTCAAGAGTTTGATGAATTAATGAATGAGTTAGAAATAGATAACTTAATTAAAAATAGGGAGTTTTTATGTAAACTAAAAGAGAATTTTGAAGAAAGTTATTCAAATGAATTTAATAATATTTATGATGTATTAGATGGTTTTAAGAGTGATATTATAAGCAATATAGAAAACCTTATAAAATATATATGCAAATTAACCTTAGCTGAGAGCGCTATAGTCACTATGCAAGATTTAGAAGGTTTAGAAACGATAATATATAATTACAGAGCTATAAACCCTAGGACAAAAGTTGAATTCTTTAAGAGTAAATTTAGTACCGAAGAAGATGGAAAGATAGTAAAAGTGGATCTAAATAGAGCTAATATAGCAGATGAAGATTTATTGCCTAAAGAGATGAAGTCGGCTATATATTTAAAAATAAAAAACAAGATAAGAATAGAATCTAAGGAAAATATTCAAGGATCTATAATACTTTATTCTAATAGACATTTAAACAATATAAATGAACAGTCTTTAAAAGAATTAAAAACCCTAATTCCTTTGTTAGGATTTCTATTAGATAAATATAATTTAACTTTGAATTCTACAATAGATAAATTAACTAACGTATATAATAGAAAATATTTTGAAGCTAGTTTAGCCGATCTTTTAGAAAGCTCAAGAGCGAACAAAAAAGAGTTTTCTATTGCAATAATGGATATTGATAATTTTAAAGGAGTTAATGATAAATACGGACATCATTTTGGAGATAAAGTTTTAAGCTATGTAGCAGCTATAACAAAGGAGACAGTTGATAAAAATGATGTTGTAGGGCGTTATGGGGGAGAAGAATTTGTTATTATATTCCCAGATAAAAATCAATATGAAGCTTTTGAAACCTGTGAAAAGTTTAGAGAAAAAATACAAAAAAGCTCCTTATTAGGGAATGGATTAGAAGTTACTATTAGCATAGGGATTTCTCAGTACCCCATACATTCGAATTCTAGTGATAATCTTATCAAAATGGCTGATGAGGCACTGTATGTGGCTAAAAATACCGGGAAAAATAGAACTGTCATATGGAATAATGAAGTTGGATCATCCAGTAAAATAAATGATAAGCTTGCAGGTATATTGTCTGGAAATACTATAAATGATTATAGAAAATTAAGTGCTATTACAGATATAATAGAATTAGTTAGAAGAAAAACAGAGAAAAAAGATAAAATATATGAGTTTTTAACAAGAGTCATGGAAATATCAGAAGCTCAAGAAAGCACTTTGTTTTTAATAGAAAATAAGATAATTGTGGATGAATTTTCAAGAAAAAGATACAAGGATGGATGGCATAAAGCAAGTGATATTAACAATAATATGATACTTGAGGTTATAGAAAGTAGAGTTGGAGCTTATCTAGTTAACTGGGATGGCGAAGGTAAAAAAAATGATAGTTATTGGATACCAGATTGGAAATCTATTTTAATAGTGCCTATCATTTATAATGGATTTGTAAAAGGAATATTATATCTTACTGTTTCAATAAATGAAAAAGAGTTTAATCATAATGACTTAAATTTTGTTGATACACTGTCAGGAATATTTGCAGCTATAATATAAATTTTAATAAAGCATTCTCAACTTAGTTGTTAAGAATGCTTTTAATATAATGTTAAAATGTATTTAATTGATTATTAATAAAGATTTGTTAGAGTATATTAATAATAAAAATATTGAATGATTCGTTAATTTATATATAAATTGAAAAGGCACACTTATTGAAAAATAAGGTCGCAAAGTTTTGGGTCTAAGGAAGTTAATTCTATGATTGCCAAGCCACCAAAATAACGATATTTAAATTACGTTATTGTGTATTTTGGCACTTACTTTTTGTAAGTGCTTTATTTTTAATAAATATAAAACTTAATTGATATAATGGGAGGACAAAAATGATCACACTTTATGAACCTATTAAGAACTTGCATACGGTAGAAGATGAAGTTGATAAGTGTGTTGGAGAGTTATGTAGTATACTCGGTTATGATGTTGCAACAATAATAAAGTTTTCAGATAAAAATAGTATTGCTATATCGAAAAGAACCCTTATGAGGAAGGGGGCGGAGTATGTAAGTCTAAATAAAGATTGGATAAACATAATTGAAGAATCGTCTAAAACTATACTGAGTTTAGTTAAAAAGAAAAAACAAATCATAATATATGATAAGGATGATAAAAATGAAGACTATGTACCACTAACACCTAGAACTTTTGCTGAAATTTATATTCCTATTTTTTCAGAAGATGGAGTTAATAAAGAATTAATAGCATGTATTTATTTAGCATTAATAACTAAAGTTAATACAATTACAATTACAGATTTAATTGATAGTAAAATAAGTGATGTCATTTATAAACTTCATAGATTATACCAAGTTATATATTTAAAATGGAAAAGAAATGAGGCAATTTTAAATCTGGTAAATATGATGTCAGAGGTAATAAGAGAAAAAGAACCGTTTATACTACTACATCCATATCATGTTGCTCAACTTTCAACTGAGATAGCGAAGAAGTTAAAATTGAAAAATGAAATTATAAAAAGAATATATATATCTAGTGTATTACATGATGTTGGGAAGATTTATTTAGATAAAGATGTGTTAAACAAAGAGGATAAACTTAGTGAAGAAGAGTACAATAACCTTAAGCAACATTCTATCTATGGAGCTAATATAGTTAGCGGGGTAGCCGGATTAAATGAAGAAGCTATTATTGTAAGGTATCATCATGAAAGATATGATGGTAAAGGATATCCGAATGGATTAAGAGGAGAAGATATTCCTCTTGAAAGTAGAATAATATGCGTAGCAGATTCAGTAGATGCCATGTTATCTCATAGAAGTTTTAGAACTGCAAAAACTATAGATTTTGTAATTACTGAACTTTTAAGAAATAAAAAAAAGCAATTTGATCCTAAAATAGTAGATATCATGATAGAAATATTGTTAAAAACAAAAGAGGAATCAGAAAATATTTTATCAGATGCTATAGTATGGAGTACGTTAATAATTAATACAGAAAAAAAGGTTTATTCAATCGAAGGGACAATAGGGAAATACAATTCCTTATTCTTTTTTAAGGCTGAGAAATTCAATTTTATATCTCAAGTAGATAAATCAACAGTCAAAAGCATAAGTATTTATATAAATAAGAACAATAAAATAGTGCAGTATCAAGTTAAATCAAATTACTATGAAGAAAATATAATACATATATCAGATTTTAAAAGTGTACCTTTTACTGAATACTTTAGTGTATTATGGGATTTAGAAGGTCAGATTTTTATAGAAAAAAATATAAAATTTGATGTTAATATATATAAGCTTGGAGGAAGCTCTTTAACATTTAGCATGGACGAAGATAGATTTTCAAGGCACATAGAAGACAAGATAATCTCAATAAAAATTCGTTTCGAAAATGGGGATAATATAGTAGTAAGTGGTAAAATAGCTAAAAACTTTAAGGTGATGAAAAAATATTATTATGAATTTTTATATGTAAATATACCTGAAACGATAAAGGATAAAATCTTCAATCAAATATTTAGACGTCAGCTTCAATTAAAAAACTTAATAAATAGGTCTGATTATTAATTGATGATAAAATGTCATTGTTTTGTGATTTATATTTTGACAAAATATGATTTATATTATAGTATTAATCTATAATATGTCGAATTTTACCATAAGAAGATGATTTAATAAGGTTTGGAATGATTAAAAAAAATTAAAAGTGGATAAAAGTTGATAAAAAGTGTTTAGATTTAAGGTATTTGTACGATTATAATAATATAGATTATTTGTGGTAAGGTGTGAAGTGGGTGAATATGGAGATTTTGAATAAAATCGATAATTTAGATGATATTGTTCTTATAAGGTGCATAATTAAAAGGGATTATGGTGATTATTTTAAGGCGGAAGATTATCAAGGGAATAAATACATAATTGCCAAAAATAAAACTTCTAAAAAATTTAGAAAAGGTACAGATGACACTTTTTATGCTGTAAAAGAAAAAACAGGAGTTATTTTCAAAAAAGAAGTATATCATCCTGTTAGCTCCTCAGAGTACATAGAATTAAAAGAACATTTTGAAAAGGGTATTGGACTAAATTAGTTTAATACCTTTTTTAGTTTACAAAAAGTGAATTTTTATTACTCAGCTTAACAATAAATTTGATATAATAAGTAAAAAGAAGGGGGCTAAGTTATGTTTAAAAATATGAGAAGAAGTGATAGAGAATTATCACAAGAAGAAGCTTTAGTGATTTTAGAAAAATGTAGTTTTGGGGTATTATCTGTTTTAGGTGATAATGAGTATGCATATGGTGTTCCTTTAAATTATGTTTTCTCGAATAACAACGTATATATACATTGTGCAAAGCAAGGATTTAAACTAGATTCTTTAAGAAAAAATCCTAAGGTTTGCTTTACAGTAGTTGGTGCAACAGAAACCTTAGCTGATAAGTTTTCAACTAATTATGAAAGTGCAATTGTGTTTGGAGAAGCTATAGAAATTATTGAATCTGAGAAAATAGAAGCTCTTAAAGCATTTATCTATAAATTTTCTCCAGATTTTAAGGAAGAAGGAATGCAGTACATAGAAAAAGCGTCATCTGCCACAACTGTTATTAAAATAGAATCGCAAAAAATTACAGGAAAAGCAAGAAGATAGGTTTTGATGATTAACAAGTTCATTTCGTGAGGTATATATTATTATAATAGCAGTTTTATTCATTAATTGATTTTAAGCTAGGAGGGATACTAATGACGAAGAAGAAAATAGCTATAGTTCCTAATGTCTATACTGACTATGACAGGATGGGAATAAATTCAGATTACGTTTATTCTATAGCTGAAGCAGGGGCGTATCCTATAATTTTTTCACTTATAGATGATGAAGAGTATATGCAGCTAATTTTAGAAGCCGTTGATGGTATAGTTATAACAGGGGGTGTAGATTTAGACCCTTTAAGATATGGTGAAGAACCTAGGACACTTCAAGGTCCAATTGATCCTATAAGAGATTCATTCGATTTAAAGATTATTGATAAAGCAATTAAATTGAATAAAGGAATATTGGGAATATGCAGAGGACATCAAAGTTTAAATGTGTACTTTGGAGGGAGTTTGTATCAGGATATTAGCTACGGATATGATAAACCATTAAAACATGCTCAACAAGCTAATAAAGATTATGGAACTCATACAGTGGAATTTACAAAAGGAAGCATACTTTATGAGATTTTTGGAGATAAAACAATAGCTAATAGCTATCATCATCAAGTTATTAAAGATTTAGGTAAAGGTGTAATTGCAACTGGTTATACAAAAGATGGCGTTATTGAAGGAATAGAGATTGAGGGATATTCTAATATAATAGGAGTTCAGTGGCATCCAGAAAAGATGTTAGGAAATAAAGAAATGGAAAGATTTTTTAAACACTTTATAGACAGGCTATAAATTTTTAAGAAAAAAATAGAAAATGTAACAATACTTGCTTGGATTATTTAAAAATTAATCGGACAATATAATAGTGTAAGCAGGATAAAAGAAAAATTCTTTTAAAAGCTTATAAAATCCATGAATCCAAAAGGAGGAATCACAAATGTCAACAAGAAGATTAGTACCCGAAGCTAGAGAAGGCTTATCAAAATTTAAAACAGAAGTAGCACGAGAACTAGGCGTTGAATTCTCAGATTATAATGGGAATTTAACATCAAGACAATGTGGCTCCGTAGGAGGAGAAATGGTAAAAAGAATGGTAGCTGAATACGAAAGCCACTTAAAGTAAGTACTAAGGGTTAGTATTTGCAGGAACAATTACCCAGCTTATTACTAAAAATTACTAAAGAATTGGAGGTAATAGTTATGGAGGGAGTTCCACCAGAAAATTAATAAGATGCTACCTGGAGATTTTCTTTACAGATAATTTAATTATTTGTAAGAAAATCTCCTTTTTTCTTTTGGGGAAATCTTGTTCTTTTATTACTTTTAAAATTATGGTAAAATAAGAACAAAAGTTCGATTAAGGTGATGAAGTATGGATAGAGTAAAGATATTACATGGAGCTGATTTTCATTTTGATACACCATTTAAGGAGTTATCAGCGTCAATGGGTGAAAAAAGAAATGAAGATATAAAAAAAAGCTTTGAAAGTTTAATTAATATAGTTAAAGAAGAAGAGGTTTCAATACTACTTCTATGTGGTGATATTTTTGATAATAAATGCATAAAGAAATCCACTTTAGAGTTTCTTAAGGATAGATTAGAAAGTATAAATAAAACTAAAGTTTTTATAGTAGCAGGAAATCATGATCCTCTTAATGATAGAAGTTTCTATAACTTATTGACATGGCCGGAAAATGTACATATATTTTCAAATGACATGGAAGCTGTAGTATTAGAGGATTTGAAAACCGTAGTTTATGGTAAATCATTTAGCTCAAATCATGAAAAATCCTCTCTGTTAAAGGGATTTCAAGTTCCAGTAGAGCATAAAGAATATATTAATATAATGGCATTGCATGGAGAGATAGCTAGAGGTGAACAAGAGAATGAATATAATCCATTAACTCTTGAAGAAATAAGAAACAGTAA
This sequence comes from Clostridium intestinale DSM 6191, assembly GCF_900130055.1. Classification (GTDB taxonomy): domain Bacteria; phylum Bacillota; class Clostridia; order Clostridiales; family Clostridiaceae; genus Clostridium_T; species Clostridium_T intestinale. Next base: position 45,348 of record NZ_FQXU01000005.1, read on the forward strand.
ATTGGATTATCTAGCACTAGGGCATAGACATGGGTTTTCTAATATAAAAAGAGAAGGGGAAACTTTTTATGCATATAGTGGATGCCCAGAAGGAAGAGGTTTTGATGAGTTAGGGGAAAAGGGGATAATAATTGGTGAAGTTTATAAAGGATATAATAATCTTAAGTTTAGAGCTATAAGCCAAAGAGTGTATGAACTTATAGAGGTGGACTTAACAGGAATTAATTCACAAGAAGAGATATTAAGATTAATTATTAGTTCTGTAGATGAAAATAAGAAAGTTAGAAATTTCTATAAAGTAATATTAAAAGGTGAGGTTTATAGTGAGCTTTCTATAAATATCAAAAAACTTCAATATAGATTAAAAGAAATGTTTTATTATATAAAGATAATAGATGAAACTACTGTGAAACTAGATTATGATATGGTAAAAAACGAAAACTCTTTGAGAGGTATATTTCTTAGAAAAGTATATAAGAAATTAGAAGAGGAACCAGAAAATAAAGAAAGTTTGGAACGAGCACTTAAACTAGCATTTAATGCCCTAAGAGAGGAGGACATTAATTTAGATGATTATTAAAAATATTAAAATAAAGAAGTTTGGTATATTAAAAGACAGGGAGATAGAATTTAAAGAAGGTATAAATATTATAAATGGGGAAAATGAAGCTGGAAAAACTACTTTACAACATTTTATAAAAACATTTCTCTATGGGATGAATTCTAAAAGAGGCAAGTCTATAAGAGATAATACTCGAGCTAGATACGTTATGTTTGACGGAGAAAGAGCTTCAGGAGAAATGGAGATAGAACATAATGGGGAAAATATAATAATTATAAGATCCTTTGGAAGCAGCAAAAAAGAAGATACAATTAAGGTTATCAATGAATTAACTGGAACAGAGGTTGGGGAATTAAACCATAATGAGCCTGCTAAGACTATGATTAACATAAATTCAGAATCATTTGATAACACTGCTTTTATTAAAAGTTTAGGTACTTATTTAAATTCCTCTAAAGATGATGAAATAATGAATAAGCTTACTAATAGCCTTGAAAGTGGGGAAGAAGGGGTTTCTTATTTTAAGGCCTTAGCAAAACTTGAAGCAATAAGAAAAGCTTTAACCACAGCGAGAGGAAATGGTAAAATTGATATTTTAAGAGAGAAAAAAATATCAATTCTAGAAGAGAGAGAACAATTTTTAAAAGCCTCTGACCAGAACCTAGAGGATGAAATGAAGAGGATTAATCTTAGAGGTGAAATATCAACCTTAAGATTGAAGCTTAAGAAGCTTGAAGTATTTAAAAAACATTTAAAGAAAATAAAACTTCAAAAAGAATATAAAGATATACTTCAATATTTAAAGAAAAGTGAAGAGCTTAAAAGTAAAGCAAAAGCTATTGAAGGAGAATTAGAAGCTGAGGAAGGATTAATAACTAAGGGGAAGATAGAAGAACTAAAAGAAGAAAATACTGTTCTTATGAGTTATTATAATTTAGCAGAAGATAAGGCTGAAGAAGGAAAAGAAATTGAAGCTGAGAAATTAGAAGTTGAAAAAATGTTAGAAGAGTTTTCTTCATTAATAGAGCTTGGAGATGAATTAGAAGACAAAATATTAAAGATATCGAAAGAAACAGAAAAGCACAAAGCTCAATTATTAGTGTATGAAGAAAATAAAAAAGAGCTTTTAGAGTTAGAGAGCCGACTAAGTTTTATAAAAAAATCTTTAGGAAATTCAATTAAAATAGAAAATAAGGAAGATGAAATATATGAAGCTTTTAGAGAATACGAAAATAAATTATTTGAATTAAAAGGGAAAGTCCTAGATAGAAAAATAGTAAATTCTTTAGAAGATTTAAAATCCGCTAGTTTAATAAGAAATTTATATTATATTTTAATTGCTTTGGGGATAATTGGATCCATTGCACTGATTTTTATTAAGCCTGTATTTTCAGTCGTACCTTTATTTTTTTCAGGTATTTTTTTGATTTTAAGTTTCAAATATTCTCAAAAGCTTGAGAGTTTAAAAAAGCAAAAAAATGAAAAAGAGTATATAGAACTTTTAGAAAGCAATATAAACAAAATAGAGGCTAAGCTTATGGGATACGGTGAAGAGTTAGGATTAAAATCTTATGAAGAACTACCTAAAGCTGTATCTGAATATAAAAGGTATAAAGATGAAATAAAGACGTTAGAAAGAATGGTAGAAGAAAGAAATAGGCGTCTTAAGAACTACAATATAGAAGAAGTAATTAATGCTCAATCGAGTAATAATCAAATTATCGAGAGAGTACTGTCTTATACTTCAGCTAAAGATATAGAAGAATTAATGGTTAAAATAAAAGAATTAAAATTAGTTAAATCGAGACAGGAAATCGTTATGCATAAATGGAGAACTTTTAATGCCGGATATGAGGCGTTAAAAGAAGATATAGATAATAGAGAAAAATCCTTAAACAGCAAATTAAAAATTCTTAAGCTTGATAAAATTCAATTACATGAACTACCTAAAGAATTAGAGAAGTTAAGTGAAAAAATAAGTGAAAAAGATAAAATTTTATTGGCTTTAAATGGGGTAGAGGATACCTATACGGCCCTTCTAAAGGATAGAGATTTAGAGCATATGAAAGAAGAACTTAAGGAAATGTTGGCAGATTCATTGGAGTATTCTTATGAAAGTGAAGAAGAAGTTGAAGAGGAAATTAAATGCTCACAAAACAAATTATTAGAAGATGAGAAACAGCTAAAAGATGTAGAAAATTCAGTGGCTAATAGATTTTTAGGAATAAGATCTATAATATCAATAGAGGGAGATTTTCAGGAAATTTCAGATAAAATATTTGAGTATGAAAGAGAATTAGAAGCTTTAGAGATAGCCAAGGAACTTTTAGAAGAATCTTTTAAAGAGTTACAGAAAAATATAGGACCTGTATTAAATGAAAAGGTAGCTTATTATTTTAATAAATTAACTAATGGTAAATATACAGAAGTTAAGGTTGGAAGTGAGTATGAGTTATTAGTTAGGGAAGAAAATGGAGATATTATAAAAGGGGATTATTTAAGTAATGGAACCTGGGATCAGGTTTACCTTTCCTTAAGATTTGCACTTATAGATATGCTTTTCGAAGATAAAAAAGTTCCATTAATTTTTGATGATGCCTTTATCCAATATGATGACAGAAGGCTTGAAAACACTCTGAAAATTATAAGTGATTTAAGTGATAAGAGACAGATTATATTATTTAGTTGCCAAAAGAGAGAAGTTAATTTCTTGAGAAATAAAGCAAATATAATAAATCTATAAAGCGGGTTTTTAATATTACACTTAATGAGATATAATAGTAAGTATACTAAATTTTATGAGAAGTGGTGGGATTACATGAGAAGCACAGAGATTTATGAGAAAAATATAGAAAACACACAAAAAGATATTAAAGAAGTAAATAAAGGAATAGATAGAGTAGCTTTATTAAGAGGGGTAAGTTTTATAGTTTTAATTATATTAGGTTATCAGTATTTCAAAAAAGGAAGTCCTATAATCTTAGGTTTATCTTTAGTTATAATAGGGGTGTTTATATATTTAGCTATTACTCATACAAGAGAAAAAGAAAAACTAAGGGAATTAGAATTATTAATAAGTATAAACGATGAGCATTTAAGAAGAGCAGAAGGGTTATGGAAGGATTTTTCAGATAAAGGAGAGGATTTTTTAAAAGAAGATCATCCCTTTACAAATGACCTAGATATATTTGGTGAAAGTTCATTGTTTCAGTGGATAAATACAACGAAAACTTTTTATGGAAGAGTAGCTTTAGCTAAAATATTATCAGATAGCAAACTACCAACAAAAGATGAAGTTAAGAGAAGACAGAAAAGCATAAGGGAATTAGCAGATAAATTAGATTTTAGACAAAGACTTGAGTTAATACCATTAAAGCATAAAAGCCCAATAGAAAAAACAGAGAGTTTTTTAAGTTGGGTTAAAGAAGAAAATAGCTGGTTTTTATCAAGTAATGTAAATCTTATAAGAATAATAATGCCATGTATATCATTAATTACTATATTATTAATTACATTTTTTAAACTGCCTTTCAGCTTATTTTTCTTATCTCTTATAATAAATGCAGGGATATTAAGTTTGAAGAAAAAAGAAATAGAAAAAGCTTTAGAGGAGATTTATTCTTTTAAAAAGAATCTAGCTGCTTATTATGAAGGGATAGAACTAATAGAAAATCAAACTTTTAATGATGAACTTAATAAGTCTATAAAAGAGAAGATAGATTCTAAAGATGGTGTAAAAGCATCTAAAGAGATGAAGGAATTAAGTAATATAGGTGAATTGCTTTTTGATAGAGCAAACATGATTTATTGGCTTTTAAATGCACTACTTATGTGGGATTTTATGCTTATGGCTAGATTAGAAAAGTGGAAAGTAAGAAATAAGGATAAGGTTCAAAATTGGCTTTTAGCTTTAGGAGATATGGAGGCATACTCTTCATTAAGTAATGTATGTTATGATAAAGAACATTGGGTTTTCCCAGAAATATTAGATGAAGATATTATTGAGGGGGAAGAGGTTGCTCATCCATTAATTATACCTCAAGGAGTTGAGAACTCATTTAATTTAAATGGTGAATTAAAAACTGCATTAATAACAGGTTCTAATATGTCTGGTAAAAGTACTTTTTTAAGAACAATAGGAATAAATATGATATTTTCGTATTTAGGATTGCCTATTAATGGGAAGAGTTTTAAGTTAGGCAGAATGATTCCTTATACTTGTATGAGGACAAAAGATAATTTGGAGGAAAGAATATCTTCTTTTTATGCAGAGATTTTGAGAGTGAAAAATATAATTGAAGCTACTAAAAGAGGGGAAAAGGTATTTTTTCTTCTAGATGAAATCTTTAAAGGAACAAATTCTGCAGATAGACATTTAGGAGCAGAAATATTAATAAAACAGCTTATGGATAAAGGTGCTAAGGGCTTGGTATCAACACATGACTTCGAGCTTTGCGATTTAGAGAAAGAAGATAGAAGAATAAAGAATCTACATTTTAGAGAGTATTACGAAAACAATGAAATTAAATTTGATTATAAGTTAAGAGAGGGAAGATCCACTACCAGGAATGCTGTTTATCTTATGAAGATGGCAGGTATAGAACTTCTAGATAAGGAGTAACTAGATATTAAAATCTAGTTACTTTTCTTCTAATTTAATAAATTATAAAGCTAAAAGTGATATAATATTTTATATCATATACGCTTAACAGGAGGAAAAAATGGAATTAAACAAAAGTCAATGGAGATACGTAAACTCTAAGACTTTAGGGCATCAGTTTCTAAAGGGAGGAGAGTTTACAGGTAAAACAACCGCAGCAGTATACAGAATTATAAATTTAGAGAATAATTACAGACTTTTTCAGAATGAAAACATAGTATATGTGGTTTTAAGAGAAGAAGACAAAAAGAATATAGAAGAAATATATGAAAAAGCAAAATTAGATTTAAATTATAGATATGATTCCTTATTTTCTTATTTTAATAAAGGCTTTGAAATACTTACTTTAAATGAATTAATAGAGATATATTCTCAAGGATATATGAGGGTGAAAAAAGTTAACTATAAATTTTCTAATGAGGAGAAGGAATATACACTTTTAGAAAATCTATTAGTTGATTTTAAATTAACATATAAAAAATCTAAACTAATAACCAATACATCATTGGATTTCTTGTTAAAGGAAATAAAATGGATAAAAGCAAGTGGTTTTACTAAAGATGAATATATGAATATAGATAGAAAAGGAAGAGATAAAAGAATTAAGAAAAACTCTTTATCAAGAGAAGGGCTTTATTATTTGAAAGATAAGTATAATGATGCTCTAAGAGAGAATAATCTTATGGATAAGTGGGATAATATATTGTTTGCTTTAGAATTTGGAAAGAATTTTAATAAGACATATACACATATAATCCTCGATAATTGTGAGGCTTTAACCTTAGCTGAAATAAGATTTATTAACTCTCTATTAGTTATGGAAAAATACAGTTCCTTAACCTATGTATTAGGTGAAAATAAAGAATCAAGAGAAAATACATGGTTTATTAAAGGAAGAAAATATAATGTGTTAGATGAAACCAATATAAATAGAAGTTTTCTTTTAAAAAATAGTTACAAGTCTAAAAAACAGAGCTGGAATTCAATAGAAGAATTCAGGTTTATTAATCTAAGAAATAAGATTTTTAAAGATTTTTCTAGAGATACGGCATCTAATGAAAAAGAACTTGTAATTAAAGAGGGAGATCAGTCTTATATTTATAATGAGGGGAATTTAAAAGAATATCCTCTGTTCTCTAATATAGCAGCCGGTGAACCTATTTTAATGAATGAAAATGTGGAAGATAGCTTTTTACTACCAGAAGATTGGATAAGAAATTCAAAGGATGTATTTCTTTTAAAGGTAAAAGGAGACTCAATGGAAAATATCAATATATTAAATGGGGATTTAGTGGTTATAAGAAAACAGGCAACAGCAGATCATAATGATATAGTAGCTGTAGATATAGATAGAAGCTCTACACTAAAGAGGTTAGATATGAGTGGGGAAAGTCCTCTACTAATGCCTGAAAATGAGAAATATGAGCCTATATCTCTAGAAGGAAGAGATGCAAACATATTAGGGGTTGCTATAGGGGTTATAAAGAAACTAGGGTAATTAATTAGGGTAAAGGAGTAAAAATGGGATTTGTTATTATAGATTTAGAGTTTAATAACTTAAGAGAAATAACAAAATATATTCCAAGTTTTTATCAAGAATATACGCAGTTAGGAAATACAATTATTGAAAATGAGATTATAGAAATAGGTGCAGTTAAGCTAGATAGGTATATGAATAAAATAGATGAGTTAAAACTTTATATAAAACCAGCTATATTTAAAATATTAAATCCAAAGATAGCTTCAATGACAGGCATAACACAAGAGTCTATAAATAGAGGTATTGAATTTTCAGAAGCTATGAATGTGTTTAAGGATTTTGTAGGGGAGCAGGATATAATATGTACCTGGTCAAAAAATGATATTGTAGAGATTATAGTTAATGCTAAATATCATAAGTATGATCAGATAGATTGGTTAAATGAATATTTGGATATTCAGGAGTATTGTACTGGAGTTTTAGCTCACAAGAAATCTATTAGCCTTAAAAATGCACTTCAAGAACTTAAGATTAAAGTTGAAGATAATAATAAACTTCACGATGCGCTTAATGATGCAGAATACACTTCTAAAGTATTTAAGCGAGTTTATAATCCCAGAGTTGTTAAAAATCATATTATAAATGACATATATAATATGCCTGCTGTTACAATTAAAAATCTAAAAGAATTAAGCTTAGATTATAACAAAATAAATATGAACTGCCCTAGGTGCAAAAATAAAATGAATACAGATAATCCCCTAAGGTTAATTAGTTGGAGATTTATGGGGACTGATTATTGCGAAAAGTGTAAAAGTAAAGTTCTTCATGAAGTTATAGTGAAAAGAACTTTAAGTGGGGATGAGATATATAGTGAAATAAAAACCTTATTAAATGAAGTTGAGTATATGAATTACTGTTATAAACTAAAAAAAGCGGCTAAATAAATGTACAAACTTATTGAATTGAGAGTATATTAAAAATCAACTATATAATTTAACAAATACGAATAAATTAATTAGACTATAACATTTACATTTTAAATATGCTAAAATATAAATGATGATAATTATAAGTTTGAAAGGAAAGAATATGAATATAGCATTTTTTCTAACGCCTAAAAACGAAGTTGTTTACGAAAATTTAGATGCTACAATGAGGCAGGTAATGGAGAGAATGGAGCATCATGGATATACTGCTATACCACTTATAGACAAGTCTGGTAGATACGTAGGAACATTAACAGAAGGTGATTTATTGTGGAAGCTAAAAAACACACCAGAATTAACTTTTGTTAATACAGAAACAGTTAAAGTTAAAGATATTCCAAGAAGAATAAAACATAAAAGTGTTCAAATAAGTGCATCGATAGAAAGTTTAATTTCTTTAGCTGTAAGCCAAAATTTTGTTCCTGTAACTGATGACAACGGAACCTTTATAGGAATAATTAAAAGAAGTGATATAATTAATCATTGTTATAATGGAATGAAGCAAAATCAATTATAATATGATCCAGCTATCTTTGTAAGTTTAAGATAGCTGGTTTTGTTTGTTTGACAGCATAAGATAATTTATATAATATAATTATTATAACACCCCCATAGGGTGCATGCTTAGGAGGTCGGTTATGAATATAGATAAGAAGAATGCTCTTCAGAGTCTTAAAACTAGCAAAGGACAAATAGAGGGAATAATCAAAATGATTGAAGATGAAAGATATTGTGTAGATATATCCAATCAGATTATTGCAGCTCAAGCTCTTTTAAAGAAAGCAAATAAATTAATATTAAAACAACATATGACTCATTGTGTAAAAGATGCCATAAAAATGGAAGACCATGCTGAAGAGAAAATTGAAGAAGTTTTAAGTATTTTAGATAAGTTAATGAAATAAAACTACATAAATGATATAATAAAAATATTAATTGATTATTATGATTATAAAGGAGAATGATTTTGTTTAGAAATAGAGTTTCTTTAAGAAAAGGGTATACTCCTACTAGCAGCAGTTCACAGTGGAAAACTTGCAATGAATTGTTATATGGGAGTAGTCTATACTTTTTTAAGGAAATACTGCACGTATAAGTGCTAATTCTTGCAAAAAAAAGTTTTACTCCCATAAGCCTTAGTGCAAAAGCATTAGGGCTATTATTATGCAAAAAAATAATAGTATAGCTAAATTTGGGAGGAAACAAAATGAAAAAATTAGAGAAAAATATTAAATTAGATTATGTATATAGATTTATATCATCGGTAGATATAACTTCAGCTATATGGGTGTTATATCTTAGCTATAAAGGTTTTAGTTTAACTCAGATAGGACTTGTGGAAGGTATATTTCATGTAGCTAAGTTTATGTTTGAGATACCTACAGGAGCTATTGCAGATATTTGGGGAAGAAAAAATTCCTTAATAGCTTCAAGAGTTTTGGCATTTTTATCGAGCTTGATTATGATTTTTGGAAACAGCTTTGGAGAAATAGCATTAGGGTTTATTATTTCTGCAGCATCCTTAAGTTTAAACTCTGGTTCTGAAGAGGCTTTAGTATATGACTCATTAAAAGCTTTAGGAAAAGAAGAAGAGTATATAAAAGTTAATGGTATTTTAAATTTCTTAATTGAAGTTGCACAGATTCTTGCAGTTTTTATTGGTGGTGTATTATCAGATATTAATTTCCAACTAAGTTATGGAGTAGCTGCCATTATATCATTAGCTTCACTTTTAATATCCTTAGGTTTTTATGAAAGTAATAAGAGTAACTTAAATGAAAAAGATATTATTAAGATACATTTTAAAGAATGTTTTAGAATAATAAAAAATGAAAAAAGACTTATGAAAATAATGATCTACTTTGGAATATTATTTTCTATAGATACAACAGCTCATTTTTATATGCAGGAGTATCTGAGTTCAATGGACTTTACTAGAAGCGAAATAGCAGGCATATTCGTTATTAAAGGAATACTGTCAGCTATAGGTTCTAAATATGCTTATATATTTCATGATAAGTTAGGTAAAAAAGGAGTTATGAAGTTTGTTTCTATAATTACAGGGATATTACTTATGGTAATGTATCTTAAAGGGGTAACAGCAATAATATCATTTGTATTAATGGGAGCTATGATAGGTGCTGCATATCCTTTAAGTTCAAATTATATAAATGAACTTATACCGTCAGAACAAAGAGCAACATTGATTTCACTTGATAGTATGCTTTTTTCCTTCTTAATGATAGGAATTTTTCCAGCAGTAGGATTTGCAGCTCAGCATTTATCTATGGGATTAACTTTTATGATTTTGGGATTTATATTGATAGTAGAAGTAATTGCAGCTTTTTATTATAATAGAGATAGTAATTAAATATGAGAGGTTAAAATGAAAAGAATATTGCTTCTAAATTCAAGCTTTAGAAAAAAGAATACTTTTAGATTACTTCAAAATATAGGCAATGTACTTAAGGATAAAGGCTTTCAAGTAGAATGTATAAATATAAATCAATATGAAATAAAAGGCTGTAGAGGTTGTGAACAGTGTATCCAAAAGGATAGCCCTTGCTTTATTAAAGACGGGGCCGAAGAATTAATAAAAAAGATCACAGAATACGATGGGATTGTTATTGGAACTCCTGTGTATATGGGAAGCTTTAGCGGAAGTTTGAAGCTACTTATAGATAGAACCTCAAAGTGGTTTCATAGGACTGAAATAGCTGGAAAACCAGTTATACTTGTTTCTACAACTGCAGGCTCTGGCTTAAAAAACACATTAAATTCTTTGGAGAAAGTGTTAGATGGTTGGGGAGTTAATGTAGTTTCAAAAATAGGAAGAACCATATCTAAAATAGATGATCCTCTTGATAAAGGTGAACTGGACAGATTTATAAACTATGTTAATAATGGTAATAGGAGATATAAACCAAGTACAGGACAAATTATCAGTTTTAATATTAAAAAGGTTTTAGCGGAAAACATATTTCCATTAGATAAAGAATATTGGGAAAAGAAAAATTGGTTAACACAAGATTATTATTATAGTTGTAAGGTAAATCCTTTTAAAAAGATTTTGGGAAAGGGCTTTTACAAGATGATGAAAACAAAGATTAAGCCTATTAAATAAAGGAGATTGTTATGAATTTAATCACACTAGAAAACATAAGCAAAAGCTATAGTGAAAAGATACTTTTAGATAATATATCATTAGGGATAAATGATGGAGATAAAATAGGACTTATAGGCATAAATGGTGCAGGTAAGTCAACTTTATTGAAAATAATAGGAGGAAGAGAAGAATTCTTTGAAGGTAATATTTCTAAAGTAAGAAATATGAGAATAGAGTATCTATCTCAAACTCAGGACTTCTCAGAAGGAGCTACAGTATTAGAGCAGGTATTTAAAGGTGATACCGTGGAGATGAAGCTTCTTATGGAATATGAAGATATATTGAAGTATATAGAAGAAGGTCATATTGATAAATATCAAGATAGACTTATATATATCCAAGGACAAATTGAGGCTTTAAATCTATGGGACTTAGAGAGTGAAGCTAAAATTATATTAAATAAGCTTGGAATAACTAACTATCATGAAAAGGTAATGAATCTTTCAGGAGGACAAAAAAAGAGAGTAGCCTTAGCTTCAGCTCTTATAACACCTTGTGAACTTTTAATATTAGATGAGCCTACAAACCACCTAGATAGTGATAGTATAGAATGGCTTGAAGAGTATTTGAATTCTAGAAAGGGTGCTCTTATTATGATAACCCATGATAGATACTTTTTAGATAGAGTAACTAACAGAATAATAGAATTAGATAGGGGAACGTTATATACCTATCAAGGTAATTACTCAGAATTTTTAGAGAAAAAGGCAGAAAGATTAGAACGTGAAAAAACTGAAGAAGATAAAAGAGCAAGTTTAATTAGAGAAGAATTAAAATGGGTTAAAAGAGGAGCGAAAGCTAGAACCACAAAACAAAAAGCTAGACTTCAAAGGTTTGATGATCTTGTGAATTATGAATACATAGAACCTAGAGGTAATGTAGAACTTAGTTTAGTTGGAACGAGGCTAGGTAACAAAGGCGTTGAGCTTACTACTATAAATAAAGCATTTGGAGATAAGGTTTTAATTAAAGACTTTTCTTACAACTTCGTAAAAGGAGATAGAGTAGGGATAGTTGGAAACAATGGTATGGGAAAAACCACTCTTATAAATATAATAAGTGGCAAGTTATCTCAAGATAGCGGAGAAATAGATATGGGGGAAACGGTAAAGGTAGGATGTTTTTCTCAAGATAGCTTAAGCATGGATGAAAATATGAGAGTTATAGATTACGTAAAAGAAGGCGGAGAAATAATACCAGTAGCAAATGGATTTAAAATAACAGCATCTCAGATGTGTGAAAGATTTTTGTTTGATGGAACAATGCAATATACTCCTATAGGGAAATTATCAGGAGGAGAAAGAAGAAGACTTCAGCTGTTAAGAGTTTTAATGGAAGCACCTAATGTCCTTATATTAGATGAGCCTACTAATGATCTAGATATAGATACTCTTCAAATATTAGAGAACTTTTTAGATGATTTTGGAGGAATACTTCTTATAGTATCCCATGATAGATATTTCCTAGATAGACTTTGTCATAAGATTTTTGCTTATGAAGGTAGTGGGAAAATTAAAGAATATACAGGTAACTTTAGTGATTATTTAATTAAAAGAGAATTAGGTAATACTGAAGCTCCAGATTCAAAAAATTCATATAAGGAAACTAAGAAGGAAAGAGTAAAAAATAAAGATGAAAGACCTAAGTTTTCATTTAAAGAACAGAAGGAATACGAACAAATTGATGAAGTAATAGAATCAGTAGAAAATAAAATTTCTAAGGTAGAAAAAGATATAGAAAATACCGTAACTGACTATGAAAAACTTCAAAAACTTATAAAAGAAAAAGAAGAGCTTGAGTTAGAATTGGCTGAAAAGTATGAGCGCTGGGAATACTTAAATGAATTAGCTCAAAGAATAGAAGAATATAACTCAAATAAATAGAACTGGATATAAATCCAGTTCTATTTATTTTAAGCTTCTAAGGTTTCAAACCTTTGAGATATAAAGTTAAATTCATCTTCATCAGTTATCTCACCATAGGTATCTTCTTTAATACCAGCATAAAGATATAAAATATATCTGTCATTAATATCCCTGATATTTTCTATGATGATATATTCTTGATCTTTTTCACAGTCCTCTAAGGTAGCTAAAACCTTAAATTTATCCTCTTTTCCAGTATCATTGTTGGTTAAATCTAAAGTAAAGTTATCATGAACTCTAACATTTAACTTATTATGGTCACAGGATTTTATATGAGAATTTCTTCTGCAACTAGTACAAGTTTTGAAAGAACACTCAACTACACAATTAAAACAAGCACATTTTGAGCAGTTTTCTAATTGAGTAAAAGTTTCTCTATTAGAAGCCTTATAGGAATTGATTTTCCCTTCATCAGGAGAGGTAAATCTACTAAAGAAACCTTTTTTATTAGATTTTTGTTCCTCTTCTTCTAAAAGCTTCATGTAGTCTTTAAGAACTTTTCCTTTAGCATAGAACTTTTTTCTTTTTAAAAAATCCTCAGAGAGGAAGGGAGAAATGTTGTCAATAGCATAATATATGTCAGTGTATATCTTTCCCCATCTTTCCTTCTCCTTAGTAATTATTTCAAAGTCACTTTTCATCTGCTTCCCACCAAACTAATAAAATTAAGCATTATTATTTTTATATTTTTCAAGTTCTAAATCTAAATCAGTTTCGTCTAATTTTTCAAATTCAGATTCAAAATCATCAACATCTCTTAATTCTCCAAGACCTGTAGCTAAAGATTCTTTTCTTTGAATTTTTCTCTCTATAGCATCAAGTTGAATAGTGTTAGTTTTTGTTTGAACATTTGCAAGTATTTCATTAACCTTTTGAGATGCTTCAGCAGTAGAGTATCTAGCAGCAGCTTCATCTCTATATTGTCTAGTTTTTGAAATCTCTTCTTCTAAAGCAGCTAGGTTTTTCTTAATAGTATCTGCCTGTGATTTAGCAGCTTCATAGCTTTCTTTAAGAGAAGTCACTTTTTTATCAGCCTCAAGTTTTCTTTGAAGAGCACGTTTTGCTAAATCTTCATTGTTTTTGGAAAGAGCAAGCTTTACCTTATCTTCATAATCCTGAACTTCTTTTTCAGCTGTGTCTAATCTTTTCTTTATTTCGTGAGCATTTCCTATAATTTGAGCTGAGTTTAGTTTAGCTTTTGAAAGCTGATCTTCCATATCTCTAAGTTTTTGATCTAATAATTCTATTGGATTTTCCACCTCGTCTAATGCATTGTTAACTTTTGCTTTAAAAATATTTGATATTCTTGTAAATACTCCCATGATAATTGTTACCTCCTAAAATTAAAATTTAATCATTTTTATAATGTAAATTACTAAAAAAACTACCGCTATTGCAATTATAATCTTTATAAAAAATGCAAAAGGGTTACTGCTTGAATATCCTCTAAAGGGACTAAAGTAACTAGAGGATGAGACTCTTCCAAATATAGGAATGCTCCAGGATGATCCACCACTAGAACCGCTGTTACCAGATGAATTTGTTTGGGAACTACTTTCAGTTTTTTCTTCATCTTTAGGTTTACTAGTGGAAAAGCTTCCAGACTTAGTCCCACTTGATGATGAGTTTGAAGAAGAACTACTTGACCCCGATTCATATTTTGATGGTGAATCAGTAGTACTGCCACTGCTTTTTGAGGAACCGCTACTTCCAGAAAATGATCCTGATTTAGTTCCACTAGATGAACTACTAGAGCTTGATTTTGAGCTAGAACTGGAACTTGACTTAGAGCCAGAACCTGAACTGCTAAAGCTTCCTGATTTTGTGGAGCTTTTGGCCTTTGAAGCACCAGTAGATTTACTAGAAGATTTAAAAGAACCACTTTTGGATTTAGCTGCTGCATAAGCAGACTCACCCTTAACTCCATTTTCAAAAACATTTCCAACATCTAAAGATATTGAAGTGAAAATAAAAATGAAAGTTAGTACAAATGTTAGGATTAAACTTTTCTTTCTATTATTTTTGATATGCCCACCCCCTAATTTATCTCCTTAGAAGAATTATCCATGAGAATATTATATGGTATTATATAACCTTTAACAAGTTTGTTAATATTGCTTTTTGAAGTAAAAAAACTCCACACACCCTAAATAATTTAAATAGCTCACTAATTCTCTATAAAACTAAAAATATCTTCTATTTACTATTATGATTCAAGATTAAATCTAATGAAAATATTTATATTTAAATTATAGCATAATAAATTATATTAATTAATGAAGAACATATTAATTGTAATAAGGATAAAGCTGATTTAAAATAATAATGTAAGTAGTTATGAACAAGTTTAGGAGTGATAATATGAATAACGAAGAAAATAACTCAATGTCTATGGCAGACCTATTAAAAGATTACGATGTCAAAAAACTTAATGTGGGAGATATAGTAAAAGGAGAAATCCTATCTATAAATAATGATGAGGCTATGGTTAATATAAATTACTATAGAGATGGTATTGTTAGACGTAGTGAAGTTTCTCACGATGAAGTTGAAGTATCAGAGGTATTAAATGTAGGAGATACAATAAACTTAATGATAGTAAGCTTAGATGATGGAGACGGAAATGTTTTATTATCTAAAAATAAAGCAGATGAAATTATAGCTTGGGATGAAGTAAAAGCATCCTATAAAAACAATGAAACTTTAACTTTAAAGGTTAAAGAGCAAGTAAAAGGCGGAGTTGTAGCTTTATATAAAGGTATAAGAGTATTTATTCCAGGCTCACAAGTGTCTAGAGAAAGAGGTGTAGAACTTTCTACCCTTGTAGGAAAAGAGCTAGAAGTAAGAGTAATTGAATTTGATAAAAGGGATAAAAAGGTTGTAGCTTCAAGAAGAATTTTAGAAGAAGCACAATATAATGAAGAAAAGAAAGCTTTATGGAATTTAGTTAAAAAAGGTGAAAAAAGAGAAGGAAAAGTTACTAGAATAGCTAAGTTTGGAGCTTTTGTAGATATTGGTGGAATAGAAGGATTAGTGCATATATCTGATTTAGCTTGGGGAAGAGTTAAGAGAGTAGAAGATATTGTTTCTGTTGGAGACGTAGTTGAAGTTTACGTTGGAGATTTTGACAAAGAGAAGGAAAGATTATCTTTAGCAATAAAAGATATTAAAAAAGATCCATGGGAAGACGCAAAAGCAACTTTAAAAGTTAACGATGTTGTTACTGGAAAAGTAGTTAAGTTCTTAAACTTTGGAGCCTTTGTAGAAGTTTTACCTGGAGTTGAAGGGTTAGTTCATATAAGTGAAATAACAGAAGAGAATATAGCTAAACCATCAGATGTTTTAACAATAGGTGGAGAAGTTAAGGTGAAAATATTAGATATAAATTCTGCTGATAAAAAAATGAGCTTAAGTATCAAAGAAGCCGTAGAGAAGTCAAGAGAATATGAAAAATTTAATGATGACTTTGAAGGTGAAAGTTTAGCAGGTTTATTTAAGGATTTTAAATTCTAGTTTTTAATATATTTTAAAATGGCCCTTGCAATAACATTATATTGCAAGGGCCATTTGTATATCTTACATTAAAGCTTCTCAATTTTTAGCATATTAGTTCCACCAACATGAGTAGTTGGCATTCCAGCGGCTACTAATATATTATCACCTGAGGTAGCAAGCTCAAGGCTTGAAGCCACTTTTCTTGCTTCACTTAATATTTCATCTGTGGTACTAAACATATCACAGGTTTCAGGAATTATTCCAAAGTTTAAGGATAAGCTTCTTCTTACTTTTTCGTAAGGAGTTATTGCAACTATAGGGCAACTTGGTTTGTATTTAGATATAAGTTTTGCTGTAGCACCACTTTTAGTTGCAGCAACGATAGCTTTTGTAGGCAATATATTTGAAGTTCTACAAGCAGAGTAACTTATTGCATCTTCAAAAGCTAATAAAGAAGGTTCTCTTAAGTTGTTAGTGAATGATACATAGTCAAAATTAGCTTCAGTTTCTAAAGCTATTCTACTCATGGTTTTTGCAGCTTCTATTGGGTAACAACCGGAAGCACTTTCTCCAGATAACATTATAGCATCTGTACCATCAAATATAGCATTACAAATATCACAAGCCTCAGCTCTAGTAGGTCTTGAATTTCTTATCATTGAGTCTAACATTTGAGTTGCTGTAATTACTATTTTTCCAGCAGAATTACACTTTCTTATAATCATTTTTTGGATTATAGGAACCTTTTCTATAGGAATTTCAACCCCCATATCACCTCTAGCTACCATGATACCGTCAGTAACTTCGATTATTGAATCTATGTTGTCTACACCTTCTTGGTTTTCAATTTTAGCTATTATTTTAATGTGTTCACCATTGTTTTCCTTAAGGATTTTTCTTACCTCTAAAATATCAGAAGCTTTTCTTATAAAAGAAGCAGCAACAAAGTCCACGCCTTCATTACATCCAAAAATTAAATCCTGTACATCTTTTTCTGTAATAGCAGGAAGATTAATATTAACGTTAGGAACATTTACTCCTTTATGGTCTTTGATAGTACCGCCAACAACTACTTCTGTCAGAATTTCTTTTCCCTTTATTTCTTTTATCTTAAATTCTAAAAGTCCATCATCTACAAGCATAACACCGCCGACAACTACATCTTTGCAAAGAGTTTCGTAAGATATTGAACATCTTTTGTTATCACCTAAAATTTCTTCAGAACATAAAAATGAAAACTCATCTCCAACATGAAGAGTAGCTTCACCATTTATAAAATTATGAGTTCTTATCTTAGGACCTTTTATATCTAGCAGTATACTTGTAGGAGTACCTAATTCTTCTCTAAGTTTTTTTATTAAATCCATTTTCTTTCTATGGTCATCTTGTGTGCCGTGAGAGCAATTTAATCTTGCTGCACTCATTCCTATTTTTATAAATTCTCTTAAGACATCTTCATTATCAGAAACAGGACCGATTGTGAAGATCATTTTTGTTTTTTGCATAAAATCACCTCTACTATATTTTTCATTCAAATTATTAACTTTAGTATAAACGAATAACTTTAGATATATTAGTGAGATAATGATAGAATAAACTTGTTATAATATTAGGATATTATAATGTCCTAATGTTATAATATTATAATAACATATTTTTACTGAAAGGATGATTAGTCTATGAGAATTTTAGAAAATATAGAGCCAAAGGAAGTCTTCTATTATTTTGAGGAGATATCTAAAATACCTAGAGGTTCAGGAAATGAAAAAGAGATAAGTGATTATTTATTAGCTTTTGGTCAAAATTTAGGATTGGAAACAATTCAGGACTCAGCTTTAAATATTATTATAAAGAAGCCAGCTACAGAAGGATATGAAAATGCTCCTGTTGTGATAATACAAGGGCATATGGATATGGTTTGTGAGAAAAATAATGATACAGTTCACGATTTCTTAAAAGATCCTATAAAACTTAGAGTTGATGGAGATAATATTTTTGCTACAGGGACAACTTTAGGAGCTGATAATGGTATAGCAGTAGCA
Source organism: Clostridium intestinale DSM 6191 (assembly GCF_900130055.1). Classification (GTDB taxonomy): domain Bacteria; phylum Bacillota; class Clostridia; order Clostridiales; family Clostridiaceae; genus Clostridium_T; species Clostridium_T intestinale. The sequence goes on from NZ_FQXU01000005.1 coordinate 63,667, forward strand.
TACGCTATGGCTGTGCTTTCATCAAAAGAAATTCCACATCCAGCCCTAGAAGTTTTAATAACAACAGATGAAGAAACAGGTATGGGTGGAGCTATGGCTGTTGAGAAAAAAAACTTAGATGGAAAAATTCTATTAAATATAGATTCAGAAGAAGAGGGATATCTACTTGTTTCTTGTGCAGGGGGAATGAGGGCTAATGTTTCATCTGATATTAAGTGGAAGCCTAAGAGAGAAGAAGATTCTATTTTAGAGATTACAGTAAGAGGTCTTAAAGGCGGCCACTCAGGTATGGAAATAGATAAAGAAAGAGGCAATTCTAATAAATTAATGGGAAGAGTTTTAATGGATCTCCTTTCTTTTGAGGACGTTAGATTAGTATCCATAAATGGAGGATCTAAAGATAATGCCATTCCAAGAGAGATGGATGCAGTTATCACTTTAAATAAATCAAATGTAGAGGCTGTAAAAGAAAGAGTAAAACACTTTAATGATGTATTCAAAAATGAATTAAATGCTCAAGATCCAGAAGTTAAATTAGAAGCTAAGGGATTAAATAAAGATTTAGATAAGGTGTTTTCTAGGAAATCCACTGAAAAGGCTGTAAAAATATTATATCTTATTCCAAATGGTATAAATACAAGAAGTATGGCTATAGAAGGGTTAGTAGAAAGTTCATTAAATCTTGGAGTTGTTAAAACAACCGATACTCATGTAGAACATAATTCAGCTATAAGAAGTTCTGTTGGAAGCCTTAAAGAAGAAATGTTAAGAAAAATAGAAGTAATAGCAGAAACCTTAGATGCTAAGGTAGATACTTTTGGAGATTATCCAGAATGGCAATATCAAGAGAATTCTAAAATAAGAGAAATCTGTGAAAGAGTACACAAAGACATGACAGGAGAAGATGCTAAGATAATTGCAATTCACGCTGGATTAGAATGTGGATTATTTAAAGAAAAACTAGGTGAAGATGTGGATATGATAAGTTTTGGACCTAATTTATATGATGTTCATACACCTAATGAACATATGAGCATATCTTCTGTTAAAAACCTATGGGATTATCTATTAAGAGTTCTAAAAGAAATCAAGTAAGCTTTTTAGATAAGGGATATTTATTATTAAAGAAAAAATATTGTTGACCAAATGAGAGATTTTGGTATAATTATGTTAACAATTTTTTTATAAGGAGGATACTTATAATGGATTTAAATGATAAAGTATTAGAAACTCTAAAATCTGCTGGAGAACCTTTAAAAGGTGGAGAAATAGCAGAAAAATCTGGATTAGACAAAAAAGATGTAGATAAGGCTATAAAAGCACTTAAGGCTGAAGGAAAGATAAATTCACCTAAAAGATGTTATTATGGAATAGCAGAATAAGAAACATACTATTGGCTTGGTTTTCTAACCAAGCCAATTTTTTTGCATAAACGCTTGACCTATTCACACTTCTTTTATTATAATAAAAGAAGTGTGAATAGGTGAAAATGTTTACTGTAAAATAAAAGGGAAGATTGTCAAAGGAGAGGGGAAATTATAATGAATAAAAGGGGTAAAATTATAACTAGAACTCTATTGCTTACTATGTCGTTAATTACAGCCACAAGTTTCAACGCAATTAAAACAAAGGCAGACACAACTGGGAATGCGGCTCAAGGAGTTGTTTTAAAAACTACTCAACTTAAGGTTCAAAAAACTATAGTTGCACCAAAGAAAGATGAATCTGGATCATATGGCGGAGGATCACTTTCAAGAGGTAGTGGTGGAGCTGGCGGTAATGTGGTTTCTTATGCATATAATTTTATAGGAAGACCATATGTGTATGGAGCATCAGGTCCAAAGAGCTTTGACTGTTCAGGATTAACTATGTATGTATATAGCAAGTTTGGATATTCTTTACCTCATTATACAGGTTCACAATTCTCTATGGGTTCAGCTGTATCAAGATCTAATCTATCAGCTGGAGATTTGGTTTTCTTCAATACATATGGTTCTATAAGCCATGTTGGTATATACATTGGGGGAGGGGACTTTATACATGCCCCATCGTCAGGTAAAAATGTTACAATAAGTTCTTTAAATGATTCTTATTACTCAAGCAGATATGCAGGAGCTAGAAGAATAGCACAATAGAAAGTTAAAGCATCTAAGATATTAGGTGCTTTTTATTTTTTTTATTTATTTTACATAAGTAATCATAAAACTTCCAGTTACATAATATTATATACAGTAGTAGTTAAGTAAGGAGGGTTTTTATGAAGTACACTAGATATAATTATAAGAAAAAAAATGATAAAGGATTTAAATCCCTGACTTTTTTTATAACCATTGTTATTCTTGCAGTGATTTTAGGAACCATGTTATCTAAATTTATCTTTAAAGGAGATTTTTCTATAGAAGATATAATCGGTACAAAAGATAAGCCAAGTAATAATGAAACACAAGTTACAGACTCAAAAGTGTATGGGACTTTTGAATTAATACAGTGTGGATATTATAGTGAAGAAAAATACGCTTTAGAAACACAGAAAAAATTAAGCGGCACTATACCTGTGTATTTAATAAAAGATGGAGACAAGTATAGAGTTATATCAGGAATATATATGCTTGATAAAGGTGATGAAGATAAAAATAAGATAACATCTCTAGGAACTCAGGCTGTTAGACTAAAAATAGATATTCAAGGAAAATCTTATTACGACTCAGTGATATATGGATTGGTAGATGGATATATGAAAATATTTGATAAATTAAAAGATAGCAGTGTGAAGAGTTATACTACTGAAAAGTTTAAAACTTGGGTATCTGATATTGAAGAAAAAGAAGATAGGGCTAGTGAGATAAAAGCTATAAAAGAACATGTAAATAACCTTCCAGCAGAGATGACAAGGGATAATATATCAGGTGAACTAGAATTTTTATATTCTTTAATAGGACCTTATAAAAGTTCATAAAGTCATAAATGTAATTAATAATAAGACTGTAAAACTAGAATAATTAGTTTTATAGTCTTTTTTATCCCTATTCCATAGGCATGCTTCTTGGCGCCAGTCTAATCCTTTTTTTTATATTGGTAAAAAGGAATTTAATGGAGCTTGAGAAGCAGGAAATATTACAGAAAGGTTAAAAGGTTTCAATATGATTAAAAATTCCTTAAAAAAGTTAAAGGCACTTGTATATAAAATACATAAATGATAAACTATATTAGATGTAAAGGGAGTAAAATGCCTATACAGCAAGGTTTATCCTAATATGCATGTTATAAATGGTATATTATTGGTAATAATATTAAAATAAGATATTAGGAGTGATAAAAGTGGGATTTGTTTTAGCTTCTGCTTCTGAGCGTAGGAAGGAATTATTAACTAGACTTTGCGAAGAGTTTAGAGTAATAGAAAGTTTCTTTCCCGAAGAAAAAGTAGTTTTTAACGGCAACTTAGAAGAGTATGTTAAGGAATTATCACTAGGTAAGGCAAAATATGTAGCAGACAACTTAGACACCGAAGATATCATAATAGCAGCTGATACTATAGTAGCTATTGGAGATTTAATATTAGGAAAGCCTAAGGATAAAGATGATGCCTATACCATGTTAAGATCTTTAAGTGGAAAAGTACATAATGTATATACCGGAGTTACGGTATTGGACCTGAGAAGTAAAAAGATTATAAGTGAAGCAGTATGCACGGAGGTTAAGTTTTCACATCTTAGTGATGAAGAAATTCTATCATATGTTGATAGTGGAGATCCTTTAGACAAGGCTGGAGCTTATGGAATTCAGGGACGCGGAGGGGTTTTTGTAGAGCGTATAGAGGGATGCTACTATAATGTAGTAGGTCTTCCTTTGAATAAATTGGATAAAATGTTGAAATCATTAGTTTAAGGGGGAGGGAAATCTATAATAATAAAGGAGTTTATTATATGTATAACCTAAAGGTTATGGATTTACCCTTAAATGAAAGGCCAGAAGAAAAATTGTTTTTATATGGAGCGGAGTCCTTAAGTAATACTGAACTCATTGCATTAATTTTAAGATGTGGAAGTAAAAATGAAAATGTCTTAGGATTAAGTTCTAGAGTTTTAGAAACTGTTGATGGATTAAATGGAATGTTATCAGCAGGTATTCAGGATTTTCTTCAGATAAATGGAATTAAAAAAGCTAAGGCCTCTAGGCTAATTGCCCTATGTGAATTAACCAAAAGAATTAATTCTTATAGGGGAACTGCAGAAGAAATAAAAATCACAGAGCCTAGAATAGTAGCAAACATTTTAATGAATGAAATGCAGAATCTTCCCCAAGAGGTATTAAAACTCATAATATTAAATACTAAAAATGTAGTTATATCTATTAAGGAAGTTTTTAAAGGAAGTTTAAATTCCTCAATTGTACATCCTAGAGAAATTTTTTCGGAAGCTTTAAAGAAAAATGCGGCATCTATAATTATATGCCATAATCATCCGTCAGGAGACCCTACTCCTAGTAAAGAGGATATTAACATAACTTTAAGGATTAAGGAGTGCGGTAAGATCATTGGAATTGAGCTTTTAGATCACGTAATAATAGGGAATGGTAATTATGCAAGTATGAAAGAGAAATCTATAATATAATTCTGAGAGGAGTATAGTAATGGGATTGTTTGGAATGACAAAAGATATGGGAATAGATTTAGGAACAGCTAACACTTTAGTATTTGTTAAAGGAAAAGGTGTAGTTTTAAGAGAGCCTTCAGTTGTTGCTATAAATAATACTACAAAGAAATCTTTAGCTGTTGGAACAGAAGCTAAACAAATGATAGGAAGAACACCAGGAAATATAGTTGCTATTAGACCACTAAAAGATGGAGTAATTGCAGATTTTGATATAACACAAACAATGATTAAAAAATTCATTGAGAAGGTAATTAATAAAAGTTCATTTACTAGCCCAAGAATCATAATATGTTATCCATCAGGAGTAACAGAGGTTGAGAAAAGAGCTATTTATGAAGCAACAAAAGCTGCAGGAGCTAGAGATGTTCTACTTATGGAAGAACCTATGGCAGCTGCAATAGGCGCTGGACTTCCAGTTTCAGAACCAACAGGAAGCATGATTGTTGATATTGGTGGAGGAACTACAGAAGTTGCAGTAATATCTTTAGGTGGTATTGTTACAGCTAAATCTTTAAGAGTAGCTGGTGATGAATTAGATCAATCTATTATTAGTTATATAAAAAGAGAATATAACCTAATGATAGGAGAAAGAACTGCTGAACAAATAAAAATGGAATTAGGATCAGCATTTAAAATTGATGAAGAAGAAAGAAAAATGGACATTAAAGGAAGAGATTTAGTGACTGGACTTCCTAAGATTATAGAAGTAAGTGAAGATCAAATTAGAGATGCATTAAAAGAGCCAGTAGCGGCTATTATTGAATCTATAAAAACTACATTAGAAAAAACACCTCCTGAATTATCTGCTGATATTATTGAAAAAGGTATTATGTTAGCAGGTGGAGGCGCTTTATTAAAAGGATTGGATGCTTTAATTAACCACGAAACTCATATGCCTGTACATATCGCAGAATCACCACTTGATTGCGTAGTTTTAGGAACTGGTAAAGCTCTTGAAGATTTTGATAATATAGCTAAGCAACAAAGAGGATAAGAATACATGAGACTTTTTAAGAACAAACTGGCAGTAACTATAATAGTACTGTCAGTTAGCTTTTTAATTATAATTGTTTATAGCTTTAGAAAAGAGAATAAAACTATTTTTGAGAGTGGTGCAGGTGCGGCGTTAAATCCTATACAGAAATTAGCATATAAAGTAACGGATAACTTTAAAGGTGCAGTAGATTTCTTTTATAATTTTTCGGAAGTAAAGGCTGAAAATAGAAAGTTAAGTGAAGAAAATAAAGACTTAAGAATTAAGTTGATAGAGTACAATAGATTAAAAGAAGAAAATGAAAGCTTAAGAAAAGTAGTAGATTTTGCTAATCAAGATGAAAATTTCGATTATGTTGGTACCAACATAATTGGACATAGTGGTGGCGGTTTTTCAGGTGGATACATAATTGACAAAGGAAGTAAAAATCAAATAGAGAAGGGTATGGTAGTTGTATCTGATAATGGATTAGTAGGGCAAGTTACATCAGTAGGTGATAACTGGGCAGTGGTTCAATCCTTAATAAATGAGAATATAGCTATAGCTTCTAAGATAGAAAGTACTCAAGAAACCACTGGTGTTTTACAAGGATACAAAGATTCTAAAAATAAACTTTTAACTAAGTTATACAATATCCCAATAGATTCACCTATTAAAGCAGGAGATGTAATTCTTACTTCAGGGGTTGGAGAAATACCTAAGGATATAAGAATAGGAGAAGTAATATCAGTAGAAGACGATAATGTAAAAGTAATGAAAAATGCTGTGGTGCAGCCTTATGTTGATTTTAATAAACTGGAATCATTATTTGTTGTAGTACCTAAGGAAAAAAGAAATATAAAGGTGGATAACTAATAATGAAAAGAGTTGTACTTTTTTTTATCGGCATAATACTTGTGATTATCGATAATTCTATATTACCGTTATTTTCTGTAGGTGGATCTTGGGGGAGTTTATTATTTACATTTGCAATTTGTTATTCAATTATAACCGGTCCATGGGAAGCTCTGTGGATAGGTGTGTATTTTGGAATATTACAGGACATATTTTTTGGAACAGGCTTTGGGGTTAATTGTTTATTAAATATGCTTATTTGTCTAGGAGCAGCAAAGGTTGGGGAAACGATATTTAAAAATAGAAAAACTGTTCCTGTTATGATAGTTTTAGGAGCTACAGTAGTTAAATATATACTTACCTATGTAATATTATATTTACTTCATGTAAAAATAGATGTAGAAAACATAATAGTAATGACTTTAATGAACACTTTATTTGGTTTTATCTTCTATAAAAAGATTTACAAGTTAACTGAAACGAGATTTATGAAGATACCATGGAAATTTAATTAGCAGGTGATTATATGAATAAAAAAAAGAAAAAGTTTAATAGATATACTGCTTTGATTATGATTATGTTTTTTATATTCAGCGCAATATTAGGAAGGCTAATATATCTTCAGATTGTTAAATATGATGACTATAAAGATCTCGCTAATACAAAATCTAGAAGATTTATTGCGGAGAATGCACCAAGAGGTATTATTTATGATGAAAAAGGAAATGTATTAGCTACAAATGTTCAAAGCTATACAGTAACTTTTACAAGTACTGAAGAATCAAATGCAGCTTTTTATGACACCATGAGCAAAACTTTTAAGCTGCTGGATGAAAATGGACAAAAGATTCAAGATGAAATGCAGCTTATGTTAAATGAGAATAAAGAATTTTATTTTGATTTTAAAACTAGTGACCAGACTTCATTGAGAGCTTTAAATATTAGATTTAAAAAGGATAAGGGAATAGATTCTGAATTAAGAAAACAATTATTCCCTGGTAAAGAGGGCGACTTAACTTCAGGTGAGCAAAATCAGCTAGATGATGATATTTTTAACTATTCACCTCAGGATACCTTCTATTATATGGTTAAAAGTTATGCTATATATGATATCTTAAAGCCTACAAAAGAAGAGAGTAAAGAATATTCTAAAATGAGTGGGAAAGAGATATTAGATATTCTTCTTAAAAAATATTCTTTAGAGGAAATAAGAAAATACATAGTTATAAAAGATGCTATTAAGATGCAGAGTTTTAAAGGGTATAAGCCTATAGTTATAGCAAACATAGATAGAAATACATCATTTATATTCTATCAGAAACGTAATGATATGCCTGGCATAGACGTATCTATGGAGCCAGTTAGATCCTATCCTTATGATTCATTAGCATCATCTGTTTTAGGATATATAGGCTCAATAGACGGAAGTCAGCAGACTAAATATGATGAAAAAGGATATGATGCTAATACTGATAAAATAGGTAAAGCAGGTATAGAATCGGCCTTTGAAAGTATATTAAAAGGCACTAAAGGTGGAACTACAGTTAAGGTTAACTCCTCAGGTAGAAAAACTGAGGAACTATTTAAACTAGAATCTTCACCTGGGAACAACCTACACTTAACCATAGATAAAAACATTCAATATTCAGCAGAAAAGATGCTTGAACATCAATTGAAGTATTATCAAAATGTAGGAATTGCTTCAGATGGAGCAATTATTAGAAATGCAACTAGAGGAGCGGTTGTGGCTATTGAAGTTAAAACAGGTAGAGTTTTAGCATTAGCTAACTACCCATCTTATAATCCAAATGACTTCTCTATTCCAGGAAAACTTACACCAGAGTTATCTAAAATGTATTTTAGTCCTGACCTAGAGGCTTTTGGTAATGAATATATAAGAAAAAATCATCTAAACAAGACACTAGATGATTTATTTCCAAAGGATAGTAATGGTTATAGACAAGATCAATATGACCTTTACCCTAAACCGTTTTATAATTATGCTACCATGGGATTAACGCCTCCTGGATCAACTTTTAAACCACTTACAGCAACAGCAGCTTTAGAGGAGGGAGTATTTGGGTTATATGAATCTGTGTATGCGAAACCTCTTTTTGATAAGCGTCCAGACTATTTCGGAACTGCAAACTCACCTAAAGACGACAACTGGAATGGACCTGCAGATGTAAGGCGGGCACTTGAGGTATCATCTAATACCTTCTTCTATGAAGCAGGTATTAGATTATATGAAAAATATGGCGGAACAAGTACTAATAAGAGCCCTGCAGCTTTAGATTCTTTAGCTAAATGGGCTTGGAGATTTGGATTAGGAGTAGATCCTACAGGAAATCAAAAAGCTTCTACAGGTATTGAAATAGCTGAAAATTTTGGGCAGGTCTATAACTTTATATCCTTTAAGAATAGGTCTATAAATTCTTTTATGTTTAATATAGTAGAATTTGCAGAAAATGGTACGTTAAAAGACTATAAAAATACCATGTATCCTATGGATTTAGCAAAAAATGATAGTGATGATGATAAACTAAAAGAAGCAAAGGAAAATGTTAAAAATATAATAAAAGAAAATCTACAAAAGGTTGGAACAGAGGCTGAATTAAGCCAAGGTGATAGCAAAAATGATTTAGTTGCAAAATTAAAGCCTGTAATTCAAGAGATTTATGATAATTCTCCTAAATATCAAGAAAAGGTTAAAAATGCTAATGTTACGCCTAAAACGGCTATAGAATCAGCAGCAGATAAAATAGGTGATTATGTAGTATATTCTGCAGCAGTTGAAATTAAAGCTGTGGCTCAAATATCTTATGCATCTATAGGTCAAAGTATGAATGCATTTACTCCAGTACAGTTAGCAAGTTATATATCTACAGTAACTAATGGAGGAACAAGATATAAAGTTCATTTAGTAGATAAGATTACTGATTCACAAGGAAATGTTGTGGAAGAGTTTAAGCCAGAGGTTTTAGATCAGGTAAATATAAGTGAATCAACTCTTCAAGCTGTTAAAACTGGTATGAAAATGGCTAACGGAAGTAATGCAGGTGGTGGTGGAGCCGGTACTGCTGCAAGTACTTTCCAAAAGCTTAATCCTTATTTAAGTTCTGGCGGTAAAACTGGTACGGCTACCTTTAGTGATAAACAAGATGAAATAGCAAGAGCACCATATGGAGTTTACGTAGGCGTGGCTCCAATAGAAGATCCTCAGATAGCTGTTGCAGTTGTTCTTTACGATGCTGCCCATGGTTCTTATGCGGCACCAGTAGCAAGAGCTATATTTGAAACCTATTTTAGAGATGATTTAAAAGCTAAAGGTTATACAGCAGATTATCAAGAAGATGTAGGTGGGAAGTATGATTATACATTAAATCCTCCGCTTCAAGATAATAATACAGTGAACACTAATAATACTAATACTCAAGGGAATTAAAACTCGGCCTAGTGCCGAGTTTTTATTATATAAATAATAAAATTTAAATAACTTTACTGTTGGAGAAATGCTAGAATTAAAATATAGGATATTTATTAAGGAACAATTGTTAATATTAATGAGGGTTGAGAATATGATGAAAAAAACTAGTAAGATGGTGAAAATAATAAAACTAACTGTACTGATGATAATATTACTTTTGTTAATAAAAGTCCCAACAATAAAATATACAAAGGAAAATAGTGGAGAGATAGATGGATATATAAGCTTAGAAGTAAATAAGTCATGGGATGAATTGGTATATATAGAAGAAGGCAAGGAGAAGTTAGAAGCTTATATACAAGAGCAGAGATTAGATAACATTAAAGACAATGCCTTAATTTTATATGGCAATCTTCCTTGGAATGAATTAAGCGAGTATAAAGATGGTGATCCAATCTTTAACAAAATTAAGATTTATGGAGAATTTACTAACAAAGTAAATAAAGAAAATATTTTATATTTTAGTGTATCTAAGTGGGAGTTAATAGAGAGAAATGTTAACTTAAGCAGTTCATATATATGGAAGAAGATGGGACTACCTTATTATATAATTTTAATTGCAGATATATATTTTATAATAAGTAGCATTAGAGGGCTTATTGGTTATAAGATTACAAACATAAAATGATAATTTCATTAAATGTCCGAACATTCGAATGTTCGGACAAATGGATACAAAACTATTTAACTATTAATTGTTAATTTAATTGTTGTGTATTATAATTAAATTTAAGAGAATATAATAATAAGTTAAATCCTAGTTTGAGAGGTTACATATGCTTGATGATAGAATTGTTATTAAAGGTAATAGAGAAGGCTTAGTGGCTATAATTAAATTTACTGCCTTTAAGGATTTTCAAGATATGCTTGAAGTTTTTTTGGAAAGATTAAATAAAGGGAAAAAATTTTATAAAGGTGCAACAATAACTATTAAGACTGAACTTAAATACATAGATGAAAGAGAAGTTAGATTATTAAAGCATTCTCTGTTTGATGAAGTTGGTATAAAAGAATGCATATTTAAAGATATTGATGAAAAAGATATAAAGATTTTTTCAGGAATATATGAAGGAAGAACCAAGTTCATACGAAAAACTATAAGAGGGGGCCAAAGAGTAGATTATAATGGCAACATTGTTATAGTTGGAGATATTAATTCAGGATCAGAGGTTTATGCCTGGGGAAATATTATTGTACTTGGAAGAATAAGAGGCCAAGTACATGCTGGGATAAATGGAAACACAAAAGCTATAATAGCTGCGTTTTCTTTGGAACCAGAGCTTCTTCAGATAGGAGACATAATTACCATATCACCTGAAGGTGATGATAAGCCTAGATATCCAGAAGTAGCTAAGATTAAAGATGGGGTTATAATGGTAGAACCCTATTTACCTAATAAATTCGCATATAAATAACATAGTGGAGGGATTTTAGAATGGGAGAGTCAATAGTTATAACGTCAGGTAAAGGTGGAGTAGGAAAAACAACTACCACAGCTAATATAGGTACAGCCCTTGCAGCTTTAGGTAAAAAAGTAGTAGTTGTAGATGGTGATACTGGACTTAGAAATCTTGATGTTTTAATGGGATTAGAAAATAGAATAGTTTATACGATAATTGATGTAATAGAGAAAAGATGTAGGACAAAACAAGCACTTATTAAGGATAAAAGATTCCCTAATCTATGTCTATTACCTACAGCTCAAACCAAGGATAAAAATGATATAAAACCTAATCAAATGCTTAGTTTAGTTAATGAATTAAAAGAAGAGTTCGATTTTGTAATTATAGATTGTCCAGCAGGTATAGAGCAAGGATTTGAAAATGCTATAGTTGGTGCTGACAAAGCAGTAGTAGTAGTAAATCCAGAAATTACTTCTGTAAGAGATGCAGATAGAGTTATAGGAAAATTAGATTCAAAAGGTTTAGAAGATCACGTAGTTATAGTAAATAGACTAAATTATGAGATGACCCAAAATGGAGACATGCTTGATATCTCTGATATTATAGAAACTTTATCAATAAAGCTTTTAGGAGTAGTTCCAGATGATAAATCTATAACTGTTTCTACAAATAAAGGAGAACCTATAGTATTAGATGAAAAAGCAATGTCTGGACAAGCGTTTAGAAATATTGCAAGAAGACTTCTTGGAGAAGAAGTACCTTTAATGGATTTAAACACTGATGGCGGCGGATTTTTTGGTTCTTTAAAGAAATTATTTAAACGTAAATAGGGGGCGGAGTAGAAATGGAATTACTGAACAAGTTTTTTAATAATAAACCTACACCGAAAGACGTGGCAAAGGATAGATTGAGATTAATACTTATACATGACAGAGGGGAAATAGACCCTGAACTTATGGAAAGAATTAAAGAAGATATATTAGAAGCAATATCAAAATATGTGGATATAGATTCTTCTAATATGGAGTTTGCTGTAACAAAAGCAGAAGTTGAGGAAGGTATATCTCCAGCTTTAGTTGCAAATATTCCAATAAAAAATGTTAAGGTTAGATAAATGAAAAGTTGTACATGTTTATGTACGACTTTTTTCTTTACAAAAAGATAACTTTTTCTTAAAACTTAATGAATTAATAGTAAGCTTTGTGGTGAAAAATTATAATATGAGTTATAATAGGATAGAAATGATAAAATGGAGGCGTGCTAATGCTTGGAAAATTAAAACTGGATTTAAAAATCCTAAAGGAATTGGATTTCACACTTTTGCTTGCATCAATTATGACAGTTCTTTTTGGCTGCCTCAATATATATTTAGCAACAAAAGGTTCACCGGAAACTTTAAATTCCTTTAAAAAACAATTGTTATTTTTAGGACTTTCTATAGTAGTAATTTATTTTATGTTACTTATAGATTATATAATGCTCAAAAATTATGCCTTGATTTTTTATATATTATCAACATTGCTTTTAGCAGTTACTCCTTTTTTAGGAAAGACTATAAATGGAGCTACTGGTTGGATAAGAATAGGTGGATTTTCTATGCAGCCTTCAGAACTAGCCAAGATAGCTATTATAATATTAGTGGCCAAAAAGCTTGAAGATATGGATGGAAAGATTAATGATGTTAAGAACTTCTTTATACTAGCAGCTTATATAATTGTTCCAGTATTATTCATAGTGAAACAACCAGATATGGGAATGACTATGGTTTGTTTCTTTAGCGTTTTAGGAATGTTTTTTATAGCTGGTTTGGATATGAGAATAATAGGTGGAGGATTATTATCACTAGTAGTTGCAATTGTAATAGTATGGAATTCAGGACTTATTCATACATATCAAAAAGCTAGACTTACTAGCTTCTTAAATCCAGAAGCAGATGAACTTAACACAGGACTTCAGCTTACTCAGTCTATGATAGGTATAGGTTCAGGAGGTTTATTTGGTACTGGTGCAGATTTAAACATTAATGCTACAACTGGATATGTGGCTCAGAATGTTCCAGAAAAACAGACAGACTTTATATTTGCTGTAGTTGGAGAACACTGGGGAACTCTAGGAGCTATATTTCTATTAACCTTATATGGGATAATAATTTACAGAATGCTTGTAATATCTAGGACAAGTAAGGATATATTGGGAAAAATGATATGTGTAGGTTTTGCATCTTATTTCTTGTTTGCTATACTACAAAATATAGGTATGACAATAGGACTTATGCCAATAACAGGAATTACTTTACCACTTGTAAGTTCTGGCGGTAGTTCACTATTAACTACCATGATGTCCATAGGTCTTGTTTTAAATATAGGAATGAGAAAAAAGAAAATAAACTTTTAAAAATAAAGGGGAATGGGAAATATGAATATAGCTTTAATTGCTCATGATAATAAGAAAATAGATATTATAAATTTTGCAAAAAAACATCAGCATGTATTAGCTAATGGTCATAATTTATATGCAACAGGAACAACAGGGCTTAAGATAATGGAGGCTACTGGATTAGTTATAGAAAGATTTTTATCTGGACCACTGGGAGGAGATCAGCAAATAGGTGGAAAGATAGCTCAAGGGGAAATGGATTTGGTTATTTTTCTAAGAGATCCACTAACTTCTCAGCCACATGAACCAGATGTAACGGCTTTAATTAGAATATGTGATGTTCATGAGGTGCCAATAGCAACTAATATAGGTACCGCAGAAATATTAATAAAATATATTAAATAGTGTAATAAAGAATCAGCTTTCAGCTGGTTCTTTATTTTTGTTCTAGGAATTTAAAAAACTAAATATATATTTAGAGTAGACTTTAATAGAAAGGAGAGTATTGGAGGTTTTATGAATGGGAAGTTATAACTCTGAATATGAGAGCTATTATGCAAAAATAATGGGCAAAAAAAGAGGTCCAGATAGCTACAGGAGAGATTATTCTGTAGGAAATGTAACTGGAACTCAAAGTAAAAATGTTGGAGATATCATAATTAAAAGGGTAATCCAAGAACTGGCGGGCACCTTCATTTTATTCATGTTAATATTTATGTTTAAAATGATTAAAACGCCTGAAACTATAACGGCATATGCTATGGCTAAAGATATAGTTAATAAAGGATATAGTGTAGAGGACACTATAAATTACGCTAAGACTATGGATTTATCTAGCATCAAAAGCAGTGCTGAGGTATATGTAGATGATATAAAAGAAAAATTAGGTGCTGGAGATAGTATTAAAAAAAGAAGTAAAGAAAATTTTATTAAACCATTATTAGGAGAATATAAGGTCTACGATGAAAAACAAAAGATATACTCAGTTAGTGTTTCGGAAGCAACTGATGTTAATTCAGTATATGATGGTAAGGTTAAAAAGATTGGAGAGGATGAGACCTTAGGAAAGTATATGATAATAGATAATGGAAGTGGAATAGAGACAGTATATGGAGGTTTATCGGAATTAGTTTTAAAAGAAGATCAAGATGTAGCCAAGGGAGAAATGATTGGCAAGGTAAGTTCTTCGTTTTTATTTCAATTAAAGTATATGGGAGAAGGACGAAATATTGAAGATTACATGAACATGGATTAGTAATTTATTTAGGGGGAAGAATGAGCAGAAAGGGTTTAATGTTTATATCCGAAGTACTTATTCTTTTTTGTATTAGCCTGCAATATGAACTTTTAGTAGCTTTTTTATGTATTTTTTTTCATGAATTATCTCATGGTTTAGTTGCTCTGATTTTTGGTATGGACATTAAGTATTTACTTATACATCCATTAGGTTTTTTTATAGAGATAGAAAAATTAGAGGAGTTTTCAGATGAAAAACAACTAGGGGTTTATTTTGCAGGTCCTATATTTAACTTGATTCTATCGCTTATATTTTTGATATTATTTAATAAGCAGGGAGTAAATATGTATAAAGACTTATTTACGATTAATATAACTTTGTGCTTATTGAATCTTTTACCGGTGTTCCCTTTAGATGGCGGTAGAATTTTTAATATTATTTTATCAAGGAAACTAACATATAGAGCTGCAACTAAACTGATAGTTTATAGCAGTTTTGTTATAGGAACTGGATTTGGAATACTTTTTCTCTATAGTCTGCTCCTATTACATAAAGTCAATTTAACATTTTTAATGATTAGCTTTCTTGTGATTTACTCAGCATATAAGGAAAATGGAAGGATAATGTATATTTTAATGGGAGATGTGATTAAAAAGAAAAGTAAGTTTAATAAGCAAAAGTATATAGAAAATAGAAGTATATCTGTTTGTTATAAACTAGGACTAATTAACCTGCTTAGAATGATAGATAAAAATAAGTTTCACAGTTTTTATGTTTTAGATGAGAGTATGAAGCTCCTTGAAATATTATATGAAGATGAGCTTATGGAAGCTTTGAAGCTTTATGGAAATATAACATTAGAAGAATATTTGGAAATAAAGGAACATACTTAGGTAGTGCAAAAATATAAATTGTGGTAGAATAACAAAGTAATGAAGAATAGTATATTGGGGATGTGGATTTAATAATTACACATTCCCAATTTTTAGATGAATTCAGGAGGTAAATTGATGAATAGAATTACTGATGATATTTTATTTAGAGTTGAAAAACCAGCTAGATATATAGGTGGTGAGCTAAATCAAGTAGTTAAAGATAAAAATGAAGTTGACATAAGATTTGCATTTTGTTTTCCAGATGTTTATGAAGTAGGAATGTCCCATTTAGGTTCAAGAATTCTCTACCACACAATTAATGAAAGAAAAGATACATATTGTGAAAGAGCATTTGCACCATGGCCAGATATGGAAGGGCTTATGAGAGAAAATGATATTCCTTTATATACGTTAGAGACTAAAGATCCTCTTAAGGATTTTGATATAGTTGGTTTTACACTTCAATATGAAATGAGTTATACAAATATATTAAATATGCTAAACCTTGGAGGTATAACAATAAGAGCTTCTGAAAGAGGAGAGGATGAACCTATCGTTATGGCAGGGGGTTCCTGTGGGTATAATCCAGAGCCTTTATGGGATATAGTAGATTTCATTGAACTTGGCGAAGGCGAAGAGATGATGAATGATGTTATTGAAGTTTACAAAAAGTATAAAGGTAAAGGAAAGAAAAAAGAGTTCTTAAGAGAAATATCTAAAATAAGAGGTATATATGTACCATCTTTATATGAGGTTAGCTATAAGGAAGATGGTACTATTAAAGAATTTAAACCTAAATATGATGATGTTCCAAAGAAGATTCAAAAGAGAATAGTTCCTGACTTTGATAAAGTTGAATTTCCTACTAATATAATAGTTCCTTACACTGAAATAGTTCATGATAGAATAGTCTTAGAATTATTTAGAGGATGTACTAATGGTTGTAGATTCTGTCAAGCAGGTATGATTTATAGACCTATTAGAGAAAAAAGTAGAGAGACTCTTTTAAAACAAGCCAGAGAAATGCTTAAGGCAACGGGATATAGAGAAATATCCCTATCTTCTTTAAGTACATGTGATTATTCAGATATTCAAGCATTAGTGGAAGATTTAATGAGTGAGCATTTAGATAACAATGTTAGTTTAGCATTACCATCAATTAGAGTAGATGCTTTTTCTGTGGATTTAATTAAAGAAATTCAAAAAGTAAGAAAGACAGGTTTAACCTTTGCTCCTGAAGCTGGTTCTCAAAGAATGAGAGATGTTATAAATAAAGGGCTTACTGAAGATAGAATATTAGAGGCTTCAAGATCTGCTTTTGAGGCTGGTTGGAGTACTATAAAACTTTACTTCATGATAGGCTTACCTTATGAAGAAATTGAAGATGTTAAAGGTATAGGAGACTTAGCGGAAAAGATATCTGCACAGTATTTCATGGTACCAAGACATATAAGAAATAAAGGTCTTAGGGTTACAGTAAGTACATCTATATTTGTACCTAAACCATTTACTCCTTTCCAATGGGCTCCTATGGATAGAATGGAGAATGTTAGTGAAAAGATTAGTGCAGTAAGAGATTCTATAAAAGCTAAAAGCATAGTTTACAACTATCATCATCAAAAAACTTCTTACATGGAAGGGGTTTTTGCAAGAGGTGATAGAAGAATGTGTGATGTTCTTATAAAGGCTTATGAAAAAGGTGCTAAGTTTGATGGATGGTCAGAGTATTTCAATTTTGATACATGGATGGAAGCATTCGAAGAATGTGGAGTTGATGGAGACTTCTATGTATATAGAGAAAGAAGTTATGATGAAATTCTTCCTTGGGACTTCATAGACATTGGAGTAAATAGAGAGTATATTGAAAAAGAAAATGAAAGAGCTAAAACAGCAAGTTTAACTCAAAACTGTAGACTTGGATGTACTGGTTGTGGAATAAATGTAAACTTTAAGGAAGGGAAGTGTTTTGCAGGTGCGATATCTAATTAAGTTCACAAAAGAAGGAAATATAAAGTTCATATCTCATTTAGATTTAATGAGATCTATTCAAAGAGTAATTTTAAGAAGTGAATTAGATGTTGAATACTCTAAGGGTTTCCATCCTCATATGGCTTTATCTATAGCTCAGCCGCTATCTGTTGGAATAAGTTCTGTTGGTGAATATATGGATTTAGTTTTAAAAAATCCGATGGATGAAAAAGAAATTATAGAAAGATTAAATCAAAATACTTTAGTTGGAGTAAGATTTTTAGAAGCTAAAGGAATAGAAGTTATACCAAACACTAAAAAGGTTCCACAATCTATGGCTATGGTTGATCAAGCAGTTTATACTATAAAGATCAAGTACACTGATATAAAATCAGCAGAGGAAGAGTTTAAAGAACTTTTAGGAAAAGATGAATGGATTATAACTAAAAAGAATAAAAAAGGTGAAGAAAAAAGTGTTAATATAAGACCTTTTATAAAAGATATAAAATATTGGGTTAAAGATAATTATTTAGTATTAAATACAAGGATAAGTTGTGGTAGTAGAGAACATCTTAATACAGAGTCCTTTGTTAACTATATAAAAGAAAATACTCCAAATGTTAATAATGAAGCTTTTGTAGATATTAATAGAGAAGAGATGTACGCTGAAATTGATGGTAAGTTGCTACCTTTATATAAAGTGAAACTTGATTCAGGTGGCGTTTAATCCTAGCTGAATCGTAGTTGAACTAATCTAGGATCGTGTCACTGTTAGCTCCACTTAAATAGTGTGGGGCTATTACAGTGACTAGATATCAGATAAAATAGTATAGAAGGTGTAAAAAAATGAGGGCAATATTTATAGAAAGAAGCGAAGACATATTAAGAATAGCTATTAAAGAAAACAGTGAATTAACTGAGTGTTTTGTAGAAGAAGAAACTAAAGAACCATTACCAGGAGAAATTTACAAAGGGATAGTTAAGAGTATAGTTCCGGCTATTAAATGTGCCTTTGTAGATATAGGGTATGAGAAAAATGCTTTTATGAGCTTAAGTAGAGAAGTGAGACTTAAGCAAGGGGATGAAATAGTAGTAGAAGTAATAAAGGAAGCTATTGGAGATAAAGGGCCAAAGGTTATTATGGACTTTTCATTGCCTGGGAAATATTCAGTTATAAACTCTAAAGGAAAAGGGATAAATATTTCTAAAAGAATAGAAAATGAAAATAGAAAAGCTGAATTGCTTAAAAATATAAAATCTTTTGAAGATGCAGCAATTACAATAAGAACAAGTGGAGCTTATTGTGAAATAGAGAGTATAATAAATGAATTAGATGAACTATACGAAGAGTATAAAACAATAAAACAAAAAGCAAAGTATCATAAAAATCCTCAAAAACTATATGGTGATAATCCATTATTACATAAAATCTTAAGAGATAAGATGGATAAAAAAACTAAGAAGATATATGTAAATAAAGAAGATGATTATAAAGTTGTTTTGAAGTATCTAGAGGAAAAACAAGATATTCAGGTTGAACTATATGATCAAAAAAGAACTTTATTTGATTTCTATGGAATAGAGAGGGAAATACTTTCCTTAAGACATAATAAAGTGAGCCTTAATTGCGGTGGATATATAGTTATAGATAAGACAGAAGCTATGCATGTTATAGATGTAAACTCTGGAAAAAACACTAAGGGCAAAAATCGTGAAAAAACTGGAGAAGAAACCAATAAGGAAGCAGCAAAAGAAATTGCAAGACAGATAAGAGTAAGAAATCTAGCGGGTATAATCCTTATAGATTTTATAGATATAACAAGCGAAGAGTCTAAAAAAGAAATTTTAGATATTTTAAGAAGTGAACTTGAGAGTGATAAAAATAGAACTCAAGTATTTCCCTTTACGGAGCTTAATTTAGTCCAAATATCTAGGAAAAGAAGTGGCAGAAGTATATTCGACATGATTGAAGAGAAGTGTTTAACCTGCAATGGTATGGGAGAAAGACTGGCACTTTCTTATGTAAGTATATTAATAAGAAATGATATAATAAAGTTTAATGGAGAGAACTCTATTAGTGATTTTTATATACAAATAAACTCTCAATATGAATCTTTAATAAAAGAAGATTTATTTAAGTTTTTAACTAAAATTGAAGCATTAGATTGCAACATCTACATAAACTATGTAGATGAAGTTGAATATTTCAAAGTTGAGCCTCTTTTATTTAAAAATCAGATAGAGAATGTAGAAAAATATTTAATTACCCTATAATATAAGATTAAATGTCCAATATTATG
The DNA here is from genome assembly GCF_900130055.1 of Clostridium intestinale DSM 6191. Lineage (GTDB taxonomy): Bacteria > Bacillota > Clostridia > Clostridiales > Clostridiaceae > Clostridium_T > Clostridium_T intestinale. Next base: position 83,793 of record NZ_FQXU01000005.1, read on the forward strand.
AAAACTTTTCTTTACAAAGTATAAGCTATATGATAGAATTTCATAGTAACCGCACATAACAGGTTTTTAATTAAAACAAAGTTAAATCTTTGTACCTAAAATGGCGAGACCGTAATGAGGAGGTGTTTTTAATGTACGCAGTATTAACTACAGGGGGAAAACAATACAGAGTTCAAGAAGGAGACGTTCTATTCGTTGAAAAATTGAATGCTGAAGTTGACTCAACAGTTGAATTTAACGAAATCTTAGTTGTATCTAACAACGGTGAAGTTAAAGTTGGTAAACCAGTGGTTGAAGGTGCAAAGGTTGTAGCTAAAGTATTAGCTCAAGGAAAAGCAAAGAAAGTTGTAGTTTTCAAGTATAAACCAAAAAAAGACTACAGAAGAAAAGCTGGACACAGACAACCTTACACTAAGATCCAAGTTGAAAAGATCGAAGCTTAATTATGATTAAAGTAGTAATTAAATTTCAAGATGATAATATAATTGCAGTTGATATAAAAGGTCATGCTGTTAGAGATGCTGAAGCTGTTATAATAGGTGAAGCTTATGATATGGTATGTAATTCTGTATCTGTACTTTCTCAAAGTTTACTTATAGGCTTAGAGAGTGTACTAAAAATAAATTGTAGTTATGAAATCTATGATGGATACATAAGCTTAGATTTAAGCGACATAGAGAAAGAGGAATTATTAAAGGCACAAGTGCTTTTGAAGACCTTTGAACTTAGCTTAGAAAGTATAATGATATCCTTAGAACAAAGTTTTGGAAAAAATAAACGTGATAAATATATATTTCTTTTAAAAGAGGAGGTGTAACACCATGTTAATAATGAACCTTCAATTGTTTGCTCATAAAAAAGGAGTAGGTAGCTCTAAGAACGGTAGAGATTCTGAATCTAAAAGATTAGGAGTTAAATCAGCAGATGGTCAATTTGTTTTAGCTGGAAACATCATAGTTAGACAAAGAGGAACTAAAATCCATCCAGGTACAAATGTTGGAAGAGGTAAAGATGATACTCTTTTTGCAAAAGCTGATGGACTTGTTAAATTCGAAAGAGTGGGTAAAGATAAGAAAAAAGTTTCTGTTTACCCAGTACAGGTTGAAGAGATAGCTGAATAATTTACTCAGTAGCAAAGCACCCTAAGTTAGGGTGCTTTTTTAAATTTATTACAAAAGTAGCTTAAGAAAAAAATAAGTTAATTGTAACTCTTATGTATTTGCAAAATAAATTTCCATGTTGTAATATTTAAGAGATTAATAAAAAAATACCTGTTAATAATATATATAGAAAATAAGGTAAGGTGATTATATGTTTATAGATACAGCCAAAGTTTTTCTAAAATCTGGTGACGGTGGAAATGGTTCTATATCTTTTAGAAGAGAAAAGTATGTTCCTCTAGGTGGACCAGATGGAGGAGACGGTGGAGACGGCGGAGACATAACATTTGTAGTAGATACCAATATGACTACTCTTTTAGACTTTAAATATAGTAGAAAGTTTATAGCTGAAAGAGGCGTTAATGGTTCGGGTTCTAAATGTTATGGAAAAGATGGAGAGGATTTAATAATTAAGGTTCCAATGGGAACTATTATTAGAGACGTAGAAACTAATAAAATTATGGTAGACCTTTCTCATCCTGGAGATTCTTATAAAATCTGTAGGGGCGGAAAAGGTGGAAAAGGTAATGCTAAATTTGCAACACCTACAAGACAAGCGCCTAACTTTGCAGAACCTGGAATGCCAGGTGAAGAAAGATGGGTATTATTAGAACTTAAACTTTTAGCAGATGTAGGTTTATTAGGATTCCCTAATGTAGGAAAATCAACATTGCTTTCAATAGTTTCTAAAGCTAGACCAAAGATAGCTAACTATCATTTCACAACTTTAAAACCTAATTTAGGTGTAGTTAGTGTACCGGGAATAGAACCATTTGTTATGGCAGATATACCAGGGATAATTGAAGGAGCTTCAGAAGGTGTAGGCCTAGGAATAAAATTCTTAAGACACATAGAAAGAACAAGACTACTTATACATGTAGTAGACATATCAGGAGTTGAAGGAAGAGATCCTATGGAAGACTTCCTAAAGATAAATGAAGAACTTAAAAAATATTCTATAAAACTTTGGGATAGACCTCAAATCGTTGTGGCAAACAAAGCAGATATGTTATACGATGAAGAAGTATATACACAGTTTAAACAAAAGCTAAATGAAATGGGATATGATAAAGTATTTAAAATGTCAGCTGCTACTAATACTGGAGTAGAAGAGGTTATAAAAGAAGCTGCGAGAATGCTTCAAAATATTCCAGTTATGGAACTTGAAATCTCTAAAGAAGACATGTATGTACAAGAAGAAAGAAGATTTACTTATGAGATTAGAGTTGAAGAAGGCGAAGAAAACGAAGATGGTAACAAGGTAAATGTCTATGTAATAGAAGGTAGCTTCGTAGATAGACTATTAACTGCTGTTAATGTTAATGATGCAGACTCGTTAAGATATTTCCACAAAGTTTTGAAAAATAAAGGAATTTTAGATGAACTTAGAGAAATGGGAATAGAGGATGGAGACTTCGTTAGACTTAATGACTTTGAATTTGAATACTTAATGTAATAAGAAGGGATGATTTTATGATAACTAGTAAGCAAAGAGCTTATTTAAGATCTCTTGCAAATAATATAGATCCTATATTCCAAATAGGTAAAAATGGTATAGAAGAAACCTTTATAAAACAGGTTGAAGATGCCTTAGAAGCAAGAGAATTAATAAAGATAAAAGTACTTGAAAACTCAGGATTAGAGACAAGGGAAGCCTCTGACATAATATGTGAAAAAGTAGGATGTGAAGGCGTTCAGGCTATAGGCAGTAAATTGGTACTTTACAAACAAAGTACTAAAAAACCTAAGATAGAGTTAAAGACAAAATAATGAAGAAAATTGGTATATTGGGGGGGACTTTTGATCCTCCTCATAATGGCCATATATATATCGCAGAACAAGCCTACAAAAGATTAAAACTAGACAAAATTATATTTATGCCTGCCGGAAGTCCTCCTCACAAAACTCATAAACAAATTACAGATGAAAATATAAGATATAAAATGGTTAAGCTTATTACAAAAGGTTACCCTTATTTTGATGTAAGTGATTACGAAATAAGCAAGGGTGGATTAAGCTATACTTATCTTACATTAAAACATTTAAATGAAGTAAATAAAGATTGTAAGTTTTATTTCATAGCTGGTGCAGATAGCTTACTTCAGTTAAATAACTGGAGAAATGTACAGGGAATATTGGATAATGCTGCCTTAGTGGTGTTTGGTAGACCTGGTTTTCCTAAAGAGAAATTATTAGAAGAGAAAAAGAAAGTTGAAGAAAAATACAATCATGATATTATATATTTGGACTTATTAGAATTAAATATATCGTCTTCTCAAATAAGGGAAGAAATAGAAAATGGGTTGCCTATACCTGATGAAGTGTTAACAGAAGAGGTAAGGGAGTATATTGGATATATGGGATTATATAAGGAGAGATAATTATGTGGAGTAATGAAGAGATACTAGAATATCTTAAAGAGAATTTAAAAGAGAGTAGATACGAACACACACTAGGTGTAGTTAAGACAGCTAAAGCATTAGCAAAAATAAATGGTGTTGAAGAAGAAAAAGCAGAACTTGCAGCTTTAATTCATGATAGTGCTAAAAATATGCACATTAATTCTATGAAGAAGATGCTAGAGGAGAATTTTGAACAAATAGATGATATAGAAGAAAAAACACCTCAGCTTTTACATGGAAAAGTTGCAGCGATTATAGGTAAAAATATAATGGGCATTGAAGATGAAGAAGTATTAAGTGCAGCAGCTTATCATACAACAGGTAAAGGAAATATGACGCTATTAGAAAAGATAATATATATAGCTGATTATATAGAGCCTAACAGGGTTTATCCTGGCGTTGAAGAGTTAAGAAAATTAACTTTTGAAGACTTGGATAAAGGTGTGATAGTGGGATTAAATAATACCATAAATTATATTTTAAAACAAGGTGGACTTATTCATCCTAATACTATAGAGGCTAGGAATTATCTTATCATCAATGGTAAGGGAGGCTTAGAATAGTATGGATAACGGTGAAGAATATAGAAACAAAAAGAAAAAAGCCTACTACGAAAAACAAAGAAAAAGACGATTGATGATTATGAGTGGTGTATTGACTGCAATAATAGCAGCAATTGTTTTTACTGTTATTTACTTTTATAATTTCTTTGGAAAATTTAGTACAGATGGGGTTTCAGTAGCTCCAAATGAAGTAAAGGCAAAAGAGCCTGTTAATATACTTGTACTTGGATTAGACATAGGAGATGTTAATCAAAAGGATAATGAAAGCATAAAGAGAACGGATACTATTATGGTGCTTCATTATGAACCTAAAAATAATGCAGCAAGTCTTATTTCAGTTCCTAGAGATATGTTAATAAAGGTTAATAAAAAAAATAATAAGATAAATGCTGCTTACGCTATAGGAGGAGAAAAACTCATACAAAGCGAGGTAGAAAAACTTATAGAAGCAGATATTAACTATATTGTAAAAATAGATTATGAAGGATTTAGAGCTCTGGTAGATGCTGTTGGCGGAGTTGAAATGTATATTGAAAGAAATATGTATTACGATGACGATGCGCAAGATCTTCATATTAGATTCAATAAAGGTGAAACTGTTCTTTTGGATGGTAAAAAGGCAGAAGAATTCTTTAGATGGAGAAAAAACAATGATGGAACAGGTTTTGCAAATGGGGACCTAGATAGAATAGAAAATCAGCATAAGTTCATAAATAAGCTTATAGAAAAATGTACATCACCAGCTATAATTACAAACATAAAAGGAATACTAGATGTGTTGCCTGCTTATGTTAAAACTAATATGTCACCAAGTAAGATTATATCTTATGGTTTAGGGCTTAAAGATTTAGATAAAAGCAATGTAACTACAGCTACTTTACAAGGAGATCTTAAAACTATAGGGGGAGCCTCCTATGTGGTATACAATAGAAATATGAATATTGAAACCCTTGGATTACTAAGTGGATCAGAGGCTAGTAATGGCACTATAAAGAAGAAAAACTTAAGGATAAATATCTTAAATGGAACTAGAATTACAGGATTAGCATCAAGGATGTCGGAAAATTTAAAAACAAAAGGTTACAGTGCTATAGACACAGGTAATACTCAAGAAAGAAGCAAAACTATTATAAAAACTAATAATAAGGAAATGGGAAAGCTTATAGTAGAGGATTTAGGAACTGGAACCATTCAAGATTTAGATGATAATCCTCAAGGATATGATGCAGTAATATTAATAGGAAGCGACTATAAAGAATAGATTTATTAAGGAGCAAAAATGAGTAAGATACAAAAGACAGTACCAGCTGAGTATGATAAACGAAAAATTAGAGAATATTTAAAAGAAGATTTAGGTTTATCAACAAGGCTAATAAGAGGGGCTGCTTTAGATAAACGAATATTAGTAAATAAAAAAGCAGTAAAAATGAACTATATGATATCAGAAGGTGAACATATAGTAATTATATTAGATAAAGAAGAGAGCCAAAATATAGAACCGGAAAAAATGGATTTAGATATTGTATATGAAGACGAGGATATTATAGTAATCAATAAAAAGCCATATATGGTGGTGCATCCTACTAAAAGTCATTTTAATGGGACCTTATCTAATGGAGTTATGTATTACTTTAAAGAAACGGGACAAAATTCTATTGTTAGACTTGTAAGCAGACTAGATATGAATACATCAGGACTTATAATTATTGCTAAAAATCAATTTGCACACATGCAGCTCTCTAAAGAGATGAGAGAAGAGCATTTTCAAAAAAGATACTTAGCTTTAGTTCATGGTAACTTAAAAGAAAGAGAAGGTACCATAAATAAACCTATTTATAGAGAAAGTGATGATGTAATAAAGAGAGTGGTAGACCCTAGAGGACAGGAAAGCATAACTCACTATAAGGTTTTGGAAAGATATGAAAATGCTGACCTAGTAGAATGTCTTTTAGAAACAGGAAGGACTCATCAGATAAGAGTTCACCTAAGTTATTTAGGAAACCCTATTTATGGAGATTTTCTATATGGGGAAGAGGAAGATGAATTAATACCAAGGCAGGCTCTTCATGCATACGGATTAGACTTCTATAGTCCTAGAACAAGAGAGAAATTGAGTTTAAGAGCAGAAATGCCTGAGGATATGAAAGAACTTATAGAAAAAATTAAAAAATAGAGCATTTGCTTTTTTGCAAATGCTCTATTTTCTCATCTTCTTATTAAATATATTAGGATATTTTGCCTTAAGTTTTTTTCTCTTAATATGATTTTTATATTTGAGAAGAAAAAGAATTCCTAAAAAACTGCCTACTGATAAAATTACAGGAAGTGAATTTTTGTTTAAAATACTTTCCTTTACTGTTGTAGTTACTGGTTTAACTTCTCTATCTTCTCCAGAAGCTAAAGGAAGAGCTATGTAATTTTCGTTGTTTACTTTTACTTCAGAATTTAAAATAACCTCTCCTCTTTTAAAAGAAGTTTTAGATAAATCTTTAGTTTCGCTTTCAACTTTAGAGTTTACATTTTTTTCTTGTCCTTTATCAGTAACGTAATAAACATCTTGAGTAGCTAATAAAGGGATTGTAGTATCCTTATCAACTTCATAACTTGAAACTTCTTGACCTTTAGAATAAAGTTTTACTAAGCTGAAATTATTAAATCCATATTCATATAAATCTTTTGCGTTTAGAAAAAAGGAATTTTTAATATCAGAACGCATAAAAGTAGCTATTAATCTTTGACCGTCCTTTTCAGCTACAGAAGTATAAGAATGTTTAGCGTCTATGGTATAGCCAGTTTTACCAGTAAGAGCATAAGGATAATAATACATACTATTTTTTCTTATAAGACTATTTTTGTTATCCGCCCATTTTTTCTCACCATTTATATTAGATGGAGGAAATTCATAAACAGCCGCTTGAGAAATTTCTAAATAATGAGGTGTTTTAGCAGCTTCTCTAGTAATTAAAGCTAAATCATAAGGAGTAGTTTTATGATTTTCATCATAAAGACCAGATGGATTAGTAAAATGGGAGTTATTAGCTCCTATTTCTTTAGCTTTTTTATTCATCATTTCAGCAAAACCTTCCACTGATCCTCCTACATATTCAGCTAAAGCTACAGCACAGTCATTACCTGAAAGTAGAAGCATGGCATGAAGTAAATCATTTACAGTGAAAACTTCTCCCTCAATCAAACCAAGTCTAGTTCCATCAACTGCTGGAGGATTTTTACCTATAGTTACTTTTGCATTTAAATCAGCATTTTCTAAAACAACTAAAGCAGTCATTACTTTTGTAGTTGATGCTGGAGCTAAAGATTCATTAGGGTTTTTTGAGTACAATAGCTTTCCGGTAGCAGCATCCATTAAAACAGCACCTTCAGAATCAACATTAGGAACTTGAGCGGCTTTTGCAGGATTTCCTAAAAAAATAGTGAAAAAAAACATTAATGCAATAAAATAAACAAATCTTTTCATTTTATCCCCCGTCGGTTAATATCATTTAAAAATAAGTATAACAAATTATTAAACATATTTCTATATTATGTTTAAATTATGTCAATAATCATAAAGTGAAACTTAGCTTCAGAGGGAGTTTTAATCTCCCACTGAAGGTTAGTTGAACTTATCTAGGGTCGTGCCACTGTTATGTCTCACTTTCGCCTTTAGGCCAGATGGGAGTGTTACAGTGGCTAGACATCAGATAAATAAATGAAAGATCTAGTATAAAAGTTGGAGGTCTTATGAGAATTAGAAAAAAAGAAAAGATTATTGGAATAGGAATACTTGTAACTCTATTAGTAGTTATAGGCGGGTTTTATTATTATATAAATAGACCAAAGCCCCTAACTAATGAAGAGATTGAAAATATGTTTGTTGAGGAAAGTACACAAGATAAAGAGGTTAAAACTCAAGAAAAGGTAACTCAGACTGAATCCATAGTTGTAGAAATAAAAGGGGAAGTTAAAAATCCAGAAGTATACACATTGAAAAAAGGAGCTATAATAAAAAACTTAATTGAAGAAGCTGGTGGACTTACTGAAAAAGGAGATACCTCAGCTATTAACCTTGCAAAAGAACTCCAAAACCATGAATGTATAGTGGTTGGGAATATAGATGATAAAAGCGTTCAAGCTCAAAGTGTATCAGTATCCGGAACAGGTGGACAGAGTACTTCCAAAACAGATGGGAAGATTAACTTAAATTCTGCTACTGAAGCTGAATTAGACACTCTTCCAGGAGTAGGTAAGGTTATGGCAGGAAAGATAATTGAATATAGGGAGAAAAATGGTGGATTTAAAGACATAGAGGAACTTAAAAATATAGATAGGGTTGGAGAAGCTACCTTCGAAAAGTTAAAGGATAAAATAAGTATTTAGAAATAACAAATAATTAATATAAAAAATAGTAGAATATGTATAAATAGTATATTAAAATTATAACTATAATATATAAGGGGGAAGGTTTCATGGATATACTTATTAACGTTGGATTAAGCTTTCTTTTTGGAATAGTTGGAATAGCAATAATGCTTATAGGTTATATACTATTTGATAAAGTTATAAAGGCTGATTTTGATAAAGAATTAGAAAATGGTAACATAGCGGTAGCTATTGTTGTAGCAGGAGTACTTATTGCAATAGGAATAATAGTTTCTCAAGTTATAGCTTAATAAAATCAGCGTATTCTATATAAGAATGCGCTGATTTTATTAAATAAGCAATAATATTATCAAGTGTAAACATTTAAATAGTGATAGAAAATTAATATTTATATAAAAATATTAAATAATTCATAAAAAGAGAAAATACCTATTGCATATAGCCTTACTATATATTATAGTTATAAACATAAACTAAATAAAACTTTTTTGTTTCTTATCGTGAGAGGTGGAGGGACTGGCCCTATGAAACCCAGCAACCAACATAAATTCCATTTAATTTATGCATGGTGCTAATTCCTGCAGCTATTTTTTAGCTGATAGATGAGAGGATAGATTTCTAGGGCTGTTATTATCGCGCGGAGTTTATTCTCTAGCGCTTTTTTTATTGCAATCGATGGCTTAAAAGTCGGCGTGGCGATATTTTTAACTTTACCTAGGTATAACAATTTGGAGGAAATAAATGATAGAAATAAAAGGCTTAAGCAAAAGTTTCCATGGAGCAGAAGTATTAAAAGATATACACCTTAAAATTCAAGAAGGCGAGATTTATGGGATTATAGGACATTCAGGAGCAGGAAAATCAACTCTCCTAAGATGCATAAATGGACTAGAAACCTATGATTCAGGTAGTTTAGAAGTTATGGGGCAAGAAGTAGCTGAACTATCTCCTAAAGGATTAAGAGAATTTAGAAAAGATTTGGGGATGATATTTCAAGGATTTAATTTGTTACAAACAAAAACAGTCTTTGATAATGTTGCATTACCTTTAGAAGTATGGGGCTACAATAAGCAAGATATAAAGGAAAAAGTATATAAATTATTAGATTTAGTTGGACTTATAGAAAAAGAAAAAAGTAAGCCAGCAAGTTTAAGCGGTGGTCAAAAGCAAAGAGTAGCAATTGCTAGAGCTTTAGTTTTGGAACCAAAGATACTTTTATGTGATGAAGCAACCTCAGCACTAGATCCTAAAATGACAAAAGATATATTATCTTTATTATTAAAGATAAATAAGGAACTAGGAATAACAATAGTTGTAGTAACACATCAGATGGAAGTTGTTAAAGAAATATGTGAAAAAGTTGCTTTAATTGAAGGTGGAGTAATTAGAGCAGAAGGAAATGCAGAAGAATTATTCTTACGTCCAGGCTTGAGCCTTAAAAAGTTTTTAGGTGATGAGGAAGAAGAAACACTTCCAGAAACAGGAGTAAATATAAGATTATATTTCCCTAAAGATTTAAGTGAGAATTCAATAATAACTGCAATGGCAAGAGAATTAAATATAGACTTCTCAATTGTATGGGGCAAACTTGAAAAGTTTAGAGATGATGTTTTAGGAAGTCTTGTTATAAACATCAAAGAAGAATATAAAGATATAGCAATAAATTATCTAAAATCTAAAGATATAATCTGGGAGGTGCTATAGGATGTGGAATGATATATTACTTAAAGCTATAAATGAAACACTAATAATGGTTTTTGTTTCAACATTCTTTGCTGTACTCATAGGATTTATACCAGCGGTAGTATTAATTCTTACTGCACCAGATGGGTTAAAACCTAACAGTATTATATATAAGACTTTAGATATAATAGTAAATGTCTTAAGAAGTATACCATTTATAATTTTGATGGTAGTAGTTGTTCCTATTACAAAATCAATAGTAGGAACTAGTATAGGAATCAAGGGGGCAATTGTTCCATTAACTATAGCGGCTGCACCTTTTGTAGCTAGAGTACTAGAATCTTCCTTAAGAGAAGTTGATAGAGGAGTAATAGAAGCTGCAAAATCATTTGGAGCCACAAACTCACAAATAATATTTAAAGTTATGCTAAAAGAGGCCATGCCTAGTATAATTTTAGGAATAACACTAACAATAATAAGTATAGTAGGATACTCAGCAATGGCAGGAGCTGTTGGTGGAGGTGGACTTGGAGCTGCAGCAATCCAATATGGATATAACAGATTCCGAGGAGATGTAATGTTTTATACTGTATTAATTTTAATTGTATTTGTTCAAGGATTACAGTCTTTGGGGAATTATATTTATAAAAAGAAAACAAAATAAAAAATTAGGGGGTTCTTAATATGAAAAGAAAAGGATTATTATCAATATTATTAGTAGGGGCATTAGCATTTAGCTTAACTGCATGCGGAAAAAAAGAAGATAAAACTATAAAAATAGGTGTTACACCAGTACCACACGAAGAAATAGTTAATGAAATTAAACCATTAGTAGAAGCAAAAGGTTACAAACTTGAGATTATAGAATTTAATGATTACGTTACTCCAAACACTGCTTTAGCAGAAAAAGAATTAGATGCAAACTTCTTCCAACACGTACCGTATTTAGAAGAAACAAATAAGGAAAAAGGACTAGACCTAACTTGGGTAGCGAAAATCCATATAGAACCAATGGGTCTATACTCTAAAAAAGTTACAAAATTTGCTGATATAAAAGATGGAGCAAACATAGCTATACCTAATGATGCTTCAAATGGATCAAGAGCACTTAAATTATTAGCAGATAACGGATTATTTAAAGTTAAAGACGCTGAATTAATATCTCCAGCTGATATAACAGAAAATCCTAAAAATATAAAAATAACTGAATTAGATGCAGCTCAACTTCCAAGAACTCTAGATGACGCGAAAGTTGATGCCGCTGTTATAAATACAAACTATGCACTAGATGCAGGCTTAAATCCAGTAAAAGATGCTCTAGTAATAGAATCAAAAGATTCACCATATGCTAATGTTTTAGCTGTAAGAAAAGGTGATGAAGAAACTGAAAAAACTAAAATATTAAAAGAAGCATTAACTTCTTCAGATGTTAAGACATTTATAGAAAAGAAATATGATGGATCAATAGTTCCAGCATTTTAATAACTAGAAATACAAAAAGCTATCATGAATTTAATTTGTGCACCTTGTTGCTGTAGAGGCTGCTCCTAAAGCCTCATTAAATTCATTATTTATAAAATATAAGACTGAAACTAGGAACCGCTTCTACCGCAACCTTACTGCTGTAGAAGCGGTTCTCAGCTTTATTAAATTATTATGTTTAATAAGACTCTAATCTGTAGGAGTCTTTTCTCAGTTTCATAAAAGTCATTTTAATTGATAATTATGTTTAATAAGAAGTTAAGCACCTATAATCTGTAGGAGTCGCTTCTCAGACTCCATTAAAATCCTTTTAACTTCTAATCTGTAGAGCCCGTTCCTCAGGGCTCATTAAAATCCTTTTAAAACTTATGTTTAATAAGAAGTTAAGTACTTAAATAGAAAAGTAGAAAATTAGAAAAATAGAAAAGTAGAAAAATAGAAAAGTAGTTTCTTCTAAGAAAATGTAGTCAATTATTAAAAAATAAATTTTAAAAAGTGTTATTTGAGAGAAGTTAAGGTAATTCCCTATAAAAATAAGCTCTTGATAAGACGTTTAAGATGTTTGAAAAATTTGTGCAGGATATAAAAACGCTAAAGCGGGAATAAAAATAATGTCGAGAGAAATAACATAATATAATTATTAAATAATATTGATTATTAATATCAACTATGATAGAATAAAATCATAGAAATTAAGAAACACGGAGGATTTTAATTATGAAACATGAATTACCAAAACTAAAATATGAATATAACGCGTTAGAGCCATATATAGACGAAACAACAATGACTATACACCATACTAAACATCATGCTACTTATATAAACAATTTAAATGCAGCACTAGAAAAATATCCAGATCTTCAAGAAAAATCAGTTGAGGATTTAGTTAAAGACTTAAATGCTGTACCAGAAGACATAAGAACTGCTGTAAGAAATAATGGTGGAGGTCACTATAATCATTCGCTTTTCTGGCAACTTATGGGTCCTAATAAAGGTGGTAACCCAACAGGAGATTTAGGAAAAGCTATTGATGATAAATTTGGAAGCTTTGATAAATTTAAAGAGGAATTTGGCAAGGCAGCTGCTACAAGGTTTGGTAGTGGATGGGCTTGGTTAATTGTAAATAAAAACAATGAGTTAGAAGTAGTATCAACAGCTAATCAAGACACTCCAGTAAGTGATGGAGCTAAGCCTGTATTAGCATTAGATGTATGGGAACATGCATATTACTTAAAATATCAAAATAGAAGACCAGATTATGTTGGATCTTGGTGGAGCGTAGTTGATTGGGATTACGCAGCAGAATTATATAAAAATGCAATAAAGTAAAGTTATTTCTTTCCCTTAAAAAGTCCCCTTTTACTACCTAAGTTTTATACTTAGGTAGTTTTTTATTTACATTAAGGTTAACTTTATTTACATAAAAAGCTTTTTATAGTATATTAAAAGAATGTTATGAAGTGGAGGTATAAATATGGACAATAACGAGGGAATTGTTAAGGAAGTTGCTAAAGAAGAAAACAGTAATAAAAAGAATGGTGAAATAGGTTTCTTTGGAAGATTAATAATATCTATAGCAGATCAAACTATAGTGGCATTTTTAGCATTTATATTATTTTTTATAGTTAGTTTAATTTTAAAGGTAATAGGATATAAGATTGTCGTTGAGATAGGGATATATTTCTTCACATATGTTACTTCAAATATACTATATTACACAATTACAAAAAATAGCTTAGGAAGAACATTAGGAGAAAAAATATTTAATGTTCAATAAACTTACGGAGGAAAATCTAATAGATGAAAAAAGGTAGTGAAATAACCTTAACGATAGAAAAAACTGAATTCCCATCTAAAGGAATTGGATACTTAGAAGGAAAAAAGATATATTCTAAAAATTCTTTTCCAGGGCAAGTGATTAGGGGAAAAGTTACTAAAAAGAAACAAGAGTATGGAGAAATAAAACCTCTAGAGGTTGTTGAGAAAGCTCCTTATGAAATTGAGGCTAGATGTTCAGTATTCAATATATGTGGAGGATGTTCTTCACAAAATCTTAATTATGAAAAGCAACTAGAGCTTAAAAAGGAAGAAGTTAAAGAGTTATTCCTTGATGCAGAAGTAGACATGGGAGAATTCTTAGGAATAGAAGGAAGTCCAGATCAATGGAAATACAGAAATAAAATGGAGTTTACTTTTGGCGACGAGGAAAAAGGGGGAGAACTAACCCTTGGAATGCATATAAAAGGAAAACCGTTTGGAATTGTAAATGTAGATGTTTGTGAGATAGTTGATGAGGATTTTAGAGAGATTTTAAAAGCAACTGTTGAATATTTTAGAGGCAAAGATCTTCCTTATTATAGAGTAATGAAAAGAGAAGGATATCTAAGACATCTTGTAATAAGAAAAGCTTTTGCTACTGAAGAAATAATGGTTAACTTAGTTACAACAACTCAAATAGATTTTTCTTTAGATGAGTATGTTGAACTTATAAAATCATTAAATTATAAAGGTAAATTAAAATCAGTACTTCATACAGAAAATAACTCCTTTTCTGATGCAGTTATACCTGAAAAAGTTAATTTATTGTATGGAGAAGACCATATAACAGAAAATCTTTTAGGGCTTAAGTTTAAAATATCACCTTTTTCATTTTTCCAAACTAACTCTAAAGGTGCTGAGAAGTTATATTCTCTTGTGAGAGATTTTATGGGAAGTGGAGAAGATAAAGTAGTTTTTGACCTATATTGTGGCACAGGAACTATAGGACAGATAACAGCTCCTAAAGCTAAAAAGGTTAGAGGAATAGAGCTAATCGAGGAAGCTGTAGTTGCTGCTAATGAAAATGCTAAACTAAATGGATTAGATAACTGTGAGTTTATAGCTGGAGATGTAGCTAAAGTAATAACACAGTTAAAAGATAAACCAGATATAATAATATTAGATCCTCCAAGAAGTGGAGTACATCCAGTTGCACTTAAATATGTAGTGGATTTTAAAGCTCAGGATATTATATATGTAAGTTGTAACCCTAAAACTTTAGTTGATGATTTAAAATATTTAATAGCTTCTGGATATAAAGTTCAAAAGACTTTATGTATGGATATGTTTCCTAACACGCCACATTGCGAGACTATAGTGAAGTTAGTTAAGAAGTAGATAATAAGCTATGTCTTATATTAAAAGTAAAAATAGTAAAAGATTTTAAAAATCCTCCAAGCCATAAGGTTTGGAGGATTTTTATATGAAAAAATCTCCACATATTTAAGAAAATTATATACTTTTAAAATATATAACTATTAAAAAATAATAATTATTTGATATAGTTTATAATAAGTAAATATGATAAAATTTTAATATAAGATGATGAACTTTTTAGTCAACTAGGTTGGGGGAGGAGAATAATGGAGAGTTCTAAGCCGAAAATATTAATAGTAGAAGAATCAGAAGGTAGTGAATCAGAGGTTTACTTATCAAAGGATTTATATGATGTTAATGAAGCAGATAATTTAGAAAGTATACTTAAATTAAGTAATTTATATTCTCTAGATCTTATTTTATTGGATTTGACTATGGTGAGCTTAAATGGATATGAGCTTTTAGAAGAATTAAAGTTTATAAATCAAGTTAAAGATATACCAGTTATTTTAATAACTGAAAAAAGTGATGAGAATTTACATAAAGGCTTTGAGCTAGGAGCGGTAGACTATGTAGTTAAACCTATAAACTCAATCCTTTTAAATGCTAGAATTAAAAATAATATAATTGTAAGACAATCACAAAATTTTCTTAAAGATAAAAATAAGTATCTTGAAATGGAAATAGATAGACGTACTAAAGAGGTTGCTTTAATACAAGAGGTTTCAATTATGGCAATGGCGTCTTTGGCAGAAACAAGGGACAACGAAACTGGTAAGCATATATTAAGAACAAAGCTTTATGTTAACGAATTAGCTAATTTACTTAGTAAAGATGAAAAATATAAAAATTATTTAACTAAAGAAACTATAGATCTTATGGTTGCATCTTCTCCATTACATGATATAGGGAAGGTTGGTATTCCAGATGATATTTTGTTAAAAGCGGGACCTCTTACAAAAGAAGAATTTGAGATTATGAAGACTCATACTATGATTGGAAAAGAAGCAATAGTAAGAGCTGAAAGGATATTAAATAAACCAGAAACCTTCTTAAAGTTAGCTAAGGAAATCGCTCACTACCACCATGAAAAATGGAATGGTAGAGGATATCCAGAGGGATTAGCTGGTGAAGACATCCCTATTTCTGCAAGAATTATGGCAGTTGCGGACGTGTATGATGCATTAACAAGTAAGCGAGTTTATAAAGAAGCTTTTTCTCATGATGAATCGGTGGAGATAATTTTAAATGATAGTGGTATACATTTTGATCCAGGAGTAGTAGAGGCCTTTATACAATTAAAGGACAAGTTTAAAACTATTGGAGAGAGATGTAGAGATTAAAAAATGAGAAAATCCTTCTAGGTCTTAAAGGGCTTAGAAGGATTTTTATAACAATATTGAGAGGAGAATAAAAGTGAAAGTATTATATGGTACAACTAATCCAGCAAAGATTCAATATATGAAGGAAATTCTTAAAGGATTAGATATAGAGATTGTTGGATTAAAGGATGTAGATTTAGACATAGGAAGTGTAGAAGAAGTAGGTAATAGTCCATTAGAAAATGCAAGGATAAAAGCTATCAATTATTCTAAATATGTTGATATGCCTGTATTCTCCTGTGACACAGGATTATATATTAAGGGACTTGAAGTAAATAAACAACCTGGAGTTTATGTTAGGAGAATAGATGGAGAAGAATTAAGTGATGAAGAAATGATAACATATTATAGCCATCTTGCAGAAAGTTTAGGAGGACAAGTTGCTGCTAAATATATGAATGCTATATGTTTAGTGGTAAATGGAAGTAAAATTTATGAGTATGATGGAGAAGATATAGCTTCAAGGGAATTTATAATAACTAAAGATCCTCATAATATTAGAACTAAGGGATTTCCTTTAGACTCAATATCTATAGACATGAAAACTAAAAAATATTTTGTTGAATTAGATGAAGAGAATGATGATGAATACATAGAAACTAACACAGATGCATATAGGAGTTTTTTTAGAACATCGTTAAAAATAAAACAAAGTTATTGACAAAATAGACAAAGTGGTCTAAAATTTAATTAAAGGAGAGATCTTATGGTAAAACTTACAAAAGGAGAACAATCTAAAAATAGAATAATAGAGTGTGCTGCAAATCTCTTTATTGTGAAAGGCTATAATGCAACAGGCGTTAATGATATCTTAGAATTAACTAAATTGCCAAAGGGATCGTTTTATTTTCACTTTGCTAGTAAAAAAGCATTAGCTATTGAGGTATCAAAGTATTTTGATGAGAAAATAAATGGATGGGTAGAAAATCTTTCTAAAAAAAAAGATTGGAAGGAATTTATAGATTCTTTACTTAACGAGATGATTAGAGGTGCAGAAGTGGATAAACATTTTGGATGTCCATTTGCCGTACTTGGGTTAGAAATAGCATTTTCTGAACCTGAAATATCAGACTATTATTTAGAGGCTATGAAAAAACTTATAGATAATTTCAAGAATATCTTTATATTTTCAGGATTAGATGCATTTAGGGCGGATGATTTAGCAAATAAAGCTTTTTCAATATATGAAGGTTACTTAGTGTATTATAGAATAAGTAAGGATATTGATGTGCTAAAAAGAATGAAGACAGATCTAAAAGAATTGTATTAATTAATAAAGATTATAAAAGTAAAATTTTATAATCTAATTTTTAAAAATAAAAATAGACAAATAAGTCTATTAGTAATTGTTAAAAAAATAACTAAATATTGAGGAGGAGTTTAAAATGAAAGAAGTAGTTATTGTTAGTGCAGTAAGAACAGCCATTGGAGCATATGGAAAAAGTCTTAAGGATGTTCCAGCAGTTGAGTTAGGGGCTAAAGTTATAGAGGAGGCAGTAAGAAGAGCTGGAATAAATCCAGAGGAAGTTAATGAAGTTTTTTTCGGTAACGTACTTCAAGCTGGATTAGGACAAAATCCAGCAAGACAAGCTGCTATAAGAGCAGGTTTGCCTGTAGAAGTTCCAGCATTAACTATAAATAAGGTATGTGGATCAGGACTTAGATCAATAAGTCTAGGGGCTCAAGTAATTAAAGCCGGAGATGCTGAGGTAGTTGTTGTAGGTGGAATGGAAAACATGTCTCAATCACCATATTTATTAAATAATTCTAGATGGGGATATAGAATGGGTAATGGTGAGTTGATAGATGAGATGTTAAAAGATGGTCTAACTGATGCTTTTAATAATTATCATATGGGTATAACTGCTGAAAATGTAGCCGAACAATGGGATGTAACAAGAGAGGAACAGGATAGATTTTCACTTGAGTCACAATTAAAGGCAGAAAAGGCTATAAAATCTGGAGAATTTAAAGAGGAGATAGTTCCTATAACAATAAAAACTAAAAAAGGTGATATTGTTTTTGATACTGATGAATTCCCAAGATTCGGGAATACTATAGAAGCATTGAACAAATTAAAGCCTATATTTAAAGAAAATGGAACAGTTACAGCAGGAAACGCTTCTGGAATTAATGATGGTGCAGCTGCTTTGGTATTAATGAGTGCTGATAAGGCAAAAGAAATAAATATAAAACCTTTAGCTAAAATTGTTTCTTATGGATCAGCTGGACTAGATCCGTCAATTATGGGATACGGGGCTTTTTATGCAACTAAGATAGCTTTAGAAAAAGCTAATCTAAGAAGTGAAGATATAGATTTAATTGAAGCAAATGAAGCATACGCATCTCAAAGTATAGCTATTTCAAAAGACCTAAACTTCGATAAATCTAAAGTAAATGTAAATGGAGGAGCAATAGCACTAGGACATCCAATAGGTGCATCTGGAGCGAGAATAGTAGTAACTTTATTACATGCTATGAAGAAAAGGGATGCTAAAAGAGGATTAGCTACTTTATGTATAGGTGGGGGAATGGGAACAACATTAATTATAGAAAGTGTATAATTAATAGAAGAAATGTGCATATTAATAACATGCACATTTTATTATTTCAACATAAAAATTTAGCATGCAATCATTCAATAAAATTGTCAAAACAATTATACATTAATTATAAGGAATATTAAGTTAAATATACGTTATCTTAAAAAAGAATAGAAAAACAGTTAAATATTAGATAAAATATTAGTAGTTATATTAATAATTTTAAAAAATAACTTGAAATAGGATAATAGTAGTGATATAATCAATATATATTCTTTAAATGGTAAGTAAATAATTGAACAACAATATTTTCGGTAAGTACTTAATTTAAATGTACTATACTATTGAAGAAATTTTATTGCTGAATTTTTACAAATATTTTAAGAAAATAAAATTTTGGAGGTACTCATCAAATGAATGGTACAGTTAAATGGTTTAATAGAGAAAAAGGATTCGGTTTTATAACTGGTGAAGATGGAAAAGATGTATTTGTACATTTTTCTCAAATAAAAATAGATGGTTATAAGACACTTGAAGAAGGTCAAGAAGTTTCTTTTGACGTTGCAGAAGGACAAAAAGGACCACAAGCAGAAAACGTAACTATAGCTAGATAGTTAAATTCAAACCTTTAAGAAATTATTCTTAAAGGTTTTTTTATTGCAATTAATTAGTCTTTTTTACTTTATTAAGGTAAGAGAGACCTTTTTTTTATACATTCATATATTAAATTAAGAGAACTAAATTGATAAAACTAAAATAATAAAAACATTGGAGGAATTAAAATGATTAAAATTAAACATATTTTAGAAACAATATCATTATGTATAGAATTGATGTTTTTTTCAAAAGTAACTTTAAATAAAGATAAAAGTTTATTTGAAGAAGTAGAAAATTGCGGTGTTAAGATAAGATAGAAAATGAAAATGTTAATTTAGGAATAAAAAATATAATTAAATTATTTATAAGAGAAAAAAAGAATAATTAAATGTTAAAATTCATAAAAAATTATGTGTAATGTGTCAAATAAATCCTAAATATGGTATTGTATTTATATCGTACATTTAGGAGATGCTGATATATCTATAAGGCCTCTCTACGAAGGGGAGATTAGGGTGCGGTTATTAAAAACTCGGGGTAAGTTTAAAAATAAATTAACTATTCTATTAGTTTCGGTAGTTATAATGGTTTCAACATTTCTAGGTGTTTTTCAATATATTTTAATTAAAAATACCTTAGAAGATAATTTTGTGCAGAGTAGGAGATTAGTAAGAGAAAGAGTGATGAACATACTGAGTTCATCAGATAAAATGCAATCAATATTGGAAAGTCAGTTAGAAGAACAAGGAAAACCTATATTACAAATGTTAAACGAGGCTTATGTTGACAGAGGAAATGTTGACTTTAATTTAGAAGATTATCTTGATAATAGATCAGATATAGATTTATATATAATAGATGTTAATGATACAGTAATTAGAAGTACTGACAGAAATGATTTAGGGTTAAAGTTTAAACCATGGTCAGATTTTACTTTGTTTTTAGAGAAGGTTAGAGCGGAAAAAAAGTTTGTTTCTTCAAGAGTAAGCTTATCAATAAAAAAGTCTGAAATGAAGAAGTATTGCTATTTACCAAGTGAGGATGGAAAATATATATTTGAGATTGGCTTTTCCATGGAGGAACAAAATAAAAAATTGGATGGTATGGGACTTGATAACTTTGAAGAAGCTGTTGTTAAGGATAATAAATTTGTAGATAAAATACTTTTATTTGATTATCAGGGAATATCTTATAAAAAAGATGGTGATAACAATAATATTTATGTAGGAGAAAAGAATTTAGCCTACTTTGAAGAATCAATTAAATCTATGAATGTAATAGAGGTTGTAGCAGATTTTAATGGAAGAAAATCGTATTATGATTATGTACCCTATGAAATAGTTGGAGCAAAGGGTGCAAATGAAAGAAATGTTGTTCAAATTGTTTATAATGATGCGGAACTCCAAAAAAGTCTAACTAATAGTAAAATGATTGTAATAGCGGTAGTTATATTAGGAACAATTATGGTGGCGGCATTTGGTTTTGTAAGAGGAAAGAAACTCATACATCCTATAGAAAAAATTATAGATAGTGTAAATGAAATTTCTAGAGGTAATTTTAATATTAAGATAAACATAAACTCTGGAGATGAAATGCAGATACTAGGAAATAATTTGGAAAAGATGTCAATAGAGATTAAAAATCTACTAGATGAACAATATAAAGATAAAGAAAACTTAGAGAAACAGAACTTTGAAATATTATCTCAAAAAGAAGAGATAAATGCATTATATGAAGAGACAACAGCCATGAATGAAGAACTTACTGCTTTGCTTAAGGAAAATGAGAATAGTTATTTTGAAACAGTTAGAGCCTTAGCTAATTCTATTGAAGCAAAAGATTCTTATACAGGTGGACATTGCGAAAGAGTTATGAAGTATTCTTTAGGAATAGCGGATCAATTAGAGCTAAGTGATTATGAAAAAAATAAATTAAGGTTTGGTAGTATTTTGCACGATATTGGGAAAATAGGAATACCAGAAAAAATACTTAATTACTCAGGTCACTTTTCAGAAGAAGATTATGAAGTTATGAAAAAGCATCCTGAAATTGGTGCAAATATTTTAAGAGAATTAAGTTTTCTTGATGAAAGTGTAAGAATAGTATATGAACATCATGAAAGAGTTGATGGAAAAGGATATCCTAGAGGATTGAAAGATGAGGAAATTGATATGTTAGCAAAAATAGTTTGTGTAGCTGATGCTTATGATGCAATGACAAGCAGCAGACCTTATAGAAAGCAAGCTATGACAAAAGAAGTTGCTATAGATGAATTAATTAAAAATTCAGGAACTCAGTTTGATAAAACTGTAGTTAATGCATTTGTGGAATATTTAAAGGATGAAAAATCAGATAAATAAAGGTGGCTGTGGCACTAATTACTTAGTGCTACAGCCATTTTTATGTAATTTATTAGTTTGTAGCTCTCTTTCTTCTTTTTGTTAATATATATACACCAAGAGTGGATTTATATGCAAATAATAAGCAATTAATGGTAAAAAATGAATAAATATAATTAAATTTTAAAGCAAACTAACAACATATAATGGCAAAAATGGTTAGTATTATAACGTAGATCTTTATTTAAGTACCATTTTTATATTTATTTAAATTTATAAATCGGTAGAAAAAATATCATTATAGATTAAATTTTGCAATAAAACTTGCAAGAAAATATATATTTATTAAAAAAACTTGAACAAAACTACCATTTGTGATATTCTATGAATAAATATAAAATAGATATGAGACAAAGGAGTCGAATTATCTCTGTGAGGTTTTAGGCTCCTTTTTTAAATATGTATCATAATGTATATATATTTATTGAGGCAGTAATGAATAAGGGGGAGTCATATTTGATTAGTTTAAAGAAAGTAAACAAACACTTCGGTAAACTTCATGTATTGAAAGATATAGATTTAGAAGTTAAATCAGGTGAAAAGTTAGTGGTTATAGGTCCAAGTGGTTCTGGAAAAAGTACTCTTATAAGATGTATGAATTATTTAGAAGAACCTTCTTCAGGAAATGTTATAGTCGATGGGGTAGACTTAACAGTAAAAAAAGCACCTGTTGCAAAAGTTAGACAATCTGTAGCAATGGTGTTTCAAGGATTTAATTTATATCCGCATAAAACGGTTTTAGAAAACTTAACTTTAGCACCTATTAAAATACAAAAGGTACCTAAAGCAGAATCAGAGAAGACAGCTCTTGAGTATCTTGATAGGGTTGGGTTAAAACATAAAGCGAATGCTTATCCTTCACAACTATCAGGTGGACAACAACAAAGGGTAGCAATAGCAAGGGCATTAAATATGCATCCTAAGGTAATACTGTTTGATGAACCAACATCTGCTCTTGATCCAGAAATGATTCAAGAAGTTCTAGATGTTATGGTTGGGTTATCTCATGAGAATATAACCATGGTTGTAGTTACTCATGAAATGGGTTTTGCACGTGAAGTTGCAGACAGAGTTATATTTATGGATGGTGGAGAAATAATTGAGGAAGGAAGTCCTGAACATTTCTTTAAAAATCCAACACATGAAAGAACAAAATTGTTTTTAAGCAAAATATTAAGATAATAATTTTAAAGGGGGATTAAAAAATGAAAAAATTATCAACTATTCTTGTGCTAGCTTTATCAGTAGCACTTGCGGGATGTTCTACTGGAGGAAAAACAACTGGAGATGGAGGCACAAAAGACGAGGTACAAGCTATAAAGGATAAGGGAACTTTGAAAGTTGGGGTAAAGGTTGATGTTCCTAACTTTGGATATAAGGATCCTTCAACTGGAAAAATAGAAGGTTTTGAAATTGATATAGCTAAAGCAGTAGCTAAAAAAATTCTTGGAGATGAAAATAAGGTTGACCTTCAAGCTGTTACGGCTAAAACAAGAGGTCCTTTGCTTGATAGTGGAGAAGCAGATATGATAGCGGCTACTTTTACAATTACTGAAGAAAGAAAACAAAGTTACAACTTCTCTGAACCATACTTTGTAGATGCTGTTGGATTACTTGTTAAAAAGGATTCAGGAATTAAGTCTTTTAAAGACTTAGATGGTAAAAAGATAGGGGTTGCTCAAAGTGCTACTTCAAAAACTGCTCTACAAGCAGAAGCTGATAAACTTGGAATAAAAGTAGAATTCTCAGAATTCGCTAGTTACCCAGAAATAAATACTGCATTAACTTCTGGTAGAGTAGATTGTTTCTCTGTTGATGGATCTATCTTATCTGGATATGTGAATGATAGTACAGAAATATTGCCAGACAAATTTTCACCACAAGATTATGGTATAGCCTCTAAGAAAGATAATACTGCACTTGCAAAAGTTATTGACGATACAATTAAAGAATTAAAATCAAATGGAGAATTAGATAAGTTGAAGACTAAGTGGGGTCTTAAGTAATGACAGGACCATTTGCGTGGTTTAAATGGGAAGCTCTTTTTAAAGATTGGACAATATTTAGAGATGGTTTCCTAACAACATTAACAGTATCTCTCTTAGGGTTAGCTTTAGCTCTGGTATTAGGAGTATTTTTTGGTATATTATCAGCTTCTAAGATTAAAATTTTAGAAGTAATAAGTAGAGTGTATGTAGAATTTATTCAAAATACACCATTAGTAATTCAAGTATTCTTTTTATTTAATGCGTTACCTTTAATAGCTAATATAGTGTTGCCAGTAAAAACAATAGGAATATTGGCAGTAGGAATATATCATGGAGCATATATTGCAGAGGTTGTTAGAGCTGGTATATTATCTATAAATAAAGGTCAGCTAGAGGCTGCTTTTTCTCAAGGATTTAACTATTGGGAAGCTATGAGGTATATAATATTACCTCAAGCTAAAGTGGTTATGTTACCTCCATTAACTAATCAGGCTGTTAACTTAGTTAAAAATACTTCAGTTTTAACTATGATAGCTGGAGGAGATTTAATGTATAGATCTGACTCTTGGGCTAATGAAAAAATGTATTATGGACCTGCTTATGTAATAACAGGATTGTTATATTTAGCAATATGTCTACCTTTAGCGACTTTAGCAAGAAAGCTTGAGTCGGCTGATTATAATAATGTTCAACATGTAGTAGAGGATGAACCGGAACTAAGTTATAAGAGGGAGGCGACAGCATGATAAAAGAAGTGTTAAATCCTGTTAATATTAAGTTTTTACTACAAGGTTTTTCATTAACTCTCTATATATCTGTAATATCAATACTTTTAAGCATAGTTTTTGGAACTATTTTAGGTGTTTTAAGAAGTTCAAGTAAGGGTATATTAGGAAAGTTATCTTCAATATATATTGAAGTGGTTAGAAATACCCCTCTTCTTTTATGGATATTTTTTATAAGGTTTGTATTTAGAATGCCAGCTGTAAATGCAGGAATACTAGCATTTACAATCTTTACTACTGCTATAATAGGTGAGGTGGTAAGAGGAGGATTAAGTTCAGTTAAAAAAGGTCAGTGGGAAGCTGCCCAGTCTCAAGGATTTAACACCTTTCAGACCTTAAGATATGTAATACTTCCACAGGCTTTTAAAAATATGATACCAGCAATACTTTCTCAGTTTGTAACGGTAATAAAGGATACATCATTTTTATGGGCTGTAGGCGTTGAGGAGATAACAGGTAAAAGTATGATTTTAATGGGAGCTTATGCTACACCTACACAAGTATTTACATTATATACAACAGTGGCTTTAATATACTTTGTGGTTAATTATTTGATATCAATTGTGTTTAGAGCGCAACATGCTAGATTATCATTGCAAGGATAGTGTATTTAGTATAAAAAGAGTGATTATTAATTTATATAAATTAATAATCACTCTTTTTCTTGACATTTTATTCTAGTTTAAATATAATTTAAATTAACAAAACGTGATAAAAGATAACATCACGTAACATTAATAAGTTAATTATAAGCACGGAGTTGTGTTATGTTATTTTTCATATACAACAAGGTGCTTTTTTTGTTTGTAATTAGCTAAAGCTATTTATATATAAATTAAAGGGGGATATAAAATGAAAAACAAAAAAATTATTACTACTACAATTTTAGTACTAGCTATGCTTTTTTCAGTAATAGGGTGCAGTAAAAAAGATGATTCAGCATCTAAAGAGCAGGCAAATGAACCAGAAGTAACAATTACAGTATCCGCAGCAGCAAGTTTAAAGGATGCCATGACAGAATTACAGACACTATATAAAAAAGAAAAATCTAATGTAACCATTACATATAATTTTGGTTCATCAGGTTCATTACAACAACAGATTGAACAAGGTGCGCCAGCAGATATATTTATGTCAGCTGCTCAAAAACAAATGACTGCGCTAACAGAAAAAGACTTAATACTCAAAGATAGTAAAAAAGATTTATTAGAAAATAAGGTTGTACTTATAACGGCTAAAGATAATACTAATATTAAGGATTTTAGTGATTTAACTAGTGACAGTGTTAAAAAGGTTGCATTAGGCGAAACAAAAAGTGTTCCAGTAGGGCAATATTCAGAAGAAGCTTTAAAAAAGATTGGGATATTTGATAAAATCCAAGGTAAAACAGTTTATGCTAAGGATGTAAAAGAAGTTCTTGCTTGGGTAGAAACAGGGAATGCTGACGTCGGAATGGTATATGCTACAGATGCTAAAGTATCTGCTAAAGTTAAGGTAGTTAAGGAAGCGGAAGAAGGAAGTTATACTAAGGCTATTTATCCGGTAGCAGTTTTGAAAGATAGTAAAAATGTTGATGCAGCAAAAGCTTTTGTGGATTTTATATCTAGCGATTCTGGAAAAGCTATATTCGAAAAATATGGATTTAGCGCTTTGAAGTAATTAATAATTTAAGGTGGTGTAATAGTGACTATGGATTTAACGCCTATATGGATTTCTTTAAAAACAGCATTTGTTTCTACTATAATAACATTTTTTATAGGAATTTTAATTGCACAGCTTATGAATAAATATCAAGGGAGGCTTAAAGGTTTATTTGATTCAATACTAACATTGCCATTAGTATTACCACCTACAGTAGTTGGATTTTTTCTATTACTTATATTCGGGAAAAATGGACCATTTAAAACAATACTTGAAAAATTAGATACTCAGATTATTTTCTCATGGTCTGCAACTGTTTTAGCAGCTGTAGTTGTAACCTTTCCGCTTATGTATAGAACAGCAAGAGGAGCTTTTGAGCAAATAGATTCAAATGTTTCTAATGCTGCAAGAACATTAGGGGCTTCTGAGTGGACTATATTTTGGAAAGTAACAGTTCCACTTGCTTGGCCAGGAATAGCAGCAGGGACTATACTATCCTTCACTAGAGCGTTAGGAGAATTTGGAGCAACATTGATGATTGCAGGTAATATACCAGGGAAAACTCAAACTATACCCGTTGCTATATTTTTTGCAGCGGAAGGTGGAGAAATGGACAAAGCTTTGATGTGGGTATTACTTATAGTAGGAATATCTTTTACAGTAATAATTTTAATGAATTATTGGTCTGAGTATCAAGGTAAATACCTGTCTAAGAAAAGAGGAAAGAATTATGGCGTTATTAGTTGACATAGAAAAGGTCCTTCAAGGTTTTACTTTAAAAGTTAAGTTAGATATAGGTAATGAAACACTTGGTTTATTGGGGCAATCAGGGTGCGGGAAAAGCATGACCTTAAAATGCATAGCTGGAATTGAAACTCCTACAAAAGGAAAAATAATATTAAATGGAAAAACATTATTTGATTCAGAAAAAGGAATTAATGTACCTATAAAGAATAGGAAAGTGGGCTATTTGTTTCAAAATTATGCATTGTTTCCTAACATGACAGTTTTGAAAAACATTCAATTTGGATTAAAAGATTTATCGGAAAAAGAGAGAGAAAAAATAGCTCAAGATAAAATCAATATGTTCCAGCTTAATGGATTAGAGAATAGATATCCTTCACAATTATCAGGAGGTCAGCAACAGAGAGTAGCTATTGCTAGGGCTTTAGCTGTTGATCCAGAGATTTTGTTATTAGATGAACCATTTTCAGCTTTAGATAATTTTCTAAAAAGTCAGGTTGAAAAAGAATTAATGGATGGTATTAATTCGTATGGAAGAACCGTGATATTTGTTTCTCATAACATGGATGAGGTATATAGAATATGTGATAACATTAAGATTATCTCTAATGGTAGAGAAGAAGCAAGTGGAACTAAAAAAGAAATATTTGAAAGACCTCCAACATTAATTTCAGCTAGGTTAACAGGGTGTAAAAATTTCTCTAAGGTAAAAATAATATCAGATAATGAACTAGAAGCATTAGATTGGGGATGTAGAATATACACTAAAGAAAAAACAAAAGAAAACATATCCTACATAGGGATAAGGGCTCATCATATAAAGATAGCAGAAAATAATTCTGAAAACAATATATACAGAAGTAGAATTGTAGAATTTAGTGAAACACCTTTTAGTACTACAGTATATTTAGAAATTATAAGGGACGGAAGAAAAAATAAATTTTTACATTGGGAGATATCAAAGGATTTGTGGGAGAAACTTCAGGGGAATACAGAAGAACTTAATATAATAATACCAGATGATAAGGTTATTCTAATGAGAGAAACCTAAAGTGATAAGGATGTTTAACTAATATAAGTTAAACATCCTTATTTTATGTTAGAGAAAATTTTTTATCATAATCGAAGTCATTAGAATCTTGTTTAGTAGTACCTTCTTTAAATTTATCTAATCCTATTCTAAGAATAAAATCACTAGCCTTTTCACCAAAATTAGCATTAAGTTGGTAATAAGTAATAGCTTTTTCAAAAAGATTATATGCTTCGTCTTGAGGTAAATCTATTCCTATAATATCAGCAACCCTTGGGTGAAATCCAGAAGAACCACCAACAGTAACTCTAAATCCTGTAACATCTGCAATTATTCCAAAATCCTTAGAATATACACCACCACAAGCATTTCTACAACCTGCAATTCCTATTTTGGTTCTGTTAGGCATAGCTGAACCATGATATTTTTTAGAAATTATCATACCTAGACCCATGATGTTAGCTTTAGACCTTTTGCAAAAAGCAGATGGACATATCTCAACATTTTTAACGGAATAAATATTTTTTACAGCAGGCTCCATCCCGAGTTCAGCCCATATATAAGGAAGATCTTCTTCCTTAAGATTAGTAATTAAAATTCTTTGACCAGAAGTTAATTTTAAAACTCCCTTATATTTTTTAGCTACCTTACCTATTTTAATTAGGTTATCAGGAGTTATAAAACCTCCTGGAATATGTGGAGTTATACCAAAGGTTCTTACACCATTTCTAACTTTTTGTAAATTACCGTAATAAGCCATAAAAATCCCCCATAAAAAGTTCTTTATGTATATATTTTAATTTAAAATATAGGTTTTGTAAGTATCTTAGGTTACAGAACTTCAACATTGTCTTTATACTCTATATTAGTAACTTCACCAGCTTCACTTATTTTTAGACCTTTGCCATGTTTCATATCATTAACCCAAGTACCCAAGTACTTATCTCCCTCAACATATGACAAAATCCCATATCCGTGGCAAGCATCATTTAACCATTCCCCTGTATAACTATCACCATTTTCCCAGTTATATATTCCTTGACCAGACTTAACATCATCTTTCCAACTACCTATATAGCTTTCTCCATCAGGCCAAGTATAGATTCCATATCCATCTTTTAGATCTTTTTTCCAAGAACCTATGTATTTTTCTCCATCAGCCCAAGTTAAAGTTCCTTCACCATCCATTAAATCGTCTTTCCAGAAACCTTCGTATTTACTTCCATTAGAAAATATAAATGTTCCAAAGCCATGTTTTTTACCATCTTTTCGTTCGCCTTTATAAACGCCAGAAGTAACGTGATGACTATTATTGTTTGAAGTAGGTACAAAATTAATTTTTGCTGCATTTAAGTTTTTTATATTAATAGATTTCATGATATCAATCTCCTTGTAATCATTTGTTTTATAATCTATAGTATAGCATATTATTTGTAAATATATAAATGATTATATATTTCAATATTTTATCAGTTATGGTATTATATTTTAGTGAAACAAATAACAAATAAATGGGGGATATATTATGATGAGTTGTTATATTTACTTAACACCGGCAGCATATAATTTGGAAAAACCTGATGTAGAATTAGAAGCTTTTTCAGTTAGAAGAGATGGAGATTATCTTATGATTGAAGATAAGGATGGTTATAGTCATATAGTGAATTTGATAGATGTATTTGCAGTAACATATAAATAGAGGAGTCCTATGATTAATATTAACATGTATGAGGTCTATGAAAATTGGAGAAGTGGATTAGGTAAGTTTAAGTGGAGTTTAGTTTCTACTCCATTTGCGTCTTCAAAACATATAGTTAAGGATTTAATTTTGGATGATGATTTAAAAAAGAAAACCATTGATGATATATTAGATGATTTCTCTAAAGATTTAATAGTAAATCAGAAAGAAGATGAGATTATTATTTTTGATTTTGATGGAGAAAGGTCTTTAGATTTAGCTTTTAATTTAAATAAGGAATACATGATTAATCCAATACTCATATTTGCTCATATATTTCATTCAAATGGAATTGTTGGAAGTAAGGATATGCTTAATAAACTGATTAAATATTCTTATGGATTAAAAAATGAAAATAGTAAGTATGGAATATTTTTAGACTATGATAGATTTAGTGATAGAGAATATAATCCTAGAGAGTATTTTAACAATCAGTACAGGCTCACAGAGGAGGAAATGCCTTACATTGAAGATTTTATCAGGGCTGGAATAGATAAAGTCATAGTGATTTCTAAAGCGCCAATAAAGATAGATATTAAGGAATATATAGATTATATTAAAAGTAGTGAACTTAAACTTGAAGTACACTTAATAGAGTAATTTATATAATGAGGAGAATTAATGGAGAAAAAGTGGAAGAAAAAAGCTATATCACTTACATTGATAACTACTGTAACAGTAGGAGCACCTAGTATTTTTCTTGGGTGTAATGATCCTAAGATTCAAGAGACTATAGGAGAAGATACAGAAGACACTGCATATCACGGAACTGGAGACACACCTTTTATTTTTCCTAAAAACTCAGAAATAGATGAACAAAATAATAATAGCAGTGGGGGTTCTTCTACCCATGTTA
The DNA here is from genome assembly GCF_900130055.1 of Clostridium intestinale DSM 6191. GTDB lineage: Bacteria > Bacillota > Clostridia > Clostridiales > Clostridiaceae > Clostridium_T > Clostridium_T intestinale. The sequence continues at coordinate 114,304 of NZ_FQXU01000005.1, forward strand.
TAGGGTATAGAAGCACAGGATGGCTTACATGGAAAAATGCATCAACAAATAATGATGATACTAAATATAATTCAACAGATAAGAATTCAAAATCTAAAGGATATTCATCATTTATTAGAGAAAGCTCATCTTCTTAAAGGCATAGGAAGGATATTATTATGTATAGAGATTATTGGGACAAACTTCTTTTTCACTATAAACTTATTCATTCTAAGAGCTTTAAAAATGTATACTCAGATATTCCTTATTTTATGAAGCCTAAAATCTATGAAGAGTTCATAGAAACTGCTAAACATATAAACAATATAGCACTAAGGGTTCAAAATGGAATCAATTCTGAGTTTAGTGATTTTAAAAAATATATTCCAAAGTTTAACTACATGGAGGAAATAATATCTCTTACAAGAGAACCTATACCTGTTTTTTGGAGTAGATTTGATGGATTTATAAGAGCTGAAAATAAGGATAAGCGTATATTTTATAGTGAATTAAATTATGATAAGCCATGTGCTGAGAGAGAATGTATGGTAGCAGAAGAAACGTTAAAACATAATAACGTAAATAACGGCTTCTATAACAAGATAATAGGGAATTTCTATGATATTAAAGATAAGTATTATGGATCTAAAAATATAAATGTTGCATTTTTAGTAGATCCAGCACATTATGAGGAGGCACATTTAGCACTATTATTTCAAGAACAGTTATATAGAGATGATATTAAAATTATTATAACTGGAGCTGAAAATATATATGTGGATAATGATGAGACTTTTTGTTTTGATAACAAAATAGATATAATATTAAGGCTTTATCCAACTGAATATTTATATGAGATAAAAGATATACGCAAGTTGCTAACTTTATTTAATGATAATAAGATTTTAATATTAAATGATCCAAGAGTAATAATTTCTCAGTGTAAAAATCTTTACTCATACCTTTGGAAGTTAGTTGATAATAAGGATACTAGATTAAATGAAAAAGAGAGAGAAGTAATAATTAAAACCCTCCCATATACAGAAGAATTAACAAACTTTAATATAGAAAAAGCAATAAAGTACAAAAATGATTTTGTTATAAAACCTATATACGGAAGATATAGCGAAGATGTTTTTATAGGTTCCTTACATAGTGAAATAGAGTGGGAACAGTCAATTGAATATATTAAAAATGAAATGCATATTAAACCTTTTATTCTTCAAGAATTTTGTAACCAAAAAAGAGAATTGAGTTATTATTATGATGGAAATTTTAGAAGAGCAACTAAAGGTTATGGGAATTATGGAGTTTTTTTATCTAATGATGAAGTTATAGGTATGTGTGTTAGATGGAATCCAGATTACTTAACTGTAGACGACTATACTTGGTTTACACCTATAGGAGTAAAAGAGGAAGTTTTTAAAGAGAAAGATACTGATTTATATATAGAAGATATAGAGATAAAGATAGTTATAGATGGAGAGTTTACAGGAATATACTCTCATGATAAACCTTATATAAAAACATCACTTGCAATTTTAGAAGAAGAAAAATTTGATGAATTAAAGTATGCTTTCGAAAAACTTTTAAAGATATTTAAGAAAACTAGAAATCATCTATTAGATAATATAAATTTATATGAGGATATTTTAAGTATTAATGGGCTTGGTCAATTAATGAAAAAAGAATTATCCAGTGAACTTTCTTTTATAGGAAGAATGGACTGGATATTAGACATACACGATAATTGGAAGGTTCTAGAGATTAACGGAGAGACGCCAGCGGGAATATGTGAAGCTGTATATGTGGAAGAGATTATCCTAAAAGAATGCGATATAGATGAGGGCTTTGAAAGAATTAATAAAGACCTAAAGAGGAAGATAATAAGTCAAGGAAAGAGGCTTGTAGAAAGCTACGATGTAGATAATCCTACCATTGCCTTTGTAGCTTTAACTTATTATGAAGATTGGGTAAATACAAATGCTCTTTATAGGATTTTTAAAGAAACATCTGATTATAGTTGTATTTATGGAAATATAGAAGACTTAGTAATTGAGGGAGAGAAGGTATATCTCTATGGAACAGAGGTAGATATAATTTTCAGGTATTATCCACTTGACTGGTTTACTAAAGAAGATAATGCTAATTTAAAAAATCTCATAAACTTAGTTAACGACAAGGTTTTTTTCTTAAATCCTATTAACACTATAATTATGCAATCAAAAAGCTTTTTCTCAATAATATATGCACTTATAGAAAGAGATTTTTACACAGTAGAGGAACTCGGATTTATAAAAAAATATATACCTTTTACTACTTTCGATTTTAATGAATTAAAGTCAAATGAGTTTTTGATTAAGCCCCTTTTAGGAAGAGAAGGTAAAAAGATTACGCTTAGTCATGATTTGGAGAAAATTCCTGATGAGGATATAATTTTTCAGGAGAGAGTTTTTCAAAAAGGGAATGAAGATGGAGAATTTATAGTTATAGGTACATATTTTACTGGAGATGAGTTTGCAGGAGTTTACACAAGAATAGGGGGAGAAGTCACCTCAAAAGATTGTACTTTTATTACTTTAATGAAAGGGATTAAAGACTAGGTATGAGAAGAAAACTGAAAAAATTAAGAAGATTAAACAAACTTAGAAATCATAAAAAGTATAAGTATGACAAGAAACCTATAATAGCAACTAGCTCACCAAGTATTAAGAAAATAGTAGGGGCTGGTTTTGTAGCAATAGGTTTATTAGTAATTATAACTATTGTTATAGGAATTGTTACAAGTAAACAAACAATATCTGTTTTTAGTGGAAAAGCGTATCTAAAATATTTAGGCGTAGATTCAAGTTCAAAATATGAAGATAATATATTAGAGACTTATAATCTTGAGGTTTTTGAAGGAGTGGTATTAGGGAGAAGCGAATTAAATGGAGAGAAGAGGTTTATATTTTGTGTAAACAAAGATGGAGTAGTATCTTATGATACTGAAATAACTGAAGTTCAGGGAGAAATAGTACTATCTAGTGAATATTTAAATAATGGAAAAGTTACAGTTTATAATAGATTTTATGAAAATAACGAAGGAAAAAAGGTTAAGACATATTATTATAAAATCTATTGCGATATTACTCAAGTTAAGGATATGAACATTTGATTTATAGGGGTTAGTAATGAAGATAAATTACTAACCTATTTTAGTGAATTTGGGCTGGGGGAAATAATGAATTATACATATATATTAGAATGTTCAGATGGAAGTTATTATACTGGATGGACAAATGATTTAAATAAGAGAATAGAAAAACATAATGGTGGAACAGGAGCTAAATACACTAAAGGGAGGAGACCTGTTAAGCTAAAATATTATGAGGAGTTTGAAAGTAAACAAGAAGCTATGAAAAGGGAGTATGAAATAAAAAAACTACTACGCAAAGATAAAGACAAACTTATAAAGGATTATAATGGAAGGGAAAATATTTAAAAAAAGTATAAGTATTTTTAGTTTACATTCGATAAATAAATAAGAATAATTATTATTTGTTAATTATACGTAGAATTTTACGGGAGGATAAAGATGAAAAAAATAGGGACAAAAATAGTGTTACTTACAATGTTAATAGCAATAAGTACAGGTATAATAACAGGATTAACATCAGTACTACAAATAAATTCCATAAAGCAAGGATTTCTAAATAGTAAAAAAGAACAGATGTTAAATACATATAATCAAACAATAAAAGAACAAGTTGAAACAGTTATAACAATGTTAGATGGAGTAAATAGTAAATATAAAAAAGGGGAAATAACTTTAGAAGAGGCTAAATCAGAAGGTGCAGCTCTACTAAGAACCATAAGATATGGTAAAGAGGGTTATTTTTGGGCAGATAATGTTGATGGAACTAATGTAGCTATGTTAGGTCAATCTGTAGAAGGAACAAATAGATATGAATCTAAAGATGCAAATGGCACGTATTTCATTAAAGAAATAATTAAAAATGGACAAAATGCTGATGGTGGATATACAGAATATTATTTCCCTAAAGCTGGGGAATCAGAAGCATCTGCAAAAAGAGCATATAGTAAATATTATGAGCCTTTTGGATGGGTTGTAGGAACAGGAAATTATATAGATACAATAGACAATACTATAGCAGAAGAATCAAATATAATTTCTGAAATGATATCAAAGCAAGTTGTTACACTTATAACAATAATAGGAGGAATCATTATTGCGGCAATAGCAATAGGTTGGATTGTAGGAAAGAGAATTTCAAAACCAATATTAAAGGTTACTGAATTAGTTAATAAAACATCGAAGCTTGATTTAGCTTATGATGAAAGTTTTGAAGTTATTAAGAATTATAAAGATGAAACGGGTATTATGGCGGAAGCGGTTATAAACCTAAGAAAAGAAATTAGAGAAATAATAGAAAATTTAAAGGAACATGCAGAAAGTTTGTCTACTAACTCAATAGTTTCTTTAGAGGGAGCTGAAAATACCTCAAATGGTATACAAGCTATTTCAGCAACTATGGAAGAGTTAGCAAAAGGATCAGTTGAACAAGCGAAAAATTATCAGGATATAGTAGATATATTTAACAACTTTACTGATAAGATATCACATGTAGTTAGTGGGGCTGAAGAACTTAAAAACATATCGAAGAATACTAAGGAAGCTAATACTAAAGGAAGAGATAGTTTAGATATATTAGTTAATAAATTTGAAGAGAATAAATTAGCTTTAGAAGATATAGGACAAAATATATATGCGCTTTGGAATCAATCAACATCCATAGGTAGCATAGTTAATAAAATAGGTGAAATCGCAGAACAAACTAATCTTTTAGCTTTAAATGCAGCTATTGAAGCAGCGAGAGCTGGGGAGCAAGGAAGAGGTTTTGCTGTAGTTGCAGATGAAGTTAGGAAGCTCTCAGAAGAAGTAAACAATGAAACTAAAGAAATAGCAGCTGTTATTAAAGAAATTCAGCTTGAGGTAAACAATTCTCAAAAGAGTATGGATAAAGGTAGAGAATTATTAGTGGCAGTAAACTCTGCAGTTAATGATACTACTGAGGTATTTAACTTAATTGAAAATAGTACAGATAACTCATTGGAGAAAATTAATAACCTGTATACGAATATAAATTCAGTGGATAAAGATAAAAATGGAGTAATGGATTCTATTCAATCAGTATCAGCAATAACAGAGGAATCCGCAGCTGGATTGGAAGAAGTGTCGGCTTCTATGCAAGAACAAAATGCTACAACAGAAATTGCAGTAGTATTAGCAGAACAGTTAAAGGCGATTTCTTCAGATTTAGATGAGATAATAAATAAATTTAATATTTAAAAAAGAGGGTATTATGAAGTGGATATTGAAATCATTTCTCATAATACCCTCTTTACATTTGGCTCATTATATGATAATTTTAATATATAGACCTCCCCCTGGGGGTGGGTGTGTGAATAGGAGGGAATTATGAAAGAAAAAGTTTTTAAAATAGAGGGAATGACCTGTGCTGCTTGTTCAAATGCAGTAGAAAGAACTTCAAAAAAACTTCAAGGAGTTTCAAGTGCATCTGTTAATTTAGCAACAGAGAAATTAACAATTTCCTATGATGAAGGAGTTTTATCAGAGGATAACATTATTAAGTCTGTAGAAAAAGCAGGATTTAAAGCTATAGACTTAGAGTCAGAAGTTAAAGTTGAACTTATAAATAAAACTTTGGATATACAAGGAATGACTTGTAGTGCTTGTGCTAAAGCTGTAGAAAGAGCTGTTAATAAACTAGATGGAGTAAATAGTGGAAATGTTAATTATGCTACAGAAAAGCTTACTATAGAGTATGATATTTCAAAGGTTAGAACTGCTGAAATAGTAGCAGCTATAGAAAAAGCAGGATATAAAGCAATAGAAAAGGAACAAAAAATAGAAGAAAAAGAAGATTCTAAGTTAAAAGAATCTAAAGCATTGTGGAAAAGGTTCATAGTTTCAACTGTATTTACAATACCTTTATTGGTTATAGCTATGGGACACATGATGGGACTTATGCTTCCCAATATTATAGAGCCTATGCATAATCCCATGAATTTTGCTATTATTCAATTAATATTGGTTATTCCTGTAGTAGTAGCAGGACAAAAGTTCTTTAAGGTAGGATTCAAATCATTATATTCAGGACATCCTAATATGGATTCCTTAATTGCTATAGGTAGCTTAGCAGCAGTGCTGTATGGATTATTTGCTATATATCAAATATCTCAAGGAAACAATGATTATACTATGGATTTATACTTTGAATCTGCGGCTACTATATTAACCCTAATTACTTTAGGAAAATATTTAGAAAGTATAACTAAAGGAAGAACTTCAGAGGCTATAAAGAAGCTTATGGGGCTAGCTCCTAAAACTGCAACCATAATAAAGAATGGGAAAGAGATAGTTATTCCTATAGATGAAGTTATAGTAGGAGATGTAATATTAGTCAAACCAGGCGAAAAACTTCCTGTAGATGGAGAAGTAGTAGAAGGGTTAACTTCTATAGATGAATCTATGCTTACTGGAGAGAGTATTCCGGTTGAAAAGACTATTGGCTCAAAGGTTATAGGAGCATCAATAAATAAAAATGGTTCCATAAAATATAAAGCTACTAAGGTTGGAAAAGATACAGCATTAGCTCAGATTATAAAACTAGTAGAAGATGCTCAAGGGACTAAGGCGCCTATAGCAAAACTTGCAGATATAATATCAGGATACTTCGTACCTGTAGTTATAACTTTAGCTATATTATCAGCGGGAGTATGGTATTTTGTAGGAAAAGGACCTATATTCTCTTTAAGTATATTTATATCAGTTTTAGTAATTGCTTGCCCTTGTGCATTGGGACTTGCAACACCTACAGCAATTATGGTAGGTACAGGTAAAGGTGCAGAGAATGGTGTATTAATTAAGGGTGGAGAAGCACTAGAAACTACTCATAAAATTCAAACTATAGTATTCGATAAAACAGGTACTATAACTGAAGGAAAACCTAAGGTTACAGATATAATAACCAATGGATATGATGAAAATGAATTATTAATATATGCTGCAAGTGCAGAAAAAGGATCAGAACATCCTCTAGGAGAAGCTATAGTAAAAGATGCTGAAGAAAAAAACTTAGAATTTAAAAAGGTAGATAAATTTAAAGCTATTTCAGGAAAAGGTATTGAAGGAACTATAGATGGAAAGAGATTTGTACTAGGAAACTTAAAGTTAATGAATGAAGAGAATATACACCTTGATAGTTTTAGTGAAGCTTCAGATAAATTAGCTAAAGAGGGAAAAACTCCTATGTATGTAGCAGAAGAAGGTAGGCTTATAGGTATTATAGCTGTTGCAGATACATTAAAGGAAAGTTCTAAAAAAGCAGTAGAAACTCTTCATAAAATGGGAATTAAGGTTGCTATGTTAACTGGAGACAATAAAAATACAGCTGAAGCTATAGCGAAACAAGTTGGTATAGATACAGTAATAGCTGAAGTTTTACCAGAAAATAAAGCACAGGAAGTTGAAAGGCTACAAAATAAAGGCTTAAAAGTTGCTATGGTTGGAGACGGTATAAATGATGCGCCAGCTTTAGCTAAAGCTGATATAGGAATTGCAATTGGATCAGGAACAGATGTAGCCATAGAATCAGCAGATATAGTCTTAATGAGAAGTGACCTTATGGATGTACCAACTGCTATTCAACTAAGTAAGAAAACCATAAAAAATATAAAAGAAAATTTATTTTGGGCATTTGCCTATAATACTTTGGGAATTCCAGTTGCTATGGGAATATGGTATGCTTTAGGTGGAAAACTATTAAATCCAATGATAGCAGCCTTAGCTATGAGTTTTAGTTCAGTATCAGTATTATTAAATGCTTTAAGACTTAAAGGATTTAAACCTGTGAAATAGAAATATATAATTTAAGGAGGAATAAATTATGAAAAAAATAATAATAGAAGGAATGTCTTGTGGACATTGTAAAGCAAGAGTAGAAAAGGCGTTAAGTGAATTAGATGGAATAACTTCAGCAGTTGTAGATTTAGAAGCTAAAACAGCTACAATAGAGGGAGAAACATCAGATGAAATTTTAAGAGAAACTATAGATGATGCAGGATATGATGTTATATCAATAGAATAATCAATTTTTCTAAATGTAGAGATGCTAAACTATTTTAATAGTAGCATCTCTTTTTCTGTATATATTGGAAAATAAAATAATAATAATGTAGAGAATAATAAATGTTTGGAGGGATTTTTATGAACCCACTATGGGCTACAAGTGGAATAGGCATTATTGCCTTAATATTTTCATTCTTAACTGCAAGTTGGATTGGGAAAAAGGAGGTAAAGGATAAAAAATTAAATGAAATTTCATCTTATATTCAGGATGGAGCTATGGCTTTTTTGAAAAAGGAGTATAGATACTTAGCTGTATTTATTGTAGTAGTATTTATAGCTATTTCTATTTTTCTAAACATAAACACAGCTATTTGCTTTTTAACAGGAGCATTATTCTCTATATTAGCAGGTTTTATTGGGATGAAGGTAGCGGTAAAGGCTAATGTCAGAACTACAGAGGGTGCAAAAGAAGGGATAAGTAAGGCTTTATCTTATGCATTTTCTGGAGGTTCAGTAATGGGTTTATCAGTAGTAGGATTAGGTATACTTGGATTAAGTTTATTGCTAATTATATTTGAATTTAATGGAGAGTATGTAACCGGATTTGGACTTGGTGCTTCTTCTATAGCGCTTTTTGCTAGAGTTGGAGGGGGCATATATACAAAAGCTGCAGATGTTGGAGCAGATCTAGTGGGAAAGGTTGAAGCTGGAATTCCAGAGGATGATCCTAGAAATCCAGCTGTAATTGCAGATAACGTTGGTGATAATGTTGGTGATGTTGCTGGGATGGGTGCAGATTTGTTTGAATCTTATGTAGGAGCTATTATTTCAGCTATAACATTGGGTCTAATAATTAATATAACTAAAGGTAATGAAGAGGCACTATATCCTATTGCATTATGTGGCATAGGGGTAATAGCTTGTATAATAGGTTCTATTTCTATAAGATACAGTAAGGGCGATAATCCGCAAAAGATTTTAAATAGAGGAACATATATTGCATCAGCTATAACCATGGTAGCAGCAGCTTTTTTTAGTAAATATTATCTAGATAGTTATAAAGGATTTGTGGCTGTTTTGTCAGGGATTTTAGTAGGAATATTGATAGGTAAAATAACTGAAATTTACACATCTTCAGACTACAGATCAGTTAAAGAAATTGCTAATGAATCAAAAACTGGAGCAGCTACTAATATTATAGCTGGTCTAGCTGTAGGTATGAAATCAACTGTGGTACCTATAATTTTAATATGTATAGGTGTGTTAGTAGCATATTTTTCTATGGGTGGAAATACTACAACATTAAATGGATTGTATGGAATAGCATTGTCAGCAGTAGGAATGTTATCTACAACTGGGATTGTAGTTGCTGTGGATGCCTACGGGCCAATAGCTGACAATGCAGGTGGAATAGCGGAAATGGCAGGAATGGATAAATCAATTAGAGATATAACAGATAAGTTAGATTCAGTAGGGAACACTACAGCTGCAATAGGGAAGGGATTTGCAATAGGTTCAGCAGCACTTACAGCATTAGCTCTATTTGCTTCTTATGCACAAAGTGTAAAAATAGAAAAAATTGATTTATTAAATCCATTAACCTTGGTGGGGCTTTTAATAGGTGGAATGATCCCATTTTTATTTGGTGCGCTTACGATGGAATCTGTAGGAAAAGCAGCAGTAAAGATGGTTGAAGAAGTCAGAAGACAATTTAGAGAAAAACCAGGGATAATGGAGGGAAAAGATGATCCGGATTACTCTACCTGTGTTGAAATATCTACAGAAGCTGCTTTAAAGGAAATGATAATACCAGGAATATTGGCAATAATCATACCTATAGCTACAGGGTTATTGTTAGGTAAGGATGCTTTAGCTGGACTATTATGTGGAGCTGTTTCCACAGGTGTATTAATGGCAATATTAATGGCTAATGCAGGTGGTGCTTGGGATAATGCTAAAAAATATATAGAGTCAGGAGAACTTGGTGGTAAAGGTAGTGATGCACATAAAGCTGCTGTTACTGGAGATACAGTGGGCGATCCATTTAAAGATACCTCAGGACCATCTATGAATATATTGATAAAATTAATGACTATAGTATCTTTGGTATTTGCACCTTTGATTGCAGAATATGGAGGAGTTTTGTTAAATTTATTTAAATAGACCTTAAGATGGCATGTATTCTTTTATTCCATAGTTTTATGATATAATGAACTAGTAAATATTTCTTGAATTATAATAATTTATAATGTGAAGAATATAAACAAATCCAAGTATACGGAGGACAATAAATGGGAATAAAAGAAACAATATTAAATTTTATGAAAGAACAGGCTTACAGGCCAATGGATATACAAGAATTAAGCCAAGTTTTTGATATACAAAGAGATGAGTATAAAGCATTTAAAAAATGTATTAAATCTATGGAAAGAGAAGGCTTAATTATTAGGAATAAAAATGATAAGTTAGGCGTTCCAGAAAGAATGGGTTTAATAACTGGTAAACTTCAGGTTCATCAAAAAGGCTTTGGATTCTTAATACCTGATGAAGAAGGCAGACAAGACGTGTTTATTCCAAGTTCGAATATGAACGGGGCCTTAAATGGAGACAGAGTAGTAGCAAAGATTCTTAAAGAAGATGTTGGAGCTAAAAAATGTGAAGGTGAAATAAGAGAAGTAATAGAAAGAGCTAATAGAAGCTTTGTAGGAGTATATGAAGATTCTAAAAATTTTGGATTTGTAGTTCCAGAAGATAAGAGAATTCAAAATGATGTTTTTATATCTAGAAAGGATAGAAATGGAGCCGAAACTGGAGATCTAGTTATAGTTGAAATAGTTAAATGGGCAGATCAAAGAAGAAATCCAGAAGGCGTAGTTACAGAGGTTTTAGGTAAAAAAGGTGAAAAAGGGCTAGATATACTAACGATTATTAAAAAATATGGACTTCCGGAAGAATTTACAGATAAGGTTCTTAACTTTGTAGAAGGGATAGAAGAAGAAATCTCAGATAAAGATTTAAAAGGAAGAAGAGACCTAAGAAATATAAAAATGGTAACTATTGATGGAGAAGATGCTAAAGATCTAGATGATGCTGTATCCATTGAGAAATTAAAAGATGGAACTTATAAATTAGGAGTCCATATAGCAGACGTTACCCATTATGTTAGAGAAAAAAATCCTTTAGATAAAGAAGCCTTAAAGAGAGCGACATCAGTGTATTTAATAGATAGAGTTATCCCTATGCTTCCTAAAAAGTTATCTAATGGAATATGCTCATTAAATCCTAAAGTTGATAGATTAACATTAAGTTGTAGTATGATAATAAACAAGGACGGTAAGGTTATTGATCATGAAATATATGAGTCAGTAATTAAAACATCTGAAAGAATGACCTACACTGATGTTACTAAAATACTTAAAGATGGAGATAAGGATTTAATAGAAAAATATGAATATTTATATGAGGACTTTAAGGCTATGGAAGAGCTTTGTCATATCCTTAATAATAAGAGGTTAAAAAGAGGAGCAATTGATTTCGAATTTGAAGAGTCTAAAATCATATTAAATGATCAAGGAAAACCAATAGATATAAAACCATACGACAGGGAAATAGCAAATAGAATTATAGAAGAATTTATGCTTGTATGTAATGAAACAGTAGCTGAGCATATGTTCTGGACTAAACTTCCGTTTGTATATAGAATACATGAAGACCCAGATACAGAGAAGTTAGATAAATTCAAAGAGTTTATATATAACCTAGGATATCCAGTAAGATGGACACAAGAAGTTCATCCAAGATTATTACAAGATGTATTAGATGAAGTAAAAGGTAAAAAAGAAGAAACTGTAGTAAGCACATTGTTATTACGTTCTATGATGCAGGCTAGATATTCTCCAGAATGTACAGGGCACTTTGGATTAGCAGCTAAATATTATTGCCACTTTACATCACCTATTAGAAGATATCCAGATCTTCAAATTCATAGAATAATAAAAGAACATCTTCATGGAAAAGTTGATGAGGGAAGAAGCACTAAACTTGTTAATATTGTGGATTATGCAGCTAAACAATCATCAGAAATGGAAAGAGTTGCACAAGAAGCAGAAAGAGAAGTAGATGATCTAAAGAAAGCAGAATATATGTTAGATAGAATAGGGGAAGAGTTCGAAGGAATAATATCCTCTGTTACAAGCTTTGGAATATTCATACAATTACCTAATACAATAGAAGGCTTAGTTCATATAAGCGATTTAGATGATGATTATTATATATATGATGAAAATCACTTATGTTTAATAGGAGAAAGAACTAAAAACATATATAGATTGGGTGATGATGTTAAAATTAGGTGTGAAAAGGTGGATATTCCTAACAGAGAAATTTTCTTTAAACTTATTAAAGATGAAGAAAAAACAGAGGAAAATTTTGATATTAAAGACTTTAATAAGCAAGGATTAGAGGAATATGTAGACACAAATGAAGATGGAAAAAATGAAGAAGAAGTTTTTTAAGTAGGCGTTAAGCCTACTTTTTTTATGTTAAAAAAACAATTGGAAAATTATATAAAATTTACATAAATACAATCTTACGTTTACTTAGAAGATGGTAGATTTTACATTCAATATTTATAATTTAGGAGAATTTATAAATAGGTGGAGGGGAATACATGAAAAAAATAATTACTAGCCTTGTTAGTATGCTGCTAATGCTGGGGATATCTTTAAAGGTGTATGCAGCTGAAACAAATTGGGCAAGTACAGAAAGTGTGAATCTAACTAAATCACAAAATCAGTTTAAGATTGAGGTTTCAGTAAATAATAAAACTCCATATGCTGGTGGAGAGTTTGGTATTCAGTGCGGAGAGGGAGTTAATGTTAAGTCAGTTACATATAGGAACAATTCATCTAAAGCTGGTCCAACTTCAGCTAGAGGACTTACATGGTTTAGTTTCTTTTCAGGAAACAATGATTTTTCAGGGACGGTAAAAGCTGAAGTAACATTAGAATACACTGGAGAAAAAAATACAAGTGTTGTAATTGATAATATTAGCGTCTATACAAAAGATGGAGCTAAGATAGAAACAGAAAAATTTACACCTAGAAAATTAATAAAGGTAAATCGTGAAGGTGCAGATAATCCAGTAGAACAACCTAATCCTCCAGGAAACGGCGAAAATCCAGGAACGAATCCTAACACACCTAATGAAGGAAATAACGGTGGGGGAAACAATACTGAAGGGAATAATAATACGGGTTCAAATACAGGAAGCAATGGATCAAATACGCAAGGTAATGTTGCCACTAATGGAAGTAATCAAAATAAAGGTAACAATGAAGGTAATAATAGTTCAAAAGATGAAGAAAACACATCAGATGGTAAATCTAATAATAACAACGGTTCAACAAAAGGTAATGATACAAAAAATTCAGGAGATAGTAAGGATATTCAAAATGATAAGAATGCGACCTTAAGCCCAGTTATCATTATTTTACTAATAATAAGTATAGGTGCAAATGGAGTTTTAGGATATCTTATTATAAAAAATAAAAGTAAAAAGGGGAATGAATAATGTTTAGAAACAAAAAAATACTAAGTTTAGTTCTAATGACGGCAATAGCAACGACAATGTTTTCAACAGCTGTAAAGGCTAGCCCGGAAGAAGAAAATGTTAACCAAACAGTTATTATGGCAGCAGATGGTGATTCAGGAGTTAATGAAAATCAGATACCAAAACAAGTGAATGTTCATGTAGGGGATGATGCTTCAACATCAGCCAACTTCACATATACTACAATAGAAGAATCGCCTTCAAAAGTAGTTTTAAACAAGGTTGGAGATTCAAATAAAATAACTTTTGAAGGAACAAGTGGAGTAGGAACTGGGAATAAATATTTTCATGGAATATCTGCAACTGGTTTACAACCTAATACTAAATATGAATATACAGTTGGAGATGGAGTAAATACTTTTAATGGAACCTTTAAAACAGCTCCTGCTAAAGGAAGTAAAGATAGCTTTAAATTTGTTTATTTAGCTGATACACAAGTTTCAAATGGAACTAATGCAAAGGCATTAGGTGCTAACCTTGAGCAAGTAAGCAAAAGAGATGATGTTGATTTTGTATACCTTGCAGGAGATCAAACTGATTCAGCAGCAAATGAATCACAATGGGAAAACTTATTCTATAATAATGGAGCATTCCCTAATGGTGGACAAAACATGTTTGCAAATAAGTTAGTTACCATAGTTCAAGGTAACCATGATAATAATACTATGAATAGACACATAAATGCACCAGCTCAAGAAGGAAATATAGTCTATTCATTTGATTATGGTCCAGCAAAATTTATAATGTTGAATCTTGAAGCAGCTAGAAGTGATGCGAATGCAAGAGATAAACAACAAGCCTTTTTAAGAGCAAAAGTTGCAGAAGCAAAAGCTTCAGGTCAATGGACAATTGTAGGATTCCATAAGTCACTATATACTGGAGCATCTCATATAACAGATTCTGATATAGTAGATGCTAGAAAGTATTGGTCTCCAATATTTGCAGAACTTGATGTTGATTTAGTATTACAAGGACATGATCATGTTTATTCAAGAGGATTTGTTACAGCTAATGGGCAAAAAGGTGAAGTAACTAAAAATGCAGATGGATCAGTTCAAGATCCAAGAAATATTCCACTATATATGGTTGGAGGACATGCTGGTGGATTAAAATGGTATTCTAAAAAACCTAATTATACAGTAACTCCAGGAGATCCAGTAGCCCCTAACTATTCTTTCTTAGATGTAAATTCAACTGATGATCAAAGTGATGTTAAGCAAGAACAATGGTCTACAGAAATAGAGGTATCTAATAATAAAATTTCTATAAAAAGTTATGCATTTAAATATAACACAAGTTCAGATACTATAACTACTAATAGATATTTATATGATTCTTTGGATCTAGCAAGAAATGTAGCATCAGCAGGAATTACAGGTTCAGAACTTGGTGTAGCAGATGTTAATCAAGAAGTAAGTTACACAGCATCATTAAAAGATGTTAGAAATACAAATGCATTTAATATGCAAGTAGAATATGATCCAAATGTAATGGAGTTTGTTAAAGCTGAAAGCTTATTAGAAGGAACTATTTTCTCAGATGTTAAAAATGAAAATGGTAAAGCTTCAATAATTGTAGGAACTCAAAATCTTATAACTAATCCAGCTAATACCAATATAGCTAAGTTCACATTCAAGATGAAAGAAACGGCTGAATCAGGAAATACAAATATGAAATTGACAAAGGCAGATAGTGCGCAGGCTGTTATAGAAGATGGTAAAGTAGTAGGAGCATTTGATACAAAACCAGTATATGATTCAGATAAAGTTGACACAACAATATATACTTACACTAAAGCTTCTGATATAAATGGAGATGGCAAAGTAACATTAGCTGACTTATCTATAGCTCTTGGGAATTACCAAGGAACAGATAAAAAGTATGATATAGATCTTGATGGAGTAGTAAATGCAAAAGATTTTATTATAATTTCAAGTAAAATGGCATCTTAATAGTAAAAATAAGTTTATAGAAAATAGGGTGGATTTATATTCTACCCTTAAAATCTTAATTAGAAATTGGAGATAATTTATGAAAAAGAACTCAAACTATATATCAGTCGCTTTGTTAGTTGTATTTTTTATATTTCTTCATATCTTTAATTCAACGCTTACCTATAATAAACCAGAAGATATTCAAACAGGAATTGTATATGAAAAAGCGAAAGTAATAAAAATAATTTCAGAGGATATGGGAAAAGATCCAGAATTTGATTATATAGTAATTGGAAAACAAAAGTTAGAGCTAGAAATTTTGACGGGGAAGAATAAAGGAAAAGTAGTTACTGCAATGAATTTTGTAGAGCGTGTAGATAATAAACCAGCAAAAGTTGGGACAAAGTTCGTTGTTTATACTTTTGATGATTTTGCAAGCACCGTAATATCAAATTATAGTAGAGAAAATTCAATGTACGTATTACTTGGTATATTTCTAACAATTGTGCTTATTTTCGGAAAAATAAAAGGATTAAAATCAATATTTTCTTTAGGATTTACTCTTGTTTGTGTGATTTATTTGTTTATTCCTATGATACTAAGAGGGGTAGAGCCTATATTAGCCGCTATAACAGTAGTGATATTATCAACTCTTGTAACCTTATTATCACTTAATGGATGGTGCAGAAAAACAATAATAGCTTGCATAAGCTGTATATTATGTACATTATTTGCTGGAGTTATAGCAACTATCTTTGGTAGAATATCACATATATCAACACTTAATACAATAGAAGCTGAAAATCTATTATTTATAGCAACCAATACATCTTTGAAAATAAAAGATTTATTTTTTGCAGGGATACTTATAGCTTCTGTAGGGGCTATAATGGACACTACTATTTCAATTGCATCCTCCCTTTCAGAACTTAAAGAACTTAATCCCAATATACAAGAAAAACAACTTTTAATATCTGGTATGAATATAGGTAAAGATATAATGGGAACTATGACAAATACGCTTATATTAGCATTTACAGGAGCAAGTATAAATATATTAATTATGCTTTTTATGTATAATATTCAATATATTCAGCTTATAAATCTAGATATGTTAGTAGTAGAGGTAATTCAAGGGGTATCGGGAAGTATAGCAGTAGTACTGTCTATTCCTGTTACAGCATTACTTTCAGCTAAAATATTAGGAGCTTCTACAGTGAAAGAACTTGAAATTTAGGTAGGCATTAAGTCTACCTTTAATTATTGTTTTAATTAAATTTAAAATTTTATTATAAGTTTATCTAATCCTACATAAGCAAGACAAATATTGACTTCGTTGTTTAACAATTAACAATACTATATAATTATGTTTGTAGTTTTCGAAAAAATATATGTTTTTGTCTTGATTATTAGGGGGAGAAAAAATGAAAATCAAAAAAGTGAAAAAGAAAAGTATTAAGGGACAATTATTAATACTTTTTTTATTAATCGCTCTTAGTTCATCTATAATTATATCGGTTACAAATTATATTTTAGCAAAAAGAGCTATTGTAATAACGGCAGATGACATGCTTATACAATTAGGAGAACAAATTTCATTAAGAATGAATGAAAAGTTGAATAGTATTTGTACAAATATTGAGTATTTATCAGAAGATAAGGAATTACTTACAGCTGAATCTACAGAGAAAATAAATATATTAGCAGATTATTCCTCCAAATATGATTATTACACAATGGGAATAGCTGATTTAGAAGGTAATATATTATATACCACTGGCGATCAAGACAATATAAAGGATAGGGATTTTTTTAAAAATGCTTTAAATGGAGCTTCGGCAACAGGAGATCCATATTTTTCTAACTTAGAAGGGAATATTTATGTGGCTCCTTTTGCTTCGCCAATAAAAGCAGATGGAAAGATAGTTGCATTATTAGTGGGACTAAAAGAAAACACGAAAATAAGTGATTTTATAAAGACCATAAAAGTGGGAGAAGAAGGAATAGCCTATGTAGTTGCTGGAAATGGAGATATTATAGTTCACCCAGATACTACACTTATATATAGAAGAGAAAACATAATAAAGAAAAGTGAAACTGATAGTTCATTAGTTCCCCTTGCAGAGATTCATAAAAAAATGATTAAAGGGGAGACAGGCTATGGAGCTTATTTATATAATGGAATAGAAAAGTATGTTGGCTATGCGCCCATAGAATCTACAGGATGGGGAGTTGCAGTAGCTATACCTAAGGAACAAATACTTAGTCAATTAGATGGTATGACAAGTTCTTCTATTATAACTATTTTAATAGCTGCTATCATTATCATTATATTAGGATATTATGTAGTAAACTATTTAATTAGGATAATCAAGAGAGTAGAGAAAGATGTATTAACATTATCAAAAGGAAACTTTGTTTTTGAAGTAGATAATAAATTAATAAAAAGAAAAGATGAATTTGGAGAAATAGCCAATTCAATACTTAATTTAAAAAATTCCCTAAGAGAGATGATTAAGGATGTTATAGAAAGTTCAGATAGAGTTGGTGGAGAAAGTGAATCCTTAACTAAAATAGCTAAAGATTTTAGTGAAACTACTACTAATATTGCTAAAGCAGTTGAGGAAGTTGCAGCAGGAACTAATAATCAAACACTTTCATTAAGCAATATGGTGAATATATCATCTGAATTTGAAAATACATTGGATGGAATATCTTCAAAGTTTAAAGACGTAGCAAAAATGGTAAATGACATTCATGGAAAGTCTAATATAGGGAAAAAAGACATAGAAGAGGTATCGCAAGAGTTTAGTAAAATGCTTAATACCTTTAACGAATTTAGAGAAAAACTAGAAGCCATGGGTAAAAACATAGATGAAATAAATGAAATTACATATTTAATAAAAGGAATATCAGAGCAGACAAACCTTCTAGCACTTAATGCAGCTATTGAGGCAGCTAGTGCAGGGGAAGCCGGAAAGGGCTTTTCAGTAGTAGCTGAGGAGGTAAGAAAACTTGCTGAAAGAAGTAAAGAAGCCTCTGAAAATATACAAAAAATAAGCAGTAAGGTATTAAATGATAACAAGAATATATCAAGAGGAACAATAGAATTAAATAAAGAGTTATTGACGCAAAAAGATATAATAATAAAAACATCAGAAGCCTTTGAAGAAATAGCTTCCTCTCTAAATAATGTAGCTCCACAAATAGAAAACATGGTAAAAGCTACGGATATATTAGATAAAAAGAAAAAAGAGCTAATAGATGACATTAATTTAGTATCATCAATATCACAGCATGTATCTTCCTTTGCAGAAGAAATTACAGCATCTGCAGAAGAGATGAGTGCAGCAAGTCAAGAGATATATGCATCATCAGAACTTTTACATGAATCTTCAGAAAAGGTTCAAGAAGAACTTGAAGTCTTTAAAATAGATTAATTAAAGTATAGAGCTTTATTGTTATGGACAGAGTTATATATTATAATAGTAAAAGATAATAAAACCAAGTAGGTGATATAATGGTTAGAAAGAGTAACAATAAAACTTTAGCGGAAAATAGAAAAGCTCATCATGATTATTTTGTAGAAGAAGCTATGGAAGCAGGAATAGAACTTGTAGGAACAGAAGTAAAATCTATAAGAGCAGGAAGAGCTAACCTAAAAGAATGTTATGCAGAAGTAATAAATGGAGAAGTGTTTATTAAAAATATGCACATAAGTCCGTATGAGCAAGGAAATATATTTAATGTAGAACCACTTAGAGTTAGAAGATTACTTTTACATAAAGAAGAAATAAGAAGACTTATAGGTTTAGTTCAACAAGTAGGATTAACACTTATCCCTTTATCTTTATATTTAAAAAATGGAAGAGTTAAAGTTAACTTAGGAGTTTGTAAAGGTAAAAAGAATTACGATAAAAGAGATTCTATGTTAGAAAAAGCTCATAAAAGAGATGTAGAAAGACAAATGAAAGAAAGAAGTAGATACTAATTTAAAGAAGTTATTACAAAAATGTTTTGTGATAGCTTCTTTTTTTGCTGGAAATTTGAGGTATAATTTAAATATGTCAACTAGTGAAAGAAGGTAAATAGAAAAATGGGAGAGTACAGAGAAATTACAAGAGGACAATTATTTATACGAATGATGATTAATCCAATATTTATAGCAGTTTATTGGTTTTCTTTTTATAACCTATACACCTTATGTAAGTTTGGAAGAATGAATAATAACCTTACTATGCTGCTTTTATGCTTAGCATTTTTTGTTGTATATTTAATAATTTTTATAGTAAGGAGTTTAAAAAAGCCTGTAACAATAAAATCAGGTAGATTGATTAAAAATAGAAACATAAGAATGGCTTATGGTGTTATTGCATTAATTTTTATATTTTCATTGTTTATATTTTATGGAGGTAAGATATATAAAACCAGCATAAATTTCAATGGAAAACTTTCATGGATATTAAAGGATTTTAAGGACAAGAAAACAGTAGAGCTTAAGCATAATAATATATATGAGGATGGAATAGAAGGAATACTACAAGATATTAATAAAAAAGTTCCTATGGCGCAAAAACTATATATAGCAAACAATGTTGACCTTAAATTTGATAAAGAAGGAACAATAACAGCATTT
Organism: Clostridium intestinale DSM 6191; assembly: GCF_900130055.1. Taxonomy (GTDB): domain Bacteria; phylum Bacillota; class Clostridia; order Clostridiales; family Clostridiaceae; genus Clostridium_T; species Clostridium_T intestinale. Next base: position 134,619 of record NZ_FQXU01000005.1, read on the forward strand.
GATACCTTTTTGTATGGAAAAAATAAGAAAGGGAAATTAGAAACTTACTTAATTTCCTATAATAAAACTAAATCAAGTAAGATAACAGTATATCTACATGGAAATGCAAATGCGGACTTTAATGAGGACAAATTTTTAGAACCTTTTATAAATACAATGAAGGTTATTACCATTAAAGAAACTATAAGCAAATGGGACGAAAGTCAATATGGTATTCTTTATTCAGGAAAAAGAAGCTTTGGATATAATGGAAGCGGAGTTCTTTATATAGATTCAGAAGGAAAAACAAGGTCTGTTAGAAATAGGGATCCAGAGATAATAGGGTATGCAGTATCTGTATATGTACCAGGAAAAGAAAGTACACTTACACCCTACAGATATATACTAGTAGAGGATTTAAATAATATCAAAAGTGAAACTCTAAACAAAGGAAGTAAAGATATTCCTAAAGAAGAGAGCAATGGAGTAGATAAATTTTACTTATCAGAAAAAAACGGATATAAATTAGAAGTGACAGATGCAGCAGCGGGGAGTAGAGCATATGCCTTAGATAAAACCTCAGATGGTGGAGCAAGATGGACACGTGTAAATGGTGATCCATTTTTAGGTGAAATAGGGGCAGCAGCAGGTATAACTTTCTTAGATGATAGACTAGGATTTATATGTTTAGCGCATAGTGGTGGTGCACGTGGAGAACTATATAGAACAGAAGATGGAGGAACTACCTTCACAAAGATAAGTTTTCCAGAAGTAAAAGTACCATTAAATGGAGCAGAACCATATAATCCTTTTGACCTTCCTGGAATGCCAACTAAAGAAGGAGAAGATCTTAATATATTAGTTGGGCAAGGTTCAGATGGGGATTATAATGGAGGAATTAAGGCTCTTTATAAATCAAAAGATCAGGGAAAGACATGGGAGTATGTAAAAGAAGATAAAAATTAAATAATTATAAAAATGCCAGTTAAGTAAAAAAATATAAATTTAACTGGCATTTTACTTTAAAGTTTTACAGTAATAATTGAATAATTAATTAGTAGTTAACAAATTTGAAGATTTATCCAATAAAATTATATGTAAAATTATGGCAAATGGTTTTATAATTAGTTATGAAGTTATTTTAATAAACATATCTGCTATGTAAGGTTCTGGAATTATAAATTTTGAAGTAAATAATTTACTAAAATTTTTCTTAAAATCTTATATATTAATGCTCTTAAAAACAACTATACATCTTTATTTGGCCTTACTAAAAAAGTTTATTTTAATAATTAATAATAAGGTATAGGGGGTAAAACATGTATCGAAAAGGAAAGAGAGCAATATCACTAGGTATATTGGTTACTTTAGCGCTGAGTGCTATAGGTCAAGCAATACCAATCAAAGTTTCTGCGGCTGAAACAGTTAATCGTAAAATTGAGGCATGGAAGGGTGAAAAAAGGTCAGAGATAATACAATCTGAAACAAAGCTTGGAGTAAATGATAAAAAGTTTACTCACAAAGAGTATATGGGAGTAGATTATACAGATCTTAATGGTAAATCAGTTAGGGCAGTTGATATTTTTGGAATAAACAGAGAAGAATCAACTACTTCAACAGTAGCATATCACGATGTTGAATCAGCTCGTCTAGGTTCCTTAAATTATGAGAAAGAAAGATCAAATTATTATCAACCATTAACAGGTGAAAATAATAATTGGGATTTAACAGTAGTTCAAAATGCTAGTAAGGCACAAAAGTTTTTAGATGGCGGTTTCATGAATAATAACTATAAATTAAATAGTGAAGATGGATGGAAAAATGTAACTTTGCCAGCAAGTTGGACAACTTATGGATTTGATTTCCCAATATATACAAATGTACAAATGCCATGGCAGAGTAAATATGATCAAAATGTACAGGTACCTAGCGCACCAGTGAACTACAATCCTGTTGGGCTTTATCGTAAGGCTTTCAAAGTAAACGATAACATGATTCAGGAAAATGGAAGAGTATATATATCATTTCAAGGAGTTGAATCTGCATACTATGTATATATAAATGGTAAAGAAGTAGGATATAGCGAAGACAGCTATAGACCTCATGACTTTGACATTACGGATTATTTAAATCCTAAAGGAGAAGAAAATCTATTAGCAGTTGAGGTTCATAAGTTTTGTGATGGTACTTGGATGGAAGACCAAGATATGATTTATGACGGTGGTATATTTAGAGATGTATATCTTAGATCTACACCGGATACTCACATATATGATTATTCAGTAGTAACTGACTTGGATGAAAATTTCGTAAATGCAAATTTAGATCTATCATTAAAATTAAAAAACACATCTTCAAGTGATATATCAGGTTATAAAGTAGATGTTAAGTTGTTTGATGGAAATGGCACTAATGTACTTGAAAATAATGAACTTACTATTCCTGTAGCAAGTATAGATTCTAATAAGACGCTAGAAGTAAAAGGGACTAAAAATGTATTATCTCCAAAGTTATGGTCAGCAGAAAATCCAAACCTTTATACTTTAGTAATGACACTAAAAGATAATGATGGAAACCAGTTAGAAAGTTTATCTCAGCAGCTTGGATTTAGAGAAATAACATTTACTAGATCAGAAGTAAATAATAGAACTGAGTATAAGAGAATAACACAAGACTATGAAACCATGAAGATTAATGGACAACCATTACTATTAAAAGGAACAAATCGTCATGATACCGATCCTGTATATGGAAAACATGTTCCAAAAGAAGTAATAGAGAAAGATGTACAACTTATGAAGGAATATAACATCAATGCAATTCGTACATCACATTATGGAAATGATGAATATCTATATTACTTAGCTGATAAATACGGTTTATACATGATGGGAGAAACAAACGCAGAATGTCATGCGTTAATGAGCAATCAAGGTGCAGTAGGAACTTATCTAAAAGCACTTACTATGGATAGAACCAATACCTCCTTCCAAACATTAAAAAATCAAACAGCTGTAATTATATGGTCTATAGGAAATGAAATGTCTTACGACAGAAATGGCGCTAATAACTTATATCCAGAAATGGTGTGGTATTTCAAAGATAGAGACAACACTCGTCCGCTTCATAGTGAAGGTTTAGGATCAGATGGAGGAGTAGATGTAGATAGTAATATGTATCCATCAGTAGATACAACTTGGTCTAAGGCTACTAAGTCAATGCCTTACGTTCTTTGTGAGTATTCTCATGCTATGGGTAATGCAGTAGGAAATTTAAAAGAATATTGGGATGGTATAAGAAGTTCAAAAAATATGATAGGAGCTTTTGTATGGGATTGGGTAGATCAATCTAGATTAACTAATCTTCCAAAACAATATGCTATTAAAGATCAAAGTAGCATAGGGGCTACAGGAACAGTATATGGAAGTGGGAAAGCTTCCGATGCAGGAAATGGATCAATAACAGGTAAGTCTTACGATGGATATACCATAATGAAGTCAGAAAATAATACTGTATACAATAGAGAGTTATCTGGAAGCAATGCTTCATTTACCTTTGAGGCAATAGTAAAACCTGCTTCTACTAACTTGAATAGCGTGCTACTTTCAAAAGGAGATAATCAAGTTGCATTAAAAACTCAAAGTTCAGGAAGTGGATTAGAATTCTTTATAGTAACAGGTGGCAGCTGGAAGAGTTGTACAGTAGCATTCCCAGAAAATTGGGTTGGGAACTGGCATCAAGTAGTAGGAACCTATGATGGAAGTGTATTAAGAATATTTATTGATGGTGCTGAAGCAGGAACTAGAACAGAAAGTTCAGCCATAGATTCAACAGAAGCACCAGTAGCAGTTGGATACGATACAGTAAGAGGCAGAAGTTTTGATGGTGTAATTTCAATGGCACGTATATATAAAGATGCTTTAACAGCAGATGAAATAAAAGCACAATACAGCACAGATCCAGCAATCAAAGCTGATTCAGAAAAAGTATTATTATGGATAGATTATTCAAAAGAGATAAGTGAGAGTTCTAATAATGTTTGGGACTACTATGCTTCTTCAGATGCACATCAAGAATTCTATAATGAAGAAGCAAACGGAAAGTTCTATGGATATGGAGGAGATTGGGGAGATACTCCAAATGATGGAGACTTCTGCAATAATGGATTAATATCAGCAGATAGAGATGTTCAACCAGAGATTTATGAAGTGAAATTTCAATATCAAAGTTTTTGGTTTAAGGCAAATGATAAAGAAATTGCTTCAAGGAAGGTTAATGTATACAATGAAAACAATTTTAAGAATTTAAATGAGTATGCTCTTAATTGGAGATTACTTGAAGATGGAAAAGTAATCGATAGTGGAGTAATGAATGATGTAAATGTGGCACCTAAAGAAACTAAGGCAATCACTATACCTTATAGTATGCAAAAACAACTAAAAGCAGGTGCAGAATATTATTTAAATATTTCAGTTAATTTAAAAAATGATACTTTATGGGCTAAAGCTGGTCATGAAATTTCATATAAACAATTTGCAGTGCAGACAAGTGTACCTAAAGCAGATACTGCTATATCTAAAGAAGAAGTTACAGTAGATAATAGCATTACGTCAGAAATTTCAGTAGCAGGAAAAAATTTCTCCTTTAAGATAGATAAGACAACAGGATTAATGAAGAACTATGTATTTAATGGAGAAGTATTAATTGAAAATGGTCCTACTCCAAACTTCTGGAGAGCACCAATAAGTAACGATAATGGTAACTATGATGGAACATGGAAAAATGCAAATCAAAATATTACAGTTAGTGGAATTGATATAACTAAAGGAGAAGATGGAAGAACTATAATCGCAAGTGATTTAATATTAAATAACGCAAAGGGTGCAAAAGAAAAAATCATCTATACCATAAATGGAACTGGCGAAGTAACAGTTAATCTTACTGTAGATGCAACAAAGACAAGTATGGGAAGATATTTAAAAGTTGGTTCAACAATGACCTTACCAGAAAACTACGAAAATGTAACTTGGTATGGAAATGGACCAGTTGAATCTTATCAAGATAGAAATACTTTCTCAACTGTTGGCGTATACGAAAATACAGTGTCAGATTTCTTCTATCCATTCTTAAAAACTCAAGATTCAGCTAACTTAACAGGAGTTAAATGGATTAGTGTTAATAATAAAGATAAAAATAATGCTTTATTAGTAGCAGGTAAAAATTTATTAGAAGCTAGTGCACTTCATTTTACTGCTCAGGAGTTAAGTAATACAAGACATCCATATGAGCTAGGTGCACCTAAAAAAGAAACAATATTATCAGTGGACTATATATCACAAGGTAACGGTAATAAGAGCTGTGGACCAGATACTTTGCCACAATATCAGGTAAATAATAATAAGGCATATAACTATGAATATACAATTATACCTTATACAACAGATAAGTCTCCAATGGAATTAAGCAAGGCGTGGAGAGATTCTAAGGGTTTTGATGAAGGAGAAATAATATCAGCAATTCAAAACTTATTAGTATACTCTTACTCTCAATATGATGCAGTAATGGAACTTAAGTTTAAATATGATAATTTAACAGAAGAACAAAAAGCAAAAGTTGGCGAAGAACTTAAAAACAAACTTCTAAAGGCTGTAGAAGATGTAGCTAGAACTAAAGGTGCAGATCCAGCATATATAGGAGATAAGAGTAAAAATGGAATAAATCCATTAATAACAACTAGTTCTAAACTTATTTCAGATTCATCAAGAGGAGTTAGATTAAGTGGAAGATTAGAACTTGCAAATAATAAAGGTACAAACGGTGAAGACATATTTGACTCCTTATTTAAAGGCAGACAGCCATTTACAACAGAAGTTTGGGTGAAACCAACTAGTACAAGTAAAGACTATAATATGATTATAGGTAAGGGAGACAGCAACTTTGGATTAAGAACAAGGCCTTCTGGTTCAAGTAAAATATCAGTAGATATATTTGTTAAGTCTACAGATAATAGATGGTACACTAAGGAAGCTATAATCGATATACCTAAGGATTGGATTGGAAACTGGCATCAAGTAGTTGGAACCTATGATGGTAGCACATTAGCAGTATATGTTGATGGAACCTTGCTTGGAACAGCTCCTGTTGCTGCAAGTGGACTAGCAGCAAATACTCAATCATTATGGTTAGGCTATTGTCCTGAAACTGGTAGAACAAGTGATTATGAATTTGGTAGTGCAAGAGTTTACTCAAAGGCATTATCAGCTGAAGAGATAATTGCTCAGAAAACTGCATTTGGAAAAGAAGAAACTGAATATCTAATTAAACCACAAGATGATTCTGTAGTTACTTGGTTAGATATTAATAACTTAGTTGTTCCAAAGGTAGAATTACCAGAAACAGATAAAACATTATTAAATGATTTATATAATGAAAACTTGAATATAGAAAAGGGAAGTTACACTGAGCAAAGTTGGACTAACTTCATAACTTCACTATATAAAGCAAAAGAAGTTATTGATAATGTCCTATCAACACAAACTGAAATAAATGATGCAGTTGATAAATTAACCTTAGCAAAAGCAGAGTTAGAACTTAAGGTTAATAAAGAAATATTAAAAGCACAAGTTGAAATTGCAAAAGAAAAACTACAAAATGAAGAAAAATATACTCCAGCCTCAGTAGAGATATTAAAAGCTACAATTATAAAGGCTGAAGGAGTAATAGGAAATCTTGAAGTAACTCAAACAGAAGTTGATAATATGCTTAAGGAATTACTTGAAGCAACAGTTAAGTTAACTGATAGAGCTGATAACTTAAACTTAACAACCCTTATATCTACAGCAGAATCAATATTAGAATATAAAGACAAATATACAACAGCATCATGGGAAAACTTCATAAACAATTTAAATATTGCAAAAGAAGTATCTAAAAATGGTGATGCATCAGAAGCAGAAGTTAAAAAGGCTTATGATGATCTTGGTTCATCAATAGTAAACCTAGTATTTAGAGCAAATAAAACATCACTTAAGACTGTATTAGAAGTAGCAAATGATGTTTTAGCAAACAGTGATAAATACAGACCAGCAAGCATAAAAGGATTAGAAGCAGTAGTTAATCAAGCTAAAGCCGTAATGAACAAAGACGATGCGAAACAAGAAGAAGTTGATAAAATAACAAAAACATTATTAGAAACAGCTTCAAAAGCTTCTTTAAAAGCTAATAAAGAAAATTTAATAATTACAGTTAATAAAGTTAAACTATTAAATCTTGAAATATACACTAAAGAAAGTACAAAACCATTAGTTGATTTAATAGCTAAAGCAGATGAAGTGCTAAAAGATGATAATGTAGAACAAGCACCTGTAGATGAGTTAAGAACAAACTTAAATCTAGCAATAACGCAATTAGTAGTTAAGGGAGACAAAACTAAACTTAATGAAAAAATAAAAGAGGCAGAAGAATTAAAAGAAGAAGCTTATACAACCCCAACTTGGAAAATTTTATCTGAAGCTTTAAAGGCAGCTAAAGACACAGCAGCTAATGAAGAGGCAGATCAAAAGATGGTTGATGAAGCTATAAGTAATTTAGATAAGGCAATAGAAGGCTTAATCAAGAAGACAGTTGATGAAGAACCAGGTAATGGTGGCAGTAACGGTGGAAATAATGGAGGCAACAATGGAAATAACAACGGCGGAACAGGTAATAATGGTAGCAACAATAATGGAAGCAACAACGGTAACGAGGGTGATTTACCTCAAACAGGTGGAGTAAATCCTTCTCAAGCAGTAGCACTAGGATTATTAACAATTGCAGCTGGAGCCATTATTATAAAAAAGAAAAAGCAGAACCCCTCTGATGAGTAAAAATATATAACAGAGAAAAGGAGCCATAGTGCTCCTTTTTTCTATATGCCTAATTATGTGGTGTTTCTTTTTTTGGAACATGTTTCTATAATTTGGAAAATATATAATTAAATGTAAACATTTTTTATAATAGTATTGTAAGCTTACAGAATAAATGAGGGAGAATGGTGTAATGTTAAAAAAGATTTTAACAGGGGTGTTGGCTTTAAGTATGGTTTTTACAAGTGCCAACATAGCATTTGCAAAAGAAAACTCAATAGTAGATAAAAATAACTACCAATCAAATGATGCATATTCCTATATAGTTTCAGCCACGTCAGGGAAAGTGATAAAGGTTGACGAAAATGGAGCATTAATTGACACGGTAGAAGAAACCGATGGGAATAAACTAGCAGATACAGCATTATTTACAGTTAACAAATATGAACAAGTTAATCGAATACAAATAAGCAGAGTGGACAAACCTAATAATGTTTGGGCAAGTAACAATGGAAACTTGTTAGCTAACGGTACAAAACAAAGTAATCTTTCTGCTGGAAGCTGGGAAGGATTTCAAACAGAGATTATTGATGAAGGTTCTGGTTTATTAAGATTAAAGAATTTCGATGGAAAATATATTAATAAAAATGATAATAAGCTGGTTATTGGAACAAGCGATTCTAGCCAAGCAGAAAGCTTTTATATTATATCACCTAGATATAATGACACTACTGTATACATTGAGCATAAGCAATCAGGAAAATATGTAAAAGCTGATGGAGTAAATGGGAATCCAATAACAGTTAATGGTGATAAAGCAGGAGATGTTATTGGAGACGAGTTGAGATTTTCAACATTGTATGGGTCCTTTAATGAAGTACCTGTAATGAATTTTGTCTCTAAAGCTTTTAAAAATTTAGCATGGAAGTCTGGCGGTTCAGACTATGTTTTTCAAAATACTGATATAAAAGCAGGGGGATGGGAATCAATCATTGTTGTACCAAATGGAGATGGAACTATTTCCTTTAAAGATTCAGAAAATAAGAGCTATATAACAGTAGCTGATCAAAAAATGAAACGAGGATATACAGGAGAGCTAACAGATAATGAAAAATTCATAATACATGCTGTTACTCAACCTAAGAAAGCTTCAAATGTAAGATTAATTAATTCTACGGCTGATTCATTAACTATTTCTTGGGATGGAGTTAATAACAGCATATATACTGGCTATCAGGTTATAGCTATCAATAAGGGTACCTTAGAGCAAATTAAAAGCGAAGAAACTAATAAAACAGAGTTAACTATAAAAAATTTAACAGCTGGAACTAATTACACAATAAAGGTTCGTACTGTAAATACTAATAGTCCATACTCTGAAAGTGAAAGTATAGACGTTCAAACTAAGAATGGTCCTGTACCAGCTAAGGCAACTGAATTAACTGTAAAAGAAAGCGATGAAGGAATCAACCTTTCTTGGAAAGAAGTTAATGGTGCAAGCAACTACGATGTTTATCGTGCTAGAAGTGCTTATGATAAAGATGGATATATAAAAATTGGAGAAGGCATAACCGATACAAATTATGTAGATACTGCTGAAAATGAAGGTAAATACAATAACTACTATAAGATTGTCTCAAAAAATGAAAATGGGGAATCAGATTTATCAGATGAATATACTTCATTAGAGAAAGCATTATTTGGTGATAATATTATATTATTTTCACCTTTTGATGACACACAAAAAATAGACGAAGTTATAAAGAACATTTTTACACTACAAAACGATATTGAAAATAATGCACAATTTAATGAAAATCGTTTCTCAATTTACTTTAAACCTGGGGATTATACAAAAACAAAAACTATTCCTGTAGGTTATTATACACAGATTGCTGGACTAGGTAAAACTCCGTATGAAGTTAAACTTAATAATCTAGAAGTACCGTCTTATTTACCTAACAATAATGCAACCTGTAACTTCTGGAGGTCAGTAGAAAACTTCTCGGTTATAAAGACTGGGGACAATACATCTTATTTTGGGGGATGGAGACCAGATCAATTTAACTGGTCAATAGCACAAGCTGCTCCAATGAGAAGAATTTATTCAGAACGTTCAGTTAGTTATGATTGGAACTATGGATGGGCAAGTGGTGGATATGTTGCCGATAGTATCATTGAAGGAACATCTGGTACTTATTCAGGTCAGCAGTTCTACACAAGAAATTCTGAGATCACAGGAAGTGCATATGGAACAACCTTAAATGCATTTTATCAAGGGGTTATAGCTCCTAACCTACCAACAGCTGCAACTGGAGTGGAGATGTTAAATGGTAACGGATATAGCAACTGGGCAATTCCAACAGCTGATAATACCCAGCAAGTGGACACCAGTATTACAAATACTCCAGTAATTAAAGAAAAACCATTCTTATTCTTAGATGATGATGGAGAATATAAAATATTTGTTCCTTCACTTAACAAGGAAACAAAAGGAGTGTCATGGTCAAAAGATAGCATAGGTAGTGGAGAAGTTCTTTCTTTAGATGAGTTTTATATAGCAAAAGAAGGAGATAATGCTTCTAAAATTAATAAAGAATTAGAAAATGGTAAAAATATATTCTTTACTCCAGGCGTTTATCATGCAGAAGAAGTTATTAAAGTGAATAAGGCTGATACTATAGTTTTAGGCACAGGTATGGCATCAATTATTCCTGATAATGGTGAGACAGCTATGAAGGTAGCAGATGTAGATGGAGTTACAGTAGCAGGATTAATATTTGATGCAGGAGAACACTCAAAATCATTACTAGTTGTTGGTGAACAAGGAGAGCATAAAGATCATTCATCAAATCCAACACTTTTAGCAGACCTATTCTTTAGAGTTGGTGGAACAACAGACAAATTAACTAAAGCAGATGATGCATTAATAATAAACAGTGACGATGTAATAGGTGATCATTTCTGGATATGGAGAGCTGACCATGGCGCAGGAGTAGCTTGGGATGGAAACAATTCATATCATGGATTAATAGTAAATGGTGATGATGTAACTTGTTATGCTTTATTTAATGAACATTTCCAAGACTATGATACTTTATGGAATGGGGAAAATGGAGCAACCTACTTCTATCAAAATGAAAAAGCTTATGATCCAATAAGCCAAGAAGCGTGGATGTCTCATAATGGAAAAGTAAAAGGCTACTCTGCATATAAAGTATCAAATAAGGTTAATACTCACTATGCTGTAGGACTTGGAATCTACAATGTATTTATTTATACAGGACCAACTTATGACTCCTCAGAAGTGCAGATAGAGTTAGAAAATGCTATAGAAGTTCCTAACAAGGAAGGTGTGGTAATAGAAAATGCATGTATTCAAACTTTTGCAAAAGCAGATGGAGTAATGCAAAAATTTAATCACATAATAAATGGAACTGGCGAAGGTGTAAGCAGCGGTATAGATAAAGAAACAGGTGAAATAGGAGAAGGTTGGTCACGTAAATTTATATTAAGTTACAAAAATGGAGAAGCTATCAGAGGATTTAACGGAAGCATAGTAGAACAAGGATATCAACCAACTAATGAATATAAAACAGATAAATCTAATTTAATAAAAGCAGTAGATTCAGCTAATGAGATTTTAGCTAATCATGAAAAATATAAACCTTTAAGCATTAAGGGATTAGAAGATTTAGTTAATAGAGCTAAACTTATAATTGATACAGAAGATTTTGAACAAGATGAAGTTGATAAAGTAACAACTGAGCTTCAAGATGGAGTTTCAAAAGCTTCTTTAAAAGCAAATAAAGAAAAGTTAACAGCAACATTAAATAACGCAAAACAACTAAAGCTCGATATTTATACTAAAGCAAGCTCAAAAATATTAGTTGATTTAATAGAAAAATCTCAAGTCGTATTAAAAGATGATAATGCAGAACAAACAACCGTTGATGAATTAGAAACTAATATAAACTTAGCAATAAGCCAGCTTATAATTAAGGGGGATAAAAGCAAACTAAATGCAAAAATAGCAGAAGCAGAAGTTCTTAAGCAAGAGGATTACACAAGCGCAACTTGGGCTACTTTAAAAGAAGCTTTAACTAAAGCTAAAGACACAGCAGCTGATGAAGAGGCAGACCAAAAGATGGTTGATGAAGCTATAAGTAATTTAGATAAGGCAATAGAAGGATTAATTAAGAAGACAGTTGACGAAGAACCTGGTAATGGCGGAAATAACGGAAATAATAACGGCGGAACAGGTAATAATGGAAGCAATAACAACGGGAACCAGGGTAATCTACCTAAAACAGGTGGAATGAACCAATCTTATTTAATAGCATTAGGAGCATTAATCATGGCAACTGGAGCTATTATTATAAAAAGAAGAAAAAAAGAAGTTTCAAGTAAATAAAGAGTTTTAAAGTAAAGGAGAAGCTTAGTGCTTCTTCTTTTTTTTTATGCACAAGGTAATACATTTCATGTAAACGTAATAACAATCATTGATGGGTCATTTTCATTGAGATATAATTAGTGTATAGGAAAATAAAGTAAGTAGATTTGCAAAATCAGATCAATATCTATTAGTTTGCCGGGGGGAGTAAATATGATTTTTGATCCTAAAAAAGTCAAGACATTAAATGATTTAGAGATGGTTGTGTATCAATATGTTGTAGATAATTTAGAGGAAGTATCAAAAATGACAATAAGAGAATTATCAAACGTGTGTCATGTATCTCCATCAAGTATTCTACGTTGCTGCAATAAATTAGGTTTCTCTGGCTATGCCGAATTTAAGTATAAGATTAAACAAAAGGCTCAAGAATACAACTCACAAACAATTGAAGAGTTTTTTGATTTAGGTTCACATATAAATGGGTTTTTAAAGGATGTAAATAAACAGGATTATAGAAAGGTTTTAAAGCCAGCCATAGATATGATAGTAAATGCTCGTCATATAGCTTTTTCAGGAATAGGGACCAGCGGTATATTAGGAGAGTATGGAAGCAGATATTTTACAAACCTGAAGATGAACGCCTATAGTATATCAGATCCTTTTTATCCAATTCCGCCTAGAGGACTTGAAAATACTTTAGCCATAATTATTTCTGTATCAGGAGAAACCGTACAGATGATAGAGAAAGCTGAGGATTTTAAGAGATATGGAGCTAAGGTTCTAAGCATTACAAACAATGAAGAATCAACCTTAGCTAGAATTGCTGATTATAATTTGTCCTATTATATGCCAGAAGTGAAAAGCAAAGAAGAGACATACTTAAACCTAACAACTCAAGTTCCTGTTGTAACCTTAATTGAACTATTAGCCCAGCAGGCATATATAAGAATGAACAAAGAACAAGAAGATTAATCCTTCTTGTTTCTTTTTTTGGAATACGTTCCTAAGAATATGTAAAATATATAAATTTATGTAAACATTTTTTATAATATAAGTGTAGGCTTACAGAAAAAAATATAGGAGGGAAGGATAATGTTAAAGAAATTTCTAACTGGAGTTTTGACCTTAAGCATGATTTTTACGAATGCTAATCTGGTATTTGCACAGGGGAACGCGGTAGTTGATAAAAATAACTACCAGGCTAATGACGCATATTCTTATATAGTTTCGGCGACCTCAGGAAAAGTCATAAGCGTTGCACAAGATGGCTCACTGCTTGAGAATGTTGATCAGACCAATGGAAATGAACTTGGAGACAATGCATTATTTACAGTCCAACAATACCCAACTGTTAATCGTATTCAAATAAGCAGAGTGGATAATCCTAGTAATGTTTGGGTAAGCAGCAATGGAAACTTATTAGCAAATGGTACAAAACAAAGCGAGATGACAACAGGAAAGTGGGAAGGCTTTCAAACAGAAATCGTTGATGGAAGTTCAGGGTTATTAAGATTAAAGAACTTTGAAGGAAAGTATATAAGCGTAAGTAACAACAAATTAACTATCGGTACAACCAGTTCAGATCAGGCAGAAAAATTCTATATAATTTCACCTAAATATAACGATGTTAGTGTATATATTGAACATAAACAATCAGGAAAATATATAAAAGCAGATGGGATTAATGGCAATCCAATAAAGGTTACTGGAGAAAAAACAAATGGAGTTATTTCAGATGACCTAAGATTTTTCCCTTTGTATGGTTCATATGATGGGGTTCCAGTAATGAACTTTGTTTCTAAAGCATTTTCAAACCTAGCTTGGAAATCAGGTGGAGCAGAAGAAGTATTCCAAAATGCAGATGTAAAAGCATGGGGATGGGAATCCATAATAGTATCACCTAATGGAGATGGAACAGTTTCCTTTAAAGATTCACAAAATGGCAGCTATATTACTGTAGTGGATCAAAAGATGAGAAGAGGCTATACAGGACAACTTACTAACAATGAAAAGTTTGTTATCCACTCAGTTACAAAACCAAAGATGGTTTCAAATGTACAAGCTTCTAATACAAATGACACATCATTCAATGTTTCTTGGAGCAGTGTTACTAATAGTATACTTACTGGATATAAGGTTGTTGTAATTAATAAAGCAACCTTGGCGCAAGTATTTAATAAAGAAACAAGTGGAACCTCACTAAACGTTACGAACTTAACACCTGGAACTAACTATACAGTAATGGTTAGTACAGTAAATGGAGATAGTCCACAATCTGAAAGCGTAAATATTGATGTTCAAACCACAAATAGTTCAGGACCAGTTACAACTAGTAATTTAAGTGTTAAGGAAGTTCAAGGAGGACTTCAGCTATCTTGGAAGGCAGTTAATGGAGCAAACAGTTACCAAATATATCGTGCTAGAAGTGCTTATGATAGAGATGGCTACAAGAAAATAGCAGAAGGAATCACTGGACTAACCTATACAGATACTAATATAAACTCAGGCAAGTACAATAACTACTACAAGGTTGTAGCAGTAAATTCAAATGGAGCATCAGGATTATCTGATGAATACACTTCTTTAGAAAAAGAGATGTTTGGTGAAAACATGATTTTCTTCTCCCCATTTGATGATATAGCAAACATTGACAAGGTAGTATTAGATATATTTAAGCTACAAAACGACATAGAAAAAGATGCACAATTTAATGAAAATCGTTTCTCACTTTACTTTAAACCAGGAGATTATACAAGCACAAGAACTATGCCTGTAGGATTTTATACTCAAGTTGCTGGACTAGGTAAAACACCTTATGATGTAAAATTAAACAATCTAGAGGTACCAGCATATTTAGCTAATAACAATGCAACCTGTAACTTCTGGAGATCAGTAGAGAACTTCTCAGTTATAAAAACTGGAGATAACAGCTCTTACTATGGAGGCTGGAGACCAGATCAATTTAACTGGGGAATAGCACAAGCAGCACCAATGAGAAGAATATACTCTCAGCGTCCAGTAAGCTATGACTGGAATTATGGATGGGCAAGTGGTGGATATGTTGCAGATAGTCTTATTGAAGGAGTTACAAGTGACGGTAACAGCTCAGGAACCTTCTCAGGACAACAATTCTATACAAGAAACTCGAATGTAACTGGAAAAGTATATGGAACAACCTTAAATGCCTTTTATCAAGGAGTTATTGCACCTAACTTACCAACAGCACAAACAGGAACACAATTACTAAAAGGTAACGGCTATAGTAACTGGGCAATTCCAACCTCAGATAATCAACAACAAGTTAATACAAGTATTACAAATACTCCAAAAATAAAAGAAAAACCTTTCCTATTCTTAGATGATGATGGAGAATATAAAGTATTTGTTCCTTCACTTAAGACTAATAGTAGAGGAATTTCATGGTCTAGAACCAGTATGGGAACTGGTAACGTTGTTTCCTTAAATAACTTCTATATAGCAAAAGAAGGAGACACAGCTAGTAAAATAAATGGGCAATTAAGCAGCGGCAAAAATATATTCTTTACTCCTGGCGTATACCATGCAGAACAAGTTATAAATGTTAATAATCCAAACACTGTTGTTTTAGGAACTGGTATGGCATCAATTATTCCTGATAATGGAGATGCAGCTATGAAAATTGCAGACGTAGATGGAGTTACAGTAGCAGGATTAATATTTGATGCAGGAGCACACTCAAAAGCATTATTAGTAGTTGGACAAGATGGTGCAAGTAATGATCATTCCTCAAATCCAACACTTTTATCAGATTTATTCTTTAGAGTAGGTGGAACAACAAGCAGCTTAACAAAAGCAGATGACGCTTTAATAATAAATAGTGATGATGTAATAGGAGATCACTTCTGGATATGGAGAGCAGACCATGGTGCAGGTGTAGCTTGGAATGGAAACACATCAAAACATGGATTAATAGTAAATGGTGATGATGTAACCAGCTATGCACTATTCAATGAACATTTCCAAGATTATGATACCCTATGGAACGGTGAAAATGGAGCAACCTATTTCTATCAAAACGAAAAAGCTTATGATCCAATAAGCCAAGAAGCATGGATGTCTCACAATGGTACTGTAAAAGGCTACGCAGCTTATAAAGTAGCAAACAATGTAAACAACCACTATGCAGTAGGACTTGGAATCTACAACGTATTTATATACACAGGTCCAACCTATGATTCAACAGAAGTACAAATAGAACTTGAAAATGCAATTGAAGTACCAAACAAAGAAGGCGTAGTTGTAGAAAATGCCTGCATACAAACCTTCGCAAATGAAAATGCAGTAATGCAAAAATTTAATCACATCATAAATGGAACAGGTGAAGGCGTAAGCAGCGGTATCGACAAAGTAACAGGAGAAAAAGGAGAAGGCTGGTCACGTAAATTCATCCTAAGCTACAAAAATGGAAGAACTGTTAGAGGCTTCAACGGAAGCATAATAGAACAAGGATATCAGCCAACAAATGAATAAGAGTTAATAAAAAGAAGGAGCCTTAGGGCTTCTTCTTTTTTTAAATAATACCTAATATTAAAATATTTTTTAGCCTTAGATTAGCTGATAAAACTTAAGAAAAACCAATATCTTTGAGGAGTTGAACAATTAGAACCCCTCTTAATTTATATATTAACATAAATAAAAGTGCGGAATTGAATTATTATTAAAAACACTAAAAAAATAATAATACGTTAAACAAAATAAATATTATATTGCATATTGACACTGATATAAATATAATATTAAAATATTATCAAGACGTGAGTTGTAACTCACGAGATAGAAAGGGGGAGTTTATAATGGCATATAAGGGATTTGCAATTGATAATTATCTTGATGCAGAAAAAGTTACAAAAGAGCTGGATGAACTTATAAAAAAGCCAGTGCATTCAATAAAAAAAGAGTATTTAGATGAATATATAGAAGAATACTTTAATAAAAAATGTACTAAGTCAAAAGAAATGATTGATGAGGCAAAAAATATTATTCCAGGGGGAGTTCAGCATAATTTAGCCTTTAACTATCCATTTCCAATTGTTATAACAAAGGCAGAAGGTGCAAAACTATATGATGTAGATGGAAACTGGTATTATGACCTTTTACAAGCAGGTGGACCTACTATACTTGGAAGCAATCCTCCTAAGGTTAGAGAACAAGTAATTGAACTTTTAAATACCTGTGGACCATCAACAGGACTTTTCCATGAATATGAATATAAGCTTGCAAAAAAAATATCTGATATGGTGCCATCTGTAGATATGTTCCGTATGTTAGGTTCAGGAACAGAAGCTTGTATGGTTGCAGCTCGTATTGCAAGACTTAAAACAGGGAAGAAAAACATCTTAAAAATGGGAGGAGCTTATCATGGATGGTCAGATCAGCTTGCCTATGGCATAAGAGTTCCAGGAACAAAGGGTATGATGTCAAAAGGGGTACCTGGTTTTGTATTTAAGCATACCGATGAATTTTTCCCTAATGATTTAAATGATTTAGAAAGAAAGCTTTGGAAAAATAAGTTCTATGGTGGAACAGCAGCAATATACATAGAACCAATGGGACCAGAAAGTGGGACAAGACCTGTATCTAAAGAATTTATTAAAGGAACAGAGGAATTAGCCCATAAATATGGAGCACTTTTGATATTTGATGAGGTTGTAACAGGCTTTAGAATAGGTAACAGCGGAGCACAAGGGTATTTTGGTGTAGACCCTGACTTAACTGTATTTGGAAAGATCATAGCAGGAGGATATCCAGGAGCTGGAGGAGTAGGTGGGCACAAGGATTGTATGGCTTACCTAGGAGCAGGACTTGATTCTTCAGGTAAAAAAGTATCTAAGGCTATGTGTGGAGGAACCATGGCAGCAACCCCAATTTCTTGTGTAGCAGGATATGTTGCTCTTTCAGAAATAGAAAGTACAAATGCTTGTGAAAAAGCAGGACGTATGGGAGATAGACTTACAGCAGGACTTCAAAAATCAATAAAGAAATATAACCTACCATTTGTCGCATTTAATCAAGGATCAATCTGCCATTTAGACAATGCAGGAACTATGCACTTTAGCGTTAATCTAATGAAACCATGGAAGATTCCAAACGTATTAAAAGAAACTGGTATACGTCAAAAAGAAATGGAGCACATGGGAGCAGCTTATATGGCTGAAGGAATAGTTACCCTAGCAGGCTCAAGACTTTATACAAGTGCTGCTTACACAGAAGAAATGGTTGATGATTTGTTAGTAAGATTTGATAGAGTATTCTCTAAGTGTGGACAGATTTAAAAAGGGGAATTAGTTTTGAAAGGAGGGTATTATGGCATATTCTATAAAAGAGGGTAAAGACTTAGTTATAAAGGCTGGTAAGATCTTAGTTCAGAGTGGACTTATTGCAAGAACTTGGGGAAATATTAGTGCAAGAATATCTGATACACAATTTGTTATAACACCAAGTGGTTTAGCTTACGAAAACCTAACTCCAGATGAGATAGTAGTTGTAAACATAGTAGACTGTTCTTATGAAGGAAATATTAAACCTTCAAGTGAAAAGGGAATTCACGCAGATGGTTATAGGTTAAAAAAAGATGTAAACTTCATTATTCATACCCATCAAGTAATGGCATCAGCTATTAGTATAGATGGAAAAAGTATAGAAGTTTATGATGAAGAATTAAAAAAAGTACTTGGAGAAAAAGTGCCTTGTGCAAGTTATGGAATGCCTTCCACAAAAAAACTTAGAAAAGCTGTTGAAAAAGTCATAAGTGAAAACAAAAATAGCAACGCTGTTTTAATGAAATATCATGGAACAGTATGTTATGGAAAAGATTTAGAAGATGGGTTTAATATTGCAGAAACTCTTGAAAAACTTTCAAAAGATAAGTTTAATAAGATATTTTCTGAGAAAGAGGAAACCGTAAGCCTACTTAAGGATTATGGGAAAAGTCATCGTAAAGGGGTAAAATTCGTTCTAAATTATGAGGGGAAAACTGAGGAATATACAGTAGGAGAGGTAAAAGAGGACGCTCCTAAGGTAGTAAAATTACATGAAGCTATATATAAACATAGCAAGGTGAATAATATTATTCATGGAAAAGAAGAAGCTATATTAAAAGTCTGTAGAGAGGGCCATGTGCTTAAGCCCTATCTTGATGACCTAGCTCAAATTGCTGGTGTAAATATAAAGTGCTTAAAAGATTCAGAAGATAATATAAAGAATATAGCAAAGGAATTAAAAAATAAAAATGCAATTTTAATAGAAGGAATAGGAGCTTTATGCACAGGAATAACAGAAAGTGAAGCCGAAGCTGTGGATATGGTGTTAAATAAAGGGTGTATAGCAGATATTTATGGAACCAAGTTAAATCTATCTCCTTTAGGCTCACTAGATGCTAATATTCAACGTCTTATATATGTAAAAAAATACTCAAAACAGAAAGATAAAGAGGTATAGAAGATGCTAAGAAAATTGACAGAAGAAAAAATAGAAGAAATTCTAGAAACAGGAATAGCAGAGTTTGCTGAAAAAGGTTTAGACAGAGCCAACGTTAATGTTATTGCAAAAAATGCAGGAATAAGTGTGGGAGTATTATACAAGTATTATGGAGATAAAGAAACCTTCTTCCTAGCTTGCCTTAGAAAAAGTCTTAATGTTTTAGAATCAGTGCTTAAAGAAGTAGTTGATAGTGAAGATAAGATTTTGGTTAGGGCTGAAAAAATGATACGTGCAGTACAGGCTTATTCAAGAAAACACAGCAACTATATAAATATGTATAACGAAATAACCTCAGGTGGAAGTAAAAAGTTTGCAGAGGTCCTTGCAAAGGAAATAGAAACAGTAACCTCAAAAGCCTATAGTGAATTAATAGAAAAAGCCATGAGAGATGGCGATATAAGAAGTGATATAAATCCGCGTATGTTTGCCTTTTTCTTTGATAATTTACTAACCATGATGCAGTTTTCCTATAGCTGTGATTACTACAAGGAAAGAATGAAGATTTTTTGTGGTGAAGATGTGGAAGATAGAGATGAAGAGGTAGTATCTCAGCTTCTTAAATTCCTAGAATCTGCATTTACTTTCAATCAAGCAGAAGTAATCCACAAGTGAAAATAAAATTAAATAAATTGGGGTGCAATTGAACGAAAAGTAGGTGATGGTATGATATATGTAATTGCTTATGACATTGGGACAACTGGTGTAAAAACTTGTCTTTTTAGTATTGAGAAAAACATAGAATTAATAGCTCATGCCCACAAAGGATATAATCTTTATATGATGGAAAATGGCGGTGCTGAGCAAAACCAAGAAGAATGGTGGGAGGCTATGTGCTTAACCACCAAAAAGATATTTGAAAAAACCTCAATAGAACCTTCTGAAATATCAGGAATCTCCTTCTGCTCCCAAATGCAAGGGCTGGTGCTTGTAGATAAGGATGGAGAACCTGTAAGAAGACCTATGAGTTACATGGATCAAAGGGCAGAAAAAGAAATAAAAGAGTGTATGGGAAATGGTATTCAAGTGTCAGGAGCAAATGTCTTTAAACTGGTAAGAAGTTTAATGATTTCAAGAGCTGCTTCAACAAGTGTAAAAGATCCTGTATGGAAATACAAATGGGTTCAGAATAACGAACTAGAGAAATTTAAAAAAGTGTACAAGTGGTTAGATGTAAAAGAATATCTCATAAATAAGTGTACAGGAGAATTCATAATGACTGAGGATTCAGCTTTCTCAACTCTTTTATATGACACAAGAAAAGATAAAGAAGGCTGGAGTCAAGCTTTATGCAAGATGAATGGGGTAGATATGAATCATCTGCCGAAAATAATAAAGTCTACCGACATGGTAGGGGGGCTTAAGAAAAAACCTGCTGAAGAATTAGGTTTAATAGAAGGAACCCCTGTATTTGGAGGAGGCGGAGATGCTTCCTTAATAGGACTTGGAGCAGGTTGTGTTGAACTTGGAGATACTCACATATATTCTGGAACCTCTGGATGGGTTTCAACAGTTGTGGACAAGCAAAAAGTTGATATAAAAAGAATGATAGCCTCAATAGTAGGAGCACAAACAAGATATTATAACTACTTTGCAGAAATGGAGACAGCAGGGAAATGCCTTGAATGGGTGAAAGACCATCTAGCCTTAGATGAGATTGATATATATCTTGAGAAAAAGCAGATAATAGAAAGTGACGAGGCCATTTATAAAAGTCTATATGAGTATCTAATCAAAACCATAAATGAAATAGGACCAGGTGCAGGCGGAGTAATTTTTACACCGTGGCTTCATGGAAATAGATGTCCCTTTGAAGATCCTAATGCCTCGGGAATGTTTTTTAATATAACCTTAGAAACAGGGAAAACAGAACTTATACGTGCTGTACTAGAAGGGATATGTTTTCACCTAAGATGGATGCTTGAGGGACAAGAGGAGAAAATAAAAACCTCAAAAACCATTAGGTTTGTTGGAGGGGGAGCCTTATCAGAAACCACAGCTCAGATATTAGCAGATATTACAGGGCATAAGATAGACATAGTAAAAAATCCTCAAAATGTAGGAGCAGTTGGAGCAGCAGCCTTAGTTGGGGTAGGACTTGGGGTTATCGAAGATTTAAAAGCCATAAAAAACTATATACCAGCAGTAAAAGTATTAGAACCTAATAAAGAAGCAAAAAAGATCTATGATAGAAACTTTGAAGTATTTAAAAGATTATACAAAACCAATAAAGATAATTTTAAGTATATTAGAAATAGTATTTAAAAGTAATTTATATGATACAATCACCTACAAAATGAAATATAAATTAGAAGACAATGGAGTCATCTTAAAATAGATGGCTTCTTTTTTGTTTTGTAGGTGAAAAAAATTAATAGAAAGGATGATGCCATGTGAAAATACTCTTAAAAAATGGGAAGATTTATGATGGAACAGGAAATAAACCTTACATAGGAAGTGTATTAATAGAGGATGAGAAAATAGTTAAGGTAGCTAAAGAGATATTAGAAGACGTAGATAAAACCTATGACTTAGAAGGTTTATCCATATCATCAGGATTTATAGATGCCCACTCCCACAATGATTGGTATGCAATAAAAAAGGAACCTCTACCTTACTTTATACCATTTATAAATCAAGGGATAACCACATTTGTAACAGGAAATTGTGGACTATCACAGGCTGGTTTTGAGAAAAACAGTCCTTATATTAAAAATATTGGAGGGGGACTATTTTCCCATAAAGACACCACAAAAGAATATGGTGATATGGGAGAGTTTTTTGAAGCAATACACAAAAACAATCCTTGCAATATTGCAGCCTTAATAGGGCATTGTTCAGTTAGAGCGGGACTTATTGGACTAGAAAATAAACCTTTAACTCAAGAGGAAGAAGAAAAAATGTTAAATATCTTAGAAAAAGCTTTAGAAGATGGAGCCTGTGGAATATCTTTAGGGTTAATGTATGAACCAGGTTTATATGCAGACACTAAGGAACTAAAAAAGGTTTCAGAGCTTTGTATAAAATATGATAAACCTCTTACAATTCATCCAAGAGCAAACTCCGCAGTTTCAATGGCGTACCCTGAACTTTTTGGGCGTTCCCATTTATTAAGAGCAGTTGATGAACTTGTGGAAATATCAAAAGGCACAAACCTAAAGCTTCAGTATTCCCATGCAATATTTGTAGGGAGAAGATCCTTTAAAGATAAGGATGAATTTCTTTCAATAATTCATAAATTAGGTGAAGAGGGTGTAGATGTTGGGTTTGATATCTACCATGAATTAATGGGAGTATCAGTTATAACAGTAATTCTTCCAACTTGGTATCAAGCCATGGACTTAAAAGAAAGAGAAAAACCAATCAATAAATTTAAACTATGGCTTTTATGTAAGGCATCAAGTAAGTTATTAGGTTTTGGATTTAATGATATAGAAATAGCATATATAGGAGAAGAATTCGAAGAATTTGAAGGTAAAACAGTACATGAAATTGGGAAAGAATTAAATAAATCAGATTTAGATACCTACCTTTATTTATGTGAAAAAAGTGATTTTAAAGGAAGAGTAAATATGAAGCCCTATAGCACAGAAGAAATAATAAGCGAACTATCAAAGGAGGATAGCTGTATATACATGACAGATGCTTGGGTGGAAGATAAGGGAGTTCAAAATCCAGCTATATACGATTGTTTTCCAAAATTTCTAAGAGCCTCACTATTAGGAACAGGAGATAGTATGGAGAAAACAATAAGAAAAATGACAGGACAAACCTCAGATAGATTTTCCCTAAAAGACAGAGGATACATCAAAGAAGGTTACTTTGGAGACATTACAATCTTTAATGAAGAGAAACTAAAAAATACCCTTCCAGATCAAAAGAAAGCCTTTGGAATAGAAAAAGTATTTATAAATGGAAAACTAGTATTAGAAAATGGACTCTTAGATGAAGAAGCCCTAAAAACTTCTGGTAATGCAGTAAAAAGTATAAGTGAAAGGAGGATAAAATGAAAAATAAAGATGATAACCTAAAGAGAGAAATCATTCGTGGAATTAAATTTGGTATATTCTCAATATCAGCAGGAATTATAGAAATAATATCTTTTTCAATCTTTAATGAATTAACAGACTGGCCTTACTGGCCAAGCTATGTGATAGCAGTAATACTATCAGTAATATGGAACTTCACATTAAATCGTAGATATACCTTTAAATCCGCAAACAATATAGCAGTAGCAATGACAAAAATCCTTGCCTTTTATCTAGTTTATATACCAGCATCAACCCTAATAGGAAACTATCTAGCAGACACCTTGCACTGGAATGAATATCTAGTAACCCTCCTAAACATGGGAGCAAACTTCATATTAGAATTCCTATATGACCGCTTTTATGTTTTCAAAAAATCCATAGACACAAACCATCTAGCAAAGAAAAGCTCACTATAACTTAGATCCTCTTAATTACTATAGTTAATTAAGGGGATTTTCATATATAAAAGAATCTAATGAGACTTGGGAAGAAGTCTCTACAGGTTAGAAGTGCACCGCCAGTCTAATCATTCTAGACTATATATAATGAAATGGGCACTCTATATCATATTTAAATAGTAGGAATATTGCTACTATATGATAAAAATATTAAATTAATTAGGTGAAAAATGAATAATAAGTAGGCAGAAAAAGTAAACTACCCTATTGACTGGTTGAATGTCATAATTTATTATGTTGAGATTAAAAGGAATTTAATGGAGCTGAGGATCGCTCCTACAGAATATAGGTGCGTAATGTCTTAATGTCGCAATATCCTAATGTCGCAATGTCGTAATGTCTTAATGTCGTAATGTCTTAATATCGCAATGTCGTAATGTCTTAATGTCTTAATGTCACAATGTCGTAATATCGCAATGTCTTAATGTCGCAATATCCTAATGTCGTAATAGCGTAATAACGCTATATCATAATATAGTAATTATATTGAATTATGTTGAGATTAAAAGGAATTTTATTAAATTAGTATCCTTTTAAGAACATTTTTAATAGTATATAAGTATAGTGTAAAATGAGTCGAAAAATGCTCTTAAAGGGATTAATATCAAAGAATGTGATGAAATAATATGTTGTGGCGATATTATTGGAGGTGGGTCATTTCTAGAAGAAACTAAGAAAGTCTTTTACGGTGTTAAATAGATGTAAGTCTAAAGTTTAATTGGTAGTTAACTTCAACATAACCAGTAGCATTATGAGTTGGTAATAGGAAGCTATTGAACGGGGGATTTATATGTTATATTATTATAAATGTGAGGAGCCAAGCCGCTCCTTATTAGTGTCTAACTTGACAATATGACTTAGCTGTTGTAAAATTAAAATCTACAATTAAATAATGCAAATTGCGTTTGAAAAACTTAAAATACCTAACATGGGGGCGTTTTGGCTTCGACGGGGGTAAGATGGGTTTGATAAGCGAGCCGGGGGAAGCATGGTCCCACGAGATCAACTATGCAATAAAGATAAACGCAGAAGACAATTTTGCATTAGCAGCTTAATATAGTTGCTCATCAGCCCAGGGTGCCCACGCCTTGGATCACTGGTGTCATTGAGTGGGAAACGAAGTTTAGCAAAGCTTTGAGCTAGAGGGGTATTTATGAAGCTACTGAAACAGGAAGTCTGTCTGTAGACGTCTTGTGGAGGGAATCCTAAATTACAGAATGCGCTCGGAGAAAGTCAAGCTGGTCTGCTTTCGGACAGGGGTTCGATTCGTAAGATGAGTCGCCTTAAGAAGTGATTCTTAAGTGATAACTTGGCTTTATCGGTGAACCCGAAACAGATAATGCTGTCGGCAATACCGAGAGGTATGTAGAGAAATCTAACAGCCTTGTATCGACTTATAGGTTCCTAAAAGCTTAAGCTTATGGAATACTAAGATAGAAGTTTCAAAACTATATTATAACTTCTATAATACGCCAAGCATCATAATTATAATGATGAAGATATAGTCAGTGCCATACGAAATTATGGATGCACATGACCCCTCGCCTCCACCAAATAATCACTACAATTGTGATACAATTTAGAGTCACTGACATCAGTGGCTTTTATTGTTGTTTCAGGGGAAAATGACTATTGAAAAATTAATATTGAAGGCTGAAATGGATTGTATTTGCCAATTTGTGCGCACCTCTAGTTTTTTAGAAATTAGGGGTGTGCACTTTTTGATAGAAATAATTAAGGAAAATATGATTAAAATACAAATTTGGTATATAATGAAAATAAGAAAAATATAGTAATGGAGCTTATTAATTAAGATATTAAATAAATATAAAATTAATTGACTACAAAATATATCCTAAAGTAGATTATTCAGAGTTACATAAATTCTAAAAAGCCATTGGTTATTATAATCGGTGACTCAAACGACATATTAGCATTTGATAGGATAACAAAATCATTATTGGTATTATGTGGAGAAAATAGAGGCTTACTATTTTTTAGGGGGAGTGTATAGGTGTTAGAAAATCTAACGTTAATAGATATAGAAAAAGAGTTAAGCAATAAACTTAAAGAGTGTGAGTTAGTAAGTGATTTACGATTAACATATCAAGATTTTTGTATATTAGAAAGAAGTTATAAGGAGATATTAGGACAGTTTAATGATATCAATTTTCTAGTTAGTAGTATTAAATCCTTTGAAGCTACAACAACTACCATTTTAGTATATGAGGCATTATATAAATATAGGAAAAGCTTTTGGGATAATATAATTGGACTATTAAATATTGAGGGTAAGGATATAAACTTTGTTAAAGATACCTTTGTTAGTGTTTTTAATTTTACCATAAGAAAATATAAATTAAAAACATTTAAACATGTTGGTGGTTATAAAAATATAACGCCGATGATTTGTCATAGTGGAGTACCGAATTCAAGTTTGAGTACGCTTTTTGCAATTGCTACAGAGTTTATAGACATAAAAGATATTGGACCAGAAGAAATTATAGAAAATATCAAATATTTTATTAGATATAAGGTTGATAAAACTATATATAGATTTATTACTAATAATGAGGATAGAGCGAAAGAATTTATATATGATCTACAAGTATTAGTAAAAGAAGCAGAGGAAAATGATTATTCCTATGAAGATCTAACAGTTAAGTTTAATAGTCTTGAGGATAGGATTATAAATGAATATGTTAAATATAGAACTTCAAATGAATATTTAGGAATTAAAAATAATAAAAAGAAAAATTATATTATTCAACCAAGAATAACTTTAGATAGTGTTAGTAGTGGGCTAATTATAATTTTACCATCTAATATTGTTAAAAATAGCTTTTTAGATTTTGTAGAATGGCATATAACAACAGACAAAAGTTCAGATATTATAAAGTGTATCTTATACGAAAAGGGTGGACAATGTATTAGTGAAAATAAAAGAGTAAAAGTATCGGCTAGTACAAACTATAAAATAAAGCTTATCTATGAAGATGAAGTCCTTAATGAATGGCAATTTAGTGGTTTTGAAGATGTTGGACCCTTTATATTATTTGACCATAAAGGGAATTTATTAAAATCTACTAATGTAAAGGATCAAAATATTTATATTTTAATGAAAAATACTTGTAAATTAAATGCTATAAATATAGATAAAAGAGAATTCGATATTAATGAAAAAGGGTATATAGGTTATATAGGACAGGAGATTAAGTTTAAAGAAAAGATTCAACAAGTAGAATTAATTACAGAAAATGATGATGTATTTAAAATAGAGTATAGAGATAAAAATAATATAGTATTATTTGGTAAAAGTGAAGTGTTTAACGATAATTATTCTGAAAATAGCACACCGATATATTCTGAAAAGTCACCTATTATTAAAATTGATAATGCAATAACCTTAGATAATACGAATTATGTAGCTGTTAGGAATATCAAAAATGATGTAGATATAAAGATACCAGTAGAGTATGAGATAAGCAATGGAGATGCACTAGTTTCACTTGATGCTATTGATTGTTTTAAAGCAAAAAAATATGGTGAGTATGATGTTAGGTTTTATGCCGGTAATAAGCTTGTCAAAATACTTCCATTTAAATTTATACCTAAAATTGAAATTAGTAATGACTACAAATCTGAATATCCATTAGAAAAAGGAAAATATAAAAGTCAAACTATTAAAATCATCTGTGATAAATCTATTATTATAAATCTAGATAATACAGACTTTGAGGTTAAAGATGACATTTTACATAGGTACTATAGTTTTAGTTACTATGGTGTAGATCATTTTATAAATGGGAATTTAGAAATAAAAATAAATAATCACTTCTTAAAGTTTAGTATAAAATCTAAAAGTAGAAGTATTTGCTATTCCATACTTAATGAAGGTGAGGATTTAGATAATATAAGTTTTTCTAAAGAACCATTAATGGTATATAAAAAAGAACTTAAAACTAGTAGCAAATTGATAGCTTTAAGCTTTATGGATAGGTCTATTAATAGCTTTAAAGTTGATGTTTTATTAGTTGATTTTAAAGATAATATACTTCAATCAATGAAAATCGAGGCTATAAACAATAAGTGTATATTTATACCATTAAATAAATTTTATGATACTATTAATTCAAGTTCTTCAACTAAATTTGTAATTAAAATAATAGTTAAAAATGATTATGATAAAGTTATAAGTGAGTTTATACCTTGCGTTATAAAGGAAGAGGTAGTGATTTCTAAAGTTAGATATGAGGAACTGGATAGTGGAGATATTGCTTTAAGCTGGATTTCAGAAGGTATAAAGTTAGATAATGAACTAGCTTTAAAAATGTACAATATTTTTAAGCCCTGGGAAGAAGCATTAAGTTTATCAATAGAAAAAGATAGTATAAGGGAAGATGGAAAAAGGGTTACTATGTATCTTAAAAAAGATAGACTATCTCTTAGAAATGATACCATGTACTATTTTAATATAGAAGATGAATCAGATGATTTATTTGCTGAAGAGAAAAAAGAAAAAATTTTAAGTTTTAATAAAGATGGGTTATACAATAGAAACTGTAATTATCAATTAGAGAAAGTAGTTAATATAGAAGTATTGATAAGTAATTTGGTTAAAGCTAAAAGACGAGAAGAGTTAGTGATGGTTTTAAATGATATAAAAACTTATAAGATAACAGAAAAACTTTCGAAATATATCCTAAATTCGATATTCTTTTTACATATGAACTATTCAATCTTATGTGATATTGATGTTGAGGATAGAAAATTGAAAAATAAATGTATTTATGGATTATGTCTAAAGTATATCCGAAGTTATAACTTATATAATGTAATGGAATATTTATTAGAAATAGATAGTTATGATAATATAAAAAATCTTTTAGATAAATTAAAAATTGTTAATATTGACGTAGATATTAATAATGGTATTAGTAAAGGAAAAAGAGAAGTTTTATGGGAATCAGATGAGGAAAGAGCTTTTTTAGTTGAAGCTAGAAGTGGAATAAGTTCTAAAAGTATATTAATTAAAAATATTTGTGATTTAATTGGTGACGATTTAGAAATGAAAATCCTAGGATATAGCCACGAGTGTGATACTTGTAAATATAAAGGTAATAAAGGCTGTATTAGTATGTATATTAAAAGAAGATGTAACAAAAGAATAGTTAATTTATCAGAAGAACTACTAGGAAGTAAAGCTATGTATAGTACTTTGTTTGATAAATATAATACAAATTTTAAAAAAAAAGAATTAGATAGTTTAAATTGGATAAATGATACTGGGGATAATGGCGTTGTAATTAATGGAACAACATATGTAGAAACATTATTTGAATGGGTAGAGTATTACAACAATGAAAACCGCAAAAAGCTATACGATAAAATAATTAATGACATAACAGAGTTAGGTATACTTATTAAGAAACTAACGGATAATTATGAATTTAAAGTATTTAATAAGATGTTACTAAATAGAAAAGAGGATAATAAGACTTCACCTAATACTTTTGCTTATTATTGTGGTGTAACTATATTGATAGCGTCAATGATGAAATACAAAAGATTAGATAGTTTATTGAGTAATAAAGATAGACAACTAATTGTTAAACTATTGATGATATTTAGAAAAGAAATGGAAAAGGTGTATTTAAGAGATTTGTATGTAATAGAATTTTATTTAATTAAAGGAGAAGGGTTATATGTCGATGGATCCAATTAGAAGTACAGAATATATAAATGAAAAATATAAAGAGTATATTAGTTCGATTTTAAGTGTTAAAGATGAGAGGTTAAAAGAAAAGGCTTTTAAGAAAATATCAGAAGGAAATAAATTTATAAAAGGTCCATACTTAGAAATAACACCAGAATTTGAAAAGGGTAGAAGTATAAAAAATCTTATTGAAGATAATATTTTAAGTAAGGATTTTAAATATTTAAATCATGAATTCGATAATGAAAGATTGCTTTATAAGCACCAAGAAGTGGCAATAAATAAAGTGTGTAAAGATAAAAAGAATATTATTGTAGCAACTGGGACAGGTTCAGGTAAAACAGAATGTTTTTTGATTCCAATTATTAATGAATTAATGAAAGAAAATGAAGAGGGAAAATTAAACTCAGGAGTAAGAGCATTGTTGTTATATCCAATGAATGCTCTTGCAAATGATCAAGTTAAAAGAATTAGAAATGCACTGAAGGAGTATGAAGATATAACATTTGGTAGATATACTGGAGAAACTGAGCCAACTTATAATAAAGCATTAGAATCGTATAAAAAGCAGAACAATGGTGAAGCACCAATAATAAACGAGTTAATATGTAGAGAACAAATGAGAGAAAATCCACCTCATATATTATTAACTAATTACGCTATGTTAGAATATTTACTATTAAGACCAGAGGATAATACATTCTTTGATAATAATAATGGTGATACTTGGAGATTTATTGTATTAGATGAGGCGCATACTTATAAAGGTGCTAGTGGTTCTGAAATATCAATGTTACTTAAAAGATTAAAAGAGAGAGTAAATGGATATGAACTTGGTAAGCTACAGTGTATTGCAACATCTGCAACATTAGGTGGAGGAAAAGAGGATTTTCCAAAGGTAGCTGCTTTCGCTTCAGAGTTGTTTAGTGAAAAATTCTATCCAGAAGATATTATAGAATCAAAGAGGCAGAAATTTGGTGAGGTATCAAGTTTATTACAGGATAGGAAATGTGATTTTTATATTGAATTAAAAAATGACTATAATAATTGTTTATATAATAATTTAAAACTTGATAATCTATGTTATAAATATAATATTAAATATTCACCAAATAAAGAAATTTTTCTATATGAACTATTAAAGGATGATAAAAATCTAAGAATAATACAAAATAGGCTTACAGAAGGAACAAAGAATATTAATGAAGTCATTGAATGGGTATTTACAAATGATAATACTGTAAAATCGAAAGATAAAGAAGAGGCTTTAGTATCATTAATAGAACTTGCATGTATAGCAAGAGTAGATGAATCATCAAAAGCGTTATTACCTGCAAGATATCATTTATTTGTTAAATCTTTAGAAGGAATGTATGCTTCATTTTACCCAACCCCTGAAATCTATTTAGAAAGAAGAGAAGAAGTACATATTCAAAACTCTAAGGTTAAAGTATTTGAACTTGCTAACTGTCAAAAGTGTGGTCAAGAATATATAGTTGGTACAATAGATGGAGATTACTTGAAGCATTATAATGGTAATATAACAGATGAGCACACTCCAATAAAATATTTTAAGGTTTTTGCTGATGAAGAAACAGATGAGGAATTAGATGATGATGATTGCTTATTTGTTGAAGCTAAAAATAATAAATTGAAAAATAATAAATTGGAAGATTATATATTATGTTCAGTTTGTGGGAAGATAGAAAAGGTTGGGAAAAAGAACAATAAAAGCTGTTGTAACGTATATGATGATAGGAAATATTTAAAGGTAAAACATGTTGTAAATAAAGGAATATCAATAAATAGCTGTACATCATGTGGTGGAGTATCAAAGGATATTATTAAAAGATTTTTAACAGCAGATACTGCAGCAACTAATGTTATATCAAGAAGTTTATACGAAATGATACCTGGTAATGTCAAGATTACTATCCCAAAGGAAAATGTTGAGGTTACTGAAGATGATTGGTTTTTTGATGATGGAGAAGAATCAGCTGAAACTGAAGAAACTGTTCAAGAGCTTATTAATCCAAGAAAGTTACTTATATTTTCAGATAACAGACAAGAGGCAGCCTTTTTTGCATCTTTCATGAATGATAAATATAATCAAATATTATGGAGAAAAATAATTATTAAGGCTTTAATGGAGTCAAAAGAAGAATATTTAGGACCAGATGAAGTTATAACTAGAATGGTTAGAATTGCATCAGAAAACGATGTGTATGAAGAAAATATTGATAAATCACAAAAAAATAAAATAGCAAGTACATTTTTAATTAAAGAAATAATCTCCATAGAAAGAAATACAGGGTTAGAGGCACTTGGATTAATTAACTTTAGATATGAGATACCAAAATTAAGTAGAGGTTATGATAAGCTAAATTTATCAGCAGACGAATTTAATGCACTTATTTATGTTTTATTAGATAGTTATAGATATCAAAGTGCAATATCTTTCCCAAGCAATATAATACAAACTGATGAAGCGTTTGAACCTAGAAATAGAGAGGTTTTCTTTAGACTTGAGGAAGGTGAAT
Organism: Clostridium intestinale DSM 6191; assembly: GCF_900130055.1. Classification (GTDB taxonomy): domain Bacteria; phylum Bacillota; class Clostridia; order Clostridiales; family Clostridiaceae; genus Clostridium_T; species Clostridium_T intestinale. Next base: position 167,098 of record NZ_FQXU01000005.1, read on the forward strand.
TAGCAAAAGATAAAACAGTATTAGGCCAATTGCCAAAAGATAAATCAGAAAATAAAAGAAGTAGTTTTATAAAGCGTATACTAATTAAAAATGGATTATCTAAAGAAATGGCAAAGGTAGAAGCTAAAGCAATATTAAAGGACTTGTCTACTAAATTAGATGAAATATTTATAAAGAAAGGTATTGTTGATCAAATTGATGTAAAACCGTTTGGCACAGTCAAAAGAATAAATTACAAAAAAATAAACATATCTTTAGGAAGAGAAGAAACGAAGTTATTTATTTGTGATAGGTGTGGTAAAGTTACAAGTAACAATATACTTGATTTATGTCCAGAGTTTAGATGTGAGGGTTCGTTAGTAAGTTATTCTTCTAACCTTTCAAATAAGTATAAATACTATAAAGATTTATATAAAGATTTAGATTTAAAGCCAATGATTGCTAAAGAGCATACTGCACAACTTACGAGCAATACTGCAAGTACCCTACAAAAGAAGTTCGAAGAGGGAAAAATTAATGTATTAAGCTGTTCGACAACTTTTGAAATGGGGGTAGACGTTGGACAACTAGAAGCAATAGTTATGAGAAATGTTCCACCTGAAACTTCAAATTACATTCAACGTGCTGGACGTGCTGGACGTCGTGGCTCTTCAACTGCATTTGTTGTTACTTTTGCTAGAAGAAGAAGTCATGATATTAATTATTATAATAACCCAGAAAAAATTATATCAGGAATTATAAAGGCACCATATTTAGAAACTAAAAATGATAGAATTATAAAGAGACATATGAACTCTATTATATTTGCATATTTCTTTAAGATAAAACCAGATTTGTTTAGAAGAACTTCTTTATTGTTTAATTAGGATGTAGAAGACTTTGGGAGAACTACTTTAAAGGAAATATTGGATAAGTATCCAGAAGAGTTAATGGAAGCTTTAACTAGAGTAGTACCAAAAGAGCTACATGAAAAATTAAAGATAACTAATTGGGGATTCATAGATGAGTTATGTGGAGATGAAGGATATTTTACTAGAGTTGAAAATGAATATAGAAATAACATTAGGCAATTAAAGGATTTGCAAAATGAAAGATTCAAAAAAGGTGATAATACAGATTACATTAATAGAATAATGAATACCTACAGGGATAAGTCAAATATAAACTATCTATCAGATAGAAATATTTTGCCGAAGTATGGTTTTCCGGTTGATGTAGTATCATTAGATATTTTAAACAATGATATTTCAGCAAAAGAAATTGAAATTTCAAGAGACTTAAAAATGGCTATTTCAGAATTTGCACCTGGATCTTCAGTAGTTGCTAATGGTAAAGTTTGGACATCCTATTCAATTAATCAGGAAAGTAATAAAGGATGGCCAACCTTTGATTATGCTATATGTGATAAATGTAAAAAAATTCACACCCATGTTAGTGATATATCATCAAAAAAAGCTGACAGTAAAATAGAATCGTTTTGTGAATGTGGTGAAGAATTAAAAATTAGAAAGTTTATAAAGCCAGAGTTTGGATTTTCAACAAATGTTGATACTCCAAAGGCTACTGGAGACAATAAACCGAAAAAGTATTATGCTAGTAGAGTAACATTTGAAGATTTTGAAAAGCTTGATATTTATCAAGAAAAGGAAGTTATTCAGGATACCATATATATATATGGATATGAAGTTAGTTATAAGTATGCACCAATGGGTAGGTTATTACTTGTAAATTCTGCATTTAACAATATGGGATTCAGGGTATGTAAGTATTGTGGCTATGCAACAGCTGATATGCCAAATAAAGAAAATAAATTTAAGCACAAAAATAAGTTTGGAAATGCATGTCCAAGTGAATACGCGTATAACGTTGATTTAGGTCACCAATTTAATACAGATGTATTGAAAATAGATTTACCTATTTTGGGAGATTCAAATGATATACTGTGGTATAGCCTCTTATATGCAATAATAGAAGGCGCTTGCGATGAATTTGATATAGTTAGAAATGATATAAATGGATGCTTATATTACAATAATTTAACTGTTTCAAAACCATCATTAATAATATTTGACGAAGCAGCAGGTGGAGCAGGACACGTTAGAAAGATTTCTACGAACTTAAAAAATGTCTTAGAAAAAGCATATAAAAGAGTATCTAATTGTGACTGTGGCGAAGAAACAAGTTGTTATGGCTGCTTAAGAAATTACAATAACCAAATATTCCATGAAAAGCTACAACGTGGCGTAGTCAAAGATTATCTACAAAAATTAATTAAATAAGTTTGATTAAGTAGTAATCAAGGTTACAACCATTGATATGATCAATAGGGTAGCAAGAGCTACTCTTTGAGTCCCTCAAGCACACCAGAGCACGGAGAAGGTTATTAAAGTTAAGATATATTTTAGGGGCTACGTTTCACCTCCACCATAAAACCCACGAAAATCTAAAATTTAGATTTTCGTGGGTCTTTTATTTTATAGAAATAAATTCATTTTAAAAATCAAGAGAATTGTTTTAGATATATAGATGAAGAAAGATCTTTATGCGTATGTAAAAGTGTTGTTAGTCATTAGTAATTTTGCCTGTATACAAATAAAAAAATTAAATTATTTAATAAATAGAATAGTAATTGTGAATAATAAGTTAGTAAATATAAATTAAAAAAGGAGATGTATTATGAAAAAGAAAATTAGTAAACTTATAGCTTTATCAATAATGGTATTATTATTTAATATTATTGGGGAAAATAGTTACGCTTATGCACAAGTTACATATTTAGCTCAGGAACAACAAAATAATTCAAAGGATATTGTTGATATTGCTACTGGAGACAAAAGGTTTAAAACTTTAGTGACTGCTTTAAAGGCTGCAGGATTGGTTGATACCCTTAAAGGGCAAGGGCCATTTACAGTATTTGCACCTACAGATGATGCGTTTGCAAAGCTTCCAAACAACACAGTAAGCGATCTTTTAAAACCAGAAAACAAGGAAACTCTCGTAAAGATTTTAACTTATCATGTTGCACCTCAAAAGCTTACTGCAGCAGAAGTATTAAAGTTAAATGGTAAAGAGTTAAAAATGGCAAATGGGGAAAACGCTAAAATAGAAGTGAAAAATAATGAAGTATATATTGATGGGGCTAAGGTTGTAGTTACTGATATTATGGCTAAAAATGGAGTAATACATGTAATAGATACAGTTATGATGCCATAGATAAAGAATAATAGTTGCGTATATTTATTGAGAATTTTCTGTATTAAAAGAAGCTATTAGAGCTTGATAATAAGTCTAGATATATTATTGTATATTTTATGGGTGGGTTTTAAAGGTCATGTTTCGCCTCCACCATAAAATCCACGACCATTTGTATGTGCCTTAAATAGCTATATACAGATGATCGTGGATTTTTATTCTTACTTGCGGCTTAATCATATACATTTCATAAAAGGTGATATAATCTATAAATTAATCAATATCAGAATTTATTTTTTTCTTCAGAAATCGTGTGGAGGATTCTTTTTAGAACGATAACTGTTTCTTCTTCCTCTTTCTTAGATAAGTTTTTGGAAAAAATAGCTACTAATTCTAAAAAGGTTGCATCTATTTTAGGTATAACCTTTTTTCCTTTCTCTGTTAAATATAGCCTATAAATACGCTTATCATTTTCATCTTGAATTCTTTTTACATAATCATTTTCCATTAGATTTTTTACAGCTTTTGCAGTAGTTGATTTACCCACATACAGAAACTCACTTAACTCTTTCTGACTTATACCTTCATTTTTTGAAATAACATATAAAAAGTCATGTTGACCACTTCTAATATTTAAATCCATAAGCTTTGAATTTATTATGCTCTGAGCATTTCTATAAATTGCTGCATTAAGTTTACTAATGTTCTCCATATTTACGTATCTCCTTTACATTAGTTTCCTATAAACCCATCTTAAATTATATAGATAAATAATTATGTTTTCAATGATTTACTAAGGTATATATGTTTTGAGATTTTGTGTTACATACAAATCATGAGGTAAAATACTACTTTTGTACTGGTGATTGAAGTTTTCTTTTTCTACCAATAATGAAATAGAGAATAAATGCTATAACAGCTGACCCACTTGCCCAAAGATACATTTGAGCATATCCAACGTGTGATGAAACTACTCCTAAAATTACTGCACCTAATCCTACACCGCAATCAAATGCAGTGAAAAATGTAGCATTAGCAGCACCTAAACGTGAAGCTGGAACACCAGTCATTGCCATTGTCTGTAAACTAGATTGAGTTGCTCCAAAGCCTATTCCGTAAATAAATGCAGCGATTAAAAACATGCTGATATTTGAAGCCTCAGATAACAATGCCATAGATATAATTACACATATAAAACCTGGAATAATTGCATAGTCAAATCCTAATTTATCTATTATTTTACCGAATATTGGTCTAGAAATAAATAAGGATATGGCATAGACTGTAAAGAAAACTCCAATGTTCTCTATGCCTTTTTGTGAAGCATAAAGAGGTAGGAAACTGGTTAATGCACCATAAGTTATTGTTATAAAAAATACTATAATAGAAGGGTTTATAGATACTTTTTCATACAAGGAAGCCTTTGTTTTAGTTTGCTCTTTATTCTCAATTTTTTTGTATTCTAATTTAAAGGCAACAATGCCACCAAGTACGGCTAGTAGAGTAGATAATAAAAATAGAAATTGAAAGCTATATTTTGATATTACAAATAGTCCAATTGTAGGGGCTACTGCCATGGCTAAGCTACTTGTCAAACTAAAATATCCCATTCCTTCGCCAAAACGATCCTTTGGTATATTATCTGAAGCAATTGTATTAGAAGCTGTACTTGCTGCACCCCAGCCAAAGCCATGGATAAAACGTATCATAATAATTGCACTAATAAATGGAACTAGTGAATAAGAAAATACTGATATAATAAATATAAATAATCCAACTAAAAACACCTTTTGTCGACCTAATTTATCAAGAAGCAATCCCGAGATTGGCCTAATTATTACTGAAGATACTACAAATGCTCCAGTTACTAATCCAATAACAGAGTTTGTTCCTCCAAGGTTTTTAGCATACATCGGAAGTGTAGGTAATAACATTTGAAATCCGAAAAATATTAATAAGTTTATAGCGTTGATAATTACGAAGTTTTTTGTCCAAAGAACCTTATCTTTGTGTATGTTTTTTTTCATGAATATTCTCTCCTTTACAACATTAGTTTCCTTTGCAACTAATTTGTTAGCGGATTCAATAAAATGAAATGTAAGTTCTAAACATGATATTTTGACTATGACTATAGTATCAATTATTTTGATTATAATCATGTAATTGCACAAAGGTAAATCCAAGTGTAAAACAACAGTATATAGAGATATTTTTTTGTAGAAAAATTTATTTTAATGATATAATAACTTATTGGTGCATTTAGCACATATAAGGAGAGAATGATGGTAAAGAGAAAAATATCAGAAATATACAACAATGAATTAACCACAAAAAAGAACTTATTAGAAGCTATAAATGTTGTGAAGGCTTCAAAGAATACATTAAATGATGAAGATATGCAAAGCTTGTATAATGAAATTTATAACAGTATTGATGAAATGAAGGACAAAGTAAAAGCTAATACAATACTTTATCTGAAAAATCATCTAAAAAGTATCTTGGGTAAATATGTGAAAGACAAAGAAGAAAATAAAACAAGTCATTTTATTGAATTTTTTAAAAAAGCATATCCTCCAAAATCAAGAAGAAAAGATTTTACTTGGGTTCTAATAGATATTAATAAAATATCTTATGAACAAATTTGGCATACCTTAACTTATATAAACAATTTGAATTTAAAGGGAAAGAAATTCACAAGCGAAGAAAAAGACGATATTATACCTATGATAGATAAGTTATTAAGCTCTGGTGATAGTAAATATATCAATCAAATAAAGAGTTTTTCAAGCCTTCAAAGTGAGCTTAATATCAAAATAGTGCTTGTAGAAAATGAAGATAACCTATTAAAGACAAAGAGAATTAAATAATTCTTTGATTTGGTAAAGTTGAAAAATTATTAACTGTAAGGCAAAGATTAATTAAAAAATAGGGGTGAAGTAACAAGAGGATATATTATAGTAGATTATAGTGTATTTTAAAGGGTTATGTTTCGCCTCCAACATTAAATCCAAGGCATATATGTCGTGGATTTTTTTAGGTTTAAGTTATTATAAGTAGGTACTAAAATTAAAGAATTTAAAACTTGATATATATTATATTTATTGAAACAATTTACTTTTTGAGGTATTATTTGAAGTGATGGCATTTATATTAATGGTTTATGATAACGATTAGAATATAATTTGCCTATACAAAAATTAAGCATATAAAAATATGTATAAAAGAAGGGATTGAGTATTATGGATTATGTTGTTTTGCAAGTTGTACTAAAAGAAAAATTTATTGGGACAGGCTCTGGAAATTTGACAGAATTAGAAAAAGTGATAAACACACAAGCTAGTAAAGGTTATAGATTACATACTATTACTACTGCTTCAGCTGGTAGCAAAGGTTTGATGGGTGGAGATAGAATTCAAGCTACATTAGTTTTTGAAAAATTATAATAAATCAAAGAACTTAATTAATAATTGTGGTTAAGTATGAATAGTGGATTTATTTAAATATAATCCACCACTACCACATGGAGCCTAGGCAGAGATGTCTAGGTTATTTCATTTTATTTTTACAAACCTTTTATTAAAATCTAAACTACTTTCTAGAAACTAATTTGAATAGCAAAATGTGCTCTTTGAGACCAAAAGCACCACTTGGCACAGGCAAGGTTTATTAAAGTTAAGTTATATTTTCTAAAATACTTAAGAATTTTTAAGATTTGGTTTATGAAAAACTTAAGATAGTTCTTATAAAATAGTATTATGAGGTAATAAGTATAAAAGAATAAAAATTTATAAGTGGAAGTATGTTTGCAATGGAATATACACAAAGGACTAGAATATAAGGAGTTATAAAAATGAATGATTTAAGGAATATTGTAGGATTGACTAATGAACAAGTAGAAATACAAAAAAGATCAGGATTAAGTAATACAGCAGTAAAACCCCTATCAAAAACTAAATTACAGATAATTATATCAAATGTATTTACTTATTTTAATTTAGTTTTTGCAATCATTACAATATTGCTGATATCAGTAAAATCTTATAGAGATTTAACTTTTTTACCGATTATTATTGCTAATATTTTAATTGGAATTATACAAGAATTAAGAGCAAAAAAAGTTTTAGATAAACTTACTATGATAAATACACCATGTTCTTTAGCGATTCGTAATGGGAAAAGAGTGAAAATTCCAGTTCACGAACTTGTTAAAGATGATATTGTGATATTTAAAGCAGGTAATCAAATATCTGCAGATTGTATAATAATAAAAGGAGATGTAACAGTTAATGAAGCCTTACTTACGGGAGAAGCAGACGAAGTACATAAATATGAAGGTGATACCTTAATGTCTGGAAGTTTTGTTGTATCTGGACAATGTTATGCTAGACTAGAAAAAGTAGGGGAAGAGTCTTATATATCACAACTAACATTAGAAGCAAAAGCATCAAAAAAGGAAGAACAATCCAAAATAATAAGATCTTTAAATAAGATTGTAAAAATAGTAGGAATTATTATAATACCAATAGGTATAACTTTATTTTATCAACAATACATAGTTCAAGGAGAAAGTGCAAAAATAAGCATTCAAGCAATGGTTGCAGCAATAATAGGAATGATTCCAGAAGGATTGTTTTTATTGGCAAGTGTAACATTAGCAATAAGTGCAATGAAACTTGCAAAAGGAAAAGTTCTTCTTCATGATATGAAATCAATTGAAACATTGGCAAGGGTTGATACCTTATGTGTTGATAAAACAGGAACCATAACAGATGGTACAATGAAAGTAATTGATATGTACTTATTAAATAAAAAGATGATTTAATAAAAATAAAAGATTTAATCGGTGATTTTTCATATGCGCAGAGTGCTGATAATATAACAATGAAAGCAATAAAGGAGTATTTTACAAAATCAACTGGAAGAAAAGCAAAATCAATATCAGGTTTTTCATCAGAATTTAAATATAGTGGGGTTGAATTTGAGGAGGAATCTGTAATATTAGGAGCTCCAGAGATGGTTTTAAAAAACATATACAATGAATATGAAGATAAAATAGAGGAATATAGCAATCAAGGGTATCGTGTATTAGTATTTGGAAAATATGAAGGAATACCAAACGGAAAAGAATTAACAGGAAAAGTTATTCCTTATTGTTTAATTATACTATCTAATCCAATTAGAGAAAATACTCCAGAAACTTTTAAATATTTCTATGAGCAAGGTGTAGATATAAAAGTTATTTCAGGAGATAATCCTATTACGGTTTCAAAAATCGCAAAACAAGCAAAAATTGAAAATGCAGATGATTACATAGATTGCTCACGTTTATCAGATGACAAGGCAATAGAAAATGCAGCCAATGAATATACGGTATTTGGAAGAGTGACACCAGAACAAAAAAGAAAATTAATAAGAGCATTAAAAAAACAAGGAAAGACTGTGGCAATGACAGGAGATGGAGTAAATGACATTTTAGCTTTAAAAGAAGCTGATTGTTCAATAGCAATGGCTTCTGGAAGTGAAGCAGCAGTGCAAGCATCTCAACTTGTATTATTAGAATCAGATTTTTCTAAGATGCCTAATATCGTAAAAGAAGGAAGGCGAGTAGTTAACAACTTGGAAAGATCAGGTAGTTTATTTTTAGTAAAAAATATATTTTCTATTTTAACAGCAATACTAGCAATTTCTTTTAGAATGAGATATCCATTAACACCATCACAAATTTCACTTATTAGTATGTTTACAATAGGGATTCCAGCATTTTTATTATCACAAATACCAAACACAGATATAATAAAAGGAAATTTTGCAAAAAATATTATATTAAAAGCACTTCCAGGGGGATTAACAGATACAATAATCGTAGCTATTATGGTGACTGTTGGAATATATTTTGATGCAAGTGTATCAGATACTTCAACAGCATCAACAATATTACTAGCAATAGTAGGACTAATGGTCTTATATAATATTAGCAAACCAATGAATAATTATAAATTTGCAATATGGATAGCTTGCACTTTAGGATTGATTTTGAGCATGATATTTTTTAAAGATTTATTTGCTCTAACAAAAAGTATGGCTATACAAGCAGTTTTATTATGTATAAATTTTTCAATTATGACAGAACCAATTTTGCGATATATAACCAAAATGATCAATTGGATAAATTTACTTTTAGAACGACATAGTAAGGAAAGATTTAATAATTAAACAAAAAAGATTATATAAATTTTAGAGAAGATGTTAAAAATATTTTTTCTATTGCAGTTAATTGAAGAGTTTGGAGTAAGTGATACTGAAGAGGTTATACCAAATGAAGAGATATATATGAATCCTTATACAATGATAAATCTCAAAGCTTTTATATTTATGTAGATAATAAAAAAGTTGGTGGTGTTGTTTTGAATATAGATACTAAAATACATCATAATAGTTTGGATTTATTGTATATTTATCCAGATTGTCATAGTAAAGGACTTGGATATAATGTATGGAAGAAGACTGAATAAAAGTACTCAGAAACAGAAGTTTGGTAAACTATTAAACCTTATTTTGAAAAGTGAAATATAAATTTTTATATAAATAAATGTGAATTTCATATTGTTGAATTTTTAATAAACAGCATAAAGATAAAATGGCAAACATTGTTGAAAAACATTCAATACTCATGCTAATGTGTATATTAAGGAATAATCTACTAGAGTTTTATAATCAATACGGTAGTGAGTATTTTGGAAGTGGCTGACACCAACAAAATTAAAAAAATTGATTATTTTGCCATAGAAGAAGTGCAACTAGCTAATGGTCAAATTTTCTTCTTGTGTCTAAGCAAACCAAAAATAAGGGAGTTATTGGAGTGTGAATAAATTCAATAACTCCCTTTAAAATTGTTATCATTATTTTGTTGTGCTAATGCAACATCAGAAACATTTCGCTACTCTTAATTTATTCTTTTTAACATTATATTTACATGTTTACACATTATGTTAAAATATAAGTATGCTAAAAGGGAATTAAGGTGGGGGATTTTATGAAAAAGGTATTTAAGAAAATTCTTATTTTTTTTCTGATTATTTGGATTATGCCAATGGGATTAGTAAAGGCTAAATCAGAAGTTTTAAATGATACAACTTTAAATAAGAACTTAGATGTTAACAAAGACTTGGTAGTTGATATTAAAGATTTAGCACAGGTATCTATAAATTATAACATTAATAGCAAAATGCCTGGATGGCAAGAAAAATATGATTTTAACGGTGATGGTATTATTGATATATATGATCTTACTATGGTGTCTAGATTTATAAATAGTACAATTGTAATAAGTAGTAATGTAATCAAGACTGTTGAACAAGGGAAAGCATACTCATTACCTCAAACTATTAGTGCCAATATGGGTAATAACTATTATGTAGATTTGTTAGTTAAATGGAACTCAACAGCAGTTAATACTTCAAAGGTTGGACAATATAATTATACAGGTACAGTATTAGACTATAACAAGTCGATAACATTAACTTTAAACGTTGAACCACCTAATAACGCTAATATAAATAATTATGGGTTTGCAACATTTGATGGCACATGTGTATATTATGGAAATCCGATAAATGAAGGAAAATTATCAAAGGCAAAAATCGACGGTAGTAGTGTTACAAAGATAAACGATGATCAAGCGCTATTTATAAATGTTCAAGAGAATTATATTTATTATTGCAATCTGTCAGATAATAATAGTGTATATAAAGTTAATAAAGATGGAACAGGAAGAACAAAACTAACGACAGAGCCTGCTACTTATCTAAGGGTGTATAATAATTCAATCTATTACCAGAATATTAATGATAATTATAGTTTATATAGAATGGATTTAATAGGAAGCAATAAGGCTAAAGTAACTGAAGATATACCAATTTATATTAATTTATATGAAAAATATATGTACTATAGTAATCTTTCAGATTACGGGGAGATTACTAAAGTGAATTTAGATAATAAATCTAAGATCGCCCTTAATTCAGCGCAGTCATTATATATTAGCGTGTTAGGAAATTATATTTTTTATCAAGATTATAATGATAAGTTTATCTATAGAATGAATACAGACGGTACAAATATAACACTTCTAAGAGCAGTTAATGGCATAGAATTGAATGCAATAAATGACTGGGTGTACTATATAAATGAAAGTGATGGAAATACTCTACATAGGGTTAAAGATGATGGCAGTATTGATGAAAAACTTAATAATTTTCCTATTACTGATATTAATATAACTGGTAATAGAGTATTTTTATATGATGAAAATGGTTATTTGTATAGTAGTAAGCTAGATGGAACAGATTTGAAGCTTTTTGGTATATGTAGGACTATCTTAAATATCGATGATCAGAATATACAAGTTGGACAAGGTGATTATTGTGAACTACCTCAGTATTTTCTGGCTAGGATGACAGATGGCTCAAAGTTAATGCTACCAGTTCTTTGGAATTCTTATGATATTGACACCAGTAAAAAAGCAACTTATGCATATAAAGGAGTAGTTCAAGGATATAACAAAGAGATTAATTTATCAGTTCAAATTGTGGAAAGAGGAAATAGTAACGGAAATAGTGTTTATGAAGGTTTGGTTATAGAAAAAAATGGATGGGAATATTTTTCTGATATAGGTGATGGAAAGCTTTATAAAATTAAATCTGATGAAACATGTAAAATTAAACTTAGTGATGATCAAGTGAAAAATATTAATGTAATAGGAGATTGGGTTTACTATAGAAATGTTTCTGATAACGATAAGCTTTATAAAGTTAAGAGCGATGGGTCTTTAAGAACATTAGTATGTAGTGATTCTATGGAAAATTTAAGTATCGTAGGAGATTGGGTTTTTTATTCAAATACCACTGATAATCATTTTTTATATAAAGTCAAAACTGATGGAACAAATAGAACTAAACTAAGTGAAGAATATGTTAGCAATGTAAACGTGATGGGCAACTGGATTTATTATTTAAGTGTTACGGATAGAAGTAAGATATACAAAATAAATAAAGATGGTTACGAAAGGACTAGGCTAACAAATCATGAAAGTTATAGTCTAATTGTTTCAGGGAATAATTTGTTTGCTAAATATTCCTCAGGTATTTTAAAGATGAATACAGATGGCTCTAATCAAGAGGAGATATCAGCTGATTCATATATTTTAAATTATAATGTATCAGGAGATAAAATTTACTATTATGATAGTATAGATTATAAGCTTAGAGTAATGAATACTGACGGAAGTGGAAGAAAGGTCTTAAGTCAAGACAAGTTAGCAGATGGTACATTCAGCCTAAATAATATACAAATAAATGGTGAGTGGATTTACTATAAAAATATTTCAGGGCATTCGAAAATGTATAAAGTAAAAAATGATGGATCAGGAAGACAAAGATTCGGTGTGGATATGACTATAAAAAATATTGAGCAATTTAGTGTTAGCGTTAAATTAGGAGAAACGTATAATCTTCCATCCACAATTATTGCTACAATTTCTAGTGATGAAAAGATTTATGTACCTGTTAAATGGAACATAGAGAAAGTTGATACTTTTAAACTAGGAAGCAGTACTTATGAAGGAACAGTAAATGGATATAGTGGTAATGTAAAATTAACTGTTATTGTTGTAGATAAAGAAGTTGCAGGCAATATACCAAATCAAGATTTCGTTGCACAATCTGGTGAGTGGACTATTATCAATAACTTTAAGATGAAAGAAGATGGTACTGAAAAAGGATACTTTATTAACGACTGGGTTAACAATCCAAATGTGGTTGGAGATTGGGTGTATTATTCTAATGGATATCTTAATAAGGTTAAGATTGATGGGACAGGTTTAACAGAGATATGTGACGATAGTGCGGTTATGATTAGTGTATTGGGTGATTGGATTTACTATATAAATAATAGTGATGATGGGAAACTTTACAAGATAAGGCTTTGTGGACTTGATAAGTCAAAAGTTACAGATGATAAAGTTGATAATACTATAGTTGCAGCTGATGGGTGGATATATTATGAAAACAAAATTGATCCTCATAATTTAAACAAAGGTGCATTTTACAAAATAAAAACAGATGGTACAAATAGAATGAAATTATCAGATGATACTCCAAGCTATATTAATATAGTTGGAGACTGGATTTATTTTCAATCGAGTTATTCCACAATAAGTAAAATGAAAACAGATGGTTCTTCTAAAACCGTTTTAAGTAATGTAACTCAGCCGAGTAGCATGAAAGTAGTTGGAGACTGGATATATTTAGATAACAACTATAAATTAAGTAAAATAAAAATTGATGGTACGAGTCCAAGTCGAATATGCGATATGCAAGCGGTTCATATAAATGTTTTAAATGATTGGATTTATTTTTACGCAACTGATGGAAAATATCATCGAATTAGATTTGATGGTTCTGATAATCAGATTGTATATGATCCTTTTTATAAATAGAAAAAATGGTTATTTAAACTCTTTAAGCATAATATTTTGTTTATTGAATAAGATAATATTTTTCTTAAGTTCTATCTTTGATTATCGAACCTTAAGATAGGATATCGATAATGGGGAAATGAGCCTATGTAAGCTTTACCACAGAAACTGAAATTTTAAAGCTATTAAAACCAGTAACCTGTTCTTGAGCGTCTGGAAGAGGGAAATGTAGAACTGAGGACTGTCCTAGTCGAGAATTATTTAAGCATTGCTACTTTCGGACAGGGTTTGACATCCCTCTCTCCACCAAATACTCAATTAGATAGTAATTAAATGTAAAGTCCTTGATTTCAAGGGCTTTATTTGTTTTTAAGTTGTGAGCATGCATTTTTTAGTGATTATACTCTCCCTTTATAATTTGCAAGATAATAATACATTGACAAAATCAATTAAATAGAATAAAATTTAATTGTGTAAAATACAATTTAAAACAAAAAGCTATTACTTATAGATTTAGTCAAATGTTTATATGAAAGATATAGACTTATAAGTAAATAAGGTTATGAATTTGCAAAGGAGGTTATTATGCAAATTATCTTAGATATTTTAGTTATTGCTGTAGCGCTTGAACATATTTTTATAATGCTACTGGAGATGTTTTTCATTAAATCATCAGTTGCTAGAAAAACTTTTAATATAGATAGTAAACTTCTTGATAGAAAAGAAGTAGGAGTTATGTTTGCAAATCAAGGATTATATAATGGCTTCTTAGCTGCAGGATTGTGTTGGAGCTTTTTTGTACCAGAATTAATGTCAACGCAATTAAGGTTTTTCTTTTTAGGATGTGTAATTATTGCTGCTATATATGGAGCAATTACATCTAATAAAAAGATTCTTGTAAAGCAAGGTGGTTTAGCCATATTAGCAATGATTTTATTAATAATAATTTGAGCTATATCATAATTATTTATAGATAATCATGATAATGTAAAAGATAAATTTAAAGATTACAATTTACGAAGTAAATTGAGTTATATAAAATATTTAAAATTTAGGAGGTTATTTATTATGAATAATACAATAGATAAAATAAAAAATCATAGATCAATAAGACAATATCTAGATAAAGAGGTTTCAAATGAATTAATAGATGAAATTCTTAAGAGTGCTCAGGCTATGCCTAACTCAATTAATGGACAACAAACATCTGTTATAGTTGTAAGAGATAAAGAGAAGAGAGAGAAATTATCAGAACTTGTTGGTAATCAACCATATGTTGCAAAGGCTCCAGTATTTTTAGTGTTTGTGATGGATTTTTATAGAACTAATCTTGCAGGTGAAAAAACTGGTATGAAGCAGGTAATTCATGAAGATGTAGAAGGTATTCTTGCAGGATCTGTAGATGTTGGAATAGCTTTAGGAGCTTCTGTTGTTGCTGCCGAATCTCTTGGACTTGGAACAGTACCTATTGGTGGTATCAGAAAAAATCCAGAAGAAGTTATAGAATTATTAGGATTACCTAAATATACTTTCCCAATGGTAGGATTAGTAGTTGGATATCCAGCTGATGAATCACATAAAAAACCTAGAGTTCCTTTTGAAAGTTTTAGGCATGATGAAGCTTATGATATAAAAGCTGTTGAAGACTCAATTAATGTTTATGATGAAGAGATGGATGAATATCTAAAGGAAATTGGAAGAGCTGAGCAAGAAACAAACTGGAGTACTGTAACTTCAAGAGTTTATCAATCAGTTTATTATCCTAAAGTTAAAGATGCTATTAATAAACAAGGCTTAAAAACTAAATAATCAATTTTATTGTGAGTAAAACCCTAGGCTAATTTGATTAGCCTAGGGTTTTTATTTTTATAGATTTTAAATTATCTTAGTGGGAACTATAACATAAATAAGCGAGCTTTTACTCTATAATTATTGAAAATAATTGGTTAAGCCTGTTTTATATGCGAAAATACTATATAATAAGGTTAGTATAAATTTTCAAAAAGATGTTATATTTGGCACATTTATTTATGGAGGAGATAAAATGATTACATATGAAGTTCCTGAGATTTTAAAAAAGTATGAAGACACAATAAGAAGCACTTACAGATATAGTAATGAAATAAGTTTTAAACGTGAAGAAACAAAACCATGGGAGAGTAAGTTAGGTGGATGTCCATATTTGAAAGATATTGAAGAGTATCCATTAGATGAAGATGGAGATCCTATGTTGTTTTTAGCACAGATAAATATATCAGATCTTGAGAAAATGGACGAGTTACCAGAAAAGGGATTATTGCAGTTTTTTGTTATGAATGATGATATGTTTGGTTTAGATAATCCCGTTGTTGTAAAATACATAGAAAACTATGAAGAGGATGAGGAGTTTTTAATAAAGGAAAATCCATATGAAAATAATAAAGAATATAAGTCAAATCTTCCTTTTTCACATAATGGAAAAATGTATTTTGAAACAAGGGAAATGCCTATATCTTCTTCAATAGATTTATTTGAAGAACTTTTTAAGGATGAGCTTACAGCAGAAGAATATGAGAAGCTAAGTGATGACTGCTACAGTTGTGATAGTAGAGTTGGTGGATATCCATATTTTGTTCAGCATGATAGTTTGGGTTTTGATGATGAGGATTTCCTTTTATTACAGCTAGATATAGATGATGAATGTGGCATTATGTTTGGAGACTCTGGAAACTGTGTTTTCTCCATTCCTAAGGATGCCTTGAAGAATAGAGATTTTTCAAAAGTGGTATATGATTGGCAATGTTGTTAATGAGTAAGACAAGTTATATGACACTTTTGAAGAGTTAGGAAGATGGACTCCTTGAGCCACATACAAGATTCAATATAATAACAGGCAAAAACAAAGCAAGTGATTGTATTTACACACATAGTCACTTGCTTTTATTATTGGTTAAACTAAAATATATGCCTAGTGCTAGAATTAAAATTGTGTGTTAACATATAACTACTAATAGGAAAGGGGCGTTAAATTTTGAGTTCAAGAATTTTAGTGGTTGATGACGAGAAAGAAATTGCTGATTTAATAGAAGTTTATCTAAAAAATGAAGGTCATAGTGTTTATAAATATTATAATGGGAAGGATGCACTTGAGTGCATTAATTCACAGCCATTGGATTTGGCTATTTTAGATGTGATGCTTCCAGATATAGATGGTTTTACGATTTGTCAGAGGATTAGAGAAAAATATTTTTTCCCTGTTATTATGCTAACAGCTAAGAGTGAAGATATGGATAAGATTATGGGTTTAACTATAGGTGCAGATGATTATATCACAAAGCCATTTAACCCACTAGAGGTATCGGCACGAGTAAGAACACAACTTAGAAGATATAATAATTATAATCAGGTTAAGGAAGTTAATATGGACTTAGCTGAAACTTGTAATGAATACGATTTTGATGGATTAATTATTAATCAGGATACTCATAAATGTACCTTATATGGAAAGCAGTTATCATTAACACCAATAGAGTTTTCGATTTTATGGCATTTATGTGAAAACAAAGGGAAGGTTGTTTCTTCAGAGGAATTGTTTGAGGCAGTATGGGGAGAAAAGTATTTTGATAATAATAATACAGTTATGGCTCACATTGGGAGGTTACGTGAAAAGATGAAGGAACCAGCTAGAAATCCTAAATTTATAAAAACAGTGTGGGGAGTTGGTTATCAAATTGAATAAGATAGATATGAAGGCTTTTGTAAGACGTATATTTCTCCATGTATTTGGGCGTTTTGTTTTAGAGGTTACAATATTTTCTGTAGTTTTAATGACTATAGGTTATTTAGTTTATGATCTTCTTAAAAGCCTTACACAGTATGACTTTTTTAAATTTATTGATTATAATAAGTCGATTTTATTTATGACTATATGGTTTTTTGGTTGTGTTGCTATTCTTGTGAGGTATTGGATTAAGACAATTAAATATATTACAATGGTAGCAGATTCAAGTACTTCTCTTATTAATTCAAATGGAGAGATGATTCATTTTCCACCTATATTAAAAGAGGTTGAGGATCAGATTAATGATCTTAGGGTACATGTGCTTCGAAATGAGCAAATTGCAAAAGAGGCAGAACAAAGGAAAAATGATTTAGTTATATATTTGGCTCATGATTTAAAAACACCTCTTACTTCTGTCATTGGTTATTTGACGTTGTTAAGAGATGAACAGCAGATTTCAGAGGAGTTAAGAGAACGATATCTCTCTATTTCTTTGGAGAAAGCTGAACGTTTAGAAGATTTAATTAATGAATTTTTTGAAATTACAAGATTTAGTTTATCAAATCTTACTTTAGAATTGACTAGTGTTAATCTTACAAGAATGTTAGAACAAATTGCTTATGAGTTTAGGCCCATGTTAATACCTAAAAATCTTAAATGTGAGTTAAAGTCTCCAGCTGATGTGATTATTAAGTGTGATGTGAAAAAAATAGAGAGGGTGTTTGATAACCTAATTCGTAATGCGATTAATTACAGTTTTGAAGGGAGCAACATTACAATTACTATTTCTCAAGATGAGAGTGGTGTTAAGTTAAAGTTCAGTAATTATGGTAATGTTATTCCAGAAGAAAAACTTAATCGTATTTTTGAGCAGTTTTACCGTTTAGATACTGCAAGAACTACTAAAACTGGGGGCGCTGGTTTGGGTCTTGCAATCGCAAATGAAATTGTTCAATTACATAAAGGAACTATTACGGCTTTTAGTGAAAATGACATAATTGAGTTTGAGATTTTTATTCCTAAACTTTCGTAGGAAAATCGTAAGAATTTCATTAAAGAAAAGTAGGTTTTTCTTATGGGAAAACGAAAATAGAATGCTTCCTGTTTCGATATAATTGGATTATCGAAGCAGGGAGCATTTTGCTTACAAAAAAATTATTTAATTAAAATATGGAGGTTTTATTATGAAAAAAATTATTATTCCGTTTATAATTTTAGCGGTTGGGGTGGGAATATTTTTAATGAGTGGCAGTATGACTGTTGATAGAATTAACCCATTTATTAGCACAGACAAGTACTATACAGTTATAAAAGAAGATGGTAAATATTTAGGAAAAGATAAAGTTCGTCCAGAGGATGAGTGTTATGAGCATGAGTTTATAGGCTACAACAATGAAGGTAAGGAACAAAAGATTATAATTAATGCAGCAAAGAAGTTACGTCATGGTGCCTATTTATTAATAGACTCTAAAGGAAAGAATGGAAAATACTACGAAGAAGTACAACCAGACCAAATTCCAGCAGCAATAAAAGAAAAATTAGATTCAAAATAGAAATTTTTATATATGTGAAAATATTGTAAGAAGAATTCATAGAAGTGTTTGAGAAAGGGAGAGGGTAAAAGATGAAAAAAGTATTAGAGGCAAGAAATATTTCAAAAGTATATGATACAGGTGAAAGTAAATTTACAGCATTAAAAGGAATTAGCTTACAGGTAAATGAGGGCGACTTTGTTGGAATCATGGGCCCTTCAGGATCAGGTAAAACAACTCTGTTAAATGTTCTCTCTACAATTGATAATACTTCAAAAGGAGAAATCTTGATTGACGGAAAAGATGTAGTAAGTATGAATGATGACAAATTAGCATTGTTTCGTCGTAACCATTTAGGATTTATTTTTCAGGATTATAATTTATTAGATACTTTAACTGTAAGAGAGAATATTGCATTACCCCTTGCATTATCTAATGTAAAGGCTAGAGAAGTAGATTCTCGTGTAATTGAAATTGCTAACAAATTTGGTATTAAAGATATTTTAGATAAATATCCCTATCAGATTTCAGGTGGACAAAAACAACGTTGTGCTGCATCACGTGCTATTGTGACAAATCCAAGTATAATTTTTGGAGATGAACCAACAGGGGCACTTGATTCAAAATCAGCAACAGATTTATTAGAAACTATAGAAACATTAAATGAAAATAATAAAGCAACTATTTTGATGGTAACTCATGATGCATTTGCTGCAAGTTATTGTAAACGCGTAATTTTCATCAAAGATGGAGAATTATATCAAGAATTACAACGAAATGATTTAACACGTAAGCAATTTTTCAAAAAAGTTGTAGATGTCATGTCTACTATCTCGGGAGGTTCTGTAAATGACGTTATCTAGTATTGCCTTTCGTAATATAAAAAGGAACTTTAAGGATTATTTTATATACTTTGTTTCTATAATTTTTAGTATTGTGATTTATTTTACATTTAAGGCATTGCAGTACAATTCTCAAGTGGTAGGAGATGGGGGAGATTCAAAGATTGCTGATGCCTTTAAAATTTCTAGTGTCATGTTGATTATATTTGTTGCAGTTTTTATTATTTATTCTAATGGATTTTTTGTACGTAAACGTAAAAAGGAAGTGGGATTATATTCGCTTCTAGGAATTCAAAAAAAGCAAATTGGAAAAATGTTGTTTTATGAAAACATGTTAATTGGGCTTATATCACTAGTAGTTGGTATTATAGTTGGAAGTTTGCTATCTAAGTTATTTCTTGATTTATTGATAAACATAATGGGATTAGAATTAAGTGTTTATTTTGAAATACCATTAAAAGCAATAATAGATACAGGGTTTATCTTTTTTGCAATTATATTTTATACATCAATTCAAGGGTATCGTTTGATTTATAGATTCAAGTTAGTTGAGTTATTTAGTGCTGAAAACGAAGGGGAAGCTATGCCGAAAGGCTCTGTTATTATAGCATTAACTTCAGTATTTTTAATAGGATCTGGGTATTTTCTAGCATTAATTTTTTTAGAGCTTCTTAAAAGGAATGTTAATTTCCTTATGGGTTCTCTATATATAGTGCTTTCAACAGTTTTGGGAACCTATTTATTATTTAAGTTTTTTACTGTTTTCATTTTGAAAAGAGCAAGAAAAAATAAGGCTTTATTTTATCGTGGAATAAATATGATAGCAACATCTCAGCTGTTATATCGTATCAGAGGAAATGCAAAATCACTTGCAACAATTGCAGTGTTAAGTGCTGTTACATTAACATCTGTAGGGGCTTCTGTTTCTATATATTACAATACCTTTATACAATCTAAAAAAGTTGCACCATTTAGTTATTCCTATGAAAAAAATGATAAAGAATTAGAGAATAGAGTAAATGTTATTTTAAATGAGGAAAAAGCTAACCATCCAGTAACCAATAGATTTGAAGTAGAAATGGTTCCAGTTAAAGGTAACTTTGAAGGAGAAAAAGTAGAGGAAATTAGAAATGCTAATTTTATTATTTCAGAATACTATCATTTCTTGTCTCAATCATCCTTTAACAGACTTTCAAAAGAAATGGGAACAGAGGAAGTAAGTTTAAATGATGATGAAGCCTTTGTGTATGATTATGCCTATGTTAAAGGATATGAGTTTAGTCCAATATATAAGGGAAATAAAGCAGTATTTCCAATTGGAAATGAGATGAAGAGATTAACAGTTAAAGGAGCAAATGAGAGTAGTATAACTAATTTAAATGAATTAGTTATAATTGTTCCAGATAAGGTGTACGAAAAAGCAAAAGAAGTAAATGGAGTAAAAACTGTTGAGAATATCAGTGTTAAGAATGAAATTAATGCTAAATCACTAACAGAAAAATTTAATAATATAATGCCTGTAGAAGAATTTCTAAGTGTGAGATCTTTTAATGATTTTTATACAGGATTTCAAAAGCAAATTCAAGTAACAGGCTTAATAATGTTTATTGGTATCTTTTTAGGGCTTGTATTTTTACTTGCGACAGGGTCAGTAATTTATTTTAAACAGATAACAGAAGCAAATATAGATCGAGTACGGTATTCCATACTTCATAAAATTGGAGTAACTAAAAAAGAGATGAAAAAGACTATAGCAAAACAAGTAAGATTCGTTTTTATAACCCCATTAGTTATAGGGATTTTACATAGCTTATTTGCTTTGATATCTTTATCTAAATTGATTCCATACAAAATCTTGATTCCTTTACTAATAAGCATAGGTGTGTATGTTCTTATCTACAGTGTATATTACCTTCTAACAGTTCGATCTTATTATAAGATTGTTAGAAGAAAGTAGATCATAGATAAAATGATAATTGGATTTCAAAGGTCACGTTTCATATCAACCATAAAAACCACGACAATACCTGTATAAGTATTGTCGTGGTTTTTTATTGCCATGGATGTTAGCTAATGATTTTATCTAAAAGATTTTTTAAATATTATTTACTAAAACAGTATTGAATTTAAAGAACTCATACCTATGGTGAGTTATTGAATATTCAAAAATCTTACCATTTTCTAAATAACATATTT
Organism: Clostridium intestinale DSM 6191; assembly: GCF_900130055.1. Classification (GTDB taxonomy): domain Bacteria; phylum Bacillota; class Clostridia; order Clostridiales; family Clostridiaceae; genus Clostridium_T; species Clostridium_T intestinale. The sequence goes on from NZ_FQXU01000005.1 coordinate 189,094, forward strand.
TTTCAATTTCCATAATAAAGTCAGATTCAGTTAAGTTCAAATAACGTTGGTCGTTGGCATTAGCTTTATCACCCTCTATAGAGATGTGAGCACTTTGGATTTTAAGATTAAGTTCATTATTTATGTAATCATAAATTGATCCTTCTAAATGTTTTTCCTTTAGTCCAGGTATAACATAAATAGGCATATAAGTTTCTTCTAATATTTGTGGTTCGTTATCTACAGAGCGTAATCGTAAGATTCTATATATATATTCGTCTGTTATATTAAGTTTTTCTGCAATATCTTTAGTTGGTGTAATAATAGAAAAATCTATTACTGTTGATTTTAAGTGTTCTTTTCCAAATTTTTTAGAGTAACTTGAAATTTGATTTAATTCTACAGTAGTCTTACTAGACAAATTTTCCTTAACATAGGTTCCGGAGCCTTGTCGTCTTATCAGCATCCCCTGTTGGACTAATAAGTCTAATGCTTTAGTAACTGTAAGTTTACTACACTTGTAATGTTCAGCTAAAGAGCTTCCGTCTGGAATTTTTTCATTAGTTTTATAAGTATTATTATTTATCTTACTTTTTATATCTTCATATACTAATTTATATTTAGGTAGCATAGAATCTTCCTTTCTAAAATTGTTGCTATACATATTATATACTATATGCAAATAAAAGTATATATTTATATATGCCTTTTATTAATTGATATATATCTTTTGAAAAAGATATATATCAATTAATAAAACATACTGATTATTTTTAAAAAGATGTTGATTATTTTTAAAAAGAGATATATAATTGAACTTGAAAATGTTTTCTGATCGCGACAAGAAAATAATATATTAAGATGGGAGTTACTTATGAAGAAAATTTATAAATTTCCAGAAGGATTTTGGTGGGGAAGTGCCTCATCAGCTGAACAATCAGAAGGTAAGGGTAATACCGATAAGGGAAAAACAATTTGGGATCATTGGTTCCAGATAGAAAAAAACAGATTTTATGATGAAGTTGGACCAGAGACAACATCAGATTTCTTCAATAGGTACGAAGATGATATAAAATTAATGAAAGAACTTGGACACAATTCATTTAGAATGTCTATTTCATGGGCTAGATTATTTCCAAATGGAGATGGAGAAGTTAGTGAAAAAGCGGTTGAATTTTATAATAAGGTAATTGATACATTTATAGCTAATGATGTAAAGCCTTTTATTAACTTATTTCACTTTGATATGCCATTAGTAATGCAAGATAAAGGCGGCTGGGAAAGTAAAGATGTAGTAGAGGCATATGTGAACTATGCAGATAAGTGTTTTGAACTTTTTGGAGATAGAGCTGAACATTGGTTTACATTTAATGAACCTTTAGGACCAATACTTGGAGGCTACCTACAAGACTTTCACTATCCAAATATAATAGATTTTAAAAGGGGAGCACAAGCAGCTTATTATACAATACTTGCACATGCAAAAGTCATTGAAAGATTTAAAAAACACAACTTAAAATCTAAAATTGGTGTGATACTAAATCTTAGTCCAACCTATCCAAGAAGTTCTAATAAGTATGATATTGAGGCGGCAGAATATTGTGATTTATTTTATAATAGGAGCTTTTTAGATCCTTGTGTAAAGGGGGAGTTTCCTAATAAATTAGTAGACCTTCTTAAAAAATATAATCAAATGCCTATATATACAGATGAGGAATTAAAGATAATTAAGGAAAATACAGCACAGATTTTAGGATTAAATTACTATGAACCAAGAAGAGCGAAGGCAAGAGAAAATGCTGTAAATCCTAATTCTCCATTTATGCCAGAATGGTTTTTTGATTCGTATGTAATGCCAGGAAGAAAGTTTAACAGCTATAGAGGTTGGGAAATATACGAGAAGGGAATACTGGACCTTTGCAAGGATGTAAAAGAGAATTATGGAAATATAGAAGCTTTTATTTCTGAAAATGGTATGGGTGTCACAGACGAAGAACGTTTTATTGAAAATGGACAAGTTAATGATGAATATAGAATTGAATTTATTAAAGGTCATTTAAAATATGTTCATAAAGCAATTGAAGAGGGATGCAATATAAAAGGATATCACCTTTGGACATTCATTGATTGCTGGTCATGGATGAACGCATATAAAAATAGATATGGTCTAGTTAGTTTAGATTTAAAAACTCAAAAGAGAACAGTAAAGAAAAGTGGAGAGTTTTATAAACTATTAGGCGAAAATAATGGTTTCGAAGAATAAAAAGGGGGAATATAGAATGAATAAATTCTTTAATAAACTAGGAATGTTATCACAAAAATTAGGTGGACAAATTCATTTAAGGTCACTTAGAGATGCATTTGCATCGTTAATTCCATTTATAATTATTGCAGGTTTAATGATTTTCTTTAACTATGTTGTTATTGAACCAACAGGATTTATGTCTAATATAATTAACTCAGCAACATTAACTACTTGGCAAGATGTTGGAACATCTATTACTAACGGTACTCTAAATTTCTTAGCAATATTGCTAGCGGGTGCATGTGCATATCATTTAGCATTAAATAGAAAATTTGAAAATCCAATTGCACCAACGCTTTTAGCTATATCAATATTTGTTATTATGCTACCATTTATAACTACAGTTACACCAGTAGGAGCTAAAGAAGCAGTTCAGGTTGCAGGTGTTATTTCTTTTGGATCTACTAATTCAGGAGGAATGTTTGTAGGGATAATAGCCGCTATATTATCTACGGAATTTTTTATTTGGCTAACTAAAAATGAAAAACTTAAGATTAACATAGGTGGTGAATCAGTACCTCCTGCTGTAACAAAATCATTTAATGTCTTAATTCCTATAATGATTACTATTCTAACTTTTGCTATAGTATCATTTGCAATAAAGCAACTTTTTGGAACAGATATAAACTCTCTAATTTTAAAAACAATACAAAAACCACTAGTGGGACTAGTTACTAGTTTACCAGGATTTATAATATTAATGTTATTATCTAATTTACTATTTGCAATAGGAATACATCCAGGCGGAGTAATTGCTCCAATTATGGATCCAGTATTATATACCACTATGAATGAGAATATGATTGCTTTTTCTCAAGGGCAACCAATTCCTAATATAATAAACATGGCATTTAAGGATACCTTTGGAGTAATGGGTGGTTCAGGTAATACCATCGCATTGTTAATTGCTATATTTTTATTCTCTAAGAGAAAAGATTATAGAGATATAGCTAAACTTTCTACAGCACCAGGTATATTCAATATTAATGAACCAGTTATATTTGGGTTACCAATAGTATTTGATTTAACACTAATGATACCTTTTGTATTGGCTTCCCCAATTTGTTTAACAGCAGCATATTTTGTAACTAAGATAGGCTTAATGTCACCTGTAGTAATTCAAACACCTTGGACTACTCCACCAGTTTTATCAGGATTTTTAGCAACAGGCGGTGATTGGAGAGCTTCGGTATTCCAAATAATTATGATTGGACTTACAGTTTTATTATATATTCCTTTCTTAAAGGTTGCAGAGAAAAAAGCGGTTGAATAAGAAAAAATAAGTATAAACAGATAAAAGGAGATGTTTTAATGAAAAAGATATTGTTAGTTTGTAATGCAGGAATGTCAACATCAATATTAGTACAAAAGATGAAGAAAGTAGCTGAACAAAAAGGCATAGAGGTAACAATAGAGGCTATACCATCAACAGATTTATCTCAATTTTGGCAAAGCTCAGATGTAATTCTAATAGGACCTCAAATTGGATTTATGAAAGATAGTATAAAAGAAACAGTAGAAAATAAGATACCAGTAGAAGTTATTAATATGGTTGATTATGGAAGAATAAATGCAGATAAAGTTCTAGCTTTAGCTATAGATTTAATAAAATAAGGTGGTTTGAAATGGACGGAATGGAACTAATTGCTTTCAATATTATCAGTAATGTTGGAACAGCAAAGAGCATGGGAATTCAGGCATTAATTAAAGGAAGAGAAGGAAAAAAAGAAGAAGCAGATAAATTACTTGAAGAAGCAGCTTCGTTTTTGAAAGAAGGACATAAGTCACATGCACAACTTATACAAGAAGAAGCAAAGGGAAATAAACAAGAGCTTTCACTAATACTTATGCATGCAGAAGACCAATTAATGGCATCAGAAATAATTTTATCTTTAGCTAAAGAGATGTTATATATGCAGACAGAAATTAATGATTTAAAGAATAAGTAGTAGAAGAATAACATGAAGAAACAAAGCAAGTGATTGTATTTACAAATATAGTCACTTGCTTTTATTATTGATGTTAATTGTATAAAAACAGCATAAAATATCACTCATCATCATTTTTAGGATGGTACAATTACATTAATTAGTTATTAATAAAGTAATAGGAGTGATTATTATGATGGAAGATACTCTTAGACGTTATAAAGAGCATGATATTATGACAGAAATTAAAACAATGAAACATATGGTTAGGGGCGTTGAAAAGGACATAAAGACTATTGTGGATTATGTTCAAAATATATTGCTTCATCAACATTGGAGTGAAGCTTATGGATTGAAACTTACAGAGGAAAGAAAGAGAGAACCCTTTATAAGAAGCTTTGAAGACAAGCTGATTTTCTTAAAAAAACTAGGATATAATCATATATCAGAGCAAAAGCCTAATGAAAATAAAATGATAGGAATATGTCGAGATTTTTCTGTAGCTTCAACTGCACTTTGCAGAGAGGTCGGGATTCCTGCAAGAGCAAGATGCGGTTTTGCTAGTTATTTTGAGAAAGGAAAATATATTGACCATTGGGTTCTTGAATATTGGAACGAAGATAAGAAACAGTGGGTAATGGTAGATGCCCAGCTAGATACTCTTCAGCAAAAGGCGCTAAAGCTTCCTTTTAACCCCTTAGATGTAAGTGAAGAATATTTTATAACAGGACCAAGAGCTTGGCTAATGTGTAGAGAAGGATTAATTAATCCAGAGGTATTTGGAATTTTTAAATGGTGGGGATATGACTATTTAAGGTGCAACTTAATTCTAGATGTTAATTCATTATTAAAGATTCCAATGCAGCCATGGGACATGTGGGAAGGATATAAGAGTATGGCAATAGAAAAGTGGAGTGAGAAAGATTATGAGGTGATGGATAATCTATCTAGACTTGCTCTGGATGTTGATATTAACTATGACTCCTTATATGAATATGTGCAGATAAATGGTAAGATAAAAGTACCTGAGGATTTAGGAAAGGTCATAATAGTCTAGAATAAGGGGATAAATATGTCTTATATAGATTCCATGGAAAAAGCGTTAGTTTATATAGAAAGTCACTTACAGGATGATATTGATTTATCTTCTATTGCAAAAGAAGCAGGATATTCTCTTTATCATTTTCATCGTATTTTTAAAGGAGTTGTAGGTGACTCAATCAAGGATTACATTAGAAAGAGAAGAATTACTGAAGCTGCAAAAGAACTAGTGGGTACAAATAGGTCTATTGTGGAAATAGGTATAAGTTATGGGTACGAGTCAAGAGAGGCATTTAGTAGAGCCTTTGAAAAAGTTTATGGAAGAAACCCTTCAGAGGTAAGAAGAGATAATTTGCTTTATTTTATTAGGGAGCCAATGAACTTTGATTACATGATGTTTCAGTTGAAGTTAAGAAAAGAAGGATTAACACCTTTATTTCGAAAGCTCCCTGAAAGATATGTGGTAGGTAAGAAGTGGAAGGTAAAGGCAGATGGTAGTAATCTTCAAGACATACCATTGTTTTGGCAAAAGTGGAATACCCAAAAAGAGAGTGAAAAAATAACAGAACGTAAATATACTAATGAAATTATGGGGATTTGTATATTTTCAGAGGAAGACGTTTTTGAGTATATGATAGGTCATGAGGTTAAGAGTATAGAAAATATTCCTGAGGGTATGGTACTCCATAAATTAGAACAATCCTTTTATGCAGTCTTTAGAAGTATGGGACCAATAACAGAAAGTGTACAAAAAACTTGGTACTACATCTATTCAGTATGGTTAAATGAATCAGAATATAAACACAGAAACACTGATGATATCGAATATTACTTTTATAATAACGGTGAACTTGTTGCTGAACTTTATATACCTATTATAATAAGATAAAGCCTATAAGTTTACTGATTATGGTATTATATCCTTAATAAGGTCTTGAAGACGTAATAAATAGTAAAAATATGATGGGAAATGGAGTGATAACTTGAAGATTTATATTTCAGCTGATATTGAAGGAATAAGTGGGGTTGTAAGTAAAGCTCAGCTTAGTCCAGAGGGATATGATTATCAAAGAGCAAGAATGCTTATGACAAAAGAGGTTAATGCAGCTATTGAGGGTGCTATTGAAGCTGGCGCAAAGGAGATAGTAGTAAATGATTCTCATGGACCTATGACTAATATTATTATAGAAGCTTTAAATCCAAAAGCAGATCTAATAACTGGTACCCCTAAAAAACTTGGAATGATGGAGGGAATTGATGATACCTATGATGGGGTTATTCTAATAGGATATCATTCTAAAATGAATACTCCAGGTGTTCTAGCTCACTCATATCATGGAGGAGTTGTTTCTGATATAAAAATTAATGGAAAAAGTTTTGGAGAGTTTGGTATTAATGCTTTTGTTGCTGGTTACTTTGATGTTCCTGTGGTTTTGGTTTCAGGTGATAATATATTATCTGATGAAGTTTCAGCCATAAATGATAAAATAGAAAAAGTTGTTGTAAAAATAACTCAAGGAAGATATGCTGCTAAATGTATATCTCCAGAAATAGTTCATGATATGATTAAAGAAAAGGTTAAAACAGCCTTATCAAAGATTGATAATATACCTTTAACTACAGTCAATGGGGCAATTGAGTTAAAAGTTAGTTTTTTAAATAGTGGTTTAGCTGAAGTTGCATCAATTATGCCTCGTACAGAATTAATTGAGCCTAATGTTGTTTTATATAATGCGGATAATATTATAGAAAGCTACAGAGCTTTAATGGCAATGATTCATATAGCGAGTTCTATAAATTAGATTACTTTGCATATGAAGAGGATGGGTTTTATGGAGAAAGAATTAAGTTTAAAAAAAGTTGATGAAAGCAATTTTATTGATTGCTTTAATTTAAAACTTGGATATGGTCAAGATAAGCTTGTATCTCATCCAGTTCGTAGTTTGGCTCAGGCATATGTATATTATAATCAATGTACTCCCCTTGCAATTTATGAGTATAACATTATTGTAGGATATGTTATGGTAATTTACGATTATGATGAAGAAACATATAATATCTGGCATATGATGATTGATGAGAAATACCAGGGGAGAGGATTAGGAACAGAAGCCCTGAAATTATGTATAAACTATATAAAATCAAAACCTTTTGGGAATTCAAATGATGTTCTATTAACTTGTAATTTTGATAATTCTCATGCAATTCATATTTATGAAAAGTTAGGTTTTAAAGATACTGGAGAACGTGATGATGATGAAATAACTATGAAGTTAGTAATTTAACTTCATATACAAAATGATTATAAGTACAACCCCTCCACAGTGAAAAATATGTTGTGGAGGGGTTGCTTATTTACCTAATATTATAGTAATTTAACCAGCTTTTCTAATGTTTCAGATAGTTCTTTCGCTAGCATAAAGTCTTTAACTCTTAAGGCTGCTTCTATTTGTGTTTCAATTGATTTTTTATTTTGTTCAATTTCTAAGTAGTCTTTGCCAAAATGATTAGCGTATATTCTTTGTCTAAATTTACGCATACGCACTTTTCTAATGGTCTTATCTTCAATGATTAAAACAGAATCCATACAGTTTACTACGGTATAGAAATCATGAGAAATCATTAAGATAGCACCTTTGTAGTTTTTTATAGCTTTTTCTAATGCTATTTGTGAATATGTATCTAAATGACTTGTAGGTTCATCAAGTAACAATAGGTTTGCTTGACTTGCAGAGATTTTAGCTAGTTGAAGCATGTTTTTTTCTCCACCAGATAAAGCACTTATTTTCTGATTAACTGATTCTTCATCAAAACCATAGTCTAAAACATGAGCTTTAATATCATCACGAGTTTTAAAACCAGCATCAAAGAACTCTTCAAGTATTGTATTAGATTCATTTAGTGTTTTGTTTTGAAGCTGAGATAAATAAGCCACAGTAGCATTCTCATTTATTTTGATAGCAGGATTATTATTTTCAAAGATTTCTTGTAGTAAAGTGGTTTTCCCTGTACCATTTGAACCTATAATAGCTACTTTTTCAGTAGGGTTAAGTTCGAAGTTAACATTTTCTAAAAGCACATCATCAAAGGAAACATTATAATCATTAACTTCTAAAGCAAGACCTTCTTTAATTTCATCATATGTAAATAGATTGATATTAGGTTCTTTAATCTCTATAAATGGCGCCTTAATTCTACGTTTTTCTAATCTTTCTTGGATTTTAACTCTAGCGTTTAATGTTCTTCCTCTAAATGCTTCGGCATTATCAGTTGCTATATCTCTTAGCTTCTTTATTAAGAGTTCGTTTCTAGCAATTTCTGCATCATCCTCAGCAGCAAGTTCTTGAAGTTCAATTTTAGTTTGAAGTAAGGAGAAGTTATAATCTATATAGCTTCCATCAAACTCTTGTAGTTCCAGGTTCTCAAGATGAAGAATTTTATTGAAACAATGATTTAATAGATATCTGTTGTGAGTAATAACTAACATTGTTCCTTGGTGTGAATTGATTAGATCTTTAAGGGATTTAAGGTTCTCAAAGTCTAAAAACACATCTGGTTCATCCATTATAATTAAGCTTGGATTATTTAGCATTGCCTTAACTACTTGAATAAGTTTAAATTGCCCACCACTAAGCTCAGACATCATTGAATTTTTATACTTAATTAAATCTGTAAGATTTAACTGTTTATCTATAGTATTTTCGAAATCATTACCACCTATTGCGTCAAAAGCATCTAAAGCTTCTTGGTACTTTTCTAATAAAGTATCAATATCTGATGAAGTTTCCATTTCAGTACATATAGCTGTTATTTCATTTTGTAGTTTAATGAAGGATTCGCCTATATATTCGAAAACTGTAACATCTTTCCCTTCGTCTAATTTAGGGAATTGACTTACATAACCAATTCTACAATTAGGGTCTATCTCTAGGGTACCATCAAACATATATTTTTCAGGATCCATTATCATATCTATAAGTGTACTCTTTCCACTGCCATTTGTTCCTATAAAGGCACAATGTTGATCTTCTTCTAATGTAAATGAAATATTATTATATAGATCTTTTTGTGGATATGAATAGGATAAGTTATAAGCTTTTATCATATTATTACCTCTCTTTACAATTAAAAAAGAGCCTATGAAAATAAGCTCTTTAGTATATTAATTTACTAATTTAAATTTCACACTTAGGTTTATGTTGAAAAGACTTTTATTAAGTTTAACATTGATAGCATAACACCTTTTTTTACTAAGTTCAATGATTTCATACAATAAACTTTCTTATAAATTATGGTAGAGTCATTGACAAAGAATTTAGATGTAATTAAGATGAAATTAGTTGATGCAATAATTTATAAAAGGGGTATGATTATGAAGAAAATGAAAAAACTAGCAGTGGGCTTAATTTTAATTATATCAACAACAATGCTATATGGATGTTGGTGGCAAAACCCTGATTTTATTACACATAGCTACTTTGGGGACGCTAAAAATGGCCATGCTGATATTCAAAAATTATTTACCATGATGGAAGATGAATCAAATCAAAACATTAAGAAAGATTTTAACGGCAATAGTTTTTCAGAAGAAACTCAAAATAAATTATTGAAAAAGCTAAAGGGGATAGATTATAAGGTTGAGAGTGAAAATATTGATGGGGATAGAGCGAGGGTTAGGGCTAATATAAAAGGGATGGATTTAAATATTATTGTAGGAAAGGCTATGGAAGAAACTTCCGGTTACATACATGAACAAGCTCTTTCTGGAGTTCAAATATCTGAGAAAGAAAAAAATGATTACTTTGATAATTTGGTTAATAAATATTTAGATCAAGTTACTTATAGTGATAGAGTATCATATGTTGATGTGGAAAAGGTTGATAAAAAATGGATTGTTAAAGAAAGTGCTGCAATATCGAAGTTGTTGTTAGGAATTGATGAATATACTTTCGGTAATGAAAATCAAAATCCAGAAAAAGTACAAGCAATGAGTTTAAATACTCCATTTACAGTAGAAACTGAACTAGGAAATTATAATTTAACTATTGAAGATGCAAGAGCAATAGGTGCAGGTAAATGGTATGAATTTGGTGTTAATAAAGTAGTTTTAGATTACAATTATGAAAATATAAGCTTTGGGGTAAATAATGTTACTATGCTTTATATTGGTGAATCTGCCTTTCAAGTTTTAGATGATGAAGGAAATATTGTTGATACATATCCAACATCTGAGGAAAGTAGGATACCTGAAAATATTGGAATAGGAGAAAAGTGTTCAGCAACTGTAACATTTAAGCTTAAAAGTGATAGCAAAAACTTAAATGTTGTATTTACAAGAGGAAGTCGAAAAATATGCAAGATAACAGTTCCAATTAATTAAATATATATGAAATAGATATAGAACATATTGGTTTTTAGAAATAGATGTGATAATATTTAGTAAGAAAATAGTCGGATTTTGTAACATATAAGTAGATTGGAGAGACGTTTATGATAATCGATAAAATGGACAATATCTTATTGTATAAATCAATGGTTCCTAATTTAGAGGTTGGTTTAAATGCTATAAAACAATTAGAGGTTTTTGAAGAAGGCAAGTATACCTTTGAAGGTGGATTTTACATGATTCAAAAAGGTGAAACTAAATCTTTAGAAGAGGGAACTTTTGAAGCTCATCGTAAGTATATAGATATTCAGATCCTTGTAGATGGCAGCGAAGAGGTTGCTTGGTCAGATATTAAAGATCTTACTACAGTAATTGAATATGATGATATAAAAGATGCAGAACGTTTTGAAGGAGACAAGAGTCACAATATTCTTGTATCAAAAGGTATGTTTTACATAGCATTTCCTCATGATGCACACAGAGCAACAGGACATACAACTGAAAAACACAGTTACACTAAAATAGTAATGAAATTGCCAGTGGAAGCTTAATAAATATAAATAAACCAAGTGATTATATGATAAAACCTATAATCACTTGGTTTTTTATTGCAGTTACACAAATCTACTTACAGCATGATATAAAAATAAGAATTATTTAGTTATATCAGGAATTTATAAAAGTAAACTCTAGTGGGTTTTTGTCAACTAGTCTGGGGTAGGTATATTTAGGATAACCAACCATAACAGCTCCAGTGATTTTTTTGCTGAGTGGTATATTAAATAATTTTAGAAGTGGGGAATCTTCTTTCATTGCAACTCTTTCAAACATTCCAGCCCAGCAAGAACCTAATCCTAGTGTTGGTGCATATAACTCTAAATAGGATAATGAAATGATAGAGTTTTCTCTTCCTCTTGGAAAGTTTGAGTCAGAGATTGCAAGAATAAGACTTGATGCTCCTCTTAAAATTGTATCAATTCCTTCTTCACGATAAGGTTTTGTAAATTCACTTGATACATTGTTTTTTTCAAATTCTTTTATAACAAGCTCAACAGCTTTATCAAGCATCTTTCTGTCATCTATTATAACGTAGGAGATACTTTGTAGATTATGGCCACTAGGTGCATAATGAGCTATGTTTACAAGGTCTATTAGTTTTTCTTTTGGGACAGGAGTTTCTTTATATGAGCGAATGGAACGTCTTGAACGAAGAAAGTTTTCTGCTTCTTCTGGGGTTAGTTTTGGGTATTTTTTTGAACTTACTTGATTTGATAAAGGGGTTTTTATGTTATCAATTGCTTCTCGTGGGCATATAGCTACACAATGGCCACAAGCTATACATTCTTCAGACAAGGTTTCCACAGGTCCATTCTTTTTAAGTTTTAATATATGCTCTGGGCATTCATTTACGCATAAACCGCACTTAATACATTTCTCTTGATTAACAGTTATTAAATTCATTTAATCGTCTCCTCTTATTGATTGTTTGATGTTAATATATTTGAAGTTTTTCTTTTTAAAAAGTTATTAGTAAGTAGGTAATAAATATAAGCTAGTAGAAGTACAGAGCAGCTTGCAATTGTAATTCCAATAACATTATATGAATGATATACAGAGGTACTTATCCAAGAGCCAAGAGAGCCTCCTAAATAATATCCAACCATGTAGAGGGAATTTAATCTACTATGGTTTTGAGGATTGAGTTTATAAATTCTTCCTTGATTTAGTGACATATTCATTCTTGAACCAACATCTAAAGTAAAGGTTACTAAAATTATAATTATAAGTTTAGACCATCCCATGCCTAGTAACATAAAAGATACAAACATAACTGCTAAAGCAAAAATGTTCCATAAGCTTACATGTTTGCTGTTTGTGAGTTTTCCTGTGAATCCAGCTGCTAGTGCCCCTGCTATTCCTAAGAAACCAAAAAGCCCAACTACAGCACTTCCATAATTATAAGGAGAACCTTCTAATATAAAGGATAATGATACCCAAAAGATATTAAAGGCACAAAATGCAGCAGCACCAAAAACTATAGTCTCTCTTAATATCTTCTCTTTCTTTAATAAAGGAGGTAAGGATAATACTATATTTTTATATGAATTTTCTTTTTTTACATTGTCTTTAGGTAGAGCATGATATAAATATGCTGCAAAGATTAATAAAACTATTGAGGCTATTTCATGAACAGCTCGCCATCCAAACATCTGTCCAATAACACCACCAAGTACTCTTCCAAGCAAAACTCCAAGAAATACGCCAGTCAGTAAGTGACCAACTATTACTCCTCGTTTTTCAGAAGATAGGTTTGATGAAACAAAGGGAATTATAAGCTGTGCTGAAACACTTGCAAGTCCCATAAAAAATCCTACAGCTACTATTAGATTAAATGTTGGTACTAAAGTCATTAAATATAACAAAACAGAAGAACAAGTAATACTTAAATTAATTAAGGTTTTTCTACTATATCTATCTCCTAAAGGAACGATAAACAATAGTCCTAGAGTATATCCTATCTGTATAGCTGTTACGAGTTTGCCAGATGATGAAGCAGGTACCATAAAGTCCTTAGAAATGTTAGTTAATAACACTTGATCGTAGTATAAGTTAGCTACTATAATTGCACAAATGATTGATAAAATAAATAATAATTTATTTGAAAAATTTTTGCTTTTTATTTCTGAATCCATTTTACATCTTCCTCTCTTTAGGTTATAAAAATAGTGTATAATGGAATTATTATTTTAAACAGAATCTAGATTATCATATGATTAATAGTACTATGTTTAGCTTAGCTGAAATAATTAATGTAAATAGGAGAGGGCGTTATGATATCTAAAAATAAGGAACTTGGGTTATTTTTAAAAAAGAAAAGATCAACACTAAGACCAGAACAATTTGGGCTTAAGTTCGATAAAAGAAGACGAGTAAAAGGCTTAAGAAGAGAAGAGGTTGCAGACTTAGCAGGAGTAAGCAATGACTGGTATGTACGTATTGAACAAGGTCAAAATGTTAATCCATCAGTAGAAGTTTTACTCTCTTTAAGTAAGGTTTTACAATTAAATAATGAAGAGAAAAGATATTTATTCGATTTATCAGATAAAAAATTGCCTTTTGAAGACTTTACAAAGGTTATAATTTCTAATACCCTACAACAATTTTTAGATAATCAAAATCCTAATATAGCCTATGTTACAGATAGTGAACTAACCATAATTGGATGGAATAAAGCAGCTCTTAAGGTTTATGGTAACTATAAAGAAATGAGTGAAAAAGATAAAAACTCTGTTTGGAGAGCCTTCAATGATGATTACATAAAGGGCCTTCTAGATAATTGGGAGGGACATTCTAAATTACGTGTTGAACAATTGAGAGCTAATTATAACTATTATGATAATGACAGTAAAATAAATAAGATAATAGATGAATTAAATGAAAAAGAGCCTTTATTTAATAAGTGGTGGAATAATCAAGGGATTATGGGAACACCAGAGGGGCAAAAACTTTTACACCATCCTGAAGTAGGAGACTTATACTTAAGTTATATTTCTTTTAAATCTACAGAAATAGACGGAGCAAATATCACCATTCAAATGGCTATAGATGATGATACAAAAAATAAGCTGGAGAAGCTTATCTTATTATAAATTGAAACCGTGCCTTAATTGTGTTTTGGCACGGTTAACTCAGCTTCATAAACAGGGACCCCATCTAACTTTCCATTGACTTCTTTACTTTCCATCAAGGTAACTGCTTTTATTGGAATCTTAATTCGGTCATACTGAATTAAGTTATCCAAATCTATAGATTCTTCGTTAAATACAATTCTTCGTCCTAGGGTTATATGAGGTGTAAAAAGTTTATCATAAAATCCTATTTTGTTTTTTGATAATAGGGTAGAAAGCTCTTTATGTAGTTCAGAAAGAACAGGGTTTTCTCTTGTGCCTATCCATAGAATATTGGTATTCTTTCTTTTAAAAACACCTAAGTTACTTAAGGATAATTCAAAAGATGGAATAGTTAAAACTGCTTTATCTATAACTTCTTTTATCTTTTCAATTTGAATATCATCAGCTTCTCCTATGAAGCAAACTGTTAAGTGAAAGTTATTCTTACGAGTAAAGCTGCCTTCGGTGCAGTGATTTTTTATATCTGAGGTTATTTGTTCCAAATAATCTTTAACTTTATCTTCAAAAGCTATAGCAATATAGATTCTCATATTTTTATATCCCTTTCATCAAATCATAGTGTTTATAAGTTATTTTTAACAAATAATTATAATGGAGTAAAGGGGATTAGAAAATTTCTTAAAATTTCTAATCCCTTTTACTCCTATTAAGCTTAAAGTACAATATGAAGGTTTTTATTTATTAAGTCACTAGTAACTTTTCCATCTTTTATTTCAATGATTCTATCTGCTTTTTCAGCTATTCTATTATCATGAGTTATAACTATAAAAGTGGTTTTCATTTTCTCATTTATATCTCTAAGAAGATTGTAAATACTTTCAGTAGATTCTGAATCTAGGTTTCCGGTTGGTTCATCAGCAAGTACTATTTTAGGGTTATTAATTAAAGCTCTTGCTATAGCAGTTCTTTGTTGTTGGCCCCCTGACATGTTGGTTGACATGTTATTTTTAACTTTACTTAAACCTACTAAGTCTAGAAGTTCATTAGCTCTTTCCTTGATTTCCTTTGAAGGCTTTGAATTTCCTATCATAAAAGGCATTAGAACATTTTCAAGAGCTGTGAACTCAGGAAGAAGATAATGAAACTGAAATATGAAGCCAATAGCCTTGTTTCTTAAATCCGCTAATTGATTCTTTTTCATTGTATCTGTTCTTATTCCATCAATATATATTTCTCCATTAGTTGGTTTATCTAAGGTTCCCATTATATTAAGAAGTGTACTTTTTCCACTTCCAGAAGCACCAATAATTGAATTAAAGGTACCTTCTTGAAAGGATAGATTTACATTATTTAAAACTTGAGTTTTAAGTACTTGACCATATACTTTATCTATATTTTTCAATTCAATAATATTACGCATTTCTAATCACCTCTATTGGATTTAATTTTGAAGAACCTCTTGCAGGAATTAATGCTGCCAATGTTGAAGCTATAAGTGCTATAACAGCTGATATTATTATAAAGTTGTAATTGATATATAATTCAACTACAGGAGTTCCATCAGGATTTAGAGCGAATTTTGTAAAGATAAAACTTAAGCCTAAACCTAAAGCCACTCCAAGTATTGCTCCCATTAAACCTAATAAAAATCCTTCAAATAGAAAAATTAAACTTGATTGACTGTCCTTAATTCCCATAGCTTTAAGTATTCCAATTTGCTTCGATTTTTGTACTACAGTTATAATTAAAACGCTAGCTATACCTAATATAACTGATACCATAACAAATACTTGAATCATATAACTTGATATGCTTTGACCATTTAAACCACTTAATAATGATGCATTTTGATCTTTCCAGTTATCAACCTTAATATCACTTCTATTAATGTTAGAACCTATAACTGTTGCAATCTCATCTGCTTTAAATACATCTGTTACCTGCATTTCAATACCAGTTATTTTATCACCAGTAGAGAATAATTCTTTTGCAGAAGATAAATCAGTTATAAGCCATGCTTTATTTATGCTAGCAACTTTTAAGTCATAAAAGCCAGTTACTATTAGAGTTTTTACATCACCTGAGTTAGTTATTAAGTCAATTTTGTCATTTAGGTTAAGGTTAAGCTCTTCTTTTAAATCTTTTCCTACTAACGTTTCAAATTTGTTGTTTGGAACTTTACCTTCATAAATACTATCTTTGAGATCATAAATTTTATCTGAATCATCAATGTTCATACCACGTACTAGAACTGAGTATGTTTTAAGATCTGTTTTAATAAGTGCAGGCGAATCTGATACTACAGAAACATCTTTTATTCTTGAATCGGATTCTTTTATATTATCTACTATGCTATCATAATCAGATATTAATCTATCAGAAGTATCTGATGATAAGGTTACTTGAGAAGAATTACCTACTGTTTTATCAATTAAACTTTTCTGAAGCCCTTGTATTAAGGAGCCTATAAATATCTGAACTGAAACACCAACTGCTATTCCTAAGGCTATAAGAGCAGTTTGACCTTTTGTAGATTTTAAGAATCTGAGTGCTATTTTAAACGAAATTTTCAACTTAATCGCTCCCTTATAATTTAATTTGCATTATTTATTAATAACTATTATTATTTATATATTAATAGTATATTACAATATGAAATAAATCAATATATTTAATATAAAAATATTTCAATATGTGTTAAAATTATATGAAGAGGTGACTGCTATGGAAAAAAGTATTTCTGATAATATAAGGTATTTAAGAAGTTTAAAAAAGTACACTCAAAAAGAGTTTGCTTCTTTACTGGGAGTAGCACAAACTACTGTTGCAAATTATGAAAATGGGCTTAGAGTTCCTGATGCTCAGAAACTTCAAAAAATTGCAGATATATTTGAGGTATCTTTAGACAATTTATTAGGACGAGAGAGTAGAAAAGAGAATAGCAGTATAATTCAGAAGAAATTATCATTAATAAATAATAAAGAGGAATCTTTTAAAATATATTTAAATTTACTTTTGGAAGGGAAGGGCACAGATGCAAGAGAGTTTGTAATAGGTCTATATCATCAAGGATTGCCTATGAAATCTATATATTTTGATATTTTTGAAAAATCATTAAAGGAGGTAGGGACTTTTTGGGAGAGTGGTAAGATAGATGTTTGGCAGGAGCACTTTATTTCTGAAGTAACTATGGATTTAATGAGAGAAATAAAAAGTAAAGAGCAAAGAAAAAAGAAAAATTTGTGTTATGTAATGGGGGTAACAGCTGGGGCAGAGCTTCATAATATTGGACTTAAAATGATTTTAGATACTCTAGAAATAGAAGGTGGAAAATCACTTTATCTAGGGTCTAATGTACCAGTTCAAAGTTTGGTGAATGCAGTTAAAAGTGAAAAACCTGATTTATTAGCTATATCAGTAACAATAGATCATCATATAGAATCAGTAAAATATATGATTGAAGCCATAAGAGAGAATGTTAAGGGTAAGTTGCCAAAGATTGTTGTTGGTGGAGGAGCTTTTAAAAATAATCCAAAGCTCTGGCAATCAACTGGGGCAGATCAGTATTCAGACAGTGTAGAGGATTTGATTTCCTTTATAAATATTTAATAATGTCATTAAAAAAGCAAGTGAGGATCTTTAAATATCTACACTTGTTTTTTTTATTTAAGCTAGTATTACATATGCTTATGCACAATAAAATAATTTTATAACAAACTGTTAATAGAATGTTGACAAATTTTACGAATCACTATAAAATAATACAGGGATGTAAATGATAATTACTTTCATTATCTTTTACCAATTAAAGAGGTTGATAAAAATTAATATAACAATCGGAGGGAGATTCAAAATGAAACTAAAAGGACTAACTACTATGATCCTTGCTTGTGCTTTATTAGTAACTGGCTGTGCTAGCAAAGCAAACAAAACTGAAGATACATCTAAGGGAGGCGACACTGCTTCTTCTGTTTCTTATCCAATAACAATTAAACATGCTTATGGTGAAACTGTAATAAAAGAAGAACCTAAAAATGTTGTTGCAATTTCTTGGGGGAATTCAGATACACCTTTAGCTTTAGGAGTTGTACCAGCTGGTATATCCAAAGCTAACTATGGTAAAGTCACTGAAAAAGGATTATTACCATGGACAGATAAAAAGTTCACTGATTTAGGAGTAGACAAACCAGTTGTATTTGATGACGTTGATGGTTTAGATTATGAGGCTATAAGTAATGCTAATCCAGACGTTATATTAGCTGCATATTCAGGGCTTACTCAAGAAGAATATGATATGTTAAGCAAAATAGCCCCTGTTGTTGCTTATCCTAAACTTGCATGGCAAACATATTGGAGAGATCAAATAACAACTAATGCAACTGCAATGGGTAAAAAAGATGAGGGAACTAAATTAGTTTCAGAATTAGATAAGTTAATAGCAGATAAAGTTGCTGAATATCCTAGCATTAAAGGTAAAAAAGTTGCTTTCTGTTACTTTAGCCCAACTGATTTAAGTAAGTTCTACATATATACTTCAACAGATCCACGTGCGGCGTTCTTAAATGATCTTGGATTAGTAGAAGCTGATAGTGTTAAAGAGCTTGCAAAATCTTCAGATAGTTTTGCTCTTACAATTAGTTCAGAAAATATTGATAAATTAGCAGATGTTGAAGTAATTGTTGCTTATGGAAATGCTGAATTATTAAAACAACTTCAAGCTGATAAGCTATTAGGAACACTTCCAGCAATTAAAAATGGATCTGTAGCGTTAATTGATGAAACTTCAGATTTAGCAGCAGCAGCTACTCCAAGTGCATTATCTATTCCTGCAACTATAGATGAATATTTAAAGCTAATCGGAGAGGCAGCAGATAAGGTAAAATGAAGCTTACAAAAACAATAGGAATATATTTAGGGAGTATTCTTTTTCTAGGTTTATGTGTGCTTGCATCACTAGCATGGGGATCAAAAAATGTAGGATTTAGTGAGGCTATTAATGCCTTACTAAATTCTACTGATTTGTCCTTTTCTGCATTAGTGGTTCGTGAGCGTATCCCGAGAACAATTTTTGGTATTATGGCAGGAGCTTCTCTTGGAATATCAGGAGCCCTTATGCAATCTATAACAAGGAATCCAATAGCTGACCCCAGTATTTTAGGTGTTAATACAGGGGCATCTTTGTTTGTTGTAATAGGAATAGCATATTTTAATATCAGTTCAGCAAATCAATATATTTGGCTAGCGCTGGCTGGAGCAGGGATAACAGCAGTGATTGTGTATTTTATTGGTTCTATTGGAAATGGAGGAGCAACACCTATTAAACTTGCTTTAGCAGGGGCTGCTACTAGTGCAGTCTTAACTTCTTTAGTAAGTGCAATTATACTTCCAAGAAGTGATGCTATGGATAAGTTTAGATTCTGGCAGGTTGGTAGTATAGGTGGAGCTAACTGGGATAGTATTAGATTGATACTTCCTTTTGTAATAATTGGATTAATAATAAGTGTAGCAGCAACACCTGCATTAAATGTATTAGCTTTAGGGGACGATGTTGCAACTGGTTTAGGTGTAAATATAGGTATTATTAGAATTATTTGTGCAGTTGCAGGAGTTATATTATCTGGTGCAACTACAGCAATAGCTGGGCCTATAGCCTTTATAGGATTAATGATACCACACACTATACGTCTTATTTTTGGTTCGAACTTAAATGGAATAGTTCCTTTATCAGCTATTGGAGGTGCAGCTCTTTTAATAATTTCAGATGTTATTGGAAGAGTAATTGGAAGTCCAGGTGAAGTTCAGGTAGGAATTATTACAGCATTTATTGGAGCACCAATTCTTATTATGATTGCTAGGAAAGCGAAGGTGAGAGCTATATGATACAAACTAATCACAATACGATTAGACAAGGTTATACTAGAAGAAAAACTCGTTTGATTAGCGTCAATATTATTTTGATTGTACTAACTTTACTATTGTGTGGTATTATGCTTGTATATGGTAAAAATGTTTATGATTTAAATACGGTTATAAGAGTTCTTAGTGGAGAACAGATACAAGGTGCGACCTTTACTATAGGAACTCTACGTTTACCGAGAATGCTTTGTGGACTTTTAGCAGGATTAGCTTTTGGTATAGCAGGAAATACATTTCAAACTATGTTAAGGAATCCATTAGCAAGTCCTGATATTATAGGCATAAGTTCAGGTTCTAGTGTAGCTGCGGTTTTCTGTATATTAGTTCTTCGTATAAGTGGGACTGGTGTTTCTATAGCAGCAGTAGTTTCTGGAATTCTAGTGGCATCACTTATATATGTGTTATCTAAAGGTTCAGGATTTTCAGGTGGAAGACTTATACTTATAGGAATTGGAATGCAGGCAATGATAAATGCTATAATATCATATTTGCTTGCAAAATCTTCACAGCATGATGTACCAACTGCACTTAGATGGTTAAATGGGAGTTTAAATGGAATGGTTATTGAAGATGTACCATTTTTATTTGTCGTTGTTGTTGTATTTGGAGTTACTATTTTATGCTTAACAAAACAGCTTCAGGTATTGGAATTAGGAGATGAGTTTGCAACTACACTTGGTGTTAGAATTAATGTAGTAAGAATTATGCTGATTCTTAGTGCTGTATTTCTAATAGCTTTCTCAACTGCTGTTACAGGCCCTATATCTTTTGTAGCATTTTTAGCTGGACCAATAGCAGCAAGGCTTGTTGGACTGGGATCGCCAAATGTTTTATCAGCAGGGCTAGTTGGAGCTTTATTAGTACTTAGTGCAGATCTTATTGGTCAATTTGCATTTGGTACAAGATTCCCTGTTGGAGTAATTACAGGGATTTTAGGAGCGCCATATATGCTGTTTCTATTAATAGTTATAAATAGGAGGGGTCAGGCATAATGACTAAAAAACAACCGTTATTTGAAGCAAAAAAAGTAGTAACTGGATATGATAAAAAGATTATAATAGATGGAATTGATATAACTATTCCGAGTAATAAGATTAGCGTTATTATAGGTGCTAATGCATGCGGTAAATCAACCCTACTTAAAACCCTTGCTAGACTTATTAAACCTGTTTCAGGAGATATTGTAATTGATGGTAAGAAGATTACTTCAATACCTTCTAAGCAATTAGCACAAGTTTTAGGTTTACTTCCTCAATCCCCAATAGTTCCAGAAGGAATAACTGTTTGGGATTTAGTTTCAAGAGGTAGATATCCATATCAATCATTTCTAAAAAGTATGGATAAAACAGATTTTAATGCCATAGAAGAAGCACTTGAAATCATGGGAATAACAGAACTTGCTAACCGTAGTGTAGATGAGTTATCAGGTGGTCAACGTCAAAGAGTATGGATTGCCATGGCTCTTGCCCAGCAGACAGATATACTTCTTTTAGATGAACCAACCACTTATCTTGATATAGCGTACCAAGTAGAGATTCTTGATTTATTAACAGACCTAAATCGTAAAAGAGGAACTACTATTGTGATGGTACTTCATGATATAAATTTATCTGCTAGATATGCTGACTATATATTTGCTCTACGTAAGGGTAAATTAATTAGTCAAGGAACACCGGAAGAGGTTATAACTTCAGAATTAATAGATACTGTATTTGATTTGGATTGTGTAGTTATACAAGATCCAGTGTCTGATTCACCTTTTATTGTACCAAGAGGAAGACACCATGCTAATACATCAGATAAAAGTTAATAGATTTATTTAAGAGACAAGTGATTATATGTTTAATATTATCACTTGTTTTGTGGTTTAAAGATAAAAACTAGGTTTAATTAATTTATTATAAACATTCAGTGAGAAAATTCATTTTGTAAATAAATTTAACTGTGATATAATGAAAAATGCTGTTTTGAAGTAAGTATTGGGGGAATTTATAATATGAAATATTTTTTTAATAAAGCAATGACAATGATGAAAGCAGAGATGGTATTTAGCATTACATTTGCTTTATCTATCGTTACATCCATAATAATTAGTCCTAAATTAAGTTATATTGATTTTCCAGTATTGATGCTTCTTTTCAATCTAATGATAGTAATAGCTGCTTTTGAAAATGTACAATTATTGGACAAGATAGCTATTGGGATTTTAAGAAAGAATAAAAATCTTAGAATGATTTCTGGTATATTAATTAGTTTATGTTTTGTTTTTTCAATGTTTATAACTAATGATGTTGCACTTATAACTTTTGTACCATTAACTATGATTATTGCTAAAAAAGCTAAATTTGATCCTATAAAGATAGTAATTTTAGAAACTTTAGCAGCTAATATAGGAAGTAGTTTTACACCTATGGGAAATCCACAAAATCTGTATCTCTTTTCATTTTTTAATATAAATATCCTGACATTTTTTAAAATCACAATATTAATAGCTGTGGCAGGAATGTTGTGGTTATTTATTTTAAATAATAGAGTTGAGGATTCTGAACTAGAGTTTGAATTAGACAAAATAGAAGTTAGAAATAAAAAAGTTGCAATAATATACTGTATTTTATTTATATTTATACTCTTGTCAGTTTTTAATGTTATTGATTATAGGGTAGCTTTTATTGCAACCATTATTGTAACATTAATTATAAAAAGAAGTTTATTTAAAGAGTTAGACTATGTACTTTTATTGACTTTTGTATGTTTTTTTATTTCAATAGGAAATATTTCTAATATGAAAAGTATAAATGAGATTATGAAAATCTTATTAAGTAATAATATTGGAGTGTATTTCTCTGCAATATTTTTTAGCCAGTTAATAAGTAATGTACCGTGTGCTATTCTTTTATCAAAATTTACTACTTCATGGCAAGTTATATTAATTGGTGTTAATGTTGGAGGAATGGGTACAATTATAGCTTCACTAGCAAGTTTGATATCTTATAAAATTTACATTAAAGAGTATGATGGGAAAAAGTATTTATCTAAATTTACAAAATACAATTTTGGAAGTTTGTTAGTATTTGGAGCCTTATTTTTAGTGTTTGTATTTTTACCAATATAGTAAATAATATCTGTAAAAAACAAGTGACGATATTCAGGGATAGCGTCACTTGTTTTTAATTTAGGATAAATTATTCTCCATCCTCTCCTCCAGGACCATCTCTTCTTGGACGGAAGGATTCAGGAAGAGGTTCAACATTTTTATATTGACTAGCAATTTTGCTCTCATTCTCTGAATTAAATGTGCTACCTTGCTCCTTAGAAGATGAGCAACTATTTTGTTGTTTAAAGTTTGAATTATTATTTTTATTAGCCATACTATATCACCACCTTCAAATTTATTTTGTACATATGATTGGTTTTTATGTACACTAAAACTTGAGATAATTTGATGCTAAAAAAATATGGCATTACATAAAATAAAAAGGGAATATGTGAAATATAAGTTCTAAAAAGGTCAATTATAGATCTTATCTTTCATTTATCATAAGAATTCTGTTAAGCTTTATGATACTCTTTTTATTTTTATTATTTATTAGAATTTCATCATGAGTTATTTTCTCCACCAAAACATCAAAATGCCCTTGTGGTGTAGTAAACATTGATTTACATATATAACGAATCATGCAGCGTTTACCTTCAAAGTATTTAAGAGGACTTGATAAAGGTAGGTTATCTAAGTATATGTCTGGTATCTTTGTTGAAGTTTTTTTGTATATATCTGCATCTGAAATTGAAAGAATGCTTTTAATTTTTAATATTCCTTTTTTGCCTTTTTTATCATGGAAAAGTAGGTAATCATCATCAGTATTAAGCATAGCTACTTGATAAAGTCCTCCAAAACCCCTGTCATCTAAAAATATCTTTACCCAACGCCCAATAAAATCCTTATAGCAATCTAAAGAAGATGTATTAGTTGAGGTATCCGTATTTCCTTTTGAAGGTAGAGTTAATCCTTCTATAAGAAGATAGTCTGTTGAAACTCTAAATAAGTAGCTTAATTGAATTATTTTATCTGTATCTGGAATCGACTGATCTAACTCCCATTTTGAAATAGCCTGTCTTGAAACCTCAAGTTTTTCCGCTAATTGCTCCTGAGAAAAATTATTCTGTTTTCTAAGTTCTTGTATTCTTTTGCCTAATGTCATAATAAGACCTCCCTTATTTTAGTATTATCAGTATACTAATTAGGACAATTCACCACTACCAAATAAACCTTGAATATTCGCAACCTATAGTTGCAAGTTTAAATTTAATAAGAGTATTTTTCTATTTATCATAAGATTATTATACTATTAATATTGGAACTTTAACTCTAGAGGTTGAAAAGTTGTAATAGGATAAATTGGTATAGTATACTGTAAAAGATATCAGAGGCATATAATATGTAATTAAAATAAACTATATTGAAATATATAGAAAGGAAAATATATAGTGAATTTTACTGAAATTCGTTATATAAGGATAGAATTATAAAAGATACAAAAGAATTTAAAATAATAATTAGTATGGGAGTAATAGGCATTATTGCTGTAATAATAACTATAATAAGTGACTTTATATTAATAGGTAGGCCTAATAGTGCTATGGATTTTTTGAAATTTGGCACTGAAAGCATGGCTGGATTATCGCAATGGAGAATAACTGTTGGTACATTTCTTGGAGTTATAGTAATTCCATTTCAAATAGCTGGATTAGGTATGGTTTATTACGCTCTTAAGCCGGCAGGTAAATTTAAGTCACTTACAGTAGTCATTTCAACTGCACATGCATTAATGTTAGCTGTAGGATTTCATATAGCCTATGCATATATTGCAAGTGGGTGGAGACTTTATTATGAAACTGGGGCTTCTAATCTGATAGTTAGAGATATGATGAAAATGTTCGATAATTATTGGCTTATAACATTAATTATAATAGGCGTAGAAGCTACAGTTAGTTCCCTTTTATATATAATAATTATTATAAGGTATGAAACCTTGTATCCTAAATGGATGGCATTTTTAAATCCTGTTGGCATTTTAATTTGTGTTTTTCTTATGATGTTGGTACTGCCTTATCCTATTGGAGGATTTATTGCTCCAGCTTTTCTTAATATATCAACCTTAACATTTTTTATATGTCAATTGGTTATTTTTAAACAAAAAGATAAAGTGCTTATATAATGTTTAAATCAAAAAAACTCCTAAGCCTTTTATTAGCTTAGGAGTTTTTTATATATTTGCTACCACTTAAACCAAAAAATTACTCCATTATCGTAATTTTTTGCGCCATAGGAGAAATTATATAATTCAAGTATTTTACTGGATATAGAAAGACCTAGTCCTGTACCTTTAGTATTACTACGAGAGGAATCAACTTTTTTGTATGGTTTCCATATTTCAGTTAATTCTTTTTCCGGTATATGACTTCCACTGTTGTAGAACTCAAGAATATCTTCATTTATAGTGATATTAATTGACCCACTATTAGGAGTGTGTTCAAGTGCATTTACAAAAAAGTTATTAATAACTCTCTCCATTAATGCAAAATCAGCTTTTATAACCTCATCACCCTCCATATTTATAACAATTTGTTTCTCATCACAGATTGGACTATAGTGATTAATTAATTTATCGCATACTTCAGAAAGAGAAACATCTTCATATTTGATTTTAAAGGAATCAGATTCTAATTTTGATAATTCAATCATACCTAGAACTATCTTGTCCATACGTTTTACGTTAGCTTGAATATTTGCAGCATAATGATCTTTTTTTTCTGTATGAACATTTTCTATAAGATTTTCAGCATAACCTGATATGATACTTAGGGGTGTTTTTAAATCATGTGCTAGTGCATTTGTTGTCTCTATTCTATATTTTTCTAAGTCATCCCTCCTTTTATAAAGCTTGTAGCTTTGGGTAGATATGATAAGAGCAGCTATAAAAAATGTTAAGAAGCAACTTATCCATACAAATATTAATGTTGGGTAAGTTAGTTTTAATAAATTAACTTCAGTGGCACAAACTGTCCAATATTCACTATAAAAGTTTTTACCATCGAAGGTTAATGATCTTATAGTGTTTTGATATGGAACAGGGTAATAATACTGATAAGTGAATAAACCTATTTTTTCAATTGATATTCCTACGAATTTCTTAACAGTTTTCTCTAATTTATCTTTATTTGACGCCAAGTTGCGAAGATTAGTATAATCTTTATTCTTTTTATTAATAGGGTTTATGGAGCCAATTTTAAAATAGGGCAAGTCCTCTGTAGCTTTATTATTGTTAGAAATGAATACCTTACTTACATTAGATCCAGAGCTTGAGGATATTCCATTATCTTCACTGAGCTTAGTTGCATACATAGGAGTGACATTTATTCTATCAGGAATAATCATTTCATCTTTTAACCAAAATCCATCTATGTCTAAAATATATCCAGAAAGATCACCGACTTTCTCAACCTTTGGTTCTGAAGAGAGATAACCTTCTAGTTCTGATATATCTTCATCACTAAACCAGTCGTATGGGTTTAAAGATGCATAACCAGTATAATGTGTGTTACCTTCAATACTCTCTGTATAACTGCAAAGCCAATTTTCATTAGTGTTAAAAATTAGATTATAGTTACTTGTGAATATTCCAATTTCTGTTCCAGAGTTAGCATAAAGAGATAAACTTCCTATCATTTTTCTTTTTAGCTTAGGGAAGTCTGTAATATTATCTTTGATAATATTATTAGCTGTATGATTAATCTGTAATGCTAACGAGTTAAACTGTAATTCTTGTACTTTTTTCTCCTTATTTATAAGAAATATGCTAAACCCTATCATAAGTATAAGGTATGCTGTAAATAAAGAAGAAAAAGTACGCACATAAATTGTTCTCTTTGTTTGATTTTCTTTCAACCTCTAATCCTCCAATCTATAACCGACCTTAATAATAGTTTTAATCTGATTAGATGCAGCTCCAAGAGATTTTCTAAGCTTCTTTATATGATTATCAACAACTCTATCATTACCCTCAAAATCATACCCCCATACTCGAACTAAGAGGCTGTCGCGGCTCATTATCTTACCACGATTCTCCATTAGTATTTTTAATAAAGTAAATTCAATAGGAGCTAAGGTGGTTTCTTTATCCTCTACAAAAACTGTGTAGCGATAAGGATTCAATTTTATTTTTCCAGAGATCATGATGTCATTTCTTATGGTACCTTTTGTACGTCTGATTAAAGCTGTAACCTTTGCGTAAAGTTCTGCTAATGAAAATGGCTTAGATATATAATCATCACAACCAAGGTTATAACCATATAATTTATCTTGTTCATTAGTTCTTGCTGTTAAAAAGATAATAGGAACATCACTATTTTTTCTAAGTTCCTTACATATTGTAAAGCCATCAAGCTCTGGAAGCATAACATCTAAAAGTACTGCATCATATTCATTTTCAATACATTTTTCATGACCTTCATTACCGGTTTCAGCTGAGCATACCTCGAATTTACCGCAGCTTTTTGAGGTAAAGTAATCAGTTATGATTTCTATTATTTCTTTGTCATCTTCAACTAATAAAAATTTATATACCATTTTTCACCTCCAAGGATATGTTAACAGATTAATATATCCTTTCTGTATCCTAATTAGTGTAAAAATAAAGTTGGAGATATTATACTAACTCCAACTCTACATGATTTTATCTTTTATGTAATTATTTCTTATTCTATAGGGGAATATTTTCATTGCCTCTGAACCTTCATCTAGTGTTGAAAGCTCTAGTTTACTAAATATATAATCATTTTTATCTTTTTCTAAGGTTATTATAGCAGGATATTTTGATTTAGTAAGAGTTGGGTCATCAGAACTATATCCAGAACAATTAAGCCAGGCATGTATATAAACTTTGTTGCCTTTTTCTTCACAAACAATTATCTCTCGTGTGTAGTCTATTTCATCTATAAAAATGGCTCTTAAATCTTCTCTTTTATTTAGCTCAGCTTTTATATTTTCTGAAAATATTTTATCTAATGTATTTGCAGGTATATTAACTACATTTACTGTATTCATTGATTTATAAACTAATATTGATATTACAATTATAGAAATAATAGTAGATAAAAATATAAAATGCTTTCTTTTCATATAAACAATCCTTCCATAAAATAATTTGGATATATTTCCATAATAAACTATAGGGAATTTATTGTAAACAAGCTTATGATGAGAAGTGGGTAGATAAGAAAAAGGAAGGCTGATATAATATTCTCTAGAAAGATATAAAGGAGTTAGTAGATGAAATTTTATTTAGCACCAATGGAAGGAATTACAGGATACATATATAGAAATTCTTATGAGAGGATTTTTGGCAATATAGATAAATACTTTGCCCCTTTTATTACACCAAACAAGAGTAGAAGTCTTAAAACTAAAGAACTTAGAGATATTTTACCTGAAAACAATAAGGGTATAAATATGGTTCCTCAGATCTTAACTAACGATTCAGAAGGATTTATTGAAACCTCTATGAAATTTAAGCAACTAGGTTATAATGAGGTGAATTTGAATTTAGGATGTCCAGCTGGGACTGTTGTTTCAAAAAATAGAGGTTCAGGATTTTTAGCTAAAAGAGAAGAACTTGATAGATTTTTAGATGATATATTTAAAATAGATGATATGAAAATTTCTATAAAAACGAGAATAGGAAAAGAGAGCCCGGAGGAGTTTTATGAACTTATTAAGATATATAATAAGTATCCTATGGAAGAGCTAATCATTCATCCAAGAACTAGGGAAGACTTTTATGGAAACAAACCTAATTTAGAAGTTTTTAAAGATGCATTATCATTAAGTACTAATACCATATGCTACAATGGAGATATATTCACAAAGGAAGATTATAATAAATTCACAAAGGAGTTTCAAACGGTAGACAAAGTAATGCTTGGAAGAGGGGTATTAGCTAATCCTTGCCTAATAAACCTTATAAAAGACAATAGTACTTTGGATAAAGTGGATTTAAAAGATTTCCATGATGAGATTTTCAAAAAGTATATAGAGATATTTAATGAAGAGAAAAATGCCATATTCAGAATGAAAGAATTATGGGGATATATGATTTATATTTTTTCAGATAACAAAAAATATGGCAAGAAAATTAAGAAAGCACAAAAGCTTGCTGAGTATAATGAAGCTATTTTGAGCCTATTTGAGGAGCAAGAGATTATACAGGGGGCGGGATTGTTTTATAATCAATAGTTATGAGAAGATATAAGATTAAAATAAAGACTGCTTAATTATAGGCAGTCTTTACTTAAGATAGATTAAATTGTATTACCAAATATCGTTTGAATTAGATGAAACTAATGCTAAATCTTCATAACTACACAAATTATTATTTAAGGCTTCTTTTCTTAAAACCAAATAAAGTTCTGCATTTGTAGCATTAAAGTAAGGATTAACAAATAGCACTCCAACTCCTAGAGCTAATATTCCAAGCAAATACCATCCTATAAAGGATAGGTCCAACACAAACATATCAAGTTTATGACCTCTAGTCATATCATTACTTAACTCAATAGCTTTATTAATCCCTATATTAGGATTATCAGCAAGAATATATGGAACCATGCTATAAGCGTAGGATTTAATTATACCAGGAATAATTAAGAGTAAAGTCCAAAGGAAAATATAAATATTTTTAACTAACATTGTAGTTGTTATACCTTTGTAATTCCCATCTTGAAATCCAAAACGCAAACATCTTGTATTATCATCATATTGAGCGGATTTAATGAAGTATCTTCTTCCTCCAACTTCAAGGCAGTATCCAATAAGAATACGTAGTACCAATGCAATTAGAAAAAAGATTAATAACATAGAAATAATTTTCCAATTGATGAAATAATGAAAAACTGAGTTTATATTATCAGGGTTTTCAATTGAAAATCTAGATCTATAATTAGACCTAGAATTCCAACCACCTTCAGCTAGTGTTATAACTATACTAACTCCAAATGCACTCAAATATCCTCTTCTTAAAACTTCTTTAGCTTTGCTTTTTAATTCTTTTCTAGACCACATATTATCCTCCATAAAATTATTAATCGAACTATTTAAATAATTGCTATGATGATATTATATGGTATTTAATAACTTAAAACAAGTTATTAAATATATAGGAGGATGTTGTTTTTAGTTGAAAAAAGCTATTAGATGCAAATAGGTTTAAATTGCTTTCAATTACTTAAATTTTCTAAGTTATTTGAGATTTTGAGCAAAATTACTGCTACTAAACCTATTAATATTATTAATAATTGCAAGGAGTTCTCTAGGCGATTCAACTAAATCATTTTCTAACCAAGTTTGTACAACAGCAACAATACCACCTATTGCATATTTTAATAAGTAATTTAAATATGCATCAGTGAAACCTGGAGTATTAATTATTTTATCTAAATTTGCTTTATTAGCTACATAAAGAATGCGATCTAGTATTTTACTATCGTTTTGTTTACAAAATAGTACTTTGCAAAGCTCTTTATTTTCCGCAATTAATTCAAAGACTTTAATTAAAAGTATGTCGGTATAATCCTCAACTGGAATTTCAGTGAGATACACAATAACTTGATTAAATAATTCATCTTCCATTGATTGAAGAAGATCAAAAGCATCTTTATAATGACTATAAAATGTTCCTCTGTTAATATCAGCTTTTTTGCATATATCAGTAACAGTAACTTGATGAATTTCTT
Organism: Clostridium intestinale DSM 6191; assembly: GCF_900130055.1. Classification (GTDB taxonomy): domain Bacteria; phylum Bacillota; class Clostridia; order Clostridiales; family Clostridiaceae; genus Clostridium_T; species Clostridium_T intestinale. The sequence goes on from NZ_FQXU01000005.1 coordinate 220,069, forward strand.
TAGTTTCAAGTAGCTCTATTAAGCTTTCTTTAATTATATTTTTTGTGTACAAAATTCTACGATTTCCTTTAACTCCAGGCATGTATATCCTCCTTTTTATAAAACTTATTTAACTAGATATTTATGAATAAAATATTATCAATTAAACAATTATAAAGTTTATGTACATTTAATAACAATAAAATTTTATATGATTATTGTCAGTAGCTTTCTAATTAACTATACTAATATTGTACTATTGAATCAACAATATGTCTATTTAATAACTCTTAGTATAAATAGAAGAATTACTAAAGAAAATGGAGGGAGAAAATGTCGTATATACAAATTATTGATGAGCATAAAAGATACAAAATTGGAGATAACACTGTTGTAGCAAACAACGGAATTAATTTCTCCATTAAAAAGGGAGAGTTTGTTATAATCTTAGGACCTAGTGGTGCAGGAAAATCAACAGTACTTAATATACTTGGAGGCATGGACACTTGTGATGAAGGTAAAATTATAATTGATGATACTGATATATCAAAGTTTAATAAAAAAGAACTTACTAGATATAGAAGGCATGATGTAGGGTTTGTATTTCAATTTTATAACCTGGTACAGAATTTAACTGCAAAAGAAAATGTAGAGCTTGCTGCACAAATTTCAAAAAATGCATTAGATGTGGACAATACACTTGAATTAGTTGGACTCGGACATAGAAAAGATAATTTCCCAGCACAGTTATCTGGGGGAGAGCAGCAAAGAGTATCCATAGCAAGAGCTATTGCAAAAAATCCTAAATTACTACTTTGTGACGAACCAACTGGAGCTCTTGACTACAAAACAGGAAAACAAATTTTAAAAACTCTACAAGATACTTGTAAAGACACAGGTACAACAGTTATAGTTATAACTCATAATTCAGCCATTGCACCTATCGCAAATAGGGTAATAAAAATCAATGATGCCAAAGTTAGAAGTGTTGAAGTTAATGAAAATCCTGTACCAATTGAAGAGATAGAATGGTAGAGGTGGAGAAAAATGAAAAATAGTGCATATAGAAAATCAATAGTAAGAGAGATAGCATCGTCAAAAGCAAGATTTGCCTCAATATTAGCAATAATATTTTTAGGTGTAGCTTTTTATTCTGGTATAAAGTCAAGTGGACCAGATATGAAAGCATCTATAAGCAATTTCTATAGTAACCAAAATCTTATGGATAGTAAGATTGTATCTAGTATAGGACTTACAGATAAGGATCTAGATTTACTTAAAGATAATGATAAAATATTAGACTATTATGGGACACATAGCGTAGATGTAAATCTTATAAGTAAAAATAGTGTAGTAAAATTTATGACCTATGATCCCAACAATTCTAAAGTGATAAACACTCCGATTATTGTAGAAGGAAGATTGCCTGAAAATAGTGGAGAAATAGCATTAGATGAGAAAGTCCTCAATTTAGATGATAACTTGAAAATAGGGGATACCTATAAAGTAGATGCTGATGAAGATACTATGAAATACTTTAAGGAAAATACCTTTAAGGTGGTTGGATTTGTTAAAAATCCAATGTATATAGAAAAAGAATCTAGAGGTACAACTTCTGTAGGAAAAGGAAGTATTGATTACTTTGGGGTATTAAATAGTTCAGATATATCCATGGATGTATATACCGAAATCTATGTGAGATTTAAAAATGTACAAGGAGTTAATGGATATAGCGATGAATATAAAGACAAGATGGAAGAAAATAGTCAGTATCTTGAAAGTTTATTTTCTAACAGAGTAGTAGAAAGAATAGAAGAAATAAAATCAGATGCTAAGGTAGAATTAGATAAAGGTTATAAAGAAATAGAAGATGGAGAAATTAAACTTAGAGATGCACAAAAAGAAATAGACGATGGCAAAGTAAAACTTAACGATGGTAAAAAACAGTATGAACAAGGTTTAAAAGATTACGAAAAGAAAATTAAAGATGGCGAATTAAAACTAAAAGATGGTGAAAAGCAGCTTAATGACGGGCAAGCTGAACTTAATAAACAAAAGCAAAAGCTAATTGATGGAGAAAATCAGCTTAATCAAGCTAAGGTTCAAATAGATAAAGCTAAAGATGAGTTTATAAAGCAAGGTATTGATCCTGATAAAGGAACTAGTGAATATGAGAATCAGATATCCTCACTTAATACTTTAAATTCTGCTTATAGTTCTTTATCTAAGGATATAAGAGATACAACTAGCAATATTAAAGATGGAGATGAGATTACTCAAGAGAAAATTCAATATTGGAAAGCTATGATATCAAATCCTAACTTAGGCTTACAAGACCTAAGTGCTTTAGTAAGTGGATTAGAGCAAAATCCAAGCGATATTAGTTTAGCTATTAATATAGCTAATGGTATTGACTCTGCAAGTAAGGTTTTGGGAGAAAATATAACCAAACTTACAACTTTAGTTGGTGGAATCAATCAATATCAGCAAGGTAAAGCACAATATGAAACACAGCTAAAAGTACTTAATGATGGTAAGCTACAAATTCAAGAAGCTCAAAAGCAGATAGATAATTCAAAAATAGAATTATCTAAGGGGCAAAAAGAGCTTGAAGATGGTAAAAAGCAAGGAATATCAGAACTTAATAAGGCCAAAAAAGATTTAGAAGATGCAGAGAAAAAGCTTATTGATGGTGAAAAAGAAATAAATGAAAATAAGCTAAAATTAGTTGATGCAAGAGTAAAAATAGATAAAGAAAAAGATAAGTTAAAAGATTTAGATAAGAGTAAGTATTATTTCTTTGATAGAACTGATAATCCAGGATATGGTGGATTTAAAGATGCTATAAAAAGCATAGACAACATTGCTAAAGTATTTCCTGTATTTTTCTTCTTACTTGCAGTATTAATTTGTTTAACTACTATGACAAGAATGGTGGAAGAAAACAGAGTTGAAATAGGAACTCTAAAAGCTTTAGGATATAGTGATTTAGAGATATCTAGAAAGTTTGTGATTTATGCGGCATTAGCTAGTATCTTTGGAGGCATTTTTGGAATATTACTAGGAAGTAATGTATTCCCATATGTAATTAATAATGCTTACGGAATGATGTTTAGCTTACCAGCTCTTAAAATATATTATTATCCTGCTTATATAATTCAATCTTTAGCAGCATCAATAATATGTACAGTTGGAGCATCTTTATTTGTATTAAAGGTAGAGCTGCAAGAAAATCCATCTAATTTAATGAAAGCTAAGGCACCTAAATTAGGTAAAAAAATATTCTTAGAGAGAATTACAATACTTTGGAAAAGACTAAACTTTAATCAAAAGGTTACACTTAGAAACATTTTTAGATATAAGCAACGTATGATAATGACAGTGTTTGGAATAGCTGGATGTATGGCGATGCTTGTTACTGGATTTGCACTTTTAAACGCCAACAATGTAGTTATAGGCAAACAGTTTGATAACATCTGGAAATATCAAGCTATTGTAATCTTTAATGATGAGCATAATGAAGAAGATAATAAAGAATATAATGAAGCTCTAAATCAGATTGAAGGATATCAAAGTAGTATAAACATACATCAACAATCAGTAACCTTTAGTAAAGAAGGAATGAACAAACAAACTGTTAGTATGTATGTGCCACAAGATGGAGAAAGCTTAAATGAGTTTTTAAGTTTACATGATAGAAAAACAAAAGAAGAATACAAGTTATCAGATAACGGTGTGATTATCAATGAGAAGTTAGCCAAACTTCTAAAGGCATCCGTTGGAGATATGATTACTATGAAGGATGAAGATAATAATTCATATACAGTAAAGGTTGAAGAAATAGCAGAAAATTATTTCGCTCATTTCATCTATATGTCACCATCATACTATGAGCAGATATTTGGGGAGAAAGCAATATATAATGCACAATTCTTAAAATTAGATTCAGCTGATGGAAAAGAAGATGAAATATCAACTAAACTTATGGATTGCAAAAAAGTAATAAATGTAACATTAACATCAACAATCTCAAATGCAAGTAAGGATTCTGCAAGCAAACTTAATTTGGTAATGTTAGTTATAATCATTTCTTCAGGAAGCTTAGCATTTATAGTACTGTATAACTTGACCAACATAAATGTATCTGAACGTATAAGAGAGTTATCAACTATAAAAGTATTAGGATTTTTTGATAATGAGGTTACAATGTACATTTTAAGAGAAAATGTAATATTAACGTTATTAGGAATACTCGCAGGTTCATTTATGGGAAGAATATTATATATCTTTATAATAAATACTGCAGAAACGGACATCATGATGATGTTCCCTGATATATATATTAGTAGTTATATATATTCGGGACTTATAACTTTGTTATTTTCACTTTTGGTTATGATTATGATGCATATTAAACTAAAGAGTGTAAATATGATTGATGCATTAAAGTCAGTTGAATAATAAATATAAAGAGATAGTCTTAAAAGGCTATCTCTTTATATTTAAAAAAATTAGGAAATAGATTTAACAAAAGTGTTTGTATCATTTTCTGATACCTCTTTAAATCCCATCTTTTTTAGGTATTTTATATGAGTATCACTTGACGAGTAGCAGATAAATCTTGAGTACCCTTTATCTAAAAAATAGCTTTTATTAGCTTCATATATAAAAGCTCCTATTTTAAAATCTCTATATTCAGGAATAACAAAATCCAGTTCTATTTTAAGAGTTTTATCATCATGTTTAGAGCCAATAAAAATTCCAGCTGGTACTAGGTTTCTTAAAATAAAAAAACTGATTGATTCGTCAATTGAATTAAAAGCATTTGAATTACTGTATTTATTAATATCATTTTTATAAAAATCTAAAAAATAATCAAGATATTGTGAATTATCCTTAAGAGGAAGAATTTTAAAATATTCTTTTGTTCCATAAATTTTATAAAGATAATATATATTAATGATGCAGATACATAGGTTCATAAAACCTACAGGAAAAGCCCCTATCAAAAAACCATATAGAGAAAAAACAGCTGATCCCAATAAGTTAATCCATCTAAGCTTTATTATTGAACTCATTAGTAGTGAAATTAGAACTATTAAAGAAGCAATATAACCTAAGATTTCTAAGAAATTAGTATTATCCATTGTAAAACTCCTATCATATATTTAATATTCTATTTTTAGTATAACCTAACATAATACGTTTTCATTAATTTTAAGTTATACCAGAGAAATTATATTTTAGCATAACTTTACAGAATATTATATAGGGTTTTAGTTAATCAATATTTCTTTAATATGAATTAGTATTAAGAAACTTATATAGGACAAAATAAAGTTGTAATAATATATAAGGAGATTAGGGATATGAAAAGAAAAATAAGTTGTTTGCTATTATCAGTGATATTTATGATGTTAGCCATGAATAATATAGTATATGCTAAGTCTATATCTGTAGAAACAATGCCTTATGGACCAAAGATACAGGATTTAAAAGGAAAAGATGAAATCATTAAAAACTTAGAAAATATCAAGAGAATAAGAGCAAATTTAATTGTTGTAGCTATAAAAGAGAGTTCAACTAATGAGGAATTACAAGCATTAAACAAAGACCTAGAGTCTTATTTAAATGAAATTAATAAATCTAAAAGAAATTTAGAGCAACATAAAATTACATATAAAGATTCATTTCCAGATGTATTTTTTGCAGAAGAAGTTTCATTTATAGCAGAAAGTTATATAATAAGTATAAGACAACAGCAAAATTTAATAAGACAATTGCAGTTAAACCAAGAAGAGGCAAAAAAATTGTTTTATTCAGGGTATTTAATACCTGTATATTACTATTTAACACTTGGAGATCAAATGGTTACATATATAGAAACTTATTTTGTGATAAGTTAAAGTTTTTTATAATTCCTTGAAGAGAGTGTTGACATGTAATTGTTTTAATGATATATTTAATACATACATAATGTGCGGACTGTTACTGATTCGATCAGGCATGACCAATTCATAGCTATTTCTATGAGTTGGTCTTTTTTATTTCATATTATAATTTTATTCTGAATTGGAATGGTGATATTAAAATGAAAGTAATTAAGAAACTAAATAATAACGTTGTCTTAGCACTAAATAGGAGCAATGAAGATATAATTATTGTAGGTAAAGGATTAGGATTTAAAAAGATTCCGTATGAACTTGAAGATGAGTCTATTATAGAAAAAATATATGTTATTCCAAAGAATACAAAAGCAGAAGAAGTTTTAGCATCCATACCTACAGAAATCATTGAAGTAACTGAAAAAATAATTAGTTATGGAAGTAATATTTTGAACAAAGAATTGAATTCTAGCATATTTCTAGCTTTATGTGACCATATAAATTTTGCAGTTAAACGAAGTAAAGAAGGAATTGTGGTGAAGAGTCCTCTTTATTGGGAAATAAAACACCTATATCAAAATGAGTATAAAATAGGACTTGAAGCGATAAAAATTATAAATAAGGAGTTAAAATTAGAGTTAAGTTCAGAGGAAGCACCATTTATTGCACTACATTTTGTAAATTCCCAAATAGGCGACAATGATATGATGGAAACTACTAAAATAACTTCAATTACTGGAGAGATTTTAAATATAGTAAAATATCATTTCAAAATTAACTTTAATGAAGAATCTTTTAACTTCACTAGATTTATAACTCATATTAGATATTTTATATTAAGACAGTTAAACAAAGAACATTTAGAAAATGATAATGAGTTTATGTATGATATTATGAAGAAGAAGTACAATGAAGAGCATAAATGTGTAAAGAAAATAGAAGAATATTTATATAAAAATTATGGATGGACTTGCTCTGCAGATGAGAAGTTATATTTAATAATGCATATACAAAGAGTGAAATCAAGAGAATATAGTATATAAGGACTGTTACTGATTCGATCAGGCATGACCAAGATAGCGTTACTTAAGGGACGTTTATTTTGGTCATTTTTTATTTTAAAAATAAGTTAAATATCAAATTTAAATGCTAGCAGATTTGATTTATTTATATAAAAAATATTTTTAGGAGAGGATAATATGACAAATAAAGAGATTGCTTTAAAAACTTTAAAATTAGTTGGTGGAGAGTCGAACATATCAAATGTTACACACTGTGCAACAAGATTGAGATTAGTATTAAAAGATGATAAAAAAGTAAACTTACAACAATTAAACATGGTAGAAGGTGTTTTAAAGGCACAAAATAGCGGAGGACAGCTTCAAGTTGTATTAGGTGGAAAGGTTGAGAAAGTATATGATGAGTTTGTGAAAGAAGCTAATATTACAAGTATATCTTTAGACAGTATCTCTTCAGTTAAGAAAAATCCTTTTAATACTTTTTTAGAGACAATAGCCGGAGTGTTTACTCCAATTTTACCAGCTCTTGTTGGATGTGGAATGATGAAATGTCTATCATCAATACTAACTGCATCTGGATTTGTAAATGCTCAATCAGGGTTTATACTAATATTTAATATGATAGCAGATTGTGTATTTTATTTTATGCCATTTTTCTTAGCAGTAAGCGCAGCTAAAAAATTTAAAACAAATGAATACTTAGCAATAGCATTAGCAGCATGTTTATTGCATCCAACTATACTTACAGCTGCATCAAATATTGCAACTACAGGTGTATCTACAATTAATTTCTTAGGGTTACCGATATTGCTTGTAAAATATACATCAACTGTTATTCCGATTATATTATCAGTATGGGTAATGAGCTATGTATACAGATTTATAGATAAGTTTATACCAGAAATGCTTAAGGTAATCTTGGTTCCAATGTTAGTACTATTAGTAATGGTTCCCTTAACTCTGATTGCTATAGGACCTTTTGGATCTTATGTAGGTACATGGTTATCAAATATTATAAGTCTTTTATTTACAGCTAATGGTATAATTGCAGGATTTGTTTTAGGCTTTTTTAGACCTATATTAGTTATGTTTGGAATGCACTATTCAATTATGCCTATGCAAATTCAACAAATAGCTGAACAAGGATATACAGCTATGTTACCTAGTGCACTTGCGGCTAATATGGCACAAGCTGGAGCAGTATTTGCAGTATTTGTGATAACTAAGAACAAAACTATGAAGGCAGCAGCCGGATCAAGTTCAATTACGGCAATATTTGGAGTAACTGAACCTGCAATCTATGGCGTAAACTTAAAGTATAAAAAGCCTTTTTTTGCTGGGTGTTTAGCAGCTGGAATAGTTGGAGGATTCTTTGGCTTAGTAAATGCTAGCGGAACAGCAATAGCAATCCCTGGAATACTTAGTTTAGGAACATATCAAGCGAATAGCTTTATTTTTATAATAATTGGAACAGTAACAGCATTTGCTTTAGGTGCAATCTTTACATTCATTGCAAGAATAGATGAAGATTCTATTGGAGAAGTAACTGAAACTAAAATTGAAGTAAAAGCACAACTAGGCGAGGAAGTTATAATTAGAAGTCCATTAAAAGGAAATTTAAAAGATATAGCTGAAGTTAATGATAAAGTTTTTTCAGAAGGAATAATGGGTAAAGGTGTTGCTATTGAACCTTCAGAAGGTAAAGTTATAGCTCCTTTTGATGGAAAGGTTGAAGCACTTTTTAACACAAAACATGCTATTGGATTAAAATCAGATAATGGAGTAGAAATGTTAATTCACATTGGAATAGATACTGTAAATCTAGAAGGAAAATATTTTACAGCTTATGTAGAAAATGGTCAGGAAATAAAAGCTGGAGATTTACTAGTTGAGTTTGATATTGATGCAATAAAAAATGAAGGATACGATATAATTACACCAGTATTGATTACTAATGTTGAAGAGTATAAAAATATATTTCCAATTACAGCTAGTAATATGGTAGAAAATGATGAAATAATTAAAGTAATTAAATAAGAAAGGAAATAGATATTTATGAATAAAGGATTTTCAGAGGATTTTTTGTGGGGAGGGGCATTATCTGCATGCCAAGCAGAAGGTGCTTATAATGAAGATGAAAAAACTTTGACCATACCAGAAGTTATGAAATTTAATCCTAAAAATGATAGAAAAGTTACAAAACAAATTCAGATAAATATGGAAATGATAAAAGAAGCTAAAAACGATCCTGATACTATTAAGTATCCTAAAAGAAGAGGAATAGATTTCTATCATACTTATAAAGAAGATTTAGCTTTATTTGCAGAAATGGGTTTTAAGGTATTTAGATATTCTATCGCTTGGGCACGTGTATTCCCTAATGGAAATGACAAAAAACCAAATGAAAAAGCACTAGAATTTTATGATAATGTAATTGATGAATGCCTTAAATATAATATGAAGCCATTAATTACAATATCTCATTTTGACATGCCTATAGTTTTAATAGAAAAATATGGTGGTTGGTATAATAGAGAGCTTATAGATTTATATTTAAGATACTGCGAAGTTATATTTAGTAGATATAGAGGAAAAGTTAACTATTGGGTGACATTTAATGAAATAAATATGAGTGTTAAGGCTGGAGCTAAGACTTTAGGTATATTAAATGAAGGACAATCAAACTATGAAGAAATGCTGTTCCAAGGATTACATCATCAATTTGTAGCCGCAGCAAAAGCTACAAAATTAGCTCATAAAATTGACGCAAATAATAAAATTGGAAGCATGGTTGCATACTTTACAACTTATCCATATACATGCAAGCCAGAAGATGCTATGGCTATGCAAAATGATGACCAAATGAAAAATTTATTTTTCCTAGATATTCTTAACAAAGGAAACTATCCTTATTATTCAAAAACATATTTTGAGAGAAATAATATAGAGTTAAAGATTGAAGCTGGAGATTTAGAAATAATAAAAGAATATACAGCAGATTTTGTTGGAATGTCTTATTATAATTCTATGATTTCAAGTAATGATGGAGAGCAATTGGAGTTGACGGCAGGAAATGTTCATAGTGTATATAAAAATCCTCATTTACCTTCAAATGAATGGGGATGGCAGATAGATCCTGTTGGATTAAGATATACTTTGAATCATGTTTATGATAGATACAATAAGCCTATATTCATATTAGAGAATAGTTCAGGTTTTATAGATAAACTAAATGATGATTTTAGTGTAAATGATCCGTATCGTATAGATTTCTTAAAAAAGCATATTGAACAAATGAAACTTGCTATTGAAGATGGAGTAGCAGTTATAGGATATACTATGTGGGGACCGATTGATATGATTTCCTCAAGTACATCTGAGATGACTAAACGTTATGGATTCATATATGTAGATCAAGATGATTATGGTAATGGAAGTAAAAAGCGATACAAAAAAGATTCTTTTTATTGGTATCAAAATCTAATAAAAACTAACGGTAGAGAATTATAAAACAAAATTTATTTAATTAACGCTGCTTTAAATAAGGCAGCGTTAAAATTTAGGAGGAAAAGATGGATATATTAAATAAAATGAAAAAAACTCCTGGGGGACTATTAATTATACCAATGTTGATAGTGGCTATTATTAATACATTTTTTCCACAAATACTTCAAGTAGGAAATCCAACAACAGCTTTATTTACAAACAAGGGAACTATGGTTTTAATTGGACTTATGCTCTTTTTTTCAGGTACACAGTGTAGAATTTTTGAAATAAAAGTAATGATTAAAAGAGTTGGACCTCTATGTTTAACTAAAGTTGTAATAGCTTATGGAATTGGAGTTTTAGTAAGTAAATATTTTAGAGCAGAAGGATTTTTAGGAATATCGATAGTAACAATAATTGCAGTTTTAACTAGCTGCAATCCAGGATTATATCTAGCGCTCATAAATAGTTATGGAGATGAAGTAGATGCATCAGCTTTTGGATTATTAAACCTAATAGTAGTACCAGCTGTTCCTATAACAATATTAAGCGCTACTGGTGGGCAAGGTATAGATATAAATACTATTATAGCCACTCTATTCCCATTCTTACTTGGAATTCTTCTTGGAAATTTAGATGAAAACTTTAAAAAATTATATAGTAATGGAACCTCAATGCTGCTTCCTTTTATGGGAATTAGTTTTGGAGCAAATATAAATATAATAGTGGCATTAGAAGCTGGAGTATCGGGTATAATAGTAACAATTTTGTTTTATCTATTTGGGCTACTGCCTTTATATATAATAGAGAGGGTTTTAATGAAAAGATCAGGGAATATCTCAATAGCTATGAGTTCAATAGCGGGGCTTTCTTTAGTAGTTCCCACTTTAGCTGCAGAACTTAATCCAACTTATGAAAAGTTTATCCAAGTATCAATAGCGCAAATTGCTTTTGGGGTTATATTAACAACTATAGTGACTCCTTTATTAATTAAAAATATATCAAAATCTTTATAGATAGAGTAGCAAGAGATTGGTCAATAAAATATTATAGTGGTATATATCGATGAAAGGAATAAAAATATGTATAGAAACTACATCAATCCATTTTATTATGATCCATATAACACTTATAGTATGTACCAATATTTTTATGAATTAAGAATGTCTAAAGGATTTAATAAAATCCACCATCCATTTCTTGATGATATGGATGATTTTCTAGAAAGAAGCGACAACCCAATTAACTTAATGGATTATGGACCAGAACCATTTGCGGGAAACATAGAAGAGATGACACTTGAAAATAATAATTATCGTACAGCTCTATGGACGGGAAATAATTTGCAAGTAACTTTAATGAGTATAAATGTTGGTGAAGATATAGGTTTAGAAGTTCACACAACTCATGATCAATTTCTTAGAATTGAAGAAGGTAGTGGAATTGTGCAGATGGGAAATAGTCGTGATAATTTAGACTTTCAAAGAAGAGTTAGAGATGGTTTTGCAGTAATGGTACCTGCAGGAAAATGGCATAACTTAATCAATACTGGGGATACACCAATTAAGTTGTATTCAATATATGCACCTCCTCAGCATCCACGTGGAACTGTTCACCAAACTAAAGCAATAGCTGAAGCTGCTGAAAAAGCTGGTAATTAATAAAATTATAAAAATAGGGAAGTCTTATTAAAAATATGATAGGATTTCCTTATTTTTATTTATAAAAAGTAACATTAAAAAATGGATAATAGAGTAATCATATGGAGATTTTATAGATTTTGACTTATAATGAAATTACTTGTTTAAGAGAATTTGCTTAAAAACCTTAGGAGAAAACCAGGAGAAAATAATCAATTGAATTTAGTGATATATATTCCGATTAATTATATGAAACACAATAATACTTTTAGAGGTCTTATTGTGTTTTTATGTATCAGATATTAAAAGAAAAATATGGTAAAATATACATATAACAAATATAAGAACTGGGAAGTGCAGAAGAATGAAAAAGCAGAGTTACAATATCTCTAAAATAGTCTTGGTATCTATAGTATTAAATTTTATACAGGTCATATTTATAACATTATTTATCTATTACAAGAATAAAAACTCATACATTGTAGATGGTAATTTTATTATTTATGTAATAGCAGTAAGTATAGGAATAAATAGTATTATTACTGGTATTATATTTTATAATCTTTTATTTAAAAAAGGTAGCACTAATTTAATAGATACAATAAAATATCTTGAAAATCTCAATAAGACTTTGAGATCTCAAAGACATGACTACTTAAACCATATTCAAGTTATATACTCACTTATGGAGTTAGAAGAGTATGACGAAGCAAGAAATTATATAGAGCCAGTATACAAGGATATAGTAAGAGTTAGTAAGGCATTAAAGACCTCAAAACCTGCTGTAAATGCACTGCTTCAGGCAAAACTTCAAATGGCAGAAAAAAATAAAATTGATATGGAATTAGAAATAAAAAGTGATTTAAAACATCTTAATGTTGAACCTTGGGAGTTCTGCAGAGTAATAGGAAACATAATAGATAATGGAATATTTGCATTAAAATTAAAACCAGATAATAGATATATGTTAGTTGAATTTATGGAAGATTTAGAAAATATAAAAATAAGTATATCAAATAATGGAGATGTAATATCTAAAGAGATTATAGATAAGATATTTGATGAGGGTTTTACTACTAAGGGAATTAAAGGTGAGGGTATTGGGTTATCAATTGTTAAGGAGATTGTTGAAAATTCAGCTGGAAAAGTAATTGTGAAATCAGATGAAAATAGGACATGTTTTGAAGTAACATTACCTAAAAAGAGTTAGTAATGACAGTTTGGATCAAAAAATGTATTGTTTAGAGAGTTTATATTAATCAGTAGTCCTAGTGATGGTATTGTATTTTTATAGTAAGGAGGGAGGTAAAACGGAATGAATGTATTTTTACCAGATATTACAGTTATAACAATTTTACTACTTATAGTTGGATTTGGACTTGTGCTTATAGAAATGCATATACCTGGTTTTGGAGTACCAGGAATAATAGGTGCAATATGCCTTATACTCGCAGTTATATTAACAGCCCAGAACTTTGCACAAGTTTTAGTAATGTCACTAGGTATACTAGCTGTATTAGGAATTATGCTTGGAGTGGTTATGACTTTTTTTGCTAAAGGAAAGTTGTTTAAACCGTTAATATTATCAGACGAGCAGAAGAAAGAACATGGATATATAAGTTCTTCAGATCTAGATTATTTACTTGGAAAAAGAGGGGTTGCAATTACTGACTTAAGACCTTCAGGTTCTGTAGATATAGATGGAGTTAAGTTTGATGTGATTTCAGATGGAGAATATATTTCTATTGGAACAAAGGTAGAAATATTTAAGGTTAGTGGAGTAAAGTTGTTAGTCAAAAAAGTAAGTATATAAATTAATATTTCAAAGGAGAGATTATTAATGATTGAGTCAATTATAATAGCAGTAGTGGTTGTCATTATTCTTGTTGTGTTTTTTGCACTTGTTCCATTAGGATTATGGGTGTCATCTTTGGCAGCTAATGTTAAGGTAAGTATATTTAATTTAATTGGTATGAGATTAAGAAGAGTTGTACCTTCTAAAATTGTTATTCCTCTTATAAAATCAACTAAAGCAGGTATGGGACTAACTGTAAATCAGTTAGAAGCTCACTATTTAGCTGGTGGAAATGTAGACAATGTAGTAAATGCATTAATTGCAGCACATAGAGCTGATATTGATCTACAGTTTGAAAAGGCAGCAGCTATTGATTTAGCTGGTAGAGATGTATTGGAAGCGGTAAAAATGAGTGTTAATCCTAAAGTAATTGAAACACCAAATGTTTCAGCTGTTGCAAAGGATGGTATAGAACTACTAGTTAAAGCTAGGGTTACAGTAAGAGCTAACCTTGAAAGATTGGTTGGTGGAGCTGGAGAAGCTACTATTTTAGCTAGAGTTGGAGAAGGTATAGTAACTACTGTTGGTTCTTCAAATAGCCATAAAATAGTATTAGAAAATCCAGATGCTATATCCAAAACTGTATTAAATAAAGGATTAGATGCGGGAACGGCTTTTGAGATTTTATCTATAGATATAGCTGACGTAGATGTAGGAAGAAATATAGGAGCTCAGCTTCAAACACTTCAAGCAGAAGCTGATAAAAATATAGCACAGGCTAAAGCAGAAGAGAGAAGAGCGATGGCGGTTGCTAAAGAACAAGAAATGAGAGCAGCTGTTGTAGAATCAGAGGCAGAAGTACCAAGAGCCATGGCATATGCACTTAGAGAAGGTAAACTTGGAATAATGGACTACTATGATATGCAAAATGTTATTGCAGATACAAGTATGAGAAGTTCTATATCTAGCGCAGGAAATAAATCTCAAAGTTTAACTAATACAGATAAAGAAAATAAGGATAAAAAATAAGTTTATAGGAGAGTGAGGTAACATGAAATTTAAAGAAGCTATGAGAATAGTAAATAACTACTCAATAGCACTAAATGATCCTATGAAGGTAGCAAATAGATTTAACAAACCAACCATAAGAGCAAAAGAAAATACTAATTTAGAATTCACGCAAGAGAGTTATGAGAAATTTGATGAAACTATTGAAGAAGACCTAGTGGATAATAGTCCAAAGTTTGTGAGTAAAAATCCACAAGGAGTAATAGATTCTATTGTTGAGGATTTGACTTCAGTGAGACTTCAGCAAGCAATTATACTTTCAGAAATAGTTGGGAAACCCAAAAGTAAAACTAGAAAAAGAAGAAGATTCTAAAGGGTAGGAGAATTTATTATGGATATAAAAGTGCTTATAGTTGATGATGAAAAAGGGATACGAACTATAATTAAAAAGATATTAGAAAAGTCTGGTGGGTTTGAAGTCGTTGGAGATATAGATAATGGAGAAGAGGCTATAGAGGTATTTAATGAATTACGCCCAGAGGTAGTATTTATAGATGTTGAAATACCAGGATGCAGCGGTATTGAATGCGCTAAAAGACTTGCTGACATAGAGCCTAAAACAATAATTATATTTGCAACTGCCCACCAAGAATATATGTCTGAGGCCTTTCAGCTATATGCATTTGATTATTTAGTTAAGCCCTTTAAAATAGATAGAGTTATGCAGACTTTAGATAGAATAAAGAGCTTGAATAAACCCAACTATGGAGATGGTATAGACAAAATTATAAAGTATGAAAAAGGCTTAGATAAGCTTATGATAAAAAACAAAGAAGGTATAAGTTTTGTTGATACCAATGAAATAATGCTTATACAAAGAGAAGAGAGCTCAACTGTTATATATACAAAAACAGATAGCTTTACCACATCTATTTCTCTATCAGACATAGAGGATAAATTAGATAAAAATCAATTTTTTAGAAGTCACAAATCTTATATAATAAATTTATCATTAATTACAAAAATATATCCATATGGAAGATGGACTTATGTTGTAAAACTTAAAAACACTGATAAAGATGCGTTGCTTACTCATGAAAAGTATGAGGAGATAAAGAGGCTTTTTAGCCTATAGCAAGTTTATTGAATAGATTTAAAACAATAAATCATAATAGAAATAGAGGTTGTCACAAATAAAGTGTGATAACCTCTATTTTTTGTTTAAGAATTGTTAAAAAACAAACAAAGTATTCTTTATGACCATAACTATTTCTTAAAGTTCATAATATTTCAATGGTTAAAACTTGATGTTATCATTTACACATAAATAACGATTACAAAGATTTAATTAAGAATTAGGGGGAAGTTATTAGCTATGAATTATTTTGAAGAAAGTTTAAAATTACATGAAAAGAATTCTGGAAAGATTGAGGTAACATCAAAAGTAAAGATTACAACAAGAGAGGATTTAAGTTTAGCGTATACTCCTGGAGTTGCAGAGCCATGTAGAAAAATTCATGAAAATGAAGAAGATGTTTATAAGTATACTTCAAAAGGAAATCTAGTAGCAGTAGTTACAGATGGAACAGCAGTATTAGGATTAGGAGATATAGGTCCTAAAGCTGGACTTCCTGTTATGGAGGGAAAAGCAATATTATTTAAGGAGTTTGCTAATGTTGATGCTGTACCAATATGTTTAGATACCAAAAATGTTGATGAAATAGTTAAGACAGTAAAACTTATATCACCAGGTTTTGGTGGAATTAACCTTGAAGACATTGGAGCTCCAAGATGTTTTGAAGTTGAAGAAATATTAAAAAAGGAATTAGACATACCAGTATTTCATGATGATCAACATGGTACAGCAATAGTTGTTCTTGCGGGGGTTATAAATGCATTGAAGGTAGTGAATAAAAAAATAGAAGATGTAAAAGTTGTAGTAAATGGAGCTGGAGCAGCAGGAACTGCTATAGCTAAGTTGTTACTTTCTACAGGTGTAAAAAATCTGATTGCTTGTGATAAGGTTGGAATACTTTATGACGGAATAGAAGAAGTAGATGATGCGAAAAAAGAACTTGGGAAAATAACTAATCCAAATAAATTAAAAGGAAGTTTAGCGGATGCTTTAGTAGGAGCAGATGTATTTATAGGAGTTTCAGCACCAGGAATAGTTAGCCAAGCTATGGTTAGATCAATGAATAATGATTCAATATTATTTGCAATGGCTAATCCAACACCAGAAATAATGCCAGATGAAGCTAAAGCCGCAGGAGCAAAGGTTATTGGTACTGGAAGATCAGATTTCCCAAATCAAGTTAATAATGTACTTGCTTTCCCAGGAATATTTAGAGGAGCTTTAGATGTTAGAGCAAAAGAAATTAATGAAGAGATGAAAATAGCTGCAGCTTATGCTATAGCTTCTATGATAAAGGATGAAGATTTAAATGAAAACAATGTAATTCCAGATGCTTTAGATAAAACTGTAGCAGCTAACATTGCTGAAGCAATTAAAAAGGCTGCAATAGAAACAGGCGTAGCAAGAATATAAAATATAGGGGGTATAGTAAATGCAAATTCCAATTAAAAAAACACTTGATAAAATACCAGGAGGAATGATGGTTGTTCCATTATTTCTAGGTGTACTAGTTAATACATTTTTCCCACAATTTCTAAAGATAGGTGGGTTTACAACGGCATTATTTGATGCAAAGGCATCATCTACAATTTTAGCTTGTTTTATGTTTTTAATAGGTTCCCAGATTAACTTTAAGTTAGCTCCAAAGGCTATAAAAAAAGGAGCATTACTTATAACAGGAAAGTTTATAGTTGGAGCAGGAATTGGTATATTTGTAGGTAAAGTTTTTGGTACAGCAGGTGTACTTGGATTGTCACCATTAGCTATTTTAGCAGCTTTAACAAACTGTAATGGAGGATTATATGCATCTTTAGCTTCACAATACGGAGATGAAACAGATGTAGGTGCATATGCTTTATTATCTTTAAAAGATGGTCCATTTTTTACACTAGTTGCATTAGGAGCATCTGGACTTGCTCAAGTTCCTTTTATGGCTTTAGTAGCTGTTATGGTTCCTATAGTAATAGGTATGATATTAGGTAATTTAGATCCTGATATGAGAAAATTTCTTGGAAGTAGCAAAATGTTATTAATTCCATTCTTCTCTTTTCCACTTGGAGCTGGTATGAATCTTCAAACAATTATAACAGCTGGAGGGCCAGGAATATTATTAGGAGTTGTAGCAGCTTTTACAGGAATAGGTGCTTATGTACTTCTTAAATTATTTAAAGAGGAACCTATAATAGGATTAGCAACGGGATCTACAGCAGGAAATGCAGTAGCTACACCAGCAGCAGTAGCAGCTGCAGATCCAAGTCTAGCAGTTATAGCTACAGTAGCGACAGCTCAAGTAGCAGCTGCTTGTGTAGTATCTGCAATAATTTGTCCATTTGTAGTTACCTATGCTTTTAAATTTTTAAAAAATAGAAAATTAAATAATAGTACAGTTGTATCATAAAGGCTTTTAATAGACACGGAAAATATAGAAGATAGTTAGTAAAGAAATGATATAATAGGAATGAAATAATTTCTATTATAGAATTTAATCTAAACTAACAAATTCTATTTCCGTGTTTTTATTTAAGTATAGACTTGAGGTAAAAGATATGAGAAAAAAAATTAAATTACAAACTAAACTTACTCTGCTAGTTATAATGGTGGTTATAGTTTCTATATCAATAATTATTTATTTTGTAGCTTCTTGGATGACAACAAATATAGAAAATAAAGCAAAAACCAATATTATGAATGTAGCAAATATGGTAGCACATTCTAAGGAAATAATAAATGCTCTAGAAAATAAAGATAGTGATGGAAAGATAGCTCCCTACATTAATATGCAACTTAAAAGTTTAGAGCAAATTGAATATATAATTGTGGTAGATATGAATGGAATTAGGCATTCGCACCCTAATCCAGACATGATAGGAAAAGCCTTTGTAGGTGGAGATGAGTATAAGGTTGCTAAAGAAGGGAAGGAATATATTTCTGAAGCTACAGGAACTCTAGGGAAAGCTCTTAGAGCATTTGTTCCTATATACGATGAATCTAATAAAGAAATCGGCTTTGTATCTGTAGGAACACTTACTAATAGCATTGAAGCCGCTAAACATACAGCTATTATATATATAATTTTAATTAGTATAGGTGGATTGGCTGTAGGAATATTAGGAGCTTTTTTATTATCAACTAATATAAAAAACACACTATTAGGACTTGAACCTGAGGAAATAACAAAACTTTATAATGAAAAGATGGGGATTATAGATGCTATTCATGAAGGCTTAGTAGCTGTAGATAATCTAGGGAGAATTACCCTTATAAATGATTCCGCATTAAATATATTACAATTTAAAGATAAGATTGATAAAGAGAAGATATTAGGACGTAATGTTGAAGAACTTATACCAAATACAGAAATGATTAATATACTAGAGACAGGAAAATCAGAATTTGAAAAAGAGCAGAGAATAAATGATACCATAATAGTAACTAATAGAATTCCAATAGTTAATAGAGGGAAAATAGTAGGTGTAATTGCAAGTTTTAGAGATAAAACAGAGGTAACAAGATTAGCTGAGGAGCTTACTGGAGTAAGAAAAATGGCATGGTCACTAAGGGCTCAAAATCATGAGTTTATGAATAAATTGCATACTATTTCTGGACTTATTCAACTTGAAGAATATGATCATGCACTTGATTTTATTTCAGATATAGCTAAAACGAGAAATAATATAAGTCAGGTTTTAACTCAAAATATAAAAAACACCTCAGTATCTGCTTTATTACTTGCAAAATATAGTAAGGCAGAAGAATGTAGAGTTAAGTTAGAAATAAATGAGGGTTCAAAGCTTAGTAGATTACCAGAACACATGACATCTGAAGAAATAGTATCTATTATAGGTAATTTAATAGAAAACTCATTAGATGAGGTTAAAAATGATGGAACAGGAATCATATATGTAAAGATATTAGAAAATGAGGATTTTCTAAACATAAACATAAAAGATAATGGAAATGGAATTCCAAAAGAGTATAGGGAAAAGATATATGTTCAAGGTTTTTCTACTAAAAAAGAGCAAAGAGGAAATGGTATGTACATTGTAAAGAAAATAATTGATGACTTTAATGGTACAATAAAGTTAGATAGTGATAAAGGAGTTAATTGGAATATAACAATACCCATAAAAAGGGGGAATAAGATTGATTGAGGTAATGATTATCGAGGATGACCCTATGGTTAGAGAAATAAATTCTAAATTTTTGAAAAGAGTAGAAGGATTTACTTTATATAAAGCAGTATCTAATCTTAATGATGCAGAAAAGTTTTTATCAGCAAGAAAACCAGATTTGATATTACTTGATGTTTATCTTCCAAAGGAAAATGGTATTGATTTTCTTAAATGGATAAGAGAAAAAGAAATAGATATAGACATTATTTTAATTACAGCAGATAAATCAATTGAAAGAATACAAGAAGCTTTTAGATATGGGGTTGTAGATTATCTTATAAAACCCTTTAATTTTGAAAGATTCAAAGAAGCTCTTTTTCAGTTTAAAAGCAGATATGATAAATTCAAGAAAAATGATGAAATGGAACAAAAGGAATTAGATATTTTAATATCTAGCTCAAGCACTCCACAATGCGAAGATGATTTTGCTAAAGGTTTAAATAAATACACTTATAGATCTATATGGGAAGAGATTGAGAAAATTGATTATGAAGACTTTACAGCGGAGAAGTTAGCTGAAAAGTTAGGTATTGCGAGAGTAACTGTAAGAAGATATTTAGATTATATGGAAAAGGAAAATATAGTTGAAAAATTAGTGGAATATGGTAAAGTGGGAAGACCTCAGTATAAGTATCGTAAAAATTAATATAATAAAGGCTTAAAAAAGTAATATAAGTGTAGGACCATGTTTAATAACATGGTTTTTCTTATTTCAAAAAAAGAAAAGAACTTAAGTGGATATTGATATATAATAGATGTGGTACAAAGGGTAAATAAGTACTGAAGACATTTTAAGATGAAGGGGGAACGAGTAATGAAAAATAGGTATAGTCTAAGTTTTAAGCTATTTTACTTTATATATTTAGGGGCAATTGGATCATTTATGCCGTACATAAATGTATATTTAGAAAAAAGTGCTGGTTTAAGTGGTTCTCAAATAGGTTTAATTACAGCATTGAGCTTGGTGTTTGGAGTCTGTGTTATTCCTGTTTGGGGAGTAGTTGGAGATAGAACCAAAAGATATAATGCATTACTAAAGTTTTCAATCGCTGGTTCATTAGTAATGGTAGCTATATATTGGAAAGCTGCTACTTATCCAATGATAATTTTATGTGCAATAGGATTGGAAATGATAAGATTAGGTACTATGCCTATGGCAGATACCTTAGCTACTAATTATTGTCATGAAAGTGGTGACAACTATGGTTCAATTAGAGCAATGGGATCACTAGGATATATGATTGTAAGTATGGCGGTAGGATTTTTAGCAGATAAGTTTGGGTTAGATGGAACAATATTTGCAAGTTATGCCTTCTTATTACTTATTACTATTCCAATTTGTTTTGGATTACCTAAGGATTCTACATCAGGAGAAGCTCAGGATAAAGAGAAATTACAAGAAGGAAGCTTTAAAGAGCTAATAACAAATAAAAAATATATATTTATTTTAATTATTACTATTTTAACTACAGTAATTGTAGATTCTTCTATGAGTTATGCAGGAAACCATCTTGTATCAACTTTAGGTGGATCTGAGTCTTCTATAAGTTGGCTTACGTTCACTATGGTGCTGCCGGAAGTTGTATTCTTAACGGTAGCTATTAAGTTTATTAATAAATTAGGATTTAAGAGATTTTATATTCTAGTTGTAGCTTCAATGATTTTAAGGTTTGGAGTTTATTCATTAATTGAAAATCAATATGCATTTTTGGCAGTTAGTGTTGTGCACTGTTTAGGAGTTTCTATTGTAACAGTTGGCAATTTAACTTTTATTAGAAGTTCAGTTAATCCATCAGTTTTAGGAACAGCAATTACATTATTAAATGCGGCAATTTCAATAGGAAGAGCTCTATTTGGATATATATTTGGGGTTGTATATCAATATGGTAATAGTTATATGATTTTCATGATAAGTACAGGTGCATTTATAGTTGCTATAATTATCTTGATTAGAACAAAAAATTTTGAAGGTATTGGAATAAATAAAGTATAGTAAATATCTAACATATAAAGAGGTGTCTCATAAATAGGGGACATCTTTTGTTTTTATAGTGAATTAGTAGGATGTAAATGGTAGTCTTTGTGGTATAATTTTCATAAATAGAGTTTAAGTAGAGGTATATAAATGGAGAAAAAGTCAGGGGATTTTCTACTGATAGTAAGATATATTATATATTTTGCTGTAATAGGGTCCATAGTTGTTTTAAATAAGTTAGATAATAATAATATAAAATCTCTTATAGTATTTTTATTGCTTTATATAATAAATACTCAAATAAGAATATATTTTTTTACAGACAAAACATATGCGATTATAACATCACTAATTGTAGAAATAGGAATAATATCACTTCTGTACTATAACTTTGGAGGATTTACTTTTGTTTATTATTTTGTAGCTATAATTGATGCATCACTTATGCTTAATAGAAGATATTCATATATAATAACTTCAATTTTATACTTGGCAGTTATATTTCAGAGTATGACACCTCTTTATAAAAATCTTCAGGAATTTCCTATAGCAAATATTATTTTTAATACTGTAATAGTTATGGGATTTGGAGGGCTTGGAAGATTTATTGCAGAGGAGAAAGTAAGAAAACAAGAAGCTCAACTTCTATATGATAAAATAAGAGTTTCAGAGCAAGAACTTAAAGAGGCTTATGATAGGTTAGAAGAATATTCAAATACAGTGGAAGAACTTTCTGTACTTAGAGAAAGAGATAGAATATCTAGGGAAATACATGATACAGTAGGACACACTTTATCTACTTTAAATATTCAGATTCAAGCTCTACCTTTTTTAGTTAAAAGTGATAAAGATAAGGCTATAGAAATGTTAAATGATATGTATACATATTCTAAAAATGGCCTAGAAGATGTAAGAAGAGCTGTTAGGGAATTAAGTCCTATAAGCTTTGAAAATAATAACAGCATATTTGTGCTTAAGGAGTTAATTAATAATTTTCAAAAGAATACAGGAATTAGAGTTGAATTTAATACCTCTAAAAGTGAGTATGTTTTTACAACAGATCAAAACCTTTCTGTGTATAGAATTATTCAGGAGGCTTTGAATAATTCACTAAGGCATGGAAAGGCAACTGTTATTGAAATTAACCTACACTTTACTGAAAAGGAGGTTGGGTTAAATATAAAGGATAATGGTGAAGGGGTAGAAAACTTAATACCTGACTTTGGGCTTAGAGGTATGCAAGAGAGAGTTAATAATTTAGATGGTAGGATAGAGTTTTTTAGTGAAAAGAATAGTGGATTTGAGATAAACATAATTTTTCCTAAGAAAAAAAAGATACTATAATTTTAAAAAGTAGGTGACTTAATGGCTTGTATAAAAATTGCAATAGCAGATGATGAGAATCTTATAAGAGAAGCATTGAAAATAATACTTAGCTCCTATAAGGAGATTGAGGTTGTTGGAGTATGTGATGATGGAGAAGCAGCTTACCAATTATGTAAGAATCAAAAAGTTGATGTAATACTTATGGATATAAGAATGCCTAACTGTGACGGGGTACAGGGAACAAAACTTGTAAAGAGTATTTCACCAGAAACTAAGGTTCTGATACTTACTACATTTAAAGATGATGAATATATCATAGGGGCTATGCGCTATGGTGCTAGCGGATATATGTTAAAAGATACTTCTCATGAAAGAATTTTTGAAGCGATAAAAGGTGTTTATGGAGGCAATATAATTATGCATCCTGAGGTTGCAAATAAGATGATAGAAAATAGAGATGAGCTTTCTCAAGAGGAGAGAATAAAAGAAATAAAAAGTAGAAATAAATTAACCTCAAGGGAAATTGATATTATTGAAGCAATAAGTTCAGGACTTTCTAATAAGGAGATAGGAGAAAAGTTATTTTTAACTGAAGGAACTGTTAAAAATAATATAACAGAAATACTAGGTAAATTAGAGTTAAGAGATAGAACTCAGATAGCTATATTTGCTTTTAAAAATAAGTTGGTAGATTAGATTCAACAAAACCATGACTTAAGTCATGGTTTTTATTTGTATAGGTGACTTAACTCAGTACTGTAATGACTGGTGATTTGTCTATAATGAATATATAAGGTTTGGAGGTAATAAATATGGGAATTATTCAATTAAAAAATGTTACTAAAAGGTATGACGATAAATTAGCTGTAGATAATATAAGCTTAGATATAGAAGAAGGAGAATTATTTGGTTTATTAGGACCAAATGGAGCTGGGAAGTCAACCCTTATATCTATGATATGTGGACTTACGAAATTAGATAAAGGGGATATTATAATAAATGGAAGCTCTATTAAAACTAACCCTATAGCGGCTAAGCAGAATATAGGTCTTGTTCCTCAAGAGATAGCTCTTTATGAAAATATTAGTGCTATAGATAATCTAAAGTTTTGGGGAAAGATGTATTCTCTAAAAGGAAATCTATTAAAAGAGAGGATAGAAGAAGTATTAGAAGCTACAGGATTAAAAGATAGAAGAAAAGAAAAAGTATCAAAATTCTCAGGCGGAATGAAAAGAAGGCTTAATATAGCTTGTGCAGTTATGCACTATCCAAAAATAATAATAATGGATGAACCTACAGTGGGAATAGACCCACAATCAAGAAATAATATATTAGAGTTTACTAAAGAATTAAATAAAAAACATGGTTCAACCTTGATATATACAAGTCATTATATGGAGGAGGTAGAAGCTCTTTGCAGTAAGGTATGTATTTTAGATGAAGGAAAGGTTATAGCAAAAGGAGATCAAGATCATATAAAGAGGATGATAATGAATGAAGAGAGAGTTGAAATAACCATAAGTGAATATAAACCAGAGATAGATTTAATACTCAAGAAGCTTACTAGTGTAAGAGAAGTAGTTTATAAGGATTCTAAGTTAACAGTAATAATGCAGGACACCCAAAGAAGTATACAGCAGATTATTGAAGTTTTAATTAAAAAAGAGATAGGAATAAAAGATATAAGTATAAAAAAACCTACTCTTGAAACAGTATTTTTAAGTCTTACTGGTAAAGCATTAAGGGATTAGGGGGATATGATGAGATTTTTATATGTTTTTATGAACGAGTTAAAAGAAATTTTATCAGGAATAAAATTTAATGTGTTTGTATATATAGTAATGCCTTTTGCCTTAGCTGCATTAAATGGAGTTATATATGAGCAGTATTTTAATCAAGAGCCTAAGTTACCTGAATTTAAAATATCTATCATAGATGAAGATAAGGGACAGATAGCTTTATCAATAAAAGAGATATTTAAAGGAAGTAATCTAAAAGACAGCATTACTTTAAGAGAAGATAGAGATTTTGAAAGCATAGAAGAAGATATAGAAAAAGGAGATATAAGTGCTGCGATAATAGTTCCAAAGGACTTTAGTAAAAAAACTCTTTTAGGAGAAGAAACATCACTTAAGGTAATACAATCTCCTGCACAAGAATTAAATGGTTCTATTGTTTCTGAAATAGTTGAAGCTTATACAAATAACTTAAATATGAGTATAGCAATAAATAAAACCTTAAATGAAGAGGCAATAAATATTGATTCAGTTGAGCTTCAAAATGAATTAAGCAAGATTATGAGGCAAAATTATATTAAGGAAGGTCTGTTTGAAAACCATAAGGTTATAAATTCAAAGCAATATTATGCAGTTAGTATGCTTATTATGGTTAGTTTGTTTTTAACAACTGTAGGGGCTTCAAATATTATAAAAGAAAGAGAAAGTGGAACTCTAAAAAGACTACAGTCTACGTCTATGAGCAAAATGAATTTTTTATTAGGAAAGACTATGGCAATATTTTTAATTGCAGTGATAGAAGTTGGAGTGTATATACTTTTAACCAGCGCTATATTAAAAACTAGCTGGGGAAGTAATATAAGTTCACTTAGTATAGTAATACTATCTCATGGAGCTGCCATAGCTGGAATATCAACATTAGCTGGTAGCATATTTAAGAGTCAAAAAAGCTTAAAGACAGTACTACCAATAGTAATTATGATTATGGCTGTTTTTGGTGGGACCTTTTATTCAATAGATTCAGTAACGGGTTTTATGAGGAATGTAATAAAGACTACTCTTAATTATTGGCTCACAAATAGCTATACCAATATAATGGTTGGGTCCAATATTTCTAATATAAGTACTAATATAGTAATTTTATTAACTATAGGGGTTATTGGGTTTGCTATTGGAACAATGAAATTTAAGTTTGATAATTAGAGAGGTGAATTAAATGAAGATAATACAGTATTCCTTTATGCATTTGCAGAGGATTCTTAAAGATAAAAAAATATTACTTTTAGGTATGCTTATGCCAACTTTAGTTGTAAGTCTAATAGTGTTTTTTACAAATAAAAGTGAAAATGTATCTTCCTCAAATATATATGTGGATGTGGTTAATCAAGATACTGGATTAAAAGGAGAAGAACTTATAAATGAACTAGAAGATACGGGAATTATAAACTTAACTAAAGTTACCCTTGAAGATGGGGAACGAAGAGTAAAAAGTGGAAATAGTTCCTTTGCTATAATAATCCCAGAAAAGTTCTCCAGTGCCTTAGAGCAAGCTGATAGTGAAGATACAGAAGTAAGTATATTAAAACTAAGTCAAGGAAACGTAGATAATATAGTAAGTAATAAAATTAATTCTTTTATAATGAATAATAAATTAGCAACTAAAGTAGCAAACAATATTAACAGCGATAATTCTGAGAAATTAAAAAATAAGTTAATTAATAATATTCAAGATTCAAAAATTAAGGTTGAGAAAAGTACATTTTCAACTGAGGAGAAAACAAAAACGGTTAACATAGCTTTTCTTGGTGTAATGATAAGTTTCATGATGTATACTATGATATATTTTGTTAATGAGATTATGGAGATTAAGAGGAACGGAACTTTAAGGAGAAGTATATCCACCCCAAATAGCAATATTACGATAGGGGGAGCTTTATTATTATCATTTTTGGTCACTGAGTGGATTCAAGTAGCTGTTATGGTAGGATTTACGAAGATAGTATTAAAAGTAAACTGGGGAAATTCATATGTAGCTTTATTTTTAGTATTTACAGCATTTATTCTTGTAATTTTAAGTTTAGGGTTATTAATATCAAGATGGATAAAAAATGAAACTCAAAGCGCGATAGTAGTTAATATGGTAGCAACACTAACTGGTGCCGTAAGTGGATGTTTTGTTTCTGTAGAGTACTTACCAGGAATTTTTCAGAAAATAGCTAATTTTACACCTCAAAACTGGGTATTAAAGGCTCTTATAGAAGTAATGTTTAATAATAAAGGTATATATTCAGTACTTCCTTCTATAGGAATACTATTACTTTTTGCAGCAGCATTTTTTACAGCGGCAGCTTCATCATTAAGAACTGTAGCACAAAATTAATTTATATATTTCTAAAATAAAACCTATAAATGCAAAAAGACCGCTATAGATTAATTTTAATAAATCTATAACGGTCTTCTTATATTTTGTTGTTAATAGGGCTCTATAGATTGCTGATATCTAAAAAAGTTGTCAGGATCATATTTGCTTTTTACTTCTCTAAGCTTACAATAATTTTTGCCCCAATATTCATAACCATAGTCTTTTAATTCTGAATAAGGAAAGTTGACATATGAGCCTCGAGTTAAAGGTTCTACATAGTTAAACACCTGATTAACCCAGTTTACGTAAAGGCCTTCTCTAATATCTTTTTCCCACTCAGCTGTAATTCCTAAAATATAGGATGAATTTCTGTAAAAATATGCAGTGGCATCTATAGGAACTTTTTTCACAGCTCCACCTAAACTATATAACCTAATATTACAAATAGCACCTTCAGGACTATTATCAATATAATTGATTAATCTATTTATATTTTCTTTAGATAGAGGCCTATATACAAACCTTCCAGTTGCCTTAAAACTATTAGGAGGGCCGTAAAAAGATCCGATATCTTTTACAGCATCAATGAAAGGTACATATTTAATTGATGATTCTTCTAATAAATTAGGAAGAATAAGAAAATCTTTTAAAATTTCTTCAGCCTCATATTCGTATCCATAAAAAAATGCATTTAGATAAATTCCTTCTTTATTAAGACCAGCAAAACAGCTAATTCTATCATCAGCAGTTTTTAACCACTTTTGCCATAGTTCCATAAATTCGCCTCTAGATGTGTTATCCCATCTAAGTTGAATAACAGTTACTTTGCTAACCTTATAAACTTTAAAAGTATAACTTGTAGCAACCCCAAAGTTACCAGCCCCAGCACCATTACAAGCCCAGAATAAATCAGAATTAATCTTTTTATCTGCTCTAATTGAATTTCCTTTACTATTTATTAAATCTAAAGATAATAAATTATCAGACGTTAATCCAAAAAGCCTTGAAGATAAACCGATACCTCCTCCTAAAACTAAACCAGAGATACCTACTGTTGGACAGGTACCTCCTGCAAATCCATAACCTTCCTTAGCAAGAGAGGAGTATACTTTCCAGAGTCTTGTACCAGACTCAATTTTTGCAATATCTTTTTTAGTATCTATATAAACATTATTCATATAGGTGGTATCTATTAATAACACACCATTAGCGGTACAATAACCTTCATAATTATGGCCCCCAGTACGGATTCGAGGCTCAACATTATTTTTTCTACACCACTTAATTGCATTAGAAACATCGAGGTTACTATAACAATATACAAGAGCAATGGGAAATTTATTAATAGCTCTATTATAAACAAGTCTCAAAAAAGGATACTCTTTATCATAAGGAGTTACAACTTTTCCCGTTAATTCACTAAAATCCATATTATCACCCTCTTAAAAAATAATTGGTAATATATTAATATGCCATTACTCCCAATAAATCTACACACTTCTACACTGTAGGAGCTTCTTCTTAAGCTCTATCAAATCATTTTTACCTTAATCCTGTAGAAACACGAAGAGTTTCATTAGATTCTTTTCACATTGTTAAAAAGAAAAGTAAAATTTATAAAAATCTTGACAATAAATCACGAAAAAAGCAAAATGCCTATTGAAGAATTGAAGAATTGAAGAATTGAAGAATTGAAGAATTGAAGAATTGAAGAATTGAAGAATTGAAGAATTGAAGAATTGAAGAATTGAAGAATTGAAGAATTGAAGAATTGCACCAATGATCGGTAGACACGCACTGCTTATCTGTAGAAGTTCGAAGAACTTCATCAAATTCAATCTCTTCCTCAGCGTCAGTCTAATACTTATTGGTAAAAAGGAATCTAACGAGACTAGGGAAGAAGTCTCTACAGAATAGAAGTGCAGCTTCAATCAAATCCTTTTAGAAATTTAAGAATACTTTTTTATAAAAGATGAATAATGAGTAGGAAGAAAAGTAGGCTACCCTATGTCAAAATGTCAAAATGTCAAAATGTCAAAATGTCAAAGTGTCAAAATTTCATTATGTTGTTGTGTCGTACTTAGAAGGAATCTAACGAGACTAGGGAAGAAGTCTCTACAGGATAGAAGTGCAGCACCAGTCTAATCTTTTTTTTATATTAAGAATAAAGTAAACTTTTTTATAAAAAGAGCTTGCAAATAAGTCACAGAAAAAGTAGACTGCGCTAAGAAAGCAAGAAAGCAAGAAAGCAAGAAAGCAAGAAAGCAAGAAAGCAAGAAAGCAAGAAAGCAAGAAAGCAAGAAAGCAAGAAAGCAAGAAAGCAAGAAAGCGAGAAAGCGAGAATTCTATTTTAGAGGATTAAGCTTAATTTCAATGATTCCTTTTTAGGCTCAGGAATATATATAGATATATATCTTTCTATATAACTATATATAGTGTTAATGCGGGTTTGAAGGTTAGAGCCTCTAAACTATAACCTAAAAGTTCTAAGATTTCTTTAAGTTCATCTTCAGAAGATGTTTCAAACTCAACAAGGGAAAATGACAATAAGTGAATGATCGTAAAGCGCTTAAGAAAAATACATTAGCTTGTTGCTAATTTAACTCCGAGGTTAAAGGCGTTTTCACAATCTATTGGGAACTGTTCATCTTTTATTTTAGCTTTATGCACTTCATTAAATTTAGTGGCTTCATATTTAGAATAATCGTCAAATTGATAGGTATCTGCAGAAACTAAATATTCTAACGCTCCATTAAGAATTTGAAGACTTCCCTTATATCTATTAAATAAAACATCATAATCTATTTTTTCTATAAAATCTTTTGGGACATTCATGGTATAAATAAATCCAGATGATATTGTTTTAGGGAATACTGAGCGTGAACCCTCATTATAGGAAAGGTTAGAAAATAATAAACGCTCTAAAAAGGACTGCATTTCTCCTGTAATATTGCCGAAGTATATAGGAGAACCTAAAATCAAGGCATCACATTGAGAAACTTTTTCTAAAACCTCAGTTAAATCATCTTTTACAGCACATCTAGCTATAAATTTTGTATTTTTTCTTTTACAAGCAAAGCAGCTAATACAACCTTTGAAATTTAAATCATATAAATGTATTAATTCTGTTTGGGCACCTACAGAACTTGCTCCTTCTAAGGCTTTGTTTAATAAAGTAGCTGTGTTTTTAGTTTTTCTTGGGCTACCATTAATAGCAAGAATTTTCATGTTTTAAATCAACTCCTCAAAAATATGGTTTAACTTTAACACAATTATATCAAAAGTAAGAAAAGGATGGTATTAAGTTTATATACCATCCTTAAAAACATCTATATTTCTTCTAGAGCAGTTTTAGCTATAAGAATATCTTCTTCAACACTTCCACCGCTAACACCTATAGCACCAACTATACGTCCACTTATAATAATAGGAATTCCTCCGCCTACAGCAGTGATATTTTTTATATTTTGTAAAGTATAGAGAGGTTTTCCAGGTAATATAAGTTTTGATAGATTTTCAGTTGACATTTTTGTTGCAACGGAAGTGTATGCTTTATTTAGAGATAAAGAAACACTTATTAAAAGGGCATCATCCATTTTATGTTGAGCAATTAAATTTCCACCCTCGTCAACTATAGCAATAACTACAGGAATATTTATTTCTTTAGCTTTATTTTCAGCTTTAACTAATAATTTTTTGGCTATATCTAAGGTAAGTTTATTTGGTTTTAATGAACTAACTAAGTCTGAGGTTATTTTTTTTACCATATCTTCATTAATCATTTAAATAACTCCTATATTAAATAAATTTTATCTACCATAAAGCTATTATATAATTTGCATTATTTTTATACAGGTAAATTAGAAATTTATAATTTGTAAAATTAAAACCAAGACTTAAATTTACCTAATTTTAGTTACAATAGTGTTATTAATGTTTTTAGTAGATGTGTTACCATATTAATTATCAGATATTGTAAACTAGGGGGATAATCATGAGATTAAAAGATATTGAATTAAATAAAGCTGATTTAATGAGAATAATACAAGAAACTGTTCCAGGCAAACAAATAACTATGGCTCATGTGATAGCAAGTCCTGATTCTATAATATACAAAAAGCTTGGATTAGATCCTAAGATTGATTATAATAGGGCAGCGATAGGTATATTAACAGTTACTCCAAGTGAAACTGCTATTATTGCAGCAGATATTGCAATTAAAACTTCTGCTATAGATATTGGCTTTATTGATAGATTTAGTGGAACTTTAATTATCACAGGAATGATATCGGATGTGTCTATTGCTTTAGAATCTATTTTAAGTTATACACAAAATACTTTAGGTTTTGATGTTTGCAATGTAACTAAAGCGTAGGTGGTAAAATGAAAAAAATTATGTTTGTAGGAAGAACTGGAGCTGGTAAAACTACATTAACTCAAGCTTTGAAGGGAAAAGAAATAAGCTATCACAAAACCCAGTATATTAATAATTTTGATGTTATTATAGATACCCCAGGAGAATATGCAGAAAATAGAACCTTAGCTAGGGCGTTAATATTATATTCATATGAGGCTGATATTGTAGGACTTCTTATGAGTTCTCTTGAAGAATATTCTTTATATAGTCCTAATATAGCTGCTGGTGCAACTAGAGAGATTATTGGAATTGTAACACAAATTGATAAAAAGGATTCTAGACCAGATTTAGCAGAGGAATGGTTAAGACTTGCAGGCTGTAAAAAGATTTTTCATATAAGTTCCTACACAGGAGATGGAATAGCTAATCTAATAGACTATTTAAAGGAAGAAGGAGATATACTTCCTTGGGATAAAAAGTTTTAAATTTACAATGAAAAGGTTTAAATTTTACAAACTTTGAATAAGGAGGGGAAAATGAGAAAAATTTTGATGTTGGCAGGTGATTATACAGAAGATTATGAGGTGATGGTACCTTTTCAAGCATTAGAGATGGTGGGATTTAAAGTAGATGTGGTATGTCCAGATAAAACCGAAGGAGAATATATTAAAACTGCGGTTCATGACTTTCAAGGGGATCAGACTTATAGTGAAAAGCTTGGTCATAACTTTTTACTTAACTGTTCTTTTAGTTATTTAAAACTTGAAGAGTACGATGGTCTTTATATAACAGGGGGACGGGCACCTGAGTACTTAAGGCTTAATAAAAGAGTTATAGATATAGTAAGATATTTTATGGAACTAAATAAGCCTGTAGCTGCTATTTGTCATGGAATTCAGATTTTAACAGCAGCTGATGTTGTAAAGGGAAGAAGATTAACTGCATATAATGCAATAAAACCAGAAGTTATAATGGCTGGTGGTGTGTTTATAGATAAAAATGCAGATGAAACAATTGTAGATGGGAACTTGGTAACAGCTCCAGCATGGCCTGGTAATACTACTATATTAAGAGATTTTCTTAAGCTTTTAGAGGTTAAAATAAAATTATAATTTTGATAGTTTTTAAGCATGAAAGTAATTTATATTAAGTTACTTTTGTGCTTTTTTTAATTTTTACATAGTTTTAATTTTACAATATTTAAGTTTGAAAAGTATTACATGGATTTTGAGCGTGTACTATATAATGAGGTTGCACGAAAAAAGTTTTTATAATTCTAAAGGAGGAATTAAATTGATATCTAAAGGATTTTCAAAACCAACTGAAAGAGTAGAAAGATTAAAAAGAATGATTGTTGATGCAACACCATATGTAGAATCAGAAAGAGCGGTGCTTGTAACAGAGTCATATAAAGAAACTGAAGGTTTATCTCCTATATTAAGACGTGCTAAAGCTGTAGAAAAAATATTCAACAATTTACCTGTTACTATTCGTCCAGATGAGTTAGTAGTAGGTGCTATTACTAAAAATCCACGTTCAACTGAAATATGCCCAGAATTCTCATATGAGTGGGTGGCTAAAGAATTTGATACAATGGCTACAAGAGTTGCAGACCCATTTGAGATTCCAAAGGAAACTGCTAGAGAGTTAGAAGAAGCATTTAGCTATTGGGAAGGAAAGACTACAAGTGCTCTTGCAGATTCTTATATGTCTCAAGAAGCTAAAGATTGTATGTCTAACGGAGTATTTACTGTAGGAAACTATTTCTATGGTGGAGTAGGTCATATATGTGTTGATTATGGCAAGATATTAAAGAAAGGTTTTAGAGGAATTATTGCTGAAGTAGTTGAAGCAATGAATAGAATGGATAAAAAAGATCCTGACTATATAAAGAAACAACAATTCTATAATGCAGTGATTATTTCTTATAATGCAGCAATTAACTTTGCTCATAGATATGCAAATAAAGCTAGAGAATTGGCAACAGTAGAATTAAACCCAACTAGAAAAGCTGAGCTTTTACAAATAGCTGCTAACTGTGATAAAGTTCCTGAAAACGGTTCAAGTAACTTCTATGAAGCGTGTCAATCTTTCTGGTTTATTCAAATAATGGTTCAAATAGAGTCTAACGGACATTCAATTTCACCAGGACGTTTTGACCAATACATGTATCCATACTTAAAAGCTGATAAAGGAATTTCAAAAGAGTTTGCTCAAGAACTAGTTGACTGTATTTGGATAAAACTTAATGACATAAATAAAACTCGTGATGAAATATCAGCTCAAGCATTTGCAGGATATGCAGTGTTCCAAAATCTTTGTGTTGGTGGACAAAATGAAGAAGGATTAGATGCTACAAATGAAGTTTCTTATATGTGTATGGAAGCAACTGCACATGTTAAGTTACCAGCACCATCTTTCTCTATCCGTGTATGGCAAGGTACTCCAGATGAGTTCTTATTAAGAGCTTGTGAAGTAGCTAGATTAGGTTTAGGGGTTCCAGCTATGTACAATGATGAAGTTATTATACCTTCATTAGTAAATAGAGGAGTTTCTCTTAGAGATGCACGTAACTACTGTATTATAGGTTGTGTTGAGCCTCAATGTCCAAATAAGACAGAAGGTTGGCATGATGCAGCATTCTTTAATGTAGCAAAAGTATTAGAAATTACATTGAATAACGGTAAGGTAGGAAATAAGCAATTAGGCCCTGCTACTGGAGAGATGACAAGCTTTAAGAGTATAGATGATTTCTATGTGGCATTTAAGAAACAAATGGAATATTTCGTTTATTACCTAGTTGAAGCAGATAACTGTGTTGATTATGCTCATGCAGAAAGAGCACCACTTCCATTCTTATCAGCTATGGTTGATGATTGTATAGGAAGAGGTAAATCAGTTCAAGAAGGTGGAGCAATCTACAACTTTACTGGTCCTCAAGCATTTGGAGTTGCTGATACTGGAGACTCTGTATATGCAATACAAAAACATGTATTTGAAGACAATACTATAACAATGGAACAACTTAAAACCGCATTAGATGCTAACTTTGGCGCTTGTGAAGAAACTGTTGCATGTACAAGTACTAGCACTATGGATGCTACTGAAATGCAAATATATGAAGCAGTTAAGAAGATTTTAAGTAATGCTGGGTCTATAGATTTAGCTGATATCCAAAATCAAGTTATTTCTGGATTTAAAGCATCTCAATCTCAAGTTTCAGGAGATTTTGAAAGTATAAGAAGACTTTTAGATAATACTCCTTCTTTCGGAAATGATATAGATGAAGTTGATATGGTTGCACGTAAATGTGCTCAATTATATTGCTTTGAAGTAGAAAAATACACAAATCCTCGTGGAGGTCAATTCCAAGCAGGAATCTACCCAGTATCTGCAAACGTATTGTTTGGTAAAGATGTTGCAGCATTACCTAATGGAAGACCAGCGAAGAAACCACTTGCAGATGGTGTATCACCAAGATCAGGAAAAGACCATTCAGGTCCAACAGCAGCAGCAAATTCAGTTGCTAAATTAGACCACTTCGTAGCTTCTAATGGTACTCTTTATAATCAAAAATTCTTACCATCAGCAGTTGCTGGAGATACAGGATTACAAAACTTCTCATCTGTAGTAAGAAGTTACTTTGATCATAAAGGTATGCATGTTCAATTTAATGTTATAGACAAGCAAACATTATTAGCAGCTCAAAAAGATCCACAAAAATATAAAGATCTAGTTGTTCGTGTTGCTGGATATAGTGCTCAATTCGTAGTACTAGCAAAAGAAGTGCAAGATGATATTATAAGCCGTACAGAACACACACTATAATCTTAAAAATCCCTTATAAGTTTTATAAGGTTAAGGGAGATGAGCATAATGAATACGATTAATTATAGAACTGAAGGAACTGTGTTTGATATACAAAGATTTTCAATACACGATGGACCAGGAGTTCGTACCATAGTATTTTTGAAAGGATGTCCTTTATCATGTTTATGGTGCAGCAATCCTGAATCGCAAAAATTAAAACCCGTTTTAATGTATCAATCAATGAATTGTATTCATTGTGGAAAATGCATTTCAGCATGTAAGTTAGGTGCTATAAATCCTAATAACAAGAACTTTATAGATAGAGATATTTGCACAGCATGCGGTGAATGTGTAAATGTGTGTCCAACAAGTGCTTTAACTTTAAAAGGTAAAAAAATGACTGTAGAGCAGGTTATAAAAGAGCTTAAGAAAGACGCTATAGTATATAGACGTTCAGGAGGCGGAATTACCTTATCTGGAGGAGAACCTTTAGTTCAGTCAGAATTTGCAAGAGAATTATTAAAAGCTTGTAAGGCGCAAGGATGGCATACAGCTATAGAAACTACAGCTTATGCAAATACAGAAACTATTGAAGAAGTATTTCCTTATATTGATTTAGCGCTAATGGATATAAAAAGTGTAGATAGCGAAATGCATAAAAAATATACAGGAGTTCCAAATGAAAAGATTCTAGAAAATGCTAAACTGGTTTCTAAAATAACCAAAATGGTAGTTAGAGTACCTTTAGTACCTGATTTTAACTCAAGTGAGAAGGATATTTTAGAACTTTGTGACTATGTTAAAACACTTAATGATATTAATACAGTTCATTTATTACCATATCACACTTATGGCGAAAATAAGTATGATTTGCTTGGAAGAGATTATCTTATGAAAAAGACAAGAGCTTTTGCTTTAGGTGAAGTTGAAAAACTTCAAAAAATCATAGAAGAGCAAGGAATTAAGTGTGTTATTGGTGGCTAATTATTATATTTTAAGGATGGAGGATTTAAAATGGATCAACAATTGATCGAAAAAGTAATGAAACAGGTTTCTAGTGAATTAGGAATTCCTCTAAAGGAAGAAAAAAGTGAGGTTAAAGAAAGCTGCAAAACTTCTGGAATAGGAGTTACAGAATTTGTAGGTACTGCAATTGGTGACACTATTGGATTAGTTATTGCTAGCGTAGACCCTTTACTTACAGATGTTATGAAATTAGGTAAATATCGTTCTATAGGAATTATAGGTGGTAGAACTGGCGCAGGTCCACAAATAATGGCAGTAGATGATGCTGTAAAGGCTACAAACACAGAAGTAATTTCTGTTGAACTGGCAAGAGATACTAAGGGCGGTGCAGGTCACGGAAGTTTAATTTATATAGGAGCTGATGATGTTTCAGATGCTAGAAGAGCAGTTGAAATAGCTCTTGCAAGTTTAGATAAGTATTTTGGAGATGTTTATGCTAATGATGCAGGACATTTAGAGTTCCAATATACAGCTAGAGCAAGTTACTGCTTAGAAAAAGCTTTTGGAACTCCACTTGGAAAAGCTTTTGGTATGGTTTGTGCAGGACCAGCTGCTATAGGAACTGTTTTAGCAGATGTTGCTGTTAAGGCTGCAAATGTTGATGTAGTTGGATATTGTTCACCAGGTGGTGGAACTAGTTACTCAAACGAAGTTATATTAACTTTCAGCGGTGATTCAGGAGCTGTTAGACAAGCTGTTAGAGCATCTATAGAAGTTGGTAAGAAACTATTAGGGGCTTTAGGAGATGAACCTAAGTCATCTACAACACCATATATCTAAGAAAATAAAAATAAGGATTACCTAAAATTTAAGGAGGCATATATATGAATTCAGATGCATTAGGAATGGTTGAGACAAAAGGATTAGTTGCAGCTATAGAGGCAGCAGATGCTATGGTTAAAGCAGCTAACGTTAATTTAATAGGATATGAAAAAATAGGTTCAGGGTTAGTAACAGTTATGGTTCGTGGAGATGTTGGAGCTGTTAAGGCAGCTACTGATGCAGGAGCAGCTTCTGCAAGATTAGTAGGAGAGGTAGTATCTATACACGTTATTCCTCGTCCACATACAGACACTGAAAAAATTCTTCCTAAATTTGTATAGAAGATAATAGAGCAGGAGGTATAGGATGGAAATAGATGAAAAAACACTCAAAGAATTAGTAAATAGAGTCATAGAATTATTTCAATCCGAAAGCTCTAGGCAAAATATTATTGTTCCTAAAAAGAAACTATATGTTATTTTTACGGAAGAATTTAATGAAAAGTATTCAACCTTTTTTGAAGATTTAGATAAACAAAATGAATATGAAGCTTATGCCATAGTTCCAGAAGAAGTATGTAATGAGTCTTTAATAAATACTCTAAAGCAGTTTAAGTTCTGTAAAGAGGTAATTTCTAGAGACAAAGTCAACGTAAATGACTTAGATGAATACCTCACAGTGTTTCCAACAATATCGAAAACCATTATAGCTAAAACCGCGCTATGTATTGGAGATACATTTGAAACGAATTGGATTTTTAATAGCATGGAAAAAGGGCAAAAAATAATTTTAATACAATCTGGTCTTGAAAAATTTAGCGGTAAAGAGCCTGTAGCATATAGAAATAAGATATTAGATTATTATAGAACCTTGTTGGAATTTGATGTAGAAATAACTAATGATATATTCCAAGTAAGTTCTAAAAATTTCTCAATTGTAAATGAAAAAGTCACACACACACACACTACACACGAATGCACAGGGAAGCAAATAATTACAGAATATGAAATTGAAACGCTTAAAGAGTATAACAAAATAGTATTAAAACCTGGGGATATTATTACAGAGATGGCTAAGGATAAAGCTCGTAGCTTAAATATTGAAATTGTAAGAAAAGGGCTATAAGAATCAATGATTTTCATAAAATGCGGATTTATCCGTGTTTTATGAAAATTAAATAAACTTAAAGTGAGGTGACAAGATGAAAGAAGCATTAGGTTTGGTTGAAACAAGAGGACTATCAACTGCAGTTTTGGTTGCTGATACAATGGTTAAAACATCCAATGTCAATATAATAGATATTGAAAATACAAAGGGACTTGGATACATGACTATTAAGATTTCAGGAAATGTAGGGGCAGTAAATGCAGCTGTAACAGCAGGAAGGCAAATTGCTCTTGAAAACAATGCTTTTGTTTCTGCTAAAGTGATTCCAAGACCTTCAAATTATATAGAAGGTACCTTTTGTCAGCCTAAGAAAGAAGAGACAAAGCCTAAAGAGGAAGACAATCCATTAGAAAATGAAGTTTCTGAAAAAACTTCAGATTTTAAGATAGTTGAAGTTGCTAGCTCTGAACCTAAAATAATGGAGCTAGAAAATAAGGTAGAGAAAAAATCTCAAGAAATAGAAGAGTTAAAGGAAGTTAAAGAAGAAAAATTTCTTCAAAAAGAAAGTGAAATAAAAGAAGAAGCTATTCAAACTTCTATAGATATATCAAAAGAAACGCCTAATACAGAAAATGCTCAGTCAGAAGAAAAGAAGATCAAAAAAAATAGTAGAAAAAAGAAAGAACCTAAAAAGGATAGTGATGATAAAGCTTAAAAACTACTAATTAGGAAAGGACTGTAATACCATGTATATGGCAAAAGTGGTTGGTAATGTTGTTGCCACAAGAAAAGATGAATCATTGGTTGGATATAAGTTAATGGTTGTTAAAAAAATAGATGCTAAAGGTGAATTTATTGATTCAGAAGAGGTTGCAGCTGACTATGTTGGGGCTGGAATCGGAGATTATGTGCTATTATGCAAAGGATCGGCTGTTCGTGTTAATGATCAAAAACATAAGGTTGCCATCGATATGGCTATCATTGGAATTATAGATACCATTGATGTGTAAAAATCAAGGTATTTTAATTTAATAGCTTAGAAAGGAGGCAGACATGGAATTAGGATATAATTTTTTTAATAGAAAAGAGCTAAAAAGTGGAGTTTTTCCTTCTGTAAATGATGCTGTTTTATCTGCTTTAGGTGCATATAACCAATATAATAAACTGACTTTAAATGAAAGACAGGAGATTATAGATGCTGTAAAGAAAAAACTATTAGATAAGGTAGAAGAAATTGCTTATATGACAGTTAAGGAAACTGACATGGGAAACGTGGGGGATAAGATTCAGAAACTAACTTTAGCAATAAACAAAACTCCAGGAGTAGAAGATTTAATCACAGAGGTAAAAACAGGGGATAACGGTATGACCTTGTATGAATTATCTTCGTATGGTGTAATTTGTGCAATTCATCCATGCACTAACCCATGTGCTACATTAATTAGTAATACTATTGGAATGCTTGCAGCAGGAAACTCAGTTGTTCATTGTCCTCATCCAAGAGCTGTTAATGTATCTAAATATGTTACTGAAATAATAAGTGTAGCAATAAGAGAAACATGTGGAATTGACAACTTAGTTGTAACATTAAATGAAATTTCTATAACTTGCACAGATGAAATTATGAGTCATCCTGATATAGCTATGATTGTTACAACAGGTGGTAATAATGTTCTAAGACAAGCTATGTCATCAGGAAAGAAGGTTATAGGAGCAGGGCCTGCAAATCCGACTACAATTGTAGATGAAACTGCGGATATTAAAAAGGCTGCAAGAGATATTGTAAAGGGAGCTTCTTTTGATAATAACATTATGTGTATATCTGAAAAGAGTATTGTTGTTGTGGACTGTATAGCTGATTCTCTAGTAGAAGAGCTTATAAGAAATGATGTATATTACGTTAATAATGATGAAGAAATGCTTAAGCTTACTCGTGCAACTTTAACAAACGATATAACCTTAAATAAAATATTAGAAGGTAAAAGTGCAAATGAGATTTTAGCTAAAGCAGACATAAAGTGCGAAAGATATATTAGGCTTATAGTTGTTAACACAATAAAGCAACATCCTTTTGCTACAGTGGAAATGCTTATGCCTCTAATTCCTTTAATAAGAGTTAAAAACTTTGAGGTAGCGCTAGAAACTGCTATAGAAATAGAACAAGGATTTAGACACACGGCTACTATACATTCTCAATCAATTGATAGGCTTAATATTGCTGCAAAAGAAATGCAAACCTCAGTGTTTGTGAAAAATGGTTCATCTTTAGTAGGTATAGGAGTTAACGGTGAGGGTGATACAAGTTTTACTATTGCCACAGCTACAGGAGAAGGGACTACAACAGCTAGACACTTTGCAAGAAGAAGACGTTGTTCTTTGACAAGTGGTTTTTCAATCCGTTAAAACAGGAGGGAAATCGTTGAAAAGTATATATATAAAAACAAAAATATATTCAGGAGAAAATTCGTTAAAACATTTAGAGCAATTTAAGGATACTAGTATTTGGATAATATGTGATGGATTCCTTGTTAAAAACGGAAGTTTAAATTCATTATTAAGTTTTATTCATAGTAGCAATAAAGTTTCAATTTTTGATGAGGTTGTTCCAGATCCACCTTTAAATGTCATAGGTAAGGGCGTTGCCATTAGTAAACAAGTTACCCCACAGGTTATAGTAGCTTATGGCGGAGGTTCTGCAATAGATACAGCTAAAGCAATAATATACTTTGCTAAAGAGAAGAACTTTATTGCTAAAGTTAATTTTATAGCAATACCTACAACAAGTGGAACTGGTTCTGAGGTAACTTCAGCAACGGTTATTACTGATACAGAAACAAAAACTAAACATATAATTTTTGATGATTGTATGTTACCAGATGAGGCAATTTTAGATGCAAATCTAACAGTTTCTGTACCCCCTGTTATTACAGCTAATACAGGAATAGATGTTTTAACCCACGCAATTGAGGCTTATGTTGCAAAAGGTGCTAATGTTTATTCAGATGCTTTAGCAGAGAAAGCTGTAGAGCTTGTTATGGACTCTTTAATAAAGTGCTATAGAGAAGGAGATAACCTTGAAGCTAGAGGAAAGATGCTTGAAGCATCAAATATAGCAGGGATGGCCTTTAATATATCTGGGCTTGGTATAAATCATAGTATTGCTCATCAAATAGGTGGTAGGTTTCATGTTCCTCATGGTCTTGCAAATGCCTTACTTTTAACAGCTGTAATAGATTATAACAGCAAAAAAACTGAGGTTTTAAGAAAATATGCTAAACTTGCCTATAAAGTGGGCATGGTTGAAAGAATTCAAACTGATGAATTTGCTGTAGAAGTTTTAAAAACCTATATTAAATCTATTAAAAGTATCATGAAGATGCCAGTTAACTTAAAAGAATGTGGTGTGGATAAAGACGAGTTTGAAAAAGCAAAAGCTCAAATGTCAAAAGCTGCATTTAAGGATGGATGTACTTCAGCAAATCCTAGAGAAGTGTCAGAATTTGAAATAGAGATGATATTGGAATCAGTATACTAACCTAACCTTAACATGATAGAATATATGTAGATGTATTCTTATGGTGTATAAAGGAGAGGATTAAATGAATGAATTCTACAACAGAGGAAAATTTGAAAACTTTGCTAATAACGAGGAAATAGATGAGGCGATAATCAATAAGTTTAATATTGCTAACTTGTTTGGGAAAGAAAAACTAGAAAACATTCAAGAAAAGATATCTAAAGCAACAGGCTTAGCTTTTGTTACGGTAGACTATAAGGGAGAACCTATCACAAAGATGACATCCTTTACAGATTTTTGCTGTGAGATAAGAAAAAATAAAGATGCTGCCTGTATATGTAAATCTTCAGATGCTTTTGGAGCCATTCAAGCTGCAGTTACACAAAAAAATAGTGTCTATTTCTGTCCTTGTGGGTTGTTAGAAATAGCAATACCAATAATAGTAAGAGGACATTATCTTGGTGGATTCATTGGAGGACAAGTAAGGTGTCTAGATGCTCCGCCAGAAGTAAGTGAACTTAGCAATGTTATAAAACACTCTCAAAATTATAAAGAAGATAAACATAAACAGGAACTGTTTAATAAAACACCTTTATATGAATATGAGAAATTTATGAGTGTTGCAGATTTAATATCATTAATTATAAATCAATTGGGAGAAAAAGAAGCATTTAGATTAGTGCAAAAAAGTTCTTTGAAAAAGCAAGTAGAGGAGTTAACTGTTTCTAACAAACAATTAGAAATAGAAAACGAATTAAAGAATATAGAATTAATAAATTCAAGGGCTCAATTAAACCCATATTTCTTAGTAAGTGTTTTAAACTCGATTTCAAATTTAGCTACCATAGAAGATTCACCTAAAACTAATGAGATGATAATAATGTTTTCTGAGTATTTAAAACAGAACTTAGCACATTCAAAAAGTTATGCTTATTTATCAGAGGAATTTGAAAATGTTGAAAAATATCTAAAGATCCAAAAAATAAAGTATGGAGATTTATTAGATTATTCAATAAACATCTCTGAAAGCATGAATATGCAAAGAATACCTTGTCATATCATTATACCTTTTGTTGAATATGCTGTCTATTTTGGTATAGCAACTAAAAATGAAGGTGGTAAGGTTGAAATTGAGGCTTATTATGAAAATGACGATGTTATTATAAGTATTTCTGATAACGGATCAGGGCTTAGTAGTGAGTTAATAGCTAAAAGATTTAAGTTATTTAAAGGTAATTATGAAGGGGAATCTATTCAGATTAGTATTGAGAATGCAAGAAAAAAACTCATAACCTTATTTAGTGAAAAGTACGATGCTTTTATAGAGAATATAGAAGGTAAGGGCACCAAAAGTATTATTAGATTTCCAATAAAGTTTAACGAAAGGAATGTCTAGATAAATGTATCGTGTATTGATTGCAGATGATGAGCCGTTAATGAGACAGGCTCTAAAAGTTATGATATCGAAGGTAGATGGTTTTGAGGTTGTATATTCTGTAGGTAATGGAGAGCAGGCTGTTCAAATATGTAAAAGTA
The DNA here is from genome assembly GCF_900130055.1 of Clostridium intestinale DSM 6191. Classification (GTDB taxonomy): domain Bacteria; phylum Bacillota; class Clostridia; order Clostridiales; family Clostridiaceae; genus Clostridium_T; species Clostridium_T intestinale. The sequence continues at coordinate 263,702 of NZ_FQXU01000005.1, forward strand.
ATAGTATAGATATAGTGTTTATGGACATTATGATGCCTGGAGAATCAGGTATAGAATGCAGCAAAAAAATATACGAACACAATCCAAATACTATTATATTTATAGTTTCTTCATATAATAATTTTGATTTTGCTATTGAGGCTTTAAAATCAAAAGTAAAAGCATATATCTCAAAGCCAGTTTCTTTTGAGCAGATAGAAGCTTTACTAGAAAATCATAAATCTGAAAATGAAGTTAAAAATTCAAAGGGAATTGAAGGCAAGTCCGATGAGATATTCTCAATTATGAAAGAAAAGGATTTCAAAAGGATATACTATGAAATTCCTAAGATAGTAGACTCTATATATGATAATGAAAATACAGATTTAGAGTTATTAAAAGAAAATTTTATAAATATAGGGAAAGAACTTATGGATTCTATAGGTTTATCAAAAAATGAAATAGAAAAAATAGAAGAGCTTTTTCCTATTAATAATTTTCAACATAAGGAAAAAAGATATTTTGAATTTTGGCTTTTTAAAGTTATGAATTATGTTTTTCAACAAAATAGTATTAAAAAGTATAGTTTGCTTAAGACGGTTTTTGATTATATAGAAGATCATATTGAGGAAGATATTGGGTTAAATGAAATAATAAATAATTGTTCAGTAAGCCAAGGGTACCTAAGCAGAATTTTTAAAAGACAATTTAATGTAAGCGTAATGGAATACTTGCATATGAGAAAAATAAATATGGCGAAAAGCTACTTTTGCTTTACAGATTTAAGTATTACAGATGTGGCATTTAAACTTGGATATAACGAAAGTAGTTACTTTAGTAAAGTGTTTAAGAAGTATGAGAATATGACAGTTTATAGGTATAAGAAAATGTTATAGAATCTCAAAGGCAAGGTAGGTGATAGAAGTATGAATGGATATTTTATTACATCAGAATCTGTTACAGAAGGACATCCTGATAAAATTTGTGACCAAATATCAGATGGAATATTAGATGCGTATTTAGCTTATGATCCTAATTCTAGAGTGGCAGTAGAAACTATGGTTTCTAAAAATACTATTATGATTGCTGGAGAAGTAAGATCAAAAGCTAGAGTTAATGTAGTAGATATAGCGAGAGAAGTAGTTAAAAATATAGGTTATACAAAAGAGGATTTAGGTTTTGACTACAAATCATGTTTAATATTCACAAATATTAATACGCAATCCTCAGATATAGCTTTAGGTGTAGATAAAATAGAGGAAAATAATAGTTCATCTAATGAGATACTAGGGGCAGGAGATCAAGGGATTATGTATGGCTATGCCTTTGACGAGACTGATAGTTATATGCCATTAACTTGTGATTTAGCAAATAAGCTTACAATGAAGCTTGCAGAACTTAGAAAAACAGGCGGTGTTTCATGGTTAAGACCTGATGGAAAGTCTCAAGTTACAATGAAATATGATGTTGATGGTAAACCTCTAAGTATTTCAAGCATAGTTATTTCTACTCAGCATGATGATGGAATTGAATATGATTATATGAGAAATATAATTGAATATGATGTAATTAATAGTGTTATAGATAGTAATTTAATTAGATACGATACCAAAATACACATTAATCCAACTGGAAGGTTTGTTATAGGTGGACCAGCTGGTGATACTGGATTAACAGGTAGAAAAATAATGGTGGATACCTATGGTGGAGTGGGTAAACATGGTGGTGGAGCTTTCTCAGGAAAAGATCTTACTAAGGTAGATCGTTCAGGGGCATACATGGCAAGATACGTAGCTAAAAATATAGTTGCTGCAAAATTAGCTAAAAAGGTTGAGGTATCTTTAAGCTATGTAATAGGCTTACCGGAGCCAGAAGCAATAACTATCAATACCTTTGGAACTGAAACTATAAAAACTAATTATATTGATGAAATAGTAAAAGATACTTTTTCATTTTCAGTTTCTAATATACTAAAAGAATTAGATTTAAGAAAGCCACAATTTATAAAAACAGCTGCCTATGGACATTTTGGAAGGGGAGACCAAAACTTTAGGTGGGAGGAACTCGATAAAGTTCAAATCTTAAAAGAAAAAGCAAAAAAATGTATCTCAGATAGTTTTAAATAAGATTTAGGAGTTGTGGATAATATGGATATATATATGCTGATAGCAGCATTTGGGGGAGGAGCCTTTGGAGCTTTAGTTGGATCTATACCTGCTTTTATACTTACAGGTATATTGGCTGTAGTAGGGGGACTATTAGGACTTGCAGGTATAGCAGAACCTTCAATTGGAAATATTACTTTTGGTTCATTTTTAGGACCGCATATAGCCTTTACTGGTGGAGTTGCAGCAGCAGCTTTTGCAGGAAATAAAAGAAAGACATTGGAGAATCCAAATGATGTCTTGACTCCATTATATGGAATCAATGATTATACAGTAATAATCATGGGAGGGATATTTGGAGTTATAGGATTTCTATTTCATTACCTATATGGTACTCTTCTTAAATTCAACACAGACCTTCCAGCCATATCTGTTTTTAGTACCTTAATAGTTTCAAGATTAGTATTTGGAAAGACCGGACCTTTAGGAAAATATATAGGAGAAGGGTCTAGACAGTGGTTGCCTAGTGCAAAAACTTTAATTAATCACATAATACTTGGAGTAACAGTAGCTATAGTTGTAAGTGGAGTTGGGATATCTATGCTTAATTCAGGAGTTCCCAAAGCTGCTATGGCTATGTACCCCATAGTATGTTTTGGAATAAGTGCAACATCTTTAGTGTTTTTACAGATGGGATTTGGTGTGCCAGTAACCCATCATATTACATTGCCGGTTGCAGCTGTAACTATTATGACTGGTAATATCTTTTTAGGAGTTATTATTGGAGTAATTTGTGCAGTAGTTTGGTTAATAGCTGGAAATATATTTAATAGTCATTGTGACACATATATAGATCCACCAGCTACAACAATATTTATAATGATGTTTATAATAAATGCAGTATTCATTTAATCAAATAATAAGGAGGATTTTTTTATGAGTAATGAAGCTTTGGGAATGGTTGAAACAAAAGGATTAGTAGGTGCAATAGAAGCGGCTGATGCTATGACAAAAGCAGCAAATGTTGCGTTGATAGGATATGAAAAAATAGGATCAGGATTAGTAACTGTTATGGTTCGTGGAGATGTAGGAGCTGTTAAAGCAGCTGTTGATGCGGGAGTAGCTGCTGCTAGAAATGTTGGAGAGGTAGCATCACAACATGTTATTCCTAGACCTCATACTGACACAGAAAAAATTTTACCTAAAACAATATAAAGGTTAGGTAAAATAACTAGAGAGTGAGTTGATGAAAATGGAGACAGAAAAATTTGTAAAACTGATTACCCAAATAGTTGTAGATAAGATGAAAGATATAGAAAGTTATAAAATTCCTATTGGGGTATCAAATAGGCATATACATGTTAGCCAAAAGGATTTAGATAAACTCTTTGGTGAAGGATATAATTTAACAAAAAAAGGTGATTTAAAACAACCAGGACAATTTGCAGCTAATGAGACAGTTACTATAAGAGGACCTAAAGGAGAATTTGAAAATGTCCGTATATTAGGACCAGTAAGAGAAGAAAGCCAAGTTGAGATTTCTATTACAGATAGTTTTCGTTTGGGGGTAAGACCGCCTATAAAAGAGTCTGGGCAATTAGAAAATACCCCAGGACTAGAAATTATAGGACCTAAGGGGATAGTTGAAATTCCTCAAGGTACAATTATTGCTTTGAGACACATTCACATGACTCCAGAGCAGGCTGCGAAAATAGGTGTTAAAGATAAAGATGTAGTAGAAGTTGAAACCTTCGGAGATAGACAAGGTGTCCTTGGAAATGTTTTAATTCGTGTTTCAAATAAGTATTCTTTAGAAATGCATGTAGATGTAGATGAGGCTAATGCATGTTCTTTAAAAAATAATGATTTTGTTATCTTACGCAAAATTTAAGGAGAGATGGCAATGGTCATAAATGATGAAAAATTAACGATTTTTTCTGAGTTAGTTTCAGAAGATAGATGTAATAAATTTAGCGGAAAGCTTAAGACTGGAGTGGACTTAGGAACAGCTAATATAGTTGTCTCTGTAGTAGATGAAAATGATCTACCTATTGCAGGGGCAACATACCCTTCTACCGTAGTTAAGGATGGTATTGTGGTTGATTTTGTAGGAGCTATAAATATCTTAAGAAAATTAAAAGACAAGGTTGAGAAAATAATTGGTACAGAGTTATTAGAGGCGGCTACTGCTATACCACCTGGTATTATTCAAGGAAATATAAAATGTATATCTAATGTTGTAGAAGCAGCGGGATTTGAGGTTATAAATGTTGTGGATGAACCAACTGCAGCTGCTAGTGTTATAGACATTAAAAATGGAGCTGTTGTAGATGTTGGTGGAGGAACCACAGGTATAAGCATTTTAAAAGATGGTGAAGTAATATTTACTGCCGATGAAGCAACAGGTGGAACGCATATGACTTTAGTTATAGCTGGCTATTACGGTATCTCTATTGAAGAGGCAGAGAAGCTTAAGAAAGATCCTAAAAAGGATAGAGAAATTTTTCCGATAATCAAACCTGTGGTTGAGAAAATGGCATCCATAGTAAAAAGATATTTGGAAAATTATGATGTGTCTGAAATCTATATTGTAGGAGGGGCATCATCATTTGAAGAATTTAATGATGTTTTTGAGAAATTTATAGGAGTTAAGACTATAAAGTTTAATGAACCTCTACTTGTGACACCTTTAGGTATAGCAATGAATTGTAATAGAGTGTGAAAATTTTTAGAAAAGAGGAGTAGAATAAATGAGTATAGATGCAACTTTAGTTGAAAAACTAGTTAGACAAGCAATAGAAGAAGCAAAAAGTAAAAATTTAATATCATTTAATAAGGTTGAGACTTTAAATAATTATGGCATTTTTAATACAATGGATGAAGCTATAGAAGCTTCAGATGTTGCGCAAAAAGAGCTATTAAATACATCTATGGCAAATAGGCAAAAATATATAAACATTATAAAATCCACCGTATTAAAAAGAGAGAATTTAGAGCTTATTTCTAGAATGGCTGTTGAGGAAACCGAAATAGGAAGATATGAACATAAATTGATCAAAAATAGGGTTGCAGCTGAAAAAACTCCAGGTACGGAAGATCTTGTTACAGAAGCTATTACAGGAGACAATGGAATTACTTTAATTGAATATTGTCCATTTGGAGTTATAGGTTCAATAACGCCAACTACAAATCCAACAGAAACTATTATTTGTAACTCTATGTCAATGATAGCTGGAGGAAATACCGTGGTTTTTAGTCCACATCCTAGAGCTAAAAATGTTTCTATTAAATTGATTACTATGTTAAATAAGGCATTGGAGGAAGCAGGAGCACCAAAAAATTTAATTGTTACAGTTAAAGAACCTTCTATTGAAAATACCAATGCTATGATGGACCATCCTAAAGTTAGAGTATTAGTAGCAACTGGAGGACCTGCAATTGTTAAAAAAGTAATGTCTACAGGTAAAAAAGCTATAGGAGCTGGGGCTGGAAATCCTCCAGTAGTTGTAGATGAAACAGCTAATGTAGAAAAGGCAGCAATAGATATAGTAAATGGATGTAGCTTCGATAACAATGTCCCATGTGTAGCTGAAAAAGAAGTTTTTGCAGTGGATCAGATATGTGATTATTTAATTCATTATATGAAACTTAACGGAGCCTACGAAATAAAAGATAGAAACACCATACAGAAATTATTAGAGTTAGTTACTAATGAAAATGGTGGACCTAAGGTATCTTTTGTAGGAAAAAATGCCAGCTATATTTTAAGTAAATTAGGTATTAATGTTGATGATAACATCAAAATTATAATTATGGAAGTTGATAAAGATCATCATTTTGTAAAAGAGGAAATGATGATGCCTATATTACCTATAGTAAGAACAAGAGATGTTGATGAAGCTATAGAATATGCTTATGTAGCTGAAAATGGAAATAGGCATACTGCCATCATGCATTCAAAAAATGTTGATAAACTTACAAAAATGGCTAGGCTTCTTGAGACCACCATATTTGTAAAAAATGCTCCATCCTTTGCTGGACTTGGAGTAGGAGGCGAAGGAAATACAACATTTACTATAGCAGGACCTACTGGTGAAGGATTAACTACAGCAAAATCTTTCTGTAGAAAACGTAGATGTATAATGGTTGATGCTTTTAATATAAGATAAAGAAAAAGGTTGGAGTTTTATGCTTCAACCTTTTTCTTTATGAAATTTATCATAATATTTTAAATAAAATATTCCAAAATACTGTTGACAAATTATTAAATAATAATTATTATTAATAAGGAAGGCAAATGAAAATTAATATTAATTAGAAGATGGAGTGTGATTGAGAATGTCATTAATTAACAAAAAAGTTTCAGATTTTAAGGTGCAAGCATATCAAAACGGAGAATTTAAAGAAGTTACTTTAGATTCAGTAAAAGGAAGTTGGTCAGTATTCGTATTTTATCCAGCAGACTTTACTTTTGTATGTCCAACTGAATTAGGTGAATTAGCTGATAACTATGAAAAGTTTAAAGAAATAGGTTGTGAAGTTTATTCAGTATCTACTGATACACATTTTGTTCATAAGGCATGGGCTGATACTTCAGATACCATAGCAAAAATTAAGTATCCAATGTTAGCAGATCCAACAGGAAAACTAACTAGAGATTTTGAAGTAATGATTGAAGAAGAAGGATTAGCTTTGAGAGGATCATTTGTAGTTAATCCAGAAGGAGAAATAAAAGCTTACGAAGTTCATGATAATGGAATCGGAAGAAATGCAGAAGAATTATTAAGAAAAGTTCAAGCAGCTCAATTTGTAGCTGAAAATGGAGATCAAGTTTGTCCAGCTAAATGGCAACCAGGTGAAGATACTTTAGTGCCTAGCTTAGATTTAGTAGGAAAACTATAATAAATTAACATAAAGCTTGTACTTTAAATTAACATAAGAAGCTTTACTAGTAAGAGTGAATAGTGATTAAGAAAATTCTAATGATTAAGATTTTCTGATGTAACTTTTCACTCTTATTCATTAATACGGTAAAATAGGAGGTAAAAGGTATGGAGAATATTTATGATCTTGTGATAATCGGGGGAGGCCCAGCAGGACTTTCAACAGGAATATATTCAGGAAGAGCAAAGTTAAAAACATTAATAATAGAAAAAGAAGATATAGGCGGACAGGTTAATAAAACTTATGATATATATAATTATCCAGGAGCTAGAAACAGCAATGGACCTAAGCTTATGGAAGAGATGAAAGATCAAGCAACTGATTATGGGGTAGGTTTTATGTCTGCAGAAGTTACTGAGGCGAACTTTAAGGAAGATGTTAAAGTTTTAAAGACAGAAAGAGGGGACATTAAGGCTAGAGCTGTAGTTATAGCAACTGGTGCTTCTCCAAGAAAACTTGGATTTAAGGGAGAAGGAGAATTTACAGGAAGAGGAGTTGCATATTGTTCAACTTGCGATGGACAATTTTTTGAAGGGTTAGAGGTATTAGTAATAGGTGCAGGATTTGCTGCTGCTGAAGAAGCTATGTTTCTTACTAAATACGCAACTAAAGTTACAATAATAGCTAGAGAACCAGAGTTTACTTGTGCTAAATCTATAGCTGATAAAGTTTTAGCTCATCCTAAGGTTGAAGTTAAATTTAATACAGAACTTCTTGAAGTAACTGGAGAAGAGCTAGTAAATCATGCAAAACTTATTAATAATGTTACAAAAGAAGAATCAGAGTATAATGTAAAATCAGGAGATGCTGGTTTTGGAGTATTTGTCTTTGTAGGATATGAACCTCAAAGTAAACTTTTTAAAGGTATATTAGAATTAGATAGAGCAGGATATATAATAACTAATGAAAACATGGAAACAAATGTACCAGGAGTATATGTAGCAGGAGATTTAAGACCAAAACAATTAAGGCAGATAGTTACAGCTGTTTCAGACGGAGCTATTGCAGCTACTACAGCTGAAAGATATGTTATTGAATTAAAAGAGAGATTAGGAATAAAAGAAGAAGAACCTATAAAAGAGATTAATAATAATAAAAAAGAAGAAACTACTAAGGACTTAGGAAAAATAGAAAAGAGAAGTAAACTATTAAATGATGCTTTAAGAACTCAACTTAAGGGTGTGTTAGACAGGCTTACAGATGAAGTTACATTAGTATCAATTGTGGATGAAAGTCTTCCAAAATCTATTGAACTTAGAGATTTAGTTTTAGATATAGCCGATCTTGGAGATAAAGTAAAAGCAGAGATATATATTAAAGGTCAAAATTTAGATATCGAAAAGAAAATTAATTCAGATAAATATCCAATAGTTGCGCTTTTAGATAAAGATAATAACTATAGAGGGGTAAAATTTCATGGAGTTCCAGGAGGACATGAATTAAATTCCTTCATATTAGCTATATATAATCTTGGAGGCCCAGGTCAGCAGGTAGATAATGATATATTAAGTGATATGAAAAAAATAAGTAATAAAACAAATATTAAGGTTTGCGTAGCATTATCCTGCCATCTATGTCCTGATGTTGTAGTATCCTCTCAAAGAATAGCTATAGAAAATGAAAATGTAGAAGCAGAGATGATAGATGTATCAAACTTCAAAGAACTTAAAGATGAGTATAAGATAATGAGTGTTCCAGCTATTATAGTTAATGATGACAAGGTGTATTTTGGAGCTAAAAAGGTTAAAGAAATATTAGAGATAATTGCATAGAGTAAGTTGAAGGGCGATACAATACTATTAACTAGTATTTCATCGCTCTTTTCATAATTCACATAATTATGAAAAATTAACCTTTAGAAAAAATTGCTAGTTTATGATATAATTTATTAATGATTATTATTATGTTGTAATATTTGTTATTGAAATTATTTTTATACTATATTCCAACAATAAAAATCTAACTATATTTTCTCAATATTTTTATAAATAAGATTTTGAATACTGCCCCAAAAATGGCAAAGATAAAACTTAAATATATTGAAGAAATTTACGATTAATTTTAGTAGGATTTGTTTTAATTAAATATTTTTGTACATACAATGTTAGTGGTCATTTATTTTACAATAATTTTATTACAAATTTCTTAAAGTTTAAGTATGTGCAAAAAAATGTTAAAACTTTTTACAAATTCTGGTATAATTATACGGGGGGTAGTCACTATGGAAATAGAAAAAAGAAAATATAATAAAATTGCAATAGGAGTCATAGTTACGCACTGTATATTCCTTATGGCATATTTTTCTTTAGCACTACATTTTAGGAATCATTTTTATTTTGGGTCGACCATAAATCTAGTTGATGTATCAGGAAAAACCGTAGAAGAAGCTGAAAAGCAGATAGCGAATAAATTTAGTTCTTATTCATTAAAGCTACAGGATTCTGGAGGAACTGAAGAAATAAAGGCATCAGATATTGATTTGAAATACGAACCAAATGGACAAGTTTCCCAACTGAAAGAAGAACAAAATGCATTTAAATGGCTTCTTGCTCTTATAAACAGGGATAGTAGTGAAATGAAAGAGGATGTTTCTTATAATCATGAACTTTTAAAAAGTAAGGTTGATAAGTTAGATTTATTTAAACGAGAAAACATAACTGATTCAAAAGATGCAACTTTTAAGTATACAGATAATGGATACGAGATTGTAAATGAGGTTTATGGGAATAGAGTAGATAAAGATGTACTCTATAATAAAATAGTAGAAGCAATTAATAACGGAGAAGAAACCTTAAATATAGAAAAGGCAGACTGCTATATAAAACCTAAGTATACTGCTAAATCTAAAGAAATCATAGATACTAAAAATACTCTTAATAAGTATATTGCATCAACTATTACCTATTCTATACAAAACAGTGAAGAAGTTATAGATAAATCTTTAATAAACACTTGGATTAATGTTAATGAAAATTTAGAAATATCTTTTGATGAAGGAAAAATGAGAAAAGATTTAGATGGTATTTTTTATCCTTATGAAACTGTCGGAAAGTCTAGAGAATTTAAAACTTCATCGGGTGCTAATATAAGTGTTGGCGGTGGCGATTATGGGTGGTCAATTTATACTTCGGAAGAAATTAAGGATCTAATACCAAAAATAAAAGAAGGTAACCCTATAAGTAAGGAACCAACCTATAATAAAACAGCAGCAGCTTTTGGAAGTAACGATATAGGAAATACTTATGTAGAAATAAGCCTATCAGGACAACATATGTGGTTTTATAAAAATGGAGCTCTTATTGCAGACGGAAATGTGGTTACAGGGAATTTAAGCCTTAACCATGGTACACCAGCTGGTGTTTATAAATTAAAGTATAAACAAAAAGATACAAGTTTAGTAGGTCAAGATTATAATGCTCCAGTAAGTTTTTGGATGCCTTTTAATGAAGGTATAGGAATCCATGATGCGAGTTGGAGAAATGAATTTGGTGGAAATATATATAAAACAAATGGATCACATGGATGTGTAAATGCTCCATATGCTCTTGCTAGTGCCATATATAACAATATATCGGCTGGAGTACCAGTAGTTTTATATTACTAAAAATGTAGTGAAAATAGGTATAGAATTATAGATAGTTCTATACCTATTTTTTATTGCATAGGAAAGTGCATTCTTCCTATGCAATAAAAAATGCAAGGGGTGCAGGGGAGGTTGTGCTCCCTGCCTCTTAAGGAGGGTGCTCAGACACGCAGTGTCGTCGAAGGGTTAAAGACCTAAATGGTCTTTAACGGGCTTACCCAGGCCTGAAAGGCCATAGGGTTCCCTAGCGAAGTGGCGCAGCCACTTTTTTATTTAGATAAAAGCTCAACAGAAACTTGAGTTACGTAATTTTCATATCCCTTAACACTGGTTTCATCTAAAATAAACTCTTCAAAAGCATATCTTGATATTTCTAAATTTAGCTTTTTTAAAAATTTTAATATTTTTTTATAAGTAGAGTCTATTTCTCTATAATCTCCTTGATGAAAGGCTATGCAATAGATTCCTTTAGGTTTAGTGAAGAGATAAGGAAGATTTTCTTTAGAAGATAGTTTTGTATAAAGATATGAGTAGTTATCTTTAACTCCAGCTAGTATGTTTTCTTTATTTATCATAGCTCCAATAGAGTAACCAGAATTTAGATTACTTATATTGCAGTAATTCATATGTTCTGAAATAATTTTTAGATACTCTTTATGACTTACATTTTCAATAGATTTACTTAAAACCAAATACTCTTCATCCAAAGATTCTATGCTAATTTTTGAATAATCCATATTGTAAGCCTTTTTAGTTATAGAGAGCTTAGTTTCCATAAGTTTACGCATTCTTTTAAGAGCTTCTATATATTTATCAACCTGTAGAATTTTCTCTTCAAATAAATTAATTAAAGCTTCTGGAGTTCTATTATCTAAATAAGTTTTAATTTCTTTTAAAGGCATATTTATTTCCTTTAAAATAGTTATTACATTAAAGACATCAAACTGGGGATAAGAATAATATCTATAACCTTTTTCATCTTTGATCTCAGGAGAAAAGATACCTATATCATCATAATGAAAAAGAGTTTGTTTTTTTACATTGCACAGTTTAGCAAATTCTCCAGTATTAAAATATTTATTTAGATTTTCATTCATAATTTATTCACCTCTTGACTATACGGTAACCGGATACCTTATTATTATATAATAGCGATATAATAAGAGCATTTCAAGAAGGAGTATTTATAATGAAATTAATATTGAAATACATGAAGAAATATAAAGGGTTAGTGATTCTTAATATAATATCAGTTTTTGGTTTTGCACTTGTAGAATTAGGAATTCCAACTATAATGTCTAAGGTTATTGATAATGGGATAGCTAATAATGATATAGATTATGTAGTAAGGGTTGGAAGTATAATTGTTGTAATTTCAATCTTAGGAACAATGGGAACAATTTTATTAGGTTATTGTTCTTCCAAAATTTCAACTAGTATAACTAGAGATATAAGAAATGATATTTTTATAAAATCTCAGGAATTCTCCCATAGTGAATACGATAAATTTGGAATATCATCTATGATAACAAGAACTACTAATGATGCATTTCAAATACTACAGTTTACAAATGTAGTACTTAGGACAGCGCTACTTACGCCTGTTATGTTTATGGTAAGTTTAATAATGATAGTTAGAACAAGTTTAAGTTTATCTGTAATTTTAGCAGTAACAGTACCTTTTATAGTATTAGGAGTTGCTATTATAGCAAAGATATCTCATTCTATTTCAGAAGAGCAACAAAAAAACATGGATAAACTAAACAGAATTTCTAGAGAAAATTTAACGGGAGTAAGAGTTATAAGAGCTTTTGGAAATGATGAATACGAAAAAGAAAGATTTGAAGGAATAAATCATACCTACGCTGAAATATCTAAAAGATTGTTTAAACTTATGGCTATTTCTCAACCAGCTTTCTTTGGATTATTAAACATGGCAATTTTAGCTATATTTTGGATATCAAGTAATATGATAAGTTCACAAACATTACAAGTTGGACAACTAGTTGCCTTTATAGAATACTTATTCCATGCAATGTTTTCTATAATGTTATTTTCCATGGTGTTTATAATGTATCCAAAAGCACAGGTTTCTGCTAACAGAATTGAGGAGCTTTTAAATACAGAACCTATTATAAAAAGTCCTAAAAATGGTGTTTTGGAAACTGGAACTAGAGGATTAATTGAGTTTGATAATGTTACATTCACTTATCCAGAGGGAGAAGAGCCTGTGTTAAAAGATATATCATTTAAGGCTGAGAAAGGGCAGAAAATTGCTTTTATAGGCAGTACAGGCAGTGGTAAAAGTACACTTATAAACTTAATACCTAGATTTTATGATGTTACAAAAGGAAGTATCAAAATAGATGGAGTAGATGTTAGAGAATATGATTTAAAGGCATTACGTAACAAGATTGGTTTTATACCTCAGAAAACTTTGTTATTTACAGGTACTATAGGAAGCAATATAAGGTTTGGAAAAATAGATGCAGATAAAATTGAATTAGAACATTCAGCTAAAGTAGCTCAAGCTTATGACTTCATAAGTAAGAAACCTAGAAAATTCGAGGAAGCAATAAGTGAAGGTGGAAAAAATGTATCTGGAGGGCAGAAGCAGAGATTATCAATTGCTAGAGCCTTAGTTAGAAAGCCAGAGATTTATATTTTTGATGATAGTTTTTCAGCTTTAGATTTTAAAACAGATGCAGTTCTTAGGGAAAGATTAAAGGAAGAGGTAACAGATTCTGTGGTTCTAGTTGTTGCCCAAAGAATAGGATCAATACTTGATGCAGATAAAATCATAGTTTTAAATGAAGGCGAGATAGTTGGCACAGGAACCCATAGAGAACTTTTAGATAGTTGTGAAATTTATAAAGAGATAGCATTATCTCAGCTTACTGAGGAGGACTTAGAAGATGAAAAAGTTAATATTTATAGTAAAGAGAGTTTCTTTCTTTGTAAAACCATATAGGAAATCTTTTATAGGAGCTGTTTTGTTTATAATAATGGCAGCTGTATTTACTGCTGTATCACCTAGGGTAGAAGGACTTATTATAACAAGCCTATCAAAAGATGCTACTAACATAGTGAAGGGGGTAACAGGTGCCTCTATTAACTTTGAATATGTAATAAGGATATTATTAATATTAGCTGTTATATATGTTCTTGGACCTGTAACTACTTATTTGGCAAATGCACTTTTAACTGAAGCAATTCAAAATACTATGAGAGATTTAAGGGATGCAATTCAAAATAAGATTAGGAGATTACCAGTAAACTACTTTGATAAAAACACTTATGGTAATATATTAAGCCGAATTACAAATGATGTTGATAGCGTATCTAATGCCCTTCAACAAAGTTTTATTCAAGTGGTTAATTCAATATTATCAGTAATATTAGCTGTCAGCATGATGTTTTCACTTAATATAAAACTTTCACTTATAGCTATACTTATAATTCCTTTAAGTTATTTAGCATCTAAATTTATAGTTAATAAGTCACAGGGCTTGTTTAATAGTCAGCAAGAAGCTTTAGGTAAGCTAAATGGTAAAGTTCAAGAAACTTATACTGGTTTTAATGAGATAAAACTATATGGTAAACAAGAAGATTCAATAGAAGAGTTTAAAGAAATTAATGAAGAACTTTTTAATACTGGGTTTAAGGCACAGTTTATATCTAGTATAATGTCTCCTGTAGTTTCATTAATAGCTTATCTTACAATAGCTGTAGTTGGAATAGTTGGAGCTATGTTTACAATAGCAGGTGCTTTAACAGTAGGTAATCTTCAAGCTTTTATACGTTATATATGGCAGATAAATCAGCCTCTTTCTCAAGTAACTCAATTATCTTCTACAATACAAGCTGCATTTTCAGCTGCAAATCGTGTGTTTGAAATATTAGATGAAGAAGAAGAGGTTCAAGATAAGAAGGATTCAATTAAACTTGATAATCCTGTTGGAGATGTTACCTTTGAACATGTTAAGTTTGGGTATAGTGAAGAGAATATTTTAATAGAAGATTTAAGCGTAGCTATAAAGAGTGGACAAATGGTTGCTATAGTTGGGCCTACAGGAGCAGGGAAAACAACATTAGTAAATTTATTAATGAGGTTTTATGAAGTTTTAGATGGTTCAATAAAAATAGATGGTGTTGATACTAGAGATATGAAGCGTGAAGATTTGAGAAGCTTATTTGGAATGGTACTTCAAGATACCTGGTTATATAATGGTACAATTCATGAAAATATTGAGTACGGTAGATTAGGTACTAGTAAAGAAGATGTTATAGAGGCTGCAAAGATAGCAAATGTACATCATTTTATAAAGACGCTTCCAGATGGATATAATATGATATTAAATGAAGAGGCATCGAATATATCTCAAGGGGAGAAACAACTTCTTACTATAGCTAGAGCAGTAGTATCAGACCCTAAGATACTTATATTAGATGAAGCTACAAGTTCCGTAGATACAAGGCTTGAGCTACTACTTCAAAAAGCTATGAGAAATATAATGAAGGGAAGAACAAGCTTTGTTATAGCACACAGATTATCCACCATTAGAAGTGCAGATTTAATACTGGTTATGAATGAAGGAAATATTATAGAACAAGGAACCCATGAAGAACTTATGAAAAAAGGCGGCTTCTATGAGAAACTTTATAATAGTCAGTTTGGAAATCAAGATGAAGAAGATCAGATATTAAGTTTATAATTTAAAAAGGATTTTTCTAAAGTATTGAGACTTTTAGAAAAATCCTTTTATTTTACTTTAAAGTAGGTAATTCTTGAGCAAAGTTATAGAAATCCTTATAGCTTCCTTGATAGTCAGAAACAATATCTCCTTGAACTCTGTTTATCACATAATCATTTATTAGATATGTTTTGATACCAACTTTAGAAGCAACTAAATCTTCTTGAACATCATTTCCAACCATCAAACATTCTTCAGCATCTTTATTGATGTCTTTTAATATTTCTTCATAGAACTTAACTTGAGGTTTACAGTAATGATTTCTTTCATAGGAAGATATATAAGAGAAATCTTCAGGTTTAAATCCAGTCCAGCTTACTCTGTGATGAATAGCTTTTAGTGGGAATATAGGATTAGTAGCTATAACAAGATTGTATCCTTTTTCCTTAAGAAGACTTACGGCCTTTCTCATTTCTTGAGATTCATAACAAAACTTTTTTAGGTTTAAAAAGTTAGTATCATAAAATTCATCAAATTTCTTTTTATAAACTTCTATATCACCATTGATTTTATTTGCGAAATCCTCCATAAAAACTTCTTCATTTAATTTTTCATCAAGGTTTTTAATCATAACCATAGTAGAAGCCCACATGTTGTTTTCTAATTCTTTTGGGTCAGCAATGTCCTTAAAATGAAGAGCTATTTCTTCAAAATATATCTTAAAAAAATTCTCCGTATCTAATGGTAAAAGTGTTCCGTCTAAATCAAATATAATAGTATTTATCATGTTAATACCCCTTTCATAATTAAATGTCCTAATATTATAATATCCTAATGTCCTAATATCCTAATATTAGGACATATAAAAAACTAAATTTTTTTTATGTAGTTAATATTTTTAAACCTCTGCTTATTAAAGCTTGCAAATCTTCATTTATATCATAAGGCAAGTCAGAGTCAGATATTATAGTGTATTCAGGTTTTATTTTTCCAAACTCCATCAAGGATTTTTGACCAAACTTACTGCTATCTGCTAGGATATATACCTCTCTACCTGCATTTAACATTGCTTTTTTTACGTGAGCATCTTCAATTATTGGAGTTGTAAGTTCTCCTTTAAGAGAAATAGAGCAAGCAGATAGAAAAACTTTATCGACATACAATTTTTCTATATCTTTTAAGCTCTCTATACTTATGGAATTCCCAATATCGTTTCTAACTATTCCACCTATAATATGAAGATTTATATTAGGGCATTGATGTAGAATATCATAGGCTATAGTTATAGAATTAGTTATTACAGTTAGATTTTTATATCCAGAGAGTAACGGAACTATTTTAGCTACAGTTGTAGAACCATCTAAAAGCAGAGTATCTCTTTCTTGTATAAAAGATTGAGCTAAAGAGGCTATGGATTGCTTAACATCATTTTGAATATTTTCTCTAACAATGAAATTTTCATAGCTGTTTACTTTGTCAGGAAGAATGGCACCTCCATAAGTTCTATGGACCTTACCTTTCTGTTCCATTATTCTTAAATCTCTTCTGATTGTATCCTCAGAAACTTCAAAAAGCTCACTTAGTTCTTGAACTTCTACTCGTTTTTTATCTTTAAGCATTTGTAATATCTTTTCATGTCTTTCTTCTATAAACATAAATACCCCTCGATAGTCTTTATTTATTCACGATTATGCGTTTTTTTATATCTAATATATTATATTATTAATATATTAATTTGTAAATGTGCATTTTCATTAATGTTTATTCATATTTATACTTGAAGTTTAACAAAACATGTAGTAACATGTAATTATAGGTAAACAAAATATATAAAGAGGATGATGTATATGTTATATTTATTAGATACCGCTAATGTAGAAGAAATAAAAAGAGCTTTTGATTTATATCCAATGAGTGGTGTTACTACAAATCCGACTATAATATCAAAAGAAAAAAGAAGTTTTTTAGAAATATTAAAGGAAATAAGAGCAGCTATAGGTGAAGATAAAATGCTTCATGTACAATCTATTAGTACTAAGGCTGAAGAGATAGTTAAAGAAGCAGAATATTTAAAAGAAACTATAGGTGGGAACTTTTATATAAAGATACCTGTAATTCCAGAAGGAATAAAGGCTATGAAGATATTAAAAGCAAAAGAAATGAATATAACAGCTACAGCAATATTTACAGCAGATCAGGCTTTAATGGCAGCAAGGGCAGG
Organism: Clostridium intestinale DSM 6191; assembly: GCF_900130055.1. Taxonomy (GTDB): domain Bacteria; phylum Bacillota; class Clostridia; order Clostridiales; family Clostridiaceae; genus Clostridium_T; species Clostridium_T intestinale. The sequence continues at coordinate 281,228 of NZ_FQXU01000005.1, forward strand.
AGCAGATTTTGTGGCCCCTTATGTAAATAGAATAGATAATATAAGTGGAAATGGTGTAGGAGTAGTTGAAGAGATAGTTCATCTATTTGATATATATGCTATAGACAGTAAAGTTTTAGCAGCTTCCTTTAAGAACGTACAGCAAGTTCACGATGTTTCACTAGCTGGAGCACAATCAATAACTGTTGGTAGTGAAATAATGGACGGTTTATTATCACATCCACTAACAGAGTGGAGCGTAGATCAGTTTACTAAAGACTGGTCAGGGGTATATGGTGAAGGAAAGGTAGCTTACAACTCAAAATAGACAATAGACTAAATCCTTAATATAATTGATATATAATAAATTAATGATTTAAGAGGTATATCTAATGATGAATGAAGATATTAAGGTAATTGATTTAGCTAAAGAATTAAGCTTACATGTTAAACTTGTTACTTCCATAAAGAGTTTTGATAACTTTAATAGTTATTTCAATATTTATAGTGAAGTTGAGGAACCTTGCAGGAGAATAGTTGTACTAACTCCCTATGAGGAACTGGAGGAAGTATATGACGAAAACCCAGATGAACCTATCAAATCAAATCTACTTATTGATGGGAATGTATGGATTGAAGAATATCCTCTAATAACAAGTCCTAAAGATATACACATTGATGCCCTAGTGGTTTCTAAAGAATTAGCCCATAATATTTCCATAATGTTTAAATAAAGAGGAGCACTCTAATATAGTTTAGGGTGCTCCTTTTCTTTTCTAAAGCAATAATCCTAAAAAATATAATAGTACTCCTAAATTCGTAATACCTTATTAAAGAAACCCTGTATTTACAATAATCTAAGGAATAAAATCAATCAACTAACATTATTTATTAATTGCAAGTGAGAATTGACTGCAAATAATATGGTTGTTATAATTAGATGACGTTAAGGGGGAAGTAAATCAAATATGGAAAACAGTAGAGACATATTAGTTGTTTCTAAATATCAAAAATAACATTAAGATGAAGGAGAACAATAACTCATGATACTTTTAAGAAAATTCTTTTCATACTACCTGCCGTATAAAAATTTATTTATTATAGATTTTTCTTGCGCTATCTTATCAGCACTTTTAGAGCTTATATTTCCACTTGCTATCAGCAATGTTTTGGATAATCAGCTTCCAAAAGGAGATTGGATGGTTATACTATATAGCTGTTTAGGGCTGTTAGCTATTTATACTTTTAGTGCTTTTTTAAACTATGTTGTAACTTACTGGGGACATAAACTAGGAATAAGCATTGAAGCAGATATGAGAAAGCAGCTTTTTGAGAAAATTCAAAAACTGTCTTTTAATTTTTTTGATAATAATAAAACTGGACATTTATTATCTAGAATGACTAATGAACTTATGGATATAGGGGAGATTGCCCATCATGGACCAGAAGATATATTTATAGCTATAATGACTCTTTTAGGTGCTTTTGGAATAATGGTACATACAAATTGGAAGTTAGCATTACTCACTTTTCTTATAATTCCAATAATGAGTTACTTATCTATATTCTTTAATCGTAAGATGGCCAAGGCTTTTGAGCAGATGTTTAAAGATATAGGAAATTATAATTCAGGTGTTGAAAATAACATTTTAGGAATGAAAGTAGTTCAAGCTTTTTCAAATGAAAACTACGAAATAGAAAAATTTAGTGAGCATAATCATCAATTCTTTTTAACTAAATGTGTGGCATATGGAATAATGGCTTGGAACTCTGCTATAAGTTTTATTCTTACAAAACTAGTACACATATTTGTTTTGGTTTGTGGAACTTGGTTTGTAATTAATGGCGAAATGAGTAATGGTGATTTTGTTGCTTTTGTTATGTTGTCTAATGTATTTCTTGGGCCTATAAAGCAGATAAGTGCAACTATTGAGTCTTATCCAAAGGGAATTACGAGTTTTAAACGTTACATTGAACTTTTAGAAACCGAACCAGATGTTAAGGAAATGCCAGGAGCTAAAGAAGTTGAAATAGCTTATGGTAATATAACCTATGATAATGTGACATTTACCTATGAAGGAAAAGAAGGAAAGGTCCTTGAGAATATAAGTTTAAAAATAAACCAAGGTGAAACAGTAGCTTTAGTTGGGCCATCAGGAACAGGAAAGTCAACCTTAACAAGTTTATTACCAAGGTTTTATGATATTAATGATGGTAAGATAACTATTGATGGAATAGATATCAAAGAAATGAAGTTAGACTCATTAAGAGGTGGTATTGGAATAGTTCAACAAGATGTTTTCTTGTTTGATGGAACAATAAGAGAAAATGTTGAGTATGGTAAGTTAGGTGCATCAGAAGACGAGATATGGGTTGCATTAAAGCAAGCACAACTTGATGAATATGTTTCTTCATTACCAGATGGGTTAGATACTCTTGTTGGGGAAAGAGGTGCAAAGTTATCTGGAGGACAAAAACAACGTATATCTATAGCAAGAATGTTCCTTAAGAATCCTAGAATTCTAATTCTTGATGAAGCTACTTCATCTTTAGATACACAAACAGAAGCAGCTATTCAAAAAGCATTAGTTGATCTATCAAAAGGAAGAACAACTATAATAATAGCTCATAGATTGTCTACAATAAAAAATGCAGATAAGATAGTTGTATTAGAAGGAAGCGGAATAGCTGAATTAGGTACTCATGAAGAGTTAATAAATAATCATGGAGTATATAAGAATCTTTACGAAGCTCAAAGTGCATAAAATAAATAGAAGAGAAGTTGTTGTAAATCATTTTGCAATAGCTTCTTTTTATTGTCATGATATAATATAGGCTGAATGTTATAAGTTAGGTGGTGAGAAGATGAATTTAAAAGCTTTAGAAGAAATGATTTTTAAGCACTCTTCAAGTTTAATGAAAAAACATGGAGAAGAGATATTTAGAAAAAACTTTGTTTCAAACTTAAAAGGTAAAAGAATAGAAAATATGTACCATGTTTATGGAGATGTTAAGGATCTCAATTTAACACATAGGGTACATATAAAACTAGATATTCAAGGTAATACATTAGAAGGTGCAAGCTGTAATTGTGAAGAATATAGAGAAATATCTAGATATAAGAAAATATTTATGTGCAAACATATAAATGCAGTCTCATATAAATTTTTAGATTCCTTATATAAAAAGAAACATGGAGAAAATAGTTATGTACAAGGGCATGAGAAAGATGCAATAGAACTTGATGTAAAAATTGAATATAAAAAGTGGGAAAAAGATGATAACTATATATTAGAGTTTAGAGCAGGCAGTAAAAATAAGGTTTTAGTAACAGATTTAAAAGCCTTTGTTAAAGAGTTTAATCATGAAAAGAAAGTGATAGCTAAAAAAGACATTTCTCTTTTTCTCTACTTAAAAGAAAAAGTTGATGGGCCTAAAAGTGTGGAAAATGGAAGTAGAAGTATAATAATCAAGGAAAATGAACTTAAAGCTTTCTTAAAGACTTTAGGAAACCGAAAAATCTTATTTAGATATAATGGAATAGAATATAAAGCTGATATTTTAAATAAAGATCTACCATTAACATTTACATTAAAGGGAAATGAGAGAAATTTAATACTAACTACTCATAAAAATATTCCCATGGCTTTAGATGAAAACAAGGAAGTTTATTTCTTTCTTGATAACATATATGTACCATCAAACCATCAATCTGAAAAATATAAGATGTTTCATGAAAGGTTCATGAAAAACAACACTATTCTTTATAAGAAAACACAAAAGAATTATAAACTTCTTTTAGAAATATTAAGTTCCATTTCTGATAACATCATGATATCAGAAAATATCAGAAACTTAGAATTAGGCCCATCAGAGGATGATGGACCTAGATTATATGATTCATCTTCTATAAATCTAGAGTTACATGAGAGAAATGGAAGTGTAGTATTAAGTTATAGCATAGATGATATAGAAGAAGATGAACTTAAAGAGGTTTTAAGAAGTTATAAAGCTGGTAGTAAGGCCTATAGAATAGGAACAAAAGGTTTTTTAGATTTTGAAGATGAAGAAGTAAAAAGTTTTTTTAACTTGTTAGATATATTGAATAGTGATAAAAACATCATTGAAATAGATAAAAATAAAGAAAGTTACTTAAATGTTATATTAGAAAATACATCAATGAACATCAATAAAGGTTTAGATGTTTTAGAAAACATAAAAGATAGATTTTCTAACTTAGAAAAAAAGGAAAGAAAAGTCGGTAAAAACTTCAAAGGAAAACTCAGAAACTATCAAAAAGATGGGTTTAAGTGGTTTAAAAACTTAAGTGAATTAGAGTTTGGTGGGATACTTGCAGATGAAATGGGACTTGGTAAAACAATTCAAACTATAGCCTTTCTTTCATCTGAAAAAAGCAAGAAAACCTTGATAGTTGCACCAACATCACTTATATATAATTGGGATAATGAATTTAAGAAGTTTTCACCTGATTTAAAGGTTGGGATATTTCACTCAAATGAAGTTTTGATAGATAATTTAAAAGAATGTGATATCATACTTACAACTTATGGATTAGTAAGAAATCACATAGAAAGTTTTAAAAAGATTGAGTTTGATTACTGCATCATAGATGAAGCTCAAAATATAAAAAATTCTCTTGGAAAAAATACAGCTGCGGTGAAGGAAATAAAAAGCAAAGTAGGATTTGCACTTACAGGAACTCCTATAGAAAACAATTTATTAGAGTTATGGTCTATATTCGACTTCATTATGCCAGGATATTTATTTCCTAGGAAATATTTTGAGGAGAAATTTATAGGAAAAGAAGATATGGAAACTCTTAGATTGTTAGTTAAACCCTTTATCTTAAGAAGGACTAAATCAGAAGTAGTTAAAGAGCTTCCAGACAAAATAGAAAAGAAAATGTTGATTTCAATGACATCAGAGCAAAGGAACATATACAAGAAATATGTTAATGATGTCAAGAGAAAAATCAAGGAGAATAAAGGCAATAAAATAGAGATTTTTTCTTATTTAACAAGGCTTAGGCAAGTTTGTTTAGATCCATCAATCTTAGTTGAAGAATATACTGGTGGAAGTGGAAAACTTAACGTTGCCTTAGAACTTATAGAACAACAAAGCAAAGAAGGTGGGAAAATATTATTATTTTCTCAATTTACTTCAGTGCTAAAGAAAATAGAGCCAATATTAAAAGAAAGAGATATAGAGTACTTGTATCTAGATGGTTCAATAAGTTCTAAAGAAAGAATTAATTTAGTTGATGATTTTAATAAAAAAGATAATATAAAGGTGTTTTTAATTTCCTTAAAAGCAGGAGGAACAGGACTTAACTTAACTTCAGCAAACTTTGTTATTCACTTTGACCCTTGGTGGAATCCGGCAGTAGAAGCTCAAGCTACAGATAGAGCCCACAGAATAGGGCAAAAAAACATTGTAGAGGTTATAAAACTTATAGCAAAAGGGACAATAGAAGAACAGATATTAAATTTACAGGAAGCTAAAAAACAACTAGTTAATGAAGTTATTACAGATGATTTCAGAGATATACACAATTTAGATAAGTTAACTATTGAAGAGATAATAGAGGTTATTAACAGAGAATGATAATCCAAATCTTAAGTATATGAACTTTTTCAAAATTTATGGATAATATATATAGATAACACTTTTAGAGGAAGAGTATGTATACAAAAGGAGATTTCCATATGCACACTACTAATTCAGATGGAGAGTATACTCCAACTGAGGTTGTGATTATGGGTAAAGAAAAAGGATTAGATATTATGGCTATAACTGACCATAACACCATGAATGGTGTAGAAGAAGCCATAGAAATAGGAAAAATGATAGATGTTAAAATAATTCCAGGTATGGAGTTATCCACAAGACATAAAGGCAAAAAAATTCATATATTAGGATACTTTATGAATGATGGTTATAAAGATGAGGTATTTCAAAATTCATTAAAATATATGAAGAGCCACGATATGAAGGGATTAAAAAATCTCATAGGGAATAAAGTCTCTATAGATTTTGATTGTATGAATAGCAGAGTGTGTACTCAAACAGGTATAGATTTTTTAAGACATTTTGGAGCAACGGTAGTGTTAGCTCATCCTGTAAAAATAAAGCCTTATATATTAGAAGAAATTTTAAATATGCGACTTGATGGTATAGAGGCTATTTACTGGAAAAATTCTCAGGATGAAACTGATTATTTTAAGAAAATAGCTAAAGAAAAAGGGTGGTTTTACACAGCAGGTTCAGATTTTCATACAGACAAAAGGTTAGATAAAAGACATGGAAGAGTTGGGGATGTATTTCTTAATAAAGAGGAAATTGAAAAGTTTTTGAATAGAAAGATTTAGTTATTAGAAACGTAAGAATTTAAATGTTGTTAAGTTCTTACGTTTTGTTTTGAGGAAAATTCCATAAAATGATATACCATTTCATGAATTTGAACCCTTGTTTATAAGAAACAAAGGGATTAAAATTGAAATGAAGTATGGAATTAAATGGAAGAAGGGGTTAAAATGTTAAAAAAATCTAAAACACTTTCAATTATGATTACTTTCTTAATACTTTTAGGAATGTTTTTAGTTCCTCCAATTACTACTAAAGCAGCTATTGGAACTAGTGGATTCTTAAAAACTAATGGAACATTAATAAAAGATAACTATGGAAATGGGCAAGTTGTGAATCTAAGAGGAACAAATCTTGGGGGATGGATGTTACAAGAAGGTTGGATGTCACCACTTGGAGTTAAGGATGAATGGACATTAAGAGAAACTCTTACAAATAGGTTTGGAGAAAGTACTAAAGAAAGCTTAATAAGTACCTATCAAAATGCATGGCTTACTACAGCAGATTTAGATAATATTAAGAATATGGGAATGAATTTTGTACGTGTTCCAATATTATATTTAGAACTTATGGACAAGTACGGGAATTGGAAAGCTGATCCTTGGAGTAAACTAGATTGGCTAGTTAGAGAATGTTCTAATAGGGGAATTTATGTTTTACTTGATCTTCATGGAACATTTGGTGGACAAAATACTTTTGATAATTGCGGAGAAGTTAATTCTGATCCACAGCTATGGAAAAATACAGAATATCAAGATAGAACAGTCAAGTTATGGGAAGGTATAGCTAATCATTATAAAGGAAATCCAGCTGTAGCAGGGTATGATTTATTAAATGAACCAGATAAAGTTGGAAAAGATCAATTAAATGCTTTCTATAATAGATTATATAAAGCTATACGTGTTATAGATCCAGATCATATGATATACATGGAAGCAGCTTGGGATTGGAATCAATTATATGCTCCATCAGTATATGGATGGACAAATGTAGTTTATGAAATGCATTATTATGCAATGGCTACAGGTGAATCAACTAACTGGAATGTGCAAAATAACTTGATAGATAATGCAATTAGAGGAATCAAAGAACATCAAAATATGTGGAATGTTCCAGTGTATGCAGGGGAATTTTGTGTATTCCAATTTAATGATCTTTGGGAGAAATTCCTAGGAAACTTAAACTCAGTAAATGCATCTTGGACAAATTGGACCTATAAAGTAACTTCAGATTATGGAAATTGGGGATATTTCAATAAAAATACTAATGCAGTACCTGACATTAATAATGATAGTTCAGCTACTATAGCATCAAAGTGGAAGAAATTTAATACCTCAAACTTTACACCAAATACAACGTTCCAAAATTTAGTGAAGAAATATACTGCTGGTACAACAATACCTCCAGTTACTACTGGATACTCATATTTAACATCAAGAGCAAATAATAATATAATAAGTGCAGATAATTATGGTGATAGTCCATTAGTAGCAGACAGACCATCAGTAGGAGATTGGGAGCTTTTTAAAGTTATAAATAATAGTGATGGTACAATATCACTACAATCTAAGGTTAATAATAAATATGTATGTGCAGATATAGATCAGGGTACAAAACTTATTGCAAGAAGTACATCTATTCAGCAGTGGGAAAAATTCAAGAAAGTACAACTTGCAGATGGTACAATAGCACTTCAAGCTATGGCAAACAATAAATATGTATGTACAGATATAAATAATGGTGCAGTTTTATATGCTAATAAAGATTCTGTTGGAGGAGCTTGGGAAGCATTTACTATCACAGCACAATAACAATGTTAATAGACCCTATGGAGAACTCCATGGGGTTTTTGTATTTTAAGTGTTTATAATGTTATAATATAACAAAAGTAATTGGGGGGGGAATTATGAAGAAGATATTATTGTTATTAGCAAAAGGATTTGAAACTTATGAGGCAAGCGTATTTATTGATGTTTTGGGGTGGAACTTATTAGATGGAGACAAAACAACTAAGATAGTTACTTGCGGAATAAATAGAGAGGTTGTTAGTACATTTGGACTTGTGGTACATACAGATATAACACTTGAAGAAGTTAATGTAGATGATTATGAGGCTTTAGCAATTCCAGGAGGTTTTGAAGAATATGGTTTTTATGAAGACTCCTATAGTGAAGAGTTTTTAAATCTTATAAGAGAGTTTTATAATAAGGACAAAATAATAGCCTCAATTTGTGTAGCTGCATTACCACTTGGAAAAAGTGGAATTCTGACAAATAAAAGAGCTACCACATATAATTTAAATAACGGGAATAGACAAAAACAATTAAAAGAATTTGGGGTAGATGTAATTAATGAACCAGTAGTAGTAGATGGGAAAATAATAACCTGTTGGAATCCTTCAACTGCAATAGATGTAGCATTTAAGCTTCTAGAACTTTTAACTTCTAAAAGTAATACTGATTATATAAAAGAGATAATGGGATTTAAAAAGAATGAAAACAATCAATAATATGAGATTATAGATTCTGTTAAAACTATTATTAAATTATCAAGTGGCCGTAAGATCCCTATATAGTTTAGCATAGATTAATAAAAATCAGCGACTTCTTAGAGTCGCTGATTTTTATGGTAGTGAAGGTCTATCAAATCATTAAAATTCGAGATTCATCAATTAAGTTACCGCATACATATCTATGAAGGATGTTTCTGTCATCACCAATATATATAAATCTTTCTAATCTTTCTTCTAAAGTATAGTTATCATGATTTAGGTCATTATCATCTATAACTAAAGCATCAAAATCATAACCTTTTTCAAAGCTACCAACATTTCCAAAGAAACTTCCGCCACCCTTAGTAGCTAGATAAAAAGCTTCTGAGTTAGATAAAAAGTCTATTTTTTTATCAGAGTTTGACCAAAATAGTTTTGAAACTTCAATAGCATATACCATGGTTTTAAAAATAGATGATGTATGGCCACCACTTATATCAGAACCAAGGGCTACAGAGATACCTTTATCTAGAAACTTTCTAATCGGCATCATACCACTTCCAACATTTAAATTAGAACTTGGACAGTGTACAGCCATTACATTATTATTTTTCATTAACTCAAGTTCTTCCTCAGTTGAAAAACTACAATGAGCCATTAATGTAGGTTTTTGTCCAAAGAGTTTAAAGTCATTGTAAACTTCTCCGTAGTAGGTTGAATTAGGATATAGATCTTGTACCCATCTTATTTCTCCTTTATTTTCAGAAAGGTGAGATTGTACAGGTGCATTGTACTTTTCACTTAAGTCTCCAAGTCCAGACATAAGTTCAGAACTGCAAGTTGGAACAAATCTTGGAGTTATTATTGGTTTTACAAGCTGTGATTTACTATATCTATCTAATAGTTCTTCTGTATCTTTAAGAGAATTTTCTAAACTTTCTATAAGAAAGTCTGGTGAGTTTCTATCCATGTTAACTTTGCCAACTAAAGCACCAAGTCCTGATTTTGTAAGCATGTCTATTAATAGAGCGGAAGCTTCTTTGTGAATAGTTGCGTATAGAGCTATTCTAGTAGTTCCTTGTCTCCATATTTCTTTTATAAATCTTCCATACATTTTTTTTGCATACTCTAAGTCTTTGTATTTAGATTCTTCAGGAAAAGTATAATCATTAAGCCAAGGTATTAATTCTTTATCTATAGCCATACCTAAGTTTCTGAATTGTGGCGCATGACAATGGAGGTCATTCATTCCTGGAATTATTAATTTGTCCCCATAGTCTAATACGTCATGGGATGAATATTTTTCAGGAAGATTTTCATAAACTCCCTCAACTTTTCCATCTATAACAACTATATAGCCCTTATTGTAAATTTTAAATTCTTTTGGTGCTTTAGTAAAAATAACATTGCCTCGATAAATTTTAATACTATTATTCATGTTTATCATCGCCCCCAAGTTATATATTATTTTTTTATTCTTTAAAAGGTTACACACTTTATTACTGTAGAAGCGTTCCTCAGCTTCATTAAGTTCATTTATTTTAAATTATACTAAAGAATAAAAAAAGAGAATTGAGCGCCTGCCAGTTTTTCCTCACATGCGTTTGGAAAGGCAGGTGCGCAAAAAAAATCGACGGCTCATAATCGCCTTGGCGATTTTTTTATTAAAAATATGATAACACTTATAGGAAAATAATTCTATTAAGAAAATAAAACAGCTCTTTAAGGATAAACTATATTCATCCTTAAAGAGCTATTTATAATTAGTATATCTAAGCAGTTTTATGAGATATTGATGAGAATACTATTTTAAACAAAATTACGAGTATAAGCATTCCAACAGAAACTAAAGATATAACCCCACCAGCTGCACAATTTGCATAATAAGAGATTATAAGTCCAGAAAGAATATCTACAACGCTTATAAGTACTGATAAAAACAAGGTTTTCTTAAAGCCCTGATTAAATTGAAGAGCTGTAGCAACAGGAAGAGCTATCATTGAAGTAAGTACTAAAACCCCAACAACTCTTATAGAGACTGATACTGTTGCAGCAACTAGTAGTGAAAAAATAAAATTAATAAACTTTACTTTAATTCCAGCTACTTGAGCACCTTCTTCGTCAAAAGTTGTATAAAGTAGCTTATCAAAGAAAAATATAAGTACTAATATTGTAATTAAGCTTAAAATTCCAACTGTTATTAAGTCTTGAGTTGAAACTGTTAAGATACTACCAAAAAGATAGGAGTTAACATTAGATTTAATTTTACCAGAACTCATTATAGTTATTGCTATACCTACACTTAGTGATAAAACTATAACTAATATTACTTCTGCATATTTTTTATAATAGTTTTTAAGTACTTCTATTAATACCGCACAAACTGAGGTAAAGGCAAAAGCGCTTAATAACGGATTGAATCCGAAAAGAACACCTATAGATACACCTGCCAAAGAACTATGAGCAAGGGTATCCCCTATCATTGAATGCCTTTTTAAGACTAAGAATATTCCTATACAAGGGCATAGTATTGATATTAATAATGAGATTATCATTGCATTTTGCATAAAACCGTATTGAAGCATTTGGTCCTCCTGAGACTAAAGTTATTACTAACAAAAAAATATATTAATGGAAATTACTTAAAAAAATCATATTGACAAGCAACTGTCCATAAGTATATTATAAGTGTAAATGCAAATGGATTGCAACAAATAATTTCTTAAGGAGTGTAAAAATGAATAAAAAATTTTTATCTGCCATGGTTTTGGCATTAAGTGTTTCTATATTAGGAGGATGTGCTACCAAAACTAATAAGGCTGATAGTAATAATAAAGAAGGTAAAGTTCAAGTTGTAGTTTCTTTTAATCCATTAAAGGAGTTTGTGGAAGCTGTAGGAAAAGATAAGGTTGATGTGCAAACAGTAATTCCAGAAGGGACAGAACCACATGATTTTGAACCAAAAGCAAAAGATATGGAAGCAATAAGTAAAGCAGATATCTTTGTATATAATGGACTTGGAATGGAAGAGTGGGTAGATAAAACTCTTGAGGCTGTAAAGAATAAGAATTTAAACATAGTAGTAGCATCTGATAACATAGATCCAATTAAGAATACTGATGAACATGAAGGTGAAGAAGAGCATGAAGAGGAAGGTCATGAACATGGCGAGTTTGATCCACATACATGGTTAAGCCTTCAAAGTGCTAAGATAGAAGCAGAAAACATAAAAAATGCTTTAGTTAAAGTTGATGAAACTAATAAAGACTTCTATGAAACTAACTATAAAGAATTTGCAGCTGAATTAGATACTCTTTATAATAACTATAAGACGAAGTTTGATTCAGTTTCTAACAAAGTGTTTGTAACTGGTCATGCTGCTTTTGGATACTTGTGTAGAGATTTTGGATTAGAGCAAAACAGTGTTGAAGATGTTTTTGCAGAAGGTGAACCAACTCCACAAAAATTAGAAAAACTTATAGAGTACTCAAAGACTCATAAAGTAAAAACTATATTTATGGAAGAGCTTGCAAGCCCTAAAGTTTCTGAAACCCTTGCAAAAGAGGTTGGAGCAACTGTAGAAAAGATATACACAATTGAGAGTAAAGAAGACAATAAAAATTATATTGAGAGTATGAGAGATAATTTAGAAAAGATTTATAAAAGTCTTAAATAGAGAAAATAAAGTGTCAGAAGTCTAATTAGTAGATTTCTGACACTAAGTTTTTTGTAAAATAATTTAAAACAAATTGTTGATAATAAATAGAGGCTAGTATAAAATAAACACATTAGCTCGGTAGAAGCGCTCCTCAGCTTCAGTCTAATCATTTACTTAAGGAATTTAATGAAACTCTTGAGAAGAAGAGTTTCTACAGAGCAGAAGTGTACATTAACAGGGAGAAGAAATTTTCTTCTAAGCTTCAGTTTAATCATTATTTAGTTATACTTGGAGGAAACATGGGGAATTATATAATTAAAAAGGTGTTAAACAACAATGTTGTAATTGCTGAAAAGGATAAAGAAGAGTTTGTTTTAGTAGGTAATGCAATAGGTTTTAATACTAATAAAGGTAAAAAGATTGAAGACAATAGAATAGAGAATATTTTTGTAAAGCAATCTGAAAAACATAAAGAAAACTTTAATAAGGTATTAGAGAATGTTAGTAGTGAAATCATAGGTATTTCTGAAGAAATAATATCCTTATGCGAAAAAGAATTAAATGTGAAATTAAGTGAAGCTATACATGTTTCGCTCCCAGATCATATTAACTTTGCTATTAGAAGAGTTTCAGAAGGTATAAATATCGAAAATCCTTTTTTAAGTGAGTTAGAAGCTTTATATCCGAAAGAGTATAGATTAGCAGAAACCTCATTAAATATGATTAATAGAGATATTAAAGTGAACCTACCTAAAGGAGAAATTGGTTTTATATGTATGCATATAAAAGCTGCTATGGGTAATCAGAATGTTAGTGATACTTTAGCTTACACTAGGAAAATTGGAGAAGTTATGGAGTTTTTATATAAACTTTTAAATAAACCGGTTGATAGAGGAACTTTAAGTTATGTAAGAACTATAACTCATCTGAATTTTATGATTGAAAGAGTAATTAAGAAAAAATATATTAAAAATGAACTGCTTGACAACATAAAAAAAGAATACTATAATCAATACGACATTGCAATTAAGGTTGCTATGAAAATTGAAAATATATTTTCTTTAAAGGTGCCAGAAGATGAAATTGGATATATGGCACTCCATATAAATAGGATTAAAGAAATGTAATTAGTGTTACTATTAAATTAGGCACGAATTAAGAAATATAACTACAAGTATAGTTATATTTCTTAGTTCGTGCTTTTTTGTTTTGGTATTAATTCTGTAAAAATAGGAATAATACAGAATTATATATAAATATTAATAATTTTTAGGAGGTATTATTTTGAAAAAACTTTTTTCAGTTCTTCAAAAAATAGGTAAATCACTGATGTTACCAGTATCAGTTTTACCAGCAGCTGGACTTTTATTAAGATTTGGACAGCCGGACTTATTAAACATTCCTTACATGGCTCAAGCAGGAGATGCTATATTTACTAATCTTCCAATGATATTTGCTGTTGGAGTTGCTATAGGATTTTCAGGTGGAGAAGCAGTAGCTGCATTAGCATCAGTTGTTGGTCAGCTTATACTTCAAGCAATTATAAAGGTTGCAAGTGCAGACGCAGCTTTAGCATTAGCTACAAAAACTGCTTCGGAGCAAGGTATATCTTTAGATGCATTGATGCAAACCTCCGCATATGCTGATATAGTTTCTAAGACAAATATCAACATGGGTGTTTTTGGTGGAATCATAATAGGTTTAATTGCAGGTGTTTTATACAACAAGTTCCATGATATTAAGTTACCACAAGTTTTAGGTTTCTTTGGTGGAAAGAGATTTGTTCCAATAATCACATCTCTTGCAGCTTTAATTTTTGCAGCTGTTGGTGTTCAAATATGGGCTCCTATACAAGATGGAATTAATGTATTCTCTCAATGGGCAAGTTCATCAGTATTTGGTCCTGCATTATATGCGGCAGGTAAAAGACTTCTTATTCCAGTTGGTTTACACCACATGTATTATCCAACATTCCTTTATCAAGTTGGAGAATATGTATCTAATGGAGTAACTTACTTTGGTGATACAGCTAGATACTTCCATGGAGATCCAACTGCCGGAATATTTATGGCATCTGAATATCCAGTTTTAATGTTTGGTCTTCCAGGTGCAGCAGTTGCTATGATAGCAGCAGCTAAGAAGGAAAACAGAAAAAAAGTATCTGGTATGATGATATCAGCAGCTTTAGTTGCTTTCCTAACAGGAATAACTGAACCAATAGAATTTTCATTTATATTTGTTGCACCAATACTTTTTGTATTCCATGTTGCAGCAGCATTTTTATCAGGTGTAATAACTAGTTTATTACAAATAAGACTTGGGTACACTTTCTCAGCATCATTTATTGACTATTTATTAGGCCTTAAGTTTGCTGGACACCCTGTGCTTATATGGCTTGTGGGTATAGCTTATTTTGCACTATACTTCTTCGTATTCTACTTTGTGATAAGAGCTACTAATGCTAAAACTCCAGGTAGAGAAGATGAAAGTAGTGAGGATATAGCACCTCTTAACTTCAAAGGAAGTGAAAGAGCAGCTAAGGTTTTAGAAGCTATAGGTGGAAAAGATAACATAGAAGTTTTAGATGCATGTATAACAAGACTAAGACTTACTTTAAAAAATCCAGCGGCAGTTGATCAAGGTACATTAAAAGCTTTAGGTGCTGCAGGTGTTTTAGTTGCTGGAAGCAATGTTCAAGCAATATTTGGAACAGAAGCAGAAAAGATTAAAGATGATATCAAAGCAATAATAGCAAATGGTGGATATGTTTCACAAAAAGCTGAAACTAAAGCTGAAAAAGTAGAAGAAGTTGAAGCAAAGCCAGCAGTTAGTGCAGTTGCTGAATTACTTAATCCGATTGATGGTAAAGCAGTTGAATTATCAGAAGTTCCAGATGAAGTTTTTGCAGGAAAAATGCTTGGTGATGGATATGCAGTTGTACCATCAGACAACAAAGTATATGCTCCAGCAGACGGAGAAATCAAGGTTCTTTTCCCAACTAAACATGCAATAGCAATAGAAACACCAGAAGCTTTAGAAGTATTAGTTCATGTAGGTATTGATACTGTAAGCTTAAATGGAGAAGGTTTCACTGCACATGTAAATCAAGGGGATAAAGTTAAAAAAGGAGATTTATTACTAACATTTGATAATGAGCTTATCAAAGAAAAAGCAAAAAGTAATATAACTCCAGTAATCATAACTAACATGAATCTAGTAACAGACATAAAATTAGATTTAGGAAATAAAAATCATGGGGATAAGGTAGCTACAGTACATATCAACTAGATTTGATAGAGGCCCATCAAAGTAAATTATGCTTTGATGGGCCTTTTTTGATGGAAATATTAGAAAACCTTATAAAATCTTTAAAAATTAGCTTTATTCTTATTTTAAAGAAAAAAATAAGAATAAAGGTGGTATTTATTTTGAGTAATACGAAGTTACGTGTAAAGAATCTTAATAAAAATATTGGGAGAAGAAAGATAATTCAAGATTTATCTTTTGAAGTAAACAAGGGAGATATCTGCGGATTTTTAGGTCCTAATGGAGCAGGAAAAACAACTACAATAAGGATGATAACAGGTCTTATAAAAGCAACTAGTGGAGAAATCACTATATCAGGAAAAAATATAGTAAGTAATAGGGGAGAAGCTTTAGAAAACTTAGGAGCAATAGTAGAGAGCCCTATATTTTTCCCTTATATGTCAGGAAGAAAAAATCTTCAAAATCTAGCTAGACTCAATAAAGGAATGGAAAGAAAAAAGCAATTAGACAAGGTAGAAGAGGTTTTGGAGATTGTAGGATTAAAAGATAGAGCTAAGGATAAGGTTAAAACATATTCATTGGGGATGAAGCAAAGACTTGGAATAGCCCAGGCTCTTTTAAATGATCCAGAGATAGTCATATTAGATGAGCCTGCAAATGGTTTAGACCCAATGGGAATGAAAGAACTTAGAGAACTTATTATTATGCTTAAGGAAACAAAAGGAATAACATTCTTTATATCTAGTCATTTATTAGATGAACTTCAACAAGTTTGTAATAAGTTAGTATTAATAAAGGAAGGTGTATTAATTTGGACAGGAACTACAGAAGAATTAATTAAGGAATCAAGTAATAGTGGAAGATTGGAAGATGCATTTATAAATATAATGACAAGAAATGAGAGGATTATTTAATGAAAAACTTATTTGTATGTGAATTTGAGAGGATATGGAGCAAAAAAAGCACTTGGTTTTTGTTTTTATTAATTCCTTTCGTAATTTTTGCTTCAGGAAAATACTATTTATCTCATAATATTGCAGTAGATATAGCTAGCGCAGAATTTACTTCCTTTGGTAACTTTCCAGCCGCTACAATACAAGAGCAACTTATTACTTTTTTTAATGCTTCAGCATTATTAATTATAGCTTTAGCTATAACAGAAGAGTATAGGACTGGAGAAATAAGAATGGTTTTAATTAGGTGTAAATCTTTTGGACATCTATTTGTTTGTAAGATATTTGCTATATTTACTACTATATTTATGATGCTTATTACTTATTTTATATGTAGTTTAATTATTGGATATTTTCTTATGCCATGGGTAGATAATATAAAGATATTCTACTATGATGGGTTTTTCACTATATCTCAAAGTTTTATATATGCACTTAAATATTATAGTTATTCCTTTATAACACTTTTAGCGTTTGCCTCGGTGGGAATTTTTATTGGAATTATTAGTAGAAGTATAACAACAGCAATTGGATCAGGAGTAGGGTTTTTGCTATTTTCGCTTATTTATCCACAGTTAGTATATATATTTAGTTCCACAAAGGGTGTGGGAACTATGAAGATTCAATTGTTATCTATTACTCATATTCAACATATGGGAATAGCAATGGCATTAGGTGAAAGGTCTCTGTTTTTGGACTGGAGCACTTTAATATTAGTGGTTTATATAGTTGTGTTTATAACAATATCTTATGTGATATTTACAAGAAGTGATAAGAATATTTAGGAGGAGAGAATTATGAAAAATTTAGTAATTAGCGAATTAGAGAGAGTTTGGATTAGAGGGAAAACTAAAGGGCTATTGATTTTATTTATAGGTATAACAATTTTGTGGGGAGTTTTTATGAAAGAATCTAATATGGGGTTTTATGATCCTGATACTATCATGAAACTTAATTCTCTAAATTTTGGAGTTTTTATTGTTAGAGATATTCATCCACTATTAGTTTTTGTTGTATTACCTATGCTTTATGTGGATTGTTTTAATGGGGAGCATAGTTTAGGATATTATAGAAATGTAATGATTAGACCCTATGAGAAGTGGCAGTTTATAGTTTCTAAAATAATTACCCAAATGATAGTTACATTTATAGTTGTTGTTATCATGTTTGTACTAACAACTATTTTAGGAAATTTATTTTTTGATAAAGTTGATAGTACAGAGTTCTTTAAAGTATCAGGAAACTTCAGTTTTCTTGGAGCTTTTATATACAGAGCAAAGTATTATTTTGTTGAATTTGTTATATTAATTTCTGTTCTTTCATTAAGTGCACTTATATGTACTATAATACCTAATGTAGTTTTGGCATTTATGAGCATAGTAGGATTTTTTATTGGAGGAATATATGTATTAGGAGATAATTTCTTTTTCTTCTTAAGTAGTGGGAAAGATATCTTTGATGTTTTAGGGAATGTACAATCTTATAATTTTTATATAATTATAGTATCATTTATAATAGTAGGTATAACTTCAACTTTAACTTTATGGAAGAGAAAAGACTTTTTATATTAAATTTAAGAAGGTGATTTTATGCATGGAAGAATTCTTATTTGTGATGATGAAAAAGAAATAGTTGATTTCATTGAAGATGCTTTAGCAGATGATGGGTATGAAGTAATAACAGCTTATGATGGAGATATGGCTGTTTCTATGATTAATAAACAACCAGATTTAATTCTTCTAGATATTATGATGCCTGGTAAAGATGGGTATGAGGTTTGTAATAAAATAAGAGATAAAGTAAACTGTCCAATAATATTCTTAAGCGCAAAACAAGATGAAATGGATAAGTTAAAAGCATTAGCTTTAGGTGGAGATGATTATATAACAAAACCTTTTAGCATAAGAGAGCTTAAGGCAAGAGTATCTGCTCATATAAGAAGAGATAGAAGGAACTATCAAGGGGAAAGAAGAAATATTATATATTTTGGAAGTTTGAGTATAGATATTTCAAGTAGAGAACTTTATTATGATAATGAGAAAACAGAGGTGCGTTTTACGAAAAAAGAGTTTGATATTATAGAACTTCTATGCTTGCATCCTATGCAAGTTTTCTCTAAAGAACAGATATATGAAAAGATTTGGGGATATGATGCTGAAGGCGACTCTTCATCTGTTGCTGAACATGTGAAAAATATAAGAAATAAACTACTTGTAATTAATGAGAACTTAGATTATATCTCTACAGTATGGGGAGTAGGATATAAGTGGGAGAAAAATAAATGATTAAATACCTATCAATTAAAAAGCAGTTTGTTTTATGTTTTATATTAATAATTTCTGTAAGCTTGATGTTGTCAATTATAACCTATGGTGGATACTTTATAGCTATGAATAATAATTTAATTCTTCCAAGTAATTATTATGAGAAAATGGTCCCTGGTATTATAGATTATATAGAGTCACAAGGAACATCAGTTTTAAATAAAGCTAATCAGCAGGAATTAGAGACTGTGATTCCTAAAAACGGTATTGAATATATAGTTTTAGATAACGAATATAAGTCTATATATGGAGATATAGAAAAGATATCACCGAATGAAAAGAAATCATTAGAGGAAAATGAAAGTAGATATATACACGGACAAAATATAAGTGTTTTTGAGTTTATAAAGAAAGATGGGGAGATAAAAGGAGTGGTTTTAATAAGATATTCTTTGAAGGCCACAGCAAAAAATGAAAAGTGGAATTTCTTAGTTCCATCAGATGGATTTCTTCTATTTTCCCCATTTATATATATAAGTATATGTACATGGATATTTGTAAGAAGGTTTAGCAGAAATATAAATAAACCTATTGATGATTTAATAAATGCAGCTAAGAAGATAAAAAACAAAGATTTAGATTTTCACATGGAATATGAAGCTGATAATGAATTAGGGGAGCTCACTAAAGCTTTTGAAGCTATGAGAGATGAACTTCAAATTTCATTAAATACCCAATGGTTAATAGAGCAGGAAAGAAGTGATATGATCGCTGCTATAGGACATGATTTAAGAACACCCCTTACAGTAATTAAAGGACATATAGAAGTGCTACAAGAAAGTAACCTTGATAATAAGGAAAGGTTACACAAATATATAGATACTATAGGTAATAATACTAATAGAGCTATAAAACTAATTGAGGATATGAATATTATATCTAAATTAGAGCGAATAGATTTCAAATTATCACCTAAAGAGGTACACTTAGAAAATTTTGTAGAAGAGATAAAAAGTAATTACGAAGTTATGTGTAAGAAAAAGAGTATAAAATTTTCAGTTGATTATATGGATTTTAATGAAGAGAAATCAAATGTCAAAATAGATGTTTATAGGATAGGTCAGGTTTTAGATAATATAATATCAAATAGTAATAGATTTACGCCAAAAGGTGGGTTTATTAAATTGAAAATTACTAATTATATTGATGAATTACATTTTAAAATAGAGGATAGCGGAATAGGATTTTCCTCGAAAGATAAAAAAAGAATTTTTGAAAAGTTTTATCAAGGAGATGAAAGCAGATCTAAGGAAAAAGGCCATTTTGGATTAGGTATGAATATAGCTAAAATTATAGTTGAAAAGCATGGTGGAGAGATTAAGGTGAAAAACAACGATGATGGTGGAGCTTGTGTTGAATTTTATATTAAAACTCAACTTTTGTGATTGTAGATAAATCAATCATATGTAGTATAAAACACATAATATATAATAACAAAGTGTGAAGATATGGATAATTAGGTTTTGTTATTTTACAAATATCTTAATAAAGAGGTATAATAAATACTAAAATATGAGATTTTAATAAAATGCTTAACTATAAAGAGGTAAAAGTAATATTATAAATTAAATACTAAAGACAATTGGAGTTGATTAAGTGGAATTATTCATATCAGATCTTGATGGTACATTGCTAAATAGTAATAAAGAGATATCAGTTTATTCTAAAAAAGTGTTAAATAATTTAATTAATGAAGGAATTAATTTTACAGTAGCTACAGCTAGAACACCTGCTACAGTAATAGATATTCTTGAAGATTTAAACATTAAATTACCTGTAATTCTTATGAATGGGGTTATAATATATGATATTAATGAAAAAAGATATATTAATATAGAATCAGTTGAAAGGTCCTTAGTTCAAGATATATTAAAGGTTTTTGAAAAAAATAATAAAAGTCCTTTAGTGTATGGAATTAATGATGATGAACTTTTGGTATATTATAAAGAATTTGTTTATGAAGTAGAAAAGGATTTTTATAAAGAAAGATGCAACAGTCCATATAAAACTTTTCTTAAGGTAGATGAGTATATTGAATCTACTAAGAATTCAAAAATAATAAATTTTATAGCTTATGATAAGCTTGAAGTTATAAAAAATATATATGATGAACTTTCAAAACTCGAAGGAATAACAGTTGATTATTATGAAGAGATATATAGAAAAGGCTGGTACTATTTAGATGCATATAGTTCTAAAGCATCCAAAGCTAATGGAATAAAATTTTTATCAAAGTATATAAAAACAGATAGAGTAATTTGTTTTGGAGATAACTTAAATGATATTCCTATGTTTAAGGTATCAGATGAAAGTTATGCAGTAAATAATGCTAATGATGTTTTAAAATATATGGCTACTGCAGTAATAGAAGGTAATAATGATGATGCGGTTGCAAAGTTTATTGAGAAAAGACTTAAAGAATCCCTTAAATAAAGGGATTTTTTTCTTGTAAAAAAACAATAGAAGAAAAGTTGCGTTTGCAACTAAAAACTAATATAATAGTAAAAGTGGCTAAATTTTTAAATAAAAGGAGGTATTTTATATGAAGAAAAACAACGAGTTAGAGACTGAGAGTATAATAAAACTTCTTTTTAAGTTTTCTATTCCATCTATAATTGGACTATTAGTTAATATTTTTTATAGCATAGTAGATAGAATATTTGTAGGAAGAGGAGTAGGCTCCATGGCCCTTTCTGGTGTTGCGGTTACTTTTCCAATAACAAATATAATAATGGCTTTTGCAATGCTTGGTGGTGTAGGTGCAGCAGCAGTAGTTTCTATTAAACTTGGACAACATAAAGGGGATGTAGCAGAGAAGGTTTTAGGGAATACATTTGCATTATTAATTATATTTTCATTATTTATAACTATAGCTGGACTTATATTTTTAAATCCTATTTTAGAGCTTTTTGGAGCAAGTTCTGAAACCTTACCATATGCTAAAGATTTTGCAACAATTATATTATTTGGAGTTATATTTCAAGTAATTAGTATGGGGTTAAATAACATTATACGTGCAGAAGGAAATCCAAGAGTTTCTATGATGACTATGTTAATAGGAGCCATAATTAATTTTATAGCTAATCCTATACTTATATTTGGTCTACATTTAGGAGTTAGAGGATCAGCTTTATCTACAGTACTTGCTCAAATAGTATCATCAACTTGGACTATAATGTATTTCACTAGAGGTAAAAGTTTATTAAAATTAAAGAAGGTAAATTTAAGGATTGAGTTTGATATAGTAAAGCAAATATTAGCAGTTGGGATGTCACCATTTGCCATGCAGCTTGCAGCAAGTTTGGTTACAATTACTTTTAACAAAAGCTTAGAAAGTTATGGTGGAGATACTGCAATAGGAGCTATGGCACTTATAAATAGTGTAAGTATGCTTATACTTATGCCGATATTCGGTATAAATCAAGGAGCTCAACCTATAATTGGCTATAATTATGGAGCAAAAAATTATAATAGAGTTAAAGAGACTCTTAAATATTCAGTAATAGCAGCAACTTGTATTACTATTTTAGGATTTATTGTTATTGAACTATTCTCTGTTCCAATAATAAAGGTCTTTAATAATACTGACGAAAACTTAATTCAAATGGGCTCACAAGGATTAAGAATTCTTCTGATAATGTTACCTATTATAGGATTTGCCATAGTGTGTACTAACTATTTCCAAGCAATAGCTAAGGCAAAGTTATCTATGATATTAAGTTTGTTAAGACAAGTTATACTATTAATACCACTTATAATTATTTTGCCTAATAAGTTTGAACTAAAGGGTGTTTGGATGGCGCAACCAATAGCTGATTTGATGTCTGCAATAGTTGTTGGAATATTTATATTTAAAGAAATAAGAGGAATGAAAGAGAATGAAGTAAAAGAAATTGATATTTTATCAGCTTAATAGCTGAAAAGTAATAAAATTATTAATTATTACACAAAACTATTGAAATATTTTGATATTTAAGTTTATAATATAAAAATATAGATATAGTTAAAGATGATGATGAGAAAGAGTACATATAGAAAACTTTTAAGAGAGCTAAAGAATGGTGGAACTTTAGTAAGGGGTCTTTATGGAAGCAGTCTTTGAATCTTACATTGAGAACTTAAGAATTATTCTTAAATTAGATGTCAACGTCGACCTCACGTTATAGAGGATGGAATATTAAAAGTATTCTAACTGAGTGAGCAATTTATTGCTTATTAGGGTGGTACCGCGGAGTAGAGTCTTCGTCCCTTTATTGGGATGAAGGCTTTTTTTTATCAAAAAATAGAGAAATAGGGGGTATTTTAAAATGGATGAAATTTTAGAAATTTTAGAAAAGAATAGTAGGTATACAGATGAGCAAATAGCTGTTATGGCGGGAAAAACTGTAGATGAAGTAAGAGATGCCATAAAAGATTATGAGGAAAGAAGTATAATAGCTGGATATACTACTTTAGTAAATTGGGAAAATACGGGAAAAGAAACTGTGACTGCATTAATTGAAGTAAAAGTAACTCCTCAAAGGGGGGAAGGTTTTGATAAAGTTGCAGAAAGAATATATAAGTTTTCTGAGGTTAAAGCTTGTTATTTAATGTCTGGAGGTTTTGATTTAACAGTAATAGTTGAAGGAAAAACAATGAAGGACGTAGCTATGTTTGTTTCTGAAAAACTTGCGGTTCAAGAATATGTGTTAAGTACAGCTACACACTTTGTTCTTAAAAAATATAAAGATCATGGAACAATATTTAAAGAAAAGCAAATAGATGATAGGGAGGCTATATTTATATGATTTTAGAAAATATGATATTGGATAACGTTAAAAATATGCCTCCATCAGGTATAAGAAAATACTTTGATATGATAAATGAGCTTAAGGATGTTATTTCACTTGGAGTAGGGGAACCTGACTTTGTAACTCCTTGGAATGTTAGAGAAGCTGGTATTTATTCCTTAGAGCAAGGACATACACATTATTCTTCTAATGCAGGATTTGTTGAACTTAGACATGAAATTTCAGGTTATTTAAATAGAAGATTTAATTTAAAATACAATCCTGAGGATGAGATAATAGTTACTGTAGGTGGAAGCGAAGGGATTGATATAGCATTAAGGGCTTTAGTTGGACCTGGAGATGAAGTTATTATTCCAGAACCTAGTTTTGTAGCTTATAAGGGCTGTACTGCTTTTACTGGAGCAACTCCTAAAGTTTTAAACTTAAGAGCAGAAGATGAATTTAAATTAACTCCTCAGATGTTAGAGGAAGCTATAACTCCAAAAACAAAGGTGGTTATAGTTCCATTTCCGAATAATCCTACAGGTGCAATAATGACAAGAGAAGAACTTGCAGGAATAGTTGAGGTTTTAAAAAATAAAGATGTAATAATAATATCAGATGAAATATATGCAGAGCTTTCTTATGGAGAGGAGCATGTCTCAATAGCATCTTTCCCAGAAATGAGAGACAAAACTCTAGTTATAAATGGGTTTTCAAAGGCTTATGCCATGACAGGCTGGAGACTTGGATATGTTTGTGGTCATCCTATATTAATTGAAGCTATGAAGAAGATACATCAGTATGCAATAATGTGTTCACCAACAGTTGCACAATATGCAGCTATCGAGGCATTAAAAAATTCTGATAGTAGTGTTAGTAATATGGTTAAAGAATACAACAGACGTAGAAGAGTTTTAGTAGATGGATTTAGAAAGATTGGATTAGATTGTTTTGAACCTTTAGGAGCTTTTTATGTATTTCCAAGTATAAAATCAACTGGAATGTCATCAGATGAATTCTGTGAAAAACTTCTTATTCAAGAAAAGGTATTAGTAGTTCCAGGAAATGCATTTGGGGATTGTGGCGAAGGTTTTATAAGAGCTTGCTATGCATCATCTATGGATAATATAATAGAGTCTTTAAAAAGAATTGAAAGATTCGTTAAAAATAATTAAGTATAGAATATTTAAACTGAGATTATTGAAGTTAATCTCAGTTTTTCTGTTTAGTAGTTGATATTTGAAACTGATTTGTTTTCCCCATTTTATAGGCTAATTCTATCATGGATTTTTCTTCATAAGTAAGCTCTCTTG
The DNA here is from genome assembly GCF_900130055.1 of Clostridium intestinale DSM 6191. Taxonomy (GTDB): domain Bacteria; phylum Bacillota; class Clostridia; order Clostridiales; family Clostridiaceae; genus Clostridium_T; species Clostridium_T intestinale. Next base: position 306,369 of record NZ_FQXU01000005.1, read on the forward strand.
AATACATCTTTTCAAATTGATTAAATAATCTATCTTTATCAAGTTTAGTTTTAGGCTCAGTATTTCTAGAGTTATTATAAGAATAAGGTGAAATAAGTTTATTTAAGCTTGAAGAAGAGCCTTCATCAGAATTAGATGAATTGATTTTTTTAAAGATTTCTGCTGTATATAAAGCATCATGAAAATTATCGCTAGTAGGAATATCAAATATTTCAGTTGCAGAACTTAAACCTATATTAATTCCTTTTTTTAAGTTAAGTTTATTAGAGGCCTGTCTTTGGACGTTTATATATAGTTTTGGAAGTTGAGATACATTTAAACCATGATAAAGCGTATTTCTATAAAGTTCTTTTATATCAGATACTCCCCAAACACATAGTACGCTTTCACCATCAAAAAGTTTAGTTAAATCATTAAAAACCTCTTTAAAAGATTTTGATAATGATAAGTCATTCATTGATATGCCTGTTAACTTTTCCACATATGGATTTAATGTTTGATATATCTCAGGTTTGATAAGTGAATTCATGGTAGATATAGTATTAAAGTTGGCATCTAATTTAATCAAACCTATTTGAATGATTTCAAAAGGCAATTTATAATTGATTTCATTTCCTGAAGCGTTAAGAGCTTGATTAAATTCTAAGTCTATTATTATATAGTTCATTTCTTTACTCCTAAAAACATGTATAAGATTAATATTAACTTATTAAAATATCTTTATGTAAGCCTTATAGTATTGATAATAATATAGTATTAAGTTATAATTCAATAAAAATATACACAATATAAAAATATATACAACAAAGTGGAGGATAGCTATAGAATATGTTAAAAATCTGGGGAAGAATAATGAAAAATGGCAAGATAATCAAAGATGATGTTGTTTTTTCAGATATAGATGGGACTTATCAAGAGAATTTAAAGCAATGCTTAATTCAGTTATGTGATAAATTTGATATCTCAAAACCTTACTGGTTACCTATAAATTTAGATCAATATAATCAAAGAAGCAAAACAATATTTAATGAACATAATTTCATAGAAGATATTGATTTTGATAAATTTGTCATTCAAGAAATAGATGATAAAAAATAACAAACGTTAAAAAGATGTATCATAAAACATAAATGTTTTTATATGATACATCTTTTTATATTTAAGCAGCAATATTTAAAAACTCATCTATTGATATTGAATATTGAGCTTCAACCTTAAAATCTTTCTCTTTTTTAAACCCTATATTCTTAAAAACATTCATGGAACGATGATTTTTATATTTGATTTTTGCAATAACCTTATCTGCCCTCCAATGAAAAAATGAATGTTTTAATCCTTGGAAGATTGCATTTGTACCAAGACCCATACCCCACTTTTCTTTTTCTCCTATAACGATAACCATTTCTACAACCTTTCCTTTAGGAATAAGTTTAAGAAATCCAATTGGAGAATCATCACCTATAGTTAAAATAAAGAAACTTCCATTTTGACTAAATAAATGAGTTAAAACAGGCAGGTTCACCCTGCTCATGACTTGTCTAATGCTATTACCTACATTCTGATCTTCATTTAGATATTGAGTTACATCTGAATCCTCTAACCATTTTATAAGTTCAAAGGCATCTGATGAAAAAACTTCCTGCCGTAATAGCACATTACCAGCCTTCATTAATACATCTCTCCTTAAAATATAATAAAAAACCTATAAAAATAGGTTTCCACTTATATGGAAATACTATCACCAAAATTATGATTAGTAAAATAGATAAAATAGTGTTAGGGAAGTTTAACTTCGGAAGTTAGCATATATCTTAACTTATCTTCTAAATCAGTACTGCACTATAAAGATAGATGATTTATAAAACGAAAAATAACAAATCATAAAGAAAAATGTTTATTTTATTAAAGAATATTAAGAAAATTAATGATATAATACAAATATATCAATTAATTGTTGATAATTTTAAATATATTAACTGATTAGGATTTGGTTTTTAAGTTTTGTTTAATGGCCATAAATAATGGCATTAATATATAAATTAAATACCTAGTGTATATTTTGAAGGAGGAAACTTAATGTTACAGTATCAAAAAAACAACGACGTTTTAGGAACCGTTAACAGAGGAAATCCAGCAGAATCGGGGCTATGCACTCTATGTAGAGCAGATTGTAATGGAAAATGTGAAAATTGGATGGCAAGTATGAAAGGAAGAAAAATACTGTATCCAAGAGATTTTGGAAAAGTTACAGCAGGCAGCTCTAATATAAATCATATAGGTGTCAGTTATAGTAATATTAGAATTCAAGGATATAATTATGGAGCAAGTGGACTTGCAGTAAATCTGACTAATAATGCAGATGATTGTATATTCCCTAACGTTAGTTTAGAAACTGAGTTTGGAAAAACACATAAAACAAAATCAAGAATTCCTATTATGACAGGGGCATTAGGGTCAACATTTATTGCACAAAAATATTGGAGATCTTTTGCTGTTGGAGCAGCTTTAGTTGGTTTTCCTATAGTAGTTGGAGAAAATGTGGTAGGAATAGATAAAGATGCAGTTATAGAAAATGGAAAGATAGTTAAGGCTCCAGAATTAGATAGAAGAATTGAAGAATATTTAAAATATTATGATGGATATGGTGCTATAATCATTCAAATGAATGTTGAAGATACTAGAAATGGTGTAGCGGAATACGTAATAAATAAATATGGAGATAATGTAATTATAGAATTAAAATGGGGACAAGGTGCAAAAAATATAGGTGGAGAAATACAGGTTAATTCCCTAGAATATGCGTTGTTCTTAAAAGATAGAGGATATATAGTAGATCCTGACCCAAGTATAAAAGAAGTTCAAGAGGCTTTTAAAGCTGGTGCTATAAAAGCTTTTGCAAGACACAGTAGGCTAGGATACACAGACTTAAATAGTGTTGATGAAGTAAGAGAAGGGTTTATGAAGGCTATAGATGGCTTAAGAAGTTTAGGTTATAAGAGGATTACTTTAAAGACGGGTTCTTATGGAATGGAAGCATTGGCTATGGCTATAAAGTTTGCAACAGAGGCTAAACTTGACTTACTTACAATTGATGGTTCTGGAGGAGGCACTGGAATGAGTCCATGGAACATGATGGAGTCATGGGGTGTACCATCAATAAATCTTCATGCCAAAGCATATGAATATGGAAAGATATTAGAAGATTTGGGTTATGATGTAGTAGATATGGCATTTGCAGGTGGACTTGCTAAGGAAGATCAAATATTTAAAGCATTAGCATTAGGTGCTCCATTTACTAAATTAGTTTGTATGGGAAGAGGATTAATGATACCAGCCTTCCTAGGAGCAAATATAGAGGGTGTTTTATATCCAGATAGAAAAGATGAGATAAATGGTAATTGGAATTCGATGCCTAAACATATTTTAGATGAATTTGGAGGTACTCCTGAAAAAATATTCGCAGGTTACTACGATGTAAAGAAAAAAATAGGGGAAGAGGAAATGAGAAATATTCCACTTGGAGCTATAGCTGTATGGACTTTAGCAGATAAACTTTCAGCAGGATTGCAACAGCTTATGGCAGGTGTAAGAAAGTTCAATGTAAGTGATATTTCAAGAGATGATATATTCTCGGCTAATAGAGAAACGGAAAAAGAGACTGGAATTAAGTTCATGACTGATGTTAAAGATGAAATTGCAAAAGAAATATTAAAAAGAAAATAATTAAACAAACTTTAGGGAAAGATGTTGTAAACTTATATTTAATTGGTTTGCAGCATCTTTTAACTTTACATAAAATATAGAAAATACATTTAACATTAAGATTACAAATGTGTTAAAAATTAACATAATATTAACAACATTTTTCTTTAAACTGAATTAAACTATACTTGAGAGTCTAAAAAAGAAGGGGGAAACATTTTGTTTAAATTTTTTAAATCAAAAAAGCTTATTTCTTCACTGGTTGCTTTGTTTATTGGTTTTAACTTAGCAACACCGACACTTAAGGCATTTGCGGAAACTGGTAGCGATTCCATAAATGTAGAATTATTAGCTACAAGTGATTTACATGGAAAATTTTTCACATGGGATTATGCAACTAACAAAGAGGATAAGACAGGAAGTATGGCGCAACTTCAGACTATACTTAAAGGGCTTAGAAGCAATAATCCTAATTCCATTTTAGTTGATGCTGGAGATACTATACAAGGTAACTCATCACAATTATTCTTAAATGATCCTATTCATCCAATGATTCTTGGAATGAATGAAATGGGATATGATACTTGGAGTTATGGTAATCATGAATTTAATTATGGAGTTCCTACTCTTAAAAAGATTACTTCTGAATTAAATTCAAAGACAACAGCTTTATGTGCAAATGTATACGAAAAAGATGGTGTAACAAGACTTGCAGAACCTTACAAAATTGTTGTAAGACCAGGACTAGATGGTGATACAGTTAAAGTGGCCATATTAGGAATGGTTACTCCTAATATTGTAAGATGGGATGCTGCTAATTTAAAAGATTATGTAGTAACAAATCCTGTTGATGAAGCAAAAAAATTAATACCAGAACTTAAAGAAAAAGCTGATGTAATAATTGCGGTAGTTCATATGTCAGAAAGTAATGAATATGATGAACAAGGGTCAGGAGCTATAGATTTAGCAAATGCGTGCCCTGATTTAACTGCAATAGTTGCAGCACATGAACACAAGGCAATGAATCAAACATTCCATAATAATATTTTAACTACTGAAAACAAAAATGGAGCAGCAACTTTAGCTCAAATGAATATAAAACTTGTTAAAAAAGATAATAAATATGTAGTTGAAGATAAAACAAAAGATGTTACATCTAAACTTGTATGGGTTCAAGATCAAACTACAAAAGCTATAAACTATGAAGCAGATACAGATTTATCTTCTAAGTTTATGCCGTACCATGAAAGAGCGAAAGCAGATGCAGAAACAGTTATAGGAACACTTAAAGGTGGAGACTTAGTACCATCAAATGAGATAAGTGGAATTCCTAGCGCTCAAGTTCAAGATACAGCTATGATTGACCTTATAAATAATGTTCAAATGAATTACACTGGTGCAAAAGTAGCTTCTTCTGCAATGTTTAATGCTAATGCAAACATCAAAGAAGGAAACATTCAAAAATCAGGATCAGCATTAATCTATCCATATGATAATACTTTATATAAACTTCAAATGAATGGAAAACAACTTAAAGCTTACATGGAATGGTCAGCAAAATACTATAACCAATTTAAACAAGGAGATTTAACAATATCCTTTAATCCAAATGTAAGAGCATATAACTATGATATGTTTAGCGGAGTTAAATATGATGTTGATATATCTCAGCCAGAAGGAAGCAGAATTAAAAATCTAACTTGGGCAGATACAGGAAAAGCTGTTAAAGATGATGAAAGTTTTATTATTGCAGTAAATAATTATAGAGCTAACTCACATCTTCTAAAAGCTGGAGAAGTATATAAACAAGGAGAAGAACTTCCAAAGCTTATAGAAAGCGATGTACAAGGTGGAGTTGGAGTAAGAGATTTAATAGGACAATACATTAAAGACGTGAAAGGTGGAACTATTACTCCAGAAGTAGATAATAACTGGAAGATAATAGGCAACAATTGGGACTCTGTACAAAGAGCGACAGCAGTTAAGTTAATAAATGATGGTACATTAAAATTACCAACTTCAGAAGATGGTAGAACTCCAAATGTTAAATCTATAAACTTTAGTGATTTAAAAGGATTAGGATATAAAAATATTGACGTGGTATCCTTTAATGATTTCCATGGTTCACTTAAAGAAGAGGGAAAAAACATTGGAGCAGCTAAATTAGCTCAAGCTATAAATGATGTAAGAAAATCAAATCCTAACACAATAGTTGTTGCTGGAGGGGATATTTACCAAGGAAGTGCTATGTCAAATCTTAAATATGGTAAGCCAGTATCAGATATGCTTAAGGCTATAGGAATTGAGGCATCATCAGTAGGAAACCATGAATTTGATTGGGGGCTAGATTATATAAATCAATGGGCAAAAGATGGAGAATTTGATTTCTTAGCATCTAATATATATGACAAAGCTACAGGAAAACCTGTAACTTGGGCAAAACCTTATAAGGTAATAGAAAAAGATGGAGTAAAGGTTGGTCTTATTGGACTTACTACACCAGAAACAGCATACAAAACAAAACCTGAAAATGTTAAAAATTTAGAGTTTAGAGATCCAGTTAAAGCTGGTAATGAATGGGCTGCTAAGCTAAAAAGCGGTGAAGTTCCAGAAGGTAAAGTTGATGTAGTAATAGCTTTAACTCATCTTGGAGCAGCTCAAGATTCAAAAACTGGAGTTATTACTGGGGAAGCAGCAGATTTAGCTAAAGGTGCAGTTGGAATAGATGGAATAATTGCTGCACATACACATTTACAAGTAAGTGGAACAGTTAATAACATTCCGATAGTTGAAGGTTATTATAATGGAAGATCACTTGCGAGATTAACTATAAACTTAGATTCAAGCAACAAGATTTTAGGGGTAACACCATCTAGAGACGATCTTTATACAAGAGTAGGTACTTTAGCAGTTGATGGTACAGTTAAGGGGATTGTTGATAAATATAATGAAGAATTAAAACCTATACTTGATGAAGTTGTTGGTAGCACAGATAAGGATCTAACTCATGATAAAAATGCTCCAGGAGTTTCACTAATAGGACAATGGACATCAGATGTTATGAAAGCAAAAGCTGATACTCAAATAGCTATAACAAATGGTGGTGGACTTAGAATACCATTAATCGAAAAAGGTAATATCACTATGGGTAAAATGTATGAGTTGATGCCATTTGATAACACCTTAGTAAAAATGGAACTTAAAGGTTCAGATTTAAAAAGAGTTTTAGAAAATGCTATAGGAAATGAATCCATAGGATGGGGACAATTCACAGGAGTAAAGGTATATTATGATATAAATAAACCTTTAGGAAGCAGAATATTAGGAATGTACCTAATGGACGGAACTAAGGTTGATATGGATAAGTACTATACTGTAGTTACTAATGACTTTATGGCAACTGGCGGAGACGGTTATGACTTTACTGGTGCTAAGAATGTATTAGATACAGGAATTCCAATAAGAGAAGCCCTAGTTGAAAGCTTAAAAGAACTAAAAGCTAAGGGTAAAGAATTATCAGTTACTAAAGTAGAATATGCAATAGCTGGACAACCTCCAATATCAGGTGGAAATGAAGAACCACAAACTCCAGGAAATAATGGTGGAGAAACATCAGGAGGAAATCTTCCAAAAACAGGTTCATTAATAGATTTAGATACTTTGGGAGGATTAGGAGCAATTATAGCAGTCCTTGGAACAGTTGTATTAGTTAGAGAAAAGAGAAGAAGAAAAACAATAGCATAGTTGATAGTAGTTAACATGAGGCCCATCAAATAAGAAGTTGTTTGATGGGCCTTTTTAATATTTATTTGGGATACAGAAACTTCATATTTCAGAAAGAAATATGAAAAACACAATTGTAATTTATTACCATGAACTTTATAATGAAAGTGTAAATAATATGGGGGAACTATGGAAGAAAGGAATATAATAACGTGAAAAGTGTAAAAGAAAATGTTTATGAGTTTATTCAACAAGAGATTTATAGCAAAAATATAGATGGATTGCAAACAAAGGAGATAGCGAGTGCATTAGGAATGCAACGATCTAATGTAAGTGCTTCATTAAATGAGTTGGTAAAAGAAGGTAAGCTTATTAAAACAACAACAAGACCAGTTTATTACAATCTTCCAAAACAATTAAATCAAAGTTCAGATAAATCTTGTTTTAGTGAACTAGTAGGATACAATGGGAGTTTAAGAAATGCAGTTCAACTAGCAAAAGCAGCAATTTTATATCCACGTTCTAGCTTAAATGTTTTACTTTCTTCTAAAACTGGATGTGGGACAACATATTTTGCTTCTTTGATGTTTGAGTTTGCTAAAGAAATGGGTATTTTATCTAAAGGTTCATCATATATGAAGATTAACTGCAGACATTACTCTAAAAATGTTTCTGTGTTAAGTGATGAGCTTTTTGGAGCTAAAGATGATTTAGCTAATAGTTGTTTTGTAAAAGCGCAAGGTGGAATGTTATTCATAGACAATGTTGATTTGTTAGATGCTAAGCAGCAAAGTAGGCTCTTTACTTTTTTAGATACTGGTAAGATTTATTCAGAAGATAAATCTAAGTTTATAGACTGTAATGACTTATTTTTAGCCTTAGCATGTTCCCCACAAAGTGGGCTACAGATAAATCGTATGATTCCTGTTAGCATAGAATTACCAGAATTAAAGCAACGTCCGTTGAAAGAAAGATTTGAACTCATTAATCACTTTTTTCAAGTTGAAGCATCTAATTCAGAACGTTCAATTGAAGTCAGTGTAGAATCTATTAAAGCCTTATTATTATCAGATTTCACTTATAATGTTAAAGGTTTAGAGTTTGATATTAAAGCTGCATGTGCTAATGCTTATGTACGTGTAGTTAATGAATCAAAGCAAAACATTTGTGTATGCGTTAATGATTTTAAGGGGCAAATTAGAAAGAGTTTATTGCAACTGAAGAGCTTTAATACTGAGATAGATTTACTCATAGGAAATAGGGAATCTATAATTTATGATAAAAGCATAACAAATGATGGATATTATAATTCTAATATTGAAGTAGATATGTACTCTGAAATTAAGAAACAATATGATGAATTATCTAATTTAGGAATTAATGATAGTAGTATTGAAAATGTCATGAATAATCATATTCGAAACTTATTTAAAAAATATCATTACTACAATGTATTTGATGATTTGAGTAATTTAGAGCAGCTTTCTAAAATAGTGGATCAAAAAGTAATTGATATTGTAACCAGATTTTTAAATATCACGAAAAAGGAACTTGGAATAAACTTAAAATCAAACGTGTTTTATGGTCTTTGTTTACATATAAATTCTTTACTCACATTAAACTTTAGTCATAAAAGGGTAGACAATGATCAAGTTATTAAATTTATTGAAGATTATCCCCAAGAGTATGCAGCTAGTGTACAGTTTGCAGGAGTTTTGAAAGAAAAGTTAAACTTAGAGTTACCTATCCATGAAATTGTGTTGATTTCCATGTTTCTAATTGAATCAGATGAAAATAGTGATGAAGGTCATCCTGTTCTTCTTTATATTATGCATGGAAGTGGTACAGCCTCCTCGTTAAAAGATATTACCAATAGTTTGACTCATTGCAATAATTCGTATAGTTATGATTTAGCTTTAGATATTGGAAGTAAGCAAGCTATGGAAGAAATCAAAGCTTTAATTGAGAAAATTGATTGTGGAAAAGGTGTAATTGTAATATATGATATGGGATCTATAAAAACAATGCTGGAAACTATTGCGGAAGAAACAGATATTAAAATTAGATATATAAATATACCAGTAACATTAATTGGAATAGATGTTGCCAGAAAGTGCTCCATGGAAAGTGACATAGACTATGTCTATCATATGGCTAACCTAGAACTTAATAATATGCAGAGAAATGAAGAAAAGCATAACAGTATTATAATTACTCTTTGCCATACAGGGGAAGGAGGAGCTATGCAATTAAAGCTATATATAGATCAGTATTCAAAGCTTGGGATGAAGACTATAGCACTTTCCATATCGGAAAGAGATGAGCTTCTAAAAGAAATTCTAATACTTAAGAAAACATATAGAATCCACAGTTTTGTTGGAACTTATGATCCTAAATTATTAGGAATCCCATTCATTTCTATTAAAAAGATTTTTGAGACCTCAAAGGAGAATTTAGATCGTGTACTTATGTTTGAACCATTAAATACATCCTCAATTAATTATAAGGATGTATATAACTATTTAGAAGAGCAGTTTAGATATACATCAATACCTAAGATAAAAACCATTTTACCAAGTGTTATAGATGAACTTAATATGTATTACTCATTAACTGAAAATCAAAGAGTAGGATTGTTTATGCATTTAGCCTGCTTGTTAGAAAGACTATTAGAAGGTAAAAAAGTTAGTGATAATCCAGATAAAAACAAAATCATTTTATTATTTGAAGAAGATTATCAAGCTATTATTAGAATTCTTAAAACTTTAGAAAAAAACTTCAAGGTTATAATAGATGATAATGAGATTGCGACTATTATTATGATTTTAAAAAAGCTATAAAATAACATGCCTCCTTGCTAGAAGGCATGTTATTTTATGTTTATTTAGAGGGAACAGGTTCTAAAATATCTTCTCTATTTTTTATAATATTTTTTTGAATATCGTATAGCTTGTCAGTCATCCTTCCGTAGTAAACGGCTTCACTAAATAGTTTCATTAATTTATTATGTTTTCCTTCTTCGAAACTTTCAATATACTGATTAAATATAATCTTTAACCCTTCATCTAACACCTCAGTTTCAAAAGAAATTATAATTGTGTCAGCAAATGATTTGATTTGTGACTTGTAAAATTCATCTCTTTTATAATCTAAAATAGAAATCTCAATGCGAGTAAGCGTATCCTCAGCATTTTTTGTATACCTCAATCCTTTCTTGATATCTTTTACGCTTAGTTTATTGTTTGTGCATTGATAAATATTAGATAAGAGATCCTTTTCAAGAAAATCATAAAACTCTTTTTCAGTTATTTTTAAAACTCTAGTTAATTTCATAGATACATTATAACACAAATATTGGAAGAAATTTTTATAAAAGTAAAAAAATTCAAAAGAAATACTATCGAAGAAATGGATTATACACTAAAGTAAAATCTTAAGATAAAATAATACACTAGCTTAAATAGTGATAGAAAAACACAGTTTCTTAGGAATATTAAGTGTATTTTTATTAAATATACTTAATACACAGGTTTAAAAACCTCATTTTTAATCTTGTGGTAATTTTTGACAAACGGTATTTTATACACTAAACTAAAGTTAGCTTAAAGAAGTAAATCAATTGAAAAAGGAGGACTATTACATGAGTGAAGTAAACGATTTAACATCCATGACTATTATTGCAAACTCAGGTGATGCACGATCATTTGCATTCAAGGCACTGCAAGAGGCTAAAGAAGGGAATTATGAAGAAGCTGAGGAACTTTTAGTTAAGTCAGAAATTTCAGCAAACCTTGCACATAAAGCACAAACAGAATTGCTGTTTAAAGAAGCTAATGGAGATAAACAAGAGATTGATGTATTACTTATTCATTCTCAAGATCATTTAATGACAAGTATGCTTGCAGTTGAATTGATTAAAGAAATCATTTTACTTTATAAAAATAAATAAAAAAGGAGGAATAGGAATATGAAAATTTTATTAGTGTGTGCTGGGGGAATGTCAACTAGTATTTTGATGAAAAAGATGGAGAGCTATTGGAAAGAAGCTGGAGAGGAACTAGAAATTAAAGCTGTAGGATTAGCTGATTATCAAGATGTTTATACTCAATATGATATTGTAATGATGGGACCACAAGTATCCTATCGTCTAAAAGAAGTAAAAGAAAATACTGGACTTCCTTGTGCTCAAATTGAATCTTTTGATTATGCTATTGCAAATTGTCCTAATATTATGAAATTAGCTAAAAAATTATATTCTGAAAAATAATTAAAATAAGGAGAAGTAAGATGGAAAAGTTGTTTGAAAGTAAGTTCATGATAAAACTTCAAAATTTCGGTCAAGCATTAGGTAGTAATAAATTTTTATCTGCCCTACAAGCAGCAATGATGTCCCTAATGGGAGTTATTATGGTTGGAGCTATATCACAGATTATTTGCTCGGTTGGTAGTGAAACTTTATTAAATCTATTTACTTCAGATAGTAAAATATATCAAATAATCTATTTGCCTTATCAATTTTCAATGAACTCTCTATCCTTATGGGTTGTTGTTTTATTTGCATATAACTACGCAAAAAATTTAAAAATGAAGTCGCCAATTATGAATGCTGTTGATGCATTAATATGCTTCTTATTAGTTTCAGGTGCATTAATTAAATCTGAGGCAGGAATAACAAGTATCGATATGACTTATCTTGGTGCTCAAGGTATGTTTATTGGATTTATAGTTGTATTTATATCTGTACAAATTGAAAAATTCTGTGCTGATAAGAACATTCGTATAAAAATGCCAGATGTTGTACCACCTTTCCTACAAAACGGATTTGCTTCAATTTTACCTTTATTATTTAGTGCTATTATTTTCTTAATTATTTCAGTAGCTGTATCAGTAGGAACAGCAGGTGTTTATAGTGTTTGTTCAGGTTTTATGGCATTATTAGGTGCGCCATTAAATGCCTTAACATCAGTGCCAGGTATGTTTATACTATGTATATTTGCTGCACTTTTATGGTGTTTCGGTATTCATGGTACTATGATTTTGATTCCAATTATAATGCCGTTAGGTATACAAGCAGCAGTTTCAAATGGAGCAGCACATGCAGCTGGTCAACCATTAGTTTTCTATCCAGTAGCATTGTTTGGTGCCCTCGCTGTATGTGGTGGTACAGGTAATACACTACCTCTTGCACTATTTGGATTACGTTCTAAATCTAAACAAATCAGTGCTGTAGCAAAAATTTCTGCTGTTCCGGGATGGTTTGGAATCAATGAACCTCTTACATTTGGTATGCCAATAATGTACAATCCTGTTCTTTGTATTCCTTATGTATTAAATATTCCTATAGTAATGATATGCACATATATAGGATACAAAGTTGGGTTCCTACAACCTGCGTGGATAACTATTTCAGCATTGCTTCCAATGGGATTTGGTGCATATTTATCTACATTGAGATGGCAAAATGCAATTTGGGATTATTTAATGTTAATTCCTTCAGCAATTATTTGGTATCCATTCTTTAAGATTTATGAGAAGCAATTAATTGCTAAAGAGGTAGCTGCTTTTGCTGAAGAAAATGGAAACGTTACGATGTGAAATATGAAGCTGCCATAAGATAAATGGAACTTTTAAAATAAAAGATGGGGTGAGAAATATGAATTTTCCTAAAGAGTTTTTATGGGGTGGTGCAACAGCTGCCAATCAATATGAAGGCGGATGGAATGAAGGAGGAAAAGGAATAAATACATCAGATGTTATGACAGCTGGTTCTCATACTGTTCCTCGTAGATTGACTTATAAAAATGTGAAAACAGGTGAAACTGGAGATGTATTTGGGTTTGGACCAAATGTAAAATTACCAGAAGATTGTATTCCAGTAGTTATTAATGGAGAATATTATCCAAGTCATGTTGCAACAGATTTCTATCATTATTATAAGGAAGACATTGCATATATGGGAGAAATGGGGTTTAAAACATTCAGATTAAGTATGAATTGGGCTCGTATATTTCCAAATGGAGATGATAAAGAGCCTAATCATGAGGGGTTGAAATTTTATGATAATGTTTTTGATGAATGCAAAAAATACGGTATAGAACCATTAGTAACATTATCCCATTATGAAACACCAATTCATTTAGCAATTGAATATGGTGGTTGGTCAAATAGAAAATGTATAGATTTCTTTGAAACCTATGCAAAAACAGTTTTTAAGCATTATGAGGGGAAAGTAAAGTACTGGTTAACCTTTAATGAAATAAATTGTATGGAATTTGCTCCTTTTGTTGCAGGGGGAGTAACTAATCCAACGCCGCAAAATAAAGCACAAGCAGCACACAATCAGTTTGTAGCAAGTGCAAAAGCAGTAAAAGCAGCTCATGAAATAAATGATGAAATAAAAGTAGGGCAGATGCTTGCATATCAACCTATATATGCATATACCTGTGATCCAGAAGATCAATTGATGGCTATGGAAATGGCCCAAACCGGTTTGTTCTATTCTGATGTACAAACAGGGGGACATTATCCAGCTTATAGACTAAAGAAATATGAAAGAGAAGGAATTGTATTAGAGACAGAAAAAGAGGATTTTGAACTAATAGAAAAATACACTGCTGACTTCTTAAGTTTTTCTTGTTACGGATCTAGTACCTTTACAACTCACGATGATGTTGATAAAAGCGGTGGAAATCTTGTTATGGGAATAAAAAATCCATATTTAGAAACTAATGCTTGGGGATGGTCCATTGATCCAGCATGTTTAAGAATTGCATTAAATACTTTATATGATCGTTACCATAAGCCATTGTGGATTGTAGAAAATGGTATTGGATGGGATGATAAAAAAGAGGAAGATGGAAGCATTCATGATACTTATCGTATAGACTATTTACGCAAAAACATCAAATCCATGAGAGATGCAATTAATATTGATGGTGTTGAATTAATGGGTTATACAATGTGGGGATGTATTGATTTGATATCAGCAGGTACAGGAGAAATGAAAAAACGTTATGGTTTTGTTTATGTAGATCGTGATGATAAGGGAAATGGAACACTAGAAAGAAGTAAAAAGGATAGCTTCTACTGGTACAAGAAAGTGATAGAAACTCAAGGTGCAGATTTAGAATGATATAACTGATAACAGATATCAAGAGGCCCATCAAACAATAAGGTTGTTTGATGGGCCTCTTTTGCAGTTAAATATTAAATATTGCAACTTACCATTCATATATTACAACTTACAATAGATCATATTGAGTGGAGTAATTTACTGGCATATACTATAGATGTAATGAGAAGGACAAGGGGGAGTGAAATGAAGATTACTATTGAGAATATTCCAGATGAATGTGAACCAGAGATAATAATAAGATGTAATGAGCCAGATGAATCATTATTACAACTTATTTATTCCATCAAATCATCTAATAAAAAACTTATTGGAGTTATAGATTCACAATTGCATGTTATCAATCCTAAAGATGTGTTTTATTTTGAGTCAGTGGATAATAAGGTTTTTATTTATTGTAAGGACAAGGTTTTTGAATCTAGGTTAAAGCTTTATGAGATAGAGGCAGAATATAAAAATGGAGATTTTTTTAGAGCTACAAAATCAACAATTTTGAACATTACAAAAATAGCGTCTATAAGTCCTGTTTTTTATGGAAAATTTGAAGCGTCACTTCAAAATGGAGAAAAGGTGGTTATTTCTAGACAATATGTTCCTGTATTAAGAAAAAAATTAGGATTATGAGGAGGATTTATTATGAATTTAAATAGATATATTAAAGATGTAACTAAAGATATTTTTACAACTTGTGGTTTACTAACTGGTGCTATTGTTTTATTTTCAAGTCTTTATTCTAGAGATATGATTGAAACATCATTCCTTTTACAGGCTATATTGCTATCATGTGCATATACCTTTTATAAGTATGCACTTATAAACAAATATGATTTCAAGAAAAAGGCCCAGCTTATTAATTTTTCTGTATTCTCTTTTCTTGCATATAGTATGGTTATAATATGGTTATTCTTATTTACTACTAACAGTAATATTGATAGAAGGCTCATGATACTTTATGTTTTAGTGATAGGTATTGTAAAGGTACTAGTATATGTGATGATGAATATCAATGGAAATATCCAAGCAAAACAGCTTAATGAAAAGCTTAGTAAGTACAATGAAGGAAAGATATGAGTAATTAAAAGTACTTTTGTAGGTTTGGTAAGTTTATGAAGAGGTAGAATTCATCGCTTTAGTACTAATATGTGAGCATATAAGTGAATTTAATAATAGGACCTTCTTTACTATAATATAAGTAAGATGATTAAAAAGTGAGGTTTTATTATGAAAGATATTATTATTAGAGAGGCACAAGATAAGGATATTAGTAAAATAGCGACGCTTATTTACAATACTGAGCCAGATCCTAAATACGTTTGAGGGGGAGAAACTCCTGAGGAAACATTAGAAAACTTAGAAGAACTAATCAGAGAAGAAGATTCAAGGTATAGTAAAGAAAATATAACTGTAGCTGCTTTTAATGATGAAGTTTTAGGTGCAATAGTTATGATACCCTATGAAGATTTAGATAAACTAACAATTAGAACTGATTTTAGAGTTATTAATTGGGTTGAAGGATTAAGAGATAAGCTCTATTTTTTAATGAAAAGAGTTAATTATATAAGATTTCGTGAATGTAAAAAAGGTGATTTATATGTATCTAATATTGCAACTTCATCTAGAGCAAGAGGTTTAGGAATAGGTAAAGCTCTTATGAAATATGCTGAACAAACCGCTAAGAAGGAAGAGTATAATGGTGTTTCGCTATTAGCTAAGAATGAACAGGTATCAAAATTCTATGAGAAGTTAGATTACAAAAAGATATATGATAAGATTACCTTCGGTGAAAGAATAATAAAGATGGCTAAGTTTGTATAAGATAAGAGATGTTGTGTGATATCATGCAGCATCTTTTTTGTTTTCTTCATATAATCTTTAAAAAAACTTGATATAATTAAGAGAATCTATAAAACTAGAGGTGAAACATGAACAACATATTGATAATAGAAGATGAAGAAAAGGTTGGAGAGGTAATTAAGGCCTATCTAGAAAAAGAGGGGTATAAGGTGTACCATGAAACAAGAGGACTGATGGGCCTTGAACTGTTCAAGAAAATAGATTTCAAACTTGTTATATTAGATTTGATGCTTCCAGATATCAGTGGAGAAGAAGTTTGTGAGAAAATAAGAAGTTTTTCTGATAATAAATCAGAGGTCTATCTGTTCATGTTAACTGCAAAAGGGTCATTAGAAAACAAGATAGAAGGATTAAATATGGGAGCAGATGAATATTTAGTTAAACCATTTAGTCCTAGAGAACTTACAGCTAGAGTAAATGCTTTATTTAGAAGAATAGGAGCTGAGGTTAAGGACGATATACTTTCCTTTAATGATGGAAAGCTTATAATCAACAATGATAAAAGAAGTGTTTTCATAAATGGAGTAGAGGTTTCAGTTACTCCAAATGAATTTGATATCTTATATGTATTAGCAAAAAATAATGGAAAAGTACTATCAAGAGAACAACTTATAGATAAGGTTTTTGGCTTGGATTTTGATGGATATGATAGAACAATAGATGTACATATTAAAAATCTCCGTAAGAAGATAGAGGAAGATAGCAAAAATCCTAAATATATAATAACTGTAATGAAGGTAGGTTATAAATTTGGTGGTGATAGTTAGTGCAATCAATTAGAAGAAGATTAAGTATACTGTTTGTCGTATGTTCTATTATAGCTATTCTTTTTATAATTCTGTTTGTTAATCTTACTATAAACAACAAGTTTAATAAATACATGCAGGATATACAAGATAAGCGGTACGAAAGAATAGTTGATTACATGCAGGAAGTATATAAGAAGGATGGAAAGTGGAGTGAGAATTCGGGAAAAGAGTTAGCTCATGAAGCTTATATGGGAAGCTACTGCATCACTCTTTATGATAAAAATAAGGATGTTGTATGGGGCATGGATCCTAAAGATATAAAGTTTAACTCTATGATGATGGAGAGTAATGGAGTATATTCAACTAAAAAATTTGATATAGTTGTTGATAATCAAATAGTTGGATATGTAGATATAGGACAATATTCATCTGTATTATTAACAGAAGAGGATATCAACTTCAAATCATCTATAAACAAGAGTATCATTTTAAGTGGAGTATCAGCCATGATATTAATAATAGGGATAAGTATGTATTTCTCTAAACAGTTTACATCTCCTATTAAAGAGGTCATAGATAGGTCTGTAAATTTATCTAATGGGGAATTTGAAGGTACATCAAACATGAAAACTAATATCAAAGAATTAGAAGAGTTAAAAAGCAGTATTGATGTATTAGCTCAAAAACTTAGCAATCAAGATAAGCTTAGAAAACAGTTGATTTCTGATATGTCCCATGAAATAAGAACACCGTTAAATGTACTTCAAAATAATCTAGAAGCAATGATAGACGGAGTTTTTCCAGTTACAGATGAAAGACTTAGTTATCTAAATGAAGAGGTTATAAGATTTGGAAAACTTCTAAATAATTTAGATACTCTAAAAGAATTTGAATCAGAAAGTATAAGATACAACTTTGAAATAATAAATTTGGAAGAACTACTAGATGATTTATGCAAGGATTATTATATGATTTCAAAAAGAAAGAATATACAACTTAGTTATTTTGTAGAGTCAAAAAATGACTTTAGTATTTCTGCTGATGTTGATAAGTTAAAGCAAGTTTTTATAAACTTAATATCAAATGCAATAAAGTTCACTAAAGAAAAAGGTAACATATCTATAATATTATACTCGGAGAATAATAAAAGTATAGTTGAGATTAAGGATGATGGAGTAGGTATTAATAAGGAGGATTTGCCCTTTATATTTGAAAGGCTTTATAGAGGAGATAAAAGCAGGCACAAAACAGAAGGCAATGGGATTGGACTTACAGTAGTTAAAAACATACTACAGATGCATTCTGCAAAAATAGAGGTAGAAAGTGAAGTAGGAGAAGGAACTACCTTTAGAATATATTTTGAAGAAGCCATTAGGAATTAAATTCTGATGGCTTCTAATTGTTTGATATGGAAAATAATATAATATAAGTATATAATTTTATTAAAAGGAGGGAATGTCGTGGAAAATAAAAATACAAAAAATATCGTAAGAGCAGCAATACTATTAGCAATAGCTATAGTGGTACAGTTTATAGGGAAAAATGTTCCGGAAGTAAACCAATTTTTAGTTGGACCTTTAGTAAACAGTGTACTTCTGTTAACAGCATTTATCTGTGGAACTAAATGGGGAGGAATAACAGGAGCTTTAACACCTATAATGGCATTACTTGTTGGACAACTTGCCTCACCAATGATGCCTTTTATACCTTTTATAATGATAGGAAATATTTTATATGTGGTTGTATTTGGGGTGTTAAAAGATAAAAACTTTGGTCTTTATATAGGGATTTTAGCAGGAGCATTTATTAAATTTATATTCTTATATTTATCAGCTACAAAGCTTGTATATGTATTTGGATTAAACTTACCAGAGAAAATATTAGCAAAGCTTGCAGTGTCAATGGGATTTACTCAATTTATAACTGCAATAGCAGGTGGAATTATAACTGTGATCATTATAAAAATACTTAAACAAAGAAAGGTTATTATCTAAGATGTACTAGGATTATCTAGTACACCCTACATATTGGTGAAGACTTATGAAAATATTAAGATACTTATTAATTTTTATTCCAATAAGCATAGTGGGAGAGTTTTTACACTTTTCACCTACAATAATGTTTTTGCTTGCAGCACTTGCAATTGTACCTTTAGCTGGATTAATGGGAGAGGCAACTGAGGAAATATCAGTGTATACAGGTCCTAAGCTTGGAGGGTTTTTAAATGCAACCTTTGGTAATGCTACTGAACTTATAATATCATTTTTTGCACTAAAACAAGGACTGTTTGATGTAGTTAAAGCCTCTATAGCAGGATCTGTTATAGGAAATATACTTTTGGTGCTTGGAGCAAGCATCCTTGCAGGAGGAATAAAGTATAAAACTCAAACCTTTAACAAAAAGGTAGTAGAAGTATCCTCAAGCATGCTTTTATTTGCAGTAATTGGACTTGCTATACCGGCAATATTCACTCATACAGTGAGCCCAGAACTTTTAAATAGTAAATATGAAGGATTGAGTATTGTAGTTGCTGCAATAATGTTTATTATTTACTTATTGAGTTTATTTTTTAATTTTTATACTCATAAAGATGTATATGCAGTTGAACATGAAGAAGAAGGAGAAGCTAAGTGGTCCTTAAAGAAATCTATTTTGGTTTTAGTATTTGCAACAGTTTTAATAGCTGTGGAAAGTGAATTTTTAGTAAGCGCAGTAGAACCAATGACAGAAGCTTTGGGATTAAGTACCTTCTTTGTTGGTATAATTCTTATTCCTATCATAGGAAATGCAGCAGAGCACAGCACTGCAATAGTGATGGCAATAAAAAACAAAATGGATGTAGCTATTGAAATTGCTATAGGATCAAGCCTGCAGATAGTTTTATTTGTAACTCCAGTACTTATATTCTTAAGCTTATTATTTACTCCTATGGATATAGTTTTTAATGAGTTTGAGCTTATATCACTTATAGTTGCAGTACTTATAGCTAATAGAGTAGCAAGTGATGGAGAATCAAACTGGCTTGAAGGAGTTCAGTTATTAGCTGTATACGCTATAATTGGAGCAGCCTTTTTCATATTTTAATTTTGATAACTATAACAGGGGAATTTATAGCTGCTGGAGCTAAACTTAGAGAAGCTATAAGATATGTGGATTTAATAAGTGAGTATTATACTAAAAAGAAAGATTAAAGGGAGTTCAAGTAACTCCTTTTTATTTATTCTTTTTATTGTCTAAAGCAAGCCCAATTGCGATACCGAGACATAGTCCAAGTGCTAATTGGTCAAATAATATTCCAAGTACAAGTCCAATTCCGACAAAAATAGGAAAATAGTAATTGTTATTATTTTTATTATTGTTGTCACTCATATAATTCACCCCTATAAATTTATAACTGATGTGGTGTATAAGCTATTTTATTAAAATAATGTTTTCCTTATTATATATGACTTATATGGGAAAATATACTGAAATAATATTTATATAAATGTTGGATGGAATAATATTAAACTTACACATTCATTTTTATAAAATGATAAAATATTAAGTAATACTCAAAAATTCTGTAACCACTTTTTCACCACATGATAACATATATTAACTGAAAAAAAGTAGAATTATGTGATAAAATTATAATATGTAAGAAAATTGGATATAATTACAGAAAAGTTAGATAATCGAGGTGAATAATGAAGGATATTGCGAACATACTAGAAAGAATTGTTGATAATGTTGAGAATGTAATAATAGGAAAAAGAGAAACTGTTGAGTTAGTTGTAATTTCTTTGGCGTGTAATGGACATGTTCTTATAGAGGATATCCCTGGAGTTGGGAAAACTAGTCTTGTTTCAGCTCTTGCAAAATCAATAAATGCAAGTTTTAAGAGAATACAATTTACACCTGATATTTTGCCATCAGATATAACTGGATTTACTATGTTTAATCAAAAGACTAGAGAGTTTGAGTATCGTCATGGTTCAATAATGAGTCAAATAATACTTGCAGACGAAATAAATAGAACTTCACCTAAAACTCAGGCAAGTTTACTTGAAGTAATGGAAGAAAATCAAGTAACAGTTGATGGTACAACATATAAGGTTCCTAAACCTTTCATGGTTCTTGCAACTCAAAATCCAATAGAGTATCTAGGTACTTATCCCCTTCCAGAGGCACAACTTGATAGATTTTTAATGAAGATATCAATAGGTTATCCTAAAAATGAAGATGAAAGTAGAATACTTGCAAATCTTCAGTATGAAAATCCACTTAATAATCTTAGTTTTGTTGCAGATAGCAGTGATATAATTTGGGTTCAAGAAGAAATCAAAAAGATTCATTTAGATGAAAGCTTAAGAAACTATATAGTAGCTATAGTTGAGAAAACTCGTAATCATCCTGATGTAGTTATAGGTTCAAGTATAAGAGGATCTATTTCTCTATTTAGAGCAGCACAGGCGTGGGCTTTCTATAATAGCAGAAATTATGTGATTCCTGATGATATTATAAAAATGATGGTACCAGTACTTTCTCATAGATTAGTTTTAAGTCAAGGAGCAAAGCTTAAGAAAATTGGACCAGAAGATATTCTTAAAGATATAGTACAAAGTGTACGCGTTCCTTTGGTGAGATAGATGAAAGCAAATAGAGTTTCATATATATTCATTCTTTTCATGGTACTGATGTTTGTATACTATTATGGAGGTAAGGTTCCATATATGCTCTTATATACAGTACTGACCCTTCCTATAGTATCATTTTCAAATCTTGTTTTTGGATATTTTGGTTTTAAATATTCACAAGAACTAGAGAGAAACTCAGTTGAAAAGGGGGAAAAGGTAAGGTACATCTTAACTGTTATAAACAATGGATTATTTCTTCTTCCATATGTGAATATAGAATTACATGACAGCGCTAATAACAAGTCGCAAAAGGCTTCAAGTAAAAATGTGTTCATCCCTCCTTTTAGTAAAAGAAGATTTAAGCTTGAGTATATTTATAAGTATAGAGGAGAATTTCAAGTAGGAGTTAAGAGCATTGAAATGAGGGACTTCCTTGGAATATTTAAATTAAAATATAAAGCTAAAAAACCTCTTAAAGTCAAGGTTTATCCTAGACTTATAAATATAGAACGATTTTATGTAAGGGAAGATATGCACACTTACAATTCCTTAAGTCATAAGGGTATATATGAGGATACTTCTGTAGTTGATGAAATAAATAAATATAATTATGGAGATAGCTTAAATAGGGTACATTGGAAGCTTACAGCAAAGATGAATGAGATGATGGTAAAGAAGTTTGAAGGAACTGAAGCTCAGAATCTACTGTTTATATTTGACCTTAAGAAAAACTCTTATAAAGAAGAAACGAATAACCTAATTGAAGATAAACAAATTGAGGCTTCAATTGGTGTTTTAAAATATCTGATAGATACTAGTGCTGAAGTTAAATTTTCTTATTACGACAAAAAGATAGTTAATTTGGAATGCAGAAGCCCTATGGATTTTGAAAATCTTTATAGATTTTTTTCCACAGTTAAGTTTAATCAAGATATAAATATTGAAGATATTATCTCCCTTATGGTAGATGAAAATGTAAATATGCAAAACATACTTATAGCAACCTCAAATATAAATTATGCACTTTATGAAGTTTTATATAAGGTAAAAACGGCTAGTAATAATATAGGATTAATTTATGTATCTCCCAAAGAGATTGAAGGCGAAAATGAGGATATAAGCGGAATTCTAAAAGGGCTAAAGGAGATTGGAATAAGCTTATATTATATAAATATAACAAGTGATATAAAAACTGTGCTTGAAAATGGAGGGGATATAATAGATGAAAAAATTTAAGAATACTTTTATAAATGTAATAATGAGTATATTCTTTAGCTTCAGCTTTATCCACTCAATTATCCAGATTACAGTTATGAAGTCAAGTTATAACTCATTATATGTATTTATAGTAGTTTCTATATTTACCTCCATATACACCATCATATTAAGAGATAAAAGAAATGAAAAAATTTCAGCTTTAGCTTTTTTCTTAATTTCATTAGGTTTATTTCTTTATTTTATCAAAAATCAACAAACCTTTAAGATCATAGAAAGTTATATAACTGGAGAAGAAACTCCTACAATAGAACATCAAAAATACATCTTTTTTGGAATAGCTATTGTTGTTTCACTGTTAGTATATATATTTACAGTTAGAAAGTTTAACTTCTATTTTCTATTAATTGTGGGGGGAACTTTATTTTCCATACTGTGGATTAATAAATTCTTTATTAAATCATCTTTTTATCTTTATGTATTTCTGATTTTGCTTTCCTATTTTAAGCATATATACATAAGAAGTATTCCTAAAGAGAAAAGAAGTTCTAGTGAAGTTCCAGCATCATTTTTACTTTCAGCGGTTCCAATATGCTTAGTGATTTTTATATTTGCCTATATGATTCCTCCTTTAAGCAATGAAGATATAAAGTGGAAGTGGATGGACTTAAAGATAAAATCAGCTCATAGCTATGTTAGAACGAAACTAAATATAAACACCACAAAACCTTTTAACTTAAGTTCTACAGGGTTTAATCCTAAAGGTTCAAAACTAGGAGGAGATACAGATCTTGATAATACATTAGTAATGAGTGTGGAGTCCCCTAGGGGAGGTATATATTTAAAGGGTGCAGTAAGAGATACATATACTGGCTACTCCTGGGAAACTAGTGATTCAGAGCTTACGAATCTAGGGGAAGTGAATACACTTTTATCATTTAATGAGGATTTGCTTGAACTATCAGAAGGAAGCAAACTTATACTTGATGGGCCTATTTTTTTAGATCAACTCTTTGATAAGGTACCAATAAAAATCACTTATGAAAATCTACAAACAAATACGATTTTTGTACCATCAAAAACAGAGGAGTTAAATTTTGGTGATAAAAATACAAGGATTTTTGTTGATAATTATGGAGTAGTATCTAGTGACATTTTATTTGATAGACGATTTGAGTATATGGTGAATCTTTATGACATCAATAAAAATAGAGAACAACTGGATTATCTAGGTTCAAAAAGCAGCAGAGGACTATATAGAGATTATTTAAGTGGAACTAAAAAGAGTGGTCAGTATGCTTTAAGTTCATCATCACAATGGAATATTAAAAAGTATGATGAGATTTCAAATGATAGGTATTCGAAATATTTAGAAGTTCCAGCTAGTGTACCAAGTAGAGTAAAAGAACTTGCTTTAGAAATAACATCTAAGCCCAAAAATGATTATGATAAAGTAAAAGCCATTGAAAGTTATCTATCAGAAAACTATAAATACACCTTAAAACCTGGAAGTGTACCTCAAGGTAGCGACTTTGTAGATTACTTTTTGTTTGATAAAAAAGTTGGCTATTGCACATATTTTGCTTCGGCTATGACTATTTTAACTCGTTCCTTAGGACTTCCAGCGAGATATGTTGAAGGATATGTTCTTCCCAATAGTCCAACTTATGGTACAACATATCAAGTTACAAATAATAGAGCACATGCTTGGGTTGAGGTTTATTTTGAAGGGTTAGGTTGGATTCCTTTTGAACCTACAGCAGCATTTTCACAAAATTTAAGTCAAGAAGCTGTTGCTAATCCTATAAATAATCCTGTAGATAATAG
This sequence comes from Clostridium intestinale DSM 6191, assembly GCF_900130055.1. GTDB lineage: Bacteria > Bacillota > Clostridia > Clostridiales > Clostridiaceae > Clostridium_T > Clostridium_T intestinale. The sequence continues at coordinate 331,190 of NZ_FQXU01000005.1, forward strand.
AGAAAATCAACCTGAGAGTAATGAAAGCTCCTCAAGTACCAACAAGAATTTAAGAGAAGAGAAGGAAGAGGAAACTCAAACAGTTAATAAAAGCTCTGATCCTAAAAACCTAGGTTTAAAAGTTGGCTTAGCTATATTTTTAATATCAGTATTATGGATAGCAGGCTTTTCTCCAATTAAACGAAGATATTATATGGATAAATTGAAAAAATTAACTACTGAAGAACAAGTATTAGAACTTTATGATTATTTTTTAAAAGCTCTTTCTGTTCAAGGACTTAAGCTTGAACAAGGAGAGACTCCGCTAAAATATTCGATGAGAGTAGTAGAAAACTCTAATTTATCAGAATTTAATAGCGTAACTTATATATTTATAAAGGCTAGGTATAGTAATACTTCGGTTGATGAGAAGGAATTAAAATTTATAATAGATTTTTATAATAAGTTTCCACAGTACTCTAAGGAGAGAATAGGAGTATTTAAGTTTTTTCTTTATAGCAAGATACTTGGAGTGATGTAAATATTAGACTATTTTTAGAGAGAGTTTTTGTGTAAATACTATACAGTCATAGTGAAATAAAAACATTATAAAACCCCAATATAACGAGATCATTTGTAGTGATTGTTATATTGGGGTTTTAACAATTCAATTAAACAAAAAAAATACTTGACCGTTCATTCTCTTATTGATATACTCAGTATATAAATTAAAGAACGGTCATTCTTTAATTTTAAATTATAAAAATAAGTTCAAATAAAGAAAGTATATGATTGGAGGTAAAAATGGGAAGAAGCAGAGAGTTTGATGAAGAAGTTGCTCTTCATAAAGCGATGGAATTATTTTGGGAGCAAGGTTATGAGAAGACATCTATGGGAGACTTAGTGGATCATATGGGAATACATAGAAAAAGTTTATATGATACCTTTGGTGATAAACATACCTTATATCTTAAAGCTATAGATTGCTATAAAGAATATATCCAAGAGAAGATAAAAGAAAAAACGCTAAATGCTGAAACTTCAAGTAAAGCTATAGAAACTATTTTTGAATATGCTATTGGAGGAGAAAAAGATAAATCATTAGGATGTTTACTTGTAAATGCAACTACTGAACTGGCGCTAAGAGATAGAGAGGTTGAGGAAAAGACAGAAGAGTCTTTTTTAAGAACAGAGAGTCTTTTTGCGGAACTTGTTCGAAAAGGACAACAGACAGGAGAATTTTCAAAAAACTTTAATGCAGATGATTTAGCGGGAATTTTACATAGCACACTGCTTGGAATTAGGGTATATACTAGAACTTCAGTGAGCAAAGAAAAGTTACATCATATAGTAGATAATTTATTAGCAATGTTTAAAAATTAATTAAGAGGAGAGTATTTTTATGAAAACATTATTTGATTTAACACAATTGTCAGGAATGAATATGAAGAACAGATTTGTTCGTTCAGCAACCCATGATGGTAGAGCTGATAGCTTAGGACATGTTACAGAAAAGCTTGTTAATCATTATGAAGAACTTGCAAAAGGCGGCGTTGGAACCATTATAACTGGGTTAACAAATGTAACAGATATAGAAAAAATTGTTCCAGGACAAATGGCAATTTATAATGATTCCTTTATATCAGAGTACCAAGAACTTACAGATGCTGTGCATAAGCATAATGCTAATATTATTATGCAACTTGTTTGTAATGGAGCCCAAAACAGAAGTAATAATGAAGGTGCATTATGGGCACCAACTGTAATTGAAGATTTAGCATCAATGCCTGGAATAAAAGAAATGACTAAAGATGATATAGAAATTATGAAAGAAAGCTTTATTAATGGAGCAGTAAGAGCAAAAAAAGCTGGTTTTGATGGAGTGCAATTACATGTAGCACATGGATATTTACTTAGCCGCTTTTTAACTCCTTATTTTAATAGAAGAACTGATGAATATGGTGGAAATATAGAAAATAGGGCAAGAGTGGTTGTGGAGATTTGTAGCGGTATTAGAGAAGCAGTTGGTCCTGATTATCCTATTCTAGCAAAAATAAATTGTGAAGATTTTATGGAGCAAGGACTAAATCTTGAAGAGTGTAAGTATGTCTGTAAAGTGTTAGTGAAAGCAGGGTTAAGTGCTGTTGAAATTAGCGGGGGGACAGCAGGATCTAGAGCTAATGAAGGAACAATTAGAAGAGTAACTTCAGAAACAGAAGCATATTTTAGAAAGTATGCAGAAGAAATTGCAGAAGAAGTTGACATTCCAGTTATATGTGTTGGAGGTCATAGAGATATAGATAACTTAACAGATATTATTAAGGAAACAAAAATTGAGTACGTTTCTCTTAGTAGACCTTTCATAAGAGAACCAGAGCTTGTTAATCGTTGGATAAGTGGTGATAAGACACCAGCAAAATGTATTTCATGTACCAAGTGTTTTGGTGCAGAAACAAAATGCATATTTAATAAATAAAATCATATAGTATGATATTTTGATTGATACAATCAATATTAAAAATAAAAAACTCAGTGAAGCTGAGTTTTTTGTCTTTTTAACCGAAATTAATACCTTAACATATAATACATGGAACTTTAATTAGGAGATGATGAGATCTATGAGAAAATATGAAAGCAACAAGGTAAAAATAAATGAGTTTGAAGTAACTTCTTATGATGACATGGTACATCCAAAAGGAAATATTGAGGATTTAAGATTGGGATTCATACGACAATATCTTTATGATATAGAAAGCCCATTATTTGAAGAAAGACTAAAGACTTCAAAAGAAAAGTTACTAAAAGAGCTAGATATGATTGATGATGAACTAAAACCTAAAAACATAGGACTTTTGATGTTTAATGAGAAACCAGAAAACTTTATTCAAGGATGTCAGTTGCAGTTGGTACACATTGTAGGACTTACTTCTGATGAGATCATAGTACAGACTTTTGATGGGCCTATTCATGAGAATATAAGAGCGGTTTTAAGATATATGGAAACCTACGGATAATGTTAAAATATATAGAAGGGGGGAGAGTTTACAACTATCCATTAGAGGCGATAAAAGAAGCTGTTGTAAATGCTTTTTATCATAGAGACTATTTAAATGCTACACCTACAGAAATAAAAATAGATAGGGAGAAAATTGTTATTATAAATTATCCAGGACCAGATAAGTTTATAAAAAAAGAGGATATATATAAAGGCGAAGTTTTAGTTAGAAGATATAGAAACAAGAGAATAGGTGAAAGTTTAAAAAACCTTAAGTTATCAAGGGGGACAGCTACAGGTCTATCAAAAATCATGAAAGCAATGAAAAATAATAATTCAAAAGAACCTATATTTGAAACTGATGAGAAGAGATCATATTTCATGGTCAAATTATATGTAAATTCTCATTTTATGGATGAAAAAGAAAAACAAGTTGTGCAATCAAATAAAAAGGAACAAAGAAATATTCTTTTAAACAAAAGAGAAGAGAAGATATTAGAACTTTTGGATCAGGGACCTTTATCAAAGAAAGAACTATCAAACTATCTAGGATATGGAGATAAGAGTGGGAATCTAAAAAGAGCTATTTGTAAGTTGTTAGAACATAAGTTAATAACTTATACTGTACCATCAAACATAAGGAGTAGAAAGCAAAAATACAAACTTATATAAAAAAAGGAATAGGTTTCATAAAGAATCCTATTCCTATAATATACATTTTTAGGGAAGTCGTTTACAAACTCTGCCTGCAAGCTGAAAACTTGCATTCTTAATATGAATATTGAAATAAATTATATTTTGATAATTGCTACATTAAAACTGCGTATATAACTTCATATGTATAAGAGTTTGTAGATAAAACTTATATTGTAATATCAGCTTGTAATTATATTATAACAATAGAGTTTTCTAAACACAATAGGGGGATTTATTTTTTATTAGATTTTATTTAAAAATATGGTTTATTTAATCTTTAAGCTGGTTCAGATAAGTATAAAAGTCTTTTATTAAGCTAAAATCAGCGATTAATTTATCAACAAGTTCTTTTGAAAATAATAAGTTGTCTATTTCTTTATTACAAACTAAATATAAGTTTTTTCTTTGGTACCACTCATTTATATCTTCAGTTTTTTCTTTGTCTAAAATTCGTTTATATTTATCTCCTTCAACAACAAAAACATCTTGTTTTGAGTAAAAAGAGATTGCATTTTTGAATTTATCTAAGGAGGTATCAATATTTTCTCTAAATATTTTCATAGTAGTTGGGTTAGCTTGAAAAAAACCCATTCCATATCTATAGGAATCAGGAGACAACTCAAAAAAGAAGGCTGGATTTGAGGACCATTCTTTTGATCTTCTTTTAAAAGTTATCCACATCCTAATTTTATAAGGAGATTTATCCTTTGAAAATCTTGTGTCACGGTAAATTTTTGAGATTGTGTATCCAGAAGATGGAGTTACCTCCAGTAACGGGTCAATAGAGAGGATAAAGCTGCTTAAATCCATAACTAAGTATTTCATTGGAGTAAGTAAATGATGTATATATTTTTCTTTATTTTCCTCAAACCACAATTTATTATTATTTTCTTTTAGATTTTTTAAAAAATCTATAGTTTCATTCGAGAAACCTTCAAAGCTTCTCTCATTTATAGTTGACATAGGAAAGCCTCCTTTTATGTATTTTATAATAGATAATTAAAAGAAAGCACTAGTTAGACATCTTTACTTAAAACATTATTTATAAGATATTTAGCTTCCTTAGCATTTCTTTTACTTACAGTTATAGTATATTGGGTTTCATCATATCTTCTTAAATTTGTATTTTCATCATTTCTTAAGGTACTAACTTTATTGTTTGTATATTCTATATTATTATCTAATAATACTCTAATAACTTTTGATAAATCCTTTAAAGAGTAGCCAATCCAAACATCTTCTTTTTTAAATGAAAACATAAATAACTCCTCCTTTTAATATAAATAATCTTTACTATATTATACCATGTATATACGTACAAGCTAAAATTATGTAATAAAAGCACGAAATTTAGTAATAATCGACCAAGGTCTTAAAAAGGAATAGGTGGAGTACTTAAATTTTCATAGAGACTTTTTTAGGTAAAAAACAGACCTTCAAGAGTACTTAATATTACTAACTGTCAACTTTAAATTTGTGCTACAATACCCTTAAACAGACAACTTGAAAACGTTATACACCTTAGTGCTGTAGAAATCCTGTAAGGATTTCATTAGAATCCTTTTAGTATTATTGTTGTAGAAATCCTGCAAGGATTTCATTAAAGTCCGTTTAACATTATTACTGTAGAAATCCTTTTAGTCTTATTACCGTAGAAGCCTTGCAGAGACTTCATTAAGGTAATTAATTAACAACACTAGACATTATAAAATTAAGGGGGGGAGTGCAAACTATGAATCTTTTAGATAAAGTAAAAGATGCAGGAGTTATTGGTGCAGGAGGGGCAGGATTTCCCACTCATGCAAAACTATCTGGTAAGGCAGAATTTATATTATTAAATGGAGCAGAATGTGAACCATTATTAAGGGTGGATCAGCAGCTTATGAAAATCTACCCTAATGAAATAATTAAGGGGTTTGAAGCTGCAAGAGAATTAGTTTCAGCAAAGAAAGGAATTATAGGAGTAAAAGAAAAACATAAAGAGGTAATTTCTATTTTGAGAAATAGAATAATTGAACTTAACCTTAATGAAAAGATTGAGGTTAAAGAACTTCAAGATATCTATCCAGCTGGAGATGAACAGGTTTTAGTTTATGAATTAACAGGACGAGTTGTTCCTGAGGCTGGAATTCCCATTCAAGTAGGATGTGTGGTTGTAAATAGCGAAACTTCACTAAACATTTATAATGCATCACTTGGAAAAGCAGTAACTAGAAAATATATAACTGTCTCAGGTGATGTACCAAGTCCAGTAACAGCTTGTGTACCAGTTGGTACTAAGATAATGGATGTATTAAAACTTAGTGGGGTAACAGATTTTGATGATTATGCAGTAATTGATGGTGGACCTATGATGGGCCCAGTTATGAAAAATCTAGATGGATATGTAACTAAGAAAAATAAGGGATTTGTAATACTTAAAAAAGAACATTCCTTAATACGTAAAAAATCAACAGAAATGAATCAAGCTAGAAGAGTAAATAGAGCTTCTTGTGAACAATGCAGAATGTGTACAGATATGTGTCCACGTTATCTTTTAGGACATGATACTCAACCTCATAAGATGATGAGAGCTATGGCCTATAATTTTGAAAATGTTGAAGGGCAAAAAAATGCTCAACTATGTTGTCAATGTAATTTATGTGAGTTATTTTCTTGCCCCGCAGGACTTTATCCTAAGGCCTCTAATGTATATTTTAAAGAAAAGCTTTTTGAGCAAAAGATTAAGTATAGGCCCATCAAGGATAAGTTTGAACCAAGAAAGGCCCGTCAATATAGATTGGTACCAAGTAAAAGACTTATTGCGAGACTTGGATTAAAAAGTTTTGATAGACCTGCGCCTTTCATGGATGGTTTTGTTGAACCTGAAGAGGTACATGTACTAAGAAGTCAACATGTTGGTGCTCCAGCTACTTCAGTTGTTTCAGTAGGGGCCCATGTTGAAGAAGGAGATTTAATAGGAGGTATACCAGAAGGCAGTTTAGGTGCACCTATTCATGCAAGTATATCAGGAACTATAACAGAAATCACAAATGAGTTTATATCTATAAGGAGGAATTAATATGGCTAACGCAATAGGAATAGTTGAATTTACAAGTATATCAAGAGGTATTTTTTCCTCAGATCAAATGGTTAAGGTTTCTGATGTCGAGATAGTTACTGCAAGTTCCACATGTCCAGGAAAATATATTGCAATAGTTACTGGAGATGTGGAGTCAGTTAAGGAATCAGTAAGTGTTGGAGAAAAAACCGCAGATGAGTTTTGGATTGATTCAATAATAATACCAAATGTAAGTCCTTTAGTTTTTCCTGCAATTACTGGAGCAACAATGCCAGAGAAAGTTCAAGCTTTAGGTGTAATTGAAGCTTTTTCAATAGCTAACATGGTAGTTGCAGCAGATAAAATCTTAAAGTCTGCCAGCTTAGAACCTATAGAACTTAGGCTTGGTACAGGCCTTGGCGGAAAATCATATTTTACTTTTACAGGTAATGTAGGAGCAGTGGAAGTAGGGATAGAAGCAGGGAAAGCTGAGATGGAACAGAAGGGTTTACTTGTTAATGCTGAAGTTATTCCATCACCATCTGATAGACTTATTCAAACTCTATTTTAAATGTAGTATTGATTTTTCAGCATAATAATGGTATTCTTACCATGATAATATTGGAATCTATTAGTAAATTTAATAATGAAATATAGGTTTAATCAGTAACGCGATTGATTAAAAGGGAATCAGGTGAAAATCCTGAGCTATCCCGTAGCTGTATTAAGGGAGTTTAGGTACAAGATGTCACTTAAGTTTTAGGGAAGACGTACTTAAATTATGATCTTTGAGTCAGAAGACCTGCCTATATTTTTGACTAAAGTCTCTACGAGCGATGGAGGAGTCATAATAAATATGTACTTAATATACTTATATAGGTATAGTTTTTTGTTGTGTCCTTCTAACTTTGAGTTAGAGGGGCTTTTTATTTTGCACATTATTACTGTAGAAGTCTTGCAAAGACTTCATTAAAATCCTTTTAAAATTATTGCTGTAGAAGAACATTAAAGCTTCTACAGCAATAATGTGTGCGCTTGGGTATAAAGATTCAATATTATTAGTATATAGATAAGGGGGAATTTAAGTATTTATGAATAGGGTTAAGGCTTGTAGAGTAGATGAAATAAGATTCAAAGGAGTCATTAGGTGGAAAAAAACAATATCTTAAAGAAAAAAGAGCATAAAAAAAGAATAAGGCATAAGCATGGAGAAAATATTTCAATTGATTTTTATGCTTATACTTCAAAGATAAAAAACTGGAATTCAAGCTTTAAGATGATTTTTTCAATGACCGTGATAGCTGTGTGTATTTTATTAGATAACCCATACGTATCTGTTTCAGTAATTTTGGGAATGTCCTATCTTACTATTATAAAAGGGGGTCTTTCTTTAAGAGATTATCTATCGGTACTTATGATTCCTATTGTTTTTATTTTAATAAGTATTTTTACCATAAGTGTGGATATTTCAAGAAATCCAATAGGAGAGTACAACCTTTATTTAGGTATTGGGTATGTGTTTACTTCAAAAGAGATGCTTACAAAAGGGGTATTTTTACTTTTGAAGATTTTAGGAGCTATTAGTGCTCTTCAAATGATGTCACTTTCGACTCCATCTTCAGATATCATATATGTACTTAGAAAGGCTCATGTTCCAAAACTTATTATAGAACTTATGAATATGATTTATAGATATATTTTCATTTTGATGGATGTATCAAGTAAAATGAAAAATTCAGCAGAGGCCCGTCTTGGGTACTGTGATATCAAAACTTCTTATTATACCTTTGGAAGGATTGGGAGCAACATGCTGATTGTTTCCTTCAAGAAAGCAAATGCTTATTATGATGCCATGGAAGCAAGGTGTTATGAGGGGGAACTTATATTTTTAGAGGAAGAAAAAAAGTTAGATAAAAAGCTAGTGTTTTGGGCATCTGTGTTTATAATTTTTTTAGTTGGACTTTGGAGTTTTACAAAATAAGAGGAGATTTTTATGAAGAAAGTAATATTAAAAATAGATAATTTACATTACACCTATGGAAATGGAAAAGTTGCTTTAGAGGGAGTAAATCTAGAGGTTTATGAAGGAGAAAAAATAGCAGTAGTAGGCTCTAATGGTTCTGGGAAATCAACTTTTTTCTTAAACATGAATGGGGTATTTATGGCTGATGATGGAGAAATCACATATAGAGGTACTATCATAAACAAGAAAAACATGAAAGAGCTAAGAAAAAATATAGGGATTGTTTTTCAAGATCCTGATAATCAGATAATAGCATCTACTGTAAAATCAGAAGTCTCCTTTGGACCCATGAACCTAAAACTTTCAAAACAAGAGGTGCTAGATAGGGTGCATCAGGCCCTAGTGTACATGAACCTATTAGATTTTCAAGATAGGCCTCCTCATTATTTAAGTGGAGGAGAAAAGAAAAGAGTAAGCATTGCAGATATAATCGCTATGAAACCTGAAATCATAATTTTTGATGAACCTACAGCATCGTTAGACCCTGTAAACTCCAAAATGCTTGAGGAAGTTTTAGACAAGCTGAGCTTAGAAGGAAAGACCATGCTGATATCTACTCATGATGTTGATTTTGTTTATAGATGGGCAGAGAGAGTTGTTGTTTTTTCTGATGGAAAAATCATAGCTGATGGTACACCTATAGAGATATTTAAGGATCAAGAAGTTTTAGAAAAGGCAAATCTTAAAAAGCCAACTATGTTAGAGATGCATGAACTACTTTTAGAAAGAGGGTTGTTAAAAAATGAAAATCTCTATCCTAAAACAGTTCAGGAATTAAAGAAAATTTTTTAGATTAAGAAATCAAGGGGGAAAATAATATGAATAAAAAGGAAAAGAAATTTATAATTATTGCAATAGCTTTTGCAATAATTTTTGGAATAACGCCAGCAGCAAATGCTATGCATATAATGGAAGGATACCTTTCACCAAAGTACTGTATTTTATGGGGAGTTATAAGTATTCCATTTTTAGTTTTAGGATATATTTCACTTAAAAAAAACATAGTAGAAAATAGAAGATCTATAACGCTTATTGCAATGGCAGGAGCCTTTGTTTTTGTGCTTTCATCTTTAAAAATTCCATCAGTAACAGGAAGTTCTTCTCATATGACAGGCACAGGTCTTGGTGCTATTTTATTTGGACCAAGCATGGTTAGTATTCTTGGGATAATTGTACTTTTATTTCAAGCTATATTACTTGCTCATGGTGGTTTAACAACTCTTGGTGCTAATACTTTTTCTATGGCTATCGCTGGTCCATTCCTAGCTTATGGAATATATAAGTTGCTTCAAAAATCAAAGGTTAATAAACACTTCTCAATTTTTTTAGCAGCGGCTTTAGGAGACTTATTTACTTATTGTGTAACAAGTATTCAACTTGCAATTGCATACCCATCTGAAAGTGGTGGTGTTTTAGCATCGACAGTTAAGTTCCTTGGAGTGTTTGCACCTACTCAAGTTCCACTTGCAATCATTGAGGGAATCTTAAGCGTAATTATTATCATAGGTCTTGAGACATATGCAAAGTCAGAGTTAAAAGGTATAGGTTTTTTAAAGGGGAGTGAGAAATAATGACAAAAACTAAGAAAAAAGTTATCATACTATTACTTATTACTATATTGATTGTTCTTGTACCACTATTTATTTTAAAAGGTGCTGAATTTGGAGGCTCTGATGATGCTGGGAGCCAAGCTATTTCTGAAATCACAGGGGAAGAATATGAACCATGGGCGACGCCTGTTATGGAAAGATGGATAGGTGGAGAAATTCCAGGGGAAACTGAAAGTTTATTATTTTGTGTACAAACAGCTATAGGAGTGGGGATAATTGCCTTCTTCATGGGCCGATTTGTTGAAAGAACTAAAAAAGAAAAACTAGAAAGTAACAAGATAGTTTAATAAATAAGCAGATGGGCCTAAGCTTAGGCCCATCTGTTCTATCATCCTAAAAATTCAGGTACATCTTGATGATCAGATCTAATTGCTCTTTGAACAATTGTTAGTTTGATTTTTGAATTAACTTTATCTAAAGAGTAAGAGTATCGTTCACCACAATTTTTGCATATAAGAAAATCATCTTCTCCGACCATCTCTCTATTATTAAAGGTATAAGGCGTTTCTTCAGTATTCATAAGTGATTTTAAGATATTCGTATTATCTATATCATAGGTGTATAAGTAAGTAGCTTCACGTTTCATTACAAAATCTTTAGTATTACACTTTGTACATACTATAGGGTTTTCTGTGTTCATAATATCATTCCTTCCAACAACAGTAGCTTATAAGGTTATATTATCCAAATTAATAAGATGCTATTCTTCAATATCACTTCTAATATGTTTTGATAACTTTTCCTTTAAACTTGGATTTGATTCAAAGAAATCTAAAAGCTTACATATTCCACTAAGTACATCATTGCTTATAGTATGTTCCATTTTTTCTGTTTCTTCTAAAACTTTATCATTGATATCTAATAGTTTTAAGAAATCTTCGATAGTGTTATGACGCTTCAAAAGAAGCTTTCCAATATACTTTCCTTCCTCTTCTAATATTATGACTCCATACTTTTCATATTTGATTAAATTAAGAGAAGATAATTTCTTTACCATTTTAGTTACAGAAGGTGGTTGAACATTTAATGAAATCGCAAGTTCATTCACCCTTGTAAAACCATTTTTTAGAGAAAGCCTATAAATCATCTCTATGTAATCTTCAGCAGAAGCTGAAATTATGTTAGTGTCATTTTTCATATATTGAGAGAAGGTAAAAAATTTTTCCTGCATTTAAAACCATCCTTATTATTAGTTCTCCATTAATAAAATATATTCACTACTTTAGATAAAATACATACTATGGTTATTAAGTAAGAGTTAGCTTAGGTTAAGATGTTTAACCTAAGTAATAAAACAATCGATAGGAGTAAGATTATGAAACGATTATGTGATTTTCAAGTTGGAGAAAAAGTTATGATCAAAAATTTATTAAGCGATGGATTAATGAGAGAAAGAATGTTAGCTTTAGGTTTTGTTAAGGGGACAGTTATTGAAATTATTCGAAAAGGGCCTAAAAATAATCTTACAGTTTTTAAGGTAAGAGAAACCATGATTGCTCTTAGACAAGAAGAATCTTTATTAATAGAAGTTGCATAAGGAGGTAAATATTATGGGGCTTACTTATGAATCTGTTAAAAAAGATGCTTTAAAAGACATGTTTAATATAGATAAAAATGACGGAGAGTATGTAATTGCATTAGCTGGTAATCCTAATACTGGCAAAAGCACTGTATTTAATACCTTAACTGGGTTACATCAGCATACTGGGAATTGGCCAGGAAAAACGGTAGTTAATGCTAGAGGTGAATTTCAATATAAAGACAAAAAATATATTTTAGTAGATCTTCCAGGAACTTATTCTATATTTGCAACCTCTGTTGAGGAAGCTGTAGCAAGAGATTTTATATGTTTTGGAAAACCTGACCTAACTATAGTTGTAGTTGATGCAACCAGTTTAGAGAGAAATCTAAATCTAGCCTTTCAAGTTATGGAGATAACCTCCGATGTGATTTTGTGTATAAATCTAATAGATGAAGCAGAAAGAAAAGGAATAACTATAGATGGAAAAGGCTTAGAAAAAGATCTAGGAATTCCAGTTGTTTTAACCTCTGCTAGAAACAATATAGGAATGGATAACTTAAAGGAAGAAATAGATAAAAAGGTGGCTGAAAAGCTTAAAAATTTGGGGACAGTTAAGCAGAAAGATTCAAAAAAAATGGGGACGGTTAAGCATAATTATATAAAATATGACCCTAAAATTGAAAAAGTTATAGATATAATTCAAAAGGATGTTGAGAAATTAAGTATTGATTTAAACTATAGATGGTTATCATTAAGATTGATTGATGGTGATGAATCTATAATAAAGGGTGTAGAAGAGTATTTAGGAAATGATGAAATAAAGAAAATTATAGAAAAGAACAAAGATTTGATCGATTCAATTAATAATAAAGAGATACGAGAAGATATAACTTCTAAAAACTATAAACAAGCAGAACTTTTAAGGGACAGTTATGTAAAAATATCGAATAAAAAGGTTGATAGGGATAAGAAAATAGATGACATTATAACCTCAAAGAGATTTGGAATTCCACTTATGATGCTCATGTTAGCAGTTGTTTTATGGATAACCATAGCAGGAGCTAATGTCCCATCACAAATGTTAGCTGATATGTTATTTAAATTTCAAGATGTATTAACCGATATTTTCATTAAACTAAATGCACCAGAGTGGCTTCATGGAGTTTTGATTTTAGGGCTATATAAAACCATGGCCTGGGTTATTTCTGTTATGCTTCCGCCTATGGCAATATTTTTTCCTCTATTTACATTGTTAGAGGATTTTGGATATCTACCTAGAGTAGCATTTAATTTAGATCATGTATTTAAAAAAGCTTGTGCTCATGGAAAACAATGTTTGTCTATGTGTATGGGGTTAGGATGTAATGCAGCTGGAGTAATAGGTTGTAGAATTATAGACTCTCCAAGGGAAAGACTTATAGCTATTCTAACCAATAACTTAGTACCATGTAATGGTAGATTTCCCACATTGATAGCTGTTTCTACTGTATTTTTTGGAGTTGCAACAATAAATGATAAATCAAGTATAATACCTGCACTTATGGTTTCATTAATAGTTATTTTAGGAATTTTTATAACATTGGGGGTATCATATTTATTATCTAAAACTCTTCTTAAAGGGATTCCTTCAAGTTTTACATTAGAATTACCACCTTATAGAAAACCGAAGTTTGGAAGTGTTTTATATACTTCAATAATAGATAGAACAATATTTGTTTTAGGAAGAGCAGTAGCCATAGCTGCACCAGCAGGAGTTGCTATTTGGATACTTGGTAACATTTATATAGGTGATATGAGTATAATAAGCCATGTAGCAAACTTCCTAAATCCATTTGCACAATATATAGGATTAGACGGATTTATATTATTAGCTTTTATTTTAGGATTACCGGCAAATGAGATAGTTGTACCTATACTGCTTATGGCATATTTATCAACAGGATCTATGGTGGAGTTTGAGAGCATAGATTCTCTTCGTCAAATACTAGTGGCTAATGGCTGGACCACACTAACAGCATTAAATGTGCTGATATTTACCTTACTGCATTGGCCTTGTGCAACAACATTATTGACTATAAAAAAAGAAACTGGAAGCATAAAATGGACAATTTTAGCAGCAATACTTCCAACAGTTATAGGAATAGGTTTGTGTTTTATAACAACTACAATTTACAAGCTTTTTGTATAATAAAACTCCCATTGAAGGAAATTTCAATGGGAGTTTTATGTGTAATTATAAGTAATAAAATAAGTAATTTACACTACAAATTTATTTTTGGAAGTGATCTTGAACCATTACTAAAGCTTCACCAAATCTTTGAAAATGTACAACTTCCCTTTCTCTTAAGTACTTTAAAACATCTTTAGCAGAAGGATCATCTGTTAAAAGAATTAGTCTTTCATATGCAGCCCTTGCTTTTTGTTCGGCAGCCATATCTTCAGTTAGGTCTGCAACTGGATCACCAGTAGCTTGGAAATAAGCAACTGTAAATGGAACACCTCCTGGATCAGAAGGATATATAGCCTTTCCGTGGACTGCATAATTTGTATCAAAACCATGTTTTTTTAGATCATCTATAGAAGTACCTTTAGTTAGTTGATACATCATTGCAGAGATTATCTCGATGTGAGCTAGTTCCTCCGTGCCAATATCGGTTAAAAGTCCTTTAGTTTTTCCAGTAGGCATAGTATATCTTTGACTTAGATATCTAAGTGATGCACCTAATTCGCCATCAGGTCCTCCTAGTTGAGTTAAGATTAGTTTAGCAAAGCGTAGGTCAGGTTGTTTTATGTCCACAGGATATTCTAGTCTTTTTTCATAATACCACATAAAAATTTTCCCTCCAAATTTTAATCATTAAATTTACGTTCCCAAGGCCAAGGACCAGAAACCCATTGATCCCAATCTTTTGCAGTTTGTATACCATAGTTTGTTAGTGGACCATATTTCTTTTCATATTCTTTTCTTAAATCCATAAGTTCTTTTGACAAGCAGTTAAAGTATTCAAGGGCATCTTTATTATCTTCATAGTTATCAAGATATAGATTTACATCAACAAGACTAAATCCAACTTCTTGAATTTTTTTTAGTAGATCTTTTTTATCCATTGTAATCCTCCTAAAGTAATTGTTTAGCATAAGGTTTGTCTAAATCTCTAAATATAGTTCCACGTTTTAGAGAAGTATCTGCATCATAGACATTTTCAAAAGGCTGAAGTCTTACATAGGCTTTAGCATAATCCATTTTGTGTTCTTTATGAGATTTACTCGAATGTCTTTCGTTATTATCATACATAATAGGGGCCTCCTAAATTAATTTACTTATATTACCAATCAATACAATTTATGAAATTGTGTTTATTATTGTTACAAATAGAGGAACACATTAACCAGGGAATGGAGTTAATATTGGTGAGTAAGGAGAGTTTAATTCCCTTATTCTTTGATCAATAATATTTGCAACACTTATTATCTGACCATAAAGTATCTCTTGCCTAAATCTAGGATGAATATCAGTGGTCCCTTCTTCATATTCACGAGAAACTTGTACAAATCTTGAATAACCTATTTTAGTAAATTGAAGTAGAGTAAAGAAAATAAAAATAGTTGATAAATTTGCATCTATTGCAGGATTACGAAGCTTTGATACATCTCCTCCTTGATATTTGATAACTATCTGGTCTATGGATTCTTGAGTAGCTTTAAGTAAAAACAAATAAGATGCTAATCCTGTATAAACTGCATAAAGCTGATCATTAAGAAGAACTAATTCTCCCATATCGTGTCTATATTGGGCTGGATCAAAGTTCGTAGAATCATCAGAAGACTGATTATTTTTATTTGAATTATTAGAAAAATTGTCTTTGTTTACATCTGGGGGATTATTATGTTTAGATTTCTTAGTATCTTTTGAGCCACTAGTTTTATCATGCTTCTTAGACACTTATTTTGCCTCCTAAGATTTCTACAGAGTAATTCTGTTTTCTTAATATATACTATTTATTATTTATAAAATGGGTTCTTGTAGTTTTAACATAGTTTACATCTTTGATTAACATTCATTTGTTAAATTGATATTAGAAATAAATTTTGGAGGATGATTTTGTGGAATTAAATTTTGCAGTAATAAGTGATATACATGTAAAAGCTCATAATTCTAAAGAAGATGAAAAACTTGATTTAGCATTAAGTAGATTAAAGGAATATCAACAAAATTTAGATGCATTAATTATTACTGGAGATATAACTAATAGTGGAAGACAGAAAGAATACAAGAAGTTTAGCAAGATTTATAATAAGTATTCAGAGTTTTTAGGAGAAAAGATATTTCTAATGGGGAACCATGACTGCTGGGGTGGGGTATCAATTAAAGCAGCACAAAAAAGATTTAAAGATAATTTAAATGAAGACATTAATTCACACAAAGTTATAAAAGGGTATCATTTTATTTCAATTAGTACAGAAGGAAAAAGATTAAGCGGATTATTTAGTAAAAAACTTTTAGCTTGGCTTAAAAATGAACTTGAGGTAGCTAGAAATGATGATTCTAAGAAACCTATATTTTTAGGTGTTCATCAGCATATTGAAAATACTGTTTATGGAAGTGAGGCTTGGGGAAACAAGGATTTATATGAAGTTTTAAAGGACTTCCCTCAAGTAATAAATTTTTCTGGACATTCTCATTACCCTTTGAATGATGAAAGAAGCATTCATCAAAAAGACTTTACTTCTGTAGGTGCTGGCTCGACTAGCTATATGGAGTTAGAAAGGGGGAAGGTTAACGGGACAATTCAGCCAAAGGCAGGCAAGGTATCACAAGGATTAATAGTAAAAGTATCAGAGGATAATGTGGTAAAGATATCTACTATTGATTTTACAAAAAACCAAGTTAATGAGGATAGATGGATAATAAATGAACCATCAAATAAGGACAACTTTCTATATATAGATAATAGAAGGGATTTAAGAAAAAAGCCTTATTTTAAGAAAGAAAGTTCAGTTCACATTAAATATGTTACTAATAATGTTGCAAAGATAAGTTTCACTCAAGCTATACATGATGATTTCATTCACTCCTATGAGATCAGTGTTGTTAATAAAAATAACAATAAAGAGTTAAAAAAAATGATGATTTTTTCAGATTTTTATATGGAATATATAAAGTCAAGATTAAGCTTTAAGATAAAAGGGCTTTTTCCAAACACAGAGTATACTGTTAGAATAAAAGCCATAGAATCCTTTGGAAATAAGAGTGAAAACTATCTGCAGACTGACTTTAAGACTTTAAGTATAGCTGATTCTTTAATGAACTTTAACAAGCTTCTCTCAATATCAAGAATAGAAGAAAACAGTATAGATTTTGATTAAGTTTATATATATGTTTAAAAACCTACAAAATATGTGTAAAATACTAATGAAGCAAAATATGGAGTAGGAGTGATTGTTATTTTTGAAGTTTTATTAAGGGTTAAGAATTCTTTAATCAACGAAACAATAGAAAAACTAGAGATTTTAGGGGTATCATCTACCTATTATGATGTACCTTATGAGGTCACAGTTGACGATAATGGGTATGGGTATTTTGAAAAAGAGGATAAAGAGATAGATTTACATGTATATTTTTATGATGAGGATAGGTCAAAAGCGGGAAAATTAGTAGATAAGATAAAAGATGAATTTGAGATTGAAGAGACTTTGGAGCTAGTAGAGGTTTCAGAAGACAACTGGCAACAAAGTTTTGAACCTATAGATTTAAATAATGGATGGATAATAGCAGAAAAGGATTATTCACCAAATAGTTTAAATAAGATTAATTTTGAATCTCAAGGATCTTTTGGAACAGGTCTTCATGAAACTACTCAAGACTTGTTACGTTATATTTTAGATAGAGATTTTCAAGGAGAGTCAGTTTTAGATTTAGGAGCTGGTTCAGGGATTTTAAGTTTAGCAGCTTCTATAAAAAATGCGGATAGAGTAGTTGCTTTAGATATTAGAGATGTTACGGAAGAAGTACTATATAATGCATCGTTAAATAATATTGACAACATAGAAGTTGCTATAAGTGATGTCACATCAAAGACTTTTGGAGTTTCAGGTAAGTTTGATGTTGTATTTATAAATATTGGTGGTGAAGAAACTCTATCTTCAATGGATTTTATAAATGAGGTATTAAAACCAAAGGGGTTATTATTCGTTTCTGGTATGGTTGAGTGGAGTAGTGAAAAAGTTTTAGATATAGTTAAAAGCTACGGATATACATTAGATAAAAGTACAAAAACCAATGAGTGGGTAACAGCTGTATTAATAAAAAATAAATAATATTATTTGCGTTTTCAGCATAAATATAGTACAGTAATAATTTTTTAGGGGACGGTTATGATAAATATTTCAATAACCATTGATGTTAAAAATCCTGGTGAGGTAGCAGCTAATCATGGAATTCCTGGTTTTGTTCCACAAGATTTGATTAGGGGCAAGGTGGAAAGCGAAATTAAGAGTACTATAATCAAAAAACTTAAAGTTGCACTTGCAGATGAACTAAGGAGAAATGGTGTTAAGTGTAATATGAATATAAGCTAAAATTAAAAGATGAGCATTTTTATAAAGTGCTCATCTTTTCTAGACTAACTTTTAGCTTTTTCAACCTTCAGAGTTTTTCCTTTTATCGTTGCATTTTTTAGTTCTCTTAAAACTAAATCACCTTTACCATTCATAATGTCAACATAGGATACATTGTCAGATACATCTATTATACCTATATCATCAGGTTCAACTCCTGGGATTCTGCATATCGCACCAACTATGTCACCTGGGCGTATCTTTTTCTTTTTTCCACCGTTTAAGTATATCTTAGTAATGTCTTTTGAAACTTCTTTCTTTTTACTAATAGTAACTTTTTTGAAGTTTTCATTTTTTAACTTGAAGTCTTCTTTATTTGCAAGGAACTCTTCTCTACTAGGTGGAGAAAGTTTAGGAATTTTATAACTTATATAATCTTGAATTTCTTGAAAGAATCTATCTTCATATGGAGTTTTAAAAGTTAAGGCAACTCCAGAGTTTCCAGCTCTCCCTGTTCTTCCAATTCTATGTACATACTTCTCTTTTTCCATAGGAAGGTCATAGTTTACAACTAAAGAAACCTTATCTATATCAAGACCTCTTGATGCTATATCAGTAGCTATAAGAAATCTAAACTTACCTGATTTAAACTCATTTATAGTTCTCAATCTTTCTGGCTGAAGCATACCTCCATGAAGTCCTTTTGATGGATATCTTTTTCCTTCAAGTTTAGAAATAAGTGTATCTACATTCTCTTTTGTTCTACAGAAAAGTATTGCACTATCAGGGTTTTCTTTAATAAGTAATTTTTCAAGTAAAGAGAACTTATCTTCATCTTTTACTTCAAAGTATCCTTGCTTTATATTTTCAACAGTAAGCTTGTTTGGAGTTATTTCAACATTTTTAGGAGACTTCATATGTCTATCACAAATTGTTTTAATTTGCTCCGGAATAGTTGCAGAAAATAGCAAAGTGGTTCTCTTTTTAGGAAGATAAGATAAAATTTCTTCAACTTCTTCTAAAAAGCCCATACTTAACATTTCATCAGCTTCATCCAAAACTAGATATTCTATTTCACTTACATTTAAAGTTTCACGCTTAATATGATCTAGAGTTCTACCTGGAGTACCAACAACAACATGAACTCTTTGTTTAAGTTCATTTATTTGATTAGTTATAGGTTGCTTTCCAAAGATAGCAACAGAACGAATCTTGTTGTATCTACCTATGTTATTTATGTCTTCCTTAACTTGGACAGCTAGTTCTCTAGTTGGTGTTAATACAAGTGCCTTAGGATTTTTAATTTCTACATCAATAGATTGACATAGAGGTATTGCAAAGGAAGCAGTTTTTCCACTACCTGTTTGAGCTTTTACAATTAAGTCTTTCTTTTGAAGTACTATAGGAAGAACTTCTTTCTGTACGTCTGTAGGATTTGAGTATCCTAATTCCTCTAAAGCTTTTAGAATATTAGGATTTAAATTAAAATCTTTAAAATTAATATTATTCAACAATTTCACCTTTTTCTATAAATTCATAACGTATCTACTATATTAACATTATACCCTATAAAGTAAAATACTTTCTCTATCTATTGCTTAAGAAATTTTATAGTGCTATTATAAAAATATAACTTAAATAGCACAGGGGTGTTGGATGATAGCCAACTGAGAGTAAGAACTAAAATTCTTTAACCCTAGTACCTGAACTGGATAATGCCAGCGTAGGAAGTGTTTTGTTTAATAGTATTTTATGAAGTTAAACACAATCCTATGGGTTGTGTCTTTTTTTGTTTAAAATAATTTTAATTGAGGTGTTTTTTTATGAAAAATAATGTTGTTCAAGCTTTAAAAGATGTTAGAGAAAAGTCTCCTTTAGTTCATCAAATAACAAACTATGTTACTGTTAATGATTGTGCTAATATAACTTTAGCGATAGGTGCATCTCCAGTTATGGCTGATGATATAAACGAAGTTGAGGATATGGTTAGCATAGCCTCTGCTTTAGTGATAAATATAGGAACACTTAACAGCAATACTGTAAAGTCAATGATAGCTGCAGGTAAAAAAGCTAACGAATTAGGAGTTCCAGTTGTTTTAGATCCTGTTGGAGTTGGAGCAACTCCATTTAGAAATAAGGTTGGAGCAGAGCTGATTAAAGAAGTAAAGTTTTCTGTAATTAGAGGAAACTTATCTGAAATAAAGAGTTTATATGGAGCTGATGTTAAAACTAAAGGAGTAGACTCTTTAGAAGAAAGTTCCTTAAACGAAATTGGACTAGCTAAGGAAATTGCAAAAAAATGGGGGACAGTTATAGCAATTACTGGAGCTAAAGATATAATTACTGATGGAGAAAGAGTTGCAGTCGTAGAAAATGGACACAAGATAATGTCAAAAGTTACTGGAACAGGATGTATGTGTACAGCTTTAACTGGAGCATTTGCAGGAGTTTGTGAAGATGCATTTACAGCAGCTTTAGCTGGAGTGGTTTCTATGGGGATTGCAGGAGAAAAGGCTCATGAAAGATTAGGAGAAAATGAGGGGACAGGTAAACTAAGATCAAACATTATAGATGAGATATACAACTTGTCTTCTGAAGTTATTTTAGAAAGAGGTAAGGTAGATGAAAAGTAATATAGATTATACTTTGTATTTAGTTACCGATAGAGATGTTTTAAAAGGAAGGGACCTTTGTGAAGCTATAGAAGCAAGTATTAAAGGTGGGGTCACATTAGTACAGTTAAGGGAGAAAGATATTAGTTCTTTGGATTTTTATAACTTAGCTGTGGCAGTTAAAAAGATTACAGACAAATATAATGTACCTCTCATTATAAATGATAGGATTGACATTGCTTTAGCAGTTGATGCTGCCGGAGTTCATGTTGGACAAAGTGATATACCTGCAAATGTTGCTAGAAAGATTATTGGTGAATATAAGATATTAGGCATTTCTGCCGCAACTTTAGAGGAAGCTAAACTAGCAGAAGCTGAAGGTGCGGATTACTTAGGAATTGGAGCTGTTTTTCCAACAGATACAAAAAAGGATGCTCGTTCTGTATCTATAGAACTTTTAGGGGAGATAAAAAAATCCTTAACCGTCCCTGTGGTTGGTATAGGTGGGATTAGCCAGAATAATGCTGAACTATTAAAGGAAAGTAAAATAGATGGAATAGCAGTTGTAAGTGCTATTTTAGGAAAAGAAGATATTGAACAAGCAGCTAAGGATATGCTGATGAAGTTTAAATAAAAGTGTATAATGGGGGACGGTTAAGCAAAAATTTTATGCTTAACTGTCCCCAATTTTTTCTTAAAATATATATTACAACATTTAATAAATTTAGTGAATAATATAAAAAGGAGGTGAATTCTATGATAGATGTAGTATTATTAGGCTGTGGTGGAGGAATGCCAATGCCAAATAGAAATCTTTCTTCAATTTTATTAAATTATAGAGGAAGAAAGATATTAGTGGATTGTGGAGAAGGAACTCAGGTCTCTATGAGAATGGTTGGATGGGGGTTTAAAACCATAGATATTATATGTATAACTCATATTCATGGAGATCATATTGTAGGGCTTCCAGGATTATTAGCTACTATAGGAAATAGCGGAAGAACAGAGCCGCTAACAATAATAGGACCAGAAGGAATTGGAAACACAGTTAATTCTCTAAGGGTAATATGTCCATATATACCTTATGATATTAAGATAATTGAAAATCCAATTGATACTATAGAGTTAGATAATTTTATTAATATCTCAACTTTAAATCTTGATCATTCAGCTCCTTGCTTAGGGTATAGTTTTTATATAAAAAGAGCACCGAAATTTAGTGTTGAAAAGGCATTAGAAAATAACGTGCCGAAAGATCTATGGAATGTTTTGCAAAAAGGAAATGAGATAGAATTTGAAGGTAGAAGATTTTATCCCTCTATGGTTTTAGGGGAGGATAGAGAAGGAATTAAATTATCAATAATAACGGACACAAGACCAATAGAGGAAATAATAGACTTTGTTAGGGACAGTTATCTATTTATATGCGAAGGTACTTATGGTGATGATAAAGATATAGAAAAAGCTATAAAAAATAAACATATGACGTTTAGAGAGGCCGCTAGTTTAGCTAAAAATGCAGAGGTAGAGGAACTGCTTTTAACTCACTTCTCGCCAGCTATGGAAGAACCAAGTTGGTATTTAGTTAATGCTAAAGATATTTTTGAAAATGTTGTAATAGGGGAAGATAGGTTCATAAAAACGCTATCTTTTAGGGACAGTTAAGTATTAGTTATT
Source organism: Clostridium intestinale DSM 6191 (assembly GCF_900130055.1). Classification (GTDB taxonomy): domain Bacteria; phylum Bacillota; class Clostridia; order Clostridiales; family Clostridiaceae; genus Clostridium_T; species Clostridium_T intestinale. The sequence goes on from NZ_FQXU01000005.1 coordinate 353,902, forward strand.
TAAATAACATATAGGGAAAATGAGGATTTTTATAAATAATAGTTATAAAGTTATGATACTTGTCCATAATGAACTATCAAATAATAAAAAATTTTTAAAAGAATTTTTAAGATATGATTTCTTATATAGCTTTTAAATTTAAAGTAACATATTCGTCAATTAAGTTTGAATAAATACTATTATTCATTAATAAATCTACGCCAACTGAAGACAAGCGTGATACGTTAGATGCACAAATATTCCCCAATAAACTACATATAGATTTTATATTGATATCACATAAAGAGCGTAGCATAGTTACTATTAATGCTCGTATATGTACAAATTCTCTAACATTTTTGCTGAATATGAGATGTTTATTCACTTTAAATTTATTACATACAAAATTGATTATTGAAATAGGAGAATAATTTCTATTAATATAAACTTTTCCACTCATATATAAGGATTTATCTTGTTTCATATCAATATTTTTATTTTTCAACTCACTGGTAATTAAAAGAGCCTCTAGGTATTTTTCTCTTGATTTTTTTAAACTATCAGATAAAAGTGAGAGAATGAACAAATCATCTAGAATTTCAAATTCATCAGCTTTAATTCCTAAAAACACGGATAAGCTCGAAAATCTATATTTCTCAGGAGACTTTGAATAATTTTTAATGTCCATTGGATTTCTATGTATATATAGTGATAGTGAATAGAGATATTTTTCATCGGACACTAGTTTACTCTTAAATCTATCTTGAAATAAATGACCATGTCTATTGTATTTTACATTAAAATAACGCGCATATTTAAAGTTAATTCTATGCATAATTTTAGAAATATCAGCTCCACAACTGTCAATTATAAAATGACAGTGATTGCTCATAAGACAATAGGAGTATATTTTAAATTTAAAAAGATACTGAGTTTCTTTAATTATTTTTAAGTACTCAACTTTGTCGTCAGAAGTTTTAAATAGATTTACATCACTTATACTGCGCATTATCACATGAAAAATACCGTTATCTTGTTTTATTCTTGGTAATCTTGGCATTAAAATCATCTCCTTAGCTAAAGTCTTGACAATAAAAAGGAGAGTTAAACATTTTGGGGACAGTTAACAAAAATTTGATTTAAACAAATTTTGTTAACTGTCCCTAATTTTTATTGACAAAAGATAACTATAATCATATTATAGTATTAATAAAAAAATATTGATAAAATCTATGAGTAAGAGTAGTAACTTTTAAAGGGATTTTCAGAGAGTAAGTGGGTTGGTGTGAACTTACAATAACTTTTTTAGTGAATGGACTTACGAGAGAGAGCTGAATTTTAGTATGCAATACGTTTTCCTACGTTACAGGGATAAGATATGAAAGTATCTGACAATGAGATGGTATAAGTAAGATTATAACCTTTTGTAATTTTATTTATGCTAACAGAGGTGGCAACGCGGATATTCGCCCTCTATAGAACTTTATAGTTCTATAGAGGGCTTTTTTTATTACAATCAATAGATTTAAAAAGGGGGCTTTTATAATGGAATTTAAAGATTATTTATTAAAAGTATCATCGGGAAGTGACCTTAATCAAGAAGAAGCAAAAGAAGCTGTAAACTATATGTTTTCAGATGAAGCTACACAAGGAGAAATTGGGGGATTTTTACTTGCATTAAAAACAAAAGGCGAGAGCTATGAAGAAATAGCGGGAATGGCAGAAGGCATGAGAGAAAATGCTATAAAACTAAAAAATATAGAAGGTCTTTTTGATAATTGTGGGACAGGTGGAGATAGAAGTGGAAGCTTTAATATATCTACAACCAATAGTTTTTTATTAGCAGCTGGGGGCGTGAAGGTTGCTAAGCACGGGAATAGATCCATATCATCCAAAAGTGGATCAGCAGATTTATTAACCACTTTAGGAGTGAATATTAATATTACTAAAGAAGGCATAGAAGAACTTATAGAGAAAATTGGGATAGTTTTTCTATTCGCACCAAATATGCAGCCTAAGTTTAAGAACATTATGCTTGTTAGAAGAAGTCTTGGGATACCAACTATCTTTAATGTTTTAGGGCCACTTGCAAATCCGTTTAAACTGGAGTCGCAACTTTTAGGGGTTTATAGAAAAGATTTGGTTAAGCCAATAGCAAAAGCTCTTAAGGCAATGGGAAGAACAGGAATTGTTGTAAATGGAGATGATAGATTAGACGAGGGTACCTTAACAGGAGAAACACATTTAGCTATAGTAGGAAAAGAAAATATAGAATACAAAAGCATAACTCCAGAAGAATTAGGTTTTGAAAGAATAACATTAAAGGACATCCAAGGTGGAGAACCAGAGTACAACAAACAGATAACCTTAGATATTTTAAATGGGAAAAAAGGAGCTTGCAGAGATACAGTTTTGTTTAATTGTGCACTGGGACTTCTAGCTGCCAATAAAGTTTCCTCTTTAGAAGAAGGAATAGATAGAGGAAAAGAACTTATAGATTCAAAAAAAGCATTAAATAAATTAAATCAACTAATTGAGGAGAGTCAGTGTTATGCATAATATTTTAGAGGAAATAGTTGAAAAGAAGAAAGAAGATTTAAAATTTTTGAATAGAGAAGAAATTCATAATAAAGCTATGGAACTTAAAAATAATAGGGGACAGTCACTGAAAAATTCCCTAATAAAAAGCCAAACTCTAGGAATAATATCAGAAATAAAAAGAGCTTCTCCCTCAAAAGGTGATTTAAATATGAATCTAGATGTTGAAAAAATGGCTAAAATTTATGAAAATGCTGGAGCTAAAGCAGTATCTGTTTTAACTGAAGAGAGATATTTTAAAGGAAGTTATAAGGATTTAGAAAATGCAAGAAAATGCTTAACTGTCCCCATATTAAATAAAGACTTCTTCATTGACAAAATACAGATTGATTTATGTAAAATTTATGGTGGAGATGTGATTCTTCTTATTCTTAAGGTTTTATCAGATGAAGCGGCAAAGGAACTTTTAGATTATGCACATTTTATGAATTTAGAGGTTTTAATGGAGGTTCATGATGAAGGAGAGCTCTTAAGGGCAAAGGAACTTAAACCAGATATTATAGGAATTAATAATAGAAACTTAGAAACCTTTGAAGTAAGCATAGATACAACTATAGCACTTTCTAAATATATAAAAGAAGATGGATTAATTATTTCAGAAAGCGGGATAAAAACAAGAGAAGATGTTAAGAAGCTAAAAGAACATGGAGTTAAAGGAATATTAGTTGGGGAAAGTTTTGTAACTTCAGGAAATGTTGAAGAAGCTTTTAGGGAGTTAACTTTATGACAAAGATAAAGATTTGCGGGATTAAAGACAGAGAAATAGGAAAGTATGTTGAAGAATTAGGTGCAGATGCTCTTGGATTTATTCTTTGTCCATCAAAAAGAAGAATAGATATGGATACCTTAAAAGCTATTACTTTAGGGTTAGGAAATAAGGTCGAGAAAGTTGGGGTTTTTGTTAATCAATCAGAAGATGAGATAAAAAAATATTACTGTGAAGGTGGATTATCCATGGTACAACTTCATGGTGATGAGGATGAAAACTTTATAAGAAAACTTCCCTTTAAAGTTATAAAAGCCTTTAACGTAGGGACGTTAGAAGATGTGGAAAAAGCTTTAAACTGTGAAGTTCCTTTTATTTTACTGGAAGGAAAAGGCCTTTTAAAAGGTGGAAATGGAAACAAATTATCATCTGAACTTTTAGAATTTTTGGGGACAGTTAACAAAAAAGATAGAGAAAGAATAATCTTAGCTGGGGGACTCAACTCAGAAAATATACTAAATGCAATAGAAATAGCAAAGCCTTGTATGATTGATGTTTCTTCAAGTGTGGAAGTGGACGGGGTTAAAAATAAGCAGAAAATAAAAGAATTTATAGAAATAGTAAGGGGGCATAAATAAATGTATAATTTACCGGATGAAAGAGGTCATTTTGATATTTATGGTGGTAGGTTTGTTGGAGAAACCTTGATGGAACCATTAAAAGAGCTAGAGAAATACTATGAAGAGGCAATGAAGGATGAAGCTTTTCAAAAAGAATTTAATTATTATCTAGAAAAATATGTAGGAAGAGAAACTCCATTATACTATGCTGAAAGATTAAGTGAGTTTTGTGGTGGAGCTAAAATCTATTTAAAAAGAGAAGATTTAAACCATACTGGAGCACATAAAATAAATAATACAGTAGGGCAGGCCTTACTAGCATTAAGAATGGGGAAAAAAAAGGTGGTTGCAGAAACAGGAGCTGGGCAGCATGGGGTAGCTACAGCAACTGTTGCAGCTATGTTTAACTTAGAATGTATAGTTTTTATGGGTGCTGAGGATGTAAAAAGGCAAGCTTTAAATGTGTTTAGAATGAAGCTTTTAGGGGCTAAGGTTGTAGCAGTTGAAAGTGGAAACAAAACCTTAAAAGATGCATGCAATGAAGCTTTAAGATATTGGGCTGAAAATGTTAAAGATACAAACTATATACTTGGCTCAGCGCTAGGACCTCATCCATACCCAAAGATGGTTAGAGATTTTCAAAGTGTAATAGGAAAAGAAACTAAAAAGCAAATATTAGAAGCAGAGGGTAAACTTCCAAATGCAATAGTAGCTTGCGTAGGTGGAGGCAGCAATTCCATAGGAATGTTTTATCCTTTTATAGAAGATGAAGAAGTTGAACTAATAGGAGCTGAAGCAGGTGGACTTGGAATAGATACAGAGGAACATGCAGCAACAATAGCTAAAGGGGAAAAGGGAATTTTACATGGAGCACTTATGTATTTAATTCAAGATAAAGATGGTCAGGTTATTGAACCATATTCAATATCAGCAGGGTTAGATTATCCAGGTGTTGGGCCTGAACATTGTTATCTAAGTGATATAAAAAGAGCAAAATATTACCCAATAAATGATGATGAGGCGTTAGAAAGCTTTAAACTTTTATCAAAATTAGAAGGAATTATTCCAGCTTTAGAATCTGCTCATGCTGTTGCTTACTCAATTAAGAAAGCTAAAACTATGAAAAAAGATGAAATTTTAGTTGTGTGTTTATCTGGAAGAGGAGATAAGGATGTAGAGAGAGTTAGTGAATTATTTGGGGGTGAAGCTAATGAGTAATCTATTAAAGTTATTAAATGAGAAAAAAGAAAAAGGGGAAAAAGCATTTATTCCGTATATCATGGTTGGAGAAGATTCTTTAGAGAGAACCTATAAAGATATAATGTTTTTAGAAAAAGAAGGAGCGACTTTAATAGAGCTTGGAATACCTTTTTCAGACCCAGCCTCTGATGGGACAGTTATCCAGGAAAGTGGAATCAAGGCTTTGAAAAATGGAATTAACGTTCATAAAGTATTTGAGTTAATATCAAAAATTAGAGAAGTATCAGAAGTTCCTTTAGTTATAATGAGTTATATAAACCCCATATTTAAGTTTGGGTTAGAGGAGTTTTTTAAAAGATCATCTGAGTTATCAGTTCAAGGAGTAATACTACCAGATGTTCCAATAGAGGAGTTTTCCTTTATAGAAAAATATATAAAGAAATATGAAATAGATTATGTACCTTTGTATTCACCAACAACTCCTTTAGAAAGAATTAAAGATTTATGCGAAGTAGGTTCAGGTTTCCTATATGTTGTAACCTCATTAGGAGTTACAGGCGAAAAGGAAATAGATAAGAAAAACTTGGGGGACAGTCTTGCAAAGATTAGAGAAAACTCCACTCTTCCTATCATGGCTGGGTTTGGTATAAGTAGTAAAGATGATGTAAAAGAGATAAAACAATATTCAGATGGTGTTATTATAGGCAGTAAAATAATCAAACTATTAAGAGAGGATGGTTATGCAGAAATTTCAGAATTAATTAAGGCGGCTAGAGAGTGATTATGGATAAAAACTATATAACACCAATGAATATTGAGATTACTGCATACAAAGAAGAGCTAAACTTTAAGGACTTAAGTTTTTTAGAGGAAGAAATAAATAATAATAAAGGAGCATTATTTTCATCAAACTATGAATTCCCCAATAGATATTCAAGATGGGAGCTTGGAGTAGTAAATCCTTATTTAGAAATTAGAACCTCAGGACTTCAGGGACAGTTAAGAGCATTAAGTGGATCTGGGAAAGAACTTCTAAAAATAGTAAAGGTGATTCTACAAAAAATAGACGGCGTGAATTTAGATGTTAGAGAAGAAGTGATAGAATTCACCTTAGAGAAAGATAACAAGGTTTATAGGGAAGAGGAAAGAAGTAAAAAAAGAAGTATATTTACAATAATAAGAGCTCTTATGAATGGATTTAAAAGTGAAGATGATTGGCTTGGATTATATGGGGCTTTTGGTTATGATCTTGTTTTTCAATTTGAAGATGATATTAAACTTTATAAATCTAGAGATGGCAGCGAAGATGTAGTTTTGTATTTCCCAGAGAAAATCTATTTAAGAGATAATAAATTATCAAAGACTTTTTGTGTAAAATATGATTTCTCTTATGAAGGAATAACCACAGTGTCCGAAAATAATGAATCAATAAATCAAAAAGATATTCAAAAGACGTTAAATGAAGAGTATATCAAAAAAGGAGATTACTCAAAGATAGTAACCTTGGCAAAGGAAAGCTTTAGAAAAGGTGACTTGTTTGAAGTTGTTCCTTCTTATTCTATAGTTAGAGAAACTGAACTTCATCCAAAAGAGATTTATCACAACTTAAAGAATATAAATCCTAGTCCCTACAACTTCTTTATAAATTTAGGTAAAGAATATTTAATTGGTTCATCACCAGAGATGTTTGTAAGAGTTGAAGACAAAAAAGTTGAGACTTGCCCAATTAGCGGTACTATAAAAAGAGGTGCTAATGCCATAGAAGACAGCGAACAGATAAAGAAACTTATAAACTCTAAAAAAGATGAAGAAGAGCTAACTATGTGTACAGATGTTGATAGAAATGACAAAAGTAGAGTGTGTAAAGAGGGGACGGTTAAGGTAATTAATCGAAGAACTATAGAGATGTATTCTCATTTAATTCATACTGTAGACCATGTAGAAGGAATATTGAAAGAAAACTACGATGCTTTAGATGCATTTTTAACTCACATGTGGGCAGTTACTTTAACAGGTGCGCCTAAAAAAAGAGCAATAGAGTGGATAGAAAAAGTTGAGAAGGACAAAAGAAACTGGTACGGTGGTGCTGTAGGTTTTATAAAGTTTAATGGAGATATGAACACTGGAATAACTTTAAGAACTTTAAGATATATAGATAAAAAGGTTGAGATAAGAGTTGGAGCTACACTTCTTATGAATTCTATCGAAGAAGATGAAGAAGAAGAAACAAAAGTAAAATCATTAGCTATGCTTAAAAGTTTAGAGAAATTTGGGGGACAGTTAAGCATTAATTACACGAAAAAAATTGTTAACTGTCCCCAAAAGAAAAGAGCATTAATAATAGATCATGAAGATTCGTTTGTGCATACCTTGGCTAACTATATTAAGACGTTAGGATTTGATGTTGAGACCTATAGAGGAGATGAAGGAAGAAGAAAGCTAAAAGAAGAGAAGTTTGATGTTTTAATTCTTTCACCAGGACCAGGAATACCAAGTGAGTTTAATTTAAATGAAAGTATTGATATTGCAATAGAAAAAGGTGTGCCTATATTTGGCGTTTGTTTAGGACTTCAAGGAATAGTTGAGTATTTTGGAGGAAAGCTTGACTATATTGAGAATCCAAGACACGGCAAAAAGCTCAAAGTGAAAAAATCAAAAGAAGCTCCATGGGCATCAGTTAATGAAGAATTTACAGTGGGGCTATATCATTCTTTGTATGGAAAAGAAATTGGAGAGGATTTAATAAATATCTGTGAAGATGAAGAAGGAATACTAATGGGAGTAATGCATAAGAAGCTAAAAATATTAGGAGTTCAGTTTCATCCAGAAAGCATTTTAACTTTAGATAATGATAGTGGAATGTCATTACTTGGGGACAGTCTTCAATTTTTAACCAAAATATAAATTAAAATAATATATAAAACTAAAGATTTTCTTAAAAGAAAGTAGAAAACATGAATAATCATAAAAGCTGTAGTATAATATATTAAAGCCTATTATATTACAAGGTGGGGATTAATAATGAATAAAAAATTATATCTTTCAGAAACAGATAAAAAACTTTCAGGTGTTTGTGGCGGAATAGCCGAATATTTTGATATAGATTCAACGCTAATCAGATTAGGGTGGGTACTATTTGTGTGTTTAGCAGGAACCGGAATTCTAGCATATATAATTTGCGCTATTATAATTCCTAATAGACCAGACTATATAAATTAATAAAAGATTGCTGATATATTTCAGCAGTCTCTTTTTTTAGAAAAAAAGCATACTATTGTTAACTAAATACTTTACAAACATAAATACTTAGGTATACAATGTACTTAGGTAACCTAGGCATATAGATATCCTAAGTAAGGAAGTGATATATTGGCAGATTTCGAGAATCAACTTAAAAAAGGAATTCTCTCTATGTTAGTTTTAAAATTACTCAAAGAGAAAGATATGTACGGATATGAAATAATTCAAAAACTTGAGGAATTAAGTGAAGGCTATCACAGTTTAAAGGAGGGAACACTTTACCCAATGTTATATAAATTTGAAGATAAGGGATGGGTGGAGAGTTATAAGGTTTCCTTCGATGAGGAGAGAAAAATTCCGAGAAAATATTATAAAATAACGGAACATGGAAAAATAGAAGCATTTAACCAAGATATGGCGTGGCATATTTTAAATGAAAGAACAAATAAGGTTTTAAAGTATATTGATAATAAGGGTGGTGGAAATTTATGAATAAAGAATTTGATAATTATATAAATAAAATAGTTAGCAACATTGGCTTAACTGGGAAAAAAGCTAGAAATATAAGAGAAGATTTATATTCATCACTAATAGAAAAACAGCAGATAACAGGAGAAACTAATCCATATATTTTATTGGGAGATCCTGAAGATGTTGCAGAAGAGTTTAGAGAGAATATAGGAATTGAAAGAAGATATTTTCATGATTATTATTGGTATGAATATAAATCCAAGGTTACTGTTTTAGGAATACCACTAGTTCATATAAACTGTAAGCCTATGGGAGTAGCAAAAGGAATAATATCAATAGGAAGTATTGCAATTGGAGTTTTAGCTTTTGGGGGAGTTTCTATTGGAGCTATAAGTTTTGGAGCTATAGCAATGGGCATTTTAGCTGCAATAGGTGGAATTAGCTTAGCTGGATTACTTTCTATAGGTGGAATTGCAATGGCTTTTGGAGTAAGCGTAGGAGGTGTAGCAATTAGCAAACTTATGGCTTGTGGTGGGTATGCAAGTGCTAATATAGCAATAGGTGGAATATCAAAGGGTGTAATTTCTATATTTAAACAAAGCGGAGAAGGAACATATCTATTTGATAATTCTTCAAATCTAAAAGAAATTATAAATACAATAAAAGAAGTGTATCCCAACATTAGTGAAAAAATTATCAATTTTATGGAGAAGTTTATTAGTCTATTCTTAATGTCTTAAAGGTAAATACCATATATATTATATGAATGTATATGGTATTTTTAAATTTATTTGCAAAATGTAAATAGATTGTGATATAATTAGCAATATTTTAGACAGTTAGTAAATTTAGATAAGAAATGCTAAAAATCAAAATCGTAAATTTAATGATATTTTTTTAACTAAGATTAAGTTCATATTTAATTTATTTTTAAAATAACATCTGTAAACGATTGAAGAATGATAAATGTTATAATTGCGTATTAAATTCAGAATAGTCTAAATTTAGAGAAAGCTAGTGTTCTAAAAAATCTATGATAAAATTAATAACTGATTACAGGAAAGTAATATTTTATTTACTTGGAGGAGACTATGAATAAAGTAGTTATTAATGAAAAAATCGTAGAATTTAATGAAGCTACTACTATTTTAAAATTAGCAGGAGAAAATGGAATAGATATTTCAACTCTTTGCTTTTTAGATGATTGTAATGAAATCGGTAATTGTGGTGTATGTGTTGTAGAAATAGAAGGTAGAGATGAACTTGCAACATCTTGTACAACTTATGTGGAAGATGGAATGGTTATAAATACTAACAGTGAAAAAGTTCAAAATGCTGTTAAAGATAGAATATCAACATTATTAGATAAACATGAATTTAAATGTGGTCCATGTAAAAGAAGAGAAAATTGTGAGTTTTTAAAACTAGTTATTAAACATAAAGCAAGAGCTAGTAAGCCATTTGTAGTTGCAGACAAAACTCCATACGTTGATGATAGAAGTAAGTCAATAGTTATTGATAGAACTAAATGTGTACTTTGTGGAAGATGTGAAGCAGCTTGTGAAAAGAAAACAGGAACTGGTTCTATAAAGTTAGTTGATAGTGGAGATGGACTAAAGGTAACAACAACAGATAATAAATGTTTTGATGATACAAACTGTATACTTTGTGGACAATGTGTAGCAGCTTGCCCAGTTGATGCACTATCAGAAAAGTCACATATGGAGAGAGTTAAAGAAGCCCTAGCAGATCCAGAAAAACATGTAATAGTAGCTATGGCGCCATCAGTAAGAACTGCTATGGGAGAACTCTTTAAAATGGGTTATGGTGTTGATGTTACTGGAAGATTATATACTTCTATGAGAAAGTTAGGTTTTGATAAAATATTTGATATAAACTTTGGGGCAGATATGACAATAATGGAAGAGGCTACGGAGCTTGCTCAAAGATTAGAGAATAATGGCCCTTTCCCTATGTTTACATCTTGTTGTCCTGCTTGGGTTAGACAGGTAGAAAATTATTATCCAGAGTTTTTAGATAATATTTCAACTGCAAAGTCCCCTCAACAAATTTTTGGGACGGCAAGTAAAACTTATTATCCGACTTTAGAAGGATTAGACCCTAAGAATGTGTTTACTGTAACTATTATGCCTTGTACAGCTAAGAAGTTTGAAGCTGATAGACCAGAAAATGAATATGAAGGATTAAGAAATATAGATGCAGTTATAACAACAAGAGAATTTGCAAAGATGATAAAAGATGCAAAAATAGATTTTGCTAATTTAGAAGATAGTACAGCTGACCCAGCTATGGGAGAATACTCAGGAGCAGGAGCTATATTCGGAGCTACTGGTGGAGTTATGGAAGCTGCTTTAAGAAGTGCTAAAGACTTCATAGAAAAGAAGGAACTAAAAGAAATTGAGTACGAAGTAGTAAGAGGACTTAATGGAATAAAAGAGGCTACTGTAAACATAGCAGGAAAAGATATAAATATTGCAGTTATAAATGGAGCTGTGAATGTTTTTGAATTTATAAAAGCAGGTAGACTTGAAGGTAAAGAATATCATTTTATTGAAGTTATGGCTTGTTCAGGTGGATGTGTAAATGGGGGAGGACAACCTCATGTAAATTCTATAGATAGAGCTAAAATGGATATTAGAGCTGTTAGGGCATCTGTTCTTTACAATCAAGATAAAAATTTACCTAAGAGAAAATCTCATGAAAATAGTGCTATAATAAAAATGTACGAAAATTACATGGGAAGACCAGGACATGGTTTAGCTCATGAATTACTTCATATGAAATATAATAAGAAATAATATATTAAATCACTTCTATGAAAAACATGGAAGTGATTTTTTTATGCGAATATTATTGAAATAATAAAGAAAAATATACGCAAAAGTATTGCATTTTTATATTAATTGGTATAGACTCTCCTATTGGGGAGAACTTTATCCCAAGAATATTAAATAATATTCGTATAAATAATTTTGCATATAGGGGCAAGATACCTAGGAGTTGAATTATGCGAAATAAAGCGGAGGATAATACTATGTATGATGTGATTATTGTAGGAGCGGGTCCAGCTGGAATTTTTACGGCTTTAGAGCTTGTAAAACAAGAAAGTAAAAAGAAGATTTTGATTTTAGAGATGGGTAAAAGTATTGATAAAAGACATTGCCCTAAAGATAAGACTAAAGTATGTGTATCTTGTAAGCCATATTGTCATATAACTACTGGTTTTTCAGGAGCTGGTGCTTTTTCAGATGGTAAGTTATCTTTAAGTTATGAAGTTGGTGGAGAGTTACCAGATTTAGTAGGCAGTTCTAATGCACAAGAATATATTGATTATACAGATAAAATATACCTAGAATTTGGTGCAGACTCAAAAATTGAAGGAGTAGGCAACGAAAAGGAAGTTAAAGAAATAAGAAAAAAAGCAATTGAAGGTGGACTTAAATTAGTAGATTGTCCTATAAGACATTTAGGAACAGAAAAAGCCCAAGACATCTATCTAAAAATTCAAAATAAATTAATAGAGTTAGGTGTAGAAATAAGATTTGATACCTTAGTTAAGGATTTAATTATAGAAGATAATAAAATAAAAGGTGTACTAGCTACAGATTCTCTAAGAAAAGAAAAAAATGATATTATATATGGAGAAACCATTGTAGTGGCTGCAGGAAGAAAAGGGGCAGATTGGCTAAAGGATATGTGTGTAGATCACAATATTAGTCATAAAGCTGGTACTGTAGATGTTGGAGTTCGTGTTGAAATAAGAAATGAAGTTATGGATGAAGTTAATAGAGTTTTATATGAATCTAAACTTATTGGATACCCAAAACCTTTTAAAGATAAAGTAAGAACTTTTTGCCAAAATCCAGGTGGTTTTGTAAGTCAAGAAAACTATGATAATAACTTAGCTATAGTTAATGGACATTCTTATAAGGATAAGAAGTCAGAAAACACTAACTTAGCTATACTTAGCTCTCATAACTTTAAAGAGCCTTTTGACAAACCAATAGAATATGGACAAAAGGTTGGAGAACTAGTTAACATGCTTGGTAATGGTAAAATATTAGTTCAAAGATATGGAGATATATTAGAAGGAAAAAGAACTTGGCAACATGAACTTGATAGAACTAATGTGAAGTATACACTTCCGGATGCTGTTGCAGGTGACTTAACAGCTGCTATACCTTATAGAACTATGACTAATATTTTAAATTTCATAGACGCTATGAATACTGTTGTACCTGGTTTTGCATCTAATGAAACTCTTTTATATGGACCTGAGATAAAGTTCTACAGTAATAAAATAAATATAGATAAGAACTTTAAAAGTAATATAGAAGGATTATATTGTTTAGGAGATTCTAGTGGATGGACAAGAGGCCTTATGATGGCATCACTTATGGGCGTAATGATGGCTAGAGTCCTTGAAAAAGGAAGCTGGAAAAACTAAGATTTAAATTAAAAGCAATAGTTAAAAGTACTGATAATATACTTTTAGCTATTGCTTTATTTTTAAAGTTCTCTTAAAGATTCCTCAACCTCATCTTTATTTAAGCCTCCATTTTCAAGTTCATTATCATCTAATATTAGAAGAAATTCATAATATTCTTGAAGGTGATTTTGATAAGAAGAGTCTAACTCTATTAATTCATATAAACAATCTTCTCCTTTAGCATACTCACCCATGTATTTATAGTGATTAAAAATTTGATAATATAGAGTAGATGGAAGTTCAAAATCGCGTAAGCTTTCTAAAATCTTTAAGAATACAATTTTAAACGTACTTTCTTTTGTATCTAATCCTTTTTCTATAGAAGTATTAAATATATTGTAGGATTTCATCATTCTAAAATAATCCTCTAGTTTAATACCTTCTAAAAATATTAAGGTAGCAACAATAAGTAATCTAGTATAATCTTCTATTCTAGATGGTTTTAATAAATTAACTATCTCTTCATAAGGAAGGTTTTCTATAACTAAGTAATTATAACCTGTGTATTTTTTGTATAATTCAGTAATATCTTTATTGAAGCTTTCTATATCTAATTCTTCTAATTTAGGGATTATCATTAAAAATTCGGAAACTACATTATCATTAAAGTCATTTTTTATCATAACTTTTCCTCCTTGATAAAATTACTTAACTGTCCCTATTATATCATTTTAATTAATTGAGAAGAATATTTATAATATAATTTATTCTATAGATAATAATTATTAGCAGGAGGAAAAGATAGCGAATATTATTTCGTGTAATGTTAAAGGTACTGAATTTTTAAATGGTGTTTTTGGTTTGGAGCATTGCTCTATAACTATTGAATTATAGGGCTGAAATATATGTTTCCTTAGATACCATTAAGTACCATAAACATAAGGTTACTTAAAAACGAATATGTAAAATGAAGATGATTTCATTTTAATAGATTATTAAAAAATAAACTTAAAATAAATACAAATAATTATTTTGAAAAAAAATATTGATTTTTAATCTCTGAGAGTGTAACATACAAATATAAGATGTATTAATACGAATGTTCGTATTAACAAAGAGGTTATTATTCATTTCGTATATGTTTGATGATATGGTTCAAACGTTTCTACCAGGATGCCGTAAACTGCCTGACTACGAATGTATAATGGTTATTGTCTGTGTTTTTTGGCAATATTTATTATGCATTCCTGAGCAGTATAGTTGCTCAGGATTTTTTTGTTTTAAAGAAACCTTAAACAAAACAATAAAAATAATATTTTCGGGGGGAAAAATCATGAAAAAATTCCTTAAAGTAATGTTAAGCGCTACAATAGCAGCAGCACTAGTATTAACAGGATGTAGCAGCTCAGGTACAGAGGGTAAAAAGGATGACAAGAAAGATTTAACAGTAGGTTTTATTTATGTAGGACCAATAGGTGATGGTGGTTACAGTTATGCTCACAATGAAGGAAGACTTTATCTTGAAAAAGAAACTGGCGTAAAAACAATTTACAAAGAATCAGTTGCAGAAGATAAAGCTGAAGTAGAAAAAGTTGTAGATGATATGGTAGACCAAGGTGCTACTGTAATAGTAGGAACAAGTTTTGGTTTCCAAGATGGTTTATTAGCAGCAGCTAAAAAGTATCCAGATGTTAAGTTCTTACACTGTTCAGGATATGAATTAGCAGACAATATGGGACAATTCTTTGGTAAAATTCATGAAATGATGTACTTAAATGGTGTTGTAGCAGGAATGAAGACAAAATCAAATACATTAGGTTTTGTAGGAGCTTTCCCAATACCAGAAGTAATTAGAAATATAAATGCATTTACATTAGGCGCTCAATCAGTAAATCCAAACGTTAAGGTTAAAGTTAACTGGACTAATACTTGGTATGATCCAGCTAAAGAAAAAGATGCAGCTTTAGGATTAATTGATGCAGGTGCAGATGTTATAGCACAACATCAAGATACAGCAGGTCCACAACAAGCTGCTGAATCTAAAGGAGTATTCTCACTAGGTTATAATACAGATATGAGCACTACTGCTCCAAAAGCTAACATGACATCAGCTGTTTGGAACTGGGGTCCATACTATGTAAGTCAAATAAAAGCTATTCAAGCTGGTACTTGGAAATCAGAAAAATATTGGGGCGGATACGCAGATAACATAGTTTCTCTTGCACCATTAACTTCAGTAGCACCAGAAGGAGCTAAAGCAGCAGTGGAAAAAGCAGAAGCTAAGATAAAAGAAGGAAACAATGTAATATTCCAAGGTCCAATAAAAGATCAAAGCGGTGCAGTTAAAGTTAAAGAAGGTCAAACATTAACAGACGATGAAGTTTGGAACATAAACTGGTTTGTTCAAGGAGTAGACGGAACTATTCCAAGCAACTAATCTAAGGATTAAAAATAATAGAACTGAAGAGAGTAAAATTTCTTCAGTTTTAATTTTATGGAGGCGTAAATGAGTAATAATACACCAGTAATAGCGTTGAAAAACATATCAAAAGGATTCGGAAAAGTAATTGCTAATAATAACGTAAATCTTAGACTTTATAAAGGAGAAATTCATGCACTACTTGGGGAAAATGGTGCAGGAAAAAGTACATTAATAAGTATTATATCTGGAGTTTACTCGCCAGATGGAGGAACTATAGAACTAGATGGAAAAGAAGTGCACTTTACTTCTCCTAAAGAAGCTATGGATGCAGGAGTTGGTACTATTTATCAACACTTTAAACTAGTAGAAGCTATGACTGCTAGAGAAAACATACTATTAGGTATGAAAAAAGGGCTATTTAGTAAAGGTAAAAAAGCAGATGCAGATATTATAGATATATGCAAAAAATATGATTTAGATATAGATTTAGATAAGTATGTATCAGATATGTCTGTGGGAGAAAAGCAAAACCTTGAAATTCTAAAAGTTCTTTATAGAGGAGCTAAGATACTTATATTAGATGAACCTACTACTGTTTTTACGCCTCAAGAAACTGAAAAACTGTTCAAAATCATGAGAAGAATGAAAGAGATGGACTGTGCTGTAGTATTCATATCCCATAAGATGGATGAAGTTATGGAAATATGTGATAAAATTACAGTCTTAAGAAAAGGTGAAAGTATAAAAACTCTTCACAAAGATGCAACTACGCCTAAAGAGTTAACTGAACTTATGGTTGGAAGAGCAGTAGACTTATTTATAGAAAATGTTGAAGTAAAAGAAGGACAAGAACTCCTAAAGGTTGAAAACTTAACCGTTTTAAGTGAAGAAGGAATAGAAGCAATTAAGAACATATCCTTTAATATTAAAGCGGGAGAAGTACTTGGTGTAGCTGGTATAGCTGGAGCTGGACAAAAAGAACTTTGTGAAGCTATAGCTGGAGTTACTAAAGTTAAAAATGGAGCTATTGTATTTGATGGAGAGAATTTAGCTGGGAAAAATCCTAGAGAATTTGTTAAAAAAGGAATAAGCATGAGTTTTATACCAGAAGATAGATTAGGTATGGGCTTAGTTGGTTCTATGGATATGGTAGATAATCTTTTGTTAAAGTCTTATTATTCTCAAAAAGGATTATTAATAGATAGAAAACCTATAGAGAAAAAAGCGCATGAACTTAAAGATCAACTAGAAATAAAAACACCGTCAATTCATTATCCTATTAAAAACTTATCTGGCGGTAATATTCAAAAAATATTATTAGGAAGAGAACTAAGTGTTAATCCTAAACTTTTAGTTATGGCCTATCCAGTAAGAGGATTAGATATTAATACTTGCTTTACTATTTATAGTTTAATTAACGATGCTAAAAAGAAGGGGACTGCTGTTCTTTTCATTGGGGAAGACTTAGACGTTCTTATGCAATTATGCGATAGAATAATGGTTATATGTAATGGAAATGTAAGTGGAACTATAAAGAGCAAAGAAGCAACTAGAGAAAAATTAGGACTCATGATGGTAGGAGCCAAAGCCTAGAGGAGGATAAAACTTTGAGATTAGTTAAAAGAGAAGATATAAATAAATCTGTAAGTATTAGAATAAGAGTTATGGCTATAGTTATAGCTATAGTTATTGCAGGATTGTTCTTAGTTACCCTAGGACATAATCCTATTGAAGTTTTTGGGGGAATGATTAAAGGGGCATTTGGTACAGGAAATAGAGTAAGACAAACTATAATAACAGCTATACCCCTACTTATAGCAGCTATAGGTGTAGGTGTAGCCTTTAAAATGCTTTTTTGGAACATTGGTGGAGAAGGACAGATATTTATGGGAGCTTTTGGAGCAACTATAGTTGCTTTAAACTTAACTTCACTTCCAAAACCTGTACTTCTATTAGTTATGTGTTTAGCAGCTATAATCTGCGGAGGATTATGGGCAGCTTTAGCTGGAGTTTTGAAAGTTTATTTTAATACAAATGAAACAATAATAACATTGATGCTTAACTATGTTGCACTAAAATTTATAACTTTACTTCAGTTTGATTTATTAAAAGACAAAAATGCTATGGGGTTTCCTAAAATAGCTAACTTTCAGGATAATGCTATATTACCTAGAGTTTTTGGAGTACATATAGGGTGGATAATTGCACTTATAATTGTAGTAGTTTTTTATATATTTATGAAGCATAGCAAAATGGGGTATGAAATAGCTGTTTTAGGTGATAGTACTAATACTGCAAAGTACGCAGGAATAAATATCAATAAAACAATATTAAAAGCAGTGTTTATAAGTGGAGCTTTATGTGGTCTTGTTGGATTTATACAAGCTTCTGCTGTAAGTCAAACTTTATCTACAGAAATTACAAATGGAGCAGGAAATACTGCCATAATAATAGCTTGGTTATCTAATCTAAATTCTATATTTGCAGTAATAGTTTCTATATTATTTGCAGGACTTACTCAAGGTGGAGCTTATATACAAACTGCATTTGGAATTCCTAATGCAGCGGCTTCAGTTATTCAAGCTCTTATACTATTTTGTGTTTTAGCTAGTGAAATGTTTGTTAGATATAGAATAGACTTTAGGAGGGTGAAATAATGAATGTTCAATCATTTTTACATGCAGCGATAATTGCAGGAACACCTCTTTTATTAGCTACCTTGGGAGAAATTTTATGTGAAAAAGTTGGTAACTTAAATCTTGGGGTAGAAGGTATGATGCTTTTAGGAGCTATATCTGGGTTTTTAATAGGATATAAAACAGGAAATCCTATCTTTGCTCTTTTTGCAGCAGCAGGAGCAGGGGCGCTTGGCGGTTTAATTTATGCTGTTTTAACTGTTTCATTTAGAACTAACCAAGTTGTTACAGGTTTAACTTTAACTATATTTGGAACAGGGGTATCTTCATTACTTGGACAAAAGGCTGTAGGCCAGGTTGTGCCTGACAGTGTTAAAAGCTTTTTTGCTGAAACAAAGATACCTGTATTAGGAGATATACCTTTTTTAGGGAATATATTATTTAATCATGATACCTTTATCTATATATCTTATGTATTAACTATAATGGTTGGAATTTATTTATACAAAACTAGGGTAGGTTTAAACTTAAGAGCAGTTGGAGAAAATCCAGGAGCAGCAGATGCTGTAAGTATAAATGTAAGTTTATATAAGTATGTTAACATACTTCTTGGAGGTGCTTTAGCTGGTCTTGGTGGAGCGTACCTTTCATTAGTATATGTTCCAGTATGGGCAGACAATATAACAGCAGGTAGAGGGTGGATAGCTGTAGCCTTAGTTATATTTGCTGCATGGAATCCATATAAGGCTCTACTTGGAGCATACTTATTTGGAGGATTAGATATAGTAGGATTTAGAATAGCTAACCCTATAGTATCTTCATATGTTTTAAGTATGTTACCTTATGTGGTTACTATAGTAGTTCTAGTTATAATTTCAAGTAAAAAATCCAAAAAGAACTCACCACCTAAGTCTTTAAGTTTACCTTACTTTAGGGAAGAGAGATAATTAAAAGTTTAAGGCTATCACAAATTTGTGATAGCCTTTTTTGTTGACAAATTAGTAGAGTTAGTTGAAAATGGATAATTAAGAATGGGGGTAATATTTTTGGATAAAAAAAGTAGTTTTAAATTAATAGGGGCTATGCTAATTTGGGGAAGTTTGGGCATATTCGTAAAAAATATACACCTTAGTTCTGTAGAGATTGCATTTTCAAGAGCTGTAGTTGGAAGTTTGTTTATTTTTATGATAAATAAATTTTATTTTAAAAAACCTATTATAGATTCGTTAAAAAGCAGTAATAAAAAATCAATTTTTATATTAATTATATTAGGTTTACTTTTAGGACTAAACTGGGTATTTTTATTCCAGTCATATAAGTATACAACAGTTGGGAATGGAACTTTGATTTATTACTTGGCACCTGCATTTACTATTTTGCTTTCTCCTATAATAACTAAAGAAAAAATAAAACTTAAAAGTTTGGTTTCAGTATTTGTAGCTATATCAGGATTAGCATTGATATTAATCTCTAATGGAGAAACTTCTGGAGAATATAATCATATAAAAGGAATGCTTTTTGCATTAGCTGCTGCTATTGTATATGCTTTAATAGTTTTAATGAACAAGAAACTTAATAACATAGATGATATTATTAGAACTTTAATACAAATGGCTTTAAGTATAGTTATTTTGCTTCCACTAGTAGTAACTAGAGGAAACTTTAAAGTTGAGAGTGGGTTGACTTTAGTTATACTGCTTTTTGTAGGAGTTGTACATACTGGGATTGCGTACATGCTGTACTTCTCAAGTTTTAAAGATGTAGCTACAGATAAAATAGTAGTATTAAGTTATATTGATCCTGTTTCTTCGGTGATTTTTGGAGCACTTTTCTTAAGTGAAAGAATAAGCATAAACACTGTAATAGGAGGAATACTAATTCTAGGTAGTAGCTTTATAAGTAATTATCCTGGAAGGAGTGGTAAGGTTGAAGCATAAAGTGTATGAAGGTAGCAATAGTGAAGGTGTTAAGTGGGTAAGAGTAGGTAATTTTACAAAAAATGCAGTGGAAGAATTTGAAAAAGATTTAGCAGCAAATAAAAATAAGAAATAGGAAAAAGCTTGAGTTTTGTTAATCAAAACAAAACTCAAGCTTTTTCTATAATAAAGTAATAAATTGCTATTTAAAAAATATTGATTTTAAGGTAATCATAACATATAATAGGAAAGTAAACTTAACAAAGGCAGTTCGGAAGCCTCCTGCCTTAAAACAAAACTACGGCATTAATACATTAAGTTGTACATGTAGTAGGAGATTTATCTCTCCTATTTATTTTTGTTGACTTAAAGCCGTAGAATTATATTTCTACGGTTTTTTTTATTAATTACCAGGCTTTCAAAATAATTTTTTGGAGGAAAGTATGAAAACAAGAAGAATAGTATTTTCAGCACTTATAGCAGCACTATATGCAGCACTAACTTATTTTTTAGCACCAATTAGTTATGGACCTATACAATTTAGAGTATCGGAAATTATGGTGTTACTAGTTTTATTGGATCCATTTTATATAGGAGGGTTAACTTTAGGGTGTTTTTTAGCTAATCTTTTAGGACCATATGGAATGATGGATATAGTAGTTGGAACTTTAGCAACCTTTATATCTTTAGTACTTATGAGTTATACAATGAGATTCATAAAAAAACCAACTTTAGCTACAGTTATTGCATCTTTGTGGCCGACTATCATTAATGGTGTTATGATAGGGTACATGTTGTATTACGTTGCTCAGTTTCCTTTACTATTAACGATGTTCCAAGTCGGGTTAGGTGAGTTTGTAGTTGTAACTTTAGTAGGAGTCCCTCTGTTTTCTTATCTTAAAAAATCAGGAATACTTAAGGGAATTACAAGTAACTATAAAGTAAGTTAATAATTCTAAGATAAAAGTGGACAGTTGACAGATGAGAAATTTCAGATGTTAACTGTCTATTTTCAGTTCTCATTTAATTCTCAAATTTCAACTTTCAGTTCTCAACTAAAAAAGTCAGGACAAATAAAAAAAATGGTGTTATAATAACAAAAGATTAGAACCGTTATAAAAATAAAGAGGTGAAAAACTTGAGTAAAACAGCAGGAGAAGGTTGTGAAATATTAGTACCTTTTAATGAAAGAAAACCACTAGATGAAATAGAAAGAAGTTTAATTAAGAAATATAGAAAAAAGATTTGGACTAAGTTTATAAAGGCAGTAAAGGATTATAAGCTTGTTGAAGAGGGAGATAAGATAGCAGTAGCCATATCAGGAGGCAAGGATTCTATGCTTATGGCAAAGCTTTTTCAAGAGCTTAAGAAACATGGTCAAGTTAATTTTGAACTTGAGTTTATAGCTATGGACCCAGGGTACCATGAAAATATAAAAGAACTTTTAATAGATAACTGTAAACATCTAAACATACCTGTACAGATATATGAATCAGGAATTTTTGATGTTGTAGATAAAATAGCACAAGAATATCCATGTTATATGTGCGCTAGGATGAGAAGAGGATCTTTATATTCAAAAGCACAGGAACTTGGTTGCAATAAGCTTGCTTTAGGTCATCATTTTAATGATGTTATAGAAACAACTATGCTAAATGTTTTATATGCAGGGAATTTTAAAACTATGTTACCTAAACTTAAGGCTAAAAACTTCGAAGGAATTGAACTTATTAGACCCATGTATTACATAGAAGAACAGTCTATACAAAGCTTTACTCAAAGTTCAGGAATATGGCCTCTTAACTGTGCATGTATGGTTGCAGCTAAAAAGACAGGTAATAAGAGATATGAAATAAAAGAACTTATAGAAAACTTAAAGAAGAATTTTGAAAATGTTGATAAATCAATATTTAAAGCAGCAGAAAATGTAGCTATGGATTCCATATTAGGATGGGAAAAAGGTGGAGTTAAACATAGTTTTCTAGATGCTTTTGAAGAGGAATAAATAATTATTTAAGAAAATTTAAAATTTTTCTTTTAATATTTAGATATTACGGTTAAAATGAAAAGAGTACCATTTTTATATAAGGAGGTGACTTCTCATACTTGCTAGTATATAGCTAGTTAAGATGAGGAATTAATATGACAGATAAAGAATTAAATAATGGCTGTGAATGCGGCTGCGAAGGTGAAGAAAAAGAAAGCTGTGGATGTGGACACGACCACGAACACCATCATCATGATCACGACCATGAATGTGGATGCGGACATGACCATGATCATGAAGAAGGAGAAACTCTAGTAGTTGATTTTGAAGATGAAAATGGAAATATAGTATCATTTGATGTTGTAGATAGCTTTGAATATACAGGTAGTGAGGAATCTTTAAAGAATAATGTGTATGCATTAATTCAAGATCCAAATGATGATTCAGTTTTCTTAATGAAAGCAGATACAGATGAATCTCTGATCCCTGTAGAAGATGAAAATGAATTCGAGATAGTATCAAAATTCTATCAAGATGAATTAGCTTAAGATTTTTTTTAGGTGCATAATACATATAATTTGTATTGTGCACCTTTTATTTTAACAATTAAGAGCTATAATATATCTAAAACTAATATTTAGGAGTTGATACACATGCCTTGTTTACATGAATATTTTATAGAAAATAATTTAAAGAAATTATCAAAAGATTTTGAAGAACCAAAAGGAACTATAATATATGAAGTTTTAAGAATAATTGATGGAGTTCCTCTTTTTTTAGAAAATCATTTAGAAAGAATGAATAACTCATTTAAAATAATAGATAGGGTAAATCCATATAAGGATGAGGAGATAAAAAACTCTATAATAGAACTTTCAAAAACTAATAAAGTTAAAGATGGAAATGTAAAAATAACAATAGAGGTTACAGAAGATAACAAACTTAAGATATTTTTTATACCTCATAGTTATCCTGCAGAAGAACAATATTTAAGAGGCGTTAAAACTATATTGTATTTTGGAGAAAGAACAAATCCTAATGCAAAAATAGTTAATGATAGCTTTAGGGATTTAGTTAATAAAGAAATAAAAGAAAACAATGCTTATGAAGCTATATTAGTGGATAGAAACGGAGATATAACTGAAGGAAGCAGATCTAACATCTTTATGGTAAAAAACAATACTATTATAACATCACCTCTTGAAGCTGTACTTCCGGGAGTTACTAGAGGAGAAATCATAGAGCTATGCCTCGAAAACAATATAGATTTTAAAGAAGAAAAAGTTAATTATAAAGACTTAGATAAATTAGATGGACTATTTATAACAGGTACATCTCCTAAAATTTTACCAATTACTTCGGTTAATGATAGAATATTTAATTCAAATGTTAATGAGATTATAAAGGTTTTGATAAAAACATACGATGATAAGATAAATACTTATGTTAATACAAATAAAAGTAATTTATAAATTTAGCTAATTATGGTATACTTGTCTTGTTGAAAGGGGTATGTTTATGGAGAGAATTGTAATAAAAAGTGATACTTTGGAAAATGCTTTAAAGGAAGCTTGCGACGAATTAAATTTACCTATAGAACGATTAAGTTATAGAATACTTAATGAAAAAAAAGGTTTGTTTAAAAAGAGTATAGAGCTTGAAGTAACACCAAAGGAAATCATAGATGATAAGGGATATGTTTCTATTATTGACGGAAAGTTTTTAATAGAGAATCCTAAAAATGAAAAAAAACCAGCACTAATAAACATACCAGAAACCATAGAATTTTTTGTAGATGAGGAAAGAGTTTTTAATAAAATAAAAGTTTTAGAAGAAAACAACTTAGACTATCATATAGAAAAAAAAGAAGCTAAAAGAAATTTAAATATAGAAACCTCAGATGATAATATGAAAGCTAATTTATGGATTACTTATGAACCAGAGATTAATTACTCTATTAAAGATTGTGAAAGAACTTATAACATAGATATTGAAATTGTTGAAAAAGAAAAAAATTACCCACCTAAATTTACTAAAGAAGAAATAAAAGACGCTTTAAAAAGTAATGGAATAAACTTTGGTATAAAAGAGGATGTAATAGAAGAACTTACAAAGAAAGAAATAGTAGAAGGAATAACAGTAGCAGAAGGATTAAAGCCTATTGATGATGTGGGAGATAGGATTAATATATTTTTTGCTGAAGAGACTAAGTCAAAAGAGCATGGAGATTTAGATAAAGTAGATTATAGAAATTTTTATGATATAGCAAATATTGAAGCTAATCAGCCCTTAGGAGAGATAATACAGGGATCAGAAGGAAAAGATGGCATTGATATCTTTGGGAAAGCAAAAAAAAGAAAAACATTTAATAAAATTAACTTAAAAGCTGGAGAAGGCTGCTACATTAAAGATAATAAAGTATATTCAT
Organism: Clostridium intestinale DSM 6191; assembly: GCF_900130055.1. Taxonomy (GTDB): domain Bacteria; phylum Bacillota; class Clostridia; order Clostridiales; family Clostridiaceae; genus Clostridium_T; species Clostridium_T intestinale. The sequence continues at coordinate 378,555 of NZ_FQXU01000005.1, forward strand.
CTACTGATGGAAGACCTTGCGTTAAAGGTGGAGTCTTTTACGTTTATAAAGTTTTTAATCAAGATGTTGATGTAGATGTGAAAAGTGGCAATATACATTTTATTGGAGATGTTCATGTAAGGGGGAACATAAAAGATGGAATGACTGTTAGTGCAGGAAATACATTAATAGTTGAAAAAAATGTTGAAGGAGCCTTTTTAACTTCAAAGGGAGAGATGACCTTAAAAGGAACTGTAATAAGAGGACGAGTCATTGCAGGAGGAGATAACACTCTAGCAATGAATGAAGTGTACTTATATAAGGGAATAAGAGAGGATTTATCTGAATTAATAGATGTTATAACCCAAATAAAAGAAAGAAATTTAAATGTTGGAAGCGTTAGAGATGGTGAAATAATACTTACACTTCTAGAAAGTAAATTTAAAACATTATCTAGTAAGGGAAGAATACTATTAGTAAACCAAAGCATAAATGGAGAAGAAAATGAAAAAATAAAACAACTACTGAAAACTAAACTTTTTTCTCTAGGCGTTAGCGAAATAAAAAGTTATAATGAATTATATGAAATTATAGAGTTATTAGATAATAGAATTAAAAGCTTAAGTTCAGAACTAAAGCTTCCTGTAAACTTATATATAAACTACACTCAAGATTCTAATATAGAATCTTCTGGGGATATAATATTTACAGGGAAAGGCGCTTATCTATCTAATATATCCGCTCAAGGCAGTATATATTTTAAAAATAACAATTCTGTTATAAGGGGAGGGTCATTAAAAGCGCAGAATGAAATAAAATGCAAGATAGTTGGTTCAGAAGGCGGAGGAAAAACAACATTAATAACCAGCAAAACTGGACATATATATGCTGATGTTGTATACATGGGAACAAAATTTATATTTGGAAAAAGAGAGTATGTTATTGATGCGCCGTGTAAAAATGTACACGGATATTTAGATCAATATGGAGATGTTAATATTGATAAGTTTGTATTATAGGAGGAATTGCTATGTCATCTACTGAGATGAAAGTTTTAATTTTTAGTTTAAATAACGAGTTTTATGGAATTAACATAATGGATGTTGAAAGAATATTAGGTTTCGAAAAACCAACCTTGATACCAGATGTTCCTCATTTTATGGAAGGGGTTATAAATTACGAAACTGGTATTCTTCCAATAATTAATTTGAAAAAGAAATTCTCTTTAAATCCTCAGTCTAGTAATGATCAGGATTCTAAGATAGTAGTAACAAAGGAACAAACAAATAAATTTGGAATATTAGTTGATAATGTATATGAAGTTAAGGATATTAATACATCGTCCATTGAAATGTCTAAAGCAATTACATCAGCTATTTCTGGAAGATATATAGAAGGATTAATAAAATTAGAAGATAATAAGATTGTTATTCTATTAAATCTTTCTAAAGTTTTAACTGAAGAGGAAAATCAGATAATTTTTTAGGAGGCGTAAAATGCAGAGCAATGAGATAAAGGTTGGAATTGCAGATTTAAATATTGTTAATCCACCAGGAAAAATTATGACTATAGGATTAGGCTCTTGTATAGGTATTGCTCTATATGACAATATAAAAAAAATAGCTGGACTCGCGCACATAATGCTTCCTGATAGTAAAAGTTTTAAAAATGTAACTAATCCATATAAGTTTGCAGATTTAGCAATCCCAATACTTATGGACAAGATGCAAAAAGAAGGTTGCTCTATAAGACACATGAAGGCAAAAATTGTCGGAGGAGCTTCCATGTTTAACTTTTCAGATAAAACTATGATAAATGATATAGGAAAAAGAAATGCTGAAGCTGTAATAAAATCATTAGGGGAACTTAAAATTCCAATAATAGCTTCAGATGTAGGCGGAAATAAAGGAAGAACTATGATTGTAGATCCTCAAAATGGAGTGGTCATAGTGAGAACCATAGGACAAGAAACTAAAGAAATATAATGGAGTTGGTTGAATTGCATAAAATTAAAGTTTTAGTAGTTGATGATTCAGCTCTTATGAGAAAAATAATATCAGATATTATTAATGAGCAGGATGATTTAGAAGTTATTACTACTGCCAGAAATGGAGAAGACTTATTAGAAAAATTACATAAATTCACACCTGATGTTATTACCTTAGATGTAGAAATGCCTAAGATGGATGGAGTAACAACTCTTAGAGAATTAAAAGGCAGAAAAGTATCTACACCGGTGATAATGTTAAGTAGCTTAACAGTTAATGGTTCAAGATTGACCATGGATTGTTTAAGACTGGGAGCTTATGATTTTGTAGCAAAACCATCAGGATCTATATCTTTAGATATTACTAAAGTTGGAGAAGATTTAATACAAAAGATAAGAAGTACAAAGTCTGTAAACAAGAAGATAAGTACTATAAAACATAAAGTTGAACCAGTACATATAGAAAGAGTAACAAGTTCTAAAAAAAGAGTGGAGGCGCTTTTAATAGGAGCTTCAACAGGAGGCCCTAGGGCTTTATATAGTGTTCTTCCCCTACTTCCAAAAGATTTAAATGTTCCGGTTTTTGTAGTTCAACACATGCCTAAAGGATTTACTAAAGCCTTTGCAGATAGATTAAATGAAAATTCTAATATGCAGGTAATAGAAGCTGAAGATGGCATGATAGTTGAGAAAAATAAGATATATATAGCAAAAGCAGGATATCACATGGAAGTTGGTGTAGATAAGAGAATCCATTTAAATGAAGAGCCTACTGTATGGGGAGTAAGACCGGCAGTAGATAACTTATTGTTTTCAGCGGTTAAAGTGTATGGAGGAAATGTTGTCTCTGTTATTTTAACTGGAATGGGCAGGGATGGTTCAAAAGGTACTGTTGCAGTAAAAGATGCAGGTGGAATAACTATATCAGAACATGAAAGTACTTGTACCATATATGGAATGCCAAAAGCAGCCTACGATACTGGAAAAGTAGATATGGTGTTACCTTTAAGTCAAATAAAAGACAGTATAATAAAAATAGTCGGTAAAAATTAGGAGGCGCCATGGATTTCTTAGAATTTGAAAAGTGGGTTCATAGATATATAGGAATAAACCTATCGGCTTATAAACCTAACCAGCTGCATAGAAGAATAGAAAGTTTAATGAATAGAGTTGGAGTTAGAAATCTTGAGGAATATAAAGAATTAATATCTAAAGATCCTAATCAAAAACAAAGATTTTTAGATTTTATTACAATTAATGTAACAGAATTTTTTAGGAATCCTGAGATGTTTAAACAACTAGAAGATATACTTAAAAAAGACTTTGCTAAAAGCACATCCTTAAAAATATGGAGTGCAGCTTGCTCTATAGGATGTGAACCTTATTCTCTTGCAATGATTGCAGAAAATATAAATTATAAAGGGAATTTAACTCTTTTAGCAACAGACATAGATACTACTATTTTAGGTAAAGCTAATAAGGGTGAATACACTGATAATGAAATGAAAAATGTAAGTCCTACAGATTTAAATAAATATTTTAAGAAAGTTAACGATAAATACTATATAGATGATTCTATAAAAAAGAAAGTAACTTTTAAAAAACATGATTTAATACTTGGGACTTATGAGAAAAACTTTGACTTAATTGTTTGCAGAAATGTTGTCATTTATTTTAATAATGATACTAAAGAAGCTATTTATAGCAAGTTTGCAGAGTCTCTTAAAAAGGGAGGACTACTTTTTGTAGGAGCTACAGAAACTATTTACGATTATAAAAAATATGGTTTTGAAAAAGCGTCTACTTTTATATATAGAAAACTATAAGGAGGATAACATGGATACATCGCAATATTTATCAATGTTTTTAGAAGAATCCTTTGACAATTTACAAATGTTAAATGAATCTTTACTAGAGCTTGAACAAAATCCAGGAGATATGGATAAATTAAATGAAATATTTAGAGTTGCTCATACCATAAAAGGAATGGCAGCTACTATGGGATTTACCAATGTAGCAGAGTTAACTCATAAAATGGAAGATGTACTTTCTAAGTTTAGAGAGGGAGAGTTAAAAGTAACTCAGAACGTAGTAACAGTTCTTTTTGCTTGTCTAGATACACTTGAAAAGATGATAAACAACATCCAAGATGGTGTAGATGAGCAGATAGATATTAGTTCTATAATACAAGATTTAGAGTCTATAGGAACTAAACAAGAAGTAGTAGAAGATGTAGTAGAGGAAGTAGTAGAAGAAACTGTTGAAGTGTTTAAAGAAGAGTTAGAACTAAATCAGTATGACTTATCAGTAATTAAGCAAGCTAAGGAAAAGAACTTTAATGCTATTAGTTTAGTTATAACTTTAAGTGAGTCAACTCTGTTAAAGTCTGCAAGAGCGTTTTTAGTTGTTAAAGACTTAGAGGAACATGGTGAGATTATTAAATCTTTCCCAAGTACAGAAGATATAGAGTCAGAAAACTTTGACTTTGTATTAAAGTTTATATTACTAACTCATTCAACTAAAGAAGAAGTTTATGACTTAGTTATGGGAATTTCTGAAATTGTGAGTGTAAAAGCTAACTATGTAAATATGGATGAGAGTAAAATAGAACAAACTTCTGAAGTTAGTAGTGTTGAAGCAGCTTATACAAAGTTAGACGTACCAGTTAAAGAGATAGCAAAAGCTACTCAGGAAGTTAAACAAGTTGAAAGAAAACAAGTTGAAACTACTAAAAACAATGCTAAAGATAACAAGAAAACTCATCAGTCAGTGAGAGTTGACTTAGATCGTATAGATAAACTTATGAACATGGTTTCTGAACTTGTAATTAATAGAACTAGACTTGAACAAATAAGTTTAAAATACAAGTCACAAGAACTTAATGAAACTTTAGAACAAGTAGCAAGAACTACAACAGATCTTCAAGACTTAGTAATGAAGATAAGAATGTTACCATTAGATGTTGTATTTAATAGATTCCCAAGAATGATAAGGGATGTTTCAGTAGAACTTGACAAAGAAATAAACTTCGTAATAGAAGGTGCTGAAACTGAGTTAGATAGAACAGTAATAGATGAAATAGGAGAACCTCTAATTCATCTACTTAGAAATGCTGCTGACCATGGAGTTGAAAGTAAGGAAGAAAGAATTGCAAGTGGTAAAAATCCTATAGGAACAGTTAAACTTGTAGCTTATCAAGAAGGTACAAAGGCTGTTATAAAGGTTGAAGATGATGGAGCTGGCATAAATGTAGCTAAAGTAAAAGCTAAAGCTGAAAAAGTTGGTATAAATACCGATGGAATGAGTGATGAAGATATTAGAAATCTTATATTTGCTCAAGGTTTCTCAACTAATGAAGTAGTTACTGATATATCTGGAAGAGGAGTAGGTATGGATGTTGTTAAAACAAAAATATCTGCACTTGGAGGAACTGTTGAAGTAGTTTCTGAAGTTGGTAAAGGTTCAGCTTTCATAATTAAACTTCCACTAACTTTACAAATAATACAAGCTCTTCTAGTTAAGGTAGGAGGAGAGACTTTTGCCATATCTTTAGGCTTTATTGATAGAGTTATTGATTATAAAGAACAAAATATTAAAAAGACTAATGGAAAAGAAGTTATAATCTACAGAGATCAAGTTATTCAACTTGTAAGAGTAAATGAAAAACTTAATATTCAAAGTAGAGAAGAAGGTAAGAAATTTGTTATTATAGTAAAAGTTGGAGGAAAAACCGTTGGCTTACTAGTAGACTCTTTAGCAGGGCAACAAGAAATTGTAATTAAGCCACTCGGTAAGAGTTTAGAATCACTAGAAGAGTACATAGGAGCAACTATCCTAGGTGATGGACTTGTAACTTTAATACTTGATGTAGCCGCTTTATTATAATAGAGTGGTAGGAGGTATAAGATGGAACATGGTAAATTAAGCCCTTTACAGTTGGATGCAATTAGAGAAGTTTCCAACATAGGAGCTGGAAATGCTGCAACTGCGCTTTCTCAATTAGTGAATAAAAAAATAGATATGACTGTTCCTTTTGTTAATATAATTAATTTTGAAGATATTTTTACTAATATTACAGAAGAAAAAGAAGTATTGGGCATACTAATAAGAGTTTTAGGAGATTGCCCGGGAAATATTCTGTTTATTTTTGAAAAAGAATCTGCAAAAGAAATTGTTGAAGCTTTACTTGGTTCAGAAGATTTGTTATTATCAGAAATGGGAATTTCCGCTCTTTGTGAAGTTGGGAATATAATATCAGGAGCTTACATGAATGCCATAAGTAAATTTACAAATCTATCAATTATGGCATCTGTACCAGCAATGGCTCATGATATGCTAAGTGCGATTCTATCATCTACATTGATTGAGGCTGCACAATATAGTGAAAACATACTAGAAATAGAAACAAAATTTTTAACAGGAAAAAACAATGAGGCTGGAGGGTATTTTTACTTCTTACCAATGCCTGGTTCATTAGAAAAAATATTAGGTGCAATAGGTGTAATCTAATTACGGAGGTAATGTAAATGTCAAAAGTATTAATAGTTGATGATGCTGCTTTTATGAGAATGATGATTAAGGATATTTTAGAAAAGAACGGTTTTGAAGTTGTTGGAGAAGCTAACAATGGATTAAAAGCTGTTGAACTTTATAAGAAAGAAAGTCCAGATGTTGTTACAATGGATATAACTATGCCAGATATGGATGGAATAGAAGCTGTAAAACAAATAAAGGCTTTCGATCCTGCAGCTAAAGTTATCATGTGTTCAGCAATGGGTCAACAAAGCATGGTTATGGATGCTATAAGAGCTGGAGCAAAAGATTTTATAGTTAAGCCTTTCCAAGCAGAGAGAGTGCTAGAAGCGATTAAAAAGGCTATTGGTTAGCTTTTAGGAGGGGATACCTATGCAAATTGTTGTCTTCAAATTAGGTGAAGAGTTTTTTGGTGTTGAAACACTAAATGTTCAAAATATAAGTGAAATGATGGAGATAACTAAAATTCCTAATGCTCCATCATACATAAAAGGATTAATAAACTTAAGAGGTAACATAATATCTTTATTAGATTTAAATTTACTTCTTGAAAATAATCATTTAACAAGTGAACAGTCTAATGTGATCATATTAGACATTGAAAGCGAACAAATAGGAATAACTGTTGATTTTGTTCAAGAAGTTATTGAACTTGAAGAGACTACTATGCAAAAGCTAGACTCTTCAAAAGGTCAAGGGTATATAAAAGGAATATTAAATCTAGAGGATAAAATAGTAACAATAATTGATATAAATAAATTATTGAATCCATAATAAAGTGAGGGAAAAGCATGGCAGAGGTTTTATCTCAAAGTGAAATAGATGCCTTGTTATCTGCACTTTCTACAGGGGAACTTGAACCTGAGGAGCTACAAAGGGATGAAGAGAAACAAAAAGTTAAACTTTATGACTTTAAAAGCCCTCAGAAGTTTTCTAAAGAGCACATTAGAACTCTAGAACTTATTCATGAAAACTATTCTAGAATAATTGCAAACTATCTAGGTGCTCAGTTAAGAAGAAACGTTAAAGTCACTTTAGAAACTGTAGAACAAGTGCCCTATGAAGAATTTATACATTCGATATCTAATCCTACATTGCTAACTATCTTCACTTTGCCACCACTAAGCGGAAACATTTTATTTGAAACCAATCCACAGTTTGTTTATCAAGTTATTGATATACTTTTAGGTGGTAATGGTGAGAGAAAATATTATTCAACTAAAGAGTTTTCGGATATAGATAAAAACATAATAAAACAAGTTAATACTGGATTAATTTCTAACTTAAAACTTGCTTGGGAAGATATATTAGAAGTTGAACCTAAAGTGGAGGGACTAGAAACTAATCCAGCCTTAAATCAAACTTTGGCACCTGCTGAACCGGTGGCATTAATCTCTTTTTCAGTAGAACTTGGCAAAAATAGTTCTTTTATTAATTTGTGTATACCATATATGAGTTTAGAGAAAATCTCTGATAAACTAGTAGTACAATATTGGTTTAAAAATGAATCAGAAGAAGATTCAGATGATACACAAGAAAAGATAAAAGAAAGATTAAATATTGTGGATGTTGAAGTGTCAGCTGAACTTGGAAAAACCCATTTAAATATAGATGATTTTTTAAGGTTAGTTAAAGGCGATATTATAAAACTAGACAATAGATTTACTGAACCTGTCAAAGTGTTTGTAGAAAATGAAGCAAGTTATTATGCAAAGCCTGGTATAGTAGGAAAAAATATAGGTGTATCTATTCTAGATATTTTAGATAAGGATGTGGAAGACGATGAGTAATGGGTTTCTTTCTCAAGAAGAAATAGATTCGCTATTAAATGGAAGTGGCGGCGATCCTTCACCTGATCTAGGAAGTAATGATGAAGAGATCATAAAAGATATAGAAAAAGACTTGTTGGGGGAAATAGGAAATATTTCAATGGGATCAGCCTCAACAGCTCTATCACAAATAATAAATCAACAAGTAAATATTACTACTCCTGTAGTAACTATAAATACAGTAAATGAAATTAAAAATGGTTTTGAAACTCCTAACATAATATTAGAAGTAGAGTATACATCAGGTATAGTAGGAAGAAACATACTTATTATGAAAACTTCTGATGCATCTGTTATAGCTAATCTTATGATGGGTGGAGATGGAACAGTTACTCAGGAAGTTTTATCAGAAATAGAGATATCAGCTGTTCAAGAAGCTATGAATCAAATGATAGGTTCAGCTGCAACATCTATGGCAACTATGTTTGCTAGAGAAGTTAATATATCACCACCAACATCTAAAACTTGGGAAAATCCACAAGATAAACTTTCAGAAGGGATGAATGATGATGAATCTGTAGTTAAAGTTTCTTTTAGACTTACTATAGGAGATTTAGTAGATTCAAGTATAATGCAAATCTTACCTATACAAACTGCTAAAAAAATAGTAGCTATAATGATGGGTGAAGAGGATAAACCACAGGAAGTTAAACAAGAAGTTTTAGAAAAAACTCCACCTAAAAACATACAGGTTGAGGAACCACATTATACATACGAAGAACCAGTTACATACAGAGAACCTGCACCACAAATGCCACCTGTAGAAGTTCATCAAGCACATTTTGAGCCTTTAAGAAATGAAGCAACAGGAGCACCACATAAGAATATTGATTTAATATTAGATGTACCGTTAGAAATATCCGTTGTACTTGGAAGAACAAAGAAAAGTATAAAGGATATATTAAGTCTTTCAAATGGATCTTTAATCGAGTTAGATAAACTTGCAGAAGAACCAGTTGAAATTTTAGTTAACGGTAAGAAAATAGCTTATGGTGAAGTTGTGGTAGTGGATGAAAATTTTGGTGTAAGAATAACCAGTATAGTATCGGGTCAAGAGAGAATAAAATCACTAAAATAGGGGAAACTCCTTTTTATTACTGAAATAATTCAGATAATAATAGGAGTTTTTAACTTTTAGTTTTCTAATAAGGAAATAATGCAACTCACTAGGTAATTTTTGCATTATAAAGTTTTTTTCTAAATAAATTTATATTAAGTCCGATAATATAAATAGAATAATTATTAAGAGCTTGGAGGTTTTGTTATGAATATTAAGGGTGTATCTCAAACTAATATTAATGCTTATCATAATGTAAGTAGAAAAAAAATAGAAAACAAACAAATAGAGGGTGTTAAAGATAAAGTAGAGATATCAGAAGCAGCTAAAACACTTCAAAGCTATGGTATAGAAGAACTAAAGGACAACACTAAGAGAATAGAAGAGATAAAAAAACAATTAGCTAATGGTACTTATAAACCTACTGCAAAGGCTATTTCTAGAGCTATGTATAATGTTATGAAAGGTAAAGACTTTTAATGGTTGAAAACTTAAAAGATATATTAAGTAAAGAAAAGGAAAGTCTAGAAAAACTTTTGCATAGCTTAGAGAGGCAACATGAGTATATACTTAAGAAAGATATATTTAAAATGGAGGCTGTAGTAGAAGAAATTCAGGGCTCCAATAAAGAAGTTGCCGAGTGGGAAGTTAAAAGAAGAAGAGCAGTAGGAAATGTAGATTTTCAAAAGTTTATATGGGATTCTGGAGATGAAGAATTAGAAAATTTATATAGAGAAATAAAGAAATTGTTAGAAATACTAAAGTTACAGAAGGAAACAAACGATTTATTAATTAAGCAAAGTTTAGTATTTACTAATAAATTATTAAACCTTATTAATCCAAGAAGAGATATGGATACCTATAACTCTTATGGGAAGATAAATAGGTAGGAGGTAATTATGTCAGGATTATTCTCAACATTTAATATAGCTAAAAGAGGGATGACTGTAGCCCAAAAAACAATAGATGTAACATCTCATAATATATCAAACTCCGGTACAGTTGGATATTCAAGACAAGTAGCTAAAGTAGAAACAACAAGACCAGCAACTACTATAACGGCAGGTCAAATGGGAACAGGGGCTCAGGTTTCTGCCATACAAAGAATTAGAGACAGCTTTTTAGACTACCAAGTAAGAAATGAAAATAGCACATTAGGAAAATATGGTGTAAAAAATAGTTTTTTAAAAGAAGTAGAAAGTATATTTAATGAACCTTCAGATACAGGAATATCTACTTTAATGACAAAGTTCTTTTCTTCTTGGCAGGAGCTATCTAAACAACCACAAAGTTCAAATGCAAGAACAGTTGTGGCTCAACAAACACAAGCACTTACAGATGCATTAAATCATACCTACACAAAACTTACAGATCTTCAAACTAATGCTCAAAATTTAATAAAAAACAGTGTTACAGATGTAAATAGTATACTGAATCAGCTAGATCAACTAAATAAAGAAATAATGAGCGTTGAAGTATCAGGTAACACACCTAATGATTTAATGGATAAAAGAGACTTACTTTTAGATCAGTTAAGCAGTAAGTTTAATATAACAGTAGATAGAAAACAATTTGAAGGCGTAGATGTTAAACCAGTAGATAAAGGCGATATGAAGTATGGACAACTAGTTTCAGCTGATCAAAACTCAGATGTTTCTAGATTTTCTTATATAAGTGACATACAAAAAGATGGGACAGATGTAACTGGACAAACTTATGTGATAACTTATTATAAACTTGGAGACACTTCATCAGAGTTAAACAAAGGAACACTTAAAGTTACTGGACTAACTGAGGACAAGTTGAATGAACTCAAAGCAAACAGAGTTTTATGGAGTAACTCAGAAGGAGTTCCAGTTAAAGGAGACGGTTATCCAACAAACTCAAGAGAAGTTATACAAGCCGGTGAGCTTATGGAATTTAAACCAACCTCAGGTGAACTTTCAGGAATAATGTCTGTACAAAAAGATATTAATGAGTACATAGATCAACTTAACAAAGTTGCAAAGTCTATAGCACTTTCGGTAAATGCTATACATTCAGGACTTCCAAAGAGCAGTAATAATGGTGGATATCCTGATAAAGACTACTCACCATTTTTTGTTAATAAAGATGTTGTTAAATATAAAGCTAATGGAGAACTTAATAACTTAGATGTTACTCTAGAAGCAGAACAGGAAATAAACGCAGGAAATATAACTATAAATGCAGAACTCTTAAAAGACGTTATGAAAATAAAAGCCAAGCTTAATGATAACTCATATGCATATGCTGGTGATAATACTGTAGATGGAGAAGGTAATGGGGACAGAGCTTTAGCAATTGCACAGTTACAAAATACTTTACTTAGAGTGCAAGACTTCGGAGAAAACATTAACTCAAGAGAAGATATGTTTAACCCAGCTAAAGGTGGAGCAACTCTAACTAACAATGGTATGAAAATATCAAGTGATACTTCAGGTATGAAGTTAGATGCTTTCTTTAAAGATATGATAGATAAACTTGGAGTGCAATCTCAAGAAGCAGAAAGAATGGTAACGAACCAAGATAGTTTATTATCTTCTTTAGAGCAAAGTAGAGATTCTGTATCAGGAGTCTCACTAGATGAAGAGTTTGCAAACTTAATTCAATTTCAACATTCCTATAATGCTAATGCAAAAATAATATCTACTGTAGATGAACTTCTAGATGTAGTTATTAATGGATTAAAAAGATAAGAGGTGAGAATACTAAATGAGAGTTACTAATAGAATGTTATCTAACAATTATTTAAGAGATATGCGTACTAATTTATATAATATGTCAAAGGTTCAAACTCAACTAACAACTGGGAAAGAAATAAGTAAACCATCAGACAATCCTTTTAAGGTTGCTAGATCAATGCAGTTATATACAGATATTGCTTCAAATAAGCAATATAACGAAAATATAAAGGATACTTTAAACTGGCTTGATTCTACTGATACAGCTTTAGGACAGGTAAATGATTCTCTTCAAAGAGTTAGAGAACTTATGATATCAGCAGGAAATGCTGCTTATGGTTCTGATGAAAAAAAAGCTATAAAAGATGAAATAAATGAAAAGGTTAGTGAGATATCTCAGATACTTAACACTAATTTTGATGGAAGATATTTATTTGGAGGAAACAAAACAACTTCTAAGCCAGTAGCTGTTACAGAAGATCCTACTACAGGGAATAATGTATTGAATTTTTCAGGAAAAGATGGAGAACTTCTTCCTTTAAACAGTGGGAATAGTAATATAGAAGCTCAAATAGATATGATAAAAGGAAAAATGTCTACAGAAATATCTCAAGGCGTTAATATGGAGTATAATGTTTCAGCATCAGATGTATTAATGTTTAGAAGTGATAAAGGTAAAAACATAAATGTTATGGAGCTTTTAAGCAATATAACTAAAAATTTAGAATCGAAAGATACTACAGAATCTAGTAAAATAACAGGAGAAAATTTAGAGGATTTAACAGCTACTATGGGTAATTTAACAAAGATAATTGCCGAAGTTGGAGCTAAACAAAATAGAATGGAGTCTGCTAAGAGCAAAAATGAAGATGAAAATTTTAATATGACTGAGCTTTTATCAAAGACAGAGGATATAGATATAACAGAAAAGCTTATGCAATATTCAATGATGCAGACAGTATATATGGCATCACTACAAACTTCATCTAAAGTAATACAACCTTCTTTAATTGATTTCCTAAAATAATAGGAGGAAGATAAAATGGAATTAAAAACAAAACAGCATGGAACTTTCACTTATAATGAAGAAGAAGTAATAACCTTCAAAAAAGGCATAATGGGTTTAGAAAACTTAAAGAAGTTTATAATAGCTGATATAAAAGAAAACCCTGTATTTAAGATTCTTCAATCAATAGAAGATGAAGCTGTAGGGATAGTTATAATTTCACCTTTTGAGGTTAAAAATAACTACGAAATAGAACTTAAGGATGATTTAATCGAAAAGTTAAGTATATCATCACCAAAAGACGTTATGTTATATAATACAGTTACTTTAAATTCAGATGTACATAAAATCACAGTGAACTTAAAAGCTCCTATAGTTATAAATATGGATAAAAAACTAGGTGAGCAGATAATAATAGATAAGGAAGAATATAAAATAAAGCATCCTTTGATTGAGAGGTGATTTAGATGCTGGTTATTACAAGAAAAAAAGGGGAAGCTCTACTTATAGGAGAAGACATAGAAATAGAGATTTCTAAAATACAAGATGGTTCTGTTAAACTAGCTATAAAAGCACCTAAAAATATCACAATCTTAAGAAAAGAACTTTACGACGAAGTAGAAAAAGAAAACAAAGAAGCTTTAACCTTTAATTTAGATATACTTAAAGATTTAAAAAAATAATCTTAAAGAGGTGGGTAAATGGATATTAATGGAGTTAGTCAAGGGGGGCAACTAAACCTAGATTATTATTCAAATAGTCAGACAACAAAGACTGAAATAAAAACTCAAACTGAAGATAAAAAAGTTTTTACAGATAAAGATGTTAAAAAAGCTGTAGAAAAGTTGAACAAGCTTTTAGAAGATGAAGGAACACATGCAGAGTATAAGGTTCATGATAAATTTAAGCATGATATAATGGTAAAAATAATAGATAACAAAACAAAAGAGGTCATACTTGAGGTGCCACCTAAAAAAGTTTTAGATTTAATTGCTAGAATGGTGGAGGAGACTGAATCCTTATTTGACAAAAAAGCTTAAAATTAAGGTGGTGATTCTATGGAATTTAAACTAAATAAAATAGATACTGACTTAAGAAGAAAGCTTCAAGAAAAAACAGATGATCATAAGGTGCATGGAAAAGAAGGAATAACAGTAGAAGCATATAACGAAGAGAAAGAAAAATTTAGAAAAGATAAAAACTTCAAATCTATATTAGAAGAAAAAAAGAAAACTAAAAAAGAAAAAAAGATAATAATAGATGGAGTAATGGTAGATAACCTTCAAGTAGAAGGAGAAAGAGAAATATCTGAAAATTCCAAAGGGGTATTTATAGATACAAAAAAATAGGAGGAATAATATGTACCCAAATGCAGTTAATGTATATAAAAATAATTCAGTTAATTATGCTTCAAAAGAACAGCTTCTACTTATGCTTGTAGATGGAGCTGTAAAATTCGCAAAAAGAGCTAAAGAAGCTATAAATAAAAAAGATATAAAAAATGCTCATGAATACTTAACAAGAACTCAAGATATATTTACAGAACTAATGATAAGCCTAGACAGAAATGCTGGGGAATGGGCAAACAACTTATTTAATGTATATGAGTTTATAAAAAATGAGCTTTTTCAAATAAATATGGAAAAAAACGAAGAAAGATTAGACAAGCTTATGCCAATAATAGAAGATGTAAGAGATACATGGCATGAGGCTTATAAGTTATCAAAGAAATAACTGCACTTCTGATTTGTAGAATGACCGATATTAAGCTTATTCATTTAGATTATTTTACTTAAAAGTGCAAAATATAGTGGTTGAGAGTTAAAAAGAGAATATAACAGTTTCCAGGGTCACTTTCAACTAACAAAAAAGGAGTGAGATAATATGGCAAGTATTTCATCAACAACCAGTACATCATATAATAGAATAACAGGTTTAGCTACTGGAATGGATACAGATGCTATGGTAAAACAAGCTATGCAGCCTTATCAACTTAAAGTTGATCAAGCAAAGCAAGCTAGAGATTTACAAATTTTTAAACAAAATTTATACAGAGATACAATAAAGGATCTTAGGAGTCTCTTTACGAAATATACAGATATATCAAAACCAGATTCTTTACTATTAACTAAGAATTATGGAACATCAAAGTTTACAAGTACTAATGAAGGAGCTGTTACTGCGGAAGGCCTTTCAAATGCCATTTTAGGTAATTATAAAGTAGATGTAAAAAATATAGCAGAATCAGCTAAAATGACATTCAGTAAAGATGACTTACTAAAATTTAGAGGTAATAATACAACAATAGATGTTTTAGGGGTATCTGTAGATATAGATTTAACATCTGATGCAGCAAAAAACTATTCTGAGAATGACATAATTAAGCTTTTTAACGATAAAATGAAAAGCGCTGGAGTTGATGCAAAATTTTCTAAAAGTGATCTTTCGGGAAAAGTTTTTCTTACATTAGGAAAAACAGGACTTAATGAAACTGATGCAGCTGGAAAAACAATATCTATATATACTTTCTCAAAGAAAGAACAAGGAAGTGTAACAGTAGATTTAAATAATTTCTCAGGAGAAGATGAGGCGACTTTTAAAGTTAATGGGAATGATATAAAAGTAGATTTAAAAGAAATAAAAGAAAATACTGAATTAACAGATATTGAAAAGAAATTATTAATAAAAGAAAAAATAAGAAGTTCTTTATATTTAAGTGGTATAGAGGTTAAGTCAGAAAGTAACACAGATAATATAACTTTAAATACGAAGGCTGGCGAAGAATATAGTTTGTCATTTGACTTAAAAGGTCAATCATATAGCACTCAAGGTACAACTAGTGATAAGAAGTCTTTAAATGAAGTTTTTGACAACACATCAGTTCCAGTATTTACAGCTGGTAAAGATGCTAATGTTGAAGTTACAGATACATTTAATCAAACTAAGTCACTTACATATAGTTCAAATGAGTTTACCGTTGATGGAGTAAAATTTAAAATAAATGATATTACAACATCACCAGTTACTATATCAGGCTCAAAAGATACATCAAAATTAGTTGATAAGTTAAAAGAATTTGTAAAAGATTATAATGAAGTTATAGGAAAAATAACTACAAAACTTAATGAGAAAAAAGATCTTAACTATAAACCATTAACAGAAGCACAAAAAGCTGATATGACAGATGATCAGATAGAGAAATGGGAGACTAAAGTTAAACAAGGGTTATTAAAGAGAGATAATGATTTAACCAGTATAACTTCACAATTAAGATATGCTTTTTATGATTCTATAAATGGGACTAATTTAAATATCACATCATTGGGAATAGATTTTAGTAATGATGTAGATAAGGCTGGACAGTTAGTAATAGATGAGGACAAGTTATCAAAGGCTTTAGCTGATAATTCAGAAGATGTTGTTAAGTTGTTCACTCAGTCAGCTCCAAGTGGAACTACAGATAAAAAAGAGATATACAATAATTCAGGAATATTTCAGAGAATTAAAACCATACTTAATGATTCTGTAATGACATCGTCTTCTAGTTTCTTAAAGAAAGTGGGATATGAAGGTACATCAACCTATGCAAGTAATGATATAACGACAGATTTATTAAAAAGAGAAAAACAAATATCTCTTATGGAGTCTAATTTAAAAGATAGACAAACAAATTTATATAAAAAATTCGCAGCTTTAGAAAAAGCTATGAATAATTATAATTCCCAAAGTTCATGGTTATCCCAACAATTTGGTAGTTAGAAAATATGGATTATAAAAAAACAGCTTTAGATATACAACAAGAGTTTCTTATGCTAATAGAAAAAGAAGATTTTATTGGGATAGAAAGTCTTCTTGAAAAAAGAAAAGATTTTTATATTAAATATTCTGAATATGATTCTTTAGAGTTAAAGGAATTTTTAAATTCTAAAGAGTTTAAGGATTCAGAAATAAAAATAAATCTTTCATTTAACATAGCAAAAGAAAATGTTAAGAAGGAAATAGATAAACTTAAAGCATCTAAAAATGCGGCGAAGCAATATCAAAATAATTCAGGATATAGAAATATGTTTTTTAATAAAAAAATATAAAAATTTTATATAAAAACACTAAAGTGTTTTTAGGACAAGTCGATAATAAAGTATAAGTTAAGAAAACTTAACTATAAATAAAGAAATCAAGACATGGATGTCTTGAAACAAAATTCAAGGAGGAATTTATTATGATAATTAACCACAATATGAACGCTATGAACGCTCATAGACAAATGATAGGAAACACTGCTTCTGCAGGAAAATCTATGGAAAAACTTTCATCAGGATTAAGAATTAACAGAGCTGGTGATGATGCAGCAGGTCTTGCTATTTCTGAAAAAATGAGAGGACAAATCAGAGGTTTAGATCAAGCTTCTAGAAATGCTCAAGATGGTATTTCTTTAATCCAAACTGCTGAAGGTGCTTTACAAGAAACTCATTCTATACTTCAAAGAATGAAAGAACTTGCAACTCAATCTTCAACTGGTACTCTTGATGATTCAGTTGATAGAGTAGCTATACAATCAGAAGTAGATAAGTTAAAAGAAGAAGTTGATAGAATATCTTCTACAACAAACTTTAATGGAATTAAACTTTTAGATGGATCTATAGGAGCTGGAAGTACTAGTATATCTGGATATGATAAAACTTTAGCTCTAACAGCAGCAAAAGCAACTGTAACTTCAATAACTGGAGTTGATGCAAAAGCAACTGATACAGTAATAGCAACTGCAACTGGAAGCAAAGTAAGTTTTACAACTACAGATGCAGCTGGAAATGCTACTACTAAAGTTGTAAACATTGCTGATGTTCTTAAAGATAAAGCAACTGGAGGAACATTTGCATCTGGCGTTGGTAATCAAGGAGTTATTGATCTTACTTCAGTTGGATTAGGTAGAATTGAGTTTACATCTACTGATGCAGCTGATACAACAGCAGCTAACTTAGCAACTGGAATACAGACTTTCTTTAATACTGCTCAAACAGTTACTGGTACTGCAGGTGCAGGTGGATCTTTAACTCTTCAAGTAGGAGATTCCACTGACGCAGCTCAAAAGGTTTCTGTTGATATATCAAGCATGAGTGCAGCATCTTTAGGTTTAGGTTCTCTTGATGTTAAGAGTCAAAGCACAGCAACTTCTGCTATTGATTCAGTTAAAAATGCTATAAACCAAGTTTCTACTCAAAGAGCTACTTTAGGGGCTACTCAAAACAGATTAGAACATACAATCAACAACTTAGGAACTACAAGTGAAAACTTAACTGCTGCAGAAAGCAGAATTAGAGACGTTGATATGGCTAAAGAAATGATGAACTTCTCTAAGAACAACATTCTTAGCCAAGCTGCTCAAGCTATGCTTGCTCAAGCTAACCAACAACCACAAGGAGTTCTTCAATTATTAAGATAAGCAGTGAACCAATTTTAGTCTTTTCTAAAATTGTGTGAATCGCTTACTCATTCGACATAAGGAGAAAGAGTTTCTTTAGAATTGTAGGATTAAATAATGAATTTTTAAAGAGTCAGAGTGCAAACTCTGACTCTTTTTTAATAATAGATAGCTAAAGAAAATGAAAAGGAGTTAATATAAATGAAGGGTAAGAGAATAGTATTACAACCAGAATATATGAAAGAATTTAAATGTATAGGACAAGACTGCGAAGATAGCTGCTGTATTGGATGGAAGATAGACCTAGATAAAGAAACCTATCTAAAATATAAAAAGGTTAAAAACAATGAAGTAAAGCTAGTTTTGAATAAAAGTATTAACCGTAATCGCAGTTCCAAAAATGATGAAATGTATGGAAAAATAAATTTAAATAAAGATTTAGCATGTCCTCTACTAGATGGTAAAAAACTTTGTATGGTTCACGGAACTTTAGGAGAAGATTTTCTTTCAAATGTTTGTGCTACTTATCCAAGAGCATTAAGAGTAATAGATGGTAAATATGAAAGAAGTGCTACTATGTCTTGCCCCGAAATAGCTAGATTAGCTTTGTTTAATCCAAAGGGTATTAGTTTTGAACATATAGAAGAAGACGATAAAACTAGAATTAAGGTTGATGCAATTTTTAATTCTCAAGCAAATCAGTTTCAAAATAAAGTGCAAGCTTATTTTTGGGATATAAGATTATTTAGTTTATCACTTCTTCAAAACAGAAGTTATTCACTTAGTGAAAGGTTAATAATTTTAGGAATTGTATATAAGAAGATAGAATCATTACAAGAAAGCAAACAAATCAATAAAATTACTGAAGTTTTAGAAGATATGAGTAGAATTATAGAAGATGGTATTTTAAAGGATGATATTAGAAAAATTCCTGTGAATACTCAATTGCAATTGATATTAACTAAAGAAATGACAGATGAAAAAATATCTGAAGGAATAAATAGTTCCAGATACATTGAATGTTTAAAAGAATTTCTAACTGGATTAAATTGTATAGATGAAGTAAACTATGAAGTTATGCTTGAAAAATATGATTATAATTATAAAAACTATGCAGAACCTTATTTGAATGAAAAGGAATATATAATAGAAAATTATCTAGTGAATGAGTATTTTAAAGAAGAAATGCCTTTTGGATCTTATGAATCTATGTGGGATTCTTATATATTTTTATGTGTAAATTATAGCTTGATTAAACTTCACTTAATAGGATTGTCTGGATATTATAAAGAATTAAATGATGATATTATATTAAAATTGATTCAATCTTTTTCAAAAGTAGTTCTACATAGTGATTCATATATTAAAAATATAATAAAAATAATAAAGAAAAATGGATATGATACTTTAGCGTATATGTCTATACTTGTTAAAAATTAAATATAAATTGATAAAGCTGTAACTAAGATGGATTTGAAATATAATCCATCTTTTTATTTTAAAAACTACTATTACCATATATAATATATTATGTAAATAAATATATAAAGGATGAAATTATGAATATAAAATTTAAAATAGAGTATAAAGATTTTTTAAACTTTTATACCAGTGCTACTTATAAAACAGAAAGGTTTAATAAAATAGTAAAATATACTTGGCTATTTATTTTGCTTATAGTTGCATTTGTTATTTTAGTTTCGAGTGAAAATAAATTTAGGGGAATTGCTTTCATAATAGCGATTTTAGTGTCTATTTTTATAAGGTTTTTTATGAAAGTGTTTTATAAAAATATGATAATAGCAGGATTAAATAGAAAAGAATCTACCTATATGTTTAAAGCTATGGAAGTGACGTTAAGTGAGAAAGAAGGATTGTATGTAAAGAACTTTAGAGAAAAAAGATTGATTTATTTTAATGTTATAAGAGCTTTATATATGGTAGATAATTATTTAATAATTATCTTTGGAAATAATGATTATATTTATATACCTAAAGCAGCTTTTAAAGATACTCCACAGGAATATGATTTTATAAATTTACTTAAAGAAAAAACAAATAAAACAGTAAGCAATTTATATCCACAATTTTTATTATATAAATAGTATACGAGGTGATTTGATATATGACTATAGGATTTAAATTAGATAAAGAAAAGATTTCAGCTTTTTATGCTAGAAATATTATAGAAACAATGACTTTTAAGGTAGGTAGAGTATTATTAATATTTATTTTTTTATTGATAATATTCTTGGTATGGAGGATAACAGATGATAAGGGACTTAGGATACAGGCGATTTTTGCAAGTTTAACTATTGCTATATTTTTTAAGATAATAACAAGAAAATCTTTTGGATATATATTTAATAAAAAGTATGATGATTTTAAAAAATCAGGTATGTTTGATATGATGGAGATAGGTATATTGGAAGAACATTTTTATATTATTAATTCAATAGAAAAAAGAGAAATCAGTTATGAATCAATAAGTAGTATAAATATTTCTGAAAATTACATGTTCATCATTCTTTCTAGAAAACAGTATTTTATAATTCCTTTAGATTCATTTAAAACTTCCGAAGATAAAAAAGCTTTTAGGGAGTTATTAGAAGAAAAGACAAGCATTAAGGCAAAATATGAATATCCAGATGGATTAAAGTATATCTAGAAAACTTCTCTGATAAGAAACGATATAAATATTAATAAATTGATTTCTTAAATAATATTCCATTAATAGTTAAGTAAGTATAGTATATAGTAAAGTTATGATTAATACTATTAGGAGAAATATTATGTCTATGTTAAAAATCAATGATTTAAGATCATATTTAAAAAATAAAAGTAATCAGGAACTCATAAAAGAAATAGTTGAATTATCAAAACAATTTCCTGTAGTTAAAGAGTATTACAGAACTAAAGTAGATCCAGATTTTGAAATAGAAATCTTTGAAAAGTACAAAAAAATTATTCAAGATGAATTTTTTCATTATAAAGGTTTTGGAAAGCTTAAATATTCAAATATTAACAAAGCCATTAGAGATTTTAAAAAAATATCTAAAAATTCAAAGTTGATTGCCGAACTTATGATTAGTTATTCAGAACTTGGAGTAGAATTTATGATTGAATATGGAGATGTTGATGAAAGGCTTTATAATAATATACTAAGATCTTATATTAATGCGTTAGATTATATCTTTAAAAATGGTTTAGAGGAGAAATGTAAAGACAGAATGAATCATATACGAGAAGATGTAGTAGGGGTAGATTGGGAATTTGGTGATAATATGAGTGAAGTTTATTATGAATACTTTAGTAATTTCGATAATGAAGATGAGTAAAGAAACAGAGGATGTACTGGTTAAATTTTTATGTATGCTTAAAACCTATAGAGTTTGGTATATAATATAAGAAAGCTTAATGATGTTAAAAATATAGTTGAAGTTTATTGTTAGATATAAAGCCCACTTGATTGAGAATCTAAGATTCCATATCAAGTGGGCTAAATTTTTTATTTCTTTAACTCAATAACTGTACTGCTCTTACTAACAATCTTAGCGGAGTAAGGCGTTACAAGAGTTCCGTTCTTAGTTAGAAAAGTATTGTTTTCTATAATTACCTGCATCAATTCTTCAACTTCTTCATTAGTTAATCCTTCTCTAACATCAGGAATAGTTATAGAGGCTTTACTACCATTGCTGGTGATAAAGACTAGGGAAAGTGAATGATCCATATATCTCACCTCCAGTGCTAGCTAATGTTTTTTCAAAATTCATAATACTATTCTCCTTCAGTTTCTGAAATTTTACTTACTTTAGTTAGTAAATAGTCTCCAGTTTGAGTGTTTAATACTGAAGCTATGGCTTTAGCAACATTTAGAATATTTTCAGTTGGAGCATCAAGCCTTATTCCTGAAAAACTTCTTTTTTTATAGGTTACTTCACCTGAGGGTTTAGTTCCATTGTAGATTTCTATGGCTAAAGTGACTGTTTGCAAATCTTCATTTACATTCATAATAAATCACCTCCTTCCCTAAAATTCAATGTACTAATATAATATGTTGATAAGTTAAAATTGTGTCAATATTTAATGCAAAATGTAGAATAGTGGCTATACTAGAGAGTTTTAGAGATATATAGAAATCTTTTTCTAACTTTTACATAGTATAAAGGGAATAATTTTATTAGGAGAAAGTTTCATGAAGGAAATTACGGTAAGTGAGTTTGGAAGAGATGATAAAGATGAGTATTTAAGCCACTCGGTTTGGACTGATGGAGAGGAGGTTCAAGGAGAGGTTGAGAGAGAAATTTTCTTTAATAAAGATAAAAAGGAAATTAAAGAAGAGGTAATCTTGCCTATAAATAATAATTATCAAACTTCTTTTGATGATGATATAAACTTAGAATGTAAGCTTGAAGATTTAAGATTGACCTTAATAAAACAATATCTTTATGATATTAAAGGTGATCGATACCAAGATGCTTTAAAAATCTCAATCGAGGATATTGGGAAAAAGCTAGATATAATTAAAGAGTCATCAGGAACTTTAAAAGTTAAAAATATTGGGGTTTTGATGTTTACTGAAAGACCAAAGGATTTTATTCCAGGAAGTTATATAAACCTTGTGCACTTTGAAAATTCATCTGCCGATAAGAAGCATAAAATGAGGGTTTTTGATGGGCCTATCCATGAACAAATAAGAGGGGTTTTAAGATATGTAAAAACTTATGTACTTAATTTAAATAAACTGGAGAGCGGGGATGTGTGTAACTATCCAATAGATGCTATAAAAGAAGCTGTTGTAAATGCTGTTTATCATAAAAACTATAAGCTGCATATGCCTATAGAGATTAGAATAGATAGGACTAAGTTTGTAATTATAAGTTATCCTGGAGCAGATAAAATTGTAGATGAAAATGAAATAAATGAGGGTGAAGTTTGTGCTAGAATATATAGAAATCTAAGGATTGGAGAGTTTTTACAAGGTCTAGTATTTACAACGGGAAACTCTACTGGATTAGGCAAAATGATAAAAGCTATGCACATTAATAATTCCTCGAAACCAATATTTAAAACCAATGAAAATAGGGATTACTTCTTAGTAAGGTTAAATGTAAATAAAACTTTTTTAGATGAGAAACAAGTAGGTGAAGATCAAGAACAAGAAGATTATGATGATGTAAATCTAATTGAGAAAAATATTCTTGAACTTTTAAAAGATGGACCTTTAACTAAAAAAGAGATTGCAAATTACTTTGGGTATAAGATTATGTCAGGAGGTGTTAAAAGTTCATTTGACTCGTTATTAGATAAAAAATATATTGAGAGTACTGCAGTAAGATCAAATATCAGAAATCAGAAATACAGACTTATAAAGTAGAATAGTTTGATTTTTATATAAAGATTATCGTATAATTGTAATAAGATGGATTGGGTAGGGTGAATAGTTATGAGTATTAATGATAAATTAGTTGTAAAAAGAGAAGATTTAGAAAAACTAAAAGCTGATTTAAAAGTACTCAAGGTATTGAGTGATAATAAAGATGCTTTAAGGATTATAAATGAGATGTCTGAAGTGATTGAGGATAATCTTAAGTTTGAAGAAATAAACATCAAAGATAAGATTAAAGATAAGATGACTAAAACTGAAGTTACAAACCCTGAATTAAGTTTTAAATTATATATGCTTTATAGAAAGCTAAGTGATGGAAAGATTGATGATGCAGAAGCTGCTAGGGATTTTGAGATATATACAATGATGACGAATTAATAATTGAATAAATTTTAAGCACTTCCTAGTACTCTATTAGGCATAATAGAGTACTAGGAAGTGTTTTTTTGCTTTTGTAGTAGATAGTAAGTTCAAGCTTCATATAATAGTAGAGAAAAGATTAACTAAGTTAAGGAGAAGTAATATGAAAGACGAAAGAAAAATTTCTTTTTCTCCTCCAGATATAACTGAGGAGGAAATAGACGAGGTAACTAAGGTTTTGAAATCAGGATGGATAACTTCTGGACCTAAGGTAGCAGAATTTGAGGACAAGGTTAAAGAATATTGTTCAGTTGACAAAGTTGTAGCAGTTAATTCTGCAACGGAGGCTATGGAGTTAGTTTTAAAGGTTCTTAATATAAAAGGAAAAGATGAAATAATAACAACTCCTTATACCTATTCCTCAACTTCAAGTGTAGCGTTGCATAGAGGAGTTAAACCAACATTAATAGACTTAGAGAAAGATTCATTTTTTATGGATTTAAATAAACTTGAGAGTGCTATAAATAGTAATACTAAAATGATAATGCCTGTAGACTTTGGAGGAGTTCCTTGCGACTATGATGGTATTAAGGCAGTTTTAAAAGCTAAAAATAGAGAAGATATAATTATACTATGTGACTCTGCTCATTCCTTTGGGGGAAAATATAAGGGAGAAGTTGTAGGAGGTCAGTGTGACTTTCATACTTTTTCTTTTCATGCAGTTAAAAATCTAACTACCTCAGAAGGTGGAGCTATTACCTATAATGAGAATGTTATTCTAGGAAAAAAAGATCTATACAGAGAGTTTAAAATTACATCTTTACAGGGTCAAACCAAAGATGCACTTTCTAAAACAAAAGCAGGGGCATGGGAGTACGATATCATAACTGATGGGCTTAAATGTAATATGACAGATATAAGTGCAGCTATTGGGTTAGTACAACTAAAAAGATATCCTGACATGTTAGAAAAAAGGAAAAAGATTTTTAATGTTTATACAAGTTTGCTTAAAAGTTATGATTGGGCTATAGTTCCTTTTGAGAAAAACAATTTAGGAACAGAAACTTCTTATCATTTATATTCTTTGAGAATTAGAGGATTTAAAGAAGAGAAGAGAAATAAACTAATTGAGAAATTAGCTAAAAAAGGAATAGCTACTAATGTTCACTTTAAACCACTTCCTTTATTTACTTTATATAAGAACTTAGGATATAAGATTGAAGATTATCCAAATGCTTTTTCGCAGTATGAAAATGAAATTAGTTTACCAATCTATTCAAGTTTAAGTGTTGAGGATGCTTGTTATGTTGGGGAAGAACTTATTAAAAGTATATAAAATGAACTGAGTCTGTTTTAATTGCAGACTCTTTTAAATTTATCTATAAAGTTTTTAAAGTTTATCTTCGATATAAGTTATATATAGAAATTTATTGGAGTGATGAATGTGAGATTAAACACTAATTTAATGTCTCTTAATGTTTATAAAGGATATACAAAGGCACTTAAAACTCAAGAAACTGCTTTTAACAGAATATCTACTGGGTTAAAGATTAACTCAGCTAAAGATGATCCTAATAATTTAGGACAGTCTGAGATGTTAAGACTTCAAATAAGAGGACTTCAAGCAGCTGGAAGAAATCTACAAGATGGGGCATCAATGATTCAAACCTTTGATGGGGCTTTAAATTCAGTTTCTGAAAGTTTAACAAGGATGAAGGAATTAGTTATTCAAGGTAGCACTGGTTCTTTGAATAGTGAAGATCAAGCTAATATTCAAAAAGAAATAGATCAATTAAAAGAACATATAAATTCAGTAACTAAAAGTACATCATTTAATGGTGTAAAATT
The DNA here is from genome assembly GCF_900130055.1 of Clostridium intestinale DSM 6191. Classification (GTDB taxonomy): domain Bacteria; phylum Bacillota; class Clostridia; order Clostridiales; family Clostridiaceae; genus Clostridium_T; species Clostridium_T intestinale. The sequence continues at coordinate 404,664 of NZ_FQXU01000005.1, forward strand.
ATTAGATGATCAAAATGTAACTGATAATAATAAGCCTGGATTTATAACAACTTCTGTTGGCGCTAATGTTGGAGAACTTGCAAAGATTCCTACATTTAATACAAGTACAGCTACTTTGGGAAAAGATGGAGTTGGTTATTTAGAAGAAGTTAATCTTCTTGGTCCATCTTCAAAGGATAAAAATCTTGAAATTATAGATTCAGCTGTAGGTAGCGTTAACTCAATTAGAAGTAAATATGGAGCTATACAAAACAAGTTTGAATCCTTATCACAGGGGTTAGGTGAAATATCTCAAGCTGTAGAAAATGCTGAAAGTAGTTTAAGAGATGCGGATATAGCTGAAGAAATGATGAATTATTCAAGAGAATCTATATTAGTAAACTCTTCTATAGCCATGATGGTTCAAACAAATAAGCTTCCACAAGACGTTCTTCAGATATTAGAAAGAATAAAATAGTCGAAATTTGTTGTATGATTGTACCTTTTTTTGATATTAAATGTATGTTAAAGTAGAAAATGGAGTTTTTAGAATAAAAAATTATTCTGAAAACTCTTTTTTTATTTTATAGAATAAGATATCATATATCTAATGAGTAATCATTATTATTAGGCAGAAAATTCTGACAATTAAATGTGAAAAGCAGGTTTTGATAAGTTAAAAGTTATTAACAAAGATTAAAATCAATTAAAAATATAAATAAAGACATGAAAACTTGAAAAATTATGTAGAAATATCTTTAAATATAAATTATAATTATATTAAATTGTTTGTTGGATTTTAGGGTTTTAGTAAGAATGATGTAAGAATTTAAATATATAAAGAGAGGATATGAGAAAATCTATGGCGAATATATCAGAATCAACATATAATTTAATCAAAAGTGGATTAAATGCTTCTTCATTAAGAGGAGAAATTATATCGAATAATATATCTAACATTAATACAGCAAATTTTAAAAGAAGCTATGTATCTTTTGAAGATCAATTTAAAAAGAGTTCTAGTGAATTATCATTAAAGGTAACTAAAAACAAACACATAACTGATAACAACGCTTATGGTACAGCTAAAGTCTTAAAAGATGAAAGTACAAGCATGAGGACAGATGGAAACAATGTAGATTTAGAACTTGAAAAAACTAATCAGGCAGCTAATACTATGCTTTATAATGCCTTAGTTACTTCAGCTAATGGAAAGATAAGCAATTTAAGATATGTTATAACAGGTGGAGGTAAATAATTATGAGTATGTTTAATGCATTAAAGATAAGTTCTTCAGGATTAACTGCTGAAAGACTTAGAATGGATACAATTTCATCAAATATAGCTAATGTAAACACTACTAGAGGTGAAGATGGAAAACCTTATGTAAGAAAAATAGCTGTATTTAAAGAAATTTTAGATAATAAAACAGGTGGAGCAGGGGTAAAGGCTGAGAAGATAGTTGATGATCCATCTCCATTAAGAAAAGAGTATGACCCTTCACACCCAGATGCTGATGAAGAAGGTTACGTAACACTTCCAAATGTGAATATATTAAATGAAATGGCGGATATGATTTCAGCTTCAAGATCTTATGAAGCAAACATAGATACATTAAATGCAAATAAAAGTATGTTTATGAAAGCACTAGAAATAGGAAGGTAGGTATAATACGTGAAGATAAATTCATTCATTCCAAATGAACAGATTTTTAATACAAGTAATGAAAGTAAAAATAACAAAATAAGTGAAGCTGGTGGAAGTGATTTCTTTAAGATATTAAAGGACAAGCTAAACGAGGTAAATGAACAGCAGGTTAATGCTGATGAAATGACAACCAAGATGATTCAAGGTGAAGATGTTGAAGTACACGATGTTATGCTTGCAGCAGCAGAAGCTCAAACTTCTCTACAACTAGCAGTACAAGTTAGAAATAAAATAGTTGAGGCTATCCAAGAAATAAATAGAATGCAGATATAATGATAACAGTGAGGAGTTAATAATGGAGAAAATAAAAGAGATTATAAAGAAGTTCCAAGAGAAATTTAAGTCTCTTTCAAAAGGAGTTAAAATTTCTCTGATTATTGCCCTAGTTGCATTAGTAGTTGGTATTATAACCTTCAGTTTTTACTCAAGTAAAAATAAGTATGGTATTTTATTTAGCGATTTGGAAGCAAGTGATGCACAAACTATAACAGCTAAGCTTAAAGAAGCAAAAGTTGATATGAAGATAGACGGGCAAAGCATTTTAGTACCAAAGGAAAAGGTAAGCGAACTTAGATTAGAACTAGCAACAGAAATTAAGTCCGGAAGTAAAGGCTATGAACTGATGGACCAAAGTAGTTCTTTTGGTATGACAGATGAGGAATTTCAAGTAAAGAAAATACGAATGCTTCAAGGGGAATTAGAAAAAACTATAAAAAGTTTTTCTCAGATTGAAGCAGCAAGAGTACATATAACCCCTGCACAAAGTTCAGTATTTGTTAAGGATAAAACACCTGGCAAGGCTGCTGTTTATATACAGTTAAAAGCAGGAAAAACCTTAGAAAACGATCAAGTAAAAAGTATAGTAGCATTAGTTTCAGGAAGTACAGAAAACATTCCAAACGAAAATGTTGAAGTTATGGATTCAGATATGAATCTTTTATCTAAAGGGTTGTTTGATGATAATGGCGTTGCAAGTTCAACCTCAGTAGACAAACAAAGAGCAGCTGAAAAGCAGTTTGAAAAAGAACTACAACAAGCAATTATAGCTTTATATGAGCCAGTTTTAGGTAAAGGGAAAATATCAGCTCAAGTTAATGCTGATTTAGATTTTGATTCAACTTCTCAAACACAACTTGTTATAGATCCTAACAAGGTTATAGTGAGTCAAGAAACCTCTAAAGATGTTAATCAAAATGGAACAACAACAAATGGAGCAAGTCCAGTTGATAATAATTCGAGCAACACAATAGAAACAGAAAATGGTTCAGGTACTTCATCAAGTGAAAAACAAACTACTAATTATGAATCAGGTAGAACAGAAACTAAAACAATAAAAGCTGAAGGCGGAATAAGAAGAGTTACAGCATCTGTTATGGTAGATGGAAACTTAGATGCAGCTACTCAAGAGCAGATGAGTAAATCTATAGCTAATGCTATAGGGCTTAAAGCAGATAGAGGAGATGAAATATCAGTTATCGGTATGACGTTTGATCCAAGTGCAAACCAAGAAGCTAAAGCTCAACTAGATGCTATGCAAGAAGAGATAGCTAAACAAGAAAGAATGACCTTAATAAGAAATATTGCTATAGGAGCTGGTATAGGAATTATAGCTATAATAGCACTTATCCTATTCTTAAGAAGCAGAAGAAAGAAAGATGCTACTGATGAACCACATATCCTAGACATAGTTGTAGGAGAACAAATAAAACCTAAAGAACCAGTGGTTTATAATCCAATAGATTTTGAACCTAACGATGAAGCGAGTCACATAGAAAGTGAAGTTAAAAAATACGCAAAGGAAAAACCAGAACAAGTAGTTGAAATACTTAAGTCTTGGCTTAATGAAAGAGAGAGGTGATTGAGTGGCTAAAGATACAAAACTAACTGGAGTTCAAAAGGCTGCAATACTTTTTATTACTTTAGGACCAGAGGCATCCTCATCCATAATAAAAAAATTGCCAGAAAGTGAAATTCAAAAAATAACTTATGAAATAGCTAACATAACCTCAGTTACATCTGAACAAAGACATGGTATATTAGACGAATTTGTAGAGATGAACAAAGCTAGAGACTATCTTTTAGAAGGTGGTATGGATTATGCAAGAGTATTACTTTCTAAAGCTTTAGGTGCTCAAAGAGCTGAGGAGATATTAGAGAAGGTTTCTGATGCTACAGCTCAATATAGACCTTTTGCAATAGCAAGAAAAGCAGATTCTCAGCAGCTTTTAAATGTAATAATTAATGAGCATCCTCAAACAATAGCTTTAATACTATGTTATCTTCAGGCAGATAAGTCAGCTCAAGTTTTAGCTGAACTACCAGAAGAGATACAATCAGAGGTTGCATACAGAATAGCTACAATGAGTAATACTTCTCCAATGGTAATCAAAGAAATCGAAAAAGTTCTAGAAGGTAAGTTATCATCTGTAATTAGAACAGAAATGACTACCTTAGGTGGAGTAGATACCCTTGTTGATATATTAAACCAAGTTGATAGAACTACTGAAAAGAATATTACAGAAAGCTTAGAGAGAGAAGATGCAGAGTTAGCTGATAGAATTAAGAGTTCTATGTTTGTATTTGAAGATATCATCACTCTTGATGATGTATCTATTCAAAGAGTTCTTAGAGAAACAGATGCTAAAGAACTTGCACTTGCTCTTAAAGGATGTTCAGAAAGCGTTGCTGAAGCTATATTTAGAAATCAATCTAAGAGAGCCGCTGCTTCATTGAAAGAAGATATGGAATTCTTAGGACCAGTAAGACTTATGGATGTTGAAAAGGCTCAACAAAAGATTGTTTCAGTAATTAGAAGACTAGATGAAGCCGGAGAAATAATAATTTCAAGAGGTGGAGAAGATGCGCTCATCTTATAGTGTAATAAAAAAAGATAACTTAAAATCAGGTGAACAAAAAGTAATAACAACTAGCTATACTTCTGTTTCTAAAGCTTCCTTTAGTGAGGATGGCTCTGGAGCGGACAATAGAGATGACATAATGCAAAGTTTCAATTCCATAGGTGAGAATATTGTAAAAAATGCTAGAAGAGAAAGAGACAATATTTTATATAAGGTTATGGAAGAAGCAAAAACTATAGAAAAAGAAGCTTATGAAAAGGGATATGCACAAGGCGAAAGTAATGGCTATGAAGATGGTCACGAAAAAGGCTATAGGGAAGCTTATGATGGAACTATAGTAAAGGCACAAGAAGAAGCAAACAGATTAATAAGTGAAGCCAACGAAGTTCTTTTAAAGTCTAATGATGTCTATACCAAGTATTTAGAAGATAAGAAAAAAGAAATAGTCAATCTTGCTATAAATATTGCAGAGTCAGTTTTAAAAAGAGAGTTAGGAAAAGAAAATGGTATAGATGAATTAGTAAAAGAATACATAGAAGCTTCAAAAGGGAATAAAGTTTTTTTAATAAAGTTTAATAAAAAACATAGTGAAAGTATAAAAGCTCATGTTCAAGAGTGGAAAAGTTATTATGGTATTGAAGAAATTCATCTAATTGAAGATGAAAGTATTCTAGAAGGAAATGCTGAGATACATAAAGATAACGGCAAATGTATAGTTGGAATTGATATAGGTATGGAAAAGATTAGAGATGCTTTAATTGGGTAGGTGAATATATGATTTCAATAGATTTTGAGCTTTTAAATAAAAAGGTTAAGGAATTATCCCCTACATACATAGAAGGAAAAGTTAAAAAGATTATAGGATTAACTGTTGAAGTTGAGGGCATTAAAGCCTTTGTAGGTGAACTTTGTACAATCTATAATGAGAGAAATATTCCTATAAAGTGTGAAGTTGTAGGATTTAAGGATAATGAAGTTATACTTATGCCACTTGGAGAACTTAGTGGGATATCACCAGGTTGTAAAGTGGTTCCAGAGAGAAAACCTCTTAGCGTAAAGTGTAGTGATAATCTTTTAGGTAAAGTATTAGATGGATTAGGAAATCCACTTAATGAAGATGAAATAGGTTTTGGAGAAGATTATCCTTTAGATAATTCTCCTCCAGATCCATTAAAAAGAAGAAGAATAAAAGATGTTCTTCCAACTGGGGTTAGAGCTATAGATGGATTCTTAACCTGCGGAGAAGGTCAGAGAATTGGGATATTTGCAGGTAGTGGAGTTGGTAAAAGTACTACCTTAGGTATGATAGCTAGAGAAGCTAAAGCAGACATAAATGTCATAGCATTAATCGGAGAAAGAGGTAGAGAGGTTTTAGACTTTATTCAAGCTGATCTTGGAGAAGAAGGAATGAAAAAGTCAGTAGTAGTATGTGCAACCTCAGATAAACCTGCACTTATAAGATTAAAAGGAGCACTTACAGCTACAGCAATAGCTGAATATTTCAGAGATCAAGGTAAGAAGGTTATCCTTATGATGGACTCTGTTACTAGATTTGCAATGGCTCAAAGAGAAGTAGGGTTAGCTATAGGAGAACCTCCAGCAACTAAAGGCTATACTCCTTCAGTTTTTGCTAAACTTCCTATACTTATGGAGAGATCAGGAACTTCAGATAAAGGTTCAATAACAGCTTTTTATACAGTTTTGGTTGATGGGGATGATTTTAATGAACCTATTGCCGATGCGGTAAGAGGTATATTGGATGGACATATAGTTTTATCTAGAGCTTTAGCTCATAAAAATCACTACCCGGCTATTGATATTCTTAACTCGGTTTCAAGACTTATGCCATCTATTGCAGAAGATAATCATAAAGATGCTGCATCGAAGGCTAGGGATTTGTTAGCTACTTATAAGGAAGCAGAGGATTTAATCAATATAGGTGCTTATGTCAGTGGAAGTAACAAAAAAATTGACATAGCCGTTCAATATAATCCTTACATTGAGAAGTTCTTAAAGCAAGGGATAAAAGAAAAATGTGGGTTTGATGAAAGTGTTAGAACATTAACATCAATGTTCTAGATGGAGGAAAGATGGCTGATAGATTTGTTTTTGGTCTAGAAAAATTATTAGACATAAGGGTTAAAAAAGAAGAAGAGTCTATAAGAGAGTTTCAAGAGGTAACAAGACAAAAGAAGATTGTTGAAGACCATCTAACTTCTCTAAAAGATGATTATGAAAAACATAAGGGAATAAAAAAAGGTGAAAGTGTAGTCTACCAAAAGATAAAAAGAAACTATCTAATGGCACTTACTCAAGGAATAGACCAAACTGAAAGAGAGTTAGTTGATAAAAGTAAGCAAGTTGACTACAAAAGAGAGATAGTAAAACAAAAGACTGTAGATAGAAAAACTGTAGAACTACTAAAGGATAAAAAGTTTCAAGCCTTTAAACAAGAGCAAGATAGGGTAGAGAGAGTTAGTAATGATGAATTCGCTCTATATTCATATTTTAGAAATAGTGAAAGGGGGTGAGAAATAAGTGAATATTAGTCAGATAAACTATACGCCAGACTTTAAAGTAGATAATACTTCTTATAAGGCAACTACTGAAAGTAGTGACAAAAAGAGTTTTAAGGATACTTTAGATAAAAGTACAGGTGTAGATAAAACCACTAAGAAGGTTGAAAACAATGAATCGAGTAAACCTAAAGATGTTGAAAATACAAATGAAGTAAAAAAAGAAGCAGTTAAAAACGATGAAACTAAAGTAGAAAACAAAGTTGAAACAACATCAAATAAAAAATCAACAGAAACTTCGAAATCAGATGAAGTTTCAAAAGAAGAAATTAAACCAAATTTCCTGGGAAATAAAGATGAAGAAGTTAATGAGGTTGTGATATCTACTTTAAGCAGTTTATTGAACCTACTTAATACAATTAAAAATCAAATTACTACTTCAGAAGTAAAGTCTGGGGAAGTTTCTACAGAGTTAAGTAGTTTAGTAACTAAGTTAGTAAATGGAGAAGTAACTTTAAAGGATGTATTATCCAATCCAAAACTATCATCTGATTTAAAAGAAGCGTTTAAAGCTAACAACTTTGACAATCTACCTAATGAAAAAGATGCTAAGTTAGGACAAGAAGTTATGAAACTTTTTAATTTAGAATTAACTGATGAAGTTAAAACAAGTGATATAAAAACTCTAGTGGACAATTTAGTAGCTAAGGTTTCAGAAGTTTTAGATAATGCTTCAACTAATAAGATGGTTAAAAATTTAGAGCAAAAACCAACAGTATTAGATAAATTAACTACACTAATTAGTAAAGAGTTAGAAGTGCCTGTAACTAAAGTTGAAACTAATGCCAAAACAAATGAACTTCAAAGTTTGTTAAATGAACAACCTAAAAAAAGTGATTTTGATGTATTAGAACCAAAAGTTCAATATAGAACTACTGAAACTAATTCAAACTCAGTTAAAGTTGACCAAGAAGATAAAGTTAGTTACACAAAGTCAGAAACTACTGCTAAAGAAGATAAGTTTTTAAGTGGACTTCTTAGCGATAATAGTAAAGATGAAAAAACTTTACCAAAAGTAATTCAATTTACACCACTTAACAGTACAACTACTGCAAGTAATGTTTCAAATGAAACACCTGTAGTATCTAAAAATACAGTTGTACAAGATGTAATAAAGACTTTTAAGTACATGGAAGACAATAGTTTAAAAGAACTTACTGTTAAGATTAAACCTAAAGAGTTAGGCGAAATAACTATAAAGCTAATAACTCAAGGTGAAATTATGAAAGCAAGTATAAATGCATCTAATAAGGAAACTTATGATTTATTAAGCTCCAAAGTTCCAGAAATAAAACATGCATTAAATACTCAAAACATTAAAATTGAAGATGTAAATATAGATTTTAATGATAGTTTTCAATCATTCCAATCTGGAGAAGGTAACTTTTCTAGAGAAGAAAGAAACAGTTCACAAAACACTACTAAATACTCTGCTAAAGATAGTATAGAAGCTACAGATGCAGAAGATAATTTAGAAACCTTAAATAATTTAAATATTTTAGCATAGGAGGGAAAAGAATGGCTTCAACAAGTGCAATTGGATACAATGGATCCGCTACTGCAACGGATAGAGGAACTAAGATAGTGAAAGCTGGTAGTGATTTAAATAAAAACTCATTTCTAAAGATATTAGCAGCAGAGTTATCCAATCAAGATCCAACAGCTAATGTAGATTCAACTCAATACATATCTCAGATGGCTCAGTTTACATCAATGGAGCAGATGGCAAATCTTAATACTACAATGTCAGGCTTTGCTAATCAATCATTAGTTGGAAAAGGTGTAACAGTAAATGTATTAGATAGTGAAGGTAATCCTTATACAGGAGTTGTTAATGCGGTTACGACTCAAAATGGCTCTACAACACTGTCTGTAACAGTAAATGAAAAAGGAACTAATGTTGAAAAGAATTTTGATTTAAACACAGTGGTAAGCGTTGTAAATGTACCAGACTACTCATTACCTGTTCTTACTAATTTAAATGGAAACATGAGCTTTTTATTAGCATCAGGGTTTATAGGTAAAAATGTTGAGTTAACTGAAAAAGACAGTAGCGATAAAAATATTAAAGGAACAGTTATTGGTGTAAGTAAAGATAATGGAGTTGTAAATATAAAGCTAAAAGTAGATGGCAGTGATGAAATATTGACAGTAAGTGTTGATAAAGTAAGCAAAGTAGAAAATAAAGAATAGAAGTGATTAAAGATGGGCTATAGAATAATTAATGGCAGAGCCTATCCTGTAGGAAATTTCCCAGAGTATAAAGATCCTGTTACTAAAAGTAGTAAGGTAACTGGAGAAACTTTTAAAGAAGTTTTAGATAGACAAATAGAAAAAACAAGTGGAGGGTTTACACTTTCCAAACATGCCGCAGAAAGATTGGACAATCTTAATTTTACAAAAGATGATTACAAGGAAATAGAAAGAGGATTAGGTAAGGCTAGAGAAAAAGGCTCAAAAAATACTCTTATGCTTTATAAAGATGTTGCTATAATAGCTTCAGTTCAAAATAACACCGTAATAACTGCTGTTGATAAAGAAAGATCAAAAGAAAATGTATTTACAAACGTAGATAGCGTAGTAATTTTATAGGCTGGACCTTGGATAAGGAAGCCTTCACCTGCTGAATGATAGATGCAGGAAAATAAAAAACTTGGAGGTAAGAAAATATGTTAAGATCAATGTATTCTGGAATATCTGGAATGAAAGCAAATCAAACAAAATTAGATGTTATAGGTAATAATATATCAAACGTTGGAACAACTTCATTTAAAGCTTCAAGAGCGAAGTTTCAAGATATGTTATATCAAAATGTTAAAGATGCTATGACTCCTTCAACAAATCAAGGTGGAGTTAACGCTAAGCAAGTAGGACTTGGAGTTCAACTTTCAAGTATTGATAGAATAATGACACAAGGTATGATGCAACCTACTAATAGAGCACTAGATGTTGCAATAGATGGTAATGGATACTTCATGGTAAGTAGTGGTCCAGCTGTTTTAGGTGATAATACTTTAGAAGTTTCACATACAGCAGGCTCACATAATATAACTGATCAATCATTATCAAGTTCAGGATCTAAGATAATGTACTCAAGAGATGGTGCATTTACATTAGATGAAAGTGGAAACTTATTAACTTCAGATGGATATAGAGTATTAGGATATACATTAACTAATGATGATAATGCTCAAGCTGCTACAGCTATATCTCCAGATGGAATGAATTTATCAAGCATAAATTTCAGCTTCGGTCCAGGATCACAGCTAAATGGTTATAAGATAGCATTTGGTAAGATTTCACCAGGAACAGTTGCTTCGGCAGAAGTTGATAAAACAAACAAAGTAATAGTTATAAATGGAGATTTTTCAGAAACCTCAACTTTAACTACTGCTCAAGTGGAATCAGCAGTTAATAAGGCTGTATCATCAGCAGGAATATCTCAAAGAGTAAAAGCTTCAGGTGAAATACCAGCTTATGCTTCTATAGGAACTAAAGCTATAGAAGGTGGTTCAGATGCTACAGCTCCAGATTCAGTTAGACTAGTAGGGGTTCAGCTAAACTTTGAAAAAGGACAAGAACTTAATGGGTACTCTTTCAAGATTGATGAAATAGCTAATGGTGGATCAACTACAGCTGCAATAGATACAACTAACAAAATTATTACAATTTCAACTGATTTATCTAAAGCGAAACCAGAAGATATAGTTAATGCAGTTAATGCGCAATTAAGTGCTACAACTAACCCAGAAACAACTGCAGTATTTGAACAAAGGCTTAAATCAGGAACAGGAGTTGTTTCACCAATATCAGGTACAGAGGTTACAGCAGCTGGTGCAACAGCAACAACAGCTCCAACAGCTACAATACAAGGATTAAATATAACTTTACCTACTGGAACCTTAACTGATTATAAGATTTCAATTAATAGAGTAAATGGACCTACTCCAGCTACAGCAGCAGTAGATGCAACTAATCATGAAATAGTTATTAACGGAGATTTCTTAACACCTTCAACTAACTTAGCAGCTGATCTTCAAGCAGCAATTGCAGCTGTTTTACCTGGAAGTACAGTTACTGGAAATGGGAAAGCTTTAACAGGATTAGATAGTACTAATATACAAGGTGGAGCAAAAGATAGTAAACCATCTGATCAAGAAGCTTTTGGTATGAAGTTTACTTTTGCAGAAGGTGGATCTTTAAACGGGTATAAGATTCAAATAGGAAAAATAACTAAGGGTACAGAACTTTCAACTGTGGTAGATGAAAAGTCAAAAACAATAACAATAAATGGAGATTTTACAACAACTCCATCGACAATAGACAATACTAAAGTACAAAACTCAATCCGTAAATCACTTACTGATAAAGGAATAACTCAATTAGTTACTGTAGCTAATGCACCTAAAACTATATCAGAAGCTATAACTGCAACTGAGGTTACAGGCGGAACACCAGTACAAAGTTTAAATGCTGATGGAACAATATCATTTGTTGATGCTACTAAAGACTTAAAATCCTATGATGGAGCTTTAAAATCTTTGAAAATTCCAGAAACAGTTGTGGTTCCAGGAACTGGACAAGAATTAAAGGTTAAGTCTTACACTATAGATAAAACAGGAGTAATAAGCGCAATCTTAGAAGATGGTTCAGTTGCAGCTTTAGGACAAATTGCTATGGCAAGTTTCAGAAATCCAGAAGGTCTAACTTCTTTAGGTAAAAACCTTTATGAAGCTTCAGCAAACTCAGGTGGAGCTACTATAAAGAGTGGGCTTGAAACTACTGGAGAAGATAACTCTAAAGGTTATGGAGACAATGTTCAAGGTATGCTTGAAATGTCAAATGTTGACCTTGCTGAACAATTTACAGATATGATAGTTACAAACAGAGCTTTCCAAGCAAGTGGAAAGATGATAACAACTGGAGATGAAATTCTTCAAGATATAATAAATCTAAAAAGATAATTAATTAGTTGAGAATTGAAGGTTGAGAGTTGATGAAGAAATTCGATATAGCTCTCAACTCTCCATTATACATTCTCAACTTAACTAAATTGGAGGGCGTATATGGTTAACTTAACAGCTATGAATGGAAAAGAACTTATACTTAATGCAGAACACATAGAGAAGATTGAAGAAGTTCCAGAAACTATAATTACTCTAACTAATGGGAAGAAGTATATTGTCTTAGAAACACCAGAAGAAGTAGTGGATAGAGTAATAAGATATAAGAATAGAATTTTTAATATGAAGCTGTAGGAGGAACAACATGAAGAGGACAGATATATTAACCATAGCAGGGCTAGTGGCTGCTGTAGTTTTAACTATATGGGGTATGGCAATGGGAGGAACCAACATGAAAATCTTCTGGGATGCAGCATCAGTTGCTATCACAGTTGGTGGTTCCTTTGCAACAGTAGTAATTACTGCATCTTCAGAAGACTTCAAGAATTTGCCTAAGGTTTTTATGCAAAGTTTTAAAGAGTCAAAAGAATCAAGAATTGATTTAGTTAGTAGATTTTCTGGACTTTCCAAAAAAGCTAGAAGAGAAGGTCTATTATCTCTTGAAGATGAAATAAATGGAGTAGAGGATGAATTTCTTAAAAAAGGGCTTCAGATGGTTGTAGATGGAATAGAGCCAGAAACTATAAAAGAAATAATGGAGCTTGAAATAGGGGAAATGGAAAATAGACATGAAAGAGGTATAAATTTACTTCAACAATGGGCAGCTTATGCGCCTGCATTTGGTATGATAGGAACTTTAATAGGTCTTATTCAGATGCTTGCAGCTCTTGATGACCCTTCAAACATAGCTTCAGGTATGGCAAAAGCTCTAATAACAACTTTTTATGGATCTGCTTTGGCGAATATATTCTTAGTACCTATAGCAAATAAGTTAAGTACAAGAAGTGGAGATGAAGCATCTTTTAGAGAAATGATGATTGAGGGAGTTTTAGCAATTCAATCTGGAGTAAATCCTAGAATAATAGAAGAAAAGTTAAATACATATCTTACACCTAAGGAGAGACTAGCGTATTTACAAAAATCAATAAGTGCTAATGAAGGAGTTGCTGAGTAATGGCTAGAGAAAAAAAGCCTAAAAAAGAAGTTAAAACTGATGCATGGCTAGCAACTTATGGGGATATGGTTACCCTAGTATTAACTTTCTTTGTTTTAATGTATTCTTTTTCTAGTGTTAATGAACAAAAATTAAAAGATATAAGTATTGCTTTGACAGATCTATTAGGTGGAGGAACGACTGGTAAATCAATTCTAGATGGTGGGAATGGAGTATTAGAAGAGGTGGTTCCAGAAGGTGGAGATGTAGAAGGATCTACATTTAGTAAGGTAAGTGAATTTCTTGAGAGTAATGGACTAGAAGATATTGCACAAATAAAAACTGATGATAGAGGAGTAATAATAGAGCTTAATGATAAGATACTTTTTGAATCTGGAAAGTCAGAATTAATTCCTGAAAGTAGAGAGGTACTTGACAAAATAAGCGGATTATTAGCTACTTTAGATAACACTTTTATAGTTGAAGGGCATACAGATAACGTACCTATAGATACTTATAAATTTAATGATAACTGGGACTTGTCTTCTTCAAGAGCTAATAGTGTAATTAGATATTTTACTAAGGTAAAAGGACTTGATTTTAAAAAATTCAATTCAGCGGCTTATGGCGAGTTTAAACCTCTAGTAGATAATTCCACAGAAGAAAATAGAGCAAAAAATAGAAGAGTAAATATATTAATTGTGGCTACTGAAAAGGAGAATAAAGAGAATGGCGGAAAATAAGGATAAGAAAGAGAAAAAAGGTGGAAAAGGAAAGTTTCTAATAATAGGATTACTTATTATTGTTTTTGGTGGAGGCGGAACCTTTGCTGGAGTTTATTTTTATATGCAATCTAAAAATGCTGCTGTAGAAAAGCATGTTGAAAAGGCTTATTTTGTTTGTGGTACAGATGCACTTTTAATAAACCTTAAAGATGCTGGTGGTAAAAGATATGTTAAAGTAAAGGTGACCTTAGGTTATGATTCTTCGGTTAAAGAGTTACCTAAAGAGCTTGAAACTAACCTTTCATTAATAAGGGATAGAATAATTACAAGCTTTAATGCAAAAACTGCTGATGAAGCATTAGGAAATAAAGTTGCTATCCAAAAAGAAATAATGGACAGTATAAATTCAGAACTTAAAAAAGGTCAGATATTAGAAGTGGTTTTTTCTGATTTTACAGTTCAGTAAGGATGAGTATATGGAAAGTGTGGATCTAATATTTAGATTTATAATTGTTTTACCTATAATTATTTTTCTATTAATATTAACTTTAAGGTTTTTAAATAATAAATCTGTATCCTTAGCTAAGGCAAATTATTTAAATGTAATTGAAAAAATTCAACTTACAAAAGAGTGTACATTAGCTATTATAAAAACAGGGGAAGATGCTTTAGTTGTAGCTATAACTTCTGGTGGAGTAGAAACTTTAAGAAAGTTATCTAAAGATGAATTACAAACTATCTTGGATAATAAAGAAGAACATAGAAAAGAGCTAGTAGAAAGTTATCAAAAATATTTAGATAAGATTAAGTATAGAGGAAAGAAGTAATGAAGAAAAAAAGAGTAATTATATATACAATTATGTTTTTAGCAATATTTTTTACAATTAGTCAGAAGGCTTTTGCAGCACCGAATTTAAGTGTTTCTCTAGATGGTGGAGATACACCTACAGACTATGTAACAAATATAAAATTATTAATATTCTTAACCATTTTAACTTTGTTGCCTTCCTTTATAGTGATGGTAACTTCTTTCACTAGAATAGCTGTAGTTTTATCCTTTCTTAAAAATGCTATAGGAGCTCAGCAAGCTATACCATCTCAGGTTATGGTTGGACTAAGTTTATTTCTAACCCTTTTTATAATGCAACCAGTTTACAATGAGATAAACACAAATGCTCTTCAGCCTTATATGGAAAACAAAATAACTCAGGAACAAGCAATAGAGGCGGGATCAAAACCTTTAAGAGAGTTTATGATAAAGCAAACAAGACCAAAGGATTTAGAACTTTTTGTTGAAACATAAAAAATAGATACCACTGATTTAACAAAAGATAATGTTCCACTATATGTTGTGATACCAGCTTTTGTTATAAGTGAATTAAAAACAGCATTTACTATAGGATTTTTAATATTTTTACCATTCTTAATAATTGATATGGTTGTAGCCTCTGTACTTATGTCTATGGGAATGTTTATGCTTCCTCCTGTCATGGTATCTCTTCCATTTAAATTACTTTTATTTGCTATGGTAGATGGTTGGTATTTAGTAGTAAAATCTCTTATTATGAGTTTTGCGTGAGGTGATTAGATGAGTGAAAATATGGTTTTAGGTATAGTTAAAGATGCAATAGTAACAGCACTAACAGTTGCAGCACCATTTTTAGTTATAGCCTTGGTTTTAGGTTTAATTATAAGTATAATACAGGCAACCACACAGATACAAGAACAAACCCTTACCTTTGTTCCGAAACTTATAGGAGTAGCGGTAGTAGGGTTATTACTAGGTAGTTGGATGTTTCATAAGTTATTAGGATTTACAGAAAGAATTTTTCAAATAATAGCTAATATAACCAAGTAGGAGGAAAAATCTTGATTAACATAGATTATTTTTTAGCAATTTTCTTGATTTTCCTTAGAGTAGGTGCCTTCCTAATGCTTGGAAGAATTTTTTTCCCTTCAGGAACTCCAGGAACTGTGAAAGCATTTTTTGCTTTTATTCTTTCTTATATGATAGTAGGAGGAATTGACTACTCTGTAGTAAATAGTATAGATAATAATTTTCTTCTTATGTTTTATTGTGTAAATGAAGTAATGACAGGAATAATTTTAGCTATGATAGTCAACATATGTTTTGACTTCATTAAATTTGCAGGAGCATGGATGGATACCCATATAGGGCTTAGTATGATAAGTCTTTTTGATGCTT
The DNA here is from genome assembly GCF_900130055.1 of Clostridium intestinale DSM 6191. Classification (GTDB taxonomy): domain Bacteria; phylum Bacillota; class Clostridia; order Clostridiales; family Clostridiaceae; genus Clostridium_T; species Clostridium_T intestinale. The sequence continues at coordinate 420,772 of NZ_FQXU01000005.1, forward strand.
CATCTCAAAGCTCATCAACTCTTTTAAGTAATATATTTCACTGGATTGGCATAATGGTATTTTTCCTTATAGATGGACACTATATGTTAATTAAATCTTTAATAGAAAGTTTTCAAGTTGTATCATTAGGAACAACTATAATCTATCAAGAAACAATAAATCAAGTTTTTTTAAGTATTTCACAGTATTTTATAATAGGTTTGAAAATAGCAATACCAATAGTATTGATTATTATAATAGCAGATGTCTGCATGGGGTTAGTTTCTAGATCTGTTCCACAGTTAAATGTAATGATTTTAGGAATGCCTCTTAAGATTTTAGTTGGATTTTTATGTATAATAATAGCAATGCCCATATTAGTAAAGTTTATAATAAGTGCATTCAATTTAATACCCGAAATATTTAGAGGTATTTATGGAGCTATACCTTTGGTTTTTATCTTTGCAGATGATAAAACTGAAGAAGCTACACCAAAGAAAAAAGGTGAATCAAGAAAAAAAGGTCAACTTCCAAGAAGTAAGGATGTAGGTTTAGCTTTTACTTTACTTATATGTACATTAGTAATATCTTTATTTAGTGGATTTATTGCAGGCAATTTTAAAAGTGATATGATATATTTTTTATCTTCAGATTTTAAGCAGGAGATTACTGATATTTCAGCTAAAAATTATGGAATGTTTGTAATGCTTAGAATGGCTATGGGAATCTTTCCTGTGGTAATACCTATAATGGTAGGCGGAGTGGTTGCATCTTTAATGCAAACAGGATTTTTGCTTACAGGGGAACCTCTTAAACCATCTTTAGGAAAGTTAAACCCTCTAAAAGGTATAAAAAATATGTTTTCTAAAAGAAGTCTTTTAGAACTTGTAAAAAATCTAATTGTCATAAGCATTATAGGATATCTAGCTTATGACTTTGTAATGGCCAACTATAAAAGTATCTTATCTATGGGGAATGTATATTTTCCAAGTTTGGGTTTAGAAATTAAAAATTTAGTTATGGGTATATTTACTAAGATAACCATGTTAATGATTGTCTTAGCTATAATAGATTATGTGCTTCAACGAAGAATTTTTAGTAAAGAAATGAGGATGAGTAAACAAGAGGTTAAAGAAGAGTTTAAACAAATGGAAGGAGATCCTCAAGTTAAAGGTAAAATAAAGCAAAAGCAAAGAGAAATGGCAACAAGAAGAATGATGCAGGCTGTACCAGATGCAACTGTTGTAATTACAAACCCAACACATATTGCAGTAGCATTAAAATATGAAGAGGGTGGAATGAATGTACCAAAAGTTACAGCGATAGGTGCAGATAATATTGCTATAAAGATTAAAGAAATTGCAAAAGATAATGACATACCTATAATAGAAAATAAACCCTTGGCAAGGGCTATATACGATACTCTAGATATAGGATCAGAGATACCAGGAGAAATGTATCAGGCTATTGCAGAGATTCTTGCTTTAGTTTTTAAGATGAAGAAGCAGAAATAAAAAGGATGGATGAGTACATATGGAGGTCTTAGGCAAAAGAAATTTTAAAAAGAATTTTGATATATTAGTAGCTTTTGGAGTAATAGGGATAGTAATGATGATAATTATTCCTTTACCAACATGGCTGTTAGATGTATTTTTAGCTTTTAATATAACCTTATCTATAGTAATTTTATTAATTACTATGTTTACAACAAACGTTTTACAATTTTCTGTATTTCCAACATTATTACTTGTAACAACGCTATTTAGGTTAGGATTAAATATATCATCAACAAGGCTTATATTATCTCAAGGAGATGCAGGAAATGTAATAGAGGCATTTGGTACCTTCGTTGTAGGAGGTAATTATGCAGTAGGAATTATTTTATTTGTTATAATTGTTCTTATTCAGTTTATAGTTATAACTAACGGAGCTGGGAGAGTTTCAGAAGTTTCAGCTAGATTTACATTAGATGCTATGCCAGGAAAACAAATGAGTATAGATGCAGATTTAAATGCAGGGCTTATAGATGAAACTGGAGCTAAAAAAAGAAGAGAAGATCTTCAGGCTGAAGCAGATTTTTATGGAGCAATGGATGGAGCTTCAAAGTTCGTTAAAGGAGATGCTATAGCCGGAATAGTAATTACTATAATCAATATTTTAGCTGGAATAGTTATAGGAATTCTTCAAAGAAATTTAGATGCTGCTCAAGCAGCAGCAATATATACAAAATTGACAGTTGGAGATGGTCTTGTTTCTCAGATACCTGCACTTCTTATATCAACAGCTTCAGGTATTTTAGTTACTCGTTCAGGAAATGCTACTAACTTTGGAGAAACTTTAGGTAAACAGATAACTGCTTTCCCAGTGGTATTAGGAATGGCTGGAGTAATATCAGGTATGATGGCAATTATACCAGGATTTCCTAAGATACCGTTTTTAGTGGCAGGAGCTGCTTTAGGTTCTGCATCATATTTCTTAATTAAAGATCAAAATGAGCAGATAGAGCAAGAGTTTACAAGAGAAGAAGAAGAACTTATGGAGATAGAAAAAAAGGAACCAGAGAATGTTATGAATTTAATTTCTGTGGAGCCTATGGAAGTTGAAATAGGTTATGGTCTTATTCCTTTAGCAGATGAATCTATAGGTGGAGATTTACTTCAAAGAATAGCTTCTGTTAGAAGACAGTGTGCTATAGAAATGGGTATAATAGTTCAACCTATAAGAATAAGAGATAATCTTCAGCTTAAAACTAATGAGTATGTTATAAAAATAAGAGGAACTGTAATAAACTCATCAGACTTAATGCCTAACATGCTTTTATGTATGGATCCTTCAGGGGATACAACTGATATACCAGGAATTAAAACTATGGAGCCAACATTTGGACTTCCAGCAGTATGGATTAATAAGGATCAAAGAGAAGAAGCTGAAATAAGAGGACTTACTGTAGTTGATCCTACAACTGTTATGGTTACTCACTTAACTGAGACTATAAAAGCTCATGGTTATGAATTATTAGGAAGACAAGAAGTTAAGATGATAGTTGATAATACTAGAGAAAGATACTCAGCAGTTGTTGACGAACTTATACCGGATTTAATGACTATAGGAGAACTTCAAAAGATACTACAAAATCTTTTAAAGGAGAAAGTTCCAATAAAAGATATGGTTACAATATTAGAATCTTTAGCTGATAACTCAAGAAATACAAAAGATATTGAACTTTTAACTGAGTACGTAAGATTCTCTTTAGCAAGAACTATATGTAATGGACTTATAGATGAAAGTAGAGCAATAACAGTTGTAACCTTAGACCCACAAATAGAAGACCTAATTGCAAATAATACACAAAAATCAATACAAGGTTCATTCCCAGCAATTGATCCTGATACTACAACAAGAATATTTAATGGAATTAGGGATGTAGTAGAAAGAGTTTATTTCTATAATAATCAACCAGTTGTTTTAGTATCACCAAAGATAAGACCGGTTTTTAGAAAACTTATTGAAATGGTGTACCCTCATATTATGGTAGTTTCTTTAAATGAAATACCTAATGATGTGGAAATAAGAACTGAAGGAGTAGTGACAGTATAGATGGTTATAAAAAAGTACATAGTGAGTAGCATGAATGAAGCTATGACTAGAATTAGATATGAACTTGGAAAAGATGCAGTTATACTTAGTCAAAGAAAAATAAAAAGACCAGGCTTTAAAGGATTTTTTTCTCCTAAGCTTATAGAAGTAACTGCTGCTGTAGAAAAAATGGCAGAACCTAAAAATGAGGTTAAAAAAGCTAATGAATTTGAAAGCTCTATAGATTCTATAAAAAAACTTATGGAACAAGAGTTAAAGAATAAAAGTACTAAAATGGATGTTAAAGCTGACACTCCAAAAGAAACTGCTGTATCCACTTCTTCAGATAATGAATTAAAAAAGGAAATGGGAGAAATTAAAGATCTTTTATCTAAGGTTTTAGAAAAGGAAGAAATAATAGAAGAAGATAAATTCATTTCTTTTCTAAAAGATAGAGATATAGAAGAAGTATTCATAAAAGACATTATTAGAGACATTAAGGCAACTCCAGCTTTTGAAGAGAAAAAAGAGATTTTAAGGAATTATTTAAGTAATTTAATAAAAATAGATACAAACAATTTAAATGGAACAGTAGTTTTTGCAGGACCTACAGGGGTTGGTAAAACTACAACCATAGCTAAAATAGCTGGAAAACTTGCTTTAGTTGAAAAGAGAAAAGTTGGACTAATAACTATAGATACATATAGAATAGGTGCTGTTGAGCAATTAAAAACCTATGCGGAAATAATGGGAATAGCTTTAGAAGTTGTAATAACTTTAAAGGAAATGGAAGAAGCTATTGAGAAGTTAAAATACTGTGACACCATATTAGTAGATACCACAGGAAGAAGCTCTAAAAATACAATGCAGATTTCAGAACTTAGAGCATTTGTTGAAAAAGCTTCTCCAGATTCAATATATTTAGTAATGTCTTCAATTATAAAAAATAAAGATATTGATATAATTTTAGAAGGATATAAACTTTTAAATTATGATGGAATAATAATAACAAAACTTGATGAAACTTCAGTTTATGGAGGACTAGTAAAGATAATAAAGGAGTCAAACAAACCTATAGTTTACGTAACTACAGGGCAGTCTGTTCCAGAAGATATTAAAAAGCCTACAAAAAGAGAACTATTAGAACTTATTCTAGGGGAGGATAGTGTATGCTAGATCAAGCTGTTAAGTTAAGAGAATTAGCTTCAAATGGTGGAAATAAACCTAGATGCAAAATCATTACTATTACCTCTGGAAAAGGTGGAGTTGGAAAAAGTAATATAGTAGTTAACTTGGCCATATCTCTTAGAGAAGAAGGAAAAAGAGTTTTGGTTTTTGATGCGGATATAGGAATGGGAAACGATGATGTTTTGATGGGAGTTTTTCCAAAACATAATTTGTTTGATATTTTAGATGACAGTAAAGATATACATGAGGTGTTAGCTGATGGTCCCTTAGGAGTAAAACTTCTTTCAGGGGGATCAGGAATTAATAAGGTAGAAGATCTTACAGAACAAGAAAGAAATAAGTTTCTAGAAAAAATTCAAACCCTAGAAGATTATGATTATATATTAATAGATACTGGAGCCGGCATAAATAGGAGTGTATTAGCTTTTATATCCTGCTGCGAGGAATTAATAGTGGTTACTACTCCAGAACCTACCTCTTTAACCGATGCATATAGCTTGCTTAAAGCAACAAAACACTTTAAAATTAAAAGTAAAGCGAATATAATTGTAAATAAAGCATTTACTATAAAAGAAGGAATAGATACATTCTCTAAATTTAAAAGTGCAGTAGATAAATTTTTAGGATTAGAACTATCCCATTTAGGAACAGTTTTAGAGGATAGAAAACTAGTGCAATCAGTAAGAGAACAAAAACCATTTACTTTAGCTTATCCTAATAGTGATGCTTCAAAATGTATAAAAGAAATAGCAACTAAACTTCAAGGACAAGAAGTTAGAAACGAAAGCATAGGTGTGCAGGGGCTGTTTAAGAAAATATTTAGTATTTTTTCATAGGGGGAGAAATGAAATCATTAGAAATAGGGTTAAACAGAATTATATCTATATTTTGGGAAGATAAAAAAGTATATAAGTCAACGGTTCAAGAGGAAGATGAAAAGACTTTTTCTATTACTATACCTGTTGCAGAAGGAAATTACCTTTTTATAAAGGAAGGTGAATGGATTTCAGCAACCTTTCATGAAGAAAATGGAATAGTATATAAATTTACAACTATGATTATAAAAAGAAAAATTGAAAATAATATACCTATGTATGTTTTATCTATTCCAGAGAAATATACTAAGGTACAAAGAAGAAACTATGTTAGAGTTACAACTATGTATCCAGTAGAATACTCAATTTTTACAGTTGATACTCAAACTGTATTTAGTAGTTTTAAAACTGCAACTCTACTAGACTTAAGTGGTGGAGGTTTAAGGTTTAAATCTAAAGAAAGAATAGAGCTTTCAGAGAAAGTTGCATTAAAACTTAAGTATGAGGAAGAAGAAGTTTTAATAAAAGGGAAAATAGTAAGAGTTGATAAAACAGAAGATAGCCAATATATTTATGGAGTTTCTTTTTCAAATCCTTCAGAAAGAGAACGAGATAAGATAATTAAGATAGTATTTACTATAATTAGAAAACAAAGAAGTGTAATATAAAATAAGGGGGACAAAGTCATGACAATAGCCAATGCTAGACCATCTAAAGAGCAGCTAGCAGAAAAATATATACCGTTAGTAAAGTATATAGCATCGAGAGTAATATTAGGTAAAACAAAGTATGTAGAATACGATGATTTATTAGGCTATGGCATGGTTGGTCTCATGGATGCTATTAATAAATTTGACTATGAAAAGGGAATGAAATTCTCAACCTATGCATCTATAAGAATAAGAGGATCAATGATAGATGAGATTAGAAAAAACTCTCCTATTACAAAAGGTGCAATTGATAAATTAAATAGATTTAATGATGCAGTAGAGAATCTTCAAAGAACTCTTCTTAGAGAACCATCTACAGAAGAGGTAGCTAAGGAACTTGGAGTTACAATTAAAGAAGTTGCTGAGGTTGAGAATTATATAAACTATATATCTATTCAGTCTTTGGATGACGTAATATTTTCAGATGATGAGGATATGTCTATAAAGGGAATAATAGAAGATAAGAATAGTCCTTCCCCTGAAAAAACTCTAGAAGAAAAAGAAGAACTTGAGATGCTTGAAAAAGCTATAGAACTTCTAAATGAAAAAGATAAAATGATATTAAGTTTATATTATTATGAAGGATTAACATTGAAAGAAATAGGTAAGATCCTTGAGGTATCTGAGTCAAGAATCTGCCAATTACATAGTAGAGCAATTAGAAATTTAAGAACTAATATGAAAAAATTACATTATACATAAAGAGGGATTATATGCCGATACTTATTATTTTAGCAGGAGTGCTCTTGATTTATTTTAACTATAAAGGTTTAAAAAAAGAGGATAAGAGTTTTTTGAGTATATTACAAAATGAAGAAGAAAATATTTCAGACACTGATTTAGAAATAGGAAAGCTCAGAAGAGAATTTTCCGAAACTATCCTAGAACTCCAAAAAGAGATCATTGAATTAAAAGAAGTAAAGCAGTATAATTATCCAAAGGACAATAGTTATCAGTTAGAGGATAACACTAATGATGAAAACTATACTAAAATAGACACACTTATAGATGATGAAATTGATATAGTTGAAGAAGAGAATGAAACAGAAAATCAAGTAATTAGTAGAATGAATGTAATTAAAGATCTTATAGATAAAGGATATACTGACGAAGATATATGTGAAAGCCTTTCAATGGGAAAGGGGGAAGTACTATTAATAAAAAGTTTATTAAAACAATCAAAAATTTAATCAATTTTTTAAATGATAGAAAATTATTAATTGGTATGGGAATAGGACTAATCCTAGCTACTATTTTAATGCTTGGATATAATTCTAATCAGCAACTTTCACAAGCAAGGATTGAAGAAAAAGCCAGAGAATATGGTATGAAATATCCAGATGAAGTAAAAGTTATTTTTGATAAAGAGGATGTGGAGAAATGATAAGAGGTTTATACACGGCAGTAACAGGTTTAGTTACTTTAGAGGCTAAACAAGATGTAATTACTAACAATATAGCAAATGCTAATACAACTGGATTTAAAGGTGATAACTTATCTATAAAGAGCTTTGAAGATGTACTTTTAGCTAATAAAGAGAAACTTGCAAATGGAAATACGGTTAAAAACACTTTAGGTAAGTTAAACCTAGGAGCTAAGATAGACGAAACTAATACTCTTTGGACTCAAGGAACTTTAAATGAAACTGAAAAAAAGACGGACTTTGGAATACAAGGAAGTGGATTTTTTACAGTTAGAAAAAATACTGCTGACGGTGTAAAAGAATATTATACAAGAGACGGTAACTTTAGAGTAAATACTCAAGGATATTTAGTTACTAATACTGGTGATAGTGTATTAGGAGTAAACAATGCTACAGGTGCAAGAGAACCTATTTACGTAGGAAACAACGAACCACAGTTAGATGCAAGTGGTAATTTGTTTATTAATGGAGTAAGTACATATAAATTCGCAACAGCTGATTTTGAAGATTATAATTCACTTAAAAAAATTGGAGACAATCTTTATGAGGGACAAAATCCTAACTATGGTGGTGAAGTTTCTGTACAGCAAGGTGTTTTAGAAAAAAGTAATGTTAATATAATAAATGAAATGGTTAATATGATGACAATAATGAGAAGTTTTGAAACTAACCAAAAAGTAGTACAAACTTTAGATGAGACTTTAGGAAAAGCAGCTAGTGAAATAGGTGCAGTAAGATAATAAGGAGGGGAAAGCTTTATGATGAGAATATTATGGACGGCTAAAAGTGCAATGAATGCTAACCAAGAGAAACTTGACAGCATCTCTAATAACTTAGCTAATGTTAATACTACAGGATATAAGAAAACAGAAACAGCTTTTAAAGACTTGTTATCTGAGTCCTTTGATAGATTAGGTTATCCTATCTACGACAAAGATTCCTATACAGGAACTGGAGTAAAAACTACAGAGTGGACTAGAAACGGCAAACAAGGAAACTTAATGGAAACAAAACAACCAACTGATATAGCAATAGATGGACAAGGTTATTTTAGAGTAACCAAAGCTGATGGAAGTTATGCTTATACTAGAGATGGAAGTTTTAAGATTGATGCTTCAGGAACTTTAGTAACTGCTCAAGGGGATAAATTATCTATTCAATATGCAAATGGATATGGAGAAGGTAACCCAGCTCTTACAGCTAACACAACTAAGATCGATACAGACGGTAGTATATATATACAAAATGGAAGTACATATAATAGGATAGGAAATATTCCTCTATATAATGCAGTTGGAGATAATGCTTTTATTTCAGCTGGCTCTAATCTCTATGTTCCAGCAGAAGGAGTACAAGTTAATGAAGAAACTAATGCAGATATATACCAAGGTTTCTTAGAAGGATCAAATGTTGATATGGCTCAAGAGTTTTCAGAGATGATAATTACGCAAAGAGCATTTCAACTTGCATCTAAAGGAATAACCACAGCAGATGAGATGTGGGGAATGGTTAATAATATGAGAGGTAGATAAAAAGCTTTGGCGAAATGCCAAAGCTTTTATTTTACATTGAAGTTATTGTATTAGTTAAAGGTGGTATAACTTGCTTCTTTCTAGATAAAACTCCAGGTAAGAAAGCAGTGTGATCAACTAAGCTAACCTTAAATGCATTCTCAACTATTTCTGGTCTGCCACCAGCAACTAGTACTTGAGAACCTTCATTTAATATATCAGTTAATAGAAGAACTACAACCTCTAAACCATTATCAATAGCTTTTTTGCTCATATACTCAAGCATTGAATCTTTTAATGGCATAAAGCCTTCAATATCCATAGTATTAACTTGAGCAACACCTATTTTAGTATTTTCTATAGTGAAAGGTTTGAAGTCTTGATTAAAGATTTCTTCTACAGTTTTACCTTTTAAAGATGTACCTGCTTTGAACATTTCTTTTGCAAACTCTTCAATATTTATTTCAGCTATACTTGCAAGTCTCTTACAGATATTTTTATCTTCTTCAGTACAAGTTGGACTTCTGAATAATAATGTATCAGAAATGATAGCACCACATAAAAGTCCAGCAGCTTCTCTAGATGGTCTTATGCCATTTTCGAAGAATCTCTTAGCAACTATTGAAGAAGTTGAACCTATAGGCTCATTTCTAAAGTAAATAGGGTTACCAGTTTGAATGTCTGCAACTCTATGGTGATCTATTATCTCAAGAATTTCAGCATCTTCAAGTCCATTTACTGATTGACCTCTTTCGTTGTGGTCAACTTGAATAACTTTCTTTTTGTAGTTAGAAATCATGTGATATCTTGAGAAAGTACCAACAACTTTGTTACTAGAATCTAAAACTGGGTAGTTTCTGAATCTAGTTTCAACCATGATACTCTTTAAGTCATCTACTAAGTCTTCAGTAGAGAAAGCAATCAAGTTGTCTTTAACCATTACATACTCTACAGGAATAGATTGAACTATTAATCTAGAAGCTGTAAATGAATCATGAGGAGTAGATATTACAGTTATACCAAGTTCACGAGCTTTTTCTAATAAAGTATCACTTAGTGTATGTGAACCTGTCAAAATCATTAGAGATACTTTAGCATCCATAATGGTTTCTTGAGCATCAGCTCTATCTCCACCTACAATAACAATATCTCCTTCATCAATATATTCCTTTAAACCTTCTGGTTGCATAGCAGCCACCATTATTTTCCCAGGAAATATATTAAGGGCTTCATTTATGTAAATTGATTTTGCTGACAAAGTGTCAACTATATTGTCAATGGTAGTTTTGCTTTTTGATAATATTTTGTTATCCCAAATATCCATATAGCTGGATACTATGTTTGAAATAGATAAAACTCCTATTAAGTGAGTATTTCCATCAACTACGGGAATAGATTTAATGTTCTTTTCTTTCATTAAATTCCAAGCAGTTTTTAAAGATATATCAGCTGCAAGAGGAGTAATTTTATCAAAGGCAAGATCGCCTACCTTTAACTTTACTGTCTCTAAGTACATTGGCTTTTCAACTTTAAAATAATCTAATATAAATTGAGTTTCTTGATTTACATTTCCTAGTCTTACTGGAATAGCTGGTATAGTGCCTGTTTTATTTTTAAATTCCGCATAAGCTAAAGCTGCACATATGGAATCTGAGTCAGGATTTTTATGTCCAGTAACATAAATAACATCTTTCATTAAATGGCCTCCTTTATTGTCTTTGTTCCTAGTAATATTCTAATTTTAAAAGCCCTAATTGTAAAGAGCTAGTTAATATTTTAAATGTTTACACAATTATTAATATTATTATTGTAAATTTATTTCATAATTTATAGGTAGAGTTACATATATTAGGATAGAGACAATATAAAAGGAGGAACTCAATTGATAGAGGAGAAAGTAGTTACTTTAGGATTAAGTAGTAGAGAAGCTGAAAATAGAAAAAAGAAATTTGGAAGCAATGAACTTATAAAAGAAAAAAAGAAATCAGCATTTATGGTATTTATCTCTCAATTTAATGATCTAATGATTTGGGTGCTTTTAGCATCAACTGTTGTTTCCGCTTTAATGGGAGATATTGCAGATGCCATAACTATTGTTATAATAGTTGTTGTTAACGCAATTTTGGGATTTGTTCAGGAGTTTAGAACTGAAAAGTCTTTAGAAGCATTAAAAAATCTTGCTGCTCCAACTTGTAAGGTAATAAGAGATGGAGATATGAAAGTTATAAATGCCGTAGATTTAACTATTGGAGACCTAGTTGTTTTAGAAGCAGGAGATAGAATTCCAGCTGATGGAACCTTGAGTGGAGGTAGTGGACTAACTATAGATGAATCTCTATTAACAGGGGAATCTGTAGGGGTAAATAAAGATACTAGACAAGGACACTCTTCAGTATTTATGGGGACTACTATATTAAAAGGGAAAGGAACCATGAAGGTAACTGCAATAGGAATGGCTACAGAAATGGGTAAGATAGCTAACTTGCTTCAAAATATTGAAGAAGAAAAAACACCGTTAAAGCAGAAACTAGAATCTTTAGGAAAGGTTTTAGTATTTTTATGTTTGGGTATATGTGCAATAGTAACAGTTGTAGGAGTTGCTAGAGGTAATGATATAGGGGAAATGTTTTTACTTGGGGTAAGCTTAGCAGTTGCTGCTATACCAGAAGGACTTCCGGCGATAGTTACAGTAGCTTTAGCTTTAGGCGTATCAAGAATGATAAAAAGAAACGCCTTAGTAAGAAAACTTCCTGCTGTAGAAACCTTAGGATGTACCTCAGTTATATGTTCAGATAAAACTGGTACCTTAACACAAAATAAAATGACCCTAAAGGAAATCTATATTGATAATAAGGTATATAATTTAGATAAAGATAATCAACCGAATAATATTGTACTAACGAAGTCATTAGTTTATTGTAATGATTGTAATTATAATTTTTCAGAAAAAAACATGGACAAAGTTCTTCATGGAGATCCAACAGAAACAGCATTAGTTAAAGGACTTTTTAAAGATGTAAAAGCCCTTAAAAACTTTTTGAGTTTCCATAAAAGAGTTTTTGATTTACCATTTGATTCTAATAGAAAGATGATGTCTGTAATAGTTAGTGAAAATGGTAAGGAAACCTGCTATGTAAAAGGTGCGCCAGAAAGAATTATGGATAGATGTAGCCACATATTAGAAGATGGAAAAATAAAGCCATTAACTCAAACTAAGAAAAAGGAAATCTTAATGATAGTTGATGGCATGTCTAATAGAGCGCTAAGATGTTTAGGGGCAGCTTACAAGGAAGGATATTTAGTAAAGGATGAAAGTTTAGAAAAGGGTTTAACCTTTATTGGTATAGTTGGTAGCATAGATCCTCCAAGAGATGAAGCAAGAGATGCAGTATTACAATGTAAGCTTGCAGGAATTAGACCTATTATGATAACTGGAGATCATAAAAATACAGCTTTTGCTATAGCTAAGTCTTTAAGTATATGTAATTCTAATGATATAGTTTTAACTGGAGAAGATTTAGAAAGATTAACTGACAAAGATTTAGAGAGAGAAGTTAAAAAAGCAAAGGTATTTGCAAGAGTAAGTCCTAACCATAAACTCAGAATTGTAAAGGCATTAAAGAAAAATGGTAATATAGTTGCTATGACAGGAGATGGGGTTAATGATGCTCCTGCAATTAAAGAAGCAGATATTGGAGTTTCTATGGGTATATCAGGTACAGATGTTACTAAAGAAGCCTCTTCAATGATATTAATGGATGATAACTTTGCAACTATAGTGGCTGCTGTAGAAGAGGGAAGAGTAATATATGATAATATAAGAAAGTTTATAAGATATCTTCTTTCTTGTAACCTAGGAGAAGTATTAACTATGTTCCTAGCATCACTTTTTTACCTTCCAAACCCACTTACACCTATTCAAATACTTTTTGTAAACCTAGCTACAGATGGTCTTCCTGCAATTGCTTTAGGTGTAGACCCAGCTGACAAAGATATAATGTCACAAAAACCAAGAAAAAAGGACGAAAGTATATTTGCAAGAGGGTTAACTGAAAAGATTTTAGTAAGAGGTACTTTAATAGGTATATGTACTTTGACTTCATTTATAGTTGGTCAGTACTTTGGGTTTAATTTAAAGACTTCTAGAACAATAGCTTTAGCAACTCTAGTAATGTCACAATTGATTCATGTATTTGAATGTAGATCAGAAAGACACTCTATAATAGAGATTAAACTACTAAGTAATCCTTACTTAGTAGGTGCAGTTTTAGTTTCTATAACTATGATAATGAGTATAATGTATATACCATTTTTACAAGGAGTATTTCAGACTCAAGCTCTAAACCTATTAGAGTGGGGAATAGTAATGTTTTTCTCAGGAATAATAGCTACTATAAACTCAGTATTCCTTTATTTTAAAACAAGATAGTGAGAGTAGTTTAGAGTTAAAACATAAGAGTTAGTAAGTTAGAGAAAAAGTTACTCAGTTTCCCTTGAGTTTCTCAATTAACTGCTAACTCTTAATTAGTTTTGCTGACTTACTTAAAACTAGTTTCTCTAACTCTGTTAAACTGTAAGCAACTTGATTGAAGTCTGTTAAACTTAGTGAAACTTAGCTAAACTTTGTTAAGTTCATCAATCAATATTCTCATACCTGCTCTAATTTGTTTCTCATCTGTTCTAGCTATACTAACTCTAACACCTTTTTTATAGTTGAGATTAGAAGAGAAGTAGTTATATCCAGGTGAAACTAAGACACCCTTAGTTTTTAAGGAGTAAACTAAGGAACTTTCACTTACTCCTTCAGGTAAATAGATATAGCTATATAAAGATGTATCTAAAGAAGAAACTTTAACTTCTGTGTTAGTTAAGTTTTTAAGTTCATCACTAAAAGCTTTTAATCTAGACTTTTGTTGTTTTTTAATTAGTTTAACATGTTTAGATAAGATGTTGCTTTTAAGATATATTTCTAAAGTAGCTTGAGAGATTAAAGATGGAACAAAATATGAATAATAATAAGAATAACTAGCTTGCTTATTAAATTCATCTATAAGTTCAGCTGGGATAACAGCTAATCCTATCTTTATCCAAGGGATTATCTTAGTAAAACTTTTTAGATATATAAAGTGAGCGTGATCCCCATAAGCATATATAGGATCAAATTTAGAATCAAACTCTATATCTCCAAAGTAGTCATCTTCAACTATGTACACATCATACTTTATAGCAAACTCAGCTATAGCTTTTCTTTGAGTTTTTGAATACTTAGTTCCTAAAGGGTTGTGATTTCTAGGAGTAGTATAAAAAAACTTTATATCTCCATTTTTAAATAAATTCTCTAGTTCATTTAAATCAACTCCACTAGGAGTTCTATCTATAGAAAGAAAGTCTATCTTAGAGTACTTTAAGAAGTCTAAAAAGTATTTATAAGTTGGGTTTTCAAGTAAGATTTTTGTTTTTCCATTAGGAAAAGGCATGTTTGTAAGTAAACTTAATATCTGTTGTATTCCTAAATTGATAAAGATGTTTTCTTTAGGTACAAAAACTTGAAAGTTTGACAAATAGTTTGGAAGTAGAGACTTTAGAGAATCAATTCCCATAAGGTGAAAGTCTACAGGTTGATTACCATATATATCAACAGCTCTATCTAAACAATGTTTCAAATCAGGTGTTAAAATCCTACCCATATTAAGATTACCATTAGAAAAATCTATAATATTAGGATAGGATAAATTATTTAAGTGTTCCTCAACCACATAATATCCGCTTTGGGGTATTGAATATATTAAGTGCTCATTAATTAAACTTTCATAAGCTTTTATAGCGGTACTTTTACTGCAGGAATATTCACTACACAAACTTCTTATAGAAGGAAGTTTTTTAGATGAGGTGTATTTTTTATTATAAATATCAGATTTTATATCTAAAGCTATCTGTTTATATATATCCATAATTTCCTCCATGATTATAAAAATGTAAAGGGATACGAACAGGCTATTCTACAAAGGTTACCATTATTAAAGAATAAGAACTGTACTGGTACAGTTCTATTTTATCATAATTGAAAACATTATCCTACTGAGATATTATTAAATTGTACACTAAAACCATGCAAGGAGGGTAAGCTATGGATGGTATAAAAATAGTTACTATAGGTGGAGGATCAAGTTATACACCTGAATTGATTGAAGGGTTTATCAAAAGATATTCACAATTACCTGTAAGAGAATTATGGCTTGTGGACATAAAAGAAGGTGAAGAAAAACTAAAAATTGTTGGAGACTTAGCAAAGAGAATGGTTAAGAAAGCAGGTCTTCCAATAGAAGTTCATACAACTCTAGACAGACGAGAAGCTTTGAAGAGTGCCGACTTCGTAACAACTCAATTAAGAGTTGGCTTATTGGATGCTAGAATAAAAGATGAACGAATACCACTTAGTCACGGTTTTATAGGACAAGAAACAAATGGTGCAGGAGGAATGTTTAAAGCATTAAGAACAATCCCTGTATTATTAGACATTGATAAAGATATGTCAGAACTTTGTCCTGATGCTTGGCTTATAAACTTCACAAATCCAGCAGGTATAGTTACTGAAGCACTTCTTAGACATGGAAAAAATAAAAAAATAATAGGTCTATGTAATGGTCCTATAGGTATGGAGATGGCTGTTGCTAACATGCTTGAAGTTGAACATAGCAGAGTGAGAATGGACTTTGCTGGTTTAAATCATATGGTATTTGGACTAAACATATATCTAGATGGAAGAAATGTTACTGACGAAATAATAGAATCCATGGTAAATGGGAATCCAGGTGGTATAGCTAAAAACATTAAAGATATGCCATGGACTCCAGAGTTTATTAAATCTTTAGGAGTAATGCCTTGTGCCTACCATAGATATTATTTCCAAAACAAAAAGATGCTTGAAGAAGAACTAAAGGAATTTGAGAAGGGTGAAACAAGAGCAGAAGTTGTTAAGAGATTAGAAGACTCTTTATTTGAACTTTATAAAGATCCTAATCTTGATATTAAACCACCTCAACTTGAAAAAAGAGGAGGAGCTTATTACAGCGATGCCGCTTGTCGTTTAATTACATCTATATACAATGATACGGGAGATATACAACCTGTAAATACCAGAAATAACGGTGCAATTGCAGATTTACCACAAGATTCAGCAGTTGAGATAAGTTGTATAATTACTAAAGATGGCCCTAAACCAATAAACATGGGACATTTACCAGTAGCGGTAAATGGATTAATACAACAGATTAAATCTTTTGAAAGAACTGTAGTGGAAGCAGCTGTTGAAGGAAGTTATGATAAAGCTGTACTAGCTTTAACAATAAATCCATTAGTTGCTGATGATAAAGCTGCAAAAATGTTAGTAGACGAACTAATAGAAGCTCATAAAAATTATTTGCCACAGTTTAATAAATAACATATATAATGAAAGATTCTTCCGATTATGGAAGAATCTTTTTTTTGTAGTTTATGTTAAGAACATGTAAAAAATGTTGAAAGTCTATTAACATTTGTTAATAAATGTAGTAAGCTAATCAAGGGCAAAAAAATAATTTTTTTTCGGAGGAGATTAAGTTGAGTAGTGTAGAAATCATTGTATCTGTAATAGGTGGATTAGGTTTATTTATTTATGGTATGAAACTTATGGGAGATGGATTAGAAAATGCTGCAGGAGAAGGATTAAAAAGTATTTTAGAAAAAGTTACATCTAATAAAATAGTAGCAGTATTAGTAGGAGCAGCAGTTACCGCAGTAATTCAAAGTTCATCCGCAACTACAGTAATGGTAGTTGGGTTTGTAAATGCAGGATTAATGAATTTAGTTCAAGCAACTGGTATAATAATGGGAGCTAACATAGGTACAACAATAACAGCTCAATTAGTTGCGTTTAAGTTAGATGCAATAGCTCCAGTATTTGTTGGTATTGGTACAGCTGTAGTTATGTTTGCTAAAGGAAAAAAGAGAAGAGAAATAGGAAACATAATACTTGGTTTTGGTATACTATTTATGGGTATGGGAATAATGAGTTCTGCATTAGAGCCATTATCAGATTCACCTGCTTTTGGACAATTAATTTTAGCAATAGGTGATAGATGGTATATAGGAATATTAGCTGGATTATTGATGACAGGAATAATACAAAGTTCCTCTGCTACAACAGGAATACTTATAGCTTTAGCAACAACAGGAGCAATAGATATAAAACTAGCTATTCCAGTACTGTTTGGATGTAATATAGGTACATGTGTTACTGCGTTATTAGCATCTATAGGAACTAATAAAACAGCACGTAAGGCAGCTCTTATACATTTAATATTTAATACTTTTGGAACTCTAATATTTGTCCCTTTTATAACTATATTAGGTGATGTAGTTAGTGGGTTAACACCAGGAGATATAAAAAGACAAATTGCAAATGCACATACTATATTTAATATTATAAATACATTTATAATGTTGCCTCTAACTGGACTATTAATAATGATAGTAAATAAGATTATTCCAGGTGAAGATGAAATAGAAAAGGCAGCACCTAAATATCTTGATGATAGACTTTTAGAAACTCCAGTTATAGCAGCTGGTCAAGTTGCTAAAGAAACATTAAGAATGGCAAACAAGGCTAGAAAAAACTTGGAAATTTCTATGGATGCTTTATTAAAAGATGACGAAAAATTAATATCAAAGGTTATGGAAAATGAAAATATAATAAACGTATTAGAAGAAGCTATAACTTCTTATTTAGTTAAATTATCAAAAATTGAGTTGTCAGATAAAGAAAAAAATCTTTTGGCTGCCACATATCATGTAATAAATGATATAGAGAGAATTGGAGATCATGCTGAAAACATAGCGGATTTAGCTAGTCAAAAAATACATAAAAAATTAAAATACACTGACGAAGCAATAGAAGAACTTCAAAATATGTATAATTACACACTACTTGCATTAGATATTGCAATAGAGAGTTATGCAACTAGGGATATAGAAAAAGCTTCAACCATAATGGAATATGAATCTAAAATTGATGCATATGAAAAAGAATATAGAGATAATCATATTAAAAGATTAAATAGAGGACAATGTAATGCATATTCTAGTGCATTTTTTCTAGAAGTATTAAGTAACTTTGAAAGAATAGGAGACCATGCAACGAATATAGCAGAAAGTGTAATAGCTAGTAATTCATAAAAAGATTAAAAAGTTAATTTCAGAGTGTGGATAAAATCCACACTCTGTTACTTCCTGAAAATAACAATTTAATAACAGAATACGTTTTAAATTAAAATCTTTATATTTTAATTTAAAAAAGCTAGACAAATCGAAATAAGCCTGTATAATTTAAATATAAATTAAATATTAAATTCTTGTGCGCAATGAGGTCACAGTAGATATGTATATAACTACTAGTGAGCTCTTTTTTTATATTAAATTTTATAAATATATTTTTCTGCAGAAAAAATATAAAAAAGAAATTATAATTTAAAGGGGGACTTATTTATGGATACAAAGGCACTAGACACGTTATGGGTATTACTTGCAGCGGTATTAGTATTTTGGATGCAAGCAGGATTTGCTATGGTAGAAACAGGATTTACAAGGGCTAAAAATGCTGGAAACATAGTAATGAAAAATCTAATGGATTTTGTTATTGGATCGTTAATTTTCTGGGTTTTAGGTTTTGGACTTATGTTTGGTACTGACGTTGGTGGGTTTATAGGAGCACCTAACTGGTTTTCGGCAGGGAGCATAGAATATTTAGGATTAACTATTCCTAAAGAAGCGTTTTTAATATTTCAAACAGTTTTCTGTGCTACAGCAGCTACTATAGTTTCAGGAGCTATGGCTGAAAGAACTAAGTTTATATCATACTGTATTTATAGTTTTGTTATAAGCGCATTTATTTATCCTGTAGTTGGACATTGGATATGGGGTGGCGGATGGTTATCTCAATTAGGTTTCCATGATTTCGCAGGTTCAACAGTAGTTCACTCAGTAGGTGGATATAGTGCATTTGTGGGGGCATTAATTTTAGGACCTAGAATAGGCAAATATACTAAAGATGGAAAATCTAATGCTATCCCTGGACACAGTATAACGTTAGGCGCCTTAGGGGTATTCATTCTATGGATGGGATGGTTTGGATTTAATCCTGGTTCATCTTTATCAGGAACAGCCGTTGATTTGAATTCAAGAATATTTATTACAACAAATTTAGCAGGAGCTGCGGCAGCATTAGTAACGATGACTATAACTTGGGTACGTTATAAGAAACCTGATATAAGTATGACTTTAAATGGAGTACTAGCTGGTTTGGTTGCTATAACAGCAGGATGTGATGTTATATCACCAACAGGAGCAGTTATTGTAGGTATAATAGCAGGCTTTGTAGTAGTATATGGTATTGAATTTATAGATAAAGTACTTAAAATTGATGATCCTGTTGGAGCTATAGGGGTTCATGGATTATGTGGTATAACTGGTACATTAGCAGTTGGATTATTTGCTGCTTATGGTGATACATTAGGATTATTCTACGGTGGTGGATTTGGATACCTTGTAACTCAGCTTATAGGGATTGTAGCAGTAGGAGCGTGGACTGTAGGTACTACTTTCATATTATTTAAAGTAATAAAAGCTACAGTTGGATTAAGAGTTTCTAAAGAAGAGGAAATTAAAGGACTTGATCCAGAAGAACATGGACTTGAAAGCAGTTATGCTGATTTCCAAACTATAGATCTATAAGGGGGACAATAGCATGGAAGATAAAATTACCAAAATTGATATTATTACAAGAAAAGATAAATTTGATGCACTTAAAGATGCTTTGAATAATATTGGAATTACTGGAATGACAGTAACACAAGTTTTAGGTTGTGGAGTTCAAAAAGGTGATACTCAATATTATAGAGGAGTACCTATGGAGTTAAAGCTACTTCCTAAGGTTAAAATAGAGATAGTTGTATGTGAAGTTCCTGTTGATCTAGTTGTAAAAACAGCTCAAGATGTACTTAGAACAGGAGAAATTGGGGACGGAAAAATATTTATCTATGAACTAGCAAACGCAATAAAGATAAGAACTGGAGAAGAAGGTAAAGCAGCATTGGCTGATGAAAAATAGAATATTAAAAAAATTAAGTGCAGAATCATAAGATTCTGCACTTAATTTTTTTTGGAAATACTCTTGATTATATGTAGCTAAGAGTTGTAATATACTATTTAAGAACGTAAAACTAAGAAAAGTATAATTTAACAGAAATACATTAACAGATGATGGGAAAAGTATTGTTTTAAATAACTAAAAGACCTATGTAGGAGGAATATATGAAGGTTATTATAATTGGTGCTGGAAAAGTTGGATATACATTGGCAGAATGTTTAGCTAATGAAAATAAAGATGTGACTATAATAGATACGAGGGTACAAGCTCTTCAAAAAATTGAAGATAACTTAGATGTATTGAGTATAAATGGAAATGGAGTTAGTACAAGCATCTTGTTAGAAGCTGGGGTAGCTAGTGCAGACTTACTTATAGCTGTTACAGGAAGTGACGAAGTTAACATGGTATGTTGTTTAACAGCTAAAAAGCTTGGTGTGAAACAAACAGTAGCTCGTGTAAGAAATCCAGAATATTCAGATGAACTGTCTCTTATAAAAGATGAGTTAGGTCTTGACTTTATTATAAATCCAGAATATACAGCAGCAGAGGAAATAGCAAGTACAATAAATTTTTCATCTGCAATTAATGTAGAAAGATTTGCTAGCGGAAGAGTTAGAATGGTTGAACTTAAAATTACTTGTGGAATAGACATTATTGGTAAAAAAATTAAGGATATAGATAGACAATCTAATTCCTCTGTACTAATAGGAATAATTGTTAGGGGAAATGAAGTAATAGTTCCAGATGGAGATGAAGAAATAAAAGAAAATGATATCGTATATGTAGTAGGCAAGATGTCTAATATATATAAGTTCTGCAAAATATATGGAAGATATCCTGATAAAATTAAAAATTTGATGATAGTTGGGGGAGGCAGAATTACATATTATTTATACAAGCTATTAAATGACATGAATATAAAAATGAAGATTATAGAAATAGATAAAACAAGATGTGAAGAGTTATCAGAAAAATTACCTAATGCTCTTATTATTAATAGCGATGGTACAGATGAAGAGGTACTTATGTCAGAAAATATAGAACACATGGATGCATTTTTATCTGTTACGGGGATAGATGAGGAAAATTTCATGTCTTCTCTTATTGCAAAAAGAGCAGGTGTTAAAAAGATAATTACTAAACTAAGTAGAACTAATTATATAAATATTGTTAGGGATGTTGGATTGGATGGTATTGTTATTCCTAAAAGAATAACCACTAATAAAATTCTTAAGTTTACAAGAGGTGCTGATTTACAGTCTTTACGTAGGATACTTGAGGGGAAAGTTGAGATATTAGAGTTTGTTGTAGATAATTCTAGTAAGTTAATAAATAAAGAAATTAGAAAATTGAATATTTCTTCTAATACAGTCATTGCAACTATTGTAAGAAAACAAGAAGTTGTTGTGCCTCATGGAAATGACATTATTAGAAGTGGAGATAGAATTATTGTTATAACAATGGAGGCAAACATATCAACTTTAAGAGAACTAGAATCAGCTGTAATTGGAGGAAATCAAAATGAACTTCGCAATGGTATTAAAAAACTTGGGAAAATTATTAGTATGTGAAGCACTTTCTATAGTGCCAGCTGCATTAGTTTCTATATATTATAAAGAAAATGAATTTTGGTCATTTTTATACACAATAATCATATTAATAGTTTTAGGGGTTATTCTAATTAGAATAAAAGCTAAAAATAAAAACATATATTCTAGAGATGGCTTTGCGATAGTAGCAATAGGATGGATATTACTTTCATTTTTTGGAGCTTTACCATTTTATTTTAGCGGAGCAATTCCATCATTAGTAGATAGTTTTTTTGAAGCTAGTTCAGGATTTACAACTACTGGAGCAACTATACTTGGAGAAATTGAAAGCCTTTCTAGAGGGATATTGTTTTGGAGAAGTTTCACTCATTGGATTGGAGGGATGGGAGTCTTAGTTTTAGTTATGGCTATATTACCATCTGCTGGTGCAGGAAGTATGCAAATAATGAAAGCTGAGAGTCCAGGCCCTAACCCAGGAAAACTTGTTCCGAAGGTTAAAGAAACAGCAAAAATTTTATATGGTATTTATTTAATAATAACTATAGTTCAGTTAATACTACTTAAGGTTTCTGGATTGCCTCTTTTTGATTCGATAATTCATACTTTGGGTACAGTAGGTACAGGTGGGTTTTCAAGCAGAAATATTAGTGTAGGAGCGTATAACAATCTTGCTGCCGAAATAATTATAACTGTTTTTATGCTTATATGTGGTGCTAATTTTGCCCTACATTATCAACTATTAAAGGGGAATATAAAAGGCTTTTTTAAGGATGGAGAGTTTAAACTATATCTCTTTATTGTAACTATGTCTATAATACTTATTACATTTAATCTTAATGGTAATATATATAATTCGGTTAAAGAGTCCTTAAGACATGCCAGTTTTCAGGTAGCATCAATTATAACAACAACAGGTTATGCAACTGTAGATTTTAATACCTGGCCATCACTTAGTAAATTAATATTACTGTTACTTATGTTTGTTGGAGGATGTGCAGGTTCAACAGCTGGAGGGTTAAAAAATATAAGGATTTTGCTTCTATTTAAGGCGGCTAAAAGAGATCTTTTAAAGATAATACATCCTAAAGCAGTATATACAGTTACTCTTCAAGGAAAGGCTGTAAATGAGCAGACCCTTTCAGAAGTTCTAGGGTTTTTCTTTATGTATGTTATTATTTTCTGCTTTTCAATATTAATAGTATCCTTTGAAGGAAAAGATATTGTTACTACCATTAGCTCAGTAGCAACCACTTTAGGAAATGTTGGACCGGGATTAGAAATAGTTGGACCTATGGGGAACTTTTCGAGTTTTACTGTATTTAGCAAACTTATATTTTCTTTTTGTATGATAGTAGGAAGATTAGAAATATACCCTATGATTTTATTACTTATGCCTAGATTTTGGGCAAGGTAGCAATATTATATATTTAAACAAAAGATACAATGGCGTTTATTATTTCTTTAATTATTTTTCAGTAATTTAGAATAATAACGTCTTTTTTACTTAAAGTATTAAATTTTCTTAAATTTTTTACGAAAATAAAAATAGAATAAAAACTTAGAAAAAAGGAGAAATCTAAAGTATGCTTAAGTGTAAACAATGTTAACAAATAATTTGTAGAATATTGACAAAATTCATGTAATAGAAGATAATAACAAGTAATAAATACTATATAAAACATTAAAAAATATCTTTGATATGCATTAAAAGGTGGTGATAAAGTGGCATTAGAAGCATTAAAAGAAATTAAGGAAGCTGAAGAAAAAGCAGAAAAAATTATTAAAGATGCAGAAGTTAGAAAAAAGGATATTATTTTAAATGCTCAAAAAGAGGCTAAAGATAAGTATAATGAAATCATAAATTTAGCTAAGGGTGAAGCAGGTAAATTAATTGAAACTGCTACAAATGAGGCAAATAAAAGAGCTACGCCTATTTTAGAGCAGGGTAAAAAAGAAATTGATGAAATTTTAAGTATTTCTGAAGAGGAAAAAGGGAAAGTTATAAATTTAGTAATTGAGAGGATAGTGAATATTCATGGCAATAGTTAAAATGAATAAATTTACTTTGCTAGCCTTTGAATCTGATAGAAAAAAACTGTTAGAAGAACTTCAGAAACTTGAGGAGGTTCAATTTATAAACCTTCAATCACAAGACGTACTTGAAGATCAAGAAGATTTTGTTGGGTTAGATAAAGTTTCATTAGATTCTAGTTATGCAAAGTTTGAAGAAGATTTATCAAAGATTAAATTCACCATGGAATTCCTTAAGCGATATATTTCAAAAAAATCCGGACTTGGAGAAATGCTTTCAGATAAAAAGCAGATGTCTTATGAGGAAATTAATAAATATATGACTAATAGCTCATGGAAGGTAATTTATAATGAAATAAAGGGAAAAGAAGAAAGGTTAAATTCAATCAACAATGAATTAACTAAAATTGAGTCTGAAATAGATTTATTAAAAGCTTGGATTAATTTTGATGCACCTTTTAAACTTCTAAAGAATTTAAAAAGTGCATATTTTTTAGGGTCATTTCCTAAACAATATGAAGAGGAATTAATTGATAAACTTAATAAGTCAGAATATCCAACTTATTACGAAGTAATAAGTAAAAATAATTCGGATGTTTCAATATTAGTTATAACTAATATTGAAAGTAGAGAAAATATCTCAGAAGAGTTAAAGCAAGTAGGATTTTCAGCTTTCCCAGTAATCTATGATGAAACCGCTTCAGAAAAAATAAACAGTTTAAATAGTAACCATAAAAACCTCTTAGACGAGGAAAAAAGTATTAAAGAATCATTAATAACCTATAATGATAAAATAGAAGAATTAGAAATAGCTTATGAGTTTTTTAATAGTTTGATTGTTAGAGAATTAGCATCTAATAATTTCTTAAAAACTAGTAAGATAATTGCTATATCAGGTTGGATTAAAAAAGACTCTAATGAAATATTAGAGAAAACTGTAGGAAATATATTAGATAATAACTATTATATGACTTTCAGTGAAGTTGAGGATAAGGAAATTGAAAAAGTTCCTATTAAGCTTAAAAATGGAACCTTTTCATCAAATTTTGAAGGTTTAGTTGAAATGTATAGTTTACCTAAATATTCAGAAGTTGACCCAACTCCAATATTATCAATTTTTTACTTTATATTTTATGGGATGATGCTTTCAGATGCTGGATATGGATTAATTATAGTTTGTGCAACTTCATATGCCTTATGGAAGGTTAAAGACCCAGAAAAGAGAAAGTTTTTCAAATTACTTTTTTTTGCAGGTATTTCTACAGTGATTTGGGGAGCAATATATGGATCTTGGTTTGGGGATTTATTCCCAGAGTATTTTGGAATAAATGTTCCATATTTATTAAATCCAACAACTGGAATAATGGAGATTTTCATAATGTCCTTAGTTTTTGGGTTTGTGCATGTATTTGTAGGATTAGGTATAAAAGCATATATACTTATTCGTGCAGGTGCTATAAAGGATATGGTATATGATGTTTTAACTTGGTATTCAACGCTAATTGGAGCTGTGCTTATGCTTCTTGGTATTGGAGGAGTATTGGGTAAGGTTCTTCTTTTTGGTGGATTAATAGCTTTATTGTTAACTCAAGGAAGAGCATCAGAAAGTATAGGTGGTAAAATAGGTGGAGGAGTTTATGGAGTATATGGAATAACAGGATATTTAGGTGATATTGTTTCATATTCTAGACTCCTAGCTTTAGGGCTTGCTACAGGATTTATAGCAAATGCATTAAATCTTATAGTAAACTTAATTCCATCACCATTTAGTTATATTATTTCGCCAATTTTATTTATTGGATTACATTTGTTCAATTTATTGATAAATGCGTTAGGTTCCTATGTACATGCAGCGAGATTGCAGTACCTAGAGTTCTTTGGTAAATTTTATGAAGGTGGAGGACGAAAGTTCACTCCATTTAAATTAAGTGATATTTTTATTAAAATAACAAAATAATTAGGAGGATTTAAAACATGACTTGGATAGAATTTTTTGTTGATAAAGGTGGATTAGTTTTTGCATTATTAGGGGCTGCTTTAGCAGTAGGTTTAGCAGGTATAGGATCAGCTAAAGGTATAGGTATAGCTGGAGAGGCTGCTTCAGGGTTAATGACTGAAGAACCAGAAAAGTTTGGTAGTACATTTATATTAGTTGCATTACCTGGTACTCAAGGGTTATACGGATTCGTTATAGCACTTCTATTATTCACTAAAATAGGAATATTTGGTGGAGATGCACCAACTTTTGAATTAGGATTAAAATACTTAATGGCTTGTCTTCCAGTAGCATTAGCAGGATGGCAATCAGCTATAGCTCAAGGAAAAGTTGCAGCAGCAGGTATTCAAATATTAGCTAAAAGACCAAATGATGTAATGAAGGGTGTTATATATGCTGTTATGGTTGAAACATATGCAGTTTTAGGATTCGTTGCTTCATTATTCATGGTACTATTCATAAAATAGTTTGGAGTGATGGCAAATGTCTAATATTAAAAATCTTACAGAAAAGATTCTGGAAGAAGCAAAGCATAAAGAAAAAGAAATAGCTGCTTATACAGAAAGTGAAAAAGAAAAAATTCTTTCTTCAAAGATAAAGGAAGCTGAAGACGAAAGAAAATTAATTCTTTTAAAAGCAGAAGAAGAGGCTAAAACTAAAAAAGAAAGAATTATATCTAGCACAACTTTAAAGGTAAGAAATGAAAAACTTGAAATTAAACAAAAGCTTATTAGTGAAGTTTTCGATAAAGCATTAGAAGAACTCTGTTCAATGAATTCTAGCAAATTAAAAAACTTCATAAAACATACAATTTTAGATTTAGACATAGAGGGTGATGAAACAATAATTTTCAATGAAGATGGAAAATCAAAAATTGATGATAAGTTTATAGAAGATTTAAACTTTATTTTCCTTGCTAGAAATAAAAAAGGAGAGTTAAAGGTTAGAGAAGAAAATGGAAACTTTAAAGGTGGATTTATTGTAGAGAAAAATGGAGTTGAAATAAACAACACATTTGAATCTCTAATGGACTCTATGAAAGATGAACTAGAGTATGAAGTATCTAAAGCATTATTTAATTAAGGAGGTTTAGCGTATGGATTCAATGGTATTTACCCAAGTTATACCTAGAATTAGGGTGTTAGAGACTAAACTTCTTGATAAAACTAAACTTGAAAGAATTATAGATTCAAGTTCAGGGGAAGAAGCTTTAAAAATACTTGGTGAAACTGAGTACTCTAACGTTATGGGAAATGTCAAAAGAATAGAAGATTATGAAGAAATATTAAGCTCAGAGTTAAAGAGAGTTTATAAACTTCTATATGAAATATCTCCTATAAAATCTGTAGTAGATGTTATGAGTATAAAATATGATTACCATAACATTAAGGTGCTTATTAAAGAAAAGATATTAAATAAAGATTTTTCAAATATGTTAGTTCCAGTAGGAAAAGTTGATATTTCTAAACTTAAAAATGCTATAGATAATGATTATTATAGAGACTTAAATTCTGTAATGAGAAAATATATAGAAGAGGTTTTTAAAGATTACGAAAATACAAAAGATCCTCAGAGAATAGATATTATATTAGATAAAGGTATGTTTGAAGAACTTCTTATTTTAGATAAAGAAATAGAAGATAAGTTTTTACACAAATATATAACTACGCTAATTGATACAACTAACTTAAAGACTTTGCTTAGAGTAAAAAAACAAGGTAAGGGAAGAGAATTCTTTAGTGAAGTATTAATTTTAGGGGGAACTATTGATAAAGATAAATTATTTGCTTTATTAAATGATTCTGCTGAAAATATAAGCTCAAAACTTTCCTACACAGATTATAGTGAGATTTTAAAGATTGGAATTGAAGCCTATGTTAAAAATGGTTCTTCTGCACTTTTTGAAAAATTAAGTGAAGACTATATTATGAAGCTTATGAAAAATGCTAAATATGTAAGTTTTGGAGTAGAACCTATTTTAGCGTATGTTTATGCTAAAGAAACAGAAATAAAGTTGCTTAGAATTATTATGGTTGGCAAGCTTAATAATATTGCTAGTGAAGTAATAAGAGAAAGGCTGCGTGATAGTTATGTATAAGAAGATAGGAGTAGTTGGAGATAAAGATTCAGTTTTAGCATTCAAGGCATTAGGAATTGAAGTTTTTCCTGTTGTTGAAAAAGAAGAAGCTAGAAAAACTATCGATAGGTTAGCTATGACTGATTACGCAGTTATATTTGTAACGGAGCAGGTTGCAAAGGATATTCAAGAAACTATTGAAAGATATAACAGAATGCTTCTACCTGCTGTAATATTAATTCCAAGTAATCAAGGATCATTAAATATAGGAATTCAAAGAATAAGTGACAACGTAGAAAAAGCAGTTGGCGTTAATATTTTATAGGAAGGTAGGTTTTAGAAGGTGAAAACTGGAAGTATTATAAAAGTTTCAGGTCCTTTAGTAGTTGCTGAAGGAATGGATGAAGCTAATGTATATGATGTATGTAAAGTTGGAGCAAAAGGCCTTATCGGAGAAATCATTGAAATGAGAGGAGATAAGGCATCTATACAGGTATATGAAGAAACGTCAGGAATAGGGCCAGGGGATCCAGTAGTAACTACCGGAGAACCTCTTTCAGTTGAACTTGCACCAGGATTAATAGAGTCAATGTTCGATGGAATACAAAGACCTCTTGATGCATTCATGGAAGCTGCGAACTCATCATTTTTGGTTAAAGGTGTTTCAATACCAAGTTTAAATAGAGAAAAAGTTTGGGGCTTTAATCCTACAGTAAGTGTAGGAGATGAAGTTCACGCTGGAGATGTTATAGGAACAGTTCAAGAGTCTCCTGTAGTACTTCATAAAATAATGGTTCCATATGGACTTAAAGGTAAAGTTAAAGAAATAAAAGAAGGGGAATTCACTATTACTGATGTTGTTTGTGTTCTTGAAACTGAAAAAGGTGATAAAGAAGTTTCAATGTTACAAAAATGGCCAGTAAGAAAAGGAAGACCTTATGAGAGAAAGCTAAATCCAGTTGAACCAATGGTTACAGGACAACGTGTTGTAGATACATTTTTCCCTGTAGCTAAAGGTGGAGCAGCAGCTGTTCCAGGACCATTCGGAGCAGGTAAAACTGTAGTTCAACATCAAATAGCAAAGTGGGGAGATACCGAAATTGTTGTTTATGTTGGATGTGGAGAACGTGGTAATGAAATGACAGACGTTCTTAATGAGTTCCCAGAGCTTAAAGATCCAAGAACTGGTGAAAGCTTAATGAAGAGAACAGTACTTATAGCTAACACATCAAACATGCCTGTTGCAGCTAGAGAGGCTTCTATATATACAGGAATAACTATAGCTGAATATTTTAGAGACATGGGATATTCTGTAGCTATAATGGCTGACTCTACATCAAGATGGGCAGAGGCTTTAAGAGAAATGTCAGGTAGACTTGAAGAAATGCCTGGTGATGAAGGTTATCCAGCTTACTTAGGATCAAGACTTGCTGATTACTATGAAAGAGCAGGTAAGGTTGTATGTCTAGGTAATGAGGGAAGACAAGGTGCTATTACAGCAATAGGAGCAGTTTCCCCTCCAGGCGGAGATATATCTGAACCAGTTACACAATCTACTTTAAGAATAGTTAAAGTATTCTGGGGACTAGATGCACAGCTTGCATATAGAAGACATTTCCCATCAGTTAACTGGCTAAGTTCGTATTCCTTATATCTAGAAAAGATGGGAGTATGGATGAATGATAATGTTGCACCAGATTGGTCAACACTTAGAACTGATGCCATGGCGCTTCTACAAGAAGAAGCAAGTTTAGATGAAATAGTAAGACTTATAGGAATAGATGCTCTTTCAGAGAAAGATAGATTAAAACTTGAAGTTGCAAAGTCTATTAGAGAAGATTACTTGCAACAAAATGCTTTCCATGAAGTTGATACTTATGCTTCATTAGATAAGCAATATAAGATGTTAAAACTTATACTTAAGTTTTATGATGAAGCAAATAGAGCTTTAGAAGTTGGAGTTTATTTAGATAAAATACTTGCTCTAGAAGTAAGAGACAAAATAGCAAGAAGTAAGTATATAGCAGAAGAAGAAATAGCAAAAATAGATGATATTTCTAACGAGTTAAATAAAGCAGTAACTGATTTAATCAACGAAGGAGGGGTTCTAAATGCTTAAAGAATATAGAACAGTTAGAGAAGTAGTAGGACCACTTATGGTTGTTGATGGTGTAAGTGGAGTCAAGTATGATGAACTAGTTGAAATAGAGATGCAAACAGGTGAAAAAAGAAGAGGAAAGGTTCTTGAAGTTAATGGAGAAAAAGCTATGGTACAGCTTTTTGAAGGATCTGCAGGGATAAATTTAAAAGGAACTAAAGCTAAATTTTTAGGTAGACCTCTTGAACTTGGAGTATCTGAGGATATGTTAGGTAGAGTATTTGATGGAATGGGAAGAGCTAAAGATAATGGTCCTAAAATACTTCCTGAAAAAAGAAATGATATTAATGGTGAGGCTATAAATCCAGTAGCAAGAAACTACCCATCAGAGTTTATTCAAACTGGTATATCCGCTATAGATGGATTAAATACTCTAGTTAGAGGACAAAAGCTTCCAGTATTCTCAGCTTCAGGGCTTCCTCATGCTGAGCTTGCAGCTCAAATAGCAAGACAGGCAAAAGTTTTAAATTCTGATTCAAAGTTTGCCGTTGTATTTGCCGCTATAGGAATAACTTTCGAAGAAGCTGAATTCTTCGTAGAGGAGTTTACTAAAACAGGAGCAATAGATAGATCAGTTCTATTTATGAATCTTGCATCAGACCCTGCAATAGAAAGAATTGCGACACCTAGAATGGCTTTAACTACAGCAGAGTTTTTAGCTTATGAAAAAGGAATGCATGTACTTGTTATAATGACAGATATAACTAACTATTGTGAAGCTTTAAGAGAAGTTTCTGCAGCTAGAAAAGAAGTTCCAGGAAGAAGAGGATATCCAGGTTACTTGTATACTGACCTTTCAACTTTATATGAAAGAGCAGGAAGACTAAAGGGAAAAGAAGGCTCAATAACACAAATTCCTATATTAACTATGCCAGAGGAGGATAAAACTCATCCTATTCCTGACTTAACTGGATATATAACAGAAGGGCAGATAATATTATCTAGAGAGTTATACAAAAAAGGTATCACTCCTCCAATAGATGTACTGCCATCTCTATCAAGACTTAAAGATAAGGGTATTGGTAAAGGTAAAACAAGAGAAGATCATGCTGATACTATGAACCAATTATTCTCTGCATATGCACAGGGAAAACAGGCAAAGGAATTAGCAGCTATTTTAGGAGAATCAGCTCTATCAGATGCAGACAAAAAATATGCTGAGTTTGCTGAAGCTTTTGAAAAACAGTATGTTAATCAAGGTTTCACTACTAATAGATCCATAGAAGAAACACTAAATTTAGGATGGAAGCTTCTAAAAATACTACCAAAAACAGAACTTAAGAGAATCAGAGATGAATTCCTTGAAAAGTATATGTCAGTTGGAGAGGAAGTATAGCATATGGCAAAGTTAAATGTTAATCCTACAAGAATGGAGTTAACAAAACTTAAGAAGAGATTAACCACTGCTGTTAGAGGTCATAAGCTCTTAAAAGATAAACAAGATGAATTAATGAGGCAGTTTATAAGTCTTGTAAAGTATAACAATGACTTAAGAAAAGATGTAGAAGATAAACTTCATGGTTCATTGAAAGACTTTGTTATGGCAAGAGCATTAATGAGTTCTGAGTTTTTAGAAGAAGCTATTGTCTATCCAAAAGAAAGTATATCTGTGGAAGTAGGAAATAAAAACATAATGAGTGTTAATGTACCACTTATGACGTTTAAAAGGAAACTTGAGGGTGATACAGGAAGTATATACCCTTATGGGTTTGCAAACACTTCCTCAGAGTTAGATGACTCTATAAAAGGATTGTATGAAATACTACCAAAACTTCTAGAGTTAGCTGAAGTTGAAAAGAGTTGTCAACTCATGGCTGATGAAATTGAGAAAACTAGAAGAAGAGTTAATGCATTAGAATATATGACAATTCCTCAACTTCAAGAGACTATAAAGTATATTAGAATGAAGCTTGATGAAAATGAAAGAGGAGCTTTAACTAGACTTATGAAGGTTAAGGCTATGATTGAACAAAGAAGCTAAATTAAAAAAGAAGCTATCTCAAAATATTTGAGATAGCTTCTTAATTTTTATCCTCTACTCTTAGGAGTAGGTTGCTTCATTTTCTTTAATTGAGAATGGTCTATTGGAACTAAATCTGTCTTATTAGTCAGATTTAATACATTCATGATAGAGATGTGTTCATTCTTCTCTTTATCACCTTTAAGACCCATAACAATAACTTTATGTCCTTGATTAACTTGAATAAAAGAAGGTTTCTTAAACCAAGAATTTTTCTTATAAACGCATTTAATAACCATTTTACCTGCATCAGGTTTAACTATTAAAGTTGCAGTGATCTTGTGAAAAATCCAAAGAATAGTTTTTGTTTCTATCTTAGATGATAAAACGCTACCTTGAAATTGCGTCATTCTATCGCCATATTTCTTTATGTAAGAATCAGTATAATATTTTGAAATCTTTTCTTTAAAACCCATAATTATAACTCCTTTGTATTTATAATATTATGACATATATTGATTAAACGTAAAAATACAAATTAATTATAACATAATAACATATCTATTCAAATAAAATTTTTATTAGGATTGATTTAATTAAAAAAATCACCCGAAAGCAGGTGATTTTTTAATTAGTTTAAGTTTTTTCTAATATCTTCTAGAAGCTCCTCTAAAGAATCTCCAGTAGCATCATTACCATTTACGATCGCTATTCCGCTACAGAAACATTCTCCACATCTTCCTAGGCAACCTTCAACATTAATCTCGCTTTCAGGTATATCCTTTTTTAATACCTCTATTACTGCATCTGTATATTCATTGTTTTCACAAAAATGTAGTGCCATTTATAAATCCTCCATAAATTAAAGTTAATATAAAGCAATTATAAAATGAGAATTGATATCAGTCAATAGTTATTATTTGTTAACTTTGAATTTAAGACTTGTACTACTATTATGAGGAAGCTTCTCTTAAGGCTTCATAAAAATCCTTTACTGTAGTAAAATAAGATTAAAATAATTTAGAAACAGGTGATTAAATGGAAGCAAGGAATAGCTTAGGGCAAACGGAAGAAGAGTTTTTAAAAGAATATGATAGTTCAAAGTATAAAAAGCCATCAGTAACTACGGATAACGTAATATTTTATGTAAAAGAAAATAATATAGAGGTTTTATTAATTAAACGAGGAAATCATCCAGATATAAATAAGTGGGCATTTCCAGGTGGATTTATAGAGATGGATGAGAATCTTGAAGTTGCAGCCCTTAGAGAGTTAAAAGAAGAAACAAATATAGAAGGAATAGAGTTTGAACAGTTACATACTTTTGGAGAAGTAGATAGAGATAAAAGAGATAGAATAATCACTGTGGTTTATTTTGCTGTAATTGAGGAAAAAAAGAAAGCTGTAGCAGGGGATGATGCTGGGGATGCAAAATGGTTTTCTCTTGATTATGAAAAAATAGACATAGAAAACTCAGGAGAATATATATTAGATATAAGACTTAAATGTGATGACTTAGAATTAAATCCACAAATTAAAGTAAGTGAATCTAAAGGTAAATATATAGCAAAAAAGAAATATATACAGATAAAAAATGATAAGATGGCAGGAGATCATGGAAAAGTGTTAGCTGTAGCTTTAGAGAAGTTTTTAGAAAAGTTCTAAACAAATTATATATTTATAAGACAGAAAAAATAAAGATAGCATATTATATATGATAATAAATTAATTTGTATGGAGAAAAAAGTGTTTAATAAAGGAACAAGAATTGGATTAGCTCTTTCTGGAGGAGGTATTCGTGCTTTAATTTTTCATTTGGGTATTTTGAAGTTTTTAGCTGAAAATGGTGATCTTGAAAATGTTAAGACAATTACTACAGTATCAGGTGGAAGCATTTGCATAGGGCTTATATTGTCTATAAATGATTATAAGTGGCCAACTAGCAAGGAATATTTAGAGAAGGTTTTGCCTGAATGTAAAGGTATAGTTCTTAATAACGATATTACCAGTGGAATGATGAGGCTTAAGGAGAAGTATCCTGAGTATGATACAGTGATGCTATTGGCTAAGGCATTAGAAGAAGAGTGGGGAGTACATGGAGATTTGCAGACTATCCCTTCTTCACTTAATTGGGAAATTAATTGTGCTACTTTTGAAACTACAAAAAATTTCAGGTTTAGCAAAAGACGCATGGGAGATCCTTTATTGGGCTATACAATGAATCCAGATTTTCCAATTTCAAATGCTGTTGCTGCTTCAGCCGCCTTTCCAGAGATCATAGGGACATATAGATTAGATATGAGTTTATATAAGTGGTATAAAGATGAGTTAGGAAATACACCTTTAACTGATCCACGGGATTTTTGTAATTTGTGGGATGGGGGTGTTTATGATAACCTTGGTCTTGAAGTATTATATAGACCAGGATTTGGACTTAAAAAAGGAATTGATTTTTTAGTTGTAAGTGATGCATCTTCTCCAATTTATGAACAAGAATACTCTAGGGAGAACAGATTAGAAAATCTTCAACGTATTTGGGATATCAGTGTTAAAAAATTAAATGAATTAGTAGTTAGAAGCTTATTTAGAGATGTGATAAATAAGGGGAAAGGCGCTTATTTAAAAACAGGTACTTTTGTTTTGGATGTTCTAAAGAAGTTACCTATTCCCCACAAAATCATAATAAAACTTGGTGAAACATCTCTATCTCATGAGAGAGTATTACTTGCAATGAATTATCCTACAACTCTACTAGCTCCAACTTCTGAAGAATTTGAGTTGATTTTAAGACATGGTTATGAAACAGCATCGTGCATTAGGATAAAATCCATATTTGAAAAGTTATAGATATTTTTATCTTTAAGCTAACTAAGTGGAACAAGATTCTTCATACTTATATCTAAACATGGAGAAGAGTGAGTAAGTGCACCTAAAGATATAAAATCAATCCCCAAAGAAGCATATCTAGAAATATTGTCTAAAGTGATATTCCCGGAACATTCAACTAGAGCCTTGTCCTTAATTAAGCTCAAGGCTTCTTTTATGTTATCAAGGGACATATTATCTAACATTATAATATCTGCTCTTGCATCTAAGGCCTCTTTTACCATATCTAAGGTTTCAACCTCAACTTCAACTTTTCTAACAAAAGAAGAATTTTCACGAGCTTTAGTTACAGCAGCTTTAACTCCCCCTGCAAAAGCAACATGATTGTCTTTTAAAAGTATTCCATCAGATAAATTGAATCTATGATTTTGTCCACCGCCAATTTTCACAGAATATTTTTCTAAGATTCTTAGATTAGGAGTGGTTTTTCTTGTATCTAATATCTTTGTTTTTGAATCTTTTATTAAGGATACAACTTTATCTGTATAAGTTGATATACCGCTCATTCTTCCTAAAAAATTTAAGGCGACCCTTTCACCAGATAAGATAATTCGTGTACTTCCAGTAAGTTCACCTATTTTTTCTTTATTATAGACCTTATCTCCATCTTTTTTATATAAATCAACTTTAACCGAAAATTCTGAGTTTAAAGAAAGAAGTTCAAATACTCTTTTAAAAACCTCAAGTCCAGCTAAGACTCCATCTTCTTTTGCAATTAAATCAACTTTGCTTTTTGATTCAAGGGGTATAATAGCTTCTGTAGAAATATCTCCATTTGGAATATCTTCTATTAAAGCATCTTTAATTATTTTATCCAGTATAAGCAAATTCAACATTTATATTTCCTGCCTTTCTTTTAAATTCCTCAATTGTACTTATTCGATTTCTTGATAATATTTCCATAGGTGTACCTTTTATTTTAGGTGGATTGAAATTTATAAGAGACATACTATCTATTGAAAGATTAATTGAGTTAGCAGCTCTTCTAGAAAACACAAGTGCTTCAAGAATAGAGTTGGAAGCAAGCCTGTTTGCACCATGAACTCCTGTACAACTGGTTTCCCCTACAGCATATAGATTTCTAAGAGAAGTATGGGAATTTAAATCAACCTTTATTCCTCCCATAAAGTAATGCTGTGCTGGAGATACAGGTATTGATTCTTTAGTAATATCTATTCCTTTATTTAAGCAATTTTCATAGATAGCTGGGAATCTATTTATTAAGTAATTGCTGTTTAAAAAAGATATATCCAAATACACATGAGAACTATTTGTTTTCTTTATTTCTTCATATATAGCTTTTGATACAACATCTCTAGGCAAAAGTTCATTTACAAATCGTTCTCGTTTAGAGTTTAGTAAGATTCCTCCTTCTCCGCGCACAGATTCAGAGATTAAAAATCTTCTTTTAGAGGCATTCATCTCATATAAAGCTGTGGGGTGGATCTGGATATATTCTAGATCTTTAAGTTTTATGTTGTGTTTTAAAGCTATGCTTATAGAATCTCCAGTTAATGCACGTTGATTTGTAGAATTTACAAATAGGCCACCTATACCACCAGTAGCTAAAATCACAATTTTTGAATGAATAAACAATTGAGAATTATCCTTTAGAAAAATACCACCTATACAAGTTTCTTCATTTTCCATTAAATCTATAAGAGTAGTTTTTTCTAAAATAGTTACATTATCTAAGGATTTCACCTTATGGATTAAAGTTTCTTGAACTGATTTACCTGTAGTATCTTTTACATGTACTATTCTATTAACACTATGAGCACCTTCCTTTGTGAATTCAAAAGAAGAATCTTCCTTAAGGTCAAAAGGAACTCCTAAGGATTTTAGATTAAGAATGTTTTCCATGGATTCTTCTGCTAAAACATTCACGGCTTCTTTATTGTTTTTATATTGTCCAGCTTTTAGGGTATCCTCAATAAATAAAGGAATATCTTCTTTAGATAAGGCAGTGGAAATTCCTCCTTGAGCTAAAAAACTGTTTGTATCTGCTATACTTTCTTTTGATACAATAGTTATATTTAAATCTTTTCTTAGATTTAAGGTTAGGTAAAGTCCCGAAATTCCGCTACCAACTATTAAAACATCAGTGAATAACTCCATATTAATCCCTTCTTTTAGATAATTTGTGTATTTAATTTAAGACAATAGGTGTAGTGAATTTAATTTAAGATAATAAGTGCATGTTTTCTAGCGCTTTATAAGCCTTCATTCTGACATCTTCATCTAAAATTATTTCATTGGTTTCTTCTTTTAATGTAATATAGATGTCTTCTAATGTGGTTTTCTTCATATTAATACAAGTCATAGTAGTTCCAGGAACATAGAATTTTTTATGAGGACTTCTTTTTTTCATTTCATGAAGAACTCCAGATTCAGTTAACACTATAAATTCATCTTTATGGGAGCTTACTGAATAATCTATAATTTCACCTGTACTTCCTAAAAAGTTTGCCATATCTCTTATTTCTTTTTCACACTCAGGATGAACTAATACTTCTGCAAGAGGACGTAAATCTTTCAAGGCTTGTACAGTTTCTTTTTTTACTTTCTTATGAGTAATGCAATAACCATCCCAAAGATAAAACTTTTTATTTGGAAACTGTTCCGCTATATATTCTCCAAGATTTTTGTCTGGTAAGAAAATAATTTCTTCATTAGGGATGTTTTTCATGATGCTTAAGGCAGAGGATGAAGTAACGCAAACGTCACATAATGCCTTAACATCTGTATTTGAATTGATGTAGCTTACAACTAAAGCATTAGGATGTTTCTCTTTTAGTTTAGCTAAGCTTTGGGCATCTGCCATGTCAGCCATAGGGCAGCCAGCATCTGAGTTTGGTAAATATACTTTTTTATTTGGAGATAAGATTTTAGCGCTTTCAGCCATAAATTTTACGCCACAAAAAATTATAGCTTGCTCAGGACTATTCATAGCTATCTTACTTAAATAATAAGAATCTCCTACATAATCAGCTATATCTTGAACTTCATCTCTTTGATAATAATGGGCTAAAATCAAAGCATTTTTTTCTTTTTTAAGATTTTTAATTTCATCTACAAGATTCATAAGTTAAACTCCTAAATAAATATTTTATTGGTGTATATACAGCAGTATACTCCTAAAATTTTGATAATTCAACCTAATAATACTTCATAGAATTTTGTAAAAATGCCGGTGTTTATATTATCCCATTAAGTTCACACTAGAAGTTAATAGTTTATTCATTGACCAAAAGTAGGAATTATGGCATAATATGAGGTATAAGATAACCTTTAAAATAATATAATTAACTGGGATGGGATAAGATGAATACGATTGAGAATATTATAAATACATATAACAATATTAAAAATAAGTTAAGATTTGATGGAGAATATTTAAATTATTTTGCTTCAATACTTTCTACTGTTAATAAAAATATAATTAATTATGATAAAATAAAATATATAAGAAGATTTTTTTCAGATAGAACAGCTTGGCATTCATCTTTTAGAGGGACAGGACTTTATACAATATCAATAATTCTTTCTTTTGAAGAGGACTTAGATGAAAAAATGGAGAAGATTATAGAGATAGAGCAGGAGTTAGTATCTAAGGGTTTTAGAGAAAGTTCTTATTTGGCTTTAGCAAGTTATATTTTACATAAGAGTAAGGATAGCAATGTTATTCAAAGATTTATAGATATGTATGATATTATACATGGTAAAAGTGATAAGATAACTTGTGAAGAAGATTATCCGATGATAGCGCTTGTTGTATACAAAAATATAAGTGGAGAAATTCTTACAACTAAGTATGATGATTATTTTAGCGTGTACAAATTTGTTGAAGTTAAGAGTAATGACATCACTCAGGATATGGTGATTTCTTCTATAATTTTTAATAATGGAATAAACCTTAATGATAATATGATGAAGGAAAAGATTGAAGCACAATATGCTATTTTATATCCTATATTTTTTAATAAAACTGAAAATACAGTTAAGATGTTAGATATATGGGAGGGAAAACTTGAAGAGCATGTGGAGCTTCAGTTATTTATGGATGGAAGTTTTAGAAGATTTTTAGCCATAGTTTTAATATTACAAAACAACAAGGATATATCAAATGAAGATCTAGAAATGCTCATATCTTTATGCGTATTAAACTTTACTAAAACTCAGGAAACATCAATATTAAGTGATCTAGTGTAATGAGGGATAAATATGAATAAAAAGATTATTCATGTGGATATGGATGCGTTTTTTGCATCTGTAGAAGTTATGGATAACCCAAAACTTAAAGGGAAACCAGTAATAGTTGGAGGAACAAGTGAAAGAGGCGTGGTAGCTACTTGTTCTTATGAAGCTAGAGCCTTTGGGGTTCATTCAGCCATGCCTTTATTTATGGCAAAGGAGAAGTGTCCTCATGGGATATATCTGCCAGTTAGATATGGAAGGTATAAGGAGATATCAAGAAAGGTTTTCTCTATTTTAGAAGAGATTACGTCTATAATTGAACCAGTATCTATAGATGAGGCCTACTTAGACGTTACAAACAGTAAATTAACTGCTATGGAAGCTGCTTTATATATTAAAAAAGCTATTAGAAGAGAACTTGGAATTACTATTTCTGCAGGAATTTCTTACAATAAGTTTTTAGCTAAGATAGCTTCTGAATGGAACAAACCAGATGGAATAAAGGAAATAACTGAAGGTATGGTTCCAGAAATACTTTTTCCTCTATCAGTTTCCAAAATTCATGGGTTAGGGGAGAAGTCTGTAAAGAAATTAAATAACATAGGAATATTCAGGGTAAAGGATTTATATGCTTTACCCAATGAGCTTTTCACATATTATTTTGGGAAGTATGGAGATGATATATATAACAGAATAAGAGGAATAGATAATAGAGAAGTTAAGGTAAATCATGATAGAAAATCTATAGGAAAAGAAACAACTTTAAGAAAAAATACAAATGATAGAGAAGAACTTTTAGAGTATATAGATAGATTTTCTAAAGAAATTTCAGATATTTTAATAGATAGAAATCTGTCAGGAAGAACTTTAACTATAAAATATAAAACCTGGGATTTTAAATCTCATACTAAAAGTAAAACCTTAATGAACTATGTAGATAAATATGATGAGATATTTAAAAATGCAGTAGATATATTAACTGATGAATTAATTGAAGAAGAACTTAGACTAATAGGATTATCTATATCTTCTTTAAAAGAAAATAAAATACAGCAATTAAGATTATTCTAGTAAAAGAATAGACATAAATTAATATATAATTTATAATCACTTAATGTAGAGAGAAATTAGTAAACCAATTCTTTTGAAAAAGTTTACTCAGGAGGAATGTATATATGAATAAAAATGAATTATCAAAATTTATTGACCACACCGTATTAAAGGCTGAAACTTCAGAAAAAGCTGTAGAGAAAGTTTGCAAGGAAGCTTTAGATTATAAATTCGCCTCTGTATGTATTAATCCTTGTAATGTTAAGTTGGCTTCAAAGCTATTAGAAGGAAGCGAAGTTAAGGTATGTACAGTTATAGGATTCCCTTTAGGTGCAAATACTTCAAAGGTTAAAGCATTTGAAACAGAAGATGCAATAGCAAATGGTGCTCATGAAGTGGATATGGTTATAAACATAGGAAAGTTAAAAGATAAGGACTATGACTACGTTAGAGAAGATATAAAAGCAGTTGTAAATGCAGCTAAAGGTAAAGCGCTTACAAAAGTTATAATAGAAACTTGCTTACTTACAGATGAAGAGAAAGTAAAAGCTTGTGAACTTGCAAAAGAAGCTGGAGCAGATTTTGTAAAAACTTCTACAGGATTTTCTACAGGTGGAGCAACACCTGCTGATATAAAGCTTATGAGAGAAACAGTAGGACCAGAGATGGGAGTTAAAGCATCAGGTGGAGTTAGAAATATAGATGATGCAGAAGCTGTTATAAAAAATGGTGCTACAAGAATAGGGGCATCATCATCAATTGATATAGTTGAAGGAAGAACATCAAAAACCAATTACTAAAATAAAAGAAGTACTCTTAAAGAATATGCATCTTTAGAGTACTTTTTTATTATTTTAATTGAAAAAAACTATTCCTAAAATTGGCTAATAAGAATATTTATATATTAAACAATTAATTAAGGAGGAAACTACTCTACCTTAAGAAGAGTGGTAAATTTTATGAAAAGAGAGTTAACTCCAAAAGAAGTAATTTACAATATTGATTTAAATCAAGCCTTTCCCTTTAATAATAGGAATAATGTACAACAATACTCAGATGTTTATAAAAAAATTCAGTTAGCCTTTGGAATTAATAAGGAAGGATATAATGTTTATGTTGTAGATACTTTTTCAAAAGATAAAATAGATGATATAACAAACTTTATTAAAGATATTCTAAAGAAAAGAGAAAAACCTAAGGATATTTGTTACGTGATTTATGAAGATCCTAGATATCCAACAGGTTTATTTTTAAGTAATGGCAATGGATTAAAAATGAAAAAGGTAGTTGAAGAGATAAAAGAATTATATTATGATTCTATAATTGATTTTTATAACTCATCTAATAATAAAGATAAAGAGGATATATTAGATGAGGTATACAAAAAAAGAAGCGAGCATATTGGAACTTTAGTAGATATGGCTAAGGAGGAAGGTTTTGATTTAAAGGCAACCACTCAAGGATTTGTGTTTATCCCACTTAAAGAGGGGGAGGCCATGAGTGAGAAGGACTATGACAATCTTATACAAAATGATAAAGATAATATTATTACAAGAGCAAGTAAACTCAAGACTGGGGCAGAAGAAATTCTAGAAGAACTTAAAGAGCTAGAACTAGATTCTATAGAAAAGATCAGAGATATTTTAGGAAAATATCTAGAAGATGTTATGAAAAATAACAGAGAAAGGTATTGTAATATATTTAAAGAAGATGAAGCTGCCTTAGAGTATTTAGAGTTTATTTATAAACATGTAGAAGAATCTATAATAAATAGCTATACAATTAACTTAGAAGATGATGAGGGAAAGATAGGAGAAATTCTTAATAAGTTTCAAGTAAATGTTATAGTTGATAACAGCGAAAATGAATATCCACAAGTAATATTTGAAGAAGATCCAACCGTAAATAATCTTCTAGGAAATATAGAGTATGAAAACCATAATGGTGTATATTCTACCGATGTATCATTAATAACTTCAGGTTCTATTTTAAGAGCAAATGAAGGTTGCCTTATAATAAGGATGAGTTCATTAATTAATAGTCCAGGTAGTTATTTTTATCTTAAAAAAGCACTTCTAAATAAAAAGGTATCCTATGATTATAACAGAGGATACTTTGAATTTCTTTCATTAAATGGATTAAAGCCACTACCAATAAATATGAATTTAAAGGTGATATTAATAGGGGATTTTGAAATCTATGATTTGTTATATTCAAATGATGAAGATTTTAAAAATATATTTCCTATAAGAGCTCATATGAAATCAACAATAGATGTTGATAATGATGTAATAGCTCAAGTTGTAAATTTAATATTTAAAATAGTAGATAACAACAAACTGCTTAAGATAACTGAAGATGGTATAAAGGAAATATTTAAGTTTTTAGCTAGAAAAGCATCTTCGAAATCAGAAGTCTTGGTAGATGAGTTGGAAATAGAAAAACTTTTGTTTTTGGCAAATAATTCAGCAGTTTTAGATGGGGAGATTAATGCTAAACATATAATAAAAGCTTATTATAATGAAGAGCATATAGAAGAAGAGATTTTTAAGATGTATAAAAGTAAAAAGATGATAATAAACGTAAAAGATAAGATTGTAGGTTCAATTAATGGGCTTGCAGTAATAGATTTAGGATATTTGAGTTTTGGAAAACCTATGAGGATTACTTGTGTATGTACAAAAGGTGAAGGCAGAATCATTGACGCTCAAAGAGAAAGTAATTTAAGTGGTAAAATTCATGGTAAATCTTTAGGAATACTGAAGGCGGTTTTAAATAAATTTTTCTCACCTTATGAAAGAATACCTGTAAATTTTCACTTGAGTTTTGAGCAAACTTATGGAATGGTTGAGGGAGATTCGGCATCGGTAGCTGAGATAATAGCTATAATATCATCACTAAGCAAAAGAGGAATAAAACAATCTATAGCTGTTACAGGCTCTATAAATCAATTTGGAGAGATTCAGCCTATTGGCGGTGTAAATGAAAAGATAGAAGGATTTTTTAAGGTATGTGAGATTCTAGATACTGTAAAAGGTAAGGGTGTTGTTATACCAGCTGCTAATAAAGATGAACTAGTTTTAAGTCCTAAAGTTGAAGAAGCTGTAACTCGGGGAGAGTTTAAAATTTATACAATGGATGATTTAACGGATGCTATAAAAATCCTTATTCAAGAAGAAGGAGAAACATTAGAAGAGTTATTAGCATTTATGAAACAGGAATTGAATAAGTATGGAAAGTAATGATTTAGAGGGCGTAAGGCCCTCTATTTTTATAAAAGAGTAAAAAAAATAATAAATTTATGTAAAACCTTTGACTATTCAAGTAAATTTATGGTAATATTATGGAAAAAGAAGGAAATATTCCTGCTGCTAGAGTAGAGGAGGTGAAGTACTCTAAGGTGATTGCTTTAGAGTAATGATTATGTACTTAAAATTTAACAGGGATGAAGATAAATTAATAGTAACATTAAACGGGGAATTAGATCATCATAGCGCTGAGGAAGTGCGTGTGAAAATTGATGACAGACTTGATAGAGATAATGTTAGAAAGCTAATATTAAATTTTTCAGGTGTGACATTTATGGACAGCTCTGGAATAGGTGTGGTTATTGGAAGGTATAAAAAGCTTATAACTAAAGATGGAAAGGTAGTTATAGCGGAACCAAAAGGAAGTGTTAAAAGAGTATTTGAACTTTCAGGCTTATTTAAAATTGTTAAGGCGTATGATAGTATAGAGGAAGCTATAAACTGCCATTAATAGGGGGATAGAGGTATGGTTGATAATAAGATTAAATTAGAATTTTTAAGTAAATCAAAAAATGAGGGTTTTGCTAGAGTAGCTGTGGCAGCCTTTATTTCTCAGTTAGATCCAACTG
Organism: Clostridium intestinale DSM 6191; assembly: GCF_900130055.1. Classification (GTDB taxonomy): domain Bacteria; phylum Bacillota; class Clostridia; order Clostridiales; family Clostridiaceae; genus Clostridium_T; species Clostridium_T intestinale. The sequence goes on from NZ_FQXU01000005.1 coordinate 464,938, forward strand.
TAGAGGAACTTACTGATGTAAAAACTGCGGTATCTGAGGCAGTTACAAATTCTATTATACATGGATATGAGAACAGAGAAGATAAAATGGTTAAAATTGAAGCGTCTATAGAGAAAACTGAAGTAACTATAGTAATAGCTGATGAGGGTTTAGGAATTGAGGATGTTGATCAAGCTATGGAACCTTTATATACTTCTAGACCAGATTTAGAAAGAAGCGGTATGGGTTTTACCGTTATGGAAAGTTTTATGGACTCTCTTCAAGTTGAAAGTGAAAAAGGTAAGGGTACAAGAATTATTTTAAAGAAAAAATTCAACTCAATATAGGCCAGGTGATGAATTTATATGGATAAAGGGAATTTGAGAAGAGAGGAATATAATTATGAGGATAACTCAGAATTAATTAGAAGAGTCAAAGCCGGAGATAAAGAAGCCATGAATAGGCTTATAGAATTAAATACACCTCTGGTTTCTTCATTAAGCAAAAAGTTTATAAATAGAGGATATGATTATGAAGATATAATGCAGATAGGTTCTATTGGACTAGTTAAAGCGATTAATAACTTTGATGATTCATATAATGTAAAATTTTCTACCTATGCTGTACCGATGATAGTAGGTGAAATAAAAAGGTTTTTAAGAGATGATGGAATGATAAAGGTTAGTAGAAATACTAAAACTTTAGCTAAAAAGCTCCATTATTTCAGGGAAGAACTAACAAAAAAGCTAAATAGAGATCCAACTATAGATGAACTTGCAGAATACTCAGGGTTTAATAAGGAAGATATAGTTTTTGCCTTAGAGTCAGCATCATCTATGCAGTATCTATATGACACCATACATCAAGATGATGGAGCACCTGTTTTGTTAATAGATAAGCTCAGTGAAACTGGTGAAGAAGATACAAGTATGATAGATAAAATTGCATTAAAAGAAGCCCTTAGGGCACTTGACATAAAGGCAAGGCAGATTATAGTACTTAGATATTTTAAGGATAAAACACAGGTTCAAGTTGCAAAACTTTTGGGAATATCTCAAGTACAGGTATCTAGGATAGAGAAGAAAGTTCTTCTAGAAATGAGAAAAAGACTTAGTGATTAATACCTAAGTTCTATGAAAAATTCATAGAACTTATTTTTTTTGGAATAATATAAGTAAATAACTATGAAAAGGTGATGAATAGATGAAAAAAAAGGAAGAACAAATAAAGCAAAAGTTTAATACTTTATCAAAAGAAATAGAGCCTAAACCTAAACTTTTAAAAAATTGCATACATGCTTTTTGGGTTGGTGGATTAATTTGTGTAATAGGTCAGATGATATATAACTTTTTTACATCTTATGGATTACCAGAAGAACAGGTATCAGGTATTACTAGTATAATATTAATTTTCCTAGGAGCACTGCTTACTGGGTTAGGGATATACGATAAGATTGCATCCTTTGCTGGAGCTGGTACTGTTGTGCCTATTACAGGTTTCTCTAATGCCATAGTTTCTCCAGCTATAGAATTTAAAAAAGAAGGGTTTGTATTTGGAGTTGCGGCAAAAATGTTCACTATAGCAGGACCTGTTTTAGTTTATGGAATTGGAACATCTGTAATAATTGGAGTTATACATTATATTGTAATTATGATTTGGTAGAATTGGAGGATTATTTATGTATTTACATGACAAAAGAAGAGGGGAACAAACAGTTGAGTTTACAAATCCCCCAAAAATAATTGCTACAACTTCTGTGGTAGGGCCAAAGGAAGGACAGGGTCCACTGATGGATTATTTCGACATTATTTTAGAGGATGATATAAATGGAAAAGATAGTTTTGAAAAAGCAGAAAGTTCTATGATGTATACTGCAATAACAGAAACTATAAAGAAAGCTAAACTTAAAGAAGAGGATATACATTACTTATTTGCTGGAGATCTATTAAATCAGCTTACTTCTTCAAGCTTTGTAGCTAGAGACTTGAATATACCTTTCTATGGGCTTTTTGGTGCATGTTCTACTATGACAGAGTCCTTATCTTTAGCATCTTTACTTATGGATGGAGGTTTTGGTGACTATATAGTTGCAAGTACATCTTCACATTTTTCAGCGGCGGAAAGGCAGTTTAGATTTCCCTTAGAATATGGCTCTCAGAGAAAAGAAACTGCTCAGTGGACAGTTACAGGATCTGGAGCTATGCTTCTTGCAAAAGAGGGGAATTTCCCTAAGGTTACTCACGTAACTACAGGTATAGTAAAAGATTATGGGATATTAAGTGCAGATAATATGGGAGCAGCTATGGCTCCAGCAGCAGTAGATACAATATATAGGCATTTTAAAGATTTAAATAGAAGACCAGATGATTATGATTTAATTGTTACAGGAGATTTAGGGAAGGTAGGAAGAGAACTTACTCAAAAACTTCTTTTAGAATATGGATATGACGTAAGTAAATGTTATATAGATTGTGGTGAAATTATTTTTGATAATGAAAAGCAAAAAACCAATTCAGGTGGAAGCGGATGTGGATGTTCAGCAGTGGTGTCTTGTGGATATCTATATAAGAGGATGATGGCAGGAGAATTACATAGAATACTGTTGGTTTCAACTGGTGCTTTAATGAGTACAACTTCTTCACTTCAAGGGGAAAGCATACCAGGAATAGCACATGGAGTAGTAATTGAATTTAATAAAGAAGGAGATAAATAAATGGGTGATTATATAAGTTCATTTATAGTAGGAGGAATTTTTTGTGTAATAGCACAAATACTTATGGATAAAACCAAACTTACTCCTGCTCGTATATTAGTAATTTATGTAACAGCAGGTGCGATATTAACATACTTTAACATATATCAAAAGATAGTTGACATAGGGCATGCAGGAGCTACAGTGCCATTACCAGGCTTTGGTTATTCATTAGCTAAGTCTACAATAAAGGAAGTAACAGAAAAAGGTCTTATAGGTGCTTTTACTGGAGGAATTAAAGGAACTGCAGGTGGTATAGAAGCTGCTATATTTTTTGGATATGTAATGGCTCTAATATTTAATCCTAAAACAAAATCCTAAAGCTGGGGCTTTAGGATTTCTTTGTTTTATGCGATAATATATATTATTGATTTATATTTAGCAAGAATTGTGAATTCTTTAGAGGAGATATTAGTGTGATTAATTGGTATTTAAACACTTGGAGTAAAGTTGTTGAATTTTTAGAAAGTAATAGTGAAGAAGGTTTATCACCAAATGAAATAGATGAAAGAAGAAAAAAATGGGGAGAAAATAAAATAAGGATTCTTTATGATACAAAAGTTCTTAATACTTCTTTAAAGTATTTTTTGAATCGTTGGTTTTTGTTGCCTCTAATCTTGTTCTTATATGGAGTGTACATAGGTAGATATTTTTCTTCCATAATACTTATAATAGTTCCCTTAGCTGTTGTTTATTTTAAAATAAACAAATTACAGTTAAAGAAAAAAGAGCTTAAGGCACTTTCAGACATTAGTTATGGACAGGCGGTTGTAATAAGAGATGGATTTCCTTCAAGAATTAATTCGGAGGAATTAGTTATAGGAGACATTGTTGATATTAGACCAGGGGTTACGGTTCCGGCCGATATAAGATTAATAAAGTCTGAAAATCTTAAGGTTAATGAAAAAAGTTTAACTGGGGAAGATTTTATATCTGATAAGTATGAAACTAAGCTAGATTATGAGGTTTCAAATTTAGCAGAAATAAAAAACGTAGTATTTAAAGGAACAGTAACTGTTTCTGGAAGAGCAAAAGGAATAGTTGTATCTACAGGAAACTATACTCAACTTGGTAGAATTATGAACATGCTTACATCAACTAATATTAGAAAAGAAACCATTGATGAGAAAGCAGAGCTTTATTGGAACAAAACTTTATCATATAGTTTTTTAGTGGGAGCTGTTTTGTCCTTAACAGGAGTAATTATAAAAGGAGTAAACTATGAATTTATATATAATGTACTTCTAAGCTCATTATCTTTTGGCGGAATAATTATTTTCCTATTATTCTTTAGACATATAAAGAAGATAACCTTACAGAATGATGTGCATATATTAAATCATTCTTGGTTTGATGAGGTTAATGAGATAGAGATTTTATTTATAGATAAAACAGGGTCCATATCTAAAAATGAAATGCACGCAAAAAAGATATACACCGATGAAAAGCTGTACGATATAGATGACATTCATAAAGAAAACCTAAACTTTAATAGAATGATGGAGATAGGTCTTATAGCAAATAATGCAACCTATAATACTTCAGAGGATAAAGGAACAGGGGATATACGTGAAATAGCATTGTTAAAACTTGCAGCTATAAAGAAGGTTTATAAAGGGAGTATTGATTCACAAAATAGAAGAATATTCGATATGCCCATGGACTTTAATAAAAGAATATATACATCTGTAAATAAGATGCCCAAAGGGTATAGAGCTAATGTAACAGGTAATGTAGACGAACTTTTAGATTATTGTACTTTTATAATGAAAGATGGCATAGAAGTAGAATTTTCAGAAGAAGATAAGACACTAATAAGAGAAAGAGACTATGAGTTATCTAAAGATGGATTAGTAACTATGGGAATAGGTTATAGAAGTTTTAACTATGAACCATCAGCTAAGGAAAATATAGAAAGTAACATGGTTTTTGTAGGAATAATTGGTCTTGAAAATCCTATTGTAGACGGTATAGAGGAACTTATTACTAGACTTAGAAAGGAAAAAATTCTTCCTATATTAATAACAGAAGATAATAAGATTGCAGCAACCACTGTAGCTAAAAAAGTTGGAATCATAGATGATGATTCAGAAGTTATTTCAGGAATTGAACTTCTGAATGCTACCAAAGAAGAAAAGATAGAGGTACTTTCTAAAACTAGAGTATTCTCTAAAATTGCACCTGAACTTAAGAATTTTATTTTTACAATATTTAAAGAGGATAACTACAAAATCTCTTCAACAGGAGAGGAGATAGTTGATCTACCTTTACTTACATTATCAAACTTATCAATAGCTAAAGGCAAGGCTTCATCTTTAGTAAAGAAGGTAGCAGATTTATATATAAAAGAAGATTGTTTAGAGAAGTTAATATACTTAAAAAACTTAAGTAGAACTATTAATCTATTAGTAGATAGAGGAATCGGTTTATATTGGATGTTTATATTATCACAAGGAATATCATTAAGTTTAGGATATATAATTTTTAATCGAATTTTATTAGATGAGTTTAGTTTGTTAATATTAAATATAATCATATTGCCTCTTATAGTATTTTATTCAATAGTAAAGAGTGAGACTAGAGAGTTAACACAAGAATCAATAGCAGTTAGAATAAGTATAGTTGTTTTTGTACTTTTAGTTAGCAGTTTTGTTATTGGAGATATGGAGTATAACTCTGTTATATTAGCACTAATTTCAGCTGTGACTATGTTTTTAGTTTCTTTGGAATATACTATTCCTAAAATTTTCATTAGAAAGTGAATTAACAGCACCTCCCAGGGTAAGAATTCTATAGGGAGGTGCTATTTTTATGAAAAATGAACAAATATTATTAAAGAAACCTCTAGTAATTATATTTTTATCTGTTTTATTAGGAAGTGTTTTATATTATTTAGGATTTAATGTGTATAGCTTGATTTTAGTTGGGTTATTTATTTCGAGTTTATATGTTTTTGGAGGAAGAAAAGAGATTTTACTTTTCTCATTTTTTATAGTAATGAGTTTAGGAATAAATCATTTATATTATAAAGTTCAAACTAAAGATATTAGTAATTTTAAGGTTAGGATAAGAGAAAGTTATTACAATGAATATCTAGCTACCTATAAGGGTAGAAAAATATATATTAAAGGAAGCAAGCTTAAGTTAGATAAGGGAAGAGAGTATGTTATAAATGGTTATTTTAAACCAGAAGTTGATAAAAATAAAGGAATAGTTGGTACCCTTGAAGGAAAATATGTTTATGGAGAAAAAGAAGATGTAGTAACTAAGTTATATGAATATAGAGAATATCTATATAACAGAATGAAGTCGGTTTTAAGCGAAGAAAATGCTGCTCTTGTTTCTGCAACCTCCTTTGGATATGTTGAAGGACTTACTTCGGAGCAAAAAGACTATATGAAGTATTATGGACTAATACACATAATTTCAGTATCAGGCTTTCATATGGCACTTATATATAAGATTTTAAACAAGATCTTTGACTACAGAATAACTTTATTGATTTGTGTAGTTTATGCAGTTTTTACAGGAGCTTCAGCAGCGACTTTAAGATCTCTTTTTATGATTATTGTATTAAAGCTTGGAGAAGCATTATATAAGGAGTATGATGCCTTATCGGCTCTTTGCTTTTCAGGTATAATTCTTTGTTTAATAAGTCCCTATAATGCTTTGGATTTAGGATTTCAGTTATCATATTTAGCAACCTTAGGGATAATATTATTTAATAGTAAATTAGATAGATTTTTTTATAAATTCCCTAAATATCTGAGAGAAGCAGTGGCTATAAGTATATCTCCGCAGATTTTAACTTATCCAATTTTAGGAGTAACTATTGGATACTTTTCTTTAAATGTAGTAGTAAGTAATATAATATTGATGCCCTTCTTTACACTTATAGTTATACTTGGAAATCTTCTGCTTTTATTAAGTGTTTGGGATAAATTATTTATAATAACTTTAAAAGTTTGCGAATTCATAAGTGTAATAATAGATGGACTAATAAATCTATTAAACCATGTTTCTATTCCTCTTATTCCATTAGAGAGAGAAGTGATGTTTTATTATATAATATGTTTTGGGAGTTTTATATTTGTTAAAAAAGGAATAAAGGCATTTAGAAAAATTCCTTTAGTTTTTTTTATTCCTGTTGCTATAAGTATTTACTCTCCTTTTCCAAAGATAGATATAGATAAAAATAAGGAAATAAGAGTAAGTTATAGAGGAGAAATTTCTAAATATATAGTTGAAGATAATAAGATAAAAGAAAAAGATGCATTAACTGGGATAAACAAAAGATACATAGATAAAATACCCTTAGCTAAAGGAGAAAGTTATATAATATTATCAAAAGGATTACTTGGAATAAAGACTCCATCTAAAGAAATATATTGCTTTTCAATAAATCAAAATAATCCTAACTATGATATAATACAATTGAATAACAATGAGAGATTTTTAGTAGTTAAGAATAAAATTATAAGATTTTGATAGTTAAGGAGATATATAGAGTTGATAAAACTTCAAGAGTTAGAGAAACAGATAAAAGATGGCAAACTTAATAATTCTTATTTATTAGCTGGAACAGATGAAGCTTTAATGAAGAGTTTAATAGATAATATTACTGATAAAGTTCTTCCAAAGGATTTGAGAGATTTAAATTATATAAAACTAGATGGATTTAAAGTGAGTTATGAAGATATAGTTAATGCTTGTGAAACTCTGCCCTTTATGAGTGAAGTAAAGGTAGTTGTAATTTATAGAGCAAACTTCTTTAAAAGTCAGAAAGAGTTTTCTGAAAGTGAATTTAAAAAGGTATTAGATTACTACAACAACACACCTTCTCACATAGTATTACTTTCTTATGTACTTTTAGATGATAAAAGAGATAAACCTCTTAAGCATAAAGGGATTTTAAATATAGATAAAAAAGCTACTGTAGTACATATAGATAGACAAAAAGAAGATAGATTAATAAGGGAAGCTGAAAATATATTTAAAACTTATAATAAAGAAATAGGAAAAGTAGAACTTAGATATTTTATAAATAAAGTTGAGAAAAACTTTGAAATAATAAGAAATGAAATAGGGAAGTTAGTTAACTACACAGAAGGTAGAGAAATAAAAAGAGAAGATATAGATGCACTTCTTCCTAGTAAAAGTGAAGAAGATATATTTGATTTAATAGACTTTATTTCAGATAAGAAACCTGAAAAAGCAATAGTTCTTATGAATGACTTAGTTTTTAAAGGTGAGAACTTAAACAAACTACTTACACTTATAGAAGGTCAGTTTAAGAAATTATATGAAATCAAGTTTCAAGCAGAAAAAAACTTAAACCCGCAAGTTATTGCAGGGAACTTAAAGTTACATCCTTTTGTAGTTGAGAAACTAATAAAACAAGGAAAGAAGTTCTCTTTTAGACAACTTGAAGATTGTATGAGACTTTGTGTTAATACAGAAAAAAGAATGAAGAGTTTATCTACAAATGTACTTACTGAGATGGAGTTTCTACTTATATCTACAGTTAGAACATCATCAAGGTAGTAGTTTATAGTTGTCATTACTAGTTAATGGCAACTTTTTTAACTCTACCATGTAGATTTAGAGTTTCTCAAACTTAGTTAAAGTTCTTCTAAGTTTATACAAGTAGTGTGACTTTCTGCAATCTTTAATAGAGTTTTTAGAAAGTTATACAGACTTTAACAGAGTTTAGTTAAAGTTTGTAAGAGTTTTAACAAGTTGTAGATTTAACTTACTGAGTTTGTCAAAGTAACTTGATACTTTAACAAAAAAGCTTCATAAAAGTAAATTAACCGACCCAAACTAATTGGATCGGTTTATAAAATTAAGCCATAGCGTTTAATTTTGCAGCTAATCTTGATTTTTTTCTAGCAGCCATGTTTTTATGTACTACTCCTTTTGAAGTAGCCATATCTAAAGCTTTAACTGCACCAGCAAAAGTAACTTTTGCTTCATCAGCGTTGCTAGCAGCAACAGCAACTTCGAATTTCTTTATAGCTGTTTTTAAAGCTGATTTAATCATTCTATTTCTTAAAGTTTTAGTTTCAGCAACTTTAATTCTCTTTTGAGCTGATTTAATGTTTGCCATTCCTTTTCACCCCCTTCATTTTATTAGGGCCTCAGCACAGTTTTGGGGAAATCTGCGTTCGAGTTCACATTCAACAAACCATATTATAGCATTGAATATTTTTTTATTCAAGAAAAAAATTAAAATGCCACTAAAAATTATATGTAATATGAAATAATTTATCAATATATTGGGAAAATATAATATTACAATATATTTCTAGGAGGGTGTTTTAATGTTTAATGTACGTACGGATTTAGCTATTGAAGCTAGAGAGATTTATGCTAAAGAACATAAAAATAAAAGTGAAATAGATGGAGTAATAGTAAAGGAAGAAAATAAAAATAGAGTTAAGGTTACTAAGGTTGAGGTAACTAGTGAATCAGGAGCACAAAAAATAGGTAAACCAGTAGGTAACTATATAACAATAGATATGCCAGAGCTTACAAGTTATGACGGTGAAGTGATAGATGATATTTCAGAAGTGTTAGCAGATAACATCTCTGAGTTAGTAGATACTTCTAAAACCAGTAGCACCTTAGTAGTAGGACTAGGAAACTGGAATGTTACTCCAGACTCTTTAGGACCTAAAGTTGCAGAAAAAATAATGATAACCAGACATTTAAAAACTATGATGCCTGACTCTATAGATGATGCGGTAAGATCAGTTTGTGCTATAGCTCCAGGAGTTTTAGGGACAACAGGAATTGAGACTGGTGAAATAATTAAATCCTTAGTAGATAAGATAAAACCATCTTTAGTTATTTGTATAGATGCATTAGCTTCTAGAAGACTTGAGAGGGTAAATAGAACTATACAACTTGGAGATACAGGAATCGCTCCAGGTGCTGGAGTTGGTAATCATAGAATGCAGATAAATAAAGAAAACTTAGGAGTGCCAGTTTTAGCTATAGGAGTACCTACAGTTGTTGATGCAGCAACTATAGCTAATGATACTATAGACTTACTTCTTGATGAAATGATAGAAAACTCCGATAAAGGTGGAGAGTTTTATAGTATGCTTAAAACTATAGATAAAAAAGAAAAAAGCAAACTTATTAAAGAGGTTTTGAATCCATATGTAGGAAGTTTGATGGTTACACCTAAAGATGTTGATACTATTATAGAAGCGGTGTCTAGAATAATATCAAATGGAATAAACTTAGCACTTCAACCAGACTTAGAAATTGAAGATATAAACAAGTTTATGAATTAATACAATATTTAATATATAAATAAATAGTAAAGTAATAAAAAATTAATAATAATTATGTAAATTCTCCCATATAAATTTATAGAGATAAAATTTAAGGGGGAATTTACTTTGATATATAGAAAATTTGCTAATAAAAAAGGTAATAATATAGATATAAAAAAAATAGTATTAATTTTTTTGGCGGGAATTTTTTTAATTAGATTTGGATATGTTGCTCTTTCTACAAAGAAAGATAACTCTAAAGCATACATTTCATTACTTAATAAAGGATTACCCTATGCAGAGGCTGTTAATTCTACTGAGGAGACAAACAATCTTTCTATAAAAGATATAATTATAGAAACTGTGGGACTAAATAAACTAAGTGTATATAGTTTAATAAAATCTGAAGTTCCTTATTTTAATAATATCTCTACTGAATCAATAAATCACGAAGATAATTCTATAGCAACTCTAAATCCTTTTGAATTAGATAATAATAGCCTTATAAAGTATACACCTGAGCAAGCTCCAGATCCGAATGCTGTTGCATCAAAAGCTTATGAACCTAGTTTGAAACAAACTTTAGATATAAACAAACCAAGAGTATTAATTTATCACTCTCATACTATGGAATACTATAATCCTGCCACTAAGGAAACTGCAAATGAAAATGATAGTGTAGTTGGAGTGGGAAATGCTTTAGCAAAGGAATTAGAACAAAACTATGGAATAGCAACATTACATGATAAAACTAATCACTCTGTATCCTATGATGACAGCTATAAAAGATCAGGTGAAACTTTACAAAAGTATTTAAATCAGTATAAAAGCTTTGATATAATCATAGATCTTCATAGAGATGCGGTAAATGACAAGGTACTCACAGCAAATATAAATGGAGAAGAGCTTGCACCAATAATGTTTGTAACAGCAAAAAATAATCCTCATTATGCAGAAAATCAAGCTTTAACTGATAAACTAAATGGGTTATCAAGAAATCTATTTCCTGGACTTAGTAGAGGTATAACGACTTATACAAGAGGTAAAGACTCTTTTAACCAAAGCAAAAATCCTAATGTTATCTTAATAGAAGTTGGATTTAATACTAATACAAACACTCAGGCTCAAGCCAGTGCAAAATATATAGCTAGACTAATAGCAGAAGCCCTAAAGAAAAACTAGAAGTATAAAATTGGAAAAAATGAGCATCCTTATAGATAATATACCTAGGGGGTGCCTTTTTTGAAAAAATTAAAAATTTTAATACCTTTAGTAGTTTTTTTAGTTGTTACTTTTACAGGGGTAGTTAAGATAAATATGATTAATACTAAAGCGCTAAGTGAAAGAACAACTGAAACTCAAGGGATGGATTTACAAAAAATAAAAGACGAGTTTGGAGAAGAGTTTTCTAGCTTTATTGTAGATAGCTCAAACATTAAAATACATCAAAGAAATAATAATAAATATTTACTTGAAGTTAATGGAGATGACTATGAAGTTAGTGGAATCTTTAAGATTTTTAACAAAGTACAGAATTCAATTGAGTACTTAAACAATCAAATAAGAAACTTATTTATGTAGAAGTTTATTCAAGCTTCATTAAGATTCTTAAAAAAGCTTAGAAGAAACTTAAGAGCATAGCAACATTGGCAAATTTTATTGACAGTTTGAAGGTTGTTTGTGTTATAATTTATCAGAACCTAAATTAAGTTCTATTTATGATTTATTTTTACACGGGGGTGAGTACTATTCTGAGAATTTTAATTCTCAAGAATAGATGATGATATGAATAAGAATAGAAGGCAGTACATTAGAAACTTTTCAATAGTTGCACATATAGACCACGGTAAGTCTACACTTGCAGACAGACTCTTAGAGCAAACCGGAACCTTGACTCAAAGAGAGATGGAAGAGCAAGTTTTAGATAACATGGAACTTGAGAAAGAAAGAGGAATAACAATAAAATCTCAAGCAGCTAGATTAATTTACAAAAGAGACAATGGCGAAGAATATATTTTAAATTTAATAGATACTCCAGGGCATGTAGACTTTAACTACGAGGTATCTAGAAGTTTAGCAGCTTGTGAAGGTGCTATTTTAGTTGTAGATGCTACTCAAGGAATACAAGCTCAAACTTTAGCAAACTGTTATTTAGCATTAGATAATAACCTAGAGATAGTTCCAGTAATAAATAAGGTAGATCTTCCGAGTGCTAGACCAGAGGAGATAAAAACAGAGATTGAAGATATAATAGGTATAGAAGCTCATGATGCACCTTTGATTTCTGCAAAAACAGGATTAAACATAAAAGATGTTTTAGAAGCTGTAGTTGAGAAAGTACCTGCTCCAGAAGGAGATGAAGAAGCACCTTTAAGAGCACTTATATTTGATTCATATTATGATAGTTACAAAGGTGTTGTTTCGTACGTAAGAGTAAAAGACGGTATAGTTAAACCAGGAACTGAAATAAAATTAATGTCTACAAACAAGGTTTATGAAGTAACTGAGGTTGGAGTATTTACACCAGCATTTTTACCTATAGATCAATTAAGCGCTGGAGATGTTGGATACATAACAGCATCTATAAAGAATGTTAGAGATGCTAGAGTTGGTGATACCATAACAGAAAAAGGAAGAGAAACTAAAGAAGCTCTTGCAGGTTATAAACCAGCAGTTCCTATGGTTTTCTCAGGTATATATCCTGTAGATGGTGCAAAGTATGGTGAACTTAGAGAAGCTTTAGAAAAGTTGCAGATAAATGATGCTGCATTAAACTTTGAACCTGAAACTTCTATAGCATTAGGTTTTGGATTTAGATGTGGCTTCCTTGGATTATTACATATGGAGATAATTCAAGAAAGAATAGAAAGAGAGTTTAACTTAGATATCATAACTACAGCTCCATCAGTTATATATAAGGTTTATAAAACAGATGGAACAATGATAGAGTTGACAAACCCTACTAATCTTCCACCAATGACTGAGATAGATTATATGGAAGAGCCTATGGTTAAGGCATCTATAATAACTCCAACAGACTATACAGGAGCAGTTATGGAGCTTTGCCAAGAGAAGAGGGGAAGCTTTATAGATATGGAGTATCTTGAAGCTACTAGAGTAGTTATTCATTATGATATTCCACTAAATGAAATTGTTTATGACTTCTTTGATACTTTAAAATCAAGAACTAAAGGATATGCATCTTTAGACTACGAGTTAACTGGATATATACAAACTGAGTTAGTTAAGTTAGACATACTTCTAAATGGAGAGTCAGTAGATGCACTTTCAATGATAGTACCTAAGGAAAGATCATATGCTAGAGGAAAAGCTATAACAGAGAAACTTAAAGAAATAATACCAAGACAGATGTTTGAGATACCTATACAGGCATCAGTAGGTTCTAAAATCATAGCAAGAGAAACTGTTAAAGCTATGAGGAAAGATGTATTAGCTAAATGTTATGGTGGAGATATATCAAGAAAGAAGAAACTTTTAGAAAAGCAAAAAGAAGGAAAGAAGAGAATGAGACAGGTTGGATCTGTAGAAGTTCCACAAGAAGCATTTATGGCAGTTTTAAAAGTAGATTAGTTAATAAAGGGGATTGCAATTTAAATTGTGATGCCCTTTATTTAGTTGAGAATTGTTAGTTTATAGTGATGTATAAAGTTATTATTAACTTTCAATTCTCAAATTTCCACTCTCAACTAATTAAAGGAGGATTTTATGAAGAAGATATCATTATACATACATATACCTTTTTGTAAGCAAAAGTGTAAGTACTGTGACTTTTCATCTTATAGTGGGAAAGAAGATGTTATGAGTGAGTATGTAGATGCTTTAAATATAGAAATTAATAGCACCTCAAAGGAGTATACTTTTAAGACTATATTTATAGGTGGCGGAACTCCGAGTTATTTACCTTATGAGGAGTTAGAGAAACTACTTAAGAATGTAAGTAGTTTAAACTTAGAGGAAGATGTAGAGTTTACAGTAGAGTGTAATCCAGGAACCTTAACTAGAGACAAGTTAGAACTTATGAAGAAGTACAAAGTTAACCGACTTAGCTTAGGTCTGCAGAGTTCAAATGAAAGTTTGCTTAAAAGTTTAGGAAGAATTCATAGTTTTACAGAGTTTAAAGAAAACTATGACTTAGTTAGACAAGTTGGTTTTAAAAACGTAAATGTTGATTTAATGTTTGGTTTACCTAGTCAAACTCTGAAAGACTTTGAAGAAACTCTAAGTTCAGTAGTTGAACTTAGTCCAGAACATATATCAGCTTATTCTTTAATAGTAGAAGAAGGTACTCCATTTTACAAACTATATGAAAAAGGAAAACTTAAGCTACCATCTGAGGAAGAAGAAAGAGCCATGTATGAGTATGCAGTAGAGTATCTAGATTCTAAAGGGTATAAACAATATGAAATATCTAATTTCTCAAAAGATGATAAAGAATGCAGACATAATTTAGTTTATTGGGAACTTGGAGAATATTTAGGATGTGGAGTATCTGCTGCATCACTACTCAATGAAACTAGAACTAAAAATTATGATAAAATTGAAGATTATATTTTGTCAGTAGAAAAAAATTCAAATGGTATTGAAGAAACTAATCATTTATCAAAAGAAGAACTTATGGAAGAGTTTATGTTTTTGGGACTTAGAAAAACATCAGGAGTAAGTGAAAAAGATTTTTTTGAAAGATTTAATGTATCTATGGAAAGCATTTATAAAGATGTAATTAATAATCACATAAAAAAAGGATTATTAAATAAAGATAATGGGAAAATATATTTAAATAAAGAAGGCATTCAACTAAGTAATTACGTTATGAGTGATTTTTTGTTAAGTTAATAATTAGGAAAATATAAACAATAGTAATATAGAGAAAATAGCAGAAATTTTAAGCAATATATAGATTATTTCTCTAAATTAAGTCATAGCATAGTTAATTAATATTTCTGTTTATTGACAAAAAAACTTATAAATAATATATTAAATACGTAGTCGTTAGCACTCGATGATAGTGAGTGCTAATAAAAGAGGTGATACTATGGCAATAGATGAAAGAAAAATTAAGATTCTACAAGCCATAATTAGTGATTTTATAAACACAGGAGAGCCAGTAGGATCTAGAACTTTAGCTAAGAAATACGAATTGGGAATAAGTTCTGCAACAATTAGAAATGAAATGGCAGACTTAGAGGAGTTAGGCTACTTGGAACAACCTCATACATCTGCCGGAAGAGTACCCTCTAGTAAAGGCTATAGACTTTATGTGGATAAACTTATGTCTTACGAGAAACTAAGTTTAGACGAAGAATTAATGATTAAAAAGTATATTATTGATACTGCTTTATTTGAGGTGGATAGTATATTAAAGCAAGTCTCTTCACTTTTATCTGAACTAACTAGATTAACTTGTGTGGTTAAGGCCCCATCAGTTAGAAAAAGTTCAATGAAATCTGCACAATTAATACCTATAGATATAATAAATATTTTATGTGTAATTGTTACTGATAGTGGAGTAGTTAAAAATAGGCTGCTTAAGATAAATAAACCTTTAAGTATAGAGACGGTAACAAAAATAAATAATATACTGAATGATAGGCTTGTTAATTTGAGTATAGAAGAAATTAACCTTGAAGTCATAAACAGGCTTACTCATGAATTAAAAGGGTTTGATGAAATATTAAATGGAGTTTTAGCTCTTTTATATGAAACATTAAAATCATCGGATTCTTCTGAGGTATTTATGGAAGGAACCACCAATATATTCAATTACTCTGAATATAACGATATTGATAGAGCTAAAGAGATTTTACAGCTTCTTTATAACAAGGATACTGTAAATCAATTAATAAGTACAGATCATGGAATATCAATAAAGATAGGTGATGAGAATTTCTTACCTCAAGCAAAAGACTGTAGTATTATTTCTGCTGAATACATTTTAGGAGAAACAGCTCTTGGAACAGTTGGATTAATTGGACCTAAGAGAATAAACTATTCTAAAGTTATTTCTATAATGGCAGAGGTAATGAAGGAGCTTAATAATGTTCTTAACAATCAGAGCTTAAAATAATACTAGAGAGAAGGGGTGTAAGGATTTTGGAAAAAGAGAATATTAACACTGAAGATTTAAAAAATGAAAACTTAGAAGGAGAGCAGATTACTGAAACAGAAGATACTTCTAAAGACGTAGAAGAAAATGTTGAAGAAACTGCTGAAGAAGCAGAAGTTTTAGAAGATAAAGAATTTGAAGAAGTAATCTCTATTGAAGATGTGCTTAAAGGAAAAAATTCTAAATTAAAAGAAGAAAATACAAAACTTAATAACGAAGTTGAGGCATTAAAGGAAAGACTAGTAAGATTAAGTGCTGAGTATGAAAACTTTAGAAAAAGATCTCAAAAAGAAAAAGAAGGTATATACACTGATGCATGTTACGATGTAATAAAAGAAGTGCTTCCTACTCTTGATAACTTAGAGAGAGCAGTGGCAGTTGATGGATCGGTTGATGACCTTAAAAAAGGAATAGAAATGACTATAAGAGGTTTCAAAGGTTCTCTTGAGAAGTTAGGCGTTGAAGAAATAGATGCTTCAGAAGATTTTGATCCTAATCTTCATCAAGCTGTAATGCATGATCAAGATGAAAATTTTGGACCTAACAAGGTATCAGAAGTATTCCAAAAAGGATACAAAAAAGGTGAAAAAGTAATAAGATATTCAATGGTTAAAGTTGTAAACTAATTTAACTGAATTTAAGGAGGAAATTTAACATGGCAAAAGTAATAGGAATTGACTTAGGAACTACAAACTCATGCGTAGCAGTAATGGAAGGTGGAGATCCAGTTGTTATTGCAAACGCAGAAGGTGCAAGAACAACTCCTTCAGTAGTATCTTTTCAAGCAAATGGAGATAGATTAGTAGGTCAAGTAGCAAAGAGACAATCAATAACAAATCCAGATAAAACAATAATATCAATAAAGAGACATATGGGAACTAGCCATAAAACTAACATAGATGGCAAGGACTATACCCCACAAGAAATTTCAGCTATGGTTTTACAAAAAATTAAAGCTGATGCAGAAAGTTATTTAGGAGAAACTGTAACTCAAGCAGTTATAACTGTTCCAGCTTACTTTAATGACTCTCAAAGACAAGCAACAAAAGATGCTGGAAAAATAGCAGGATTAGAAGTATTAAGAATAATAAATGAACCAACAGCAGCTGCACTTGCTTATGGTTTAGATAAAATGGATACTAACCAAAAAATATTTGTATATGACTTAGGTGGCGGTACTTTCGACGTATCTATACTTGAACTTGGAGATGGAGTTTTCGAAGTTAAAGCTACTAACGGAGATACAAAACTAGGTGGAGATGACTTCGACCAAAAAATTATAGACTTTATAGCTGAAAGCTTTAGAGCTGAAAATGGTATAGATTTAAGAAATGATAAGATGGCGCTTCAAAGATTAAAAGAAGCTGCAGAAAAAGCTAAGATAGAATTATCTTCATCAACTCAAACAATAATAAACTTACCATTTATAACAGCTGATGCTACAGGTCCAAAGCATATAGATTTAACATTAACTAGAGCTAAATTCAACGAATTAACTCATGACTTAGTTCAAAGAACTATAGAACCAATGAGAAAGGCTTTAAATGATGCAGGTCTTAGCATAGGAGAAATAGATAAGGTATTACTTGTTGGAGGATCTACAAGAATACCAGCTGTTCAAGAAGCTGTTAAAAACTTTACTGGAAAAGATCCATCAAAGGGAGTTAACCCAGATGAATGTGTTGCTGTAGGAGCAGCTATTCAAGGTGGAGTATTAACAGGAGATGTTAAGGATGTATTATTACTAGATGTTACGCCTTTAACTTTAGGGATTGAAACATTAGGTGGAGTTGCTACACCATTAATAGAAAGAAATACAACTATACCAACTAGAAAGAGCCAAGTGTTCTCAACAGCAGCTGATAGCCAAACTAGCGTTGAAATTCACGTAGTTCAAGGTGAAAGACAAATGGCGCCTGACAATAAAACTTTAGGTAGATTTACTTTATCAGGAATAGCTCCAGCACCAAGAGGAATTCCTCAAATCGAAGTTACTTTTGATATAGATGCTAACGGAATCGTTAAGGTTTCTGCAACAGATAAAGGAACTGGTAAAGAAGCTAATATAACAATAACTGCATCAACTAATCTTTCAGATGATGAAATAGATAAGGCAGTAAAAGAAGCAGAAAAATTTGCTGAAGAAGATAAGAAGAGAAAAGATTCTATAGAAATAAAGAATAATGCAGAACAAGTAGTTTATCAAACAGAAAAGGCTTTAACTGATTTAGGAGATAAAGTATCAGCTGAAGATAAGAGCAAGATACAAGCTAAATTAGAAGAAGTTAAGAAAATCAAGGATGGAGAAGACTTAGAAGCTATAAAGAAAGCTACAGATGAGTTAACTCAAGAATTCTATGCTGTTTCTTCAAAAATTTATCAAGATGCTAATGCTCAAGGACAAGGATTTGACCCAAATAACATGGGAGCAAACCAAGGAGCAGCTCAAGATGATAATGTTGTAGATGCTGATTTTAAGGTAGAAGACGATAAATAGTTGAAACCATAGTGATAAATAGCATATAATATTTTGATAGGGAAGGGAGAACGACTCTTCCCTTTTAATTAAGTTTAATAGGTGGTGGATTTATGGCGTCAAAGGATTTATATGAAGTTTTAGGGCTTCAAAAAGGGGCCTCAGATGATGAAATTAAAAAAGCCTTTAGAAAGCTAGCAATTCAATATCACCCTGACAAAAATCAAGGAAATGCAGAAGCCGAGGAGAAATTTAAGGAAATAAATGAAGCATATCAAGTTTTAAGTGATCCTCAGAAAAAGGCTCAATATGATCAGTTTGGTACAACTGACGGATCAGGTGGATTTGGTCAAGGTGGTTTTGATTTCTCTGATATGGGAGGCTTTGGAGATATATTTGAAAGCTTCTTTGGAGGAGGCTTTGGGGGCGGCGGTGGCTCAAGAAGAAATGCCCCAAGGGAAGGTTCAGATCTTGAATATACTCTTCACTTAAGTTTTGAAGAAGCTATATTTGGAGTAGAAAAGGAAATTTCAATAACAAGAACGGAAAATTGTGAAACTTGTCATGGAACAGGAGCAAAAGTTGGAACTTCACCAAAGACTTGTTCTAAGTGTGGAGGCTCTGGTCAAGTAAGAGTTGAGAGAAGAACTCCACTAGGAAACTTTGTTAGTTCTTCAACTTGTGATGTTTGTGGTGGAACAGGTAAAGTAGTAGAAGCACCTTGTGATACTTGCAGAGGTAAAGGAAGAGTAAGAAAAAATAGAAAGATTAAAGTTAATATTCCTGCAGGAGTTGATACAGGAAATGTTATGCCTTTAAGGGGACAAGGAGACCATGGTGTAAATGGAGGTCCTCCAGGAGATTTATATGTTAAGATATCAGTAGCTCCATCAAAGATTTACACAAGAAAAGGCTTTGATTTATATATTGATGAACATATCTCTATGGCAAAAGCAGCACTAGGAGTAGATATTAAGGTTCCTACAATTGATGGTGAGGTTAAATATAGCATACCGTCAGGAACTCAATCTGGAACATTGTTTAGACTTAAAGGTAAGGGTGTTCAAAGAGTTAACTCATCAGCTCGTGGAGATCAATATGTTAAAGTTATAGTTGATATTCCAAAAGCTTTAAATGAAAAACAAAAAGAAGCATTAAGAATGTTTATGGAAGCTTCAGGGGAACTTCAAAATCAGGAAGTATCTCATGAAAAACATAAAGATTCAAAAAATAAAAAGAGCTTTATGGATAAAATATTCGGAGAATAAAAATAAAACCTAGTTTTATAGCTAGGTTTTTATTTTTTATTCTTTAGGAAATTATATTATTTCAAAGTTGTGGATAACTTTAATTAGATATGAATATAAGAAGGCTACATGAACTCCTAAAGAATAAAAAACAAGAAAATTGAGCGCCTGCCAGTTTTTCCTCACATGCGTTTGGAAAGGCAGATGCGCAAAAAAAGTCGACGGCTCATAATCGCCTTGGCGACTTTTTTATAAAGTTTTATCATGATAGAAAAAGACTGCACAGTATCAGAGTGCTGCACAGTCTTTTTAAGTTAGAATTTTTCGGAAAACTTTACAAAAGCAGATACAAAGGATTTAAGAAATTCTTTAGTGCCTTCATTTGATAGATTGCCGCTTTCATCTAATAATGCCATAACATTTCCTATATAAGCTTCTGGTTGTTGTAATGTATAAACATCTAAAAAAGTAAGTACTTGTCTTAAATGATGATTAGCACCAAAGCCTGAAATTGCACCAAGTGAAACACTCACAATTCCTGCTGGTTTACCTCCCCATACACTTTGACCATATGGTCTTGAAGCAACATCAAGAGCATTTTTTAAAACTGCAGGGACAGAACGATTATATTCTGGAGTAAAGAATAGGAAACCATCAGAAGAAGCAACTTCTTCTCTAAGTTTTGTCCAGGATGTTGGTGGATTATCCTCAAGATCTTGATTAAACATATCAACATTACTTATATCTATAAATTTAACTTCATAATCTTCTGGAAATACCGATGACACATAATTAGCTATAGATTTATTAAAGGAGTCCTTTCTAAGACTACCCACAATTATACCGATTGTTTTTTTACTCATAAATAAATACCTCCTAAAATGCTTTATATTATGCTTTAATTATAAAATTACTGAGAATAATTGTCAATAATTGTTAATATATTAACTATTGGTTGTGTAAAATTAAATTTAGTAGAAGTTTAATTTGTAGAAATTTTTAATAATTGAAATTAAACTATCTATTTGTTTTAATAGATTTATAGATAAAGAATAAAAAGAATGAGAGGACAAAATATGATATACATAGTTTCACCAGCAAAATCATTAAATTTTAGTGATAAATCAAATGTAGTTAGTGATAGAACTCCTAATTTCATAAATGAATCAGAAAAGCTTATAAAAGAATTGAAAAAGTTTAGTCCAGAAGATATTTGTTCATTGATGAAAATTTCTGAGAAACTTGGGGAACTTAATTTTTATAGATTTCAGCAGTATGAATTAAACCCTGTTAAAGGAGCTGTATTTGCATTTCATGGAGATGTTTATAGGGGATTAGATATAAACTCTTTAAAAGATGAATCAGTTTTGTATGGAGATAAACATTTAAGAATATTATCTGGTCTTTATGGGGTTTTAAGACCGCTAGACAGAATTAAAGAACATAGACTAGAGATGGGGACAAAACTTATGAATAAAGCTGGAAAAGATTTATATGAGTTTTGGGGAGATAAGATACTTGAGTTTTTAGATAATGAATTAAGTAAAGAAAAAACTAAAGTTCTAGTAAACCTAGCATCAGAAGAATATTCAAAGGCAGCAAGGCTTGAGGAATTAAAGAAAAAGTATAAGGTTATTACACCTGTATTTAAAGATTATAAAAATGGAAGCTACAAGATAATAAGTATATATGCTAAAAGAGCTAGAGGTCTTATGGCAAGATATTTAATTGAAAATGAGATAGAAAGTATTGAAGGTATTAAATATTTTGAGAGTGAAGGATATAAATATTCAGAAGAAAAATCTAACGAAGATTTTTTAGTTTTTATAAGAAATTAATCGCCAGTTGACATTGTAAAAGCCTTATTATATCATGATTAAGTCAGTCAAAAAGTACAAGCCCATATATATCTGATAATATGGTTCAGATGTTTCTACGAAATTCCGTAAAAATTTCGCTATGGGTAAATCAATGGTGATGTTAAGTATTTACTGTACCAGTTTGGTTTACCTATTCCAAGCGGGTACTTTTTTTACTCTTTAGGAATTATACATATTATAGTTGCAGAAGTGTTATGCAACTTCATAAAATTCATTTATTTTAAATACTAAGTCTAAAGAGTAAAAAATAAAACTGAGCGCCTGCCAGATTTTCCTCACATGCGTTTGGAAAGGCAGATGCGCAAAAAAAATCAACGGCTCAAAATCGCCTTGGTGATTTTTTTATTGCATTACTTATGAGGAGGCTTTTTATGAAAACTAAAGAAAATAACATTTTAGAAAAAATCTTTAAGTTAAAAGAAAACAAAACAGATGTAAAGACAGAAATATTAGGAGGACTTACTACCTTTGTAACTATAGCTTATGCTTTACTAGTTGTTCCTAATATTTTAAAGCTTGGAGGGATGAACTCTTTAGGTTTAAAGGGTGATGAGGCTGCAGTTTTAACTATAGCAAATGATCCTGTGGTTGGTTCTGCATTTGCATCAGTATGTATTGCAGCAGCAGTAGGTACACTTATTATGGCTTTTTATGCTAATATGCCTTTTGTATTGGCTCCAGGTCTTGGACTTGTTAGTTTCTTTGCTTTTAATATTTGTTTGAAATTAGGATATACATGGCAGCAAGGATTAGCAGCTGTATCTATATCAGGTATATTATTTATAATCATAACTTTGACATCCATAAGAGAAAAAATAGTTTATGCTATGCCACATAATTTGAAGCTTGCTATAACAGCCGGGATTGGATTGTTTATATCATTAATAGGTTTAAAAAGTGGAGGAATAGTAGTAGCTAATCCTGCAACTTTAGTTGCTTTTGGAGATTTTAAGAATAGCTCAGTTATACTAACAATAGTAGGTTTAGTTATTATGGCTGTATTAATGGCTAGAAATGTTAAAGGAGCCATGCTTATAGGAATTATAATAACTACTATAATAGGAATTCCAATGGGAATAACTAAGCTCGATAATGTACATGTATTTTCACTTCCACCAATAGGAAATACTTTCTTAGCTTTAGACTTTAAAGGACTATTGTCTCATAATGGAGGAGGACTAGTAGGAGCTATACTTACTATATTTATGGTTGTAATAACTTTGAGCTTAGTTGATTTATTTGATTCTTTAGGAACTTTAGTTGGAACTGCCCAAACTTCAGGAATGATAGATGAAAATGGAGAAGCTAAAAACTTAAGAAAATCTCTATTTGCAGATGCTATGGCAACAACTTTAGGTGGATTTTTAGGTACGACAACTTTAGCAACAGTTGTAGAATCAGCAGCAGGTATAGCAGCAGGTGCTAGAACAGGACTATCTAATGTAGTTGTAAGTATATTATTTATATGTTCATTATTCTTTAGCAGTCTTATAGGGGTGGTTCCTTCAAGCGCTACAGCGCCAGCTCTTATAATAGTTGGAGTACTTATGCTAAGTGCTGTTAAGGAAATAGACTTCTCAGACTTTACAGAAGCTGTACCAGCTTTCTTCACAATAGCTATGATGCCATTTACGTATTCAATAGCTAATGGAATAGCTGTAGGAATGATATTCTACCCACTGATGAAGGTATTTACAGGTAAAAGAAAAGATGTTCATCCAATTATGTACATAATGGCATTCTTATTTATATTAAGATTTATATTAATGCCAGATTAATATAAGCAATAAAGGGGACAGTTAATGATTATTTTCATTAACTGTCCCCAATTTTATTTAACTGATAGTTCTATTTGTTTATCATATTCAGGAATAATATGGTTTTGATTAACAACTTTAAGTTTAAAATCATCTAAGTTAGGGATTTCGTAGGTTAGGGTTCCTTCGTCAGCTCTTATTAAATTAGGGTTAAAGCCATATTTTTGATTAACATAGGTATCATCATTATACTTTAATGAAACTATATTAGGATCAAAGCAAACACCATCGAATTTATATTTAATTTCTAAATTGTTATTTTTATAAGAAGTTTCAAGAATATTTAAGACTAAGTCTTCAGATATTCTGATAACATAAGGTTTAGGAAGATTTATTAAATCTTTTGCGGGGATTTCCTTAACTAACAAACTTGGAACATCATAATTGGTTTTATAAGGTATAATCCAGATTTTATCTGGTCTTTCTTTTATAGATGAAAAATAATCTTCACCTGTTGAGGATCCATCTATTGAGGCTGAGGATCCTCTATAATTAAACAGTGTTTCATTTTTATCAGTTTTTATTATATAATGGAGGAATTTAAAGTCTTTACTAGCATTACTTATACTGTAAAAAGCTTTTGTATAAAATTGTCCTAAAGAAATTTCATCAAAATTAATATCTCCATATGGAGTTTTTAAAGGTTTATTGGTATCGGCATAATAAACTTTATCATATAATTTATCTTTAGGAAGGTTTAAAGATAAGTTCCATTTTCCATCAACACCATCAAAGTTTTTAATAGTATACTTTAGTTTTATATTATCATTTTCACTTATGTTTTTTATATCTAAAATATCTATTATTGAAACCATGTCGTAAGTATATCCATTATCTTCTGAGATTAAGGTTCCATAGTCTTCAGTTAATGGATCTTCAACTTTCTTACCATTTACATTTACATCTGAGTCCCATATACCAGGAAGTGAATTAGGTTTATAGGGAGTAGTTGCTTCGTAACTTAGTATAATAGAATCACCACTTATAACTAAATTCTTAAAATTAAAAGTTACATCAGAGTCCTTAGCAGTTATATTTAAGCTATTAATATAATCATCACTGTTATCTTTGTTAAAAATATCTAAAGATTTAAAAGAATCAAATACGCTTGTAAGCTTGGCATAAACAGGGGATAAGAAGATAAATAAAAATATTAAAACAAAAGAAGCTACCATAGGAAGTCTTCGGAATCTGTTTATCTTAGTTGGTTGTGATTTAGGTTCTAAGGAATCGAGAATACTATCAGTAAAAACTATAAAGTCTTCAGGTACTTCAACTTTTGAAGTTATATTTTTTATTCTTTTATCAAAATTATTATTTACCATTTACAAAACTCCCTTCTTTATTAGCATTCAAAATTAAATATAATTTATCTCTACCTCTGGATAACCTAGATTTAATAGTACCTTCTTTTATATTTGTGATTTTTGATATTTCACTTATTGATAAATCATTAAAATAGTAAAGAATAACTAAGATTTTTATATCATCATTTAAGGTGTTAATAGCTTCATATAAATCTAGATATTCATTAGGATCTTTATCATAGGTAATTTCATCAATTTCATTATTTAAGAAAATAATTTTAGAGTTTTTTCTTAAAATGTCATTACATTTGTTTATAAGTATACGTATTATCCAAGTTTTAAATAGTTTTTCATTTTCTAAGGTGTCTATCTTCTGATAAGCGGTTAATATAGTTTCGCTTACAGCATCTTTTATGTCTTCTTCATTTTTAAAGAAGCCTTTAGATATCTTGTACAAATCAATTCTTATGTCTTTGATTATTTGAGAAAAGGCTTCTTTATCACCTTTTTTAGCTTTTTTGACTAATAAAAACAATCTCATCCCTCCTTCTTTCAACCATTAGACGGATTGAAAAGGCTAACGGTTCCATTATAATACAATAAAAATAAAATACATATTGAAATTAACTAATAATAACTATTGACAAGTATAAATTATTTGGTAAAATATAGTTGTATAGGAAAAGTAGTAAGTGTATATAATGAATATAGATAAAATTAATAATTGAATATAATATAGATAAACTGAGAGGAGATAGGATTATGCAAGTAAATTTTAAAGGAAATCCAGTAACATTAGTAGGAAAAGAAGTTAAGGTAGGAGATACATTTAGAGACTTTGTTGTTTCAAAAAATGATTTATCTCCATTAACATTAAAAGATACAAAGGGAGTAAGAATTTTTTTGGCAGTCCCATCTGTAGATACATCTGTTTGTGATTTAGAGGTTAGAACCTTTAATGAAAAAGTATCTGAACTTAAAGGGGTTACAGTTTACACTGTATCAATGGATTTGCCTTTTGCTCAAGCAAGATGGTGTGCAGCAGAAGGAATTGAAAATGTAGTAACTGTTTCTGACTATAAAGATAGAGCTTTTGGAGAAGCTACTGGAACATATGTTAAAGAGTTGGGTCTTTTAACTAGAGCAGCTTTTGTAGTTGATTCAGATAATAAGGTAACTCATGTAGAATATTTAGGTGAAATAGCAGAGCAACCTAAGTTTGAAGAAATAATAAATGCAGCGAAGGCAGCAAAATAATTAAATAAGTTTATAAGGGCTATGTAGTAAGGCTTTAGAAGATCCTTATTACATAGCCTTCTTTTTGGTTTTATGTGGTAAAATAGAATTGCTAATAAAATTCAAATTGACCATTTATTAGATTTTAACATGGCTTTTAAAAGGTGAGGTAAAGAAATGAAGAAGGATAAAAAGATAATAGTACAATTTACGGTTTTAACATTTTTTATAGCCTATATTGTAGCAGGTATATTGATTGTTCTTGAACAATTTGGATATTCGGTTCATAATTGGGTTAACTCGTTAGGGGAATTCGTAATGAATATTCCTTTTGCCATATATATTTTATCGCCTGCTATTGCATCATATATAGTTCTTAAGAAAAATAATAAAATAACAGGTCTTAAAGAATGGCTCAAAACTGTTTTTTACGTCAAGAATAAAATATCTCTCTATTTGTTCGTTATTGGAGGGCTTGCGCTTTATTTTTTGACTCATATGGTAGTTACAGGAACCACTAAAATGGTCCTTCCATTTTATATGATTTTTCTTTCTTTGCCTGGTAATCTTATTATTGGTGGTTTAGAGGAATCTGGTTGGATGTACGTATTGCAGCCTAGACTTGATAAAAAATATGGTTTTATTATATCTTCTATTTTGGCTGGCCTCATTTGGATTCCATGGCATATCCCACTTTTCTTTATTCCAGGGACGAATCATGGAGATGGACTAATTAACTTTTGGATGTTTTCGGTTCAACTCATAGCGTTTCGTTTTTTCAACGGAGCAATTTACAAGATATCAGGAAAAGGCCGTGTGTTTATGTGTGTATTATTTCACACCATGTTTAACGCAGCATCCCCTCTCTTTGGTACAATGACTATGACTTGGACAGGGACTATTGCCGCGAATTCTGTTATTGTTCTTGTGTCGATTATAACAGTTGTAATATACAACAAAAAGAGTAAACCAATAGTACAAAATAAGGTGATTAAGTAATATTTGATAGTCAATTGTTAATTCTAAAATGCCATAGACATAATTACTCTTTACGTGTAAAATATTATATTAGTCAATGGATGTAGAAAGGAATGAATTTAATGCAAGGAACTTGGATGGAAGTTAAGGTAATAACAAAAAGCGAGGCTCTTGAACTAGTATCAGCTATTTTTTACTCGTTAGATTGTAAGGGGGTAGCTATAGAGGATCCTAATGATATATTAGATAGAGAGCAAGGACCTTTAACTTGGGATTTTGCAGATTTAAATATATTAGAATATAAAGGAAAAGCAGCTTGTGTAAAAGGGTATTTTGCAGAAGAAGATAAGATAGAAGAAGTAGTTACTTATATTAAAGAGAAAGTTGAAGAGCTAAAAGAAATGGGCTTCGATTTGGGAGATGCAGAAGTTATCTCTACAAAGATGAAAGAAGAAGATTGGGCAAACAACTGGAAGCAGTACTACAAACCAACTAAGATAGGTAAAAAGATTGTAATTAAACCTATATGGGAAGACTATAAGGCAGAAGGCGAGGATTTAATAGTTGAACTAGATCCAGGTATGGCTTTTGGCACAGGAACTCATGAAACTACTAGAATGTGTGTTGCGGCTTTAGAAAGATACACAAAAGAAGATACTGTAGTTTTTGATATAGGAACTGGTTCAGGAATTCTTGCAATAGTTGCAGCTAAACTTGGAGCTAAGCATGTAGTTGGTGTTGACTTAGACCCCGTAGCAGTAGACTCTGCAAAAGAGAATTTAACATTTAATGATGTTAACAATATAGAAATACTAGAAGGTAATCTTTTAGATGTAGTTGATGGAAAAGCAGATTTAGTTGTTGCAAACATCATAGCAGAAATAATCTGTATTTTAACCCCAGATGTTAAAAAGGCACTTAATAAAGATGGAATCTTTATAACATCAGGAATAATTCATGATAGAAGAGAAATGGTTATAGCTAATCTTGAAGAAAATGGTTTTGAAGTTATAGAAGTTAATAAAGATGGCGAGTGGAATTGTATAATTGCAAAGTTGAAATAAGGAGAGAAGAGAATGCATAAGTTTTTTACTCCTAAAGAACTGTTTTATGAGAATGAGGCTAGAATACTAGGTGAAGATGTTAAACATATATATAGAGTTCTAAGACTTGAAGAAGGCGAAAAAGTAGTTATAAACAATCTTCAAGGAGAAGAGTTTTTAGGAAGAATATCAGAAATAACTAAGACTGAAGTTAAAGTAGTTATAGATGAAAAGTTAGAAGTTAATAATGAAAGCCCACTTGAAGTATATCTTTATCAAGGACTTCCTAAAGCTGCAAAGATGGACTTAATTGTTCAAAAAGGAACAGAACTTGGATTTAAAGAAATAACTCCAATAATAACCGAGCGAGTTGACGTTAAGTTAAAGGGTGAGTTTAAGAAGTTAGACAGACTTGAGAGAATAGCTTTAGAAGCTTCAAAACAAAGTAAGAGAACTTTTATACCTAAGATAAACTCTCCTATTTCTTTTAAAGAGTTAGAGGAAGAGTTAAAACTTATGGACTTAGTTGTAGTTCCTTATGAAAATGCTGAAAACTTTGGAGTTAAGTCTTTAGTTAAAAATTTAGATAAAAGTGTAAACAAACTTGGGATTATAATAGGTCCTGAAGGTGGGTTTGAAGAAGAAGAAATAAACAAACTTAAAGATAATGGAGCTTATATTGTAACTTTAGGACCAAGGATTCTAAGAACTGAAACAGCTGGTTTTGTTTGTGGATCATTGCTTCAATATGAGCTTGGAGATTTAGGAGGAAATGAGTAATGAAAGTGGCATTTGCGACATTAGGTTGCAGGGTTAATGTATATGAATCAGAAGCTATGATGGAAAAGTTTATAAGAGAAGGATATGAAGTTGTAGACTTTAGCGAAGTTGCAGATGTTTATGTTATAAATACCTGCTCAGTTACTAACATGGGAGATAAAAAATCTAGACAGATGATTTCTAGAGGAAGAAGACAAAATCCAGATGCTGTTATTGCGGCGGTAGGATGTTACTCTCAGATAGCTCCTAATGAGGTTAGTAGCATAGAAGGCATAGATGTAGTACTAGGTTCAAGAAACAAGGGAGAAGTGGTCTATTGGGTTAATAAAGCTAAAGATGAAGGTAAGATGCAGGTTCAAGTTTCAGAAGTTCTTAGAAATAAGGAATTTGAAGATTTGAGAATCGAAGAGTATCAAGATAAAACTAGAGCTTTCTTAAAAATACAAGATGGGTGTAATAGGTTTTGTGCCTATTGTTTAATACCATATACTAGAGGTGCAGTTTGCTCTAAGGATCCTAAAAAGGTTATAGAAGAAGTTAAAGTTTTAGCTGAAAATGGATTTAAGGAAATAATCCTTTCAGGAATACATATAGCTTCCTATGGAGTAGAATTAGATGAGAAGATAACTCTTATAGATATAATAGAGGAAATTGAAAATATAGATGGGATTGAAAGAGTTAGAATAGGATCTATTGATCCAACTTTCTTTACTGAAGAAGTAGTTGAAAGAATTACAAAGTTTAAAAAACTTTGCCCTCACTTCCATCTTTCATTACAAAGTGCTTCTAATGGAACTCTTAAAAGAATGAATAGAAGATATAACATAGAAGAATATGAGAGTATAGTTAATATTTTAAGGGGAAAGATAAAAGATGTGTCTTTAACTACAGACATAATAGTTGGATTCCCAGGCGAAACAGAAGAAGAGTTTAATGAAACTTATAAGACTTTAAGTAAAATAAAGTTATCTAAGATGCATATATTTAAATATTCCCCTAGAAAAGGTACTAGAGCTGCTGACATGGAAAATCAGATAGATGGAAATGTCAAAGAGGAAAGAAGTAAAAAACTAATAGAGTTAGATCTGAAAAATGAAAAAGAATTTATAGAAAAATATATAGAAACAGAAATTCCTGTTTTATTTGAGCAAAAGGTAAAAAATGAACAGGACTTATATGAAGGATATACTCATAACTACATAAAGGTTATAGTTTGTTCTAAAGAAAAAAACTTAATAGGTAAAATTATTAAAGTAAAAATAAATGATGCAGGAAATGGAGTAGCCTATGGAGAAATAATAGATTAAGGGGGTGAAAACATGAATGATTGTATTTTTTGTAAAATAGCAAAAGGAGAAATTCCGTCAAAAAAAGTCTATGAAGATGATAAAGTGTTTGTTTTTCACGATATAAACCCGGAAGCTTCAGTACATGTATTAGTTATTCCTAAAGAACATATAGCGAGTGCTAATGATATAGATGAAAGTAAAAGTGATATAATAGCACATATATACTTAGTTATCCATAAGATAGTAAGAGAACTAGGTATATCAGAGACTGGCTACAGAATAGTTAATAATTGTGGTGAAGATGGTGGTCAAACTGTAAATCATCTACATTTTCATATTCTAGGAGGAAGAAGTCTTAAATGGCCTCCAGGCTAACAATAATTATATGAAGTTCTTGACATTGTAAAATATAGTATTGTATAATATAGCGTGTGTTGTTTAAAGCCCACGGCTGTGCATTATAACATATTAGCTAGCGGAGGGAGGGATAGTAGATGTCAGAAATTAGAGTTGGAGAAAATGAAACACTAGAAAGTGCTTTAAGAAGATTCAAAAGAAAATGCGCTAGAGCAGGTGTTCTTTCAGAAGTAAGAAAAAGAGAACATTATGAAAAACCAAGCGTTAAGAGAAAGAAAAAATCAGAAGCTGCTAGAAAGAGAAAGTTTAAATAATAGCAGAGTTCTATAAAAGAATTTCTTTGAAAGAAGGTATTATATTGCCAACAATAAAAGAAAGACTTCAAGAGGACTGGAAACAGGCTTTAAAGGCAAGAGAAAAATTTAAGGCTGAAGTTTTAAGCATGGCTAAAGCAGCTGTACTTTTAGTTGAAAAAACTAACAATGTCAAAATTGAAGATGAGCAAGTTATAGAAATTTTAGCAAGAGAAATCAAGCAAAGAAAAGAAGCTATGCTTGAGTTTGAAAAGGGAAATAGACAGGATCTTGTAGATAAGTCTAAGACTGAGATTGAGATTTTGCTAAATTACCTTCCTCAACAGTTAAACGAGAATGAAATTCTTGAAATTGTAAAACAAGCTGCGCTTGAAGTTGGTGCCAACTCTCCTAAGGAGATGGGAAAAGTTATGGCGAAAGTCAGACCTTTAACTGTAGGCCGTGCTGATGGTAAACTTGTAAGTTCAATTGTTAAAGAATATTTAAGTAAATAATTTTACGTTATAAAAGGAGTTCACTTTGTGAGCTCCTTTTTTACATACCATGAAATATCAATATAAATGATATTTTAAAATTTGTAATTTAATAAACCACATCATCATAAATTAATATGAAATGATTTTTTTTTGAGGGGTTTTATGGAGTCTAAGTGGAATAGAGCAAAAATGAAGTTAGCTGAAAACCTAGAAATACCAAATGATGTCATATTAAGTACGCCGAAAATAACTATCTCAAGTAATAATGAAATATCTATAGAGAATCATAAAGGGATAATAGCCTTTGAAAGAGAGTATATAAAGATAAATTCTAAAATAGGGACTATAACCATAAATGGAAAAGACTTTGAGATAGCTTTTATTGGAGGTCAGACTATAGTAATTCAAGGAGAGTTCAAATCAGTAATTTATGAGGGGATGGGGTAAATGGAGATATTAAAAAAACTTAAAAAGGGAACAATAACTATAGAGGTAAGAGCTATGATTCCAGAGAAATTTATCAATTTACTTTGGAGTCATGGCATTTATTCTAAAAATATTAGAAAAGTTGATTTAACAACATTTCTTGTGGAGATAAACTTAGTAGACCTTAAAGAAGTTCAAACTATAGCCAAAAGAATAAATGCAAAAGTAAAGGTTGTTGGGAAAAAAGGTTTAGCTTTTTATCTTATAAAAGCTAAAAGGCAAGTTTCTTTATGTGTAGCTGGAATAATATTTTTGGGGGTTATGTTCTACTTGTCTACATATATTTGGAGTATAGAGATTAACACTAAAAAAATATTGTCACCTTTTGAGATTAGAAGACAATTAAATTCATTAAATGTAAAACCTGGTGTTAAGAAAACATCTTTAGATGTTTATGCTTTAGAAAAGCAGCTAGAAGACACTAATAGCGATATAATGTGGGTAAAAGCAAGAATAGAAGGCTCTACCTTGAAGGTAGATATTGAAGAGAAGGTAAACCCACCAGAGATTAAAGAAAAAGAAGACAATGAAGGTGTAATTGCTAAGATAGACGGGGTTATAAAAAGGATTTATACAATTTCAGGAACTGCTGTTGTTAAGCCTGGTGATATAGTTAAGGCTGGAGATTTGCTTATAAAGCCATATCAAGGAAAAGAAGGGATTGAATATCCAACTAAAGCAGAAGGTAAGGTTATGGCAAGTACGGCCTATGAAAAGATATTAGAGGTACAAATAAGCGGTAAGTCAAAAGAGAGAACAGGAGAAAAAGATAAAGCTATATATGTCGAAGTTCTAGGAAAGAAAATTTATCTAAAAAAGCCTATAAAAACATATAAGGACTATGATAAAATAGAAGTCAAAGATAACTTTATAAAAAGTGAAGTTTATTATGAGGTTTCAGAGAAAGAGCTAAACTTAAACGAAGATGAGGTTAAGCTTAATGTGCTAAATAAGTCAAGAGAGGCAGTTTTAAAAGAGATTGATAAGAAAGATACCATAGTACAAGAAATTCAAGATGTTGAAAACATAGGGGATGGAAAAATCATAATAAAAAATAAGTTTATAGTAGAGCAAGATATATCACAAATGAACAATTAACTTTAATAATAAAAAGTAGGTGAAACTATGGCTAAGAAATTGGATAACCAAAGAAATATACAACTAAAAAGAATTTTAACTTTCTTCTTCACCTTCTTATTAGCTTTTTTGATTTTAATGACTGCTATTGTCACTAAGAAATATAATTTAAATCCAGGGGATATAGCTAATGCGGATATAAAGGCCCCTAGAGATACAATAGATCAGATGGCTACAAAGGCTAAGGAAGATGAAGTTGTCCAGCAAATAGATAAACAGTATACATTGAAGACAGATGTATCAAAAACAGCAGAGGATAACGTAAAGAACTTTTTTCAAAAGATAATAGCACTTAAAGATTCCACAGTACAAGAGAATGACAAAATAGCTGCTATAAAAACCTTAAATGTAGTTAAGTTAGATGATGAAGACTATAAATATTTACTTTCAGTATCTAAAGAAGACATCACTTTATTTCAAAATAAGTCCTTAGAGATAATAGGACTTGTTTACAAGAAGAACATAGAAGAAGATAAGGCAGAAGATATACAAGCTGCAAAAAATGAAGTTGAAAACAACTTAAACAACAGTAGCTTTAATAGAAGACCTAGAGATATATTGAATCTTCTTATAACTTCTCAAATAAAACCTAACTTCTTTTATGATAAAGAAAAAACTGATGAAAAAATTCAAGAAGCACAGAAAAATGTCCCTAAGATAGTAATAAAGAAAAATCAAACTATAGTAAAAGAGGGAGAGCCTGTTACGGAGTCTCAGATAGAGCTTTTAAATGAATTAGGACTTCTTAAAAATTCTGCAGCTGGAGATAGTCTATATGTATATTTTGTATTAGGTATATTTGTAGCTGTAATATTAACTATTGAATATTTTTATATTTATAAATATTACAGAAAGATTTTTGATAATACAAATAATCTAATACTTATAAGCATAATTAACATAATATCTTTAGTTTTAGCAAGAAGTACGGCGCTTATATCACCTTATTTAGTGCCAATGATATTTGGACCAATAATGCTTACTTTGTTATTAAACTATAAAATAAGTTTAGTAGTTAGTTTGTTAAACTGTGTACTAATAAGTGGAGTTATAAGCTTTAAACCAGAAGTTATGATTTTAGCTTTTGTTTCTAGTGTTTTAGGGTCAACTTCTCTAAGAAAAATGCAACAAAGAAATGATATTCTTTTATCAACTGCATATATAGCACTTATGTGTGCAGTGCTTACATTTTCAACAGGTACATTATTATCAAATGACATGATGGAAGTGCTTGAAAGTACAGCTATGGGGGGAGTCGGGATACTTTTATCGGGAATACTTGCTATAGGATTTTTACCCGTATTTGAAACTACATTTGATATAGTAACTACTGTTAAGTTACTAGAACTATCTAATCCTAATAGTCCGCTGCTTAAGAAACTTTTAATGGAAGCACCAGGTACTTATCATCACTCAGTTTTAGTATCTAACTTAGCAGAGCTTGCAGCAGAAGAGATAGGTGGTAACTCAGTATTAGCTAGAATAGGTTCTTTTTATCATGATATAGGAAAAACAAAAAGACCTTATTTCTTCAAAGAAAACCAAATAGGGAAAGACAATCCTCACGATAAAATAACTCCGAACTTAAGTACATTGATTATAACATCACATGTTAAAGATGGACTTGAGATGGCTAAAGAATACAATTTGCCAAAGGTAATAAGAGATATTATAGCTCAACATCATGGTACAACCTTGGTTAAGTATTTTTATTATAAGATGAAAAACTCACCAGAGGGTGGAGAAGAAGTTAAGGAAGCTGATTTTAGATATCCAGGACCAATACCAGAAAGTAAAGAAGCGGGAATAATAATGTTAGCTGATTCTGTAGAAGCTGCGGTAAGGAGTATAAGTGAACCAACAAAGGGGAAAATAGAGGAAATGGTTAATAATATAATTAAAGATAAGTTGCATTCAGGTCAGTTAGACAACTGTGATTTAACTTTAAAAGACTTAACCAAAATAAGACAATGTTTTTTAAAAGTTTTAAGTGGAATATATCATGAGAGGATTGAATATCCCACAGAAGAAAAAGGAGTAAAATAAATTGGTATATACTGATAATAGACAATCTAAATTAGAAGTGACTAAGGAATTTCAAGAGTTTATAGAAAGTACTATAGAGTTTGCACTAAAAGAAGAAGAGGTAAAGTGTGAAACTCAGATATCTTTAATATTTGTTGATAATGATGAGATAAAAGATATAAATAGAGAAACAAGATCTATAGATAAGGAAACAGATGTATTAAGTTTCCCAATGATAGACTATGAAAAGGGAAAAGTATTTAAAGAGCAATATAGTAATTATGAGTTTGATGAAACTTATTTTGATGGTGAAGAGTTAGTACTTGGGGATATAGTAATATCTTTAGAAAAAGCTGTTGAACAGAGAGAAGAGTATAATCATTCCTATGATAGGGAAGCTGCTTATTTAGCAGTTCACTCTGTTTTGCATCTTCTAGGATATGATCATATGGAAGAGGATGAAAAGAAGGTCATGAGAGATAGAGAAGAGGCTATACTTAATAAATTAAATATAACAAGAGGTTAAAGGGGTGATACTATGAAGGTTAAAAATTTGGTGGATAGCTTTAATCATGCTATAAATGGTATAATTCATTCTGTAAGAACTCAAAGAAATATGAAAATTCACATGTTCGCAGCAATATGTGTTTTAGGAGCGTGTTTCTTTTATGATATTTCTAAGGTTGAGTTTCTTATATTGGCAGTAACTATAACAATGGTAATAAGTGCAGAATTAATAAATACTGCTATAGAGTATGCCATAGACTCTACCACAAATTTTTATCACCCTTTAGCTAAAATAGCTAAAAATGCTGCTGCTGGAGGAGTTTTGATAACAGCAGTTAATGCGATACTAGTTGGATATATAATATTTTGGGATAAGTTAAATAGAGCAACATTTGAGGTGGTAAACAAAATAAAAAACTCTCATCCTTATATGATATTTATTGTATTGATTATAGTGTGTATTGCGACAATAATAGTGAAGGCTATATTTGGTGAAGGAACGCCATTAAAAGGTGGTATGCCATCAGGACATAGTGCGTTAGCGTTTTCATTAGCTACAGCTATTTCTTTAATAACAGAGGAGCCTATTATAATAAGCTTAAGCTTCATAATGGCCTTTATAACAGCCCAGAGCAGGGTAGACTCAGAAGTACATTCTGTGGCAGAAGTTATCGTTGGTGCTATTTTTGGAACAGTTATGACTTTCATAATTTTTAAGCTTTTTAGTTAAAATAAGAGGAGGATTACTTATGGAGATAAATGTTGAAGAGCTGGTTTTAGCTGCTATAGAGATTAGAGAGCAAGCTTACGTTCCTTATTCAAAATTTAAGGTAGGAGCAGCTGCTTTATTTGAAGATGGAAACATATATAAAGGATGTAATATAGAGAATGCTTCTTTTGGAGCAACAAATTGTGCTGAAAGAACAGCAATATTTAATGCAGTATCAAAAGGTAATAGAAAATTAAAAGCAATAGCCGTTATAGGTGATACAGAAAAGTATACTGCACCTTGTGGTATATGCAGACAGGTAATGGCTGAATTTGCAGAAAATGAAAATATAAAAGTGATAATAGTAAAAAATTCAAAAGATTATATAATAAAAACATTAGATGAAATGTTACCAGGATCATTTACTAAAAAAGATCTTGAGATTTAGGAGGAAGAATGTTTAAATCAGGTTTTATAACTATAGTGGGAAGACCAAATGTAGGTAAGTCCACTTTAACTAACTATATTATGGGAGAGAAGCTATCAATAGTTTCTAATAAACCCCAAACAACTAGAAATAATATACAAACTATATTGACTGAGGAGGAGTATCAAATAGTGTTTGTTGATACTCCTGGAATACATAAACCAAAACATAAGTTAGGCGAATACATGGTTAACTCAGCGAAGGATTCTATAAAAGATGTAGACGTAGTGTTATTTTTAATAACTCCAGATGTAACAATTGGAAGAGGCGATAGATTCATATTAGAGTCTTTAAAAAATCAAAAAGCCCCTGTTTTTCTTGTAGTTAACAAAGTAGATGAAAACACTCATGATAAGGTTGCTGAAACTTTAGTAAACTATTCAAAAGAATTTGAGTTTGCTGAAATAATACCTATATCTGCCTTAAAGGGTAAAAACGTAGATACACTTAAAGAATTAATAGTTAAGTATTTACCAGAAGGTCCTAAGTACTATCCGGAAGATATGATTACAGATGTACAGGAAAAGTTTGTTGTAGCTGAAATTGTTAGAGAAAAAGCCTTAAAGACCCTTAGAGATGAGGTTCCACATGGTATTGCTGTAGATATAATTCAAATGAAACAAAACGACAAGGGAATGTACACAATAGAAGTAGATTTAATCTGCGAAAAAGACTCTCATAAGGGTATAATTATAGGTAAGAATGGACAGAGTTTAAAGAAGATTGGAGAAACGGCAAGATATGAAATAGAACGTTTCTTAAGAGAAAAAGTAAACTTAAAGATTTGGGTTAAAGTTAGAAAAGAGTGGAGAGATAATCCACTACTAC
This sequence comes from Clostridium intestinale DSM 6191, assembly GCF_900130055.1. Lineage (GTDB taxonomy): Bacteria > Bacillota > Clostridia > Clostridiales > Clostridiaceae > Clostridium_T > Clostridium_T intestinale. The sequence continues at coordinate 502,458 of NZ_FQXU01000005.1, forward strand.
TTAAAGATCTAGGTTATAAGAAGCTTAAGTAAGCGGGTGGAGATATGTCACTTTTTGAAACTCAAGGAGTTATTATAAAAACCCAGGATTTTAAGGAAAATGATAAATTAGTTTGGATTTTTACAGAAAAGTCTGGAAAAATTACTACAATTGCAAAAGGTGCAAAGAAAGCTAAAAGTAGACATTTTTCTATAACACTTCCTTTATGTTATGGAGAGTATATGATGTTTAGAGGTAAAAATCTTTACTCATTATCAGAAGGGAAGATTATTAATTCCTTTCAAGGGTTATTAGGTAATTTAGAAAAACTTACTTATTCATCTTATCTTTGTGAACTTATAGATATATCTTTAATAGATGGAGAAAGTAATCCAAACTTATTTAAGGATTTTGTTACTTGCTTATATTTATTAAATACCGATGCCATAGACTATGAACTTTTAGTAAGAAGCTTTGAACTTAAACTGCTTAAGTCTACAGGATATGGTTTGAACCTTAATAACTGTGCAAACTGTGGCAAAAAGATTAATACTAGTAGTTACATCAGTCTTGCAAATTATGGAGGAATATGTGGAGAATGTACGAAAGAATATAGTATTCGTATTTCTACTGTCGCTTATAATGTATTAAGGTTTCTAAATTCTTCACCAATGGATAAGGTTCATAGGGTTAATGTAAATACAGAAATTAAGGATGAGATATTTAAAGTAACATCAAGTATCTTTTCTTCAAACTATGCTAAAAAACCTAAAAGTTTAGAAATGTTAGAATATATAAAGGAGAGATAGCTGTGAGTGAAATAACATTAGAAAAAGTAGATAAAGTAAGAGAAAGAACTAATACTACTTATGCTGAGGCAAAATATGCTTTAGAACAATGCGACGGAGATGTTTTAGAAGCGATAATATATTTGGAAAATATAAAAACATCAGAAAAAGAATCTCAAAAAGAAGGAAAGTATGAAAGCTTTGAAGAATTTAAAGCTTATATCAAAGAAGTAGTTAGAAAAGGAAACGTTACAAGAATCAAAATAAAAAAAGATGATAGAACTGTGGTAGATATACCTGTAAATGCTGGAGTAGCAGCAGGGGTTATAGCTATAATGCTTCCACAATTATTAGCTATAGGAGTAGTTACGGCTATAGTTACTAAGCTTACTATTGAGATAACTAGAGAAAATGGAGAAGTTGAAGTAGTAAATAAGTATATAAAAGGGGCATATGATGATATAAAAGACAAAGCATCAGATGTTGCAGAAAGTATAAAAAGCAAAGTTTCAGAAGTGAAAAACGGAGCTTATAACAAAAGTAATACCCAAAAAAGCTCAAATGAAGAAGAAACTTTTTATACCTACACTGTTAATTTTGAAGAAGAAGAAAAAGAAACAGATTGATAAGACTGTAAAATAAAGAAAATAGAAGCAAATTAACATTAATGAGATGAAAATTAAAGAATCATGGGAATATTCAGTAAATTTAATTAATTATTCAGAAAATTTAGTATAGTAAAAGTTGTATAACATGTTATAATAATCTTGTAAATATTATAACTAATTTGAATTGTCTGAATATTCCTTGATGAAACGAGGGATAGTATGAAGTTTTCCAATAGACAAGAAGAAATCATTAGGTTGGTGAAAGAAGGACAGCCTATAACATCAGAAGCCTTAGCAGAAAAATTAGGAGTAACAAGAGCGGCAATAAGACCAGATTTATCTGTATTAACAATGATGGGAATATTAGATGCAAGACCTAAGGTAGGATATGTATATTCATCGAAGACTACAAAAAGTCGAGTTTATGATTTTATTTCCAACATAAAAGTTAAAGATATAATGTCAAAGCCAACAATTGTTTCAGAAGAGACTATGGTATATGACGCTATTGTGTATCTTTTCCTTAAGGATGTTGGAACTCTTTTTGTTGAAAACGATGGAAATTTGACGGGAGCTGTTTCTAGAAAAGACTTTCTAAGGATAGCAATTGGAGGTACAGATATACATAAGGTACCTGTAGGCGTCATAATGACAAGGATGCCTAATATAATTTATGCTAGTCCAGAGGATTCGGCGTTTGTTGTGGCAAAGAAAATAATAGAACATGAAATTGATAGCATTCCAATTATAGAAAGAGAAGCACGAGAAGATAGAGAAATAATAAAAATGGTAGGGAAGGTATCCAAAACAAATATTACGAAGCTTTTTGTAAGACTAGGAGATAGTTAATAGTGCAACTTTCGGGAAAGTCCCGTTAGTATATATAACAATAATTTTCGTATCGAACGGAGGAGTATTGAGATGGAAGAAAAGAAGTACGTGTACCTTTTTAGTGAGGGAAATGCATCAATGAAAAACCTTTTAGGGGGAAAGGGTGCTAACTTAGCGGAAATGACAACTCTAGGAATACCAGTACCACAAGGTTTTACAGTAACGACTGAAGCATGTAACAAATATTATGATGATGGTAGAGTTATAGCTAACGAAGTTATAGATGAAATTTATGAGAAAATGCATGAACTTGAAAAAATTACTGGCAAAGAATTTGGAAATGTTGAAAAACCTCTTCTTGTTTCAGTAAGATCTGGAGCAAGAGCATCAATGCCAGGTATGATGGATACAATATTAAATTTAGGGTTAAATGATGAATCTGTTGAAGCGATGGCAAAGCTTACAAACAATCCAAGATTTGCTTATGATTCATACAGAAGATTCATACAAATGTTCTCAGATGTAGTTATGGATGTTGAGAAAAGATTATTTGAAAATCTTATCGATGAGATGAAAGAAGAAAATGATGTTCATCTTGACACTGATTTAACTGCTGATGACTTAAAAGAGTTAGTAAAAAGATATAAAGCTCTTTATAAGAAAGAAAAGGGAGAAGAGTTCCCACAAGATCCTAAAGTACAGTTAATTGAATCAGTTACAGCTGTATTTAGATCATGGGATAATCCTAGAGCTATAGTTTATAGAAGACTTAATGACATTCCAGGAGCATGGGGAACTGCTGTAAATGTTCAAGAAATGGTATTTGGTAATAAAGGGGAAACTTCAGGAACAGGGGTTGCTTTCTCAAGAAACCCAGCAACAGGTGAAAACGCTATATATGGTGAGTACTTAATGAATGCACAAGGTGAAGATGTTGTTGCAGGTATTAGAACACCACTCCCAATTTCTAAATTACAAGTTCAAAATCCAGAAATATATAAACAGTTCGAAGATATTGTTAATACATTAGAAACTCACTACAAAGATATGCAAGATATGGAGATAACTATAGAAGACGGGAAATTATATTTCCTACAAACAAGAAATGGAAAGAGAACAGCTCAGGCTGCACTTAAAATAGCTGTAGATTTAGTTGAAGAAGGAATGCTTACTAAAGAAGAAGCTATATTAAAAGTTGAACCTAAGCAATTAGATTCATTACTTCATCCAAACTTTGATGAAACTGAATTAAAGAACACTGAAGTAATAGCTAAAGGATTACCAGCTTCACCAGGAGCTGCTTCAGGAAAAATAGCATTTACTGCCGAAGAAGCTAAATTAAGAGCTGAAAATGGTGAAAAGGTTATCTTAGTTAGACTAGAAACTTCACCAGAAGACATAGAAGGTATGATTGCAGCACAAGGTATACTTACAGTAAGAGGAGGAATGACTTCTCATGCTGCGGTTGTTGCAAGAGGAATGGGAACTTGCTGTGTTGCAGGTTGTGGAGCTATTAAAGTTAATGAAGCAGCTAAGACAGTAGAAGTTAATGGAAAAGTTTTAACTTCAGAAGATTGGTTGTCTATAGATGGATCAACAGGAAATGTTTATCCTACAGCATTAAAAACTGTTGCACCTGAAATATCAGGATATTTTGCAACTTTCATGGGCTGGGCTGATGAAGTTAGAAAGTTAAAAGTAAGAACTAATGCAGATACACCAAAAGATACTATGCAAGCTGTTGAGTTTGGTGCTGAAGGTGTGGGATTATGTAGAACAGAGCATATGTTCTTTGCAGAAGATAGAATAATGGCTGTTAGAGAGATGATAGTAGCTAAAAATGAAGAGCAAAGAAGAAATGCCTTAGAAAAGCTTCTTCCTATGCAAAAAGGAGACTTTGTTGGAATATATGAAGCCCTAGAAGATAGACCAGCTACTATAAGATTCCTAGATCCACCACTACATGAATTCTTACCACATTCTGATGAAGATATAGAAGCATTGGCAAAAGAAATGGGATTAACTTTTGAAGATTTAAAAGCTACAGTGGAAAGTCTTCATGAATTTAACCCAATGATGGGACATAGAGGATGCCGTTTAGCAGTTTCTTATCCAGAAATAGCTGAAATGCAAACAAGAGCAGTTATAGAAGCTGCAATTGAAGTTAAAAACAATAAGGGATACAATGTAGTTCCTGAAATAATGATTCCTCTTATAGGAGAAATAAAAGAGCTTAAGTTCGTTAAAGATGTTGTAATTAGTACTATCAAAGCAGTACTAGAAGAAACAGGAGCAGAGTTAGAATATAAAGTAGGTACTATGATAGAGATACCTAGAGCTGCAATTACTGCAGACGAAATTGCTAAAGAGGCAGAGTTCTTCTCATTTGGAACAAATGACTTAACTCAAATGACATTTGGATTCTCAAGAGATGACGCAGCTAAGTTCCTAAATGCTTACTATGAAAATAAAATATATGAGCAAGATCCATTTGCTAAGTTAGATCAAAATGGAGTTGGAACATTAGTTAAGATTGCAGTTGAAAAAGGAAGAGCAACTAGACCAGACATTAAACTTGGTATATGTGGAGAACATGGTGGAGATCCATCATCAGTTGAGTTCTGCCATAACATTGGTTTAGACTATGTTAGTTGTTCACCATTTAGAGTTCCACTAGCAAGACTTGCAGCAGCTCAAGCACAAGTTAAAAATCCAAGATAATTAAATATAAAAAGGAGGCTTCAAGTAAAATCTTGAAGCCTTTAAATTTTTATTTTATAATTTTCTTCAATTGCAGCTATTATGTCAGTTGAAAAACTAAGTTGAAAATCTGTTCTATCAACAACTTTAGATAAAAGCAAATTAAACGAATTTTTATTGCACTTTTTTATATTTTTATAGTAGTCACGTGAAAGCTTCCAATACTTTTGTGGAAATATTAGATATGCTAAAATATACTTTATATCATCTTTATTAAGTTTATTAATTGATAAATAGTTATTTATTAAAGATAAAGCTAACTCCACATTCCATTTAGTATTTTCTCTTTTTAATAGTCTTCTCAAAAGATAGGAAATATCTTTTGCTACATAATCATATCTACACTTGTCAAAATCGATAACCCAAACATAACCATCAACATTAAAAATTATATTTTTATTAACATAATCACCGTGACATAGAGATTTTGTAAGATTATCAAAGTTTACAGTAGAAAGAATCTCTAATGATGTTTTAGCTAAATATTCATTAGCATCAAAATGTTTTAAATAGGTCTTAGAAAATTTATCTTTGTATTTAAATGCATAGTTTGAACAATTAAGCATGTGAGAAAAGTGTTTCATTGTAGATATGTATAAATTATCAAAACCCTTTCTAATAGTTGCGCCGTTAATAGGGAAAAAGTTTTCTCCTTCCTTATGCATTGTTGCTAGGTTTCTTATTGAATATATAACATGTTCTAAGTTATCAAAATCACATTTCACTCCATCAACCCAAGGAGTTAATATAAATAACATGTCTTTATAAGATACATATCTTCCTTTATTTATATTTGGTATTAGGTTAGGTACTTTAATACCTTTTTGGTGATACCACTCAATTGCAGAGTACACAAAAAGAAGATCCTGTTCACTATAATAAACTTTTTTTAAACAGAAATCCCCATAAACAGAAGAAATTTTATATACAGCACGTTGTTTTGCAGTATCCTTAAATTTTACTGGAGTAATGTCGCAATCAAAAATATTATATTGTGATAAAATAAATTCCTTAATCTCGTATATACTTAGTAACTCTCTTTTTTTATCTACAGCCTCTTTTGCCATAAATACCTCCTCTTTAAAAGCTCCTATTAATATGATATTAATGAATTTATTTATTTATTCTAATGGATAATAAAATTAAAGGATAAAATAATTATATGAAATAAAATATTAAAAACTTTCATAAATAATATATAGTGATTAAAAAATGAAGGAATTTTATGATTGATATAGAATAATAATTTAAGAGGTGAATTATATGAACATTAGGGAAAAAATTGAAAGAAATGAAGAGTTGACATTGATAAAAGAAGCCTCCTTTTCTAGTAAAACATTAGGTAGGAATACTCCTGAGGAAAAGGATGTTACTAGAACTGATTATATGATAGACAGAGATAGGGTTATACATTCTAAATCTTTTAGACGTTTGAAACATAAAACGCAGGTTTATATAAAAACTTTTGGAGATCATTACAGGACTAGATTAACTCACACTTTAGAAGTAGCACAGATAGGAAGAACAATTGCAGCAGGAATTGGGTTAAATGAAATATTAGTTGAGGCTATAACTTTAGGTCATGATTTAGGTCATGTTGCTTTTGCACATAATGGAGAAGAAGTTCTTAATGAATTTTTACCAGGTGGATTTAGACATAATGAACAAAGCGTTAGAGTGGTTGAAAAATTAGAGAAAAACGGCAAGGGACTTAATTTAACAGCTGAAGTTATAGATGGGATTTTAAATCATAGTGGATTTTCAAATGGAAAAGCAAAAGCAAAAACTCTTGAAGGGCAAGTTGTGAAATATAGTGATAAGATGGCATATATTAATCATGACATAGATGATTCTATAAGAGCTAATCTTTTAAGTGAAGATATGTTGCCTAAAGAAATTATAAAGGTTTTAGGAAATACCCATGGAGAAAGAGTGGATACATTAGTTAATGATTGTATAGAAAACACATTAAAAAACATAAATGATAATAATATTAAGGTTAGTTTAAGTAAAGAAGTTGGAGATGCTATGGCTGAACTTAGGAAGTTTATGTTTAAAAATATTTATTTAGGGGATGTATTAAAGGTTGAAAGAAACAAAGCTAAGTTTGTCTTAGAGAATGTAATAGAACATTTTTATAAAAACCCACAAGAAATGCCAGAAATTTATCAGAACATAGTGAAAGCAGAAGGATTACATAGAGGAGTTGCAGATTATATAGCAGGAATGAGTGACGATTATTGTATCAATATCTTCAATAATCTTTATGTTCCAAAGTTTGTAATTTATTAAAGAATTAAGAATAATAGAAGATAATTTTTGGTAAAATAAGTGAAGCTGGAAAGAATTTTGAAAATTTTACAGGAGTATATGATTGTTTTTAACAAATAATCGTAAAAACTTCTATATTTATTAAATTTCCCAAGAAGGATTTATAAAATTTATGTCGAATATAAATATAATTGTTGAAAAAAATATCAAAGTAAGGAGGGGAACTCCTTGCAGATTCAAGAAGCATTGATAGAAAGGATAAAGCAGGAAAATGATATTGTAGAAATCATTTCTGAAACTGTAAGGCTTAAGAGATCAGGAAGAAATTATATGGGGTTATGTCCATTTCATAATGATAAGACTCCGAGTTTTTCCGTGTCTCAGGACAAACAAATTTATAAGTGTTTTAGTTGTGGAGAAGCTGGAAATGTTATTACTTTCTTAATGAAAAGTAAGAAACTAACCTTTATGGAAGCGATAAAAGTTTTAGCAGATAAAGCTAACATTCCTCTAAATTTAGAAAATGGAGAAAAAAATTCAACTGCAATTAAAAAAGAGTTGATGTATAAGATTAATACAGAGGCAGCTAGATTCTTTTTTTCTAATTTATTTAAAAGTAGAGATGTTATGAGTTACTTCCAAAATAGAGGGCTATCTTCAAAAACAATTAAAAGTTTTGGGTTAGGTTTTGCTAAAAATGATTGGAATAGTTTAAGATTTTATTTAAAATCTAAAGGTTACAATGAGGCAATACTTGAGGAAGTAGGGTTAATAATTAAATCAGAAAAAGGAAACTATTATGATAGATTTAGAAATAGAGTTGTATTTCCGGTTTTTGATTTTAAAGGTAGAGTAATAGGATTTGGAGGTAGAGTACTAGATGATTCTAAGCCCAAATATCTTAATTCTCCAGAAAGTTCAATCTTTGTTAAAGGCACTAATTTATATGGATTAAATTTTGCTATTAAAGATGGGCTTCCAGAAAGATATTTTGTAATAGTTGAAGGTTATATGGATTGTATATCCCTTCACCAACATGGAATTAAAAATGCAGTTGCATCACTAGGTACAGCGCTGACACTAAATCAAGCAAGATTATTAAAGCGATATGCAGATAAGGTTATAATATCTTACGATGCTGATGCTGCAGGACAAAATGCTACTATAAGAGGATTAGAGATTTTAAGAAGTGCAGGTTTTGATGTTAGAGTACTCACAGTTCCTAAAGGAAAAGATCCTGATGAGTATATAAGAAGTAATGGTAAAGAGGCCTTTTTAAAACTTATAGATGAATCTCTTCCACTAATTGAATATAGGTTAAAAAGAGCAAAAGAAGGAATAGATTTTACTAACAATGAGCATGTAATTTTATATGGGCAGAAAGTTACAGAAATATTAGCAGAGTTAAATCCCATAGAAAAAGATGTTTATGTTAAGAAGATTTCAGAAGAAACAGGAATAAGAGAGCAGGCATTATATGACCTACTTTCTAAAAAAGTGACAAAATTCCAAAAAGATGAAAACTTTATGAATAATAAGGAAGAAAATGGAACAAAATCATATATAGAGCCTGCTTACCTTAAGGGAGAGAGGCAACTTCTTAAACTAATGACAAAAGATGAATATTTTCAATTAATAAAAGAAAATATAAGTGAACAGGAGCTAATTTCAAAAGCTCATCAAAATATTTACCGACTCATTATAGAAGGTAAAGAAGAAAAAAAAGACCACTTGGAGGATTTTGTAGAATACAATTGCAAAGATACAAATTCTCAAAGTGAATGGATTAAGATAAGAGAATTAGAAATATTAGAGGGTAATATAGAAGCATCTATCAAAGATTATATTTATAACATAAGAAAATATAGATTAGAGAATAAAATGCATACTATAAAGAAAAAGCTAAAGGAAAGTGAAGATAAAGGGGTTTTTGAGGATTTAATTAATCTAGCGAAAGAATTAAAGAATGTTGATTTAGAACTCAAAAGATTAAAAAGAGGTTAAATGGCGTAGCGGAAGGAGGTATTTTAATGGCTGAAAAAATTACTAAAGGTAAGGATAAGGTTGAAAAGACTGAGGATTTAAAAGATAAAAGTACAAAAATGACAGTTGTTAAGAAGTTAATTGAGAAGGGTAAGAAAAGTGGAAGCATAACATACAAGGAGATAATGGATGAACTTGATGAAATAGATCTAAACCCTGAACAAATAGAAAAGATATATGAAGTATTAGAATCCATGGGAATTGAAGTTTTAGGTGATATTGGAGAAGCAGAAGTCGAAGAAGAACTTGATTTATCAATCCCAGAAGGAATTGCTATAGATGACCCTGTTAGAATGTATTTGAAAGAAATAGGTAAGGTTCCACTGCTATCTTCTGAGGAAGAAATTCAACTTGCTCAGAGAATTGAAAATGGGGATAGTTATGCTAAAAAGAAGTTAGCAGAAGCTAATTTAAGATTGGTTGTATCTATTGCCAAAAGATATGTTGGTAGAGGAATGTTATTTCTAGATTTAATTCAAGAAGGTAATTTAGGACTTATAAAAGCCGTTGAAAAATTTGATTTTACTAAAGGATTTAAGTTTTCAACATATGCTACTTGGTGGATAAGGCAGGCTATAACAAGAGCTATAGCAGACCAAGCAAGAACAATAAGAATACCAGTTCATATGGTTGAAACTATAAATAAACTTATAAGAGTTCAAAGACAACTATTACAAGAACTTGGAAGAGATCCTTTCCCAGAAGAAATATCTAAGGTTATGGATTTGCCTGTAGATAAGGTTAGAGAGATTCAAAAGATAGCTCAAGAACCAGTTTCATTAGAAACTCCTATAGGAGAAGAAGAAGATTCACATCTTGGAGACTTTATTCCAGATGATGATGCTCCAGCACCAGCAGAGCAGGCAGCATTTACAATGCTTAAAGAACAATTGATTAATGTATTAGATACACTAACTCCTAGAGAAGAAAAAGTTTTAAGACTAAGATTTGGTTTAGATGATGGAAGAGCTAGAACTCTAGAGGAAGTTGGAAAAGAGTTTAATGTAACTAGAGAAAGAATAAGACAGATAGAAGCTAAAGCTTTAAGAAAGCTAAGACATCCTAGCAGAAGCAAAAAGTTAAAAGATTATTTAGATTAGTTATTAGCACCTTTTTAGGTGCTAATTTTTATATCCTATGCTATAATGATTTTTGAGGTGATTTTAATGGAAGAATTTAAGCCTAAAAAAGGCTTAGCATTATTGGAAATTATAATGTATATAGTAGTTGCTAATGGGCTGTATTTAGCAGTAAATAGCTTTGTAAATTCTTACATAGAATTAACATTACTGCAGCTTTTAGTTATTTTATTTAATATATATTGTATTTACTATTTATTAATCACACTAACTTTGAAGTATCAGATAGAAAATAATATAGTAATAATAAATTCGTTAATGGGTATAAGAAAAATAAAAATATACTTAGATGATATTGATGGATACAATGTTAGTACAGGTCCTATAAAAGGGTTTAAACTTTCGGGGTTTGGAAGAGATAGGTATGGATTTGGTAATTATGTTGTTGATAAAGTTGGGGTTACCCATATGTTTGCATCCTCTAATAGTGAAGTAATATACTTACATTCATCAGAGATGAGTTATGGAATATCACCAATAGACGCTGAGAAATTTAAGAATATAATAGAAGAAAAAGATATAGAATTACAGGAATTTGAAACTAAAGTAAACAAAAACAGAAGATTATATAAAGATAAAAAGTTATTTGTTCCATTTATATTAACTACAGTAATAATCTTTTATATAATCTTAAATCCATTTATATTATATTTAAAACAAGCATTGCCAGCATCAATGCCACTAAGCTTTGATGGTAAATTTAAACCCATAGTAATGGGAACTGGTAAAAACTTTGCCTTTAAACAAATGTCATATGGAGTTTTAAATATGATTATTCTATTTTGCATGTATTATGCTTCACATTTTAATGCAAAATATGATAAGAGATCTGCATATAAATTTATATATATAGCTTTAGCTATAGCCTTAGCATTTCTCTTGTTTCAAATTAAGATATTAAATGTCTATCTATAGAACGGAGTAATTATGGAGTTAAGCAAAAGATTAATGTGTATAGTGAATAACATGGATAAGTGTGAAAGTGTGATTGATGTTGGAACAGACCATGGATATATTCCTATTTATGCAGTTAAAAATAAAATATGCACTAAAGCGATTGCTTCAGACATAAACAAGGGGCCAAAAGAGAAGGCAGAAAGCAATGTTAGGTTTGAGGGTGTTTCTGATAAGATTCAATGTAGATTAGGTGCAGGTTTGGCCACTGTAAGATTAGGAGAAGTTGAAGCTGCTATTATTGCTGGAATGGGCGGTAATTTAATAAGAGATATTATTGTACAAGACATAAAGAAGGTACAAAAATTTAAATATATGATTCTACAACCAGCTCAAAATGCAGAAATCTTAAGAGAGTTTTTATATAAAGGTCCTTTTGAGATTTTAAAAGAAGATTTAGTTATAGATGAAAATATATTTTATGAGGTTTTTAAAGTAAAGTACAATAAAAATAAAATAGATGAAGTAAAAGTTAAGGAAGATTCCTTTTATTATGAAGTTAGCACAAGACTTATAGAGGATAAACATCCATTGATTAAAGATTTTATAGAAAATAAACTTGATAGATACAAAACTATTCTTTCTTTTATAAAAGATGATACTGAAAGTGCTGTTAAAAGAAAAGAAGAAATAACAGCTAAAATAAAAAGATTAAAGGAGCTAATAATATGAAGTTAGAACAAATAATTAATATTATGGAAAAGATAGCTCCACCTATATTGAAAGAAGACTATGATAATGTTGGGCTTATGGTTGGAGATAAAACATCAGATATTAAGAAGGTGTTAATAGCATTAGATTGTACACTAGATGTAATAGAAGAAGCTAAAGCACATACTGTGGATCTAATTATTACTCATCATCCATTAATTTTTAGAAAACCATCTACCATAACTACAGATACTTTGATGGGTAAAAAAATAATTAATCTTATAAAAAATAATATAAATCTCTATTCAAGTCACACAAACTTTGATTCTGTTAAAGAAGGTTTAAATGATAAAATAGTTGAACTTCTTGGATTTTCAGCTAAGTCCATATTAGAACCAACAAAAGTTAAAGGTTTTGATGAGAGTGGGATAGGAAGATTTGTGGAATTAGAAGAAGTAATAACATTAGATGAGTTAATAGATAGAGTTAAAACCTCTTTAAATATTAGTAATTTGAGATATGTTCCATCTGGAAATGATAGAATTAAAAAGATAGCTATAATAAATGGAAGCGGTCAAGATTTTTTCTCTATAGCTTATAATAATGGGGCAGACTGCGTAATCACAGGTGATACTACTTATCATTATGCAAGTGATTATAAAGAAATGGGATTAAATATTCTTGATATAGGACACTTTGGAAGCGAGTGGCCAGTGTTTATGGAACTATCTAAGAAAATTACAAAAGACATTAAATCAGTTGAAGATGTTGAAATTTTAATATCGAAAAAATCAGAAGATCCATATAGATTTATATAGAGTTGATATAATAAGAGCTAGAGATAGCTTTTATTTTTTTGTAATAGAGTATTTAGTTGAATAAGATTTTTATCATAAAAGGAAACTAAAGCATATATATGTAGTAATATAATAACAATACTTTTAGAGGGAAAAAAATGAGTAAAAAAAGAGAAAGCAAATATAAACCAGGGGTAGGTTATGTTAGCGGTAATAGGGAAAACTTAGCGGAAGATTCTAAAAAAGTTCTTGAAGATATAAAGGATATATATGAAAGTTCTAAATTAAAGAAGAATATAGAGTCAGGAAAAATAGGTAATATGAAAATCGGAAATATGAAGATAGGAAAGTACATTAGTAAGAAGAAATATTCTTCTATTGAGCTAACACCAACTAAACTTGGGATACTTGGAGTCATGTTTTTAGTTTTGTTATTTTCAGGAGTTGGAATGTTTGGTGTGGTTATTATTTTTCTTTTACTTATCGCATTGAGTATTTGTAAGTAATTCACTAAAGTTAGTAAAATAAATAATTTGCAAAATATACTCTTATATGATAAGATAAATCTTGCGAGTAAGCCAGTCAATCGCTGCTGACTTACGTCAGGAGAGGAAAGTCCGAGCTCCGTAGAGCAGGGTGCTGGTTAACTGCCAGTGGAGGCGACTCTAAGGAAAGTGCAACAGAGATATACCGCCCAAGTTTTTGGGTAAGGGTGGAAAGGTGAGGTAAGAGCTCACCAGCATATAGGTGACTATATGGCTATGTAAACCCCACCTGGAGCAAGACCGAATAGAGAGGCAAATGGGGCTGCTCGTCCCGCCTCTGGGTGTGTCGCTTGAGCCTATTGGGAACAATAGGCCTAGATAGATGATTGACTAATACAGAACTCGGCTTATAGACTTATCTCGCAAAAAAACACTAAGTTTTGAACTTAGTGTTTTTTATTTTGCCACCTAAAAGTTTTTATTATATAATGTATTATTAGATGTTTTAAATTAAGAGCTAATAAGTAGGAGTTATATAATGAAGTTTTTGATAAATTCAAGTGTTTTGCTTATTATTAATATTACATATATGAACTTATTGCTTAGTAGGAGAAAGAGCGTTAAGTACTCATCAGCCATACTTGCTATAAACATACTTATTATGGTTCTTGGCTCAGTAGTTTCAGATATACTTCTTATAGATACTGTTTTTTATAAGTATGTTATATTTCTTTTATTGTGTACTTTAATATTTTATATATATCTAGTTTTTGATGAGCCTATTTCAATTAAAATATTTACCTGCATAACGGTATGGCTCTTTTCTGTAATTATACTTATAATATCAAGCTGTATTGTTGGATTATTCAAAATAGAGGATATAGATGTATACAGACATATATCTATGATTTTAAGAACATCAATTCAACTTTCTATAATACCAGTAATATATTTCTCAAGTAAAATATATAAGGAAATGATTAGACTTGTATCAAGTAGATTTATAGCTATAATCTCTTTGTATAGTATAATAATGTTTCTTTTTTTAGCTAAATTTTATGAACTTAATACAAATAAAGCTATAGTTTCTTATGGTGTTTTTAATAGCATAATGTTTGTGGTTGTAATATTATTATCTTATATAATAATATTTATTGCTATCTATTCAGTAAATAAAAATATGGAATTACAATATAAATTTAAGATTATAGATACTCAAATAGAATTACAAAAGCAAAATTATAATGCTTTAAGTGAATCAATAGAGAACTACTACACATTTAAACATGATATAAGATATCATATCCTTGCAATAAAATCTTTGATAGAAGCTGAAAATTATTCTGGAGCAAAAGAATACATTAGTAAGTTTGATAACAGCGAAATATTCCCAAATGTAGGACGAATATGTGAAAACTTTACTATGGATTCATTTCTTAAATATTATCTTGGAATATCAGCAAAGTATGATATTGACTTTAAAATTGATGTAAATATACCCCAAAATATAAGTATAGAGGAACTAGATTTATTGATAGTTTTAGGAAATTGTATTGAAAATTCTGTGGAGGCTTGCAAAAAAGTTAATATTAAAAATAGAAGATATATAGATCTAAAAGTTTATATTAAAGGACTACAGATGGTAATAAAAATACAAAATAGTTTTGATGGACAGGTTTTAGTGGAGAAAAACTCCATAAAAACAACTAAAGATGAAGAGGGTCATGGTATAGGTTTATCAAGTGTAAAGAAAGTAACTGAGAAATATAAGGGTTATTTTAATACAAAATATAATAATCAAGAATTTCAGGTTAATATTATTATTAATTTGAATTAATTAATAAATCAAGATGGTGATATAAATGATAAATATAGCAGTCTGTGATGATATTAAGGAAGAACTGGAGCTAATATCTTCTTATGTATCAAAAATTATTAACAATATAAATATAGAGTTTAAAATTAGTACTTTTAATGACGGGGAAGAGTTTATTGAGCATGTTAGTTCCTCTAAAGAAAGCTATGACATTGTTTTTTTAGATATTTATATGAAATTTTCTAATGGAATAAACACTGCAAAAAAAATTAGGGAGTTTGACAAGGAGTGTAAAATAATATTTATAACTTCTTCAAAGGAGCATGCAATAGAAAGTTATGAAGTGAGAGCACTATATTATATTTTAAAGCCTATTGAGGAAGATAAATTAAAAGATGCTATATTTATAGCTATAGAGGATTTAAATTTAAATGATAAAAATATTGTTATAAAAAATAAAAAAGGAAGCTATAAAATTATTTATAAAGATATTCTGTATGCAGAAAGCAGTGCTAGAGTAGTTATGATACATTTGGTGTCAGGACAAACTATTAGCTTTTATTCTAAACTTAAGGATTTTATTGAACTTATTCAGGATGATAGATTTATTAGATGTCATAAAAGTTTTGTTGTAAATATGCATCATGTCATAAAAATAGAAGGCAATTATATTTTTATGAGTGGAAATCTCAAAATACCAATAAGCAGCGTAAATTCAGGAACAGTAAAAGAAAAATACTTTAATTACTTATTAAACTAAATAATATATTTGAAATACATGTGAAAGGTTGCATGTATTTTTTTTATTAATTTTTACATTTTAAGACGCAGTTTTTACATTAAATGAGTTTAAATTACAAAATATGATATTTTATAGAAAAGGGACTAAAAGTTATAAAAAAAGATAAGTGAGGAGTGAAAATTATGGTTAATAAAATAATTTGCTGTATGTCTGTAAATAAGGTTACTTTAATATATAAATTATTTAAGGTAGGCTTTAAGTTTCATAATGGTAAAGGAGAAGCTTTTATAGAAATATGATTATTAAAGATATACTAAAATTTAATCTAGTAATATTTCTATAAATATTAAGGGCACAGCCCTTGAAATTTATAAAATGGAGGTTAATTTCTATGGGAGAAGTAATTGTAATAACATCGGGTAAAGGTGGGGTTGGAAAAACTACTACTACAGCTAATATAGGTACGGCATTAGCTGCCTTGGGGAAAAGCGTTGTACTAGTAGATGGAGATACTGGACTTAGAAATTTGGATATACTTTTAGGTCTTGAAAATAGAGTTGTTTACAACTTGGTGGATGTCTTAGATGAAAGATGTAGCTTAAGACAAGCTCTAATAAAAGATAAAAGAAGCGATAGGTTATACTTACTTCCAACGGCTCAAACTAATAATAAAAATGACATAGATCCTTTAAAGATGTTAGAGCTAGTTAATCAGCTTAAACTTTCTTTTGACTATGTGTTAATAGATTGTCCTGCAGGCATTGAGCAAGGATTTGAAAATTCAGTTATAGGTGCTGATAGGGCACTTGTTGTAGTAAACCCAGAACTTACATCAATAAGAGATGCGGATAGAGTTATAGGAATGATTGAAGAGCGAAACATTAGAGACATAAAGCTTATAATAAATAGAATTGACTATGAAATGACTAAAAATGGGGATATGCTAGATGTTGAAGATATAGTTAATAGTTTAAATATAGAATTAATAGGTATTATCATTGATGATAGAGCAATAACAATTGCCACTAATAGAGGAGAGCCAATTACACTAAATAAAAATTCTAAACTTAGAATGTCTTTTATGAGGATTGCTATGAGAATAACTGGTAAGAAGTTGCCATTTAAATATGATGATAAAAGTGATAAATCTTTTAGTTCAACTTTTAGAAAGTTATTTGCTTCAAAATAATAGAGGATAAGTGATGAAAAATTTTTATAATAAAACATCCTCGAAAGAAGTGGCAAGCAAAAGATTGAAACTTATATTAATTAATGACAGGGATAGTTTAAGTTTAGAGTTATTAGAGAAAATAAAAAGTGAAGTAATAATGATAATTGCCAAGTATGTTGAAATACATAATACAGAGGTGGAATTAAAAATAATAAAAAATAGTTCACCTGGAGTTGATTCATCAATACTAGTAGCCAATATACCTATTAAGGTTAATAGATATAGATAAAAGTTCATAAATTTAAAGGTGGATTAGAGTATCCACCTTATTTTGATATTTAAAGTACAACGCTAACAGCGCCATCTTTTTCTTCTAGCTTTCTATTACTTTTAATAACAACTTTATCACGGTATTGATAAGTATCTAATATTAAACCGTTTGGGTACTTAAATAAGTTTCTAGTGTATTCATTAGTTTGTGTAACTTCTGTTTTAACTTGATCAAAATCAACTTCGAATGGTGTAAGAACTTCTATAACGTTAGTAAATGTATATTCAAACATAATTGTCACCCCCTTTAAAAATTAATTCTACATGTAGGATGAAAATCCTTTAATAATAGATTAAAAATTGAATGAGGAATTTTAAACTAAATTTGTGTATAATATATTTATCAAATTTTATAAGGAGTCATAAAATGGATAAGATAATATGTATAGTAGGTGAAAGTGGAAGCGGAAAGTCTACTATTGCAGAAAGATTAGAAAAAGAAGGATATAATTATATACAAAGTTATACAACAAGGAAAAAAAGATATGATGGAGAAAAAGGACATATATTTGTAGATGCTGCTACATACCATGAGTTTGCAAGTAGAGAAGATGAAGTAATAGCTTATACATATTTTAATTCAAATCATTACTGGGCTACTAGAGAGCAATATAGAAATAAAGGTGTATCCGTTTATGTAATTGATCCAATTGGAGTAGATAAAATAAAAACAGAGATAAAAGATGCTAAGATAATAGTACTATATATAAAGACAGATAAAGATATTAGAATTGACAGAATGTGTTTGAGAAAACATAATAGGCTTAATGTTGTGGATGAGGATATTTTGCAAAGAGTAGAGCATGATAGTAAAGCATTTAATATTATAAAATGTGATTATGTTATTGATGGTAACAGAAGTAAGGAAAGTATATTTAGAGATGTTGTTAAAATAATAAATTATAAATAACTATTTTGGAAAACATTAAAAACCTAACCTTCTAATAATACATATAATAATTGAGAATACTATAGAATAATTAGGAGGTGCAAAATTGCAAATAAATGAATATATATTAAATATAAAAGAATTAACAAAGGATTTTATAAAAGAAAACTTAGGAGAATTAATTGATTTTGATGTAATGAGCCTTCCAGAAGAAAGAGGGATTTTCTTTATATATAAAAAAGACAGTAATGAGCTAGAATATATAGGAAGCGCAGATGAAGCTAACTCTAATATTAAAGATACATTATCGGAATATTTAAATCCAGAGTTTACTCAATTAGAATTTCGTAATAAAGTTATGCACAGTATTTATAACTCTATTAATTGGGTGGAAAATGAAATAGGGGAAGAAGTAAAAAATGTAGAACAAATAAACAAAACCATAGAATATATTAAAGGGAATTATAAGATAAGAGTAATAGTATTTCCTTCAGATACAGAGCTTAAAGATATAAAACTTATAAAAAAGGCTTGTATATCTTTAGAAAATCCAAATTTAAATGATTAAAAATGGTAGTTCGCGAATGAACTACCATTTAATTTTAAAGTATAGATCCTAATAAGAACCAAGGAAGTGGATTAAATCCTTGATTAGGGTATGGATGGTAGGGGTAGCCGTAGCCATATCCATGATTCCAATATGGATTCATAGGATATGGATTCATAGGATACGGAGGTCTAGGGTTAGACTTTGATTTTTTCTTTTTTCTCATATCTTGGGAATCCACAAGTTCTGATCCAATAGGCATATAATAAGGATTAAGTACAAAAGGTATTTGGTGAATATCGGTATTAAAAGGGGTATATTCGCTATCTTCGTAGTCGTCATCATAAGATAAAGATCTGAAATAGTTACTGTAATCATCCAGACTCTCAGTTCTTATTTCTTCATCGATATTAACGTACATTTACATCCTCCAAAAAACATTCTTATATGTATAGTGTATAGATTTAGTGATTAAAATGTGAATTAATTATATAGAGAATTTAAAAAAAACTATATAAATCTATATTTGGAAGTTTAAAATGATAATAATTATCTGTTGAAACTATTTATTATTTGATAGTTATAGTGTATAATGAAATAAAATATTTTATAAAAAGGATGGTTGTACATGGAGAATACACAAAACAAAAAACAATGTCGCTGTGGAGGCAATAAATCAGTTGAATTAGTAAAGGATCCAAATGCAACATGCTCATGTGGCAAAAGAAAGTTAAGTGAAAAGAAAGAAGAGGGCTGTGGCTGCGGTTGCGGGTGTAGTTAGTTAAATTTAGCTGTTTAGGAGGTTTTACTTCCTAAACAGCTTTTTTATAGATATATTCTTTTAATTGAACTATCAGCAATAATAGGAGAAAGTTTAACCGTTATTATATCTCCAACTTTTAGATTTGTAGCATCTATTAAGGTATTATCCATGTTTGGCTGACTAATTATATCTATAGGTATATCTTTAAAATATAGTTCCTTTAGAGGTACAAAAAATCTATAGATTATTCTTAGTAGATTTATTAAAGATAAACCATGTCTATTTACAGAACAATAAAAATTATGAATTTTACCGATGGGTAAGACACCGATAAGCATATCTTTCGGGGCTTTATATTTATCTCCATAACCAACAGTATTACCTTTTGAAACCTTAAAAGATTTTAGTATTTTACTTTTAAAAGAATAAGTTTGTTTAAATCCTTTATCTAATCCGCTATATCCATAGAGTAAGTTCCCGATTCTAATAAAATTAGTAAAATCACATGCCTCATATAAAACATCATTTAAAAAGCCATTAGAATTTAAACAATGTATATTAGGAATAATTCCAATATAGGGAGTTACACATCTTTTAAAATTCTCAATCTGCTTTAAAGAATAATTAGTGTTTTTAGTATTATGAAGGTGAGTATAGATACCCTCAATGATAACATTTTTATAATTACTTTTTATATAGTCTATAAACTTAGGAAGTTTATCTATTTCAATTCCAAATCTATTCATACCAGTGTTAACATAAATATGAACTCTATATTGTTTTTCCATATTTAGATAAGATAAATCTTCTTCATCATCTATAGTTAAAATAATATTACTATTTATATCGTTATAATCGTGAAATACGCATAAAGGAGTTAAAACTAAAATATCTTTTTCTATAGTTAGACTTTGAGCTTCTTCTAAAGTTGAAACAGCAAAACTATCAACTAAAGGACTTAAGATGGAAGATATTTCGTTTATACCTAATCCATATGCATTGGATTTAATTACTGCCATAAGTTTTTTTGAAGATTTCTTTTTTATAAGGTCTACATTGTGAATTATTTTATCTTTATAAACCTCACACCATACATTCATATTCATCACCTAATTTAAATATAGCCATAATTTGTTTCGTCTAATACAGTAGTTGTATCTAAGTTGTAAAAAGTAATAGATTATTTTTTTAAGTTACTTCTGATTTCCTTAAACTTTGGAAAGGCAGTTTTATATAGAAAATATAACAACTTACTTCTGATTATATATATTTCTCCTATAAACTCTATGAAGTCACCACCAAAGCCTTTCTTAAACTTATATAGTCCAGAAAGATTTTTGTTTGCTTCAGTAGGTTTAGGGGTTCCTCTAAAGTCATAAAGCTCTAAGCCTAAGTCAATTGAGTGCTTAATCATTTCCCATTGCATTAAATAATTAGGCATAGTATTTCTTAAGATATCGTGTGATGCACCATAGAGATACCAGGCTTTATTCCCATAGTGAGCATAGATAGCTCCACTTAAGTATATAGTTTTACCTTCATATACACTTATGGAGGCGATTTTAGCTTTAGTTTCAAGTATCTGTCTGTCTAGATCTTTAATTGAGTTTTTTAGTTTATCACTTATATTTATGTTTGATGAGTCTTTGTTAAGTTTATCAAGAAGTATATCTTGTTTTGCTCTTAACTCGGTAAGTTTTGCATTCATATATGAAAAATCTTTTTCATAATCATATTTAACTAAATACATGGTTATGTTAGGATGCAATTTATTTAAAAGTATATTAAAATAATTCCTGTCTCTTATTAAAAAACCATCTCGTTTGCCTGTTATTTTCATAAGTTCATAAAAGTTAGTTAATGTTTCCTGAGATATGTTAGTGGAATCATAACACTCAGTAGTTAAACCTCTAGAAGAAGCTGTTTTTATATTACGTTTAGTAGTTGAAGAAAATTTATTAAATGTAGCTGCTTTTATAGTATCTTTATCCCATTTAGGAAGAGCTAGTCTAAAAACAGTCCCAGGTTGTATAGAATCAAAATTAGTAGATGAGTTAACTTTGATTTTTTTTGAGGATAAAAATTTAAGTAATTTAGCCGACTTAGAGTTTATGGAGTCATTAACTTTGTAAGGAATGTCAGGATCTAAAGTTATAAAAGCTATCTTATTATCTTTCATAAACTTATCTAGGTATCTAAAAAATTCTTCTAAGAGGGTTTCATTTTCATAATTACAAATAAACCCTCTAGGAATATAACCTATATATCTAGGTAGAAAGGGCAGTTTTCTTATTAGGATTAAAGAACTTAGAACCATCTCATCGGTGTTTTCTTTAAAGCCTCCAATATATTTAGAAATCCAACTTTCTTTAACTTCTCCCCAGTTAGAACATTGAAATAAATGCCCTTTTTGAGAAGAATAGTTGAAATTATTAAGTTCATCTTTTGATATATCTTTAAAAATATACATATTAAAACCTCCTAGGAAAAGAGTTCCTAGGAGGTATTTTATAATACTGATGTATCAAAATAACTAGATATTGTATCTAAGTTGTAAATTATTTGAAGGAGAAAGTATAGATAACATTGTTTCCATTATAGCCATCAGTGATTTGAAAAGCTAGTTTGTTATCGTTACTCCAGCTTATGTTTGAGATAGAGTTTTTGTTTCGAAATATTTCTGTAGCAGTTAAGTTAGGATCATTTAAATTAATTACACTTAACTTTGCTAAATTACCATTTTCAACTAATGACAACATGCTTTTATCATTACTAATGTTAATATAAAACCATGTTGAAGATGATGTGATTGTTTTAAGCTTTTTATGTTTTTCAGTATCATATATAAATATAGAGTTTTCATCTATATTAGTAAGTAGAAGTAGATTATTATTGATAACGTATATTTCAGGACTAAGATACTTATCACTAAGTATTTTTTCAGGGGTCATATCTTTTTTACTCATCTTGTAAATTGAATACATACCTAATTTATAATCGTAATAAGAAAAATAATAAGTTGAACCATCATTTGATATAAAAATTGATGATATTTCAGCTGTATTTATTCCTGAAGATTTATCAAGAAAAGTGTGAGTGCTTTTGCTTTCAATATCATAAATGACTAAACTGTTAGAAGTATATGATTTTGCTATAAATCCACTACCATCAGGAAGCCACCTCATAGGATACAATCCGTCTAGAATTGGGGTAGAGGTATTATCTAGAAGGGAATAATAATAATATCTATTTCGATAGTTATACATTTTTTTATATTCATCTGGATTAAGACCTCTAATAAATTCATTAGTGTATTCTTCTGTACTTTCATATAAAAATCCATTGCCTAAAGGGGATACCTTGAAATCAGAAGATAAATTTTTAATATCTAGTTTTGTAGAAGAATTAGTTTTTGTATTTAAGATCTCTACATAGACATTTGAAGGGTAAGAAAAAAACATGCTTGCTAGAATAATTTCATCATTATTTATCCAGAAACTGTTGTCAAAAGTTTTATCAATATTAAAGCTGTCTGTAGAATCTATTTTAACATAAGAGGAAGAGTCCTCAATAGATGAAATATTAATAGGTCTATCATTAAGTACTATAGTATTTGTTTTTTTTCTAAAAATAGATGTTGGATTAAACCATAATGAAAGTATAGAGAAAGAAATAAATAAGACTAAAACTTTTAATACAAAATGTTTTTTCATCTCTAAACCTCCATTTTAGGAAAAGTAAGTGTAACCTTAGTTCCAACATTGACCTTACTTTTAATATCTATAGAAGCATTGTGTTTAGTTAAAATGTTTTTAACAATGCTTAACCCTAAACCTGTACTTCCTTTTTCTTTAGACTCAATCTTAGTAGCTCTATAAAAAGGTGAAAATATATTTTCTAGCTCAGTTTGTTTAATACCTATACCTTCATCTTGAACTATAAGTTTATAAGATGAATTTTCAGTTAAAGAAGTAATCTTAATAGAAGAGTTAGGATAACCGTATTTTATAGAGTTATCTAGAATATTTATTATAACTTCTTTAATCTTATCTTCATCACCATATATAGTCATATCAGCAAGTACATTTAAGTTTATAGATATACCATATCTATGAGCCTTAATACTTAGTTCTTCTGCAGTACTTTTTATGACTTTAGATAAGTTTAATTCTTTAAACTCATAACTAAAATCATTTGATGAGCTTTTAGATAGTTCGAGAAGTTGAACAACCATACGATTTAATCTATTTCCTTCAGAAACAATCTTATTAACGCCTCTATTAAAAAACTCTTCATCTGTAAAACCGTTATCTTTTAAGATTTCACCATAACCAACAATTGTTGTTATAGGAGTTTTAAGTTCATGAGTAACATTGTCAAAGAAGTTTTTTTGCTGAGCAGACAACTCTTTCAAAGTATCTCTATCTTTACTTATGATGTCTAGTTGACTCTTTATCTTATCAACCATGAGTTTAAAACTCTTACTTAACTTACTTACTTCATCTTTGTTAGAGTTAGTTTTAAGGGAGACATTCCAGTTGCCTTCTGTAATCTTTTCTGCTTGAGTTGTAAGAGTTGTTATGGGTTTTGTTATTTGCTTAGAAATTAAGTAAGAAAGAAACACACTTACAATGAATATAAACACAGAAACTGGAATAACTCTGTTTAAGAAGCCGTAACTTTGACTAAATAAGTAAGTATAATCTCTAGAATATCTCATAACAGCGATAACTCCATCATTACTAACTATTGGATAAGAAAAATAAACTGTAGTTTCTTGGTTTTTGTTATCAATAGTATAGGATATGTTTCCAGCTAAGGCTTGAGTTAAATCTTTAGAGTTAGTCAAAGAACTATTTCCCATAGAGTATAAAACTTGAGAGCCAGTGTTATATAAAGTTACACTAGTACCTAGCTTATTACTGATTTCTTTAGATAGGTTAGGGGCTTCAATCCTAATAGAAGTCTCATTAAGCTCTATTGTTTTTCCCAGGAAATATTGCTTCAAATATAAATCAATACCATTTTTGGTATCAGTTACTTCTTTATTAATAAAATACTCATTATTACTATTTAAAACTTCGTAAGATGAACTTATTAAAGCCATTAGGGAAATAGATGTAATAAATATAAATGAGATTAAAAGTTTGTTTCTTATAGATAAACTCATATTCACCTCTTAATTAACAAGCTTATAGCCAATGCCAAAAGCTGTTTCTATAATAGAGTTGTTCTTATTTTCATCAAGTTTTTTTCTTACTCTTTGAACATGGATATCAACAGTTCTAGTATCACATACAAAATCTATTCCCCACACACTATCTAAAATCTGACTTCTTGAAAGTATTCTTCCTTTATTTTGAGCTAAGTAAAGTAGTAGGTCATACTCTTTATTAGTTAAGTCAACAATACTATTATCCTTAATTACAGAACGCTCATCTGTATGAATTTCTATATTATCTCTTAATTTAATTACATTAGAGTTATAAGAAGAAACATTAGAAGAGATTAGTTCAATTCTCCTAAACAAAGCTTTAACTCTTGCTATAACTTCTCTTATATTAAAGGGTTTAGTTATATAATCATCAGCACCTAATTCAATTCCTAAAATCTTATCTACTGGATCAGATTTAGCTGTTATCATAATTATAGGTACATTGTAGTTTTTAGTTATTAATTTACATAAATCCAAACCATTTATATCAGGTAACATTAAATCTAAAATAACTAAGTTAGGAATAAACTTATCTAATAGCTCACGAGCCATAGTTCCATTATTAGCAACTTTAGTCACAAAACCCTCTTTACTAAGAGCATAAGAAAGAATATCTCCTATAGACTCTTCATCTTCAACAATCAAAATTTTTTTATTCATGTTTAACACCTCGCATAAACATAGCTTAAACTTATTTTAGCATATAATACTTAATTTAAAGATAGGAACACCTAATTTGTTACAATACTGATACAAGTTAAGATAAAAGATTAATAATTATTTTAAAATATTTAAATAATAGTAAAAATTACATTTATATAGTAGCTTAAGTGTGATAAAATAATGTCGATAATTAAAACACAGGCATGATAAATAATACGGAGTTTTGTCATTTATCACAATAAAAGGGGGAATTTAATTGCCTAGAAACAGGAAAATGAACATAAGAGGGATACGTACTAAGCTTATGGTTAGTCTTATATCCATATGTCTAATACCATTAGTTATATTAGGATTGTCAAATTATAGACAAGCAAAAAACACTTTAAGTAAAAATTTCGAACTTACAAGTAAACAAACAGTACATGAAATTAATACATCACTTAATTATTACTTTGATGCGATGTCTATTCAACTAAAGATGGCAAGTCAAAATGTTAACTTTACAAAACCAGAAGGTACTGCTGATAGAAGTCAGTATACTGAAGCTTACTTAAAAGATATAAAAGCAAGTAATGTTGATGTTTTAAATGCTTATTATGGTACAGAAAGTGGAAAGTTTTTAGTTTACCCTAAAGTTGAATTACCTAGCGACTTTAACCATAAAGAAAGAGATTGGTATAAAGAAGCTATTAAAAATAAAGGAAAAGTTTTCTATACAAGTCCCTATGTAGATGTAGCAACCGGACAAACAGTTGTAAGTTTAGTTCAAACTGTAGAAGATAATGGTACTATTGTAGGGGTTGTAGGAGTTGATGTTTCACTTGAGAGAATGACAAATGTTTTTGAAAGTTCTAAAGTTGGAAAAAATGGCTATGCGTATATAAGCGATAGTAACGGAATTATAATAGCACACCCAAATAAAGAGATAGTAGGTACAGAAGAAGCAAGTAAGCTTTCAGTTTGGAATTACATAAAAACAAGCACAAGTGGATTTACAGATTATGAATATAATGGTGATAAGAAGTATGCAACTTTCACAACTAATGAAAACACTGGTTGGAAGATAATTGGTTCAATGAGTGAAGATGAAATAAGTGAAGATGTAAATTCAATAAATAATGCAATGTTTATTACAATAGGTGTAATGATTTTAATATCAACTATCTTATCATATTTTTTAAGTAAATCAATGGCAAGTCATGCAAAGGCATTAAGAGATGCCTTTAGTAAAACAGCAAAAGGTGACTTAACAACTCGAGTAGATATAAAGTCAGGAGATGAATTTGGATTCTTAGGAAAAGACTTCAATATGATGATAGATAATATATCTGGTCTTATGTCAGAAGTTAAAGTGTCATCAGAAGTTGTATTAGAAACTTCAACAAACCTTGCAGCTATGGCAGGAGAAACAACAATATCCATAACTCAAGTTTCTAGAGCAATAGAAGAAATATCTCAAGGTGCTACAGAACAAGCATCTAATGCTCAAGATGGTGCAATGGGTATGAGTGTATTATCAGAAGGAATAGATGAAATTGCAGATACCACAAACCATTTAGAACAAGTAGCCTATGATGCATTAGATTTAGGACACATTGGATTAGATGTAGTTAAGGAACTTGCAGGTAAGTCAGACAGGACTAAAGAAGCTTCTAATGAAGTTAGTCAAATAGTTACAGACATGAGTCAGAAAACAGAACAAATTAATATGATTTCTGATGCTATAGCAGATATTACTGAACAAACAAACCTTTTATCTTTAAATGCAAGCATTGAAGCTGCAAGAGCAGGTGAAGCTGGAAGAGGTTTTGCAGTAGTAGCAGATGAAATAAGAAAACTTGCAGAACAGTCTAAACAATCAACAGAGGAAATCAGAAAAATAATTGAAAGCATACAAACTATGTCTAAAAATGCAGCTAAGGCAATGAATGAATCAAATGATTTAGTAAAAGATCAGGATATAGCAGTAGAAGAGACAGAAAAGATATTCATGAAAATATTGGATGCTATAAATGATTTGACTGAAAGAATCAAACAAATAGGTAGTTCGGCAAAAGTAATTGATGCTAAAAAAGATGAAGTAGTAGGTCAAATTGAAAATATATCTTCTGTATCAGAAGAAACTGCTTCAGCATCAGAAGAAGTATCAGCTTCAACAGAAGAAATAAATGCAACTATGGACGAAGTTACAAGATATGCACAAGATCTTCAAGAGTTAGCTAAAGCTCTTGAATTAGGAATACAAAGATTTAAATTATAGTAAAAAAGGTCATTCTACTTAGGTGGAATGGCCTTTTTATTTTATCGATATGAAATAAGTAAAAAATATTATTATATAAAAATAATTATGAGAAAATATTGTAAAATAGCCTATAAAATAGTATAATTTTAAAAAGTAATATTTTAGGGGGTGAAATTATGGTTAGTGAATTATTTATAAATACACTGTTACTTATTTCTTTTACATTCATAGGAGAACATTTATTAAAGGAATTACCTCAAAATATTATGAAAGATGTAAAAGAAAGAATATTATTAGGAATAGCTGGAGGAATATTAGGTATTTTCATGATGATCTATACCATAAATATTGTTCAAACGCAAACATTCTTAGATCTTAGAATATTAACTATAATGATTGTGGATATAGTAGGGGGAATAGCAAGCGCTGCAATATCAGGAGTAATTATTTTATTTTTTCGTATAAATTATTTTGGATTAAATCAATCTTCTTTAGTTGCAATTATTCAAGTGATATTGTGTCTAATATGCTTTTATATTCTAAATAAAAAAATTAAAGAGTTTAATAAAAGATGGTTTACAGCCTTGGGAATTTCATGGGTGATTTTATTTTTAACTTATGGATATTTGTTAAATGAAGTAGAAAAAAAATATTTAATTATATCAGAATTTTCTATAGCCTTTTTACTAGCAGGAACACTAGAATATTTTTTATTAAAATACGTTCAGGAATCCAATGAACTCTATAGAATATACAAAAAAAATTCCACTCAAGATTTTTTAACTGGACTAAATAATACGAGGAATTTTGATAAATTAGTAAATGAAACTTTTGTACAAGCTAAGGAAAATAAATTTGATTTATCTTGTTTTATGGTAGATATAGATCATTTTAAAAAAGTAAACGATACTTATGGACATCCTGTAGGAGATATAGTTCTAAAGGAATTAGCATATATTCTTAAAAATAACTGTAGATCTTTTGATATTATAGGTAGAGTTGGAGGAGAAGAGTTTTGTATATTGCTTTTAGATTGTGGACAAGAAGAAGCCTTTCAAATAGCATCAAGAATAAGAAAAGCAGTAAAAATATATGATTTTGAAATTGGGAATAAAGAGTATATTAACATAACTGTATCCATAGGAGTATCAACTTATCCAGATAAAGTATTTGATTTAGATAAGTTAAAGGAAATGGCAGATAGAGCACTATATACAGCAAAAAGAACTGGAAGAGATAAGATTTGTAATGATGATAGATGTATATTTGAGATATAGTAATTTTAGCTAAAAGAGTGAGACAAACTTATTAAAAGAAGATTTGTAGCACTCTTTTTATGAGATAAAATTACATATATTTGTTTTTTCTAAATAAATATATTTCTATGATTATTATTAAAATTAATAAAACCATAGATAAGGTAAAACCATAATAGTTATGAAGAAGAGGCATAATATCAAAGTTCATACCAAATATACCTGTAATTATAGTTGCAGGTAGGGATATAACAGTAATTATAGTTAAAACTTGCATTGTTTTATTCATCTTATTAGATGATAGGGAGTTATACATATCTATACAAGAATATATGGAGGATTCTATATTTTCAACCATGTTTATAGTATTATCTAGAACAAAAATCAACTTTTCATATAGAGGTAAATCGTCTAACTCATCATCAAGATAACTTATCATAGACTTATAGAAAGTAGTATTTCTTTTTATTAAGGAACTTTCTTTTTTCATTATAAGAAGTTTTTTGAAATCAATATGACCTTTATCTATAGCTTTCTCAAATAGTTCATTTAAATCATCTTCTAAACCTAATAAGGTATCAGTGTAGGTTATAGCTAGATATTGAAAAAGGAAAAGTAATATAATTTTAGCATCAAACCTACCATAGATAGAGCCTTTTTCTTTTAAAAAATCTATAAAATCATCTTCTTCAAAATCTAAAATAAGAATATCATTATCTATAACTGCACGTATTTGTATATTGAGATTATTAGTATTATAGGGAATCTTTAAAAATATGTTCTTTTTATCCTTTACAACTATATCAGTATGTATATTAGTAGTAAATTTTTCGCCCATACTTATGGTGTGATCTTCATCAATTATATAAGAAACTAAATTTGGAATATCTTTATTCAATTCTTTATCATATTCAATATTTAAATCGGAGAAAATAAGTGTGCTCATGTATTCACCATCCTTAAAAATAATTTTAACACAAATAATATATAGAGCAACTTTAAAAAAATTAGTAAGTAATATATAATTAGCTTAAATATAAACTAAAATATTGGAGGTAGTCTAATGGCAAAAATATTTGATACTTTTAAAATCAAAAACATAACTTTTAAAAACAGAATTATGATGGCACCTATGTGCATGTATTCAAGTGATGAAAGTGGAGAAGTTAAGGATTTTCATATTCATCACTATATAACAAGAGCAATAGGAGGAGTTGGCGGAATAATTATTGAAGCTACAGCTGTTGAAGAAAGAGGTGTAATATCTCAAAAAGACTTAGGTATATGGAAGGATGAACACATAGAAGGATTAAAAAAGCTAACAGATTCAGTTAAAGCTTATGGAGCACCAATAGGAATTCAACTAGCTCATGCAGGAAGAAAATCTGAATATCCAGGAGATATAGTTGCGCCATCTGAGATAGCTTTTGACGATAAAAGCAAAACTCCTAAAGAGTTAACAAAGGAAGAAATCAAAGATGTAGTAGAGTCATTTAAGAAAGGTGCCCTTAGAGCTGTAAAAGCAGGATTTGATTTTATAGAAGTACATGGAGCTCATGGATATTTAATAAATGAGTTTTTATCACCATTATCAAATAAAAGAGAAGATGAATATGGTGGAAGTTTAGAAAATAGGACTAAATTCTTAGATGAAGTATTAAAAGCAATAAAAGAAGTAGTTCAAGAAACTATGCCTATAGTTTTAAGAGTATCTGCTTCAGACTTTACTGAAGGTGGAAACACTCCAGAAGATACATCTAAGATAATAAACTTAGTAAAAGAAAATGGAATAGATTTAATAAACGTAAGTGCAGGAGCTGTAGTTCATGCAAAAATCAACCTATATCCAGGTTATCAAGTAAAGTTTGCAGAAGTTATTAAGAGAGATACAGGAATACCAGTTATGGCTGGAGGGTTAATCTCAGATAAGAAAATGGTAGATGAGATACTTGGAAATGAAAGAAGCGAGTTTGTCTTCCTAGCTAGATTACTACTTAGAGATCCATATGTAGTTTTAAAATGGGCTAAAGAAGAAGGAAGAGATGACTTAATACCAGAACAATATAAAAGAGGCCTCTAAAAACATAATCATGAAAATCACTCCTTATAGTATATCCTAATTAGGCTAGAAATCACTTTAGCAAAAAAAGACAGGATTTATAAAAAACTATAAACTATAATATAATCAACAGATATAAACAAGGTAGGTGTTTAAGCTTGAACCATGATGCCTGTATTAAAAAATCTATTGAATACATTGAAGACAATTTAGATAACAAAATAGAGTTAAAAGAACTTGCAGATAAAGCTTTTTTATCAAAGTACCATTTTCATAGAGTATTCCATTCTGTTGTTGGGGAACCAGTGGCAGAATATATAAGAAAAAGAAGACTTAAAGAGGCTGCAAGTGAACTAGTAACTACAGATAATAAGATAGTGGATATTGCGTTAAAATATCAGTTCAGTTCTCAAGAGGCCTTTACAAAAGCGTTTAAAAGGATTTATGGAGTTCCTCCAAGAGAATTTAGAACAAGTAAGGTTATGGTATTTGATAGAAGAAGTTCTAATGTAACTAAACTTTCTATGGCAGCATAAAGTTAAAAGGAGTGATAAATATGAGTTATGTACCAATGGTTGTTGAGCAGACTAATAAAGGGGAAAGGTCTTATGACATATATTCAAGACTTCTAAAGGATAGAATAATAATGTTAAATGGACCTGTAACAGATGAAAGTGCAAATACTATAGTTGCTCAGTTATTATTTTTAGAGTCAGATAATCCTGATAAGGATATTAACTTGTATATAAATAGTCCAGGCGGTTCTGTAACAGCAGGTGTGGCTATATATGATACCATGCAGTATATAAAGTCAGATGTATCAACTATATGTTTAGGATTAGCTGCAAGTATGGGCTCTTTTCTATTAACAGCAGGAGCTAAAGGAAAAAGATTCGCACTTCCAAACAGCGAAATCCTTATACATCAACCTTCAGTACATGGAGGTTTTCAAGGACAGGCGACAGATATAAAAATTCATGCTGATTGGTTATTAAAGACTAAAGCTAAGCTAAACAGAATATATAGTGAAAGAACAGGTCAACCTCTTGAAAGAATAGAGCAGGATATGGAGAGAGATTACTATATGACTGCAGAAGAAGCTTTTAAGTATGGAATAGTTGATAAGGTCTTATAAAGAAAACACACTTCTAGGATTTTAGAGGTGTGTTCTTTTTTATAACTAATTACTTTGGGTCGTTATTTTCTCCTCCAGTTGAGAATATAAGATATTCATCTTCACCAACCTTAAGATAGATAGTTCTTGCAGGTCCTTTAAAATCTAAAGTATCACTATAGATTTTTTTGCCTGTAAGTTTATGTAATGGATCAGAAATATAATATTTAGGTTTATTTTCCCCAGTTAATCGTATTGTCTTTTCAGAACTAGGAAAACTAAAGCTGTCAAAAGTCAGTTTAGTTGGATAAGCAAAAATATTAAAAGTTCCGTAGATTGCTCTATTACTAAGCGCAATAAATAACAATAGTAGTATAAAAATTTTCAAAAACCTTAGTTTTGATATTTTCATATTAATCACCATAAAACCTTATTTAAAAGATGTTCTCAACTTAATTATAAAGGGCATTTACAATGTTTTCAATTAATTGGAATAATGGTAAGAAACATTTAAGATATTCATATTTATGTCTAAATAACATTAATCTAAGTAAATTTCCGTGACGATGGTAACATTAGTTACTGAATTTATAAACTTTATTTACTATAATTTAAATATAAGTTAATAGTGGAGGGGTTAAAATGATTAGAAAAATTGTTAATATAGATAAAGAAAAATGTAATGGGTGCGGTATTTGTATAACAGCATGTCATGAAGGAGCATTAGAACTTGTAGATGGTAAGGCTACTTTAGTTAGTGATATATATTGTGATGGACTTGGGGATTGTCTTCCAGGATGTCCAATGGATGCTATTAATATAATTGAAAGATCAGCAGAAGAATATGATGATGATGCAGTTCAAGAAAGAATCAAAAGCAAAAATGAAAAGAAGAATAGAAGCATGGACATAATGGACTTTACACCATTTGGGATGGCTTCTCACAATAATAAGAGTAAGACTACTAAAGAGAAGGAAAAATCAGAAGAGGATGAGGTTTCTGCATTAAAGCAATGGCCATGTCAAATAAAATTAGTTCAGCCAACAGCAGGTTTTTTTAGAGATGCTGAACTTTTAATAGCAGCAGATTGTACTGCTTATGCTTATAGAGATATGCATAGTTTAATGGAAGGAAAAGTTACCCTTATAGGATGTCCTAAACTAGATGAAGGAGACTATTCTGAAAAACTTGCCTTAATATTAGAGAAAAATAATATAAAAAGTTTAAAACTTGTTAGAATGGAAGTTCCTTGCTGTGGAGGATTAGAAGTAGCTATTAAAAATGCTATGCTTAAGAGTGGTAAGGTAATACCTTGGGAAGTAGTAGTTATAAGTAGAGACGGAAGAATATTATAATAAAGAAGGTCACTTTATAGTTAAACATTATAAGGTGACTTTTTGTTTTTAGACATGGTATAATTCTCCTATATCAATAAAGATAAGAGGAGGAATTATTATGAGAACTATAAAGTGGGGAATAATAGGACTTGGTGGTATAGCAAATAAGTTAGCTCAAGCTGTAACTTCAATGAGTAATGTTGAGTTAGTAGCAGTAGCTTCAAGAAGTAAAGAGAAGTCAGAGACTTTTGGAAATAGATATGGTGTAACTAAAGATAAGTGTTATGGAAGTTATGATGAAATAGTTAAAGATGAAGAAGTTGAAGTAATATATGTAGCAGTTCCACATAATTTTCATAAGGAACTTTCTATATTGTGTCTTAAAAATGGTAAAGCAGTATTATGCGAAAAACCCGTAACTATAAGTGAAGAAGAGATAAGAGAAGTTATTAAAGTTGCAGAAGAAAATAAAGTGTTCTTTATGGAAGCTATGAAGACTAGATTTTTACCAGTTCATAGAAAGACCAAAGAATTAATTGAGGAAGGAAAAATAGGGGAAGTTAGATTACTTCAAGCGGACTTTGGAAGTTTAGTTCCTTTTGACCCAGAAGGAAGAATATATAACAAGGATTTAGCTGGAGGAGCATTGTTAGATGTTGGAGTATATAATATATCCTATAGTGCATTTATATTTGGAAACAAGCCAAAGGCTATTGATAGCACTCTTTATATAGGTAAAACTGGTGTGGATGAAAATGTATCTGTAACCTTAACCTATGAAAATGGGGAACAAGCACAGCTTTATGGTGCAGTAAATGCTCCAACAATAAGAGAAGCTAATATAATTGGTACCAAGGGAAGAATATGCATCCCAAGATACTCAAGTGGAGAAAAAGTTATTTTAATGTCAGATGGAAAAGAGGAAGTAATAGACCTTCCTTTTGAAATAAATGGTTTTGAATATCAAATTGAAGAAGTAAGTAACTGCATAAGAGAAGGAAAACTTGAAAGTGAAGTTATGAGTTGGCAAGACTCCATAGAAGTAATGAAGATTATGGATGAAGTTGCTAGAGGAAAGAGAGTATAATTAAAAAACTGTGCAATTGGGAGTAATTGCACAGTTTTTATGTTTTTATTTTGTATTTCCCCAAAAATAACTATAGCTATCTCCAATCCCAAGTTGTTCTTTAGGAAGATCATCTAATATTAAAGCTGCCTTTAACAAAGATTTTACTTGATTATGCATAAGGGTGATATCAAATTTATCCATTTCTCTATTATTACTGTTTGTTAGCAAATAATCTGGCATAGGT
Source organism: Clostridium intestinale DSM 6191 (assembly GCF_900130055.1). Taxonomy (GTDB): domain Bacteria; phylum Bacillota; class Clostridia; order Clostridiales; family Clostridiaceae; genus Clostridium_T; species Clostridium_T intestinale. Next base: position 537,222 of record NZ_FQXU01000005.1, read on the forward strand.
ATAAAGCCAATAACAGGGATGTTTTTTTCAAAGAGAGGTTGACTTTCTCCAAACTCAAACTTATTGTGACCATGTAGAAAAACAGTTTTTGTATTTTCTCTATCTTTAATAGCTTCTTTCCATACCTCAAGCATAATAGGGTTATTTACATAGGTGTATTCGCTTTGAATGTTTCCAGTTGCCTTATACACTCCATTTTCATCATCTTTCCATTCCAGACTACCTAGATGTTCTACAGTAATGGCTGATACAGCTTTTTTATGACCATTTTTTCCATCCCATAGTTCTTCGTTATCATTAAGCCATGTAGAAGTTGCTTGAGAACTTCCTTTAAAAACTGGGAGTCTAAAGTGACCAGTTACAAAAGCAAAAACAATATTTTTATCTAAAGGTTCATCCTTTAGGTATTTAAGCATAGAAAGCATTGCAATGGCACCATTTTCTTCTACAACATTAACTCCATCAGTATGAGAGTTTATGATTATTGTTTCATCTTTATTTTTACCTTCTAACATTACATAAAAAGATTCAGTTTTTGCATCTGATTGAATATTTGCTTCAAGGGTTAAAGTAGCTGTGGATTTAGTATTTGAATAATTTATTACTTTTTCACCTTCTGTTTCATTTACGAAAAGAGCAGGTATTCCAGCATAATCAGTTGTAAAAGGAAGATATTGATCCCTTACTTTTTCACTTGATACACCTTTCCAAACTAAAACAACTGCCTTTACTCCTAAATCTTTTAACTTATTTAAGTTAGGTGTTTGTAAGGTTGAGGATAAAACAACATCACCATCACTTGACACAACATTAGTATTAAGTGGAAATGAGTCTAACTTATTCATGATAAGAGGTAAAGGTAGTTTCTTGGTGTTGTCAATTTCTACAACAGCAATTTTTCCTTTTGCAGGCTTGTAATCATTATTTTTAATATATACTAACTCACCTGTTACACCATCTTTATCAGTTATCCCAGAGTAGGGGTAGGCTGAGGATACCTCTATTTTTTCTCCATCTATAGATAATTCAGAAGTTTTTTCTTCCCATTGCTCGAAGATATATTTATTAGTATGGACTTCTAATCCCATATCAGTTATCTCCGATTTAAGCCAGTTTATAAACTCATTATGTCCTTCGGAGCCAGTGACTCTGCTTCCAAAGGAATTCATAATCTCAATGTTTTGTAACATTACTTCTTCTGAATCTAAATTATTTTCTTTTAAGGTTACTTTTTTTAGATTAGGTGTTGTAAAACTATTAGATGGCTTAGAATGGATACCAAATATAAGAACTACCACACTAATAATAACAAGAAAACTAAATATGACTTTACCAACTTTATAGATAGTTTTTCTTCCTCTTTTCTCTATGTGTAGAGAAAAAAATTCAACTACAGCTAATACTAAAAGTAAAAATCCTGATATGTAGTTAAAAACATTTAAATTTGTAGTGAAAGAGAGTACTTCTATAAATGTAATCAACAGATAAATAAATCTTAGCTTGTTTTTGCTTTTTAGTAATAATTCATAATATAGATATATTAAAAAACTTAATATCATAGTAACTAAGGAAGTGTCTTTTTGCATTCCTATGAAAAAACCTTTAGAAAACGCTAAAAGAAGTAATAAAATTCCTAAAAATAGTTTGAAGTATTTTTTCATATTGTTTATCTCTCCTTTTGAACTTACATTTGTAATGTCATATTAGATATAGTATAGTTAAGTTAATTTAAACATTCAATAAGATGAACCTTAAAACGTACAAATAGGAGGGATATGTAATGTCAGACAAGGATGAAAAGCTAATTAAGCGTTACTCAAATAAGATTACGAATAAGCTAACTAGAGAAGCTATATATACAGCTTTAGTCATTTTGATAAAACAGAAACCTTTTGACAGTATAACTGTTACAGATATTGTAAAGAAAGCAGGAGTATCAAGAACTGCATATTATAACAACTATAATACTAAAAAAGATATTTTAAATGATCTTGTAGATTCACTTATATTTGAAATCAATACGGAGCTTGCTCCATATACTGATTTAAATACAGGAAAAGCAAAAGAACCTGAGGCTTTCATAAGAACTATGTTTAAAGTTTTATATAAACAAAAAGATATTTATAAAATATTATACGAAGCAAACTTTAATCATGTTATTTTAGATAGATTAACAGAATCTATGCAGTCTCAAATATTAGATAAAAGCGATGAAAATATGTATCAGATCGCATTTAATGCAGGAGCACTATATAATGTTTTTTCTAGATGGATTACGAATACAGAAAATAACAATATTGATGAAATGACAAAGATAAGTTTAAAAATGTACTATAAACCAATGTCAGGAAAGCTTGAAGATTAAGTTGTGAGTTACATGATTCTATAGAAAGAATTAGAATTATTGATTAAGCTTATAGAGTAAAAAGGATATGATTAATATAATAATTACTGGAGGTAATATGATGTATAATCATGAACCACAAGGATATATTTGTCCATTTTGTAATATAGTTAAAGGAATAGAAAATGAACATGTATATACAAAACAAAAAGATATAATATATAAAGATGAGTATATAACAGCATTTATAGCTTCAGGATGGTGGGAAAATAATAAAGGACATGTTATTATAATTCCTAATAAACACATAGAAAATTTATATGATTTATCTTCTCAAATATCTTATAAAATACATGATTTTGAAAGAGAAGTTGCAATTGCATTAAAAGAAGTATATAAATGTGATGGAGTTTCTACAAGGCAGCATAATGAACCTTCTGGGGATCAAGATATCTGGCATTATCATCTTCATGTATTTCCAAGATATAAAAATGACAATTTATATAAAACAGATAGAAGGAACTCAGAACCAGAGGAAAGAATAGAGTATGCAGAGAAACTAAGAGAATATTTTAGAAATAAAAAGTCAGAATAAGAACTAACTTATTCTGACTTTTTAACTACCACTCTCGTCCTGGGTCATTAGCCATGGAATTTACTGTTCCTTTGGGATAAAGAACAGAATAATGATCTAGTTTAGGATCACTATTAGATTTAGTAGGGGCAGAAAATACAAATAATAATTTATATTCATCCCCAGCGGTGTAACCTATGATTTCTTCTCCATTAGATTTTACATCATGAGCTGGTGTTCCATAGGCACTTTTTATTTCTGAAAGGGTTAGGTTTTTTAAGCTAGGATCAAAAGATCTTGCTTCAAATATCTGAGCTCCTTTATTAGAACCAAATACTAAATTATGTTTTGAGAAAGTTGAGTAGTTGCCTTTTGCAGAGGCTACCCAATCAGTTTTGTCAGCTGTACCTAATTTCTTTTCTATATCTGAAAGATTTGAGTTTTTCACTCCAAATTCACTGTTTATTATTTTTCCTTCCATAGCAAGCTTTTTAATATTATCTAAAATAATTTTATTATCAGCTTGACTATTAGGATTAGAAGGTGTTTGTGGCTTTGTATTTGGTTTAGAAGAAGAGTCACCACCAGTATTTCCGCTCTCATTAGTAGGATTTTGTGATACATTATTTTCTGATTCAGTAGAAGGCTTATCTTCGTTTATAGGTTTTGAGAAATTAGAGCAACCTACAAGGAAAACAAATGAAAGAGTAAAAATAGTACAAATAATAGTTTTTTTCTTAAAGTATTTTAACATAGTAATCCTCCTTCAATTTAACTTATAAGAAGCCAATAGTTCTTATAATATACAATTAAAGATTATGCTTCTAGAAAGAGAAAGTCAATTACTATAAGGTTACAATAAAAGTATAAAAATGGTAAAATAATATTAACAATATGACGAACAGTTGTCATATTATTGATATTATAATTTAGGTAAGATTATTAAGAGGAGGTATGTAGAATGCTTGAAAATATACCAACAGAAGAAGAGCTTAAACATCTTATGGGAGATAACATATTTAGAAACTGGAGCTTAATCAACAAGTTTATAGAAAAAAACTATGAAATGGACATCTTATGGAATAAGGGAGGAAAAACAGGGGTTTATGAGCTGAAGTATCGTAAAAGCAGTAAGACCCTCTGTGCTTTATATCCAAAAGAACAAGGGTTATGTATGTTGATTATATTTGGAAAAGCTGAACGAGATAAATTTGAAAATTCAAGAGAAGAATTCTCAGAATATATTAATAGTTTTTATGATAACACTAAACAATATCATGATGGAAAATGGTTATACATAGATAGAGTAGATGATGAAATAGCTAAAGATATAGAACGATTATTATTAATAAAGAAAAGACCAAATAAAAAGTTGAAGAGTAGTTAGAGAATTTATAAGAGGTAGAGGCGTGCTGAATTTTTGTGTGATTATAACTATTGACAAGTTGATTTAAAGTATGTATGATAAAAAGTTAAATGTTTTTTAAGAACATCCTTTGTCTAACAATATTATTCTAACTTAAAAACTACAAGTGTACAAGAAAAAATAAGAATGTTTAAGTATATATTTGAGGCTTGGGTGTTAGTTAATACTAGTATATAGTAGAGGGATATATGAGACTTAGTACTTTTAATAACTAATGCTATAATGTTTTTGGATAGAGACGTCTTTATACTAATTGCAGATAAATTTGGAGAGTGATTTTAGTGAAAACAGTTTATGAAACTGAAAGACTTTTATTAAAAGTAGTGGATAAATCATATTCAGAAATGGTTCTTGATTATTATTTAAGAAATAAGTCCTTTTTAGAAGCCTGGGAACCTGTGAGAAATGAAGAGTTTTATACAAAGCAATATCATGAGGAGCAGCTAGATAAAGAACTAACAGAAATTAAAAATAATAATTCATTTAGACTATGGGTATTTAAAAAGGAAGATGATTCTAAAATAATAGGTTCTATAGCCTTTACTAATATAGTAAGAGGGATATTTTTATCAACTTATCTTGGTTATAGATCAGATCAAGACGAAATAAATAAAGGATATATAACGGAGGCAATTCAAAAAGGAATTGAAATTATATTTAATGAGTATGGGTTGCACAGAATTGAAGCTAATATTATGCCAAAAAACAAAATGTCTTTAAGAGTAGTTGAGAAATTAGGTTTTTATAATGAAGGATTATCATATAAATATTTAAAGATAAATGGAAATTGGGAAGATCATATACATATGGTTTTATTAAATAATAATATTAAATAAGGGTGTAGAAAATAAAGGAGCACTTCATAAGCGAAGTACTTCTTATTTTTATTTAGAATATTCTCCATACTCACAGCCAGTATTTCTAATTTCCATGTGATCAATAAGAACTTTTTCAGTGCCTTTTTTTTCATATAGCTTAATTTCACCATATCCCGTGCCACCATTCCACAATCTATTATGAAGTTTTTTACCGTTTGGAGCTTCATAATTTATTAAAAGCATTTCTGATTTTGGACATTCTAAGGTTAGTTCCATTATTGAGTCTGAATTACTGGAATTAACAAACCATTTATTAATACTCTCTCCTTCAGTAAATCCAAACTCTACATTTGATTTCTCCCAAAACTTTGAGAAATTATATTCATACATTTTTCCTTCATAATATAAAGCAACTAAAATCTTTCTATCTAGAGCTACACCTAAAACTTTAGGTTTTCCACCTCCTACCTCAACGGCAGAATTGGTTAAAGTTTTATTTGTAATCAAACTTTTTATATTGCAGCTGCTTATCCATAACCAAGGAGATGTAAAATCTTTTCCCCAGTTTTTATCAGCATAACCATAAGATTTTTCAGGAATAACATCATAAACCTCACCATCAAGAACAACTATCCCTGAATATTCGGTTTTAATTCCTTCTGCATGCCAAAACATTTCAAAGGCATTTAAGTTACGTAAGGATTTAGAGGCTCCTAACCCAACATTATAAGTAATCTTTTTATTAACAGAAAGCTTCCAAGACATTTGGCCAGCATCACACATATATTCAGGATGGTCTTTAGCATCTTCAGGAGTAACCCTACAGTGACCTTCTATATGTTTTTCAGTTAATGTACACTCTCCAATTTTCACATTCAAAACATTTTCGGCAGAAGAGAAAGAGTTGATTGGATAAAAGTTATGTATTTGTTTAGCATTTTCACCCCAAAATCCAACCTTAATCAAAGCATAAGAAGGTTTTACTCCATTTTTTATATTCTCAGGAAGTTGTCCCAAAATAGCTTTTTCTCCACCTAAAGCAGGGTTACAAACAAAGTATTCAACAAAAAAGGCTTTAGCTTCACCAGTTTTTGTATTATAACCAGTGAAATTATGCCACCACCAGTCGTACCCTTCTTTAGCTAAAGGGCCTTTAAGCATATATAAATTTCTACTTAAATCACTTTTATTCATATCCAATACCTCATTGCAATAATTTTAATTTTATTATAACATAAATAATAACAAAACTTGAGGATTCACAATTCTTAAAGAAAAAATAACCATATTTTAATCTGTTTCTAATTAAAATGGTTAATAATATAAACAATAAGAAAAAAAGGGGGCACAAAATGGATATATTAAGAAGAATACATACATTTGATAATTATATACTATTCACTATAAGTAGACGTATTAAAAATAGATATTTAGATAAAGCGATGCCCATGATAACTAGCTTAGGCAACTTGGGTATTATATGGATTATAATAGCTGGGGTTTTGATGATAAATGAAGAGCGTAGATTAATTGGAGAAGTAGTTCTATTAACTTTGATTATCAGTACTTTAGTTGGAGAAGGAATTATAAAACATATAGTTAGAAGAGCACGACCATGTAGTTATAAGGAGAGTATGCACTTATTAATTGACAAGCCTTTATCATATTCTTTTCCATCAGGGCATACCTTATCATCATTTGCTGTTGCAGAAGTTTTATCAGCGTATTTTGTGCAGTTTAGAATAATATTTTTAGCTATAGCTTTCTTAATAGCTTTATCAAGAATTTATTTATATGTCCATTACCCAACAGATGTAATAGCAGGAATGATAATTGGTATAGTCTGCTCTAAGATAGTCTTTATAATATTGCAGGGGGGATATCTTCAGGGAATGATTTTATTAGATAGAATATTTACATATTAGCATAGAAATCTTTATTTTAATGACAGGGAACGTATATTCTGGTATAATGTACAGGCATTAAAATAAAGGGTGTGTTTAGATATGCTAAAAAGAACTCATTTGGCTATGGGAATTGCAACTACAATTACACTCGTCACAAAAGATAATATGCTAATAGTTCCAATAGCATTAGTAGGATCCATAGCCCCAGATTGGGATATATACCTTGGAATAAAACACAGAACCCTTACACATTCATTATTGGCACTTGGGATAAGCTCTTATTTTCTTTATACCTTTAATGAACAGTTAGGAATCTTATGGGGAGTAAATTATTTTACCCATTTATTTTTAGATTCCTTAACCAAGGCTGGTGTTCCATTTTTATATCCCCTTAAGAAAAAACATTATGGTTTTAAATTATTTAAAACAGGTGGAGCAGAGGACTTTTTTATAGGTCTGTTACTTATATACATAATATTTTCTTTGGTTAAATAAAGAAAATATAAGAAAAGAGATATGTCATGCTAAGTAAATTAGTATGGCAAATCTCTTTTTTGTATAGGAAAGAATTAGTAGTAGAGGCATAATAATAGACTCAGAGTATTAGTAAAGGGAATGGTAATAAAACATTCGATAAATTAAGTATGTCTTCATTATATCTTCATATAAAAATAGTAAACTCATAATAAAATTATTGTTGCAGATAATTTAATAAACAATTGAGGGGAGGAAGGGTATTACTGAGTTAATATAGTAATACTGTGATGTTATGAAGAAAAAAGCAATATCAGCTTTACTTATTGTTTCACTATTATTTGGAACAGGTGTACAAGTATTTGCTGAACCTTTAACAGAAGAACAGCAGCAAGTACTTAATGAAAAGGGCGAAAAGGTATCAGAAGCTGAAAGTAAGTATGCGGAACTACAAAATAAAGTAGACGAGCTAGACATGCAAATACAGCCAATAGCTATAGCTGTAGAGGAAAATCTTACGAGGATTGCAGATGCAAATAATCAAATAGAAAGCATTAAGAAACAAATACAAGAAACAAAAAAAGAATTAGAAGAAAAAGAGGAAATCTTTGGATTAAGAATGCGAGTGCTTTATAAATCTGGCGGACAAGCAAGTTATATTGGAATTTTATTAAGTTCTAATAGTTTAGGTGATTTAATTGCTAAAGCTCAAGCAGTTGGAAAGGTAATGAGCTTAGATAAACAAATTATAGGTGATCTTGAGGATAAACAAAAAGAGTATAATGACCATATATCCAACTTAGAAGGTAATATTCAAGAAATTGAATTATTAAACAAAGATAATAAGGTTAAATTAGATGAGCTAAATAAGAAAAAAGAGGAACAAATGGTATACATAAATCAAGCTAAAAAGGAGTATGAAAAATTTGCCACAGATTTAGCAACAACAGAGAGAGAATTATATAAGCCATTTGAAACTATAATTAATAATTCTGGCAGTACAGTTAATGATTTAAATAATGCGATTTCAACTTTAAGAGAGTTAAGAAAGAATGTTAAGAGTTCAGAGATTGATGGTGAGTTAGTAAACTTAATTGAAAAAGCCAAAACTTTAGTTCAGCAAAAACAAGCACCAGTGACTACATTAAGCAGGGGAGGGAGTGTTGCACCTGCGACTGGTTCAGCATCAAGTTCAACTTTGCTTTCCATAGCTTATAGTAAACTAGGCTCTAAATATGTTTATGGAGCCACTGGTCCAAATGTATTTGATTGTTCTGGATTTACACAGTATGTTTTTAAACAAGTAGGCATATCTTTATCTAGAACTACATTTACACAAATAAATGATTGAGTTCCTGTGAACTATTCTGATCTACAACCAGGAGACTTAGTGTTTACGAGTCCGGGACATATGGGCATATATGTAGGAGGAGGGCAAATAATACATGCACCTCAAACAGGCGATGTAGTGAAGGTTTCAAAAATTTGGTCATTCTATGCGGCTAGAAGAGTTATGTAGAATGAAAACTTTATATTTTGGATAGTTTGGATGGAACAAAAAAATATAAATTTATCTATAGAAAATCCTAATGTATAAATAGAAGAAGCATCTTATTGTAGTTTGAGATGCTTCTTTTTTAATAATCATTAATCTTTATAGGTAATTATATAATATATTCAGACATTGTTTATGCCTACGTAATCTACATCATGATATTATATAGAATAACATAAACTGTAAGTAATTTGTATAAAGTGGTAATAAGATTTACTTAATGTATTTATTTCTGATTTCCTCTAGATTTGCAGAATTCAGGTCAGTTACAGATTCGATTAATCCAAGTAATTGACCATCATAGAATATTCCATATGGACCAGAGCTATCTATAGTGAATTTTAATTCAATAACTCCTTTTTTTCCTGTAAATTCTTTAACGAGGTCACCTGTATACATATCTTTTATGAAAAAGTCACTTTCAGGGTTATCAAAAGAATTCAAATCTAGCGAAAGATTTGTGCTAATACCTTTATTAATTACAATAATAAGTGGATCGATCTCATATCCAATTCCCTTTATTGTTATCTCTTGATTTTTATTAGATGTTTGAGCTTTTTTTACTAATCTATCAGTAGATACCTTGCTTATATCATTCCCGTAGATACTTGTCTTTATCTCTTGTGAAGCAGATTCAGATGAAGTATCACCAGAGGAGTCTCCACTGGTTCCAGATATAGAATCAAGATCATCTACCACCTTTATAGTTCCACCAATCATACCCATCCAACAACTAAACTTAATATCCTTAGTTCCAGGAGTAAATTCTAATATATTTTCTCCACTTTTAAGTTTTAATTGTTTATTTAAGGACGGAATCACTAGGGTGCTATTACAAGAATTAAGCTGTTTTCCATCAACAATTAACTTAACAGGAGTCCCTTTTTCAATATAGGATACACTTGGAGTATAGCCTCTACTACTAGCAGTCATTTTTAAAATCTGAACTCCGTTTTCTAGAGTTGCTTTATTTGAGGAGTCTGAAGATGCAGAGCTTTTGTTATTGGTAGATGAACTAACATCTCCGTTAGTAGTTTTAATTTCTTCAATCTTTGATGATATTAAATTCAATGGGTTAATACTTATGCCAGCTAGTGATAATCCACGGTTTCCCATAATAAGACCAAGAACTACTATAAGAATTCCACTGAATTTTAGTATTTTTTTCGTGTAACTTTTACTTAGAAGTCCTGATATTGCACCGAATGTCAGCATCAGTGGAACTGTACCTAAAGAAAATACAAACATAGATAAGGCACCTTTTACGGCACTGCCTGTACCTAAAGCGAAAAGTTGCATAGTTTGAAGTGGACCACAAGGCATAAGTCCATTTAAAAGACCTACTAAAAATGGAGTTTTGTTTTTACTCTTATTATTACATGCAAAGCTAGGTAACTTAATGTTAAATCTTCTGAATATGCTAAATCCAGCCATATTAAACCCCATCATAACCATAAATACTCCAGCGAATATTTGAAGAGCTGCTTTAGTCATAATTGAAAGAGAAAATACTGATCCGATAGCACCGACTATACCACCTAAAATAGTGTAAGATATAACTCTTCCTAGATTATATAGCATTGCTGGTTGCATAGACTGAAATTTGTTTTTACTTTCTTTTAATAAGCTTTGTGAAAGCATTATACCACCACACATACCTACACAGTGAATAGAAGTAAAAATACCAACTATGAAAAGCACTGCATAAGATGCATTACTAAGTTTTGAATCCATATCAAAACCACTAGTATTTAATCCAAGTAGTACAATGGCAGTCACTATAATAAGAAGTCCAATAATCTTATAACCATTAGATTTCTCAGTACTATAACCAGCATTTACTATAGCTGTTTTAATTTTTCTTATTGAACATAAATCTTCATCATATTCAACTATAGCAGATTGTCTAGTATAATTTGCTTTGACGTTCAACACTCCATTTAATTTTTTTATAGACCTTTCAACTCTGGTTTCACACGATGTACAAGTCATATCATAGACTTTAAGTCTTTCTCTTTTAATACTCATAAAATCCTCCAATAAATATGTCATATATTTTAAGTTATAAGTAAAATATATAAAATAATTATGTAAGTTATATGAAGGTAAAAAATCTCTTCATATATTCTTCATAAGAATTATTTATTATATAGCTGTGGTTAAAATTTTTTTGAAGGAGTTGTAGTAATATGAAAAATACAAGGGAAAAAGTAAATACAAATTATTTTTATAAAATATGGGATTGAGAGAGTAAATTTTTTTATATTTACAACACCCCTGGGGAGTGGAGTAGGTAAGTTTGAGAGAAGTAGTCGAGTTAGTGCATGTAATCATAAGGAAAAAACTCGATAGACATACATTGGAAGGAGTAGAATAATGAATCAAGATAAGAATAAAGCTTTGATGGCATTAAGAACTTCTAAGGGGCAAATTGAAGGAATAATTAAAATGATAGAAGATGAAAGATATTGTGTGGATATATCAAACCAAATTATTGCAGCGCAAGCTCTTTTAAAAAAAGCTAATATGTTGATTTTGAAACAGCACATACATCATTGCGTAAAAGATTCCATAAATAAAAGTAATGGTGAAGAGAAAATAGATGAGATAATAGGTATTTTATCTAAGATAACAGATAAGTAAGTATTATAAGATTTGTAAGGAGGAAATTTATATGGCAATAAAGTCATTAAAAATAGAGGGAATGACCTGCGCAGCATGTGCAAAAGCAGTTGAAAGAGCATCTAAAAAGCTTCAAGGTGTTACTGAAGCAAATGTAAATTTTGCAACAGAAAAGCTTAGTGTTCATTTTGATGAGACTAAGGTAGCTATAGCTGATATCCAATCAGCTGTGGAAAAAGCAGGGTATAAAGCTATAATTGAATCTAGTACTAAAACATTAAAAATAGAGGGAATGACCTGCGCAGCTTGTGCAAAAAATATTGAAAAAGTTACAAAAAAACTTGAGGGAGTAATTGAGTCTAATGTAAATTTTGCAACAGAGAAATTAAATATAAGTTATGAAGCTTCTTCAGTTAGGATTTCAGACATAAAAAAAGCTATTGAAAAAGCAGGTTATAAAGCTTTAGAGGAAGAAAGTACTACTATAGATATAGATAAAGAAAGAAAAGAAAAAGAAATAAAACTCTTGTGGAAGAAGTTTATTGTTTCTGCAGTCTTTACAATACCACTATTGATTATAACTATGGGTCATATGTTTGGAGAACCTCTAGGATTCAAGCTTCCTGAGATTATAGATCCTATGCATAATGCTAGAAATTTCGGTATAGTACAACTAATATTAGTTCTTCCAGTTATGGTTGCAGGATATAAATTCTTTACAGTAGGATATAAATCCTTATTTAGAAGAAGTCCTAATATGGATTCTCTTATTGCAATAGGTACATCTGCCGCATTCTTATACGGAATATTTGCAATTGTACAGATTTATAGAGGAAATGTTGATTACGCCTATGATTTATATTTTGAAGCAGCTGGTGTTATTATAACACTGATTTTGTTAGGGAAATATCTTGAAGCTGTAACTAAAGGAAAAACTTCTGAAGCTATAAAAAAACTTATGGGACTTGCGCCTAAAACAGCAATAATCATTAAAGATGGTAAGGAAATAGAAACCCCTATAGATGAAGTAGAAGTAGGAGATATTATAGTAGTTAAGCCAGGGGAGAAAATGCCTGTAGATGGTGAAGTTGTAGAGGGAATTACTTCAGTTGATGAATCTATGCTCACTGGAGAGAGTATTCCAGTAGAAAAGAATATTGGAGATAAAATAATAGGTGCTAGTATAAATAAAAATGGTACTATAAAATATAAGGCTACAAGAGTAGGTAAAGATACAGCATTAGCACAGATTATTAAATTAGTAGAAGATGCTCAAGGGTCTAAAGCTCCAATTGCAAAATTGGCAGATATTATCTCAGGATACTTTGTTCCTGTTGTTATTACGATTTCTATAGTAGCATCATTGGCTTGGTACTTTATTGGTGGGGAAACAGGAATATTTGCATTGACTATATTTATATCTGTACTTGTTATAGCTTGCCCTTGTGCTTTAGGATTAGCAACGCCAACGGCTATTATGGTTGGAACAGGAAAAGGTGCCGAATATGGAGTTCTTATAAAAAGCGGTGTAGCTCTAGAAACTGCACATAAGATAAAAACAATAGTATTTGATAAAACAGGTACAATAACAGAAGGAAAGCCAAAGGTTACAGATATAGTTGTTTCAAATGGAATAGATGAAAATAAATTGCTACAATTAGCAGCATCAGCAGAAAAGGGTTCAGAACATCCATTAGGTGAAGCTATAGTAAAGGATGCTGAAGAAAAAGGATTAAAGATTTTGAAGCTTGATTTCTTTAAAGCAAATCCGGGACATGGTATAGAAGTTAAGATAGATGGTAAAGTAATTTTACTTGGAAATAGAAAGCTTATGATTGAGAGTGATATATCATTAGAAGATTTAGAGGAAACTTCACATAGATTAGCAAGTGAAGGTAAAACTCCGATGTATATATCTATTGATGATAAAATAGCAGGTATAATTGCAGTTGCAGACACTGTTAAAGAAAATAGTAAAAGGGCAATCGAAAAACTTCATGATATGGGAATTGAAGTAGCTATGATAACTGGAGATAATAAACGAACTGCTGAAGCTATAGCAAAACAAGTTGGTATTGATAGAATTTTAGCAGAAGTTCTTCCTCAAGATAAGGCAAATGAGGTTAAAAAACTTCAAGCTGAAGGTAAAAAAGTAGCTATGGTTGGAGACGGAATAAATGATGCACCTGCACTAGCACAAGCAGATATTGGAATAGCAATTGGTTCAGGAACAGATGTCGCTATGGAGTCAGCAGATATTGTACTTATGAGAAGTGATCTTATGGATGTACCAACAGCAATTCAATTAAGTAAGAAAACAATATCAAATATTAAGCAAAATCTATTTTGGGCATTTGGATATAATACGTTAGGTATACCAGTAGCTATGGGAATATTATATATATTTGGAGGACCACTGCTAAATCCAATTATAGCTGCTGCTGCTATGAGTTTTAGTTCAGTTTCAGTTTTACTAAATGCATTAAGATTAAAAAGATTTAAACCAGCTAGATAATTATTAAAATATTAAAAAAATTAGGAGGAATTAAAATGAAAAAGAAGATATTAGTTGAAGGAATGAGTTGTGGGCATTGTGTTAATCATGTCAAAGAGGCATTAATGGAGTTAGAGGGAGTAAGTAGCGTAAATGTTACTTTAGATGATAAAACAGCTATACTAGAAGCATCTAAAGATATAAATGATGAAGATATAAAATTTGCAATTGATGATGCAGGATATGAGGTAGTGGGAATAGAAGAGATATAGTATAGAATTAAGAGTTTTGATAATAATTTACTTTTTATCAAAACTCTTTTTATTTAATGTTAATAAACTAGAGTTAAGAGAATTAAGGTTTAAAGTAGGCAAAAGGGTTGAAAGGAAATAAATATGAAGATTTTAGAAGTTAAAATATTGGATCTGATAATTATAGGAGCACTTTTAATACTAAGTTTTTTACCATTAGGAATTTTCATGGTTGTAAAAGGAGATAAGAAAAGTGGTGATATTATTATTAATATAGACAATAAAATAGTAAAAAAAGTTCCATTAAATCAATCTAGCGAAAGCATAACATACCAGATTGATTTTAATAATAATACAGGATATATTGAAGTTAAAGATGGTAAAGTAAGAATGTTAGAAATGAGTAAAGAAATTTGTCCTAACTCTATTTGTTCAGATACAGGGTGGATTGATAAAATTTATCAAAGTATTGTATGCTTGCCTAATAACATTATAGTTACAATTGAAGGTGTTGAAGAGGAGGCCATAGATGCACAATCATTTTAAATCTGTACTAGATTTACTTAAGTAGTACTAAATTAATAGAATATATTTGATTTAAAAGATATTTCTTCATAATATCTTTATATAGGTAATTTAAAATGTAACTATAATATAGATGATTTTAGCTATTTAGAAATCATAATGGAGGGGTATACATGAATTTTAATAAAAGTAATAAAAGAAAAGGCAAACACAACCATAGCCCATTAAAACATATGCTTCACATGGCACTTTGTTGTGGATTACCTATAATTATCTTATCATTCTTACCGCTTATATCTAGATTAAGTCCAAGAGCAGGAGTATTTGTTTCCGGAATAATCCCGTTTATATGTCCTTTAATGATGATTGGAATGATACCAATGATGTTTGGTGGGGATAAAAAAGGAAGTTGTTGTAGTGATAATAATGATAAAGAAGCGAATAAGTCCTTAGAGTAAGGTCTTAATAATATAATTGATTCATTTAAACACTTGACTTCGAGTTTACTCGAAGAAGTATGATATAGACTATAAAGGTGGGCTAGAAAAACAAATAGGAGCTAGTATATTAAAAGAAGTTCTCCCACCCTTATATTGTTAAAGCCTATAAAAAAACTATATAGGAATTTGTTGTAATTGTCTCATAGGAAATCACTTTTATTCCTACAGCATGAGCATCTGTCACTAGTTGATTAGGAAGGGAAACTCCTATTAATATTTACATATTAGCATAGCAATCTTTATTTTAATGACTGGGAACATATATTCTGGTATAATGTACAGGCATTAAAATAAAGGGTGCTTTTATAAATTACTTCCTAAATATAATTTAAAGTTGGAGAAGTTTTTAAAATCAACTTAACTAAAAATGTATCATCTGTTTTTAAGGTGTGAAATTCTCCTTTATGGAGGGCTATAATTTTTTTGCAGTTTTTAAGTCCTATACTAGTACTATCAACTCTTTTTAGAGTATCTATTTTATTTTCTACGGTAATAACTATTTTTTCATTTTCTATATAGTATTTAATATTAACTTCTTTAGAAGTATCAGCATATTTAGATATATTAGAAAAAATGTTATCAAAAACTCTACGAATTGATATTAAATTAAGTTCTACAAAAAACAGCCTATCACAGGAATCAACATTAAAGTTAAAACCGCTATTGCCTAAGGTTAAAATTTGTTCTTGAATTAACTGTTCAAACAGTTCATTTCCATTAAAAATTTCTAATTTTAAGTCATCGCTGGTATTGAAGACTGTAAAATACTCAAATAATTTGTCAGATAAATATTTTATTTGATATGCCTTTTCTCTACTATTATGAATATATTGATTAAAGGCTTCATTAGTTTTATATTTTTTGTATTCTATAATATCTAGATATCCAACTAATGCTGTAAGAGGAGTTCTAAGGTCATGAGATAGAGCAGTTATTAATTCACTATTAGCAAGTCTTGCTTCATTTTCGCTTTCTAGCTTTTCTATAAAAGACTTTCTCATATCATCAATACTTTGAGCTAAGGATGAAAGTTCATCATTACTTTTTATAGAGATGTTATAATTTAAATCTCCACATTCTAATATTTTTATTTCCTTTTCAAGCTGACCTATATAGCCTATCTTCTTATTAATAAAAAATAGCATAAGTATTATGAAAAGTAGCGCTGATATAAAGACTGAAAAGAATATTAATATATAGTAGTATTTATACTCAAAAAAACACTCCATATGTAGTTTAGCATTACCATCAATAAAAGGAATATCAACAAGAACATTAGTAGGAAATATAGGAGCTTCCTTGTATTGTTCATAATTTGTTACTTCGCTAGTTAAGTTAGAAGTATAAACTAGGTTATTATCCTTATAAAGATATATGTCTACATACTTTTCATTACCAGCCCAGTTTTTTAGAGAATCATAATCATTTATAGATAGCTTATTATCTGAAACATAGTCTTTAAATTCTGATATAGCTTGCTTTTTTTTATCTAATAAAAATGATGTTTTATTAAAATAGTTGTTTAATAATTTTTCACCAAGGTTATTTATTAAGAAAAAGATTAAAATAGATACTATAAACGAAAAGATTAATGATAGTATTAATTTTACTTCTAACTTAGTAAAGAAAGCTTTTCTACTCAATTCGATACCCCTTTCCCCAAACTGTTTTAATATATTCAGGATTTTGTGGATCTTCTTCTAATTTACTTCTTAAGTTTCTTATATGAACCATAACTGTATTATTACATGAATAGAAGTAAGGCTCTCTCCAGATGCTTTCATAAAGGTTTTGAGCTGAAAAGATTTTTTTTCGATTTTGTGCCATTAATAAAAGAATATTGTATTCTATCTCTGTCAAAATAAGCTCTTTTCCATTTACTGAAGCTTCATTTGAACTTGTATTTATTATTAAGCCGTTAATACTTATTGAATTATCCGTATCTTTTACCTCTTTTCCTTTATATACGTAATATCTTCTAAGTAAGGCTTTAACTCTCGATACTAATTCTGTATATGAAAATGGTTTGGATAGATAATCATCACTTCCAGCTGAAAAAGCCATATATTTATCAGAATCTTGGGACTTGGCAGTTAAAAATAAAATAGGAGCACTTGTTTTTTCTCTAATATCTATACATGCTTTAAAGCCAGTCTTTTTGGGCATTACAACATCAAGGATTATTAAATCAATTTCATCATCCACTTTGTTTATAGCATCCTCTCCATCTACTGCCTCAACTACATTGTATCCTTCACTTTCCAATAAAACTCTGACTATTTCTCTTATATCTTCATTATCATCTGCAATTAAAATATTTTTCATAATGCATTGATCACCTCCGCATGTTATTAGTATATATCTCAAAATATCTTAAATCTATACATTTAAAGCTACTTAAGATTTCTTAAGATTTGATATACCTAAATCTTAAGATGTTAAAGCTAAACTTTAGAATATCAAGTCAAAGCATAGATGAAGAAGGAGATAGTTATGGAAAAAACAAAAAAAATATTATTAGGGAAAATAGCCTTGATAATTTTAGGGATTATAGTTGTAATATTAACATTTAGATATTTACCACAGCTTATTGAATTAACTACATCACTTGATAAGTTTAGAGATTATATAATTTCTACAGGGAAGTTTGGGGCTTTTTTAATTATATTTTTTCAAATAGTACAAACTGTCATTGCACCAATTCCAGGAGAAGCAATTCAGCTTGCTGGAGGTTATGTATATGGTGTCCCTTTAGGATTACTTTATTCAGTTATAGGAATGATGATTGGGTCAGTTATGATTTTTTACTTTACAAGATTTATAGGTGCCTCCTATGTAGAAAAACGAATAGATAAGGAAAAATATAAATGGCTTTTTGATATTATGGATAGCAAAAAGTTTACTGTTACCTTATTTGTGTTTTTTATTATTCCAGGATTACCAAAGGATTTTTTGATATATCTAGCAGGATTAACACCAATAAAACCAATCAAGTTTTTTGTGATTTTACTGGTAGGGAGGTTACCATCAATAGCTGCTCCAGTAGTAATAGGTGCTAATATACATTATGAGAACTATACCTCAATAATAGTAATTTCAATTATAGCAGTAGTATTATTTATTTTGGGTGTGGTATATAAAGATAAGATTATAGAAAAACTTTCAGGGACTGAAGCAGAAGAAGTATAGTCATTAGAGGATATATTGTAAAAGAAAAGTAGTTTTGATAACATATATGTAACAATTATAGGAGGAGAATTTATGATAGAAACTAAAAAAGAAAATATAGTTACACTAACCATAGCTAAAAAAGAGGAATTACAGAAATTTAAAAAAGAGCTACAAGAATCATTTACTTATGCAGTAGTTAAAGAATTTGGGGATGATTCAGATAAGTCTATCCCTTCAGATAAAACTATAGAAGAATCTTTTAATGCTAAAGGAGCCATTGTTTATCATATATTATCAGATGGAAAAAAGGTTGGGGGAACTGTAGTTGTTATAGATAAAGAAACACAACACAATTCTTTAGATCTACTTTTTATTAATATAGATGCCCATAGTAATGGGATTGGCTATAGGGCTTGGAAAGCCATCGAAGAAAACCATCCTGAAACAAAGGTTTGGGAAACTCATACACCATATTTTGAGAAACGTAATATCCACTTCTATGTAAATAAATGTGGATTTAAAATAGTAGAATATCTAAATAAAAATCATCTAGGTTCACATGAATCAGAAGATGAAGAATTGCCAGGAGGAGAAGATTTTTTTAGATTTGAAAAAGTTATTCACCAATAGTTTTAATAAAGAAGTAAAAAATACTAACAGGCTAATTTGAATTAAAATATATTCAATTTAGCCTGTTAAAGATTTCATCTTTTTTATAAATCCCAGTAGCAACAAGGGTTTTATCTATATTACTTTTATCAACTGCTATTGGATTAACTAGGATTGAGGGAACGTCCTTTAATCCATTATTAATATCATTAGTTACATCAATTACACTTCCATTAACTAATCTAATAGCTGTATCAACAGCTGTTTTAGCAAGTTCTCTACTGTCCTTAAACACAGTCATTAATTGAGTTCCATAAACTATTCTTTTAATTGCAGCTAGGTCAGCATCTTGACCGGTTACAGCCGTTTTTCCAGCTAAACCATGTTCACTTAAAGCAGATATTACTGCTCCAGCAGTTGCATCATTTGGAGCTAAAACACCATCTATTTTATCGGAAACATTATTTAGAATATCAGATACAATTGTGTATGCATCTATAGGAATCCATCCTTCAATTACCTTATCTGCTATTATTTTTACTGATCTATTTAGGACTAAAGGAGTTATATATTCCATAGCCCCTTCTTTGAACAGCTCTCCTTTAGGTGATCCAGATAAAAGAATGTAATTTCCTTTTGGAACATATGTTGTAAGGTACTTTCCTTGAAGTTCTCCCACTCTTATATTGTTAAAACCTATAAAAAAATTTATATCGGAATTTATTGCAATTGCCTCATAGGAAATCACTTTTATTCCTACAGCATGAGCATCCTTAACTAGTTGTTTAGTACTTTCCTCATCTATTGGGACAATAATTATTATACTAACTTGTTCAGTTATCATAGTAGCAACTTGTTGAGCCTGTTTAACTGGGTCAAAATCAAAATATTTTATTTCTAAAGTAGCTCCTTGAGCATCAGCTTCTTTTTTCATGGCAGCAGCGTCCCTAATCCATCTATCTTCTCTTTGATTAGGAAGGGAAACTCCTATTAATATTTGCCTAGGGATGTTTTGATTAGGGGTAAATAGATTTTTATTATTTAGTAAACGACTAACAGGAACATAAAAAACATCTGGAATTGATACATACATGCGGTTCACCTATTATGTTTAATATATTAATAGTTTATTGTTGTTATTTTATTATAGTTCAATAAAATAGAAATATTATTAATGTTTTATGGGTTTGACAAAAACACCCCCCTTTACATGAGAACGTTAGTTCGATATAATAATATTAATTTCATTAATATTGGTAATAGAGGAGTAGTGAAAGATGAATGGGAATAAAAGATTAATATTTCATATAGATGTTAATAGTGCTTATCTTTCATGGGAGGCTGTTTATCGCTTGCAGCATGGAGATAAAGTTGATTTAAGGAATATATGTAGTGTAGTTGGTGGAAGTGAGCAAAGTAGACATGGAATAGTACTAGCAAAATCTATCCCAGCTAAGAAGTTTAAGGTGACAACTGGTGAAACTCTTTATAATGCAAGACAAAAGTGCCCGGGCTTGTTGGTAGTTCCACCTCGTTATGAGCTTTATATGCAGTGCAGTAATGCCTTAAATGAAATATTACAAGAATACACTAATAAGATACAACGTTTTTCAGTAGATGAAAGTTTTCTTGACTTTAGCAATATGGAGAACTTATATCCTGATCCAATAAAGCTTGCTGAGGAAATAGGAACCAGAATTAAAAAAGAATTAGGATTTACTGTAAATATAGGTATATCAAACAACAAACTTTTAGCTAAAGTGGCCTCGGATTTTCAAAAACCAGATAAAATACACACACTATTTCCACATGAAATAAAGAATAAGATGTGGAAACTACCTGTGGAAGATTTATTTATGGTAGGAAGAGCTACACTACCTAAACTCCATAAATTAAATATCTATACTATAGGGGAACTTGCAAATTATGATCTTAGTCTTTTAACTTATCACCTCAAGAGTCATGGCAGACTTATATGGAACTATGCAAATGGAATAGATGATTCTGAGGTAAAAGCAGATAAAAATATTGATATGAAGGGGATAGGAAACTCTACTACTATACCTTATGATGTTAGAGATAGAGAAACTATTCAGTTGATAATTTTATCTCTTGCAGAGATGGTTGGAGAGAGGCTTAGAAAGTCTGAAAACTACTGTAAGGTTATTTCTATTTCTATAAGAAGTAGCGATTTCACAAACTATTCTCACCAAAGAAAATTAGTTTGCCCAACTGATTCAACACAAAAGATTGCAGAAACTGCATCAGAACTATTTAATGAATCATGGAAGGGAGAACATGTGCGTCATGTAGGTGTTCATGTTACGGATTTATCTACAAATGCATTTTATCAATATGACATTTTAGATTCTAGAAATGTAGATAAGATGCGTGACTTAGATAAGGTAATAGACAAAATTAGGCTAAAATACGGACAGAAATCAATAGTGCGTTCATCCTTCATAAAATCAGGAGTTAAAAACATGTCTGGTGGAGTAGGAGAAGATGAATATTTAGTTATGTCTAATTTATTATGAGGAGCTGGTATTAAGTGAAAGTTATAGCTAAATCCATCGATGTAATTGCCTGGTTTACTGAAGCTGGTGAGCCTAGTCCTATAAGATTTAGAATGAAAAATGAGGACCAATCTACTACCATAATTAAAGTAGATAAAGTAATTTTTAAAGAAAAAGAAAAACTAGCTGGAAATCCCATGCTAGTTTTTAGATGTCAAAGTATGATTGATAAAATAAATAAAATTTATGAATTAAAATATGAACTCCAAACCTGTAAATGGACTTTATTTAAGATGTAGAAGCAATAAAACTTTAAAAGGCTAAGTTGAATTAAAATTATTCAATTTAGCCTTTTAAAGATTTTATCTTTTTTATAAATCCCAGTAGCAACAAGTGTTTTATCTATATTACTTTTTATCTTGTAAATATCTTAAATGTTAAGAATTCTTAAGATTATTAGCAATGAAATATTAATGTTTTAATTTAATAATAAATACATAGCTTAGACGAAATAAAATTTAAATATATGAAATTTTAGGAGGAAGAAATGAAAAGATTATTTACATCTGAATCAGTTACAGAAGGACATCCAGATAAAATCTGTGATCAAATATCAGATTCAGTTTTAGATGCTATATTTGAACAAGATCCAAATGCTAGAGTAGCATGTGAGACAGCAGTTACAACTGGAATGGTAATGGTAATGGGGGAAATATCAACTAAATGTTATGTGGATATTCCTAAGGTAGTTAGACAAACTATTAGAGAAATAGGTTACGATAGAGCAAAATATGGATTTGACTGTGATACTTGTGCGGTATTAACTACTATAGATGAGCAATCATCAGA
>NZ_FQXU01000009.1:0-36413 GCF_900130055.1 Clostridium intestinale DSM 6191
CGCGGGCGTAGGAAATTTGAGAGGAGCTGTCCTTAGTACGAGAGGACCGGGATGGACTGACCTCTGGTGTACCAGTTGTTCCGCCAGGAGCATAGCTGGGTAGCTAAGTCGGGAAGGGATAAACGCTGAAGGCATCTAAGCGTGAAGCCCACCTCAAGATAAGATTTCCCATAGAGTAATCTAGTAAGATCCCTTGAAGAACACAAGGTTGATAGGTGAGAGGTGTAAGTGTGGTAACATATTTAGCTGACTCATACTAATAGATCGAGGGCTTGACCAATAGTTAACTGGAATATATAATAATATTATTAAAGGAAACTCCTTAGCTAAAGCTAATGAGTAAGTTCGGGGAACTAAATCATAGATTTAGACCCTCACTTATGTGCAATTTTGAAAGAATAAAATTCTTTCCTAAGTCCTTTCAGCGTAGCTGTTAGGATAAGCGACCATACAAAATGTGAAATTTTGAATGTCTGCTTATATTTGGTGATAATGGCATAAAGGTAACACACCTTCCCATTCCGAACAGGATTGTTAAGCTTTATTACGCCGATGGTACTGCACGGGAGACTGTGTGGGAGAGTAGGAAGTCGCCAAATTTTATGGCCCCTTGGTCAAGCGGTCAAGACACCACCCTCTCACGGTGGTAACAGGGGTTCGATTCCCCTAGGGGTCACCATAATCTATATAACTCCCTATAGCTGCAGATATAAGGAGTTTATATATATGTAATAATTTTATTAATAAGAATTTACACCACTCATTAAAGAGTGGTTTTTTGTGTTAAAAATTTATATACTAAATATTTAAATGACTTAAATAACTATCCTTAATAGACAATGGTTTTCCAATATATTATAATGTTAATAAAGAAATTTGTAGAAAAAGAATAAAAAGACATTTTTGGTGGGGTGATAGGGTGTTTAGGGACAGATATTTATGTAAAAATAAAAGGTACATTAAAACATTTATTAAAGAGATAATGGTTATTACATTCTTATTAAATTTATTAATATATCCTGAAACTGTACACTCACAAGAAATTAAAGATAAAAGAGTATTAATTCTAAACTCATATGATTCAGCATATTCATGGACTAATAATGAAGTAGACGGGATAGTAGAGCAAATAAAAGATTATGTACCGGAGGTTAATATTCATATAGAATATATGGATTGGAAGAACTATCCCGAGGAACGTAATATAGAATTATTTAAAGAACTTATAAAATATAAGTATGGCAAAATGGATATAGATGAAATAATAACTACGGATGATTCTGCACTTGAATTTGTAATTAATAACAGAAATGAACTGTTTAAAGATGTGCCAGTTATTTTTTCAGGAGTGTATGAAGATGTTGCTAGACCTATGATAAAGGGGCAGGATAACATCACAGGGATATTTGAAAGTATAGATCCTAAAGGAACTATAGAAGCAGCACTTAATATAATTCCAAAAGCAAAAAATATCTATCTAATACATGATAATACAGAAACTGGAATAGGGTCTTTTGAGGAAGTAAAAAATGCATTAAATAAAATAGATAGAAATATAAACTTAGTGCAATTAAACAATATAGCCATAGATGATTTAGATAATACCTTGCCAGAAATAGATAAAGATAGTATAGTGCTGCTCTCGTCGTATACAAGAGATATAAATGAAAAAACTTTAGATGTTGAAAATATGACGAAGCTTTTAAGTTCAAAAATTCATAGACCTATATTTCAACTTTATGAGATGAATTTAGGATATGGAACTTTGGGAGGAAGTCTCCTAACAGCAGAAGGACATGGTAAGGATGCTGGGAAGATGGCAGCTAGAATATTAAGTGGAGAAAAAGCAGATGATATTCCATTAAATTCGGAATATTCTACTGAAAGTATATATGATTATAATGTAATGCAGATGTATGACATATCTGAAAAGGATTTGCCAGCTGGAAGTATTATAATAAATGAAAAGCCTAGTATGTATAAAACATATAAGAAGTTAATATGGATAGTTATTTCTATAATATTGCTTTTAGTATCACTGGTTTTTATTATGCTTATAAATATTATAAGTCGTAAAAAAGCTGAGAAAAAATTAATGAAGAATAACTATGAATTATCGGCATTATATGAAGAATTGGCAGCATCAGATGAAGAACTTAGAACTCAATATGAGCAGCTTGAGGAGAATAAGGAAGTTATTCAGAAAAATGAGGAAATGTATAGACTTATTTTTGAGACCACTAATGATGGTATATGGGAAATAAATCTAGAGACAGGGGAAAGATATTTTTCTGAAAGATGGCATAAGATTTTTGAATTACCTATTGAAAAAACTGTAGATATGGATAAGTGGTTTGAACTTGTACACCCTGAGGATTATTATATAGCTAAAAATTCAATTGAAGAAATAGCAAGTGGCTATACTGATAGTTTTTCATGTAGTTATAGGATACTTACTAGTAGCGGAGAATATAAATGGATTCATGCTAGAGGAAAATCTATGAGGGATAATAATGGAAAACCTTTTAGAATCGTTGGCTCTCACTCTGACATACATGATAAAAAGATACATGAAGAAAAAATAAAACAAATGGCTTTTTTTGATAATCTTACTGGATTAGCTAATAGAACTCAGTTCGTAAATAATTTTAATGAAGTTATAACCAGATCAGATAGCAATGCACTAATATTTATGGATTTAGATAATTTTAAAAATATTAATGATTCTTTTGGACATACTATAGGGGATAAGCTATTAATAGAAATAGCTAATAGAATTAAAAAGTGTACCAAAGAATCAGATATTGTTGCTAGACTAGGCGGAGATGAATTTTTAATTTTAATTACTAACGTTTATGAAAAGCAGAGTGTTGAGTCATATCTTAATAATATGTTAGAGGAGCTAAGAAATAGTATAGTTATAAATGGTATAAATATTATTACTTCTGCAAGCTTTGGGGCTGCATTATATTCTAAGGATGGCGATAGCTTTGAAGAATTATTTAAGAATGCTGATACTGCAATGTATAAGGCTAAAGAGTCGGGGAAAAGAAATTATGTATTTTTTGAACAATGGATGAATGATGATATAGTGGAAATGGTTATTATGGAAGATAATCTAAGAACAGCTCTTGAGAACAATGAGTTTATATTACATTATCAGCCTAAATATAATCCATATGACTCTAAGATAGATGGATTTGAAGCACTTATTAGATGGAATAATCCAAACTTAGGACTTGTATCACCATTTAAATTTATAGGTATAGCTGAAAAAACTGGATTGATAATACCTATAGGAAGATGGGTGTTAGAGAATGCATGCTATTTTATTAAAGGTTTGCATAATAAAGGCGAAAAAAATATAAGTGTAGCAGTAAATGTATCTGTAATACAATTGGTTCAAAAAGATTTTATTGATATGGTTAATGATATCATAAAAAGAAGTGGAGTTGACCCTAGATATATTAACATAGAGATAACAGAGTCAATTTTAATGGAATCCATAGAAACAAATATATCTAAAATTAATGAATTAAAGAAGATCGGTGTAAAAATATCTTTAGATGATTTTGGAAAAGGATATTCATCTCTTACTTATCTAAAAGACATCCCATTTGATACCTTAAAAATCGATAAACTTTTTGTAGATGAACTATGTAGTGAAAAAGATGATAATGCCATAGTAGGTACAATAATAAAGTTAGCGCATCAAATGAATTTAGAAGTTGTAGCTGAAGGGGTAGAATCTGTGGAGCAGTATAGATATTTGATTAATAATAACTGTGATTTAATTCAAGGTTATTATATTTCTAAACCTATTCCTATAGAGGAAATTGAGGATGTTTTGAAAAAGTATAATAAATAAAATGTCATAATAGCCATCTATTTATCTAAGATAAGTAGATGCTATTTTTAAGTAATAGAAGAAAAAAACTATCCACAGAGCTGTGGAAAAGTATTGTGGATTATGTTGATAATAATAAAAGGCGGTAAATAAATGATATTTAAAAATAATATTAAAAGGGCAAAGTTTATAAAAAGGCCAAATAGATTTAATGCACATGTATTAGTTGATGGTAAAGAGGAGGTTGTACATGTTCCTAATACAGGAAGATGTAGAGAAATTCTTAAAGAAGGAGCTACGGTTATACTTAGAGAAGAGTTAAATCCTAGTAGAAAAACAAGGTATGACTTAATGGCTGTTTATAAAGAAGATAAATTAATCAGCATAGATTCACAGGTACCAAATAAAGTAGTACGAGAGGCGTTAGAAAATGGTGTCATACCTTCACTAAAAGTGTATAATTTAATTGAGAGAGAAAAAACATTTGGGAAAAGTAGATTTGATTTTAAGTTAAGTAATGATTTTGGAGAAGAGTACTACTTAGAGGTTAAAGGTGTTACTTTAGAATTTAGTGGTGAAGCAAGGTTTCCAGACGCTCCAACTGAAAGAGGAACAAAACATGTATTAGAATTAGTGGAAGCTAAAAAACAAGGGAAAGGTGCCGGAATACTTTTCTTAATTCAATTAGAAGAAGTAAATAATTTTAGACCTAATTATGAAATGGATGAGAACTTTGGGAAAGCGGTTAAATTTGCAAAAGAAAATGGCGTAGATATATTGGCATATAACTGTAGGGTTACCGAAGACTCTATAAGCATTTTTAAGGAAGTGAAAGTGAGAATCTAAATCTTTGATTTAGTTCTTCGAACTTACTCCAGTGAGGAAGTTCTAGTTTGATGGGGAGGAACAAAAAATGAAGTTTAAATTTTGTCCATTGTGTGGAAAAAAGTTAGAGATAAGAGATAGCTGGGATGAAGGTGGGGTTCCTTATTGTAGTAGTGATGATATGATGTTTTTTGATACTCCTAAACCATGTGCAGTAATAGCTGTTGTTAAGGACGATGAAATACTACTATTAAAGCAAAGTTACATTTTTAAAAATTCAAAAGTACTGGTTTCTGGTTATGTTGGAACTAATGAAACTGTTGAAGACACTGTATATAGGGAAGTTAAAGAGGAAACCGGTATAGAAATTGAAGATATAAAGTATTTAGGTAGTGATTTTGTTAAGGATAAGGATTTATTAATGTTAACTTATATGGCGAAATATAAAAGTGGAGAAATTAATAAATCATCAGAAGTTGAATGGATTGATTGGAGCAAAATAGAGGATGCTTTATGTGAAATGAGCGAAGATGAAGTAGGTAAAAAAGTTGTTAAAAAGGTTCTTAAAGAGATAGGATATAAGGGAACTAAAGCTTTTACTTGTGAAATAAGCAGATAAAACCATGTTTATCTGCTTATTTCTAATTATATCTTTCTACAGATATAGTTAAAAGGTTGTTTTTATAATTTATTTCAAAATGATCTATCATCATTCCTAATAACGAAAGTTCTGAGGAAGAGTGAAAATCACCATTTAATTCCCAATAATATTCTTCAATTTCATGTAATCTAGGAACACTTAAAACTCTATTTATATCTTCTAAATCAGAAGAGGTAAAGTTATCTGTTTTGCCGCTAATTTTTATTTTTATACTGTTTTCATTGCAGGTTTCAATATCTAAAGAAGTGGCTCCTAATTTATAAAAATAAGCAGTTAGCTCACTTAACATTTTTATACTTTTATCAATTGTGTTTTTCATTTACATTCTCCTTTTTAAATGCATGTATAAGAGGAAGCATAATTACACAAACAAAACCTCCTGACAGGCCATTGTTATATAAATTTAATCCTCCGTGGACATATCCTATATTAGTAACTAAAAATACGTGTAAAAATCCAGCTATTACTCCATATATGAAACCAAAGTTACCGGCTATTGGAGCTAAACAAGTAGAAAATAGTATAGAAATCAACATTTGAGGTGAGTTCACATCAAGTATATTAATAGAAGCCGATAGGGTTGCACCTAAAATAACGGGTAATGTGTTTTTGGGATGTTTACCAAAAGCTGAAAATCCTATTATTGTAAAAATCGCACCCATCAAAGGTCCATTTAACTCTCCTCCTAGTATAAATACTATAATTAAAGATATCAACCCCATGAGACCCATATTTGCATATACACGATTTCCATACATTAAATAATAATCACTTACAAGTCTTCCAGAAGATTTATTTATTAACCTTAGGGAGTTTACTATATTATATTTATTATTACCTGTTAATGATATTAGTAGTAATGATATGCATATCATTATCACAATTATAGATAAAAATTTGTGGCTATCATGAAATAAAATCAGGTTGCTTTCAAAGTCTATTCCCAAAGACCTATAAATTGACATTATAAACATTGCCAAAAGGCCTCCAGAGAACCCTAAATTATATAGATTAAATCCTTGGTGAAGTCTTAAACAATAGGATGAAATAGGAGGTAAAATAAATCCAATACATATTCCTAATAAAAATCCAAGTACATAACCTTCAACAAAAGAAAATTGACTAGTGAAACTCAGCTGAGTTACAGTAGGCGATAATGTTGTACCAAGTAAAGCTATTAATATATAATTAAGAAAAGGTTCTTTTTTGTATTTAGAGAATAGCCAAACCCCTATAATAATTGGCCATATGTTTATTATGTTTTTTCCAAAAAAAGAAAATCCAGTAGTTAGCCATAAAGACATTATAGTAGAACCATTTGGCTTTACTCCAATGTGTATTAAAAGAGCTATCATTGATAAACCAGTCAACCCAACATTTATGAAGGTAGCTCCAATTCCACCTATGGCTAAATAGTCGGTTAGAAGGATATCTGGAGTAGTTAGAATACTTTTTAATCCTAAATAAAGTATATTAAGTTCTGTAGAAATCAGTGGGATTATGATCATCAATCCATAAAGAAGAAAATAATAAGAATAATTTTTTATTAATTTTTTTGTTGCGGTCATATATACCCCCTTAAAATAAAATTTATAAAATTGAAGTTGAAACCATTTATTAGTATATTTATAAGTATTATAATATATTTATAATACTTTGTGGAGGGAAAACATATGTCGATAAAAGAATCTAAATTTGTACCAGAAATAAAAGGCATACTAAGAAACCATGTAATAGAAGTACCTACTATTATAAGAAATTGTAGTGGAATAAAGATATTTGGTAAAAGAATTAAGTCGTTACTATTTACAACTGATGTTGCTATAATAAGAAACACCAATGCTGATGCGATTATAGCTGTATATCCCTTCACGCCTCAACCATTAATAACTCAAGCATTAGTTATGGCGGCAGATGTGCCTGTTTTTTGTGGTGTAGGTGGGGGAATAACTCAAGGGAAAAGAGTAGTAAACTTAGCTCTTGATGCAGAGTTTAAAGGTGCTATGGGTGTTGTTGTCAACGCTCCAACATCAAATGAAATAATTAAAAAAATTAGAAACACTATTGATATACCTGTTATAGTTACTATGGTTTCTGAAAATGAAAACATAGAAGAAAGAATAGAATCAGGAGCCACTATACTAAATGTATCAGGTGGTAAAGATACTGCAGCTATAGTTAAGAGAATAAAAGACCAATATCCTGAATTTCCAGTTATAGCAACAGGAGGACCTACAGAAGAAAGTATCAGAGAAACAATACTAGCTGGTGCCAATGCTATAACTTATACACCTCCATTAGGTGGAGATATTATGAGTGACTTAATGGATAAGTACAGAAATTCATAAAAAAGTGTTGACAAATATATTTAATATGATATCATTGTATCAATAAGTTGAATAGTATATATAGAATATATATACCTAGGGTAGAGGTGCTGTTAGTTAATAGTATTTAGATTGAGCCGGCAAGCTAAGATGTCTAGAGAAAGGAACAACAGCCGAAGAGGTAATACCGGCAGGATTTATCTCTGGTCATGTACATAATATGTGCCTGACTGTCACGTTATGTGGAGAGCTACAAGGTAGGCTGATTGTAATATTATCAATGGTGATTCATTTATAGTTGCCTTTTACAAGAACCTATATTGAGACTCTATCCGTCACAGATTTTTCTGTGACTTTTGTTTTTGGGGTAAATAAATAAGGGGGAATTAAAAATGAAATTATTTGGTAGCATGAAAGTAGAAAACAATCATTTGACAATCGGAGGAATAAATACAAGCGCATTAGCAGCAAAATATGGAACTCCTTTATATATAATGGATGAGGAGCTTATACGCTCAAATTGTAGAGATTATTATAATGAGTTTCAATGCGAAGCTAGAGGTAATAGAGTAGCTTATGCAGGAAAAGCATTTTTAACTTTAGATATGTGTAGATTAGTTATGGAGGAAAGCTTATATCTTGATGTTGTATCGGGTGGAGAACTTTTTACTGCGAAGAGAGCAGGGTTTCCTTTAGAAAAAATATATTTTCATGGAAATAATAAAACTATAGATGAAATTAATTTAGGTGTAAGTTATGGGGTTGGAAGATTTGTTGTAGACAATCTTTATGAAATGGAACAAGTAGATAGAATAGCTAAAGAAAATAATAAGGTGCAAAAAATATATTTAAGAATAACTCCAGGTATAGAAGCACATACTCATGAATATATAAAAACAGGTCAAATCGATTCAAAATTTGGTTTTGCACCAGTTGGAAATATAATTATGGATGCAGTAAGAAAAGCTATAGATCTACAAAATGTTGAACTTTGTGGAGTACATTGCCATATTGGATCACAAATTTTTGATATAGAACCTTATGAGGATGCAGCTGAAATAATGCTAAATCTAATATATAAAATCAAACAAGAAACAGGATATGTTGTGCCAGAGTTAGATTTAGGTGGAGGTTTTGGTATATTCTATACTGATGGAGATAGTCCTAAAGAAACTGGTGATTATTGCAAAGCTATATTAGATAAAGTAGATAAGGTATGTGAAGACTTAAATATAGATAGACCTATAATTACTATAGAACCAGGAAGATCCATAGTAGGTAATGCTGGAACTACTATTTATACTGTTGGTTCCATAAAAGAGATTCCTGGAATTAGAAAGTATGTATCTGTTGATGGTGGGATGACAGATAATATAAGACCATCATTATATAGAGCTGAGTATGAATGCTTAGTGGCTAACAATGTAATAAGTGATTATAGAGAAAGAGTAGCTATTGCTGGTAAATGCTGTGAATCAGGAGATATACTTTTAAATTCTATTGAAATGCAGAAAGTTAATAGTGGAGATATATTAGCAATATTGTCAACTGGAGCATATGGATATTCAATGTCAAATAACTATAATAAGACTCCAAGAGCTGCAGTAGTTATGGTTCAAAATAATAATGAAAAATTGATTTGTAAAAGAGAAACCTATGAAGATTTAATTAGAAATGAAATATAATTAATAAAAGACGACTTAGTCGTCTTTTAATTTTCAAAAAATTTATAAAACTATATAGCTTTTTCTGTTTATAAGAGGTAAAATAAAACTCATACATTAAAACTATTTTAAATATGATATAATTAAAGAGAACCTTTTAAGGAGGAGGAAAAATGTCATCAATCTATATAGTTGATAGGATTGAAGGTAGATATGCTGTATGCGAAACTGAAAAAAAAGAGATGGTTGATATAGAATTGACAAATATTTTTGGTATTGTTAAAGAAGGTAAGGTTATATTAAAAAGAGAAGATGGATATTATGTAGATGAAGAGGCTACAATTAAGAGAAAAGATGAGATTAAAAAACTAATGGAAGGTATGTGGGAGGAGTAAATGCAAGAGAATATTAACGAAGACAATGTTAGTGAAGTCAAAGATATTGAAGAAAATATTAAAGAAGAAGAGATAAAAAAGGTATCGGGGATGAAAGGATTTTTATTTGACTGGATATTACCTGTAGTACTAGCTTTAATTGCTACATTAATAATAAATAAATTTCTTTTATTTAAAGTATATATACCAAGTGAATCAATGAAACCAACATTGGAAAAAGGGGATCAGTTATTTGTAACAAAAGTATATAATTTAGAAAAGTTACAAAGAGGAGATATAATAGTTTTTTATTCTAATGAACTTGGGGATACTTTAATTAAGAGATTAATAGCTTTACCTGGAGAATCGGTAGAAATAAAAGAAGGAAAAGTATTTGTAGAAGGAACTGAAATTAATGAAGAGTATGTAAAAAATCCATCAATATATAATGGTAGTTTTACTGTTCCAGAAGGAAAGTATTTCTTTTTAGGAGATAATAGAGCAAATTCTGCTGATGCTAGATATTGGGCGAATCCATATATTGATGGACATGAAATTAAAGGAAAAGCGCAAGTAAGAGTATTTCCATTTAATAGAGTAGGAATGTTAAAGTAGACGAATGAAAAAGAGGTGAAATGTTTTATGTTTAAAAATAATAAGATGTTAAAATACGTTATCTATGGGGTTATAGCTTTAGTTTTTGTTGTAGCTATAAATTACTCTAAAAGTGCGTTAATGACAAAAAAACTTAAGTATAATGAATTTAAAGAAATGATTAGTGAAAAGCAAATAGAAAAAATAGTGATTGCAGATAACATAATTACGATTACGCCTACTAAAGATAGTGAATACTACGGAAAGAGTGTTTATGTTATACCACTTAATGATGATAAACTCATAGAAGAATTGGATTCAGCTGGAGTAGATTATGAAGGTAAGCAACCTGAGGCGTTTCCTATATTAGACTTACTATTATATTGGGTTGGACCATTTATTTTATTATTCTTTTTATCTAGACTTATGTTTGGCAAAATGGATAAAAAGATGGGTGGAGGAGTTATGTCCTTTGGAAAAAACACAGCTAAACTGTATGCCGAGGATGAAACTGGAATAACCTTTGAAAATGTAGCTGGACAGGAAGAAGCTAAGGAATCTTTAAAAGAAATAGTAGATTTTTTACATAAGCCAGAAAGATATACACAAATAGGTGCTAGATTACCTAAAGGAGCATTACTAGTTGGACCTCCAGGAACAGGTAAAACTTTATTAGCTAAAGCTGTAGCAGGTGAAGCAAAAGTACCATTCTTTTCTTTATCAGGTTCAGATTTTGTTGAAATGTTTGTAGGAATGGGAGCTTCTAGAGTAAGAGATTTGTTTAGGCAAGCAGAAGAAAAAGCACCTTGTATAATATTTATAGATGAAATTGATGCTATTGGTAAAAGTAGAGAAGGAAATATAAGTGGAAATGATGAAAGAGAGCAGACATTAAATCAGCTTCTTGCTGAAATGGATGGTTTTGATTCCTCAAAGGGTGTAGTTATACTTGCTGCAACTAATAGACCTGAGATTTTAGATAAGGCTTTATTAAGACCAGGAAGATTTGATAGAAGAGTAATAGTTGATAGGCCAGACTTAATAGGTAGGGAATCAATCCTTAGGGTACATTCAAAAGATGTAAAACTATCTAGCGATGTTAATATAGAAGCTATTGCAAAATCAACTCCAGGAGCAGTAGGTGCAGACCTTGCAAATATCGTTAATGAGGCAGCTTTAAGAGCAGTAAAACACAAGAGAGCAGTTGTTAGTCAAGAAGACTTAGAAGAAGCTGTTGAAGTAATTATAGCTGGTAAGGAAAAGAAAGACAGAATTCTTTCTCCTATGGAGAAAAAGATTGTTGCTTTCCATGAAGTTGGGCATGCTTTAGTTGCAGCCTTATTAAAAAACACCGATCCAGTTCATAAGATAACTATAGTGCCAAGAACTATGGGTGCATTAGGATACACCATGCAGCTTCCAGAAGAGGAAAAATATCTTGTATCTAAAGATGAGATGTTAGATCAAATTACAGTTATGCTTGGTGGTAGAGCTGCTGAAGAAGTAGAGTTTAATATAATATCTACTGGAGCTTCAAATGATATAGAGAGGGCTACTCAATCAGCAAGAAGTATGGTATCAATATATGGAATGACTGAAACTTTTGATATGATGGCTTTAGAAAATGTTAGGAACAGATATCTAGATGGAAGAAGTGTAGCTAACTGTTCTGAACAAACCTTAACTAGAGTTGATGAAGAAACTTTAAAAATCATAAAAGCTTGCCATAAAAAAGCCATAGAGCTTCTTGAAAACAATAAAGAATTACTTGCTGATATATCAAATGCTCTTTTAGAAAAAGAAACTTTAATGGGGGATGAGTTTATGGAGTTTATATTTGAAAAATATCCAGAACTAAGAGCCATAAAAGAAGAAAAAGATAAAGAGAGACAAGATAGAGAAAAGGCTAAAAAAGCTGTATATGCAAAATCTATAAACAGTATAGATAATTCAGTTAAAACAGAAGAGGATAAAGAAGAGAAGATAGAATTTATTGAAATCAAAAATGATGTTGAAAGTGATGAGATAAAGTCTAGTGATGATAATTAAGATAATAAAAGAGTTTCCGTAGGAAACTCTTTTATGTCGCTATTAGGAAAGGATGTTATTATGGAAGATAAACTATTAAACCTTGATAAAGAAAAACAAGTAGAATTTTTAGTTGAAAAAAGAAAACTAGATGAAACATTAGAAATTATAAAAAAAGAAATTCTATTAGGAATTGCAAAGAGAAAAGCAATTACAGATTATATATTAGAGTATAGAAAAAAGTTTGTAGAAGAATATAGAGATGATGAAGATGCTGTTATAGAATTTTTTGATCATGAAAGATATGCAAAAGAAGAAGCTTATAAAAGTATAGATAGGAAGTTAAGAGAACTTACTATTTTGCAAGAATCCCCATACTTTGGAAGAATCACTTTTATAGAAGAAGATGAGCAATACCCAGAGACAATGTATATAGGTAGATTTGGAGTTACTAGTGAAGTTGAACTTGAGGCAGTGGTTATAGATTGGAGAGCACCCATAGCATCTCTATTTTATAATGGAACACTAGGGAAAGCTGCATATAAAGCTCCAATGGGAGAAATAGATACTGACATATTAGGTAGAAGACAGATAATAGTAAAAAAAGGTGAATTAAAAGGGATATTTGATTCAGCTGTAGATGTTAAAGATGATATATTACAAATGGTTTTAAGCTCTAATTCTGACAGTAAACTTCAGGATATAATAATGACAATCCAACAAGAACAAGATGAAATTATAAGAATGGATAGAAGTAGTAACATCCTTGTAGATGGGGTAGCTGGAAGTGGTAAGACAACTATCGCACTGCATAGAGTTGCGTACTTATTATATAATTTTAGAAAACAATTAGAGGGAAAAGTTTTAATACTAGGTCCTAATTTTATATTTATGGAGTATATTTCTCAAGTATTACCTAGCTTAGGTGAGGTGGGTGTTATACAAGATACCTTCTTAAATTTTGCACTTAATGAACTGGGTGATATTAAAGTGATGGAATACCAAGACTTTATTGAAAAAGTATTAAGTGAAGATAAATATTTTTTGGAAGAGATAAAGTATAAGTCTTCAAAGAAATTTATGCACTTTATAGACGACATAATAGAGAAATCAGAAAAGGAATACTTTAAATATCAAGATGTTTATTATTTTAATGAAGTAGTATATAAAAAAGAAGACATACACAAGTTAATTTCTGAAGATTTTAAATATATGCCCTTATTTAAAAGAAGCGAAAAAGTTAAAAGAGTAATAATGTCTAAGGTTAAAAATAAAAGAGATGAAAAAGTATGGCAGTTAAATAAGGAAATAGAAGAATATAAAAATAATTTATCTAAAGATGAGTTGTTTTTGGAAGAAGTAAATATAGAATTTAGAAGAAAAAATGGAATAAGAGAAATTGTTAGAGAACTTATGAATACAAGAAAAAATTTAGAGAAATTGATAAATCCTGAAGATCCTGTAGAGTTTTATAATAAAATAAATGAGAATAAGGATTTAACTCATTTAGATATAGCTCCAATTTTATATTTAATGGTGAAACTATGGGGAATTAAATATAAAGGGGATATTAAACATATAGTAATCGACGAAGCTCAAGACTACTCTTTATTACAATTCAAAGCGATAAAAGAATATATTGGGTGTAATAACTTT
Organism: Clostridium intestinale DSM 6191; assembly: GCF_900130055.1. GTDB lineage: Bacteria > Bacillota > Clostridia > Clostridiales > Clostridiaceae > Clostridium_T > Clostridium_T intestinale. Next base: position 13,977 of record NZ_FQXU01000009.1, read on the forward strand.
ACTATATTAGGAGATTCAAATCAAAGATTAATAAAAGTTGAAGAAACTCCAGCTATGCTAAATTTAAATACTGTATTTGGTGATGTAAAAGAATTTAAGTTAAATAAAAGTTATAGATCTACTCAAGATATCATGGAATACGCTAATAGGTATTTAAAAGAAGATAAGATAGTTCCGTTAGTAAGAAAAGGTGATGAGGTTCAAGAGTATAATGTTAAAAAAGAAGAGATAGTTGAAATAATAAATAACTCAATAGAAGATATGAAAAATAGCGGAATAGATAGTATTGCTATTATAAAGAGAACATCAGAAGGTATAAAAGAGCTTGGAAATCAGCTTAAAGAGAAAAATAATTTAGTTGTTTTCAATAGAGAGGACATAATATATAAAGGTGGAATTGTTGTAATACCATCATATTATGCTAAAGGCTTAGAGTTTGATGGCGTTATTATTGTTGATGAAAGCAGAGAAGAAAAAGAAGATTTAATTAAATATATTATGAGCACGAGGGCACTTCATAGATTAGTAGCTATAAATCAGATAAAATAGTAGTAAAAGTCTATGCTAGAAATTAAGAAAAATGTTAAATATTTTTATGAAAAAATTATAAAAAAGTTATTGCATATTTATAAAGTTAGGTTGTATAATTATCCTTATAAAAAATAAAGAAGATTGCTTTTAATTAAGGGGGAAATTTATAAATGAAAAAAGGAATAGTTAGTAAGATTGTAGCAGCTAGTTTAGTAGGCGTTATGGCTATGGGGTTAATGGCTTGTGGTAAGAAAGAAGAACAAGGTAAAAGTGCACTAGATCAAATAAAAGCTAATGGTAAGTTAGTTATGGGAACTTCACCAGACTTTCCACCATTTGAATCAAAAGATACAAAAGGAAATGTAGTTGGAATGGATGTAGAGATAGCTAAAGAAATAGCTAAAGATTTAGGCGTTGAGTTAGAGATAAAAGAAATGGGATTTGACGGATTATTAGGGGCTCTTCAAGGTAAAAAGCTAGATGTAATTTTATCTGGAATGACTCCAACAGAAGAAAGAAAAGGTGCAGTAGATTTTTCTAGTATGTACTATAAAACAGACAACGTATTTGTAGTTCAAGAAGCAAATAAGAATAAATATGCTAAAATTGAAGATTTAAGTGGAAAGAAAATAGGAGTACAAAAAGGAACTGTACAAGAAGAATTAGTTAATGAAAAGGTAACTAGCCCTGATGTAAATGCTTTAGAAAAAACAGGCGATGTTGTAATGAACTTAAAGAATGGGAAAATTGAAGCAGTTTTATTAGAACAACCAGTTGCAGAAGCTTATGTTAAAAACAATCCAGGATTAGCTTTATCTAAGGTAACCCTTGCAGATGAAGTTGGTGGATACGCAATAGCTATGACTAAGGGTGAATCCGATTTACAAGCAGCTATAAATAAAACCTTAGATAGATTAGAGAAAGATGGAAGCTTAACAAAGTTCTTTGAAGATGCAAATGCTGCAATGGGAGAATAATATTAGCTAGACGGGGGTAGAGTCTTGAAGTTTAATTTTGATTTTTTATCAAAATATAGCAATTATTTTGTAGTTGGAACTAAAACTACACTAATATTAGCATTATCTGCTGTAATAATTGGAACAATACTTGGATTGGTTTTAAGCCTTATGAAGCTATCTAAGTTTAAGGTTTTAAAAGCAATAGCAGTAACATACATTGAGTTTGTTAGAGGAACACCTCTATTAATTCAAATTTGGATCATTTATATAGGATTACCTTTAGTAACAGGTGTAGATTTACCGGATATAATGACTGGTATAATTGCTCTTTCATTGAATTCGGGAGCTTATGTTGCTGAAATAATTAGAGCAGGAATTCAAGCTATAGATAGAGGGCAGATGGAAGCTGCAAGAAGTCTTGGCATGAAAGAAGGATTAGCTATGAGAGAAATAATTATTCCTCAGGCTTTTAAAAATATTCTACCAGCATTAGGAAATGAATTTATTTCTATTATAAAGGAATCATCAATGGTTTCTGTAATTGGAGTAGCTGAACTTATGTATAATACAGGGACTGTAAGAGCAGCATCCTTTATACCTTTTGAACCACTAATAGTAGCAGCACTTATATATTTTGTTATAACATTTATTTTAACAAGAATTATGGGTGTTGTAGAGAGGAGGTTAAAGGCAAGTGATTCACGTTAATAATTTACACAAATATTTTGGACAAAATGAAGTTTTAAAGGGAGTAAATGAACATATAAAGAAGGGTGAAGTAGTAGTAGTTATAGGTCCTTCTGGTTCAGGGAAATCTACCTTTTTAAGATGTCTTAACCTTCTTGAAGAACCGACAGATGGTGAAATAATTTTTGAAGGTAACAATTTAACTGATAAAAAAACAGATATTAATAAGATAAGACAGAAGATGGGGATGGTTTTTCAAAGTTTTAACCTTTTCCCACATAAAACTGTTTTAGATAATATAACTTTGTCCCCGATTAAAGTAAAAGGCTTAACTAAAGATGAGGCTGTTAAAACGGCAATGAACCTTTTGAAAAGAGTAGGTCTTGAAGATAAAGCAAATGCTTATCCGGCATCACTTTCAGGTGGACAGAAACAAAGAATAGCTATAGCAAGAGCTTTAGCTATGGGACCTGATGTAATGTTATTTGATGAACCTACATCTGCATTAGATCCAGAGATGGTTGGAGAAGTTTTGGCTGTTATGAAATCTCTAGCAAGCGAAGGTATGACAATGGTTGTAGTAACTCATGAAATGGGATTTGCAAGAGAAGTTGGAGATAGAATTTTATTTATGGATGGAGGAAATGTGGTGGAACAAGGTACACCAGAAGAAATTTTCTCAAATCCTCAAAATGATAGAACAAAGGATTTTTTATCAAAGGTCCTATAAAAGGAATGGTTTCTTATAAAAAAAGAGTTGTGCACGAATTACCTAGTGCAACAACTCTTTTTTTATTTAATAAGAAAATCCATTAAGGCTAGAAGCAGCTAGTATAAATCCAAGTATAATAAGCAATACAAGAAATGCAGCTAGTATTCCGAATATAATTGGTATTGCAATATTAACTCCACCTGAATAAGCTATTCTTCTAGAAGCCATTTCTGAATCAGATGATATTGACTTGATTTCAGTAATTTTCTTGGTAACATGTATATTATATATTTTATTTCCTAAAACCCCGGAAGCTATAGAAATAGCAATGCCAAAGATACTATCAAGAGGTGTATCTTTAAGTATAATATTTAGAAGTAGGTTACCTGCAAATAAAGCAAAGCCATAAGCATACATTTTTCTATAAAGCATCCATATTGAACTAAAGAAAAAAGCGGGCCAGTTCCAAGAAACTGAAGAAGCAGCCATCTTCATATTATACCATTTAGTTAAATAATAAGCTGATTTCTTATATCCAACAAATAATTCTAAATCCTTATCGGTTATTTCAGACGAATTATAATTATAACTTTCATTATAGGCTTCTGTACTATTAAATGATGAACAGTACGGACAATCTAAAGTATTATCATATTCTTTTCCACATCTTGGACAAATCATAAAAATCCCCCTTAAGTAATACGAGATATATTCATTAATAATAAATATATCAAAAATTATAAAATATTACAAATAAGATTAATAATAATTTCACTATTTTTTTATAAAGACTATTGTATAATAGATGTTGAGTATTTTTATGGAGGGAAATTAGATGAAACAAAGAAAAATTGGTACATATGTAGATTTTATTGCTTTAATTACGTATATTATTATTATTTTAAAAAGTGCTATATATCTTTCTATGCTTAGGACAGTAGGATCTGCTTCTATAAACTTTAAGACTATGTATTTTGGAACTCCTGATATATTAACACATTTAGTTATACCTATTGTGATAATAAGTTTTTCATATTTATTTAAAGGAAAAGCAAAAGTTGGCTTCAATTTAATTATAGATTTATTTATTTCATTATTTTTTATGTTTGATATTTGGTATTATAGGGCTAATGGAACTTTTTTATCCATAAGACACCTATTATATCCAGAAACATTTAATCCACTAGGAAAAAGTTTATTAAATTTTAGAGCTGTGGACATGTTATTTCTAGTAGATATAATAATCTTTGTAGTAATTTTCTTGAAAACTTCAATAGAGTATAAAGAATTTAAAAGAAATGTAGTTGCGTTTGTATTGTTATTAACCCTAAGTAGTAGTTATATAGTTTATGCTCATTATACAATAGATATTTATGATAAAACAAATGGAGACAAGATGCTTTTTAGAACTTGTTGGGCACCATTTCAAAGCATGTCTAATATGAGTCCACTAGGATATCATGGGTATGATGTTTATAAATATTTAAAAGAAGTTAAAGATATTAATTTAACTAGCGAAGATAAATCAAAAATAGAAGATTGGCTTAATTTTAATAATGAAAATATAGCAGATAATGAATATAAGGGAATGCTTGAAGGAAAAAATCTTATAGCTATACAAGTAGAGTCTTTAGAAAACTTTGTAATAGGACAAAAGATTTATGATCAGGAGTTGACTCCTAATTTAAATAAGATGTTAGGGAATTCACTTTATTTCTCAAATATCCATGAACAAAATAACTCAGGAACTAGTTCAGATGCTGATTTGATGGTTAATACTTCAGTTTTTCCTATAAGAAATGGAAGTACATTTTTTGATTATACAGCTAGAAGCTACACAACTTTACCTAATATATTAAAGGATAAAGGGTATACAACAATGTCTACTCATCCAGAAGTTCCTGGAAATTGGAACTGGGCAGAAGCTCATAAAGGCAGTTTAGGATTTGAAAATATTTTCGATATTTCTTATTTTAATGTTGATGAGGTAATAGGTTTAGGTCTTTCTGATGAATCTTATTTAAGACAAGTAGGAGAGAAGCTAAAGGACTTGAAAAGCCCATTCTACGGATATATGGTTACATTGACAAGCCATGGGCCGTTTGAGATACCAGAAGATAAAAAATATCTAAAGCTTCCTAAAGAATTAGATGAAACTCTTTTAGGAGGATATTTTCAAAGTGTAAGATATGTAGATGAGGTTGTAGGAAAATTCTTAAAACAGTTAGAAGCACAAGGGATGCTTAATAACTCAGTTATAATGCTTTATGGAGATCACACTGGTATACACAAATTCTATAATGATAAAATACAAGATATTAAATTAGAAGGTGACTGGTGGAAAAAGGTTGATATGAAAATTCCATATATAATTTATAATCCTTCACTTAAAGGAGAAGAAATTAAAGCTAATGGAGGGCAAGTTGATATGCTACCAACAATCTCTTATTTACTAGGAGTAGATAGAGAAAAGTTTGGAAAGACGACTATGGGAAGAGTTTTAGTTAACACCAATAGAGATACTACTGTGCTTAATTCAGGAGAAATAATTGGTACTCCAAAGAACGAAGAAGAAGAAAAGCATTTAAAAGAAACCTTAGATGTTGCTAATAAAATAATACTTGGAGATTACTTCAAAAAATAATTTAAACCCTCTTTAGATTTTTATTTCTAAAGAGGGTTTTTCTTTATTCATTATAATCGTGATCTATTGTAATTATACAGTTATAATGAGGATGTTTTTCTTTGATAGCATTAATAATATTATTTTTTAAATCATCTTCAGTAGTTTGTTTTTTTAATAGATGATAATTGACTACTACATCAAAAATTAAATTTTTCTTATCTCCTTCACCAACTATCCTAAAATCATGAATAGATTTTATCATTGGGTAGGAACTTATTATAATGTCTACATCAACTTTTGTAGCAGCTATTTCTTCTGTCTCTATACAAATAGGATCCATGTGAATAACTAAATAAATTTTAAGGTCATCAGATATTTCTCTCTCAGCAGTATCTATTATATCGTGAATTTTCATGATATTTATATCACTAGGTATTTCAGCATGTATAGAAGCCATGGTTTTACCAGGTCCATAGTTGTGAATGACTAAATCATGAACACCAGTTATGTACTGATATGACAGAACTCTATCTTCGATATCTTTTACCAGGTCTGGATCAGCAGGTGCTCCTAAAAGTGGGGTTATAGTTTCTCTAACTAAGGAAAAACCAGAGTAAAGTATAGCTAATGCAACTACCACTCCGATATAACCATCTATAGGGAAAGTTATAAATTTTGACACTAAAAAAGAGAACACAACAACGGTTGTAGTAACCACATCACCAAGGGCATCTACAGCAGTAGCTTTTAGAGCAGTAGAATTTATTTTATTTCCAATAAGCTTATTAAAGCTGGATAACCATAACTTAAAAGCTATAGAAGCTAATAGAAGTAGAAATGGAATTAGTTCAAAAACAACTGGTTCAGGATTTAATATTCTTTCAACAGAGGATTTAATAAATTGTACACCTACTAGCATTACCATAAAAGCAACAATAAGAGCAGAGATATACTCCATTCTTCCATGACCAAATGGATGTTCAGCATCAGCAGGTTTTGAACTCATAATAAATCCAACTATAGTTATTACGGAAGATGCTGCGTCAGATAGATTGTTGAAGGCATCAGCCATTATAGCTATACTACTTGATAGAAGTCCAACTGATAACTTTATTATAAATAAAATAATATTAATAATTATTCCAATAATACCTGCTAGTAGTCCATAGGAGTTTCTAACTTTGTCATTAGTAATGTCATCACTATTTTTTATAAATAGAGATACTAGCTTGTTTGAAATCATTTAATACACCCCATTCTAAATTAATACTTTATAATTATTCTATCTTAAATAAGTATTAATTATCAAATTAAATTTATTTATATAAAAATTACATAATTTTATGGTATAATTTTCATAAGAGTTTTTAGGAAAATTATAGAGAATAGGGAGAATAGTGAAGAACAATGAATAAGAAGAAAATATCAGCACTTATATTGTCATCTACTATTATAGCTAATGTGGCACATTCAGTAGAAATTGCTCAAGCTGCAACCAACACAGATAATAGTACTCAAGGTCAGAGTACAAGTTCCACACCAACATTAAACGGAATTAAAGTAAGTAAACAACTTATAGATATAAATTACTCAAAAGGAGTAACAACGGTTCCAAGGTATATTGTAATACACGATACAGATAATAGAAAATTTGGGGCAAATGCGAAGGCTAATAGAGATTATTTTGCAAACCATCCAGATGCGCAAGCATCAGCACACTACACCGTGGATCAAAATAATATAATTCAGGTATTAGAAAATAATTGGAGAGGATGGCATGTAGGAGATAAAAGTAATCCTATAATAAATAACTCCAACACTATTGGAATAGAATTATGTGTAAATGTAGATAATGACTTTAATAAAACGTTAGAGAATGGAATTGCATTAACTAAATATCTAATGGAGAAGTATGCTATACCAGCTCAAAATGTTGTTAGACATTATGATGTAACGGGAAAGATATGTCCTAAATATATGATATGGGACAAACCACAATTGTGGGATTACCTAAAGTCAGCTATTGGAAATGGAAACACATCAACACCTACAGATGAAAAAGTTACTTCTACAGGAGAGGTTTATAATGTATCTAGTTCAGTAAATTTAAGAAAATCACCATCAACTTCATCGGAAGTATTAACTTCTTTAAAACTAGGACAAAAGGTTGATATATTCAAAGAAGAAAATGGTTGGTATAAGGTTAGAGCTAAAGTAACTAGTAACAGTTACAACTATGATGTTATAGGTTATGTATATAAAGATTATATAAAAAGCAGTTCTTTTGAAGAAGAGAATCCCGATAATAATACTCCTTCAACAGGAAATAAAAAAGGTAAGGTTATTAATATATCATCAACTCTTAATGTAAGAGGAAGCGCATCTACTTCAGCTAGCGTAATAGGAAGTCTTAGAAACGGCGATGAGGTAGAGATTAAAAACTCCTTAACTGGATGGTATGAAATAAACTATAATGGAAAAAGCGGTTACGTAAGTAATAGCTATATACAAACAATTGATAATTCAACGACTCCAACAGGGCCAGAAAAAGAGCCAGAAGTTGAAAAAACTATAGTTGATCTTATTAAAGACAGACATAATATTATTGGAACTTCTGAAGTTACAAAGGAACAATTTAAGCAGTTCTTGAAGAATAAGAATATTAGTTATAAATTAAATTCTACTATTGAAGAATTCGTAGATATAGCTTATGAAGAAAGTGCCATAGAAGGAGTTAGGGCAGATATAGTAATAGCACAATCATTACATGAAACAGGATATTTTCAATATGGTGGAATAGTAAAACCAGAGGACAATAATTTTTCAGGGTTAGGCGCAACAGGAAATGGTGATGAAAGAAATACATTTAGCAGCGTAAGAATTGGGATAAGAGCTCAAATTCAACATCTAAAAGCTTATGCTACAAGCGATGCACTTAAGCAAGAAGTTGTTGATACTAGATACAAGTATGTAACTAAAGGTAGTGCGCCAACTTTAGAAGAGCTTTCAGGTAAATGGGCTGTGCCAGGTTATGATAAAACAAAATATTCATCTTTAGAAGCAGCTGTTAATGCAAATGCTACATATGGACAAGTTATATATAAATTAATACAAGATGCTAAAAAAGAGGTTGTAACAACTAAGCCAGATACACCTACAAACCCAACAACTCCAGACACACCTACTAATCCAACTAATCCAGAAACACCAGCCGTGAAGCAAACTGGAAAAGTAGTTAATGTATCTACTAACCTAAGAGTTAGAAGTGGAGCAGGAACAAATTATGGAGTTGTAGGATATATATTAAATGGAGAGACAGTTACTATTGAAGAGAAAAATGGAACTTGGTATAAGATTACTTCTTCAAAAGGAATACAAGGATATGTAAGCGGAGAATATATTTCAATAGATGGAAATAGCGGCAATTCCAATAATGGTAACAATAGCGGAAATGGCGGACAGACACCAAAACCAACTTCTTATAAAGCTAAAGTAAAGAATATAACTTCATACTTGAACGTAAGAAGTGGAGCAGGAACTAATAATGGTGTTATAGGTTCATTGAAAAATGGACAAGAGGTAGAGGTAACTGGAGAAGCAGGAGATTGGTTTAAAATAAAATTCTCACAAAATGGAGCTACAAAAGAAGGTTTTGTAAGTAAGCAATACATTGAGAAGGTTACTGAAAAAAATACAGGAAATACTCCATCGCCAACTACTCAACAACCAGCACCTCCAAATAATAATGCTAATACAGGTAGTCCAAAAGGGAAGATAAAAGATGTAACATCATACTTGAATGTTAGAAGTGGAGCTGGAACCAATTATGGAGTTACAGGATCGTTGAAAAATGGACAAGAAGTAGAGATAATAGGCGAGTCTTCAGGTTGGTACAAAGTTAAATATGATGGAAGCAAAGAAGGTTTTGTTAGTTCACAGTATGTAGAAAAGATTACTTCGAATACATCAAATAATTCACAAACTGAGAAAAGTGGGCAAGTAATAAATGTAACATCAAATTTAAATGTACGACAAGGGGCAGGAAATAACACTTATGTTGTAGGATACTTACTAAACAATCAAAAGGTTCAAGTAATTTCAACTGAAGGAAACTGGTATAAAATTAAATACAGTACTTCAACTGGAACAAAAGAAGGTTATGTTAGCAAAGATTATATAAAAATATTATAAAAATCTTTAAAGTATAGGTATTAATTATTAAGGGAATTTATAATTATAACAAAAGATATAAAAGAGAAGGTGACTAACATGGAAAAAGTTATTGCAAAAGAATTAATAGACTTCTTATATGATTCTCCTACAGCTTTTCATGCTGTGGAAAATATTTCAGAAATCTTAATGAAGCAAGGATTTAAAGAATTAAAAGAAGAAGATAAATGGAAGCTAAAAAAAGAAGGAAAATATTTTGTGAAGAAAAATGATTCTGCTTTAATAGCTTTTGTAGTTGGTGAAGATACACCACAAGAAAAAGGTTTTAAGATTATAGGAGCACATACGGATTCACCTGGGTTTAGAATAAAACCAAGACCAGAAATGATAGCTGAAAATGTATATTTAAAGCTAAATACTGAAGTTTATGGTGGACCTATATTAGCGACTTGGTTTGATAGACCTCTAGCTCTTGCAGGAAGAGTAACATTAAAAAGTGATAATCCACTTTATCCTAAAATAGAATTTATAAATATAAATAGACCAATTTTAATAATACCTAGTCTTGCAATTCACATGAATAGAAATGTAAATCAAGGTGTAGAAATTAATAGACAAAAAGATGTACTACCACTTATGACTATGATAAATGATAGTCTAGAAAAAGATAATCTATTACTTCAAGTTATAAGTGAAGAACTGAATGTAGCTAAGGAAGAAATAATTGATTTTGATTTATTTCCATATGAATTTGAAAAAGGCAGTTTAATAGGACTAAAAGAAGAATTTATTAGTTCAGCTAGGTTAGATGACCTATCTATGGTTCATGCTGGATTAAAAGCATTAACAGAGGTTAAATCGTCTAAAGGAACGAATATACTTGCATGTTTTGATAACGAAGAGGTAGGAAGCTCAACAAAACAGGGAGCTGACTCAGAATTATTAGCAAGCGTATTAGAGAGAATAGTAATAGCTCTTAAAGGAGATAGAGAAGATTACTTAAGAAGCTTAGCAAAGAGCTTTATAATATCTGCTGACTTAGCTCATGCAGTGCATCCTAACTATGGAGAAAAACATGATCCACAGTTAAGACCAGTTATAAATGGAGGACCAGTTATAAAAATAGCTGCGTCTCAAAGCTATACTACTGATGCTGAATCTTCAGCAGTATATGAAATGATATGCAAAAAAGCAGGAGTTCCATATCAAAAATTTGCAAATCGCTCTGATTCCAGAGGTGGCTCTACTATAGGACCTATAAATTCTACACATCTAAATATAAGATCAGTAGATATGGGAAATCCTGTATTAGGTATGCACTCCATAAGAGAACTTGGTGGTGTTAAAGATCACTACTATTGCATAAAATCATTTGAGGAATTTTATAAACTTTAAAAAAATGGAGGAATATTTTTTTATTCCTCCATTTTTTTAATCTTCTTTATATAAACTTTGGTCTGTATAATCGAATTCCATCCAAGATATGTTGTTTGAAACAATTGGATCCTTAGTAGGATCAGGTAAAATTGTATAATCTCCATTAGGAGAATAGCTTCTTAAATCATGTTCATCAGGCTCATAAAAATCTCTGTCATTTGGTAGATAGATTTTATTTTCATTAGTTATTATAGATTTATCTTTTTTCATTTTAGAACCTCCCTTCTAAATATATTTTTAGCTAAAAATATAAAATTACTATTGTAAATCATAGGTAATTGAACTATAATACATATAGGTAATAATTACTATTAAATAATAATTTTCATATGCATAAGGAGGAGTTTTTATGATAACAAAAAATGAAGTGTACAAGTGTCCAATATGTGGTAATGTTGTGGAAGTTTTAAATGCAGGCGGTGGAACATTGGTATGTTGTGGATCACCTATGAAGCTTTTAGTTGAAAATACTCAAGAAGCAGCTGTAGAAAAACATATTCCAGTAGTAACTAAAATAGATGGAGGAGTACATGTAGTAGTAGGTTCAGTAGAACATCCAATGACAGATGCCCATCTGATTCAATGGATTGAAGTAGTAACTCCAACTAAGGTACTTAGAAAGAATTTAACACCACAGGACAAGCCGGAAGCTACATTTGAAGTAGACGAAGAAATATTAGCAGTTAGAGAATATTGCAATCTTCACGGATTATGGAAAGCTTAATATATTAATTAAAGGGAGTATCAAAAATGATTAATTTTTAATCAGGAGTGATGCTCCTTTATTTTTATTAACTTTAATAATCTGAATAGATAACTATATTTGGATATTGGCGTAAGAAGAAATAATTATAGTAATTCTAATTATTTAGTTACATAAAAACAATACTAGTATTACACGATGTTATTAAAAACTAACTTAAAGCTAACAATTATTATGATATAGTATTGTATAAAAAACTATTAGAGGAGATATTTAATGAAAATATTGTTGGTTGAAGATGAAGAAATGCTTTCAGGTTTTATTGCCAAAGGGCTACGTAAATTAGGATATGCGGTGGATGTGGCTTTTGACGGAGAAGAAGCTTTATATAATTATGAAGTAAATAAATATAATATTATTGTATTAGATTTAAATATTCCTAAAATAGATGGACTGAACATACTACGTAAAATTCGCAAAAAAGATACTGAAATAAAAGTTTTGATTTTGTCTGCAAGAACACAGGTAAGTGATAGAATTTTAGGTTTGGATGAAGGAGCAAATGACTATCTGATTAAGCCTTTTGATTTTGGAGAATTAGAGGCAAGAATAAGAAATCTGCTTCGAAGAAATTATTCAACAACCCCACAAGCAATAATTCTGGATAATTTCAAAATAGATACAAATGCAAAAAAAGTTTATTATAAAGATGAAGTATTACATTTAACTAGAAAAGAGTACCATATATTCGAGTATCTACTTTTAAATAAAAATAAAGTAATTAGTGCGGAAGAAATTTTTGAACATATTTGGGATAGCGAAGCAGATCCTTTTTCAAATGCCTTAAGATACCATATTCACATACTTAAGAAGAAGTTATCATCATGTTCTGAAAAAGAAATAATTAAGACTGTTCGAGGACAGGGGTATATTATAGAGGAGGAAGTATGAGGCGCATTATGAGAATGACATTACAATGGAGGATTACGGTTCTTGTTGCAATTGTACTAATTGCTTCCTCAGTGGGACTAACAGCATTTTCTATGTACAATGCGCAAAGAACCCTTATTCCGCTTATAAAAGATTCAAACAATATAAATAATTCAAGGGGGATAGAGATTAGAATTGCAGATGATAATCCAGCTGATTCTGATAACTATGAATACAGTACATCTGTTATGGGAAAGACAGCAAAACAAAAGTTTGATGTAAAAAGTATTATTTTTTGTTTTGTGTTAACCACTGTAGGAACTTGGGTTGTTTACTTAGTCTCTGGCAAAGCTCTTCAACCAGTTAGAAAACTAAGTAGGCAAGTATCTAAAATTGATGAACGAGATCTATCGAAGAGAATTGAAGAGAGCATATCCAAGGACGAAGTGAGTAGCTTGACAAAAAGTTTCAATAAAATGCTTGAGAGGTTAGAGCAAGCATTTGTAAGACAAAAACGTTTTTCTGCAAGTGCTGCACATGAACTAAAGACACCATTAGCAACCATGAAAACGGGGATACAGATTCTTAGAATGGATGAAAAAACTACTCTAGAGGAATATAAGGAAAATGCTATTATGGCTGAAAAAAGCATTGACAGGTTGACACAGGTGGTAGAGGACTTGCTACTACTTTCTTCCACGGGAGATGAGAAAAACTTAAAGCAAGAAATCTATTTAGATATAATGTTTGAAGCTATATTCAGTGAAATATCACCTCTATATGATAGTAGAGGTATAAGCTACGAAATTAACTGTGGTGAAGTTAAACTCTGGGGCAATGAAACACTTCTTTACAGAGCATTTTATAATTTAATTGACAATGCTTATAAGTACACAAATAAAAATGGTCATATTTCTGTTTCGGTTTATGAAGAAAATAAAGCTGTAAATATTGATATTTTAGATAATGGTTGTGGAATACCGCGAGAACACCTACCTCTTGTATTTGAAGCATTTTATAGGGTAGATGCTTCACGCTCTAGAAAAATAGCAGGTTCTGGATTAGGATTATCAATTGTGAAATCAATCATTGAAAGGCATAGTGGAACAATTACAGTTTTAAGCGAAAAAGATAAAGGTTCTTGTTTCTCAGTGAGTTTCCCAAAATAATTACTACTATTATAGAAGATGGACAATGAAAAGTTGTCCATCTTTTTTTACCTAACAAAAAACTAACATTCTCTTTGCTATACTTCTCATATACCAGAAAAGTAAGAGTTGATTACAGTAAAATATAACAAAAATAATAGTTATAAGAATGTCCATATGAATTAGTTGGTTAATAAAAGTTAGAAGGAGAGCAGAAACAATGTATATTATCAAAAACTCTGTAAAGAACATAATCAGAAATAAGGGAAGAAATGGTTTAATGGCTGTAATTATTTTAGCAATAATTCTGGCAACAGCGGTTTCAATAATCATCAACACAACAACAGCTGCGATAATAAAAGATTATAAGGCGAGATTCGGAGCAGAAGTTTCGATTAATCCAGATTCTAAAATGTTGCAAGATAAGGAAATAGCAAATAGTTTCAGAATGCTGACACCAGAGCAACAAATCAAATTTGGGGAATCAGATTTATTACAAAGTTCAGAACTAATAGCTAATATTGATATATCACCAAGAAAATTAAAATCCTTAGATGAAAGTGAACGAGATAGCTGGTTTGCTTCTATGCTAAGTGGACAGATAAAAGCTGATGGAACTAAAATGCCTGAAATAGTTTCAATAAAAGGTAAAATTGTTGCTTCAAATAATCTATCAACAAATGAGGAGTTTAAAAATGGACTTAGAGAAATTACTAGTGGAAAAATGTATAAAGAATTAAACGAATGTATTGTCGGTGAGAAGTATGCCAAACTCAATAATTTATCCCTAGGAGATACCATTGAAGTTGATAGTTTCTATAAAAATAAACCTATGACACATGAATTGATTATTACAGGCATTTATATGGATAATACAATGCTTGGAAAAGAGAATGCTGAAAAATCAGCAATTGAGAACAGAAGTAATGAAATTCTTACTAGCTTTGATACAGCTAAAACTATGGAAATATTTAAGGAAATGGCACAGGTTTCCGCAAAGTATATATTAAAAGACCCAGAACAACTCTCAACATATGAAAAAGAATTAAGACAAAAAGGTTTAGCTGCATATTATAAAGTTTCTAGCGATGAAGCAGGTTATAGAAAGATAGTAGGTCCAGTAGAAGGACTAGCAAAAATAACAAACACCTTTTTAATTGTAGTTTTAATCTTGGGCTCCATTATTCTAATTCTTTTATCTACATTAGCAATACGTGAGCGAAAATATGAGATTGGTGTACTGCGTGCAATGGGTATGAAAAAAGGTAAAGTTGCTTTTGGATTCCTAACAGAGATGCTAATTATCACAGGAATATGTTTATGCCTTGGTATGAGCACTGGAGCGGTAGCATCACAACCTATAGCAAATAGTTTACTTTCTAATCAAATAAAGCTCTCAGAGGAAAATAGTAAAATGAATACAGGCGGTCAGATGACAGGAAGGACTGGTTCTGTAGGGACAAATTCTGATACAGAAATAAAACCACTTTCAGAACTTAATGTAAGTTTAAGCAAAGATGCTGCAATTCAAATCATTATGATTTCACTTATATTAGCTGGAATATCAAGTATTGCAGGTATAATGTATATTACCAAATATGAACCAATGAAAATTCTATCAGAAAGGAATTAAGGTGATAATTATGAGCATTCTAAAATTATCAAATGTATCTTATAAATATGACAGTACAAATAAAACAATATTAAAAGGAGTTACAGCAGAATTTGACAGTGGAAAACTATATGCAATCATGGGTAAATCTGGAGCAGGAAAAACAACTCTTCTATCTCTTATATCAGGGCTGGATATTTGCACAGAGGGTACTATTGATTATAATGGAAATCTTCTATCCAAAATAGATCGTGATAAATACAGAGCAGAAAGTGTGGGAGTAATTTTTCAAAGCTATAATCTATTGACAAACGCAACCCCAATTGAAAATATTGTACTATCAATGAACATAAGTAAAGTTAAAGAAATAAACAAGAAAAAAATCGCATATGAATTACTAGAGAAGGTTGGAGTTGACAGAGAAACCGCAGATCGTAAAATTCTAAAGCTTTCAGGTGGGGAACAGCAGAGAATAGGAATTGCCAGAGCCCTAGCTCATAATCCTGATATAATAATTGCTGATGAACCAACAGGAAACCTTGATGGAGAGACAGAAAAAAATATTATGGGGATACTTAAAGCACTTGCCCATGATGAAAACAAATGTGTTATAGTTGTAACTCACTCAAAGAAAGTATCGACATATGCAGATGAACTTTTAACATTAAATTGCGGAAATTTATCTTTCTAATAAATATCTTTAGTTTTGTTTTAAATAAAAAATATATGACTTATAGAATTGTTATTATTCCATTTATAATAACAATTCTTTTTTGTTGTAGTTAGCATTAATAAACTCCTACGCGATTAGTAAATAATCTCTTTTTAGAGTATAATAATAAAAGCGATAAAAGTTATTAAAAGTTCAGGGAGTGAGGGAATGAAATATAAACTTATATGTATAGACATGGATGGCACATTATTAAATGACAACCATGAGGTTAGTGAAGAGAATAAGATAGCATTAAAAAATGCTATAGATAAGGGAATCAAAATAGCTATAACTACAGGAAGATCTTTTATAGCAGCAAGCCAATATGCAGAGATACTAGGAATAAAGGCGTCTATAATAGCATCTAATGGAACATATATAAGGGAAAAGGATGAAGACAAAGTAATATATAAACATCCCTTTAACAGAGAACAATTCAATAAGGTTTGTGATGTAATAGAAAAATATGATATAAAGAAATACTTTAATACTTATAACACCATGATTACAAATGCAGAACCTCCAGAAAATCATGGATATGTGATATCTAATAAGATAGCTCCAGATAACTTACAAGTAAAGTTTGGGATACATAAGGACTTTAGAGAAGCCTATGATATATATATAGATGAAATCTTAAAAGCTATCATAATCACCGAAGATTCAGAGCTTCTAGCTAAAATAAAGGAAGAACTACAAGCAGTAGGTGGATTAGAAGTAGTTAGCTCAGGATGGCAGAATGTTGAGGTAATGGCTGAAGGAACTTCAAAAGGAAAAGGAGTAAAAGCTTTTGGAGAAATCCTTGGAATAGATAAAGAAGAGATAATGTGCATAGGAGATAATGAAAATGACATCTCTATGTTAACTTATGCAGGTTTAGGTGTAGCAATGGGAAATGCTACAGAAGAGGTAAAAGAACTAGCTGGCTATGTAACTGATACAAATAATAATTCAGGAGTAGCTAAGGCTATAAACAAATTTGCACTTTAATATTAAAGACTACAAAGGCTATATTATAAAAGCTTTTGTAGTCTTTTCACATTATAATCATAAAATCTCAAAATAAAGTATAAATATATTTATGAAGTATAGTAGATATAAAACATTAATGAGTATTAGATTATAAGGAGATAAAGTGAATGAATTAATTTTATTAATTATATTATACATGTCCATAGTAATGCATGAACTAGGACATCTACTAGCATTTGTTATATTTAAAGTGAAAGTGAGAAGTTATGATATAGGAGTTGGAAAAACTATATTACATTTCTTTATAAGAGAAGCAGAGTTTAATTTCAAATTGATTCCAGTTGGAGGTTCAGTAATACCTTTTGAGGAGGAGTATGAAGGGCTAGAATTATATAAAAAAATAATAATTTCATTAAGTGGTGTATTTGTGAATTTAATAATGAGCATTTTAGGTTTAGTTGTTTTTGCAAAAGGTGATTTAAATATAGTAGCATCAATAATAGGAGATTCAATTTTACTTGTTAGGAATTATTTAAGTTATGATAATTTATCATTTTATAATACAAGTTTTACCCTACTATTAACTGAGGAAATGGATAGTGTAAAATCTGTAATATTAAATGAAGTGATAATAATTAATTTTGTGCTATTTATTATAAACTTGATACCTATACCACCTTTAGATGGAAGCAAGGTAATAACAGAGCCACTGACAATATTTTTTTCAACAATTGGAATTAAGAAAAAAGCAATATACATGATTATAAATGTATTATCTTTTTTTGGAGTAATTGTTATGTTTATTCCTAAGATTTCTAATATAATAATCATATTTATTAGGGATCATTTAAAAACTACGGTATTTTTGCAGGTATTGATAGTTACACTTATTTTTGTTTTGATATATGAAATTAAAACCTACAAAGAGTAATTAAGTGCTGTAAGCTAACAGAGAAATTCGTTAACTTACAGCTCTTTTATTTATGAACAATTGCCCTTAGGCACCTTCATTCATTAACTTATATTGTGAAGTATATAGGTTGTAGTAAGAGCCCTTTAATGAGATTAATTCATCATGGGTTCCACTTTCAACTATTCTTCCATCATCAATTACCATAATTTTGTCACAGTCTCTTATAGTAGATAACCTATGAGCAATTACGAAAGAAGTTCTTCCGGATAATAATTTTTCAATACCTTGTTGTACAAGTTTTTCTGTATAGGTATCAATATTTGAAGTTGCTTCATCTAAGATTAATATCCTAGGGTTAGCAAGTAGTGCTCTAGCAAAAGAAATCAATTGTCTTTGCCCTACAGAAAGCTTTGAACCTCTTTCACTGACTTCTGTATCATATCCATTCTCAAGCTTCATGATAAAGTCATGAGCATTAACTGCTTTAGCAGCAGCTATTACTTCTTCATCTGTAGCATCTAATTTACCATAACGGATATTTTCCTTAATGGTAGAAGAGAAGAGGAAGGTATCTTGAAGCATTATCCCCATCTGAGAACGTAAGGATTCTAAATCCATTTTCTTAATATCTTTCCCATCTACTAGAACATTTCCTTCCGTAGCGTCATAAAATCTACTTATTAAATTAACAATAGTAGTTTTACCAGCTCCAGTAGGACCAACTAAGGCTATATTTTGTCCTTTATTAGCCTTAAAGCTAACATTATTTAAAACTTTAGTTTTGTTATCATAGCTAAAGGAAACATTTTTAAACTCAACATTTCCTTTAATCTCTGGGAATTTTTCAGCTCTTTCAATAGAATAGATATCTGGATTTATGCTCATTATTTCAAATATTCTTTGAGCTGCTGAGAAGTTAGTAATAAGTGTGTTATAGAAGTTACTTATATTAATTATAGGTCTCCAAAACATTCCTATATACATAGTAAAAGCTATTAAGGTTCCCATTGTTATTTCATTGGAGTCCAATAGTTTTATTCCATTTAAAAAGACTATTATAGTTCCAATTCCCCAAGATAGTTCAACTAAAGGCCAAAAGAAATCATTATATCTAACAGCTTCCATAAATTTATTAAGCATGTCATCTAAAAGGCTAGAGAAATTCTTTTTAGTTAAAGGTTCATTACCAAAACCTTGGACTATTTTTACTCCTGAAAAGTTCTCATGAGTATATGCATTTAAATTAGAACGCTTACTTCTATAAGCAACCCATCTTTTCCTTGAAGCTATTTCTATAGAAAACATAAGAACAGCTAATATAGGAAGTAGAGTAATAGAAGCTAGAGCCAGCTTAACATTCATAAAAAACATTATAATAGTTACACAAATTAAACTTAATAATTCAGGGATTAAACTAGTTACACTGTTTGTAAACAAGTCACCAAGGGCATTAACATCCCCTATAACTCTAGCTAAAATTTTACCTACTGGTCTTGAGTCAAAAAACTGAAAACCTAATTTTTGAATATGTGAGTATAAGTCATTCCTTATACTTACTAAAGCATTATTAGTAACGGAAGACATCATTAGTATTCTTATTCTTGAGGCTATCATTGAGCCTATATTTAAGGCTATAAATAGGATAGCCATTATGATTAATCCATTAAAATCACTGTTTGCAACATATTTATCTATAGATATCTTAAGAAAATAAGGGTTTAATAAACCTATAATCATTACAAATACCAATAAACTAATTACAATAAAAATCTTTAAGGCATAGGGTTTAAGGTAAGAAAATAAATTCTTAAGTACCTTAGATCTAGAAAGGGTTAAGACCATTTCATCTTCTTTTATACTATTTATACTCATGCAATCACCTCCTGAGTAATAGTCTCAAAATCTTTAAATTGTTCTTTATATACTTCGTAATACTTTCCTTTTAATTTTAGAAGCTCCTCATGAGTTCCTTTTTCTACAACTTGACCATTATCTAAAAACAAGATAATATCAGCATTTTTAACAGCGGAAATTCTGTGTGCAATAATAAAAACAGTAGAACTATTATTTAGGGTATTAAGATTTTTTAAAAGTTGAAATTCTGTTTCCATATCTAGTGCTGAAGTTGCATCATCTAGAATTAATATTGGTGCTTTTCTAACTAAAGCTCTCGCTATAGAGATTCTTTGTTTTTGTCCACCAGACAAACCAAGACCTCTTTCACCTATAATAGTTGAGTAACCATCTGAAAGTTCAGAAATAAATTCACTAGCACAGGCAAGGGTAGAAGCCTGTAATAGCTCTTCATCAGTAGCATTTCTATTACCAAAACGTATATTTTCTTCAATAGTATCAGAGAATAAAAATACATCTTGAGGCACTATAGATATAGCATTTCTTAAAATATCAAGTTTAATATTCCTAACATCAATACCATCAATAAGAACTTTACCTTCTGATACATCGTAATATCTTCCCAGAAGATTTATTATAGAAGTTTTTCCAGAACCAGTTGTACCCATAAGAGCAACTGTGCTACCAGCAGGAATATCTAAATCTACATTTTTTAATATCTCTTCTTCTCTATACTTAAAAGAAACATTTTTAAACTTAATATTTCCCTTTAGTAAAGCAGGGGATAGTGGGTTGTCTGAATCTTTGATAGCTGGATCTATATCCATTATCTTAAAGATTTTATTAGCAGATGCATTGTTTTGGGCAATCATATTTGTAAGCCATCCAAGCATTCTCATAGGCCAAATTAGGTTCCAAATGTATCCACTAAAAGCAACCAAAGTTCCTAAAGATATTTCCTTTGTTATAACTAGCATTCCACCTAAAGCAACCATGATTACTAAAGATATATTAGTAAGTAGTTCTATTGGAGGGAAGAAATCTGCAATTATCTTTGCCTGTTCCATGTTAAGTTTATAATTCTGCTTGTTCATTTTAAGGAACTTTAATATTTCATGTTTTTCTCTTCCAAAAGCTTTAACCAATCTAACACCAGCTATATTTTCTTGAGCTGTTGTATTAATGATAGCTCCCTGATCACTAATTTGTTCAAAAGAATCAAGCATCTTTTTTTCAAGTTTCATAGCTATAAGGGCTATTGGTAACATTATAACTAAACAAGCAAGTGCAAGTTTCCAATTCAAATAAAAAAGAATTACTGTACTGAAAATAAAATATAAGGCATTTTCAAAAAATAATCTAAGTCCAAAGCTTATGGTTCTCCAGATATTTTCTACATCTTCTCCAATTCTAGACATAAGCTCACCAGTATTCATAGTATCAAAATATTTAAATGGAAGTCTTTGAATATGATTAAACAAATCCTCCTTCAAATCCTTTGTAACTTTCACTGATAAATAATCAAATAAATACTCTTTTATATAACCAAAAAGGGCCTTTATAATATTGATTATTAATATTCCACCTATTAAATAGGGAATTAAATTTCTTTCTCCATTAGCTATAACCTTGTCTATAAAAAGCTTTTGAAAGTATGGCTCAAACATACAAGCAATTATAACTAAAAGCATTGATATACTAGGTACAAGTAAAATTAATTTATACCTAAACACATAATTCATAACTCGTTTCATTAACTAAAACCTCCTCTGAAAATAATAAAAGCCGTGGAAACTCCACGGCTAAAATAGAGGGCAAAAAGCCCATAAAAAAACCATGGAGCGACAGTCCACGGTTAAAAATACCCTTTTACTTGATGGTTACACTAAAAGAGACAGGACTATCGATAAAATTATTTAATTCTATTAAGTTACTAAAGTTTCTAAATCTAATAATTGTTAACATGTTTCCTACCTCCTTATAATAATTAAAATTAATTCTTTCTTAGGATAACATTCCTGTAAAACATTGTCAACCTCTAAAATTAAAAAATTAATTTTTTATAAATATTATTAAAAATTAATTAGTCTTATTCGTTAGAAGCAATTTTCAGCGTCATTCTGATCATTTAAGTCTCTACAGAGTAGATGCATGAAGGAATTTAATGAGACTTGAGAAGAAGTCTCTACAGAATAGATGTATGAAAGGAATTAATGAGACTTGAGAAGAAGTCTCTACAGAATAGATGTGCATAAAACAGCAAAACAGAGGAAAAGCGGAGCATAGGTATTCTGAAACATATGAGCAGTGGGAAGGTGGAACATTGGAACAGAGGTATGATGGAAATTAGAAATTCAAGAATATAATCCTTTTAAAAATTAAAAATATATTTTGTAAAATCCTTGCTAATAAATCACTAAAAAGAGAAAATGCCTATTGAAGAATTGAAGAATTGAAGAATTGAAGAATTG
>NZ_FQXU01000009.1:36499-114222 GCF_900130055.1 Clostridium intestinale DSM 6191
TCTGCTCTGTAGAAGTTCGAAGAACTTCATCAAATCCTTTCTCTTACTCAGCTTCAATCTAATCCATATTGGCAAAGGAATCTAATGAGACTTGAGGAGAAGTCTCTACAAGGCTGAAGGGGAATGTAGAATTGAAAAAAAGATGGACTAAGCCATCTTTTAAATTAAATTAATCGTCATTTTTACCTACATCAGATAATACTATACCTTTGTTATGATCTAAAGCCCAAGATATACCCCAATCATTTTGGAATATAAGTAGGTTTCTATCTTTAAAGTCTTTAACTTTTTTAGTATCTGAGGTTAGGTTAAGTTTATCCATATCTATGTTTGTATTTTCAATCCATCTAACATAGCGATAAGCTAGTCTATCCATTTTTATATCAACATTATATTCACTTTTTAATCTATACTCTAAAACTTCGAACTGAAGCACACCTACAACTCCAACTATTATTTCTTCCATACCAACATGGATTTCTTTAAATACCTGAATAGCTCCTTCTTGAGCTATTTGAGAAACACCTTTTATAAATTGTTTTCTCTTCATAGTGTCTATAGGTCTTACTCTAGCAAAATGTTCTGGAGCGAAGGTTGGAATTCCTTCAAATTTAAATTTGTTTTTACCTGAACATAAAGTATCTCCAATAGAGAATATGCCAGGATCAAATACACCTATAATATCTCCAGCATAAGCTTCTTCAATTATTTCTCTATCTTGTGCTAAGAATTGTTGAGGTTGGGATAGTTTCATTTTTTTGCCGCCTTGAATATGATTAACATCAAGACCTTTATCAAATTTTCCAGAACAAATCCTCATAAAGGCAATTCTATCTCTATGAGCCTTATTCATATTAGCCTGTATCTTAAATACAAAAGCAGAAAAATCTTCGCTGAAGGGATCTATTTCTCCATTGCTTGAGTTTCTTGGTAGTGGTGAAGATGTTAATTTTAAAAAGTGTTGTAAAAATAACTCTACGCCAAAGTTTGTAAGGGCTGATCCAAAGAATACAGGAGTAAGATCTCCATCTTTTACTTTTTCTATATCAAAATCATCACCAGCTATATCTAATAATTCTATATCTTCTTTAAGTTTGTCATGAAGTCCATCACCTAAGAAGTTTCTAAAGGTTGGATCATCAATTGATCCTTCCATCATTTCTACTTCTGTTTGACCATGATTTCCAGAATTAAAGATGGCTATAGCTTCTTTATCTCTTTCATAAACTCCTTTAAAATCTTTACCTGAACCTATAGGCCAGTTCATTGGATAAGATTTTATTCCAAGTTCTCTTTCGATGTCTTCTAATAGTTGGAAAGGATCTTGAGCTTCTCTATCCATTTTGTTTATAAAAGTAAATATAGGAATACCTCTTAGTGCACAAACATGGAATAGTTTTTTTGTCTGATCCTCAACTCCCTTAGCAGCATCTATAACCATAACAGCAGAATCGGCAGCCATTAGGGTTCTATATGTATCTTCAGAGAAGTCTTGATGCCCAGGAGTATCTAATATGTTTATACAGTATCCATCATAATTAAATTGCATAACAGAGGAGGTAACAGATATTCCTCTTTGCTTTTCTATTTCCATCCAGTCTGATACTGCGTGTTTTGATGCTTTTCTTGCCTTAACGGAACCAGCAAGTCTTATTGCTCCACCATATAAAAGTAATTTCTCAGTTAATGTGGTTTTACCAGCATCAGGGTGGGAAATGATAGCGAAGGTTCTTCTTTTTTGAATTTCTCTAATTAATTCTGTCACTTTGCTTCCTCCTTATTTTAATTTAAAAGATTTTTGTATCTATAATAAAATCATTATATTTCTGTAACAAAACAAACTACATTATATCAATAGAGAGAGGAAATTTCAACTTATATGTCTTAGCATCTTACAAAATAATTAGAAAAATGTATAATATTTATAGGTATACTTTTGGAATATAGATGAATATGAGGTATATATGTATAAAATGGTTTAAATTTTAAAAGGGAAGGAGAGCTATAAATGTACAAATTAGTTGCAATTGATATAGACGGAACTTTATTAAAAAATGATAAAACAATATCTGAGAGAAATAGAGAATGTATAAATAAGGCTATGAAAATGGGGATAAAGGTAGTTATAACTACAGGAAGGCCGATACTTGGAATAATGACTTATCTTAAAGAGTTGAATTTAATAGGAGAAGATGAGTATGCTATAGCAGATAATGGAGCAACTGTGTATAATACTAAGGACTTTTCCTTGATTCATGAAAAAGCTTTAACTGGTAAGGATATAAAATATATTTATCCATTTATGAAAAAGGATAATACAGAAATAGAACTTCATGTCCCAGAAGGTGGATTGGTTGAAAAGGATGCTGGCACTGTGTTTCCTAAAAAGAGAATGCCCTATATGGAATTAAAAACAATAGATATCCTGAAGGATGTTAAGGATGAGGATAAAATATTAAAGTTTTTAGTATTTGGTGAGCCTCATGTAATAGAAGGCATGTACTCTAGTATACCAGATGAACTTATAGAGAAGTATACAGTGGTTAGGGCTTTAAATCATATGTTTGAGTTTATGTACAAGGGTTCCACAAAGGCATCTGGAATAGAGGTTTTGGGGAAACACTTGGGAATAAAGAGAGAAGAAATCATCTCAATTGGGGATGAACTTAATGATTTAGATATGATAGAGTATGCAGGACTTGGGATAGCTATGGGAAATGCTCGAGAAGAGGTCAAAAATAAGGCTGATTTCATAACTAAAAGTAATGAAGAAGATGGAGTAGCTTATGTTTTTGAGAAATTTTGTTTTGGAAGTGAGAGTTAAATGTATAAGTTAGTAGCTGTAGATATTGATGGTACCTTACTAAATGACAATAAGGAATTAACTAAAGAAACAAAAAGAGCTATAAATGAAGCTACAAAACTAGGAGTAAAAGTAGTAATAACCACAGGGAGAATAATACAATCAGTAAAAGAACTGATTGAGGAATTAGGCTTAGAGGGAGAAGAAGAGTACGTAATTGCTAATAACGGCTGTACAATATACAACACAAGAGATTATTCTTTAGTTTATGAGAAGAGTCTTAAAGATAAAAATCTTAAAGAGGTTTATAAAAAGTATAAAAGAAAAGAGACTGTTATAGAGGTGCATACTTTAAATGGAATATTAACAGAAGATATAAGTGAACATGAGCATCAAATTGATAGATATCCTGATATGGAAATACTTCAAAAAGATTTTCAAAATGATAAAATAGAGGATCAAAAACTAGTAAAGATTTTAGTTAAAGGTGATGAAAAATATATAGAAGAACTAACCAAAGTAGTTCCCAGGGAATTGCATGAAAAGTATGCAGTTGTAAGAAGCTTGGATCATTTATTAGAATTTATGTACAAGGGTTCTAGTAAAGCTAAAGGGTTAGAAGTTTTAGGAGAGATTTTAGGAATAAAAAGAGAAGAAATAATAGCAATAGGCGATGGCATTAATGATTTAGAGATGATTGAATATGCAGGACTGGGAGTTGCTATGGGAAATGCGAAAGAAGAGGTTAAAAAAGTAGCTAATTTTATAACAAAGAGTAATGAAGAAAATGGAGTTGCTTATACTATAGAGAAATTTATACTTAAAGATAGGGAAAGGAATGGCAGGGTTGGCTAATAAGCATGGTGGTGATATATACACAGATGGTGTTTTAAAAGGAAGACAAATATTAGATTTTAGTTCTAATATAAATCCATTAGGAGTACCAGGAAAATTTAGAGAAGCTTTAGATGAAATTTATAAAGACGTAGTTAGATATCCAGATTACAAATATAGAAAGCTTAAGGAAAGTATTATTACTTATGTAAAAACATATTATGAGACTAATTTGGATATGGATGAAATAATTTTAGGTAATGGTGCTTCGGAAGTTTTGGATTTATTTATATCTTCAGTTAAAAGTTTAGGGATTATAGTTCCATCTTTTGTGGAGTATGAGGAATTTGCTTTGAAACATGATAACAGAATTACTTTTGTGCCTTTAAGTGAGGATTTTAAATATAACTATTCTTCAATAAGAAAAAGTCTAGAGGACTTAGAAGGAATAATAATAGGAAATCCTAATAATCCCACTGGAAATTTAATAGATAGAAAAGAATTTATGGGATTACTGGAATATTGTGAAGAGAATAGTAAAAAAGTAATTGTTGATGAAGCTTTCATAGAGTTTTGTGATGAAGAGGACTCCTTGGTTAACTTAGTTGGAAAGTACTCTTGCTTATTTATTGTAAGAGCATTTACTAAGTTTTTTGGAATGCCAGGAGCTAGGCTTGGATATGGAATTTCCAGCAATAAGGAACTATTAAAGAAGTTTTCAAATTCTCAACTTCCATGGAATATAAATACCTTAGCTGAATTAGCATTGGAAAAGTCCTATGAGGATAGGGAATACATAAATAAAAGTAAAGAGTGGATAAAAGAGGAGCTTCCTTACATGCTAACTAAGCTTAAAGATATTAGTGTAATTAGCAGAGTAATACCAACAAGCTGTAATTTTGTTTTATGTGAGTTAAAGGGTATTGATGAAAATAAATTATATGAGATTATGCTAGAAAAGGGAGTACTGATTAGAAAATGCTCTAATTTCAAAGGACTTAATGATAGTTTTGTAAGATTTGCAATAAAGTCAAGAGAACTAAATAATATACTTTTGGATTTGTTGCGAGAATTATAGTTAATATGATATTATAAAAGAAAATTTAATAGTTATTCTATGGTGCCTTTTCAAAAGGTTAAAAGGGAAATGGGTTAAAAGCCCATGCAGCCCCCGTTACTGTATTGAGGATGAAACCTATATGAACCACTGAAGTGAGAGCTTCGGGAAGGATAGGGAGTAGGAAGAATCAAAGCCAGAAGACCTGCCATAGAAAGTAAGGTTTATTTTTCGGGAGGGAAAAGATGCCACGGGATATTGATTTTTAGTAGTTAAGTATTTAACTATTTATTTTCATACATTAAACCAGTGGGATTCTCACTGGTATTTTTTATTTTGGGGGAATAATCATGGGATTAAATTTAGAGGCAATGAAAGAGGCAAAATTAAGATTAGATAGGCTTATAAAACCTGTAGGAAGTCTTGGAACTTTAGAGGAAATAGCTATAAAGTTTGCGGGTATAACAGGACGGGTTAATAATAAGATAGACAAAAAGGGAATTGTTATATTTTCAAGTGATAATGGGGTATGTGAAGAAGGTGTGGCATCTGCTCCTCAGACTGTAACAGCTATGCAGACTATAAATTTCTTAAGAGGAATAACGGGTATAGGTGTTTTAGCCAGGGTGAACAATTGTGATTTAAAGGTTATAGATATAGGAATAAAAGAGGACATAAACTATCCTGGGCTTATAATCAAAAAAATAAGAAAAGGGACTTCTAACATGACCAAGGGAGAAGCTATGACTAGAGAAGAGGCTGAAAGAGCTATAAATGTAGGAATAGATATGGTGAGAAAATGTAAGGAAGAAGGTTATGATATTATAGGCACTGGAGAGATGGGGATAGGGAATACAACATCTTCATCCTCTGTATTAATAGCTCTTACTGGATGTTCAATAGATGAAGCAGTAGGACGGGGAGCAGGTCTTCATGATGATGAATTTTCACATAAAAAGAAAGTTATAAATAGAATACTGGAGGTTAATAATCCTAAAGGTGAAGATCCACTAGATATACTTCATAAGGTTGGAGGATTTGATATAGCGGGAATGGTAGGACTGTATTTAGGTGCTAAAAAATATAAGATGCCTATTGTAATAGATGGATTTATATCAGCTGTAGCAGCTCTTTTAGCTTATAGAATTGATAGTGGGGTTAGGGACTATATGTTTCCTTCACATATATCTAGTGAGCTAGGATATAACCTAACTATGAAGGAATTAGGATTAAATCCAATATTGAATCTTTCAATGAGATTGGGAGAAGGGTCCGGATGCCCATTTGCTATGCATATTATAGAAAGTTCTCTAGCTATAATAAATGAAATGGGAACCTTTGAGGAAGGTAATGTGGATATAAAAAACTATGAACATTATTGGAGGGAAGAAGCATGATATTAGTTACTGGAGGAGCTAGAAGTGGTAAATCATCATTTGGTGAATCCATATTAAAAGATGCGGATAGGGTTTTATATATAGCTACATCTATTCCAAAAGATGAAGAAATGGTTGAAAGAGTTAAAAATCATAGAGAAAGTAGAAATCAGAACTGGGATACCCTAGAAAGTTATAAAAATTTAGGGGAACAGCTTAAAGCGGGATATACAGGAATAATAGTTGACTGTATAACTATAATGGTTACTAATTTGCTTTTTCATGGAATGGAGTCTTTTGAAGAAGAGGATTTTAAGAATATGAACTTTAGAAAAAAGGAAGAGGAAATCATAAAAGAAATAAGCTTAATGGTAAAAAGCTTTAAAGAGTATGCACTTAAAAACTCTACTAAAATAGTTTTAATTACTAATGAAGTTGGAGCAGGATTAGTTCCAGAGTATAAGCTTGGAAGGGAGTTTAGAGATATTGCTGGAAGAGTGAATCAATATTTAGCTAAAGAAGCTAAAGAAGTTTATTTTGTTGTAAGTGGTATTCCTATGAAGATAAAAGGTGAGTAGTATGAAAAACTTTATTTTGATACTTCAATTCATGACTAGAATTCCTATAAATATAAACCTTAAGGTTGAGAGAGAAAACTTTCAAAAAGGGGTAGCTTATTTCCCTTTAGTAGGCTTAATAGTAGGAGGATTAGAAGCTTTAGTTTATTATATGTCAGCTAAGATATTTTCACTAAATATAGCTAGTTTTTTTACTCTAGTTACTCATATAGTTGTTACTGGAGCTATACATATAGATGGTTTTGGAGATACAATAGATGGAATATTTTCAGGACGAAGTAAGGAAAAAATTCTTGAGATTATGAAAGATTCTAGAGTAGGAACTTTTGGTGCAGTAGGAATTATACTACTAATACTAGGGAGATTTATAACTATCAAAGAGATGCCTTTTGATACCGCAATAGTGGCTATAGTTTTAGCTCCTATTATAGCTAGAACCTTTGTAACTTTTCTTATGTATAAAAGAAGATACGCTAGAGAAAAGGAAGGTTTAGGAGATTTATTTATAGGAGTTTTAGAGAAAAAAAGCTTTTTAATTGCTCTTGTTATAGGATGTATTTTAACTTTAGTAATAGCTAGGGAACATGGGATTATTTTATTGATAGTAGGTTTTGTTTCAGCTATATTGTTTAGAAAATATGTAGAGAAAAAAATAGATGGCGTTACTGGGGATATCTTAGGAGCAGCTATTGAACTTAATGAATTAATAGTTTTATTGTTATTCACGAGTAGTTTATTTTAGGAGAGAATATGAAAATAGTTTTGGTTAGGCATGGGGAAACAGAGGGGAATTCTAAAGGACTTTATGAAGGCAAAAAAGAAGTAAGTATAAATGATAATGGAAGAAACCAAAGTAAGAAGTTAGGAAATCTACTTAAGGATTATAAGTTTTCTAAAGTTTATTGTTCACCTCAAAAAAGATGTAAGGAAACATTAGATATTATAATAGAAACCTTAGATTTTAAACCTGAATCTATTGAATATAAAGAGGAACTAAAAGAGATAGATTTTGGACTATGGGAGGGTTTAAGCTATAAGGAGATAGAGAAAGTATTTCCTAGGCAATGGGAAGAGTTTATTAAAGATTACAAAGACTTTTATTTTCCAGATGGGGAAAGGTTTATAGATTTTTATAAAAGAGCCACTAAAATTTTAGATTTTTTAGATGATGGCAGTTATTTAATTTTAACTCATGGTGGTGTAATAAGAGCTGTTTTAAGTAAGTTATTAGGATCTGGAATAGAGGGATTTTATTCTATAAAACCTAAACAAGGAGCTTATAGCGAAATAAATTATTATAAAGATTTTGTAGAGATAGAATATATTAATAAAGATTAAAAGGAAGCAGGGATTAGTTTGAATAAGAGTATAATGCTACAAGGAACGGCTTCTACTGTTGGAAAAAGCATATTGTGTACTGCTTTATGTAGAATTTTTGCGGAAGATGGATATGATGTTTATCCTTTTAAAGCTCAAAATATGTCTCTAAACTCTGGTGTAACACCTGAAGGAGATGAAATAGGAAGAGCTCAAATAATGCAGGCTGAAGGAGCGTATAAAATTCCTAACGCTAAGATGAATCCAATTTTATTAAAGCCGACTTCAGATAGAAAATCTCAAGTTGTTTTACTTGGAAAGCCTTGGGATAATTTAGATGCAGTAGATTATTTTGAAAGGAAAAAAGTTCTAAAAAAAGAGATAATAAAGGTATATGAGGAAATATCAAAGGACCATGAACTTATTGTAATTGAAGGTGCTGGAAGTCCAGCAGAGATAAATCTATCTGATGAGTTTGTAAATATGGGAATGGCTAAAATAGCTAATAGTCCAGTACTACTAGTTGGAGATATAGATAAGGGTGGAGTTTTTGCTTCAATTTATGGAACAGTAATGCTTTTGCCTGAGGACGAGAGAAAACTTATAAAAGGAATAATAATTAATAAGTTTAGAGGAAGTATAGAACTTTTAGAACCCGGATTAAAACAAATTGAAGAATTAACTGGCATTCCTGTAGTAGGAGTTATACCTTATTTCAAATTAGACTTAGAGGATGAAGATAGTGTAACAGATTTTAATAAGTTTAAGAAATCAGGGGATTTGAAAGTAGGAGTAATTAAATTGCCATATATGTCTAATTTCACTGATTTTAATTCTCTTGCATTAAGCCCTAATGTTGAATTATCTTTTGTAAGTTTACAAGAAGATTTAGATAAATATCATCTTATAGTAATTCCAGGAAGTAAAAGTACTATAGCTGATTTAAAGGCGTTAAAAGATAGTGGTATGGACAAAAAAATAATTGAACAAAGAGATAAAGGAAAGTTTATATTTGGCATATGTGGCGGGTATCAAATTCTTGGTAGAGAGATTTATGATCTTATGGGATATGAAACTTCATTAGAAAAAGAAGAGGGATTAGCTCTTCTAAATATAAAAACAGAATTTTATAAAGATAAAAATACAGTTATATCTAAAGGTGTTGAAAGTATGTTTGATTCAGAAGTGGAAGGTTATGAAATACATATGGGAAAAAGCCAAACCACAGAAAAAGCTTTTATTAAATTAAGTAATGGTGAAGTAGATGGAGCACTATCAAAAGATTCAAAAGTTATAGGTACTTATTTTCATGGAATATTTGATAACGAAGAATTTACCTTAAGATATCTAAATAAAGTAAGACTTTCTTTTAATATAGCTGAAGAGAAGGATAGCTTCAATTATAGAAAATATAAAAATGAACAGTATGATAAATTAGCTTCTATTGTTAGGGAGAGTCTTGATATGAAAAAAATATATAGTATTTTAGATGAGGGAACAAAATGTCAGTAGTATTAGCTTTTTTATTAGATTGTTTATTAGGAGATCCTTATAAATTTCCTCATCCAGTGAAGTTTATGGGAAAGTATATTAGGCGATTTGAGAAATTTGTAAGAAGGAAAACTCCTACTGAAAATAAACTGAGATATTTTTATGGACCACTCCTTACCCTCAGTACGATAGCTATATTTTTTATGTTGACTTTCATAGTTTTAAAGTTAATAAAAGAATTAAATTATGTGGTTTACTTAATAGCAAATGTGATTATACTTTGGACCACTATTGCACCAAGATGTTTAAGTGAGGAAGGATATAAGGTTTATTTACCTTTAAGCAGGGGAGATATAGAAGGAGCAAGAGAGAGAGTAAGTTATTTGGTTTCAAGAGATACTAAAGAACTTAGTGAAAAGCAAATATGTAAGGCAGCTATAGAAACTGTGCTAGAGAATATTTCAGACGGTATAATTGCTCCTTTATTTTATGCATTTATAGGAGGCGCACCTTTAGCTATGGCATACAAGGCTGTAAATACTTTAGACTCTATGGTAGGTTATAGAAATGAGAAATATGAGAATTTTGGGTTTTTCTCTGCAAAAGTTGATGATGTATTTAATTTTATTCCAGCTAGAATAACTGGAATATTGATAATAATGGCTTCATTTATTCTTAGATATGACTATAAATCTTCATTTAAGATTTTCTTTAGAGATAGAAAAAATCATAAAAGCCCTAATTCAGCTCATCCAGAGTCAGCAGGGGCAGGGGCATTGAATATAAGAATAGGAGGACCTACAAGTTATTTTGGCAAAATTGTAGAGAAACCTTATATAGGAGAAGAGGTTGAAGAACTTAAAGGTGTGCATATAATAAAATCTATTAAACTACTTTACGTATCAACTGTTATTTTCATCGGAATTTATGCTTTAGTTCTTATAAATATTTAAAAGTTGGTAGTTGAGAAAAAGATTATAAACTAAAATAATTGGAGGAAGAACAAATGAAGATTAATAAAAAAATACTAGCAGTACTAATAAGTATTATGACTATAATTTTATTAGTGGGATGCACTAAAACTCAAGAAATAAAGAAAGATGAAGCTATTAAAATAGTGGATTCTTATAATAGAGAAATTTCCTTAGAGAAGGCACCAGAAAGGCTGGTTTCATTATCACCTGGAGCTACAGAAACTATTTATGCATTAAATTCACAGAATTTTTTAGTTGGTAGATCAGATTATTGTGATTATCCAGAGGAAGCGACAAAAATAGAATCTGTTGGACCGATAACTGAACCTAATATAGAGAAAATAGCAGAACTTAATCCAGATTTAGTTATAGCGAGCGCGCATTTTAGTAAAGAGTTAGTTGATAAGATAGAAGTTTTAGGAATAAAGGTAGCAGTACTTTATGGAGAAGATTCTTTTGATGGTGCTTATAAAAACATTCAAGATATAGCATTAGTGCTTGGAAAACAAGAAGAAGGCACTAAAATTATAGATGAAATGAAAAAGAAGGTTGAAGAAGTTGAGAACAAAGTTAAGGATTTAAAGAAACCATCTGTTTATTATGTAGTAGGTTTTGGAAAGACAGATTTTACAGCTGGAGGAAATACTTTTATAGGTCAAATAATTGATAGAGCTGGTGGAGAGAATATAGCTAAAGAGATAGATGGATGGAATTATTCTAAAGAGGTTTTAATGGAGAAAAATCCAGATATTGTAGTTTTATCAGATAAATATGACTCTAAGTCAGGGTTTACAACTGGAGAAGGTTATAAGGATTTAAAGGCAGTAAAAGAGGGTAGTGTATATGAAATAGATGACAATATGTTATC
Organism: Clostridium intestinale DSM 6191; assembly: GCF_900130055.1. GTDB lineage: Bacteria > Bacillota > Clostridia > Clostridiales > Clostridiaceae > Clostridium_T > Clostridium_T intestinale. The sequence continues at coordinate 47,798 of NZ_FQXU01000009.1, forward strand.
AAGACAAGGGGCAAGACAGGCGGATGGCTTAGAAGCTTTAGCAAAGATTATTCATCCAGAAGCTTTTAAGTAGAAAGGTATTAGTTTTGAAAAAGAAAAGATTATTTATAAGTTTAGTAATTTTCACATTTATCATAGCAATGGGATCTTTGACTGTAGGTTCTGCGAGCATTTCTTCCCTTGAAGCTATTAAGATTATAATTAATTATTTTACTAAGGTTTCTGAAGGAAATATGAGCGAAAAAATTATTATGAATATTAGAGCTCCTAGAGTTCTTATGGCACTATTTACGGGAGCTGGGTTAGCTATTAGCGGTGTAACATTCCAAGGATTGTTTAAAAATCCTATGGGAGATCCATTTGTTTTAGGAGTTTCATCTGGAGCAGCTTTAGGAGCAACTATAGGTTTAATATTTAATTTAGAAAAAAATAATTATATATTAATAACTTTACTAGCTTTTGGAGGAGCTATAGTGACTTTAATGTTAGTTTACAATGTAGCTAGAGTAGGAAATAAGATACCCATAGAAATACTATTGTTATCTGGTATAGCAATTAGTTTTTTATGTAATTCATTAATATCATTAATTATGATTCTTAAAAAAGAGGCTATGGATAAAATAATATATTGGACATTAGGAAGTTTAAATACTTCAAGCTATAAACAAGTCTTATTAATAGTACCAATAGTAGTGTTAGGAAGTCTTTTTATATATAGGAGATATAAGGATTTAAATATACTGTCCATGGGAGAAGAAGATGCCTATAGTTTAGGTGTAGAAGTTGAGAAAGTAAAAAAAGAATTAATTATAATATCTTCACTTATTGTAGCGGCTTTAGTTTCTGTAACAGGGATAATAGGTTTTGTAGGACTTATAATTCCACATATAGCTAGAATGATTGTTGGAAGTAATCATAGGGAGCTAATACCATTTTCATTTATATTAGGAGCCTTATTTTTAGCTGTTTGTGATACAATTTCTAGAGTTATAATTGCTCCAGGTGAACTTCCGGTAGGTGCAGTTACTGCTTTGCTTGGAGCACCATATTTTATCTATCTGCTTTGGAAAAAGAAAAGAGGATTATGATGAATTTCTTAGAGATAAAAAATTTAAACTATGAAGTTAGAGAAAAAAAGATATTAAAAAACATAAATGTAGACTTTAAATCTGGAAAATTTTATTCTATTATTGGGCCAAATGGAAGCGGAAAAACTACCTTTATTAAGCATTTAGTTAAAGGAATGGGTCTTAAAAATGACATATATTTAGATGGGAAAAGTTTAAATGAATATAGAGCAAAGGATTTTGCGGGAAAAATAAGTTATGTTCCTCAGATAATTTCTTATGAAATTGACTTTAGTTGCTTTGATGTGGTTATGATGGGAAGAAATTATGCACAAAATAGTTTGTTTAAATTGAATAATAGAGATATTGAAAAAGTTGAAGAAGCTATGAAAGTTACCGATACATATTTTTTAAAGGATGTAAGCATTAAAGATATAAGTGGGGGAGAAAGAGGTAGAGTGATTCTAGCAAGAGCCTTATGTCAAGAGGCAGAATGCATAATATTAGATGAACCTCTGGCTCACTTAGATATTAATCATCAGATTAATATGATGAGAACGCTTAAAGAAATAAATAAGAGACTTAATAAAACTATAATAATGGTTAATCATGATATAAATTTAGCTATAAAGTATTCAGACAAAATTATAGTATTTAATAAAGGGGAAATTGAAAAAGAATGTAATCCAAATGAGATACTTGATAAGGAGCTTCTTAATAATGTTTATAAATTAAACCTTAAGGATGAAAACATTAACTTGGAACAATTTTTTATTAATTTTTATTAAAAGGTTGGTAAAGATACAGTTATAGTTTAAAATAACTTTAGATGAAAAATTAGGGGGAGTAAGTTATATGTATAAATTGGTAGCCATAGATATGGATGGTACTCTTTTAAGAGAAGATAAATCTGTATCTGATAGAACAAGAGAAGCTATAGAAGCTGCAAAAGCTAAAGCTGTAAAAATAGTTTTAGCGTCAGGTAGACCTATAGAAGGAATAAATAGATACCTTGAAGAGTTAGATTTAATATCAAAAGAGGATTATGTTTTAAGTTATAATGGATCACTAGTATTAAATACTGAAACTAAAGAAGTAATAAGCAGTGATATATTATCAGGAAAAGACATACATGATTTATATAAAATTAGTAAAGAACTAGGAGTAAATATTCATGCTTTTTCTAGAACTCATGGTTTAATTACACCTAAGACTAGTACTTATACTGGAGTGGAGGCTGAGATTAACGGCATTAGGATTAATGAGATGGATTTTAACTTAGTAGACAAAAATGATGAAATAGTTAAAATAATGTTTATTGATGAACCAGAAATATTATCAAAGGCAGTGGATAATCTTCCTAAGGATTTATATGATAAATATACAATAGTAAGAAGTACTCCATTTTTCTTAGAATTTTTAAATATTAATAGTAATAAAGGAACTGGGATAGAGGCTTTAGCTAATTACTTGAAGATTAAAAAAGAAGAGATTATTTGCATAGGAGATGCAGATAATGATAGGCATATGGTAGAATATGCAGGGCTAGGAGTAGCTATGGAAAACGCTATTGAGGATATTAAAAATATTTCTCAATATATAACTTCATCAAATAATGATGATGGAGTAGCAGAAGTTATAGAAAAGTTTATATTAAATATTTAAATAAAAAAGACCTTTTGCAATTAATGCAAAGGGTCTTTAAAATTAACTTTCAAATATAAATTGATGCATTTGTTCAACAGTTTTTGCCTTATCAAAGGTTTGATAATACACTCCATTAATCATTTGACCAGCACCATTATCATCCCTAGGGAATCTATCTTGAATAAGTCCACCGGATAAAGATACTGATGAAGTAGCTAGTTTCAAAATATCTCCACCATCCAAGCTAGTCTTTACTAATGGCAATAATTCATTTAGTATTGCTGGATATTGAGTTTTACTAGTTGATTTTATAGTATTAAATAAAGCTTCAAAAATTACTCTATGTCTATGAGTTCTTTCTTGATCTCCACCGTCATATCTTATTCTAGCATAGGCTAAAGCTTGAGTACCATTGACATGTTGAGTTCCAGTGTTAGTTATATGTGAAACACTAGTTTTTTGTAAATTATTAAGACTATCTATATATCCGTTTATGTACTTTAAATCACCAGTAGTTATGTTTAAGTCAATACCGCCTAATTTATCTACCACCTTTGGTAAACTATCAAAATTAACAGTGGCAAAATCTTTAATATTTAAATCAAAATTTGTATTAATAGTACTGATAGATAATTCAGGTCCACCAAAAGCATATGCATGATTTATTTTATCTTTACCATGACCTTTAATATCCACATATGAGTCTCTCATTATAGATGAAAGTTTTAATTTGTTATGAACATTATCTACAGAAAGAATCATTATAGAATCAGAACGACCTGTTTCACCATCTTCTGAATCAATACCTAATAAAAGTATGTTTGTAATATTTGTATCTTTATATTTTTCCTCAACTTCTTGAGAAATATCTAAATTATCCTCATTAATTTCAACCTTATCAACTTTACCAAGCATAGACATGGTTAATCCTACACCTATACCAGCAATTATTAAAACTACTAGCAATAATGATAATATAATCCATTTCTTTTTATTTTTCTTCTTCTTTTTATTAGGGCCTTTACTTCTTCTTTTTCTATCCTCCACAATAATACACTCCTTCCCATGATTTGTATTTTAACACAATCGTATCTTAGTGTAAATTACAAAATCATTTCAATAAATAGATACATTGTAAAATATAGACTTTCAATAAAATTATATGGTAATATTTTATTGAGATATTTAATTTATGAGAGGAGAATTATTATGAAAGTTAAGAAGGCTATAATTCCAGCTGCAGGACTTGGAACAAGATTTTTACCTGCAACAAAAGCTTTACCTAAAGAGATGTTACCGATAGTTGATAAACCAACCATGCAGTATATAATAGAAGAGGCGATAGCATCAGGAATAGAAGAAATATTAATAATAACAGGTAGAAACAAAAAATCTATCGAGGATCATTTTGATAAATCTATAGAACTTGAAATGGAACTAGAAAAGTCAGGGAAACAAGATTTACTGGATCTAGTAAGAGATATATCTGGAATGGTAGATATTCATTATATAAGACAAAAAGAACCTAAAGGATTAGGTCATGCAATTCTTTGTGCTAAAACTTTTGTTGGAAATGAACCATTCGCAGTACTTCTAGGGGATGATGTAGTACATAGCGAGAATCCATGTTTAGGACAGTTAATAGAGTGCTTTAATGAATACAAAACAACCATACTTGGGGTGCAAACGGTTCCAGAAGAGGATATAAATAAATATGGGATAGTAGATGGTATCCATATTGAAGATAGGGTTTATAAAGTAAAAGATTTAGTAGAAAAACCTTCTAGAGATGAGGCGCCTAGCAATGTGGCTATTCTTGGAAGGTATATAATAACACCACAGATATTTAATATACTAGAGAAAACTAAACCTGGAAAAGGTGGAGAAATTCAGCTTACAGATGCATTAAAAGAACTTGTATCTCAAGAGGCTATGTATGCATATGATTTTGAAGGAAGACGATATGATGTAGGAGATAAACTAGGATTTTTACAAGCTACAGTAGAGTATGCACTTAGAAAAGATGATTTGAGAGATGCATTTTCAGAGTATTTAAAAACTAAACCATGGGAAAACGTAAAATAATTTCAGTTACTATTATATTATACTAATATATAAAAACGTCAAGACTTAAACAAGTTTTGACGTTTTTATATGCCTTAAATTACTTATAAATTAATTACCTAGGAATAAGGCCTATTTTCTTTTGAACTTTTCTTAAAGTTTTATTAGCAACATAATTTGCTTTTTCTGCACCTGTTTTATATATGCTTTCCAGATAATTTTTATCTGCCAAAAGATTTTTGATTTTTTCCTGTAGCGGAGATAATTCCTCAATTATAGTTTCTGCGACATCGCTTTTTAATTGAGCGTATCCTTTATCAGAATAATCAGCAACTATTTCTTCTGGAGCTATACCTTTAATTGAACTTAAAATATTTATAAGATTCTTTATACCTGGTTGCTCATCAGAATAATTTATTTTGCCTACAGTGTCTGTAACAGCTCTGCTTATTTTCTTTCTTATAACTTCAGGAGGATCCAATATTAAGATGTATGAATTAGGATTCTCGTCTGATTTAGACATTTTCTTTTCAGGCTCTTGTAAACTCATAATTTTAGCACCTGCTTTAGGTATATAAGGCTCAGGTATTTTAAAGGTTTCACTGTAGGTATTATTAAATCTATTTGCTATGTCTCTAGTTAGTTCTAAATGCTGTTTTTGATCTTTTCCAACTGGCACTAAATCAGTGTTGTAAAGTAATATATCAGAAGCCATTAATACAGGATAATTAAATAGTGCAGAACCTATTGAATCGCCAAATTTTTGTGATTTATCTTTATATTGAGTCATTCTGCCAAGCTCACCCATATAGGTATTGCAGCCAAGTAACCAAGAACATTCACTGTGAGCTGGAACGTGGGATTGAATAAACAGAGTATTTTTTTCTGGATCAATTCCTGCACCTATATATATAGCTAATACTTCTAAAGTTCTTTTTCTTAAATCAGCAGGTGTTTGGCGAACTGTAATAGCGTGTAAATCAACTACGCAAAAATAACAGTCATATTCATTCTGTAACTTAACCCAATTTTTTAAAGCTCCTAAATAGTTTCCTATAGTTAAATTTCCAGAGGGTTGAATCCCGCTAAAAATAACTTTTTTTCTTTCATCCATAAGTTGGTTCTCCTTCCATGTGCGTTTAATAAAAAACATCAAATTTTAAAATATAAAAAAAAGCCCTATGGAAAAGTCCATAGGGCGTTATTTACGCGGTGCCACCTAAATTCAAGAGTAGTAATCTCTTCTTTGAAGATACATTCATATCCTGCCTATATAACGTTAGACAAACGTTTTAACCTACTAAAAGTTTCAGCTAAAAACCTCAAAGATCCATTCAACTTAAGTACACATACTGCATCCCACCATAAACAGCTCTCTTAAATGTAACTTTTAAGTTTACTACTTCTTTTCACAGGTTATAATATAATTTTATAATATAATTATATGTTATTAATAGGAATAATGTCAACCAACTCAATAGTTCTTTCTTCTTCCAACAAGAGCATCTATTATAAAGACTATAGCAGCAATAACTAGTAAAACATTTATTGCATAGCCACCTACTTTAAATAGAAGACCTAATAGCCAAAAGAAAACAACTATACCTCCAAGCCATTTTAAGAATCCCATTATATCACCTCCATTTAAATAGGATATATTAATAGTATGTCTAATTGGGCCTAAATTAATGTACAGGATCATTTAAGTTTTTTTCTAATACTATACAAAAATGAAGCTATAACTGGAATTATTAACATAAATAAAATATTTATTAATGTATAAAACTCTAAGAATAAACTTAGCGTAAAGATATTTTTACATAGGTAATAACTAATAATATAGTTAACTATAGATATTGTTATAAAAAATTTATTAGAATTTTTGATTTTGTCTTTATAGATAATGTAAATAGCAAATATACTAAGTAAATACTTTATTATAAAGCCTAATACATTTTGTAAAAGAACAAAAAATTCACCACTCTCAAAGAATTTTCCATACTCGACTCTTTGAGCTTGAGTAAACTCAGGAAAAAATATATTAGCCCCTCTAAAATGATTAAAAAAGCCTAAAATACTAAGAACTGAATAAGTTGAAATAACTGATACTATAATCATAGTAGGAATATAGTACTTTTTTAATTCATCTTTTTCTTCAATTTTTTTTATGTAAGGCAAGGTTATTCCAAAAGAAGAGAAATAGCCTAATATGTATATTACTGAAAGTAATGAATTGAAATTCAATGGATTACCAAATACAGGGGTAACATAGTTAATTTTAATATAGGGTATAAATAAAAATGCTAATATTAACATGCACAAAAACATAGTAGCAATAGATATTAAAGAAAGCCTAAGTATGGATGAAAATTCCATACAAAGCATATAAGCAGACGCTGAAATAAAAAATAATAAAGCAAACCAAGCAGGCGTTTCAATGAATACAGTGTTGTGTATTGAAGTTGATAATATAGAGACACTTTCAATAGCATTAAACATTAATAAAACCGAAAAGCAAAACAAAAATATTTTTCCTAAATATTTTCCGTAGGAAGATTCAAAGAAATCATTCATACTTGAAATATTGAATTTTATAAATACATTAATTATATAGTAACCTAAAACACCAATAATTATAGACGAAAAAAGAACTAATAACCAACTATCTCTTCCCCCTAATGATAGAAATAGTATTGGGTATGTTTTTATAGATATTAATGTAACGCACAAGATTAAAAATATATGGTGCTTACTTGTGTATTTTTTCAAAATATTCACCTCTTAATTAGTAACTTTTAAAAATAGTATTTGCAAATTTGGGAATATTAAACCTAGAAAGGAAAAATAATAAGGAATGGTGATGTTTATGAATAATTACTTAGAAGAACTGAAAAAAACATATGAAAATGCCTTTGACGTAAAATATAGGGATATAGAGACCCCACTTGGAAAAGCAACATTGATATTTATTGATGTATTATGTTCTAGTGCATTTATAAGTGAATATATAGTCGCTCCATTAACTTCTAAAAACTATTCTATTAAAAATGTTGATGATATATTAACTAAAGTAATAACAATGAATTTAGCAGGAAATGTTAAAGATATGAAAGATGCTAATGAACATATCTTAATGGGTGATGTTGTTATTGTTTTTGAGAAAAGTGATACTATGATTTATTGTGAGACTAAGAGTTTTGTTAGAAGAGGAGTAGGGATTCCTTTAACGGAGTCAGTAGTTAAAGGGCCAAGAGAAGGATTTGCTGAAGCTTTTGTTGATAATGTTGCATTAATAAGGAGAAGAGTAAGAAATGTAAACTTAAAGCTTGAACCTCTTATATTAGGAAAAGAATCGAATACATCAGTGTGTATAGCGTATTTAAAGGGGATTGCTCCAGATAATTTGGTACAGCAGGTTAAAGATAAAATACAACAATCTAATTATAACTTCTTACTAGATACAAATTATATAGAAAGCACATTAACTGAAAAAAGAAGTCTGTTTGATACCATAGGATACTCAGAAAAGCCAGATGAGATTTCTGCAAAGATAATGGAAGGTAGAGTAGCAATAATAGTAGATGGTACTCCTTTTGTAGTAACTGTACCATATTTTTTCGTGGAAAACTTTCAAACTCCAGATGATTATTATTTAAATAAATACTTTGCTAATTTTACACGAATATTAAGATGGTCAGCATTTTTTATAGCTATGTTTTTACCTGCTTTATATGTAGCGTTTATAACTTATCATTTTGGAATGATACCTACTATGTTTATATTTAGAATGGCTGTTGCAAGAGCTGGAGTTCCATTTCCAACTTTCGTTGAAATTATCCTAATGATGTTATTCTTTCAACTTATAAAGGAGGCAGGACTTAGATTGCCTCAACCCATAGGAAGTTCTATGAGTATTGTATCGGCTTTAATATTAGGAGAAGCTGCTGTAGGAGCTGGGCTAGCTTCTAGAGTAACGATTTTGATTGTTGCAATAAGTACCTTGTCATATTTCTTAATACCAAAGACCTATGGAGCAATATCTTTATGGTCAATTATATTAGTAATAGTAGCGTCTTTATTTGGGATACCTGGATTTATTATAGGATCTATGATATTGATTAGTCACTTGGGTTCATTACAGAGCTGTGGATATTCATTCTTGTTCCCATTAGGAAGTATAAAAAGATACGGATTTAGGGATGTTATACTAAGAGGTAACTTAGAGGATATATCTAAAAATGTAATAAAGGATGAGGAGGAGTAGGTATGAAACTAAGAAAATATGTGGCTTTACTAATAATTATTATTACGACAACCTTCTCATTTACAAGCTGCTATAATTATCAAGATATTAATAAAGTTACATTTGTTACTGCTTCAATAATGGATATAGATGAAGATGATAATGTTTTAATATACTTGGAATGTATAAATCCATATAGAAGTACTAATGAGAGTTCAGATAAAGGGCAAAAGATGATATATGTAGGAAGAGGTAAGACTTATCTTGAGGCAATTAGGGATGTTAACAGAACCTCAGCCTATAAGATAAATTTTTCTCAAAATAGAGCACTTATATTTACAGAAAATGCGGTCACAAAAGGGATAAAAAAACATATAGACTTAATTAATAGAGACCAAGAGTTTTTAGTAAAACCTTATATGTTTATATATTACGGAACAGTGGATTCATTATTGAGTTATGGGCAAAATAAGGACGAATATTTAGGCCTATTTTTAGATGAGTTAACTTTAAAAACCAAAGCTACGCCTAGAGTTATAGCTGAAAATACAAATGATTATCTAACTGAAAGATTAGCTGGTAATGGAATAGCGCTTATGGGAGGGTTAAAGTTTAAAGAAGAGTTAGGAAAAAGTAATCTAGAGTTATTTGGTGGGGGAATATTAAAAAATGATACTTTAGTTAAAAATTTAGATGTTGAAGATACTTTAAGTTATAATTTTCTAAACGATAAGGTGAGAACAGGAACCTTAGAAATAAAAAATCCTCAAGCACCTAATGAGTTTATAACTTTAGAAATCCTTAAAAGCAAAACCAAAACAGATTTAGAATATGATGGGGAAAGGATTAATTTATACAAAACTGTCTATTTAACAGTTACTATTGCAGAATCTCAGCATAGATTAGTTATAGATGATACTGTAATAGAGATTTTGAAAAGAAACGAGATTAATAATATGAAACAATTTCTTAATGACGTATTTAATAAATACAAGAATGAAAGTGTAGATATATTTGAAATAGATAGATTGTTAGAGCGAAAATATCCTAATTTGGTTTTGGAAGATACTATAGGAATAACAGATTTAATATTAAACATAAAAGTTGATATTGAAGGAGCTACTAAAATAAAAAATACATATTGAAGATAGATATAGGTCATTTCTAAAATATAACTAATTTATATTTTAGAAATGACTATATTTTTTATACTTATTTGGTTATTATATAATATAATGTATATAAGGAACTAGTAAGGGGCATAGTTATGGATAGAAAGAAACTACTTTCTTTAATAAAAAGAGATGAAGGAATAAAATTAGATTATAAACAGAAAATAGATATAAATTCTGAGTATGGTAAGAAAGAACTAGCAAAGGATATATGTGCTATTGCTAATTCAAGAGGGGGAAGAGGTTATCTTATAGTTGGTATTGAAGATAAAAGTAAAGAGATAACAGGATATGAAAAGCAATACTCTTTTACTGAAGAGCAAATACAACAAATCATATCAACAAGATGTGAACCACCTATACCAATTAAAGTTGATGATATTTATATAGATGGAAAAGAAGTATCTGTAATAACTATATATGATGGACAGCAGAAGCCTTATCAAATAAGAGAAAATGGTGCGTTTTATATAAGAAGAGGCTCAACGACTGATGTAATGAGAAAACAAGAGCTACTTTCAGCATTTCAAGAAAATTTGAATCTTATTTTAGAATCTTATCCAGTTATAAGAAGTAGTCAGGAAATTTTAGATAATGATACTATAGAAAAGTACTTTAAAAACAAGGGCATAATTTTAAATAGTGATAACAGAGAATTTTTATTGGAAAGTTCATCTATAATATATAAAGATAGAGATTCAGGAAAATATTGCTGTACTTTTGGCGGATTATTGGTATTTTCTAATTTTAATAACTTGTATATTCCCCATAATATGGTTAGAATAAAATTAAACAATAAAAACAATATAGCAATAGTTCAGGGTAAATTATTAGATATAATAGACAAATGCGAAAAAGTATTATCTGAAGAGTTACCAAATAATTATCCTAAAGAAGCTGTAATTGAAGCATTGAAAAATGCGGTATTGTATAGAGATTATACGCATACAAATAGAGATATAGAGATAATTATTAGCAGAAAGTCAATAAGTGTAATTAGTCCAGGAAATTTGATCTATTCTAAAGAATCTAGTCAAATACCAAATGATTTAAGTAGAAATTCATGGCTTTATGAGAAATTAATTACTTTAGATGATAAAAAGAGATTTTTGCAGACCAGAAGGGGCTTTTATTTAATGAGAAATTCTTTTATTGGAAAAGGGAAAGTAAAAATTATTAATTCAAAGGCTGAAGGAACCTTTAAGGTCATTTTTCCAGGAACATCTGTGTTTGAATAATAAAAAAATAGAAATTTCTATTTTTTATTAAATATATAAGGGGTGGTACCAATGATTCATGTATTTTGTGGACAACGAGGATCAGGAAAAACCAAAAAGCTTATAGATTTGGCTAACGACAATGTTCAATTTGCAAGAGGAGAATCAGTTTATATCGATGATGACAATAGAGCTATGCTAGTTTTAAATCGAAATATACGATTTATTTCAACAGATGATTTTAAGTTAAAAGATTATGAAAGTTTTTATGGCTTCTTATGTGGGCTTATATCTGAAAATTATGATATAGAATATATCTATATTGATGAGTTATCTAATATTGTAAGAGGAAAGGACCTATGTAGCGCTAATTCTTTATTTGAGAAAATTAATGAATTAAGTAGGAGGTATGAAGTTAAGTTTTTTATAAATCTTAATCATGATTGCGAAGATTTACCTGAGTTTATAAAACAGTATAACTATAATTACAACTAAAATTGAAAACAATTACCTTGATATATAAAGCCCCAATGGGGCTTTTAATTTTAAGTATATGTTGATTAATAAATGAATTATTTATATACTAATATTATCTTTGTATGAGTTCTAGGAGGAATAGTATGGAAACAGTTTTGGATGAATTAATGGAACGTGGGTATATAAAACAATTTACTCATGAAGCTGAAACAAGAGAATTATTAGAAAAAGAAAAGATTACATTTTACATAGGATTTGATCCAACAGCAGATTCACTACATGTAGGGCACTTTATCGCAATGATGTTTATGGCACATATGCAAAAAGCAGGACATAGACCTATAGCTCTTCTAGGAGGAGGAACTGCAATGGTTGGAGATCCTAGTGGAAAAACAGATATGAGACAAATGCTTACAAAAGAACAAATAGAGTCTAATGTTTCATCAATAAAGAAGCAAATGGAAAAGTTCATTGATTTTGAAGATGGCAAGGCTCTAATTGTAAATAATGCAGATTGGTTATTAAATTTAAACTATGTAGATTTTTTAAGAGAAGTAGGAATGCATTTTTCTGTTAATAGAATGCTTACAGCAGAATGCTTTAAACAAAGACTTGAAAAAGGATTATCCTTTTTAGAATTTAACTATATGTTAATGCAAGGATATGATTTTTATGTATTAAATAAAGAATATGGATGTAAAATGCAGCTTGGTGGAGATGACCAATGGTCTAACATGATAGCTGGTGTTGAATTGATAAGAAGAAAAGCAAGTAAAGATTCTTTTGCAATGACTTGCACATTACTTACTAATAGTGAAGGTCAAAAAATGGGTAAAACAGTAAATGGAGCATTGTGGTTAGATCCAGAAAAAACTTCTCCTTATGAGTTTTATCAATATTGGAGAAACGTTGGAGACTCAGATGTTCAGAAATGTTTATCCTTATTGACATTTGTGCCTATGGATGAAGTAAGAAGGTTAAGTAGCTTAGAGGGTGCAGAAATTAATGAAGCTAAAAAAGTTTTAGCTTTTGAGATTACTAAATTAGTTCATGGGGAAGAAGAAGCTAATAAAGCTAAAGAAGCATCAGAAGCCTTATTTGGTTCAGGCGTTAATATGGATAATGTACCTACAACTACTATTTCAGAAGATAGTGTAGGGAAAAGCATATTGGATGTATTAGCAGAATCTAAAATTGTTCCATCAAAGGCAGAAGCTAGAAGGTTAATACAGCAAGGTGGACTTTCAGTTAATGGAGAGAAAGTAGTTGATATAAAGAGAGAGCTTACTATTAACGATTTTCAAGATGGTTCAGCACTTATTAAAAGAGGAAAGAAAAACTATAATAGAATAGTTGTAGAATAAAAATTGAAAGCAATAAGATTTTTTAACTTATTGCTTTTAGTTTTGTATAATAAGATACGATAATAATATATAGTATTTTGTATGGGAGTGGAGCTAAGATGCCTGGTATTTGGAATATAAATTCAGTATATAATGTAGGTTCAAAAAAATTATCATCTAAGTTAACATTTGAAGTAGGTGAAAAATTTGCAGGCAGAGTAATGCGGATTAGCCAAAATAAGGGGGAGTTTACAATAAAGCTTCTTGATGGCTGGCAATTCATAGCTCAACTCGATGAAAATTTAACACCAGAACAATTAGAAGGACTACTAAAGTTTCAGGTACTAGGATTTCAAGATGGGAAATTAAAATTAAAATTAGTTAGGCAAGAAGATAAAGCAACTAGTGAGGAGAACAATCCACTCAATGCATTAATTAAATCTCAAGGTTTAGCGAAAGAAGAAATTGAAACTTTAAAGCAGTTAGTAAAATTTAATATACCACTAACTAAGGAGAATATATCAAAGTATTCGTCTATATTTAATTTCAATGAAAAAATAAAAGTCGATGAAAAAGAAGTAGATAATTTTATAAATAATTATATTGCAAGTAAAAATATCCCTATTGACTCAGAGGAATCTAAAAATATTACGGAAAAACTACAAAGTTTTTTTAAAGAATTTAAAACTATGAAAGCAGAGGATATTTTAACTTTTATAGAAAATGATATAGATTTAACCGAATCAAATATAAAGGCGTTTAATAGGATATTTAAAGGTGAGGAGTCTATAGAAAAAATTATTTTGAAAGCTCCTGTAGAAGGAAGTAGTATAGAAAAAAATATTGATAGCGATGAGATTGTAAAATTAAATGTAAATAATACGGAAGATTCTATTAATAAGGACTTAAAGAATATAGCACCTAAAGAAGCCTACGTAAATTCAAGTAAAGATAAAAAAATAAGTGTTTTAGATATGTTAAGAAAATTATCAGGAGATTTTGAGGAAATTAATGATAATAAATCAGTTGACTTAAAAATAGATAATAAGGTTAGTGGAAATGATATAATAGTAAGCAAAGATACAGTTATAAGATATCTTAAAGATAATAATATAAACACAGAACTAATAACAGATAAGGATATAGAAGCATTTATAGAATTAATAAAAAAACAAGATGATGCTTCACTAAAAGATAAAAATAGTGAAATAAGTACTACAACAGATTTAAAAAACAATGAATCAGCACAAGAAAAAGAATTAGGTAGTGATATACAGAAGTTGAATCAACAGTTAATAAAAGAAGGTCTTACAAATAAAACTTTAAGAGACACAATTATAAATTATCTTAAGGAGAATAATGTAAGCAAAAAACCTATAACGGATAAGGATATAGAAGCATTTGTAGAATTAATAAAAAATCAAACTCCAGAAGAGTTTAATAAACAAGATTTAAAATCAACGAACATTCCATTTAATACAACAAAAGAGATAAAAGATTTTATAGATTTATTAAAAAAACAAGTACCTACTTCATCAAATGATAAGGGAAATGAGATAAGTAGTTCATCAAGTTTAAAAAATGAAGAACTGGTACAAGCAAAAGAGTTAGTTAGTAATGTAAATAAAGCTATTCCAGAGATGATAAAAGAAGGTATTAAAGAAAAAGCTTTAGACATTAAAGATATAATTAAAGAGGTTATACTATCTTCTAAATATGGAGATGATGAAGGTGAAGCCTTTAATAAGGTTATGGAGTTTATTAAAGGTAATGCTGCAGAAGTAAAGGTGTTTAATTCGGTAAGCAATAATTATTATTACATGAATATACCTTTAAAAGTGAAGCAAGATGAATACGAATGTAAGCTTATAGTTAAAGATGAAAGAGGAAAAGGAAAAAAATTAGATTCTAGCAATATAAAAATGATTGTATCTGTAAAAACATTAAATTTAGGAAATGTGGATGCATATATAAAGCTTCAAAACAAGAATTTAGATATTGATTTAAAATGTTCAAAGGAATATATTAAAATTCTTGATAAAGAAAAAAATAAACTTATAGAATCATTAAATACCATAGGATATAATAGTAAAGTAATAGTATCTAGAGCCATAGAAGAGGTTAATATAAGTACATCAAGGGAATTTTTTAATTCTACTAATCTAGTTATATTAGATAGAAAGGTGTAAAAAATGAAACAGAGAAAAAAAGCAGTTGCACTTAAGTATGAATTAAATAATGAAGCTCCTATAATAACAGCAGCTGGTATGGGACCAATAGCTGATAAAATAATTGAAAAAGCTGAGGAAAGTGATGTGCCTGTAGTTTATAATAAGGAATTAACCGATTTATTATCAAATGTTGATATCGGAAAAGAAATTCCTGAAGATTTATATGAGGCTGTAGCATATATTATTGCGTTTGTAACAGATTTGGATAAAAAGAATGAAAGGTGAGTATTATGGCATTATACGCTATATCAGATCTTCATTTATCTTTTAGTACGGATAAACCTATGAGTATTTTTGGAGATAATTGGATAGGGCATGAAAATAAAATAAAAAAAAATTGGGAAGAGAAAGTCAATGAGAGTGATACTGTTTTAATTGGGGGAGATATATCTTGGTCAATGAACGCAGATGAATCTAGAGAAGACTTAAAATGGATTAATGCTCTTCCAGGTAGGAAGATAATAATTAAAGGTAATCACGATTATTGGTGGAGTAGTATAACAAAGCTTAATTCGCTATATGATGGGATGAATTTTATACAAAATAACTATTTTAGTTATAATGAGTGGGCAATATGTGGAACTAGGGGATGGATATGCCCTGATAATGATAAGTTTGCGGAGAAGGATAAGAAAATATATGACAGGGAACTTATAAGGCTTAGATTATCTTTGGATGCAGCCAAAAGAGATGGATATAAAAAATTTATATGTATGATACATTATCCTCCAACTAATGAAAAATTTAATTCATCAGGGTTTGTTGAAATTTTTAATGAATTTAAGGTTGAGAAAGTTATATATGGTCATTTACATGGGCCAGCTCTTGGTAAGGTAATACAAGGAACATATGATGGGGTTGAATATATTATGACATCCTGTGATTTTATAAATTTTGACCCAGTTAAAATAATGGATTAGTATAACATAAAAAGGAACCTATTAAAGGTTCCTTTTTATGTTATTTATTTATAATATTTAAAATAGATTCTATGGAATCATGAAGATCATTACAAGCTTGAGAGTCTATTTTTACTGCGGCAGAAATCTCTTGAGTTAAAGCTGTATTTTCAAGAGTTATAGTTTCTAAATCTCTAACTAGACCAATGGAATCATCTTTATTAGCTGCAACAGAAGTTAGATTTTCAATAAATTCATCTATTTCAGTAACAGCCTCATTAATAGATGTTTTAATATTTTTAAAAGTTCCTTTAGTTGATTCAATAGCATCTTGTTGAGAGCTTAATGCAACATTTCCAGTACTCATAGCTGTAGAAGCACTTAAAATGTCTACCTTAATTTCCCCTAATAAATTAGTTATACTTTGAACAGCTTGCTTAGAGTTTTCAGCTAGCTTTCTAACTTCTCCAGCAACTACAGAGAATCCTCTACCAGCTTCTCCAGCACGTGCAGCTTCAATTGCAGCATTAAGTGCAAGTAAGTTTGTTTGGCTAGCAATCTGGCTTATAGAATCAGTAATTGAATTAACATATTCTAGCTTGCTAACTAATTCATTGATAGTATCAGAACTTACAGTAAAAGCCTGCTTAAGTTCGCTTAAAGAATTATCTAAAGTATTTATAGTCTCAACACCTTGATCAGCAGAAGAATCTGTATCAAGAACCTTAATATGTACATTAGTTACGTTATAGGCTAACTCTTCTAGTGAAGCACCAATGCTTCGTATAGAACTACTAACATTAGATAATTGATCACTTTGTTTTATAGATGAATCTGCTAAAGAAGATACAGAGTCTTCTATGTTACCGATAGAATTTTTTAAACTTTCAGAGTTTGCCTTCGTACTTTGTAACTCTGAAGATATTGAATCTAATATAGTAGAATCATTAGTAGGTTCAATAATAGCGTTTTTTGAGGAAATATCTTGCGAAATTTCCTTAGGTTCAACATTTTTCTTTTTTGAGAATAAACTCATAGTAAAATCCTCCTAAGTTTTATTTGATAATATTATTTGTTTTTATAATCTTTTATAAGATCTTTACAATCTCTTGCAAGATCTTTAACTTTTTGAGGAACTCCAGGGGTCGTAATAACGCTAGAGAACCATCTTAATGCCTCATCATAGTTACCAACTCTTCTATTTAATTCACCAATTAAATACATTATACTATATCTATGCATACCATATATAGGGAAATCCTCATTACTATATGCTTCGTTAAAACCATTCAAAGCTTGAGATAAAAATGAAATCTCGTTGTCAGTATCTTCTAGGAGCCTGTACATCCAAGCAGTTTTCAAACAAATCATTGCTTTAGTACTATTTTTTGCTTCCATGAATATAGCGTTAACTAAGGCTAATTTGAATCTCTCTATAGCTACTTTAGCATCAAAAACTTCAGGATATACTCTCCCTTTCCATTTTGGAGTTATTGAGGATAATATAATTTCCTTTTGAAAAGCCTTTATTTTAGGAAAATCAGCTTTCATGGCAGTATATCCACAACTATTACAAACCCATACATCATATAGATAGGGGTTAATTACATCATAATGAATAAATAAGTCAGAATCTTGTCCCCTCATTCTAGGGGAATTAACTTTAACAGATTTAACCTTGAAAGAAGCACTACAAACAGGACAATCTACTTGTTTATCAAATATATGACTCATAGGGTCCAATTCTTTCTTCTCAACTATAGTCTGTTTTTGCTTTTTCTCTTCATATACTTTTAAACCGTTTAAATTATCGAATCCCAGATTCTCTAATCCGGAAAAAATGTTACCCATTGTCAACACCTCTGTAAAATTGTATTAATATCATTATATCATAAATTTTAATTATCAGAAGTACTTTATTTTGGTATAATAAATATAGATTTAAGGAGTAGGTGAGACAATATGGCGATAAATGACTGGAAAAAATTTTTGATACCCTATGAGCAGGCAGTAGAGGAATTAAAGATAAAACTAAAAAGTATTAGAAAAGAATATAGAAAGAGAAAAGAATACTCACCAATAGAATTTGTGACAGGAAGAGTAAAAGAAGTTAGTTCTATGCTAGAAAAGGCTAATAAATTTGAAATTCCGTTAGATAGATTGCAGTATGAGTTAGAAGATATTGCAGGAGTAAGGATAATGTGTCAGTTTGTTGACGATATAGATAGAGTGGTAGAAATATTAAGAAAAAGAAGAGATATGCAAATCTTATATGAAAAAGATTATGTGAGAAATGTTAAAAGTTCAGGATATAGGAGCTATCACATGATAATAAAATACCCAGTTAATATGGCGGACGGACAAAAAGAAATTTTAGCAGAATTTCAAATAAGAACTTTGGCTATGAACTTTTGGGCAACTATAGAACATTCCTTAAATTATAAGTATAAACATCAAAAACCACAGGAAATAATGTCAAAATTGAAAAGTGCAGCTGATGCAGCCTTTAGACTAGATGAAGAAATGCTTTTAATAAAAGATGAAATAAAAGATGCTCAAAAATTATTTGAGGTTAAGTCGGATGTAATATCCAGCATAATGAATAATATATTAACATTAATGGGATTAGGTAGAATAGCTGAAGCTAGCAGATTTCAAAATTCTCTTAATAAACTATTAGAAGAGGGAGAAATGTGGGAATTTAACAACTTACTGTTTTTAATTCAGCGAGAAATCGAAAAATATAAAGAATCTAGATAAAGGAAACTTCAAATATATAGAAGTTTCCTTTTTGATAACTATTATTAAGTAATAGATAAATTCTTTTTAGTGGTATATAATTATATTAAGAAAAAAAGTTATTTTATATTATTAACATAGAGAACGAAGGGAAGTAAAAATGGAGAAATATGATTTAGAAATAAAAATTAAGGATAATCCTATTTATATTAGAGAAATAGATAATCCTAGTGAAGATATTAAAATATTGGCAGTAAGAAAAAATGGAACAGTTATAAGATATATAAAAGAACCATCAGAAGCTGTGCAAATAGAGGCAATAAAAAGTAACCCACTTTCTATAGAGTATATAGAAAATCCAGCTGAGGAGGCTTCAATAATAGCTGTTAAAAGCTTATGGAATGCATTAAAGCTTATAAAGTATCCAACAGAAAAAATACTTAAAGCAGCTATACAAACTAAAGGGTGGGCAATTCAGTTTGTAAATAATCCTAAAGAAGAACTTCAGATATTAGCTGTAGAAAATGATTATGATGCAATAAAATATATAAAAAAACCAACTGAAAATGTGGTGTTAAAAGCCATAGAGAACTACTGGGGGGCTATAAGGTTTGTTGATAATCCATCAATGGAAAGCAAGAAAAAGGCTATATCATTAAATGAAGAAGCTATAAACTATATAAATTATACTTATGAAGAGTTAGTTGAACTAATTGAAGTTAATATTAATGTAGTAAAGTATGTTTATAACGATATAAGCATTGATTTAGTTGTAGATATATTAACCAAAAAGGTTAGGGAAAATCGTATAGATGAGAAATACTTAAAAGATTTCTTAAATCTAGAGGTTTTAGAAATGGACAAAATTAATTTTATAAATAATTTTGGTAGTAAGACAGCAAGAAAAATATTAGTTGATTATAAACTTTCAATTTAGCTTAAGAAAGGACGAAAAAAATTGAATTTTAGAGAAGCATTAAAAACAGTGGAATTAATTATAGAGGCAAAAGATGTACCACTACTAATTGGAGAAAGTGGAATAGGAAAAACATCATTAATAAAAGAATTAGCAAATACTAAAAATTGTGAATTAGTTACTATAGATGCAAATTTATTAAAGGAGGGGGAAATAGGAGGTCTACCAACTGTAGAAAAAAGAGAATTTTTAGTGAAGGGAATTTCTAAGAGTAGAAAAGTAACTGAATATGCTACTCATTCAAAATTGATAGAGGTAGATAGTAATATAGAGCAAGGTAAACAAGTGGTGTTGTTTATAGATGAATTAAATAGATGCGAACATACAGTTCAACAGGAACTTATGAATTTAATATTAAATAGAGAAATAAATGGATATAACTTAAGTGAAGATGTTTATGTAATAGCGGCTATGAATCCATCTAACAAATATGATGATTATGAAGAAAGTGAATATCAAGTAATAGATATTGATCCAGCTCAAGAAGATAGATTTGTTTGGATACAAATGGAATCAGAACTGAAAGAATGGGTAAGATGGGCTATGACAAAAGGGCAGATACATGAGCATATAATAGAGTTTATATCAACTTTTCCTGAATTTCTTCATACACCAAACTCTAAGGAGCATATAAAAGCTACACCAAGAAGTTGGGAGAGGGTTTCTAAAGGCTATAAAGTATTTTTAAAGCATAAAGACTCTATGGCTAAAAATATATTCTTTAATTTGGTTAAAGGAAATGTAGGAGCTTCAATTGCTGGAGATTTTATAAACTTTTTAGACAATTTAAAGAATCCATTAATTAAACCAGAAGAGGTGTTTAGAGAAAATATATTAGTGTTTGATATAAAAGATAGAATCTCAAATGAAAGTCATTCACGCCTATATATCTTAGCTAAAAATTGTTTGAATTTTATTGAGTCATTATCTATAAGAGAAAAAGAGATATCTGTTTTTTCAGAGCTACTTAGTTTTTATCCAAAGGATTTAAGACTAGGAATAATGAAAGAAATAAAAAGTGATTACTCAAAGGAACTTTATGACGAGATGCTTGAGAATGAAAACTTCCTAGATGCATTTTTTAATATCTATTCTAATTAGTTGGGGTGATATTATGGATTTTGAAAAAAATAGTAAGGAATTATTGAAAGTATGTTATGAAATAGAATCTCAGAATGATTTTAAAGATTATCATAAAAGAAAATTTTGGGAACTAATAGAGTTTATAAATATAAGTCTTTTATCCAGCGAAGATAACTTTTTTGGACAATTTATGATTCAGATTAAGAGGGAGATTAATTTTAACATTACTTGGCCCATAGCAACTGAAGTTACGCTGGAAGGATATAAAATGCATTTTAACCCATTTTTAATGCTTTCTTTATCTCTTAAGGAGATGGAAGCACTTATAAAACATGAGATATATCATATAATGTATAACCATTATGAAAGAGAACGTAGCCTAAAGAACAAAGTATCTACTTTGGCTATAAATATAGCAATGGACTTATCTATAAATCAGTCTATAAAAAATCTACCTGCATTTTGTAAGAAGCTTCATACAGTAAACATAGAGTATGATTTAGATTTAAAAGAAGATATGCCTATTGAAGTCTATGCGGAAGAGATACAAAAGGCTATAGATAAAAGAAAAAATAAAAAGGTAATAAATAAAGATTCTAATATACAAAGGTCTATAGACTTAGAAAGAGCTCATGAGTTATGGGAAAGAGGAGAGTTAACCTTAGATAATATTAAAGATATAAAGAAAAGAACCTCTAAAAGTGCGTATAAAGGGAAAGCTCCTAAGGATATTGAAAAAATGATTCTATCTTTTGATGAAAAAGAAGAAATAGATTGGAAATCTCATTTAAAAAGATTATTAAATACCTCTAAGATTGGTTATAAAAAAACTATAACCAGAAAAGACAGAAGACAGCCTGATAGATTGGATATTAGAGGGGTGTTACCTAATAATATACCAGAAATATTAGTTGCTATAGATATATCCGCATCTATGAGTGATGGGGAAATTAAAAGCATAATGAAAGAAATATTAGCTTTATGCAGAAATAAGCTTGGAAAGATAAAAGTAATTGAATGTGATAACCAAATTAGGCGTATTTATGAACTTAAATCTACTAAGGATATAAAACAAAGAATAAATATAAGTGGAGCTACTCAATTCTCTCCAGTATTTAATTATATAAAAGAGAATAACTATAGAAATCATATATTGATATATTTTACTGATGGAGTAGGAGAAAAGGAATTAACAGTTAAACCTATAAACTATAAAACTATATGGGTTTTAACCTCAAAAGATAATCTTTCATTAAATAAAAACTATGGTGTAGTTACTAGATTAGAAAAGGTACAAGTTGAGGGATATGGTTATGATTATGGACTACAGGCAGTTAGAGATGCTATACATGATTGGGCAAGGTAAATAAAAGAAGCTATTACAGGAAGTGATAGCTTCTTTTATTATAAGGAAATTGTTAACAAAGAGTTTATGGTAATATTGTTAAGGAGATGCTATTATTTCTATAGGGAGATAATAATTATTGATGTCAATAATTGTAGAAAAATGAAAGATGGTGTGGTATAATTATCAAAATAGGGGGGGATTGAATGAGACAATTATCCGTAAAGAATTGTTTTTTTATTGTGGTCATAATTCTTGTGATAAGCTTTTCATTAAATATTTATTTTGCCTTAGATAATAAAAAGTATGAGAAAAAGATAGGCGAAAAATCCAATAATGAAATTTGTTCAATTAAAGATAAAAATGAGGCCAATCTTATAATGCTTGAGATGGTTACAGAAAAGGGAAGTATATCTAAAAAAGACATAACTAAGCTATACTCTAATTACAATGATATTTCAAAAAATTTATATACCTTACTTGAGGAATATAATGAGTATAAAGAGGATAGGACAATATTTAATAAGAAAGTTGTAGAGAGTAATGGATTAATTTTAGATGATATTTATGCAAAGGGAAATACATTTATTTTATATATAATGGAGAATAATGAAACACAAAGTGTAGAAGGTACAAAAGTGTTTAAACTTAATGAATCAGATAAGGTTAATTTTAAAATGTTATATAATCTATCATTAGAAATTGAAAAATACTTTGAAGATCTTACTGAAAAGTTTCCTATTAGTGGGAATGAATTTAAAAATGAAATTATAAAGAACAGATTATGGATAGATATCTTAAATGATTTAAAGAAAATAAATGATAAATATAGTAGCTTTACTTTACCAGTGAAATAGAAATATAAAAAAGGAAGAAGTTCATTAAAATGAATTTCTTCCTTTCTAAATGTTATTAGTGACATCCACCACAAGTTCCGCAACCGCTACTTTCAGATTCTATAACAGGTCTTAAACTTAATCCTCTTCCATCATTTTCATCAGTAGAAAGAATTATAAAACCGCCGAATTCATCTATAAGATTTTCTTCAGCAAAAAAAGTAATATCATTAACTTTTTCAACTACATCATTTTCTTTAGGTTCTTCAACTGATATATTAAAAGCAGGACCACTACATCCATAACCAGCAAGATTTACTCTTACGTTAAAATCAGTAATATCATTTTCACCTAAAAATCCTTTAAACTCAGTATATGCTTCTTCACTTAATATAAATTTATTCATCAACTTCACCTACTTATTTCAATTAATAATAATTATTAATTACATTATAGAATATTTTATAACAAACTTCAAGGGGGGATTTATAAAAAATATTTCTAAAAAATGTAAAACGTGTTATTATAGTAAAGAATGTATTTAATATAAGATCATTAATCATAATATATAAGATACAAGTAATTGACATTATAGTTAGAATGGAAGTGATTATGTGCTTTTTGATAGAGCATATTATATAGATAAAATAAGAGAATATAATAAAAAAATCAAATGTGAAAAAATTAATAAATTTGAAGTTTCTAAAATTGATGGATTAAAAGGAATAATTCCTCATTATCTTTTTGAAATAAATGAGGAGATAGAAGAATCTATTATAGAATTAAGCGATAATACTAAGACATGGATGCGATTAACTCCATTAGAAATAGAAGGCTGCTATGAAAGTATAAAAAGAGCAAAAGGAATTGTTGGAGTAGTAGGATTAGGCCTCGGATATTTTATTCAAGAGATATTAAAAAAGAAGGAAGTTAAAAATATAACTGTATATGAAACTTCAAAAGATGTTATAGAAATTTATAAACATAATTTTGGCGAAGATGATAAAATAGAAATAATACAAGAAGATGCTTTTAAAAGTCAATCAAGAAAGTTTGATTTCTTTTTTGTTGATATTTATGAATATAAATTGACTTCTAAAATAGCTGAGGATTATAAATTTTTTAATGAACTTCATGATATAAAGGAATATTCTTTCTGGGGGGTTGAAAGGTTTCTGTTAAGTTGTACTATGGAAGATTTAATGCATTTATGTATTCCAGAAGAATGGATGGATATGGCAAGAGATTTATATGATAAATTTAATGATTCCTATTACTTTAACCAGTTTAAACCGCTAGACTATAAAGAGATAGAGAAATTATTAAATGCCTTTGAGCGAATATTATAAAATTATTGGAGAATAAGCTGTGGAGAACTATTGGGGGGATTAAGTAAATGGAGAAAGTAGTTAAAGTAAAAGATGTAGTGATTGGAGAAGGTTTACCTAAAATATGCGTTCCAATGGTTGGTGAAAGTCTTTCTGAGCTTTTAGAAGAAGCAAATTATCTAAAAGATTTAGATGTAGATATAATTGAGTGGAGAGTAGATTTTTTTGAGCATGTTACTGATATAGAAAAAGTAAAACAAGCTTTAAAAGAAATTAGAGAAGTATTAAATTCTAAACCTATTATATTTACATTCCGTAGCAAAAAAGAAGGCGGAGAAAAAGAAATCAGCTCAGAATTTTATGTTGAATTAAATACAACAGCAGCAGAAACAAAACTTGTTGATATAATTGATGTTGAATTATTTAATGAAGAAAAAGATGTTAAAACATTAGTTGAAGCAGCTCACTTAAATGATGTAGCAGTTATAATATCAAATCACGATTTTGATAAGACTCCAGATAAAGAGGAAATAATATCACGTCTACATAAAGCTGATGAATTAGGAGGAGATATACCTAAAATAGCGGTTATGCCTAATTCTGTTGAAGATGTAATTACCTTATTAGATGCAACAAGAATAGTTAAAGAAAAGTATATTGAGGGTCCAATAATTACGATGTCTATGGCAGGAAAAGGTGTAATAAGTAGAGTTTCTGGAGAATTATTTGGATCAGCTTTAACTTTTGGAGCTGCTAAAAAGGTTTCTGCACCAGGACAAATATCAGTAGAGGATTTACGCAATATAATAGAGGTACTTCATAAAAACCTATAATATGTGAAAAAGCAGTAAGGCGTACCCTACTGCTTTATCTTTATTTAACAACTATATTTACAAGTCTTCCTTTTATAACTATTACTTTAACAACATTTTTACCATCAATAGCGGCTACAACTTGTGGGTTAGCTAAAGCTTCAGCTTTAATTTCATCTTCAGCTAAACCAGAAGCAATATTTATTTTAGCTTTGATTTTACCATTAATTTGAATAGCTATTTCAATTTCGTCTTTAACTAAGGCTTTTGGATCAAATGTTGGCCATTTTTCGTTAAAGATAGAATAAGAATTACCAAGTAATGACCATTGTTCTTCAGCAAAGTGAGGAGCAAATGGTGCTAATAATTTTAAATAATCGTCTAAAGTTTCTTTTAAGAAAGAGGCATTCATATCACTTTCTTGAGTGTACTTAGAAAGTGCATTTACAAACTCCATCATTCTAGCTATAGCTGTGTTAAATTGAAGTTTATCAGTATCTTCTGTTACTGATTTTATAGTATTATGTCTCCAGAAGTTTAATTCTTTCTCTGCCTTATCTAAAGTTGTTTTAGAATCTTTATTAGCTTCTATAAATTCTCTTGAAGTTTCTAGAACTCTCTCGATTCTTTCAACAAATCTATTTACAGATTTTATTCCATCATCGCTCCAAGCGCCACCTTCAGTATATGCAAAACCAAACATCAAGTACATTCTAAATACATCTGCACCGTATTGTTTTATATAATCATCTGGAGATATAGTATTTCCTTTTGATTTACTCATTTTAAGACCATCTGGTCCAAGTATAAGACCTTGGTGAGTTAAGCTTAAGAATGGTTCATCAAAGTTTATATACCCCATATCTCTTAAAGCTTTAGTTACAAATCTTGCATATAATAAATGCATACAAGCATGTTCAGGTCCACCTACATATTTATCTACAGGAAGCATTTTGTTTATCATATCTGTATCAAATGCTTTTTCAGAATTATGAGCATCTGCATATCTTAAATAATAGAAAGATGAACAAACGAAAGTGTCTAAAGTATCAGCTTCTCTTTTAGCTGCTCCACCACAACAAGGGCAAGTTGTATTTATAAAATCATCATTTTTAGCAAGTGGTGACTTTCCATCTGGAGCAAATTCTACATCATAAGGAAGCATAACAGGAAGATCTTTTTCAGGTACTGGAACAGTTCCACACTTTTCACAATGGATCATTGGAATAGGTGAACCCCAGTATCTTTGTCTAGATACTAACCAGTCTCTTAATCTGTAATTAACTTTTTGCTCTCCTAGGTTATTTTTCTCAAGTTTCTCAACAACCTTAACCTTAGCTTCTTCTGTTGTTAAACCATCAAATTCTTCTGAATTTACAAGCTTTCCATATTCACAATAAGGAAGTTCTTTAGAATCTCCATTTTTAGCTACGATTACCCTTTCTATAGGTAATTCAAACTTTGTAGCAAAAGCAAAGTCTCTTTCATCATGAGCAGGAACGGCCATAACAGCTCCTGTACCATAAGTAGCTAAAACATAATCTCCAACCCACACAGGAACAGTTCTTCCGTTAATAGGATTTATAGCATATGAACCAGTAAATACACCAGTTTTTTCTCTAGAAATTGATTGTCTTTCTATATCAGACTGCTTTTTAGCAGCTTCTTTATAAGCTTCTACAGCTTCTTTTTGATCACTTGTTGTAATTTCATCAACTAAAGGATTTTCTGGAGCTAAAACAACATAAGTAACTCCAAATAAAGTATCAACTCTTGTAGTAAATACATCAAAGCTTAAATCTGAATCCTTCATATTAAAAGTAACTTGTGCACCAGTAGATTTTCCTATCCAGTGTTTTTGCATTGCTACTGTTTTTTCAGGCCAATCTAAGGTATCTAATTTTTCTAATAATTCATCAGCATAATCAGTGATTTTTAAGAACCATTGAGTTAAGTCTTTTTTAGTTACCTCAGTTGAACATCTTTCACAGGCACCATCAACAACTTGCTCATTTGCAAGAACTGTATTACAAGATGGACACCAGTTAACAGGAGCTTTTTTTCTGTAAGCTAAACCTTTTTCATAAAGCTTTAAAAATAACCATTGAGTCCATTTATAATAATCAGGCTGACAAGTTACAACCTCACTTTCCCAGTTAAACATAGCTCCCATAGCTTTAAGTTGCTTTTCCATAGTTTCTATGTTTTGTACAGTGGAATCTTTAGGATGTATTCCAGTTTTTATAGCATAGTTTTCTGCAGGTAAACCAAAAGCATCAAAGCCCATTGGCTGAAATACATTATATCCATTCATCTTTTTAAACCTTGCCCAGCTATCTACTGGTCCGTAATTGAACCAATGTCCTGCATGAAGCTGACTGCCTGATGGATAAGAGAACATCTCAAGGACATATAACTTCTTATCTAAATTTTCTTTATCAAACTCATATAATTTTGTTTCTTCCCACTTATCTTGCCATTTCTTATCAATGGAAGTTCCGTAGTTTCCCATAGTCTTTTCCTCCTTAAACAATAAAAAATAAAAAAATAAAAACCCATCATCTCATAAAAAATTAAGAGACGAAAGGTTAAGTTCCGCGGTACCACTCTTGTTGAAATAAAATTAATTATTTCCACTTGAAACTTTAACGCAGTTAACGTCTTTGCTTTTAACAAAGAAACTCCTAGACAAGTTCATATTTCTTCATTACTACTTTTCACCAAACAGCAGCTCTCTAAATAAATGAAATAAAATATTACTACTTCTAATCAATGCTTTAAAATATTACATTATCGTTATTATATTCTATTACAGAATTTAAATCAAGAAATTCCTTTATAAAGATATTTAATAGCAAAAAGAATTAAAGGATAGTATAATATTAAAAATGAATACTGGAGGAGTAATATGAATTTTTTAGGGAATTTAGTTTGGATAATATTTGGGGGATTAATTCATAGTATAGGATGGCTTTTAATAGGAGCATTGTGGTGTTTAACTATTATTGGGATACCTATAGGGGTTCAATGTTTTAAGATGGCATCTCTTCAGCTTGCACCTTTTGGAAAAGATGTTGTGACTGTAGATAGTGGAGGAGTAAGCTTAATTGCAAATATATTTTGGTTAATATTCGGTGGATTAGAGCTTGCTATAGGGAATGTCATTTCAGGAGTAATAATGTGTGCAACTATTGTTGGAATTCCTTTTGGACTACAGTTTTTTAAAATGGCGTCATTAAGTTTGATGCCTTTTGGAAAAGAAATCAGATAATATTAATAAGGCTATTACAAATTTAATTTGTAATGGTCTTTTTGTTTTAAGAGAGAATCGCTTTAAATAGTAAAATTAAACATTAGGCTAAAAGTTATATAATATTAGGTGGAAGAGGGGGCCCAACATGAGGCCCAAGATAAGGTGATTATAGAAATAAAATCTGGGTTAAAGAGTTAAAAGTATGAAGGAGCCAAGGGAAGAAGCTCCTACAGGTTAGAAGTTCAAAGGAATTTGATGGAGCTGCACTACTGTTTTGTAGAGACTGTCATTTAGTCTCGCTAGATTCCTTTAAGAAACGCTCCTACAGTGCAGAAGTGCACTTTGTTGCGGTAGACGCGCTTTTCAGCGTCAGTCTAATCCTTTATTGATAGAAGTTAAAAGGAATTTAATGAAGCTCTTGAGAAGAAGAGCTTCTACAGAATAGAAGTGCAGAACATCAGAAATTCAGAAACTCAGAAGATCAGAAATTTAGAAATTTAGAAACGTAGAAATTTGGAAATTTTTCTAATAAAATATGAAAAAATACTATTCGGTGAGTTTATTATTTTTAGGTCTAAGTGAGGATTTAATATAAATCTTCAAATTCAATAATTTGTAATAGAATCTTAAGAATTACAAGGGTAACTTTGTAATTTTTTTTATTTAACATTTTAATAGAGTTAAATCAGCAGGGGGTGTTATAATAATGCTAGGAATTTTAAGGGGGACGCTAGTATGGAAAAATACAATGTTTTAGTAGTTGACGATGAGGTTGAAATAACGGATGCAATACAAATATATTTAGAAAATGAAGGATATAAAGTATTTAAAGCTTACGATGGATTAGATGCTTTAGATACACTAAATTCTGTGGACATACATCTAATAATAATGGATCTAATGATGCCAAAACTAGATGGAATGAGAGCAACTTTAAAAATAAGAGAAAATAAAAATATTCCGATAATAATGCTTTCAGCAAAATCAAGGGATACAGATAAAATCTTAGGACTTAACATGGGAGCAGATGATTATATTACAAAACCTTTTAATCCTTTAGAACTTATAGCTAGAGTTAAATCTCAATTAAGAAGATACGTAAACCTTGGAAACTACAGAGGAGAGTCAAAAGAAATCCTTAGAGTAGGAGGCTTATATCTTAATAAGGAGACTAAAGAGTTTAAAGTTGATGAAGAGGATGTAAAGATAACTCCATTAGAATTTAAAATTTTAACTTTACTTATGGATAACCCAGGACGAGTTTTTCCTATAGAAGAAATTTATGAAAGAGTATGGAATGAACCCTCTTATAATGCAGACACAGTTACAGTTCACATAAGAAGAATTAGAGAGAAAATAGAAATAAATCCGAAAGAACCAAGATATTTAAAGGTGGTGTGGGGAATTGGCTATAAAATTGAAAGGCAGTAGAGGACTAAGATTTTTATGCAGTATAATTTTAATGATATCTGTAATATTAGAGTTTACATTAATACCTAATTTTTGTGGTAACTATAAATCGGGTGAGTTTACAGACACAGACGAATTTAAAGATACTGTTGAAAGTTTTACTAGAAATTTAGCATTTTCTTATAATAACTTTGGAAAAACTATTGAAAGTCAGAAATTCAAAGAATTAACAAATAATGAATTTTTAAAGAAAAAAGATAAACAGATAGAAGAATATAATAAAATTAAACAAGATTTAGATAATGTAAAAAAAGATTTAGATAGTGGGGAATTACAATCATACCCTTTAGGACAATCAATTGATTCAGATGGATATTATCAAGGAGGAGTTTCAATAAATGAAGAGCAGGTATATATAAATAGTTATGATGAAGGAATAACCATTTTATCAAAATATTATAAAAAAAGTGATGAAGATATAAAAAAGCAGGTACTGAATGAGTATACAAACATGTACAATAGTTATGAAGAACTACTTACTAAGTCATATAATATTCAATTTGTTATCTATAATGGAGAAACTGGAGAAATTGAAAAAAGTAACTTAGATGATTTAAGCGAAGGATATATAAAAGATAGAAAGGTTAATGCTATGGCTTATATTTCAATTGATGGTAGTAAGCCAGGAAATATATTAGAGAATACAGAAGGATTGCATGCTCAAAAGATATTAGAAAGACTTGATTATGGTAATTTTAATTTTGTTAAAGAGAATAAGATTAAATTGTTATTGATGGTTCCTAAAAAGTTGTATAACTACAATGATAACTTAAAGTATTCATATGATGGTTTTAATCAAGAAAAAAGTGAACAAAAAAAGAATTTAGTTTTTATATTGACATTTTTAGTATTGAGTTTAATATCAGCAATTTATTTATATATTACCAAAAGTGTTATTAGTAAAAACATTATAACAAGACTGTATAAGAAATTATGGCTAGAGGTAAAAATTACATTAATTCTAATAGACGCATTAATACTATTTATGCTTTTTGATGGTTTTGAATATATGATTCGTTATGGTTCATATGGGGAAAGACTAATGTATTTAATAGGTACTTTTATATCTTATGTAATCAGTGTAGAAACCTATAAAACACTAGTAAAAGAAATAGATGAAAAAGGATTAAAAAATGTTATAAAGGAAACAAGCTTATTATATAAATTTTATTTGTTAATGAAAGAAACCTTTATAATAAAGAGTGTTGGATTTAAGATATCAATATTTAGTATAGCAACAATTATATTTATACTTTTTACTGCATTATCATTACCAATACTGACTTCAGGAGGTAATGGGATTTTTTTTCTTCTCTTTATGATAATTTATATAATTATGTATATATGCTCTATGGGATACTTTGTTTTCAATTTTACGGGAAGTTTTAACAAAATAGTCCTAGGTGCTCATAAGATATCACAAGGAGATCTTAATTATCAAATTGAAGGTAGTTCTATAGCTGTTTTGGATGTATTAGCTAAAGACATCAATAATATGAGAAGTGGGCTTGGAAATGCTATTCAAAATGAAGTTAAAAGTGAAAGAATGAAAACTGAGCTTATAACTAATGTTTCTCATGATTTAAAAACACCATTGACTTCTATAATAAATTATGTGGATTTAATAAAAAAAGGTGATTTTACAAAGGAAGAGATTGAGGATTATATTAAGATAATAGATAGAAAATCTCAAAGACTTAAAGTTTTAATTGAGGACTTATTTGAAGCTTCAAGTGCAGCTTCAGGTGAAATGGAGCTAAATATAGAAAAGCTAGATATTGTAGCTTTACTTAAACAATCTATTGCTGAGTTTGAGGAAAAAATAAAAATTAGCAAGTTAGATTTTAGAATAAATATACCTAATGAAAAAGTTTATGTTATGGTTGATGGTAAGAGGACTTGGAGAATATTTGAAAACCAAATATCTAATATATTAAAGTATTCTTTAGATAATACAAGGGTATATATAAATCTTGAAGAAAGCGAAGATAGAATCATAATAATATTTAAAAATATATCTGCCTATGAAATTGACTTTAATGAGGATGAGATAACAGAAAGATTTAAAAGAGGAGATCAGTCGAGACATACTGAAGGATCGGGTCTTGGTCTTGCAATTTCAAAAGGTTTAACAGAACTTCAGGATGGCATATTTAAAATAAAAGTTGATGGAGATTTATTTAAAGTGGAAATTCAACTAAAAAAAGCATAGATATAAAACCGCTGCATATATAGTTATACAGCGGTTTCTTTATATATTTTATTATAAATTATGGAAAATAATTTGGAAAAAGTTCAAGAAAGTACTTTACAATAAATAATAATTGTTATAGAATAATAATTGTCGAGAATAAATAAGATAAAAATTAAAGTTATATAGAGGAGGATTTTTTTTATGAAAAAATTTGTTTGTACAGTATGTGGATATGTTCATACAGGAGATGAAGCTCCAGCAAAATGCCCAGTTTGTGGAGTTCCAGCTGAAAAGTTTATGGAGAAATCAGGAGATTTAGCTTTTGCAGATGAGCACGTAATAGGTGTAGCAAAAGGCGTAGATCCAAGAATAATAGAAGGATTACAAGCTAACTTTATGGGAGAATGTACAGAAGTTGGTATGTATTTAGCAATGTCTAGACAAGCTGATAGAGAAGGATACCCAGAAGTTGCTGAAGCATATAAGAGAATAGCATGGGAAGAGGCTGAGCATGCAGCAAAATTCGCTGAATTATTAGGAGAAGTAGTTGATGCTGATACTAAAGCTAATCTTCAAGTAAGAGTAGATGCAGAGCATGGTGCTTGCCAAGGTAAAAAAGATTTAGCTACTTTAGCTAAACAATTAAACCTAGATGCTATACACGATACAGTTCATGAAATGTGTAAAGATGAAGCAAGACATGGAAAAGCATTTAAAGGATTATTAGATAGATATTTCAAATAAGCTGACCACATAGAGATTCGTGATGAACTTAGTCCCTATAATCCACTGAAAACAGTGGGTTATAGGGACTTTTTATGTGCAAATTCTATGTATGCAGTACATGGATTGAGGAACGAAGGTATATGCTGTAGAGATTAATAAGTTTGAGAATTTTTGACAAACTCAAGGGAAAATAGTAAAAAAGCACCTAAAAGTGAAGGATATTGAAGTTCTAGTTTCTATCGATAAGTACAGACAAGGAAGTCTGATGAAGACTAGCTTGCACCCATAGCTGTTTTGTCACTTCTTCTATACTACATGGCATGGAATTTACAAGCCACCATTCTACTACACCAACAAAAGCCGAGGTTAAAAAATGTACTGTAATTTCTTTTGAAAAGCCTGCCGTATCGTTCTCAGTCACAACAACCGTAGCAACTTTTGAGGCAATCATTGAATAAAGAGCTTTGCGAAAATAGCCAATGCCTTCATTTGTCATCAAAATTTTGTATTGAATAAAATTTTCACGCAGGTATTCAAATGTAGTAAGGAGTACATTATAATTAGCACTTTTAACTTCTTGTTCCTCACAATACTGCATGAGCTTGCTAGTATATGTTTCGATGCACTTGTCCAGTAAATCGTACTTGTCAGCAAAATGAAGATAAACAGTTCCTCTGTTTACATTTGCATGTTCTGCAATATCGTTAATCGTTATTTTTTCAAACTTATTGCCACTTAGAAGTTCGACAAAAGCAGACATAATTAGTTGTCTCGTTTTTTGTATTCGCCTGTCCATAATTCCTCCATATATTTTCAACAGAAGGTGGAAATCTGTTGAGTATTCAACAAAAGCTGTAATATCAACCATTGATTAATGAGTTAATAATGTTTATATTTATTTTATCAAACATTTGTTGAAAAAACAACAAATGTTATTTGGAGGGAAACAGAATGAAAATATTATTTTTTGGACGAGGTGTAGTATCTACTCAATATGCTTGGGCGTTTGAGAAGGCAGGTCATACAGTGGAGTTTTATGTAAGAAAAGGAAGAAAAGAAACCTATGGTAACTCAGTCCATCTTGAAATATGGGACGCAAGAAAAAGCTTGAAAGGAAAGTTCGTAAATGAAAATTGGAAAATAACTTTGAATGAAGAAGTTAATCCTAACCATGATTATGACCTTATCTTTGTAAGTGTAAATACTGAACAGGTTTCTAGCGCAATTGACTATTTAAAGAATCGTGTTGGAAACGCAACGGTATTGTTTTTCAACAACTTTTGGCAAGACCCAAAGACAGAAGTAGTTCCTATTCCATTGAATCAAGTTGTGTTTGGTTTCCCTGGTGCAGGCGGCGGCATTGAAAATAATAAGTTGCGAGGTGGCTTCTTAAAAACTGTCTTTATTGAAGGATCAAGGCATGGGGTGGAAACTCGTATTGAAGAAGTAAGACAGCTATTTTGGGGTGCAGAATTTAAAGTTAGTACACTAAAAGATATGCGTAGTTGGTTATGGAATCATTTTGCGATAAATGCGGCTATGGAAGTAGAACTTGTTAAGTGTGGAAGTTTTAGTAATATGATGGAGTCGCCGCAATTACTTTCAAACATCGGATTGAATTTGAGGGAAATTGTTCCTGTATTAAAGGCAAAGGGTGCTAAAATTGATTTAATCACTAATCTTTTTGCATATCTACCCCACAAGTTTTTAGGGTTTTTGTTAGGCAAAGTTGTGTTTTCTCCCAAAAGTCTGTCACGTAAATTTATGGTATACAATAACAGCAGACCAGGTTACGCATTACAAGAAGTATTTAACACAGCTCAGAAATTCAATGTATCCACTCCAAGATTGAAAGCAGCTTTTAAATAGGATATTTTTTGTAGATATGAGGGTATTATCTTGGCAATGTTGTAAATAAACTAATGATTATTAAGGATGTTAGGTAACTCAAAACTTCTACAAACCTTTGTAAATAAAGGGGAGTAGAAGCTTTTTTTATGTTTAAATTCTATGTGTGAAGCACACGGATTGAGAAATGAAAGCATACACCATAGGGATTAATGTTTTTAGGGCTTGATTAGATCAAGAGAGTTTTATCTACGAATAATAGCAAAATATTTATGTATGTCTTGACAAAGTAGAGTTCTACCTACACACTGTTAAGTAGAAGTCAACCTAATTTTGGAGGTGAATAGAATGGAGGGCTACAGCTACTACATTCTGTATGTGATATGCCAATAACCAAAGCCTAGTCCATTATAGGCACACAATGAAGATTGAAATTACTGCAAAGTCATACAGTTGATAGATAAAGCTGAAAAATATCTTTGCTGAAGCCAAATGAAAACTGTTGCAGAGATTTACGATTGAACAGAAGAAAGCCTTTTTAGAGTTGCTGATAAAAGCATATGGAAACATAGGAATTGGCAATCGTGCTTAACAGCGCTTTTTTTTGCATAGCTAGGTAGAATTCTACTAATTAAAAGGAGATGTTATTATGATTAATGAAGAAAATAATGAAATGTACTATCTTGAGAAAGCTCCCGTGCCTAAAGCGATTATGCACATGGCAGTACCAATGATTATGGGGATGGTCGTCAATATGATTTACAATATTACAGATGCCTATTTCATAGGGCTATTAAATAATACGTCTGCATTGGCCGCTGTAACTCTTGCACTACCATTTACAACAATTCTTATGGCACTTGGAGAATTGTTTGGAACTGGTGGAAGCACCTACATTTCACGTCTACTAGGCGAAAAAAATATTAGTGGTGTAAAAAGTGCGTCCTCTGTTAATTTTTATCTTTCGTTATTGTCAGGTGTTGTATTTGCAATAATATGTATTCCGCTTTTAACGTCAGTTTTAAATGTCTTAGGTGCAACTGGTGACGCATTTACCCCAACAATGAATTTTATTCTGCCTTTTGTTATCGGTGCACCGTTCATAGTAGCAAATTTTACTTTAGGTCAAACTATTCGTGGTGAAGGTGCAGCAAAGGAATCTATGATTGGCATGGTTATTAGTGTGGTCGTTAATATCATACTTGATCCAATTTTAATTTTTACACTTAGCAAGGGTGTGATGGGTGCTGCTATCGCAACCGTGATTGGCAATATCTGTGCGGTTGTGTACTATGTTTGGTATCTGAACACAAAAAGTCCTGTTCAGAGTGTGTCATTACAGGATTGTAAACCTACTAAAGATATACTTAGTAACATTTTCAAGATTGGTGTATCTGCATTCCTACTTTCATGTTTTCTGATTGTATCGAGTCTTTTATTTAACAACTACTCGATGATGTATGGTGATTATGTGGTTGCTGCTTTTGGTGTAGCTAATAGAATATGTCAGATTTCTGATTTAATTGGCATGGGTCTGTATATGGGCGTAGTGCCTTTGATAGCATTTTCTTATGCAGCAGCAGATACCGAACGTTTGAGTAAAGTGCTTAAAACAACTGTAACCTATCTTGTTTGTACGGTTTTGGGAATTGCGGCTATCTTGTTTGCATTTCGAACACAAGTAATTAGTATCTTCAGCTCTGATACTAATGTAATTCATATAGGTAAGGAAATTTTAACAGCACTACTTCTATCCACTTTGTTCGCCGGGCTTTCGGGGTTTATCACAAGTATATTTCAAGCTTTTGGTAAAGGCGTGCAGTCAAATATCATGTCCGTAGTAAGAGGAATTGTACTAATTCCTATCATTATTGTGGGAAACAAAATGTTTGGATTGGATGGTGTAATTTGGTCGCTGACCGCATCAGAATTTTGTGCAGGTGCAGTGGGAATTTGCCTTTGGGTAATCTCTAAACGCAAAATTATGGATACACCAGTGGAAGAAAGAATAGCATTTGCCCAGGATGAAGTGTAGATGCTTTCACTGCCTTTTTATAATAGTTATTATATAAAGACCTACCGAGTTCTTAATTAGTAGGTCTTTCTTTTTATCTTAAAAGGTTTTGGTTAACACTGAGATGAGTCTATAATTACTTAAGAAATCCAAAGCCCCATCATGTTACTTGTTACCATGGGAGAGAGTAATTAATAATTATTATTGACAATGATTATTAATTATGATACTATAGTTCTATAATTATAGAACTACAAGGTGAGGAAGTCTTTATGAAACTTGATGAAAATACTATACAACAAGCAGTTAAAGTTTATAAGGCTTTAGGAGAGCCTACAAGAATAAAAATAATTCAGATTTTATATAAGACTGAGGAATTAAGTTGTAATGAAATAGAATATAAAACATGCATATGTGCTAAGTCAACTTTATCGCATCACATGAAGCAATTAGCAGATTGTGGACTTATTGAACTTCGCAAGGATGGTATATATCATTATTACAGCTTAAATAAAGAACTATTAAACAAGTTTGTAACAATAATTTGGGAATAAAGATAAAAATTTTTTAATGAATAGTTCGATAAAAATAGAACTATCGAATAATTTAATGGAGATGATGAAAATGAAAGATTTAACTAATAATACAGCATTACCTATAATAGCAATCCCAAATACAGTTTTGATGCCAGGAAAATCAATAACATTAAAGGTTAATTCAGCAATTGGAAAACATATTACTAATAAGATGGAGAATGAGAATTTTTATGGTGTTGCATTAGCTATTAGAGAGGAATATGAAGGTGGAGATTTTTCTAGAGAAGATTTTTATACAGTTGGAACATTAGTAAAGCTAGAAGAAAGTAAAAAGATTAAAGATGGATATAATATAACTTTAGAGGTTATAGAAAGAGTAGAAGTTGAGGACTTTGTGTTAGAAGACAATAACTTCAAAGCTATTTATAGCACTATACCTGATATAGAAGACCTGGACAAACAAAATCAAAAAGAAATCATGCAATACATGAGAAACCTAATTTCAGAAATAAGTAAAAATTTCAGAGGCTCTGAAACTTATGTGGAATATGTAAATAGCCTAGAGGATATTCAAGGAATAATAGCATATGTATTCCCATTTATGAACCTATCTTTTAGTGAGAAACAAGCTTTCTTAGAAATTCGTTCTTTAAGAAAAAAGAGTTTAAGATTTTTGGATATATTAATAGAGCAAAAAGAAACTATTCAATTCCAGATGGAGCTTGCTCAAAAATTTAATGATAAAGTTAATAAAAGCTATAGAGAAAATATGTTAAGACAGCAACTTAAAGCTATCCAAGAAGAGCTGAATGAAGGTTCAGAGGATAATGTTAAGAGTAAAAATAAAAAGAATTACAGAGAAAAAATAGAAGCTGCTAACATGCCAGAAGAAGTAAAAGAGATTGCTTTAAGTGAATTAGAGAAGTTTGAAAGACAAGGACCTAATAGCTCAGAAGCAAATGTTATTCAAACTTATCTTGATTTATTAGTTAGTCTTCCTTGGGAGAAGAATAAAGTTAAGGATATAGATATTGAAAAGGCTAGAGAGATACTTAACAGCAAGCATTATGGTCTTGATAAGGTTAAGGATAGAATAATACAGCACTTAAGCATATTGAAGCTAAAAGAAAACAAACAAGGATCTATATTACTTTTAGTAGGGCCTCCAGGAACAGGAAAGACAAGCCTTGGAAAAAGTATAGCTGAAGCCTTGGGAAGAAAATATGTCCGTATTAGTTTAGGTGGAATAAGAGATGAAGCAGAAATCAGAGGACATAGAAGAACTTATATAGGAGCTTTACCTGGTAGAATAATTCAAGGAATGAAAAAGGCAGGAGAAAAGAATCCAGTATTCATTTTAGATGAAATAGATAAGATGATGGTTTCAAATAGTGGTGATCCAGCAAGTGCTTTATTAGAAGTTTTAGATCCAGAGCAAAACAATACTTTTGCAGATCATTACTTAGAAGTACCATATGATTTATCAGATGTATTCTTTATAGCAACTGCTAATTCATTAAGAAGTATACCAGGACCACTAAGAGATCGTATGGAGATAATAGATATATCAAGCTATACAAGTAAAGAAAAGTTTTATATAGCAAAAGATCATTTATTACCAGCGGTTTTAGATGAAAATGGTCTAAACTCTAGTCAACTTCAAGTTGATGATGATGCTATGAAAGCCATAATAGATAATTATACAAGAGAAGCGGGAGTAAGAAGTTTAAAGAGACAATTATCTTCAGTTGCAAGAGTTTCAGCAGAAAAGATAGTTCTTAATAAGGTTGAACTTCCACATATAATAAAAGAAGACATGCTATTTGATGTTTTAGGTCATGAAATAGCTCGTTATGATAAGGTTAATCAAAAAAATGCGCCTGGTGTAGTTACAGGGTTAGCTTGGACACCAGTAGGCGGAGATATACTATTTATTGAAGGTGTATTTATGCCAGGTAATGGACAATTAATGTTAACTGGACAACTTGGAGATGTAATGAAGGAATCAGCAAGGATTTCACAAAGCTTAATTCGTTCAAGGTTTGCTTTAAATCTAAAGTATCTTGAATTAAATAAAAATGATTTACACATCCATGTTCCAGCAGGGGCTATACCTAAAGATGGTCCATCAGCAGGAGTAGCTTTATTTACAACTATAGCTTCATTGATTACAGGAATAGAAGTAGATCCAAAGTTAGCTATGACAGGTGAGATATCCTTAAGAGGAGCTGTTCTACCAGTTGGAGGAATCAAGGAAAAAGTAATAGCAGCACACCGTTCAGGTATAAAGAGAGTTATCTTACCTAAAGATAATGAGATGGATATAAAAGATGTTCCACAAGAAGTTAGAGAGGATTTAGAATTTATTCTAGTTGAAACAATAGAAGAAGTTATAAAAGAAACTATTGGAATAGAGCTTCCTAAAGTGGCAATGCTTCAGATTGCGGCTACAGAAGAAAAAAATAATGAGAATTTAAAGTTAATTAATGTTGATTAATAATAGAAAAACAGAGACTTTACCGATTTTTAAGGTAAAGTCTCTGTTTGTTTTATCCTGCATAAGTTACTTATATATTAGATATTTCTACAAAATTATCAATGTAATAAACGTTCGATATTTAGTAATAAACGTAGAAATTTATGAAAATAAGTATGATTTTTACCTTTAAATTATGCATTGTTATATAAGTGTGAATATTATACATTTTTATGCTAATATTTATATTAAGATAAATATTGTAAATTTATGGTGGATAATAATACTTTATAGAGGTGGAAAATTGTGAAAGATAGCATAGCATTATTTTTAGTATTTACTTTGCTATTGATTCCTTTAGTTTTATTAAGTGGTATAGAGTTTATAATAAAAATACTATTAATGACTGGAATTGCTGTATCATTAGGGGTTCAATATGCTTTAATAAGCAAAGATTAATTAAAGTTGTGGTGATTTTATGAAAACTGTGAAAGTTAAAAGAAAAAACTATATTGAAGAAATATCTAATAGTTTAACTCAAGTTTTAAAAACTAGAAGTAGCAATCCTAATTTTAATGAAAATATAGTTAAATATGGAATAGAAATTGTTTTGATAAATTTTACAAAAATTGCATTTATCATGGCTCTAGCAGCTATGTTAAATATATTTTGGACAATCCTTATAATAATGATAAGTTATGGAGCATTAAGAAGATATTCTTATGGTGTACATGCTTCCACAAGCTTAGGGTGTACATTAACTACTATAATATGCTTTTTTTCAGGAGCATTTTTAAGTAGCTACGTACCAGAAAATAAGTTAATACTAGCAGGTATGTTTACTATTTCAATTATCAGTATTCTTGCTTTTTCCCCAGCAGATACAGAGGCAAGACCATTACTTGGAAAGAAAAAGAGAGACAAGTTAAAAAGAAAATCAGTTTATGTATGGCTAATTTCATTTGTTTTAGCTATATACTTAAAAGACTTTAGGATAGGCTTTTTAATAGCCTATGGAAATCTGCTAGAGGCATTAATGATAATGCCAATAACCTACAAGGTATTCAGAGGGAGGTATAAAAATTATGAGAGATATGAACAAGGGACTATTTGAAGAATTAAAGGATATGGTATTAGATGGAGTTGAGAAAGCATCTGTTAAGGTAGCAGAAAATTCCACTTCAAAATGCAC
Source organism: Clostridium intestinale DSM 6191 (assembly GCF_900130055.1). Lineage (GTDB taxonomy): Bacteria > Bacillota > Clostridia > Clostridiales > Clostridiaceae > Clostridium_T > Clostridium_T intestinale. The sequence continues at coordinate 88,986 of NZ_FQXU01000009.1, forward strand.
ATATTTACTTTTTTATGAAACAAAAATTCCACAAGAATTATTAAGGGAAGAAGAATAAGGGATAATTGAATTATTAGTACATATCTGCTAATATAAAATAAAAATGGAATTATTGGGGGAAATGTTTTGATATCGATTATTGGAATAACATTAACTTGTTTTTCATTTAATTATGCAGCAAATAACACTGGAATAGTGACTTTCGAAAAAAAGAAATTTGTTAGAAACTTTGTTGCTATGGAAATAATTTTAATACTTATAGCAAGTGCTAATTCATCGTTAGGACTACCAATAATGGTTATAATGAATTTTTTGTTTTTATATATGGATAATAAGAAAATATTTATAAATATTATGAATTGTGTATTTGCTGCGATTATTTTATTTATATCAGATGGATTAATAGGTAGTTTAGCAATACCAATTATAGGAGAAGAATTTTATAAAGCTATTGAAGCTAGTAGATTTAGACTGTTAATACATTTAGGAATGTTGGTATTAGTGATAATTATAACTATGTTTGTTAAATTGTTAATAAAAAAACTGAAAATTAATCCAGATAACATTAAAATAAAAAATAAAATGACAATGGTAATGATAGTAAATATTTTCATAATAACAATTACATATTATTTAAATGCTATGATAGCTAAAAAATCTATGGCTGAAAACACTACAATGCTTATTTATGTTGCATTGATGATAGTTTATCTTATATCAATGTCAGTAATTACTTTTGTTGTAGCAAACAACATGAAAAAAGAAATACAATATGAAAATCGTAAAATAGAATTAGAAAACTTAAAGGAGTATAACTCCAATTTGGAAGCTATGTATAACGATATGAGAGGCTTTAGACATGACTACACTAACATATTAACTGCAATGTCTGGATACATAGAAGAAAAAAATATAGAAGGTTTAGAGGAATTTTTTTATAAAAAAATTGTTCCTTTAAATAGCGAAATGAATAGAAAAAACAATAGAATAGGATTACTACAAAATATACATATCACAGAAATTAAGGGACTTATAGCATCAAAGGTCATAAGAGCTCAAGAGTTAGGAATAGATGTGTTGGTGGATATTGTAGAGCCAGTGGACAAGATTGATATGGATATAATAGATTTAAGCAGAACTATAGGTATATTATTAGATAATGCCATTGAAGCTGCTATTGAATGTGAAAAATCATGGATAAAATTAACTTTTATACAAAAAGAGAATTTTGTCCTTTTAGTTTTTATAAATTCATGTGTTGAAAGAACTCCACAAATATATCAGATATTTGAGAAAGGTTTTTCAACTAAAGGTGATAATAGAGGGTTAGGTTTATATAACTTAAAAGAAATAGTTAATAAATACCACACTATATCACTAGATACAAAGGCTGATAAAGGCGAATTTACTCAAGTTTTACAAATTTCTAATAGTTAAATAGGGGGAGTTATGCTAAATATATATGTTTGTGAAGATGACGAAAAGCAAAGAGATAGTTTTGCTAAATTTATTGATGACATAACTATAATAGAGAACTTAGATATGAAGTTAGCTTTAAGTACAGGTGATCCATACGAGCTAATAGAATATGTTAAACAAAGCAAATACTCAGGTGTGTATTTTTTAGATGTAGATTTAAATTCTAATATAGATGGTATAAGATTGGCAGAAAAAATAAGAAAATATGACTCAAGAGGATTTGTTATATTTGTTACGACTCATGCAGAAATGAGCTATTTGACTTTTGTTTATAGAGTTGAGGCCTTAGATTATATTATTAAAGATGATTATTTAAATATAAAAAATAGAATACATCAATGTATTTTAGAAGCTCTTGATAAATATAGCAGAAGAAAAAAAGACAATGATGTTTTTACTATCAATACTGATGAAAGAATAATTAATGTTGAATATGATAAAATACTTTTTTTTGAAACTTCCAAGAAAATTCATAAAATTGTACTTCATGCTACAGATAGGCAAGTTGAATTTTATGGACAAATGAAGGATATAGAAGAGGATTTAGATGAAAATTTCATAAGAGTACATAAATCTTATTTAGTAAATAAAAAAAATATATCTGAGATAAATAAATTAAGCAGGAAAATAACTATGAAAAATGGGGAGCAGTGTATTATTTCTATAAAAGCGTTAAGAAAAATATAGAAATATTGAGAATATATAAAAAATTTAAATAAAAATCAATGAAAAAGTTTTCTCAGTATTGACATACTATTTTTATTAGTATACAATTTAGAAAAAGATTTTTACAGAAATTCACATAGGAGGTTAGTATGCTTAAAGGAGTTAATAGAATAGCAGGACAATTATTTGGATACTTTTACTTTAGCTGGGGCTTTTATTTTAGCGCTGGTTCATCGTTCTGCAATAAAATACTGTTAATTTCTAATGAGTAGAAATAACCTTAAAACCTTGTATCAAGAAATAATTATGTTGGAATAATAAGACTCATTAGATGAGTCTTATTTTTTTTATAAAAAATCATTAAGGGGGCAATTTATATGATAGTAATTTTAAAACCAAAAACAGCACAAGAGGAAGTAGAAAAATTATCAAAATCTATTGAAAGACTTGGGGTAGAAGTACATCCAGTTATAGGTAAGGACTTAATAATCTTAGGATTAATTGGTGATACCACTAAAATAGATGCAAGAAAAATAGAAGCTAATAAAAGTGTTGAAAGAGTAATGCATGTTCAAGAACCTTTCAAGAAAGCTAATAGATTATTTCATCCACAAAATTCTGAAGTTAAAATAACTGACGATATTTCCATTGGAGGAAAAAAGATAGCTTTAATAGCTGGACCATGTTCAGTAGAAAGTGAAGATCAAATTATAGGAATAGCTAAAAATGTTAAAGAATCAGGAGCAAGACTATTAAGAGGAGGAGCATTTAAGCCAAGAACTTCTCCATACAGCTTCCAAGGATTAGAGGCAGAAGGATTGGATCTATTAAAAATAGCTAAAAAAGAAACTGGTTTACCAATAGTTACTGAGTTAATGTCTGAGAAGTATTTAGAAAGATTTGTTGAAGATGTTGATATAATTCAAATAGGAGCTAGAAATATGCAAAACTTCGATTTATTGAAAGAATTAGGGAAAATAGATAAACCAATACTTTTAAAGAGAGGATTATCAGCAACTATCGAAGAACTTTTAATGTCAGCTGAATACATTATGGCTGGTGGTAATGAAAGAGTAATACTTTGTGAAAGAGGAATAAGAACTTTCGAAACTTACACAAGAAATACTTTAGATTTAAGTGCAGTACCTGCAATAAAGAGATTAAGCCATTTACCAGTAGTAATCGATCCAAGTCACGCAGCAGGGAAAAATTGGATGGTAGATCCTTTATCTAAAGCAGCTGTAGCGGTTGGTGCTGATGGACTTATTATAGAGGTTCATAATGATCCAGCAAATGCTTTATGTGATGGACCTCAATCTATTAGACCAGAGGAATATGATAAATTAGTTAAAGAACTTTCTGTAATAGCTCAAGCTGTAGGAAGAGAAATATAATTAAGGGGGATGGAGCCTTGGAATTAAAGGTAAATTTAGAAGAAAACTCATACCCGATTATAATTGAAAAAGGAAGTATAAAAAATATTAGCAAACACCTTAAAGATAAGTTTAAGGGAAAGAAAATAGCAATAATATCAGACAATATTGTTTATGGGATATATGGTGATGGCCTTAAAAAGGCACTTGAGTGTGATGGATATACAGCAAAAGGTATAGTTATCCAGGCTGGAGAAAAGAGTAAATCTTTCTCTACACTACCAGCTGTATATAATGAACTCTTAGAGTTTAAATTAACTAGAACTGACATAATCCTTGCATTAGGAGGAGGAGTTGTAGGAGACTTAGCTGGGTTTGTAGCTTCAACTTATTTAAGAGGAGTACCTTTTATTCAAATTCCTACTACACTTTTAGCACAGGTTGATTCTAGTGTTGGAGGAAAGGTAGGAGTTGATTTAGAAAAAGGTAAAAATCTAGTAGGAGGCTTCTACCACCCTAAACTTGTTATTATAGATCCAGAGGTTTTAAATACCTTATCAGATAGAATATTTAAAGACGGTTTAGCAGAAGTAATAAAATACGGCTGTATTAAAGATAGAGATTTATTTGATAAACTTAAGGCTTATAAAGATAAAAAAGTGTTAATAGAAGATATTGAAGAAATAATATATAATTGCTGTGATATTAAAAGAAAAGTTGTAGAGGAAGATGAAAAAGATACTGGGGAAAGAATGCTTCTTAACTTTGGTCATACTTTAGGTCACGCAATTGAGCAATATTATAAATATGAAAGATATACTCACGGGGAAGGAGTAGCTATAGGTATGTATCAGATAATGAAAAGTGCTTATAGTAAAGGCTTAGTAGCTGAGGGTGTAGCAGAAGAAATAAAAGATATTCTTATTAAATATGACTTGCCTTATTCTTTAGACGGAGAAAATATTGATGAGCTTATTAATGTAATAAAATTAGATAAAAAAAATATCAATAACTCCTTAAGTTTAATACTCTTAAAAGAAATTGGTGAAAGTTATATATATCTAAGTGATGAAAATTTCTTTTCGGATATTTAATTAAGGGGGCTATTAAATGAATAGTGTTAAGATTACTCCAGGAAAGCTTAAGGGAGAAGTTAAAATTCCACCATCAAAAAGTATGGCTCACAGAGCAGTTATATGTGCTTCATTAAGTAAAGGAAAAAGTAAGATAACTAATATTGAGTACTCTGACGATATAATTGCAACCATAAATGCTATGAGAGCTTTAGGATCTGAAATAGAGATATTTGATGATCATTTAGAGATAGATGGTAGTAGTGTTTTCTCCAAAAATGTTGGAGAAATAGATTGTAATGAATCTGGATCAACTCTAAGATTTATGGTTCCACTGGCTATAGCTAAAGAAGCAGAAATGAGATTTATAGGTAAAGGTAATTTAGGCAAAAGACCGTTAACAACTTATTATGAGATATTCGATAGACAAGGAATTGAGTATAGCTATAAGGATGGAGAACTTGACCTTAAAGTTAAAGGAAGCCTTAAAGGAGAAGAGTTTAAGATAAGAGGAGATATAAGTTCTCAATTTATAAGTGGATTACTATTTACGCTTCCTCTTATTAAAGAAGATTCTAAAATTATTATAACTACTAATTTAGAATCAAAAGGATATATAGATTTAACTTTAAGTATGTTAGATTACTATGGAATTAATGTAGTAAATAATAACTATAAGGAATTTATAATCAAAGGTAATCAGAACTATACACCTAAGGATTATAAAGTGGAAGGTGACTTTTCTCAATCAGCATTCTTTTTAGTTGCAGATGCCTTAGGAAGTGATGTTTTAGTTAAGGACTTGAACATGGATTCTCTTCAAGGAGATAAAGAAGTTATAGAAATAATAGAAAGAATGGGATGTAAAATCTTATCTAAAGAAGAAGGAATTAAAGCTAAAGTAAAAGATTTAACTCCAACAATAATAGATGCAGCTCAGTGTCCAGATATTATACCTGTTTTAACTGTTTTAGCTTCCTTAACTACAGGAATAACTAAGGTAATAAATGCAGAAAGACTTAGAATCAAAGAATGTGATAGGTTAAAAGCCATTACTAGAGAATTAAATAAGTTAGGTGCTAGTGTAACAGAATTAGAAAACTCTTTATTAATAGAAGGAGTGGAATCTTTAACTGGAGGAACTGTGAGTTCGTGGGATGATCATAGAATAGCTATGAGTTTAGCCATAGCAGCTACTTGTGCCAAGGATGAAGTTATTATAGAAAATCCAAGTTGTGTAAAAAAATCTTATCCTAGCTTTTGGAGAGATTATAAATTATTAGGAGGGAAAGTAGATGAGCGTTTGGGGAAATAATATAAAAATATCTATTTTTGGTGAATCTCATGGAATAGCCTTAGGAATTAATATAAGTGGGCTGCCTTCAGGTATACTTTTAGATATGGAAGCTATAGAAAAAGAAATGGAAAGAAGAGCACCAGGTAGAAGTAAAATAGCTACTGCAAGAAAAGAAGGCGATAAAGTAGAAATAGTAAGTGGTGTATTTGAAGGAAGAACAACTGGAGCACCTCTTTGTGGAATCATAAGAAATGGAGATACTAGAAGCCAAGACTACTCTAAACTTAAAAGTTTAATGAGACCAGGGCATTCAGATTATCCAGCTATGATTAGATATAATGGGTTTAATGATGTTAGAGGTGGAGGACATTTCTCAGGAAGAATAACTGCTCCACTTGTATTTGCAGGTTCTATAGCAAGACAGATATTAAAAGAAAAAGGTATAACAATAGGTGCACATATTAAATCTATAAATAGTATTGAAGATGATAGCTTTAATCCATTAGCTATAGACGAAGTTTTATTAACTTCTTTAAAAGAAGGCGATATAGCAACCATAAATAAAGCTAAAGGCGAAGAAATGAGAGAACTTATTTTAGCTACTAAGAAGCAAGCAGACTCATTAGGTGGAGTAGTAGAGTGTGCTGTTACAGGAATACCAGCAGGAATAGGAAATCCATTTTTTGATTCAGTAGAAAGTACTTTGGCTCATTTAATGTTTTCAGTTCCAGCAGTAAAAGGAATTGAATTTGGAGCAGGTTTTGGAATTACTAAAATGAAAGGTTCTGAAGCTAATGACAGCTATTATTATGATGGTGATGAAATTAAAGCAAAAACTAATAATAATGGTGGTATCTTAGGAGGAATTACTAATGGTATGCCAATTATATTTAGGGCAGCTGTAAAACCAACTTCATCAATAGGCTTATATCAAGATACAGTTGATGTAGTTAATAAGGTTGATGATAAACTTCAAGTTGTAGGAAGACATGATCCTTGTATAGTAACTAGAGCTGTAGTTGTTATAGAATCAGTAACAGCACTAGGAATTTTAGATTTGATGATGGGGTGAAAAATAGTGGATGGATTAGATGGCTGGAGAAGTAAAATTGACGAAATTGATTATGAAATCATAAAGCTATTTCAAGAGAGAATGGCTTTGGTAGCTAATATAGCTAAATATAAAGAAGAAAATAATCTTCCCATATTTCAAGAGGATAGAGAAAAAAAAGTTATAGAGAAGAACTTAAAGTATGTTACTAATGAGGATATGAAGGAATATGCCGAAGAATTTATTCATGATTTAATGAATGTAAGTAAAAAATATCAATGCAAAAAAGTTTTTTCAGAGAAAAATATAAATTTAGATGTGAAAGAATGTAGAGATAAAAAAGACATTGATACTTTTAAAATAGGTTATGGCGGAGTAGAGGGAGCATTTTCAGAAGATGCTTTAATTAAGTACTTCGGTGATAAGGTTAAGAAAGTAAACTATGAGCAGTTTGAATGGGTTTTTGAAGCTCTTAAAGAGGATAAAATCGACTATGGTGTATTACCTATAGAAAATTCCTCAGCAGGTGTAGTAAATGATGTATATGATTTATTAAGAAAATACGGCTTTTATATTATTGGAGAAGAGTATATATCTATAAGTCAACATCTACTAGGACTTAAGGGGACTGAGATTTCTGATATAAAGGAAGTATATTCCCATCCTCAAGGTCTTCAACAAAGTAGTAGTTTTTTAAAGACTCATGAAGATTGGAGGAAAATACCTTATCATAATACAGCTTTAGCAGCTAAATTAGTTAGTGAAGGCAATGATACTACTAAGGTTGCAATTGCATCTGAAAGAGCTGCAAAGATTTATAATCTTGAAATACTTCAAAGAAACATTAATAATGAAGAAAGCAATAAAACAAGATTTATAGTTATAGGTAAAGAACTAGAAAATTCGGAAGATAAGATATCAATTATATTTAAACTAGAGAACAAAGTAGGTACTTTATTTAATGTATTAAAGTTTGTAAATGACTATGGTTTAAATATGCTTAAAATTGAATCAAGACCTGTTGGCAATGAACCATGGGAATACTATTTCTATTTAGATTTCCAAGGAAATTTACAAGATGATAAGGTTAAAGATGTATTAACATTAATAGAAAAAAATAGTTCATATTTTAGGTTATTAGGGGCTTATAAAAGTAAATATTAGGGGGCTATTATGTTATTATATGGTTTGTTAGGAGAAAAACTCACTCACTCATTATCCCCAGAAATTCATGATGTTATATTTAAGAATTTAAATATAAAAGCAAGATACTCTTTATTTCAAGTAGAAAAAGAAAATGTCTGTAAAGTGATTGATTCTCTAAAGGTTTTAGGTATATCAGGAATAAATGTAACAATTCCTTATAAAGAAGAAATAATTAAGTATTTGGATGAAATATCAGAAGAAGCAAAAAATATAGGTGCAGTTAATACTGTAGTTATAAAAGATAATAAATCCTATGGCTATAATACAGATTATTTTGGATTTGGGAGTATGCTTAAAAGAGAAGATGTCACCGTAGAAGGAAAAACGGTGGTAGTTTTAGGTGCAGGGGGAGCAGCAAAGGCTATTATACAGTATTTTAAAGATAGTAAGGCTAAAGAAATATATTTAGTATCTAGAAATAAAGAGAAGATATATGAAAAGTATTCAGGTGTAACAGCTTTGGATTATGAAGAACTTAAAGAAATCTCGGGAGATATAATTGTTAATACTACTCCTTTAGGCATGTATCCTAACATAGAGGGCATACCAGTTAGTGAAGAGATAATAAAGAAGTATAAAGTAGCAGTAGATGCCATCTATAATCCACTAAAAACAAGGTTCTTGTTAACAGCAGAATCCCAAGGACTAAAAGCTATAAATGGATTATATATGCTTATTGACCAAGCTATAAAGGCTGAAGAAATTTGGCACGATCAAGCTATTGATGGAAAAATCGGGGAAGAAATATATGAAGATTTATGCAAATTATTTTGAGTGAGGAGAGAAGTATGCGCAAGAATTTAGTGCTAATAGGAATGCCAGGATCAGGGAAAACTACTATTGGAAAATTAGTATCAGAAAAGCTGAATTATGATTTTGTTGATATGGATGAATATATGAAAACAAAATATAAAAAAAGTATAAATGATATGTTTTTAAATGGGGAAGATTATTTTAGACAAGAAGAAAGTAAATGCTGTGAGGAGATAAGTAATATCCAAAACAGTATAATATCAACTGGCGGTGGAGTAATAAAAAAGAAACATAACGTTGATTTACTTGGATCTACAGGTATAATAATATTTATAGATAGGACAGTTAATGATATATTGTCAGATATAGAAGTTTCCTCAAGACCACTATTAAAAGATGGGAAAGAAAAGTTATATAAATTATATGAAGAAAGGTACAATCTTTATAGGGAGTATGCTCATATAATTATAAAAAACGATAAAAACTTAGATGAAGTTGTAGAAGATATTGTAAACAAGTATAAAGAAGCTAATAATTCTTTATCTGATGTCTAGCCACTGTAACACTCCCACGCACTGTGTGAAAGCGACTATGCCAAATATAAAATTTGGAGTATCTGCTTTTCTTCAAGAGGGAGATAACAGTGGCACGACCCTAGATAAGTTCAACTAAGATTCAGATGGAGATCAAACACCATCTGAATCAAGTTTCACTTGATAGTGTAGTTTTGTAGTATGGTAGGTTAAGGAAAAGTAAAATTAAATGTAAATTCAGGAGGATGGTAGTAATGATAGTTATAATGAATAGTAACGTGAAGGATGAAGAAATTAAAAAAGTAGTAGGAATAGTAGAAGGATTAGGTGTTCAAACTAACGTTTCAAAAGGAGATAGCCTTTGTGTGATTGGGTTAGTTGGGGATACTTCTAGAATAGATGGAGACAAACTTATGGCACTAGACGGAGTAGATAAGGTTCTAAAGGTTCAAGAACCTTATAAAAAAGCAAATAGACTATTTAAACCAGATAATAGCATAATAGATGTACGAGGAAATAAGATTGGGGGAAGTAACTTCTCTGTTATGGCAGGTCCTTGCTCAGTAGAAAGTGAAGAGCAGATAATAGAAGTAGCTGAAGCAGTTAAAAAATCAGGAGCTAACTTCCTAAGAGGAGGAGCTTTTAAGCCTAGAACATCCCCTTATAGTTTTCAAGGCTTAGAGCTTGAAGGACTTAATCTTTTAATGAAAGCAAGAGAAGCAACAGGACTTCCAATAGTTACAGAAATAATGTCTACGGACTACATTGATGAGTTTGTAGAAAAAGTGGATGTAATACAGGTTGGAGCTAGAAATATGCAAAACTTTGACCTTTTAAAACAATTAGGTAAATGCTCTACCCCTATACTATTAAAAAGAGGACTATCGGCAACCTATGAAGAATGGATAATGTCGGCGGAATATATAATGGCGGGCGGTAATGAAAATGTAATTCTTTGTGAAAGAGGTATAAGAACTTTTGAAACTTACACAAGAAATACTTTGGATTTAAGTGCTATACCAGTATTAAGAAAGTTAACTCATCTACCAATAATCATAGACCCTTCTCATGCTGGAGGTATGTGGTGGTTAGTTGAATCTATGGCAAAAGCTGCTGTAGTAGCTGGAGCAGATGGACTTATGATAGAAGTTCACAATGACCCAGCTAATGCTTTAAGCGATGGTGGTCAATCTCTTAAACCACAAGTTTTTGATGATGTTATGAAAAAAGTAAAAGTTTTGGTTGAACTTGAGGAAAGGAAGCTTTAAGACTTATAAGCTATTAGGTAAGAAATATGAAGATTACTATAATAGGCTTAGGAGTCATAGGTGGTTCCTTTGCAATGGCATTAAATGCTTTAAATGAGCATGAAATTTATGGTGTGGATAGAAATAAAGACACTTTAGAAAAGGCTTTAGATTTAGGGATAATAACAAAGGGATGCACATCTGGAGATGAGTTTATTAAAGAAAGTGATTTAATAATAATTGGATTATATCCATCTCTTGTTATAGATTTTCTTAAAAAGAATAAAGACAATTTCAAAGATGGAGCTATAATAACTGATGTTACAGGTATAAAAGAAACTTTTATAGCTGAAGCTTTAGATATAATTCCAGAAGGTGTAGATTTTATATTTGGTCATCCTATGGCTGGTAGAGAAAAAAGAGGAATAGATTTTGCTTCAAAGGAAGTCTTTAAAGGAGCAAATTATCTTCTAACTCCTCATAGCAAAAATAAAGAAGCTAATTTAAAGCTTATGGAAGAATTAGTGTTAAAAATAGGCTTTAAAAAGGTTAGAAAGATAACACCAAAAGAGCATGATAAAATCATTTCTTTTACCTCTCAATTACCTCATGCAATTGCTGTAGCATTAATAAATAGCGATAATCAAGAGTTCGATACTGGGTCATTTATTGGAGATTCATATAGAGATTTAACTAGAATAGCTAACATAAATGAGGAATTATGGAGTGAACTATTTTTAGGCAATAAAGAGAATCTACTAAATAGTATAGAAGATTTTGAAAAGCAGTTAGATATCATTAAAGATGCAGTAAAATATGGGGATATAGATAAACTTAAAGAGCTTTTTATTGAATCTGGTAAACGAAGAGAAAAACTATAAAAATGTAATAAATAAAAATCTGCCCATAGAATTTAGTTCTATGGGCAGATTTATTAATTAAAATTATTATTTAATAAGAATATAAATTATTGAGATAATGAGAGTGTAAACCTATAAAAATTAAAATAGTTAATAAATTTAGAATAAAACAAGGATTGATATATGTAAGAAAATGAAATATACTAATTTCACAGTAATGTTATAGGAATTATATGAATATAAGCTGTGATTAGGAAAAGTAAATTATACATACTTTACAGAGAGGGACTTAATGGTGAAAAAGTTCTAAGGAAATATAATTGAAATGCACCTAGGAGCTTTAAACCGAAATAATAGTAGGTGGTACGGGTTCTCACGTTATAGAGAAAATGAGATGAATGTGTATATGCATATTCAATCAGAGTGGAACCGCGGAGTATATTCTGCCTCTGAATTATAGAGGGAGAATTTTTTTATGTCCCAAAAAACAAAAAAATAAATTTCAAGGAGGAAATTCATAATGGGAATAGTTTTATCAGTATTAATTTTAGCACTAATTTATTTCTTAAAGACTAAGAAAGTTAGTTTTGGAAACAGAGTTTTATTAGCTCTAGTTTTAGGGGTAGTAATAGGTTCATTTTTCGAAAATGATGTTCAATATATACAACCAATAGGTGGAGCATATGTTAATCTTATTAAGGCTTTAGTTGTACCTTTAGTTGTTTCAGTAATAATTACTAGTATAACAGCTTTAGAAGACCCAGCAAGATTAAAGAAAATAGGTTTAAAAACATTAGGGTGGTTTTTCTTAACAACAGCCATAGCAGCGGTAATAGGAACAGTTATTGCATTAGCATTTAACTTAGGTGATGGCGTACAGTTTGTTGCATCAGAAGAGTTTAAAGCTAGAGAGATTCCTACATTTTCACAGATAATTTTAGATTTAATTCCAGCAAACCCAGTATCAGAAGCAGCAAGTGGAAAGATAATACCTGTAATGGTATTTTCAATAATAGTAGCAGTAGCAATAATAGTAGAAGGTCATAATAAACCTGAACTTGTAAAGCCAGTTAAAGATTTCTTTAAATCTTTCTCACAAATAATGTTTAGAGTTACAAGATTCGTAATGCAATTAACTCCATACGCTGTATTTGCATTAATGGCTCAAGTTTCAGCTAAATACGGTATATCAAGTTTATTACCATTAATTAAAGTTATAGGAGCAGTATACTTAGCTTCAATAATACAAGTAGTTGTAGTTCAAGGTGGACTTATTGCTTTCGTAGCAAAATTAAATCCGGTGAAGTTCTTTAAAAAGATTTTCCCAGCTCAACTAGTAGCATTTACCACAAGAAGCAGTTATGGTACATTACCTGTAACAATAAAAACTTTAACTGAAAGAGTAAAAGTTTCAGAAGAGCTTGCAACATTTATAGCTCCATTAGGGGCTAACATGGGAATGAACGGATGTGCAGGATTATATCCAGCAATAGTTGCAGTTTTTGTAGCAAAAGTATTTAACATACCAATGGACTTCTCAAGTTATCTTTTATTAATAGGATTAACAACAGTTGCATCTATAGGTACAGCAGGGGTTCCTGGAACTGCATCAATAATGGCAACAGTAGTATTATCAGGTATGGGATTACCTATTGAAGGACTTGCTTTAGTACTTGGAGTTGATACAGTAATAGATATGGCTAGAACAGCTACAAATGTTACTGGAGCAGCAGTAGTATCTACTTTAGTAGCAGCATCAGAAAATGAATTAGATAGAGCTGCTTTTGAAGAAGAAGATAAAGAATTTGAATTAAGTATGTAATTTTTATATAAGCTGTCACATTAGCTATTAGATTTAGCTAAATGTGGCAGTTTTTTTTGTATAGAAAGTTTCAAATAGCAGAAGCAAAAAGGCTAAAGAGGATAAACATATATAATTTTATAGTAGGTATAAGATAAGGAGAGAAAGGAATTTGATGAGACTTGAGAAGAAGGAAATGAATCTAATGGAGCTAAGAAACGCTCCTACAGGACAGAAGTGTACAGTATAAAAGTGATAAAGATTTGATGGAGCATTCCTGCGGAATCTCCTACAGTATAGAAGTGCAGAACATCAAAAGTTTAGAACATCAGAAGAGCAGAAGTTTAGAAAATCAAAAGATCAGAAGTTGAAATGAATTTAATGCAGTCACTGCGTGACGTGCTACAGCATTAAGGTGTATAATATTTATAGGATTATGTTTTGAGAGGTAGTTTAATGAAGAATATTAGATATGATTTTTTAACTAAGTCAAATATTGTTTTTGCTAAAAAGAGAGAGAATAGACCTAATAATTTTGAAGATACAGTAAAAAAACCACTTAAGATATATAGAGAAGATTGTCCTTTTTGTCCAGGAAATGAGGATGAGAGCATGGATGAAGTTGTTGAGTTTAAGAATAATTTTGGTATAAGAATTATTAATAATAAATATCCTGTGGTTAGTATAGATGAGGAAGATAATTACGGACATCATTATGTGGTTATTGAAGATAGTAATCATAATGGAGATGAAAAGACTATAACACAAGAGAGGTTTTTTCAGGTATTAAGGGCATATAAAGTAGCTATAAATAATATTAAAAAAGATGAAAAGATAAAATATGTACAGATATTTAAAAATTGTAAGAGAGGTGGAGGGGCATCTTTAGAACATCCACATTCTCAAATAATTGCACTTGATCATATACCTAAGAAGTACTTAGAGCTATGTGGTGAAACGTGTGATGTTTGTGAAGAAAGAGAAAAAGAAGAAAATGATAATTTGAGAATTGTAGCTAGAAATAATCATTTTATTGCTTATGCTCCTTTTGCGTCAGTAAATGCATATCAAATAAGAATAGCTTTATTAGAACATAAGGGATCACTTTTAGATTTAGAAGGGGAAGTACTAATAAGTCTTGCTGAAATATATGAAAATGTGATGAGTAAATTAAGAAGAGTATTAGAAGATTTTCCTTATAATTTAGGATTTTATTCTCTAGAAGATGAAAATTTTCATTTTTTCTTAGATATATATCCAAGAAAAATAAGCCTTGGTGGATTTGAGTTGTCGAGTGGAATGTTAATAAATTCTAAGCTGCCAGAAGATGTAGCAAGTGAAATAAACAAATTATAAAAGTTACCACTAAAAGAAATTTTGGTGGTATTTTTATGTTTAAAAATCTATGAAAACCTTTAATAAATCTATTGACTACCTAAGTAAAAAAGAAGTAAAATTAAAGTAAATAAAAGATGTATTTTACTAAAACAATTATGAATTAAAAAGGTGGAGAGTATTATGGATTTAAGGGAATGTAAAAATGAGTTTATAAGAATTTTTGGAAAAGAAGATTTTAGAGTGTTTTTTGCTCCAGGTCGAATTAATCTTATTGGTGAGCATACAGACTATAATGGTGGGAATGTATTTCCGGCAGCTATAACTTTTGGGACTTATGGCTTAGCAGGAAAAAATAACTTAAATAAGTTTCGCTTGTATTCTATGAATTTTCAAAGCCTAGGTGTAATAGAATTTGGGCTTGAAGAATTAGACTATAACAAACAACATGATTGGGCAAACTACATTAAAGGGATGATTCGTTATTTAAAGGAAGCTGGTTATGAGATTAATTCTGGAGTAGATATAGTTTTTTATGGCAATATTCCTAATGGGGCAGGATTATCTTCTTCAGCATCAATAGAACTAGCAACAGGAGTAATACTAGAAGGTCTTTTTTCATTAGATATAGATAGAATCGATTTGGTTAAGATAGGTAAAAAGGTTGAAAATGAGTTTATAGGGGTTAATAGTGGAATTATGGATCAATTCGCCATAGGAATGGGGAAAAAGGAATGTGGGATTCTACTTGACTGTGAAACTTTAAAGTATTCATACGCTCCAATAAAATTAGAAAACTACGACATAGTTATTATGAATACTAATAAACGTAGAGAATTGGCAGATTCTAAATATAACGAAAGAAGAGGAGAGTGTGAAGAGGCTTTAAGAAGATTACAAAAGGTAGTTGATATTAATTCATTAGGACAACTTAGTGAAGAGGAGTTTGAAAAAAATAAGCATGTAATAGATGATGAAATTTTAACTAAACGTGCCAAACATGCTGTTTATGAAAATCAACGTACCCTTAAAGCTTTAGATGAATTAAATAAAGGAAATATCTTAGCTTTTGGTGAATTGATGAATAGGTCTCATATTTCCTTAAGAGATGATTATGAAGTCACTGGAAAAGAATTAGATGCCTTAGTTGAAGCTGCTTGGGAGCAAGAAGGAGTAGTTGGAGCTCGCATGACTGGAGCAGGTTTTGGTGGATGTTCTATTGCAATGGTTGAAAAGAAAAATACAGAGGATTTTATAAAAAAGGTGGGAAATAAATATAAAAATATTATAGGATATGAAGCGGATTTTTATATAGCAAGTATAGGTGATGGGGCTGGAGAAATTAAAGAATAGCAATTTTGGAGGATAATTATGTTTGTTTATGAAGTAATACAAGGGTTATTGAATAAAGCAATTGAATGTTGTCTTATAGATAAACAAGATGAGGTCTATGTAAGAAATCAAATATTGGCCCAGCTAAAATTAAATGATTTTATAAAAAGTGATATAAAAATTGATAAAAGTATACCAGATCTATTAGAGGATATAGTTAAGTATGCTATAGAAGTAGGAGTAATTGAAGATAGCTTTCATGAGAAAGATATATTATCTACTAATATTATGAATTGTTTTATGCCTAGACCATCTGATGTTAACGATAGGTTTTATAAATACTATAAAATTAATCCTAAAGAGGCCACAGAATACTTCTTTAATTTAAGTAAAAATAGTAATTATATTCAAACAAAAGCTATAGCAAAAAATATAAATTATAAAGCAGATACAGAGTATGGAAATATAGATATAACTATAAATTTATCAAAACCAGAAAAAAATCCTGCGGATATAATTAAAGAAAAAGCAGTAAAAAGTAGTAGTTATCCTAAATGCTTATTATGTATAGAAAATGAGGGATATGAAGGAAGAGCAGGACATCCTGCTAGAGCAAATCATAGAATGGTAAGAACCTATTTATCTGAGGAAGAGTGGTTTTTACAATATTCGCCTTATGCTTATTATAATGAACATTGTATATTATTATCAGAAATTCATAGGGATATGAAAATAGATAGAGCAACATTTAGCAGATTATTAAGTTTTGTTGATATGTTTCCACACTATTTTATTGGTTCAAATGCAGATCTTCCAATAGTAGGAGGGTCAATATTATCTCATGACCACTATCAAGGTGGAAGATATGAATTTGCTATGGAAAGAGCAGAAGCTGAGGAGTTTTTTAAGATTGCAGAATATCCTAATATTGAAGCTTCTATAGTTAAATGGCCAATGTCTGTAATTCGTTTAAAAAGTAAAGATATTGAGGCATTAACTAATGCTTCGGAGAAGATTTTAAATATTTGGAGAGCTTATACTGTTAAAGAGGCAGATATATATGCCTATACTGGAGATATACCTCATAACACAATAACACCAATTGCCAGAAAAAGAAATGGATTTTTTGAGATGGATTTGGTGCTTAGAAATAATAGAACTACTGAAGAACATCCATTAGGAATATTTCACCCCCATGATGATGTTCATCATATAAAGAAAGAAAATATAGGATTAATAGAAGTAATGGGGCTGGCGGTATTACCAGGTAGATTGAAGGATGAACTTAAAGAAGTTGAAAAATATATATTAGAAGAAGACAACCTATTAGAAGATTATCATAAACCTTGGGCAGAAGAATTAAAGAGGATTTATAAAAACACAGTAAAAAAAGAGAATGCTCAAGAAATAGTTAGAGTTGAAATTGCTAAGAAGTTTCTTAAGGTCTTAGAATATTCTGGAGTATTTAAAAGAGATGAAAAAGGCAAAGAAAACTTTAGAAGATTTATTAAAGAAATAATATAGAAAAATTGAGGCTCTAAATTTAGAGCCTCACATTTATGGTTTAAATACTTTTTAGGTGCCAGATTAGACTTTGATAATCACCTTTCAATTCAGGGATAGTAATGCCGGCATACATCAATTCATCTCCACCTAAAGTAATATTTTTATCGGAAATATTGTAATACTTATCTTTATCTAACCCCCTTAAGTATAGTCTTACTATAGAAGGGTTAGGCAAAGTGAGAACTATAAAATAGCATACGAGGGCCTCAGTTTTATCTGGAGAAATAATCATCCACGCCGTTTCATTTCCTTCGAAAGGACTTAGTAATCTATACATTTCTCCAAACTGTATTAGCTTCCTAAAATTTTTATATGTTTGAATTTGATTACTTATTTCAGCTCTATCTTTAGTAGAAAGCTTAGTCAAATCCATTTGATAGCCAAAGTTGCCAGACATAGCTACATCACCCCTTGTTTTTAATGGGGTGGATCTTTGTATCTGATGATTTGGGGAAGCAGATACATGTGATCCCATAGAACTAATAGGATAAACAATACTTGTACCATACTGTATTTTTAATCGTTCAACTGCATCTGTATTATCACTAGTCCAAGTCTGAGGCATATAATAAAGCATTCCTGGATCAAACCTTCCACCGCCACCAGAACAACTTTCAAATAATATGTCTGGGAAAGCGGTCGTAATAGTATCTAAAATCTTGTATAAGCCTAGCATGTATCTATGTGCTGTTTCTCTTTGTCTTTCTGGAGAAAGAGATAATGATCCTATGTCTGTCATATTCCTATTCATATCCCATTTTACAAATTTAATGTTAGTAGTTCTAAGAATATTAGAAACTGATTCAATTATATAATTACATACGTCCTCCCTAGTTAAATCTAATATAAGCTGTTTTCTTGCTTGTGAAGGTATTCTACTTGGGACATGCAAGCACCAATCAGGATGGGCCCTATATAAATTACTATCTGGAGAAATCATCTCTGGTTCAAACCACAATCCAAAGTCTAATCCCAAGGAGTTTATATTATTAGCTAAATTATCTAATCCGTGAGGAAGTTTTTTATAATCAACTGTCCAATCACCTAATGAAGAATCGTCATTATTTCTTTTACCAAACCATCCATCATCCAATACAAGAAGTTCAATTCCTAAGTCTTTTGCATTTTCAGCCAGTTCAAGAATTTTTTCTTCTGTAAAATTAAAGTAAGTTGCTTCCCAGTTATTAACTAAGATAGGCCTTACTTCAGCTCTAAATTTACCTCTACAAAGTCTTTCTCTGTAAAGTTTATGATAAGTTCTTGACATTGAACCTAATCCATCAGAAGAATAAATCATAACAACTTCAGGTGTTTGAAAAACTTCCTCTGGTTCTAATAACCAGGAAAAGTCAAAAGGATTTATTCCCATTGAAACTCTTGTTGTATTAAACTGATCTACTTCAGCCTGAGCTAAGAAATTACCACTATATACTAGGTTAAATCCATAAACATCTCCATGATTTTCATCAGCATCATTGCTTAACAAGGCAATAAAAGGATTATGGTTATGGCTGCTTGAACCTCTTCGGCTTTCTATAGATTGATTACCTGTAAAAAGAGGTCTTATTTCAATATTTCTTTCTCTTGCCCATGAACCATGAAGGTGCATGAACTTGTAATTATTATGATTGAAGTCTATGCTCATACTTAGTGCACGTAGTAATTTTAACTTAGTATTCCCACCATTAATAAAACGAACATTTCTAGTAATTACATCTAAATCATTATACACAGAATAGGAAAGGATTACATTTAGACCTACTAGAGAATCTTCCATTGTAATTTCAAGAGTTTGAGCTTCATTATTATTTTCTACATAGGTTGATGGTAATCCTATTAAAGAGGGTTTTCCATCTATAATTATATGAGATTTATATCTTAAATCTGTTAAGCTAGATCCATTGTCAAGTTGAATTTCATAAGCTGGTGAACGAAAATCAGTATTTCCGTATGAGGGATATTCTTGAGGTAAAGTATCTAATGAAAAAGTATTATCATTAGCTTGAGGATTTGAACAGAAAGAACTTCTCTCTCTCAATACAAGAAGCTCAGAAGAAGTAATGTTTCTAAGTTTTCTTCCCCAGTAAAGATGTGAAAGATATCCATCTCTAAATATACACATAGCATAACTAGTATTTTTAGTTTGTAGATGAAAAGTTTTAGTTTCCTTAGCATAGTTTATCATATAATTACACCATCCTCATATAATATAGATTCTTATACTTTTATATTATAAATATATGTAGAGTGATTAAAATGGAATTTTAAAAGATAAACATGGTATAATCTAAGTAATTTAAGATAAAGGGTTAGGTATATGTTATGGGGAATAACAATGAAAGCACGGAAGTTTTATTACTCAATGAATCAGCCTTTGATTTAATAGTATATAATTGTGGTATGGAAAAGTGTAAGAAATCACATGCCTATGGGCCGGCAGTAAGAGACCATTTTTTAATTCATTTTATACTTGATGGACATGGAACTTTTTATGTTGATGGTAAAGCATACAAACTTAATAAGAATCAGGGGTTTTTAATATGTCCAGATGTAATAACTTATTATGAGGCTGATAGTGAAGAACCATGGACCTATGCTTGGGTTGGATTTAAGGGAATGAGAGCAGAAAGCTATATGAGATTAGCCCATTTAGATAGATATAATCCTATATTTGTTTATGAACAGGGAAATAAAATAGAAAAATATTTTGAAGATATGATAAATTCAGTAGATTTAAAATATGGAAGGGAACTTAAACTTCAAGGACTATTAAGTATATTTTTATCTGAATTAATTGAACAAGAACAAAAGGATACAATCATAAGCTATAATTATAGAGACATATATGTTAAGAAAGCTTTAAAATATATAGAAACTAATTTTTCAAGATATATAACTATAGGTGAGGTTGCCGAAATTATTGGATTAAACAAGAATTATTTTAGTTCATTATTTAAAGATAAATTAGGAATATCTCCTCAAGAATATTTAATAAAATTTAGAGTTAATAAGGCTTGTGAACTTATGAAGAATAAATCTTTATCTATAAGTGATGTAGCTCGGTCAGTTGGATATAATGACCCTCTTGCTTTTTCCAAGATATTTAAAAAAGTAAAAGGAAAATCCCCTAAAATATTTAGAGAGTCTATGAATAAAAGGATTATAGAAGAGTTTAATTGAATTTGGAATAAAAACTTGCGAATAATTAACTTGATACGTTGAGTAAAAATAAAGTAAAACTCAATGAAAAAGGTGATGAATTTTAGTTAAAAGAGAGATATAATATAAATTATATATAATGTTCATTAATTTAAAAGGAGAGAATAATGGCGACGATTAAAGATATTGCAGATAAAGCAGGAGTGTCAATAGCTACAGTTTCAAGAGTTTTAAATTATGATGAGACTTTATCAGTAGGTGATGATACTAAAAAAAAGATTTTTAATGTGGCAGAGGAATTGTCTTATGAGAAAAGACAACCAAAGAAAAAAACATTGGCTAAGATAGCTCTTATTCATTGGTATACAGAAAAAGAAGAATTAAATGATTTATATTATATGTCTATTCGTATAGGTGTAGAAAACAGATGTAAACAAAATAACTTAGCTATAGTAAAGTTTTTTAAAAACAATATTGATGAATTAATGAAGGAAAAGATACAAGGAATTGTTGCAGTAGGAAAGTTTAGTAACAAAGAGGTAGAAGATTTAACTAAGATAACAAGTAATATAGTATTTGTGGATTATGCCCCAGACGAAGAAAAATATGATTGTGTTATAACCAATTTTGAGATAGCTACAAAAAAGATATTAGACTATTTAATGGAAAAAGAGCATCGAGAAATAGGATACATAGGAGGAAGAGAAACCTTTAACGATAGAACATCAGAGATAAATGATTCTAGAGAAGTTGTGTATAAAAGTTATTTAAAAGAAAAGAATTTATTTAAGGAAGAGTATATGTATATAGGAAAATACTCTGCTAGTGATGGTTATGATTTAATGAAAAAAGCTTTAGAGGAGCATAAGGATAACTTGCCAACAGCATTTTTAGTTGGAAGTGATTCTTTAGCTATTGGATGTCTTAAGGCATTAAATGAAAATAAAATAGCTGTTCCAGATAGAGTAAACATTATAGGTATAAATGATATAAGTATAGCCCAATATGTTTATCCATCTTTAAGTACTATTAAAGTACATACTGAACTTATGGGTGAGACTTCTGTAGATTTATTGATAGAAAGATTAAATGACAGGATCATCAGCAAAAAAGTTAGTATAGCTACAGAACTTATAATTAGGGAAAGTAGTTTTTAAAATATTAGAATTGAAAAAGAAAATGGAATATAAGTAAAGCTTAAACTAAATGCGAGTATTAAATGAATTTAGTTTAAGTTTTACTGATTTTTTTAGCTAAATGGAAGATATATAGATATATATCTTTCTATATAACTATATAACTATATATAGTGTTAATGCGGGTTTGCAGAGATCATAACCCTTTTTCAGAGGATATCCCCTTGTCTTTTAGTATTTCATATATTGTCTTAGAAGTTGTGTCCTCTAAACTATAACCTAAAAGTTCTAAGATTTCTTTAAGTTCTTCTTCAGAAGAGGTTTCAAACTCAACATAGGGAAAAGGACAAAAACTTTTTTCATTAATATCTATTTCAATTAAAGTGTTTTTGTATTTATAACTTTCTCTATATTTCTTTATTGAATCAATAAGTTCTAATCCTAAGGCTTCAAATATTTTTTTACCAACTTCCCCATCTTCAATAATAGTTTCATTCTCTTCCATAACTTTAAATCTCTCTTGAGAGAGCATTTTTTTTGTAGTAATAAAGCTAAAAGATTTTCTGTTTAATAAATCTTCAACTATTCTAATTCTAGCATAACCTTTTTTTGATAGAAGTCTTCTATCTGGAAAATCATATATGTTGTTAATCTGATTTTCTTCTTTTACCTTTTCAGCGTTAATCATTTTTAAATCCCTGCGAAACTTATCTAAATCTATATCGATAATACGGGTTTCTAACTCTTTCATATAATATCAGTCCTTTCCTAAATTTAATTCTATTATAAATCAAATTATTATTCTAGATAAATACCTATAAAAATATGTGATATAATAGGGACTGAAATATACAGGACTATAATGGAGGTACCCCTATGGAATACGTTAATGATATAAATATTGTAGAGGCGGTTATTCATATTCTAGATAATAACTCAGACGAACCAATATTAAATGAATATAAATTAGATTTAGGTGATGAAATTTATAAGTATATATATAGACATATTGAAAAAGCCTTAAAAGATGAGGAACTAAAGTATGCCGTATTTAATCCAGAGAGAAATATAGTAAAAGAGTTATCTCAAGAGTATTTAAATGGTGCGAATACTGATTTGGTTTCTATATCTCAAGAAATGGGAAGACAACTGTTTGCAATAATGAAGGGGAATGGAAATATTCCATCCTGTGATTTAGTGGTTGCATCAATATCTACAGACCAAGGAATTATGTTAGCTTTATTAAAAATGGACTATGTAAGGAACTTTGCTCATAAAGTAGATTTTTTGGATGATAAAATAGGAATTGGTATAATCCAACAATATGGTGGACTACCAGCATCTTCTCAAAGAATACAAAAATGTGCTTTTATAAAACCATTAGCAAAGGATCAAGATTTTAACTTAATGGTGATTGATAAGCAAAAGAAAAATAAAGAGGAAGAAGAGTACGGTTCTAATTATTTTATAAATCATTTTTTAGGTTGTACAGTTATAACAAATGAAAGAGATATGACTAAAAGCTTTATGAAAGCAACAGAAACTTGGACCAGAAATAACATTAATCAGGATGCTGATAAGGCAGAGAAGATAAGAACAACTATAAAAAGTAAACTAAAAGAAGAAGAGAAGATAAATATACCTGAACTTTCTAATGAGCTTTTTAAAGAAGAACCAGAGGCGAAAAGAGCATTTGATGATTTTATTATATCTCAGGGATTAAATGAAGAGGTTCAGATAGATAAACAATATGTGGAGAAAAAATTAAAAAGAGTTAGACTAAAGATAGATAAAGAAATAGATTTATATATAGATGAGGAAGCTTACCACGATAATTCTAAATTTGAAATAGTTAGAAATGGTGATGGAAGTATAAATATGGTTATAAAACACGTAATAAATTACATAGAAAAGTAATTTAATAGCTTCATTACTCCAAAAGGATTTAAGGTAGAATTATAGAATACATTATATAAGTGAGAATTTTACAAAAATCTGGAGGGGTGTATATGTTTGGAAAATTTATTAACGGATCACAAGGACTAGATAGAGGACCAAATAAAGGATTAAATAGATTACCTATAGTTTATGTAAGAAATAACACTGAGGAAAATATAGAAAATATAAGTTTTTCTTTTGATAATGTGGTACTTATAGGATCAGAAATTAAAAAGGTTAAACCTAATACAACTAAGAATATATCTTTATATTTAACTTATAGACAAAGAGATCAGCTAGAAAGAGAAGATTATGATTTAATAATGAATCATGGAAAAGAAAATAAATATACAATAAGTGAGGCCTATGGAGCTGAGCATATAAGGGACATTTTGGTTGAGATTATGAAGGTTTATAATGATGGAAGTTTAGGAATAAAAATTGAGGAAAACTATTTAAGCTGTTAAATAATATTTAATTGTTTTATGAGGTAGACTAGTATGCAAACACAATTATTACCAATAGTTTATATAAGAAATAATACATCGCAGATCATAGAAGATATCTATTTTTCTTTTGACTCTATAGAGCTTATGGGTTCAAAAGCTAAGAAAATAAAACCTAATAAAACTAAAAATATATCTCTATACTTAGCAGATAGGCAGAAGTTTCAACTAGCGAGAGAAGATTATGATTTGGTAATGCATCATAGAAATGAAAATAAATATGTAGTAGTTGAATGTTATGGAATTTCCCCTTCTCTTAATATTTTAGTGGAAATCATGACAGTTTATAAAGATGGAACATTAGGAATTAAGGTTGATGAAAAGTTTTCTAGAATATAGAAAGAGTGTATGATAAAGGCCAGTATTTAATTAAATACTGGCCTCAAAATTTTAGTCTAATACTAAGCTATTCTCATTAGGGTTATAGAAGCTGTTACACCTGAATCTATAAAATCAGTAGTACCATTTATTCTTAATCTTAATACATCTGAAGTAGATAAAGATAAAATTATATGGCCAACAGCTTCTCCGCTTGTGCCTGGGAATGAGATAATACTTCCAGGAATATCGGAATTATTCACAAATAAATTTATAGAAGAATTGTTTGTATCTGTAGCATTAGCAGAAAAGGTTATATGATATATTCCACTAATTTGTACAGTTATATCTGATCCATTAGCCCCTAAAGTTACATTGGATGGAACAACAGAATTAAATTCAAATATCTTAAATATTAATCCTTCTATATTATTTGTTGCTGCTGTAGTACTAAAGAAAGATGCATATCCTGATGCAATACTTCCAGTAGCTCCGGTAGAACCGGTAGGACCAGTAGGGCCGGTAGCTCCAGTAGGACCTGTAGCTCCAGTAGGACCAGTAGCTCCAGTAGGACCAGTAGCTCCAGTAGGACCAGTAGGGCCGGTAGC
>NZ_FQXU01000009.1:115055-137212 GCF_900130055.1 Clostridium intestinale DSM 6191
CCAGTAGGACCCGTTGGACCAGTAGGGCCAGTAGGACCGGTTGGCCCAGTTGGACCAGTAGGTACAGTAGGACCAGTTGGACAACAATTCCAATCATCACAGCAATGTTTATTATTACATATACTTGCACTATCATAAAAATCGTTTCGACAAGAGTATCTATTATTCAATTAAAACACCCCTTTTTAAAAAGTTTACTACTAATATACTATTATTTTTATTAAGGAAGAGTGCTTATAAAAAGCCGAATTGTAAACTAATTTGTCAGCGAATACGGAAAATTTCATTTAGGGGCCTTTTGATAATAAAAAGAGCAGCAAAATAATATAAAATCATTAAGCTACTCCAGTTTGAAAATATTAATCTATTAATTCTGATCTAACTTTTTCTATATCTTCCGTTTCAGGGGAATCAGAAGTTTTTATGGTTCCAACTATTGAAAAATCTTTTTCTATAAAGTAGATACTGGATTTATTAAGTGTAATATCAATAGATCCTTTAAAGTCTGATATAGTGAAGGAACCAACAATTTCTTGTGAACTAAATTCAACTATATTATAAGTTCCATTAGCAGCAGGCATTTTAGTTAAATTGAATGTAAGCTTAGCTGGAATATTAGTTTTCAAAATTGAAACAAGTGGTTCAAAATAGGTATCTATTCCAGAAATGCTTAGAGCTTGACTGCTACCCGAAATAGAGCTTTTTTTAACTAATCTATCTGTAGGTATTTCAGTTAATGGCAAGCCGTAAACCAGGAATTCTTGAGTTTGATTAGTAGAAGAACCTTGACAGCAGCCTCCACCAGAATTTTGTGAAAGTTCACTTTCTGCTGACGATATATCTTTATCACTTACACCGTCAAGAGTGTCTACAACTTTTATAGAGCCTGAAAGCATTCCCATCCAACAACTGTAGCTAATATCTTTATCGCCAGCTGTAAAGTTGATTTTTGTTTCACCTTTTGTTAGTTTTTGCTTTATATTCATGGATGGGAAAATAACTTCGTTATTACATGACGTTATTGTTTGTCCTTCAAAAATAATTTCAGTAGGAAGATTTTTTTCTATAAATACTACTCTTGGGGAGTAGCCAGAAGATGTTGCTTTTATTTTTACAACCTGTTTTCCATCTATTACTGTAGCCTTATTTTCATCAGTAATCACATTAGATGAATTTTTGCTGTTAAAAGATAATAAATTATTTATAGGAATATTTACACCTAATAGTGTAAAGCCTCTGTTTGCCATTAAAATTCCTAATATAACGATTAAGATTCCACTGAATTTTATAAGTTTTTTAGTGTTTTTCATATTTATGGCATTTATAGCTAACGAAAATATAAGCATAAGAGGAATAGTCCCTAGTCCAAAAATGAACATAGAGGACGCTCCTTTGAAGAAACTTCCAGAAGCTAAAGCATACAACTGTATGGTTTGCAAAGGACCGCAAGGCATAAATCCATTTAGTAAACCAACAATTAAAGGGCTAGATTTTTTATTGGAAGATTTACAATTACTAAATGGAAGCTTTAAGTTTATTCTTCTAAATAATTTAAAGCCAGACATATTAAAACCCATTATTATCATAAAAAGACCAGCAAGTATTGATATAGAGGCTTGAGTACTTAATGATAAAGAAAAAACAGAGCCTAAAGCACCTACTAATCCACCTAATAGAGTATATGAGGTTAATCTACCTACATTATATAAAAGAGAAGGAAGTAGATTTCTAAATTTACTACCTTTATTTATAGTTATACTTTGAGATAACATTATTCCACCACACATACCTACACAATGAAGAGAAGTGAAAATACCTATAACAAATAACATAAGATAAGTTGTATTTGTACCTAAGTTATTACTTATATTGAAAGTACCAGAATTTTTACTTAGTGCTATAATAACAAAAGCAAGAGCAACTATAGCAAATATAGAGATAATTTCTTTTAAAGTTGTAGAAGAAGCATTTGTATTAATTTTGTTATTAGAGATTTTTATGGTATATCCTGAATTTTCTATTGCAGAACAAATTCTGCTGTAAGAACATTTAGTAGAATCAAAAATTACCTTCACTAAGGCGGTTTTATAATTAACCTCAACCTCGAGGACACCATGTACCTTTTTTATAGAATCTGATATTATTTTTTCACAGGATGTACAAACCATATCTTCAACTAATATATGAGTAGTTTTTATGGACAAAATATCACCTCTTAAATTTATATTACTTTCTGAGACATAATTATATGAAACTAATGTGAAGATAAAATGAAGAAACATACTGGCATCTTCATTTTATCTTCATAACTATGAATTAGACTAATTGTAATATTAAAATTTAGGAGTGAGAGAATGAATAAGAAATTAAATCTTAAACATATTATGCCTATGGCACTATGTTGTATGTTACCTATACTTATAGTTAGCTTATTACCAGTTATTCAATTAGTATTACCTGGGGTCGCACCTATTTTAGCATTCTTAAGTCCGTTTATATGTCCAATTATGATGGTATCTATGATGTTTTTTATGGGAAAAGGTGATAAAAAACAGGGATGTTGTGATCAGAAAAAAGAAGAAAAAATAGAATTATAGGGTTAATAAGTTAGGTATAAAATAATTTAGATATATACCTAACTTTTTTATTCTTGAAAGAACAACATAATATACTTATACTAGCTAATATAGGTAGTATTTTATATAAAAGGAGTATGAGGGTATGGGAATTAGAAGAGAATTATTTGGAAAGTTAATGAATGAAGTTGAGGTGGATATTTTTACACTTACTAACTCCAAAGGAATGGAAGTGAAAATAACAAATTTAGGTGGTGCTATAGTATCTTTAAAGGTTCCTGATCCTAAAGGGAAATTAGATGATGTTGTTTTAGGGTATGATACTCCACAAAAATATTTAGAAAAGGGGCCATATTTAGGAGCTATTATAGGAAGATGTGCGAATAGAATCGAGGAAGGTATTTTTGAAATAAATAATATAGAATATAAACTTCAAAAGAATAGTAGACATCACTTGCATGGAGGAAATAGAGGATTTGATAAGGTTTTATGGCAACCAGAACTTGTTAATTTAGGTGATGGTCAGGCATTAAAACTATCATATCTTAGTAAAGATGGTGAAGAAGGATACCCTGGTAATCTGGATGTAAATGTTATATATTCTGTTAGTGAAGATAATGAGCTTAGAATAGATTATAGAGCTGTTACAGATAAAGATACAGTAGTTAATTTAACTAATCACTCCTATTTTAATCTTTCAGGACATTCTTCAGGAAGTGTGTTAGAGCATAAAGTTATGATAAATGCAAGTAGCTTTACACCTTCTAACAATGAGTCAATTCCAACAGGTGAAATATTAAGAGTTGATGGAACACCAATGGATTTAAGAAAATTAACTACAGTAAAGGATAAAATATTTAGTGATTATGAACAGTTAAATTTTGCTAATGGGTTTGATCATAATTGGGTATTAGATGCTAACACAGAAGAACCTGAAAAAGCTGGAGCAGTGGTAGATGAAAAAAGTGGGAGAGTTATGGAAGTTTATACTACTAAACCAGGAGTACAATTTTATACGGGGAATTTTCTAGCAGGGGGTCCTACTGGAAAAGATGGAGTAACTTATGAAAATAGAGATGGGTTATGCCTAGAAACACAGTTTTTCCCTAATGCAGTGAGATGTAGTAGTTTTCCATCCCCAATATTAAAAGTTGGTGAAGAATATAAACACACTACTATATATAAATTTTCAGTTATTTAATAAATATAGAATAGAAAAAAGACATGCATTTTTTATTAATTTATGCTTGTCTTTTTTAGAATAAAAAAATATGAATTTGTTATATAAATTAATTAAGAAATTCGATAAAAGTGTGAAGAATTTTGTATGGAGAGTAGAAGAGAAAGTTTATATAATTAATAATGTAAACGAATAACAACAATAAAACTAACTAAATGAAAAATAGACAAAATAAAGAATGGATTAATATTTGACCAAAGGAGGATTGTGGTATGGGTGAGTATGTACTGGAGATGAACAATATAACAAAGACATTTCCAGGGGTAAAGGCGTTAGATGACGTATCATTAAAAGTACGTAAAGGTAGTGTTCATGCCCTAATGGGAGAAAATGGTGCAGGAAAATCAACCTTGATGAAATGTCTTTTTGGTATATATCATCAAGATAATGGCGAAATAATATTAGATGGACAAAAAGTTGAAATAAATACTTCAAAACAAGCATTAGACTTGGGAGTATCAATGATACATCAGGAACTACATCCTATTAGATTTCGTCCAGTTATGGAAAATATATGGCTTGGAAGATTTCCTATGAGAGGAATAGCTGTAGACAAGAAAAGAATGATACGTGAGACAGAAGCTTTATTTAAAGAGATTGATTTAGACATTGATCCAGAGATATTGGCAGGAAAGCTTTCTGCGTCTAGTCTACAATTGGTTGAAATCGCTAAGGCAGTTAGTTATAATTCTAAAATAATTATTATGGATGAACCAACATCTTCATTAACTGAGAATGAAACAGAACATTTATTTAAAATAATAAAGCAACTTCAAAAAAAGGGATGCGCAATTATATATATATCTCATAAAATGGAGGAAATTCTTAAAATATCTGATGAAGTTACTATCATGAGAGATGGTCAAGGGGTAGGAACTTGGGAATCAAAAGATCTTACAACAGAGCTTATAATTAACCGTATGGTAGGAAGAGATATGACTCATAGATTTCCTGAAGCAAACTATAAACCTACAAAGGAAGTTGTGTTAAAAGTTAACAATCTTTGTTCTCCTTTGGAGAAATCCTTTCAAAATGTAAGTTTTGAGTTATATAAAGGGGAGATTCTTGGTATAGGAGGGCTTGTTGGAGCTCAACGTACAGAACTTGTAGAAGCTCTATTTGGTTTAAGAGCGATACAAGAGGGAACTATCGAAAAGGATGGTAAGTTAATAAAAATAAAGTCTGCAAAAGATGCTAAATTACAAGGATTAGCACTATTAACAGAAGAGAGAAGAGCTACTGGTATTTTAGGAATATTATCAGTGTTAGATAATACAGTAATTGCAAGTCAAAAAGATTATGCAAAACTGGGAGTATTAAAAGAAGGAAAACGATATAAAGCTGCAGTTAAATCTAATGCAGATTTAAGAACTAAAACACCAAATATGGAGCAGCTTATAAAAAATCTTTCTGGAGGTAATCAGCAAAAAGTTTTAATAGCACGTTGGCTTCTTACAAATCCAGATATTTTAATATTAGACGAGCCTACAAGAGGAATTGATGTAGGTGCAAAATATGAAATTTATTCTATTATGCATGACTTGGTTAAGAGAGGTAAATCAATCATAATGATCTCTTCAGAAATGCCAGAGTTACTTGGAATGTCAGATAGAGTTATGGTTATGTGTGAAGGAAAAGTTACTGGAATTTTAGACAAAGATGAAGCAGATCAAGTAAAAGTTATGAATTATGCAACACAATTTATGAAATAAAGAGACTTAGTTATGTTAAAGAAGGAGAGGATTAGATATGCAAGAAGCTAAAGTTATTTCACGCAAGGATTTTGGAAAACTGTTTTTAGGAATTGGTACTTTCCTTGTTGTGTTAGGAATTGTTTTTAATTTTATTTTAGATCCAGATGTATTTTTTGATTTACCTATTTATATAGATGGGGTAGGAATAATAGCAGCTATTTATGGGCTTAAACATTTTTTAGATAAAAAAAATCATGATAGTACAGTTACATTTTCAGGAGAGACTGTAAAAACTTTTTTAACAAATAATGCAATTATTTTAGCATTACTGGTATTAGTAGTTGTAATAATGATAATTCAACCACGTTTTATGCAATATGAGGTAATGCTTGATATACTAACAATGTCATCAACTAAACTTATAGTTGCGTTAGGTATTTGTTTTACATTGTTAATAGCAGGTACAGATTTATCAGCAGGACGTATGGTTGGATTAGCAGCAGTAATATCAACATCAATGCTTCAAAATCCAGACTATGCTAATAGATTTTTCCCTAACATGCCTGAGCTAGCAGTTATAATTCCAATAGTAATAGCAATTATAGCTTGTATGGTATTTGGTGTACTCAATGGTTTCTTAGTAGCAAAATATGATATGCATCCATTTATAGCTACTTTAGCAACACAGGTTATAGTATACGGAGTGTGCTCTCTATACTTTGATATGCCGCCAAATAAATCTCAACCTATTGGAGGGGTACGTCCAGACTTTATCGCACTTGGGCAAACTAAGTTATTTAACATAGGGGACTTCCCAGGAATATCAATTCTGGTACCTATAGCACTTCTGTTTGTATTATTAGTTTGGTTTATATTAAACAAAACTATATTTGGAAAAAATGTTTATGCTATAGGAGGAAATCGTGAAGCAGCAGTAGTTTCAGGAGTTAACGTATTTGCAACTATAATGGGAATATTCATTTTTGCATCACTTTTATATGGTGTTGGAGGTATACTAGAAGCAGCTAGAACTGCTGGAGCAACCAATCAATATGGTAATGGATACGAACTTGATGCAATAGCAGCCTGTGTTGTAGGTGGTGTATCACTAAATGGTGGTGTTGGTAAAGTTGGAGGAATTGTAAGTGGTGTATTGATATTTACAGTTATACAATATGGATTACAGTTCATAGCAGTAAGTCCAATGTGGCAACAAGTTATAAAAGGTGCTATCATTGCAGTAGCAGTTGCTATAGACTTAGCTAAATATAGAAAAAAATAAATTGATATATTGATAAAAAGGTTTGCTTCAATTAAAAATTGAAGTTAGCCTTTTTGTCGTTTTAAATAATATGGACATGCATTGCATAAAAGGAATTTTTTAGATATAATAGTAATCGATAATTAAATTATTATATTTAACTGCAACTTAATAAAAGAAGGAGTAGTATAATGAGCTTATATAGAATTATTATAGTAGATGACGAAGAAGAGATAAGACTTGGAATTATCAAAAAAATAGACTGGGAAGCTTACGGATTTGAAGTAGTTGGAGATGCTGAGAATGGGCAGGATGCTCTTGAAAAGGTTGAAAAATACAGACCAGATGTTATAATGACAGATATAAAAATGCCTTTTATGGATGGATTAGAATTAGGGAAAAGAGTTTCTGAAATGATGCCTTCTACTAAAATTATAATTTTTTCAGGCTGTGACGATTTTGAATATGCTCACAAGGCTATTCAGATTAATGTAGTTGAATATGTTTTGAAACCGATTAATTCCATAGAACTAATTGAGGTCTTAAAAAGATTAAAAGAAAAGCTTGATTATGAATATAATGAAAAAAGAAATTTAGAAAAACTACAAGAATATTATATTGAAAGTTTACCAGTAATAAGAGAGCAGTTTCTGGTAGGAGCTATTGAGGGAAGGATAAATAGAGAAAAGTGGAGTGAACAGATTGATAAATTAGACATAGATTTAAAAAAAGAATATTTATCTGTAGCACTTATTCGTTCTGAAGGGAATTTGAAATTAAAGGATATAAACAATAATATTAATGAAGATCCAGTGCTTACTAATATATCTATAAAAAAGACTGTAGATGAAAATATGCACCAATACTGCCAATTCACAAGTTTTATTTATTCTGATATTGTTGTAGTAATAGGAGGATTATCATCAAAAGATGAAATAGGTTATTTTATAAATGGT
Organism: Clostridium intestinale DSM 6191; assembly: GCF_900130055.1. Lineage (GTDB taxonomy): Bacteria > Bacillota > Clostridia > Clostridiales > Clostridiaceae > Clostridium_T > Clostridium_T intestinale. The sequence goes on from NZ_FQXU01000009.1 coordinate 122,783, forward strand.
ATAAATGAAGTATGCAAGGTTTATGAGCGTATCACAAATTTAAAAATATCAGCAGGGATTGGGTATGTTTATAATGATCCATCTGAAATAAAATTTTCATATAGAACTGCCTTAAATGCATTAGAATATAAATTGATACTAGGCTTAGGAAAGGCTATTTATATTGATGATGTAGAACCTGACAATTCTATTGAGCTTCAATTTCACGAGCAAGAAGAAAACTTAATGTTAAATGCAATAAAGATTTCAACAAAAGAAGAAATTAAAGAGGTTATTAATGGTTTATTTGATAAAGTTCAGCATTTGCTTTTACCATTTAATAAGTATAGAATTTATATTATGGAGATAATGACAGCTTTATTAAAGATTATACAAGCTTATGAACTAGATATGGATTATATATTTGGGGAAAACTTTAATTGCTATGAACACTTAGATTCTTTTGGATCAATAGATGAGGTAAAAGAATGGTTTATAAATAAATCTACCATGGTAAACGTTTTGATTAAAAAGGAGCGTGTAAATTCCTCTATATTACTTGTTGAGCAAGCAAAACAATATGTGTTAGAAAACTATACAGATCCAGATTTATCTGTAGAACAAGTTTGTTCTAAACTTCATGTAAGTTCTACTTACTTTTCTACAATATTTAAACGTGAAACTCAAAATAACTTTGTAAATTTTTTAACTACAGTACGTTTAGAGCAAGCTGTAAGATTATTAAATACAACAGATTATAAGACTTATGTTATAGCTGAAAAGGTAGGATATCCAGAGGCTAATTATTTTAGTTATGTATTTAAAAAGAAGTTTGGGGTATCACCTTCAAAATACAGAAAGAATTGAGTTTGATCTATAATGATAAATTTTATAAAGAAAAATGTTGAAAAAGTATTAGATAAAGGTAAGAATACAAGCATACAGCACATAATATCTATTTCTTTTACTGTAATATCAGTTGTAGGAATGATTATGGTTGTTGGAGCAGTTTATTTAAGATTTATAAATTCAGCAGAAAATATGGTATCTGAAAATAATAAAGCTATATTAGAACAAGTTAATTTAAACTTAGATAGTTACTTAAGAAATATGATGAAAGTATCAGATGCCAGTTATTATAGTGTTATTAAAAAGAAGGATTTAGCTGTAGATAGTATAAGCAAGGATATGGATTTATTATACGAGTCAAATAAAGATTCTCTTATAAGTATAAGTGTGTTTACAGAGTATGGAGAGCTTATAGGAGCATCTCCAGTAGGAAAATTAAAAGACTCTGCTAATCCTACAAAAAGTGAATGGTTTTTAAAAGCTATAAGTAGAAAAGAAAACCTTCATTTTTCAACTTCACATGTTCAGAATTTATTTATAGATCCAGATTATAAATATCGTTGGGTTATTTCTTTAAGTAGAGCAGTGGAATTGACAAACAATGGGAAAATAACTCCAGGTGTATTGCTTGTAGATATGAATTTCAGTGAAATAGAACAAATATGTAAAAATGTTAACTTGGGAAAATCTGGTTATGTCTATCTAGTTGATGGAGAGGGAGAAATAATATATCATCCGAGACAACAATTAATATATTCAAATTTAATAAATGAGAATAATAGAATGGGGTCTACATATGAAGATGGAACTAATATAGAAACTTTTAATGGAGAAAAAAGATTAGTTACAGTAAAAACAGTAGGATATACTGGGTGGAAAATTATAGGGGTTACTCCAATGGTTGATATAACCTCAGACTATAGACAAATAAGTTTATTTGCAATATTTATTATGTTTTTTGCAATATTTATTCTAGTATTTCTCAATATGTTTGTTTCTTCTCGTATAGCAAACCCTATAAAGGCACTTGAGAAATCAGTAAAAAAACTTGAAAATGGAGTTAAAGATGTAGATATAGCAATAAGTGGATCTTACGAAATTCAACATCTAGGAAAAGCTATTAAATCCATGGTAAATCAGCTACATGTACTTATGGATAATATAGTAAAAGAACAAGAATCCAAAAGAAAAAGTGAGTTAAATGCGCTTCAAGCTCAGATTAATCCACATTTTTTATATAATACATTAGATTCTATTGTTTGGATGATAGAAAATGAAAATTATGATGGGGCTATTACAATGGTAACAGCTTTAGCAAGACTTTTTAGAATAAGCTTAAGTAAAGGAAAAAATATAATATCAGTAAAAGATGAAATTGAACATGCACGTAATTATTTAACAATACAAAACATAAGATATAAAAACAAATTCACATATAATATTGATGTAGATGAAGAAACATTAAATTTATCAACTATTAAATTAATAATTCAACCTTTAATCGAAAATGCTATTTATCATGGTATGGAATTTATGGGTGGAGATGGAGAAATATTAATAAAAGCGTACTTAAAAGAAGAAGATTTATATATCGATGTTATAGATAATGGACTTGGTATGGAGCAAGAAGTAGCAGATACTCTTCTTACAAGAGAAAATAATGGAAAGAAAAAGAGTTCAGGGATTGGATTAAAAAATGTTCATCAAAGAATACAGATATATTATGGGGTAGAATACGGACTTAAGATTTATAGTGAACCTGATGAAGGGACAACAATTAGAATACATGTTCCTGCTATTGATTTCAATGAAGCGCAGAAGAGGGAGGAAGGTAAATAGTGAAAAGTAAAAAGACGTTTGTATTTATAATTTTATTTTTACTATTAATTATATCCTTTTCAGTGCTTTTAGATGATACATTATCAAATCAAAAAAATAAAAAAATACATAATATTTCTTTGATAACAAGTGGAAGAAATAATGAAAGCTTAATGATAATGAAGCAGGGTGTAGATCAAGCGGCATCAGAACTGAATATAGATGTAAGCTTCATAAATCTCTCTCAAGATAATAATATAGACGAGCAAAAAGAGTTAATTGATAGAGAAATAAAAAATGGAGCAGACGCTATAATATTATCTCCCGTAGATTATGAAAAAATAGCTAATGCAGTAGAAGAAGCCATGAAAAAAGTACCTATTATTCTTATCGAGTCTAATGTTGATTTAGAGAAAACTCCACCAACAATTTGGAATGATAATTATGAGCTTGGGGAACTTTTAGGAGAACAAATGATTGAAATGGGAGATATGGGGAAAAAAGTTGCAATTATAAAAAATAATTTAGAGTGCAAAAGCATAGCGGACAGGTACGAAGGATTTATGAGTGTTATGAATAAAATTAATAATACCTATCTGTTCTGGGAAATTCCAAATGAGAGTCAAGCAAATTACTATACTGAGATAAAGAAGTTATTAGAGAGCAATGATGTGGATGTAGTAGTAACTCTCAGTGCAGGTATGTTAGAGTATGTTGCCGAAGTAAAAAAGGACTCTAATATAATAGACAATGAAAAAAGTTCAATAAAAGTCTACGGTACAGGAAGTACAAGTAAAATAATTTCAGCTTTAGAGGAAAAAAACATTAATGCAACAGCTACGCAAAATGAATTTAATATAGGATATCTAGGGGTAAAGGCTGCTGTAGATAAGTTAGAGGGTAAGAAGATAAATAATAGCACTATATCTTCAACAATTGTTAATACAGATAATATGTATTCAAAGGAGAATCAAAGATTGCTATTTCCGCTTATTAGGTAAAATAATGTCTTAAATATATGAGAATTTTGAGGTGTTTATAATGAAAATACTTAAAAAAATATCCTTATGCCTATTAACCGTTACTATTGGTACTTCATTATCAGCATGTAATTATAATAATAATGGAACTAATAAAGATAGTATTAAAAATATAAAAATAGGAGTTACATTATATAGGCAGGATGATGCTTTTATTTCTGCAATTACAAAAGAACTTGAAGATGTAGCTAAGGAAAAAGAAGGAGATAGCAATTATAAGATAACAATTAATGTTGTAGATGCTAAAGGAAGCTTGACTAATCAAAATAGCCAAGTAGAAAGGTTTGTTTCTCAAAATTACGATGTTATATGTGTGAATATAGTAGATAGAACTGCAGCATCTATGATGATTGACAAAGCAAAGTCTGCCAACATACCTATGATTTTCTTTAATCGCGAACCAGTAGAAGAAGATATGGAAAGATGGGATAAGCTATACTATGTAGGCGCAAAGGCAGAACAATCTGGAGAAATACAAGGGAAAATAATTTTAGATGCTTACAAGAGTAACAGAAGTTTGGTGGACAAAAATGGAGATGGAAAAATTCAATATGTAGTACTTGAAGGGGAACCAGGGCATCAGGATACTTTAATAAGAACAGAGCACTGTATAAAACCCTTGATAGAAAATGGTATTGAGTTAGAAAAATTATCTGATGAAATTGGTAACTGGCAGTACGCTCAAGCAACAACAAAAATGAATCAATGGATTAAGGAATTTGGAGATAAGATAGAAGTTGTATTTAGTAATAATGATGAAATGGCCTTAGGCGCTTTAGAAGCATTAAATAATGACAATACAATAAAAAGACATCCCCTTGTTGTTGGAATTGATGGAATTCCTGAGTCACTAACTCAAGTTAAAAATGGGGCAATGATAGGAACTGCAATAAACGATTATAAGTATCAAGCTAAGGTAATATTTAATATGGCTTATTTATTATCAACAAATGGGGATATAAGTTCAGTAGAAGGATTAGAAAAAGGGAAATATGTAATGGCTGATTATTCGGAAGTTACAAAGGATAATGTAGATATATACATGAAAAGTAAATAAATTTAAATTAGAAATGTTATTAGCTTACTACTATCAATTAGTAGAGTAAGTTTATAGCATTTTTATTTTTACTTAGATTTAATTTCTAATATTTAACTAAGAAATTCGATAAAAGTGTGAAGAATTTTGTATGGAGAGTAGAGAGAAAAGTCTATATAATAAGAAATGTAAACGAATAACAAACCAAAATCATATAAAATAATAAGATTTGATTACGGAGGGGTATTATGAAAAGGTTTAAAGGATTATTAACAATCGTTATGTCAGCTGTTGTAATTGCTGGTGCAATGGCAGGATGTAGTTCAAAAGGAAATGATTCTAGCTCAGGCGGAAAGAAAGATTCTAAAGTTTTAATCGGTTCTGCAATCTACAAATTTGATGATACTTTCATGACAGGGGTTCGTGGTGCTATGGAAGGTCAAGCTAAAGATAAAGGAACAGATATAGAATTAGTGGATTCACAAAATAAACAACCTACTCAAAATGAACAAGTAGATACATTTATTACTAAAGGGGTAACTGCTTTAGCAATAAATCCAGTTGATAGAACAGCTGCTGGTCCAATAATAGAAAAAGCAAAAGCTAAAAAGCTTCCTATAGTATTCTTAAATCGTGAACCTGAAAAAGCAGATATGAATAGCTACGATAAAGTATGGTATGTTGGAGCTAAAGCTGAACAATCAGGAACTCAATCTGGAGAAATTTTAGTTGATTACTTTAAAGCTCATCCAGAAGCAGATAAAAATAAGGATGGAGTAATTCAATATGTAATGCTTCAAGGAGAACCAGGACATCAAGATGCTACTCTTCGTACAGAATACTCAATAAAAGCTATAGAAGCTGGCGGATTCAAAACTCAAAAACTTGCTGCTGATACAGCTATGTGGGACAAAGCTAAAGCAACTGACCTTATGAAAGCATTTATAACTGGTCAAGGTCTTGATAAGATAGAAGCAGTTTTAGCAAATAATGACGATATGGCTCTAGGTGCAATAGAAGCTTTAAAAGCTGAAGGATATAACAAAGGTGATGCTTCTAAATACATTCCAGTAGTTGGAGTTGATGCTACAGCACCTGCATTACAAGCTATGAAAGAAGGATCTCTTCTAGGAACAGTTCTTAATGATGCAGAAAACCAAGGTAAAGCTACAGTTAATATAGCTATAGCAGCTGCAGAAGGTAAAGAAATTAACGAAGCAAACATTGGCTATCCTGTAACTGATGGAAAATATGTATGGATTAACTATGTAAAAGTTACTCAAAATAACTATAAAGATTATATAAAATAATCAATAATGAACGTAGAAAAGATGCTATGAAAAATAGCATCTTTTTTATATACTTATTTATTACCTAACAATTTAACTAATACAGCCTTTTGAGCATGAAGTCTGTTTTCAGCTTCATCAAAGATTTCTTCTGAGTGTTTTTCAAATGTTTCAGTGGAAATCTCTTCATCTCTATGAGCAGGAAGACAGTGAAGAACTAGAGATTTTGGATTAGTGTAAGACATTAAATCTTCATTAATTTGGTAACCTTTAAAAGCTTCAACTCTTTCTTTAGCTTCAGCTTCTTGCCCCATACTTGCCCAAACATCAGTAATAACAATATCAGCAGATGTAACTGCTTCAACTGGAGAATCTGTAAGAATAAACTTAGCGTTACTCTTTTCAGCTAATTCTTTTCCAAGCTCCAAGTAATAATTATCTGGAGTATATCCAGACGGAGATGCTATAGACACATCCATACCTAGAGTTAATGCACCAACTATTAAGGATTGAGCCATGTTATTACCATCACCTATAAAGGCAAGTTTTAATCCATCAAAGCTTTTTTTATACTCTCTTATAGTCATTAAATCTGCTAAAACTTGACATGGATGCTCATCATCAGTAAGTCCGTTTATTATAGGAATATCAGAATATTTAGCTAAATCGTCCACTTCTTTTTGTTCAAAGGTACGAATCATTATACCATCTAGATACCTAGATAAAACACGTGAGGTATCACAAACAGGTTCACCTCTTCCTATTTGTAAATCCTTTGAGCTTAAGAATAAAGCATTTCCTCCAAGTTGATACATACCAACTTCAAAGCTTACTCTAGTTCTGGTAGAAGCTTTTTGGAATATCATACCTAAGGTTTTACCCTTTAAGTGGTGATGCTCTATCCCGTGTTTATGTTCATATTTTAGTTGATCAGCTATATTTAATATATCTAAAATCTCTTCTTTTGAGAGATTTTCCATCTTTAATAAATCCTTTTTCATAATAACCCCCCTCATAAATTAAATGTTATTTATTATATCTACTAATATCTCTAATCCAATCTTTAAGTCTTCCTTAGAAATTACTAATGGTGGTAGAAGTCTAACAACGTTAGGCCCAGCAGTAAGAACTAAAAGACCTTTTTCCAAGGCTTCTTTTTGAACTTTAGCTGCCTCTCCATTTATCTCTATTCCAATCATTAGCCCTTCGCCTCTAACTTCAACTATATTAGAAGTAGAAGAGTTTTCTAAAAATTCTTTAATAAAGTTACCTTTATCAAGAACTTCATCCATAAATCCAGCGCTAGACACTGCATTTAAAACCTCAATTGCTCCAGCAGTAGCTACTGGGTTTCCGCCAAAGGTTGAACCATGGTCACTAAAAGAGAATGTGTCTTTTAACTTTTCATTACAAAGAATACCACCTATAGGAAGACCAGCTCCTAAACCTTTTGCAACAGTTACAATATCAGGATTAACATTAAAATGATTGAAACCAAATAGTTTACCAGTTCTAGCTATACCACATTGAATCTCATCGAATATAACTAAGATATCTTTTTCTTTAGCTATTTCAAATATTTTATCTATAAATTCTGAGTTTAAAGGTCTTATACCGCCTTCACCCTGAATAGCTTCTATCATAATTGCGCATACGCTATTATCAACAGATTCTTCTATAGAAGCTAAATCATTAGCATCTACGTACTTAAAGCCTTCAGTAAATGGATAGAAATATTTATGAAACTTTTCTTGTCCAGTAGCTTTTAGGGTAGTAATAGTACGTCCATGAAAGCTATTGTTTAAAGTTATTATAGTACTTCTTCCTTCACCATATTTATCGTAGCTATATTTTCTAGCAAGTTTTATAGCACCTTCGTTAGCTTCAGCTCCAGAATTAGAGAAAAATACCTTGCTCATTCCAGATAAAGAAGTTATTTTTTCAGCTAATTTTAAAGTTGGTTCTGACATAAATATATTAGATACATGAGTTATCTTATTTAGTTGAGCAGTAACTGCATTTACCCAAGCTTCGTATCCATAACCAAGGGAAGAAACACCTATACCAGATGTAAGATCTAGATATTCTTTTTCATCACTATCAAAAAGTTTTACTCCCTTTCCATGAGAAAAAACTACAGGAAGGAAAGGGTAGGTGTTCATAAGATATTCTTTTGCCCCAATTAAATCATTCATTTCAACATCCTCCTAATAAATCATTGTTCCTATGCCATCTTTTGAGAATAACTCAAGTATAAGTGCATGTGGAACTCTTCCATCAATTATTTGAGCCTTTTTAACTCCCATTCTAACTGACTCTACACAACAGTTAACCTTAGGAATCATTCCTCCCTTTATAACGTTATCCATATAAAGACGAGGGATTTCGTGTAATCTTAATTCTGAAATCAAAGTTGATGGTTCTTTAGGATCAAGCATAACTCCAGGTACATCTGTAAGAAGAATTAAATTTTCAGCCTTTAAAGCAGAGGCTATTTTAGATGCACAAGTATCTGCATTAATATTATAAACTTTATTTTCCTCACCTGTAGCTATACTACCTATCACTGGAATGTATCCGTTAGCTATAGAGTTTTTAATGATTTCAGTATTAATTTTTGTAATTTCACCTACATTACCAAGATCAACTTCTGAAGAGATTTTTTTGGCTTGAATCATGGAACCATCCATACCAGATAGACCAATAGCTTTTCCACCAGAAGCTTCAATTAACTTTACTAAATCTTTATTTACTTTTCCTCCTAAAACCATTTGAACTATATCCATGGTTTCATCATCTGTGTATCTTAATCCATCTATAAAAACACTTTCTTTGTTTATTTTCTTTAGATAAGAGGAGATATGAGGACCGCCACCATGCACTACCACAACATTAATTCCTACATAGTTCATAAGAACTAAATCAGCTATAACTCCTTCACGAAGTTCATCACTAATCATGGCATTACCGCCATATTTAACAACAACAGTCTTTCCTTTATACTGCTGGATGTAAGGTAATGCTTGCACTAAAATATTGGCTCTTTCATTGTAATTCAACTCTAGGTTCCTCCTTTAGGATCTGTAATCTCCATTAATTTTTACGTAGTCATAGGTTAAATCGCATCCCCAACAAGAAACAGAGTGGGAACCAGATTTCATATCAACTAATATTTTAATTTCTTTTTCTAATAGTATTTCTTTTGCTAGTTCCTCTGAGAAGTTTACAGGAAAAGCATTTTCACATACCTTTATAGTTCCTTTAGAACTTTCAAAGAAGATATCGATATTTGATAAATCTACATCAACATCAGCATATCCAAGAGCACATAAAACTCTTCCCCAGTTAGCATCACTGCCAAAAATAGCTGCTTTAACTAAGCTTGAAGATATAACTGATTTAGATAACTTTTCTCCAATTTCTTCACTAGAAACATTAGAAACAGTACATTCAATTAACTTTGTAGCACCTTCACCATCTTTAGCAATCAATTTAGCTAAGGTTATGTTTAAAGTTTTTAAAGCCTCTACAAATATTAGATAATCTTCATTTTCACTATCTATTAGAGTATTTTCAGCAAGACCGTTTGCTAATATAACAACCATATCATTTGTAGAAGAATCTCCATCTACAGATATTCTGTTGTAACTTATATTAACAGTATCTTTTAAAGCTTTATCTAATAGAGCAGAGCTTATATTAGCGTCTGTAGTTATAAAAGATAACATAGTTGCCATGTTAGGGTGAATCATTCCAGACCCTTTTGCCATTGCACCTAAGGTAACTTCTTTACCTGATAACTCAAACTTGATTGAGAGTGACTTTGAGAAGGTATCAGTAGTCATTATAGCCTCAGCAGAAGATAGAGAACCTTCTGGGCTTAGTTCATCTATTAGAGAAGTCATAGAGTCTTCTATAGGCTTAACGTTAAGCTGAACACCTATAACACCAGTAGAAGCAACTAATACATCTTCAGTTTTATAGTTTAAGGAATTAGCCACAAGAGAACACATAGTTTCAGCGGCTATAAGACCTTTTTCCCCAGTACAGGTATTAGCGTTTCCACTATTTATTATTACTGCTTGAGCTTTATTATCTATTAAATGATCTTTAGTAACTAAAAGTGGAGCCCCCTTAACCTTGTTTTTTGTGTAAACTCCAGCTGCATTACAGATTTTTTCTGAAACTAATAATGCAAGATCCTTTTTGTTTTTATCTTTTTTTATTCCAGCATGTATGCCAGAAGAAAGAAATCCTTTAGGAGAGGTTACCCCTCCTTCTATAATGTTTATATTCAATTAAATAACCCCCTTAGTCATATGCAGATGTCTAAAATGCTGGTGCTATAGTATTTAATCCTTCTTTTTCATCAAAACCTAAGAGGATATTCATATTCTGGATTCCTTGTCCAGCGGCACCTTTAATCATATTATCAATACAAGATATTAATATTAATTTATTGCTGTCTTCATCATAATGAAGAGATATTTGGCAGTAGTTAGATAATCTAACATTGTTAATTTTAGCTATTTCACCGAGTGGAAGTACATTCACAAAAGGTTCCGTGCTATAAAATTCACTAAATTCCTTATGGATATCTACAAGATCTATTTTCTCCTTTGGAGTAGTATATATCGTAGATAATATGCCTCTATTAATAGGTAGTAGGTGAGGTGTAAAAATTAACTTTACCTTTTTATCTAAAGAAGCAGAATTTAAAACTTCTTCAATTTCAGGTGTATGTCTATGATTAGCTATTTTATAAGCACTTAAGCTTTCATTACAGTCTGTAAAATGAGAGCTTTGACTAAGAGCTCTTCCCGCTCCAGACACACCAGATTTAGAATCAGCTATAATTCCATTTTCTTCGATTAGTCCTTTTGATATAAGAGGAAGTAGTGCAAGCTCTATAGAAGTTGCATAACACCCTGGATTTGCAACAAGCTTTGTTTCTTTAATCTTAGCCCTATTAAGCTCAGGAAGTCCGTATACTTCGCTGCCATGTAATTCAGATAAATCAAAGCTTTTGCCATACCATTTCTTATATACATTTTCATCAGAAAGTCTAAAATCTGCCCCCATATCTATGCAGATTTTATTTTTATCTAATACTTTTTTTGCTATATGTTCACTTAAGCCATGAGGAAGAGCAGCAAAAATAACATCACTTTTTTCGATTACCGCATCTTCATCTGTACATATAAGTGAAGTTATATTATAAAAGCTTGGGTATATGCTAGATATATCTTGCCCACTAAAGCTTACAGAGGATATTCCTGAGATTGTAACTTCTTTATGATTCATAAGAAGTCTTATTAACTCAGCACCTACATATCCTGTTCCCCCAATTATTCCGACCTTTACCAAAATAAATACCCCCTTTTTCGCCTTTGAAAAACTATATTATTTTATTACTATCTATGAAATTCTTTAAAGCCTCTAGTTGAATCTTAACTGATTTAGAACTTGGTCCTCCAATGACCTTACGTTCCTCAACACAGGTTTCAAGAGAGATAGCATTATAGATATCTTCTTCAAAGTAAGATGAAAATTCTTTTAAAGCTTCTAAAGAAAGCCCTTCTATATTTATTCCTTTATTAATGCAGTGAAGTACGATGGCCCCAACAACTTCATGTGCATTTCTAAAAGCAACACCTTTTTTAACTAAGTAATCAGCTACATCAGTAGCATTTGTGAATCCACCTAAAGCACCTTTTCTCATATTATCTTTTTTGATTCTCATGGTTTTTAACATTCCATTGAAAGTCTTTATAGATAAAAATACTGTGTCTAGTGCATCAAATAAAGCTTCCTTATCTTCCTGCATATCTTTGTTATAAGCAAGAGGAATTCCCTTCATTAGAGTAAGAAGAGTTATTAAATCCCCATAAACCCTTCCAGTTTTACCCCTAACTAACTCAGCAACATCAGGATTTTTCTTTTGAGGCATTATAGAACTTCCAGTAGAGTAGGCATCATCTAATTCAACGAAGCTAAACTCGTGAGTACACCATAATATAATTTCTTCAGAAAATCTTGAAAGATGCATCATTATCATAGAAAGAGCAGATAAAGTCTCTATAACATAATCTCTATCAGAAACAGCATCTAAGCTGTTTAAACTAATAGAAGAGAAGTCAAGTTCTTTTGCAACCATTTCTCTATCTATAGGATAGGTGGAAGTAGCAAGTGCACCACTTCCTAAAGGCATTTCATCCATTCTTTTTAAAGTATCCTTTATTCTACCTAAATCTCTTTTAAACATTTCCCCATAAGCAAGTAAATGATGAGCAAAAGTTATAGGTTGAGCCTTTTGCATGTGTGTATAGCCAGGCATTATAGTATCTATATTTTCTTCTGCTTTTCCTAAAAGAGTTTCTTCAAATGATAAGATTACATTAATTAAGTTCTTTAGTTCCTTTTTTAAATATAATCTTGTATCTAAAGTAACTTGATCATTTCTGCTTCTTCCAGTATGGAGCTTCTTACCCTCATCCCCAATGTAATAAGTAAGAGTTGCTTCTATAAAGGAGTGTATATCCTCAGAAGAAGGATCAATTTCAATAACCCCATTTTCAATCCTTTTACTTATTTCAGTAAGACCTGAGATAATTTTTTCCCCATCTTGTTTTGGGATGATGTCTTGTGCTATAAGCATTTTTACATGAGCTAAGCTTCCATATATATCTTCCTTAAACATTCTTCCGTCTGTTCTAATAGAAGAGTTAAAGTCATTTACTAAATTATCAACTGCCTTCTGGAATCTTCCACCCCAAAGTTTCATAATTATTTCACTCCATTCACTTTTGCGTCCATTTTTGCTTTAACTGTTACTGGTAATCCAAATAGATTTATGAATCCTGCTGAATCATTTTGATCGTATACTGAATCTTCACCAAAAGTTGCATATTCTTCTGAATATAAGGTATATGGAGAAGTAGAACCAGCAGAAACTATATTTCCTTTATATAACTTAAGCTTAACATCTCCAGTTACTGTTTCTTGAGTTTTATCAACAAAAGAAGAAAGAGCTTCTCTAAGAGGAGTAAACCATTGACCGTTATAAACTAAGTCAGCAAATTTTAAAGCTATTTGCTCTTTATAATGTAATGTTTCTCTATCTAAACATAAATATTCTAATTCTTTATGAGCGTAGTAAAGAATTGATCCACCTGGAGTTTCATATACTCCTCTTGATTTCATTCCTACTAAACGATTTTCAACCATATCTATAATTCCAACACCATTTTCTCCACCAACTTTGTTTAGAGCTTTTATTATAGATACCCCATCCATTTTTTCACCATTTACAGCTACAGGAATTCCTTTTTCAAAGCTAACAGTAACGTAAGTTGGTACATCAGGAGCTTTTTCAGGAGAAACTCCCATTTCTAATATTTCATCATATTTTGGTTCATTAGCTGGATCTTCAAGATCTAAACCTTCATGACTTAAATGCCATAAGTTTTTATCTTTAGAATAGTTTGTTTCGTAAGTTATTTTTATAGGAACATTTTTTTCAATAGCATAAGCTATTTCTTCTTCTCTTGATTTAAGATCCCATATTCTCCAAGGAGCAACAACAGGAAGCTCTGGAGCAAAAGCTTTTATAGTAAGTTCAAAACGTACTTGGTCATTACCTTTACCAGTACATCCATGAGCTATAGCATCTACTCCTTCAGCTTTAGCTATTTCAACCATTCTTTTTGCAATTACAGGTCTTGCAAAAGAAGTTCCAAGAAGATATTTTCCTTCATAAGTTGCACCAGCTTTTAAAGTTGGGAATATATAATCCTCAACAAATTCTTTTTGTAAGTTTTCTATATATATTTTAGAAGCACCAGTTTTGATTGCTTTTTCTTCTAAACCTTCAAGTTCATCATCACCTTGTCCTACATCTCCAACAACAGCTATTACTTCTTCACATCCATAAGTTTCCTTAAGCCATGGAATAATTATTGATGTATCCAATCCACCAGAATATGCTAATAAAACTTTATTGTATTTCTTCATTTTACAACCCCCGTAATTTCCATATTTAAGATATTTAATATTATAAAACTATATGAATAATTATGCAATATTTATTTATAAAAATTAGTTATATTTATATTTATGCATAAAAGAATAGGTTTACAAATAATAATATTCATTTTAATTTATAAATTTATTGATAAATAAACATAAGAAAAGTAGTATAAAATTGCATAAATAGAGGGAGATTTATTTAGAAAGAATTTATTAATATTTTTTTATAAAAGATGAATAATAAACAGGCAAAAAGTAGACTACCCTTTAAAAAACTCAACAATATTAAAAAAAGACATTGCTAAAAAATCGCTGAAAAGAGAAAATGCCTATTGAAGAATTGAAGAATTGAAGAATTGAAGAATTGAAGAATTGAAGAATTGAAGAATTG
>NZ_FQXU01000009.1:137582-184513 GCF_900130055.1 Clostridium intestinale DSM 6191
AAGAAAGCAAGAAAGCAAGAAAGCAAGAAAGCAAGAAAGCAAGAAAAGTAAAACAAAAAAGATGGCATAAGCCATCTTTTAAGGAATTATTTCATAGAATCAATTGATCCTAAAACTTCATCTATTTTAGATTCTACTGTGCTTTGAACAGCATTTCTTCCAGCTCCAAGATATGCTCTTGGATCAAATTCTTTTGGTTTATCTCCAAAAGTTTTTCTTACAGCAGCTGTGAAAGCTAATCTTAAGTCTGTATCCATGTTTATTTTACATACAGCCATTCCAGAAGCTTTTCTTAACATATCAACTGGAATTCCTTTAGCTCCAGCAATGTCTCCACCATATTGGTTACAAGTTTCAACTGCTTTTGGATCAACAGCTGAAGCTCCGTGAAGAACTATTGGGAAACCTGGTAATTTAGCTTGGATTTCTTCTAATATATCAAATCTTAATTGTGGTTTGAAATCTAATGGGAATTTGAATGCTCCGTGAGATGTTCCTATAGCGATTGCTAATGAATCAACTCCAGTTCTGTTAACAAAGTCAACTGCTTGTTCTGGATCAGTGTAGATATGTTCTGCAGCAACTACATCATCTTCTACTCCTGCTAAAACTCCTAGTTCAGCTTCAACAACAACTCCTCTAGCGTGAGCGTATTCAACAACTTCTTTAGTTAATTTAACATTTTCTTCATAGTCATAGTGAGAACCATCAAACATTACTGATGTAAATCCAGCATCTATAACTTCTTTAACAGCATCTAAACTTGGACCGTGGTCTAAGTGTAATGCAACATCTATACCAGTTTCTTCTATAGCAGCATCAACCATTGCTTTAAGGTATGCAGCTCCAGCATATTTTATAGCTCCTGTAGAACATTGAAGTATAACAGCAGAATTTTTAGCTTTAGCTCCTCTTAAAACTCCTTGAATGATTTCTAGGTTGTTGATATTGAAAGCACCTATTGCGTATCCGCCTTCGTAAGCTTTTTTGAACATTTCTTTTGTAGTAACTAATGCCATGATTTTACCACCTTTCATTTATTTACTGGAGAAATATTAATATCTCTCCAAGATATCATTTTTGTTAGTGGACTTGTTACGTCCCACCGGGACTAATCCCTTTATGTTAATTATACTAAATGTACAAGCTATTTTCTATATGTAAATCAAAAAAAATGATATTTTTAGAAAATATTTTTAAGTCGTATCTCTTGAAGCTTTAACATTGTCTCAGCAGAAAACTTTATAAGGTGTATGGAGGCAAGGGAATCTTCCTCATCTGTAGTCTCTATATATTGAGTTAATTTAATTGCTTCAGAGCTTATATTATCAAATTCGGTGTGATTTATATATAAGGATAAAGGGGTGGAACTTTGAGTTACAGAGTCTATAAGCTCAATAGCTTTAGTGTATCCACCTTCCCAATCTTCGTTATTAATTAATTCTTCTAAATTTTCACTAATATCGATTATTTCCATGCAAGCCTTATTTAATTTAATGTGAGAGTAAAACATAAAACTTATTAATGCTAAAAATAGTCCTAAGGATGTTAATATATTTTTCATGTATTCTCACCATCCAATTTTTCAAATTCTCCTTTTGCTTGGTATTGAAGTTTACCAGAGCTATCCATTATTATTATAAATACTTCATCCATACTTAGATTTTTTGATGAGACTTTGTCTTGAAGCCATTTAACGTCTTTATGTAATTTTTTTAAAGAGTCTTTATTTACTTTTCCATTGTATAATAAAACTAAAGGTAAATGACTATTTTCATTATTTTCTTTAGACATTATAGACAACTGACCATTACTTTCTAATATAGCATATTTAATTGAAGATATATCAAAGTTTCCTGTTAATCTTAACTCTTCAAGAAGGTCTTCTATATGAATTCTTTGACTTTTTAATGCTTTTTCATTAATTTTACCATCTCTTATAAGAACAGAAGGGTCACCATCTATTAGTTTTCTCATAAATTTACTTCTTATCTGAAGTTCTGTAAAAAAGACTTCTAAAATAAGTAAGGTTATTATAGGAATTATTCCTAAAATTAATGGTAGTCTTACGTCTTGCATTGGAACAGTAGCCAAATCAGAAATTACAATAGTTATTACAAGTTCGTAAGGCTGTAATTCTCCTATCTGTCGTTTTCCCATTAATCGAATAACTAAAACTACTAAAATATACAATATACAAGTTCTAATTAAAACTATAAACATAAAAAAACACCTCCAAAATAATTTATCCAAATAAAGATAATTATATGTAGTAGTTATCAAGTTTAAGGTTTGTTATATAATAGTAATGAATAGTTAAATGTTTGGAGGGTTATGTGACATGAGTAAAATTCAATTAAATTTATGTAATGGTCTTAAGGTAGAAGTTGATAGAGGAATAGAATTCACTGAAATTATAAATAAATATTATAAAGAGAGTAATTTACCTATAATGCTAGGAAGATTAAATAAAAAGTATATAGAGTTAAGTAGGAAAGTTGAGGAGTCTGGAGATTTTGAGGTTATTTATAACAATAACCCTATTGGAACAATGGCTTATGGAAGAACTGTAACTTTTTTATTTATAAAAGCAGCTTTAGATATTTTCCCAGAATCAAAAATAACTATGGAACATTCAATTAGTAAGGGGATATTTGGGGAAATCCACAAGGAGGAAGTTTTAACGGAAGAGGATGTTAATAAGATTAAAATTAGAATGCAGGAACTAATTGATAGAAAAATTCCTATAAGTAAAAATAAATTTTTAAAGGAAGATGCTATAGAAATTTTTAAGGACTATGGAATGATTGACAAGGTAAAATTACTTAATCATATGAATCTAGAGACAGTTAAGTTATATGAGCTAGATGGAAGATATGATTATTTCTATGGTCATATGGCAGTTAACACTAAAGAAATAAAGGTTTTTGATGTTACTTATTATGATAAAGGTTTTATTCTAAGGTATCCAGATGATAAGAAACCATTAGAGATACAGGAGTTTAAGGAACATAAAAAACTATCAAATATATTTTATGAAAATGAAACATGGCTTGATATTTTAGGTGTTGGAGAAGTAGGCTCTTTAAATGATAAGATTGAATCTAGTGAGATTATAGATATTATACAGGTTTCAGAGGCGCTGCATGAGAAGAAGATAGCTAATATAGCAGATATGATTTCAGAAAGAAAAGATGTAAAAGTTATTTTGATAGCAGGACCAAGTTCTTCGGGAAAAACAACTTTTTCAAAGAGATTAGGAGTTCAATTAAGGGTAAATGGATTTATACCTACTCCAATATCTTTGGATGATTATTTTGTAGATAGAGAGAAAAACCCTATAGGGGAAGATGGAAAACCTGATTTTGAATCCATAAATTCTTTAGATTTAGATTTATTTAACAAGCATTTAGAGTTACTATTAAAAGGTAAAAAAGTTGAGATACCTAGTTTTAACTTTGTTAAGGGGAAAAGAGAATGGCATGGGCATGAAATTGTATTACCTCAAAATGGTTTGTTAATAATAGAAGGTATACATGGATTAAATGATCAATTAACAGCTTCTATTTCAGAGGTGAATAAATTTAAAATTTATATAAGTGCATTGACACAACTGAACCTAGATAATCATAATAGAATTGCAACCACAGATGTTAGAAAAATTAGAAGGATAGTTAGAGATTATCTAACTAGAGGGTATGGTGGAGAGGACACTCTTTTAATGTGGAATTCTATAAAAAGAGGAGAAGAAAAGAATATATTTGTATTCCAAGAAGATGCAGATGTTATGTTTAATTCAACTCTTGTATATGAGCTTTGTGTGCTTAGAAAGTATGCGCTTTTTGAACTAGATAAGATAAAGGAAGAAAGTGATGTTTATTACGAGGCTCAAAGATTAAAGTCCTTTTTAGGATTCTTTAAAGACATAGAGACAGAAATGGTGCCAGGTAATTCTATATTAAGAGAGTTTATAGGGGGAAGTTGTTTTTATAAATATTAGTTTAACAAAAAGATAAAAAGGTGGTAATTATGAAAAAATATGGAGTGTTTGATATAATTGGGCCTATTATGATAGGGCCCTCTTCCTCCCATACAGCAGGAGCTGCTAGAATTGGGAGAATTGCAAGAGTTATAGCTGGGGAGGAATTAAAGGCGGTTAAGTTTATCCTTCATGGATCTTTTGGGAAAACTTATAAAGGTCATGGAACTGATAGAGCTCTTACTGCAGGGATATTAGGAATGAATCCTGGAGATATACGTCTAAGGGATGCTTTGGGTATAGCAGAGGATTTAGGTATAAAGATAGAGTTTGAAGAAGGGGATTTAGGAGATGTACACCCTAATACTGTAAAATGTATAATGAATGGAGTAAGTGGCACTAACTATTCTATAACAGGCTCTTCTATAGGTGGGGGAAGTATAGTTATAAAAGCTATAAATGACCAAGAAGTTGATTTTACAGGAAGTTATCCTACCTTAATTGTAAATCATAAGGATGTACCAGGAGCAGTATCTAAGGTAACATCACTTTTGTATGAAGATACAATAAATATTGCTTTTATGAAGGTTTTTAGAAGCCAAAAGGGTAAGGAAGCAACTATGATATTTGAAGTTGACAATGAAATTTCAGATAAGGTTTTAAATGGAATAAAAAATATAGACTACATATCAAAAGTTATAAGGATAAATCCTATTAAGGAAGGAGAATAAAAATTGTTAGCAAAAACAGGTGAGGAACTTCTAAATATATGCACTGAAAAAGGTATTTCACTAAGTGAATATGCTATTCTTTATGAAATGGAATCCTCAGAATTAACTAGAGAAGAAGTAATTAAAATGATGGAGAAAAGTTATGATGTCATGCTGGAAGCTTGCAGACAAGGAATGGAAGAAGAAGTTTTCTCTGTAAGTGGGTTAATTGGTGGAGATGGATATAAAATAAATAAATACTTAAATAGTGGAAAATCCCTTACAGGAAATGTTATTATAAAAGCAATGGCAAGAGCTATGTCCTGTGCAGAAGTAAATGCTTCTATGGGAAAAATAGTAGCATGTCCTACAGCTGGATCTTGTGGTATATTGCCAGCTGTTATTATTACAGCCGTAGAGCAGTTAGAGCTTGATTATGAAGGTGCTATAAAGGGATTGTTTGCAGCTTCCGCTTTAGGTATTATAATAGCTCAAAATGCAACTTTAGCAGGTGCAGAGGGTGGATGTCAGGCAGAGTGTGGTTCAGCATCTGCTATGGGGGCTGCTGCGGTAGTAGAAATGATGGGTGGAACTCCAGAAATGAGCCTAAATGCTGCGGCTATAGTTTTTAAAAATATCATGGGACTAGTATGTGATCCAGTTGCTGGGTTAGTGGAGGTTCCATGTGCAAAAAGAAATGTAGCGGGAGCTGTTAGTGCACTATCAACAGCTGATTTAGTTATGGCAGGAGTAAACAGTAAGATTCCATTTGATGATGTTTTAAGTGCTATGTATGATGTTGGGAAAAATATGCCTAGTGAACTTAAGGAAACTGCTATGGGGGGAATAGCTATTACAAAAACAGGAAAAAAATTAAAAGAACAAGTTTTCGGGAAATAAGCTTAAAGGGTTTAAGGAGATATGAAAATGAATTATGTTGAAGAAGTTAAAAAGTTTGATTTAATTAAAAATACTAAGGTTTATGAATTAGCTAAGATTGAGGTTTTACTTAAGTTAGATAAGGTTTATATCTGGACTAAAGATGGGCATATAGCTGTTTTATCTTCAAATGCAGGAGAAAAATCTATATACATTTATACTGATAGAGAATTGATAACTTCAGATTATAGTAATTATGAAGAGTTTTCCTTATCTAAGTTTATAATTGTGCTTAAAAATAGAGACAATAATTTTAATAGTTGTTTTATTAATAAAGATACAGAAAGTTCTTCTATTTTATCAGAAAATATTCAATATCTTATAAATAGATATGAAGAGATATATACAAACACAAGTTTTAGAAATACTAATTCTTTAGAGCTTAAGGAAAGAACTTATATAGTTGCTAGAGAAGCTACAGATGAAAATAATATAGAGGTTTTAATAAGAAACTCAGGTAATGATAAATACATATACATATATACTGAGGCTGATTTAGCTAAAAACAAGGTACATATGGAACAATTAAGTGTGTCAAAACTTGTGGGGCTAAATAATGAAAAACTAGGGAAATTAATAACTAATCTTAATAGTAACGGTGTTAATAAGGTTATAGTTAATTTTGGAACAAACAATGGTATGGTTGTTGGTATTGAAGAGATAATTAGCTTATTAGCTTAAAACAAGGTTACAGCAATTGCACTATAAATAATTAAATGGTATATTAGATATAGATTAAATTTTAATATTTAGCTAGGGGGGCTGGTGTTGCCAGCTGAGATAGAAAACAAGATTTTCTGACTCTTATAACCTGATCTGGGTAAATCCAGCGTAGGGAAGCATTAGTTTTGTACTAAAATTAGTGTAGCTCTTGCTACACTTTTATTTTTTCTTTTTTATTTATGTACAAAAATATGGCGGATATAAGTCTCCTTGGCTAATTTTTAGGGGGATTAACAATGGAAAAAAGAATTAATGTATCAAGCACTTCAAAAATAGCAATAAGCGGAGTATTAATAGCAATAGGTACAACAACAAGTACTTTATTAACAATTCCTATATTAGGCGCTAAAATGGCTCCGGTTCAGCATTTTATAAATGTGGTTTCAGCAGTATTATTAGGTCCTTATTATGCAGTATTAAATGCTTTTTCAATATCCTTACTTAGAAATGCCCTAGGAACAGGTACCTTATTAGCATTTCCAGGAAGTATGGTTGGAGCATTTTTAGCAGCATTAATGTATAAGTACTTTAAGAATATATATGCATCAGCATTGGGAGAAGTAGTAGGTACTGGTTTATTAGGAGCATTACTAGCTTATCCAATATATGCTTATATTTTAGGTAAACAAGCTGCATTGACCTTTTTCATAGTACCTTTTTCAATTAGTTGTGTAGGAGGAGCTATAATAGCATTAATATTTTTAAATATACCTGCCATAAAAAATTTATTAATTAAAGGAAGGGAGTAAATATTATGTTTAAAGCTTTAACTATTGCAGGTTCTGATTCTTGTGGAGGAGCAGGTATTCAAGCTGATATAAAATCATTTTCTGCAAATGGAGTTTATGGAATGAGTGTAATTACGGCTATAACAGCTCAAAGCACTCAAGGAGTTTTTGGAATTCAAGATATAAGCCCAGAAATTATATCAAAGCAAATAGAGGTGCTTTTTGATGATATTCATATTGATGCTATAAAAATAGGAATGGTTTCAAAAATAGAATCTATAAAAGCTATAGCTGAGTCTTTTAGAAAAGTAGATAAACTTCCAGTAATAGTATTGGATCCAGTTATGATTTCAAAAACTGGTTTTAAACTATTATCAGAGGATGCTAAGGATACTTTAATTAAAGAATTGTTTCCTTTCGCTACATTAATAACACCTAACTTACCAGAGGCTGAAGAGATTTTAGGGGTTGAAATTAAGGATATGGAGAGCATGAAGGAAGCTGCTACTAAATTATATGAATTAGGTCCAAAATATGTTTTGGTAAAAGGTGGTCATTTAGAAAGTGAAGCTGACGATTTATTGTTTGATGGAAAGAACTTTACTATATTTAAAGGTAGAAGGGTAAATACCATACATACACATGGAACAGGATGTACCTTATCTTCTGCCATTGCAGCAAATTTAGCTAAGGGTATGAATGTAGTTGAAGCCGTTGAAGAAGGAAAAAGATATATAACGGTTGCTATAGAAAATGGATTTGAGCTTGGAAAAGGTGTAGGACCAACTCATCATTTTTACGA
This sequence comes from Clostridium intestinale DSM 6191, assembly GCF_900130055.1. Classification (GTDB taxonomy): domain Bacteria; phylum Bacillota; class Clostridia; order Clostridiales; family Clostridiaceae; genus Clostridium_T; species Clostridium_T intestinale. The sequence goes on from NZ_FQXU01000009.1 coordinate 145,464, forward strand.
ATTATATGAAAAAAGTGGATTAAATAAAAAATAATTAATAAATGTACCTATAAATTTAGTATTATAGGTACATTTATTTTTTCTTAAATACTAATAATAAGTTATTATAGGAGGTGAATAGTATATGGAAACTTTAAAAAATTGGAGCAAGTGGAAAGATACTCTTGGCAAAGCTGTTGACTTAGGAGAAACTGTAGGAATGTCAGATGGAACAATAACTAATATTGCTGAAAAGGTTGGAAGCTTTTTAGCAAATAATGTTGATCCCAAAACAGATGAAGAAAGACTTCTTAAAGAGTTATGGGATTCTGCAGATTCAAATGACAAAGAAGTTTTAGCAAAACTTATAGTAAGAATTACTGATAAATAATTTTTATATTTTAAGGAGCGTTACATATATAAATTGTAATTGCTCTTTTTTTGTTGATAAATTTAAGAGGATTTAAATTAAAATCTTAAAAGTCGATTTTTTTATTAAAATAAGGCAAAAATGATTTAATGAAGCACTGGGTGACGTGCTACAGGATTAATGTTAAAATAAATCTAATGAAGCCTCAGAGAGACTTCTAAAGTATAAAGGTTAAGAATGAATTTAGTGTTGGGTGAAGGTATGTTTGAGAAAAATAGGATAGAAGAAGTTTTAAATAAGGTTTACGGATATAATAGTTTTAGAACTGGGCAGTGGGAACTAATAAATAACATATTAAATGGAAGAGATACTTTTGGAATACTTCCAACGGGAGCTGGAAAGTCTATATGCTATCAGATTCCTGCGCTTATTTTTGAAGGTATAACCATAGTAATTTCTCCGCTAATATCTCTTATGAAAAATCAGGTGGACTCTTTGAGAGCTGTTGGAGTGGACAGCATTTATATAAACTCTTCTATGAGTATAGATGAAATTAGAAAAGTTGAGATAGATGTAACAAAAGGTAAATATAAAATAATATATATAGCTCCAGAAAGATTGTATTCTAACTATACTATTAAACTGTTTAATAGCCTAAAGGTTTCTCAAGTTGTGATAGATGAAGCACACTGTGTATCACAATGGGGACATGATTTTCGAAAAAGTTATAAAGACATATCACCTTTTATTAAAAGTTTAAGTTCAGATCCTGTAATATCAGCTTTTACAGCAACTGCAACAAGAGAGGTTAGGGAAGATTCAGTTAATCTTTTAGAATTAAGGAATCCATATATTTATATAGGTAGTTTCAATAGAGAAAACTTAATTATAAATATACATAAAGAAATAGATAAATTAGAGTTTATAAAAGATTGTATAAGAGATATAGACGAAAGTTCAATTATATATTGTTTAACTAAAAAAGAAGTTGATGGATTATACATATATTTAAAAGATTTAGGGTTCTCTGTTTGTAAATATCATGGTGGTATGAGTGATAGTGAAAGAAATAGGAATCAAGATGAGTTCCTGATGGATAATTATAATACTATGATAGCAACTAACGCATTTGGTATGGGGATAGATAAATCTAATATAAGGAATATAATACATTTTTCAATTCCTAAAAATATAGAAAGCTATTATCAAGAAATAGGACGAGGTGGAAGAGACGGTGAAAGATGCAATTGTAACTTACTATATTCTAGAGAGGATATTTATTCAGTAGAATATTTGATTAATACAACTAGCCTTATTAATAGGAGAGAGATTGAACTTAGAAAACTTAATGAGTTATTGTCTTTATGTGAATATGATGGATGTTATAAGTCTTTTATATTAAATTATTTTGGGGAAAAAGATATAAAAAGTTATTGTAATAGCTGTTCAAATTGTTTTAATAATGATGAGCTAATAGACTTTACCCTTGAGGCTCAAAAGATACTTTCGTGTGTGTATAGAACTAAAGAAAGTTATGGTATATCTGTACTTGTAGATATTTTAAGAGGGGTTAGGGGACCTAAAATAGTTCAAAATCAGCTGATTAATGTATCTACTTTTGGAATAATGAAGGAATATTCTAGTGGCTATATAAAAGATATAATAAATAAACTACTTGAAGAGAAATATGTTTTATTAAAAGAAGGGACTTATTCAATTTTAAAGCTTAATGACGAATCCGTAAAGATATTAAAGGGCATTCAAAAAGTAATGCTTAAAATAGAAAAAAGAGAGCTTACCGTATGTCAGGATGAAGAATTGTTTAAGGTACTTAGACTATATAGAAAAGATAAGGCTAAGTTAGAAAATGTAAAGCCATACATATTATTTAGTGATAAAACATTAATTGAAATAGCTAATAGAAAACCAAAAAGTTTTGAACAACTACTAGAAATTCAAGGTATTGGGGAGAGAAAAATAAAAAACTATGGTAGAGATATTTTAAATATTGTTAATAGAAGAGAAATTCATTAAAAAGGAGAATTTAAATGGATAAAGATTTAACAGTTGGATTTATAGGCACTGGTGTAATGGGAAGAAGTATGGCAAGTAATATTCTAAATGGAGGATATAAGCTTCTAGTTAATAATAGAACTAAAGAGAGTGCAGATACTTTAGTTGAAAAAGGTGCTGTATGGAAAGAAAGTATAGCTGATTTAGCTAAAGATGCGGATGTAATTATTACTATAGTTGGATATCCAAATGATGTAGAAAATATTTATTTTAGAGAAGATGGAATATTAAATAATTGTAAAAAAGGTACTATAGTAATTGATATGACAACCTCTAAACCAAGTTTAGCTCAAAGGATTTTTAATGAAGCTAAAGAAAAAGATATATCTGCATTAGATTCTCCAGTTTCAGGAGGAGATATAGGCGCAAGAGATGGGAAATTAACCATAATGGTAGGTGGCGAGAAAGAAGTTTTTGAAAAAGTTTCACCACTATTTAAGCTTATGGGAACTAGCGTAAACTTATTAGGTGCAGCAGGAGCTGGTCAACATACAAAGATGAGTAATCAGATAGCTATTGCATCTAATATGATAGGTGTTTGTGAAGCTATGGTTTATGCTAAAAGAGCAGGGTTAGATCCGGAAAAAGTTTTAATGACTATAGGTGGTGGAGCTGCTGCCAGTTGGTCATTAAGTAATTTAGCCCCAAGAATGATTAAAGGAGACTTTGAGCCAGGATTTTATGTTAAACATTTTGTTAAGGATATGAAGATAGCCTTAGAAGAGGCTGAAAATATGGGAATAAAGCTTTTAGGTCTTGAACTTGCAAAATCTTTATATGATGAATTGGTGGAAGATAAAAAAGAAAATAAGGGTACTCAGGTTTTATATCAGTTACTAGATAAATAAATAAAACACCTTATAAACGTTAGTTTATAAGGTGTTTTTGTTTTGTACGATTATTTTATAAAATTTTTTTGTAATAAGATGTTTATATAGGTGAATATATTTAAACAAAGGAGGGGATGTCTTATGAACTTCAAAGAAATGATACAAAGTGATAGAGAAAAGCATAATAAGAAAAAGTTTCAGGGAACATTTCTAGATTATTTGGAATTGGTTAAAGAAAATCCAGATATAGCTAAATTGGCTCATAAAAGAATGTATGATATAATCCTAAATCAAGGGTTTGAGATTTTAAAGCCAGAAGATAATCCTAGGATAAAAAAGCTATATGGTAGTGAAGGAATAAAAAGATTCAACTTTTTTAAAGATAGCTTTTTTGGAATTGATAGGGTTGTTATGAAACTTATGAATTATTTAAATTCAGCATCAATGAAAGGCGAAGAAGCAAGACAAGTGTTGTATTTAGTAGGACCAGTAGGAGCTGGTAAGTCGTCTTTGGTTGAATCTTTAAAAAATGCTTTAGAAACAGCTGATCCAATATATGTTTTAGATGGATGTCCGATGCAAGAAGAGCCACTTCATTTAATTCCTAAACATATTAGAGGGGATTTTGAGGACAATTTAGGAGTTCAAATTGAAGGGGATTTATGTCCTGTATGTAAGTATCGATTGATAAATGAATTTAAAGGTAAATATGAGGAGTTTCCTGTAGTAACTAAAGATTTTTCTATTAGAAGCAGAAAAGGTGTAGGGGTAGTACCACCAGTAGATCCAAATAATCAGGATACATCTATTTTAACAGGTTCAGTAGATATATCTAAAATGGATATGTATCCAGAAGATGACCCTAGAATATTCTCACTAAATGGAGCTTTTAATGTTGGGAATAGAGGTATGGTGGAATTTATAGAAGTATTCAAAAATGATGTTGAATATTTACACACAATTATAACAGCAACACAAGAAAAGTCTGTGCCATCACCAGGAAAGGGGTCAATGATATATTTTGATGGACTTATAATAGCTCACTCAAATGAAGCAGAGTGGAATAAGTTTAAATCAGATCATACTAATGAAGCTATACTGGATAGAATCGTAAAGATTGAAGTTCCATACTGTTTAGAACTTAATGAAGAGGTAAAGATATATGAAAAAATCTTAGGGAAGAGTAATTTTAAAGCCCATATTGCTCCACATACTATAGAAATGGCTGCGATGTTTGCTATATTATCTAGATTAACAGCATCTGCTAAAGTTGATCCTATAACAAAACTAAAAATATATAATGGTGATGACATAGTAGAAAAAGGAAGTACCAAGAGAATTGATATAGGCGAACTTAGAGAAGAAGCAGGTCCTATGGAAGGTATGAAGGGAATATCAACAAGATTTATAGTTAAAGCTATCGATAATGCTTTATCTAATTCAGAGTATAACTGTATAAACCCGTTGTCAATTATGGAAAGTATGATTAAGTCTGTAAAAGAAATGGATGTTTCTCAAGAGGAGAAAAAGAGATTATTAGGTTATATTCAAGATAATATTAGAAAGGAATATAATAAAACATTAGAAAAAGAAATAACTAAGGCATTTATCCATTCATTTAGAGAACAGGCAGAAAGCTTGTTTAATAATTATATAGATAATGCTGAGGCCTATGTTAATAAGAGTAAACTTAAAGATTTGGCAACAGGAGAGGAATTAAATCCAGATGAAGGTTTCATGAGAAATATAGAAGAACAAATATCTATATCAGATGCTTCAGCTAAGGGATTTAGATCAGATGTAACTTCTTATATGTTCTATGTAGTGAGAAATGGTGGGAAAATAGATTATACTTCTTATGAGCCATTAAAAGAAGCTATAGAAAAGAAATTGATGGCATCAGTTAAAGACTTATCTAGAATAATAACTAAATCTAGGGTTAGAGATAGGGAGCAAGATGAGAAGTATAGTTCTATGGTAGAAGAAATGAAATCCAATGGATATTGTGCACATTGCTGTGATGTTGTACTAAAATACGCAGCAAACAACCTATGGAAGGACTGATATAATGTGTGCAATATTTAGAGATAATGCTGAGACACCAGTTGAACATGATAGAGCTATAGAAGATAGAAGAAGACATCGACAATTAGTTGAGAAATCTATAAAAGAGAATTTAGGGGATATTCTATCTGAAGAAAGTATTATAGGGGAAAGTAAAAATAAGAAATTTAAAATACCTATTAGAGGGATAAAGGAATATCAATTTATATATGGAAAAAACAACAAAGGTGTAGCAACAGGGAACGGACAGGAGAAAAGGGGACAAAAAGTAGGACAGGATGATGGCTCAGGTAAAGGGAAAAGCGGAAATGGAAAAGCCGGTAATGGTGAAGGGGAAGATGTATACGAAACAGAAATCACTTTAGAAGAACTCCTTGACTATATAATAGAAGATTTAGATTTGCCAAATCTTGATAGAAAGAAATATTCAGAAATAATTACAGAAAGTGCTGGAAGAAAAAGAGGTTATCAAAGATATGGTATAAATCCTAGATTAGCTAAAAAAAAGACAGTTGTTTCTAAAATTGCTAGGCAGCAAGGGAAAAAAAGAGCACTAAGAGAATTAGGCGAAAATGGAGAAATGGAAAGATTTCCATTTAGGGAAGAGGATTTAAGATATTATAGAGTAAAGAAAAAACCTAAAAAAGAAAGTAATGCAGTATTGATATTCATAATGGATGTATCAGGGTCTATGGATGTAGCTAAAAAATACTTAGCTAGAAGTTTCTTCTTTGTTCTTTCAAGATTTATAAGAAGAAAATATAATAATATTGCATTTGAATTTATCTCTCATACCACATCTGCTAAAAGAGTTAATGAATATGAATTTTTCCATAAAGCAGAATCAGGAGGAACTTATATTTCCTCTGGACTTAACCTAGCGCTTCAGTTAATAAATGAAAAGTATCCACCAGATATGTGGAATATATATCCCTTTTATGCATCTGATGGTGATAACTGGAGTGAAGATAATGAGAGGGCTATAAAAGCAGTTAATGAATTAAGTGATATATCTAATATGGTTGGATATGCTGAATTATTACCATCCACCTATTCTACAACTATGTATTATAGATTTGAAAAGGAGATAAATAGAAAAAACTTTTTATCTGTATTAGTAAAAGAGAAAAAGGATTTATGGCAGGCTTTAAAGCTTATGTTAAAGAAGGAGCTTAAGGAGGAATCTTATGGATTATAACTTAAGAGATTTAGAAAAATGGAATGAAATTATTGAAAAGAAAGCAAGTGAATTAGGATTAGATTATTATCCACAAGAATTTGATGTAATAGGTCATAATGATATGATTGGGTATGAGGCATATGTTGGAATGCCATCTAGATACCCACATTGGAGTTTTGGAAAGTCCTATGAAAAGACAAAAACTTTATATTCATTAAACTTAACAGGTCTTGCATATGAGATGGTTATTAATTCTAATCCTTGCTTAGGATATCTTATGAGAGAAAATACTTTGCTCCTTCAAATTCTGACTATGGCTCATGTATATGGTCATAATGACTTTTTTAAGAATAACAGATTGTTTAAAGATGGAACTAAGGCCAATTATACAATAGAAATGTTTAAAATAGATGCTGAAACCATAAGAGGGTTTATTAGTCATCCATCAATAGGATATGAAAAAGTTGAAAGAATAATAGATGCGGCTCATGCTATTAGATTTCAGATTTCTAGAGTCATAGGCGAGAAAACAGTTAGTAGGCAAGAAGCTCAAAAAGCCTTAATAGATGACTATAATAAAAAAGTTGAGAATAAAGGTATATTGGATTTAGATGTAAAAATAGATGTACCTAATATAAGTAAAATTCCATTAGAACCTGAAGATGACCTAATGGGATTTTTGATACAATATGGTGATCTACAAGAATGGGAAAGAACTATATTGAAAATAATCAAGAGAGAAACAGAGTATTTTATGCCACAGATAGAAACTAAGACAATGAATGAGGGATGGGCAAGTTTTTGGCATTACAATATACTAAAAGAACTAGATTTACCTCAAGGACTACACTTAGAATTTTTAAAAAGGCATAATGATGTTGTTGCACCTATGGTAGGTGGATTAAATCCATATTATATTGGATTTAAAATGTTTCAAGCAATAGATGAAGCTTATGGTAGAGACAAGATATTTGAAGTAAGAGCATTGGAAAGAGATGCATCCTTTATAAGAAGATATTTAACTGAAGATTTATGTAGAGAATTAAATCTGTTTGAATATGGGAAAAAAGGTTTTGATTATGTTATTGAGAATGTTCCAGATGAAATAGGTTGGAAGAGTATTAGAGATCTCTTAGCACATCATACTGGCGTAGGGTCAATTCCATATATAAGAGTTTTAGATTACAATACTAAAGATGGAACATTGACCATAGAACATGTTTTTGATGGAAGAGAACTTGAAATAAGTTATGCAAAAGAAACATTAAAATATATTCAAGAACTTTGGGGAAGAAAAGTTATTTTAAATACTAAAAGTAAAGATGATAATACTATAGTTATTACTTGTGATGAGGATAAAAAAATATCTATAAGATAAGGAAAAGACCATCTAGAATTTTCTAGATGGTCTTATTTAGATAGAAGTAACAATGAATAAACAAATGAATACTTTATTATATGAAGAAATAAAAAATACATATGATTAGGAAGTAAGGATTAAGGAGTGAGACAGAAGATGTATATAAATTACTTAAAGAAAAAAAACTTATATAATATTATGATATTTACATTTCCAATCATTACATTGTTTTTGAATTTAAATAATTATATTTTAAATATAATTATATTTTCTTTAGCCATAATACCATTAGCTATAAGGCTTGGAAATATTACATCAGACCTTTCAGGTACTATTGGAGAGAAAAAAGGAGGATTAATTGCAGCAACCATAGGGAATATGCCGGAAATAATGATGGGAGTATGGTCTATAAAAGTTGGACTTATATCTATGGCAAAGGCAGCTCTTATAGGATCTATAATTAATAACATGCTTTTGGTTTTAGGTATCTCGGTTATATTAGGCGGTGTTAAATATAAAGAGCAAAATTTTAATAAAAATATTGCAAAAACTAACTTTAATATGCTCCTTTTAGCAATGGCTTCTTTCACAATTATATTTTCAATTAGTAATTATACCAGTTTAAGTGAAACTACATTAAATGCAATAGGTTTTAAAATTTCAATAATATTAATAGGCATATATCTTTTAGGATTAATATTTTCGCTATATACACATAAAAATTTATTTATATTAGGAGATGTAGATGAGGAAATAGAGGAAATCAGATGGCAGGATTCTTATAAAAATTTAGCATATATAATAATCATTTCAGTTTTGTTGTATTTCATTTCAGAAAAGTTGATAACTAACATAAGTTTGTTTACAGAAGAAAAAAATATTTCGCCTGAGTTTATAGGAATAATGCTTTTACCTATACTAGGGAACATAGGAGAGAATATTTCAGCAATAATGTGTGCCATAAAAAATAAAGTAAATGCATCATTAGAAATAGCTATAGGATCCTCGATACAAATAGCATTGTTTGCAACACCAGTATTAATTACTTTTGGATATTTTTTAGGTATAAATATGAATATGATTTTTTCATCAATACAGATGGTAATGTTATTTATAGCGGTAATAATGAGCTATATAGTTTTTGTGGATGGAAAAACATATTGGTTTGAAGGATGTATACTAGTAGCTATATATGTCATTGTTACTATTTGCTATTTTTATGTTGCATGAAACAGATAGCTTAGTAATATAATTGAATGAAAGCAGTTGTAAGGGTGATGGTATGGGATATAATAAAATTATGAGCTCATATTATTCAGAGCTAACTAATTTAGTTTTTTTATTAGAAAAATATGTTAATTCATATAGATTACTTATAGGTGGAGCAGGTGAATTAAATGGAATTGCTCTAGCAAAAAAGAAAGAAGTAAAAGATGCGTTAAAGAGAGTAGATAAAGTTGGAGATTTAATAGATGATTTAATAGATATTTTAGAATGTTGTCAAAATACTTATTTAAACTATGTTAGATTAAAAAGTGACGTATTAATAGTAAAAACTGAAAAGGACTTAATATTAACTGAAATAGATAATGAATTATTATTCCAAAATAATACAAGGGGAATTATACCTGGAGAAAATATAAGAAGAAAAGGACCAGGAAGAATAGATATTGATGTAAATGTTGAGAACAATGACAGTTTTCCACTAGGATTCCTTGAAAATATTGGAGACAATACTTAAACATATAAAAAAAATGTGTTTTTCAAAGAAAAACACATTTTTTATAACTTATTAAAGTTTTTTTAATTTAAAAGTACTAATCATTAGATAAGAAAGTGCTATCATAAAGATTATAGGTATAATCTGAGTTGTAGGTGAATTAACAGTAATTAAATCAAATAATGCAATTACTGATCCAGCTATAGTTATAGGAATTCCTGTAAACACTCCATCAAAAGTAGATAGATTATATCTTGCTAATCTAAAAGCACCACAAACCGGGAATACAATAACTAACATGTATCCAATTAAGCCAACAGGACCTAAATTTTGAAAATCATACATTACAAAAGTTAAAAATGCGGGTGCAACACCAAATGAAACTAAATCAGCTAAAGAATCTAATTCTTTACCTAATTCAGATGATACTTGAAGAAAACGAGCAATTCTTCCATCATATCTATCTACTAAGCCTGCAATGATAATAAATATAGCGGCAAAAGAATAATTATTATTATATGTAGCTAATAATGATAGTACACCAAAACCAAGATTAGCAAATGTGAATATATTAGGTATACTGCTTTTTCTCATATGATCACTCCTAAAAATTTTAAAATATCAATACCATGGATATTATACTCTATAAAGTTAGAAAAATTAAGAGGTAAATCACTATAAAAGATAAATTTAAGGCAAATATAAGGTTATTTACATAATTTGAAAGTGAATATATTAACACTTTGTAATACAATATAAATAAATGGATAAAATAAAAAGAATTATAAATTTAAAACATACAAAATATCTAATATTTGGATTTTAGAACCAGTATACTCGACAACATTTGGTAATAGTGTTATAATTCTTTTGATTCTATTGGAAATATAAGAGGAGGGAACTTCATGAAAAAGGTAAAATTTATTTATAATCCCTTTTCAGGAGAAAATATTATTCTTTCAGAATTAGACAAAGTAATTTCAATTCATCAAGAATTTGGATATCAAGTTTTGCCATTTAGAATAGAAAAAGGAGTAACTATAGAAGAAGCTTTAGATGAAATAGATGATTCCTATTACTATATATTGGTAGCTGGTGGAGACGGAACTGTCGATTCTCTAGTTAATGCAATGAAAAATAGAAATATAAATATTCCTATTGGAGTATTACCAGTAGGAACTGCAAATGACTTTGCAAAATTTTTAGGAATGCCTCATGATGTAAGCACTTGTGTAAGGCAAATATTGTCATCTGAACCTAAAGGTGTAGATATTGGTCAAATAAATGATAAGTATTTTGTCAATGTAGCAAGTACTGGATTATTTACAGATGTTTCTCAGAAAACGGATGTAAATCTAAAAAATACTATAGGTAAGTTAGCTTACTATTTAAAGGGGCTAGAGCAATTGCCTAATTTCAGAAAACTTAAAGTGAATTTGAAATCAAAAGAAGCTGAATATGATGGGCATATGTATTTATTATTGGTATTTAATGGACAAACTGCTGGTAATTTCAAGCTTGCTACTAGGGCAGATGTTATGGATGGATTTTTAGATGTTATCATGTTTAAAGCCACACCTATAAAAGAGTTAATACCACTTTTTATAAACGTGTTAAAAGGAGAACATTTAGATAACAACAATGTACTTTATTTTAAGACAAATGATTTAATGGTTTATTCTGACGAAGATATAGTTACTGATATAGATGGTGAAAAAGGTCCTGATTTTCCTTTAAGGATAAGATGTATTAATGAAGGAATAAAAGTTTTAGGCATAAAATAGAAATTAATTTAATAATTATAAGTAGCATTAATAAGTGTTAGGGGTGTTTATGAGAAGAGAGTTCTTACACTATTTCATATTGTTACTTATAATTTTTTCATTTTGTGGCATATTAACGTCTTTAAAGAAATATTGTCCTAAAAAACTCAAGAATTATGTTTTAATAGCTAGTGTTTTAGGTATGGTTTCATTTGGAGTCCAATTTTATATGTCTTTGGCTATAACTCAAGGGTATATAAATTATTTAAAACCATTAGTTTTTGTAAGTAATTTGGTGGATATATTTTTAATTCTGATAAGTCTTTATATTTTTCTAAGAAAAGAAGGATTAGAGTTTAAGTGGGCATATCTTTATATGTTTTTAATGAGCATAAGTTTTGTTATAGCCATGGTATTTATAAAATCTATTGTAAAAGTAGATAAAATATATGGATATAAGATAATATTAGCTAATGATTTCTTATATAGGATAGTTTTTATAGCAATATTAGTTATGTTATCAGTAGTTATGATAATTTATATGGGGTATAGATATACATTAAAGGTGCCGTTTATTTTATTACTATTTTCTACTCTAATAATGATTGTAGAAAATGTTGCATATATGGCAGAAATAAGTATATTTCCTTATCCATTAATATCAGAACTGATGATAGTTATTTTATTTCTTTATGCAATGTATAGAAGTCGAAAAATTAATTAGAAAAAAACAGTATGATTTAAGTATATAAAATAAGATCATACTGTTTTTTAGTTATCTTTTTATAGATTTCTTTTTTATAGGGTTTTTAGGTGGAACTGGTGGAATTAGATACTTTGGACCATTTCCTATTAAATCTTCTCTTCCAGCTTTGATTAAAGCATTTTTTACTAATTTATAATTTTTAGGAACCCTATATTGAATAAGAGCTCTTTGCATATCTTTTTCTTCTTGAGTTTTAGGTGTATAAACTTTCTCACCAGTTAATGGATTTACCCCTGTATAGTATATTGTTGTAGAAAGTGAGCCAGGAGTTGGGTAGAAATCTTGAATTTGTTCAGGGTTATATCCCATTTCTTTTACATAAAGAGCTAATTCTATAGCTGCATTTAAGTCAGAACCAGGATGAGAGCTCATTAAATAAGGAACTAAAAATTGCTTTTTACCAATAGCTTTATTTATACTAAAATATTTATTAACGAACTTGTCATAAACATCTCTGCCTGGTTTTCCCATTTGAGTTAATACTCTTGGAGATACGTGTTCAGGAGCAACTTTTAGCTGACCACTTATATGATGTTCACACAATTCTTTAAAAAACTCACCATTTTTGTCTTCTATTAAATAATCATATCTTATTCCTGAACGAATAAATACCTTTTTCATTCCAGGTAAATTTCTAACTTTTCTTAGGACTCCTAAGTATTCTTTATGATCAACAATTAAATTCTTACATGGTTTTGGGAACATACATTGTTTGTTTTTACATGTTCCATGTTCTTCTTGAAGTTTACAGGACTTATGTCTAAAATTAGCAGTAGGTCCTCCAATATCATGGATATATCCTTTGAAGTCATCTAAAGTAGTAAGAAGTTTCGCTTCATCTACAATAGAGTCTCCACTTCTGTTTTGAATGATTCTTCCTTGGTGGAAAGTTAAGGCGCAAAAGGAGCAAGAACCATAACATCCTCTATGAGAAGTTATAGAGAACTTAACCTCAGTTATAGCAGGAATACCGCCTAAAGAGTCATACATTGGATGTGGTATTCTTGTAAAAGGAAGATTATATGTTAAATCCATCTCTTCTTGAGTTAAAGGAAGCTGAGGAGGATTTTGAACTAAATATCTATCCCCGTGAGGTTGAACTATAGTTTTCCCTCTAATTGGATCTTGTTCTAGAGATTCAAGTTTGTAACTTTCCCCATAAGCAGACTTATTACTAGCACAGTCTTCAAAAGAAGGTGTTTCAACATAATTTCTTAAGTTAGAAATATCCTTAGTTAAATAGCAGGTTCCTTTAACATCATTTATTTTAGAGATATCCATTCCATAGCTAAGTAGATCTGCTATTTGAATTATAGTTTTTTCTCCCATTCCGTATATAAGAAGATTAGCCTTAGAATCTAACAATATGCTTCTTCTAACCTTATTGTCCCAATAGTCATAATGAGCAAATCTTCTAAGTGAAGCCTCAATACCACCTATTACAATTGGTATATCCTTAAAAGCCTCTCTAATTCTATTACAATAAACAATTACAGCTCTATCAGGTCTATATCCAGATTTACCACCAGGGGAATAAAAATCATCACTTCTTTTTCTTTTGGCAGCAGTATAATGATTAACCATAGAATCTATATTACCTGAATTAACTAAGAAACCATATTTAGGTCTACCTAATTTTTTAAAATCATCAGCATTATTCCATTTAGGTTGAGGGATTATCCCTACAGAGTAACCTTGGGATTCGAGGGTTCTTCCGATAATAGCAGTACCAAAAGAAGGGTGATCAACATAGGCATCTCCAGTAACTATAATAAAATCTAATTGTTTTATATTATTTTTCTTTAAATCTTCCGTAGAAACAGGTAAAAATTTCTTATGTAAATTCATTAATTAAACTACCTTTCGTTTTAAGTTTTATAATTAATATATAATAACACAAGAAGTTAAAGATTATCAACTTTAAAGCAACGAAATGAAAAGTTTTTAGTTGCTTTTTTAGAAGAAAAGAATATAATAAAGTAGGGAATTAAATATTATATTTTTGTGAGGCTCCTACATAGACACACGCTACTGCCCAGAAACATCGAGAGATGCCAACGGGTCAGGAGGTATTATCGAAAGAAGGTATTACCTAATGTAGCTAGAGAATTAACTCTTAAGCTTTGTAGTGCTAAAACTCAGAATTAAAGTTAATATCTTTAATTGAATTTTAGAGCCTTTTAGGCTCTTTTTATTTTTTAAATTTTAAGGTGGTGAAAGAAAAGATGGAGGCTGGACCTCAAGGTGATACGTATAATAATTTGATAATTTTACAAAAACTTGAAGGGATGGTTCTCTTAAATTTTCTTTAACTGAATCCATTCCTTCAAAAAGGAAAAACTAAATAAGGAGGAATGGATATGATAAAACTAAACGTATTTCTTTATAGTTCCATAATAGATAGAAAGGTTTATGATGAATTTGGAGATGTTTTAGGTGTACTAAAAGATGTTTATGTAACTGCTGAAGAGGGATATCCAAGAGCAATTGGTTATAGGGTTAAAAGAGGCAGTGTTATGTATGAATATGAATTCAGAACAATAGAATTTTATCTAAATGACTCTAACAAGGTTTTAATAAAAACTAAAGGAAGTAAGGAAATACTTCCTAGAAGTTATAGCTTTTTATTATCACAAAACTTGCTAGATAAAAGCATAGTGGATGTTAATGGTAAAAAGGTAGTTAGGGTTAATGACTTAAGAATTGCAGAGATAGCTGGAGAGTATAGAGTAATAGCTGTTGAAACTGGTTCTTCAGCCTTATATAGAAGAAAAGGATTAGAATCAGTAGCAAGGATTATTACAAAGTTTATGAAGAAAGAAATGGAAGATCAAGTCATCATGTGGGATGATGTTGAGTCTCTAGAATTAATTAAGGATTCTTTACAAATTTCTGTACCATATAAAAAACTGTCTACTCTACATCCAGCAGATTTAGCAGATATCTTAGAGACATTGGACTCTAAGAATAGAAGAAAGATATTTGAAACGTTAGATGAGGATTTAGTAGCGGATACATTGGAAGAAATGGAACCAGAATATAAAGGTACAGCAATTAAAGAACTCTCAGAGTTAAAACAAGCTGAGATCTTAGAGAATCTACCTAACGATGAAATAGCAGATATTTTAGACGAGTTAGATGATGAATCTAGAGAAAAAATCCTATTCAACCTAGAAAAAGAAGATGCAGATGAGGTTAAAGAGTTACTATCTTATGAAGATGAAACAGCAGGTAGTATAATGAATAAGGACTTTATTGCATTAAATATAGATATATCTGTAAAAGAGACTATTGAAATATTTAAAGAAACAGAACCGGATGAAGAGGTTATGTATTCAGTTTACATTATAGATAGCGAAGAAAGGCTTTTGGGGAGTGTTTCTTTAAAAGATTTAGTTATGAATGATTCTGATGTTAAATTAAAAGATATAATGAATGATAAAATTCAAACTGCAAATTATAAGGAATCTTTATCTGAACTTGTGGATAAGGTAACTAAATACGATCTTTTATCTATTCCAGTTTTGGACGAAGAAAATAGGTTGTTAGGAGTCGTATTAACTCACGATGTTGTAGATGAAATATTACTTCCAGCATGGAGAAAAAAATCAAAGAAAAATGTTTAATATATTAAAAGACTATGAAATTAATAACTTCATAGTCTTTTAAGTTTTATAAATATTAGAATAGTTTTTATAAAAACATATTGACTTTTAATTTTAATAGAATATAATTATATTATACAAACCATATCAGATTAGTGGGAATTTTAGCGATGATAAAGTAGAGTATCATAAACAGTTAGTTTAAGAGAGAAGACGGTGGTGGAAAGTCTTTACTAAAGTTTTTGAGAAGTGCACTTTTGAGCTGATACCTGAAATTTATAGTAGGGTTATCCGGGAGTCAGCCGTTATAATGACAAAACACGAGAGTGTTTAAAAGCTGAGGCATTATTGTCTAATTAGAGTGGAACCGCGGGATATCTCGTCTCTTTATTTTATAATTGAGATTGAGATTTTTTTTATTAGTAGTAAAATAAAAAGATATAAATATATATTAATATGGAGGGAAAATTATGATTTATAACAGTGCATTAGAATTAGTAGGAAATACACCTATACTAAAAGTAAATAGTTTAGTTGATGAAAATTCAGCAGAGGTTTATGTTAAATTAGAGAAATTTAACTTAGGGGGAAGTGTTAAGGACAGAGCTGCTTTAGGAATGATTGAAAAAGCAGAAGAACTAGGATTAATAAAAGCTGGTGATACTTTGGTTGAACCAACCTCTGGTAATACAGGAATAGCCTTAGCTCTAATAGGAAAATTAAAAGGATATAAAGTAGTTATTACTATGCCAGAAACAATGAGTAAAGAAAGAAGAGATCTTTTAAAAGCTTATGGTGCTGATTTAATATTAACAGAAGGCGCTAAAGGTATGAAAGGTGCTATAGCAAAAGCTACTGAATTAGTTGAAGAGTTTGGCTATTTTATGCCACAACAATTCTTAAATTTAGCAAACCCAGAAAAACACTATGCAACAACAGCTGAAGAAATATTGAAAGATCTACCTGAAATAAATGCATTTGTTTCAGGAGTAGGAACTGGTGGAACAATTACTGGAGTAGGTAAAAATATTAAAAGTAAAAAATCTGACGTTCAAATAATAGCAGTTGAACCAGCGAAATCTCCAGTTTTAGCAGGTGGAAATCCAGGACCACACAAAATCCAAGGAATTGGAGCCGGATTTATTCCAGATATATATGATAGCTCAGTTGTGGATGAAATAATTTCAGTAACAGAAGAAGACTCATTTAAAACTGCAAAAGAATTTGCTGAAAAAGAAGGCGTGTTAATTGGAATTTCTGCTGGTGGAGCCTTATATGTAGCTTTACAAGTTGCTAAAAAACTTGGCAAAGGTAAAAAAGTATTAACAGTTGCTCCAGATGGAGGAGAAAAATATATTTCTATGGGTCTTTACGAATAAAAAATAGATTAAATTAAATATGTAGAAGCAAGAGAATGCTATTGATTATTGGCATTCTCTTTTTTTTATATTAAAGTATTAAGTATATAATGTTATAATAAAATGTAAGAGTTTGCAGTTTTTAAGTTGAAATAGTAAGGAGAATAGAAAATGATATCGACCAGATTTGCAAAAATATTAAGAATTCTTCCAGAAGGGTTATTTATAGCTTTAGCAAAAAGAATTGCTTATGGATATATAAAAAAGTACGCTAATATACACATAATGGGACAGGAGAATATTGATAAAGTTAGTGGTTCAAAAATATTTGTTTGCAATCATCTAAGTAACTCAGATGGACTAATTTTAAGTAAAATACTTAAAGATAGATATGATCCGTATTTTATTGCTGGGGTAAAACTGTCAAATGATCCAGTAACAAGTTTAGGGACTAAAATAGTAAAAACTATAAACATAAAGCCCAATTCTGCAGATAAGGAAGCTTTAACTAATATAATTAAAGTTGTTAAGGAAGGGGATAATATCTTTATATTTCCAGAAGGAACTAGAAGCAGAACTGGATCAATGATAGAGGCGAAAAAAGGTATAATTTTAATAGCAAAACTAACTAAAGCACCAATAGTTCCTATTGGAATTTGGGGAAGTGAAAAACTTTTGCCTATTAATAAAGATGGGGATATGGCTAAAGAAAAATGGAATCATGCTGATGTGAATATAAAAATTGGAGAAACTATAACTATTCCAGAGAAAGAGAAAAATGAAGATAAACACCAATATGAAAATAGAATACTAAACTCTATAATGACAAGCATAGCTAAGCAGCTACCTAAAGAATATAGAGGATTTTATTCATAAAAAAGAGGCGATATAATGAAAAAGAAAACAAGAGAAATATTAGAGAAATTAAAAGAAGAATATCCAGATGCTTCATGTGAATTAAATCATAAGTCACCATTCCAACTTTTAGTAGCAACTATACTATCAGCTCAAACTACCGATAAAAAAGTGAATGAAGTAACAGAGAGTATGTTTGAAGAGTATCCGGACTTAGATAGCTTTCTTAATTTAACGCAAGAAGAAATAGAAGAAAGAATAAAAAAGATAGGTTTGTATAGAAATAAAGCTAAAAATATATACATAATGTGTAGGCAGTTAAAAGAAACCTTTAATGGAGAAGTACCTAAAACTATGGAGCAAATAGTTTCTTTAGCTGGTGCAGGGAGAAAGACTGCAAATGTAGTTTTGTCTAATGCTTTTGGTGTTCCAGCTATAGCTGTAGATACACATGTGTTTAGGGTATCAAATAGAATAGGTCTAGCTAAAGCAAAAGATGTTCAAGAAACTGAAAATCAGTTAATGAAGGAGTTACCTAAAAAAGAATGGAGTTTAGCCCACCATCTTTTGATTTTCCATGGAAGACGTTGTTGTTATGCTAGAAAACCTAATTGTTCTGAGTGTGTTATTAATGATAAGTGTAATTATTATAAAGATAATAAAAAGGTTGTGTTATAGGCACAACCTTTTTATATTTACTCAGTGAATTTTCAATAAAATTACAATTATTTGTCATAATATACATAATTGTGATTATTTATGAAGAAAAACGATTAAAAAGACTTTATTTTGTAATAAAATAAAAGATTAATGCATACAAAAAATATAGGAAATAATGTAATAAAATACTATAATATAGACTATAAGGAAAAAAGCCTAAATATTTAAAGTCAAGTTTGTATATGGGAAGGAACTGAGTATGATTACATTATTAAAAAGATTATTTCAATCGTATAAAGTGAGAAAAATATATAAAAGTGTTTACAATATAAATGAATTTAATGATTCAATAGTTATTGAATTGGATAATAATTTTTATATAACATATGCCAATGACAAAGGTATTAATGTACTAGATAATACTTGTAAAGGGCATATTAGGGATGTATTTAAAAAGAGCGATTTTGAGTTTTTGAATTTTGAGATAATAAAAAAAATTAAAAATGATTTAGAGCTTTATCATATATGGAAAGGGACGGTTTTAATTAAAAAAAAACATGAAGAGAATTCAAGGGGCTATAGTGGGATAATATATAAAATAGAGAGAGAAGATAGATATGTGGCTGTTTTTAAAGAGGATGTTATAACAATAAGTGATAGTTTTAATAAGGAAGATCAGGATTGTTTTATAAATGAAGCTAGATATTCTAAAATCTTTAATTTATGTACGGATTTAATATATATGGTTAAAGTTGAAGGACTAGAGATTGTAGATGTAAATTTAGCAACTTGTAGGTTTTTAGAGGCTGAAAAGAAAGATGTACTAGGGAATACCCTAAGTGACGTGTTTGATAAAGAATTTATGATTAATGAGAACTTAATGGAAAGTATAAAGAAAAATAGATCTCCTCAAAGACAAGCTATATGTACAATAAAAGATGGAGAAAAAGTGTACTTTGAAATTAACTACTCTCCAATTTGTGAAGATGATGGGAATATCTCCGGAATTTTATGTTTAGCTAGAGATATAACGGAAAGAAATAAGATAGTAAAATTAGAAATGGAGAAAGAAAAAAGCAAGAGATTGTTAGATGAAATAAAACAATATGATAAAATTAAGACTGAATTTTTTGCTAATATATCTCATGAGCTAAGAACCCCAATTAATGTGATTTTTTCTGCAATTCAGGTCATGGACATATATAAAAATAACCTTGATTATTCCAAAACTCAATTTATTAAGTATAGTAAAATGATGAAACAAAATTGCTATAGATTACTAAGAGTAGTAAATAATTTAATAGATATTACAAAAATTGATTCTGGTTACTTCAATGTTAATATAGGAAATTATGAAATAATAAAAATATTAGAAGATATTACATTAGCAGTTGTAGAACATGCTTCATATAAGGGAATAAGTATAACATTTGATACGTTCACGGAAGAAAAAATGATTGCTTGTGATCCAGATAAAATAGAGAGGATAATGTTGAATCTTTTATCCAATGCCATTAAGTTCACAGATTTTGGTGGGAATATATATATTAATATTAAAGAAAAAAAGGATGGATATATTTATATACATGTAAGAGACAATGGTAGAGGGATACCTAAGGAAAAAGTTGATGTTATTTTTGAGAGATTTCTTCAAGTAGACAAATCCCTAGCAAGAGACCATGAGGGGACTGGTATAGGGCTATATTTAGTTAAGCTTTTGGTTGAGTTACAAGGTGGGAAAATAGATGTTAAATCTGAACTGAATAAAGGAAGCGAGTTTATAGTTAGATTACCAGATAAAAGAGTTAAAGATGTAAAAGAAAATTTTCATAAAAAAAATATTGAAGAAAAGTATGAAAAAATAAATATGGAGTTTTCGGATATATATGATATAAATTGATTTTAATAAACTTCAAATTGCATAATTAAAGTGATATAATAAACAAAGATTTCAGTTATTATGCGGAGGGAAAATTATATGAAAGTTGGAGTTATAATGGGGGGAGTATCTTCAGAAAGAGATATTTCTTTAAAAAGTGGTAATTCGGTAGTTGAAAATTTAGATAGAAGTAAGTATGAAGTTGTTCCAATTGTCTTAGACAGTAAGGAAGATGTTATAGATAAGGTTAAAGGAATTGATTTTGCTTTACTTGCACTTCATGGAAAATTTGGTGAAGATGGAACAATACAAGGTGTTCTTGAGACTCTTGGAATCCCTTATTCAGGATGTGGACTTTTAAGCTCATCAGTTTGTATGGATAAGGATATGACTAAGAAGGTACTTAAAGCGTGTGATATAAGAACTGCAAGATGGTACACTGTAATGTCAATTGATGAGATAGATTATAAGTTAATAGAAGAGTACACTTATCCTGTAGTTGTAAAACCTAATAGTGGAGGATCATCTGTAGCAACTTTTGTAGTTAATTCAAAAGATGAGATTGAAAATTGTGTAAGTGAAGCTCTTAAATGGGACAAAGAGGTAATGATAGAAGAGTACATTAATGGAGATGAAATAACTTGTCCAGTTATTGATGGAAAACTTCTACCAATAATAGCTATTAAACCTAAGTCAGCATTTTTTGATTATACATCTAAGTACACAGATGGTGGAGCAGATGAATTTGTAATAGAGCTAGAGAAAGAACTGCATAAAGAAGTAGAAAAAATGGCTCTTGCAACCTATAAAGCTCTAAAATGCGCTGTTTACTCTAGAGTAGATATGATAATAAAAAATGGTATACCATACATTTTAGAGGTAAATACATTACCCGGAATGACTAAAAATTCATTAATTCCAAAAAGTGCAGCAGGGGTTAATATAAACTTCAGCGAGTTACTAGATATCATAATAGAAAAGTCTATTAAATTAAGAGGATAAGTTAAATTCTAAGGATAACAGAGTAAAATCTATTATCCTTTTCCTATTCTTTAGGAAAATTTAAGAATTTATTGTATATTTATAAAGATTTCAGAAGTAAAATATACACATAAGGTATATAAGGAGAGGATTTGAAATTTATGGATAAAGAAGTAGTACTTATCGTAGATGATGAAAAAGAGATAAGAGATTTAGTTGAGATATATTTAAAAGGTGAAGGATATATAACTATAAAAGCAGGAGATGGAGAAGAGGCTTTAGAGATTTTAGAAAAAAATAAGGTGGATTTAATAATTTTAGATATAATGATGCCAAAATTAGATGGAATAGAGATGTGTTTGAAAGTTAGAGAAACAAGAAACATTCCTATAATTATGTTATCAGCAAAAACACAAGATATGGATAAGATATTAGGATTAAATACAGGTGCAGATGATTATGTGTCAAAACCATTTAATCCTTTAGAGTTAATTGCTAGAGTGAAATCTCAATTAAGGAGATTTAAAAGATTAAACCAATCAAGTAATAATTCCAATCAGTCAATTGAAGCTGACAAAACTAATATATTAGAAGTTGATGAAGTTGTTATAAATCTGGAAAGTCATCAAGTTTTTTTAGCTAATGAGGAAATAAAATTTACTCCAATAGAATTTGATATTCTTGCGTTACTTTCTAAGAACAAAGGAAAGGTATTTTCTATAGAAAATATTTATGAAAGTGTTTGGAATGAGCAATTCATACAATCGGATAATACTGTAATGGTCCATATAAGAAAAATACGAGAGAAACTTGAAGAAAATCCAAGAAAACCAAAGTATATAAAAACTGTTTGGGGAGTAGGTTATAAAATTGATAAATAAGATTAAGAGATTATTTAATTGGATATTAAATCTTAAAATAATGAAACCAATAAAGATAGCTTATAGAATCTTTAACAGCAAAATGGAGAAAAGCATAAGGTTTGAGTTGGTTGTTGTATTCGGAATATGTTTTTTGATAGCATTTTTTTCTTATGGTATATTAAATAAAAAACTTTCTAGAAATGTATCTTATCAGACAATAAAATATAACTATAGATATGATGAAGATTATTATAAGCGAATAGTTTCAGATCTAAAAAAGGATAATATTAATGTTGAAAATAAGGAAAAAGTTGATGATTTTCTTGATAATTATACTATGAGCAATGCAAGTTTGATCATATGTAACATAGACGGGAAGATTTATTACAAAACTAAGGATATAGTGTATGAGAGCATAAATTTAGAAAGTATATTTACGAATTCTATAGATAGCGTTAGTAGCGAAAAAGAGAAAACTTATATTTATCCTACCAAGACAAATAATGAAAATTTATTTATTATATTTCAAATTAAGGCTGAAATTACACAATCACCAATAAGCTATGAAGAGACTAATCCGTTTTTAGCATTAATGGGATCAGTAATAATATTTGTGTTCGCATTTATGAGAATTACAAATAATAAAATGAAATACATAGAAGAAATATCAAAGGGATTAAAAGTTATAGCATCTGGTGATTTGAATTATAGAATAAATGAAAAGGGAAAAGATGAGCTTAAAAATTTAGCTTTAAATATTAACCATATGGCAGACGAGATAAATAGTAAAATAGAGAAAGAAAGACTAGTAGAAAAAACAAAAAATGAGCTTATTACTAATGTTTCTCATGACCTAAGAACACCACTAACTTCTATTATGGGATATTTAGGATTAGTTAAGGAAGAGAAATATAATAGTGAAGAGCAAAAAAAAGAGTACTTGAATATAGCATTTTCAAAGGCAGAAAGACTAAAAATACTAATAGAAGATTTATTTGAATTCACTAAACTTACTAACCAAGAAATTAAACTTAATCTAACGGAAGTAAATATTGTTGAGTTTATATCACAATTAACTGATGAAATGTTACCCCTATTTGAAGAGAAAGAATTGAAAGTTATCCAATCATATCCTCAAGAAAAAGCAATGGTCCTTTTAGATAGTGATAAGATGTTAAGAGTGTTTGAAAACTTATTAACTAATGCCATAAAATATTCATACAAAGACAGTGAAGTAAAAATTTCTTTATGGATGGTTAATAAAGAGGTATTTATTTCTGTTAAAAATAGGGGAGACCATATGGACAGAAATAAATTAAAAAATGTATTTGATAGATTCTATAGGACTGACGAGTCAAGAAACTCTAATACTGGCGGAAGTGGTTTAGGATTAGCTATAGCTAAGAATATAGTTACCATGCATAGTGGAAAAATATGGGCAGAATCAGTAGGTAATAATATAACTTTTGTGGTGAAATTAAATGTGAAATAGCTGTAACTATTTTACAATGCAGATTATATTATAGTAATAAAGTAATAAATGTGGAGGCAAAAGATGCAGGATAGAAATCCTCGTAGTCTTTTTGGACTTGATATTAATGAGTATACACAAGGTGTAAACTTTCAAGTTCTGGCTAGTACAGTTGATTTTTTGTACTTAAGGTCGTCGGGATCAGCTACAGGTAGATTTAGAGTAGATTTAAAGTTTTTACAGTTTGCAAAGGGTGCAAGGGAGTTTGGAATACCAGTAGGGGCTTATCATTACGGAGTACCATCTTATGATTTGACAACTGCTGATAATCAATGTGATGACTTTATAAATACTCTTCAACAAGGATTTGGAAATAAGGATTATGGTGATTTATTTCCAGTTTTAGATGTAGAAACGCCACAAGATGATTCAATGACCACTGCAGCAATTGTAAATTGGATAGACAGATTTAGAAAGAGATTTGAAAGCAAAACTAATCGAAGACTTATGTTTTACACAGGGTTATTTTTTATAAATATTCATGATGACTTTAAAGTTAATGGAAGATATCCATTGAGTGATATGCCGCTATGGATAGCTATGTATAAAGAAATCCCTGGAAATCCTCCTTATCCAACAGATGCTGGTGGATGGAAGAGATGGAGAATATGGCAGTGGACAGAAACTGGAACTGTAAGAGGGGCTAATCCTCCTAGTGATTTAAACTGGGGACCTGATAATATAGCATACTTAATGCAACCAGCTGTAGTACAAGGTTTGTTTGCAAGCATGGATAGAAACAATATATATGTTACTTGGACTAAAAACAGGGAACCTGATTTAGCTGGATATAATATTTTTATTAATGGAGAATACTATACTACAGTGGATAAAAATACTACAAGATTGGTTATTCCAAGAAGAAATTTAAAAATATCTCAAAGTGAGCCTATAGAAATATCAATACATGCTTTCGATACAGATAGAGAAATATCTAAGAGAAGGGCAAGATTTACAATAAACCCTAATCAAAGAAAAGAGCTTTTGGATGAAGACAGAATTTATTTTAATGATTCAGATTTATTTTTTTAAGAAACAAGGTTTGCCATTAGGTAAACCTTGTTTTGTTATTGGAATAATAAATTAAGATTTTTGTAAAACTATTTTAGTTTAATGAAAAATAAATTTGTAGTATAATGTATTGACAGGGAGAAAGGAGAGATTAAATGGAGGAAAAGAAGAAAAAGAAAAGTTCTAAAAGTAAGGCAAGAAGAAATATACTTTTTACAGTAGCCACTGTAGTTATGTTAGGAGTTTTTGCTACTTCAGCATATGCTATAGCATCTAATAACAGGGTTAAACAGTGGGAAGATAAAATCTATCCTAACATTAAAGTTAATGGAGTTGATCTTTCAGGAAAAACTAAAGAAGAAGCAGTAGAAATGCTTAAAAATAGTTTTGAAGAAAAAATAAACTCCAAGAAAATAAATGTTAAAGTTAATGATAAGATTTTTACTTTAGGATACTCAGACATTAGTCCTGAATTTAATATAGAAGAAACAATAGATAAAGCTATTTCTATAGGTAAAGGTTCTAATTTTTTCAGTAAAAAATCTTGGATTGACGGCAAACACAATGAGGACTTATCATTAGAATTTAATTATGATGAAACCAAGTTAGAACCATTTAAAACTTCAATAAAAGATAGTGTTAAAACAGGATCAAAAAATGCATCAATATCTATAAGTAATGGGAAAATATCAATTACTCCAGAAGTTGATGGCACAAAAGTAAATGAAGATGAACTTAATAATAAGTTAAAAGATGTTATAGATGGAAGTATAGATAAAGATATAGAAATAGTAGTTGCTACAGAGATAGATAAACCTGCTATTACTAAAGATGAGTTATCGAAAATAAACTCTAAGATTTCAACTGCACAGACAAATTTTTCCAGTTCAACTTCAGAAAGAGCTTCTAATGTTGAATTAGCAACAAAGTTTTGTAATGGCAAGCTTTTAATGCCAGGAGAAGTATTTAGTTACAATGAGGTTGTAGGAGAAAGAAGTGCTGCTAGAGGATTTAAAAATGCAGCTGTTTTTGTAGGCGATAGAGTTGAACAAGATGTAGGTGGTGGGATATGTCAAGTATCTACAACCTTATATAGAGCTGCTATGGAGGCGAATTTAAAATCCACAGAGAGATATAATCACTCTATGCTTCCAGGTTATTCACTTCCAGGTCTTGATGCAACTGTAGCTTGGGGACTTTTAGATTATAAATTTAAAAATTCATATGATTTTCCTGTATATATTGAATCATATACATCTAACAGAAATGTGATATTTAATATATATGGAAGTAAAGAAGGTATGGCTGGAAAGACATATAAATTAATTGCCGAGACTACAGAAACTTTACAACCTACTATCACAACAAAAGAGGATGCAACTTTAAACGAAGGAACTACTCAATGGGAGAAGAGTCCAGTAGTAGGTTATAGAGCAAAAAGTTACTTAATAACTTATGAAAATGGAAAAGAAGTAAATAGAGAAACTGTTTCAACTGACAAATATACTAAGGTTGATGGAGTAGTTATAAAGGGTACTAAAAAGGCAGTACAAAATAAAGTGCCTTCAACTGAAACTCCAGCAACTCAAACTACAAGTGAACAAAATTCTAATACGTAACAATAGAAAACAAAAAAAAATCATCGGTTTAGAGCTGATGATTTTTTTGTTTTCTAAATGCGTATAATAAATTTGCACATTAAAAATATAAAAAATATTAATTTTATAATAAATTAAGTGGATAACATATGAATTAATTATTATAATTTTAATAATGATGTAAAAAAATATGGAGTAATTAAGGGAGGATTAAATATTGGATTATAAACTTGTATGTATAGACATGGATGGAACGCTGTTAAATAGTAATAAAAAGGTGACAGAAGAAACTAAAAAGGTGTTGCTAGAAGCAAGAAATAAAGGTGTGAAAATAGCTATTTCTACAGGAAGAATATATAATAATGCAGCTTTTTATTCTAAATACATTGGATTGAATTCTCCTGTAATAGCAGCTAATGGAGCTATTATAAAAGATGTCAATGATAAAGAGATTTATAAAGGTGTAATAGGGTATGAAACTTGTAAGAAAGTCTTAGAGGTTCTAAAAAAGTATAAAATGAAACCTAATTTCCACACTCATAATTCTATTTTTTGTGGTGGAATTTTAGAGAAATTATTTATATATCTATTTATAACAAGAGGAATACCATCAGATTATAAAGTTAAATTATATTCTGTAAAAGATAATGAATGGGATAAGGTATTGCTTGATAATCAATCTGAAATTTTAAAGTGTATAAGTATACATACTAGCAAAGAGGTTGTTAAAAAGGTAAGAGAAGAGTTAAAGCAAATTAAAGGTATAGAAGTATCAAGTTCTAATATGCTTAATATAGAAATAAATGCTGAAGGTGTTTGTAAAGGAAAAGGTGTAGAAATTTTAGGAGAGAAGTTAGGTATAAAAAAAGAAGAAATAATAGCGATTGGCGATAATGAAAATGATTTAACAATGATAGAATATGCTGGATTAGGTGTAGCAATGGGAAATGCACCTCAATTTATAAAAGATAAGGCTGATTATATAACTTCTACTAACAACCAAGAAGGTGTATCAAAAGTTATAAGAAAATTTATATTAAAAGAAAATATATAATTCAATAGTAATACATACTACTACTGAGGTGATAAAAATGTTTATTCCAAGTAGAGTAATAATGGAAGAAAAGGCTCTAGAATATAAGCTAGGCGAGGAACTACTAAATAGATTTCGTAAAGAAGAGAAAGAAATAATAATATCAAAAGGACGAGTAAGTGGAATTCCAGGTAATACTCCTAGAGAAATGTATGTAGAAGGTAAAAGCACACTGGTAGTAGGCGTAAGGAAAACATTGGATTTTCAAAGCTGTAAGCCTTCTGCTCATTATCAGTTACCATTAGTAAGTGGGTGTATGGGAATGTGTGAGTATTGTTATTTAAATACTCAATTAGGTAAAAGACCATATACAAAAATTCATGTAAATTTAGATGAGATCTTTGGAAAAGCATTAAAGTATGTTGAAGACAGGAAACCAGAGGTAACAATATTTGAAGGAGCAGCAACATCTGATCCAATACCTGTAGAACAATATACTGGAGCTTTAGAGAAGGCTATAGAGTTATTTGGAAGTAACGAATACACTAAGTTTAGATTTGTAACTAAATATGGAGATGTTGACTCTTTGCTTAACCTAAAACATAATGGGAGAACTACTATAAGATTCTCAATAAATACAGATAACATTATTAGAAAGTTTGAACATAAAACAAATGGAATAAATGAAAGAATAGAAGGAGCCTATAAAATTGCAAAGGCAAACTATCCGTTAGGATTTATTATAGCGCCTGTGTTTCTTTATGATAATTGGCAAGAAGACTATAAAGAACTTATAAACAGAATTGGGGAATTATTTAAAGGTTATCAAGTGAATTTTGAAATAATATCTCATAGATTCACAAAAAGAGCAAAAGAAAATATTTTAAGCGTTTACCCAAAAAGCTTGCTCCCTATGGATGAAGAAATAAGAAAATTTAAATATGGACAATTTGGATATGGTAAATATGTTTATACTAATGAAGAAATAAATAATATGAAAAATTTCTTTTGTGAAAATATTACGAAATATTTTGATGAGAAAAATATAAATTATATAATTTAGTGTTTTGACTAATATATTTCTATAGTGTAATATAAATTTAAGATGGATTAGCTTTACCATCTTATTTTCTTGAATAATAAAATTTTATTATTCAAAATGGAGGGACAAAAGAGTGAATCTTAACATAGTTTTGTATCAACCTGAAATACCGCAAAATACAGGAAATATAGCTAGAACTTGCGTACTTACTAATTCTAAATTACACTTAATAAAACCTATGGGTTTTTCTATAGATGAGAAAAGTGTAAGGCGGGCAGGATTAGACTATTGGAAAGATCTTGATTTAGAAGTGCATGAAAGTTTTGAAGACTTTATGGCTAAGTATGGACATAATACCATATATTTATCATCTACACATGCAGATAAGTATTATAATGAAATAAAGTTTCAAGCTGGAGATTTTATTATGTTTGGAAGGGAATCATCAGGGGTTCCTAAGGAGGTTCATGAAAGAGTACAAGGTATGAGAGTGCCTATGATAAATACTAGTACTAGAAGTCTTAATTTATCTAATACAGTTTGCGTAATAGCATATGAAGCATTAAAACAGTTGGACTTTCCTCAGATGAAGTAAATTTCTTTTTGGGATTATAGATATTTATTTTGTAGAGTAATATATTAAGATGAGTGAGTGAGGGAGAGTAAATTATGAATAAAATAAAAATAGTTACTGATTCGACGGCGGATTTGCCTAATAATATTATTTTAGAGAAGAGTATTGAGTCATTGCCATTATTAATAAATTTTGGGGAAGAAAGCTATTTAGACGGAACTGAAATTACTAGAAATGTCTTATTCCAAAAAATAAGAGAAGGGAATGTATTTCCTACTACTGCTCAAGTTACACCTCAAAGATTTTATGAAACGTACAAGAAGTTATTAGAAGATGGTTATAAAATTATATCTATTCATTTATCTTCAGATATGAGTGGGACTTATCAATCAGCTTGCATAGCAAAAGAAATGTTAGGTAGTGAAGATATAGTTGTAATAGACTCTAGAAATGTTACGGCAGGACTAGGATTATTAGTTATAAAGGCTGCAGAATTAGTTGAACAAGGATTAGAAATAAAAGATATAAAGAATGAAATTGAAAGAAGAATACCTCACATAAGAAGTTCTTTAGCATTTGAATCTTTAGAATATCTAGTTAAAGGTGGACGTTTATCTAAAACAGCAGGGACTATAGGAAGTGTTTTAGGTATTAAACTTATATTAGAAGTTAAAGACGGCAAAATGGCTGTTAAGGACAAGGTTAGAGGAAGTAAGAAAGCTGTTAAAATTATTCTTGAAGAGTTAGAAGAATACGGATATGAATCTGGAGAACCATTAATGATTTTAGATGCAGAAAATAAAGAGATATATGGAGCTCTTAAAGAGAAACTAATAGAGAAAAATATTAATTTTGTTGAGGCTGAGGTAGGATGTACTGTTGGTATACATTCTGGACCAGGGGCTGCAGGAATATTTTTCATTCCAAGAGGAAGTATTAATTAAAGAAAAAGACTGCTTAGATTAAATAATAATTCTAAGTAGTCTTTTTCTTTAACTTTGATTTGAAAATAATTTAATATTTTTCGGATAAACTAACTCTAAAGGAGGTTTGTTTTAATGAAAAATAGGCGGTTAAGTTATTTTATAATTATAATTTTGATTTCTAGCAACCTATGCTCTTGTAATATAATTGAAAATACTTTTCTTCGAAAGACTACTAAAATAGGTTTCTTATCAGATAAAGGAGTATTTAAAGAAAATAATTTTAATGAACAATCCTACAAAGGTGTATTAGAAGCGGTTCAGGATTTTAATATAAAAAGTGTATCAGTAGAAAATGATAGTAAAGAAGCTATAGAAAAAAACTTAAGAAAACTTGCTAATAAAAGTGATTTAATTATTGTAACAGGAGAAGATATGAATGTGGCATTAAATAAAATATCAAAAGACTTCTCTGACAAGATTTTTGCAATAATTGATGGGAAAAGTGATAATGAAAATGTTAAAAGTGTAAAATTTAAAGAGCAAGAAGGTGCCTTTCTTGTAGGGGTATTAGCTGGAAGACTTACACAAAGTAATAAGGTTGGGTTTATAGGTGGAGATATGGATGATGTTTTGGAAAGGTTCTATACAGGATATGCAGCTGGAGTAAATAACGTAAATAAAATTGCCTCAGAATCTTTATTAAATGGAGAAACTGCAAGATATACCATGGATTTTAAGGATAAAGATAAGGCCTATAATATAGCTAAGGAACTTTATAAAGATGGATGCGATATAATTTTTCAAGCAGTAGGAGAAGCTGGTGAAGGTGTTTTTAAAGCTGCAATGGAAGAAAATAAATATGTTATAGGAGTAGATCAGGATCAAGCAGAAATATATAAGGAATATAGTTCAGTAATAATATCATCTATGATAAAAAGAGTAGATAAAGCTACCTACGAAGTATGCAAGGAAGTGGCTACTGGAACATTTAAAAGCGGCAAAAATTATATAACTACTTTAGGGTTAAAGGATGGATATATAGATATTGCACCTTCCACAGAACAAAAGATTTCAAAAAACTTAATGAATGAAATAAATGATTATAAAGATAATATAATAGAAGAAAAATTTATAGTACCTGAAAAGACAATACAAATTAAAGAATATTTAATAAAATAATAAAAACAATGAAATAAATTCCATTTACTGTAAACCTTTTATTTAAATTAATAATATTGTTGTCGTAGGTTGATTTTTTATAGTAATAACAGTTAAAATAGTTAATATATAAAGGAATTAAGGGTGATGGAATGAATATGAATTTTAATATGACTCTAACACAAGAGCAAAAGCTTATTATGACACAGCAGATGCAACTTTCAATTAAGCTCTTACAGATGTCATCAAGTGAATTATTAGAGTATATAAATAAAGAATTTGCAGAAAACCCAGTTATTGAAACCAATTATGAAAAGGATTTAGAAGAAGTAAAAATACAAGATAGATATGATTATAAAGAAATGATAAAATACTTTGAGTCAGATAACTACGGATCTCAAAGTTATGGTAGCTATGATGAAGACGAGGTGTCACCTTTTACATTCATATCAGCTCAAAAGTCATTAAAAGACTTTTTAATTGAGCAAATTATAGACTTAAACATAGATGAATTCCATAAGAGTTTATGTATTTATATAGCAGAGAGTTTGGATAATAAAGGGTATTTAGATATTTCTACACAAGATATAAGTAAGGAATTGAAAGTTCCCTTAGATACTGTTGAAAAGGCTTTAAAAACTCTACAATCTTTAGAACCAGATGGAATTGGAGCTAGAGATTTAAAAGAATGTTTAACAATACAATTAGAGAAGCAATATTTTGATGACGAAAATCTTTTTGAAATAATAGAAAATCATTTAGAAGACATTGCAGATAATAGATATAATCAAATAGCTAAAGCTTTGAATATTACGCCTAAAGAAGCTCAAGAGTATGGGGACATTATAAAGGAATTAGAACCTAAACCATCAAGAGGATTTTATACAGGGGATGATGTAAAGTTTATAATTCCTGATGCTACAATAAGAAAGATTGATGGAGAATATTTTATACTTATGAATGATGATGTATTACCTAAGTTATCAATAAATTCTATGTATAAAGAAATATTGAATAATTCTAAGGATGCATTTGCAACAGACTACGTAAAACAAAAAATTAATGGTGCAATGTTTTTGATAAAAAGTATAGAGCAAAGAAAAAGCACATTATATAGAGTTTTAGAGAAAATTTTAGAGAAGCAAATGGATTACTTTGAAAAAGGAGAAAGTTACCTAAAACCAATGACATTAAAGGAAATAGCTGAAGAATTAGGTATTCATGAATCAACAGTTAGTAGAGCTATAAAAGAAAAATTTATTTTAACCTATAGAGGAACAGTTAAAATAAAAAATTTATTCACTACAGGGCTAACAGTAACAGATGGTGGAGAAGACACAAATATATTAAACATTAAAAATGAAATAAAAAATCTCGTAGATAAAGAAAATAAAGAAAAACCAATATCTGATCAAGTTATTTGTAATGAACTTAATAACAAAGGGTATAATATATCTAGAAGAACAGTTGCAAAATACAGAGAAGAAATGGGAATTAAATCATCAAGTAAAAGAAAAAGATTTTAAAATATATAGCAATAAAATACTATAGCAATATAATATTTTATTGCTATTTGAGTAATAATAATAATTTTTTAGAAAAATTTTCACAAAATCTCTTTCAAATTTAATTATAGTGTTTTATAATAATAGATGTGGGACATAAAAGTTTCAAGTGGGACATAGGCGTACCAAAGGAGTGTTGGAATTGCAAAACATTTTAAAGTTACTTAAAAGTATTGTCCCTGAATTAGTTGAAGTTCTAGAAAAAAGGTACAATATATTAAGAACTATATATTACTATCAGCCTATAGGGCGTAGAATTTTAGCCAACAAGCTAAATTTAAGTGAAAGAATAGTTAGGACAGAAGTGAATTTTTTAAAGGCACAAAATCTTATCCAGATAAACACTCCCGGAATGAGCGTTACAGTTGAGGGAGAAACAGTAGTGGAAGAGCTAAAAGATTTTCTCCATGAAATTAAAGGCTTAGCTGAACTAGAGGATGAGATATGTAGGATTCTTAAGCTTAAAAAAGTCATCATTGTCCCAGGTGATATAGAAGCAGATGCTTCTATAATTAAAGAATTAGGTAAAGCAGCAGCTAACTACGCAAGAGAAATAATAAGAAATAAAGACGTAGTAGCCATAACTGGAGGAAGTACAATAAAGGAAGTTGTACATAACTTCCCAAAAGTAAACAATCTAAGTGATGTCTTAGTAGTTCCAGCAAGAGGTGGAATGGGTAAAAAAGTTGAAACTCAAGCTAATACCTTAGCAGCGGAACTTGCACACAAACTAAACGGAAGCTATAAAATGCTTCATATTCCAGAGAATATTAGTGGAAATGCTTTAGATACTTTACTTAAAGAAAAAGAAATAAAAGACATTATTCAAAACATTCATAAAGCTGACGTTCTTATATATGGAATAGGAATAGCAGATGAAATGGCTGAAAAAAGAGGTTTATCACAAAAGGATAAACAAAAATTAAAATCATTAGAAGCAGTAGGCGAAGCTTTTGGATGTTACTTTAATAAAGAAGGTGAAGTAGTTTTTGTATCTAATTCTATAGGTATAAATTACGATGTTGCCAAAAAGATAAAAACTCATATTTCAGTAGCTGGTGGAAATAATAAAGTTGAAGCAATACTTGCTACAGAGAATTGTAATGAATATGGGGTATTAGTAACAGATGAAGGTGCAGCGTTAGGACTGCTTGAATATTTTAGAGCTAATGAATAATACTCACTTAGCTTAAGCAAACTTAAATGGTATAAAATATTTTTTATAAATATTTTAAATAAATCTATATCTTTTAGGAGGAAATTT
The DNA here is from genome assembly GCF_900130055.1 of Clostridium intestinale DSM 6191. GTDB lineage: Bacteria > Bacillota > Clostridia > Clostridiales > Clostridiaceae > Clostridium_T > Clostridium_T intestinale. The sequence goes on from NZ_FQXU01000009.1 coordinate 179,472, forward strand.
CAATGGCAAATGTTAAAGTAGCAATTAATGGATTTGGTCGTATTGGACGTCTTGCGTTCAGACAAATGTTCGGAGCAGAGGGATATGATGTTGTTGCAATCAACGACTTAACTGATCCTAAAATGTTAGCACACTTATTAAAATATGACTCATCTCAAGGTAGATACGAAGGAACAGTAGAAGCTAAAGAATCTTCTATCGTTGTAAATGGAAAAGAAATCGAAATATATGCAAAAGCTGATGCTTCTACACTTCCATGGGGAGAGTTAGGAGTAGACGTAGTTCTTGAATGTACTGGATTCTATGTATCTAAAGCAAAATCTCAAGCACACATCACTGCAGGTGCTAAGAAAGTTGTTATTTCAGCTCCAGCTGGTAATGACCTTCCAACAGTTGTATACAATGTAAACCATGATATATTAACTGCAGAAGATAACATAATTTCTGCTGCTTCATGTACAACTAACTGCTTAGCTCCAATGGCTAAAGCACTTAACGAATATGCAGAAATCCAAAGTGGTATAATGTCAACAATCCACGCTTACACTGGAGACCAAATGTTATTAGATGGTCCACACAGAGGTGGAGATTTCAGACGTGCTAGAGCTGGAGCTGTAAACATAGTTCCTAACTCAACTGGTGCTGCAAAAGCAATCGGATTAGTTATTCCAGAATTAAACGGAAAATTAATCGGTTCAGCACAAAGAGTTCCAGTTCCAACTGGTTCTACAACAATCTTAATATCAGTTGTTAAAGGAAAAGATGTTACAGTTGAAGGAATTAACGCTGCAATGAAAGCTGCTACAACTGAATCTTTCGGATACACTGAAGATCAATTAGTATCTTCTGATATAATCGGAATCAGATTTGGATCATTATTTGATGCAACTCAAACAATGGTTTCAAAAATTGGAGAAGATTTATATCAAGTTCAAACAGTTGCTTGGTATGACAATGAAAATTCATACACTAGCCAAATGGTTAGAACTATAAAACATTTCGCTAACTTCTTAAAATAATTTAAGTATTTAGTTTTAAGTTTTTAAAGTTAAAAATAAGTCTGGTTTTGTAGTATAAGGCTATAAACCAGACTGTTTTAAAATAAAGAAATATTATGAGGTGAAAAGAATGAGTTTTAACAAAAAAACTATTGAAGATATCCAAGTTAAAGGTAAAAGAGTATTAGTAAGATGCGATTTTAACGTTCCACTAAAAGATGGCGTTATAACTGATGAAAATAGATTAGTTGGAGCACTACCAACAATAAAATATTTAATAGAAAATGGTGCAAAAGTTATTCTTTGCTCACATTTAGGAAAAGACGCTTCTAAATCATTAGCACCAGTTGCTGTAAGATTAAGCGAAATGTTAGGAAAAGAAGTAGTATTTGCAAGAGATGAAGAAGTAGTAGGAGAAAATGCTAAAGCTGCTGTTGCAAAAATGAATGAAGGAGACGTTGTTCTTCTTGAAAACACAAGATGCAGAAAAGAAGAAACTAAAAACGTTGAAACTTTCTCAAAAGAATTAGCTTCATTAGCTGACGTATTTGTAAATGATGCATTTGGAACTGCACATAGAGCTCACTGCTCAACAGTTGGAGTTACTGAATTTGTACCAGTTTCAGCTTGTGGATACTTAATTCAAAAAGAATTAAAATTCTTAGGAGAAACAGTTAATGCTCCAGTTAGACCTTTTGTTGCTATATTAGGTGGAGCTAAGGTTTCAGATAAAATAGCTGTTATTAACAATCTTTTAGATAAAGTTAATACACTAATAATCGGTGGAGGAATGGCATATACATTCTTAAAAGCTCAAGGATATGAAATCGGAACATCTTTAGTAGAAGTTGATAGAGTTGAATATGCTAAAGAAATGATAGATAAAGCTGCTGCTAAGGGAGTTAATCTATTATTACCAGTAGATAACATAGTTGCAGATAAATTCTCAGCAGATGCTACACCAGTAGTAACTGAAGATCAAAATATTCCAGAAGGACATATGGGATTAGATATCGGACCTAAGACTGCAGCGATATATGCTGATGCTGTTAGAGAAGCTAAAACAGTTATCTGGAATGGACCAATGGGAGTTTTTGAATTTGAAAACTTTGCAAAAGGTACAGTTGAAGTAGCTAAAGCTATGGCTGAATCAGATGCTACTACAGTTATAGGTGGAGGAGACTCAGCTGCTGCTGTAAATATATTAGGATTTGGAGATAAGATGACTCACATATCTACAGGTGGTGGAGCTTCTTTAGAATTCTTAGAAGGTAAAGAATTACCAGGAATAGTTGCTTTAAACGATAAATAATTAAATATTTAGAGGTGAATAGAATGAGAAAAGCTATAATAGCAGGAAACTGGAAAATGCACTACACTCCAGCTGAGGCTGTAAAAGTTGTAGAAGAATTAAAACCATTAGTAAAGGATGCTACTTGTGATGTAGTAATCTGCCCTACTTTTGTTTGTTTAGATGCTGTATTAAAAGCAGTAGAAGGTTCAAACATCAAAGTTGCTGCACAAAACATGCACTTTGAAGAAAAAGGAGCTTTCACAGGAGAAATAGCTCCAGGAATGTTAGAAGCTATGGGAGTTAGCTATGTTGTTTTAGGACACAGCGAAAGAAGAGAATACTTCAATGAAACTGATGAAGCTTTAAACAAAAAAGTTAAAGCTGCATTTGCTCACAACTTAACTCCAATTCTTTGTTGTGGAGAAACTTTAGAACAAAGAGAAAATGGAACAACTAATGCAGTAGTTGGAGCTCAAATAAAAGCTGACTTAGAAGGTTTATCAGCTGATTTAGCAGAAAAAGTTGTTATAGCTTACGAGCCAATCTGGGCTATAGGAACTGGTAAAACTGCTACAGATGAACAAGCAAACGAAACAATAAGTGCTGTAAGAGGCGTTGTTGCTGAAATGTTTGGAAAAGAAATTGCTGATAAAGTTAGAATACAATACGGTGGATCCGTTAAACCTAATACAATAAAAGCTCAAATGGCTCAATCAGATATAGATGGTGCTTTAGTAGGTGGAGCTAGTTTAGTAGCTACAGATTTTGCAGCAATAGTAAACTACTAATCTGCAAATGAAAATAACAATGGCGACAATCAATCTTATGAAAGAGTGGTTGTTGCTATTGTTTTTTTAATATCAGTAGAATATAATTAATTTAGAAAAAATAAAGAGAATATTTGTTTCTTTTTATAATAATAAGTACTATTTTGGAGGTAGTTATGGCAAAGAAACCTGTTTTATTAATGATATTAGATGGTTTTGGAATCGCACCAAAGTCAGATGGAAATGCTGTTGAGATTGCTAATAAACCAAATTATGATAGATTGTTTAGCAAATATCCACATACTACTATACAAGCATCAGGATTAGATGTTGGTCTTCCTAGTGGACAAATGGGAAACTCAGAAGTTGGACATTTAAATATTGGTGCTGGAAGAATAATTTATCAAGAATTAACAAGAATAACAAAAGAAATAGAAGAAGGTAACTTATTCAAAAATGAAGCTTTATTAAAAGCAGTAGAAAATGCTAAGAAAAATGATTCTGCATTACATCTTTTAGGATTATTATCAGATGGTGGAGTTCATTCACATATAGATCATTTAAAAGGTCTTTTAAAATTAGCTAAAGATAATGGATTAACAAAAGTTTACCTACATGGATTTATGGATGGTAGAGATGTACCTCCATCATCAGGAAAAGGCTTTGTAGAAGAAATTGAAAGCTACATGAAAGAAAACTCTATTGGTAAAATAGCTACTATAAGCGGTAGATATTATGCTATGGATAGAGATAATAGATGGGAAAGAGTTCAATTAGCGTATGATGCTATGGTTAACGGTAAAGGTGAAACTGCAAAATCAGCAGTAGAAGCTATGGAAAACTCATATCATGATAACAAAACTGATGAGTTTGTTTTACCAACTGTTGTATTAGAAGATGGACACCCAACTGCTAGCATAAAAAATGGAGACTCAGTTATATTCTTTAACTTTAGACCAGATAGAGCTAGAGAAATAACTAGAGCTATAAATGATAAACAGTTTGATGGATTCCAAAGAGAAACATTAGACTTAACATTTGTAACTATGACTCAATATGATAAAACTCTTGAAGGCGTAGATGTTGCATATAGAGCTGATGGAATTAATAATACATTAGGTGAATATGTAAGCAATAAAGGATTAAATCAATTAAGAATTGCAGAAACTGAAAAGTATGCACACGTAACATTCTTCTTTAATGGTGGAGTAGAAAAGCCATATGAAGGTGAAGACAGAGCTCTTATTGCATCACCTAAGGTTGCAACTTATGATTTAAAACCAGAAATGAGTGCTTATGAAGTAACAGATGAATTACTTAATAGACTAGATACTGATAAATATGATATGGTAATTCTAAACTTTGCTAATCCAGACATGGTAGGTCATACAGGGGTAATAGCAGCTGCTGAAAAAGCTGTTGAAACTGTAGATACATGCCTAGGTAAAATTGTTGATAAAGTTTTATCTAAAGATGGAACTGTATTTATAACTGCGGACCATGGAAACTCAGAAAAGATGATAGATTTTTCAACAGGAACACCATATACAGCACATACAACAAATCCAGTACCATACCTTTGGGTAAGCAATGAGTCAGAAGGAAAAGAGCTTAGAGAAGGCGGAAGACTTTCAGATATAGCTCCAACTATCCTTCAAGCAATGGGATTAGAAAAACCTTCAGAAATGACTGGAACAAGTTTAATAAAATAATATACAAAAAAGCCATTACGATTTAAAGTGATGGCTTTTTTCTTTATATAAACTCCCATCTAATCTCACTAACCTAATTTAATAAAAGCAGTACTCTATATAATATTTAAATACTAGGAATATTGCTACTATCTGATAAAAAAATAAAAATTTAAGCAGAAAGTGAATAAAGAGTAGGCAAAAAAAGTAGACTACCTATTGAATGTCTGAATGTCTGAATGTCTGAATGTCTGAATGTCTGAATGTCTGAATGTCTGAATGTCTGAATGTC
>NZ_FQXU01000009.1:184523-271572 GCF_900130055.1 Clostridium intestinale DSM 6191
TGAATGTCTGAATGTCTGAATGTCTGAATGTCTGAATGTCTGAATGTCTGAATGTCTGAATGTCTGAATGTCGTAATGTCGTAATGTCGTAATGTCGTAATATCATAATGTCGTAATATCATAATGTCGTAATATCGCAATATCGTAATTTATTATGTTGAAGTTAAAAGGAATTTAATGGAGCTTGAAAAGAAGAGCTTCTACAGGATAGAAGTTAAAAGGAATCTAATGGAGCTTGAGAAGAAGCTCCTACAGGGCAGAGGTTAAAAGGAATCTAACGAGACTTGTGAAGAAGTCTCTACAGTATATATGTGCACTCCTAATCGGTAGGCGTGATCCTCAGCGCCAGTCTAATCCTTAGACTAAATAAAAATGAATCTAATGGAGCTTGAGAAGAAGCTCCTACAGGATATATGTGTGTAAATGTATACTTAAGAAAAAGTAGGATATTAATAATAAAAATGTTAAAAAATATACTAAAAGATATTGAAAATTATTATCTATAGGTGTATTATTTAATCATTGAAAAGAATTTTCATTTGCATATAGATAAAAGGCTATGGATATTTATTTTAAATGAAAAGGGAGTGAACGGTATGCCAATTACAATGATAAAAGTAGGCGAAACAAATATTATAAAGAGAATCACAGGTAATGATGAGACTAGACGTCATCTAGAACATCTTGGGTTTGTTATAGGGGGAAATGTAACAGTGGTTAACGAGATGGCTGGTGATTTAATTGTTAATGTAAAAGATGCTCGTATAGCATTAAGTAAGTCTATGGCAAACAGAATAATGGTGTAATAAGTAGGATGTTTATATAGAAAGGGGATATATAATATGAAAACATTAAAAGATGTTAAGTGTGGTGAATCTGTTAAGGTTGTTAAACTACATGGACAAGGCGCTATTAAGAGAAGATTTATGGACATGGGTATAACTAAAGGAACTGAGGTTTATATAAGAAAAGTAGCTCCACTTGGAGATCCTGTAGAAATTAATGTAAGAGGATATGAACTTAGTTTAAGAAAAGAAGACGCATTAATGATTGAGGTAGATTAAGGAAGCTAATTTTTACTAATATATACTTTAAAGAACACACCAATAGGAGGGATATAAATGTCAATTAAAATAGCTCTTGCCGGAAATCCTAATAGTGGTAAAACCACAATGTTTAATAGTTTAACCGGTAGTTCACAACACGTAGGTAACTGGCCTGGGGTAACTGTAGAAAAAAAAGAAGGTAAACTTAAAGGTTATAAAGATATAATTATACAAGATTTACCTGGAATATATTCGCTTTCACCTTATACTTTAGAGGAAGTTGTTTCGAGAGAATATTTAGTTAATGAAAAACCAGACGCTATTATAAATATTATTGATGGTACTAATATTGAAAGAAATTTATACTTAACTACACAACTTAAAGAAATAGGTTTACCTATGGTTGTGGCAGTAAATATGATTGATGTCGTTAGAAAAAATGGCGATGTTATAGACATAAAAAAATTAAGCCAAGCTCTTGGCTGTGAGGTTATTGAAGCATCAGCTTTAAAAGGTATAGGATCAAAAGAAGTAGCAGAGAAAGCTATAGAACTTGCTAAAGCTAAAAAAACTACTCAAGTTGTTCATAAATTCTCAAAAGATGTTGAAAGTTCAATAGAACAAATAGCTGAAATTATAAAAGTTCCATTAAATAATGAAAATGTTCATTGGACTGCTATAAAATTATTTGAGAGAGATGAAAAAGTTAAAGAAAAAGTAGTACTTTCAAGTGATGTTAAAAATAAAATCGAAGAGATTATAACAGCTTGTGAAGCTAAACTTGATGATGATAGTGAAAGTATTATAACTAGTGAGAGATATGATTATATAACTGAGGTTATAAAGCAATCAGTTAATAAGAAAAATAAAACTAACCAAACAACATCGGATAAGATTGACAAAATTGTAACAAATAGATGGCTTGCTTTACCTATATTTGCATTAGTAATGTTTGGAGTTTATTACGTATCTATATCTACGGTGGGAACATTAGCTACTGACTGGGTTAATGATGTATTGTTTGGAGATATTATACCAACAGCAGTAGGAAACTTCTTAACTTCAATTGGAACAGCGGATTGGCTTAACTCATTAATATTGGATGGTATAATAGGTGGAGTTGGAGCTGTATTAGGTTTCGTACCTCAAATGATGGTACTATTTTTATGCCTAGCTATAGTAGAAGATTGTGGATATATGGCACGTATAGCCTTTATAATGGATCGTATATTCAAAAAGTTTGGACTATCAGGTAAATCATTTATTCCAATACTTATTGGTACAGGTTGTGGTGTTCCAGGGATTATGGCATCACGTACAATTGAAAATGAAAAAGATAGAAGAATGACAATAATGACAACTACATTTATTCCATGTAGTGCTAAGTTACCTATAATAGCTCTTATAGCAGGAGCCTTATTCCCAGAATCAACTTGGGTTGGACCATCTGCTTATTTCTTAGGAATAGGAGCAATAATCACATCAGGTATTATGCTTAAGAAAACAAAACTTTTTGTTGGAGATCCAGCACCATTTGTTATGGAACTTCCTGCATATCATGTACCTGGAATTAAGAATCTTCTTATTCATACATGGGACAGATCAAAGGCGTTTATTAAGAAGGCAACTACTGTAATACTTCTTGCTACTGTTGGTGTATGGTTCTTAAGCTCATTTAGCTGGAGCATGGAAATGGTTGATACTACTGATTCTATACTTGCTAGTATAGGACGTGTTATAGCACCTATATTTGCACCACTTGGATGGGGTGAATGGCAAGCAGCTGTAGCAACATTTACTGGATTAATAGCAAAAGAAAATGTAGTAGGAACATTTGGTATTCTTTATGGATTTGCTGAAGTTGCTGAAGATGGTGCAGAGGTTTGGGGAAATCTTCAAGCTGCATTTACGCCACTTGCTGCATACTCATTCCTTGTATTTAACTTAATTTGTGCTCCATGTTTTGCAGCTATAGGTGCATTACGTGGTGAAATGAAATCAGGAAAGTGGACAGCTTTTGCTCTTAGCTATCAAACAATATTTGCATATGTACTTGCATTAATTGTATTCCAAGTAGGATCATTTATTTCAGGTGGAAGCTTTGGAATAGGAACTGCTGTAGGATTTGCATTAATTGCAGGAATAATATATTTATTATTTAGAAAACCAAGTAAAGTTTCTTCAAAAATTATTGAAGGATCAATAGAAAAAAAGGCGGCGATGTAATATGGCTACATTTATAGTTGGAGCTATTGTATTTGGCATCATAGGTTTTGCAGGATATAGAACTTATAAATCCTCTAAAAGTGGAGGAAGTTGTAGTGGGTGCTCTGGTTGTAGTAAAGCATCTAGTTGTAAACACTAAAATATAATGTTTTAAAAGGTACAGGCTATACAAAAATAGTCTGTACCTTTTATTATTTAGACACTATAATTAGAATATTAAAAATTGTAGGAGAAAATATGAAAAAATTTATTAAGCCGCAAGAAAAATATTTTAAAAGTTTTATAAGTGCAATTAATGATAGCAAAAATAATAAAGAAGATAATGAACTAAATTATAGTGTTCGTAGCTTTGAAATATTCATGGAAGAAGTTTCAAAGGTTTGGGAAAGTGAAGAATACTATTGGTTAGTAGATGGTGAAAGATTTTTAGGTGATGTGGTTTTAAGAAAAAAACCATCAGTAGAGCAGCTCGTGATTGGAGGGAATGTAAGTTATTTTGTTTCTATATCTGAAAGAAATAAAGGGTATGGAAAGATGTTATTAGAATATGGATTAAAAAGAGCAAAGGAACTAGAGTTAGATAAAATAATAATAACTTGCTATGAGGATAATAAATACTCAAAGAGGCTTATAGAAGGGGTTGGGGGAATTTTAGTAAATAGCTTTTTTTTAAAAAGTATGGATAAATTCCTTTTAAGATATTTATTGTAATTGTCAAAATAAGGGAGTGGTGCATAGTATAAATATAAAGCAATGTATTTGGGTATAAGTATGGATAAAAAATATGATGTCAGCTTAGATTTTGATGAAGAAGTTGAAAAGCTCTTTAGACAAGGTGAGTATTTAGACAGAGGACATAATGGAGTTGTGTATCTACTGCCTGGTAAAAAAATCATAAAGATATTTTATGATAAAAAAATCTGTTTAAAAGAAGCCTATACCTTAAAAAAGGCTAAAGGATCTAAATATTTTCCTAAAATGACGAAGTACGGAGATTACTATATTATAAGAGAAATGGTAGATGGAATCAGATTAGATAAATACATCAAAAAGGTAGGCTTAACTAAAGATATATCTAGGCAGTTATATGATTTGATTAAGGAGTTTAAAAGGCTAAAATTCACCAAACTGGACATAAGATGTAGAGATATATACGTTGATGATAAAGGGAACATAAGAGTTATAGATCCAAAAGATAATTACGTAAGAAGAAGAGAATATCCTAGACATTTAATGAAGGGGTTAGAAGGAGTAGATGCATTAGAAAGCTTTCTTGAAAATATAAAAGAGTTTGATAGAAATGTGGCCAAAGTGTGGAAGAGCAAAATTGATAAATATTTTAAACTTAATATTAAATGATTAGGTAAAAAAGAAGCTATTAAAAATCTGAGATAGCTTCTTTTTTATTTTTTGGTACTAATATAGAAAGTAGGTAATATAATTTTTAGGAAGGTTTAACATGAAAATAAATGATAATTGATTTCAATTGGTTGAATTTATGTAAAATAAAAGGTATAATATAACTGTAAAAAGGAAAAATACTATTATTATAGTAATAATTAGTACGAAAATGTTTTAAAATTAACATAGCTGTATTATTATTATTACAAAATGAAATAATAAAATGAGTATTTAAATTTAAGGAGGTAATTTCTTATGAAACAATACGTTGAGATTGTAGACGTAGTAGCTAGACAAATATTAGATTCAAGATGTTTTCCAACTGTAGAGGTTGAGGTAGTACTAGAAGATGGAACAGTAGGTAGAGCAGCAGTTCCTTCAGGAGCTTCAACTGGTATATATGAAGCAGTTGAGTTAAGAGATGGAGATAATAGCCAATACTTAGGTAAAGGTGTTTTAAAAGCAGTAGAAAATGTTAATGAAGAAATCGCTACAGAATTAATAGGAATGAACGTTTTTGATCAGCCTTTAATAGATAAGGTATTAATAGATTTAGATGGTACAGACAATAAAGGTAAATTAGGAGCAAACGCTATATTAGGTGTTTCTTTAGCTGTAGCTAAAGCTGCTGCTAACTATCTTGGATTACCTTTATATCAATATATAGGTGGAGTAAATGCAAAAGTTCTTCCAGTTCCTATGATGAACATTATAAACGGTGGTAAACATGCTGATAACTCAGTTGATTTACAAGAATTTATGATAATGCCAGTTGGAGCTGCAAGCTTTAGCGATGCATTAAGAATATCTGCTGAAGTATACCATGCATTAAAGAAGATCTTAAATGATAAATCTTATGCTACTGGTGTGGGTGATGAAGGTGGATTTGCACCTAACCTAAAGAGTAACGAAGAAGCTTTAGAAGTTATTATAGAAGCTATACAAAAAGCTGGTTATGAGCCAGGAAAAGATGTATTTATAGCTATAGATGCTGCATCTTCAGAATTCTATAAAGATGGTATGTATGTATTAGAAAATGAAGGAAAAACTTTAACAGCAGCAGAAATGGTCGATTTCTATGCTAAATGGGTAGAAAAATATCCAATAATATCTTTAGAAGATGGAATGGCAGAAGAAGATTGGGAAGGTTGGAAGCTACTAACTGATAGATTAGGAAGCAAGATCCAATTAGTTGGAGACGATTTATTTGTAACTAATACTAAGAGATTAGAAGATGGTATAAATAAAGGAGTTGCAAACTCAATCTTAATTAAACTTAACCAAATAGGAACTTTAACTGAAACATTAAACTCAATAGAGATGGCTAACAGAGCTGGATACACAGCAGTAGTATCACACAGAAGTGGTGAAACAGAAGATGTTACAATAGCTGATTTAGTTGTTGCTGTTAACGCAGGACAAATAAAAACAGGAGCTCCAGCAAGATCTGAAAGAGTTGCTAAATACAATCAATTATTAAGAATTGAAGAAGAATTAGGAGAAGTTGCAGAATACAGAGGTAGAAAAGCATTCTTCAACGTAAAATAGTTTTTCTTAAAGGTAATGGGGTTAATCTCATTACCTTTTTTAAGTCTAGGATTAACATTAATAATTATTGTAATAATGGAAGCATTATGTTATTATATACTAAGGTATTTTAAACGGAAAGTAGGAGGTGCCCAATGGAGACACTATTGATAGTATTAGAATCGCTATTAGGATTAGGAATAATTATAACCATATTACTTCAACCTAGTAAATCAGATGGATTAAGTGGATTAATTCAAGGCAGAAGCGAAACATTTTTTTCAAAGAATAAAGGTAGAACAAGAGAGGCAATGTTAGCCCGAATAACGGTTGTTTTAATGGCAGCATTTGCAGTTAATACCATAATTTTAAATTTAATAAAGTAATTAACTCAGCCATATTGGCTGAGTTTTGTTCTAAATATACATAAAATATAACAAAAGATTACAAGAAAGGTGGGAGTAAGATGGATAATCTAAAAATTAGTAAAAAAATAAGAATACTTTCTATTGGTTCAATTATAATAACGCTTCTATTTGGTGGAATATCTACTGTTTTTTTGAAAGTTGCAGATAACAAAATAGATGACCTTTATAATAACAATGTAGTATTCTTACAAAAGTTAGTACAAATAAACAATAGTTCTAGAGACTTAAGGGTAGCACTTTCATCGGCGGGACAAAATTATAAAGATAAAAATGTTTTAACATCCTTGCAAGAAGACTATAAGAGAAAACTTAAACAACTAAATGATGAGATTAAAGATGTTACGGATAATAATTATGGCATAAAGGAAAGTTATATCGGATTATTGCAAACACGTTCGCAAACATTAAATAACATAAATATTGATTTAAAAGATTATGTTACAAATGAGGACAAGGTTAAAAAAGATATAATAACGGCTACGGAATCCTTAGGCTCTATAGATGGTACTTTAGATATAATATCCAAAAGTAAAACTGAAGAAGTAGCAACTCTTAAAGCGAATAATAAAAAAGAAATGGGATTAATAATAAAGGTAATAATTGGATTAGTTTTATTATTTGCAGCTTTAAATGTAGCAATTACGAGAGCGGTTACTCAAGGGATAGTTAAATCAATAAAAGAATTTGTAGAGTACATAAAAACTATATCCTCAGGAGATTATAGAAAAGAAATTCCAGAAAAATTAAAAACTAGAAAAGATGAAATTGGTACTATGTATTTAGCACTAGACGAGATGCAGAGAAATACTAAAGCAGTTCTTTCTAAGGTTAAAGAAAGTTCAGATGTAACAGTGGAAACATCTAGTTCAGTAAATAATCTAGTAAATAACCTTCATAATAAAGTTAAGGATATGAGTGAAACTACAGAACATATAGCAGCAGGTATGGAAGAAACAGGTGCATCTACGGAAGAAATGAGTGCATCATCTCAGGAACTTGAAAAGGCCCTTGAAGGTATATCTGATAAAGCTAACCATTCACTTAACATAGTTCATGATATAACAAAGAGAGCAAATTCATTAAAAGAAAAATCATTGCTTTCAAAGGAAACAGCATCAGAGATAGGTAGAAAACATCAAAATGACTTAGCTTCTGCTATAGAGGATTCTAAATCAGTTGAGAAAGTTAAGATACTAACAGAGTCTATATTAGAAATAACATCACAAACTAATCTTTTAGCCTTAAATGCAGCTATAGAAGCAGCTAGAGTAGGGGAAGCAGGAAAAGGCTTTGCAGTAGTTGCAGACGAAATAAGAAAACTTGCGGAAGATTCTCAAGAAGCTGTAGGAAAGATACAAAGTGTTACATCTGGAGTAACTGGTACAGTTAATAGATTAGTGGAAAGTTCAAAGGCTCTAATAGATTTCATAAACAACATAGTTATAAAAGATTATGAAACTTCTGTTGTAACTGGTGAAGATTATGCAAAAGATGCTGATTTCATGCAAGAGATAATAACAGATTTCTCTAGCACATCAGAAGAAATATTAGCTTCTATTAGAAACTTAAATGAAGTTATCACAAATATAGCTGAAGCTTCAAATCAAGGAACCATAGGAATAACTAATATTACAGAAACAACATCATATTTATTGCAAGATGCTAATGAAATATTAGAGATGGATGAAAAATCACAAAGTGCTAACGATAAATTAGTAAAAGAATTAGAAATGTTTAAGATATAAATAAAAACCATTATAGCTATAGGTTGTACAAGCTATAATGGTTTTTCTCTATTTTAAATCTTCTAAATTAAACGGAGTCTTTTGATATACACAATAATTCAGCCAGTTAGAAAAAATTATATTAGCTGATGCTCTCCAAGTAACGTAAGGAAGTTTTGAAGGATCGTTATTAGGGAAATAATTATCAGGAATATCTATATCTAAACCTTTATTTACGTCACGTAAATATTCATCTCTTAAAGTAGATCTTTCATACTCTAGATGACCAGTTATAAATATCTTTCTCCCAGACTTTTCAGAAACTATAAATACACCAGATTCTTCAGATTCAGAAAGAATTTCTAACTCAGGAATTTTTGCTATATCTTCTCTTAATACTTCTGTATGCCTTGAATGAGGAGCATAGAAAATATCATCTAATCCTCTTAAAAGTTCATGATTATTTTTGTATACTACATGAGGGTAAACCCCAAATACTTTATTACTTAGTTTATATTTTGGAACTCCATAGTGATAATATAATCCAGCTTGCGCTCCCCAACAAATATGCAAGGTTGAAAATACATTATGACTGCTCCAGTCTAAAATTTCTTCAAGCTCATTCCAATAGTTTACTTCTTCAAATACCAAATGTTCAACTGGAGCTCCAGTTATAATTAATCCATCAAACTTTTGGTCTTTTACATCTTCAAAATAATTATAGAATTTATCTAAATGTTGAGAAGCCGTATGGGAAGAAGTATGAGTACGAGTTTGAAGTAATGTTATATCTACTTGTAATGGTGAATTAGCTAAATGCCTAAGCAGTTGAGTTTCTGTTGAAATTTTTGTAGGCATTAGATTTAAAATAGCTATTTTAAGAGGTCTTATATCTTGAGACTCAGCCCTTGAATCACTCATTACAAATATATTTTCCTCTTTTAATATATTAAAAGCAGGTAAATCGCTAGGAATTTTTAAAGGCATTTTTTTGCACCCCCATTTTATTATTAAGCTGAGGACTCAAGTACTCAGGTAGTCATGTACTTAAGTGCTCAAGTAGTCAGGTTTTAATTTTTATTAGTTTTTAAATGAATGTATAGGAGCTGGTATTCTTCCACCCCTTTGAATGAAATCAAAAGAAGAGAATTTATTTGTAGGCATTACAGGAGCGTAACCAAGTAATCCACCAAAATGAACTATATCTCCAACTTTAGTACCAGGAGCAGGGATGAGTCTAACGGCAGTTGTTTTATTATTTATAACACCTATTGCAGATTCATCAGCAATCATTGCAGCTATAGTTGAAGCAGAAGTATCGCCAGGGATTGCTATCATATCTAATCCAACTGAACAAATAGCAGTCATAGCTTCAAGTTTTTCAAGATTTAAAGAGCCCTTCATAACTGCATCAATCATTCCAGCATCTTCAGAAACAGGAATAAATGCGCCGCTTAATCCACCAACGTGGCCACAAGCCATAACTCCACCTTTTTTTACTGCATCATTTAGAAGTGCAAGAGCAGCTGTAGTTCCATGAGTTCCAACAACTTCTAAGCCCATCTCTTCTAATATGTGAGCAACAGAATCTCCTATAGCAGGCGTTGGAGCTAAAGATAAATCTACTATTCCAAATGGAACCCCTAATCTACTTGAAGCTTCAAGAGCAACTAACTGACCCATTCTTGTTATTTTGAAGGCTGTCTTTTTGATTGTTTCAGCAACCACATCAAAAGATTCACCTTTCACTTTTTCTAAAGCAATTTTAACAACACCAGGACCACTTACACCTACATTAATTACTTTATCAGCTTCCCCAACTCCGTGAAAAGCTCCAGCCATAAATGGATTATCCTCTACAGCATTAGCAAATACAACAAGCTTAGCACAACCTAAACCTTGAGTATCTTTAGTAAGTTCAGCAGTTTGTTTAATTATTTCTCCCATTTGTTTAACAGCATCCATGTTAATTCCACATTTACTTGAACCAACATTTACAGAGGAGCACACTTTTTTAGTTTTTGCTAAAGCTTCAGGTATTGATTTGATAAGTATTTCGTCTCCTTTGGTGTAGCCTTTATGTACAAGAGCAGAGAATCCACCTATAAAATCTACGCCTAAAGTTTCAGCAGCTCTATCTAAGGTTTCAGCAAACTTAAGATAGTTATCTGCATCAGTTGCACCACCTATTATTGAGATAGGAGTAACTGATACTCTTTTATTTACTATAGGAATACCAAACTCTGTTTCAATTTCATTACCCACTTTAACTAAATCTTTGGCAGAGTTAGTTATCTTATCATATATTTTAGAGCATGCTTTATCTATATCTGGATCTATGCAATCAAGTAAAGATATACCCATAGTTATGGTTCTTATATCTAACTTTTCTTCTTCAATCATTTTTATGGTTTCTAAAATATTATTAACGTTCATTAGTTACCCCCCAATTATAGTGTGTGCATGGAATTAAAAATTTCTTCTCTTTGGATTTTTACATTAACTCCAAGAGATTCACCTTTTAAAACTAAAGAATTTTTTATGTCTTCGAAAGATTTTTCGCTTTTTTCTAGGTCTAACATCATTATCATAGTAAAATATCCTTGCATTATTGTTTGGTTGACATCAAGAATATTTATATTTAATTCTTGAAGCTCATGACTTATTCCAGCTATAATTCCTACTTTATCTTGTCCTAGTACTGTTAAAATTGCTTTCATTGATATCTACTCCTATCTAAAATTTAATAAACAAAAAGGACCTTACCAATAAAGGGACGAAATAATCCGCGGTTCCACCCTTCTTAGCAAATGCCCAACTTAAAAGATAAATACTCCAAAGTTCCCTTCATAATATTAACCTAGTTGTTTCCACCAAACACAACTTCTCTGTAAGGATTATATTATTACTTTTCTTTTTCATCGCATAAATATTTAATTATATTGATTATTTTATATTGTATATGTAAAATTGTCAATTTGTAAAGAAATAAATTAATAATAAATATATTATTTAATAATTCAAAGAAATTTATTAGAAATAGTTAATTGTTATTTTAGGGTATTTCATGAAAAAAATAACCCTTTTTTAAATACTCAACATCGTATTTATTAGTAAGTTTAAATAGATAATCTTTAGCACTAGAAAACTTTTTTTCACTCATCATTTTTGTGAAATGATTTTTTTCTTGAGTTTTTGAGATGTCTTTAAAGTATCCCCATACATGATGTAAAGTATTTATATAGTTTCCTTCATCCAAAGGATTTTTTAAAGTTTCATCTATATATTTATATAAAGATAATATATCTCCATTATCCTTAATTATTTTCCTACATGTTTTATAAGATTCATAATTATATGCCATAACAACATACTTATATTTAGCCCATTCTTCTGTTATTGTGGACTTAGTATTAGTTCCTTTAAGAGAATTTAGGGAATTAATAACCTTTATAGCAGATATATCTTTATCTTTAACCTCAAGCATTATATCTGGATTAAAGTCTTTTGCTTCTTTAAAATATTCTAAAAAGTCCTCAATATTAATTGTTGTAGAGTGAGAACCTATTTTTTTATTTTCGGCTTGCTGAGAATAATGAACTTTCATATTTCCATCTTCTTTTTTCCAGGTTTTGTGTACTAATTTATAAATTTCTTTGACACTTAAGTCATTACTACCATAACAAGTATTATGAAGATTATCATATACAACAGGAATATTAATTTTTTCACTTATTTCTAAAACGTCTTCTAAAGAATAATTTTTTTCATCATTTTCTATAATCATTCTTTTTTGTGCAGAAGAGGAGAGTCTTTTGAAATTTTCTATAAAGCGTTTTTTAGCAAGAGGCTTATCACCATAAACTCCACCTATATGTAAAATTAATTTATGAGTATAGTCAAGCTCTAAAGAATCTAAAAAATCTGTGTGATATTCAAAGTCTCGTATGGATTTATTTACTATATCTTCACTTGGAGAATTAATAATGGTATATTGACCAGGATGCATGGATACTCTAAAAGAATTTTCTTTTATGTAATTTCCTATAGAGGTTAGCTCAGATTTAAATATGGTTTTCCAAGGTAAATCATTAATTTCATGGCTTCCTAGAGGAATTATATCTGAAGATATTCTAAAAAGGTCAATCTCTCTTTTTTTATTATATTCTAGTATTTTATGTAAATCTGAAAGATTACTTTCTATAATTTCTGAAGCTTTTTCATATGTAAAGTCTTTAAGTAATAGTCTTCTATTGGTTCTAAAGGGGATAGTTAAAGGGATACATGCATAGCCTATTTTCATAAAAAGTTTCTCCTTAATTTTATAAAGTAAATTTAGTATATATTTTAAACATAAAAGTATTCCTTATAATTTTTTTTAATAATATAATAATATAATATAACATTTTTTAAAGAGGTGATTTTTATGAAAAAAATAGTTTTAGCTGGAGGATGCTTTTGGGGAGTTGAAGAGTATTTTTCTAGAATTAATGGAGTTAAGGAAACTAAAGTAGGTTATGCTAATGGACATAAAGAAAATCCAACCTATGAGGAGGTATGTACAGGATTAACTGGTCATGCCGAGGTTATATACATAGAGTATGCAAAAGAGGAAGTAACTTTAGATAAGATTTTAGAAAAATATTTTGGAATAATAGATCCAACAGTTTTAAATAGACAAGGACCAGATATAGGTCATCAATATAGGACTGGAATATATTATATTGATGAAGAAGATTTAGAGGTTATAAATGAATATAAAGAAAAAGAACAATTAAAATATGATAAACCAATAGTTACAGAGATAGAACCATTAAAATGTTTTTATGATGGAGAAGAATATCATCAAAGTTATTTAAAAAAGAATCCAGGTGGATATTGTCATATTAATTTAGACGCTTAAGATATGTAACATATAGCCTTTCTAAATTTTTAAGGCATAACAATTTTTTGCTAGGAGGAAGATATGAAAGGTATTGAATATGTAGAATCGGTATTAGATATAGTTAAAAAAAGAAATCCAGGGGAGATAGAATTTTTTGATGCAGTAAGAGAGGTATTAACCTCTTTAGCACCTGTATTTGATAAAAATCCTAACTTTATTGAAGCTGCTTTATTAGAAAGGATAACTGAACCAGAAAGATTAATATACTTTAGAGTTCCTTGGGTAGATGATACAGGAAAAATTCATGTAAACAGAGGATATAGGGTTCAGTTTAATTCAGCTATAGGACCTTATAAAGGTGGTATCAGATTTCATCCTACAGTAAACCAAAGTATTATAAAGTTTTTAGGGTTTGAGCAGATTTTTAAAAACTCACTAACAGGCTTAGCTATAGGTGGCGGAAAAGGTGGAGCTGACTTTGATCCTAAGGGAAAATCAGATAATGAAATTATGAGATTTTGCCAAGCTTTTATGGGAGAATTGTATAAATATATAGGCTCAGATATGGATATACCAGCAGGAGATATAGGTGTTGGTGCTAGAGAAATAGGGTATATGTATGGATATTATAAAAAGATAAAAAGCATGAGTGATCAAGGTGTATTAACTGGAAAAGGTATTACCTTTGGAGGTAGCCTAGTTAGAACTCAAGCTACGGGATACGGCCTTGTATATTTTACAGAAGAAATGCTAAAGAATAAAGGACTAAGTTTTAAAGGGAAAAAAGTGATCGTTTCAGGATCTGGAAATGTAGCTATTTATGCTATGGAAAAAGCTATAGAACTAGGAGCTAAAATAGTAGCTTGTTCAGATTCTAGTGGATATATATATGATGAAAATGGCATTGATTTAAAGATGCTTAAGGACATAAAAGAAATAAAAAGAGCAAGAATTAAGGAGTATATAAAAGATAAACCAACAGCTAAGTTTGTAGATAATTATAAGGGGATTTGGAGTAATAAATGTGATATAGCTCTTCCTTGTGCAACTCAAGGTGAGATAGATGAACATGGAGCAAGTGAACTTATAAAAAATGCTGTTATAGCTGTATCAGAAGGTGCTAATATGCCCTCTACATTAGATGCTATAGATTTATTTTTAAAAAATAATATATTATTTGGTCCATCGAAAGCTGCAAATGCTGGTGGAGTAGCTTGTTCAGCACTAGAGATGTCTCAAAATAGTATGAGATATGCTTGGAGCTTTGAAGAAGTTGATGAAAGATTAAAAGAAATAATGAGCAATATATTTAATAATATAAAAAATACTGCAAAAGAGTATGGTGAAGAAGATAATTTAATTATTGGAGCCAATATTGCAGGTTTTATAAAAGTGGCTAATGCCATGTTAGCACAAGGGGTAGTATAAATTTTATGCTGTATCTTTAAGTTTAAAGATACAGCATTTTTTCATTTGATAAAAAATCTTAAGAAATTTGTAGTGGAATTTAATAAAATTTTAGCCTATCCTTAAGAGAGAAGGAATAATAAATTATTTCGTTTATAGAGAGGTATTGTTTTGAATAAACATATTTATATATATTTTTTTATATTAAATTTAATAGGATTAATCATAATGTGGAAAGATAAAAGAGCAGCTATAAAAAAGAATTGGAGAACTAAAGAAAGTACTATATTTTTAATAGCTATGTTTGGAGGAAGTTTAGGAATAATAGGTGGAATGAATTTCTTTAGACATAAAACTAAACATAAAAAGTTTACATATGGAATTCCCAGCATTCTTATTGTTCAAATACTAATATATATGTATTATATTAATTTTTAACTTATCAAAAATATAAAGTGTATTTTATTATTTTTGATTTAATCAGTATAAATTTTAAAAATATTATCATATTTTAATTAAATTGCAATAGTTTTTTAAGAAAAATATAAGAAAAATAATACATACTTGAGAGTAAGAGAGCACTTGATTTTTTTTATACTATGCAATATATTAGTAGGGGTACATAAATGGAATAGACAATTAATTTTTTAAATGGAAATAAAATTGGATGTACATGAATTTAAATATAATTTTAGGAGTGAGTAGGATGGAATACTACATTTCAGTCATTACTGGCATATTTCAAATATTTGTATTTTGTATTACTGGATACTATTTGATAATAGCGGTATTTGGTCTTTTTAGAAAAAATAAGGAGAAGGATTATACAGCAAATAAGAAATATGCGTTAATAGTTGCAGCTCACAATGAAGAAGTTGTTATTAGTAATTTGCTGGACAGCATGGGAAAGCTTAATTATCCAAAAGAGCTTTATGATGTATTTGTAATTGCAGATAACTGTACAGATAAAACAGCTGAAATTTCTAGAGCACATGGTGTTAAAGTTTTTGAAAGAAATGACAAAGAAAAAAGAGGTAAAGGTTACGCTCTTGAATGGATGTTTGATAAAATATTCAAAATGAAAGAGAACTATGATGCAGTTGCTATATTTGATGCGGATAATTTAGTTTCAACAGAGTTCTTAAGAGAAATAAATGCTAAGATGAATGAAGGATTTAAAGTTGTCCAAGGCTATCTTGATTCTAAAAACCCAGAAGATTCATGGATTGCAAGCGCTTATTCTATAGCATTTTGGTCTCAAAATAGAATGTTCCAATTATCAAGAGAAAACTTAGGTTTATCTAACCAAATTGGTGGAACAGGTTTCGCAATAGACATAAATATTCTTAAGAAGCTTGGATGGGGTGCAACTTGTCTAACAGAGGATTTGGAATTTAGCTGTAAGCTTATTTTAAATAACGAAAGAGTTGGTTGGGCTCATGATGCAATAATATATGATGAAAAACCACTTACTTTAAAACAATCTTGGAGTCAAAGAAAAAGATGGATGCAAGGATTTGCAGACGTTGCAACAAGATTTTTCACAAGACTTGTTAAAAAAGCAATAAAAGATAGAGACTTTAGAGCTTTTGATTGTGCTTTATATGTTGCACAACCTTTTGTAGTTCTACTTTTAGGAATATCATTAGGATTGTCATTCTTGCAAGCCAATGTAGAAAGTGGATTGAATATATTTGAAATAAAGAGTCTATTTAGTAATACTGTATGGGGAATTTTCTTGATGGTACAATTTTTATTTACCCCTTTTGTATTATTTAAGGATAAAAAGGTTTCAGGAAAATTACTTGCGGTTTTTGCAGCATATTCACTTAATGCGTTTATTTTCCCAGTATTGTTAGATGGCGTTAAAAATATGTATATTATTACTGGAGTTCATGCGCTTTATACAATAGGATTTTTTATTATTTCCTTTGTATTATTAGGCAAAAAGGGTTTCTTAGCTTTCTTTAGATACTTATTGTATGCCATTTATACTTTAACTTGGATACCTATAACCATTCAAGGTATATTAAACAAGAACAATAAAGAGTGGAGTCATACAAAACACGTAAGACAAATAGGCATTTATGATGTTTAATTGATTGTTAACCCAATGTAAATCATTGGGTTTTATTTTGCAAATAAATAAAATAACATAATTTTACAGAACATCCGTTTGACAAAGGGGAGAAAATTAGGTATATTTTTTACTATCTAGTGAACATATTATAAATAAACTAATAAAAATTTCGAATATCTTAAAGTGTAGATAATAATTTAAAATATAAATTTATGACTTAATGAGGAAGTACGGAGGGGAAGAATGAGTAAAGAAAGTAGTATGCATAAGTATGATGTGACCTCTTTAACATCTTTAGAGAAATTGGAACCAGTTAGAGTAAGACCAGGAATGTATATAGGTTCTACAGGAAGCAAAGGCTTGCACCATTGTGTATGGGAGATACTAGATAATGCAATTGATGAAATATCAAATGGATATGGTGATAAAGCTACTGTAGTTTTAAATAAAGATAAAAGCGTTACTATAATAGATAATGGGAGAGGTGTTCCTACAGGAATACATCCTATAAAAAAGAAGTCAGGTGTGGAGATGGTGTATACAGAGCTTCACACAGGAGGAAAGTTTGATAATGAAAACTATAAAACATCAGGAGGACTTCATGGAGTTGGTGCAGCTGTAGTAAATGCATTATCAAAATGGCTAGAAGTTGAAGTTAGTCAAAAGGGTAAAAAGTATCTTCAAAGATTTGAATATACCTTTGACAAAGAATTAAAAAAGGATATGCCTGGAACTCCAGTTCATCCTTTAAAAGAAGTAGGAAAAAGTAATGTAACTGGCACTAAGGTAACTTTTTTACCAGATACAGAGGTTTTTACATCCACAGATTTTAAATTTGATGTAATAGATGAAAGATTAAAAGAACTAGCCTTTCAAAATAAGGGAATTAGATTAGAGTTTAGAGATGAAAGAAAAGAAGAAGCTGTAGTAAAAGAATATTATTCTGAAAGAGGACTATTAGATTTTATAGAATACTTAAATGAGAGTAAGACTCCACTTCATCCATCACCAATAATATTCGATGGAGAAAGAAGCGCTCAAAGCATTAATATGTATGGAGAGATATGTATTCAGTTTACAGACTCTACAACAGAATATATAGCTAGCTATGTTAATAATATACCTACAACAGAAGCTGGTACTCATGAAACTGGATTTAAAACAGGAATGACTAGGGCCTTTAAGGAATGGGCTAAAAAACTTAATTTAGTTAAAGAAAAGGATAAGGATTTTGAAGGTGATGACCTAAGAGAAGGTATGACTGCTATTGTAAGAATAAAAATAACAAATCCTATATTCGAAGGACAAACAAAAACTAAGTTAGGCAATAATGAAGCTTATACCATGATGAATGATTTAGCTTATACTAAACTTTGTGAATGGATTGAGGATAACAAAGAGATTGCAACATCTATTATTAATAACGCTTTAGATGCAGCAGCTAGAAGAGAGAAAATAAAAAAGATTAATGAAGCCGAAAGAAAGAAAATAGGAAAAGGTACAGCTCCATTAGCCGGAAAAATAGCTGTATGTACAATGAGAGACAAAACTGTTAACGAGTTTATTGTAGTTGAAGGAGATTCAGCTGGTGGTTCTGCTAAGCAAGCAAGAGATAGAAGATTCCAGACTATTATGCCATCTAAAGGTAAAATAATGAATACCGAAAAGCAGAAACTAGAGAATGTTTTAGCTTCAGAAGAACTTAAGATATTTAATACAGCAATAGGAACAGGAACTTTAGATAACTATAAAGAAGAAGATATGAAGTATGATAAAATTATAATCATGAGTGATGCTGATGTTGATGGATATCATATTAGAACCTTGTGGATGACATACATTTATAGATATATGAGACCACTTATAGCAAACGGGCATTTATATTTAGCACAACCTCCATTATATAAAGTATATAAAAATACTAGAAGTGGAGAAGTTCATAAATATGCCTACTCAGATGAGGAACTAGAAAAAGCAAAAAAAGAAATAGGTAAAGGTGCTCTTATACAAAGATATAAAGGATTGGGTGAGATGAATCCAGAGCAATTATGGCAAACAACCTTAAATCCTGAATCTAGAACCCTTTTACAAGTTACTATAGATGATGCAGCAAAAGCAGAAAAAATGGTTTCATTGCTTAT
This sequence comes from Clostridium intestinale DSM 6191, assembly GCF_900130055.1. Taxonomy (GTDB): domain Bacteria; phylum Bacillota; class Clostridia; order Clostridiales; family Clostridiaceae; genus Clostridium_T; species Clostridium_T intestinale. The sequence continues at coordinate 203,389 of NZ_FQXU01000009.1, forward strand.
GGGTGATGTAGTTGAACCAAGAAAGAAATATATGTATAAGTACGGAGAGTTTTAAGAAAGGGTGACGGGAATGGCTAAAAAGAAGACGGAAATACCACAGGATAATAATATAGTTAGAGTACCTTTAGAAGAAGCAATGCCAGATAATTACCTGCCATATGCTATAGAAGTAGCCAAAGACAGAGCTTTACCAGATGTTAGAGATGGTTTAAAGCCTGTACATAGAAGAATATTATATGGAGCATATTTATTAAAAGCATATCCAGATAGACCTTACTACAAGTCAGCTAGAATAGTTGGAGATATATTAGGTAAATTCCATCCTCATGGAGATTCATCTGTATATGATGCAATGGTAATACTTGCTCAGAACTTTACTACTAGAGAACCATTGATTGATGGACAAGGAAACTGGGGTTCTATAGATGGTGATGGGGCGGCTGCAATGCGTTATACAGAAGCTAGGCTGGCACCAATTGCTATGGAAATGTTAAGAGATATTGATAAAGATGTTGTGGAAATGGTTCCTAACTATTCAGATAGTGAAATGGAGCCAAGGGTGTTGCCTGCAAAATATCCAAATCTTTTAGTAAATGGGACATTTGGTATAGCTGTAGGTCTTGCAACAAATATACCTCCACATAACTTAAAAGAAGTAATTGATGGAACTTTAGCCTATATCGATAATAATGAAATAACAACAAAGGACCTTATGAATTACATAAAGGGACCAGATCTTCCAACTGGAGGAGTTATCATAGGTAGAGAATCTATACAAACTGCCTATGAAACTGGAGAGGGAAAGGTAGTTCTAAGAGCTAAAACTTCTATTGAGAAGCTAGAGAATGGAAGAGTAGGAATTGTAATAACAGAATTCCCATTTAGAAGAAATAAGGCGAAGTTACTTCAAACAATATCTGAAATGACTGGTGATAAGAGACATGCTAAAGCCTTAGAAGCTATAACAGATATTAGAGATGAATCAGATAGAACTGGTATTAGGGCTGTTATAGAATTAAGAAAAGCTTCAGATGAAGAGGCAGCTGATAAAATATTAAAATATTTATTTAAGAAAACAGATCTTCAATGTAATATTAGCTTTAACATGGTTGCACTAGCAGATGGAAAACCAGAAACACTAGGAGTTAAATCTATAATTACTCATTATGTGAATCATCAGAAAGAAGTAATAACTAGAAGAACCACAAAGGAATTAGAAAATGCTGAAAAGAGATTCCACATAGTTGAAGGGTTTATAAAAGCAATTAATGTTTTAGATGAGGTAATAGCAACAATAAGAGCTTCCAAGTCTAAAAAGGATGCTGGAATAAATCTTATAAATAAATTTGGATTTACAGAACCTCAAGCTGAAGCTATATTGGAATTGATGTTATATAGATTAACAGGGCTAGAAATAAATATATTTGAAAAAGAATATAAAGAGCTTGAAAAAACAATAAAGAAATTAAAAAAGATTCTTGCAGAAGAAAAAGAATTATTAAAAGTAATTAAAGCAGAGCTTTTAGAAGTATCAGAAAAGTTTGCAAATCCAAGAAGAACTCAAATCATCCATGATGAAAATGAAGGTAAAATAGATATAGAAGAGTTAATTGTGGTAGAGGATGTTGTTATAACGCTTTCTAAGGATGGATTTATTAAAAGAATTCCTTTAAAAACCTATGCTAGAATTAATGCTGATCCAGAGGATATAGAGTATAGAGAAGGTGACTTCTTAACATATACTTTAAATGGTAATACCAGAGATTCATTAGGTTTATTTACGGACACTGGATACATGTATCAAGTAAAAATAGATGCTATTCCAGATATGAAGTGGAAAGATAAGGGCGTTAGAATAGATGAAATTATAAAAACCATCAATTTAGATAAAGAAAACATAGTAGGAGCTTTTTCAATAGATAACTTTACACCTAATAATTTATTTAAGTTTATAACCACTAATGGTGGAATAAAAAAGAGCACTTTAGATAAATTTATAAGTGGATATACAAAACTTCAAGCTCTTAAATTAAAAGATGGTGATAAGCTTTTAAACGTAACACGCATAGAAGAAAATAAACAAGAAGAGTTTTTAAAAATTGAAACTAAAAATGGATTAGTTTTCACAGTTGAAGAACCTAAACTTGAAGCAGTTGAGAGAAATATTATTCCTCAAGCACTGTGTTTACTTCCGGGAAAAGATGAGATAGTTAAAACTGAATATGTAAGTGAATATAATATTTTAGACTTTATTGTTGGAATAGATAAAAAAGGTAATATAAAAATAAGTAAAGATGGTAAACTTCCAGCATCACTAATGAAAGCTCGCACTAATACAAATGATGATATATTGATTTTCTCAAGCCTTGGTAAAGTTTTTAAACTAAAAGCAGCACAGATTCAAGAGATAAATGAAATACATCTTGATAAATTAGTAGATTCCTTTGATAAAGAGGAGGAAATAATTAACATAGTATCTGTAAGTGAATATTATGAACAAGAATATGTATACTTCTTCTCTAAAAATGGATTAATTAAGAAAACTTCTTTAAAAGAATTTAAAGGAGATTATAATAATGTGCAAGGATACAAATTAAAAACAACTAAAGATAGTATTGTATCAACCTCAATAGATGGGGAAAACCCTAATATACTTATAGTAACGAAAAAAGCTATGGGAATATTGTTTGAAGGTAATACAGTAAATGCTATGGGAAAACTAGCATCAGGAGTTACAGGGATATCCTTAAAAGATGAAGATGAGGTAGTATCAGGAAAATGTTTATCAACCCTAATTGTAAATGGCGAAAAATGTGGGTATAATTATATTAAAAAGCTGATTATTACTTCAAAAAATAAGGAAAAGAAGGAAGTAGCCTTAGAAGAGTTAAAACTTCAAAACAGAGCAGGAAGAGGAAATAGCTTAATGCTCATAGTACTAGAAGATAGCGTTAAAGAGGTTGTTTTCAAATAAGAGGAGGTTTTTATGAAAAAACTTATAATTATGTTAGCTGATGGATTCGAAGAAATTGAGGCATTAACAGTTGTGGATGTTTTAAGAAGAGCAGATTTCGAATGTCACATGGTAGCATTAGGGGAATTAGAAGTTAGAGGATCTCATGACATTGTAGTAAAGGCAGACAAAAGTATAACAGAGGGTAATTTCTTTGATTATGATGGAGTTATCTTACCAGGAGGAATGCCTGGTGCTAAAAACTTAAGGGAAGATATTAAAGTTATAGAACTAGTTAAAGAGTTTTATGCCTCTGGTAAACTAGTTGCAGCTATCTGCGCTGCACCAATAGTTTTAGAAAAGGCTGGCATAGTTAGTGGTAGAAGTGTAACTTCATATCCAAGCTTTAAAGACGAATTAGAACATAGCTTATATAAAGAGGACTTAGTTGTTAGAGATGAAAACATCTTAACTAGTAGAGGTCCTGCAACAACATTAGCTTTTGCATATGAGATATTAAATTACTTCGGTGCAGAAGATAAGGCAGAAAACTTAAAAGAAGGCATGGTTTATAACTTGCTTAAAGAAAAAATATAGTCATAAAAGAAACTTTGCTAAAGCAAGGTTTCTTTTATTTAATAACAGGAGATATGTTATGGAAAGATTTAAATTAGATAATGGTGTCAGAGTAATATATAATCAAATACAAGGAGATATGACTTCATTTTGTATAGGCTTTGAAGCTGGTGCAAATAATGAGATTGGTTATAATTATGGTGTAGCTCATGCATTAGAACATATGCTGTTTAAAGGAACTAAAAACAGAACTGAAGCAGAAATAAACATAAGTTTAGATAAGATATTTGCCTTCAATAATGCTATGACGAACTATCCTTACTCAATATATTATGGAAGTTGTTCTTCCTATGATTTTAAAGAAGGATTTAGTATTTTTAGAGATATAATTATTGAGCCAAGCTTTAAAAAAGAAGGCTTCAAGGAAGAAATGGATGTAATACTTCAGGAATGGAAAGAGTGGAAGGAAGATTTCGAGCAATATTGCGAAGATGAACTATTTTATAATTCCTATAATCAAAAAAGAATTAAGGAAATGATTATAGGGAAAGAAGAATCTATAAAAAACATTAGCTTACAAGAACTTAAAAACTTTTATGAAGAATATTACCTAGGAGATAATTGTGTAATAACCATAATATCCTCACTAGGAATTGATGATATAAAAGCTATATTAAAAAACTTCACTATTAAAAGTAGTAAATATAATAAGCCAAAGTTTCCAGAAGAAAATAATAAGTCAGGAACCTATTATAAAGAGGTTCAAGGTTTTAATGGAGCTAAAATACAATATATTTTTAACATAAATGACTTAACTTACGAAGAGTTAGAAGCATTAAGCCTATATTCACTATTTATAGGGGAAGGAATGAGTTCTTTACTTTTTGAAGAAGTTAGAACTAAAAATGGATATGCTTATGATATATCTTCATCTGTTAAAAAAGAAAAAGGCATAGAAGTTTTTTCAATAAATACTTCCACTTCAAAAGAAAATATTAATAAAACTATTTCCTCAATAAATGAGACCTTAAAAAAATCTGTTGAAAACTTAGAAAAGCTGTCTCTAAAAGATATTGATGTTTTGAAAAAAAGATTAATATTAAAAAGAGAGTTTTGGCTAGAACGTTCAGTTGAACTAGCAAAGTATATAACTACAAATGAGGTTATGTTTAATAAGGGAGTAGAAAGTCTAAACTTTAAATATAATCTAGAAAGCATAAATCAGGTGGATATTGTTAATGTAGTTAAAAAGGTTCTTAATAATCCGTCTATTGAGATTTTATACTAAAGGAGAAGAAATGAAAGAAAAATGGATAATGAGAGAGGAAAAAAAGATAGAGGAGCCAACTTATAAGGAATTAGGATTAAATCCTATTATGGGGAAGATTTTATCTAATAGAGGTATAACAACAAGTAAAGATATTGATTTATTTATAAATGGGTCTGTAGATGATCTTCAAGATGGGTTTATGATGAAAGATATGCACCTTGCCATTGATATAATAAAGAAGTATGTTCTTGAAAAGAAGCCTATACTGATTTATGGAGATTATGATTGTGATGGAGTAAGTTCCACATACATATTATTAAAAGGACTAAAAGAGTGTGGAGCTAAGGTCTCATACCATATACCTCATAGAGAAAATGAAGGTTATGGTATGAATGAAAAACGAATAGGTGAGCTATATAAAGAAGGTTATGAGATAATTTTAACCTGTGATAATGGTATATCGGCTTTTAATGAAGTTGAATATGCAAAAAGTCTTGGAATGAAGGTTGTAGTTACGGATCATCATGATATACCTTTTGTGGAGTTAGAAGATGGAAGAAATGAAGAAAAAATACCTCCAGCAGATGCTATAGTAAATCCTAAGCAAAAGGATTGTTCCTATCCTTTTAAAAATCTTTGTGGAGCAGGAATTGCATATAAATTTATCTTGTGTTTGTGTAAGGAATTGGGAATAGCTACCTCTAGAGTTGAAGATTTAGTTGAAATAGCAGCAATAGCTACAGTTTGTGATGTTGTTGATTTAGTTAATGAAAATAGAATAATAGTAAAAGAAGGTTTAAAAAGATTAAATAACACTAAAAATTTAGGCCTTAAATCATTAATTAAAGCAAATAATCTACAGGATAAAATATTAAATGAATATCACTTAGGTTTTGTTATAGGTCCTTGTATAAATGCCACAGGAAGATTGGAAACAGCAGATTTGGCATTAGAATTATTAATGTCAGACAATGAAAAAGCAAGTAATGAATTGGCGCAAAAATTATTGACTCTTAATAGAGAAAGACAAGAGATGACCAATGTAAGTTTAGAAAAAGTTATAGATATTATTAGAGATAAGGGTTATGAAAAAGATAAGGTTCTTTTTGTATATGAGCCTAGTATACATGAAAGTTTAGCTGGAATTGTAGCAGGAAGAATAAGAGAGCGATATAATGCTCCTGCTATAGTAATGACTTCAGGAAAAGAAATGCCTAAGGGATCTGGTAGAAGTATTGAAAAATATAATATGCACAAAGAATTAACAAAGTGTAGTGACATTATCGAAAAATTTGGTGGACATCCTATGGCAGCAGGGTTATCAGTAAGAGAGGAAAATCTGCCTAAGCTTAGAGATGCTTTACTTAATAACTGTGAGTTAACAGAAGAGGATATGCTACCAGAAATAAGAATAGATATGCATCTCCCTTTTAGAAATTTAAATTATTGGCTTATAGAAGAAATTGAAGCTTTAGCTCCTTTTGGGAAAGGGAATCCTAAACCCTTATTTGGAGAAAAAGATGTATACTTAAAAAGAATATGGTTTATAGGAAATGAACGTAATTCAATAAGAGTTTCCTTCTCTTTTGATAATACAACTATAACTGGGATAGCATTTAATATTGGTGATGAATTTAGAAAACTTTTAAATAGACACTTTGGAGAAGTTAAAGCATTAGAAATTGAAACTAGTAGTTATTGCAATATAAAGTGTGCTTTAGTTTATTATCCATTAATTAATGAATATAACGGAAACAAAACAATACAAGCTAAAATTGAATCACTAAGATTTATAAAGTGAAACTTTTCAGGTGGAGTTTTATGCTCCAGCTGAATTTAGTTGAACTAATCCAGGAGCTAGCTATCGGATTAAGTAAAAGATAATTGAGACTTTATGCTAAACATTTGGTATAAAAGTCTCTTTTTATTTAGGTTAAGTTTTAAAAAATCATAAGAACAGCGCTATTTTGGAACAGTGAAACAGTGGAACAGCGGAACTGAGAAACAGTGAAACAGTGAAACATTGCTGCATAAAAACATAAAAACATAGAAACATAGAAACAGTGCAAAAGCGGTAAATAGGAGCAGTGGAACATAGGTAAGATTTTAAATAATAAATAGAAATAAAGGAAGAGGAGCTGTTAAAGCTCCTCTAAAACTAATGTATGGTAGATTTTAAGTGTATAATTATATTAAAAAATTAATATAATTTTATAGCACTTATTATAAGTTTTGTTTGAAGAATTAATTAAATTTCTTCGGAATTCTTATAAGCTTTGTTAAGGAACTAAATAATTTTCTGCGAAAATTACTATAAATTTTGTTCGTACTTTTCTACCATTCTTTTAACCATTTCACCACCAATAGATCCTGCTTCTTTAGAAGTTAAGTCTCCATTGTAGTCTTTTAGTTGAACACCAAGTTCACCTGCTACTTCGTGTTTGAATTTTGATAATCCATTTCTTGCTTCTGGTACTAATTTTTTATATGCCATAATTGACACCTCCTAATAAATTTGATTGTGATTATATGTTGTCCTTATTGGTGAGAATTATAATATAAAAATAAAGGGTAAAGTGGAAAAGCTTTCAAAAGCTTGTATTTAATATTGACTTTTTATTAAAAAAAGTTGAAAATTCATAGAGTGAAGTTAAAAAAAAGGGGATGATTTATTTGTATAAAATAATAATGACAGGTGGAGGAACTGCAGGTCATGTAACTCCAAATTTAGCGTTAATACCTAAGCTTAAAGATAAGGGCTTTCAAATAAAATATATAGGAAGTAAAGATGGAATAGAAAAAGAGATAATTACAAAAGAAAATATAGAATATTATTCTATAAGCTCAGGGAAGCTTAGAAGATATTTTGATTTAAAAAATTTCTCTGATCCATTTAAAGTGGTTAAAGGATTATTTCAGGCGTTTATAATAATGACAAAAGAAAAACCAGATGTAGTTTTTTCAAAAGGTGGATTTGTTGCTGTACCTGTAGTTATGGCGGCAACTATGAAAGGAATACCAGTAATAGCTCATGAATCTGATATAACTCCTGGTCTTGCAAACAAATTAAGTGCACCTTTTTGCAATAAGCTTTGTGTAACGTTTCCAGAAAGTATTAAGTATATAAAAAAGGACAAGGGAATATTAACTGGATCTCCTATTAGAGAAGAAATTCTAGAAGGAAACAAAGAAAAAGGTAAAAAAATAGCAGGGTTTACAGATGATAAAGAAATTATATTAATTATGGGTGGAAGTTTAGGCTCTCAAATAATTAATAATGCGGTTAGAGGAAATCTATCAAAACTTCTGAATGAATTTAATATAATTCACATATGTGGTAAGGGAAATATAGATAAATCTCTAGAAAATTATAGAGGATATAGTCAGTTTGAATATGTTTCTGATGAACTTCCTCATCTTATGAAAGCTTGTGATTATGTTATATCAAGAGCAGGATCGAACTCTATCTTTGAATTTTTAGCTTTAAGAAAACCAATGTTGTTAATTCCTTTATCTAAAAAAGCAAGTAGAGGGGATCAAATACTTAATGCAAATTCATTTAAAAAGTCTGGATTCTGTTTAACATTAGAAGAAGAGGAATTAAATGAAACAACTCTTATTAACTCAATAAATGATTTAAAAAATAATAAGACTAAGCTAATATCCACTATAAAAAATAGTTCTATGGAAAGTGGAGTTAATAATGTAATTAAGGTCATATTAGGTAGTATTAAAAAGTAATATAGTGGTTTATGTAGATAAGAAAGATGGTTTTATTTCCTGGGAAAAGTTTGTGAATTTAGTATAATAGGAATAATTAAAATATTAAGAAAATTAGAATAATCTAGAGATATACAATAAATTTTAGCTATAAAGACAAATTATCGAGCAATATAGAGTATATTGGAGAAATATCCGTAAATATAAGGCTAATACCCAAATACTTTTAATTATGAACTAATTTTTAACTTAACTGATAATATGAAACTTGCAAAATAAATCCTTTGTTATATAATATTTATGTAAGCTTTAAGAAGGCATAAATTAGCAAAATACAATCTTGTTAACATTTTAACAAACCAAGAGGTGATTAAGATGAAAAAAATTAGCATTATTTATTGGAGTAATGGTGGAAATGTTGAGGTTTTAGCTAATGCTATAAAAGAAGGTGCAGAGAAGCTAGGAGCAATAGTAAATATAAAACTAGTTTCAGAAGCTAACATATCAGATGTTATTGAAGCAGATGCAGTAGCTTTAGGAAGTCCTTCTATGGATAGTAATAGAGTAGAACAAAAGGAAATGGAACCGTTTGTTAAAGAACTTAAACTAATACCTAATGATAATAAAAAAGTTGCTTTATTTGGATCATATGGTTGGGATGATGGAGAATTCATAAATGAATGGAATTTAAGAATGAAAGATTATGGATTCAATGTTATAGGAACACTAGCTGTAAAAGAATCGCCAGAAGATAATGAGCTAAAAATTGCGATGGAATTAGGAAAAAAGCTTGCAGAAAACTAGTCTGTTTATATATATTTCAGAATTAATGTGTATTTTGAGGTATATTAAATAAATATCTAAGTTGAATAGAAAGAGGGGTCAACACGATGAGAAAAATGAAAACTATGGATGGTAATGCAGCAGCAGCTCATATAGCTTATGCATTTACCGAAGTTGCAGCGATTTACCCAATAACTCCTTCATCACCTATGGCAGAAAATGTTGATGAGTGGGTTGCCCAAGGAAGAAAGAATCTCTTTGGACAAACAGTTAAAGTTATGGAAATGCAATCAGAAGCAGGAGCTGCTGGAGCAGTTCACGGTTCACTACAAGCTGGTGCATTAACTACTACTTTCACTGCTTCTCAAGGTCTATTATTAATGATTCCTAATATGTATAAAATTGCAGGAGAATTACTTCCAGGAGTACTTCACGTATCAGCTAGAGCATTAGCTACATCAGCTCTTAACATATTTGGTGATCACCAAGACGTTATGGCAGCTAGACAAACTGGTTTTGCTATGCTTGCAGAAGGTTCAGTTCAAGAAGTTATGGATTTAGCAGCTGTTGCCCATTTAACAGCTATTAAAACAAGAGTACCATTCTTAAACTTCTTTGATGGATTCAGAACATCTCATGAAATTCAAAAAATTGAAGTTCTTGAATATGATGAATTATCTAAGTTAGTAGATTGGGAATGTGTAGACAGTTTTAAAAGAAGAGCTTTAAACCCTGATCATCCTGTAACAAGAGGAACAGCTCAAAATGCTGATATCTATTTCCAAGAAAGAGAAGTAGTTAACAACTACTACAACAACTTACCAGATACAGTTGAAAGCTACATGGCTGAAATAACTAAATTAACTGGTAGAGAATATCACTGTTTTGATTACTATGGTGCACCAGATGCTGATAGAGTTATCATAGCTATGGGTTCTGCAACAGATGTATGTGAAGAAACTATAGATTACTTAACAGCAAAAGGAGAAAAAGTTGGTTTAGTTAAAGTAAGACTATTCAGACCTTTCTCAAATGAAAGATTATTAGCTGCTATTCCTAAAACTGTTAAGAAAATAGCTGTTTTAGATAGAACTAAAGAACCAGGATCAGCAGGAGAACCATTATACCTAGATGTTAGAAATGCATTCTTTGGTAAAGATAATGCTCCATTAGTTGTTGGTGGTAGATTTGGTTTAGGATCAAAAGATCCAAATCCAGCACATATTGCTGCAGTTTATGCTAACTTAGCAAAAGCTGAACCTAAAAATGGATTCACAATAGGAATTGTTGATGACGTTACTAACTTATCACTAGATGTAACTGAAGATATTGATGCTACACCAGTAGGAACTACAGCTTGTAAGTTCTGGGGATTAGGATCAGATGGTACAGTTGGTGCTAATAAGAGTGCTATCAAAATCATCGGAGATCATACAGAAATGTATGCACAAGCATATTTCTTCTATGATTCTAAAAAATCAGGTGGTATAACTGTATCTCACTTAAGATTTGGTAAAAAAGCAATTAAATCACCATACTTAATAAACAAAGCTGATTTCGTTTCTTGTTCTAACCAATCATATGTTAATAAGTACAATGTACTTGATGGATTAAAACCAGGTGCAACTTTCTTATTAAACACTATATGGTCTCCAGAAGAATTAGAAACAAAATTACCAGCTTCATATAAGAAATTTATAGCTGAAAACAACATTAAGTTCTACACTATAAATGCTGTTAAGATAGCTCAAGAAATAGGTCTTGGTGGAAGATTCAACATGATAATGCAATCAGCTTTCTTTAAGCTTGCTAGCATAATACCAGTTGAAGATGCCGTTAAGTACTTAAAAGATGCTGTTGTTAAATCATACGGCAAAAAAGGTGAAAAAGTTGTTAACATGAATTATGCTGCTATTGATAGAGGAATCGAATCAATCGTTGCTATAGATGTACCTGAAAGCTGGAAATCAGCTGTAGAAGCAGAAGCTGCTGTAACTGCTGTACCAGAATTCATAAAGAAAATAGTTGAACCAATGAACAGACAAGAAGGAGATAAACTTCCTGTATCTGCATTCTTAGGAATGGAAGATGGTACATTTGAAAATGGTACTGCTGCTTACGAAAAGAGAGGAATAGCTATAAACGTTCCTGAATGGCAAGCAGATAAATGTATTCAATGTAACCAATGTTCATATGTTTGTCCTCATGCTGTAATCAGACCATTCTTATTAAACGAAGAAGAAAAGAATGCAGTACCAGAAGGATTAAAATTAGTTCCAGCTAAGGCATTAAAGACAGAAACTCCATTATCATACACTATGGCTGTAAGCCCACTAGATTGTACTGGTTGTGGAAACTGTGCTCAAGTATGTCCAGCACCTGGAAAAGCATTATTAATGAAACCACAAGAATCTCAACATGTTGAAATCGAAAGATGGGATTTTGTAACTAAGAAAGTAGCTGCAAAACCAAACCCAATGAATAAATTAACATTAAAAGGAAGCCAATTTGAGCAACCATTACTTGAGTTCTCTGGTGCTTGTGCTGGTTGTGGAGAAACTCCATACGCTAAGCTTGTAACTCAATTATTTGGTGATAGAATGATGGTAGCTAATGCTACTGGATGTTCATCAATTTGGGGAGGATCTGCACCTTCAACTCCATACACTAAGAATCATCAAGGATATGGTCCAGCTTGGTCTAACTCATTATTTGAAGATAATGCTGAGTTTGGATTAGGTATGTTCTTAGGAGTTAAAGCTCAAAGAGAAAGATTAGAAGAACAAGCTAAGAAAGCAATAGAAGCTGGTGTATCTGAAGAAGCTAAAGCTGCTTTAGAAGACTGGTTAACTAATGTTAACAGTGGCGAAGGAACTAGAACAAGATCAGAAAGAGTTGTTGCAGCTCTACAAGGTGAAACTAACGAATTCGCTAAAGAATTATTAAAGAATAAAGACTACTTAACTAAGAGATCTCAATGGATCTTTGGTGGAGACGGTTGGGCTTACGATATAGGATTTGGTGGATTAGACCATGTTATTGCATCAGGAGAAGATGTAAACATACTTGTATTTGATACAGAAGTTTACTCAAACACTGGTGGTCAATCATCTAAGTCAACTCCAACAGCTGCTATAGCTAAGTTTGCTGCATCTGGTAAGAGAACTAAGAAGAAAGATCTTGGAATGATAGCTATGAGCTATGGTTATGTATATGTTGCTCAAATTTCTATGGGAGCAGACAAAAACCAAACTCTTAAAGCTATAGCTGAAGCTGAAGCTTATCCAGGTCCATCATTAATCATAGCTTATGCTCCATGTATAAACCATGGATTAAAAGCTGGTATGGGTAATTCTCAATTAGAAGCTAAAAAAGCTGTTGATTGTGGATATTGGGGTATGTACAGATTTAACCCAACATTAAAAGATGCTGGTAAAAATCCATTTACCTTAGATTCTAAAGAACCTAAAGAAGACTTTAAAGAATTCTTAATGGGTGAAGTTAGATACTCATCTCTTGCTAAGGCATTCCCAGAAGCAGCTGATGCTTTATTTGAGAAAACTTACCAAGATGCTATGGAAAGATTAGAATCTTACAAGAAGTTAGCTAATCAATAATTAATAATAAATAACAAATAAAAGGGATCTAGAGCTTTCTAGGTCTCTTTTTTTAGGTTCTAAATGTTAAGAATATGTTAAGGAAGTAAATGTTATTTAACTTAAGAAGATAAAAAAACATGCACAAATACTAAAAAGAAGCATTTATATAGGCTGAAAAATGACAAATAGATAAATGTAAATGTTTTTTAACGCAAGAATAACAAACTTATGCTGGTCTTAATATTCTTAATATAGATTTAACAATGGAGTATTATTATAAGGTAGTATTACTATATACATAAGGAGAGGACAGATATCATGTTTAATTTTTCACCTAAAAATGATAAGTTTTATGATTTATTTATCGAGTTTACTAGTATTATAGAAGAGGCTTCAAATGAACTTACGTTATTGTCAAGAAACGTAGAGGATGCAGAAGATATAAGCTTAAGATTAAAGGATATAGAACATAAAGGTGATGACTTAGTTCATAAGATTTTACAAGAACTAAATAATAGTTTTATAACTCCACTTGATAGAGAGGATATATTACTAATAGTTAAAAGACTAGATGATGTCGTTGATAATATAGAGGACATATCTGGAAGATATCTTATGTACGATATAAAAACTAGTAGAGAAAAAAGTTATACTATAGTGGACCTTATAAATGAATCTTGCCAAAAGATGAGGGATTTATTTATAAAGTTACAAAATTTCAAAACTGATGACAGTATTTATAAGGTAATATCAGAATTAAATCTTTTAGAAACAAAAGGTGATTATGCATACAGAGATGGTATGAGAGAGCTTTTTACAACAGAAGTAAATAATATTGAAATTATAGTTTGGAAAGATTTATATGAAAAGCTAGAAAAAACATTAGACTCCTGTGAAACCTTAGCTAATGTTGTTGAAGGAGTTGTAATGAAGCATGCTTAATTCTACTCAACTAATAACTATAATAATAGTTATATTAGCTTTAGCATTCGATTTTATAAATGGATTTCATGATACAGCTAATGCAATAGCTAGTTCAGTAACTACAAGAGCACTTTCTCCACAGAAGGCAATTTTAATGTCAGCAGGGTTAAACTTTATAGGAGCACTTGTTAGCACAAAGGTTGCAACAACTATTGGATCAGGTATAATACACGATGGTGGAGCCCCTATAAAAGTAGTTTTAGCCGCTATTATTGCAGCTATTATATGGAATTTAGTTACTTGGTATGTTGGTATTCCAAGTAGTTCTTCTCATGCTCTTATAGGAGGACTAATAGGAGCAGCTATAGCATTTTCAGGAAGTATACATACAGTAAATTGGGCAACCTTTTTTATTAAAGTAGTTTTGTGGTTATTTTTATCGCCTGTTATAGGATTTATATTTGGATACATAGTCATGACCACTATAAACTGGATTTTTAGAAAAACTAAACCTGCAAAAGCAACAAAAGGATTTTTAAAAGCTCAGGTTTTATCAGCAGCTTTCCTTGCATTTAATCATGGAAGTAATGATGCTCAGAAATCAATGGGAATAATATCTTTAGCACTGTTTAGTGGTGGTGTGATAGGAAGTTTCCATGTTCCGTTATGGGTTAAATTAGCCTGCGCAACTGCGATGGCACTAGGAACCTCTGTAGGTGGATGGAGAATTATTAAGACCATGGGAAGTGGGATGGCAAAATTAACTCCGGCTTCAGGGTTTTCAGCTGATTTAACAAGCTCAGCCGTAATATTTACTGCTACTATGATGGATGCCCCAGTAAGTACTACACATATAGTATCTACCTCTATTATGGGAGTATCAGCAGCTAAAAGACTTTCAGCTGTAAGATGGGGAGTAGCAAAAAATATTGTTACAACTTGGGTGGTAACTATACCATCTTGTGCACTAGTTGGTGCTATAGTTTCATTAATTGTAAATCACATATAAGATTATTTAACTCGGTAGAAATGCCGAGTTTTATTATATATATAAATAAAAAAACTCAGCCTAAGCTGAGTTTTTCATTTATCAGGAAGCTTTCTAAATTACCCATATAATTTAGAGCTTTAACATCTCTTCTATTTATAATAATTTTGAAGTTTGGATTTATGTTTAAAATTTCTTCAATCAATGAAAAAGTTTTTTCACCGCCATTGCCACCCTGAGTACAAAAAAGGCTAATTGAATTTATATCTTCTTTGTATTTATTAATAAAAGTTCTAATAGCTGGTGGTATGTGTGAAGCCCATACTGGGAATCCTAATATTATATGATTAAAGTGTTTTGGATTATTTGAGATAGGAGCAATTTTTGTTTCTTTTCCAGTTATAGCTTCATAACTATTAGTTAAAAAACTAAAAATTCCTTTTCTTTTTTTCCAATCTATAATTTCTTCCATGGGACAGTTTAATAAGTCCGATAGGTCTTGGGCTACTGATGCAGTATTTTTTGTCCTTGAGTAATAATAAATGATACTACTGGCACTTTCCATTTCTTTCCCCCTAAAATATTAACTTAAATACTATTATAACAGAGATTTTTAAGAAGTAAATGATATAATTAACTACTTAAGTTTTATATCCATGGAAAATTTAGTATAATTTAATAAAAGAAATTTAGGTGGTGGTTGAGATTTATAGAATAAATGTTGTATTGTTTAATGACTTTGAAACTTTAGATGTATTTGGACCAGTAGAGATTTTTGGATGTGTTAAAGAAGAGTTCAAAATGAATTTTATATCTATGGATTCCGGTATAATAACAAGTTCTCAGGGGGTAAAAATCCAAACAGATAAGTATGAATATTCTCCAAAATATAAAGAGATATTGTTTATTCCAGGGGGAGCTGGAACTAGAAAAGGTGTAGAGGACTATAAACTATTAAAATATATTAAAGATATATCACTTAACTCAAAATATATATTAACTGTTTGCACAGGTTCTGCATTATTAGCTAAGTCAGGTTTACTTGATGGAAGAGAAGCAACTTCTAATAAGAGAGCTTTTAATTGGGTTAAGGAGCAAAGTGATAAAGTATTGTGGATAAAAGAGGCCAGATGGGTAAAGGATGGTAATATATATACATCTTCAGGAGTTTCAGCAGGTATAGATATGAGTTTAGGATTTATAAGTGATATCTTAGGAAGAGATGTAGCTTTAAATATATGTAATAGAATTGAATATATATGGAATGAAGATCCTAAAAAAGATTTATTTAAAGTTGAATAATAGAGAAAAAATTAATGACTTAATTATAAATGTATGCTATATTATTTTATATGTAAAATATTTTGATTATCAAAGTTTATTAAAAGAAAAGTAAGTTGGAGGATTAAAATATGAGGATTGAACCTAAGTTTAGAGGTTTTATATGTACAGCAGCTCACCCGATTGGCTGTGAAGAAAATGTTAGAGAACAAATAGAGTATGTGAAATCAAAAGGTGAAATTGAAGGAGCTAAAAACGTACTAATAATAGGAGCTTCTACTGGATATGGATTAGCTTCAAGAATAGTTGCAACTTTTTCAACAGGTGCTAATACCTTAGGAATAAGTTTTGAAAAAGAAGCTAGTGAAAAAAGAACAGCAACACCTGGCTGGTATAACAATAAAGCATTTGAGAAATTTGCAAAAGAACAAGGTGGATTTCACAAAAGTATAAATGGAGATGCTTTTTCAAATGAAATAAAAGCAGAAGCTATTGATGAAATAAAAAATAATATGGGTAAAATAGATTTAGTAATATATTCTTTAGCATCACCTAGAAGAAAAGATCCTGTGTCTGGAGAGGTTTATTCTTCAGTATTAAAGACTATAGGAGAAGACTTCAAAAGTAAGACTTTAGATTTCCATAGTTTTAAGATAAGCGATGTTGAAGTGGAAAGAGCAACAGAAGAAGAAATTCAAGGAACCATTAAAGTTATGGGCGGAGAAGATTGGAAGCTGTGGATGGAAGCTTTAAAAGAAGCTAACGTATTAGAAGAGGGAGTAAGAACATTAGCTTACTCTTATATAGGTTCTGAATTGACTTATCCAATGTATAATAACGGAACTATTGGAATGGCTAAAAAGGATTTAGATGAAAAAAGCAAAGAAATAAACCTTATGCTAAAAGATCTAAAAGGTGAAGCTTATGTATCTGTAAATAAAGGCTTAGTAACTCAAGCATCTTCCGCTATACCTGTAGTATCGCTTTATATATCTATAATGTTTAAAGTTATGAAGGAAAAAGGAATACATGAAGGTTGTATAGAGCAATGTTATAGATTATTCTCAGAAAGATTATATGGAGGAGAGTTAGCTCTAGATGAAGCAGGTAGAATTAGAATAGATGACCTAGAAATGAGAGAAGATGTTCAACAGGAAATTAAAGATATATGGGATAAAGTTAATAGTGAAAATGTAAGAGAGTACTCAGATGCAGAAGGATTTAGAGAAGATTTTCTTAAGCTGTTTGGATTTGGGTTTGAAAATATAGATTACACTAAGGATGTTGAGATTTAAAATAAAAAAAGTTGATTTGTTCTTAAAAATAATATAACATAAAGTTAAAAGAGAATATAACTTCAGTTCGTATATGCATGGAAATATGGTCCAAGTGTCTCTACCGGGAGCCTTTAAACTACCCGACTACGAACGTTATTTTGGTGTTTTTAACTTATGCCTATGAACTGAAGTCTTTTTAGTTCATAGGTTTTTTTTATTCTTTAGAAAGCTAAATACCTTATGATGTAGACGTATTTCATAGCTTTATTAAACTCAATAGATTTATTTACATATAAAGAATAAAAAACAAGAAAATTGAGCACCTGCCAGTTTTTCCTCACATGCGTTTGGAAAGGCAGATGTGCAAAAAAAATCGACGGCTAAAAGTCGCCTTGACGATTTTTTATTATTAGGAGGAAAAGTAATGGAATTATTAAAAAACAAAATAAGAGAAGAAGGAAAAGTTTTACCAGGAAATATACTAAAGGTTGATTCCTTTTTAAATCATCAAATGGATGTGAAACTTTTTAATGAGATGGGAAAAGAGTTTAAAAAAAGAATGGAAGGAAAGAAGATAGATAAGATACTTACTATAGAGGCTTCAGGAATAGGTATAGCTACTATATTATCGCAACACTTTGACTATGTTCCTGTAGTATTTGCTAAAAAGATAGCATCAGCTAATATGGATAAAGAAGTATATCATTCTAGAGTTCAATCTTTCACTAAAAATAAAATTTATGATGTAGTTGTTAATAAAAGATTTATAAATAAAAAAGAAAGAATACTTATTATAGATGACTTCTTAGCTAATGGATGCGCTGCTTGTGGATTAATAGATGTTGTTAGACAAGCTGAGGCTGAACCAGTAGCAGTAGGTATAGTTATAGAAAAAGGCTTCCAACCTGGAAGATCGGAAATAGAAAAGCAAGGAGTTCCAGTGGAATCTTTAGCAATAATAGATAAATTAGAAGAGGGACAAGTTTACTTTAAATAAAAAGGAGACTTGTTCTCTTTTTTTAGTTATTAGGTTAACAAAATTTGTTTATTTATATAAATGTGTACGTGTAGTTATTTAAAAAAATATGAATAATATAGGGGATTTTATAACATAATAAATATAATTACTAGTAAATAAGAATTATTTTCGATTGAATTAGTAATGCTAAATAAATATATATCAGCATTATTCCTTAGAATATGTGGATATATCTAAAAACAATTAAAATAGTGCCATTAATAATATGTTATCTCGTTAAATATTTATTTAACAAATCAATATAAAATACCTATGTTAAATAATTAATTAATAAAATATAGTTGATTTTATTAATGATATAGCATATAATTATATTAAGAAGTAACAGATGAATAATAATATTTAAAAGGAGTTGAGAGTATGAACGTAATAAAGTATATGATCTCTAGGGAGTTTAGAAACGGATACTCCAAAGACTTGAGAGATAAGGTTAACAGCGAATTAGATTCTAACGAAAAGATATATAAAAAAAGATAGCCAGTCTAGGCTATCTTTTTTTATTCATAATAATACTAAAAGGGTAAATACTAGAATAGAAAATATTCAAACTTTTAGGAGGTTAGTATGAAAGTTACAAATGTTGAGGAACTAATGGAAAAATTAAGATTAGTTAGGGAAGCACAAAGAAAATTCTCATCTTTTTCTCAGGAAAAGGTTGATGATATTTTTAGGGCAGCAGCTATAGCGGCAAATAATGCAAGAATTAAATTAGCGAAAGCAGCTGTAGAAGAGACTGGAATGGGAATTGTAGAGGATAAGGTTATAAAAAATCATTTTGCATCTGAATACATATACAATCAATACAAGGATATGCACACCTGCGGTATTTTAGAGCATGATGCTTCTTTTGGAATAACCAAGGTAGCTGAGCCTATAGGTGTTGTTGCAGCAATTGTACCGACTACAAATCCAACTTCAACAGCTATTTTTAAAGCATTGATTTCATTAAAAACAAGAAATGGAATAATCTTTTCCCCTCATCCAAGAGCTAAAAATGCAACTATACAAGCTGCAAAAATAGTTCTAGAAGCAGCTGTAAAGGCAGGAGCACCAGAGAATATAATTGGTTGGATAGATGAGCCTTCTGTAGAGCTCTCACAGCTTGTAATGAAGGAAGCAGATATAATATTAGCTACTGGAGGTCCAGCCATGGTAAAGGCAGCTTATTCCTCTGGAAAACCAGCTTTAGGAGTAGGCGCAGGTAATACACCAGCAATAATTGATGAAACAGCACACATCAAAATGGCTGTAAATTCAATATTATTATCTAAAACCTTTGATAATGGAGTTATATGTGCATCAGAACAATCAATTATAGTTATGGAGTCAATTTATGATAAAGTAAAAGTTGAATTAAAAGAACGAGGAGCTTACATATTAAAGGGAGAAGAAGTAGAGAAAGTAAGAAATATAATCTTAAATGATAAAGGCGGATTAAACTCAAACATAGTAGGTCAAAGTGCTTATAAGATAGCAGAAATAGCTGGAGTTAAAGTTCCAGAGGAAGCTAAGGTATTAGTTGGAGAAGTTGAATCTGTAGAAATGGAGGAGCCCTTCTCTCATGAAAAGTTATCACCAATATTAGCTATGTACAAAGTGCAAAATTTTGAAGAGGCATTAATAAAAGGGGCAAGACTTATAGAACTTGGAGGGTTTGGTCATACATCAGTTTTATATACAGATCAGTTAAGATCACAAGATAGAATAGAGAAGTTTGGAATAGCAATGAAAACTGCTAGAACCATAGTAAACATGCCAGCTTCTCAAGGGGCTATAGGAGATATATATAACTTTAAACTATCGCCATCTCTGACCTTAGGCTGTGGTTCTTGGGGAGGAAACTCTGTTTCTGAAAATGTTGGACCTAAGCACCTATTAAATATAAAACATGTGGCTGAGAGGAGAGAAAATATGCTTTGGTTTAGAGTTCCAGATAAGATTTACTTTAAATATGGTTCTCTAGGAGTTGCATTAAGAGAACTTGGAGACATGGGTAAAAAAAGAGCTTTTATAGTTACTGATAAGGTGTTATATGATTTAGGATATACTACTAATCTAGTTAGGATATTAGAAGAAGGTAAAATAGATTATAAAATATTTTTTGATGTTGAGCCAGATCCAACTATAGCTACAGCTAAAAAAGGTGCTGAAGAAATGGAGAGATTTAAGCCAGATGTAATAATAGCCTTAGGTGGAGGTTCTCCAATGGATGCTGCTAAAATAATGTGGGTATTATATGAGCATCCATCAGTTAAATTTGAAGATTTAGCCATGAGATTTATGGATATTAGAAAGAGGGTATATAAGTTCCCAACCATGGGTGAAAAAGCTTATTTTGTAGCCATTCCAACCTCAGCAGGAACTGGATCAGAAGTAACTCCATTTGCAGTTATAACTGATGAAAAAACAGGGGTTAAATATCCTTTAGCTGATTATGAGTTAACCCCAGATATGGCTATAATAGATGCAGAACTTATGATGAATATGCCAAGAGGACTTACTGCAGCTTCAGGAGTAGATGCCCTAACTCATGCTATAGAGGCTTATGTGTCTGTATTAGCATCAGAATATACCAATGGATTAGCATTAGAATCCATAAGGCTTATATTTAAGTATCTACCTTTAGCTTATAATGAAGGAAATGATAATGTAAAGGCAAGGGAAAAGATGGCACACGCAGCAACAATAGCTGGTATGGCATTTGCAAATTCCTTTTTAGGAGTATGCCATTCAATGGCACATAAACTTGGATCTATGCACCATGTTCCACATGGAGTTGCCAATGCACTGTTAATAAATGAGGTAATTAGATTTAATGCTGTGGATGACCCAAGAAAACAAGCTGCTTTTCCACAATATAAATATCCCAATGTTAAATGGAGATATGGAGTAATAGCAGATTATCTAAACCTTGGAGGAAATACTCCAGAAGAGAAAATAGAGAGATTAATAGAAAAGATAGATGAATTAAAGGCTCAAGTTGGAATGCCAAAAACAATCTCAGAGTTTGGCGTGTCAAAAGATAAATTCTACTCAAGCTTAGATGAAATGGTAGAGCAAGCTTTTGATGATCAGTGTACAGGAGCTAATCCAAGATATCCACTTATGAGTGAAATAAAACAGATGTACATAAATGCATTTGAAGGAAAGAAATAATAGTAAAGGACAGCAATTAGGCTGTCCTTTAGTTTGAAATTAAGTTGGTTATATCTTTTTCAAAAGGGTCTAGGCTGTTATATAAGTGATACCTTATTTCACCATTGTAATTAGTTCTAAATAACATAAGATATTTATTAGGATTTCCTAAACTTGGACATACATCTATGTTTTCAATATAAGGTAGGTTATAACATAGAGTTTCGTAGCTAGAGTCTAAGGGATTATAACTAATTATCTTTCCAGAGGAATCATAAGAACTAAAAACTATCTTAGTTCCAGCATAGGTTTTATAACCTGATGCAATAGGAGCTTTAGTACTTTTTATATTTAAAGAATCTGTAGTATTATCTGAAAAAAGTTTAAGGTTATAAAGGTTATTTTCTTCTTTAGAAATACTTAATGAACCTCTTGAATAATTATCACTAAATAGCTCTGAAGAATAATATATGTTTTCATGAAGTTTGGTTTCTTTTTCTAGAGGACTGAGAGTATAGTTTGTATTTAGGGGATAGCTATACAGGTTCATACCGCCACTTTCAGGTTTATTATAGTAAATAGTAGTATTGTTTAAAGTATCAATAGAAACTATGTTGTGAATATTCAATATGAAATCATTATCCTCTTTTGGCGTAAGTATATATTCTATGTTAAAATCCTTAGAGTTTGATTTTAATATGTTAGGAGAAGATTCATAAACAAAAAAGTTATAATAAGATGATGGATATAAATCTTTATAAGGTTCATTAAGGGACGATACATTAATACTTCCCGGACTAAAAGTAGGGATATTTATAATGTGTGTTGAGTTAAATAAATAAATATTAGACATAGGAAAATTAGAAATTCTTATTTTAAAAGGTTTTCCATCAGATATATAACCTAGATTATTATCTAAAGTGTAAGAAGATTTATTAAAATCATAAACTCTAATATTAACATTCTCTTGAGCTTCAGTTAAAATCAAAAGTTTTGGCTCTTCTTCTGAATTAATTAGTTTGGTATATACTCTTTTATTATCTATAGTAGAAAATAACATATCGCTATCTAAATATTCATAATTTAGTTGTTTTTGTTTCATTGTATTTGTAGTTATTAACGAAATAATAGAGATAATTAATAATAAAGGCAAAACAAATCTCTTCATAAATTCTCCTTAAGACTATGGTAAATATATGGTATAATAACATTATATACTAAAAAATAGAAATAAAAAAGGATGCTAATTTATGAGTAGATATGTAAAAGAGGGATTTGAAGAGTTAAAGGATAAGATATTATTTATTATTTGTATACCTCTGTTCGTAGATATATTAGGTTTGATATTATATGGAAAAATATTTAATGAAAAGTTTGAAAGAAGTATAAACTTAATTAACTTAAAACTTGGTGTTATAGGAGTACCACCTTCTGCATCATATCTAATTGATGGATTTCCAAGTGAACTTGGTATATATTTATCAACTACTTTAAACACAGAGTTTCTTCTTACATATCTAATTTTTATACTCATAATGACATTCATAATAAGTGGATACGGAAGTTTGTTGGTTAACTCTCAAAAGGCATCTATAAAAATGTTTTTTAGAGATGGATTTAAGAATTGGAATAAATTTTTTATAGTTTATTGTCCCAATTATATCTTTGCAATATTATATATGATTGAAAGCCCATATAAGTGGTTAGCATTAGTAGTATCTTTTATATATAATATAGTTATATTTTACATAGTGCCAGTCCTTATACTGGATTATGAAAATATAGCTAAAAGTTATTCTAAGTCTTTTAGAATGTTAATCAATAATTTAAGTAAAACCATAGGGTTGTTATTTGAAATGAGTATATGTTTTTTAGTATTAAACATACCCGTATCAATTTTGGTGAATAGTTTTGGATATATAGGAGTATATATTTCAATAATTCCGATAATAACATTAGGAGTAATATCAAATAAAAGTTTTATTAAGCTATATGAATTACACAAGGGGGATATAAATGATAACTAAACTTAAAAGAGTATTTGGCATATTAGGTGAATTTGAAAAGGGTAGACTTAAGGTTGAACGTATAGGTTTCTTCAAAGCTTTAGGGGTATTATTTATTTGGCAGCTATTTGCCATGCTACCTGAGCTTATTTCAACAGGAATATATGCTATAAAAAAAGAATACTACATGATACCTGTAAGTTTTATACTTCAATTTATATGTAATTTATTTTTTGTATATATAATTTTTAGAATTTTTACTCTGCCTAACACTGAAGAAGTAAGGAAAAAGGCAGTTAAAACAAAAAAAATGATACTTTTTAGTATTTTAATATTATTTGGATATAGAATTTTTTATGTTGGAACCTTAGAACATATAATGAATATACTTCCTATGCCAAAATTTATAGAAGACATATTTAATATGCTACAAATAGATGATATTCAAGCCTGGGGATTTTTACTTAGCAGTATATTTATAGCTCCTATAGTAGAAGAGGTTGTATGTAGAGGGATAATATTTAATGGTCTTAGAAAGCGTTACTCAGACCTATGGGCTATATTAATATCATCATTTTTATTTGGGTTTATACACCTAAACTTACAACAAGGAATTAATGCTTTTATTATTGGTGTATTGTTCTCTTGGGTGTATGTTAAAACAAATTCACTATATCTTTGTATAGCCCTCCATGCTTTTAATAATTTCATTATAAATCCTATGTATTATGTAATAGGTGAAGATGAAAAGGGAGTCATTGTATCAATAATATTTGCTGTCTTTGGATTACTGATATCAGTTATAGGTATTAGATATTTTATAAAAGAAACAGACAAAATGAAAGAAGAAGATTCCATAGAAATAATTGAATTTTAGATAAATGAAAAAATCTTGTTATTTTAGCAAGATTTTTTTTGTTTGTAACCTTAGTTACCGAAAATATCTTTTATACCCTCTATAATAAAATTGTCGATAGGGACAAGTGATTATGAAAAAAGAATAATTTATATAAATGGAGGAGTTTTAAAAGATGAGTATGTTTTGTTATCAATGTCAAGAAACAGCAGGATGCAGCGGATGTACAGTAAGAGGAGTTTGTGGTAAATCACCAGAACTTGCAGGTCTACAAGATCTACTAATATACACTACTAGAGGTTTATCAGAAATTACTACAAAAGCTAGAGAACAAGGGATAGAAGTATCTCAAGATGTAAATCACTATATAACAATTAACTTATTTACAACAATTACAAATGCTAACTTTGATAATGAAGTATTTTATGGCAGAGTTAGAGAGACTCTTAAGATAAAAAATGAATTATTAGCTAAATTAGCTAACAAAGAAGGTTTATCAGCAGCAGCACTATGGACAGCTGAAACTAACGAAGAGTTTGAAGCAAAAGCTCCTAGCATAGGTGTATTAGCTACTGAAAATGAAGATGTAAGAAGTTTAAGAGAACTTGTAACTTACGGATTAAAAGGTATGTCAGCATACATGAAACATGCTAATGCATTAAACTACAATAATGAAGAAATAGATGCTTTCCTACAAAAAGCTTTAAGCAAAACTTTAGATGATAGCTTAACAGCAAATGAATTAGTAGCTTTAACTTTAGAAACTGGTAAAGTTGGAGTAGATGCAATGGCATTATTAGATGGTGCTAATACTGGAACTTATGGACATCCAGAATTAACAAAAGTTAATATAGGAGTTGGAACTAACCCTGGAATATTAATTTCTGGACATGATTTAAAAGATATAGAAGAATTATTAAAACAAACAGAAGGAACTGGAGTAGATGTTTATACTCACTCAGAAATGCTACCAGCTCACTACTACCCAGCATTCAAGAAGTATTCACACTTTGTAGGAAACTACGGAAATGCATGGTGGAAACAAAATACAGAATTTGAAAGCTTTAATGGACCAATCCTTATGACAACAAACTGTATAGTACCTCCAAAAGCTTCATACAAAGATAGATTATTTACTACTGGAGCTTCTGGATTTGAAGGATGTAAACACATAGAACCAGGTAAAGATGGAGCAGCTAAAGATTTCTCAGAAATAATTGAATTAGCTAAGAAATGTGCAGCACCAACAGAAATAGAAACTGGAGAAATAATTGGTGGATTTGCACATAACCAAGTATTTGCATTAGCAGATAAGGTTGTAGATGCAGTTAAATCAGGAGCTATAAAGAAATTCTTCGTAATGGCAGGTTGTGATGGAAGAGCTAAATCAAGAAATTACTACACTGACTTTGCAAAAGCCATTCCAAGTGACACAGTAATCCTAACAGCTGGTTGTGCTAAATACAAATACAACAAGTTAGATTTAGGTGATATCGGAGGAATTCCAAGAGTATTAGATGCAGGTCAATGTAACGACTCTTACTCATTAGCATTAATCGCTCTAAAATTAAAAGAAGTATTTGAACTTGAAGATATAAATGAATTACCAATAGCATTCAACATTGCTTGGTATGAGCAAAAAGCTGTAATAGTATTATTAAGTTTATTATACTTAGGAGTGAAGAACATTCACTTAGGACCAACATTACCAGCATTCCTTTCTCCAAATGTAGCTAAAGTTTTAGTTGAAAACTTTGGAATCGGTGGAATAACAAACGTTGAAGATGATGTTAAAATGTTCATGGAAATGTAATTAATATAGAAGGAGCTATCGCAAGGTAGCTCTTTCTTTTATTTTATAGAAAGGCTAAACATAAAATAAGGCCCAAGATAAGGTGCAAGACAGGGTCCAAGATGAGGCCCAAGATAAAGCTAAAAGAATTTAACGAGACTTGCACTATTCGGTAGGCGCGTCTTTCAGCATCAGTCTAATCCTTTAGTAGAAGGAATCTAATGGAGCTTGAGAAGAAGCTCCTACAGTGCAGAGGTTAATAGGAATTTAATGAGACTTGGGAAGAAGTCTCTACAGTATAGAAGTGCAGAAATTCAGAAACGTAGAAATTTAGAAATTTAGAACATCA
Source organism: Clostridium intestinale DSM 6191 (assembly GCF_900130055.1). Classification (GTDB taxonomy): domain Bacteria; phylum Bacillota; class Clostridia; order Clostridiales; family Clostridiaceae; genus Clostridium_T; species Clostridium_T intestinale. Next base: position 229,937 of record NZ_FQXU01000009.1, read on the forward strand.
GAAGATCAGAAGATCAGAAGTTTAGAACATCAGAAAATCAGAAACGTACAAAATTATAAAGATATTGAAAAGAAGAATTCCTACCGCATCGTGGAGTATAAAATAGGCTGAGTCTCCTTAATAATAAGTTATCATAAAGGAGGCACAGCCTAAAGTATTAATAAATTTAATTCGGCTCTGAAGTTATTTCTCCTTAACAGGTATCCAAACTTCACTTATATAATCTTCTGATTTAATATCACCATCTGTGTAATACTCAATAGCAAAGTCTGGAATTAATTCATAGGAGGATTGAGGAAGCCATTCGCTATATACTCTTTTCCATAAATCTTGTATTGAGTTTGGCATTGCCCCCACACATTTAAAAACAGCCCAATCATAGCTTGGAACTTCAAGAATTTCAAAACCTTCTGGAATTAAAGTAGATTCATTGTAGAATTCTCCAATACCATACTTAAACTCCTTATCTCCAATGTTTTCTTGTATACTTATACCTATTTCACCACATACAACCTTACCTAGTCCAGCTTTAAAATATTCATCCCAAAATAACGGAATATCAATTAAATTACTCTCCATATTGAAGGTTTTTGATTTTATAACTAGCTTAAAAACATCTTTTTTGATTATTTTATAATCCATAACACTACCACCTATCAATTGAATTTTTATTATAAGACGATTAAAGGATTTTAGATTTTCACCTTTTCTTTTTGCTTGATTAGGAGTTATTCCATGAAATCTTTTAAAAGCTTTTGAGAAACTTTCAGGTGTTTCATATCCATACTTTAATGCAATATCTATGATTTTTACATCTTCCTTAATTAATTCTTGGCCGGCTAAAGAAAGACGTCTATTGCGAATATATTCTCCTATTGTTAAGTCTGTTAAAAGGTTAAAGGTTCGTTGAAAATGAAATGATGAGATACAAACATGGGCTGCAATTTTGCTGCAGTCTATGTCTTCTGATAAGTTTTCTTCAATATAATCAATTGCTTTATTTAAGGTTTGTATCCATTCCATTTAATCATCTCCTTAAAATAATCATATCACGAGGCATAATTGCAATCCTGTTTTTAAGTGCTTAGTTTTGTCCATAATAATATCTAATTTTCGGATTTTAGTGTGAAGTTTTCTTCTTTATCATTCCATTTCACAGTGAAGTTAATTTGATCTGTATTTCTAAGAGGGAGACTATTGCCACCGCTAAATCCAAGTGCACCAGCATAACCATCATCAGAAAGTATAACTCCAGTAGAGGTACCTTTTGCTGACCCAGCCTTATACTCAAATGTAAATTCACCAATGCTATTTATATCAGACTTTTTATATTTAAGTGAAGGATAGGTATTTTTATAACTATCATAATGAGATACTCCATTTTCGTCCTCGAACCAATTTTCATAATATTTTACTTTAAAAGTTCCTTCCCAGTTTTCACTTTCACCAGTAAAATTTAGTATTTTACCATCATTTAGATATTTAAAAACCGTATCATCTATTAAGTTTAGGGTTTTAAGTAAACTATTGATTTCATCTTCTGCTTCAGGTATTTTTGAAGGTTTATATACTAAAAAAGAATTGTTTGCTTTATAAGAAATAGACTTAAGAGAAGGGATATAGTCATTCTTAATATCTTTATCTACTATATTTTGACGTATTACAAAGGAATCAAAAATATATATTAAAAGTTTATCAGATGTATTGTCTACATTATAAACAGTTGGTTTAATTCCACCTATATAATCCTCATCATCTATAGGGGAATTATCTTTACTTAATATTATACCTTGATCCTTAAAAGTTTTAACTATAGATTTTGAGGTTAAGAGCTTATTTTTAGAGTTTTCTCCTATTTTGTATCCAATTGTTCCGATAGCTATAAAAAAGGTTAATACTATAGCTACTACAGCTATGCTCCACTTCTTAAGCCTTTTTATAAGTTGCTTAAAGGTATTAGGATTAGGTAGGGTATCTTCAAAGCTTTCTAGTTTTATTTCCTCTTTTGAATACTCTTGAAGTAAGGAGTTACAGTTTTCACAGTCATTTAAGTGAGCTTCAATTATTTCTTTTGTTTCATTACTTACATCATCTTCGATATATAGAGGGAGTAAATCTTCAATTAAATTACAAGGAATTTTATTCATTTATATTGCCTCCTTCACTATAGATTTTTTTAAAAGCCACTCTTCCACGGTGAATATTTACTTTTACCCAAGAAAGAGAGTGGTTAGTTATTATGGCTATCTCTTCATAAGAAATACCTTGCCAATCCCTAAGCCAAAGCACTTCACGTTGATTTCTTGGTATTTGTTTTAGACAATTTTCAATCATCTCAGATTGTTCTTTTTTGTTATATTCATCTTCAGGTGTACTTTTATCAGGAATGTTATAAACATCTTCATTAATAGAACTTGTCTTTAAATTTGTTTTTTTATAATGCTGACTATAGACATTTCTAGCAATTTTATATATCCAAGTAGATACATGAGAATCACCCCTAAATCTGTGAAAAGACCTTACAACCTGAAAAAAAGTTTCCTGAGTAAGCTCCTCAGCCAAATGAAAATCTAAAGTCAATCCATACAAATATTTAAAAATAAACTTCTCATAAGATTCATAAAGCTCCCTTACCCTCTCCAAAAAATCACCCCCTAAACATATAGTGGAAAAGTTTGGGGAAAAGTTACACACCTTATTCCTGTAGCAACCCGACGAAGGAGTGGTTGCATCAAATTCCTGTTTAGACTTAATGCTGTAGTGAACCACGCAGTGGTCACATTAGATTCCTTTTAAACTTAATCCTGTAGAGGCCGTTCCTCAAGCCTCACCAAATTCCTTTTAAACTTATTCCTGTAGAAGCTCCGAAGGAGGCTTCATCAAATTCCTTTTAGCCTTATTCCTGTAGAGGCCGTTCCTCAAGCCTCATCAAATTCCTTTTCACCCTTATTCCTGTAGAAGCTCTAATACACTTGTTCAAATTTTTACCTATCTCTATTTTTCTATAAATTGAACCATACCTGCACCATAATTGTCAGTTGGTCTTGTCCAAAAACCAAATTTTTTATAAAACTCTTCTTTACCTTTAACAGACATCAAACCAACCACAGCTTCATTACAAGCATTTTCATATATGTAGTTCATTATTTTTTCCAGGATTGAAGCTCCAATCCCCTTTCTTTGGTGATCAGGATGAATAATCACATCTTGTATATAAAAGCAGGTGCTATTATCACCAACAACGCGTGCAGTACCTACTACATCTCCATTCAAAAGAATACAAACACCGTATAAGGAGTTATCCAAGCCAAGCTTTAGAGAATTTTTATTAATTTCTCCCCATCCAACTAAAGTTCTTAATTGATTTAGTTCATTTACTGTAGGAAGTTTTTCTATTAATTGATAGTTTTCCATACTTACATCCCCTTTATTTAAAAGTAATAGATTATTTAAGAAATTATAGCATAAATAATTACAAATATGAGGAAGATTATTGAGATTGAAGCGTTTATCAGCTTAAAGAAATTCAGTAGAACTTGAGATAAAGACCTAAATATAGGTGGATGAATACTTCTTTTTTCTATGGAGAACTATACTTAATAAAGGAAGTGAATAGAATGAAATTATTAATATCTATGATTATTGCTTTCAATTTAATAACTAATACTAGTACATTAACTGAACCCAACACTACTAAATTTTCTAATCTCATAGATGTATACATATTAGCCTATGATACTATGCTTACAGGAATTAATGAACCTATATTGGATTACATTATATTAGATATGGAGTCGATATACTTTAAGGATATCACCTATGAAGATAGACAAAAAGCCATACAATATTTTCAAAAGTATAATAAGCCAGTTTTAAATGCATCATTATTTAAGTTGCAACAAATTGGTTTGGCAGATAAACTGAGTAATCTTAAACTGAAAGGTACTTTGTTAATGATGACTAATATTGAAGCGAGTGAAAATAATGCCATGATTATAGAAGGGTATAGATATCACAGCCCTACTGGTGCAGCTAGATTTAGAGTAACACTTAAAGTTAAAGATGATAAGTGGAAGGTTGATAAAGTTGATTTAGTATCTGTATCTTAATTTTAGATAATCTTTTTTTAAAATTTAGAATATTAAAAGGAAGTGATATTAATGAAACAATTAATCTCTCTAATTACAGCTTTTCAATTAGTAACAATCACAGCTCCAGTTAAGGTATCAAGACAAAATGAGGGAATGGGAATAATTGAACCCCTTATTTTAGCTTACGATGCTATGTATACTGGAAACAAAGAACCTGAGAAAGATTACATTATATTGGATATGGAGTCTTTATTTTTTACTGATACTACAGTAGAAGATAGACAAAAAGCCGTACAATATTTTCAAAAGTATAATAAGACAGTTTTAAATGCTTCAGTGGTTACATTGCAACAAATTGGTTTAGCAGATTCTGTAGGAGAGCTTAAAATAAATGCTCACTTGTTAATGCTATCAAAAGTTGATTCAGTGTCTTTAGGAAATTTAGTTATAGAAGGGTACAAGTGGTTTAGTCCTAATTCATATACTCATTTTAGAGTAGGTATAGAAAAAGTAAATAATAAATGGAAAGTTACAAAGGTGGATATACTTAAATAATTTATCAGAAGAAAAATTTTATACATAGTTAACTTATAAGCAAAACTAAAAAGCTACTACTAGATTTTTAGTTTTGCTTTATTTTTTTATTGGACTAGTCAATTCCTTAAGAATATATATAGATATATTCTTTTCTATATAGCTATATAACTATATATAGTGTTTATGCGGCTTTGGAGGGTTTTATCAATAAAAGTGAACACTACATGGATGGGGTGAATACTATGTAGTGAGTAGTAATAATAATATTGATAAAGGTTGTGATAAGCAATAGTATCTTAAAGGAAGCTATAAGAGAGTAATTTCCTCGGCTGAAAGAAATTATTAGTGAAATTTAAGAGAATGCAGCTTTGAACTCTAAGCTGAAATTTTAGTAAGCAAAAGCAGGAGTGCCTGTTATAGCACTAGAGCATTAATGTGCTTTAAATGGAGATAAACTTATCACTGGATAGGTTTAAGAAGAGTGGAATCGTGGACTAACTGCCTCTTTAAGGTAGGAGGTCTTTTTTTATTTATTAATTAATGAATGACTGTGTCTAGAGAAAAGGCACAAGATAAAATTTAATTTTATAGGAGGAAATCATATGAAAAAAGATTCTTTAGTTATACATGGCGGAGAGACAATAGATAAATTTACTGGAGCTGTTAATATTCCTGTATATCTATCATCAACGTTTAAACAACCAGAGTTTGGAGTTAGTTTGGGATATGAATATGCAAGAACAAATAATCCTACAAGGGAAGCTTTAGAAAAATTAATTGCAGATTTAGAAGGTGGTAGTAGAGGGTTTGGATTTTCTTCTGGCATGTCTGCCATATCAACCATATTAAATCTTTTTAAATCAGGAGATAAAATACTTATAAATAATAATGTGTATGGAGGAACTTTTAGAGTAATAAGTAAGGTGTTTTCTAACTATAAACTAAATTATGATATTATAGAGGACTTTAATGAACTTGATTTCTCTACAGTAAGTGAAGATGTTAAAGGAATATTTATTGAGACTCCTACAAATCCATTATTATCAATAACTGATATAGAAAAAATCTCAGAAGAGGCCCATAAGAAAAATATTTTAGTTATAGTGGACAATACCTTTATGAGTCCATATTTTCAAAATCCATTAAACTTAGGAGCTGATATAGTAATTCATTCAGCCACTAAGTATTTGGTAGGGCATTCTGATATTGTAGCTGGACTTGCAGTTGTAAAAGATAAGGAGTTAGGTGAAAAAATAGGTTTTTTACAAAATGCCATTGGAGCTATATTATCTCCCTTTGATTCTTATATGTTAATAAGAGGAATTAAAACCTTAAGTGTAAGATTAGAAAAACATGAGGAGAATGCTAAAAAGATATCTAGGTATTTAAATAATCATGAACTAATTGAAAAAGTTTATTATCCTGGACTAAAAGAACACTTAAATCATGAAATTCAAAAAAAGCAGGCTAGTGGGTATGGTGGAATAATTTCCTTTAAATTAAAAGAAGGTTGTGATTTTAAAAAGTTTATAAACTCATTAAAATTAATAACTTTTGGAGAAAGTTTAGGTGGAGTTGAGTCCCTTTTATGTCATCCAGCAACAATGACTCACGCATCGCTGCCTAAGGATTTAAGGGATAGGATTGGCATTGATGAAAGACTACTGAGACTTTCTGTTGGAATAGAAAATTCGGAGGATTTGATAGCGGAAATAGGAAGAGCTTTAATTATTAGCAAAGGAGAGGATTAATTTGAAATATGCTAATGGAATTAGAGAGTTAATTGGAAATACTCCTATTATAAAGCTGAATAATTTTGAGGTTAAAAGTGGGATAAATATATTTGGAAAATTAGAAGGACAAAATCCAGGAGGAAGTTGCAAAGATAGAATCGGCTTATACATGGTAGAAAAAGCAGAAAGGCAAGGTTGCTTAAAAAAAGGATCAACTATAATAGAAGCAACTGCAGGTAACACAGGAATAGGGATAGCACTAGCAAGTTTAAATAAAGGTTATAGAGTTATATTTGTTATTCCTGAAAAATTTTCTACAGAAAAGCAAACTTTATTAAAGGCCTTAGGAGCAGAACTTATAATAACACCTAAAGAAAAGGGAATGATGGGGGCTTGTGATAAGGCAGAGGAGCTATTAAAAACTATTCCAGATAGTATATCACTAAAGCAGTTTGAAAATGATGCTAACCCTTTGGCCCATTATGAAACTACGGGAAAAGAGATATACGAACAATTAGACGGGGAAATTGATTATATTGTTGCAGGTGCTGGAAGTGGAGGAACTATTACAGGAGTTTTAAAGTATTTAAAAGAGCAGAATTCTAAGATAAAAGGTGTACTTGGTGATCCATATGGGTCAACTATTGGTGGAGGAATTGAAGGCTGTTATAAAATAGAAGGTATAGGGAATAACTTTATACCTAAGACTATGGACTTAAGCTATATAGATATAGTAAAAAAGGTTAAGGATGAGGAAGCTTTTTATTATGTTAAAGAACTTGCTAGAAGAGAGGGGATAGTGGTTGGCTCATCATCTGGTGCAGCTATGGCAGCGGCTATAGCTTTAAGTAAAGATATAGATAGTGGAAATATAGTTGTTATTTTCCCAGATAGAGGGGATAGATATTTTTCTAAAAATATATTTGATTAGATAATAAGTACTAGATTTACTAGCATATATGAAAAACTGTTGAAGGTAAAAGACTCAACAGTTTTTTTAAAAATTTATATTTTCTCAGATAAACTAATTAAGCTTTTTGAAGAAGCATTTAATTCTTCAATAGATGCAGCAATTTGTTCAAGGGTTGCTACCTGATCTTCAAATATTAAGTTAGATTCATTTATATTGTTACTTATGTTGTTTATAGATGAGCTAATACTTTTTAATACCTCATCAATTTGTTTTACTGATTCACTTGTTGAGGAAGATAATTTTCTGATTTCAGAGGCAACTACTGTAAATCCTTTTCCAAGTTCACCAGCACGAGCAGCTTCAATGGCAGCATTTATACCTAGCATATTTGTTTGAGTTGATATACCTTGTATAAATTTTAAAATATCATCAGTTTTTTTAGAAGATTCATCTGCTGCTTGAACCTTTGTATAAATATCATTATTCATATTTAAAACATTCTGAACACCAGATGATAAGGCACTGATTGCTTTAGATATCTCACTTAGAGAAATAGTTAAGTTTTGAGATAAGGAAAGTATCTCATTTCTATTAGCTAAACTTCTTCCCATAAGTATAGAACCAACAACTTCATCGTATTCATTTTTTATTGGAATTGCATAGGATTTAAATGGAACTCCGTAGACTTCTTTAGGAACAATCTTCACAATTACCTCGCCTGACTTTATGGCATCATAAGCAGCTCCAGAGGATGGAATCTTGTCTCCTTCTTTTATTTTTAAAACTAAAGATTTAGAGTTTTGAACTTTTAGATATTTTTGGGTATCTGTTATACCAAAGGATACATCATCATCAAACATAAAAGGAAAATAGGGAAGAAGATTATAAAAGGAATCAATTATGTAGTTATCAGAAATTGAGTTATGCATATATTAGCCTCCTAAAATTATATGTATTAAAAAACGGGAAGTATAAAATTTACTTCCCGTTTGATTACTTTTAGTAATTTTCATCTAATAATCTAAAATATTTTTGATCATGAAGGCAAGCTGGGCATTTTTCTGGAGCTTTAGTTCCTTCAAATAAGAATCCACAGTTACCACATTTCCAGATAACAACTTCATCTCTTTCAAAAACTTTATTAGTTTCAATATTCTCTAATAATTTTTTATATCTTCTTTCATGGAAGCTTTCAACCTTAGCTATATTTTCAAAAGCAGCAGCTATTTGTGGGAAACCTTCTTTTCTAGCTGTTTCAGCAGCTTGTGGATAAAGTTCAGTCCATTCTTCATTTTCACCTTCAGCGGCATATTTAAGGTTGTCCATAGTTTCGTCAGAAAGGGCCACTGGATAAGAAGCTGTGATTTCTATAGCTTCATTCTTAAATTCTTCTTTTAAAAATTTATAGAATCTTTTAGCATGTTCTTTTTCTTGCTCTGCAGTTTCTAAAAATATTTCAGCTACTTGTAAGTATCCTTGTTTCTTAGCAACACTTGAATAATAAGTGTATCTTGTTCTTGCTTGAGATTCACCTGCAAAAGAAGCAAGTAGGTTTTTTGCTGTTTCAGTTCCTCTTAATGATGGCATAAAAATTCCTCCTCTTAAATAAATGGTATATTTTATCACATTAATTATTGTAACATAATAAATGGTAAATTTCAAAGAGCAATTATCTTTTAATAATGCTTCTAAAGACTGCTTTTAGGGTTTCATATTAACCTATTTTATTTTATAATTAGTCTGATATAAAATAAATAAAGGAGTAAAAATGAAAAAGAGATTAAACAAAAGCCAAAAACTAAAAATAACACTATTTATAATATATTGCCTATTTATGATTTATTCCTTTTTTATAAATTTAAATAAGTTAATAAGTATACTTATGTTTATATTATTTAGTGGAATTTATGTACTATATAAGAAAAGAAGAGAAGATAATCTTAAGAATTCTACAATTAAGAAGATAGATAACATGTCAGGTGAGGAGTTTGAAGAGTTTTTACAAGTAATTTTTAAAAATAAGGGGTATAAAACAATGCTAACTCCGGTAACTGGAGATTATGGGGCAGACTTATTAATTAAAAAGAAAGGGGTTAAAACAGTAATTCAAGCTAAAAGATGGAAAAATACAGTTGGTGTGGAAGCTGTACAACAAGTGGTTGCATCAATGAAGTATTATAAAGCAACTGATGCAATGGTTATTACTAATAACTATTATAGCCAAAATGCAATTAATCTTGCAAAAGTTAATAATGTTAGGTTATGGGATAGGGGAGATGTTATAAAATTAATAAAAAGTGGAGAGTGTCCTAAATGTGGGGCGGATTTATTAGTAAGAAAAGGACCATATAGTGAGTTTTTAGGATGTTCAAATTATCCTAGATGTAAATATACAGAAAAAATTAATTAAGGAGAGAAAAATGGAAGTAAAAGTTTTTTTAATAGGAAGAACAGATCCAATAATATATAAAGCTGATAGAATTGATGTTTTAGATTTTGAACTTAATGGAATTAAATATAAACAGATAAGATGTTTCAAAGGAGGATTTAGCAAAAGTGAATTGTTAAAATCAGACCTTATTAAAGAAATAAAGTAGTTTATAAGCAAATTTTACTAAAAAAGTTACCAAAAAGTAATATCTTAAGAAAGTTTTAATAAATTTCTTCGGTAAAAGTATGAAATCTCTAGTAGAATAAAATTACAGGAATTGTTAAGAGGTGAGAGAATGAGAAAAAAAGTGTCGATATTATTTATGTTTCTATTTATTTTTTCTATATTAATACCTTACAAAGCTGTAAAGGCTGCAAAAGGTGCAGAGGAAGTAATAACAGTTAAACCTACATTTGGAGTTGATGGCGTTTATAAATCATACAGAGAGATGCCTATAACTTTAGAAGTGGAAAGTTTAGGGAAAGACATACAGGGAGAGCTAGACGTTATTTACCCGATACAAGATGGAAGAGGAATGGATATTTCTCAAGAAATTAGTATTGCTTCTGGTGACAAAAAGACCTTAGTTTTAAGTATTCCAGTATGGGATAGCCTAAATAAGATAGTGGTGAAAATAAATCAAAATGATAAAGTTATATATGAACAAGAGTTTCAATTAGGAAATAGTAGAAGAATTTCAGAGAATAAGCTAATAGTAGGAGCCTTATCTGAAGATAGCGAAAGTTTGTCCTACATGAACTCATTAAGTCTAAGTCAGAGTCAAAATAATGCTTCTAAAGTTAGTGGGATTAATTTTGAGACTACAGTTATGGCGGTTCCAGTGGAGTTTTTGAAGGAAAATTCTAAGATATTAGACATTTATGATGTAATAGTAATTGATAACTTTGATACTTCTAAATTATCTAAGGGACAGATTACCGCAATAAAGCAATGGGTAGAAAAAGGAAAATTACTTATTGTAGGAACTGGAGTGTATAGTAACAAAACCTTATCCATGTTCAAGGATGGTTATCTAGGAGTAAGTACAGATACCCTAAAAACTATAAATGGTTATCAACTTTTACCTTTTACTATGAAAAATGGGGAAAAAATTATTGATGATCAAGGATATTTTCAAAAAGAAACTAAAAACTCTGGAGCTATAGTAATTTCTTCATATGCATTAGGTTCAGAACCATTTAAAACTCAAATAGGTAAAAGTAGTATTACTAAAGTTCTTGAAGACTCAGTAAGTTCAGCTATGTTAGAGGCAAATTATCAATATGGAGAGATGGATCATAGAGTTCAAACCATGGTTGGTAACGTAGTTGATATTAAGTTGCCAAATCTAAAAGTGCTCTTTGGTTTATTGATACTTTATGCATTAATAGTTGGACCAATAATGTTTATAATATTTAAGAAATTAAAAAAGAGCAGTGGGTTATGGATTGCTATTCCAGTTATGGGACTAGTATTTACGGTGATTATATCGTTGGTAGGAGGAACTACGAGACTTAGAAATCCTATAATGAACATAAAAAACTTTATACAAGTAGATGATGCTGGAGAAGGTAAACTGAACTCTGTAGTTGGAATTATGTTTCCTTATAAAGGTGATTTATCTGTTGAAGAACCAGAAAACTCTAAACTTGATAATTTACTTATGAATCAATGGTATGGACAGGGAGATCAGGATTCATTTAAGAAAAATATAGCTCAAAAAGTATCTTATGTTGATGGCAAAAGAATATATAAAAATAATGGTATGTCTCCATTTTCACCAGCTTATTTTTCACTAGCAGGAGAAAATAAGAAAATAGGTAAAATAGATAGTAATATTTATTTTAGAGAAGGGAAAATAGAAGGGAACCTAAAAAATACTTTAGACTTTCAACTTGAAAGCAGCTATTTATTAACTGCTTCTGGAATTTATGATTTAGGGAATTTAGAAAAGGGGCAGTCTATAAATTTATCTGAAGTAAAAGATAAGTATAAGAATCTTAATGACTTTAATTCCGCTATTAATAATTTTAGTGGTGCTCAAACACCAGAAGATATGGAAGAAAGATTAAGAAATAATATAAAATATTCAGATTTAGAATACTTTACTAATAAGTATCTAAAAATCTATGGAGGTAATAATATAACCATAGGAAAGAACTACCTAATTGGATATATTGATGGAGTAATGGCTGAGAACTTAAATATCGGTGTAGCTAAAGTTGATAAAAAAGAGAAGACATTAGTAGCTATTCCAATAAATTTAAGTTATGAGAATAATGGAGTTATAGAGTATCCATTTGGATTAATTGCTCCAGAACTTAATTCAAAAAGCACTGTACGTGGATTTGATAGTTATAACGGATATATTTATGAAAATGGAGATGCTTATCTCGATTACACTGTGGAAAAGAATTTAAATGTTGAAAGCATATATTTTATGCAAGATACTAGTTCAAATAATAATTATGGAGGAAATCTTCAAAAAGTAAGTAAATTTGAAGTTTATAATTATAAAACTAATTCTTATGAGGAACTTAATATAGATTTAGGAAAAGTAGAAGTAAAGGGAGACTCTTATTCAAAAGATGGTAAAATAATGACTAAGGCAACTGTAAATAATGCTAATAATGGACCAGTAGCTACACCTCAAATAGCAGTTAAGGGGAGGGCTAAATAATGTTAGAAATTAAAGATTTAGAAAAATCATATGGTAAATTCAAAGCTCTAAATGGTCTTAGTATGGAGATAAATAGAGGAGAAATATTTGGATTTGTTGGACCTAATGGAGCAGGAAAAACAACTACCATGAAGATAATATCAGGACTTTTATACCCAGATAGTGGTGATGTTTTTTTAGATGGTGTGGATGCAGTAAAAAATAATAAGTTATTAAAAGATAAGATTGGATATATGCCTGATTTCTTTGGAGTTTATGATAATTTATCAGCAATAGAATATTTAGAGTTTTATGCTTCTATTTATGGAATATTAGGTGATAAAGGAAGAAAGCTTGGTTATGATTTACTTGAATTAGTTAACTTAAGTGATAAAAGTGATTCAAATGTAAATGGTCTTTCTAGAGGAATGAAGCAAAGGCTTTGCTTAGCAAGGTGTCTTGTTCATAATCCAGATTTATTAATATTAGATGAACCAGCCTCAGGAATGGACCCAAGAGCTCGTTTTGAAATGAAAAATATTCTAAAAAATCTTAAAGATATGGGAAAAACAATATTAATATCATCTCATATACTACCTGAATTAGCTGAGTTATGTACTAATTTAGCTATTGTAGAAAGAGGCAGGGTAATAGTTCAAGGAACTGTAGATGAAATCATGGTTAATATGAATCATGCAAGGCCAATAAAGGTAAGGGTACTTACTAAGGTAGAAGAAGCTTTAAGAGTTTTAGGAGAAATACCAGGATTAGATAAACCAATATTAAATGAAAAAGAATTGGTATTTGGATTTAGTGGTAGTGAAGAAGAATCTCATGGTATATTAAGGACGTTAATTGAAAAGAAAATAGATGTAGTTTCATTTACCCAAGGTAGTGGAAATTTAGAAGAAGTATTTATGAAAATTACTGAAATGAGTGGAGGAGGAGAAAAAAATGAAAATTAATCCAGTGTGGAGAAAAGAACTAATGCTGTCTATGAGAAGTATTAGATTTCCGTTGACTCTATCCATTTCAATAGGTGTTTTAAGTGGGTTACTTATACTAGTTTTTGATGGTATTTTATCAAGTGTAAGATATGGAGGAAATTTAAGTGGTCTTGTAGGGCTTTATTTTACAGTTACTTTAATAGAATTCATATTGATAGGTATGATTAGTCCTACACTTACAGCTTCAGCTATATGTGGGGAAAGAGAAAGAGGTACATTAGATATATTATTATCTACTAAAATGTCACCTTTATCTATAATATTAGGTAAACTGTTGGCGTCTTTAAGTAAAGTAGTATTACTAATAATTGCATCTACACCTGTATTTGCAATAACTCTATCTTTAGGTGGAGTTAGTATAGTAAATATAATTCAAATGATACTTTTATATATAATGACAGCTATATTTTGTGGCAGTGTGGGATTATTTTTTTCATCAGTCCTAAAAAGCACAAAATCTTCTACAGCAGCATCCTATGGATTATTGATATTTTTAGCTATAGGAACCTTGATTATAACTGTTTTATACTATTCTATTAAATCAAGAGCTGCTAGTATGGCAGGACAAATGTTTGAACCTAATATACCTTTTTGGTTATATCTAAATCCAGGACTTGGATATGGATCGGTAGTTTATAATCAGTTAGGAATAGGAACAACAAGTATAATAAATGGATTAAACCAATTTAAAGCTATAGGAAGCGCTTGGATATATAATATAGCTGTTGAAATTGTGCTAACTATATTACTTTTATGGGGTGCGGCAGTTAAGCTAAATCCATTAAAGAAAAGGAGAAAGAAAAAATAATGGAAGATAAAGAAAGGCAGATATTAGGGTATATAAAAAAAGCAGGCAAAAGAATTAAAGTACAAATACTTATAGATAAGACTTTACTTGGAATTTTTGTAGGAGCTCTTTTAGGAGCAGTTCTAACTTTATTATCCCTTTTTACGCCTTTTTATGAAGGTATCTTCTTAGGTATATTTTTTCTGACATCAGGTTTAGTAGGAGGGCTAGTTATAGCCCTTTTTACATTTCCTAATATAAAAAAGCAGGCTTTAATATTAGATTCAAAGGGGCTAAATGAAAGAGTTACTACTTCTTTAGAACTTATGGGTCAAGAAGATGGATATGGAAAGCTTCAAAGAGAAGATACATTAGAAGAGTTAAAAAAGTTAGACTTCAAAAAAGCATTTCCTATAAAAGTGAATAAAAAAATGATAACTTACCTATTAATTGTGTTAACTTTATTTTCTTTGGGGGTATTTTTACCTACAAGTGCAAAGAGCCAAGGTAAGGAATTATGGAATTTAAAAAAAGAACAAAATGAATTAACTAAAAAAATAGAAGAAGAAAAAAAGAAGGTAGAAGAAAATAAAAAACTAACAGAAGAAGAAAAGACAAAACTTAAAGAGATTTTAGAAAAAAATAAGATGGAAATAGCTAAAGCTCAAAATAAGGAAGAGCTTAAAAAAACTATGGAAAGAATAGACAAAAAATTATCTCAAGAAAAAAAGGAAAGTAAAAATGAAGAGGTTAAAAAAAGTCTAGACTCCATAAGAAACTCTCTAAATCCTAAAGCAGAAGAAGAGCGAAAAAAGAATAATGAAAAAGACTTAGAAGCATTAAAAGAAGCTTTAAATAAAAATAAAGATACAAAAGAACTTGCAAAGGCGTTAGAAAGCAAAAACCAAGAGGATATAGATAATGAACTAAACAAATTAAGCGACGCACTAAAGAACATGGGGGATTTAGAAAGAGGAGAAATTTCTAATACCTTAGGTGAAGCTAGTTCAGAAGTATCTGATGAAGATTTGAAAGAATTACTAGAAAATTTATCGAATGAAGCTAGACAAGGACAGCTAAGTGATAAAAACAAAAAGGCTACTGCAAAAGCTATTAAGGATGCTCAGGATGGAAGTTTATCTGAATCTAATGGTTCTTCAGAAGGTGAAGGAGAAGGTAGCGGGAACGGACAGGGAAATGGCCAAGGAAACGGCTCAGGATCAGGTCAAGGGTCAGGGAGTGGTTCTGGAGCTGGTCAGGGCTCAGGATCAGGTCAAGGATGGAATTATGGAAGTAAAAATGGGAACCAGGGAGATTCATCAGATAAATCTGGAGAGCAGGTATATATACCAGGCAGAAATGAGGGAGGAGATGAAAATCTCACTGGAGAAAAGGGGCAAACAGGAAACTCTCAAACAGGATATTCTAATAATGGAATTAATGAAAGAGGTGGATCTGTAAACTTAGATAGTATAATAGGGGATTATTCTAAGGAAGCAATAGAAGGCTTAGAAGGAAATTCTATACCTGACTATTTAAAAGACATAATAAAAGAGTATTTTGAAGAATTACAGTAGTGGAGGGTAAATATGGACGTAGATAATATAAAAGATGTTTTAGAAAAAATAAATGAGTGTAAAAGAGAAATAGGTAAAGGAATAGTTGGCCAAAAAGATATAATAGATGGAGTTTTAATGGGGATATTTGCAGGTGGAAATATCCTTTTAGAAGGAGTACCTGGACTTGGAAAAACCCAGTTAGTTAAGACCTTATCTAAAGTTTTAAATCTTTCTTTCTCAAGAATACAGTTTACTCCTGATTTGATGCCAGCAGATGTTGTTGGAACAAATATCATAGTTAATGAAGAAGGAGTAAATAAATTCAAATTTGAAAAGGGACCTGTTTTTACAAATCTTTTATTGGCAGATGAAATAAATAGAGCAACTCCTAAAACTCAGTCTGCGCTATTAGAAGCTATGCAGGAGAGGACAGTAACTGTTGGTAATAATACCTATAAGCTTTCAGAGCCATTTATGGTTTTAGCAACTCAAAATCCTATAGAAATGGAGGGTACTTATCCTCTACCTGAAGCGCAGTTAGATAGATTTTTATTTAAACTACAAGTGAAGTTTCCAAACCTTGATGAGCTTATGCAGATAATGGATATAACAGTAACAAACAAAAAAGTGGAGTTAACTGAGATAATATCCGGTGAAGATATATTAAATATAAGAAGTTTAGTTAAGGATTTACCTATGGCAGAAGGGGTTAAGGAGTATGCCCTAAAGCTTGTACTTGCCACTCATCCAGAGTTAGAGGATTCTCCAGAAATAACTAAAAAGTATGTAGCTATAGGTTCAAGTCCAAGAGGAGCTCAAGGAATATTTAATGCATCTAGAGTTAGGGCTTTGATGGAAGGAAGATATAATGTAAGTTTTGATGATATTAAAAACGTAGCTTATCCAATTTTAAGACATAGGATACTCCTTAACTTTGAAGGGGTTTCAGAAGGTATAACTCCAGATTATATAATAGATAAAATTATAGAAGAAATTAAGGTCATATAGTTATGCAGGAGAAAATTTTTGACAAAGATTTTTTTAATCAGCTTAAAAATTTAAAGATTATCATGAAAACTCCTATTAATTCTGCCTATGCAGGTGGAAGAAGGTCAAAAGAAAAAGGAGTTAGTGTAGAGTTTTCTGATTTTAGAGAATATAGCCCAGGTGATGACTTTAGAAGAGTGGATTGGAATGCTTATGGAAGGTTTAATAAGTTATATCTTAAGATATTTATGGAGGAGAGAGAAGCCTTATTTAATATTTTTATAGATACAAGTAAATCTATGCATTTTGGTGCTCTTAATAAGGGGATTTTTTCTTTAAGACTAGCAGGAGCTATAAGTCATATTGTATTAAATGGAAATGATAGAGTTAAATTATTCCCTTTTAATAGTGAAGAAAATAAAGAAGGTATAACTATTTCAGGAAGAGCAGGTATAAACAGAATACTTAAATACTTAGAAGCTATAGAATTTAATGGGACTACTAATTTAGGTAGAAATATTAAAACTATGCCTATTAAGGGGAAAGGCATTAGTGTAATTTTATCTGATTTTTATAATTTAGAGGAATTAAAAGAAACTTTGATTTTTTTAAAACATAAGGGTCAGGAAATAATATTAGTTCAGGTATTGAGTCAAGAGGAGCTTGAACCAACCTTAAGAGGTGATTTAAAGCTAAATGATATAGAAGAAGATAATAAAATGGATATAAGTCTCTATGGAAGAGCTATAGAAATATATAAAGATAAACTTGATGAGTTTATTACGGATATAAAAACCTTGAGTAGAAAATATGGAGCTGCTTATATTTTGGTTAATACTAAAGATAATTTAGAAAAAATAATATTCAAAGAATTTACCTCTAGAGGAATAATTAATAGAAAATAAGGAGGAGAATATGAGCTTTGTAAGACTATGGCCATTGTTATTTTCTCTAAGTATAGCAGGCGTTATATTATTATACATGCTAAAACAGAAGAGAAAAAATGAAGATGTTCCCTCCTTAGTTCTTTGGAGGGAAGTATTTAGAGATGTAAAAGCAAAAACCCCTTGGGAAAAACTAAGGAAAAATATTCTTATGTTTCTGCAAATTTTAATATTAATCTTTTTAATATTTTCTTTTTTAGAACCACTAACTCTTTTTGGAGGCAGAGAATTTAGAAATTTAATTTTAGTATTTGATACTACTGGCAGTATGAAAGGGAAAATAGGAGAGCTAACAAAGTTTGAACGAGGAAGAGAAGAGATAAAAAAGCTTATTAATTCAACTAAAGAAGGCGCAAATATCACTATTATAACTTCAGGGAAAGAAAGTAAAGTTGAACTTTCAAATGGAAGAGATAAAAATGAAATTATAAAGAAGATAGATGATCTTAAAGTTACAGATAGCTCGGGTAATATAGAAGATTCATTATCTTTAGTAAGAAGTCTAAGTAATTCAGGAGAAAGTAGTGAGGCTATCTTCGTAACTGATAGAGAATTTTCTTTAGAGGATGTTAAAGGCAGTATATATAATTTAGCCAAGAAAGGGAAAAATGCATCCATTGATTTAGTAAGCTATAAGTTAGAAAAAGATAATATTTCTGTTGTTGCTAGGATTAGTAATAGGGGAGCAGAGAGTTATGAGGGTGACTTCTCACTATATGGAGATAATAAAATTCTTGAAGTAAAGTCTTTAAACTTATCTTCAGGAGAAAGTGTCAATATTTCCTTTAAAGTGGCAGATAAAAATATATCCATATTTAAAGGAGAGCTTTCAGAAAAAGATGACCTTATGGAAGACAATATATATTATTCATTGGTTAGAACTGAGAGAAGTCAAAAGATATTATTGCTTTCAGAAAAGAATATTTTCATGGAAAAAGCATTAGCTACTGTCCAAGGAATAGAAGTATTTAAAGTTAATTCTTTAGATAATTACAATGAAAAAGATGAATATGATATTTATATATTTGATGGAATTGTTCCTAATTCACTACCTGCAAAAGGAAATTTAATATTTATAAATACCCCTACAAATGATTTGTTTACAGTAGGAGAAGATATTGAAGGTGGAGAAGGTAAGGTAACAGAAAGTAACACTATAACAGAGAATATAAAAAATATTAAATTTGGCGTAAGAAGTTTTAAAGATATACAAAAAGCAAGTTATTTAAAAAGTTTTTTAAGCATAGGGGAAAAAGAAGCAGCCTTTTATGGTGAAAAGGATGGAAGAAAATTAATAGTACTTCCATTTAAGTTAAATGACAGTGATATAGTATTAAAACCTCAGTTTCCTATTATGGTTCACAATATGATTAATTACTTAAGTCTTAGTGGAATATTAGAAAAAGGAGATTATATAGCAGGGGAAGAAGTGGAGCTTACTCCTAATATTAACGGAGAAAATATAAGAATATATACTCCTGACAACGAGGAAAAAGTAATGGCACTAAGATTTCCTATGAAAAATTATGATGGCACATTAAATACTGGGATATATACAGTTAAACAAAAGGTTTTGGAAGAAGAAAAAGAAGAAATTTTAGCTGTAAACTTCCCTTCTCAACTAGAGTCTGATATGAAGGAAGAGGGCGTAACAGCTGAAGGTAAAGAAGAATTTAAAATTAAAGGTGGAAGAAATCTGACACCTATACTTATTATTCTATCCATTATAATTCTAATGGTAGAATGGTATATCTACGGGAAAAGGAGCTGAGGTAATTAATTATGAGTATAGAGTTTTTAGCACCGTTATATCTTTTATTAATACCTTTGTGTCTAATTTTCGTTATATATTTTAGTAAAAACATAGGAGAAACAAAGGAGAGAAAACTTTTAATTGTTATAACAAGATGTTTAGTTGTACTATTTTTAATATTATCTTTAGTTAATATTAGAATAAGCAAGATTACAAAGGACACCGCCACAGTTTTTCTTTTAGATTTATCTTATTCTAATGAAGAATTTAAAGATAGTGGAGAAACTTTTATAAAAGATGCACTTAAAGAAATGGGAACAAGAGATTATTCTGGAGTAGTTGTTTTTGGTGAAGATGCTAAGGTTGAAAAATTTATTTCGAACAGTAAAGGGATAAATTCAATAGAGTCAAAACCAAAGGCTGTTGCAACTAATATTCAAAACGCAATAAATACCTCACTTTCCCTTTTCCCAGCAGATAAAGGAAAAAGAATTGTTCTTATAACTGATGGAGAAGAGAATCTAGGAGAGATAGAGAAGACTGTTCCATCAATAATAGAACAAAACATAGATATGAAAGTATTTAAGGTTGAAAAAGCTGTAAAAAATGAGGTTTATGTAGACGCTTTAAAACTTCCTGAGAAAATAACTATGGGTGATGAATTTTCTATAGGAGTTAACATATACTCGAATATTCAAACTAAATCTAAGGTGTTTTTATATGCTGGAAGAAATCTTAAAGGAGAAACAGAAGTAAATCTTCAAAAAGGTAACAATAGCTTTGTATTTAAAGATGTGCAAACTACAGGTGGTTTTAAAAATTATAGAGTAGTAATACAACCAGAGGAAGATACAGAACTTAAAAACAATGAATATATAGGCTTTACTAACGTTGTATCAAAAGAAAAAGTATTTATAGCTGAAGGAACTAAAGGAGAAGCTGATAATTTAGTTAATATGTTATCGTCTTTAGGTTATAGTTATGATAGAGGGTTAGCCAGTGAAGCTCCAAGTGACTTAAAAGAGATGTTAGAGTATAAAGGTATAATATCTGTTAACTCACATGTGGACGACATTCCTAAAGGATTTAAAAATTCCCTAGAAACATATGTTAAGGAGTATGGGGGAGCTTTTATAACCACAGGTGGAGAGAACTCCTATGCATTAGGAGGTTACATGGACACTCCACTAGAGAATGTTCTTCCAGTATACATGGATATGAGAGGGAAAAAGGAAATCCCTAAGATGAGTATAACTCTTGTCATAGATCACTCTGGTAGTATGAGTGGAGGAAATGGTCAAGTTTCTAAGCTTACTCTTGCAAAAGAAGCAGCTCAAAAGGCTGTTGACACTATTAGAGAAGGGGATGAAATAAACGTTATAGCCTTCGATGATAAATATGAGTGGGTAGTTAAAGGTGGTAGTGGATCTAATAAAGAAGAAGTTAAAGAAAAGATAAGTGGAATTCAAATACAAGGTGGAACAAGTATATATCCGGCATTAAAGGAAGCTTATGAATATGAAAAAACAGCTGATGCGAAAATAAAACATATTATATTATTAACAGATGGGCAAGACGGATTTAGAGAGTATACAGATATATTAAGTGGTCTTGAAGAAAATAAGATAACTTTGTCAACTGTATCTGTTGGGGAAGATGCAGATAAAAATCTGCTTCAAAGATTAGCCGAGGTAGGTAAAGGAAGAAGCTACCATACTGATATTTACACAGATATACCTAGAATATTTGCCAAGGAAATATTTATGGCAGCAAGGGTATATGTTAATAATAGAGAATTTACTCCAAAACTTGTAAGCTCTCATGAGGTTGTAGATGGAGTATTTAATGATAATACAGCTCCAAATCTTCTTGGATATATAGGAACATCTCAGAAGGAGCAAGCAACGGTAATTCTTAATTCTGATGAGGATGATCCGATTTTAGCCCTATGGCAATATGGACTTGGAAGAACTGTAGCATGGACTCCAGACGTTTCAGGCAAATGGGATGGAAATTATACTAGTTGGGAAGGATACAAAAAGCTCTGGAATAATATTCTTAACTGGAGCCTTGAAGATTATTCCTCTGAAGGTGGAAACTTAAATATAGCTGTAAGTGGAAATGAAGCTAAAATTGAGTATAAAACTAAAGAGCTTCCTGATAGTAGCAAGGTAACAGGAATATATACAAAAGAAGATGGCACTCAAGGAGAGTTTGAACTTGAAATTAAGGCTCCAGGAGTATATGAAAAGACTGTTAATTTAGATGAAACTGGATTCTATTCAATAAGTGTTAGAGAAGAGCTTGATGGAAAAATAAATGCAACTAAAAATGGAGTTATAGCACTTCAATATCCAATAGAATATAAACTTGTTGAAGATAGTAGTGTATTAGAGAGATATGTTGATGAAACATCGGGAACCTTCATAAAACTTCCTAAAGAAGTATTTACAGGAGAAGTTAAAAAGGTAATGGGAGGAGTAAATTTATCACTGCCATTATCAATATTAGCGATGTTGTTATTATTATTTGAAATAGCTTATAGAAGACTAGATTTTAATATAAATATTAATTTCTTAAAAAAGTTTATAAATAAAAAATCAACAAAAAACACATCTTTGGTAAAGAAGGAAGTTAAGATAAAAGAAGAGGTTTCTAAGGAATTGCCCCCAGAACCAAAAAAGAAAGCAATTCCTAAAAAGGAAAAAAGTAAAGAGAAAGATAAAAAGGATGTTCTTGATACCTCCTCATTATTAAAGAAAAAACAAGATAGAAACAATAATAAATTTTAAAAATAACAGCAGATAGGGTTACAAGACCTATCTGCTGTTGTTTTAAGATAATTTAAAAGTATTAACTCTATTAATCATTTCTTGGGTTATTTCAGTTAGTTTTTGTGACGATAAAGCAACTTCATAAGAAGACTTATTCATTTCACTAATTGAAGCTGATATTTCTTCAGCTGAGGCAGAGTTTTCTTCAGATATTGATGAAGCTGAGTCTACATTTGTAATTATTGAGTTTCTTTCTGTATCTATAATAGAAGCTTGATTAGCTATGCTTTTAATTTCAGGTAGCATATTTGAAAAAGAATCAATTATAGACTTAAAAGAATTAGTTGATTTTTTTACTATAGTTAATTGTTCTTTTAAAGTTGAATTAACATTGTTTGTTGTATTTATTACTAAATCTGCTTCATTAGAAACTGAACCAACTAAGTCATTAATGTTTTTAGAAGAAGTTTTGGTTTGTTCAGCAAGTTTTCGAATTTCATCAGCTACTACTGCAAACCCTCTTCCTGCCTCACCTGCTCTTGCAGATTCTATCATAGCATTTAGTGATAAAAGATTAGTTTGATCTGCTATATCTTGGATAATGTCTGTAATGTTGTTTATTTGGCTAATATCATTACCTAAAGCAAGAATTTTTTTGGAAACCTCATTAAATTCAAAAGTAATTTTATGTATTGAATTAAGTAAAATACTTAGATCTTCATTACTGAGTGAAATCTCTTTGTTTATTACAGAAGCTTTTTCATCTACGTTATGAATAGAAGTTAAAATAGAATTCATATTGTTTGAAAAATTATTTAAAAGTTCTGAGGTATTCATAAGCTCCTGAGATTGATTAGTAGCACCGTCTGCAACCCCTTCTATTGCTGAAGAAACCTGTTCTGCTGAAGAGTTCATCTCTTCAGAGATAGCTGATAGAGAACTGCTTTGGTCAAAAACCTCACTTGAGATAGCTTTTATTTTATTTAACATTTGAGATATAGCTTCTATTGATTTGTGAAGCTCTCTACTAACTAACCCAAATTCATTATTAGAGTGTGTATCAAATTGAACTGTGAAATCTCCACTAGATAAAATCTTTACTTTTTCATATATATTTCTAGACATATGTTGTACTAGTTTTCTAAAAACTACTGTAGTTAAATATCCAACGATTACAATTATTACAAGTAAAATTAGATAAGCGTTTGAAGTTCTTTTATATGTACTTTCTCCGTTTTTATTAAGTTCGTCAGCTGAATTCATTTCATAGTTTTTAAGGTTTTTAATATTTTCAAGTATGTTATCTTCGGCTGATGTAATTTGAGTAATTTCATCTTGATTTAATTCTTTAGAGTTTTTTAATTTACTAATTGAATTATTGATTGATAAAAAATAACTATCTATTGATTGAGTTAAGCCTACATATAATTTATTTTCTGTTTCATCCATTTTAATATTTTTTGAGAAAGTATCCATATTTTTAGTTATATTTGATTGAAGAGTAGAGAGTTCTGATTCTTTAACAATAGTATAATTATTTAAGATTTCTTTTGACGCTATCTTAGCTTTTAAAATGGAACTTTCAATATTTTGTATGGAGGTAATAGGAATTAGGTTGTTATTATATATTTCATTTTGATATTTATTAATTTTTTGAATATTAGTGTATCCTATAAATCCTATAATAAGTATAAAAATTACAGCAATTGTTGAGATACTTCTTAATATGGTTTTTATGCTAAGGATTTCTAAAGAATTGTAAAATTTATTTTCTTTAGTTTGAATAAGATGGCTTGTACTGTTTTTAGGTTTTTCAAATTTATCTTTTTTATTAGATATTTTATTCTTATCTCTCATTTTTTCTCCTTAATTTATATAGTAAATATTTCCATTTTTTTATATAAAACAAAACTGGTAATAAATCCAAATTATATCAACAGTATAATTAAATAAATATCTTTATGTCAAGCTTCATTAGGATATTTAATCTAGTTTTAATAAAGTTATAAAGTTGAAGTAAAAAACAAATTGAATAAAATACATATTAGTGTAGAAACTACATTTTAGATACTTGATGGAGGTGAGATTATGGCTAAAAAGGATCAACAATCTTCATGGAATAGTAAGAGGTTTGAAACACCTAAAAAGAACACTGTAGAACCAGTTCCAGAAATTCAAAACAAAAGAAATAAACACTAAAATAAAAACTGGGAACTATTCTCAGTTTTTTTGTGTTATAATAGGAATTAATGAAAGGAAGAGTGAAATGTCAGGAATAAATTTAGAAAATATAATATTAGTAGTAGTTGCAATTATATTAGTATACATAGCTGTAAAATTTATTAAAGGAATTATAAAATTTATTATATTAGTTATACTTATATTTACTCTAGGGGTTAGCGCATACAATATACTAATTACTAAAAAATCTATAAGTTATGAAATCAATAGATATAAGGTTGACTATGGATATTTTAAAAATATAACTTCAATATCTAAAGAATCAATAAATCTTGTAAATGATATCAAAGAAGGTAAAAACGTGAAAGAAAATACAGATAGATTAGTAGAAATTAAAAGTGAGGTCGGAAAATTAGAACATAGTAGTGAAATAAATCTTATAAATGATAGATATTTAAATGCATTAGATACAGCAATAATAGTTGGAAAAGGTTATGAGACAGCCAGTAATGTAAAAGAACAAACTAAAAAATTAGATGAGGTTACAAAATCTCTTGACTTAAGTTTGAAAGATATATTAAATTAATACTTGATTAAAAGCAGATATGAATGTATAATTAACGAAAAGTAATAGTTTTGAGATAGAGGCGCGATGTTTAATAGTATCATTATGGAGGTAAGCACTGAGAAGTAATGAGAAAGGAACCATCGCCGAAGTATGTAACCTACGCTTTAAGGGTTATATCGCTGGTCTTGCATAAAATATATGTAAGATTGTCACAATTTTTTGTGGAGAGCTATCCAATGGATTTTATTCTTATTTTGTATGAGTAAGAAGCCTTGGATTTTTTCCAGGGCTTTATTTATTTTAAATTTAATTTAATGCTTTAGGAGGGTAATATATTATGTCATTAAGAGGAGTATTTGTTCCATTAATCACGCCATTTAAAAACGATGAGGTGGATTTTAATTCTTATAAAAAAATGGTGGACAACTATTTGACAAAAGGAATTCATGGATTCATACCACTTGGAACTACTGGTGAAAGTCCAGTAATATCAGATAGAGAATATGAAGAGATAGTTGAAAAAACTATGGAATATGTAGATGGAAAAGTTCCTGTTTATATAGGATTAGGCGGCAATAATACTAAGAAGTTAGTTGAAAAACTTAAGGTTGTTGAAAAATATAAAGTAGATGGGATATTATCAGTATCTCCATATTATTCAAGACCAGATCAAAGAGGGATATATGAGCATTTTAGAACTATATCTGAAGCAACTTATTTAGATATAATCTTATATAATATACCATATAGAACAGGAAGAAATATCGAAAATGAAACTATTCACAAGTTAGCAGAACTTAAAAATATAGTAGCTATTAAAGACTCTTGTGGGGATATGAAACAGAGTACAGATTTATTATTAGATCCTCCGAAAGATTTATCTATATTAACAGGAGAAGATGCTTCTTTTTTCTCAACTCTTGCATTGGGTGGAGATGGAGGAATATTAGCTTCTTCACATATGAGAACAGAAGAATTTGTTAAAGTATATAATGATATTAAAAACAATGATCATTTAGCTGCTTTAGAAACTTGGAAAGAATTATATAGTTTTGTTCCACTTTTATTTAAGGAACCAAACCCAACACCTTTAAAATATTGCTTATATAAGTTAGGTCTAATAGAGTCGTCAGAAGTGAGACTTCCACTACTTGAAATAACAGATGAACTTAAAAAAGAATTAGATAAAGTTTTTAAATTTTAATAAAAGTTACAAAACTAGTTGATGATTAGTTTTGTAGCTTTTTTGTTAAAAAAATACATACTTAATATATTATCTCTTAATTACCTGTAAAAAAGTATTATGAATAACCTTAAAAAGCTCACAATAATTGTAGGAGGTGAAGTAATGAAAAAATTTATTTCTTTAATTATGAGTGCTATGCTTTTAGGTTTGCCTTTATATGGATGTAATAAAGCTAATAATCCTAATGATGTTACAGAAGAGACAACACCAGAAACTATAGAAAATCCAACTAATGAAAATGCAACTGAAGTACCTGGAACACCAGATTCTAATCTACCTGCTCCTGGAGTGACAGGTGACGGAACAGCAGCACCAGGAACTGGAACAACTACTCCTGGAACTGGTACAGCAACACCAGGAACCGGTACAACACAACCATCAACAAATAACAACACGCAAACTCCAGCTGCTGGGGACACTAATAAGGATGTAAATCAAGCATCAGGAGATCTTGTAACAGACATATTAAACAGCACTAATGCAGAGAGACAAAAACAAGGGCTTCAACCATTAAAGTTAAATAGTGCGGTATCTAAACTTGCAGCTATGAAATCCAAGGATATGCATGACAAAAATTATTTTTCACATACATCTCCAACCTATGGAGATCCAGGAAAAATGTTAACTGATAATGGTTTAAGATATTCTGCAATGGGAGAGAATATATATACGTCAACAGGAATGACTCCTACTGGTGCATATACAGTTAATCAATGGATGAACTCACCAGGACATAGAGCTAATATACTTTCTAATAATTATGATGAAATAGGTATAGGAGTCTACTATAATAATGGAAAGTATTACGCTACACAAATATTTTATAAAGCTTAATTATAAAGCTTAATTTTTGGAGGTTTTTTTATCTATGAAAGAAGGAACAATAAAATGGTTTAATTCAGAAAAAGGTTTTGGATTTATTGAAATTGAGGGTGGAAAAGATGTATTTGTACATTTTTCTGCAATTAAAGGAGATGGCTACAAAACTCTTCAAGAAGGTCAAAGAGTAAGTTTTGACGTGGTGGAAGGAAACAGAGGACCACAAGCTGAGAATGTATCTATAATGTAAAAATGCAACAAAAAAGCTGTTAGGTTACTAACAGCTTTTTTGTTGCATTTAATTATACACTGAACTACATAAAAGAGTATTAGCTTCTTCTTCAGTTAGACCTTTAGCTAAAGATATTTCGCTAAGTAAAAGTTTTTTTGCACTGTTTAACATTTGTTTTTCACTGCTATTAAGTGCTTTCCCTTTTTCTAAAATCATTAAATCATGGATAACTTCTGAACTTTGAATAAGATCACCAGATTTAATTTTGGTCATATTAATAGTGTATCTTTCTTTGTATGTAAGAGATTCGTTTGTATATAAATCAACACTACGAAGATTTGAAAGTACAGTTTCTAAGGTATTAGAATCAGTTACAAAGCGTATCCCTATAGCAGATATTTTCTCGGATGGTATCATAATTTGCATATTATTAAGTAAGTTTATTATATAATAGTTCTGTTTTTCTCCGAATAAGTCCTTTTCTTCTATAGCAGTTACAGTACCAGCACCTTGCATTGGATAAACAATATTATCACCAATCTTAAACAAATAATCACGCTCCAATTGTATAATTTATATATAGTATACCACATATCGATAAAAATAACAAATTTATAGAATAACATAGACTTTATAGAGGTGTCAATATAAAAATACAGAAAAATAGGGATAAGGTAATGAGTTTTAAGTTATGGTATAATAATTTTAATTTAGTTGGGGAGGAAAACATATGAGTACTATAATTGATACAAAATTTGATGATTTTAAATTAAGATTTGCAGAAGAAAAGGATACAGAAATAATATTAGGTTTTATTAAAGAACTAGCAGAGTATGAAAATTTATTAAATGAGGTTTTGGCTACAGAGGAGATATTAAAGAAATCTATTTTTGAGCGTAAAGTTGCTGAGGTTGTTATTGGAGAATATCAGGGTAAAGCAGTTGGATTCATATTGTTTTTCTATAACTTCTCTACGTTTATTGGAAAACCAGGAATATACTTAGAAGATTTATATATACAACCACATATGAGGGGAAAGGGCTTTGGAAAAGTATTTTTAAGCTTTTTGGCAAAGTTAGCAGTAGAAAGAGATTGTGGTAGACTTGAATGGTCTTGTCTTGATTGGAATGAACCTTCTATTAAGTTTTATAAAAGCTTAGGAGCTATTCCGATGGATGAGTGGACAGTTTATAGATTGCATAAAGATTCTCTTAATTCTTTGGCAGAAAAGTTTTAGTGATTAAATGTCCGAACATTCGAATATTCGAATGTTCGGACATTTATCGTAATAAGAGTTTTATTTAGTAAGTTTAAATTATTTTTTTATAATTCCTAAATATTAAGTTAAAACTAAATAAAATAAATATAGAACACTGGTACAGAGTTTTTGAGATAGAGCATTCTTGGGAAATATTATGATAATTATGCTATAATATATTAAAGTTTAAATATTAGCAAAGTGAAAAAATAACATATATTAAAAAAACTACTTTTTAAGTAGTTTTTTATTACATAGGAGATAGGATGAAAAATAATCTGGTAAAAATAAAGTTTACTCCTGTTAGGATATTAGCAATTGGATTTGGATTAATAATATTAAGTGGAGCAATGCTACTTACCCTTCCAATAGCATCAGCTTTAGGAGAAAAGACTCCGTTTATAGATGCATTATTTATGTCAGCCTCTGCTGTATGTGTAACTGGATTAACTACACTTGATACAGGAGTATATTGGAGCTATTTTGGTAAGACGGTTATAATAGTACTTATTCAGATAGGCGGCTTAGGTTTTATGTCTTTTGCTACCTTAATTGCCGTAATGTTAGGGAAAAAAATAACATTAAGAGAGCGCTTGGTTATGCAGGAGGCTATGAGCTCTTTTGGACTTCAAGGATTAATTAAACTTGCACGGTATATAATAATTTTTACATTTGTAATAGAAGGTATAGGAGCAACACTTTTAGCTACAAGATTTATACCTGAATTTGGTTTTAAAAAAGGTGTTTATTATAGTATATTTCATGCTATAGCAGCTTTTTGTAACTCAGGAGTAGATTTATTGGGTGATTTTAAAAGTTTGATGCCTTATTATGATGATATTACAATAATATTGACTATAAGTGCTCTTATAATTGTTGGAGGACTTGGATTCCCTGTATGGCATGAGATATATGTTAATAAGAGATTAAAAAGAATGTCTTTACATAGTAAGGTAGCTTTACTTACTACTGTGACTATTATTGTTTTAGGAACTATTCTAATATTTTTATTTGAATACAATAATTTAGGTACTATGGGAAGTATGAATATTAAAGACAAACTACTGTCATCATTTTTCTCATCTGTAAGCTTAAGAACTGCTGGATATAGTTCCATTTCTGTTAGAGATATGACTATGGCTGGGATATTTTTAACAACTATTTTGATGTTTATTGGAGGATCGCCGGGATCAACTGCTGGAGGAATAAAAACTACAACATTAGCAACTATATTATTTACTATAGTTAGCTTTATCAAAGGAAAAGACGATACTGAAATTTTAAAGAAAAGAGTAGCTAAAGATTCTGTTCATAAAGCTTTTATAGTTTCTATATTAGGTTTTATATTAGTAACTGTTGTAACCATGATACTTTCCTTGACAGAAAAAGGTGTTTCTTTTCAATATCTGCTTTATGAAGCTACTTCGGCATTTGGAACTACTGGATTAACTTTAGGATTAACTACAGAATTATCCTTTATAGGCAAGTGTATTATATTGATTACTATGTATTTAGGAAGACTTGGACCAATAATGGTGGTTTTATCAGTTGCTAGAAACACAAAAGCAAACCCTATAAAATATCCTGAGGATAAAATATTGATTGGATAACATGGTTTCCTCCTAATTGTAATGAATAGTAGATTTTGATATAATTTTGATTGGATAGGGTTTATAAATGACGTTATTATAGAGGAATTATAAAGGGGGATTAATATAGTGGAGTATGAAAAAAATTATAGAAATGATGACTATATTAATATAGAAAATTTCTCTAGAAAAATAGGAGAAAAGATTGGCATAGGAACCTCTATAGTTAAGGACTATATATTGGCTAAAGTAAGTATAGGTCTAGCTTCTAATAGTGATGCAAGAATTAAGATAGATGAAATATATAATAAAGATAATGATAAATATTATGGTGCTTCAATAAAATCTTCAACTATAAATTATATTTTGATGAATCAAGGTGATTTAGAAGAAGAGATATATGCAAGAAAAGTTCTTGGTATTTTATTAATAGCTGAATATGATTTTAACCTAAGAAACAGCATTATAAAGATTTTAAGACTTTACTATCCAGAAGTCTTTAATTCAGTTAAAAAGGTAGACAAGAAAAAATTAGTTAACAAGTATTCAAAGATGGATAAGATAACCAGAGAAATTGAGGCTAAATTAGATTCAGCAGTATATTTTTACATAACCATATATAAATCCCCAAATTGCTTAGATGAGGGGTTTATAACAGCTATTATAGATGACATAATGAACTTTGAGTTTGAGGACTTTATTTCAGTAGATATCCAAGAAGAGATAAGAACTAAAAGCAGTAAAATTTATAAAATCAAAGAAGAATTTCACAAAAAATATGGTAAGATTAATGACTATAAGGATTTTATAGCTTTTATTAATAAATATGATGAAGAAAAGTTAAGTATTTTAAAGAATATATTTAAAGTAAATAAATTAGATATAGATTATTTATTTAAGAATGATGAGTTTAACATTGATAAAATAATTTTAGCTTACATAAAAGCAGATAAAGCAGCATTTAAGTTAGAAGATATTCTTATAAATAGTGTTATAATGCAGCTTTTAATTGATAAATATAAAGAATCTAAGGAAATTTATTTTAATAACAATGAGGAGACGGTAAATTTCAAGTTAAAGGATTTAAAAAGTATAGTAAATGAGCTTAGGGATAAAAACATAAATTTAAATCTTGAGGTTAAAGATCTTGAAGAATATAAAAATCAAACAGAAAATATATTACATAATGAAAGAAATAGATTAATCAAAGAACATAATATAGAAATAAATTATCTTAAAAATAGAATAAAAGAGCTAGAAAATAATCTATATGAAGAACAAAAGTATAAAATGGAATTGAATGCTTTAAGAGAGTATGTATTTGAAAAAAATAATAACTATATACCAGAAGAAGAGGATAAAAATTTAGTTGATCATATAAATGGTAAAAAGATCATAATCATTGGTGGAGCTAAAGAGTGGAGAAGAAAATTTAGAGAAAAGTACCCAGAAATAAGAAGTCTTAATGGGTTTAATGAAAACTTTGATGTTACAGTTTTAGGTATGGTTGATTATGTATTCTTTTTTACTGGACATATGAGTCATGCAACTTATTATAAAGCTATAAACTATATAAGATTAAATCAGATCCCTTTTGGTTATATAGGTAAAACTAATTTGGATTTAGTTGAACTTGAGCTTATAGATGAACTAGAAAAATATAAAGCTTAGAGGAGAACCGTATGGTAAATGAGTTTAATGTAGAAAAATTCCTAGATACATATCCAACTATTGAAGAGGAAATAAAAGAGTATGATATTGATACAAATATTTTAAAAGATATATATGAGGATTATGTTTTATATGTAGATACCTATGAAACACAATCAGAGTTTATATCAACCATTCTTAGAACCCATTCTAAAGTTCATTCTGTTAAGTCCAGGGTAAAAAGACCATATAGGCTAATAGAAAAGATTATAAGGAAAACACCTGAGAGAAGAGAGATATATGGGGAGAGTTTTAGATTTTCTCTAGAAAATTATAGAGATGAAATAAATGACCTTATAGGTATTCGAGCTATTCATATCTTTAAACAGGATTGGGAGAGTATTCATGAATTTATATTAAATACTTGGAAAGTGGTTGAAATTACAGCTAATGTAAGAGATGGGGACGATACTAGACGATTTGAAGAGCTTGATATACAGATTAAGTCAAGAAAATCAGGATATAGGTCAGTGCATTATTTAATAGAATTTTATCCAACCAGTCAGAAGGTTATAGCAGAAATACAGGTTAGAACAATTTTTGAAGAAGGTTATGGAGAAATAGATCATCAGCTAAGGTATTCTCATAATAAAATACCAGAGGTATTAGAGTCCAATCTACTACTATTTAATAGAATATCAGGAAGTGCAGATGAAATGGCATCATTAATACATCTTCTTAATAAAAATCTTTGTGATATGGACAATAAGTATAAAGAAATAATAGAACAAAAAGATGAAGAGATAAAAAGACTAAAAGAGAATCTCATATAAATATTAAACCTAGATGCATTGGTTCATCTAGGTTTTCTAAGTTGTAAAGGTTCTGAAATAATTTGTAATGGTTTTGTTGGTAACGATATAGAAGGTGCTTGTGGTAAAATTTTGATATTGAATGTTTTCTATAAACAAGGAGGGAATATTATGGATGCTAGAATAATAATTGTTTTAGTGATGAATTTTATAATTTCTTTAATCGGTACTTTAGCTTATTCTGTGAGACTTGTTGGGGTTAGAACTGGTAAGATAGCAATATCTTTTGCTTTATTTAACGTACTTATGCTTGTATCTAGATTGGCAGTTACTATACAAAATCCTATATTATCGAAGTTTGTAGAAACAGGTGCTGAAAATATAAATATAGTTAATTCCTTTAATTTAATTATAATAATTTCAGGAGTAGCTTCTATAGTAGGCGCTTTTCTTATTCCATCTTTTCAAAGAATATTAGGAAAAGGGGTGGAATCTTTTTCAGAGCAAAGATCTTTTCAAAAATTAATTATTCATAGTTTCTCTAAATCTGGAATAAAGTATGTTAAAAATTCTATAGCAATTCCAGTAAAAGAAAGCATTACATCTATAGATTTTAGAAAATTTCCAAAGAGAATAATAGTACTTAATATAATAATTGTAGCTGCATCTACGGTAGGGGCACTTGCACCTATATATGCAGGAAGCCTACAACCAGACCTTGGGAAAACATGCATGTCTTTATCAGCATTAATAAATGGGGTAGCTACAATATTAATGACCTTAGTAACAGATCCCCAGCTATCTATGATGACGGATGATGTAATGGAAGGAAAGTGTACAGAAGAAGATTTTAGAACTTGTGTTATTGGTATGGTTGGAAGTAAAGCAATAGGAACATTTTTAGCATTATTTCTATTAATACCAGCGTCTTATATAATAATATTTGTAGCTAAGATAATATAAATTTAGATTTGAGGTAGTAGAATGAAATTTTGCATAGTTTCAGATATACATGGAAATCTTAGGGCTTTAGAGTATATAATTAATTATGCCGACAAAGAAAATATTAAAACCATTCTTAATTTAGGGGATATCTTTGGAGGGGAAAACGATAAAGAGGTTTTCTTAAAGATAATAAATGATAAAAGATTTATAAATATAAGAGGGAATCATGATGACAATATATCAGAGTATATTAATGATATTCTTCTTAAAGAATGTATACTTATGTATAAAAATATACCTCTAAAACGAGTAGTAACTCTTGAGGAGAGAAAGTTTCTTATGGTACATTCAAGAGAAACTTCAAACAGAGATATTCCTATTATTTATAATGGAGGTTCCATAGAAGAGTTTATAGATGATTATTCTGAGGAGGTTGATTATGTTTTGATGGGACATACTCATCTTCAAATGTTGTTAACTTATTATGGAAAAAAGACTATAATAAATCCAGGATCTTTGGGATTATCTTACGATAACTCAATATCTTTTTGTGTAGGATATATATCTGACGATCAGGTGAATTTTGATTTTAAGAAAATTAATTTAAACTCTTAGAATTTTTAAACAAAAAATTACTCATACTAAAAGTGAAATATTTAGTAGAAGGAGTGATTTTTTTGAAAAAAGTATTTATAGCAGTTATTATAGCAGGTATGGCAATATCTAAACCTGTATTTGCGACAGAAATTAATGTTTTGACTAGAAGTGAAATAACAATACAAGCTGATGAAGGACAAGATAAATTTAAAGAATTCAAAGAGGCAAATAAGGCTGATTTTGAAGAGGTATTAAGTGAAAAAAGAGCAATTAGGAAAGAAATGCAACAGCTTTATGAAAAAAGGCTAGGAATGAAAAAAGAATCAAAGGAAGAAATGAGAACTTTTATAAAAGATATAAAAGATAGAGTTGACAAAGGTGAATTAACTAAAGAAGAAGGAATTCAGATAATTAAAGATAAGAGAATCAGTGATCAAGAGTATTTAAAGAATTTTAGCGAAGAAGGCAAAAAAGAGCTAAAAGCTATAGATGAAAAGATTAATGAACATTCTCAAGAGGTAAAGAAGTTAAAAAAGGAATTAGAATCAAGTATAGAGGAAAAAGACTCAAAGAAAATGGAGTCGGCGAAGAAAAAGTATATTGATGCTATGAAAGACCATAATAAACTTCTAAAGCAAAAATTAGAGGTTATAAAGAAGTATTCAAAGAAATAGAAACGTTAAAAGAGGGAGAGGTTAATATTGAATATTAGAGAGAAAATCAAACAGTTACCTAAAGTTGAACTTCATCTTCATTTAGATGGAAGTGTTAGAGAAGAGACTGTTTGGGAGTTATTAAATAAGCAGGGAAAAAATACTAATTATAAATCATTTGAAGAGTTCTCAAAAATATTAAGTGTTGATGGTAAATGTGAATCACTTAAAGAATACTTAAAGGCTTTTGATTATCCAATTATGGTAATGCAAAATAAAGAAAATTTAAAAAGAATTTCTAGGGAACTTATAGAGGATTTAAGTAAAGAAGGAGTAGTATATGGGGAAATACGATTTGCTCCTATATTACACACCTCTAAAGGATTAACAATTGAAGAGGTTATAGAGGCTGCCATCGATGGAATAAAAGAAGGCGAGAAGTTATATGGAGTAAAGAGTAATTTAATTTTATGTGCAATGAGAGGATTTCCCTTAGAAGATAATATAAATGTTATTAGAAAAGGGGCAATATATTTAAATAAAGGTGTAGTTTCAGCAGATTTAGCTGGAAATGAGCATGACTTTCCTCCAGAAGAAAGTAAAGAGGTTTTTGATTTAGCTAAGTCATTAGGCTATCATATAACCATTCATGCAGGTGAAACTGGGAGAGAAGAGAATATAATTAAATCTATAGATATAACGCATGCTGAACGTATAGGTCATGGAATGTATGCTTACAAAAATCCTAAGATATATGATGTACTTAAGGAGAAAAATATTACCCTTGAAATGTGTCCTACTAGTAACCTAAACACCAGTGCAGTTGATAGACTTGAGGATCACCCTATAAGGAAATATTTTGATGAAGGAATTAAAGTAACTGTAAACACTGATAATATGACAGTATCAAGAATTACTTTAGAGGAAGAATTATATAATTTAAATGAAAAACTAGGATTTTCATATGAAGAGATTGTAGAATTAATGAAAAATGCTATTGAAGCATCTTTTTGTGACGATGAAACTAAAAAGTGGATAAAAAATAAATTTTAAAAACCTAATATTATTAGTATAAATGAATGAAGAATAGATGATACTATCAGGGAAATTAAAAACAGAGTTTTGCCATAACCCTTTATAAGTATCCTCAAAAAACTCCTATATTATAGGGGTTTTTTATTTATGGATTTTAAGATAATATATTAATATAAGAAAATCAAAGAATAGGAGAAGAATTATGGAAGAACTTAAAAGTACAGAAAATGTAGAAGAATCTTTAGGATTTATGGTTTATTCATGTAAGGAACAATTACAGGATGAAAAAGATATTATAGCTAATTTATCAAATATATCAGCTATAATTAAATTCTATTTAGATAGATGTAACTGGGCAGGATTTTATTTAATGAAGGATGGAGAATTGGTTTTAGGACCATTTCAAGGACTACCAGCTTGTATTAGAATACCTTTAGGAAAAGGTGTGTGTGGTAATGCTGCAGCTGAAAAAAAGGTTCTTAGAGTAGATAATGTTCATGAATTTCCAGGACATATAGCTTGTGATGGAGCATCGAATTCTGAGATAGTAATACCTATAATAAAAGATGGAGAAGTTTATGGTGTGCTTGATATAGACAGTCCAGAGCTTTCTAGATTTACAGAAGTGGAAGAAAAATATTTAACTGAAGTTGTTAAATATATAGAAGCTTCAATATAATAATTAAAACCACCCTAAAATAAGGGTGGTTTTAATTAGACAAAGGAGGTGTAATGTCTAATTCAGCTTTAATTAAAATGAAATCAATTCAGGTATATTGCCTAGAAGAATTATGATTAAATAATTCTAAAGAGGATAGATTAATAGTAATTTTATATAATCCAGTATCTTTCAAATAATCCTTTAAAGGTTCCCCATTAATATCCTTTAAAAGAAACGTTGCATTTGAAGGAATTGGTATATAAAATTGCTATTAATTACTGCAAAATGATCTCAAGTAAGTGCACTTACAATAATATAATATTGAATAATTGAATGTATTGTTACAATTATTTGAAAAAATAAGTAGGTATTTAGGAGGAAATTTATGAACAGGGAAGAAATATTTAATAGAGATGTTTTTATACTTATAAGTATTGTAAATATGAAACTTAGAGATTCTTATGGAAGCTTAGAGGATTATTGTTATGAGGAGGAAGTTGATAGGGATGCCCTTGTAGAAAGATTTAGTGAAGAGGGGTATGTTTATAATAGTGAAACTAATTCATTTACAAAAGCTTAGTTGGTAATTATAATTAAAATATATTATTGGCGTTATTTACTATATGATAGGAGTGAGTGAGATGAAACCAATAGGTAAAGGGAGAATTGCTGTAGTACTAGTAGCAACTGCGGCTTTAGTAGCAAGTATAATAAAAGATAAAAAAGATAAATGAAAATATAATTAGAATAGAGGGCGTACTATTATCCACGTGGAGGGAGCATTTTGAAAAGTAGGGTTGTAATTATTAGGGGAATAATAGCAATAGGCGTTATATTAGCTATAAATGTTTATGCAAGATACAGTACATATGGGAATGTCATAAGTAATGTTTTATTAGTAGGGATAAGTGCGTTCTATTTAAAACTATATCTTGAAAAAGAGGCGTTTAAAAGTAAAAATGAGGTTTTAGAATCTGAACAAAAAACGTTAAAAGACAAGGAATCGGCGCTAGATGAAATTGAACGTAGACATAAATTAGCTATAGAAGGTTCAATAGATACTATTAAAGAAAAAGAATTGAAGATAAGGTATATGAGTTATTATGATTCCGTAACGGGATTATATAACAGACATTATTTAAAAAAATCAATAAATAAATACATTGAGATTCACAAAAAAGAAAAAAATAGAGCCGCATTGATTTTTATAGATTTAGACAATTTTAAGTATATAAATGATTCTTTTGGACATGAGTATGGGGATATACTTTTAAAAACATTGTCTGATAAATTAAAAAAAACTATCAATGAAAAAGATTTGTTAGGTAGATTTGGCGGCGATGAATTTATAATATTTTTACCTAATATTGAAAAGATATCACAAGTTGAGGATGTATTAAAAGGGGTAACGAATGTATTTAAGTATCCAAAAAACATATTAGGAAACTATATATATACTTCAGGAAGTGTAGGTATATCAATGTTTCCAGACGATGCAGCTGACTTTGCTACGCTTCTAAAAAATGCTGATGCAGCTATGTATAGAGCTAAAAGTAATGGTAAAGATACATATCAATTTTTTAATGATCAGATTGCAAATGAGATAATAAGACTATATGAAATAGAAGAAGGTCTTAGGGAAGCTTTGGATAATAATGAGCTTTATGTGGAGTTTCAACCCAAGGTTGTGTTAACAGACAACAAAATTATGGGATTCGAAGCTTTAGCTAGATGGAAAAATAAGAGATTAGGATTTGTCTCGCCAGCAGAATTTATTCCTATAGCTGAAAATAATAGGATGATATTAAAAATAGGAAGTTTTGTTTTAGAAGAAATCTTTATTAAGTGCAAGCAGTTTATAGAATTAGGACATGATAATTTTAAAATAGCTGTAAACTTATCGGAAGTACAACTAAGAGAAGGCGACATTGTTGAAGAGTTTAAACAACTAATTGCACAATACGAGATATCTCCTAAATTTATAGAAATAGAGATAACTGAGAGTATGTTAATGAAGTCATTTGATAATAATATAAAAATACTTATGGCTTTAAAAGATTTAGATGTTAGTATAGCACTAGATGATTTTGGAACTGGTTATTCTTCTTTAAATTATCTAACTAAGCTGCCTATAGATATATTAAAAATAGATAGAAGTTTTTTATTAGATATAATGGAGAATAGTAAAAGTAAATTTGTAGTAGAAAATATAATCCAGCTTTCGCACAAATTGGGAATAGAAGTTGTAGCTGAAGGGGTGGAAGTAAAGGAACAAGTTGATTATCTAAGAAGTATATTCTGTGATTTTGTTCAAGGATATTATTTTTCTAGGCCACAAAGCTTTGAAAATGCAGCTATTATGATGAAGGATAGATATATAGCTGTTTAGTTTATTAAATAATATAGTTAAGGATGTTTACTAAAAAAATTAGCTATAGTAATTGTATAGCTAGAAAGTAAATATCCTTTTTATTAGTTCTGGAGGACAGGTTTTGAATAAAAATATAGATTTAACAAAAGGAAAAATATTAAGTGTATTATTAAAGTTAGCGCTACCTATAATGGGGACATCATTTATTCAGATGTTTTATAATATGGTAGATATGTTATGGATAGGAAGGCTTGGAAGTGGAGCAGTAGCAGCTATAGGAACGGCGGGTTTTTTTAGCTGGTTTGGAGGATCTTTTATTTTAATATCTAAGGTTGGTGCAGAGGTTGGAGTTGCTCAATCTGTTGGACTAAAAGATGATGAAGGTGTTAAAAAATACATATCAAATAGTATAATAATCAACATCATACTTGCTTTTGTATATGGAATGGTATTGATTATTTTTAGAAACCCAATAATAGACTTTTTTGATTTAGGAGATGAAGGAATAATAAGGGATGCAATTATATATTTAGTTATTATAGCATTAGGAACTGCTTTTAACTTTATAAACCCTATATTTACTTCTATATTTAACGGAACTGGAGATTCAAAAACACCATTTATAATAAATACAGTAGGATTAGTGTTTAACATAGTATTTGACCCTGTATTAATATTTGGCTTTGGACCATTTCCTGCTTTAGGTGTAGCAGGAGCTGCAATAGCTACAGTACTTGCACAAGTTGTGGTAACAGTAATATTTATATATCATATCCTTAAAATGAATCACTATTATTTTAGATTTAATTATTTTAAATATTGGGATAGAGAGTACGTATATAAGATTAGTAAAATGGGATTTCCAGTGGCAGTTCAAAATGGACTTTTTTCATTTTTCTCTATGGGATTAGCAAAAATAATAGCTGGCTTTGGACCTACGCCTATAGCAGTACAAAAGGTAGGCTCCCAGATAGAAGCAATTTCATGGATGACAGCTGGAGGGTTTTCTACAGCAATAGGAACTTTTATAGGGCAAAATTATGGAGCAAAGAAGTGGGATAGAATAAAAAAAGGCTATATAGCGGTTATGGGAATGGCAATAATAACAGGTTTAGCTGCGACAATATTATTAGTGTTTTTAGGAGGGGAGATTTTTTCATTATTTTTACCTAATGAAGACGCTATAAGACTAGGGGAAA
Source organism: Clostridium intestinale DSM 6191 (assembly GCF_900130055.1). Lineage (GTDB taxonomy): Bacteria > Bacillota > Clostridia > Clostridiales > Clostridiaceae > Clostridium_T > Clostridium_T intestinale. The sequence goes on from NZ_FQXU01000009.1 coordinate 269,928, forward strand.
CCTATTTAAAAATATTAGGTTACTCTCAGTTATTTATGTGCGTAGAAATAACTGCTGCAGGAGCCTTTAATGGGTTTGGGAAAACTACAATTCCATCTGTAGTAAGTATTGTTTTTACAGCTCTTAGAATTCCATTAGCATTATTTTTATCTAAATCAACAGCGTTAGGTTTAGATGGAGTATGGTGGAGTATTAGTTTAAGTTCTTTTGTTAAAGGTATATTAGTAACTCTTCTATTTTGGCTTTTAATTCTAAGACCTATGATAAATAATCAAATAGCAAAATATAAATAATTATTGACAACAATTTGTATATAGTATAATATTATATAAAATAAAGATATATAATAATCCTGAGATAAGGAAGAGTAGTTTTAGATGTATGGTTCTAGAGAGTTGAGAATGGTGGGATCTCAATACCAAAGTTTATTATGAATGGGCCTTTGAGGAATAAAGTGAAATCTTTTTGGAGAGTAGCCTAATCGTAAATCCCACGTTATAGGGATAAAGATATGTTAGTATCTTTAAGAGTGGCGTATTTACGCAATTTAGGTGGCACCACGGATTATAGTCTCCGTCCTATTATTTTATAATAGGACGGAGTTTTTATTTTACCTTAAAATAGTAAGTTTATTTCTTTAATAAGGGGGCAGAACCATGAAATGAAAGGCAGCTTTAGAAAATCCATAGAAAATATATAAAAATATAAAAACTTAGGGGGCAATTTATTATGAAAACAAAAAAATTAGTATTAAACTCAATATTATTAGCTATAGGACTTATGTTACATCAATTTACACCAGCATTAGGTTTTCCGATGCAACCAGATTTTGCGCTTGCAACATTATTTATCATTATGATTTTAAATAAAGATTATAAAACTGTTTTAATAGCAGGAATAGTTACAGGAATATTCACAGCAATGACAACTAAGTTCCCAGGTGGACAAATTCCCAATATAATAGATAAAATAGTCACTGTTACTATAGTTTATGGAATTTTATATATAATAAGAGAGAGATTGAATAAGAACATTGTTTTAGGAATAATACTTCCTATAGGAACTTTAATAAGTGGAACAATATTCTTGGGTTCTGCATCCATACTAGTAGGGCTACCAGGAGGAGCATCATTTGGGGTATTATTTATGGGCGTTGTTTTACCAGCTGTTATAATTAATTTAATTGCAGGTTTTGCATTGTTTAAAGTATTTGAAACATCTTTAAGAAGAAGTGGTCTTACAAGAGATTTTAATATATAGTTAAAAAGTCATGGGAAAGTTTTCTCATGACTTTTTTGTTGTCTAGAAAACCTCCGGCTATGCCGGTGGACAAAAAGGCTTTAGCTCTGAACAGAAAAAAACTCCTATGATAAAATGAAAGCGACTGACAATCGCAAAACAAATAAATCATAGGAGGTGTCGTATGGGTAACGACATAGAAAGCTTATCACACACAAAATGGAGGTGTCAATATCATATAGTATTTGCACCAAAATACAGGAGACAAATAATATATGGGAAGTATAAATCAGAGATAGGAAAAATATTAAGGGAAATATGTAAAAGAAATGGGGTAGAAATTATAGAAGCAAATGCATGCCCCGACCATATACATATGCTTATAACAATTCCACCAAAGATAAGT
>NZ_FQXU01000019.1:0-43686 GCF_900130055.1 Clostridium intestinale DSM 6191
TCTAATGCTACTATTACTACTAAAGTTGGCGATTACTTAGAATTTAAATTTAATGGTACTGGATTAAGACTTTTTGCTTACACTAATGCTTTTAGAGGTATTGCTAAGGTTACTATTGATGGTCAAGCTTATACATCTGATAACTATTCAGCTTCTGATGTATTCCAAAACAAGGTTTTTGAGAAGACTGGATTAACTGATAGTGAGCATACAGTTAAAATAGAAGTTACTAACACTAAAAATTCAGCATCTCAAAACTATGCTATTTGTTTAGATGCTATAGAAGTTCTAAAATAAACATATAAATAAAAAAACCACTGTTTAAACAGTGGTTTTTTTATTTATATGTTTACTAATACCATGTTTCAAATTATACACGAGATATGGGAATGTCATAAGCGATGATAGTGTATAAACTATTACTACAGTTACTGCTGCTCCATTGTACCCTATTCTTGAAATCAAGATGTAGTCAAGGACAATATTTACTATTCCTGTTGAGATTGTTACGAAAAGTAGATATTTAATTTTCTTTAACATAGTAAGTATATTTCCAACAGGAATCCTAAAAGTTCCTGCTATGAAGTACCCTATAGATAATAATCGAAAAGACGGTACTGCTTCAATATACTGTTGACCAAACAATAATCTTATTATTAGTGGTGCAAATATAACTAAAACTAAACTAATTATAATATTAAATAGAGCCATAATAGATATAAGCCTTTTAGTATTTTTTATTAGCCATCTTTTATTATTGCTATTCACTACAAAATATGGATATATAAAAGTTGCAATAGATAATGGTATAAAATTTAATGTGAATGGAATAAGCGTAGCTGTTCTATATATTCCAACACTTGTATTATCTGTGATTAATATTCCTATCAAAAATATATCAAATAAATATAATATTTGAGAAAGGGCATTATTAGTTAATGACGTTATTGAAAATTTCATAAACTCACTTTTAGTACTTTTCAATAATACCTTTGCTCTTGTTATTTGATTAATATCTTTTTTTAGCCATAAATATGCTACTATTATTGGAATTATTGTAGATACATATCTAAGCATTATTATAGTGTCTATATCTCCTATCAGCCCCCCTATAATAGTAGATAGGAAGATTAACACCGTATTTATTGTATTAATATAAGAGAACTTATCGTTTTGTAAGTTTGTTCTAAATTTTATCATAACATATTCTAATATAAATGATAATACCGGCATGCCGCTCATTAATAGTAACAGTCCATTGCTACTATCTACCGGAAGTTTTATAATTACTGAAATTATTAAAATCATTAATGTAATTATTAAATTAGAAATAACTCCAATTTTATATGCATACTTTTCATAACTTGCTTTATTACCTTTAGGTATATTAGAACTACAAAATTGAAGTAATCCTGATGTAACACCTAAACCATTTAATAATAAAACAATTGACAAAATATTATTTGCATAAGAATAGGCAGAAAATTCTTGAATTGTTACCAGCCTAACTATAACGGCATTATTAAAAAATAAAATTATTTTATTTATGATATTGGCTCCAAAAATATGAAATAACCCTTTGTCCATTAGCTTTTTTATATATTTATTTAAATTACTCATTTATTACTATCCTCTATGAACATGTATTTATAAGCAGAAAGCAAACTCAATATCTGTATTTTTTCTCTCGCTAAACTATTATTGAACATCCAAACTATATCATTATTTAAGTTACTAAATTCATCTATACAACTTAAGTTTTGTTCAAAATAGTTACTAATGTTTTTTCTCATATTATAGTCTGTATCATACCAATATTGAAAAGGGTTCATATCATCATTGCTATATTTACTTTCTCTAAAACCAAGTTTAAATAAAATCTCATTATTTTTATTTTTTAATTTCTTAGGAATTCTTTTTAACATTAAATAAAATAATTTATTTTTAAATATAAAACTATCAATACTTACTCTATATTTTTCATAAGTATATTTTGCTGCTTCAGGATACTTTGTGAGTATCCAATTATAGTATACATTATGATTAAATCTAATCTTAGGATCTATTGATAAACATAAATCCATAAATTCCTTTAAAATAAATGGTGAACTGACCTCACTGTAATTTTGCATAGTTATATGAGAATTTAATGCTCCATTAAAGCCTCTATTATACATTTTAAATATTTCTTCATTTTTATATCTATCTAATTCTATCCAATTTACTCTATCAATCAAAAGGTTTGAATATGTACCATCATTTATTGAAGGTTTAGTGTGTTCTTTTTTGCTTGAAAATGTTCCTACTACTACATCTCCTAATTGACCGGTATGTATTAATCCAAACTTATCAAAATTAATAAGTTCAAGAAAACTTCTTCCATGTATATGCCCACTAGCACATCCAGTCCCACCATTATTTTTTATTACTAAATCTATATCCTCCAAATATCTCAAGTCATCTAAAGATTTGAATATAAATTTATTTCCAAGCTTAATTGCTATTTCTTGAGCAACCTTATAATCAAGATAATTAGATTTAGAAAAAGTATAATTAGTTATATTTTTATACCCTAAGTCATTAGCTACCCAAGTTGTCATTCTAGAATCTAATCCCCCACTTAACCCTGCTAAATGACTATAACCATACTCTATATCTTTATCAAATTCAAGTTTAACTGAATATCTAAATAATTCGTCAAACGAATCTATTAATTTTTCTTCACTTAAATTATTTATTATGTTGTTATTAAGTTCATAAAAACTATTTACAGCTATCTTTCCATTATTAATTTTAATATATTTACCTGCTGTTAAGCGCTTTATCTTATCAATAATAGTATTATCTTCTATCATAAAGCCATATGTCAATAATTCATAGGCTGCATTAATATTAAATGAAGTACCAACATCGTTTTTTTTGAGTATATCCTTTACCATTTTTAAATCATATGAGAAAACAACCTTATCTTCTAAAACAGTATAAAATATACCCTTATCTCCATAATGATTAGTAAATATAATAAAAGTATTATTAATCTTATCACATAATATTCCTGAAAAAGCTCCTCTAAAAGAGTCCATAAATTGCTCACCTATTTGCTTATACATCTTTATAATAGTATTAGGCCAACTAGAAGCTGTATATTTATTTCTTAATTCCTGCAAATTCAAAACTACGCCATCTATAATTATAGAGAATTCATCATTATCAAAAAAAACTTTATCATTTTCAAATTTTTTTATACTAGTCTTTCCAATCATATAATCTTTGTGTTCTATGTTATCATTGCCCGTTTCTTTTATATCAGTTAAATCAAAGTTCCTACTATTAATAACACCATAAATTCCTGGCATTTGATTCCTCCATCATTATAGATTTATTACCATTTTAATTAATCTAACTATTTTAATAGCCTCCTCCACACTAAGCTCTCCATAGATAGGTAACGTCAATACTCTTTCGGAAATATACTTAGCATTAAATAAGTTGTCTTCATTATACTTCCCCTTATAACAATCAAAATCTATTGCTAATGGATAGAAGTATTTTCTAGTTACTACATTGAATTCTTTTAATCTTTCATGTATTTGATCTCTAGTTAAACCAACTATTTTTTCATCTATTATTACTGGGAAGTACGCATAGTTATGTTTTACATTCTCCATATCTTCTAAAAAATACACTCCATCTATATCTTTTAAATCATTTCTATATATATTAGCTATATTTTTTCTTTTTTCAATTTGATCATCAACATATTTTAAATTAAGAAGTCCCATAGCTGCCTGAAATTCATTCATTTTAGCATTTAGCCCAACTTCTTCTACCTGTTCATATCCAGATATTCCGAAGTTTTTTAACAAATTTAATTTTCTACTATATTCATTATCATTATAAGTAAGCAGACCTCCCTCTATAGTATTATATACTTTAGTAGCATGTAGGGAGAACATTGATATATCTCCAAAGTTCCCTATTCCAACTCCATCTACTTCAACTCCAAATACATGTGCTGCATCATAAATAACTTTTAAATTATATTTTTTTGCTATTTCTTCGATTTTTTTAATATTACATGGATATCCAAAAACATGAACTGGTAAAATAGCACAGGTTTTTTCGGTAATCAATTCTTCTATTTTATCTGTATCTATAGTAAAATCATTCATGTTTATATCACAAAATACAGGTCTTAATCCATTCATAACTATAGCATGAGTTGTTGAAGCAAATGTAAATGGTGTTGTTATTACTTCTCCGTTCAGCTTTAGTGCCTTTATAGCTGTATCTAATGCTAAATGCCCGTTCGTAAATAGAGTAGTATTTTTAACCCCTAAATAATCTAAAAGATTATTTTGGAGTTCATTATGAAGTTTGCCATTATTGGTTAGCCAACTAGTCTCCCAAATACTTTTTAAAAGCTCGATATATTCCTCTAATGGTGGTAAAAAAGACTTAGTTACTTGTATAGGTTGTTTAAATTTATCCATATTTTCACCTCTCACTATTTATTATCTCTTCGTATCTCAATAAATTATTTTTTCTCTTCCTAATCTTTTTTATTGGAATACCTACATAAATTGTCCATTCTTCACAATCTTCTAAAATTAAAGAACATGCACCAAAGGAACATCCCTCTTCTATTTTAACGCCTGGTAAAATAGTAGAGTTTGTTCCTATAATTACATGTTTTCCTATTTTAACAGACTCCTCTTGAATATTTCTAAACTCATCTCGAATCATTGGATTAGTCATATATTCACCAGAGTAATCATCTGAAATAGCATAAATAGCACCTCTTGATGACATTGTAGTGAAGCTGTCTATAAATATTAAAGAATTACCTGCAAATAACCCACAATATGCTGCAATATGTACATAATCTTTTATTATTATATTACCACTTAATATACAAAAGTCATCTATACGTACATTATTTCCTAAGCATATTTTTTCTGGAGAATATATACTGGCTTTTTTGCTAATGAGAACATTATCTCCAAATTGTTTTAATCCTAGCAAATTCAGCTCATCTCTACTATAAAAGCTGTCCATTTAATCACCTCTCTGTCGAGTAAAGATTTTTTCCCAAACATTTTTTATATATTTCTCATCAAATCTCTTCTCACTTAATAACTTATTTTTCATAATAACTTCTATATTAGAAGATATAAATTCTTCAAAGCTATAATCTTTTATATCTTCTATTGAATAAAAGTTATAACCTTCATCCTCAACTAAGTCTTCCCACATAGTAGTATCATTTCTCATATATATTTTTGCTTCCAAATATGCTAAAGCAAAAATATTTCCTAATGCTTGTTGTCTATTATTGTTAAAGATAGCTATATCAATTCTCCCTAAAAATTCTCCATATGCTTCAGGATTCATATACTCTGTTATTCCTACAAATTTTTCACCTAAAACCTTTTTGCCATAATCTATAACTTCTTTAGCATATACTGAATCTCCATATGACAATGGACAGTATACTTTTATGTTTTCACTTTTAAATTTCTCTATAAGATCAATTGCTTGAATATGATTATTAGATAAATCGGCTGAATTCCCAATTTGAATATTAGTTACATTAATATTACTACATTTTTTTATATTATTTAAAAATTCTAATGTTATTGGATTAATATAAATTGCTTTGTTATATTTACCAGATACATTATATCTTTCTTGAGCTATTTTATAATCATTTTTTACTAAGGTGCTTATAAAAGCAAACTTTTTTGTTACTCTCATCTTTAGAAACTCATCTATACTAGTTATAAGTTTATATGAACTATTTCTTTTTTTTAAATCGCCTCCCCAAATAACCCAGTTTATTTTTTTAAGAAATTGTGGATTAAGATTTAAAAAAAGCTTAAAAGAAATTCCTTGAAAGAAACCATGTATAAATACTAAACCTCCTTTTTTCAGAATATCTTTATTACTTGTCCATTCAACGAAAGATCCTTCAATAAATTTAATATTATTATTTATTACATCAATTTTTTTTAAATATTTCTGCTTTCCTACAATTATAAAATAATGTTCTTTATTATCAAAATTTTTGTTTATAAACTCTAAATACGGTAGTGTAAATTTTTCATTGTTTATTATGTGTATAATATTCATACAATTTCCCTCCAAATATTATTCACTTTTTATTTCATAAAATTTATTATAGGATAAAGTTAATAGAATTAACATAGTTGTAAACACAGGAAGTGAATATATAACTTGTGAATTTAAAATAAAGACTAAAAATAAATAACCTATAGCACTAAAAATTATTGAAAATTTACTATATAATTTTAAATCTTTACATGTAAAAATCTTAAAATTAATTATAATAATTGCTATAACTATTAAACTAAAAGTTATTATTCCCATCTTCATTATAATAGTTAATATTCCATTATCTATAAATGCTCCAATAGATGCATATGAAAAATCACTATTATATAAAATCATAGACTTGCCTAATCCATATCCTAAAAAATCATTATCTTTTATTGTTAAAAGATTAAATTCATTTGTTACACTTCTTGTATTTAAAGAAGAAATGTTTCCTTCTAATACCTCCACAAATCTTTGAAAAATATCATTATTTGATAAAATTAATTTATTTATTAAAATATCTTTATTAATAAATATAACAATTATTATAACTATAATTGCTAAAATATCTAAAAATCTACTTATATTTGTCTTTCTATTTTTAAATATATATGTAATAATGTATATCAAAAAATAAAGAATAATGAGTGTTCTATTTTTAGATAAAAAAATACAAATTATTGTATTTATAAATAATACTATTTTTATATATTTTTTCATATTTATATTATTAATGAAAAAAGGAACCAATAAGAAATTTGATGCATTACTAAACGATACTCTAGTAGTTCCCCACCAAGCTATTGAGTTTCTATCGTATATATTAGGTATAATACTTTCTCTAAAAAAATATATAAAAATATTTATTAATGAAAATAAAATCAATGACTTTAAAAATAAATCTATATATTCTTTTAATAAATTATTTTGACTAAAATAGATTCTATATGTAGCATATATAATAAAAATTCTAATAATATTTAAAGTATCTAAATTTATAAAATTATTATTATTTTTTATTCCAATTCCTAAATAAATAATTGTTAAAAATGCAATAATAATAAATATAATATCTATACTACTAAGTTTTAAACTCTTATAGGATTTAATTGATAATATTAATATTAAAAACAGTATTAAATCTAGAATACTTATATTACCTTTTTTCAAACCTAAAAATTCATATACTTTATCGTTAAAAGGAATCATTATAACTAGAAAAAAATAAATTTTATAAAAAGCTTTGCTATTAAAAATTAGAGTGTATGCTATAAATAAAATCCATCCAACAAAAAAAATCATTTTGTACCTCTTTAAATTTATTTTTCAGATTCATATTACATTATCTTTTCATTAAATTAAATAAAATTATATTTATCATATATACTTTTATATATTTAATTTTATTTACATGATTACTACCTACTTTATTTCTAAAATAAGAATCCTCATCCTTAATAAAAATATTATTTTTATACCAATAAGGAAACTTTTGTTCAATATATTTATAATGCATATTTATTTTTTTAAGCATTGTAATTACGTTAGGAAATTCAAAAATTAAAATTTTGGGAATTTGTCTAAATAGTATATTTTTTATAAATATATATTCTAACTGTTCAAATTTTTCATTATCTTCAACATTTTTCTTATAGAAATCATACAATGTATCTCCTATTCCATAAATATCATATATTTTACTTGATTTTTGAGAACTCATTATAGACCCTGGTCTATTTTTTCTATAATGATATAAAGCTTTGTTAATATATCCTATATTATTAGTTACAGCTAATAATTTGTACGTGGTTCCATTATCTTCATACCAAAGTCCCTTAGGAAATTTTATATTATGTTCTATAAAAAGAGTTTTCTTAAAGATTTTATTCCATACTGGGGCTTCAAATAAAAGAGAATATTTTGAATTATTTTCTTTTATGACCATTGAGTACTCTTCATATTCTTCAATATAATCGCATACAACAATATCAAGATCATCGCTTAAAGCTTTCTCTAACAATATTTTAAACATATTATTAGAACACCAATCATCAGCATCTACAAAACCAATATATTTTCCTTTACAATAATCTAAAGCATAATTTCTTGCATCAGAAAGTCCTCCGTTTTTTTTGTTTAACAATTTTACTATATTGGGATATCTATTTACATAACTTTCTATGATCTCTTTTGAAGAATCAGTACTTCCATCGTTGACACATAAAATTTCATATTCTTTTAAATTACAATTTAATATAGAATCTATACATTTATGTATATAATTTTCTACATTATAAATGGGAACTATAATACTAATATCCATAAAATTTCTACCCTTTTTCTTATATTTTTACCTACCTTAAAACCTCAACAATTTTTTTTATTTGAGAACTCCAATCTAGATTTTGTTCTGCATATTTTCTAATATATTTAGCATTTAAGTCCACACTATAATACCATTCTAATACTGATTTAACATCTATAGCAGTTTCATCTTGATCAGCTTCAAAAATATACTTAAAACTACTTTCTATAGATTGATCATTATATCCTAATATTGTAGGTAGCCCTCTTGCAATAAACTCTTTAGTCTTTATAGGATCCCCAGCCTTTATTCTATGTAAAGCTAAAGATGATACACCTATATCCATTGAATTAATAAAATCATCTAATTCCTTACCCCTTTTAACTCCTGTGAAATGAATCTTATTTTCTATCGATAAATTTTTACTTAATTTTTTTAAATTTTCTAACTCTGTCCCATTTCCTACAATGTAGAAATTAATATTTTCTTGCTTCTCATTAGTTAAATTATAGTAATCAGCTATTCCTCTGATTAATCTATCATATCCATGCCATAGACTAACATTAGCTATACCTATTAGGTTTATCCCATCATGTTGAACCTTTTTGATTATTGGTATATTATTCAAATCTATTCCATTAAATATATTAATACAGTCAACATCATATATACTTTTAACTTTAGTAGTTACTGATATTCTGTAAATATATTTATTTATACGTTTAGCTATATATCTATCTATGATGCTTTTAACAACATTTTTTATTCCTTTTTTTTGTTCATACCTATATGGCCATGTAGCTATCTCAACTATAATTTTAATATTCATCTTTTTTAATAACTTGAGTAATTTATAAAACTGATAATCTCCTATAGAATATCTAATATAAACAAAATCTACTTCATTAAAATAATATGAGTTATGGATTAAAAATTTATGTAAGTTATATCCAATAGATTTAACGAATTTAACATTAGTATTTTGTTCGTTATAATATATAAATTGATTTTTATAAATTATATAACTTATATCAAATTTATTTTCCTTAAACCCTTTTACTTGCCCTAAAATTTTGTTATAAATTCCTACATGTTCATGATTATAAGAATCTATAGCTGCAATATACAAACCTTTCATATTTCACCTACACAGTTTACTTTAAAATTCTTTCATATTTTCGAATTATTTTTTCCCAAGAATATTTCTCTTTTATTCGTTTTTTAGCTATTTCTTCTAACTCAATTATTTCTGACTTACTTATAGTTTCTAAGCTCTCAAAAATATTTTTTAAACATCCCTCGTCTTTTGAAAAGTAAATTGCTCCATCTTCACCAACTTCTCTATTAAAATTAACATCTAATAATATGTTAATTTTTGTACTAGCCAAAGCTTCCAATAAAGATGGATTAGTTCCACCTACTTCATGTCCATGAATGTACCCATAGGCTTTTTCTCTGATCTTTTTAAGTAATTCTTGTTCATATACAGTTCCTACAAATTTTATTCTTTTGTCTTTGTTGAACTCACTTCTTTGTAATAATTCACTATAAAATTTATTATGTTCAATATTGGTTATAATAACCAAATCTTTAGCTATACTTGACATCATAAATTCTTTAATCATAAGTTCATAGTTATTCTCTGGAACAAATCTTCCAACTATTAAATAGTAATTATTAGATTTAATTTTATGTTTTTTTAACCAGTCAACTAATTTTAAATCTTTATCCTCTAATTTTGATTTTTCAATATCAGCTCCATAAGCTATGAAAGTAGTTTGTGGATTATATTTTTTATATTCTTTATGTATATATTCTTCTATTCCTCTAGAATCACAAATGAGTAAATCTGAATATTTAACCATTAGTTTTTCTGATATCTTCCAGTATCTTTTAACAAATGAGTTCCATTTACTTCTTTTCCATTCATGACCATCTGGATTCACATAGATTTTTATACCTAACTTAATTAATTGCTGTTTATAGTATTTAATAAATGGCCCTACTCTACATGCTAAAATATATACAATTCCATCTGAAATTTTTTTTTCTTTTATATATTTAATTACCTTCTTTAATGCTAATATATCATAATAAACAGCCTTAGCTGGACCTATATTAGGAGTCTTTACATTGAAGCATCTAGCGCCGTTATATTCGAATTCTCTTTCATCATTAGCCATACATGATATATGGTATTTAATATCTTCATCTATTCTTTTTTCTGTAAGCTTTTCTACAAAGGTCTCAAATCCTCCATAATTCGCTGGGATTCCTTTAGATCCAATTATAAAAATATTTTTCATATCTACCTCTTTTGAATTATATATATCCTTACACTATAATCTATATATTTTTCTTCCATGGCTAATTATATTTCTAGTATCATAAACTATTTTATTTTTTAAAAGCTCCTGTTTCTCTTTAATTTCACTGTGTCCAACTAGTACTATAATTATCTTAGTGTCATTTAAAAAAGTCTCAATATCATGATATTGATTATTAAACTTACTGTCTTTAACCCACGGGTCATATAACTTGATATTAGTTATATTATATTTATTCATTATTTGTAGCAACTGTAATGTTGGACTTTCTCTCATGTCATCTATATTTTCTTTATAGGTTAGTCCATATAAACCAACTTGTGAGAAATCTTTAATGTTATTTTCTCTCATTATCTCATGAATTCTATCAAAAACATATTGTGGCATAGCATCGTTAACTTCTCTTGCTCCCAATACCACATTTACTATATCAGGATAATCTCCTACCAAAAACCAAGGATCAACAGATATACAATGTCCCCCTACTCCAGGTCCTGGTTGAAGTATATTTACTCTAGGATGTTTATTTGCTATTCTTATAAGTTCATATACATCCATGCCTTCTTTATGACACATTTTAGCCAACTCATTTGCAAAAGCAATATTTATATCTCTAAAAGTATTTTCTACCACTTTACTCATCTCTGCAGTTTTTATATTAGTCACAACAATTTCTGCTCTACAGAAGCTCTCGTACCAAGCTTTAATCTCTTCTCCAATTTCTCTCTCATCAGCTCCAATGGTTCTTGAATTATTCTCTAATTCATGAACCATTCTTCCCGGAATAATTCTCTCTGGAGCATGAGCTATATGAATATCTTTTCCTAACATAAATCCTTTGGACTGAATAATAGGTTTTATAAATTTATCTATAGTTCCTGGTGAAATTGTAGATTCAATAACTATTATAGTTCCCTTCTCACAATTATCCAGAACAGTTTTAACAGCATTAACTACGTAAGTTGCATCTATCTTCTTACTATCTTTAATATATGGTGTAGGGACAGTTATTATATATCTATCTGTTTTAATGTATTCAGTAGTAAACCTAATGCCTTTTTTCTTAACTTTATTAAACAATTCCTCTAAGCCATCCTCTTCAAAAGTAAGCTCTCCTCTATTTAATTTTTCTACTAATTCAGCATTATAATCAGTTCCAACTACTTCAATTCCATTAGCTGCAAACATCATAGCTGTTGGTAACCCTATATACCCAAGTCCTACTACATTTAATACTCCCATTTCTACACCTCTTTATTTTTAAATTCTTCTATTTCTTTATCACTTAATCCAAAATATTTTTCTATAGCATCTACTATTCTTTCAGACGCTTTACCATCTCCATATGGATTAACAGATTTGCTCATTTTTTCGTAAGCTTCTTTATTTCTTATTAAATCGTTAGCTTCTTTAATTATAGTTTCTACATCTGTTCCAACAAGCTTTACAGTTCCTGCTTCTACAGCCTCAGGTCTTTCTGTTACATCTCTTAAAACTAATACAGGTTTTCCTAAGTGAGGAGCTTCTTCTTGTAAGCCTCCTGAATCAGTCATTACCATAAAACACTTATTCATAAGATTATGAGTTTCTTTTGTATCCTGAGGAGTAAGTAGATGAACTCTTTCTTTGTCATTTAGATGTTTATATACCACATCTTTTACTACTGGGTTTAAATGCACCAAATAAACTAATTCTACATCTTTATTTTCTTCTACTATAGTTTTTAAAGCAGTGCATATATTTTCTATTCCTTCTCCCCAATTTTCTCTTCTATGAGCTGTTATCATTATTACTTTCTTTTTATTAAAGTCTATATGATTAAGCTCTTCTGTTTCAAATACATAATCTTCTTTTACTGTATGCTCCATAGCATCTATAACAGTGTTTCCTGTAACATATATATCTTCTTCTTTTACACCTTCTCTTAAAAGATTATTTTTAGATCCTACCGTTGGAGCAAAGTGTATATCCGCTAAAGCTCCTGTAAGCTTTCTATTCATCTCTTCTGGAAAAGGAAAATATTTATCAAAGGTTCTTAGTCCAGCTTCTACATGCCCAACCTTTATCTGTTTATAAAAAGCTGAAAGTGCTCCACCAAATGTAGTAGTAGTATCACCATGAACTAATATCATATCTGGCTTTTCTTCTTCAAAAACTTCCTCTAAACCTTCTAACACTTTGGTAGTTATTCCTGTTAGAGTTTGCTTACTCTTCATTATGTTTAAGTCATAATCTGTCTTAATATCAAAATAATTTAAAACTTGGTCTAGCATTTCTCTATGTTGTGCTGTTACACATACCTTTGAAATTATGCCTTCTCTTTTTTCTAATTCTTTTACTAATGGTGCCATTTTTATTGCTTCTGGTCTTGTACCAAATATAGTAAATATTTTTATCTTTTTCATGTTTCCTCCTATCTAGCATTCTTATCTCCAAATAAAACAAAAAATGTCTTAAATATAAGCTTTATATCTACCCATGTATTTCTTTTTTCTACATACTTTACATCTAGTCTCATCCATTCATTAAAACCTATATTATTTCTTCCACTTATCTGCCAATAACAAGTTAATCCTGGCTTAACCTCTAATCTTCTCATCATCCAAGGCTCAAACTCTGATACCTCCTTAGGTAAGCTGGGCCTAGGTCCTACTAAGCTCATTTCTCCCTTTAGCACATTTATAAGCTGTGGTAATTCATCTATACTTGTTTTTCTTATAAATTTTCCTATCTTAGTTATCCTAGGATCATTTTTCATTTTAAACATAGGTCCGGACATCTCATTTTGAGTCACTAACTTTTTCTTTAGCTCCTCTGCATTAACTACCATGCTTCTGAATTTGTACATCTTAAATACTTTTCCATTTTTTCCGATTCTTTTTTGAGAAAATATAATGGAGCCCTTAGAGTCAAACTTTATTATTATCCCTATAATAACAAATAACGGACTTAAACATATTATTCCTATAATTGAGCAAAATATATCAATTATTCTTTTTATAATATTATATAAAAATCTATCTTTTTCACTCACTATAATTTCTTGATTTCCATGAAAACTTAATTTTTCTCTAAAATTCTCCAATACTATCGCCCCTCCTTTATTTCATTAATTAATATATTTAAATAAATAATAATTCTTAATCAAATAATTCCTTAGTTTCCCATCTATACTCTATAAATATGGTCATAATTACTTATGACCTATCAATTATCTTTTCTTAAATAACCCGAAGAAACTTTTCTTCTCTTTTACTTCCTTTATATATGGTAATTCTATATCCCTTCCATCTAATACATTTTTTTCATTTGTTAATACAAATTCATATAATTCTGGATTCAATTCTTGTAATCTATTTAATGCTTCTTTTATATCTGTTTTTCTAAAACTGTTATTATGCCCGTCACTGCCTACTAGATGAATCATATTTCTTTTTACTAATTCTTCTCCAAAATCTTTTTCAGCCTGTCCATGTTTTCCTAATAGTGAGTTAGCATTAAGTTGTAGTAAGTACCCCTCTTCAATAAAGTCTTCTATCATATCTATGTTGTTTATAAGCTTAATATTTCTTTCTGGATGTGCTATTATGGGTTTTATTCCTAAAACCGTTAATTCATATAGTACATCCATAGAATATTTAGGTACATCTCTCATAGGAAATTCTATTAACATATATTTAGTTTCATTTATTCCCCATATCTTATTCTCTTTATAAAGCATGGGTAGACTTGGATCCATATACACTTCTAAACCTGATATTATATGTATATTGCTTTTTTCTCTTAATTCATTAAGTTTATCAAAATATTCTTCTCTATCAGGCTCATACTCTCCTAATAAATAATGAGATGTGGCACATATATATTTAGTGCCTTCCTTCTCTGCATTTCTTATCATGTCCATGGACATATCTATATCTTTAGAGCCATCATCTACTCCATAAATTATGTGTGAATGAAAATCTATCATATTGCCTCCTATTATTCTGTTTCTGAAGAATAATATCCTTGGTATTGATTATAGCCATATCCACCGTAACCATACTCTTTAGCATCCTGAGGTATTTTATTCTCAACTACTCCTAAAACTTTCCCTCCAACCTTTATAATACTTTCCTTTGCTCTTAATATCGCGTTTTTCTCTGTTATTCCATAAGTTGCAACTAATAGTATTCCATCTAAGGTTGATGCAAGCACATGTAAGTCTGAAACAACAAGTACTGGAGGTGAATCTAAAAGTATAACATCAAAATAATTTTTAAGATCTTCTAATATCTTTCCCATCTTCTTGGAGCCCAATATTTCTGATGGATTAGGTGGAACAGGACCACTAGGTATAAGTCCTAGATTAGGTATATCTACTTTATATATAGCCTCTTCCAATGTACTCTCTTTCAATAATAGGGAAGTTAATCCAGTAGTATTCGATATTCCAAATTTCTTGTGTATTATTGGCTTTCTTAAATCACAGTCTACTAATAATACTTTTTTGCCGCTCTGTGCTAAGCTTATAGCTAAATTAGATATTATAGTACTTTTTCCTTCTCCTGGAGCACATGAGGTTATTGCAATAATATTAGAATCTTTATCTAACATGGAAAATTGTAAATTTGTTCTTAAGGTTCTATATGCTTCTGCTGCTGCAGACTTAGGGTCACTATATGCTATTAGATCTTTTATCACGCTTACCACCTCTTGTTTTCTTTTTATCTTCTATCATAGGTATAGCCCCTAATACAGGAACTTCTAATAACTTTTCCAATTCTTCTGGATCTTTTACTGTATTGTCTAGATATTCTATTAGGAATACTACTCCCACTGAAACAAATACTCCAAGTAGTAGTGCTATAGCTATATTAAGTAATGGCTTAGGTGCTACAGGCCCACTAGGTAATAATGCATCATCTACCAACTGAACATTGTCCACATTTTTAATTTTCTTAGTTACGTCTTTTAATGACCTTGCTATCTGATTAGCTATATCTCTTGCTTCATAAGCATCATTAGACTTTACTGTTATAGTTAAAAACTCGGTATCTCCTTTCGGTGCTACTGAAAGCATATTTAAAAGAGTTGTAGGAGTTTTATCTAAACTTAACTTATCTATAGTATCTTCTGCTACAGCCCTAGTTTTTGCAAATTCACTATAGGTTTTAACTAACTTTTGATACATAATAACATCATTATAGGTTTGATTAGTATTACTTGAAGATTGATCTTTATTACTTCCTATAATAACTGATATACTAGCTTGATATGTAGGCTTAATTAAGAAAAAACTTACTATTGTACTAACAAATACACAGGTTAAAGTCACTGATATTATCAATAGCCATCTTTTCTTTAAAATATGTAGGTATTCCTTTAATTCCATCTTAAATCCTCCGAATATTTTTTAAATCTAATGTATATAAATCATAACATATTACTATATTTGTGTCTATTTTATGAAGTTTTTTCACTCAAATTGTTTAATGGTGTCGAAACCATTTTTTGGTGTTAATTATTAAACTTTTAAAAATTATACTATAAACTATAATTTAAGTCTCACGATAATATATATCTTTAAAGTTTTACCAACTAATTATATAACTTTTTAACATATTGTTCAACATTAGGTCCATTGATAATCTTTATTCAAAATTGACATTATTCGACTATTGTAATGTCTTAAATACTTTTTAATGATTATTTATATTTATTAATTTAATATTATCTCCGTTTTTAAAATTAATATATGTAGTTTTAAGGAATTTATTTATATATTTCCCAATAAAAAAAACTGTAAATAAATTTTAAATAATTAGAATTTATTTACAGCCCTGTATATGTAACCATTTAAACAACTAATTTACAAGACTTCTATATACAAAATAAAGATTTTATTCTCTCAATAGACCGTGTCGATTTCTGTTTAAAATCGTTTAATTATTTTTAATTTTCATTATATAAAATACTCCTCACAAAAATTTGTTTACAAAAAGGAAACAAAAAGCATTCAATATAAATACTTCTCGTTCCTTAATTATTATATTATTTCTTTTAAATATTTTATAAAATCTTCTCTTAAGTCTTCTCTTCTTAATGCATATTCAACTGTTGCTTGTAGAAATCCTAACTTATCTCCAACATCATACCTTTTTCCTTCAAAGTTATAAGCATACATTGCTTCTTGCGATATTAAATCCTTAAGTGCATCTGTAAGCTGAATCTCTCCACCTTTCCCTGGTTTAGTTTTCTCTAATATATTAAATATTTCTGGAGTTATTATATATCTTCCAAGTATAGCCACATTACTAGGAGCCTCTTCTTTAGATGGTTTTTCTACTAGATTTTTCACTTTATATACCCTATCTTCTATATGCAGCCCATCTACTATACCATATTTACTTACATTTTCTTCAGAAACTGTTTGTACTCCAAGTATTGATGTCTTATACTCACTATAACAATCTATCAATTGCTTTAAGCATGGGTTTTCATCATTATGAACAATATCATCTCCTAAAAGTACTGCAAAAGGTTCATTTCCTACAAATGTTTTAGCACAAAGAATCGCATGCCCTAATCCCTTTGGTTCTTTCTGTCTTATAAAATGTATATCTACCATTTCTGATATATCTCTAACTAGCTCAAGTAACTCTTGCTTTCCTGATTTCTCAAGTTCCATCTCAAGCTCTATTGATTTATCAAAATGGTCTTCTATAGACTTTTTATTTCTTCCTGTTATTATTAGTATTTCCTCTATTCCCGATGCTATAGCTTCCTCTATAATATATTGCATTGTTGGTTTATCTACTATTGGTAGCATTTCTTTAGGTAATGCTTTTGTAGCTGGTAAAAATCTTGTTCCAAGTCCTGCTGCAGGAATTATTGCTTTTTTTATTGTCATGTTTCTCTTCCTTCTTTCAGTTATTTAATCAGTCATTATATCCATTAGGATTATTCGAATGCCACGTCCAAGCAGTTTCTACTATTGTTTCTAAAGTGTTGAACTTAGGTGTCCATCCTAATTCTTTTACAGCTTTATCAGAAGATGCTATAAGTATAGCAGGGTCTCCCGCTCTTCTTCCTGTAACTTCTGCTGGTATAGGATGATTAGTTACTTTTCTAACTACTTCTATTACCTCTTTAACTGAGAATCCTGTTCCATTTCCTAAGTTAAATATTCTACTTTTTCCACCTTTAAATAATCTATCTAATGCTAAAGCATGAGCTTCTGCTAAATCTGACACGTGAATATAATCTCTAATACAACTTCCATCTGGGGTATTAAAGTCTTCTCCAAATATCATTATCTTTTCTCTTTTCCCTAAAGCAACTTGTAATATAAGCGGAATTAAATGAGTTTCTATCTTATGATCTTCTCCTATATTTCCACTTACATGAGCCCCAGCTACGTTAAAGTATCTTAAAACTGTATGTTTTATTCCATAAGCTGTATCACACCACTTAAGAACTTTTTCTACCATAAGTTTAGATTCTCCATAAGCATTAGTAGGGAATGTTTTATCCTCTTCTACTATAGGAGTTTTTTCTGCCTCACCATAAGTTGCCGCTGTTGATGAAAATACTATATATTTAACATTATGCTCTTTCATAACTTCTAGTAAGTTTATGGTTCCATATACATTATTATTAAAATATTTTAATGGTTCTACCATACTTTCTCCTACTAGAGAGTATGCTGCAAAATCTATAACTGCTTCTATTTCGTTTTCATTAAAGACATTATTTAAAAATGCTTTGTCTCTTAAATCTCCTTTATATAACTTAACTCCTTTTACTGATTTTTCATGGCCAGTTTCTAAACTATCTACTACTACAACATCTTTTCCTTGTTCTAAAAGATAAGCTACCATATGACTTCCTATATAGCCGGCTCCTCCACATACCAATATTGACATAGTATACCTCCAAATTCAATATATTGTAATTTAATCTCAATATCTGTATTATATCAAATAAATACTAAAAAAAAAAATAAAAGTATGACATGTTACTGTTTTGTCATACTTTTACTTTTATTTTTAATTAAAACATTTCTCCAACTGCATCTGCTATTGCATTTACTGTTGTTTGTTGCCTATCATCCTTACCAGAATCAGTTGCTTCATTAGGATTAGATATAAATCCGCATTCAACTAATACTGATGGCATATTTGTGTATTTAGTAACAGCTAGATTATGGTCACGTGCTCCTCTATTATTTCTTCCCAAATATGATGCTAAATTATTAACTATTTTCTCTGATAAGATTTTGCTTAATTTAGCAGCTTCTGTCGGAGTAGTATCTATATATGCTCCTATATATTCACCAGTAGTGATTGTAGTTATTCCTTCATTATCAATGTTAGGTCGATATGAACTATAATGAGTCTCAACACCACTAGGTCCAGGATTCTTTTGTACATTTGTATCCGCACTATTATGATGAATACTAATAAAAAGATCTGCATTAATTGAATTTGCATAATTTGCACGAGGAACCAAATCAACGAATTCCCAAGCTTGTCTTGTTAATACTACATAATATCCCATACTTTCAAGTTTGCTTTTTAGTTTCATAGATACAGAAAAGTTTAGTGTGTCTTCTTTATATTCAATACCGTTATGAATGCTAGTTGCTCCTCCGTCTTTTCCACCATGTCCAGGATCAACTATTATAATATAATTTTTATAGTTAAAAGAAATTATACTAGCTTGCTTAAATCCATTATTACCTTCCGCAATAACAGTTAACTTGTGGTTACCTATGCTTAGTTTTGAAATGTCAATATTCGTATCATAACCAGCATTATTTGACTCAGGGTAAAGAGGAAATGATGACTTTATATCTGGTCTTAAGACTCTATCGTCTATATCTTTTATAAAAACATCATCTATGTACACACTAATTTTTTTAATTCCCGATTCATTAAGTGCCCATCCATTAACTTTTAACTCTTTCGAATTAACTGTTGCTAAATTAGTAGGCGTATCTATAAAAATCTTAGGCTCCAATTTTATAACTTGAATTTTTGTAGACACCTCATCCATCGTATTGTCATTACCAATTGATACAATTTTAACTTCATGGATACCTAATGACACATCTTTAAAATTAAGTTTATATTCATACCCGCTTGTCTTAGATTCATCATAATTAGGAAAAGCTGTTGCTACATCTGGTCTCAAGTTTCCATAATTAGCATTTCCCTGTAATTTATTATCTAGATACACTCGTACTTCTTTAATTCCTGATTCATTTAATGCCCATCCATTTAACTTTAATTCTGTATTTGTGCCTATACTCTGATTATTATAAGGAGTATCTAGAAATATTAATGAATTAAGACCTTCTCTTTTAATTATTAAATTATCCTCTTTAATACTTCCATCGTTTCCAATTGCTTTTAAATTGACAGTGCTTCCATTTTTGCTAATTAATTTGGAATTAATATTAAGACTAAATCCACTTACACGAGAATTGTAATATTCATTATACACTATACCTACATCTTCTCTTACCAAACTCACATCAGTTTTCCCAACTAAATTTCCATCAATGTAAGCACTGACCTCTTTTACCCCACTTTGATTTAGGGTCCATCCGCTAATTGTCAAACTTTTTCCTGATATTGTGCTATTATTCTTTGGTGAGTCTATGTACAATATTGGATTTAATTTTTTATAAATCACTTTCGCATTGTCCCTTATAATTGTACCATCATTTCCTATAGACTCAATTTTAATTGTATGTTCACCAGGACTAAGATCACCATTCTTTATTAAGAAGCTATATCCACTATTTAATGAATTTTTGTATTCACTAAAAATTTTATTTATGTCTTGTCTTATAATCCCTATATTGGCATTTCCTTTAAATGTATTATCAATATATATCTTGACTTCTTTAATTCCAGATTTATTTAATGTCCATCCATTCACTTCTATATCCTTAGAATAAGTGCTATTATTCATTGGACTTTCTGTATACAACTTTGGTGTTAAATATTCATAATTAAAGGTGGTAACTGTACTTTGAATCACTCCATCATTTCCTATTGCTTCAACTTTTACCGTATTCTTTCCTTCGATTAAAATATTACTATTTATTTCTATAGAAAAACCACTATTCTCAGCATCACTATAAAGAGGATAAAAATCCTTTACGTCTTGCCTTGGAAGCCTTTCATTTACATCTTTAATCAATGCTCCATTAATATATACGTTCAAATCTTTAATGCCAGTTTTGTTTATTGCCCAACCATATAAATTGAATTTATCTTGATTAACAACTTGTCCATTTGTAGGTGAATCTATCCATGTTATTGGATTTAGATTTGAAATACTTTGTATATTTCTAACCATATTTATTATTTCTATTCCATATGTATCTGATTGTGACCATTTATCGCCTAATTGCTCAACCGTCTTAGATTGTCCTAAAAGTTCCTTAAGCTGTTCAGAATCTCTAGTGTTATTTATTCTTGGATATCCATCTGCTAGAGCATACAAGACTAAATGATCTAAATGAGCACTTATACCATCTTCCCATGAATTAAATCTTTGATATTCATTTGAATTATCAACCTCTTGACCTATTTTTAATCCTGCTGGATTCTTATAGGTTTCATCTAAAGGACCTCCAAATCTTCCAAAGTTTGTTTCTTTTGCAGCTTGCGCATATGCAATTGTAGGATCTACTCCCCCATGATTACTTGCCAATTCATAATAAGTTTTAGCCAAGTTTGCAAATGCTTGTGTCGCATTATTCCTTATAGCCCATTCTTTCATATCACTTGCTTTTACCGACTTTTGCTTAATTATACCCATTCCCTCATAAGCATTAATTTTAATTCCTATACTATTTGTTAGTATAAATATCAAAACCAATATTCGTGCAATTACTTTACTTTTCTTGCTTAAAAATCTCAAAACCTACCTCCCATATATTCATTAACCTAGTATTTTATAATTATTTCTACTTAAAATAATTATTTTTGCTATTACTACCATCATTGTCTGTAGTATTAATGCTACTATAACTCCTGTTAAAGTATAATACATTACTCCATAATATAAAATTATTAAATAAAGGCTATTAACCACTAAAAGAATAGGAAAATTGTATTTTATAAACCCTAGTGTTATAAACAATGAATGTAAACCTACCGCTGAATAACTAATCACAATCATAAAGAAATATAGTAATAATTGAATAATATAGTTATTGTAATCTGGTATAAATAACCACATCCATAATTTATATGTTAACGCTGTTCCAACCAATATTCCACTTCCTGCTAATAATAATACTTTCGTAAGTTTTCTATTAAGCTTGAATGTAGAATCATAATCATTTTTAGATACCATTATAGACATTTCTGGGAAAATAATTTGGCTTAATGGCGATCCAAGCTTTTCGATTATTGATCCTAATTTTTGGAATATTTTATATATAGCAGTCATAGAATCACCAAGATATTTATTAATTACAAATGTTGTTAAATATCTAACAGGTACGTCTATAGTAAAAACTATGTTACTATAGACATTAAAGACAAAGAACTCTCTATCAAATTTTAATCTTTCTCTATAGAATTTATTTAATTTTTGCTGTTTAAGTACCTTTAATGCAAATATCAATAAAGATATATTTCTGATACTTTCTAATATCACTTCAACAATTATGAAATACATAAAGCTCATCTTCATCATGAAGCCTATTAAATATAAGCCCAATTTAAAAATACTGGTTATTATTCCAGTATATGTAGTATATGTAAATTTATCAAATATTCTTAGTATTCCAATTGCAGTTCCTGTGATATTAAATATTATTGTTATTAAATAAATTTTAACATACAATACTACTTCGCTGTCCCAATTCATAAAATTAGCTACAGCTGATAAACAAATATAACCAGCAATTAATGCAATTATAGCAGAACTAATATCTAATATTAGAGATTGCTTAATTATTTCTTTGCATTTTGTTATATTTTTATTTTCGATATATTGAGGTAAGAACTTAATTAATGCATTAAAGGATTGGAAATTAAATATATCGTTAAAAACTAGTACATAAGACTGTATAATAGCAATTACTCCATTACCTTCTAGTCCAATAGTCCATATAGCTATTGTAAGATTGACAATTCCTATTACCGATACTAATGAATCTCCTGTCAATATAATAAATAAGTTTTTGAGTATTCTATTTTGCATTATTTTGGTTTTAAGTTGATTAAACTTATCTTTCATCGCTACACCTACTACTCATATATTCTTTATTTTTACGTATAACATCTCTGTTTAACTTCCCTGAAATAAATCCATATATTTGTATAATTTCTAAGTATATGTAAACAAAAAATAAATTTAGTCTATATTTTTTATTTTTTTGAAATACTACTCTATATTTTATCAAAAATAGAGCTGCATTTAATAAAAGAATTGCAGGTATCTTAATAGCACAAATTAGTAAAATAAAATTAATTATATAAAAAATAATTTTCTTTATATAATCAAAATCCATATTACTAGCTTCTGCATCTCCTAAACTATAATAAAAAATTTGTTTTTTAAATTGCTTAACATTTTCTCTTGGCTCCCAATATACATACGCTTCTGGTTGAAAGAAAAAAATATTTTTTTCATTTTTTAACTTTATATCAAATAATGTGTCTTCCCCAGCAAAAGTTAAGTGTTCAGGATATCCATTAATTTTTTTCCAAGACTCTTTTTTAAACGCTATTGATCTAGATGAAGGTAAAAAACTTTCTTTGTCGATTTGATCTAAACTAGAAAATAGTATTTGAGATGTAATCTCTTGAAATTTATTTTTTATTAGGGGTTTATACCAACCTGAAACTACATCTATATTGCTATCTTTGAAAGGAAGTATTATTTTTTCTAACCAAAACTTATCAATTTCACATCCTGCATCTGTTACTGCTATAATACTATTTGTAGCATTTTCAATTGCAACATTTCTTCCCTTTGCAATATTACAACCATTGCTTATCATCAGCTTTATGAAGCTATGAATTTTCGAATATTTTTTTATTATTTCTACAGTATTATCTTTGGAACCTGCATCTACTATTATTATTTCTTTAGGTAGAACTGTCATATTTAATAGACTTTCTAGAAATGAAGCTATATTTTTTTCTTCATTATACACCGTACTTATTATAGAAACATCCTCTATTATTTTTCCCATAAATCCATATACTCCTCAGCAACTTTTTTCCAGGTTTGAGTTACTGCCCACTCGTACCCCGCATCTTTTAAAGATTTCTCATTTTCTTTATTACTCATTAATTTGTATAATTTTTCAGATAAATCATATTTATTCTTTGCTACCAAAATTTTTTTATCATAATCTGGAATCATACATAAATAATCTTTTTTCAAATCATTGTCATAATTTGAAATAACAACCTTATATGCGGCTAAAGCCTCTATTATACCTAAATATCCTGATGTAAATATATAATTTGAATTTTTCAAATAAGGTTTAACATCCTTTACGAAACCATTCATTTTAAAATTAATTTTATGCTCTAGACACTTGTTTTTTACTTCATTCTCTAAAGAACCTGAACCACAAACTTCAAATGTAAATTCTACATTATAATTATTTTTCAATAAAATCATTGAATCTAAATATAAATCTATCCCAGTATCCTTTTCTAGCCTTCCTAAATATAAAATCCTATTACCATTTAATAGGTTTTCTTTAATTTCATTTTTATTTATTTTAATATCACTTGCCCCATACAATATTTTATCAGCTTTCGTATTGTACCATTTAGTAATAAAATCCCCTATACATATATTACCATATGCTAACTTTTCAACTTTTTTTCTGATATTTATAACTTTTTTATCTGGAGGAAATACCCCTTCCCATCCATGAAAAGTTACAAAAACTTTTTTAAATGGAAGTATAAATCTAAAGGGAAGATACCAATACCAAAATGTAGAAAAATCGTGGCAATGAACTACATCGGCCTTTATTATATGTTTTATATTTTTTAACATACTAAAAAATACTTTTAAACGTTGAAGCCTTCCTTTAGTCCCAAATCTAACTATATTAATATCTTTATAAACTTCCATGTCCGTTATTTCACTATTTCTTGTAATAACAGTAACTTCATTATTTTTTTTAATTAATTCTATAGCAAGTTTTTCCACATGTTTTTCTACTCCACCTACATAAGGATAGAATCTTTCACATAACATTAATATCTTCATTATCTTCTACTCCAAAATATTTATATATGCTTCCATAGTTTGTCTAGCAGCTACCTTCCATGTATATAGCTCCAATATCTTTTCTTTTAGTATCTCATTTCTATTGCTATTCCAAGCTTTACTAATGCTGTCCTTTATACTACTATAATCTGATGGATCACAGTAGTATGCATCTTCCTTAAAATACTCCTTAGTACTTCCAATTACAGTTGTAACTACATTGCAACCGAGTGCACCAGCTTCCAAACTAGCAAGTCCAGGAGTTTCTCTAAAACTTGGTAATATATGTGCTTTAGCGTTTTTATTCAACTTTACAATATCACTCATATCCCTTTTCCCTAAAAACACTACATCATGTCCTTTTGCTTCATTTTTACAGCAATCAAAATATTCATCTTCATTCCACTTACCTGCTAAAACTAGCGGAATTCCCAATTCTTTACAGGCTCTTATTGTTAATAATGTATTTTTATTAACTTCTATTCTCCCAACTTGGGTTACATAATCAAATTTGTTAAATCCTTTTTCTTTTAACTCATTTAGCATTTCAATCTCAGTTATATGTTCAAATTTTTCATCTACTCCATTATATACAACTTTACATTTTGAAGAAAAATCTTTATTAAATGAATCCAATAAACAGTCGATCTCCATTTTTGAATTTGGCAAAATTATATTTGCAATATCTAATATTTTTACTCTTTTTATATTTCTAATTCTTTGATTTACATTCTTCATGTAAATCAGTGTTTTTTTCCCAAATATTTTTTTAATTAATTTTGCTTTTGAAGTGTAAAAACTATCTGGTAAATCATTTAATAATTCTTCATAATTCCACCATATAGGAGATACGGCTATTTTCTTTTTCAGTTTCTTTGCTTTTAGTATCTCATTATATGTAAATTTTTCAGTTTGTATATTAAAAAAATGTATAACATCATATTCATTATATTTTTCCAAGGTTTGAGATCCCAATGATACCTCTACATCTATACCGATTTTTTTTAATTCTTTTTCTGTTTCTATCATCTGCATTGTATCTCCACCGAAGTTTTCAAATGCATCTAATCTATTTACAATCAAAACTTTCATTGATTCACCCTCCTTGATATAAGGTCCTGTATTTTTTTATACATTTCTGAATAACTATAAACATTACTGGATAGGCTAATTGGAACACCATCCCTGAAAAAGCTAATATATTAGAAAATGTATTCAAAACTATAATGTTACATAACATTGCAATTCCCACAACGTAGAACTCTTTACTATTTTTTACGATTTTCATGTATACAGTAATAATTAAAAGCATATATAGAAATAATCCTATTATCCCAACCCATCCAATATAGTAATATGCTCCCATATACATTGTTCCAACTACTAACTCTCTTTTTATCAACTTAACTTTCTTACTAATATCTTCATAATATGTACTTGATATTCTTTTAGAAATAAAATCAGGTATGATTTCAACTGTTACAAATTTCCTTAAATTTTCCGCATTAATTTCATATTCATATTCATTTATATTTTTTTGTAAATTTGCTAACGGTGATGATATATATATATAACTCCAAAATAGTTCTTTCGGAATATGTGAGTTTCTAAAATCTTCTGTTGCTTCACCAATTCTTAATACATAATTAGTATTAAAAACATTTCTGGTTCTAGGATTACTTCTATAATTCCCAAAAAGACCAAACATATATAAAAATACTAAAACTACACTAACAATTCCCACTATAACAGTTTTACTCAGCTTCTTCTTAGATATAACATATTGTGCATATACAAAAAAGCAACCTAAGAAAATATTCATTAGCATTCCTCTTGAAATTAATAAAATAGCAGGTAATAAAGTGCTTAAAAAAGATATAAATACCCATTTATTTTTATTTGATATAAAAAGATAAAATAGATATGTTGAGTAGAATATTGTAAATGTAAATAATATTACATGTAGAGTAGGTATACCTGTATATTCTGCATATACTATCTTAGGATTAGTTAAGGGCATTCCATCAGTATACATATATTCTGCAAAGTATCCTACAAAAAGAAATATTAATGGTAAAAGCCTTTTGTTACTATGTTCTGTAATATAAAATTTATTTTTATTCTTTTTATAATGTTTAACTCCTAATATTAATGTAATTATAAATGTAATTATATTAAATAAGATCAGACTTAATGATATATTTGGATATACATCCGACCATCCAAATAAATAAACAATCTGAACTCCTACAAAGCTGATAAAGTATACAAAATATGGATTAATCATATGCTCCCCCAAATCTCTATTAATTATTATACTTACCGTATTTATTTTTATAATAATGATTTATTCCTATGAATATCATTTTAATTTTAATAATCTTTTTTTCTTCAAATAATATAATTTTAATTAGCTCTCTGCAAAATTTTATTTTATCTTCTTTAACCCATTTAGGATATAGAAGTTTATAATTTTTCCATACCCACATCCTATTTCTATTCATATAATATCTTCTTAATGGTGAATGATTAGTATTTACAAAAACTACTTTTCCAATTTTCTTTTCTTCTGATTCACCTAAGTTGTGCAATAAAATGGCATTATTAACTCTAATAACTTTATATCCAAATTTGTTTATTCTTAAACAAAATTCATGATCTACATAATCAATAAAAAACTCTTCTTTGAATAAAGATATTTTATTCAAAAGGCTAACCTTTATTAAATTTCCAGATGTTATTTCTGTTAAAACTTCAGTAAATTCAGTGGGGTTAGTAGGTATACTTTTAAAATCTTTTATTTTTTCTTCTATATGAACTGGCGTTATTACAGCAATTTTTTCTTTGTAAAAATCATCTAATTTTTCATATGTATGAAACATCTTCTGTAGCATATCGCTAGTAACTATACTATCATGATCTAATGTTAATGCCCAATCATATTTATTATGCATTGCATATTTTAACCCTTTATTTAACGCACTAGCAATTCCTTCATTGTTATTTAAATAGATTATTGTTGTATCTTTATCATTTTCTATTTGTTTTAAATATTTTATAGTATCTTCATTGGATCCATTATCAACAATCAACACATCATATTCCGTTGATTTAATAGCATTATATGATTTTAGTATGTTCTTACCTGTATTATACGTTATTATAATACTTAAAACCTTTTTCACTTGGACCTCCACTATTCAAACAAATTGTATATTAACAAATCATCAACTGCTCTATTTTTCATAACAAAATGTTTTTTACTCAAAATTCTATTCTTTAATATAAAAAATTCTTTAATATATCTATAATTACTTCGTTCAAAGACTAAAGAAAAAACTAAAAATTTGATTAATCTAATTGAAAGAAAAAGAAAATCTTTTCTCATTGTCTTTTTTGTATCATTTTTTAAAATCATTAAATAATGATTTCTAAATGAAATTCCTTTTAAATAAGCTGATTGAATTTTCCTATTCTTAATTTTTTCAAAAAATCCTATAGCACTATTCATTGCCCTACCATGATAAGCTAAAGCATCATGAATATAAAAACATTTAAAACCAGTCCAATTTAAGCGCCAACATAAATCAATATCTTCTTTATAGGCAAAAAAATCCTCATCAAAATATTCATTTTCATATTTTATTTTTTCTAAAGATTCTTTTTTAAAAACTGCTGCTGCTCCACAGATAGCAAAAACTCTATTTGTTTTGTCATATTTACCTATATCAACTTCATTTTGCCCTATATCATAAGCATATCTATCGTGTCTAACTGAAATGCCAACACTATCAATTACATTCAATTTTTCGTTAGTGTCAAAATCGTATTTTAGTAATTTTCCCGTAACAGCAGCCACTTTATAATTTTTCTCAAGAAAATCACAGCAACGTTCCATATATTCAGGATCAAAGACTACATCTGGATTAATTATTGCTACATAATCACTATTTGAATAATTAATTCCAACATTTGCTCCTCCTGCGTAACCGTTATTAATATTACTTACAATTTTAAGTTTCTTATTGAAATGTTCTTGCACCAATTTAAGTGAATTATCTGTTGATGAATTATCAACAAAAACTATCTCCATATCATTTAAAGTCTGATTCAATAATGATTCAATACATTTATATAAGTATTTCTCTCCATTCCAATTCACAATTACTACTGAAAGTTTTGACATTTATCTTCTTTTTCTCCTAATTATTTATACATAACATCATAATATTTTTGATAATCTCCAGAAGTTACATGTTCCATCCACTCTTTATTATCTAAATACCACTTAATAGTCTTTACTATTCCTACTTCAAAAGTAGTTTCTGGATACCAGCCTAAATCATTTTTTATCTTAGTTGGATCTATTCCATATCTTCTATCGTGACCTTTTCTATCTTCTACATACTTAATTAAATCTTCAGTTATAGTATTATCTATATTTTCATTTAAATAAGCTATTACTGTTTTAACTATCTGTATATTCGTTCTTTCGTTATGTCCACCTACATTATAAACTTGACCTGGTTTTCCATCTCTTACTACCATGTCTATAGCCTTACAGTGATCTTCAACATATAACCAATCTCTTATATTAAGTCCATCTCCATACACTGGTAAATCTTTATGATTTAAACAGTTATTTATAAGTAATGGTATAAGCTTTTCTGGGAAATGGTATGGTCCATAGTTATTTGAGCATCTTGTTATTGTAACTGGCATCTTATAAGTATCTGAATATGCCTGCACCATAAAATCTGCTCCAGCTTTACTTGAAGAATATGGGCTATGTGGATCTAAAGGCGTTGTTTCCATAAAGTATCCTGTTTCTCCTAACGAACCATATACTTCATCTGTCGATACCTGATGATATCTAACCCCTTCTTTCCATCCATCTTTTGTTTCCCATGCATTTTTTGCACAGTTAAGTAAGTTTACAGTTCCTAAAACATTTGTTCGAACAAATATTTCTGGTTCTTTTATACTTCTATCAACGTGAGATTCTGCTGCAAAATTCACTACATAATCTATCTCATATTTTTCAAATAAAGATGTAACTAGTTCTTTATCGCATATATCACCTTGAACAAATATATGCTTTTCATTTCCTTCTAAGGATTTTAAATTCTCTAAATTTCCTGCATAAGTTAATTTATCTAAGTTTATTATTTTCACATCATTATATTTGTTAAGCATATATATAACAAAGTTTGATCCTATAAATCCAGCTCCACCAGTAACTAAATAAGTCTTCATAAACTATTTATCCCCCTTATATATAAACGGTAAATCTAATTCTTTTAATGTTTTCTGTGCCTTATCTTTTTCAGATAACAAAAGTTCATCAATTCCATCTAAAGGCCATTCTATTCCTACTTCTGGATCATTCCATAAAAGTCCAGAATCAAATTCTGGCGCATAAAAATCTGTGCATTTATAATTAAATACAGCTTCATCAGAAACTACTAAAAATCCATGAGCAAATCCTTCTGGCACATAAAATTGTCTTTTATTTTCTTCTGTCAAAAGAACACCTTCCCATTGACCAAATGTTGGTGAACCTTTTCTTAAGTCAACAGCTACATCATAGACAGATCCCCTAGTAGCTCTAACCAGCTTCCCTTGAGTATGTTTTGTTTGAAAATGCATTCCTCTAAGTACACCTTTTTTGGACTTTGATTCATTATCTTGAACAAATTCCATAGTTAATCCAGCTTCAAAGAAACCATTTTTATTGTATGTTTCCATAAAGTATCCTCTATTGTCTCCAAATACTTTTGGCTCTATTATATACAAATCTTTTATCTTAGTTTCAATAAAATTAAACATAATTATTCTCCTTACTTATTAGCTAAATTTTCTTTCTCACACTCTTCTGCTATATCCTCTAAGTATTTTCCGTACCCTGTTTTTAATAGCGGTTTAGCTAATTCTAATAGCTTATCTTTAGATATCCAGCCTTTTCTATAGGCAATCTCTTCTAAACATGCTATGTAAGTTCCTTGTGTATTTTGAACTGCCTCTACAAAGTTAGATGCTTGAAGCATTGAAGAATGAGTTCCTGTATCAAGCCAAGCCATTCCTCTTCCTAATAATTCAACCTTAAGGGTTTCCTCTTCAAGATATAATCTGTTTAAATCTGTTATTTCTAATTCTCCTCTTGGTGAAGGTTTTAAATTCTTAGCTTTTTCAACAACTGAATTATCATAAAAATATAATCCTGGTATTGCATATTTTGATTTAGGTTTTTCAGGTTTTTCTTCTAATGATAAAACATTTCCTTCTGAATCAAACTCTACTACACCAAAAGCCTTAGGGTTTTGAACATAATATCCAAATATAACTGCTCCTTTTTCTAGTTTAGAAGCATTATATAGGTTTTTACTGAAGCTTTGACCATAGAATATATTGTCTCCTAATATCATGGCCACGTTATCATTTCCTATAAATTCTTCTCCGATTATGAAAGCTTCTGCAAGCCCGTTAGGAGCTGTTTGAACTTTATATTCTATCTTTAATCCTAAATCAGATCCATCTCTAAATAACTCTTTAAAGTTAGGTAAATCTCTATCTGTAGATATTATAAGCACTTCCTTAATACCAGCCAACATAAGTACTGATATTGGATAATAAATCATTGGCTTATCGTATATTGGTACCATTTGTTTTGACATTGCTTTTGTTACAGGATACAATCTTGTTCCAGATCCTCCTGCTAATATAATTCCTTTCATATGAACACCTCGTAGTAATTATTCTTATTTTTATAAATTCTTCTTAAAGGATATTCTTTCATGATTTTTCCCAAATTTGTCTCCTAAAAACCTAGCTGAAAAATTAGGTATTATATTAAAAAAGGCTTTAAAATTGCCTTCTTTTAGTGATTCTCTTACAACTAACTTAAACATCTTAAAAGCACTACTATTTGCACCATATTGCATTAAATAAGGATTTTGTTTCAAGAACATTCCTTGTGCATAATATCTATTAAAAAGTTCAGAAAAGTTATACTCATGACAATGTATTACTTGCGAATCCGCACAATACTTTATTCTATAACCATTATTAATAAGTTTATATGCAAAATACATGTCTTCATTAGTAGGCATATCTTTTCCATCATAGCCATTAAGCTCTTTAAATATTTTTGTACTCGTTGCTGATGAAGCATCTGAAAAAAAGAATGTCATAATTCCTAATCTATTTATATCAGATTTTGATACAGTCCTACTTTCTTCTGGATAGTTATTGATTCTTGTATATCTTTCAATCGATTTATTATCACATAACTGCCTAGAAAAAGATGCCTCACATTCTCCATTAATTATTGGTTCTGTTAATCTACTTAACCAATTGTCACCTTTAATTCTTATATCTTGAGTTATAAAAACAATTATATCTCCATCTGAATTCTTTGCTTCATTCTCTCTAGTTAAACTATGAGAGAATTCTCTCGGCTCTATAGTTGAGTAATTTGCCTTTAACTTATTTAACAGATTTTCTGTCCCATCATCTTTAGACTTTGTTAAAACATACTTAATATTTACAAAAAAATTACCTTTTTGCATTAATAAACTTCTATGTAGATTTTCAATATACTTTTCTGCTTTGTATAATGGACATATTATATCAACTTTATATTTTACCATTTTGACTTCTTCACTTTCTTAATAAATTCCAATATTCATCTATAATTTCATTTAAAATAATTTAAATTTTTATTTAATAGCTTAATATAAGCTTTCTTTAGCAACTTTGATTTGTTGTTCATGTTCTTTTGAAGATATCATTATGTAATCAGCTGTTTCAACAACAATCAAGTTATCTACATTATTAAGAAGAATAGGTTTGTTTGTTACAACAATATTATTTTTAGATTCAAAAGCAACTCCCTCTGTTTTAAACACATTACCTTTTTCATCTAATTCACTGTATCTTTCTATACTAGTCCAATTTCCTACATCATCCCATCCAAACTCACTAGGAATAACATATATATTAGAAACTTTCTCCATAACACCAAAATCTATGGATATATTATCAACATTTTTATAATTGCTATTTATTATGTCTTGCAATTTTTCTTCACTAATGTGCATAACTTCTTTTAATGCATCATAGGTATTAGGTAACAACTCTCTAATAGACTTAAGTATAGAATCATTATTCCAAATAAACATACCACCATTCCATAGGTATGTACCTGCATCTAAATATTCTAACGCCTTTTCATAATTAGGTTTTTCTATAAATTTATTAACCTCATATATATCTGAGTTTCTTATAGTATCAATCTTTTCCTTTAAATTTATATATCCATAACCAGTTTCTGGTCTATTAGGTTTCATTCCTAAAGTAACAATAGCATCTTTATCTTTTTTAGTATAATCATAGGCTGCAAGAAGTTTATTTTTGAATTCTTTCTCATCTTCCACTAAATGATCAGATGGAAGAATTGCTAAAGTTGCATCTTTATAATATCTATTTATAACCATAGCTGACAATGCTATACAAGGTGCAGTATTTCTCGCTTCTGGTTCAATAATTATATTCCTTAATGGTAAGCTTGGTAGTTGTCCTTTAACATAATCTACATATCTTTCCCCAGTAGAAATAAATATTCTATCTACTGGTACTAATTCCCCTAATCTCTTTACCGTCATCTGAAGCATTGTATCTTCAGTTATTAACGACAAAAATTGTTTTGGCTTTTCCTCTGTAGAAAGCGGCCAAAATCTTGTTCCTTTTCCACCTGCCATTATTAATGCACATAACATAGTTAGTGTCATCCCCTCTTGCTTTAAATTGCCCCTTCTTTTCTTATAACAGCTATAACTGTTTTAAATAATATTTTTATATCTAATAACGTAGATCTATTATCTATATAATACATATCCATTTGAACTCTTTCGTCATAAGTAGTATCACTTCTGCCATTAGCCTGCCAAAATCCAGTTAAACCTGGTTTTACAGAAAAAAGTTTATCTGCATATTTCCCGTATTTAACTACTTCTTTCTGAACTATTGGCCTAGGTCCTACCACACTCATGTCCCCTTTAATTATATTAATTAATTGAGGAAGTTCATCTAAGCTAGTTTTCCTTAAAAACGCCCCTATTTTCGTAACTCTTGGATCATCATCTAATTTGAAATTTTTCTCAAACTCCGCTTTTTGCTCTGGTGTAAAATTTCTTAAAACCTCTTCTGCATTTTGAACCATACTTCTAAATTTGTAGACGCTTATGATTTCTCCTTTGTATCCTATTCTTTTATGTCCAAAAAACACTGGACCTTTTGAATCTAATTTAACTAAGATAATTAAAATCAAAAACAATGGAGATAAAGTTATTAATAATAAAGTTGAACTAACAACATCAAATATCCTTTTAAAAAGTGAATATATTTTTAAACTCATGCTTATTTCTCCGTTGATTTTTTTAGAAATATTATAATCTAAATTTTGCATGTTACCCTCCAAAATTAAGAATTAGATTTATTTTAAATTACTTGAATACCATTTTTTTCATAACTTTAGCAATACAATTCTACCATACTTAGCTTATAGTGTCTATGAAACTAAAATTTTGTTACTAAATCTTTATATATAGAGTATAAAAAGGCAACATATTCCTCATAATATTTACAAATAGGTTACTAACCGTGTTATTTTTTATTATTTAAGAATACTTTAAGTGCATCTTCCCAGTTTCTCATTTCATCTCCAACAGTAACTCTTAACATCATGTTGTCTAAAGATGAATAAGATGGTCTTTTTGCTGCTCTTACATAATCATTAGAAGTAACTGAATCAACTTTACAATCTATATTAGAAAATTCAATGATTTTGCTAGCAAAATCATACCAAGAACACTCTCCAGTTCCTGTACAGTGATAAGTACCGTATTCTTCTGTTACAGCAACTTTTAACATATGATGTGCTAAATCTTCTGCATTAGTTGGATTTCCTCTTTGATCGTCTACAACTGTTAAATGCCCTTTTTCTTTTCCTGCTTTAATTATAGTATATACAAAATTACTACCTTCATATCCATATAGCCAAGCTGTTCTTATTATATAATATTTGTCAGCTATTTCTCTTACAAATTTTTCTCCAGCTAGTTTAGTTTTTCCATAAACACTTACTGGTATTGTTTCATCATACTCCTTAAATGGCACTGTTCCTTCCCCACTAAATACATAATCAGTAGACACATGAACCATTTTAGCATTTACTTCATTAGATATTATTGCCAAATTCCTAGGTCCTAACGCATTTATTTTAAAAGCTAAATCTTCATTACTTTCACAAGCATCTACATTTGTATACGCTGCACAATTTATTATGATTTCTGGTTTAACATCGGTTAAATAACTCCTTACAGCATTTATATCTGTAATATCAAGTACATCAACATCCACACCTATGATCTCAACATTTTCATATTCTTTTGGTAGTTTACCTATTTCTGATTGTCCATTTCTTAATATATTAGTAATTTGCTTTCCTAATTGTCCTTTTGCTCCAGTAATTAAAATTTTCATAAAACAAACCTCTCTTTTTTTAAATTTTACAAATCTATTTTATTAATTGAACTTCTATTTAAATATTAAACAACTTTTATAGTATCATATAGTTATTTTTCATTCAATGAAAAGTCTTTTTTGTAATAAAATTTTAAGCAATAAAAAAAGACCTTAATCAAATTTTAATTAAAGTCTTTTATGGCAGGGGCAGTAGGACTCGAACCCACAACCAATGGTTTTGGAGACCACTACTCTACCAATTGAGCCATACCCCTATATGTTTTGAACATTAGTTATATTAACATAAATTTCTTACTAGCGCAAGTTTATTACTTAAAATACTTGTTATAAATTATTTCTATGACTCCACTCTATAGCTTCCATATAACTACTTCTTAATTCATCCGTGCTAATATTAAAATATTCCATAAGTTCAAATATCTTATCTATCTTTCCTTGTTCATAATTTAATATTAAAGATAATAAGAAACCATATTTATTGTTTTTTTCTCCTATTAACGCACTTTTAACTTCCTCATCAACTAAAATTTCCTCAAGTATTTCATCTATTGGTTTTTCTAAAATCACATCAACTAAAGATAACATACCTGTCAAATAAGCATTAAATGAGTCATTTTTGAATCTTGTTTTTAGAAATATTAATTCACCAAATTTTGCTCTTGCTAAAGATTCAAATATTATAAAATCAGGTCTGTCATCCCCTATAGCCTTTATTGATACTAAATACAACCATTTTTTCACCTGAATTTCTCCTGTATAGGATAAGGCTTGTTTTATGGATGTAATTTTATACTTTAATCCAAATTCAGCTGAATTTACTATTCTGAGCAATTTATATGACAAAGATATGTCCTTTTTTATCAACTCATCAACCTTTTCTAATGAAAAGTCCTTAGAGTTTAATTCCTCCAATAATCTCATATGTATAATCTTATTTTCAGGTATTTTTTTACCTGATATAACTACGGGTTTACTTAAGTAATAGCCTTGAAAATACGAATACCCATATTTTACTGCATCATTAAACTCCTTTATGGTCTCCACTTTCTCAGCTAGAAACTTTATATTTTTGTTTTTTATCTTTTTAATAACTTCTTTTCGCTCTTCCCCTTTAGTAATCCTAAAATCGACTTTAATAATATCAACAAACTCCATTAAACTCTTGTATTTATCATGGAAAACAAAGTCATCTAGTGCTATTGTATATTTCATTTCTTTAAGCTTTTTACATATGTTAATTATCTCTAGGGTTGGTTCTATATCTTCTAAAATTTCAACAACAACATATTCTGGAGACAACAAATCTAAAATGTTGGATTTTAAAATATTTTCAGTGAAATTAATAAATACCTTTTTACTTTTAGCTATTTTTTCTATTCCAAAACTAAATAAAGTATTTTTTATTACTTCTATTGTTGCATTATCTCCATCCACACTATTATATTTATTTAAAATTCCAGTTCTAAATAATAATTCGTAGGCTATTATTTTATTTTTTTTATCGAATATTGGTTGCCTTGCTAAAAAAATATCCATTTAAGATCCCTCTCAACATTTTCTAATTAATACTATTTTAGCCTACTAATTAATTTGTTACAATTTATTTCTATATCCAATAATTGCAAGCAAAATAAAATAGCCCTAAAGGCTATTAACTTTGTTCTGGGTCTCTTTTTCTAGGCTCATTTTTGCCAAGTTTTCTCGACTCTTTTGAATAACCTATTTCGTTAGCTGTCTCCATTTTCATTTTATTTAATTCCTTTTGAGTTTTTTGACCTGCTTTTTTATTTTCTTTAGAGTTTTTGTTATTTTTGTGAGCCATTTAATATCACTCCTTTTTATATTCTAGATTTAGTATTACTTCTATTTTTCCATACTATACGGTAATTTGATTGGTACTATAGTCTTTATTTTCTTATAACAATGTTGGAATTAAAAATTGGTGATACTATCTCTCAGTTACATTTTTAAAACTTTATTTGTACACCAACTTTTTAATGGAACATTGATATATGCACTTTCATTTCAATGTTTATATTATCTCTTCTTCTTATATAACTACAAAGAAATAGACACCTCTAAAAATCTATTTTTTAGAAGCATCTATTTTTATTTATATTTCATTAAAGCCTATAAGCTCGATATTATTTTCTCTAATATATGTTTTAATTTTTTCTGAAGTTAAAACCCTAAATTCCTCTGCTCTATGTTTGTTATATGAGGTTGCATTTATCAAATCCTCATCTACATATGCTGGATGGCACATTATTTCTAACGTTTCCCCATCTTTAGCGTTTTCTAATACTTTTATTAAGTAATCTTCACTTACTCCTTCATTATAAAAATCAATACACATATCATCCGTTGTTTTTATATTACTATCTTTGAAGTAATTTAAATTTTCTATAAATGGGCATCTCACTGGAAGTTTATATTCTTTGGCAAGCTCAAATACAACATCTAGCCCCTCATTTGTAAACGCAAATGCATGATGATGACCATCCAAATGAGTTGGCACTATTCCCATGGAAATAATCTTTTCTATCTGCGCTTTAAATTCTTTTTTAACTTCCTCATATTTTATATTTTCAACTAAATCTATTCTTCTATAAAAATTTCCCTCTTCTGAAACTATAGATTTTATCTCTTCTCTAGGAAGTATTGGTTTACCCCAGGTTAAAGTTAGGTGAACTCCTATATTTTTTACGCCTCTAACTTTTGCCTCTTCAATAGCTTCCTTTATATATAGTCCATTTGCCATGGCAGTAGTTTCTGTTACCACACCTTTTTCCATAGAATCCAGTATACCTAATGACACACCTTTTGTTAATCCAAAATCATCGGCATTTATTATAATTTTTTTCATTTTACCCTGTCCCTTCATCATTAATTATTATCTTTTATTCTTCTTCTGATGCTATCTCTTCTACTTCATCTTCCCCATCATCGTCTTCATTTTTTCTTCTGCCGCTATTTTCTCTTCTCTCAATTAAGTCTTTAGCCTCTGCTTCCAGTCCTTTTACAAAATATTCAAATCTTCTATTTATTCTCTTTTTAAATAAGTATTTAACTATAAAAGAATTAATAATTGCAAATATTCCTCCAGATGCCTCTGTCTCACTAAGAGATACTTTTGTTTTGTTTTCTTCTAACTCTTCAAACTCATATCTTGAAGTATATACTTGCCCATTAGGACTAGTACTAGTTATCTCATAAACCTTATTTCTCTCAAAATCAGTTATTTCTACAGTCATAGTTGCTGTCTTTCCAGAGTATGCTCCAACTTTTTTTTCAACCTTGGTTCCTACTGCTGTTTTTTCTTTAAAATTAGGAAAATCTCTTTTTGCTACTTTAATAAAGATCCCAAATAAGTCCTTAACTGAATAATCTAGTATGACTTCGTTTTCATGCATGCTCATATAGTTTACCTCCAAAGATAATATTATAAAAGGCGGATTATCCGCCTTTTATTTTCTTAATTTCATTATAACTGTTTTTTTATTAGTTTCCAATATTTTATCATGTTAAAACTCTTAGTCTTGTAATACTTTTCCCATGTAAACATATTTTCTATTAAATTTTAGGTTTAAATCTTTTTCATATACTCTAATGTTATTAAGATCCCTATTATCAACTAAAGAATATGCTTCTCCTTTTTCTCCAGCTCTACCTACTCTACCTACTCTATGAAGATAATTTTTAGGGTCTCTTGGTGTATCTAGATTAATTACATGAGTAACTCCTTTTATATCTAATCCTCTTGCTGCTACATCAGATGCCACCAATACTTGAATTTTTCCTTTTCTAAAACTTTCTAATGCATTTTTTCTTTCATCTTTATCTATATCTCCATGAATAGTTGCTGCATTTATTTTATGAAATTTTAATTTTTCTAATGTCTGATCAACATTAAAGCTATTACTTATAAACACTATTGCTCTTTTAGGTCTAGCTGCATGTATAAGTTTTCTTAAATATTCAACCTTTTTTCTTTCCTCAACCATAATATAGTTATGAGTTATATCTTCATTTACTTTATTACTACCCTTTACTCTTATAACCTCTAAATCTTCTACTAATTCCTTAGAAAGTTGTAAACTGCTATTATTAATAGTTGCAGAAAACATCAAAAATTGATCAACCTTTTGTGTATTTTTTACTATATCTTTTATTAAAGGAATGTTTTTGTTATCTAAAAGTTTATCCACTTCATCTAGAACTATAGTTTTAATTGTACTCGCAGTTATTTTTTTCTTTCTTATTAATTCTAATACTCTTCCAGATGATCCAACTAATATGTTAGGTTTATCTTTTAATTTTTCTATCTGCCTAGCTATATTAGCACTGCCTATTAATTGAGTAGAAGTTATAGAACCGTTGCTTTCCTTTTTTAGTTCTAAAATTGTATTATGTATCTGCATACAAAGTTCATAAGTAGGCGCAAGTATTATAGCTTGCATCTCTTTTTTATCTTTTTGAAGTTTTTCTATTAATGGTAATAGATATGCTAAAGTTTTCCCTGTTCCTGTCTCTGATTGAGCTAAAATATTTTTCCCCTCTAAAGCTAAAGGTATAGATTTTTCTTGTACCTCTGTAGCCTCTGTTATCTTTAAGTTTTTTAATGCTTCAACCATGTCTTTATTTAAATTAAGTTTATCAAATGTTATACTCATTGTTTACCTCTTTATATTTCTTTATATTCGTATATTCCTCTATCATCCACTAATTTCAACTTTATTTCAACTTTTTTTTTATCTTTTTCACTTTTTTCATTCCTATATATAGATTCATCTAAAGTTATGTATACTTTAAACTCATCTGGCGCTATTTTTTCCATCTTATCAATATAATAATCAAAATATTCTATGGTTATTTTTTTTTCTCTATACTCTTTTATTTTATTTTCAATTACTAAGTAAGCTTCACTCTTAGTATTTATTATATCTCCTAAATATGATAAATTTGCTTCTTTATTGTTGACCATATTTTTATACATAATACTGAGAGAGGATATCATTTCTTCTCCATAAGCTTCATCATCTTTTATATTAGCTTGTTCATTTTCAAAAGTCTTCTCTTCTTTCTCATTATTTTTTACTTTTTGATAATAATTTACTCCAAATAAAGTACAACTAAAAATTAAAATAATTACTAACACTACTACCTTATTCTTCATTTTTATCACCTCTAATATGATATTTCTCTATCATAGCTTCTCTTTATATCTCCACTTTCAGATATATATCTTTTTTTTACTCCTATATATATATCTGAATCTATTGGATAGGATTGAGAGATTTGATTTAACCTATTATCATACACATTAGTAATAAAATCCTTTATAGATACATTTTTATCTACAGAAGAAATTATATTAAATGCGCCATTGGCTCCATGTTGAATAGAGGTAGAAAATATCATATTTTTAGTTGAATAATAACTTAAAAGTACACCCGGATCATATCCATTATTTTTACATATTCTTAAAAATTGATCATAATATTGACCCTTTACAAACTTTAGTTGAACTCTAAAAAATTCTTCATAGTTATTTATTGCAATACTTTTCCAAGCAGCTTTATAATTTGTTCCATATGAATCACTATCAGCTACTTTTGCATTATTTAATATAGTATATATATAATTATTTTCACTTTGCAGCCAAATCATAAATGCTCCTAATGAACCATTTTTTGCAAGTTGGAACATTCCAAATGATGGGCCTCCTTTATCTTGCGGATTATCGGAAATTGCACCTACCTTAAAATTCGATTCATATTTTGCTGCTATATAACCAAAATTAGATTCAACATTATCATCCTGTATTATATCTAGATATAATTGATGTACATAT
Source organism: Clostridium intestinale DSM 6191 (assembly GCF_900130055.1). Taxonomy (GTDB): domain Bacteria; phylum Bacillota; class Clostridia; order Clostridiales; family Clostridiaceae; genus Clostridium_T; species Clostridium_T intestinale. The sequence goes on from NZ_FQXU01000019.1 coordinate 41,399, forward strand.
CCTAATGTAAATGTCCCATCTTTTTTATATAACCTTATTTGATAAAACTCACTGTTCTTTCCTAGTATTTCTACCATTACTCCATCAGATAAAACACTTATCACTTTTGATGATGTTGATGGTGCTTCTCTAAAATTTAAACCACTTGTATTTGTTACACCTATAGCTCTTTTGAAGTTAATTGAGTTGTTTAGTATTTCTGTACCATATTGGGTAAAAACTCTCCCTCCTAATAAGTTATCAGTATGTTTTATCGCATCATATAAATTATCATATTTTCCGATAGAGGCTTCTCCATTGAAACCCCAATAAGCTGTTTTGTCCCATATAGTTTGTCCATCATTATTATTAAGTACTCTTCCATTTACGGTAACTGCTAACTGAATTGCTTTATCTATTTCTCCAACTTTAAATGATTGTATTAATACTCCACTAGAATTATACGTTTTATATAAATCACTATTTATATATTTACTTATAATTGTAAAATCATAAATATCAACTATACCATCCTTATTAAAATCAAATTGTTCTCTATTAGTATTGTAGTATTTACTTAATTCATTTAAATCCTCTTCATTAATTATATTATCTCCATTTATATCTGGATTTATTTCTAAAGCATTTACCTCATAACCAAAAATAGAAGTAAAAATAATTAATGATAAATTAGTAACAACCACTTTTAATAATTTATTTTTCATAATCCCCTCCTATATGAATACGTATATTCTTATTATACATTAAATTTATATATTTTTTTCATTCAATATTTATACAAAATAAATTTTCTTGTTAATTCTCTAATTATAATCTATAATTACTCTATAAAATACTTTGATTATGAAAGTATTTTATTTTCAAAGGTTTTTAATATAAAGGAGTTGTGTATGGTGAATATAAAACCTCTACAAATAGGAAACTTAGTATCTAAACTACCAATAATACAAGGCGGGATGGGTGTAGGCGTATCCTCTTCTAAGCTAGCTGCGGCTGTTGCTAATGCAGGTGGTATAGGTATAATATCAGGCGCTCAAATAGGTTATGACCAAGAAGATTTTTATACTAACAATCTTGAAGCTAACCTAAGAGCCTTAAAAAAACATATAAAAACAGCTAAAGAAAATGCTTTAAATGGAGTAATAGGTGTTAATCTTATGGTTGCTATGAAACAATATGATGAGCATGTTAAAGCTGCTATAGAGGCTGGCGTAGACTTAATAATTTCAGGTGCTGGACTTCCAACGGCTTTACCTAAATTAGCTAAAGGTTTTAATGTGAAGCTTGCTCCTATAGTTTCTTCACTAAAGGCCTGTAATGTTATTCTAAAACTTTGGGATAAACACCATGGTGTAGCTCCAGATGCTATAGTGGTAGAAGGCCCTAAGGCTGGAGGACATTTAGGATTCTCTAAAGAAGAACTTATTGAAGATAACATAGATTTCGATAAAATTATAGTTGATATAGTTGAAGCAGTTAAGGTTTATGAGGATAAATATAATAAATCTATTCCTGTAATTGCTGCTGGTGGAATTTTTACTGGTTACGATATTGCAAAGTACTTACAACTTGGTGCCAGTGGAGTTCAAATGGCTACAAGATTTGTAACTACTGAAGAATGTGATGCTCACATCAACTTTAAAAATGCATATTTAAGCAGTTCACGTGAAGATATAGGTATTGTTAAAAGTCCTGCTGGTATGCCTGGTCGTGCTATAAAAAATCCATTCATGAAAAAAGTTGAACTTGAAGGCTCTAAAGTTACTAGGTGTTACGCTTGTTTAACCCCATGTAATCCAGCTACAACCCCATATTGCATAACTGAAGCTTTGATAAACTCAGTTAAAGGTGATGTAGATAATGGTCTAGTATTCTGTGGAGAAAATGCATATCGCTTAGATAAGATAGTCAAAGTTCAAGAACTTATGGATAGTCTTGAAGCTGAGATCTTAGAGGCTTAAAAATCTTTTTATTTCATATTGTTGAAGAAAGCAAGAATTTTTTATTTCTTGCTTTCTTGCTTTCTTAGGGCAGTTTACTTTCTTATTAAATATATAAAAGGATTAGATTGAAGCTGCACTACTGCCCTGTGGAGACTTCTTCTCAAGTCTCGTTAGATTCCTTTACCAATTATAAAAAGATTAGACTGACTCTGAGAAAGATAAGGAATTTGATGAAGTTCTTCGAACTTCTACAGATCAGCAGTGCGTGTCTACCAAGTAGAAGTGCAATTCTTCAATTCTTCAATTCTTCAATTCTTCAATTCTTCAATTCTTCAATTCTTCAAT
>NZ_FQXU01000019.1:43696-73183 GCF_900130055.1 Clostridium intestinale DSM 6191
CAATTCTTCAATTCTTCAATTCTTCAATTCTTCAATTCTTCAATTCTTCAATTCTTCAATAGTGATTTTGGCTTTTCTACTATTTTTTAGCAAGCTATTTTTTAAAAGTATTAAACAAAAAGAGCTACCGATCTAGGTAGCCCTTCAAAACATTTTTTTCTATTATATCTTACAATATTTATCTTTATACATCTCTTCATCAGCCAAATGTATAACCTCTTCCAATGTAATTTGCATATTTGAATTATATTGATATACTCCATGACTTACTGTTATATCATAAGGTTTGTGGTTTGAATTATTTATATTTTTAAACTTAAGATTTATATCTGTCCATATCTTTTCAACTTCTTCTGAGGATTTATCTATAAAGGCAATTATAAATTCATCTCCACCAAATCTAAAGAGAATATCATCTTTGTTTATTTCACTTTTCAATACTTTACAAACTGTAGATATGTAATAATCCCCTTCTGAATGTCCATAATTATCATTTACATACTTTAACTTATTTATATCTATAAAGCATATGGTTAATTCCAAAAATTCTTTTGAATCTGATGTAAGTTTTTTCTGTAATATCTCCATCCCTGTTCTTCTATTGTATACTCCGGTTAAAACGTCTGTGGCTGCATTTTTTATTAATTCAGCTTCCATCTTTTTTAGTTCTGTTATGTCAGTCATTCCGCAGAGAATACATTTTTCTCCTCTATAGTTAATAACCTCATAATTAGCAATAACCCATTTACTTAAACCATCTTTGGTTTTATGTTCTAATATGTAATTATATATATTACCTTCATTTTCTAACCTTTTTATAATATTATTTCTCTCTTCATTGTTAGAATAGAGGTCTTCTTCAGTTAAACTTTTACTTTCTTCTAAAGATATAGCATAAAATTCTAGTATTTTTTTATTAACTTTTATGATTTTTCCATCCTTAAATCTTTCTATAATTAATGGATAAGGATTTATTTCAAATAATTTTTCTAAGTTACTTTTATTGTAATAATCATCTTTTCTGAATCTATATGAAATAACTACTAATATGTAAGTCATTATGACCATAATAGTTGAATTAATTTCTTTTGTTGCCAATTCATATTTATCTTGCACAATTAAACTTAAACCTACTATAAATATAGCGTGATTTATAAAAAAAGTACAAAACATAAATATTGGTTCCAAAGGAAGCGCTGCTGCAACAAGGAGACAAACTATAATATATGAATCTATATTCCCTGTAAGATATTGACTATTTAAAGATGATAACATCCCAACCAATAAAGTTGAAATTAAGTATATTTTAATAACAAAAGATATATGTTTATCCTTAACATTCCTATTCTTTTTTAAATAAAATTCATAAATACCTAAATATAAAAAACACCCTAAAATTATTATAAAATGCATAACTCTAAGATTTCTAAGATAATATGTACCCTCCAGCTCTTTAAAGGTTACAAAATCTATATAGACATAATAAGCACTCAAAATAATTATAGCTATACATACAAATTTTATTCTAAGTAAAATCAAGTTGTTATTTTCTTTTTCAAATTCCTTATTGACTCTATTTTTATTTTCATCTAAGTTATAGTCAATATTTCTTATATTGTAGCTAAAAAAACTCTTTATCCATTCCATAAAATCAATCCTATCTATCCAAGTAACTAGATTATAACATAGTACTATATTATTAGTAATATCCTATAATCCATTAAAAAAATCTTATATTTCTAGGATATATTGTAAATCAGCTAGTTTACATATATAATATTATTATAGTACTATTTATTATCTTATGGAGGCTCGATTGTTTATATGAACATTTTAAAAGAAATTTTTAAAAAATTGTCCATTATAGAAGGCTTTTATGATTATATAAGAATTGTTGACCCCATAAATAAATTAGTCTTTGATTCAGATTCATTGGAATACTCTAATATACCTTGCTACAAGCATTTTGAAAATGAATCTCCATGCAAAAATTGTGTTTGCAGCAAAGCTCTTACTAACAATAATCTTTTCGCGAAATTAGAGAATAAAGGTAAAGAGGTTTTACTTATACTATCATGTCCAATAAATATAGATGATAGCATTTATATTGTGGAAATATTTAAAAGTTTAAATAGAGATATGTCTAATAAATTGCCTAACTTTAAAAGTATAGTGGATAAACTAAATGATACAACTGTTAATGGAATCTTTGGTAATAATAACTCGCTTTAATACAACTATGCATACCCATGGAGGTGTATATGGATATGGATAAAATAGAAAAAAATCTATTTGAGCTAGATAAGTATATATCAGAAGTTAGAGATACCCTTAACGAAATTAGCGTTACTTGCGATGAGGAAGCTCCTCGCCTTCAGTTAAGTCAATACTTAGATGAGCTTATAGTAGAATATATGAAATTAAAAATGAATAAGATAGAAAAATAAACAAGCTGGATTTTCATCCAGCTTTTTTGGGTTTTATTATATTAAATTTATATCCCTATGCTTTTTTAAAACAAAAAATCCAACAGAATAATTCTGCTGGACATATATGGCAGGGGCAGTAGGATTTGAACCCACAACCAATGGTTTTGGAGACCACTACTCTACCGTTGAGCCATACCCCTAAGACACAATAGTTATAATATCATAATCCTAATTTATTTGCAAGATATTTATTAAATATTTTTTCATTCTAGCTTTTTAGTGCCTAAAGTTAGGTTTAAACTTTTAAACAGCTCATCTATAGCCTCTTCTAAAGTATGAACATAATCCTTATCTTCACTATAATACTTCACTTTTATTAAGTGAACATTGTTTAACTCTAGAGTTTCTCTATATTTATCAATTTGTTTATCATCACTATATAACACTATCTTATTATGAGCTTTAGATTTTATAAGCTTATCTATCTTATTATTATCTAATGCTTGTACTTTACTGTTTATATATTTACTAAAATACTCTAATGAATAGTCAGCATAATAGAAGTCTGTACTTTCTAAATTCTTAAGTACAGTTAGCTTATCTAGGTATGCTTCTTCAAAGCCCTTTATAACATCATTATAATTAGTCTCATAGTATTCTTTATTGTTAGGATCATAAGCTTGAAGCTCATTTTTAATATTAAATAAAGCTATCTTATAGTTTTCAAAGTCCATCCAATAATATGGATTTTCATTTCCACCTTCGACAGTTAATACCTTAGTCCCTCTTGAAATATCTACAACTGATACCTTATCTTTTTTTAATTCTGATATTAAATCAGTAGCCCAAGGTTCAAAATTTTTGCCTGTATATATAAATAAATCCATATTGGAAATATTGTTTATCACATCTTCATCAAAAGTAAAGCTTTTTATTTCTTCTTGGTCTTTCGCCAAATATTCTACGTTATGTTTATCTTTAACCAGCTCATTAACCATTAAATACACTGACTTATTAGATGTCATTATATTAAAAAAAGGTTCTCTAAGCTTAGTAGACTCATTTGCTTTACTAGATAAAGTCATCTTTGGATATATGGATAAAACTATAAATGCTATAAGATTTATAATTAACATCCCAAAGGTAATCTTTTTCATAATTTTCCTCCGACTTATTTACTTACATTTCTTATTGTATTACATAGTATTATTATATTCAAAGGATATTCCTAACATTTAATAAATTCTTAATTATTTCACTCTTTACTTCTTTTCTTTTTTTACGAAGTTGGATAGAATAGTAAGAAGATACTTTAAAGAAAAGGAGTTTACTTATGGAATTTATTGTTGATTCTGTAGAAAAAACTATGCACATTGGCTATATGCTAGGTGAATTAGCTAAGGCTGGTGATGTATTTTGTTTAACTGGAGATTTAGGAACGGGTAAGACCCATATTTCTAAAGGATTTGCTAAGGGTCTAGGTATATCTGAGCATATTACTTCCCCAACCTTTACAATTGTTAATGAATATAATAGCGGACGACTTCCGCTTTACCACTTTGATGTTTATAGAGTAAATGATTCTGATGAAATTATGGCTATAGGTTTTGATGAATATATTTTTGGTAATGGTGTGAGTCTAATTGAATGGGCTAACTACATAGAGGATATCCTTCCAGAAAATTTTGTCCACATAAGCATTAAAAAACTTCCACACTTAGGAGATGAATATAGAAAAATATCTATCAGACCTTATGGGGAAGATTATTCGTACATAAAGGAGTTAAAACTATGAATATATTAAGTGTAGATTCTTCAACAGCTGTTGCAACTGTTGCACTTTTAAATGAAAATGGAGTTTTGGGTGAATATAATTTAAATTATCAAAAGCAACATTCAGTATTACTTTTACCTATGATTGAAACTTTACTTAAAAATAATAATTTAAAGATAAAGGATATAGATGGTTTTGTTATTTCTGAAGGTCCGGGTTCCTTTACTGGACTTAGAATAGGTCTTGCTACCATAAAAGGTATGTCATTAGGTATAAATAAGCCTTTTGTTTCTATTTCAAACCTAGATGGCTTAGCTTATAACGTATTTAACTTTACTGGTATTATATGCCCTGTTATGGATGCTTTAAGGGGTAATGTCTATACAGCTTTATATAAAAATATAGATGGTAAGCTTACAAGGCTTTCTGATTACCTTATTATTTCTCTTAAAGAACTTTCTGAAATATTAAATGAATATAATGAACAGGTTCTTTTTATAGGTGATGGAACAATAAAATATAAGGTGGAGCTTAAGGATTTAAAAAAGGAAGCGGTTTTCCCTCCTCTTCATCTTAATTACACAAGGGCTTCTTCTTTAGGAGAATTAGGTCTTGCTAGACTTTTAAATGGTGAAAAAGATGATATTAATAATTCAATACCTCTTTATTTAAGGAAATCCCAAGCTGAAAGAGAGTATGAAAGGAAATTAGGATTAGAGTAATGGATGAATTTAATTCTAAACAATTCACAATTGTAGACATGACTTCTGAACATCTTGTTGATATATGTGAGATTTCTATTTTTTCATTTCCCATTCCTTGGAGCTATGATTCTTTTAAGAGAGAGCTAAAAAATAAATTAGCCTCTTATTTAGTTGTTATTATGGACAACAGAGTAATAGCTTATGGAGGTATATGGGTGATATTAGAAGAAGCTCATATTACTAATATAGCGGTTCATCCAGATTATAGATGTAAAGGTATAGGTGAAACTTTATTAAATGCGCTTTTAGATAAGGCTTATGCTAGAGGTGCAAAAGAAATAACTTTAGAGGTAAGAGTATCTAATCTTCCTGCTCAGTGGTTATACAAAAAATTAGGTTTTTCTGAAGAAGGAATTAGAAAAAACTACTATGAAGATAATAAAGAAGATGCTCTTATAATGTGGAAAAGATAAATGTCCTAATAAAAAAACCCCGGAATATCCGAGGTTTTTTTATTTTTAATCTAATATTTTACTGTTCTTATAGACTGTCTGTTTATTACTGCAATCACTGGTTTATATAGTAATACTGTTGCAGTTGATGAAATAGCTCCTTTTAAAATGTTAAATGGTACTGTTGCTACTGCAATAAAACTTCCTATGCTTCCACCTAAATCAACTTTAAAAACATTAACATACATAGGTAGTAATACAAAGTAGTTTAATAATACTGCCATTACAGTCATTGCTAATACTGATGAAACTAAACCTATTATTGCTGTCTTGAAAGTTCTATTTCTATTATATATAAATCCTGCTACAAACACCCAAGTAGCTCCTATAGCAAAGTTCGCAAACTCTCCAATAAACATTGAAGATGATCCTTTAATTAAGGTATAAAGAATATTTTTAATAAGTTCTATAACTATACCTGCTACTGGTCCTAGAGAAAAAGCTCCTATTAAAGCTGGAATATCAGATACATCAATTTTCAAAAATGGTGGAAAAAATGGTAGTGGAAAATCAAAATACATTAGTACAAAAGCTATTCCTGATAATAGTGCAATCCTAATTTGTTTGTTTAATCTTGAATCGTTCATTTATAATACGCCTCCTAAAGATATATCTTCCTGGGCAATATTAGGATAATAAAAAATAACAAAAACCCTGAATCATAAGATTCAGGGCATAATAACTAAGTAATCCTAATTACTACCTTCTTTCATCCAGACTATACTGTCGGCCTCGGAGTTTCACCGAATCATGCTAAAAAACTTAGCTCGCGGGCTATACCGCCGGTGGGGAATTACGCCCCGCCCTGAAGATAATTTAATTTTTTTCTTCTTGTCTTTATTATATATCCAAGTTTTGTTTTTGACAAGATATTTTTTATTCTTGTGAAACATCCTTCATGGACAGGGATATTCTTTTTCTTTTTTCATCAACCTCTAGAATCTTAACTTTAATTATATCTCCTAATTTAACTATGTCTAGGGGGTGATTTACTCTTCTATTAGCCATTTGAGATTTATGAACTAATCCATCTTGGTGAACTCCTATATCTACAAAAGCTCCAAAGTCTGATACATTTCTAACAGTTCCCATTAATTCCATTCCAGGTTTTAAATCTTTTAAATCAATTACTCCTGATTTAAATATTGGCTTTGGAAGTTCTTCTCTTGGATCTCTTCCTGGTTTCTTAAGTTCTCCTACTATATCTTTTAATGTAGGTTCTCCTACATTAAGTCTTGCTGCAAGTTCTTTTATTCCTATTTCTTGAACTCTTCCTTCAATATCTGTTAAAGAAGCTTTTTTAAGTTCACCTTTCGAATATCCTAATTCTTTTATAAGATTGTTAGCTGTTACGTATGACTCTGGATGTACAGCTGTATTATCTAGAGGCTCGCTGCTTTCCATTACCCTTAAGAACCCTGCACACTGCTCATATGCTTTTTGTCCTAATCTTTTAACCTTTAAAAGTTCTTTTCTATTTTTAAATTTTCCATTTTCTTCTCTATATGCTACTATATTAGCTGCAATAGAGGTATTTATTCCTGATATATAGCTAAGTAAAGATGGTGTAGCAACATTTAAGTCTACCCCTACCTTATTTACACAATCTTCTACTACCCCTTTTAGAGATTCATCAAGTTTTTTAACTGCCACATCATGTTGGTATTGACCTACTCCAATAGATTTTGTATCTATCTTAACAAGTTCAGCTAGAGGGTCTTGAAGTCTTCTTCCTATTGATATGGCACCTCTTATTGTTACATCTAAATCAGGGTATTCCTTTTGAGCAAGTTCTGACGCGGAATAAACTGATGCACCCGCTTCTGAAACTATGCAGTAATATACATCTCTGCCTGTTTCTTTTTTGATTTCAGTAATCATTTCTGCAAGCACTTCTTCTGATTCTCTAGATGCTGTACCATTTCCTAATGATATTACGTCAACGCCATATTTATTTATTAACTCTTTTAAAACCTTTATAGTTCCTTTTATATCCTTTTTAGGTACTGTTGGATAAACTGTAGCCTTCTCTAAAAATTTACCAGTATCATCTAAAACAGCTACTTTACATCCTGTTCTAAAACCTGGGTCATATCCCATAACTACTTTTCCTTTTATAGGGGATTGCATAAGTAAGGATTTAAGATTTTCATTAAATATTCTTATAGCTCCCTCTTCACCCTTTTCTGTTAACTCGCTTCTTATTTCTCTTTCAATAGAAGGATATATAAGTCTTTTTAAGGAATCTTTTATGGCTTCTTCTAAATACTTATCTGTTTCACTATTACCTTTAAGTATTCTATTTTTTAGATAAGTAATTATTTTTTCTTCATTAGCTACTACTTTTACATTTAATATTTTCTCTTTTTCTCCTCTATTTATAGCTAATATTCTATGTGAAGGTAAAAATCTTACAGGCTCTGAATAGTCATAATACATTTCATAAGGAGTTGGTTCTTCTGAACCCCCTTTTGTTTCAAGTACACCCTCTTTAAATAAGAATTCTCTAAGCCATTTTCTATAATCCGCATTGTCCGAAATTTGTTCTGCTACTATATCCATAGCCCCTGCTAATGCTTCTTCTTCATTTAAAACAGCCTTCTCTTCATCAACAAACTCTTTAGCCTTATCTAGTAGATTCCCCTTAAATTCACCTGTGAATATAAGGTCAGCTAATGGCTTTAGCCCTTTTTCTAGAGCTATTGTTGCCCTAGTTCTTTTCTTAGGCTTAAATGGCCTATATATATCTTCAACTTCTGATTGAGTTTCTGCTTTTAATACTTTTCCTTTTATTTCTTCAGTTAAATTTCCTGTTTCTTCTATAATTCTTATTACATTTTCTTTTCTTTCATTAAGATTCCTTAAATAAGTTAATCTTTCAGAAAATTTTCTTAAAACTTCATCCGTTAACCCACCAGTAACTTCTTTTCTATATCTAGCTATAAAAGGTACAGTGTTTCCTCCATCTATTAGCTCTATTACACTTTCTACCTGCTTTAAACTTATATTTAATTCTTTACTTAATACATCATTAATGTTATTCATTTTCTCCTCCTAAAAATTTACTCCATATATTATTATAATAATAATCCTCATATAATCAAGTTTCCCCTTGTCATAGATTTTGCTTAAATATCATATGTATTTATATAGTTTTTACATAAGGGGTTTAATATGAAAAAATATATTTTGGCTTTTATAAGTCTCCTTTTCTTAACATTATTTTCAATCTCACTCTATTTTAAACTTACATACAAACCTTTTGATACTGATAATGTATTAAATAATATAAAAGAGCTCTCTTCTTCTACATACGAAGGAAGGCTTGCTGGAAGTGAGGGAAATATTAAAACCTCAGAATATATAATAAATGAACTTAGGAATAGTTCTATCAATAGCTATAATGATGATTATAGAGAAATGTTTAAAGTTAAGGCACCTAAGCTCATAAATGGTTCACCAAGTTTAATCCTTAAATCCCCAGGTGGAAATGTATATAAAGAGTTTAAATATGGTGTAGATTTTAAAGAGGATTTATTGAATTTTAAGGAAAATACCTTCTCATTTGGTGAAAAATTTAGGGATAGTAAATTATATATTTTTACTCAAAGTATAGTAATCCAAAATTCACAAGGTTCCTTTATGTTATATGTTTCTGACAATTCTAGTGATTTTAGAAGTTCATTTTTATATAACTCTCCTTGCAGCATGTATATTTCTATCACTAAAGAGGTGTACGATGAAATCTTAGATAAACTTGGAGAGGATTATACTTTAGATTGCTTCATACCTATGGAAGTTGTTGATACAAATATACCAAATATAGTTGGAAAAATTAAAGGAAGAGATTCTACTTTGCCTCCTCTTATATTATCTGCTCACTTTGATCACTTAGGAATTGATTTAGGTGGAAACCTATATTCAGGTGCTTTAGATAACGCCTCAGGAATTTCTTTTTTATTAGAATTATCTAAAAATCTTGCTTCTTTACCTAAACCTGATAGAGATATAATTATTTTAGCCTTAAACGGAGAGGAATTTGGTTTACTAGGTTCTCAAGATTTCTCTACAAACAATTTAGATTCTATTAAGGACTCCAAATTAATAAACTTTGATATGGTGGCTTCAACTAAGGATACTTCTTTATCAATTTTTTCAGGTAAATATGTGCGTAATTCTGAACTTATAGAAGACTTATCAAATATTTTAGAAAATGATAAAATCTACTATGTTAAAAAATTTGAAGATGTTTCAGATCATGCCCCTTTTAACTCTTTAGGTATAGATGGAGTTACTTTAGGCTTTGAGGATTATTCTAACATTCATACTCCTAATGATACTTATGAATACACTAGTTCACATGGGATTAATTTAACCTATGATCTTGTATATAAATATATACTATCTACTTATTATGGTGGTTTTACTTTAACAATTTATGACTCCAGACTTTTCTACGGATCTTTAGGGGGATTTTTGATTTTTTCATGCTTATCTCTATATTTAATTTATAAAGATTTAAAAACTAAGAAGTTAAATAAATAACTACAGGAAGAAGTACTACTAAAAACAACTTTTAAACATTAGTGGTACTTCTTTTATTTATAGATTTTGATAACTGTCGATTTTTGTCTGCAAGGATTCTGTACAGATACTTCAACCGCATAGGACATTGTTGGAACAAAAAGTTGGTGGAGATATTTAGGACAATTGATAATTTAGACTTATATTTAGTGATTTAATATAAGTTTAAAAGGTAATAATTCAAAGGAACAATCTTTTTAAGGAGATGAATTCTTTGAACCATGATAAAATTTTAGAGATAATTAATAAATATTTTTATAACAAATCTATTGAAATAAAAGAAGAATATATATATTCGAAGAAAGATATTAAAAATGCTGAAAATGTATTTAAAGTAGAAGTTAATAAAGATTGTCCTGTTTGTAAAAATAGCGAGAACGTAATTAAATATGGCAAAAGTAAGAAAGGAATACAGAGGTATAGATGCAAAAAGTGTTGTAAGAACTTTTCAGATATAACCAGCTCCCCATTAAGTTACAGCAAAAAACCAATAGATATGTGGATTAAGTACATGTTCTGTATAAAGGAAAAGCTTACGCTTAGGAAAATAGCAGAAATTCTAAATATTGACTTAAAAACTTCCTTTCACTGGAGGCATAAGATTTTAAGTGTTATTGGTACTAAGATAATGAATAAAAAGCTTTTTAATATAGAAGTAGAGGAAATTAGACTAAAGGAGAGTTTTAAAGGAAATCATAGTATTAACAAGAAATTCTCAATAACCAGACTAGATAAGGAAAGCTATATGTTGAATGGGCAAATTCTTAAAAGGGAAAATATAATAATACTAAACTGTAAAGATATAGAAGATAATAAGTTTATAAAGCCGTCTAGTAAATCATTTGTTAATAGAGAAATTCTACATACAATTTTAAAACCAATTATTGATGAAAAAAGCCGCTATATAGCTACTCCAAGAAACTGGACATATTTTCATTTTGCAAAGGACAATAATATGAAAGTTATTATAGATGGTTCAATGGGTTTTAATACAAAATATTTTGAAAAGCTTGTAATTTTAAATACATGTGGTATGCATAACAAGGAAATTATAAAAAGAGGCAGAGAATTCAAGAAATTTCTTAAGAGTTTTCATAATGTAGCAAGTAAATACTTAAGTTTTTATATTAATTGGTTTGTTATAACTTTGGAGGAAACTAATATATCCCTTGGGCTTCTGAAAAAATTTATTACAGGGAAGAAGCAGCTAAGGGCAGAAGATTTTAAAATTGTGAATTATAGAGGAGATATTTTCAGAGATGCAAACTTCTGTGATGAGACTGTTTGTGAGTTTTAACAACTGTACAAATTTTACCAACTTTTATTTCCAACAATGTTACAAGAAGTTGAAGTAAGTATATAAAATCCCATCATACATAAAACGACAAAGAATAGCTAATTAACATGCTATTCACAATGATACAAGAAAAGGACATCATGAGTAACTATTAACATAGCTATCACAATGTCCTTCTCTTACATTTCTATCACTATATAACCTTACCAGGGTTTAGAATATTGCTTGGATCAAAGGCTTTCTTTATGCCTTTCATGATAATTAAGTTTTCTTCTGGTACAGCTTTTTTAAGATATGGTCTCTTAGCTAAACCTATACCATGTTCTCCTGAAACTTGTCCTTTTAATTCTCTTCCTTTTGCATACATATCTTCCATTACTTCAAGAAGTTTTTTATTCCAAGTTTCTTCATCTAAAGCATCTTTTAAGATGTAAATGTGTAAGTTACCATCTCCAGCATGCCCAAAACTTCTTATTCTTATTTCGTGTTTTTCTTCTAATTGATGTGTATATTTAATAAATTCTGCAACCTTATTTCTTGGAACTACAACGTCAACTTCATCCATTTCAGTTGTTGATGCTTTTATTGCTTCAAGGAAAGCTCCTCTAGCTGACCAAATAGATTCTTGTCTCTCTTCTGTATCTGATATAAGTACATCTAAAGCTCCATTTTCTAAACAAATATTAGCTACTTTTTCATAACTTGCTTCTATTTCTTCTTTGGAATTACCATCGAAGGTTAATAAAATATATGCATCTGATTGTGAATCAGGGAATTTCTTTCCTAAAAACTCTTCTGCTGCTACTATTGCAGCTCTTTGCATGAACTCTATAGCTGTTGGTATAGTTTTCGATTTTATTATTTTAGGCACAGTTTCAATTGCTCTATCTAAATCTGGGAATGGAATAAGTAGTGATATAGCCTTCTTAGGTAATGGTAATAACTTAAGTATAGCTTTTGTTACTATTCCTAGTGTTCCTTCTGCTCCTATAATTAGATCTTTAAGGGCATAACCAGAACTATTTTTAACTACTTTTCCTCCAAGATTTGTTACTTCTCCATTTGGAAGAACAACTTCTAAACCCCTAACAAAGTCTCTTGTAACACCGTATTTAACTGCTCTCATACCACCTGCATTTGTGCTTATATTACCACCTATTGTAGCTGTTTTTTCACCTGGATCTGGTGGGTAGAATAAGTCAAATTCCTCAACATATTTACCTATCTCCATAAGAAGTACACCTGGTTCTAATGTTAATGTTAGGTTTTCTTCATCTATTTCAAGAATTTTATTCATTCTTGATAAATCAATTACTATTCCGCCGTATATTGGAACAGCGGCTCCAACTAGCCCAGTTCCTGAACCTCTAGGAGTAACTACAATATTATTATCATAAGCGTATTTCATAACCTTTGATACATCTTCAGTACATGCAGCTTGAACTACCAAATCAGGCATTTTTTTAACTGCTCCAAGCTCATCATGAGAATAGTCTTCTCCTATTGCTTCTTTATATAAAACTCTTTCATCGTCATTAATCAATGCTTTTATTGCTTCATAATCATTCAATTCAATATTTTTATATTCCATGATATTAAGCCTCCTTTGATAACTTTATATTCTCAATTAATTGTGGTATTATTTCGTACATATCTCCTACTATTCCATAGTGAGCAACTTGGAATATTGGAGCTTTTTCATCCTTATTTATTGAGAATATAACATCTGATTTATTCATTCCTGCTGTAAACTGAACTGCTCCAGAAACTCCTAAGGTTATGATTAGTTTTGGTCTAACTGTTCTTCCACTTAAACCTACTTGTCTCTTAGCATCTGCCCATCCTGACTCTATAAGAGGTCTTGTAACAGCAACTTCCCCACCTAATAGTTTTGCTAGTTCTTCTATCATAGCTAAGTCTTTTTCTGTTTTAACCCCTCTACCAGCTACTACTAGAACCTCAGCATCAGATATTCCAGTTTCAGCTTCCTTCTTAAATACTTCTAATACCTCTATATTAGAAGCTAATTTTTCATCTTCTATAGTACATCTTATGATTTGTCCATTTACATCTTCACTTCTCTCAGGCGCTAACATAACCTTATATCTAACAGTTGCAAGCTGTGGTCTAGAATTAGGTGTAATAATTTGAGCCATAATGTTTCCGCCAAAGGCTGGTCTTATTTGAACTAAATCAGTATTTTCCTTTATATCTAGTACTGTACAATCTGCTGTTAGTCCTGTTCTAAATCTAGCTGCAATTCTAGGAGCTAAACTTCTACCTACAGTAGTTGCACCTACTAATATAGCTGTTGGTTTTACTTTATTTATAAAATCTTCAAAAGCAGCTGTATAAGGTTCAATTCTAAATTCTTTTAACTTCTCACTATCATATACATAAACTTTGTCTACTCCATAATGAAGTAATTCTTCAGCTTTATCCTCTATATCATGTCCTACAAATACACAATAAACTTCTTGATTAACTTTAGCTGCAAGCTCTCTTGCTTTACCTATAAGTTCCAAAGTTACAGGATGTATATCTCCTTCTACATGGTCAACATATACTCCTACTCCCTTCCATAAACTCTTATCTACTGAAGGTTTCTTTTCTCCTTCTACATATTCAAATGCACCTTCTGGACCTTTTCTTACACAAAGTCTACACATTTTGCAACTTGCATTTATTTCTATATTATCATTTACTATATCCATTGCTCCAAAAGGACATAATTTTATTGCTTCACCTTTATTATCAATTTTTTCGTTATGAACTACTAACTTTGCCATAATATTTTCCCTCCTATATAAATCTTAATTCCTTAAGAGTGTGTGACATCTTTTCAACTATTTTTTCACCATCTTCTTTCCACATTTCTCTATGACTATTTACTTCTGGTGGAAAAATTCTTTCAACTTGAGTTGGTGATCCATTAAGTCCATATTTCATTTCATCTTTATCTTCAAAATCATTTAAAGATATCATTCTAATTTCTCTATTTTTTGTTGCCATTTTCTTTTTAAAGGAAGGTAATCTTGGCTGATTTATATCCTTTTCTACTGTTATTAAGCAAGGGAACTTTATTTCTGCAACTTCAATTGTGTTTGGCATATCCATTTCTACAACTAAGGCATTGTCTTTAGTTTCTTTTATATTTCTTACGTTAGATATATGAGGTATATTTAGATACTCTGCCATTTCAGGTCCAACTTGAGCTGTATCTCCGTCTGTAGTTTGTTTACCACAAAGGATTAAGTCAAAGTCACCTAATTTTCTTACTCCTTGAGAAATTGTATAAGATGTTGCTAAAACATCAGCTCCTGCAAATTTTCTATCTGATATTATTGTCCCCTCATCTGCTCCCATAGAATAAGCTTCCATTATTACATCTTTAGCTTGAGGAGGTCCCATAGTAATAACTTTTATTGTACCACCTAACTTTTCCTTAAGTCTTACGGCTGTTTCTAAGGCATATAAGTCATAAGGATTCATCTTTGTGTCTATTCCATCTCTTTTTAAAACTCCAGTAACAGGATCTACTTCTACCTTTGATGTTCCTGGCACTTGTTTAATACAAACAACTATATTCATTATATAACTCCTCCATTTACTAATATATTTATAATAGGTTTTACCCTAGATTCATCAAACTCCTAATAGCCCTCTTCCAAAGAAAACTATTATTCCTAGTATTATTACATATACTAAACAAAACTTTAGTGTTGTATTTAATATAGTTCCTTCTTTACCACTTAATCCAGTAGCTGCTGTTGCTACTGCTATGCTTTGTGGCGATATCATCTTTCCTGCTGTTGCTCCTACTGTATTAGCTGCTGCAAGCCAATAAGGACTTAAACCTAATCCATTTGCTGCTTCTACCTGAAGCCCTCCAAATAAAACGTTTGCAGATGTATCAGAACCTGTTACAAAAGTTCCTAATGCACCTATTATTGGAGATATTATTGGATAGAATGGACCTGTAACTGCAACTAAAACTACAGCTATAGATTTAATCATTCCGCTATACTGCATTACCTTAGCTAGTGCTACGATAGCTAATATAGTTATAAATGATTTGCTCATTTGTTTTATAGTTTGTCCTAAAACTTTTGTAATTCCTCCAAATGATAATCCTTGAATAAATCCAGCTATATAAGTAGCTATGATAATTAAAGTTCCTGGTGCTGAAAGCCATTGGAAAGTGTATGCTTTTCCGCCTTCACCTGTATACAAATGTACAGATGTTTTTATAGATGCTAATGGTCCATTTATTGCTGGTATTAAAGGTGAAGTTACTAATATAAATGTAAACACTAATATAAATGGTAACCACGCCATAATTCCTTCTTTTAAAGTAACTTTTTCTGCATCTTCTTTTGCTTTATCTTTATGGAACATTTTTGCCCAAAGAATTGTTACTCCCATAGAAACAACTGATCCTAAAATAGCTGGCAATTCAGCTCCTAAGTATTTAGCTATGAATATTTGTGGTAATGCAAATGATAATCCTGATATTAATGAAATTCCTAATACTCCTTTTATTGCCTTAACACTTTTTCCTGTTATCATAACAAGTGCTATAGGCACAACCACAATAAGTACAAATAATTGCAATGAAACTGTGTATGATAGAGGTGCTACATCTATTCCTGTAACATTTGCTAATGTTGATACAGGTAGTCCAATAGCTCCAAATGCTGTGGGCGTAGTATTTGCCATAAGGCATATTACTGCAGCAAATATTGGTTCAAAGCCTAAGGCAACCATTATACTTGCTGGTATAGCAACTGCTGTTCCAAATCCAGCTATTGCCTCTAAGAATCCTCCAAACCCCCAAGCAAGTATTAAAACTAAAATTCTCTTATCTGTTGTAATACCTGTCATCATTTTTTTAATTGTTTCCATTCCGCCTGTATGAAGGGTTAAATTGTAGGTAAATACAGCTGCAATGATTACTATCATTATGGGCCATAATCCCATGGCAAAACCTTCTAAAGTTGCTCCTAATGCATGTGGTACTGAAACTTTCCAAACTAAAACTGCTAAAAATATTGTTATAACTAAAGCTACAGGGATTGCTTTGTATCCTGGTATTTTCAATACACCTAATGATACCATTAGCCAAATTATCGGCAAAAGCGCCAACACAAATAACAAATAACTATTCATTTTTTCTCCCCCTTTCGATATTGGTATCACCAATATTAAAATTGGTATTACCAATATCTCTATTTACATTGTAAACATTTTCTTAACGGAATGAAAGCTAAATCTAAAAAAAAACAAGCCTATTTAATATTTTTATTAAATAGGCTTGTTTTTTTAGGATATGCTATCAATAGTTGCAAAAAATATAGTTTATTTTTAAATATACTTAAAATTTATTGTTAAAATTATAACTATTTTTCCTATAATTACATCTTAACTGCTTTTTTTATGAGTTCATAATGTTTATTCATAACATCAACTATCTCTTCTTCACTTCTATTTCTAAGTGCTAAATATATACCTTCATGTATTTCCATAAGTTCATCATTGCTTTTAAACAGATTAATTATCTGACTTCTATATTCTTTTATAGATGCTTCTATCAATACGGATATAACATTCAACACATTTATTATTAATTTATTTCCACTTATAGTTGCTACTAAGCTATGTAATTCTTTATCTAATACACTATTCCTTTCTTCATCATCAGTTTCTTTCATCTCACTTATAATTGCACCTAATTTATCTAATTCATAGTCTTTTACATTTTTTACAGCAAGCTTACAACATTCCATTTCTAAAATTTCTCTTAAATTAAATATATCCTTAGGACTACTTTCTTGAAGCATAAACATAACTGATAATGGCTCAAATAAAGACTTTTCAAAATCATTTTTTATATAGTTTCCAGCCCCTTGCCTGCTTTCTATAAGTCCTATAACCTCTAATGCTCTTATAGCTTCTCTTACAGATGTTCTTGATACTTTTAAATTCTCTGCAAGTTCTCTTTCCGTTGGAAGTTTGTCTCCTGTTTTTAATTCTTTTCTGAATACTTTATCTTTTATATAATCAATAACTATTTTATATGCTTTTGTATTTTTTACTTCCATCCTTTTTCCCTCATTTCATACTTTATATAATCTATTATATACTAAAAGGTGCTGGAAAAGATTAAAAATCCTTCAACACCTTTTAAGTATTTATTAATTTAATTTTCGCTTAATTGTGCCAAAAATGTGTTTATGAATTCCTGAATATCTCCATCCATTACACCATTTACATTTGAGGTTTCATAGTTTGTTCTATGATCCTTAACCATAGAATAAGGATGAAATACATAGGATCTTATTTGGCTTCCCCATCCCATATCCTTAAGCTCACCTGTTAAGTCTTCTATCTTATCTTTATGAGCTCTTTCTTTAAGTTCAACCAACTTAGCTTTAAGCATACTCATTGCAGTTTCTCTATTTTGTATCTGGCTTCGTTCATTTTGACATTGTACCACTACACCTGTAGGAATATGTGTTATTCTTACTGCCGAGTCTGTTGTATTAACATGCTGTCCACCTGCACCACTAGCTCTGTAAGTATCAATCTTTAAATCTACTGGATTTATTTCTATGTCTTGCTCTTTTGTAAGTTCTGGTAATATTTCTACTGAAGAAAATGAAGTTTGCCTTTTGCCATTAGCATTAAATGGTGATATTCTAACTAGTCTATGAATTCCTTTTTCTGCTTTTAAGTATCCGTAAGCATATTCTCCCTCAACTCTTAGAGTTACACTTTTTATTCCTGCTTCATCACCTTCTAAGTACTCTAGTGTTTGAAGTTTATATCCCATCTTATCACAATAACGTGTATACATTCTAAGGAGCATTTCTGTCCAATCATTTGCATCCGTTCCACCAACACCTGTATGAAGAGTTAATATAGCATTATTTCTATCATACTCTCCTGAAAGAAGTATTTGAATCTTGAGATTTTCTATTTCCTTAGATATCCCTTTAACTTCCCCTATTATCTCTTTAGGAGTTTCTTCATCATCCTCTTCTAACAGTTCAAATAATATCTCAACATCTTCAACTCTCGTATTTAAAGAACTAAAATAATCTAGTTTATCTTTTATTCTCTTAGCTTCTTGAGTTATTTCTCCTGCCTTATTAATATCCTCCCAAAAAGATGTTTCTTGCATTTTAAATTCTAGTTCTTCAAGCTTTTTCTTTAACCCACCTAGGTCAAAGTGAAGCCCCCATTTCTTTTAAATTTTCTTTTATTAGCTTTAGTCTGCTTATAGAATTTTCCAACTCTAATATCATAAAAAAATCACCACTTTCTTCATTTTTTTTGATAAAGGAAAAAATTCAGACATGCTGAATTTTTCCTAGATGTTGCTTTATATTATATAGAAGTTCTTCCATGACAGTTTTTATATTTTTTACCTGATCCACATGGACAAGGATCGTTTCTTCCTACTTTTTTATCTTTTTTTACTGGTTCTTGTTTAAGATCTTCTGGCTGTTCTCCATGAGATGCTCCAGTTTCTTTGATTACTCTTTCTCTTTCTGGTTTCTTTTCAACTCTAACATGGAATAATAACTTTATAGTTTCTACCTTTATGTTTTCTATCATTTCTTCAAACATTGCAGAACCCTCAAATTGATATGCTTGAGTTGGGTTTTGTTGTTTATATGCTCTAAGTCCTATACCTTGTTTTAGGTGATCCATACTATCTATATGATCCATCCACTTAGTATCAACTACTCTTAGAAGAACTACTCTTTCAATTTCTCTGATTTGCTCTTCACCAAATTCTAGTTCTTTGCCCTCATATATTTCTTTAGCTTTTTTAAGTATAGCTTCTTTTATTTCATCATTTGAAAGTTTAGCTAACTCATTTACCTCAAAGCTTCCATGTGGCAAGAATATTTCTTCTAAATAAGCAAGCAATTTCTTGATTTCTTCATCAATATTATCAGTTGCATTTTCTAAGTGAGCATCTACAGATCCATCTACAAGTTCTTTTAACATATCTTGAACTTGATCCTTAAGATTTTCACCTTCTAAAACTTCTGATCTTTGTTTGTAGATAACTTCTCTTTGCATATTCATAACATCATCATAGCCAAGTAAAGTTTTTCTTATATCAAAGTTATTTCCTTCAACTTTCTTTTGTGCATTTTCAATAGATTTTGAAACCATTTTACTCTCAATAGCTTCATCATCAGTAAATCCAAACTTCTCTATCATTGGCGTTATTTTTTCTGCACCAAATATTCTCATTAAGTCATCTTCTAATGAAATATAGAATCTTGATGATCCTGGATCTCCTTGTCTTCCTGCACGTCCTCTAAGCTGATTATCTATTCTTCTAGATTCATGTCTTTCAGTACCTATTATCTTTAATCCACCTACGTCTGTAACACCTTCTCCAAGTTTAATATCAGTACCTCTACCAGCCATATTAGTAGCTATTGTTACTGTACCTCTTTCACCTGCATGAGAAACTATTTCAGCTTCTTGCTCATGGTATTTAGCATTTAATACTCTATGAGGAATTCCTTTTCTCTTTAAAAGTTCAGATAAAACTTCTGATTTTTCTATACTTACTGTACCTACTAGAACAGGCTGACCTGTTTGATAAGTTTCTGTTATTTCTTCTACTACAGCTAAGAACTTACCTTTTTCTGTTTTATATACTACGTCTGGTAAATCTTGTCTTGCTATAGGCATATGTGTAGGTATTACAATAACGTCTAAGTTATATATTTCTCTGAATTCCAATTCTTCTGTTAAAGCTGTACCTGTCATACCTGATAATTTATCATACATTCTAAAGTAATTTTGGAAGGTAATAGTTGCTAAAGTTTTTGATTCTCTCTCAACTTTAACGCCTTCTTTTGCTTCTATAGCTTGGTGAAGACCATCTGAATATCTTCTTCCCTCCATAAGTCTTCCTGTAAATTCATCAACTATTATAACTTCGCCATCTTTAACCATGTAATCTTTATCTCTTTTCATTACATAATTAGCTTTAAGAGCTTGAGTTATGTAATGTTGAAGTTCTATATTAGCTGCATCTGCATAGTTATCAACTTTGAAAGCACCTTCAGCCATTTCAACACCTGCTTCTGTAAGCATTGCTGCATTAGCTTTTTCATCTATTGTAAAATGCTCTTCTTTATTTAATCTTTTTACAAAATAATCTGCTATTTTATAAAACTCTGTAGACTTTTCTCCTGCTCCAGAAATTATAAGCGGAGTTCTAGCTTCATCTATTAAAATTGAGTCAACTTCATCCACTATGGCAAAGTTTAATTTTCTTTGAACTCTTTCCTCTTTATAAATTACCATGTTATCTCTTAGGTAATCAAATCCATATTCATTATTTGTTCCATAAGTTATATCAGCTGCATAAGCAGTTCTTCTTTGATCATTGTTTAATCCATGAACTATTACACCAGTACTTAATCCTAAAAATTCATAAACCTTTCCCATCCAGTCTCTATCTCTTTTTGCTAGGTAGTCATTTACTGTTACAATATGAACCCCATTACCTGATAAAGCATTTAGATAAGCAGGAAGTGTAGCAACAAGAGTTTTACCTTCCCCTGTTTTCATCTCTGAAATTCTACCTTGGTGTAAAACTATACCACCAATTAATTGTTCTCTATAATGTTTCATTCCAAGTGTTCTAGAAGCTGCTTCTCTAACAACTGCAAAGGCTTCTGGAAGTATATGATCTAAAGATTCCCCATTTTGTACTCTTTCCTTAAACTCATCTGTTTTTCCTCTAAGTTCATCATCACTTAAAGCTTCCATAGCCGCTCCCAATGAATCTATCTTATCTACAATAGGTCTTATCCTTTTTACTTCTCTCTCACTATAATTTCCAAATAACTTATTTAGTAATCCCATTAATCGATCCTCGCAATCTATATTTTATTTACCGATACACTTTATAAATTATATCACTTATTTATTATAATAATCAACCAAAAACCTTTAAGTATAGTATTTTTAGAGGTTTTTGGTAAAAAAATAAAACCTCCTAATATAAGAAGGTCTTATTTTCTATTCTTTTTCTACTAAAACAACCCCTACGAGTCCTGGTCCACTATGAACTCCTGATACAGGGCTGATATCTCCACCATAATTAACAGAGCTTACATTATCTATTTTTTCAAATTGATCTATCATATATTTGCAATCCTCATCTGAGCAACCATTTAATACAATTATATCATGCTCTTTATCGTTAACAATCTCTTTAACTATATTAACCATTTTATTTAAGGATTGTTTTCTACCTCTTACCTTACTATGAGTGAAGTATCTTCCCTCATCATCCACAGCTACAATTGGCTTTAAATTCAATAAATCTCCTATGGTTCCGGATATTCTACCGATTCTTCCACCCTTTCTTAAATATTCTAATGTTCCAACTACAAAAAATAATTTAACCTTTTTCCTTAATTCAGGCAATATATTTTTTATATAATTGAAGTCTTTTCCTTGTTCTATAAGTTCTGCACATTTTTTTACAAGTATTCCTTCGCCCCAAGATATAGTCTTAGAATCATACACAAAAGATTCAATATTATCATGGTTTTCACTTACAAGTCTTAAAGCATTACTAATTCCAGATAATCCACTTGATAATGTTATAGCTATCGCATGGGTATATCCTTCCTTCTCTAACTCATCATATAGTTCTTCCATATCTTGAGCTAATGGTAATGAGGATGTCGGAATTTCTTTTTCAAAGTTATCATAAACTTCTTTCGGAGTAATTTCATATTTGTCTTTATACTCACGATCCTTATATATAATTCTAAAAGGTAGAATTTTTATATTGTACTTTTCTATAATATCTTGAGGCAAATCACTAGTTGTATCTGTTATTAATGCAATTTTCTCCATTGGTTTCCTCCTAAAATGTTTATGCTACAATTATATCATTATTGATAACCTTATCAATAGCTATATAGTTTTTTTTAGAAAAATAAAATATTTTTAGACATAAAAAAAAGAGCTTTTCAGCTCTTTTTAATACATTTCTGGTTCAATCAGACCATATTGTCCGTCTTTTCTCTTATATACAACATTCATATCGTTTGATTCAGAATCTTGGAATACAAAGAAGTTATGCCCTAAAAGTTCCATTTGTAGAATTGCTTCTTCAGTTGACATTGGTTTAACACTAAATCTTTTAGTTTTAACTACATTAAATTCTTCGTCATTATCATCATTTTCTGCTGCTACTTCACTAAATGATGCATATCTTAATGAATCAGCTCCATGATTTCTTCTAGAAAGCTTTGTTCTTTGTTTTCTTATTTGTCTTTCTAACTTTTCTTCTACTAAATCTATAGATTTATATAAATCATCTGTTGCTTCTTCTCCTCTTAATATAACTCCATTAAAAGGAATAGTAACTTCTATTATTTGTCTATTTTTTTGTACACTTAAGGTTGCCCTTGCCTCTACTTCTGGGTTAAAGTATTTTCCAAGCTTTGATATCTTTTTTTCTACTGTTTCCTTCAAGGCCTTTGTTAATTCAATATTTTTTGCTATTACAGTTACTTTCATAAAGTCAACCCCTTCCACCCTTAACTATTAATTAGTTAAGAACCTGTTTGTTATAAACATTTTACAGCTTATTCTACATAATTTCAACTCGTTTTTTCTGAATTTACAGAATATTAAGAGAGTTTTTCTTCTTCAATCTTCTTCATACTTAGTTATTCCCTATATTACATCTTTATGTATATGTTTTCATTGGCTTTTAAATTATAATTTATTATCAAAATGTATATTTAATATTTTTATATTTAAAAAATAAAAAAACAGTCTTAAAAGACTGCCATACCGCATGATATATTGTATTGAGACTAGCTGACCTGGTCTTTGACCCCACACTCGCCTGCTGGATTTTTCGCTACCCGGACTTAACCTCTCACTACTGGAACTCTCAGATTTTCTCTGGCAGGACTTACTTCTATACCGCACCATGCTCATTAAAACTTTGCCTAACTTACGTGGATCGTTTTGCCTGCGACTAGCATCGACTTTCAACCACAAACCTAGCCTCATACTCTTTTTATTATATACGACTTTGTCCAACTGTCAATATATTAACTTCTTTTGCACCCATTTTTTTTAATTCATATGCACATGCTAAAACTGTAGCTCCTGTTGTTACTACATCATCTATTAATATTATTACTTTATTATTAACAGTATCTCTTTCTATAATCTTAAATGCATTTTCTACATTACTTTTACGTTCTGATTTTGAGAGCTTTTTTTGTTCTTTAATATTATTTTCTTTATATAAAAGGGGCTTCATAGGTATAGAATAAAAATCTGCAACCTTTTTAGCTAAATAGTAACATTGATTAAACCCTCTCTTCTTTTCTCTACTTCTACTTAAAGGGACGTATGTTATTAAGTCTCCTGTTATATTCCAAAACTTAACTCCATCTATAATTATATCTTTAAGTACTTCACCTGCTAAAAAATTTTTATGAACTTTAAAATCCACTATAAGCTTCTTTAACTCTTTTGTGTAGTGCATACAAGAATGTATTGTAAATTTTTCTCCCTTATATTCATCTAGCATCGTTTTTTCAACTCTTATTAATAAATCTTTGCATTTCTCACAAATATAATCTTCTTCATATTCTTCATCGCATATTAAGCATACCTCTTTATTTGGGTATACTATTGATAAAAAACATTCAAAAAGATACTTTAAACTTTTAACAAGCCTCTTTCCCATACTAATTTATTAAAATATCTAGTTATATCCTTAGCTTTTTCCATATCGTCGCTAACTTCTCTAGAAATAAGGATTACTTCACCTAAATACTTCTCTCTAGCACCTACCTTTCCACATAGATATACTATCTTCTTATAATCAAATCTACTATTCTCAGCATTTATAACTATAATATCAATATCATTAATATTATTTAAATTCTCTCCCATATACTCCGTTATTATCATAATTGGTTGATTTTTCATAGTAAGCATTTTTTCTATTTTCTTAATCTCATCGCGCTCTTTAAACCTAATAATTTTAACATCCGATAGTACTTTAATTTTTTTAGTATATAAATCATATATCTTATCTCCACATTCCTCTGTAGGAACATGTAATACTATCTTCCTTTTGCTTTCTTTAAACCACTTTAAGTATTCATATAATATATAAGGCATATCTTCTTCAAGATTTATTCTTGTTGTAATTGCTCGTGGTTCTATTATCGGCCCAAGCTTATTAATACTGCTAATCTCCATGCTCTCCATATTTCTATATACATCTTCAATAGAGTATACTATTATCTTGTGAGCAAACTTATATAAATTATCAACCTTCTCTTTTATCTGGAGTTTAGAATAATTTGAAAAAGAAGTTATATCATCATAAATTATTAACTCTACATCATCTTTTAATACACTTAAGTTAGCTGAATTAATAAAATATAATACTCCTGGCTCTAAAGTGGTATTATAATTTTTTAAATAGGAATATTTTATATTTCGTTGATACTCTTTAATATATTTAATCAGTTCCTTATTCTCTTCATAATCATTAGTAACATATACTACCTTCTTATTAGACTGTAGTAAATCACTTATTAATTTTCCAAATACTATAGAGCTATTATATGGAACAGATAAAACATTTATAATTTTCCCCATTTCTCTGTTATACCATAACTTTAATTTATTTTCTGCATACCTTAATTCATTTATATTCTCCATAATCATCAACCCTCACTAATTAAACGCATCACTTGAAATTATATCCTTTATTCTGAATTTTAATGACGAATATCTTTCTGTAGATCGTGTATTTTCTATCATAAATTTTAATGCTTTAATAGAACCTACTACTACTACCAACTGTTTTGCTCTAGTAATACCCGTATACAATAAATTTCTGTTCATAAGCATAGGTGATCCCATATATGCTGGAGTAATTATTACAGGGAATTCACTCCCCTGACTTTTATGTATTGTAATAGCATAAGCTAAATCCAATTCATCTAAATAAATAAAATCATAAATTACTTTTCTTTCCTCATCGAAAATTATAGTAAAGATCTTCTCTTCTTCATTTATAGACTCTATAAATCCCATGTCTCCATTAAAAACTCCTACACCTTCTGGTTCTCCGTGTCCAGCTACCCTTTTCCATTTTAGAGTATAGTTATTTTTAGTTTGCATAACTTTATCCCCTACTCTAAATATATTGTCTCTTATTTTTTTTTCTCTTTTATTATCACTTGGTGGATTCAGAATTTCTTGAAGTCTATAATTTAAGTTAGTTACTCCTAAATTCCCTTTTTTCATAGGCGTTAGTATTTGAAGATGTTTCATCTTATCCCAACTCGCATTAAATTTTGGAAGCCTGTTATTAATTAAGTCTATAAGTGTTGTCATTATATAATCTAGGTTATCCTCTTTTATGAAAAAAAAGTCCTTATCTCGCTCATTTAAAATAGGCATAGTTCCTTCATTTATCTTATGGGCATTTACAACTATAAGGCTTTCTTTTCCTTGTCTAAATATTTCTTTTAATCTTATTACTTCCGTAAAACCACTTTCTATTAAATCTTTTAATACATTTCCAGGTCCTACTGATGGGAGCTGGTCTACATCTCCAACTAATATTACTCTAGTTCCTACTCTAATAGCTTTTAGTAAGGAGTTCATAAGCATAACATCTATCATAGAAGCCTCATCTATTATTACTACATCAGCTTCTAATGGACTTCCTTCATCTTTTCCGAATATACTTTTTTCCTCACTATCAGTAACTCCCATTTCTAATAATCTATGAATAGTTTTTGCTTCTTTTCCTGTAGATTCACTCATCCTCTTAGCTGCTCTTCCTGTAGGTGCTGCTAAAATAACTCTATTTCCTGATTTCTCAAATATATTTATTATACATTTAATGATTGTTGTTTTTCCTGTTCCTGGTCCTCCAGTAATTATTTCTATTCCATTATTAAAAGCTCCTAAGATGGCTTTTTTTTGTGATGTTGCAAACTTTATATCATTTTTATTTTCAAACATAGATATTTCATACTCTATATCAGTATTAAATTTTTGAAAATTTGCTACTGATAAAGTTAATATTCTCTTTGTTATTCCTATTTCACAATAATAATAAGGTAGTGTAAAAACACCATTATCCTCATTAACCTTCTCCAAAATTAATTTTTGTTCTCTACATGCATTATATAAATTTTCTTCTATAACTTGTTTCGATACAGTTAAAACCTCAATTCCCTCTTTTATAAGAATCTCAACTGGCATATATGTATTTCCATTTGCACAAAATTGATTTATTACATATTTTATTCCACTTTCAATCCTATAAGGGGAATCCTTTTCTATACCTATACTTCTAGCAATTTTATCTGCAGTTTTAAATCCTATTCCTGTAATTTCCTCACATAAAATATATGGATTTTCTTTTACAATATTTATTGAATCTGTTCCAAATCTTTTATATATTTTTATACATTGGTTAGTTGTTACTCCATGAGTTTGAAAAAATATTATTATGTTTTTTAGCTCTTTTTGTTCCTCATAGGATTCCTTTATAAGTAAAAACTTTTTTTCTCCAATGCCTTCAATTTCTCTTAACTTATTAATATCTTTGTCTAATATATCTAAAGTGTTCTCTTTAAATTTATCTATAATTTTTTTAGCAGTAATAGGTCCAATCCCATATATAACTCCAGAAGATAGATACTTCTCTATTCCTTCTAGTGTATTTGGTATAATCTCTTCACACTCTTCTATTTTAATTTGTCTCCCAAAGCTAGGATGCAATACCCATTCACCTTTTATCTTTAAGTGTATGCCTTCTTTTATAAAAGGAACTACTCCAACAGCTGTAAATGACTTTTCTCCATTAGAAAGCTTTGCAACCATATATCCATTTTCTTCATTATGAAATACTATACTTTCTATTATTCCACTTATTTCTTCCATCTAATCTTGCTCCTTAAGTATTCTTAACCTTAAAAGGCATATATTATGATTATACCATAAATTTATATTTATATTTCACTGTTTAGTTTATTGACTGAAATACTCTTTGAAGTTATTCTTAATTTAGGAGGCGATAACAAAAATGTTAATTAAAAATGTTAATATTATATTTTTAGATAAAGTTGAAAAAGGAGATATATTAATAAATGACGGTAAAATCAAGAGCATTAACCCTGATTCTTACGAATTAGATGATAAGATAATTGATGGTACAGGTTTATACTTATCTCCTGGTTTTATAGATGTTCATATACATGGTGCTGGCGGTTACGATACTATGAATGGAACTTATGAATCCTTAAATGAAATCTCAAAAAACATAGTTAAGCACGGTACAACTTCATTTACGCCAACAACAATGACTGTTGCTATTAAAGATATATATAAGTCTATGGAAGCTATATCAAAGGCAAAGGAAATAGGTACTGAAGGAGCCAATGTATTAGGTGCTCATTTAGAAGGCCCTTTTATTAGTCCACAAGCAATTGGTGCGCAAAACCCTAATTTCCTTCAAAAACCATCTAAGGAAACTTATCATGATATGGTAGGTGAATATGAGAATGCAGTAACTTCTATAACTATAGCTCCAGAAGTAGAAGGGGCATTAGAATTAATTTCTTACTTAGATAATAAAGGTGTTAGAGTTTCATTAGGACATACTAAGGCGACTTATGAAGAGGCAATGGAAGGCATAAAACATGGTGTATCACACTCCACGCATCTTTTTAATGCTATGACTCCATTTCAACATAGAGAAGCTGGAACTGTTGGAGCTATTTTTG
The DNA here is from genome assembly GCF_900130055.1 of Clostridium intestinale DSM 6191. Taxonomy (GTDB): domain Bacteria; phylum Bacillota; class Clostridia; order Clostridiales; family Clostridiaceae; genus Clostridium_T; species Clostridium_T intestinale. The sequence goes on from NZ_FQXU01000019.1 coordinate 71,844, forward strand.
ATTCAAATATAACTACAGAAACTATTTCTGATGGAATTCATATATCTTATCCTTCTTTAAGAACCGCATATAAAATAAAGACAACTGATAAAGTATTATTAGTATCTGACGCAATGGAAGCCTGTTGTATGCCTGAAGGCTCTTATTCTTTGGGTGGGCAGCCTGTAATAGTTAAAAATGGTGCTGCAAGGTTAGAAAATGGAGCTCTTGCGGGTTCTATCCTAACACTTGATAATGCTATTAAAAATGTATATAAAAATACAAATTATCCACTACATGAGGTTATTAAGATGGCTACTTATAATCCTGCAAAACATTGTAAGGTTGATGACAAAAAAGGTATAATAAAAGAAGGTTATGATGCTGATTTAGTTTTATTTGATGATAATATTGAAATTAAATATTCGATAATTGGCGGAAAAATAGTTTATTCTAATAATTAGAAGAAAAAGTGGTTTATAAAATGATAACTTACAATCATTTTATAACCACTTTTTTTTAATATACTATATTAATTTTTTTATTTCTTCAACTCTTGTTAGTTGTTCCCAAGGAAGTTCTACATCTGTTCTTCCAAAATGTCCATAAGCTGCTGTCTTCTTATATATAGGTCTTCTTAAATCTAAGTCTCTTATAATAGCTCCTGGTCTTAAATCAAACACCTTATTTATTATATCGATTATTTTATCATCAGCTATTTTAGCAGTTCCAAATGTATCTACTTCTATTGACACTGGTTTAGCAACTCCTATAGCATAAGCTACTTCTATCTCTAATTTATCAGCAACACCAGCTGCTACAAGGTTTTTTGCAACCCATCTAGCCGCATAAGCTGCACTTCTATCTACCTTAGTTGGATCTTTTCCTGAGAAAGCTCCGCCACCATGTCTACCGTATCCGCCATAGGTATCAACAATTATTTTTCTACCAGTTAAACCAGCATCTCCTTGTGGTCCCCCTATAACGAATCTTCCAGTTGGATTTATATAATATTTAGTATTTTCATCTAATAATTCAGCTGGTATAACAGCCTTTATTACATGTTCTAAAATATCACTTTTTATTTGTTCTTGTGATACCTCTGGTCCATGTTGAGTTGACACTACTATAGCATCAATTCTTTTTACTTTATTATCATCATATTCTACTGTAACTTGAGTTTTTCCATCTGGTCTTAAATACTCTAAAGTTCCATTTTTTCTTACTTCAGATAATCTTCTTGAAAGTCTATGCGCCATAGCTATAGGTGCTGGCATTAATTCTGGAGTTTCATTAGTTGCAAAACCAAACATCATTCCCTGATCTCCAGCTCCAACTGCATCGATTTTATCCATTTCGCC
>NZ_FQXU01000026.1 GCF_900130055.1 Clostridium intestinale DSM 6191
ACTTTCTTGAAGAATGGGAAGTATACTAATACAGATATAGTTATACATACTACTTGAAGTAAAGCCATTCTCCATCCACCCATTATTAATCCTCCGATTACTGGTGGTGTAGTCCAAGGAACAGTTACACCTGTAAATAGTGGAACTAATCCTATTCTCATAGCAAAATATGCTACTACTGCTGAAATTGTTGGTGCTAATACGAATGGTAAGAACATTAATGGGTTCATAACCATTGGGAAACCAAATATTATCGGTTCATTTATGTTGAATATTCCAGGCCCTATAGATAATCCACCTAATGCTTTGTTTTGGTCAGATTTAGAGAACCAAATCATTAGTATTGCAAGACCTAAAGTTAATCCTGATCCTCCAACTGTTACAAAGCTAGCCATAAATTGGTCTGTAACTATGTGTCCACCATTTTCTAATGTAAGTTTTTTACCTGCATCTATAATTGCTTGGTTTTCAAGTCTGTTTGCAATTTGCATACCTTGCATAACACCGTTAACTATATTGTTTCCATGAACACCAAACCACCAGAAGAATGGTACTAGTGCAGTTGTTATAATTAATCCTATTAAAGAATCTGTAAATCCTTGTAATGGTGTTTGTAATACTTTAAATATAAAGTCTATCATTGTTGTGTTTAATGCATATTTAAAGAACATAAATATAAACATTGTTCCTGTTATTATAACAAGTCCAGGTATAAGTGCTGAGAATTGGTTAGATACCCCTTGTGGTACTCCAGCTGGCATCTTTATAGTAATCTTTTTGGTTAAGAACCAAGAATAAATTGCTCCAACTAATAATCCTATGATTATTGAAGCTACCATACCTTGTCCGCCAAGCCATGTTCTTGGAATAACTCCTGATACAACTTCTCCACCTTTAGTTGTTGTGTATTGATTTAATGTTATTAAAAATACTGCAAATGCTATAATTCCTGCTCCTAAAGGTTCATGTCCTTCGTTTTTAGCATACATGTATGCTATACCGATTACAGCTACTACAGCCATAATTGACATTGTTGAATTATAAACTTGGAATAATGGTTCTGTCCATCCTGCTCCAAATATTCCTGCCATCCAATCATTAAATGGTTGATATGGGATTTGAGCAAGTAATAAAAATATTGACCCAATTAATGACATTGGTAATGTGTAAATAATTCCGTCTTTTAATGCTACTATTCCTTTAAGTTCAACAAACTTCATTACTATGTTTATCAACTTTTCACTACGTGTTTCTGACATAAAATAAGTCCTCCTAGTTTTTATTTATGTATTTTCTGCTATAAATAGTTCTAATATTTATAGCAGAACTTAATACCTTATTGATTATTTTCCTAATAATTTTAAAGCGAAATCTAAAACTTTGTCACCTTTCATCATTCCATAATCAACTGAGTTGATTACATCTACTGGAACTCCTTTTGCAGAGCAAAGCTTTTTAGCTGCTGGTAATTTATATCTAACTTGTGGTCCAAGTAAAGCTACATCTATTCCTTCTTCTAATTTCTTACCCATAGTTGATTCTGGGAAAGCTTCTATATCAGCTTCTACTCCCTTAGCTTTAGCTGCCTCTTGCATTTTTGCTACTAATACACTTGTTGACATTCCTGCTGCACAAAATAATCTGATCTTTATCATCTTTTTTTCCTCCTTAAATATCTATACTTAACTATTTAACTAGTTTATTAACTATTTTTCTTAGTTCCATAATTTGTTCTATAAGATTCTTTTCTGTTATAGTTGTCATTAAGTGGTCTTGTGCATGTACAAACAGTACTGACACTTCTGTTTTTTCTCCTGCTGCTTCCTTTTGTAATAAATCTGTTTGAGCATTGTGTGCTACTTCTAATGCTTCGTTTGCTTTGTCGATTAATTGGTCTGCCTCTTCATAGTTTCCTTCATTTACTGCGTTTAGAGCTTCATAGGAATATCCCTTAGCATCTCCTGAGTTTATTATTATATTCATTATTACCTGTTCTAACTCACTCATTTTATTACCTCCGTATTTTTAAACACCTTATCTTTATACTTTTTATATTAGCAAGTTTCGTGCCAAAACACTAAATAACGCATAATATATCGTTTTCACAAAAGATAAGTGTGTAGTGTTTGAATAGATTATGATTTTCTGCTTAGAGTTTAGATTTTTATTTCTTAGTGTTTAATTGTTTTGACACATAATCATAATTTTGTAATTAGTGTTTATTTATTTATTATTAGTGTTTAATATTTTTTTATTCGTAAATATATTTTCCCCTAAATTTTTAATAAAAATCTTAATGTATACTTTTACTTAATAGAAATTTTTATTAAACTGTTTAATTTTTTACATTTTTCTATATAGTGTTTATTTTTCAAACTCTATATAGTACTGTGTATTTTTATGGTGTATAATATATATTAATTATATTGTTTTCAAGGAGGTCTTTGATTTGAATAAACGAGAGCTTATATTTAATAAGTTATTAGAAGTTAGTGAAGGTGAAGGCATAGATGCAGGAACATTATCTTCTATACTTAATATGTCTAGAGCAAATGTTAGTCATGAACTTAATTCACTATATAAGGAAGGTAAAATACATAAATCTTCCGGGAGACCCGTTTTATTTTTTCCACTTTCCACAAAAACTTCTGTTAGCAAATTGGACTTACTCATTAAAAATAATATAAGCTTGAAACAAGCTATTGAGCAAGTCAAGGCAGCTATATTATATCCGCCTAAGGGAATTCCTTCTTTGTTATTAGGGGATACTGGCGTAGGTAAATCTATGATTGCTTCACTAATGTATGAATATGCTGTTGAAATGGGAGTTAAAGAACCTAACTCTCAGTTTATTGTTTTCAACTGCGCTGATTATAGTAACAATCCTCAGCTTCTTACCTCTCAATTGTTTGGTGTAAAAAAAGGTACTTATACAGGAGCAGAGGCAGATAAAGAAGGTTTAATGGAGAAAGCCAACGGAGGAGTATTATTTCTAGATGAAATTCACAGGCTTCCCCCTGAAGGTCAAGAAGCTCTATTTACATTTTTAGATACAGGCACCTTTAGAAGAATGGGAGATTATGAAATAAGGAAATCTGATGTTCTTATAATATCTGCTACAACTGAAGACCCTCAATCAGCATTATTGAAAACTTTTACTAGAAGAATTCCCATGATTATAAGAATTCCATCCCTTAGCGAGAGATCACTAGAAGAACGTTTAAACTTAGTTAAACAGTTTTTTAAACAAGAAAGCATAAAATTAAATAGAGATATTTATGTTTCCTTAAACACAGTACGAGCTTTATTATCCTATGATTGCCCTAATAATATAGGCCAACTTAAAAGTGATATCCAATTAATTTGTGCTAAAGCTTACTCTGAATTTTTAACAAATATAAGGCATGATGTAAGAATAAATAGCGGAAGTCTCCCTCCTTTTATTAAAGAAGGATTATATAAAGAAATAGATCATAGAGTTCTATGGAATAAGCTAGCTGGACTTGAAATAGAATTTTTTAAATTCTCCTATCAAGTATCTGATGAAGAAGAAGAATTTAATAACGACGATAATAGCATTTACCAGATAATAGAACAAAAACTTGAAAAACTAAAATCTCAAGGTATATCTAATATAGCCATAGAGAATATACTTGAAAAAGATATAACAAAACACTTTCAAAAACACATCGTTGGAATCTCTGAAGAAATAAACAGAAAAAGTTTACTAACCATTATAGATGAAGATACCTTAGATTGTATCGATAAGGTTTTATATTATATTGTAAAAGCATCTAAGATAAAATTTAATAACAATATTTCAACAGCCTTAGCCTTGCATATAAATACATTAATAAAAAGGGTTAATACAAATAAAACAATAACTAATCCTGAATTATCTAAAATAAAAGAACTATATCCTAAAGAGTTTGAAATTGCCCTTAATGCTAAAAAAATAATAGAAAAACATATACATCATGATATAACAGAAGATGAGGCTGGCTACTTAGCAATATTCTTATTACCAGAAGACACATTTACAAATAAGGATAATAAAGTTGGAATAATATTAATTGCTCATGGAGATTCTACTGCTACCTCAATGGCCAATGTAGCTAATAAACTTTTAGGTGAAAATCATGTTATAGGTATTAATGCACCACTAGACATAAGCCCATTTAAAGTTTTAGAAGAACTTAAAGAAGTTGTGAAGAAAGATAAAGATTCAAATTCTTTAAAAGAATACTTACTTCTTGTAGATATGGGATCACTAACTACATTTTCAGAGGCTATAACTAAAGAGTTTGACGTTTCTACAAAGGTAATACCGTTAGTATCTACACTACATGTTTTAGAAGCTGCAAGAAAGGCGCTTTTAGGATTTTCACTAAACGATATTTATAAGGAAGTATTGTCAGTAAATCAATATTTTGAGGTAGATAGATCTAAAGAACCGGTTAAAACAAATCTAAATAAAATAGCAATAATAACTGCATGTTTAACTGGTGAAGGTGGCTCTATAGCTCTTAAAAGTTTTTTAAATAAAAATCTTAGATATGATAAAGATGTATTTGAAATAATACCACTTAACTGTTTAGACAGAAATTATTTCAAACAAAAATTACTTAAAATCCAAGAAGAAAAGGAAATTCTATTTATAGTATCATCCCTTCCTGTTGATCTAGATATAAAACAATACAGTATGTATGATGTTATAAATATGAAGGTAATGAATGAACTTCAAGAAAATGTTGATATTAAAACTACCTTATTAAAAATGCCTTTAATAATTAAAGAAAATGTAGATAATCTAGAAGGTAGTGAACTATATAATGATATTCTTACATTATTAGAAAAACTCCAAGTTAGCTTATCAATAAAACTTAAGGAAGAAAGCTTAGTTGGAATAATTCTTCATTTAGCATTTATGATAAGTAGATTAATAAAAGGGGATAACTCTATTGAGTATCCTGAAAAAGAGGAGTTCATAAGAGAAAATAAAAATTCTTACGATAAGATATATGAAAACCTTATGTTCCTCCAAGAAAAGTATTCTATTGAAATACCAGATAATGAAATGTGTTATATAACTAATTTCTTCTTAGAAAAGTAATATAATAAAAAACTCCTACTATATTAATTACTCTTTAATATAGTAGGAGTTTTTATACTTTCTACATACTTTCCATAGTCTTATATCTTTCACACACTCTCTTTTCTTTAGAAGGTTTTACTATTAAAAATATGTATGATAACAAAGCGAGCCCTATACATATAGCTGATCCTATATACACATGTGAAAAGCTTCCTTTTTCAATCAAAATCCCCCAAATAGTTGCGCCTATAAAAAATCCTATGTCCATAGCTGAGAAAAAGGTTGCATTAGCAGCACCTCTACGATCTGGAGAACAATTTGATACAGCTATGGAGTTAAGTGATGGTTGTGCTGCACTATACCCTAATCCATATATAGCTCCCACAAATAATATTGTCAAAAGATTAGATGAAAATGCTAATATTATAAATGAAACAATTACTGTGCTTAAACCAAATATTATGATTTTATTTAATCCAAGTTTATGTGTTAATCTATCTGCGATAGTCCTTCCAACTAAGAAGGAAACAGCATATACTGTGAAAAATAAACCTATATTCTCTATGTTTTTTTCTTTTGCATAAGATGGTAGGAAGGTAAATAAACTAGAAATCGTAAACAAAATAAAAAATGCTACTATAGATGCTGGTATTGCACTGCTTTCAAATAGGTCTAGCTTCTTTTTCCCACCCTCAACATTATCTTTCTTATCTCTTATTTCTTTTACATTACTATCTTTCTTTTCATAGTTAAGAAATAAAGAAAAAGCTATAGCTAAAATTCCGAATAAAGTTGCTCCATAAAAAAATATATTATAATTAAAATTACCTATTAGATATAATCCTAATGATGGTCCAACAGCAGTAGCTATTGTTGCTGCAGTTCCACTTAATCCAACTCCTTGACTCAGTCTAGATTTAGGAACTATATCTGAAATAACTGTACCAATTGCCGTACTTTGAGCACTCAAACCAATACCATGTATTATTCTTAAAAACAATAAGAGTACTACTGATGAAATTAATGTATAAGATAGAGATACGAAAGAAAGTATACTGACGCCAATAAGTAAAACTAACTTTCTGCTTTTATTATCTATTATGTTTCCAAATAAAGGACGGAACAATAATGCAGACAAAGAAAATATACCAGTAAGTAATCCTACACTAGACTTACTCCCCCCTATATGCGCTACATAAAGAGGCATAGTTGAATTTAACATGTTCATTATTACGCTTGAAAAAAAATTTATTGATAATATTAATATTAAATCTTTTGTCCATAATCTCTTGTTACTCGATACTGCTTTTTTATCCATAAGTATAAAATTCCTCCTAGTATAAGTTTACCGTATATATTCATTATAAATATATAAAAAAGAAGATGGTTTTCTAAATATGAAAACCATCTCTTATACTAAGAAGATTGCTTTTTATTTTTTCATTTTTAAGGCTTTTTCTAATACCTTAGGTCCATTACACATTCCATAATCTACTGAATCTATAACCTCAACAGGCACACCTAATTTAGCTCCTTTTTCCTTCATAACATCTAATTGGAATCTAATTTGTGGTCCTATTAATGCAACATCAGCTTTAGGAAGATTTCTATCTACAGAATCAGTTGATACTGCCCATATAGTTGCATCTATTCCTTTTTCTTTTGCCGCCTTTTCCATTTTAGTTACTAATAAACTTGTTGACATTCCTGCTGAACAGATTAATAAAATATTCATTTATATCACCTCATAATTTATTTATTATTAAATTTATTTGTATTCAAAATTAAAATCATCAAACTCAAATGTTCTTTTTTCAGATAGTTCTTTGTACCAATAACCTGATTTTTTCATATTTCTATTTCTGTTATCTTCTAAATTTATTTCCACTAGGCCATACCTATTTTTAAAAGCATTTTGTGGAGATACATTATCGGTAAATGCCCAAAGCATATATCCTGTACAATTAGAACCTTCTTCTATTCCTTTTATTAGCCATCTTAAATGATCAGATATAAATTCAATTCTATAGTCGTCTTGAATTATTCCTTCTTCATTTTTATACTTATGCTCATTTTCTACACCCATACCATTTTCAGCAATGAACCATTCAATATTGCCATATTCATTTTTCACTCTCATTGCGAAATCATACATAAGTTTAGGATATATCTCCCATCCTCTAAATGGATTCATCTTTCTTCCTTGAAGTTCATGTTTATCATAAAAATACTCTGGGTGGAATGGTGTATTTGAATTCCAAGCTAAATTTTTAGCCTTTACTCTTGTAGGAGCATATAAATTAACCCCAAGAATATCTATTGTATTGTCCTTAATTATTTGTAACTCTTCTTCTGTATATTCAAAACAGCAGTTATGTTCTTTTAATATTTCAAAAAGTTCTGCTGGGATTTCCCCTTTTATAGATGGATCTAAGAAAATCCTATTGAAGAATAAATCAAATTTTTCAGCTGCTTCAACATCATGTTTTGCTGTTGATCTTGGATAACAAACATCTGGATTTAATATAACTCCAATTTTTCCTCCATCTTTATTATATCCACCTTCTTTATATACCTTAACAGCCTTTGCTGTTGCCAAAATCTTATTGTAATTCCATTGCATAGCTGTTTGAGTATCTTGTTTAAATGGATATCTTATGCTATCTAAAAATACTCTTGTTTGAACTACTATAGGCTCATTAAAAGTATACCATTGTTTAACCTTATGAGAATATCTCTTAAAAGCTTCTTCAACATACTTAATATATAAATCTACAACATGTTTAGAACCCCATCCACCATACTTTGTGAATAATTCTGCTGGAAGTTCATAATGCTCTAAACATAACATAGGTTCTATTCCATTTGCAATTAATTCATCTATAAGATTATCATAATATTCTGCTGCTACTTCACTTACCTCTGCAGTTTCATAATTAATTATGAATCTTGACCAATCTATGGACGTTCTATAGGAATGTAATCCTGCTTTTTTCATTAATTGAACGTCTTCTTTATACCTATTATAAAAATCTGTTGCTACAGTAGTACCATATCCGTTATGCCATAGTTCGGGAGTCGATTTATACCAAAGATCCATATAAGAATCTTGACCTTCTTCTTTTCCATCCCAACCTTCTGTTTGCCAAGCTGAAGCTGCTGCTCCAATATAAAAATTGTCTGGTAATTTATATTGTCTCTTACTCATTTTTTCTCCTCCTATGATTATTATTGCTTATCTAGTGTTTCCCATATTCCAGTTAAATACATTGCGCCAAGAGCTCTATCATATAATCCATAACCTGGCTTTCCTGTTTCTCCCCATATCATTCTTCCATGATCGGGTCTAATATATCCAGTGAAACCATTATTGTGTAAGGTTTTTACTATATCTACTATATCTAAAGAACCACATTTTGAATAATGTGCAGACTCCTCAAAGCTTCCATCATCAAGAAGTTTCACATTTCTTATATGCATAAAATGAATTTTTCCTCTTTTAGAAAACTCGTCTATTATATCAACAACATCATTTTTACTTGAACATCCTAGAGAACCAGTACATACAGTTAATCCATTACTAGGACTATCGTAAATACTAACTAATCTTTCTAAACTTTCTTTTCCTGTTATTATCCTAGGAAGACCAAATATAGGCCATGGTGGATCATCCGGGTGTATAGCCATTTTAATGTCGCATTGTTCTGCTACAGGTATTATCTGTTTTAAAAAATACTCCAAATTACTCCAAAGATCCTCTTGAGATATTTTAGAATACTCGTCAAATAACGCCCTTAAATCTTCTATTTTATAAGATGAATCCCATCCTGGTAAAGATAGTCCTCCATCTAAAGGATTAAGTTTATCAACCTGTTCCTTATAATAAACTAGAGTTGTAGATCTATCTTCTAATTCTTTATCTAATTGGCTTCTTGTCCAATCGAAAACAGGCATAAAATTGTAGCATATGACCTTTATTCCACACTTAGATAGGTTTTTAATAGTTTCTTTATAATTTTCTATATACTTTTCTCTAGATTGTAAACCTAGTTTTATATCTTCATGAACTGGAACACTTTCTATTACTTCAAGTGTTAATCCATCTTTTTCTACCAATTCTTTTAACTCTTTTATTTTATTTATTGGCCATACTTCTCCAACTGGTATATTGTAAAGTGCACTAACTATCCCTTTTACGTTTGGTATTTGCCTTATATTCTTAAGAGTTACTGGATCATCTTCTCCATACCATCTAAATGTCATCTTCATGCTTATGCCTCCTTCTTTATATGGTATTATTTTTTTATTATGGCTAATCTTATATATGATTAGCCATAATATTTTTTTTATTTTTAAGCTTCTGCCTCTATTAGCATGTTCTCTTCTTCAACCTTTTGCTTATCCCAAACCTTAACGAATGGTAGATATATTAATACAGATAAAGCAATTGCAATTACTTGTAAAATTACTGCTCTAAAATCTCCATTTGTAGCTAAGAATCCTGATATAGGTGCTGGAACTGTCCACGGAATCGCTAATCCTGCTGGCTTACTTACTAAGTTAAACGCCATAGCTGCATAAGTTAATATACCTATTGATAAGTTTGATAATACAAATGGTATCATCATTATTGGGTTCATAACTATTGGAACACCAAATATTATTGGTTCAGATATGTTGAATATTGCTGGTGCTATTGCTAATCTGCTTAGTGTCTTTAACTGTTGAGATTTACCTACTATAAATATAGCTATTACAAGACCTATAGCAGCTCCACAACCTCCTATGTTAACAAAGTTATCGTAGAATTGTTTTGTTACTATGTTAGGAAGTGCTTGCCCTGCTTCTAATGCTAATCTGTTTTGATCCATAGCTGGAAGTAAAACTGAATCCATAACTCCGAAAACAACACGAGTACCATGTATACCTAATGACCAGAAGAACATATATAGGAATATTGTAGCTATCATTCCACCAAAAGATAAACCTACTTTAGATAAAGGTGAACCAACAAATTTTGTTATAAAGTTAAATACATTACCATAAGTAGTTGCTTCAAATCCTAAACGGATGAAGAAGAATAAAGTTATAATTATAAGACCTGGTGTAATTGCTGCGAAAGACTTTGATACTGCTGGAGGTACTGATTCTGGCATTTTAATAACCCAGTTTTTCTTGATTACATATATAAATATTTCAGTAGAAATAATTGCAGTAAATATTGCAACTATTAGTCCACCTGCACCTAAGTTTGTAGTTTGCCAAACTCTACCCAAGTTTAAAGTTGAACCATCAGCTAGTTTGCTGTTTACAGTTAATACTGGAATAAGAAGTAAAAATGATGCTAAAGCTACTGCTCCTGCTGATACTCCATCAACATCCTTATCTTTAGCTATCTGATAAGAAACTGAGAATACAGAAAGTATTGCTACTATGTCAAAAGTAACACGAACTGGATATAATATTTTTGCTGCAAATCCATCTCCAAATATGCCATTTATAAAGTCATTATAGCCTGCTATAGGAACATTTCCTAAAATCATGAATATAGATCCTATTATAATAAGAGGCATTGTTATAGCTAAACCATCACGTAATGCTCTTATGTGCCTTTGTCCTGCTATTTTAGCAGCCTTAGGCATTATTTTTCTTTCTAAAAAATCGATAAATTTGTTTCCCATTATAATTCCTCCTAAAAATTTGTTTTATATTAATTAATAAATAGTACCACCTTTAATTCCCGAAGTTGCATTAGCCGTATAAAGACCTAATACTCCACTTTTAAATCTTGGTTCATAATCTTTTAAATGTTTTAACCTATCAGATATAATCTTATCGATTTCATCCAATGAAAGTTTACCGTCTTCTGTCCCAACTATATTTATTGTCCTGTTCTCTATATCAATTTCTATTAAATCTCCATCTTCAACGATGCTTATTGGACCTTTACTGGCTGCTTCTGGAGATACATGCCCTATTGCAGGTCCTCTTGTAGCTCCTGAAAACCTTCCATCTGTTATAAGTGCTACTGATGAATTTAATTCCTCATCTGAAGCTATTGCCTCAGTTGTATAGAACATTTCAGGCATTCCACTTCCTCTTGGTCCTTCATATCTTATTATTACAGCATCGCCTGGTTTAATTGATTTTTCTATTACCGCTTTAAAAGCATCTTCCTCACAATTAAAAACTCTTGACTTAAGTGTTACATTCCACATAGTTTTAGGTATTGCTGAGTGTTTTATAACACAACCCTCTGGTGCAATATTTCCTTTTAATACTGAAACTGAACCGCCTTCATATAGTGGCTTATCTATTGGATATATAACACTATCTTTATCAAAATTCTTTTTAGTTTGAGTGATCTCCTCATAAGAAACTTGTGAATTAAATTTTTCTAAATTTTCTCCCAAGGTTTCCCCGGTAACAGTCATAACGTTTAAATTAAGATATTTCTTAAGCTTACTCATAATAAAGGGAATTCCTCCACTATGATATATATATTCTGCTGGCCAATGTCCACTTGGTCTTACATTTAGTATAAATGGTATATTTCTATGGATTTTATCAAAATCTTCAGCAGTAATTTCTATTCCTAATTGTTTAGCTATAGCTGGTATATGGAGCATAGCATTTGTTGATCCTCCAATAGCAGAATGTATTATAATTGCATTTTCAAAAGCCTCTCTGGTCAATATATCCTTAGCAGTAATTCCTTTTTCAATCAAATTTAATACAGCTTCAGAAGACTTTTTAGTATATTCTTCTAAGACCTTTGAACTTCCTGGTAATAATGCTGCACCAGGCAAAGTTAAACCTAATGCTTCAGCTAAAGTTTGCATTGTAGCTGCAGTTCCCATAAATGAGCAAGCTCCACATCCTGGGCAAGCATTTTCTTTATAAAAATCATATTTTTCCTTACTTATTTCTCCTCTTTTTTCCATGGCACTATAAGTACCAATTTGATTTAAAGTAAGTAATTCTGGACCTGCTCCCATTACACCACCTGGCATAACCACTGCTGGTATATTGAGTCTAGCTATAGCAACTAAATGTGCTGGCAGCCCCTTGTCACAACTTGATATAAATAATCCTCCATCAAAGGGTGTAGCTCCATAGTGTATTTCAATTAAGTTAGCTATTATTTCTCTAGACACTAAAGAATAATTCATTCCATCATGTCCTTGAGCTTGCCCATCACATATATCAGTTCCATAATAATCTGATGGAGAAGCATTTAGTGTAGTTAGCTTTTTTATAGCTACTTCTACTAACTTATTTAAATGGACACTTCCCGGATGGCTCTTTCCAAAGGTGCTCTCTATTAAAATCTGTGTTTTAGATAAATCGTTCTTTTTCCAGCCCATTCCTAATCTTAAAGAGTCCATTTCTGGTGCCCCTAATCTTATTTCTTGTGATTTTAACATTAAAATCCCCTCTATCTATTAATTTCTATCTTCATATCAGCTATACTTTTTATATTTTCTTCTGATACATGCATTTGGTCGCCTTTTATTGTGCACTTTAATGTAGCTGCGCCAACACCAAAGTTTATAGCTTCTTGTAATGAATACTTTTTCATAAGTGAGTATATAATCCCAGCTACAAAAGCATCTCCACTTCCTATTCTCTCTATCATCCTAGTTTTAAGTGTAATAGAGTCGTAAAGTTTATCTGAATAAGCATATGCATGATAGCTATTATTATCTTGAGTGTCATTTTCTCTTTCAGTATGAAATATATATTTAAAGTCGTATAATTCCTTGATGGCTTTCATTCTTTCTTCAATATCTTGAATACTTGATTTTTCTCTGCTAAATAAATCATAATCATTTTCTGATGCTTTAATAGGTTCTATCCCAAAACAAATATCTACATTTGGAGCAATTTCACTTAGGAAATCCTTAGCCTCTTTTACTCCCCACATCTTAGATCTATAATTTAAATCCATGGAGATGGTAATTCCTCTTGCTTTAGCTTCACATATTAACTCTTTCAAGACTTCTCTTACATTTTCACTAACAGCAGCTGTTATTCCACTAAAATGAAACCAAGTTATCCCTTCAAGAATTGAATTAAAATCTATATCTTTTTTCTCTAGCTGAGAAAAGCTTGAGTTCTTTCTGTCGTATATAACTGAACTTGCTCTGATGCCAGTACCTCTCTCTGAGAAGTACATACCCATCTTTTCACCTTTTTTTATAACCTTTTCGGTATTAACTCCCATACCTTTAAAGTATCCTTCAACAGCCTTACATAAATCGTTATCTGGAATAGCTGAAAGTATGTAGGAATCTATACCTAAACCTGAGAGCATAGTCACTATATTTGCTTCTGAGCCACCATAATAATACTCCATGATATTGCCGTTAAAATATGTATTATTCTCTTTAGGAGTAAATCTTATTAATATTTCTCCAAAGGCTAGAAACTTATCCATCTTTTCACCTCATTACAATTTTGTTACTTAACTTTTTCTAAAAACTCTTTAGCATTACATACTATAGCATCATGTTGTAAATCTGTATCTTTAGTTAATAGACTTCCTATCCCTAGAGCTTCCGCTCCGTTTTCTAGCCACTGCTTAATGTTTTCTTTATCAACACCTCCTGTAACCATTATTTTCATATCTGGAATAGGTGCCTTTATTGCTTTTATATATTTAGGTCCAACTAGTTCTCCTGGAAAAAGTTTTACAATTTTACAACTATATTTTTGTGCCCTAATAATTTCAGTAGGAGTTAAACAGCCTGGTATATATAAAATTTCATTTTCATTGCAATATATCGCTAAGTCCTCATCAAAATTTGGTCCAACTATAAACTTTGCTCCACTTTCAATTGCATTTTTAGCAGTCTCAACATTAACAACAGTTCCTGCTCCAACGCATAATTTTTCATCCATGCTATATTTCTTTATAAGTTCTGAAGCATCCTTATTAGTATAAGTAATCTCTATTAAAGAAAGTTTTGCTTCCCTACAGGCATCAATAATCTTGCTACCTTCTTCTTTATCTTTTCCTCTAACTACTGCAACTAACTTTCCTGCTAATATATTATCTAACACCTTACTTTTCTCTTCCAAAAGCTCACCTCCTTTATATGTGTGTTACTTATATCTAATCTGTGTTTTATATCAACACACTTTTACTTTAGTAGCTTTTTAATATCTGCTATACTCTCATACATGTCTATAAATTCTTGTGCTAAATCCCTAACTGTCATAGCATTCATAAAGTGATCTTGTGCATGAACCATAAGAAGTGTAACTTCTTGAGCGTTTCCTGCGGCTTCTTCCTGAATTAATCCAGTTTGCATATTATGAGCCTTCTCTAAAGATTCTGAACAACTTTTAAGAGATTTCTTAGCTTCATCTATGCTCCCTGCTTTTGCTTGTTTTATGGCTTGCATTGCATAGCTTTTTGCATCTCCGCCATTTACAATGATTTGAAATATTATATCTTGGTAGTCCATCTATGTCATCCTCTCCTACTTTATATTATTTGTGTTATTTTATTTACGTAATATTATATAGCAACTATGATGCCAACACAGATAAAAAAGTGACTATATAGAAACAAAACTTATGTTTTATTATCATATATAATCACTTTTTTATATTTTAATTATGCTCATTTAAAAAACTTACTATACGGCAAATATCATCATCTGATATTTTTATAGAATATTTAGTGTTTAACATTGCAGTCACATTTTTAATTGTTCTAAAAAATTCTTCATTTTTTTCTATATATATTTCTTTATCTTTAAAAGGTCTTGTACTTCCACCTGACTTTAGCCTATCTATCATGCAAGCTACATGAAAGGTTTCTCCGATTAATATATTCGTAGATATCTTTAGCCTTAAAGATTCTATAATAGTATTATTAAAACTTTTAATATCATTTAAAACTTCAAATCCATTAATATTAGTAAGTTGATTTTGTAATGTATGCCCCATTTTTATATAAGTAGTTTCAATATCAATTTCTTTTTGAAGAATTTCTATAACTTCTGAGCTCATTACCTTATCTAAACCATATTGTAATATAGGTGTGTCTAATTCAAAAGGACTTATTATACATATAATTCTATAATCCTTAGATACTTCTTTAATTTTTCTTAATATGTTTTTCTTGCCTTCAAACATAACAGCTATTACTTCTATTAGAGATTTATCAAAATGAAGATTTTGCTCTAGGAAATTTTTAACCATAAGTGCTCCACCTTCTCCGGTAGTACAAACAGTCACTATAGCCAATTTATCTATTTTCTCAGATAATTCTTTTATTTTTTGAGACTCATCTTCTAAAATAGTATTTACTTTTAGAGTTTCCTCATAAACTTCTTCTAAAGAATATCCTATCATGGCTTTTCTAGTAGCTTCAATAACATGTAGTGTACTAACTAAAGGTAAAGTTTTAGTTTTTATCCCTAGCTCCTCTTCTAATTCTTCACCAAAAGTTGTAAGTGAACCCATATCAACTAAAAATAATATATCCGACTTGATTTTTGATTGAATTATAAAATCCTTAATTCTATTTATAACTTTTTGTGGTTTTTCTTCTATGGGTGCATTTATACCTATTGCATAATTAGTTCCTAAAAGCTTGTTAGTTGCATCAGCCATAGAAGTTGCAGTAGCTGCTCCATGAGCAACAACTATTACCTTAACTTCATCTTTTTCTTCATCAATATTTCTATCATCATAAACTAAAAACATAGCTAAAAATGCAGCTTCATCAATAGGCATTGATATATCTAAAATTCTATCTATTATTTTCAAACAATTTAATGCAATATTGAATTCATTTTTATATTCTGTTCTTATTTTGTTTAATTGAGGATTTATTATTTTTTGATTCTTTTTAATTCTTTCTATTGAATTAGCTATATGAACAGCTAATCCATAATATATTTTCTCACTTAAACTTTTATTTAGTCTATCTTCACAATATGCAACAATCTCTTGAACTAAGTTAATTATCTCTTCATCTATTATACTTTCAAGATTAGATATATCTCTTTTTTTATTAACATTATAAATATAGTTATTAAAATAATCTTCTATATCTTTGCTCATTTCCTTATCAAGCTCTTCAGTGGATATCCCCCTGCTTTTTAGTTCATGTATTCTTAAATCTAACATATCATATATGTTTTCATCATTTTCATACTCTTGAAATAATACATCTTCTTTATCGTTATTAAATATGCAGTATCTACTATTTATACCTACAAGCTTATTCCAAAGTTGCCTATGCTCTATTGCAGTATATAATCCTTGCCTAATATAAACAGGCAAATCTATAGTATTAATCCTTAAAATCTTTTTCTTTTTAGAAACAAAATCCGCATAAGCCTTAGCACAAGCTAGCTGTACGTCTGTTTTTAATTGCCCTACATTATTTGGACAATTATAACTTGAAAATGCCTTCATTGCATTTACTGATACCTTTATATCCCTATCAAGTCTAGAGGACTCTTCCCTAAAAAATTGGCATATAAGATTAAATCTTTCTTCTAAACTTCTTTCTTTAAGGCTAGGTATACGAATAATCATTGGAATTCTTCTTGTAAATGTGTTTAAAAGCATAGATTCAGGATTTTCTGTAGTTGCACAAATAATTAATACATTAGCGTTTCTCTCTAAATCAGTTTCACCTAATCTTCTAAAGGTTCCCTTATCTATAAAGGTAAAAAACATTTCTTGTCCCTCTGGAGGTAGTCGATGAACCTCATCTAAAAACAAAACTCCTCCATCTGCTTTTTCTATAAGTCCCTCTTTATCACTGTCTGCACCAGTATATGCACCTTTTTTAGATCCAAATATTTGACTTATAAGCAGCTGAGGATTATTTGAGTAGTCTGCACAGTTAAATGTTATAAGTTCTGAATTTTCATCCATTCTTCCCATTTCTTTTGCATACTTATAAATTAAGTTAGCAAACATGGACTTTCCTACACCTGTTTCTCCCAAAATTAATATATTCATTCCTTTAGGCGGATATAATACTGCCGCTTTTGCCTGCTCTATAGGAGAATATAAACTTGAATTTTTTGATGCAAATTTATCTATTGTAGATTCTTCCTTATAATCTATCCCTTCCATAGTAAAGAGTACTGGTTTTCCTTTAATTTTAATTATCTTACCTTCTTCAGATAACTTATTTAAATCGCTACTTACGTTTGCCCTATCAAGCCCTAGTGCATTAGCCACCTCTATAGCACTTATACCATTACCCTCATAAAGCTCCTTAAACTTTTCAAAAACACTATCTATTCTTCGCATACTATCCCCTCCACCATGGATTATAGTAGTAAGTTTATATGTTAACCTTATCATAAAAGTAATTAATATACCCCTATGATACTATATACTCATAGAGGTATTATTTTAGTTTTATTATGCTTCTTCAATTACTTATTGTCAATATGAAGGTTATTGTCATCTGTGTCCTTATCGCTAGATATCGATTGAATATATTTAGCTAAAAATCCTGGAGGATTAGTTTGCCATAATTTATATCCCTCTGAATTTAATATACTTTCATTGTCTATGTTTTCTGTTCCTTCAAAGTATTTTAAATTAAGCTCTTTAAATGTTTCACTCATAAGATTTATTTGCTCTATGGAGTATCCCTTAACATCTGCTAAATTTATATATGCCATATCTGCTGCCTTATCTCCAAAAGCTTTTTTAGAATATTCTTTAAAACTCAATAAATTAGTATCGGTATTTTTATTTTCTTTAGCCCAGTCTTCAACATTAACCCACTCAGTACTATAATCAAATTCTTTATTTGGGCTTGCATATTTTAAGACACCATATTTCTGAGGATATACGCTTAGAGCTCCCGTGGTTATATCATATATCTTTTTAGAAGACTCTGGATTTTTATAAGAGCTTATGTCTTGCACATGAATATGCCCACTTAAAGTAAATTTAATTTCATTATTCAAAAAGTTATTGATAGCTTTTTGATTATCATTAAGAGTAAATCCATCCTTTACTACCTCACTATGATCCATTAAATTATGATGCATAACTGTTACTAATTCAGCATCATTATCTTTTGCAAGCTTCCTACACTCTTCTATCCACTTATAAGTTTCATCTGTTATCCTACCATCAGTTTGTGGTTTCTTATTTTTTTCATTATCCTTATACTGACAAGTATCCAACATTAACAGCCAAACATCTTCAGATGGAGCAGACAAGTAACTTAAAGTATTTTTATCTCTAGATATAGCTTCTTTATAACCATATTCTCCATAAATATCCTCAAAGTCCTTATCACTTATATAGTCAGTTTTTAACTGTTTATCTTCTTTAAACTCTCTTGCCCAGGGATTTAATATATCATGATTTCCAGGTATAACATAAACTGAGGTACCTGAATCCTCTACTACTTTTAATTTTTTTGCTAAATCTTCATGACTTTTCTTTTCCCCATTATTAGTTAAATCCCCACTTATAATAAGAACTTGTGGACGATTTTTCTTAATATCATTTATAAAAGCATCTGTTATCTCATCTATATACTTAAGTTGCTTTCCATCTCCGCTATCTATAAAGTTTTGAAAAGCTTCTCCTCCATCAGTTAAGCTTTTAGATAAGTAATGTATGTCAGTAGCAACATAAAATGTGATATCTTCTCCAGACTTAATTTTAGGTTCTATCTTTCCTGTTATAAGTACTTCTTTAGTATCAACATTTTTATTTGCTCCACAAGAAATTAAAAAACTACTAAGTATTACAAAAATGATGAAAATTCTATTTTTGATGTTCATTCATTTCCTCGCTTAATCTTCTTTATTTATATTAGAAAGAAGAGAATCAATTTCTTTCTTTAACTTAAATAAAAGCATTGGATCATAATCTAAACATTCTACAATACATTTAGGTATGTTTAGAGCCTTTTCTTTAAGTTCATTTCCCTTATCGGTTATTGATACACAAAGTAATCTCTCATCTTCTGTAGATCTTTCCCTTTTTATATATCCTATACTTTCTAACCTTTTAAGTAGTGGAGTAAGAGTTCCTGAATCTAAATATAGTTTATTTCCAAGATCTTTTAATGTTATATTTTCCTTCTCCCAAAGCACTAACATTACTAAATATTGAGGATATGTGATTCCTAATTCATTTAAAAAAGGACGATATAACTTTGTAATGGCCCTCGATGTAGCATATACAGAAAAACATAATTGGTTTTCTAATTTTAAAAAATCATTATTCATAAGTGGTCACCTCCTGTCAAAACCTCCCGATTATTATACTCCTATTATAATGTATAAATACTAATTTGTTAATATAATTATAATATATTCTCAATTTAATTGCATACAATTAAATTTGTGATATAATAATCTTATGCAATATAAATTAGGAGATGATAATTTTGTCAATTTATGATTTTAGTTTTGAAACAATCGATGGAAAAGAAAAGTCTTTAAGCGAATTCAAGGGTAAAAACCTACTTATAGTTAACACTGCAAGTAAATGTGGATTCACGCCTCAGTATAAAGATTTAGAGGTATTATATCAAAAATTTAAAAATGATGACTTTGAAATTATAGGATTCCCTTGTAATCAATTTGGAGAACAAGAACCTGGAAATTCTAGTGAAATAAAAAACTTCTGTGAAATTAATTATGGAGTTAATTTCACAATAACAGAAAAGGTTGATGTAAATGGACCTTCAGCACATCCATTATTTACATACCTTAAAGAAAATACTAAATTCGAAGGGCTGGATACAACTACACCTTCAGGAAAACTTCTACATACTTTCTTAAAAGAAAAATTCCCTGAGTCTTTATTAGGTGATTCTATTAAATGGAATTTTACAAAGTTTCTTATAGGTAAAGATGGTCAAATTGTTAAAAGATTTGAGTCTACATTTGAACCATTAGATATAGAGCCCTATATTACTGCTGCTAAATAAACCAAAAAAGATACTGTGAATAAATTTATTTCATTCACAGTATCTTTTTCCTAAGAAATCTTCAAATCAAAACCATCTGGCGGTACAGGTTTACCATAATAATAACCTTGTATATATTGGCATTTAAGGGACCTTAAACAATTTACCTGCTCTACTGTTTCTACGCCCTCAGCAATAACATACACCCCTAAGTTTTCTGCCATGCTAATTATAGATTTAGCTATGCTAGAATTTTCGTTAATATTATCTATAAACGCCTTATCTATTTTTAATCCATCAATCTTAAACTTCTGTAGGTATTTTAATGAACTATACCCAGTACCAAAATCATCTATAGAAACTCTTACGCCTAGATTTTTTAACTCTTCCAATTTACTTATAACTTCTTCTTCTTTATATAATGCAACACTTTCGGTTATTTCTAGTTCTAAGTTTTTAGGATTTATCCCCGTAGTTTTTAATGTATTTACGACCATATTAATAAAGGCCTTCTCCATAAACTGTATACTAGATACATTTACTGATACTCTAAAATCTTTATCTATAGTATCATTCCATTCCTTACATTGTTTGCAAGCTTCTTCTAATATCCATTTTCCTAATGGAACTATAAACCCCGTTTCTTCTGCTAGCGGTATAAACTCTATTGGTGAAACAAATCCTCTGTCGGCACTGTTCCATCTTACTAAAGCCTCTGCACCTTCTATTCTTTCAGTAGTTATGTCAACCTGTTTTTGATAATATAAAACAAACTCTTTATTATCTAGAGCTTCTTCAAGCATTTCTTGTGATATTCTACTTCTCATGTCCTCATTATAAATAATAGAACTATTTTTATTGTTTTTCTTTACATGATACATAGCTACATCTGCATTATTTATTAAATCATCTACTGTACTTCCATGGTCTATAGATATACTTATCCCTATACTGCAAGTTATTTTGCAGGCTTTCCTACCAATATACATAGGTTGTTTTATTCTATCCAACAAATCCTTACATATATTGTCTATTTCTTTATAAGATTTTATGTTAGGTATAAATGTAACAAACTCATCTCCACCAAACCTAGAAATTATAGGATTATAGTTTTTCAATTTTTCTTTTATCCTAGCAGCTACATTAACTAATATATAATCACCTGTGCTATGCCCTAAACTATCATTTATATCTTTGAATCCATCAATATCGATAAAAATTATTGCAGATTTATTTCCATTTTTCATCTCATCATCCAAGATCACCTGAACATCATCAAAAAAGACACCTCTATTAAATGTTTCTGTTAGTTGATCATATTTTGCCTGATATAATATCTCGCTTTGAGTTCTCTCTACTGTAGAAAGAAGATTATTAAATCCCGTTTCCAAAATGGATATCTCGTCATTTCTTTTTATAGAAATTCTTTTAGAAAAATCATTATTTTTTTCTATATTTCCTACATTATATATTAATTCATTAAGCCTTTTAAAAATTGTTTTATCTATTAACCATAACAATAATATAAATGATACAAGTAAAACTACGCTAGTAGTAGCTATATACTTATACACACCATATGTGCCCATATTTAATATATTCATATCTACATCTATGTTGCTTGTCATCTTTATTAACTTATTTCCATCGTAATCGTAAATAATTCCTACACTTTTATCACTTCTACCATTTTTGTCTACCCATATATCTGCTTTTATTCCTCTGCCGCTTATATAAGTAGTTGATGTTATGTCACCTGGTTTATCAATATTATCATCAAGCTTCAGATTCATTAGAAGATTATCACCCATACCATTAACTAGATTTTCATTAACATATCTTCCGCATACTATCCATCCTACTGAATTCCCAAGTCCGCCACTTCTAGTTATTGGATAAGCTGCTAGTAACATGCTCCCTTTAGGAGAACTGATTAACTTAGCTTGAATCCTTATATCATTAAATATCCATTCCTTACCTTTTATAAAATCAATTATTTCATCCGATTTGTTAATTTCCTGCTTATTATGTAAATCAAATTCTTTACCATAAGCTAGTTCCTTATCTTTATCAAAAATATAAAGTAAATTCCAATTATTTAGTGAAAAAGTTTCATCTAAATAATTTGAGTCTATATAACTTTTATCTCTATTTGATACATAATTATATGTATCATCCCAGCTGCCATAATCCTTAGCTGAGTTCTCTAGGTCAATAAGTTGATTATTTAACTCATTAACAACTTGCTTCATATTTCCTTGACCTTGATTTTTTAATAGATAATCAAAATTTCTAATTATAAACCTATTAGATAATCCATAAACAATAAGTACTGATGCTACTATAGTTAACAGAAAAAATATTGATATTTGACTTCTAAGCTGGTACTTTTTACTTTTCTTAATTTTGTCATGTTTGACCATAAATTTTTCTCCCAGTACAATAAGCTCGTAATTTATTTATACATTAATTATATAACATAGCTCATGTATATTTATATATTTTTTTAAATATATGCTAAAATAAAACCATGGAAATTTGTAGAAAATAAAAACTAGCCTCTAACTAAAAGTTATAAAAGGCTAGTCTTATTAAGTATTCATAGGTAAATTAATTATTATCGTTGTCCCAACATTAAGAGAACTATTAACTGTGATTTTACCTTTATGTTTCATAATTATCCACTTCGCTATGGATAACCCTAGTCCATTTCCACCAGTTTCTCTAGTTCTAGACTCATCTGCTCTATAAAATCTATCAAAAATTTTTGGAATATCTTTTTCATCAATACCTATGCCATTATCTTTTATAACTATTTCTACATTATTACCATTAACATAGGTACTTATACCAATGTTTCCACCCTTTGGAGTATACTTTATGCTATTGTCTAGAAATATTCTAAAAGCTTGCTTTAACAGCTTCTCATCTGCATATATTTTTACAACTTCATTTTTATCACAACTTATATTATGATCATTATCTATAAGCTTAGTTTCTTTTAAAAGTTCATCAACAAGGAAGTTTAAATCAAACTCCTCCATAATAACTGGTTGAGTATTTTTATCCCCTCTTGCTAGAAATAATAGTTTTTCAACAAGGTCCTTCATATTATTTGCCTCTGACTTTATAGCTGATATAGACTCCTCAAGAGCTTCCTTATCCTCTTTTCCCCATCTATCTAAAAGCCTAGCATACCCCTGTATTACTGCTATAGGAGTTCTAAGTTCATGAGAAGCATCTGATACAAATTGATTTTGAATATTATAAGCCTCTTGAATTCTATCTAACATTCCATTAAAAGTTTTTGCTAAATCTTTAAGCTCATCTTGAGTTCCACCTACACTTAATCTTGTGTCTATCTGTTTTATGGTAATATTCTCAACGGTTTTATTCATATCATCAATAGGCTTGAGTATCTTTTTACTTCTGCTTTTTACATTACCTAAAGATAAAAATAAGCACACCATCTCTGCGATAACTACCCATAAAATAAAATTTCCTAAAAAGCTGAAATCCTCATATAAATTATACTTTATCTGAATATTAAACTTACTACCACTCTCCTCAGCGGCTCTATCATAAATATAATTTATATTAAAAATACTATTAATATTGTTTTTTATTGTTTCCTCACTTATATTATTCTGAAACTTAAAATGACCATATGCTAAAACTCTTACATTATCTTTAGATAAGTCATTTATATAAGCTTCACTATTTCTATATAAAATTTCCTTATTATTATCATAAATTATAATTTCATAACCATTAGTCTCTTTTAATAAATATAGTCTATCTATTGATAAATTCTCTGTTTCTTTTAGTTCTTTAGATATAGTAACAAAGGATTTTTCTATATTACTATTTATTTTAGTGAAGGTAAAGTATCCATAAATACCTGTTA
This sequence comes from Clostridium intestinale DSM 6191, assembly GCF_900130055.1. Classification (GTDB taxonomy): domain Bacteria; phylum Bacillota; class Clostridia; order Clostridiales; family Clostridiaceae; genus Clostridium_T; species Clostridium_T intestinale. The sequence goes on from NZ_FQXU01000026.1 coordinate 23,932, forward strand.
TGAATAAATTTATAAAGAAAAGTAAATTTAGACAAACCAAAACATACATAACATTTAACTTAAGAACTATTGATAGTCTAACTTTAGTTATAAGTACTTTATATTGCTCTTTTATAAGCTTCACAGATTCTTTAAAAATCTTAGTGGTTATATTAGTTATATACTCTATTTCCTTATCATATTTACCTTTATTATTTTTCATCTTTTATCATATATCCTACCCCTCTTAAAGTATGGATTATTTTTTGATTATATTTGTCATCTATTTTACTTCTAAGGTATCGTATATATACATCTACTACATTAGTATCCCCGAAATAATCATAGCCCCAAACAGTTTCTATAATTTTATCCCTAGTCAGTACTCTATTTTTATTTTCAAGCAGATACCTTAAAAGCTCAAATTCTTTTTTAGTAAGCTCTATATTTGCTCCATCATAAGAAAGATTATAACCCTCTAAGTCCATTAACAGTTCTTTATATCTTAGTTCTTGTTTTTTAGTAACCTTCTTTCTCTTTAAAGCTACCCTTATCCTTGCGAGAAGCTCCTCTATCTCAAAAGGTTTAGTTATATAATCGTCTGCTCCCATATCTAGGCCAGTTACCTTATCCATAGTTTCATCCTTAGCTGTAAGCATTATTACAGGAACTTCGCTTTCTTCCCTTATTCTTCTTAATACCTCTATGCCATTCATTGAAGGGAGCATTATATCTAGAAGTATTAAATCAAACTCCTCATTTCTTGCCTTCATAAGTCCTTGTCTTCCATCATTAACCTTCGTCACTTTATATCCCTCATAATTTAATTCCATCTCTACAAATCTAGCTATTTTTATCTCGTCCTCTATTATAAGTATGTTACCCTTCATAATTACCCTCCTAAAGAATAAAAAAGATAACTTTATTATAGCAAATTCACCTGCTATACCATAAGGTTATCTCTTTTAATATTCATTAAATACTATTTACTAAACTCTTCTTTAATATTGTTTGTTGCCATAGCCATTTTATCCATAGCTTCGTTAGCTCTAGTTTTTTCTATATCTTCTCCATGAAATCTAATCTTATGACCTGTAAATAATGCTAATAGTAATAATGGTATTGATATATATGGTGCTAATACAACTACTATTGATGTTATTGTTAATGAAAGCTTCAATATTGTATTTTCATGTTTTCTTACTTCTAAATAATTTGAGTTTCCTTTTCTTATTACCTTTTTACACCAAGATATTACTCCACATATTGCATCTGAGGCTCCACTTTCTTTTTTCTCTTCTTGTTTAGCTTCTTCTTTTATTTTTCCGTTTTTCTCAAGATAAATAATTGCCTCTAAGATATCTCCATTATTTTGCTCTAAAGCTTCCTTTGCATCCTCATAAGATACATCTACTCTTCCTCTTAATTCATCTATTTGCTCAATTGTTATCATAATATTATCCCTCCAAAATTTATTTTTCTTAATCTATATCTAAAGTATAAATTCAGAGGCTTATAATAAAATTAGTTAAAGATTAAAATTAGATTAGAAAATTATTTTTCCTTCCAATTCTCCAACATAACCTTTATTGACCTAGTCATTTCTTTTGAAAAATCTGATCCTATTTTTCTACCATACATATATTGTCCAAAATTTTCAGCCTTATATATATTTTCTTTAGCTACTTTTTTAGCCTTAAACATATCTGCAAAATCTTCATCTTTTAATCTATTATATTCTTCATTAAAAACGATATATTTTCTATCAAATCTAGGTTGTATTATTCTATTGTAATTTCCTGGGTAATATCCCATGCAAAGCATACCTACAGGTACTACCCACTTAGGTAGGTTAAACATTTCTTTATGAATCTCATAGTTTTCAATAATATCACCTATATAACATGATCCTATTCCTAATGATTCAGCAGCTATAACAGCATTTTGTGCAGCTATCATTGTGTCTTCTATAGCTAAAACAAAATCACCTTCGCCAGGTCCAGCATATTTTTTATTATTACGTTCACAATAATCTTTAACATTACTATAATCAAAATAATCATACCATCTTTGCATATCCGCTAAAAATAACAATACAGTTGGTGCCTTTGCTATAAAAGGCTGATCATCACAAGTTTTACTAAGCTTCTTTTTCTTTTCCTCATCTTCAACAATAATCACTGAATACATCATCATATTGCCAGCAGTAGGAGCTCTCATGGCTGCTTCAATTATTATATCTAAATGCTCTTTAGATATCTTTTCTTCCTTATATTTTCTAAGAGACATACGATTTGAAATAACATTTATAACATCATTCATCTTATTCAATCCTTTCACTACTTTTACTTATCTATATTTAATACTAACAAATAAAGCCTGCATTTGCCATGATTCCGTTATCTTGATTTTCTTCTTAACTTCTTAACTTCTTAACTTCTTAACTTCTTAACTTCTTAACTTCTTAACTTCTTAACTTCTTAGGGTAGTCTACTTTTTTGCCCATTCATTATTCAAGTGTTTATAAAAAATATTTTATATATTAGGTGTAGTACTCAAAAAGACTGTAAAACCAACCTTTTAAGTTAGCTCTACAGTCTTATCTTTATTTGTTGCTTAAATATTCATGGATTCCATTAGCAGCTCTTTTTCCTGCTCCCATTGCTAGGATTACTGTTGCTGCTCCTGTTACTGCGTCTCCGCCTGCGTATACTCCGTCCTTTGTTGTTTTCCCTGTTTCTTCTTCAACTACTAGGCATCTTCTTTTATTTATTTCTAGTCCTTTTGTTGTTGAAGATATTAGTGGGTTTGGTGAAGTTCCTAGAGACATTATTACTGTATCTAGTGGCATTACAAATTCTGAACTTTCTACTTCTACTGGTTTTCTTCTGCCTGAGGCATCAGGTTCGCCTAGCTCCATTTTTATGCACTTCATTCCTGTAACCCAGCCCTTTTCGTCTTGCTGTATTTCTACTGGGTTTGTTAGAAGGTCAAAGATTATTCCTTCTTCTTTTGCATGATGTACTTCTTCTACTCTTGCTGGAAGCTCTGCTTCGCTTCTTCTATATACTATATGAACTTCTGCTCCTAGTCTTAATGCTGTTCTTGCTGCATCCATTGCAACATTTCCACCGCCAACTACAGCTACTCTATCTCCAACTCTTATAGGAGTGTCGTAACCTTCTTTGAAGGCTTTCATTAGATTACTTCTTGTTAGGAATTCATTTGCTGATAGTACTCCGTTTGCGTTTTCTCCTGGTATTCCCATGAACTTTGGAAGTCCTGCTCCTGAGCCTACGAATACTGCTTCAAAACCTTCTTCTTCGAATAGTTGATCTATTGTTATTGTTCTTCCTACGATAACGTTAGTTTCTATTTCTACTCCAAGTTTCTTTACATTCTCTATTTCTGTTTTTACTACTGTTTCTTTTGGTAGTCTAAACTCTGGTATTCCGTATACTAATACTCCACCTGGTTCATG
>NZ_FQXU01000012.1 GCF_900130055.1 Clostridium intestinale DSM 6191
ACTTATCTTTGGTGGAATTGTTATAAGCATATGTATATGGTCGGGGCATGCATTTGCTTCTATAATTTCTACCCCATTTCTTTTACATATTTCCCTTAATATTTTTCCTATCTCTGATTTATACTTCCCATATATTATTTGTCTCCTGTATTTTGGTGCAAATACTATATGATATTGACACCTCCATTTTGTGTGTGATAAGCTTTCTATGTCGTTACCCATACGACACCTCCTATGATTTATTTGTTTTGCGATTGTCAGTCGCTTTCATTTTATCATAGGAGTTTTTTTCTGTTCAGAGCTAAAGCCTTTTTGTCCACCGGCATAGCCGGAGGTTTTCTAGACAACAAAAAAAGTATAAAACCAATTAAAAATTGGTTTTATACTTAATTTTTCACACAATATTATAAAAATAAACTTATATTTTTAACTTACTTAAAAACTACGCACTATAGCTTTCTTTTTCTTCTATTACTCCAAATTCACCATATGCACCTTTTCCATGCATAGTTACATCTAGACCATAATCTTCTTCAATATTTGTAGCTCTGAATACTGTAACTAATCCTATAACTTTTACTATTGCAAATGTTACTATAGCTGAATACACTATGGTTGCTGCAATACTTATAATTTGCGCTGATAAAAGAGTAACTCCACCACCGTAGAAAAGTCCATCTGCTCCAGCTGAATTAATTCCTGTTGTTCCGAATAGTCCTACCGCTATTCCTCCCCATATACCACCTATTCCGTGGCATCCAAATGCATCTAATGCATCATCATAACCGAATTTTTCTTTTAGGAAAGTTACTGCCCCATAACAAATTGCTCCGCCGATAGCACCTATAGCTAATGAAGCTATTGGTGTAACAAATCCAGCTCCTGGTGTTATTGCTACAAGACCTGCTACAGCTCCACTTATGAAACCAATAGCTGAGAATTTCTTAGTATGAGAATATTCAAATAACATCCAAGCTAATGCAGCAGCTGCTGCTGAAGTATTAGTAGTTATGAAAGCATCTAAAGCTACATCATTTAAACCTAAAGCACTTCCTGCATTAAATCCAAACCATCCGAACCAAAGAAGTCCTCCTCCAAGTATTGTCATTGGTATATGATGTGCAGTAATATCTTTTATATTTTTTCTCTTACCTATAAGTAAAGCCACTACCAAAGCCGAAATACCTGAACTTATATGAACAACATTTCCGCCAGCGAAGTCTAATGCACCAAGGTTTCTAATCCATCCTCCAACTCCCCATACCCAGTGAGCTATTGGATCATAAACTAGAGTAGTCCATGCTAATACGAATAGTATAACTGCTGGGAATCTCATTCTTTCAGCAAAAGATCCTGATATTAATGCAGGTGTTATAATTGCAAACATCATTTGAAATAACATAAATCCTTGATGAGGTATTGTTGCTGCATAATCTGCATTAGGTTCAAACCCTACACCATTTAATAAAGCATATTTTAAATCTCCTATAATTCCTCCAATATCATTCCCAAATACCAATGTATAACCTATTAATATCCATTGTATTGATACAAGTGCAATAGTTACGTAACTATGCATAGTGGTACTTACAACATTTTTCTTTCTAACCATACCACCGTAAAAAAGTGCTAAAGCTGGTGTCATTAACATAACAAGTGCCGTACAAACTAATACAAAAACTGAATCTGCTCCATTAAATCCCATATTAAGGTCCCCCTCTTTAAGTTTAAATTTATTTTTATTTTATAATTCCTTAATCCTCAAATACTAAAAGATGAATTACCATGGTTTAATTCAAGTTCTTGCATTTGTTTTCACTAAAAAAGAAAAAGACGCTTAATAGAGCTGTTGCTCTATTAAACGCCTTCGTTTAATATATTTCTATTATATAAGCTGTAAAGAAAAAAGCAATACACTTTTTGAAATTTACAAAAGTTCATTTTGTAACCATTAACATTTGCAATTTGATTAATTTTTCTCTAATTTATTATCAATATTTTTAATCCCTAGCATTTTATATATAATTATCGCTATAATAAACATAAAAATGTTTATTCCTAAATTGATTTTATCAAAAGCTTGAGGCATAACTAATAGTACTGCTAAATCTAAAAATACAAGTACTGTAAAAGCTCCTATAAAAGCTAAAATTACTGATGTAACTTTTTTAATCCAAACAAAATAATAATCTCTCTCTATTATATTTCCTTTTATTCTTTTCATTGCCTTGTAAGATAATAACATTAATAAAGCACTAGAAGCCATGAAAAATGCTATGCTTCCAAGTTGCATTCCTAAACTCTGAAGTTCTATTCTCCAATCAAAAGCAATAAAAAACACAAAATAATCTACTAAAAATGTACTTATTTTATTTAATAACCATTGAATAGGCCATAAATAGCTACTAATTAGAAGGTTAAATAATCCAAAAAGTAAAAACAAGCTATACTCTATCATAGGTAGCAATACCACTGCTATAAAATTATTTTTTATCAAAAACATAGATAAAAATCCTAAAGATCCTGCAGTAATAGATACCAAAGTAAATATTATGAAAAACATAATAACTCTAGATGCACCTATAGAATAACCTGAAAAAATATCACTATTAATAAAATAAGCCATTAATTTAAATAAAGAAATTATTAAAGTATTTAGAGTTACTACAGAAACAAATGATAAATATTTAGTAAAAAATACTTCCTTAAAGCTATATGTGTTTTTATCAATGTCATTAAATAATTCTTTTTTGTCCTTAAACAAAAAAACTATAAATAATCCATATACAAAGTATAAAATACAAGCTTTAATTGGCGCTAAAGATAGATACTTTCTTATTAATACCTCACTTTCTGATATATTTTCTTGTGCTAAAAACATTGTATGAGTATTAGTTAAGAAAAAACTAATTACTACAATAAAAAACAGAGATAATAGAATAGTTTTTTTGTCCTTTAAAATTATTTCTTGGTTAATAAATTTTTTCATTTCTTTCCTTTCATTAATTGCTTCTATATATTGTATTAATGAAAGATTAAATTTATAATTTTTATTTATTTTTTGTAACACATTATTATATATTTCATATATTAGTTCTATAGGGATATACGTGATAGTGTCCTTATCAGGAACCTCTCAAGTTTGTTTCCTTTTCTTTTTTTGAATACCTCAACTCCCATCTATAAATAAACCTCAGCCAGTGGTTAATAATTAATCACTGGCAAATTACTCTTCAGAACTACTATTCTTTTATTATGTAATAAAAAGGTACTAGAACTTTTAATTCTAATACCTCAAAAATAATTTCTTATAAAAATAACTTAAATATAACCAAAAATACTACCCCTGGAATCCCAAAAAATCCTGCTATTAAAGCTGTAGTTGCATTTATTCCTATATACAGACCAAATGCCTGTCCAAAAAAATTGAAAATTATTAGTAATATTGCTCCTAATATACCATTTACTATTAATTTCATTAAAACCTTAAATGGCCATGAAAATATTTTAAATAGAAGTACTAATGCTATTAGTCCAATTACCCCGTAAAGAATTTCTATAGGAAACATAATGACCCCCTCCTTAATTTAATTAACTAAGCTAGTTTCGTATATTTGTCCAAAATGTACTGGTTATCAACCTTTACGCCTCTTTCTTTGGCTTCCTTAATTAAAAAATCTAATCTTCTCTTAGCTGCCTGCTCTGTATATATGGCAACTTCAATTAAAGTTGGATTATTTACTGTTTCAAACATCATTTGTGCGGACTCTATATCTTTTATAGCTTTGTATATATCCTCTGTTATATTATCATACCTTAAATTCTCTTCCTTAGAAAATAATATTTTTAAAATCGAATTTTTATTCATACTATACCTCCTATAATTTTATCTTAATTATTGACAATAATTACAAGTTATATGCATAAATTTCTTGAATAGTTATTTTTAGTTTTGACATTAATCTTAATAAATTGTATTATTTACTCAACAAAATAAATGTTTTGTTGTATTTACTAAGGAGGATTGTATATGGGCAGAGATGCTAGTGAAAAAATTAAATATCTAACGCAACAAGAAGCGTCTAGACTTTTTAACTCAATTAAAAATTCTAGAGGTATACATTCAATTAGAGATTTAGCAATATTTAGAGTAGCTTATAGATGTGGCTTAAGGGCTTCTGAGATAGCATTATTAAGACTAGAAGACTACAACATCTCCAAAGGGGAGATTTATTGCAAACGACTTAAAGGAAGTAAAAATAATACTATAAGATTGGATTCTATTACTAAAGAAATTGTTGATAAACACATAACAATAGCTAATATACATATAGATAGTGAAGCTTTATTTAAGAGCCAAAAGGACAAACCTATTTCTAGACATACCTTAGACTACTTAATGAAAAAATATTGCGCAACTGCTGATATTGATGATAAAAAGAAACACCATTTCCATGCTTTAAAACATAGTACTGCTGTTCACTTGGCAGAATCAGATATGGATATAAAAGAATTACAATGGTGGCTTGGTCACAAATCTATTTCAAATACCGAAATATATTTTCAATTCACTACAAGACAACAAGAAAAGATGTATGCTAAATTAGAAGAAAAAAGTGAAATGGTCTAGCCTCTATACATTCCATTATAGAATATAATAAATTTGAGTATGATAATTCAACTTTATATTATCATACTCATTTTTTATATTAGTTATAGGTAGCCTTAAAATTATATACAGCTCCTAATAAGTTCGAATCATTAAAGTACTTACATACTTTTATATTAGCTCTTATATCTGCAATAGATATTCCTTCATGGATTATATTTAGCTTTTGTTCTATTCTTTCAACCAAATCTTTTCTTGCGCTTATAGCTCCCCCAATTACTATTATTTCAGGGTCAAATGAGTATTGTAGATTATATATACATTTTGCAGTAGTTTCAAAATACTCATCTATAGCTAAAATTGCATCTTCATCTCCATTATCAGCTAATTCAAAAACTTTTTTACCATCTAACTCACTTTTATCTATTCCTTTAAGCTCAGCTGCTCTCCTTACAATAGCATTAGTAGAGCCTTTATCACTCCATGTTGAGAATTTCTTATTCTTAAAATCAGCTTCAGCTATCATAAAGCCAAACTCTCCACCATAAAGGTTTTTACCTGTATGAAGCTTTCCATCAACTATAACAGCTCCTCCAATACCTGTTCCACATACTACGAATAACACATTTTTACAACCTTTAGCTACTCCATTCCAAACTTCTGCTAAAGCGGCACAATTAGCATCGTTTTCCATAGCCATTTTTAAGTTTGTACTATTTTCTATTAACTCCTTAATATTAGGACCGTGTATATAAGGTAATGCACTAGCACCGTTTATAAAGCCTGTTTTGTTATTAACTGCTCCTGGTGCACTAAGAGCTACCCCCACTAAATTATATTTAGATTTAAATTCATTTGTCACTTCTGATATGTTTTTTATAAGCTCATCTAGATCTTTTTCACCATCATCACTATGTGGGGTTTTAAAAGATCCCTTTTCTATTATTTCGGCATTTTCATCTATTATGCCATATTTTACTGATCCTCCACCAATATCAAAGGTCATATAATAATTCATAGATTTACCCTCCATCTATTAAAAGTATATACTTATAATTCTATCACATTTGTAAACATATTCATATATCTTTTTAATTATTTCAAAATAAAACCATGTTTTTAGTTTATACTTATCTAAAAACATGGTTTCTATTATATTTGTTTTCTTCCTTCAAGTGCCTTGGATAAAGTTACTTCATCTGCATATTCTAAGTCTCCACCTACAGGAATACCAGCTGCTATTCTAGTTACCTTAACATCTAGTGGTTTAAGAATTTTAGCTATATACATAGCTGTAGCTTCACCTTCTATATTAGGATTAGTTGCAACTATTACTTCTTCTATATCAGAATTCATTCTAGCTACAAGCTCTCTTATCTTTATATCTTGAGGACCTCTTCCCTGCATAGGAGATATATTTCCATGAAGTACATGATATACCCCATTAAATTCTTTTACTCTCTCCATTGTCATTATATCTTTAGGTTGCTCTACTACACACACAACATTTTTTTCTCTACTAGGGTTAGAGCATATAGAGCAAGGATCTTTATCTGTATAATTTCCACATACTGAACAGTATTTTATAGTTCCTCTAGCTTGAACTAAGGCTCTTGCAAAATCCTTAACCTCATCTTCCGGAAGATTTAATATATGTAAAGTTAATCTTTGCGCAGTCTTATTTCCAATGCTTGGCAACTTCGCAAATTCCTCTATTAATTTTTCTATAGCAATAGGATAAAAGTCCATTTATTTCCCTTCCTCTCAGAAACAATACAGGTGTGACTTAAAAATAATAAATCCTTAAGACACACCCAAATATTTCAATTTCTCATTCTAGTCTATTAAAATAGTCCTCCAGGCATTCCCATCCCGCCTGTTAATTTTCCCATCTTGCTTGATGTTTCTTCATCTGCTTTCTTTATAGCTTGATTTACAGCACTAAGAACTAAGTCTTGAAGCATTTCAACATCATCAGGATCTACTACTTCTGGTTTTATTTCTATGTGAGTTAACTCTTTTTTACCATTAACTTTAACTAAAACAGCTCCGCCACCAACTGTTGCTTCAAATTCAGCAACCTCTAAATCTTTTTGCACTTTTTCCATTTCTTGTTGAAGCTTTTGAGCCTGCTTCATTAAGTTATTCATATTTCCAAGTCCACCGCCAGGGAATCCACCTTTTGCCATGTCTTATCCTCCTTATAACAATAAATCTACTAATATTATATAGTATTTTATTTGACTATACAAACCTTTCCTTACTATTAAAGTATTTACCACTTTTTATTCATCTAAAATTTCTAAAGCATCTTCTCCAATTGTATCTAAAAGTATTTCTTCAGTAGTTTTACCTCTAACTTCCTCAGTTATTACAGAATATTTAACCCTTACTCCATCCTTTAGAACTTCACTAAACACTTCATTTACTAATTTAGATGTATCCGGCTTTTCAAGCCTAGACTTATTAAACCCATATTGATCTTCATATTGAATTTCGATGACTCCATTATTACAAGACACTGGTTTTCCAGTACTAAGAGAAGCATATACAACCATAGCTCTTCTAGCTTTAAACCTCTCTAGTATATCTTTCCAAGCTCTCTTAACTTCATCTATACTAATTTTTGAATCCTCATTAAAACTAGTATTTATAGAAGCATCCTCCTTCTTTTCTGGTCTTCTAGTAACTTGAGCTACTTTAGATTCCTTAACCATTTCCGGTTCCTTAGTTTCAACCTTTGCTCTAACAGCTATCTTTCCGCTTTTTATAGCTTCTTCTATTCTATTTATTCTAGATATTATTACTTCTTTAGAAGTATCATATTCAATTTTACACATCTTTATAGCAGCTAATTCCATATAGAGTCTTGCCTGCTTACTAACCTTTGAGCTTTCCTCACACTCTTGAAGGATTCTTATGTCTCTCATAATCTCTTCTATTCTTAAGCGTTCTCCTTGCCCTTTTACTAACTCTATATTCTCTTCTGACATGTCTAAAACTTCTTCTGGATTATTTGTTACCTTAACCATAAGAAGGTTTCTAAAATGGCTTGTAAGGTCTTTTATAAATAAAGACATATCCTTTCCAGAAAACACAATGTCCTCAATTACTCGCATAGTCTTCTCTATATTTTTTTCTATAACAGCATCTGTTATCTTTAATAAATGATCATTCGTTACAAGTCCAAGCATAGATACTAACTCATCATAATCAACCTTTCCATCTCCCATGGATATAGATTGATCTAATATACTAAGTGCATCTCTCATAGCCCCATCAGAAACCCTGCATATAAGAGCTAAACTTTTATCATCTGCAAATACCCCTTTTTCCTTTACTATCTTTCTCAGCCTATTTACCATATGATTATTAGATATTCTCTTAAAATCAAATCTTTGACATCTTGAAAGAATAGTAATAGGCAGCTTCTGTGGATCGGTAGTAGCTAAAATAAAAATAACATTACTTGGTGGCTCTTCTAACGTCTTTAAAAATGCATTTACAGCACCAGTTGTAAGCATATGAACCTCATCCAGTATGTATATCTTGTACTTAGCTTCTTGAGGAGGATATTGAACCTCATCAATAATATCTCTCATATTTTCCACTTTATTTCTAGATGCAGCATCCATTTCACTTATATCTATAGCTAAACCCTCGTTTATCTTTACGCACATTTCACACTCATTACATGGTTCTCCATCATGAGGATTAAGACAATTTAAAGCCTTTGCAAAAACCTTTGAAGTAGAGGTTTTTCCTGTTCCTCTAGTACCACAAAAAAGATAGGCATGGGCTATTCTATTAGTTAATATCTGATTTTTTAATGTAGTTGTTACATGTTCCTGACCTATTATATCCTCAAAGGTCTTAGGTCTCCACTCTCTATATAAAGCCTTATAAGCCAACGTAACCCACCTCTCAATTCCTTTAATAATCTTCTTATATTATTATATCTTATTATTGACTTAATTACATCAATGAGAACAAAAGTTCAATAAACAATTAAATTAATTTTACATAACCGCAGACTTATTATAAAATTAATGTAGGATTTTTAGAAATAAGAAAGGATGAATAATTAATGAGTCTTTATGATAAAAAATATTTAGCAATAGCTGAGGATATTTTAGAAAATGGATACTTTGACAACAACAGAACAGGAATTAGAACTTATAAACTTCCCCATCAAATAATGCAATTTAATTTAGAAAAAGAATTTCCTATATTAACAACAAAATTTGTAGCCTTTAAAACTGCTGTTAAAGAACTTCTTTGGATATTTAAAGATCAATCAAATGATGTAAAGAAACTTCAAGAGCAAAATGTATCCATATGGGATGAATGGATTCAAGAAGATGGTACTATAGGAACATCTTACGGATGGGTAGTAAAAAAGTTTAATCAAATGGATAATCTTTTAGAGGCTTTAAGAAATAATCCTCAAGATAGAAGAATGATGATTAACCTTTGGCAGATTCCTTATTTAGATACCGCTCCTCTTCATCCTTGCTGTTTCTTAACAATGTGGGATGTAACTGATGGAAAACTTAATTGTATGCTTGTACAGCGCAGTGGAGATTGGGGACTTGGAGTTCCATTTAATACCAGCCAGTATGCAGTATTAGTTCATTTAGTAGCACAAGCAACAGGATTAAAACCAGGACTATTTACTCATGTTATTAACAATGCTCATATATATGAAAATCAAGTAGAAGGTCTTAAGATTCAACTAGGAAGGGCTAATGAAGCTTATGATGCACCTAAACTTTGGATTAACCCTGAAATTAAAAACTTCTACGATTTTACACCTGATGATATTAAACTTGTAGATTATAAACATCATCCTTCAATTAAGATGGAAGTGGCAGTTTAATTTACTATAAATAAGGAGTCTCCAAGAGGCTTCTTATTTTTTTATAAAAACCGTTAACTCTAATAATTTCTACACTTCTATGTTCCTATGTTCCTATGTTCCTCTGTTTCTGTGTTTCTGTGTTTCTGTGTTTCTGTGTTTCTGTGTTTCTGTGTTTCTGTGTTTCTGTGTTTCTGTGTTTCTGTGTTTCTGTGTTTCTGTGTTTAGGAATTTTAACATAAAATCTGCTTGTGCAATACTTTTCTGACAAAATTAAAATAAATTTAACCTAAATTACTAATTTTATAAACTTAATATTGTTTGTTTTTTTATTTAGATATACCTTGACATGCGAGGTATATATTTATATTATATAACTATAGAGACGATATATTGCAAAGGAGGATACTATGTCTATTGCATCAGATTTGATTAGAGGTCATACAGAGACCATTATTTTATCTCAATTATTAGAAAAAGATAGCTACGGCTATGAAATAAATAAATCTATACAAATGAAAACAAATAATGAATATGAACTAAAAGAAGCAACTTTATATACAGCTTTTCGTAGATTAGAACAGGCAGGTTTAATAACTTCTTATTGGGGAGAAGAAAATACAGCCGCCAGAAGAAAGTACTACTCAATAACGAAACTTGGACGCGAATCTTATACTTATAATAAAGCAGAATGGGAAAGAACAAAAAAATTAATTGATAGTTTAATTTAACGGAGGGGTTATTAATGAATGATAAACTTTATAGATACGTTAACAACTTATTTGAAGATGCACCTAAAAATAAGAAAACTTACGACTTAAAAGAAGAACTACTTTCAAACTTGGATGCAAAATACACTGATTTAATGTCAGATGGATATCCAGAAGATGAAGCTTGCAATATTGTTATTTCAAGTATAGGAGATGTGGATGAATTAATTAATCGTCTTAACTCTCCAGATGAGGTTAACTCAGATTTAATTGATGAAAGAAAAAAGAAATCTGCTTTATTAGTAGCTGTAGCAGTTGGATTATATATTTTGAGTCCTTGCTTTATAATAATTTTTGATATTCTTTCTCTAAACGAGGATTTAGGAATTATACCTATGTTTATATGTATAGCAATAGCTACTGGAATTCTTATATATACAGGAATGACTAGTCCTAAATATCTTAAAAAGGATGAAACCTTGGTTGAAGAATTTAAAGAATGGAAAGCTGCTAACTCAGAAAATGTGCGAATTAAAAAATCAATCACTTCTGCTATGTGGATTACAATTGTAGCTATATATCTTGTTATAAGTTTTTATTTCAATGCTTGGCCATTCTCTTGGATAATTTTTGTCATAGGTGCGGCAATTGATCAGATTATTTCAGCTGCCTTCGACTTAAAGAAAAGGAGGTAGTTATGAATAAAAAGTTTGCTATAGCAAGAATAATTGCTTCTTCTTTATTAGCTATTGTATCTTTATTTATATTAGTGTCTTTAATCCTTGGAAACTTTAGTCCTACAGATTTTATATTTAGATTAAATAGTAAGTATAATTCTACAAACGAGCTGACAGCTTCTATTGAGTCTATTAGTAAAATCGACTTAAGAAATTTTGGAAGTGAACTAGTAACTATATACCCTACAGATTCTAATGAAGTTAAACTTTTGCAAAGCTCAACTACTACTCTTAAAAATGAAGATTTAATTTCTATTTCAAAAGAAGGTAATTCTCTTATATTTACTAAACCTAATAAAATTAAATTCTTTAGTGTGAAGATTTTTCCTCAGAAAATAGATTTATATATACCAAAAGATTATTCTGATGATTTATCTATATCTATGTCCTCTGGTAAACTTTCAATGGATGGTCTGAACTTTAAAAATTTAGATGTATATCTTAGTTCAGGAACTTGTGATTTAAAAAATCTAACTGCTGAAAATACGGAGTTGAGATTATCAAGCGGTACTCTTAATGCGAACGCTATTAAGTCTAATATCATGACAACAGATATTAGTTCTGGTAAGTTAGTAGTAGAAGGTGAATTCACTAATATAGATACTCAAACTTCTAGTGGTAGTACAAAAATATCTAGCAAAATAACTCCTGAAACCTTAAGTTCTAAAGTATCTTCTGGTAAAACAGATATATCAATCCCTGATAATAATGGTTTTGAAGTTAGATATAAAAGATCTTCTGGAAGTATAGTATTGGACTTCCCCCTATCCGACTTTAATAAAGATAATAAAAGTGGTGTTGCAAAATATAAAGATGGAGGTAATACCTATAATCTAAGTGTTTCTTCTGGAAAGCTAACTTTAGGAAAATTATAATATTATAAATGGCTAAAAACTAAGTGAAAAATTAGTTTTTAGCCACTATTTTTATATAATCTAAAGAATTTCTTAAATATACTAACTTATTAATAATTTCTTTAGGTTTCTTAAGGTTTAATTATAAGCCTCTTTAATAATTATTTGTAAAATTGCCTTATTGAACTTATTCTCGCAAGGAGCAATAAGACTAAAATCTTGCCACTTTGGGCTAGATATCAGATAAATATTTAGGAGGTATAAACTGTGAAGAGGTATAATAAGAAAAGGAGAGGTAATAAAAAAGTATTTTTATTAATATTACTACTGATACTAATATTAATTAATTTTCCTAAACACTTAATAAAATCCTCTATGGACAATTCAAAGGATTATTCTAGTATTTTGTTGCTTGTAAATAAAGATAATAAATTGGATAAAGATTATAAACCTGATGACCTAACTGTACCAAATGTGAATTTTTCCCCAAACTCAATTGAAGAAGAGCATTTTTTGAGAAAAGAGGCCTCAACAGCTTTAGAGGAGTTATTTAATGCCGCAAAAAAGGAGAATATTTATTTATACTCCTTATCTGGATACCGCTCCTATTCTACTCAGAAAGCAATTTATGAGAGAACTATTAAGCAGCAAGGTAGAAAACATGCTGACGAATACGTAGCGAAACCAGGATACAGCGAACATCAAACAGGTCTAGCTATGGATGTAACAACTAAGGATTCTTATGTGATTTTCGAAAACACTCCAGAAGCAAAATGGCTATCAAAAAATGCTTATAAGTATGGTTTCATTATTAGGTATCCATTAGGGAAAGAATCTATTACTGGATATAGTTACGAGTCTTGGCATATACGTTATGTTGGGAAAAAGGCTTCAAAAGAGATATTTACTAAGGACTTAGTATTAGAACAATACCTAGAGAAATAATTTTGTATTATAATCTACTGGGGTGATAAAATTGAGAGAAAAAATTTTACTTGTAGACGATGACAAAGAAATATTAAACCTTTTGAAAATATATTTGGGTAATGAAGGTTACTCAATCCTTAAGGCATCAGATGGATACTCTGCTTTACATATGTTAAGTAAAGAAACTCCCCATCTAGTAATTTTAGATGTAATGATGCCTGGTATAGATGGTATAGAGGTATGTAGAGAAATCCGCCAAACTATGAATATACCTATAATAATGCTCAGTGCTAAGGGGCAAAATACGGATAAAATCACCGGTCTTTTAACTGGAGCTGATGATTATATAACTAAGCCTTTTGATCCCTTAGAATTAGTGGTTCGCGTAAAAACCTTATTGAGACGTACTTATTTATTCAATAACTCTTCTGAAATAAACAAAGATGATGATTTATTAGAGCTTGGTAACTTATCTATTAGGAAGTCCACACATTTTGTTTCTGTAAATGATAACGAGATAACCTTAACTGCTAAGGAATTTGATATACTAATTCTTTTGGCAACAAACCCTAGTAGAATTTTTTCTAGTGAAGAAATATTTGAAAAGATATGGAAAGAAAAGTATTATCAATCAAATAACACCGTTATGGTTCATATAAGTAATCTTAGAGATAAACTTGAATATTATACCGAAGGTGAAAAAATCATTCATACTGTTTGGGGGGTGGGATATAAAATTGAAAAAATCTGATATTTATAAACATGAATTACTATTATTATCTATGTTTATTTATCCAGTATTGCTTACTGGGTTAATTTTTCTAATGTCCTTAATTATTTGGAAAGCTTTTTTATTTTTTATAGTTAGTGATAACTCAACTTTAACAATGTATATATATAAATTTAGGTTATTATTGAATTTTGATTTGATTAAAAATATCTTTGCAATCTTTATATTCCTTTTTAGCTTTCATATGATTTCCAAAAATAAGATTATATACTTTTTAGAAATAAGCAATCAAGTAAAGGATATGTCTAATGGTAATTTTAAAGCTCGTATTCCCGTAAATCCAAAACTTTCATTAGGAGGTTTTGCTAAAAATATAAATACCATAATGAGTAAATTTAATGATGCTATTTTAGAGGAACGTAAATCTGAGCAGACTAAAAGAGATCTTATAACTAACATCTCTCATGATTTGAGAACCCCTCTTACTTCTATAATAGGATATTTAGAACTAGTTGATTCAGATAAATATAAAGATGAACTTACCTTAAGGCACTACACTAATATAGCCTACTTAAAATCTAAAAGATTAAAATTTTTAATAGATGATCTTTTTGAGCTTACTACCTTAAATAATTATGGTCTTAAACTATCTAAAGAAAATATAAATCTAATAGAGTTATTAAATCAAATTACTCTTGAAAATAGATTGAATTTTAGAAAAGCTAATATGGAGTGCAGATTATATTTTCCTGATGAAAAAATCTTTATATTCGGGGATGTAAATAAATTAGTAAGAGCTTTTGAAAATCTTATAACTAATTGTATAAAACATTCTAAGTCTAGTCCTTTTATAGACATATACGTACATAAAGATTTTGATAAAGTAATTCTTAAATTTATAAATTATGGTGAACCTATACCAGCTATAGACATCCCCTTTATATTCGAGAGATTCTATAGAGTTGAAAAATCTCGTTCAGAAGAATCTGGTGGCTCAGGCTTAGGCCTAGCTATAGCTAAAAATATTATAGAACTTCATGAAGGAAATATAGCTGTTGAAAGTTCTATAGAAGAAACCTCGTTTATTATAACTTTTCCCATTAGCTCTAAATAGAAAAAAGACTCACTATACTAGAGAACATAGTGAGTCTTTTATGCTTATATATAATATTCTACTGTTAAATTAAGAGTTTCTAAAATAGCGTCTGCTTTTTTATCTGAGTTAAATTCAGCGTCATCTATATATAGAGAAAGTGTTGGATAATCTGATTTTTCATATAGATATTCCTTTGCATTATCATTCTTAAATGCATTAGGATTTCTCTTTTTGCAGATTTCACTAAGAGCTTCTACATATATTTCTGTATAGCTGTCTTTACCTATGATATCTTTTGCGTATTCCCTGTCTTCTTTAAATCTACTTACTGCTGAAACTATTGTTATTGTTCCACTATCTGCAAAAAGATTCGCTACTTCTGCAATTCTTCTTGTTTGTTCATACGCATCTTTTCTATCAAAAGCTAAGTCTGAACTTAAGCCAAATCTTAAGTTAGATGAATCTAAATAATACACCTTTTTACCTAAATCAAATAATTTCTTTTCAAGCTTAACTGCTATTTCATTTTTACCACAGCCAGGAACCCCTGTAAGCCATATTACTTTTCCTTTTTGATTAAGCTTAGCTTCTCTTTCTTTTCTAGATACAAGTCTTTTTCTAATTGCTAGATTGTTAGTTTTAAGTTCTTTAATTTCTCTTCTTAAAGAATCCTCAACTCCAGATATAATTCCACCACCGCTTACATCATATCCATCTACAATTACAAATCTTCCTGTAGCTTGAAGTTTTGTGAATTCATCAAAGCATATAGCATGTTTAGTTTTTATTGTTACTTCTGCTACGTCATTTTTATTGATTTCTGCTAAATCAGCCTTGCTCTCTAATGTAGCTGCATCAATTATCTTATTTACTGATAAAACTTCGAATTCTACTTCATCTGTAGTAATTTTAAGTTTATATTTTTTATTTGCAACGAGTGGAGTTTTTCCAAGCCAAAATATATTTGCATTAAATACATTAGCAACTGTAACTGGATCTTCTTTATGGCAGATTACTTCTCCTCTTTTATTAAAGAATTCATCTTCAACAGTTATTCCTACAGACATTCCGGCTGTTACTTTATCTGTTCTATCTTTTTCTTGCCAGTATTCTATAGTTTTAACCTTTGTAGTTTTTCCGCTTGGATATATAACTATTTCATCTCCAGCTTTTAAGGTTCCTGCTTCTAATCTTCCTGCTATAATTCTTCTTGTATCAAATTTATATACATCTTGAATAGGGAATCTTAAGCCTTTACGTTCAATTCCTTGATCTTTCTTTATACTGTCCATAGTTTCTAGTATTGAGCCACCTCTATACCAAGGAATATTTTTAGCCTTTGAAACTATATTTTCTCCATAGAAGGCTGATATAGGAATATACCTTTCTGGATATATGTTTAAGTTATTTAGAAATTCATTGAATTGAGTTTGTATCTCATTAAATCTTTCCTCTGAATAATCAACTAAGTCCATTTTATTTACTGCTACATATACTTTCTTTATTCCTAGAAGTGAAAGTATGTATCCATGCCTTTTTGATTGCTCTTGTATACCCTCTTTAGCATCTACTACTAGTATTGCAGCTTCTGCACTAGCTACTCCCGATATCATATTCTTTAAAAATTCCTTATGTCCAGGTGCATCTATAATTACGTAATCTCTTTTTTCAGTAAAAAATTGAAGCATTGTTATATCTATTGTTATACCTTGCTTTTGTTCTTCTTCAAAAGCATCTAAAAGGTAAGCATATTCAAAGCTTTTTCCCTTCTCAGCTGATATTCTTTTCACCTTCTCTATAGCCCCTGCTGGAAGTGAATCTGTATCATAAAGAAGTCTACCTATAAGGGTTGATTTACCGTGATCTACGTGCCCTACAACTACTATATTTAAATTTTCTCTTTCCTTACTCACTATGTTGCCCTCCATTCCTACATGTATCCAAGTTTTCTTAGTTTTTGTAATGCATGTGCATCTTCTTGGTCTTGTGCTCTACCTGATCTTTCAGTTTCTTTTGTATTTTTAAGTTCTTCTATGATTTCGTCAATAGTAGTAGCATTTGAATCTATAGGGTTTGTACATGGAGCACAACCTAAGCTTCTATACCTCTTACCATCTTTAGCAAAGTATAAATCAATTAGAGGAATATTTTCTCTCTTTATATATTCCCAAACATCAAGCTCAGTCCAGTTTAAGATAGGATGTACCCTTATGTGGTTTCCTTTTCTGAAATCTGTCTTAAATTGATTCCATAATTCTGGTGGTTGATCAGTATAATCCCACTCTGATTCAGCATTTCTTTCACTAAATATTCTCTCCTTAGATCTTGAACCTTCCTCATCTCTTCTAACCCCAACTATAAGTCCATCAAACTCTTCTCTTTTTGTGATTTCATTAAGAGCATCTGTTTTAAGAGCTTTACAGCATACTAATCTTCCTTGTTCTGGTCCCATTCCTTCTGCTAAAGCTTTGTGATTTGTGTTTACTATAAGATTAAGATTATATTCTTTTGCTACCTTATCTCTAAACTCTATCATTGCTGGTATTTTGTGAGTTGTATCTACATGTATTAATGGAAACGGACAATTTCCATAAAAGGCTTTTTGAGCAAGCCATAACATTACTGTAGAATCCTTACCTATTGACCAAAGCATACCTAACTTTCCTAAATGTTTATATGCTTCTCTTAATATATAAATACTTTCTGCTTCTAATCTATCTAAATGATCCATTTGATAGCCCCCTTCTTATTTAACTTCTAATCCACACTTATATCTAATATTTCTTTCTAACTTTTCAAACACTAATTTATCAAAAACAAATCCCAATAGTATTATTACTATCATAATAGCCATTACTTGGCTTATATCTCCAAGTTCTCTCCCAACTGTAAGGACCTGTCCCAGTCCCTTAGTTGCTGACATCATTTCTCCAGCCATTAAAGCTCTCCAAGCAAAGGACCAGCCTTGCTTCATACCAGATATTATAGCCGGAAGTGCTGATGGAATTATTACGCTCCAATATAACCTAAAGCCTTTTGCTCCCATAGTACTTGCTGCCTTAACATATATAGGATTAACATTTTTAATTCCTGATTCTGTAGCTATGGATATTGCAAATATTGATCCTATAGCTATAACAAATATAATTGCCTGCTCATTTATTCCAAACCAGAGGATTGAAAAAGGTATCCAGCATATACTAGGTAATGTTTGAAGTCCTAATATCATGGATCTAAAGTTCTCATCCAAATATTTATATCTTACAATTAAAAGCCCTAAAGCTATTCCCACTATTAAAGATATTAAATAGCCTATAAAGAGCCTCTTTATACTAGCTGCTATAGCTATAAACAAAGTATTATCACTTATAAGTTCTCCTAAGGTTTTGGCTACATCTATTGGAGATGGGAAAATATATGGCTTCCATATCTTAAATACATCTACCCCCAGTTTATAAACCAGCTCCCAGATCATTAGTAGAATCATATAAAATGCTACTTTCTTTAATACTCCAATCACTATCGTATTCTGCTTTTGCAACCTTCTCCACCTCCTCTTTAAGTTCTTTCATGATTTCAGCGGTTACTGCTGCAACATCTAGATTTCCTTCTTCTCTAGGTCTTCCAAGCTGTATCTTAAATTCCTTTTTAACTCTACCAGGGTTAGCTGCCATTACAATAACTCTATCTCCTAGTAAGACAGCCTCCTCAACGTTATGCGTAACAAATATTATAGTTTTTTTAGTTTCCCACCATATATTTTGAAGTTGTAATCTTAAAATACTTTTAGTTTGAGAATCTAATGCCGAAAAAGGTTCATCCATAAGTAGTACATCTGAATCTAGAGTCAATGCTCTAGCTAAAGCTATTCTTTGCCTCATTCCTCCTGATAGTTCATGTATATAAGAGTTTTGAAACTTACTTAAATGCACCATTTTTATATACTTTAAAGCCTTCTCTCTTCTTTCTACTTTTGGAACTCCAGCTACCTTCATTCCAAATTCCACATTATCTATAACCTTAAGCCAAGGAAATAATGCTGATTCCTGAAACATTACCGCTCTATCTGGTCCAACACCTTTTATTTCTTTATCATCTAAAAATAATCTGCCTTCAGTAGGTTTCTCAAGCCCCGCAATTATATTTAACAAGGTAGATTTTCCACATCCTGAAGGGCCTAAAAGACATATAAATTCCCCCTTTTTGAAGGTGAGATTTATAGTATCTAGGGTGTGTGTATCTTTATGCTTCGTTATAAATCTTTTGCTTACTGCTTCTATTCTTAAACTCACCTGGCATCCCCCTTAAGTAGAACTTTATTAAGTATATCTAATTCAAATAAATTGCTTCCTTTATACTCTTCTTTTATAAAACTAACCCTCAAGGATAAATTTATCATCTCGTTCATAATTTCTGGATTTGGGTCATTTGTTACTGTAATTCTACTGAAAGCTTTTTCTAATATATCTTCATCTAAAGATTTTTTAGTTAAATTTTTTATTTCCTCATTAACCAAAGAAGCTGCCTCTTTTTTATTGTTATTTACATAGCTTGTTAGCTCCACATGAGCTTTTAAAAAATCCTCCACTACGTCTGGATGTTTTTCTAAAAATTCCTTACGAGCAATAACAACAGTTGTAGGATATTCTCCATTTCTCCATATATAGTCATAGTCTAGAACTAAATTAGCTCCTACTTCTTTTTGTAATCTAGCTCCCCAAGGTTCTGGAACTAAAGCGCCATCTATATCACCCTTATCTAAAAGAGTTTTTATATCTGCATTAGTAGCCTGAACTACATCAACAGTTCCACCTTTAGTTGTTTCCATTAACCCATTTTCTCTTAATAGATATCTTAGACATAAATCCTGAGTATTTCCATACTGAGGTATAGCTATTCTCTTACCATCTAAATCTTTAACAGTTTTAATATCAGAATCCTTTTTAGATACTAAAATGGCTCCTGCATCTGTAGATCCAGCAATAATAACCACATCTCCTTTGGATTTTGTAAATCCATTTATAGCTGGTCCAGGTCCTATAAACCCTAAATCAAGTTCTCCTGCTAGAAAAGCCTCTATTTCTGAAGAACCTGCATTAAATTGCTTCCAATCAATAGTAATGTCGCTTCCTAAAGCTTTCTGATAATCTCCTCTGTTTTTACCTATCAAAGCTTGTGAATGAGTAAAATTTGCAAAAAAACCTACTCTTACGGTAGAAGAATCTTCATTACTTTCTTTAGAATCACAGCCTGCTAACATTGCAAGGATAAAAATAAAACTTAAAGCTAGGCTTATGGTTCTTCTCCCCATGCTTTTCCCCCTTCTTAGATTTTATAACCTAATACTTGTTAGATTCTTTTCTATTAGTTGTTATAACTTTTTCATTTCCGTTTTTATCTACTATATGCCAGTGAAGATCTTCTTTTTGTTTATTAACATAAAGATAAGCACCTTTTCCGCCTATATCTTCACCTAAATAATATTCTATAGCCTTTACTGGACATTCTTTTAAGCATGCCGTACATCCCCAACAGTCTTTTTCATACTTAATATATGCCTTGCCTTCAGAGTCTCTATATATTAAGCTTCCAGGACAAACCTCTAAGCATTTTCCACATTTAATACATGTTTCTTTACGAATTCTTATGCTCATAATTTTCATCCTTTCCTACTATATCTCTTAAAATAATCTTTATAGCCCCATCTTTATATACAGAGTTTACATACTTAAACCAGTTATAATCATCTCTTTCAGGAAAATCAATATTTTCTTCATAGCATTTCCATCTAGTCTCTTCTCTTGTTAATAAATGTTCTATAAGCACCTCTGAAACCTGAAGTCTATCTATTATTTCATAAATAAATAGAAGTTCATGTAAATCATTAGCCTTTAATCTATTAACTTTTTCAAACAGCTCTTTAATTTTAGTTTTAGCTATAGTTAAGCTTTCTTTGCTATATCTATAGTATTTAGATATTCCACCTGCATACTCATCCATTATGGTCTGCATTTCTTTTTCTAAATCTTCTATAGATAAATCTGCTTCTTCATTTAGGAAAAATTTATTTAACTCTTCAAGCTTACTATTAATTTCACTATCAGCTAAAGTTTCTAACTGTTGCTTCTTTATATACTCTAAGGCATCCTCAGATGCTATTTCTCCCTCAACAAAACATCCTGTAACATACTTCTTAGGGCTTCCCCCTGTCACATCCCCTGCTGCATATAACCCTTCTAATGTACTCTTCCTATTTCTATCCACCCAATAACCACTAGCTGTATGCCCACCAACTATATATGGCTCAGTTCCATCTATCTCAACATTCTCTGTAGATGGTGATGTATTATTTTCAACCCACTTTAAAGTTTGGCTAGGTGCCATATTAAGATAAGCCTTTAATAAGTCCATTTCCTGCTCTTCTGAGATACCTTGAGTTTTAAGGTAACATGGTCCAAGTCCCTGCATATTCTCCATTAAAGTTGAGTGAAGTCTATTTATAGTAGTAGGAGTTCCATACTTTCTAACATAGGTTTCTCCACTGCCATTTATTTGTGGAGTTCTTATACCTTGAGCGATAGTTCCTGTAGGAGCTATCGTATCCTTACATCTTAAAGCAATAAACCTCATCTCAAAGGTAGTCATCTCAGCTCCAGCTCTTATTCCCATAGCATATCCCGCTCCAGTATTAAAAGGGCTGTACCACATTTTGTGCCTCGAAAAGCCTTCATTATTAGGTTTATATATTCCAGCAGCTCCTCCTGTTGCACAAATAGTTGCTTTGCTATATATCACATAGAAAATATTTTCTTTTATAGAGAAACCGTAAGCACCTATAACCTTATTATCCTCCACTATATAATCAGTTATATTAACTCCATTTAGAACTTCTATATTTTCTCTCTTAGCTAGTTGTTCTGCTAAAAGTGGCTTTATATTTTCACCGTTTATTTTTATACTTCTCTTCCCTCTTGATTGATAATTGCCCTTATCATCTTTTAATATAGGAAGTCCATATTCTTCTACTTTTTTAGTTACACTATTTAGTCTCTCTGCAATTGTGTAAACTAAGTCTTCTCTAATAACACCGTAAAACTCCTCTTTTACGTAATCTAAAAATGATTGTGGCGTTTCTCCATCAACTATATAAGCATTTAATGCATTCACTCCAGCCGCTAGACAACCACTTCTTTTTATATTTGCTTTTTCAGCTACTAAAACCTTTATTGATTCATTTTCACTAGCCTTTAAAGCAGAGAAGCAGCCCGCTGCTCCTCCCCCTATTATTAAAATATCCGTAGTTAAAACCTTGGTTTTTAGTTCCATAAACCCTCCTCTAGATAATCTACTAACTTATCTACACATTCGTCTAAAGTATTTAAATGGGTTGATACCACTATTTCTGGGTTTATAGGACTTTCATAAGGTGAATCAATTCCAGTGAAATGTTTTATCTCTCCTGCTCTAGCCTTTTTATAAATTCCTTTAGGATCTCGTTTCTCGCATACTTCTATTGGACAGTCAATGTATATCTCAACAAAATCTTTTCCAAGTAGATCTCTTACATTTTGTCTATCTTCTCTAAATGGAGAAACAAAAGTAGCTATGGTTATTACTCCAGCATCTACAAAAAGCTTAGATATTTCTCCTATTCTTCTTATATTCTCTACCCTATCTTCATCTGAAAAACCTAAATCAGAATTTAATCCATGTCTTACATTATCTCCATCTAGGGTGTAAGTCAGTTTTCCCATATCATGAAGCCTCTTCTCTAGGCTTGATGCTACAGTAGACTTTCCTGACCCAGATAGACCAGTGAACCATAAGACAACTCCCTTTTGTTTTAATAGCTCTTCTCTATCTTCTCTAGAGACATTCATTTTGTGCCACACTACATTAGTTGATTTTTTCTCCATATCATCACCTCATATAGCCTTTAATGCTTCTTCAATGTCCCCGATTATATCTTCTATATCCTCAATTCCAACAGATAATCTTATTAGATCTTCATAAACTCCCATTTGAAGTTTTTCTTCCTCTGTATTGTTTAGGCATATAGTTGATGCAGGGTGTATTATAAGTGTTTTTGTATCTCCTACGTTAGAAAGATTAACTATTAGTTTTAATGCATTTATAAACTTAAAGCATCTCTCTTTGCTTCCTAGTCTAAAAGTTAAAATCCCACTGGCACCTTTTTCATAATATTTTTCAACTAAATCAAAATAAGGTGAAGATTTTAATTTAGGATAATTTATTGAAACCACCTTCTCATGAGCTTCCAAATATTCTGCAACCTTTAAGGTATTCTCACAGTGCTGCTTCATTCTTAATGACAGAGTCTCTATTCCAGTAAGATTCAAAAAAGCACTCATAGGTGATAAAGCTGCACCTAAATCTTTTCCTATTGTATCTCTTAGCTTACCTGTGAAGGCCATTTTTCCAAACTTCTTAGAGTAGTTACTGAAGTTCTCAAATTTCTCACTTTTATATTTAGTACTTCCACCATCAACGATAACTCCACCTATTGAATTAGAAGTTCCGTTTATATATTTTGAAGTTGAGTGTATAACAACATCTGCTCCATATTTTATAGGATTTATTAGGTATGGAGTTGTTATGGTTGAATCCACAATAAATATAATATTGTGCTTATTACAAAACTCACTTACTTTTTCAATATCTAAAATGTCTAGCTTAGGATTTCCTATAGCTTCTGCAAATAGAACCTTAGTTTTTTCAGTAACTACTTTTTCTAAACATTCTTCATCTAAAGTCTCAAGAAAATTAGTTTTTATCCCATAGGATTTTAGATTTCTAAATAAAGTATAAGTTCCTCCAAATAATCCTGAAGAAGATATTATTTCGTCTCCACTTTCAACTATGTTCATAATAGCTAGATATATAGCACTCATACCTGAAGCTGCTGCTGTAGCCGCCATTGCACCTTCTACGCTAGCTATTCTTCTTTCAAAGGCATTTATAGTAGGATTTGATATTCTTGTATAGGCAAATCCCATAGCTGTTCCCTTAAATATTCCTTCAAGCTTTTCTGGTGAAGTGTGAGCATATGCATTGGATAGAAACACAGGAGTGTTAGTAGCTCCTGTACTATCTAAAGCCTCATTTCCATGAATTAACTTCGTGGTAAACTTCATAAGCACACCCCCTACTTCTTTTCTATAACTAATAAGTTATAGCCATCATAGTTAGTGTCTATAGAAACTATTTTGTGTCCTTCTTTTTCAACACTCTTAGGAACATTATTTATTGGCGCTCCATCATCTAAGTAAAACCCTCTCTGATCTCCAGATTTTATCTTAGATAGCTCCACCTTAACTTTTACAAAGTTTATAGGACATTGAACACCTCTAAAGTCAACAACTTGAACAGAAGGTTTAGAGTCTTCAACCTTTTCTGCCTCTATTTCAGTTTCTTTAGCTAAGGTTATTTCTAATTGTCCATTTAAAGAAGCATACATATCCTTAACCTTAGTTGCTAAGTATTTAATATCATCTTCTTTAGAGGTTATATCACTTACATCTCCTAATTTGTAATCTATAAGTTCATCAAAAAGATCTTTTATACTTTCTTTTACATATCCCTCTTCTATAAAATGTTTGCTAAACTCTTTAAATATTTGTCTATCCTTATCTGTATCAACACCTTTTAATATTAAAAGCGCTCTAGCTGCTGATACTGCTCCGCTATATAGATCGGCTGAACTTTTGCTTACAGAGAATTTTTGAAGTGAGCTATCTGCATTGGCTAAATCTAGCTTAATAACGTCAAATACTCCTGTACTACATTCTCCAGCTCCTCTACCTTCTATAGAGAACTTTTTAGAAGCACCAAGATCATAATAAAGTTCTGGATTCTCTTTAGCGCTATCTACAGAAGAATAGTCTTCAACTAATTTCTTTATATCTTCTCTTTTTTCTTTTAGGAACTTCTCAAAGTCCTTAATTTCTGAAGAAACTTTTAAACCAGCAAGATCTAGAAGATATTTAGGAATCTTTTTAGCTGGAATATCTCCAAAAACCTCACCCATTTTTGCTCCACCAGCACCTACGAATCCACCAAATGATATTGAATAAGATGGAACTAATCCATCCTCAGATCTTATTGCTCTTCCACTAAACCCAATTGCTCCTTTTTGATGTTGTCCACAAGAGTTAGGACATCCAGAAATAAATAGTCTAGGTAAAGCATCCTTGATTTCATCACTTGCTCCCTTAAACTCTTCTTTTATTCCCTTTAGTAGTCCTTGAGATAAACATAATCCTAATTGACAGGTTGATGCTCCTGCACAGGTTACTGAATTATCTAAATCAAATCTTGATGAAAACTCTTCAATCTCTTGTGCTAGTTTTTCTACATCATTTCCTTTTAAATTTCTTACATAAAGTCCTTGCGTAGAAGTTAGCCTAATGCCAGCATAATATCCTAAATTCTTAACAAAATTTATTATCTTATTTATAGATTCTGAATTCATATTTCCGCTTTGAGGATGAACATAAATTGAATAATATCCATCTTGCTTTTGCTTAAATATAACATTTTTATATTCATCTTTTATCTCAATAGAATATCCTGCATCATAGTCAGTGTTTTCAAAAGCACTGTCCTCTATAACTAAATCTAGGTCTCTACTTACTTTTACCCTATTTAACTCATTATTGAATAGCTCAAGGAATTTTTCTTCCCCTAATCTATGAACTATATATCTAATTCTAGCTTTATGTTTATTGCTTCTATCTCCTTCTTTTTCAAAAAGTTCTTTCATAGCCTGTACATAATATAAAGCTTCTTTAGTTTCTATAAAATCTGATAACTTAATAGCTACTCGTGGATTTCCACCAAAGCCGCCTCCACCATATACTTCAAAGCCCTTAACTCCATCCTGAAGCTTTGCAATAAATCCTAAGTCAGAAATAGTCGCATTGGCTGTATCTTCTGGAGAGTTTGAAAAAGCTATTTTATACTTTCTTGGAAGATTCATAGTGGATGGATCCTTAATAAGATAGTCTGTAACCTCTTTTACATAAGCAGTTACGTCAAAGACTTCATCACTAGAAACTCCTGATAATGGTGATAAAGCCACATTTCTTACTGTATTTCCACCAGTTCCCTTTGTGATTATTCCTACCTTTATTAACTTTTCCATAATAGCATGTACGTTTGTTAACTCTACATTTTGAAACTGAATATCTTCTCTAGAAGTCAGATGTATTTTCCCGTTAGAATACTTATCTGCTAGTTTAGATACTGTTTCAAACTGTTCTAGGTTAATTACTCCACCAGGTATTCTAAGTCTAACCATGTAAGTTTCTTTTTCTCTTTGTTCATAAATTCCCATAGCTACTCTAAATGCTTTAAATCTTAATGGGTCTATTTCTTTATTTAGATACTGTTTCGACTTTATATCAAACTCTTCTACACTTTTAAAATGCTCTTCTAATACATTAATCATCTTCACACACCCCAAATAATTATTTAACTAATTAGGTATTCTAACTTCTCCACACCTTCTTTAGTTATCTTGAATATATTAAAAACTGGCTCCTCTTTTTCTAGCGAAACTATTCCATATAAAGCTTTAGGATCGTAGGCAAGTTTCTTATCCTCCTCTGATGGTCTTGATGGAGTATAAGGATGGGAGTGGTAATTCCCTAATAATATCAGTGCTTTTCCTCTTATAGCTCTAATAGTATCAAACTGCTCTTTGGGATCCATAGAAAAGTGTTCACTACTTTCATCTATGTTTCTTAATGCATATACCTTTTCTATATAGATATCCTCTTCTTTTTTTGTACCTGCGATAAGTCCACAACACTCTAATGGGTATTCTGCTTTAGCTTGGTTAATTATGTTTTCATACTCTACTTTTGGTAAATATATCATTATATAGCCCTCCTAAATCAAACCTAAAGCTTAAGGTCACAAGTTGGAGCAGCATAATCTATAAGTTCAGTTATAGTAGGATGTTCTCCACAAACTCCACATTTCTTATTATGATTTACTTTGATTTTCTTAAATTGCATCTTTAATGAATCATAAGTAAGAAGATATCCTGCAAGTGGTTCCCCGATTCCAAGCAAATATTTTAATGCTTCAGTAGCTTGAAGAGTTCCTATTACACCTCCCATAACCCCTAAAACTCCAGCTTCTCTACAAGTTGGAACTGCACCTTCTGGTGGTGGTGTTTGGAATATACATCTATAACAAGGTGTTCCGTTGTCAGGTATATATGTTGTAAGCTGTCCCTGGAATCTTATTATCCCACCATGAGAGAATGGCTTTTTAGCTAATACACAGGCATCATTTATTAAAAACTTAGCTGAAAAATTATCTGTACCATCTATGATAAAGTCATAATCTTGATCTGCTATTATCTTCAATATATTTTCTGATGTAACAAACTCATGATAAGTTATTACGTTTATATCCGGATTCATTTCATTTATAGTTTCTTTTCCTGATTGGACTTTAAGCTTGCCTACATCTTTTGTTTGGTGAATTATTTGTCTTTGAAGATTAGATAAATCAACAACATCAGCATCAACGAGTCCTATAGTTCCAACACCTGCTGCCGCTAAAAACATTGCTGCTGGGGCCCCAAGTCCACCAGTACCTATTATAAGAACCTTAGAATTAAGAAGTTTTTCTTGTCCTTCTACTCCAACTTCTGAAAGTATTATGTGTCTAGAATATCTCTCTATTTGATCATCTCTAAAGTCCAATACTTCCACCTCCCATAAAGTATAAGAAATCTACTTCATCATTTTCTTTAAGCTTAGTGTCAGAAAAACTATCTCTTTCTAAAAACTCCCCATTTAATTGAACTGAAACCATATCCGGCATTTCTACATCCTCTGCTTTTAAAAGCTCAGTTACTGTTAAAATTTCTTCATAACTTTTTTGTTCTCCATTAACTTTGATATTCATGTTTTCTCCCCCTAATCGTTATTGCCTAGTTTTTTAGTATGAATACTATATTTTTCTTGAATTATTATTAAAAATACCACTTTGTATTAAAATTGTCAATATGAATTTTCCATTTATTAAAGAGCTTATACTTAGTAAATTCACATCAATCCGCATTTAGTCACACTTACTTATTTGGAAAATATATTTTTAACTATAAAATATTTTTGTATCTTTATACTTACGCCATTTTATTATATAATTACTAGATAAAGGAGGATGTTCTTATGCTTTCAATAATAGTAGCTGTAGCTGAAAATAATTCTATTGGTAAAGATAACAATCTCCTATGGAGATTGCCAGGGGATCTAAAAAGATTTAAAGAAATAACTGATGGTAATACTATCGTTATGGGAAGAAAAACATTTCTTTCTCTACCAAAAGTTCTTCCTAACAGACATCATATAGTTATAACTAGAGATAAAAATTTTAGTATAGATGATAAAAACGTGACTGTTATTAATTCATTAGAAACTATTTTAGAAAAATACTCTAATAATCCTGAAGAGGTTTTTATAATTGGTGGAGGAGAAATTTATGCTTCGTTCTTTCCATATGTTGAAAAGATTTATTTAACCAAAGTTTATAAAAATTTTAATGGTGATACTTTCTTTCCAGAAATAGACCACTCTAAATGGGAAAAGACTTATGAGAGTCCTGTACAAGAAGAAAACAATTTAAAATATAAGTATACAAATCTAATAAAAAGAGAGCATTAGAAAATTTCTAATACTCTCTTTTTATTAATGTATAGCTCTCTTTTTATATCTCTTACCAGTTACCTCAACATTTCCTATAGTTATTAATGCATTTTCATCAAACCCTAAGACTATAGATTTTAATTTAGTTATCTCAAGTCTAGAGACTATTACATATATAACATTAGTTTCTAAACCTTTATATGCACCTTTTCCATCTAATAATGTAAGACCTCTTCCTAGCCTGTCCATGATTGCACTTGTTATATCATCGTACTGTTCTGATATAATCATTACAGCTTTAGCTTCATCTAATCCTTCTACAACAATATCTATTACCTTAAATGCTATGAAATATGCTAATAATGAGTACATTGCCTTATCCCATCCAAATATTAGAGAAGATATTCCTAATATAAAAAGGTTAAAAAACATAACAATCTCACCTATAGAAAAACTAACCCTCTTATCTAAGATAATAGCTACTATTTCTGTACCATCTAAAGAACCGCCATTTCTTATTATAAGACCTACTCCCGCTCCCATTATTACACCACCAAAAACCGCTGCTAGTAATATATCATGGGTTATTCCTGGTACAGGATGTAATACACTTACTCCTATAGATAGACAAATTACTGAAAATAAAGTACATATAGTGAAAGTTTTTCCTATATGCTTATATCCCAGTATAAAAAATGGAACATTAAACAAAAATGTAAATAGCCCTAGAGGAAGCCCTGATACGTGACTTGCCATAATTGACATTCCTACGACTCCTCCATCTACAAGCCCATTAGGAACCAAAAATATCTCTAATCCTATTGATACTAAAGCACATCCTAAAATCATAAATAATCCATTTACTACGTAATTAACTCTCTTTTTTACTTTCACTGCACTTCCTCCCCCCTTTTATTTTATTTATAATTATACATTTTCTAATAAGCTTTAGTAAATATTAATTTTATCCATAATAAAAGGGAGATAAGATATCTCCCTTTTATAAAAATCTATTTAGTTTTATATAGCTGTTCAGCTTTATCCCAATCTACAACATTCCACCAATTATCTATGTATTCAGCCCTTTTATTTTGATATTTAAGATAATATGCATGTTCCCATACATCTATAGCTATTATAGGCTTAACACCTAATTCTACTGGTCCATCTTGATTTGGAGTAGATACTATCTTAAGATTTCCTTTATCATCTTTAATTAACCATGCCCATCCAGATCCAAATCTACCTAACGCCTCTTTTTTAAATTCTTCTTTAAACTTATCAAATGAACCAAAAGTTTTATCTATAGCAGTTTTTAGTTCCCCTTTTGCTTCTCCACCTTTATTAGGCCCTATTATTTCCCAAAAGAATGTATGATTATAATGTCCACCTGCATTATTTCTAACTTGTTCTTTAATTTCCTTAGGTAATTTTTCTAAATTAGATAATAAGTATTCTAAAGTTTTATCTTGAAGCTCTGGATATTTTTCTAATGCCTTGTTTAAGTTATCAATATAAGCTTGATGATGTTTGTCATGATGTATTCTCATTGTAGCTTCATCTATATATGGTTCTAGTGCATTGTATGCATATTTTAATGCTGGAAGCTGAAATGGGTATGTATTTCCTGCAACTTTATCATCTTTAGCCTTTACTGGAACCATAACTATTCCTAAAATCAGCATAGCTGTTAAAAGTATTCTTAATAATTTTTTCATTATATAAACCCTCCTTTTTTCTAAAGTATTTTTTACCTTATTAAGGAGTTTTATTAATGTAAATTCTACCAAATTTTCTTTTGTGATATTTTTTTACATATTTTTTTCTTGTTTTCCAGCCGCATGCCGTCGAAATTTCTACATATAGTATAGGTTATCCACATTGTCCACAATATGTTGTTGATAACTTTTTTATAGTATATTCTTTTTTTAATCTTCCTTTAAAATGAAAAAAACCTTTAAGATTTCTCTTAAAGGTTAATATACAATATAACACCGTGCACCTCACTTCGACAGTAATCTATGAACGTTACCTAAGTAGTTAGCTCAGACCAGGTTAATCCACGGCACACGGAAGGATTCACTTATCGCTGCTTCCTTCCGGACCTGACGAGGTTCATGAGCTTCCGTTGCGTGGGACCCAATCCTCAACACTACTTGCTTAGGGCAGACTCCACAAATTAAAGCCTAGGCGAGGAATTCAATCCTGCTATAGCGGATTGCAGGTTACAGGGCACCGCTAACTCCCCATCTAGCACGGCATATGGCGGAGAGAGGGGGATTCGAACCCCCGGTAGAGTTTCCCCTACACCCGCTTTCCAGGCGAGCTCCTTCAACCGCTCAGACATCTCTCCATATCAGTGCATTTCCTCTAGGTGTATTAGGTTATCACCTAATTTCCTGACACGTATTCCATTATAACAATTTAAAAGTATTGAGTCAAGGCATTATACTAAAATAGACCTGTGGTAAGTTTTCACTTATTGAAAACTATATGGGAATAGCTATCAATAACTATTCCCATATATCTTAAGCTTTATTTCTTTCTCTAAAAGTTACAGCTGCTATATATATAACTCCAACTATTATACCTATAACACTTACTAATTGGGCTACTCTTATTCCCATAAAGTATAAGCTATCTGTTCTTAAACCCTCAATAAACAGTCTTCCTAATGAATATAATGCAAAGTAAGCAAAGAACAATCTTCCCTTAAGGTCTCCTCTATATGTTCTATATATCCACACTAAAAATATACACACAAGAACATTCCAAATAGATTCATATAAGAATGTTGGATTATAATAAGATCCATTTATATACATTCCTTTTTGAATAAACTCTGGAAATTTACTTATAAATTCTTCTGACACTTTTCCACCATGCGCTTCAGAATTAAAAAAGTTTCCCCATCTACCTAATGCTTGAGCTAGTATTATTGATGGTGCTGCTAAATCTGCATAATCTAACATAGATATCTTCTTCCATCTCGTATATATAAAAGCTCCAAGCATAGCTCCAATAAGACCTCCATGTATAGCTAAGCCACCTTGTCTTATATTTATAATTTCAGATAAATTATTTCTATAATAATCTAATTCAAATATAACATAATAAGCTCTTGCTCCCACTATCGCTAGTGGAAATGCCACTATAAATATATCAATTAATTTCTCAAAATCTATTTTTCTTTTAGGCGCATTTATATACGCTAATAAAAATGCAAGTATAATCCCTAAAGAAATAAGAATTCCATACCATCTAAATTCTATTCCAAATAAATCAAACGCAACTGGATTCATGTCTTTCTCCTCCATACTTTTTTTATATTTTCTATGATACCACATTTTTATAGAATTTATATGAAGAATTTGAAGTGTATTCTATAATGATAGAAATTAATACAGTTTTATATTTATTCTATTTTATATCGAGTCTGCTCTAAGGCTCATAAACACTATATATTCTTAACAATCTATATTTATAAGAAGATATATTCTTATACTCTTATCTTCTTATATTCTCCTATAAAATAAAAAACCGCTACAAATTTAATTGTAACGGTTCTTTAAGGGATTCTATTTTTTAGCTCCTTCTAGAGCTTGGTTAACTGCTTCTAACACTCCATGAGATGAAGACGATGCTCCACTAACAGCTTCTACATCTTCAGTACTTTGTTTTTTTATTATATTTGGTATTAATTCATTTTTAACACCATCTATAATTGTCTCAGTTTCTTTATGCTCAAGAACTTCTATATTATCTATCTTACCGCTTTTTACAGTTACTTCAACTTTTATATTACTTGAAGCTCCTTTTCCTTCTCCTGTATATGTTCCATCTTTATATTTGCCGCTGCTACATGCAACAAACAAAACACTTAAAACCACTAATATGCTCATTAATCTCATTAACTTTTTCACTATATGAATCCTCCAAATTATAAATTATTTTATAAATGTTACTGCATTTTTTCCTGCTGTTCTTCCATAAGTAACTATATCCGCTAATGCGTTACCACCTAATCTATTTCCACCGTGAACTCCACCTGTAACTTCTCCTGCTGCATATAATCCTGGGATTGTATTTCCATCTTTATTTATAACTTCTGCATTTGTGTTTATTTTAACTCCACCCATTGTGTGGTGAACTGCTGGAGTAACAGGAATTGCATAAACTTTTCCTTTGTTTAACTGTCTTGGAAGGTCTGGTCTCTTAAATTCATCATTTTTAGATTCAACACCTGTATTGTATTTATTAACACTTTCAGTTAATGATGCTGGATTTACTTCTATTTTCTTTGCTAATTCTTCTAGATTATCTGCTTCTATAACTAGTCCCATATTAAAATATTCTTCTGTAGCTTTTAAACTTTCTTTTAATCCATCTTCAAAGAATAGATAAGCTAATTTATCTTTTTGTTCTAGTATTGCAGCTGAAACTACGTCTCTAGTTTCTAACTCATTACAGAATCTTTTACCATCTTTATTTATAAGTATAGCTCCATTACCTCTTACTGCTTCTGTTACCATTACTGCTTTATCCGGTACAACTGTTGGATGAGTTTGAATTTCTGCCATGTCAACAAAATCTGCATTTATTGCCTCAGCTAACTTTATACCATCTCCTGTAGCACCACTGTGGTTAGTAGTTGCAAATCCTTTTAAGTTCGCATTATACGATACAATCATTTCTTCATTTGCTCCAAAACCACCAGCTGTAAGTATAACTGCCTTCGTATTTATTGTATATTCTTTTCCTTCTTTATCTGTAGCTTTAACTCCAGATACTTTTCCATCTTTATCTAATACTATCTCTGTAGCTTTATTCCATAATCTTATATCAACTTTTTCTTTATCCGCTGCTTCTTTTAATGTTTTTACTATGCTTGCTCCTGCTGCTGCACCACCTGTAGGTCTATGTGTTCTATAGTTAGTTGCTCCCGCCATTCTTCCAACGTCACTTAAGTCAGCTCCTAACTTAGTTAACCATGCAACAGAATCTTTAGCTTCATTTGCTAATTTTCTAACTAAATCTGGGTTGTTTTTGTTATATCCACCCTTCATTGTATCTTCATACATAGTTTCTATGCTATCTTTTATTCCTTTTTCTTTTTGTTGCTCAGTTTCTGCTGCATTTAATCCACCTGTAGCTCTGTTAGTATTTCCTCCAACCATAGGCATCTTTTCTAAAACTATAACATTTTTAGCACCATCTTGTTTAGCTTGTACAGCTGCTGAAAGCCCTGCTCCGCCAGCACCTATTACTACTACATCAGCACTTTCAGTTTTTTTACATCCAGTTAACGCTAAGACTGGTATAGCAATTGTCAAAACCATCATTACCTCTAAAATCTTTTTCTTCATTATTGTATCCCCCTGTAAAAGTTTTTTTCTACACCTAGAGTATATTTGTTAATTAATAAACAAACAATATTCTGCTCTTATTGTTTATTTTGGTCTTTTTGTTCACAGCTTTTTTACTAGTTAAATGATTTCATTTAATCTTTTATTGAGAAAACTAGTTTTTCCATGTTATTTTATTCACATATATAAGAAAAAAAAGTAGCTTCCGCTACTTTTTTAATCTATAGTAATTGTTAGGCCTTCCTACTTTTCCATATTCTAAAGTTAATTCCATTTTTCCTTCCTCAACCATATATTCTAAATATCTTCTTACTGTAACTCTAGCTAATCCCACCTCATCAGCTAAGCTGTCAGCCGTAACCTCCTTAGCCGGATTATTATTTATTGTTCTCCATATTTCATTGTAAGTTACTAAACTTAAGCCTTTTACAGTTTCTTTTTTACTTACATTAGAATTTTCACTGTTAACTATGTATTTATCAATATGCTCTTGCTTCAAATCAACTAAAGAACTCATCTTATCATGTCTATTTTTATATTTTATCAACGCCTCATTAAATCTATCTTTAGAAAATGGCTTAACTAAATAATCAACCGCTCCATACCTAAAGGATTCATCAACACTTTGAACGCCTTTTTCTGCTGTTATTAATATAGCATCACAATTAATATCATTTTTCCTTACCCATTTTAATAAATCAATTCCATTCCCATTTGGTAAAAAAACATCTAACAAGATTAGGTCTACGCTATTTTCTGATAAAAACTCTTGAGCCTCTTTAATTCTTGAACATTCATAGATTACATTAAAGCCATCGATTTTACCTAAAAATTCTTTATTTATCTCTCTTACCATAGGATCATCTTCTACAATAATAACCTTTATCAAATAATCATCCCCTCTTATATTTTAACTTTCCATTCTGTTATTTTCCCGCTGGTAAAGCTTATCTCTCCACCTAAAGAATCTAGTATTTCTTTTACATTATATAGACCATACCCTCTATCACCGTTTTTAGTTGTAAATCCTCTATCAAATAAATTAATCCCTATTTCTTCCTTTATAGCCTCACCATTATTTCTTACTTGTATTATAATATTATCTTCCTCAGATATAAATATAGACATTTCTCCATTTTCTTTATCTTTTAATACATCTATAGAATTATCTAAAAGATTTCCTATTACGGTGAGTAAATCATGAGTTCCTACCTTCTCACGCTCTTTTTTCAGATTACATCCCTCTTCTATTATGAATTTTATTTTTGCTTCCTGGGCTTTATGGTACTTAGCTAAAATCAATCCCTGTATAGACACATCTTCTATTTTCTTAAGAGATTCTACTACCTTATTTCCCATCTCAGATACATCAAAAATATATTTTAAAGCCTTATCATATCTCTCTAATTGAATTAATCCAGCAATAGTATGTAGTTTGTTCATAAATTCATGGTTTTGTGCCCTTAAATCCCAAGTTAATAACTTTATACCCGTAAGCTCCTCTGCCATTTTAGTTACTAATGATCTATCTTGGAAATTAACTAAAGCTCCTATTATATTTCCCTCATTGCCTGTGATACCTTTATAATTACTTAATATTATAGTATCATCAGATAATTTTTCAGTTCTATTATAATACTCTTCTCCAGTTTTAAGCACTTCTTTTAAATTATTTAATATGATTGGATAAATGTATTCTTTATCATCTATATTTAAAATTTCCTTTGCCTTTTTATTTAATACTGTTATTTCCCCTTTAGTGTTTATTGCTATTAGACCATCATTTGTATTATCTATTACCGCTTTTCTTTCCTCAACTAACAGAGCTATTTCCTTTGGCTCTAATCCAAATATAGTTTTCTTTATGTTATTTGAAAGAGCATATGCCCCAATAACACCTATTACAAAAGCTAGACCTATATAGGGAATTAATTTGTACATAAAAGATGTTGCCTCTTGTTTCCAGTCAGTTTTTAAAATCCCTACACATACAGCACCTACTTGTATACCCTCCTTATAAACTGGAGCAAAAGCCCTTACTGAATATCCTATTCTCCCCAGACCCTCTGATATGTAACTTTCTCCACTTTCAAGTACTCTTTTATCATCTCCACCTTCAAAAGGCATACCTATGTATTGTCTTAATGGATGAGAATACCTTATTCCATTCATATCAATAACAACTATAAAATTAACCTTCATTTTTAAATTAAGTTTTTCTGTAAATGTCTGAATCTTGAAGTTATTAACACCCTTCTCAAGTTCATCTTCTATAAGTGGTACAGAAGCTACAGCTTCAGCAGTATCTAATAGATAGTTTTCATTTTTTGCATTTACTTTATCTCTAACCATTTTCATGGCGAAGTTAGAAATTACCCCTATAACCGCCATAATTACTACAATAGTTAATAACATTATTTTATTTCCAAGTTTCATATTATTCTCCTAAGTAACAAACTCTAATAAAACTAGTATAACAAAAAACGTGGGTTCATAATAACAGGGAAATAAATTAAGCCCCAAAAGGGGCTTCTATAAGATTAATTCAAGCTTCTTTATATAAGAATTCATTTTGGTCATTTGGAATTCTGTTTGTTGATTTCACCTTAATAGTTGGTAAGGCTACCTTGTTTCCTTTATACTCTACTTCATTAACATTTATAACTCCATTTACCTGAAGCCACTGTCCTTTTTCTGGCATGTTTGCTTCATCAGCCTTAAATACTAATGCTAAGTTCTGAGAATCAGCCACACAACAATTAAGTACACTTCTACCTAGATAAAAAATCCCCTTCTCTTTTTCTACCTTATATACAAAGCCACTTATATCGACTTCTCTCCCTAAATAACTTTTAGGATTCTCCTGAAGCTCCTCAAAGTAACAAAAAAAATGTTCTTTATCAAATTTAATTATTCCCGTCTCATTAATCTTTTCATGACTTTCTTTATCTTCATGTATATCCTGATTGTTTAATATTAGTGTTACTCCCTTATATTCAGTAGCTTCTATTCCACTTACTTCTCTTCCATACATCATCAAAATAAAAGCGATAAAAAAAATACCATAACCTTTTTTAACCCCTTGTCTTGAAGGAATTGTGAATACTCTAGTTAATTGAAACAAAGAAATAATTCCTATCAATATTATTGCAAATACAGTGTAATAAAACATTTTGGGATGCACATAATTGTAGAGTCCTTCAGTTTTTAATAAGTATATCAAGTACAAATCAATAAATGTCAAACACAAAAACCATATAAATTCATTTAAATTAAATTTCTTCATCCATACCTCCTATATTAAGCAACCTACTATAAAACATGAAGAAAATACTAAAAACATAAGTTTAAACACAAACCCTTTCTTAAACCCACTAAAAAGCATTAAATTATTTTTTAAATCTAACATAGGTCCAAGTATTAAAAATGCCATAACTGGACCTAATGAAAATTGAGTTAAAAAGCTTCTAGCAACAAAAGCATCTGCCTCAGAACAAAGTGATAATAAATAAGCTAAAACCATCATAACAATTACAGCTAACAATTTATTAACAGCTAGTCTATTTACAATATCAGTGGGTATTACCACTTGAAATAAAGAAGCTAATGTACTTCCTATTATTAAATATTTACCTATGCTGTATAACTCTTCACCTATATGTCTTATTAATACCTTAAGGCTTTTCTCTTTTTTAAGTTCTTCACATCCACAGTCACAAGTAAAGCTTATATTTCCTTCTTTTAGAACATATTTGTTATTATTTAGAACCTCTAATAAAAAACCAATAATTATGGCTAATACTATCCCTATACCTACCCTTAATAACAAAACCTTAGCACTTTGACCAAATGCTTGATATGTAGATAGCATAACCACAGGATTTACTATAGGTGCAGCAAGCATAAATGTAATTGCTATGTTTGTAGGAACACCTTTTTTTACAAGTCCCCTAGTTACTGGAACAGTGGCACATTCGCATAGAGGAAAAAAGAGCCCTAATAGTGATGCTACTATGGCTCCTCCTAACTTGTTTTTAGGTAGAACTTTCTTTATTAATTCCTCAGTCAAAAAGGTGGTAATAATACCTGCTACTAAAGCACCTATTAAAATAAAAGGAATAGCTTCTATAAATATCCCAATAAATAAAACGCAAAAACTTTTAAACATATCATTTAAAGCCATTAATTCTTACCCACCCCCTATTCACATATTTTTAAAATAATCCGTTATCATTTTGTATATTCCCTTACTTATTATTTTGCTGCTTTTAATTTCTTCTTGTAGCGAATCTATTGATTTACTTATCAATATGTATGAATCCTTATTTAGACCCATAATAGTATCCTCAACCTTATTCTTTTTTTCATCGAGAAGATCTCCGCAATTATTTATTATTATCATATTTGCTCTATGAATGTAAGATAATATGATAGCTCCCATACTTTTTAGAAATATCTCAATAATCCTTCCATCTACAATTACGAATAAAGCCCCTAAAGTTCCTTTTGATGCATCTACATTTTCTATAAGATTATTTACAGTTTGTACCCCATTTGCTTCT
Organism: Clostridium intestinale DSM 6191; assembly: GCF_900130055.1. GTDB lineage: Bacteria > Bacillota > Clostridia > Clostridiales > Clostridiaceae > Clostridium_T > Clostridium_T intestinale. The sequence goes on from NZ_FQXU01000012.1 coordinate 38,135, forward strand.
ATTATTATTCTATGTGGTTCATGAAAGTTTATAGCTCTATTTAACACTCTCTTATCTATTTGGGCGTTGCTTCTAAATTCCTTTATAACAACTCTATCATCAGACTTTAAATCATCTCTTATTTCTGTGTTGCCCTTTTCACACTGCATAATAAGTACTTTTTCATCCTTAGTCAAAGTTTCTTCCAAGTAAGCATTAATAAATGAAGTTTTACCCCAGGATAAAAAACCGCCTACTATTTCTACTGTGCATTTTTTTGCCATTCTACGCCCTCACATAAATATTTTTCCTATATTTACTTTAATATTTATATTCTTTTAAATATTACATTATTACTTATCATATATTTTATAAGGAAATTAATTATTTAGGAGGAAATATGATTTCATATAAAAAAGATGAGTTTTTAATCATGAAAAATGAAGAGTTATGGGCATTTTATAAAAACTATAAAAACGAAATTTGTTATACAATATTGAAAGAAGATTCTTCTGGAGAGGAGGTTTCTTTAATAAAAGACTGTCATAAGTTACTTTCGGTTATTTTGAGTAACAATGGATATATCTATATATTAGCTATATCCTCAACTAAAGCCTTAATGTTTTACACTTATAGTGACTTAGGCATAAGAGAAAATACTTTATTAAATTACTCTTTTGATATGGAGTATATTCAAGTTATTTCTCTAAATAACTCGTTAAATTTAATATATACAAGATACGATAATAGCTCATTAAGCCTTTATCATAGAATAATTGATTCTAATTTGTATATAACTGCACCAGTTTTAATTGATAGAATTCAAAAAATTACTGATTTTCCCTTTATAGCTACTGTTAACTCTACTGATTTAATTGTATTATATCTAAAGAAATCTCAAGACTACTATATAGGTTATAGAGCATTTTCACCTACTAAATATGCCTGGGGATCATTCATAACTTTAGATAAATCTCCTCTTCTTCCTTATGATTATTCATTTATATTAGGAGAAAATAATCTATCAGCTCTTAGTTATTCTATAAAGGACAATTATAATTCTTTCTTGCGATATGGAATTATAATAGACAATGTTTTCAAAGGAAAAACTTTAAAGACAACAGAAAATGTAAATAACTATTCATATCTTATATATGAAAAAGACCACTTTTACTTAACCTATACCTTTAAGAATAAATTATTTCTAAATCTTTTATCTGTTGGCGGAGATCTAATATCTATAGATACTATTCCTTATTCTAAAGAAAGCAAAATAGAAAAATATATTGTTCAAAGTGATTTGGATAGCGTTTCTTTTACATCTGCTTTTATATTATATGAAAATAATAAATTGAAATATTCAGTATTATCTTTAATATCAAGAGTTATAAATAATGAACCTAAACATAGTGCCGCGACAAAAAAAGTGGATACAACCTTATATTATGAAAGGCAACTTATTGAAAAAGAACGCTTAATAAACAAATTAAATTTAGATATTTCAAATTTAAAAAATGACATATCTCAACTAGAGAGAACTAGGACAACTGTTGAATCCAAAGATAATGAAATTAGAGCCTTAAAAGAAGATTCCTTAAGAAAAAATTCTTCTACAGTTCAGGAATATGAAAGAAGACTAAAGGATAAGGACATCCTAATAAAAAACTTAAATAGTATTGTATCTGACCTACAAGAGAAGTTATCTGATAAGCGTAAAGTCATAGATTCTTTGACTTTAAGCAACAAGGAGCTTTTTGATAGGATTACCTTATTACAAGAAAATAGTGATACTGTATCTAAACTTAAACTTCAATTATTAGATAAAGAATCCACTATATCAAACCTCAGATTGGAGATAAAAACTTTGCAAAACGAAATTGAGACCTTAAAGACCTCAAGAGGCTCTATATTAAAAAAATTTTTTGAATAGAGAAGGATACTGAAGTTTCTGATTCTAGAAATTTCAGTATCCTTAATATTTATTTATTGATATATATTTTTTTCAATTCAATCAATAGTTGCTTCATTTCATCAAGTGTATTAAAGTAACCTGGACTTATCCTTACGGTTCCCCGTTTTTCAGTCCCTATAACCTTATGCACTAATGGAGCACAATGATACCCAGTCCTTACGTATATATCTTTTTTATTTAATAATTTTCCTACTTCAGAGCTTTCCATACCTTCTATATTTATCGATATTATAGCTGAGCTATCTTTAGAATTTGTCCCATAACATTCTATAAAAGGCATACATTCAAATTCACCTAATAAAAAATCTACAAGAGTCTTTTCTTTTATTCTTATATTGTTAATACCCTCATCTTCAATAAACTTTAGTCCGCTATTTAAACCTACAATTCCTGGTGTATTTAAAGTCCCGCTCTCAAACTTATCAGGTAAAAATTGAGGTTGCTCTAAGCTATGTGATTGACTTCCTGTCCCTCCGTACTTAAGCTCTTTTAAAGCAACATTTTTATTTATAATCAAAGCTCCTGTTCCTTGAGGGCCTAATAAACCTTTATGTCCAGGTACCGCTAAAAGATCTATATTATACTTATCTATATCTATTTCTATAGTTCCGGCAGTTTGAGCTCCATCAACTATAAACTTAATATTATTCCTTCTAGCCAAGTCCCCAATAGCTTTTATATCTTGAATTGTCCCAATTACATTTGAACCGTGATTTATTATTATAGCTTTAGTATTAGATTTAATTTCTTTTTCTATTTCATCTACTGAAAGAAGTCCATCTTTATCACCTTTTAATAAAGATACTTCAACTCCTTGTCTCTCTTTTTGCTTAACAGGTCTTAATACCGAATTATGCTCAAGGTAAGAGGTAATAATGTGATCTCCTTTTTCTAATAACCCATGTATAGCTATATTTAATCCATCTGTAGCATTTGCTGTGAAAATCACATTTAATGGATTATCTATATTAAAAAGTTTAGCTATCCTTTCTCTGCACTCATATATCTCCATATCACATCTTATAGACATATCATGAGCACCTCTTCCTGGATTAGCACAATAATCCCTTACACACTTTATCATCTCTTCATATACACTACGAGGCTTAGGAAAAGAAGTAGCTCCATTATCTAAATATATCATTTAAATCCTCCTATATCTTCACAAGAACATAACGTAGGCTTTTCCCATTAATCACTCTTTTATATACATTTCTAATTCTTATTGAATTGCTCTTAATCTCCTCTATTACTTTATCAAGATCGTTCTCAGTAAATTCTATTGCACGAGAGCAACCAGCTGTAATTGTGCATGGTGTTGCAATCATACTTATATCAAATTCTTTATTCTTTAGTATCTTAAAAAGCTGTAGGCACTCACTATTAGAGTAAAAAACAACTATATAAGCAATTTTCATAACAGCCTCCTTTGTATTACGTAAATCAACCCCCATATCTTAAATTTACAGGGGGTTGATAGTATCTTCCTTTATTCTCCGCAGAAATAATCATTTGAAGATGGTGGATCAAAACAATCCATTGGAAAATCTAAAGTATCAAAATACTTGCATGGGTCTCCAGGAATGATTGTTTCACAATCTGGAAGCTCGCAAGGTCCTGCTGAAGATACTGATAAATTAACAATTCTATAAAGTTTAATTATAGTAAACAATCCTATTACTGCATTAGGAACATATTGTAGAACGCCCTCAACATCTATAGGAACTAAAGTAGCTGCTAATGGATTAACAATTGCTTGAACAAATACGTTTGGTGCTTCTGGATTTATAACGAATTGAGGAACAGTTGTTGAGTCAAAAGTATAAATAGTTGAATTTCCTGTTTCTCCTCCAAATAAATAAGCAACCTTACTGAAAGATGTTGTTGCAATTAAAGTTTCACTTACTCCTCCAGCAGTTGTAACAGTTAGTGTTATAGTAAAATTATAAGTTATATTTACATTCCAATAGCCATTTTCACAGAATGGACTTTGAACAACACTAGTTGTAATTCCAGTAATTACTGAATCAACTATTAATAATGTTACAGGTTCAGTAAATGCTAAAGAGTCCCCAGGAACATTGGATACTAGAACAGCTATAATAGCTGGGTTTATAGCTGGTGCTGCTAGCGCTAACGCTGTTATAGGTATAGGATCTAAATCACCATGTTTAGAGATTTCATGGCTAGAACAACCACAACAAGTGTTAGGAGAAAAAGTGCTTAAACAATCTTTTTGTTTACACTTTCCGTATACTTTTTTAGCTATTATACATTCATCTATGATTTCTTGTTGCCTTGCTAAACCATTAACTTCAAAATTATCTTGCATTTTTTATCCTCCTTATTAAAATTATAGGATTCTATATTAGTTTCAATAATATAATATGGAGGACCTTCGATATGTGTGATTTGTTATTGTAAAAATTTTCTAATTTAAATTAATATTTATATCCTTTATGTATGTTTATGATATCTCTTAAAATAGAAGCAGCTGCATTTATAGTTCCAGATGCCCCACCCATAACAACTAATTCCCCTAAAGTATCAGTTTTAAATCTCAAACCTTTATTTTTACCATTAATTGAAGCTAAAACATTATTTTTTTCTACTAATCTAGGTTTGACCTCTATTGAAACATTATTATCTATATTAGATATAAGTCCTACTAACTTGTATTTAGACCCATTTTTCTTTGCTTTTTCTATATCTTCTTTTTTTAAATGGGTTATACCTTCCACATTTATATCTTTTAGTGATATATTTTTATTCATAATAACATTTGCCATTATAGTCATTTTTATTGCAGTATCCCATCCTTCTATATCCAAAGATGGATCCGCCTCAGCTATTCCTAAATTCTTGGCTAATTCTAATGCCTCATTAAAGGATATACTCTTACTTTCCATCTCATCTAATATAAAATTACTTGTACCATTTAATATCCCTTCTATAGACAAAATTTTAGAACCTGCTAATTCTATTAATCCAGAATTCAAAGAAGGTAGAGCTCCTCCTGTAGTACACCCCAGCCCCATAGACACTCCACTCTTTAATGCCCGCTCTTTTAAATCACTATATGCTAATAATATAGGTCCCTTATTTCCAGTCACTACATTTATCCTGTTATCAAGTGCATATCTTATATGACTTAACCCCGGTTCTCCAGTTTCTTTATTTGTGTGTGTTAACTCTACCATTAAATCCACACAATTAGAATTTAACACTTCTCTATAATCTAAGTCCTTATTCCATAATGAATGTTCTCTTAAATCATTTAAACCACATAATTTCTGTAAATCTATGCCATCACTACTATAAACTCCTCCCTTAGAATTTAATATAGCTACTACATTAATATTTAATCCTTGGTCTATAAGTTCATCATTTTTATCAACCAATAGCTTTATAAATGATTTTCCTACTCCACCGAAACCCAATAATGCCAAATTCATTACACTACCTCCAACACTTTTATTAATTCTTTATATAAATTTAAGATTTATTAAATACACTTATATGACTTAATGTTATATAATTATATTACTTGATAAAAACTATGAGGTGATTAAGACGATGAGAGATATTTATATTGTACTTACAGCAACAGGTACATTTTATGCTAGAGCTATACGTTTATACACAAAAAAACAATATACTCATTCTTCCATTTCTCTTGATGAAGAATTAAGCAGTATGTACAGCATGTGCAGAAAGTATGCTAGAAACCCGTTTTTAGGAGAATTTAAAAAAGAAGAAATAAATAAGGGTGTTTTTTCATTTTATCCAAATTGTCCATCTGTAGTAATAAAAATAACTGTAGACGCAACTCAATACACTCAAATGAATTCAATACTTAAAGATTTTAATAGAAAACAAGTTAAATATAACTTAATAGGAATATTCTTTAAATTATTTAACAAGGAGTATCAAGCGAGGGACAAGTTCTTTTGTTCAGAAATGATTGCTTATTTACTTAAAGAAACTAATGTCTATGAATTTGACAAGCCTCTAAACTTTGTAGAGCCTATGGATTTATTAGAAATACCTTCTGCTGAAATAGTGTATCAGGGACCATTAAACAACTATCAAATGGCAGCATATTAAAAATTGACCACTAATACATAGTGGTCAATTTTTTTTACGCTTATTTTTAAAAAAGTTACTTAATATTTCGCTACATTCTGTATCATAAGTCCAGTTCACTTCTACAAAACTACTTAAGTGTGGATGATTAATTATATTTGCAACTGATCCACACGCCCCTAGTTTAGGATCAAAAGTTCCTATAAATAACTTGCTTATTCTACTTTGAATTATAGCTCCAGCACACATAACACAAGGCTCTAAGGTTACATATAATTCACAACCATTTAATCTCCAATCCCCTAAACATCTAGAAGCTTCTTCTATAGCTAATACCTCTGCATGTGCTAAAGAAGACTTTAAACTTTCTCTTAAATTATGGGCTCTAGCTATAATATGACCATCTTTTACTATTACAGCTCCAACAGGCACCTCATCCTTCTCCAGAGCTTTATAAGCTTCTTTAATAGCTTCTTTCATATAACTCAATGGAAAACCTCTCCTCTTAAGTAAATATCCTAACTTTTTTAATCCTATTTTTATCTATTTCTTCAACTACAAACCTCATGTTTTCATAGCTTACTTCTTCCTTAGGTTCTGGTATTCTTCCTAGTTGACCTATAACAAATCCTCCTATAGAATCAAACTCCTCAGACTCCATTTTTACACCTATTAACTCACTTAAATCATCTAATCTTATTCTACCATCTACAATATATTCATCCTCTTTAACAACTTCAATTTCTTCCTCTAGCTCATCATACTCATCCTCTATTTCTCCAACTATTTCTTCTAATAAGTCTTCTATAGTCACTATTCCAACCGTTCCACCATATTCATCTAATACAACAGCCATATGATTTCTACTTTTTTTCATCTCTTTAAATAGCTCTGTTACCTTCTTAAATTCAAAGGTATAATAGGCTTCTCTTATACAATCCTGAACCTTAAAGTTATCTTTATTATTTAAAAGAATTAAATCCTTAACATACATTATTCCTATAATATCATCAATACTATCATTATAAACAGGAATCCTAGAGAACTGTTCTTCCTTAATTATATCTATAACATCATCATAGGTTGAGTCTAAACCTAATGCCACTATATCTACTCTTTGAACCATTACATCTTTAACTTGAATATCACCAAATTCAAACACATTAAAGATCATTTCCTTTTCTTCTTCTTCTAAAACGCCTTCCTCTTCACCTACATCAACCATAGTTTTTAGCTCTTCTTGAGTTATAAATGGTTGATCTTTATTTAAATCTCCTCCAAACAACTTTAATACGGTAGAAGATATAAATGTAAATATTGCTACAAAGGGTCTTAAAATTTTCACTATTATATTCACACTGCTTGAAACCTTTAACGCAACCCCTTCTGACCTTTGCTTTGCTATTGATTTAGGTGTTATTTCTCCAAATATAAGTATTAAAATAGTCATTATTGCAGTAGCTACTCCTACTCCTGATTCACCAAACGTCTTCATAGCCACTGATGTAGCTAATGCAGATGCTCCTATATTTACTACATTATTTCCAACCAATATACTTCCAAGAAGTTTGTTTGGGTCTTCTGTAAGTTTTTCTATTAATTTAGCTCCCTTAACCCCATCTTCAACCATATGCCTTATTCTTATTTTACTTAAAGACATAAGTGCTGTTTCCGATGCTGAAAAAAACGCAGATAATAAAAGTAGAAATATAAGCACTATTATCTGCAACGTATAACTTGAATCCAAAAAAATCACTCTCCTATAGTTTGGTAAATGTTATTTCAAATATTATACCATATTTATATGTTTCGATTAATATTTACCAGACAAAATATCTAATAAACTACCTTAAAAAAGTACTAATCCTAGGTTTAATGTTGTTTATTTTAAGTTTTTTATGCTTTTTGTGCATTATTAGTTATTCTTATATGCCCATATTAATACCTCAAACACCTCATTTAAGTCACTCAAATTAACTGAATCGCTGACTTATAATATTATTATGAGATTAATAATGTTAAAGGAGGTGAGGGCTATGGGAGTTAATGATAAAATATTTACAGAAGGTAAAATAGGAAAAACTTTATTAAAGTTTGCTATTCCTGCAATGATTTCTCTCTTAGTAGTTGAACTTTATAACATGGTAGATACTATATATGTAGGTAGATACATCGGTTCTAACGCTATAGGAGCATTAACCATAGCCTTTCCTGTACAAAGATTTATGACATCCATAGGTATGTTGATTTCAGTTGGAACTTCTACCTTTGTTGCTAAAAATCTAGGAGAGAAAAATTATAATGGCATAAAAAAAACAATAATAAACAGTATAATAATGACACTGTTATCTTTAGGAATTTTATCTTTAATAATATATGTATTTCATCAACCTATAATAACTAAATTAGGGGCCAGTGAAAATTTATATCCATTTGCTGAAGACTATATATCTATAATTCTTATAGGAACAGTATTTCAGGGACTAACAATAGTTATGGGATATATAATGACCTCTTTAGGTGATACTAGAATAAATCTCTATGCAAACTCTTTAGGTGCTATTGCTAATGTATTTATAAATCACTTATTTGTTGCAATGCTTGGCTATGGAGTAAAAGGTGCAGCTATTGCAACAATAATATCTCAATTTATAGCTTTCCTATTTATAAGTTATAAATTCTATAAAACAAAGAATACTTTAAAACTAGATATTACTGCTTCTGGATTAAGCAAAGAGTTTTCTAGCAGTTTAATAAAAGATATATTTACTATAGGTTTTTCAACTTTTGTTATAGAAATTTCAGATGCTGTAGTTTCAGTAGTACTTAATAACTTACTTTTATCAACAGCTGGAGACAATGCTATAATTATGATAGGAGTTATAACAAAGGTTTCTATGTTTATGTTTGTTACAATAATAGGAGTAAGCTCATCTATGCAACCTATAGTTTCTTATAACTATGGTGCAGAAAATAGAGAAAGAATGCTTAAAGCCTTAAAGGTTTCTATAAAATGGGTAACTATATTCTCCTTAGCAATATGGAGCGTACTTATGTTATTCACTCCATCTATAATAGGATTTTTCCTTAAAGAAGCTGAATTATTAAAAGAAACCATAACTGCTTTTAGAATATGTATATCTATCCTTCCAGTAGTAGGGATATATTATATTGGAATTTACTACTATCAAGCTATAGAGGAATCTGGAAAGTCTTTTTTACTTTCAGTTTATAGACAAATAATAATATTTATTCCTCTAGCAATAATACTAATTAATTCATTTGGAGCCATGGGAGCTTGGATTGCTTATCCCTTATCAGATTTAATATCTGCAATAACATCTATCTTTTTCATGAAGAGAACTCTTACTCCAAAAGTTAAAGAACCAAAAAGATTTCTTAAACCTAAGTTATCATAAAGTGATAATCCAAAACCTTGTTTTGGTATCTATATAATTTAAAAACAGTTAAAGAGTCAATCAACCGTTTCGTGTTAATTGACTCTTTTTCTTTATATAATACTATTGCAAAAAATTTCTCATAGGTCTATAATATGAACATGGTTCATATAAAGAGAGGGATTAGATTTGCCAAAGATTATAGAAAACATAAGAGAATTAATTTTGGATGAAGGAAAAAAAGCTTTAACTAATTCTAATTATAAAAATTTAAATATAAGAGAAATAACTAAGGCCTGCGGAATTGGTACAGGAACTTTTTATAATTACTTTAAAAATAAAGAGGAAATGGCTATAGCTATCTTTGAAAGAGATTGGGCTAATATAATATATTCTGTTAAATCCATTGTAAAGGCAGATATAAGTTTAAAAAATAAACTTTTTCAAATATACCTTTGTATAGATGGGTTTTTAAGTGATCATATATCTATTTTTATTGAAATGTCCTCTGATAATTGCAGTTATAAGCAAGATATGTCAACAATGGCACCATTATATGAAGCTGTAGAAGAAATTCTTGTTTTGCATAAAAGCACTCTTAATACTAATTTAGAAGTAAAAAAATTAGCTGCTTTTATAATATATAACTTTAATAATATGGCTAAAACCAAATATATTACTTTTGAGGAATTTTACAGTTTATTAGTACTATAAATATTTAGGAGTATCTCCTAAATATATTTTTTAAATTTATGTGAACATAGTTCATAAAAGGAGTGTATTAAATGAATAACAAAAAAACTTTAGCACTTATATTATTTTTATTAGGTATATTCATAGGGGCTATGGATACCGGTATAGTTTCTCCTGCTAGAACAGTAATAGCTAACTCCTTTGGAATTGATGCCAGTAGTTCTATATGGATGATAACCATATATACTTTAGCTTACGCTGTTACCATGCCAATATCAGGAAAGCTCTCTGATATATATGGTAAGAAAAAAATATATACTATCAGCATACTAATATTTGGAGTAGGTTCTTTACTTTGTGGTATCTCAGATTTTTATGGTGGGTTTACCCTTCTTTTAGTAGCTAGAGTTATTCAAGCTATAGGTGGTGGCGGAATTATGCCTATTGCTACAGCATATATAGGCGAGACTTTTCCTCCTGAAAAAAGAGGTTCTGCTCTAGGTATGGTTGGTGCTATATATGGTATTGCAACCACTTTAGGCCCTACTATAGGTTCTGGCCTATTAAGCCTAGTAGGTAATGATAACTGGGGATTTTTATTCTTTATCAATGTACCTATAGTATTAGTCATTCTTATATTATCAAAACTTACTACAGATGAAAGCTCAAAAAATCCTAACAGTAAGCTAGATACAAAAGGAAGCATAGTTGTTAGTGCTCTTATTCTTTCACTAATGTATGCATTAACTAACTTAAACTTCCATGACTTTATTAATTCTATAAAATCTATTAGTGTTTATCCATTTTTAATAATATTTGTTTTATTGGTACCTGTATTCATATATGTTGAAAAGCGAGCTAAAAATCCAGTCATAAACTTAAAATACTTTAAAGATAGAAACATAACACTAACTTTAATAATAAGTTTCATTGTAGGTTCTGGTCTTATGGGTATTGTTTTTGTTCCTCAATTTGGGGAAAATGTTCTTAAGCTAAAGACTGGTTCTGGTGGCTATTTAGTAACCTTAATGGCTGTATTTTCTGGAGTGTCCGCACCTTTAGGCGGTAAATTGATAGATAAATACTCGGCAAAATTTATACTTACAATAGGCTTTATATCTACAATTATAGGCACTCTTACTTTATCACTTATAACAGCCAAAACAAACTCTCCAATAACTCTATTTATTGGTTTAGCATTTATAGGAATTGGAATGGGCTTTTATATGGGAACACCTTTAAATTATTTAATGCAAAGCTATGTTCCTAAAAATGAAACTTCTTCAGCTCAAGCAACACTTTCTCTTATTCGTTCCATAGGAGTAGCTATTTCTCCAAATATATTGATTAATTTTATAGCAGATGCAGGCAAAAATATGGCTCCTGAACTTATGAAGGTTCTCCCTCAACCTGAGGGAATGCCCGTATCAGCTTTAAGCGGAGGTGGAATGGCAAGTGATACATTATCATCATTACAAAATGCTGATGTAACTACAATATTTGATGCAATTAAAAACTTTGCTCTATCTATGATAGATAAAGTAAGTCCTATGATTAAAGCATCTTTAGCTAACACCTTACCTCCTAATGTTTCGTCTGATTCTATTATAGAGGGAATTAAATCTAGTTATCTATTATCTTTAGATACAAATAGAGCTACAATAGAATCTACCTTCCAAAGTGTATTAAATGGCGGTTTCGCTAAACTATTCATTGGTGCTGCTATTATAGCTGGTGTAGGATTACTATTCACCTTAATGCTCTCAACTAACAAAACTAAATCTGAAATTTAATAAAAGCCCTCTCTGAAAAATTTTAGAGAGGGCTTTTAAAATATTTCCTAAGAAATTTTTTTTCTAAAAGTTATAGTTAAAATTATAAATATAAATATTAATAAACCTAAGTTTTCATTATTATTAAAAGAGGGAATGTTTATTCTTAACAATATGTATATAATAACGAGCAAACTAATAAAAAACATCCCTTTAACTTTGCTTCTTTCCTTAGTTTTAGGTTCTTCATATTTCATCTATATCCCTCCTTTTATTTTTATTATTTTGATTCTATCATACATAAATTTATTTGTGTGAAATATGTAGTAAACGTTGCAAATTATGTAATAATCGTTATACTTTATTTCATTTAATAACCAATTGTCTTATGTAAGCTAATATATTATTATAAATACAATAAAACTATAGAAAGGACTGAATTAATGAAAATTTTACTAAGGATTACGTTACTCTTAATAACTCTTATATTATTAATAGGACTAACTTTGGCAAGCTTCTATTTTTATGATTTATCAGTAGCTCGTACAAGCAAAGATTTCTTAAAGGGTGACACATCTCTAGATTTCAAGCAATCAGTCCCTGCCGTAACCCCTAGAAAAACTTGGCTTGACGAGATTGGATATGAGGATATAGAAATCACATCTTTTGATAATTTGAAGCTTCGTGGCTATTATCTTAAAGCAAATAAACCTACCAATAAAACTGCTATAATTGTTCATGGATATTTTAGTAAAGCTAAAGAGATGTCCCAATATGCAAAATTTTATTATGAGACTTTAGGGTATAATGTTTTAATGCCTGATAATAGAGGTCATGGCGAAAGTGAAGGAGATTATATAGGTTTTGGTTGGCATGATAGAAAAGATTACTTGCAATGGATCGATTATATAATTGCAAATATTAATCCAAAGGCCGAAATAATATTACATGGTGTATCCATGGGTGGAGCCACAGTTTTAATGACTAGTGGTGAAACTCTTCCTGGCAATGTAAAAGCTATAATTTCAGATTGTGCTTATACCTCAGTAAAAGCTGAATTGTCTTACCAGATGAAAAGAATGTACAACCTTCCATCCTTCCCTTTAGTTAATACCACAAGCCTATTAACTAAAATAAAGGCCGGATACTTTTTCGGTGAAGCCTCAGCTATTAAGCAGGTTTCTAAATCTAATACACCAACCTTATTTATCCATGGAGATAAAGATACCTTTGTTCCTTATGAAATGGTTTATGAACTATATGAAGCATGTAGCAGTGAAAAAGATCTATTTGTTGTTCCTAATGCTACTCATGCAACAGCTTATAGAGAAGATAAAGAAGGTTATGAGAAAAAAATTAGTGACTTTCTTAATAAATACGTAAAGTAGACTCACTCTTCCAAGTATTTTGACTAGATTTCTAACATTAATATAACTAAAGCTAGAATGCACCTATTTAGCATTCTAGCTTTTCTTTATTATACCAATACAAAATCATGCTCTATTTTAAGTTTGTATGAACCATCCTCATTAACACCTAATATTTCAATTTTTCTATCCCTATTATCTCCCCATAATATTCTATTAGTTATTATATATTCGTGTTTTATATTCTCTTTATCATAATGATACATAAATATTTTTTTAAATTCATTTGCATTTTTAGTTACAATAGCTGTAGACTCCATACTACCCTTACCTATCTTTTTAATTTTTACATCTGGTCCCATCATTCCTTCATAGGTAAAATACAGATTTCTTAAAACCTCATCTGTTGAATTAACTACATACATGATTGGAAAAAGCTTCACATAATTAGCAGTCATTAATACCCCTCCCTAATTCTCAATATATTCTTTTATTTTCTCTCTTCCTCTCATTAACCGTTTGTATACTGTATCTTTTGGCATATTTATATCTTTAGCTATTTTATCTACAGACTCATCCAGTAAATACTTTTTTACGAATATAACTTTATCCTTTTCTTTTAAATTCTCTATAAGTTTGTAAAAACCTTCATCATCGATTTGAATGTCATCTGTATCTTTATAGATCTCATCCTTTAACTCAAGATTTATTTTCTGCTTACTTATTTTTCTCTTATAATCTAAAGCTCTAAATTTTGCTACAGATATTAGAAAATTTCTGAGTTCCCCTTTAGTTTCATCATAACAATCAATATTTTCCCATATACTCATAAGCGCATCATTAAAACACTCTTCTATATCCATTACCCCACAAAAAGATGATAATATCTTATTTATAACACCATAAAGAAGGCGTCCATAATTATTTTTAAGCTCTTCCAAAGCATCTTCTTTTCTATTTAGTATACCTGTGACTATATCTCTATCTGTCAAACTCCTCCCCCCTAACTAGAAAAGTGTTTAAATACTCATGGATTTCTTTATAATCCTCGTTTCTAATAATTACATCATAACTTTTACCATCCTTAGTTTCTAATAAAACTTCTGTGATAAGTTTAGGTCTTACTACTACAATATATCCAAGACCTAATATAGCGCTATAAAAACCAAGCAATGCTAAAACTTCAGACTTTGTAGCAAAATATATTCCAGCGGCTAACGTACCTCCTGCAGCTCCTATTGAAAATAAAAAAGGTATTGCAGCTACAAGTGTTATAAGAGCTTTTGTTAAACTTAAATTACTTTCAAGCAACCTTTTAAGTCTAAATTGCCTTTTAACCTTTTTACCTAAACTTATCTTTTTGATTTCTTCTTTTAAATAACTCTCTGTTACAAATGGGTTGTTATAATAATTGGCTGAAGTTATCATAATTCTCTTATTTGTGCAAAACATTAACCTATTAAAAGAGTAACCATCACCAGACATAAATGGTATTTTAGCTATCATGTTTATCATAATTGAATCCTCTAAAACATCTATATCCGTACCTTTAATAGTTTTCTCTATAAATTCACCTTGCTCCAACATTTCTTGGACACGTAATCCACTTTTCTTAAGCCCACCTCTAGCTATTCTTGTCCTAACATCATTTGTTATCCTATTTAAACTGTTGTCATCAATATCAGAAAAGCTCATATAACTTTCTATCTCATCCTCATCATAAGTGTTTTCATTTAACAGTTTGGCTATTTCTTTATTCATATTACTCCCTCCTAATAAGTTTCTTTACCATATATTCGTAAATTAATAGAAAATATTGGACAAAAAATTCTAATTATTAAAAGTTTTTGTATAAATTATATATCTCAATATTTTGTTAACCTTGTACAATTGTACAGGTGTACAAATTAACAAATTAACAATTTTACAGATGTACAGGTGTACGATTGTACAGTTGTACATCTGTAAAAAAGTTTTTATAAATATATTTCCACAATCTTATTTAAAATTTTTAGAGGGATTAGAATAAAATAATACTCTGCTTAAGATAAATTCAAAGCAGAGTATTTTAATATGTAATTATAACAACCAAAATATAATTAATGGTTATCTTTAAAGTTTTTATCTAGAGTTATAGTTTGTGTAAACTCTCTATCTTCGATTAAGGTGTCTAGATAAATAGCTTCATATTTATTTATTATCTCTCTTAAACTTGTAAGACCTATTCCTCTATTGGCACCTTTAGTTGAAAACCCCTTTTTATAAAGCTTCTCTACAGATGGTATATCCCCCTTGTAACTATTGCATATAACTATTATTAGGGACTGGTTGTCTTTTATAAATCCTACCTTAATTTTAGGTAAAACACATTCTTCTGTAGCCTCTATAGCATTATCTAATAATATGCCTAGTACTCTAGTCAAATCTATTATGTTCATACTTATTTGTTCTATGGGTTCCTTTATATCAATTAAGACTTCTATGCCCATTTCCTGTGCTCTTATTAGTTTTAATGATAATAGTCCTTTAATCTCAGGCACTTTTATCTGCCTAAGACGTCCTATTTCTGAATCATTTTTTCCAATCTTTTTGTTTAAGGGTAATATGTTTTCATAGAAATGCTTTTTTAAACCTGTCATGTCTTCTTCATCTATATATCCCATCATTGATGATATTATATTAGCGTAATCATGTTTAAAAGACCTCATATCACTATACATACCTTCTACTTTTGTAGTATAGTTTTGTAAAATTTCAAAATTAATCTGCTTACTTTTTAATTCTGCTTCTTTTGTTGTAACTCTAAACATTACATATATTATTATAATTATTAAGATGCATAAAATAAAAAACAAAAATGCATTAATATATGTTCCATCAATACCTTTAGCAGCTACGCTAGTATAGATTTTTATTAATATTAAAACCAGTGCTATTGTCATTAATATAAGAAACTTCCTATTAAATAAAACATCTATTATTTTTAGATTTGCTTTCTTTAAGAGTTTCCCTAACACTTTACTTACTAAAAACATTACTATTAACTCTAATGCCATAAATTTTAATGTAAATTCCGGCCCTACACCATTTATGTTAAACAACATATAATATAATGCACATAAAGCATAATCGACCATTATAAGCAACATTATTGAAGTTAGTGAATATGCTATGCTATGTAGTACTTTTTTAGTATTTATGTATATATATAATCCTCCACCAATTAACATTGGAAGCATCTTTAAATAATGTTTTATTTCAAATGCTATTGTTGATGCTATTAACGTTAATATCATAGCAATTATAAGCTCTTTAAAATCTATTTCAAAATAAGATAAATTAACTATAATTATGTATGTAAACAAAGTGCAAAAAACCACTGAGCTATATTGATCCATCTTCTGTCTCCTTAATACAAGTGTCTAATCACCTATTAAATTCTTCATATGCCTTATAGAAACTAAACATTCTTCTCCATTTTTCATATATATTATTCTTTTTTTAACGTCTATCTCTTCTATATTATCCTTGTTTACTATATATGACTTATGACATCTATAAAATCTTGAATCTAACTTTTCTTCTACATCTTTCATTTGAGCTATAAATTCTATATATCTATTTTCACCGTGTAAGACAATTTTTCTTATAAAGGTTGAGGTTTCAAAAAATAGAATTTTATTAAAAGGTATTTTAATTATTTTATCTCCAACTTTTACACTAAAGATTTTATCGTCTATTCTTTTATCTGATAACTTATTACAGGCCTCTTCTAGACATTGCCTTATTTTAGGTTTAAGTTCTTTATAGTCTTCCTTTACTATATAATCCATTGCTTCAACCTTATATTTGAAGGTCAAGTAACTCATTTCTTCATGGGTTGTTACGAAAACAATAAAACCACGTGGATCGTATTTTCTTATTTCCGCAGCCAGTTCTATTCCATTTATATCAGACTTTAGATCCACATCTAAAAAATATATACCGATCTCATCATTGTTACGTACATGATTTATAAGCTCTTTAGGATTACCTGTCTCTAATGCTACTTCCATATTATAATCACTAAATTCTATACAATCTTCTACTATATTTAAAAATCTTTTTCTTTGAATATCACTATCTTCGCATATAAATATTTTAAGCATCACAATCCTCCTAACTTATTTTAAAGCATGCATCATAAATTATAGCATAATTTTGGTAAAACATTAACGTTTATTACAGTTTTTCCAACGTTTATTACACTTTTAACTATTTTCAATTAGTCTTTGATATAATATTTTCATGATTATTTATGAGGGGGATTTATTTATGGAAGATTATAAAAGGTATACTTTAGGTGCAGGAATATTAACTGTATCTATAATTCAACTAGTTATCTATGGATTTGCTCTATTAGGTCTAGTTCCTGTTCTTTTAATGAAAGATCAGTTTTCTAGTATTGTTGGAGAGGAAGCTATGGCTGCTTTAAGTGGTCCTACTTTAATTATTAGTATTGTATTAATTGTAATTTTAGTTTTAGGCATCATTTTAATTTTAGCCAAAAAATCACTAGGAGTTTATATATTTTTCACATGCATAATAATAAATATTTTATATTCTATTATAATGAATGGATTTAAAATTTCAACTTTAAGCTCACTGATACTCCCAGCACTTATGGCTTTCTTTATATATAAGAAAAAACATCTTTATTTTGGGGATAAAGATGGAAATGTAAACACATACAATTAATATAGCCTCTAAATTTACAACCATATATAATAAGGGCAATTACTTAACTACGCCAAGTAATTGCCCTTATATTTTTTACATATATATTGCTTTAATAGGATCTAGTTTTGAAGCATTGTAGGCTGGTATTATACCAAATATTATTCCAACTATAACTGATGTTAAAGTTGCTCCTATAAAACTACTTACAGTTAATACTGGGGTAAATGGTAAAAATGCTCCTACTATCCTTGATACTATATATCCAAAGCCTATTCCTATAAGTCCGCCTGTTCCTGTTACTATTATTGCTTCAAATAAGAATTGTAGCATAATACTCTTAGGTTTAGCCCCTATAGCTCGTCTTATTCCTATTTCTCGCTTTCTTTCTGTTACTGATACGTACATTATATTCATTACGCCTATTCCTCCTACGAATAAGGAAATTCCAGTAACTAAAGCTATAAAGGTTGTTAATCCATCTATAATTTTCTCAAAAGCTTTTGTTATAGCTTGAGGATCTTGTACCTCATACGTTCCCTGTATGTTTGGGTGGCTACTCTTTAATTCCTTTTTTATATCTTCAAGAACTGAATCTTTATCTTCATTAGGTTTAATATAAATGTCTATTGCATTAATAGCACTTTCTGATGTCATAGACTTTTTGGCTTCTTCCGATATGTAGCTTGACCCTCCATCTAATGAGAGCATCCCAGCTTCAGCTAATGTTCCTATAACTTCATAGTTATATCCTCCTATTGTTATAGCCTTTCCTAAAGCATTTTCTGGAGAACCAAACAGCTCTTTAGTAACATTTTTATCTAGTACTATTAATTTCTTATCTTCTTCGCCATCTCTAAAATTTCTTCCATACTCTATATTTAACTTTTTGTCTTTATAGGAATTTAGCATGATAAAATTTCTTTTATCAAAATAACTTGCTTCACTAGTTATAAAATTTAATCCTGCTAGAATGCCTTGAGCTGCCTCTACTTGTTGCACTCCTTGGATTCTTTGAATATTATATATATCATCTTTATTAAATGGTTCTATTAGGCTTGTATCAGCTCCTATATTTTCTGCTTGAAAGTACATATTTACTTTATTTGCACTGGTATCTTCTGCTGATGACAGAACCTCAGCTTTAAGCCCATTTCCTATAGAAAGTATAGTTACTACTGAACTTATTCCTATTATTATCCCTATCATGGTTAGAAATGCCCTTAGTTTATGAGATCTTAAACTATAGAGCGCTGTTTTGATTAAGCTTATTATCGACATATCCTATCCCCTTTGTTATAACCCCATCTTTTATATTTATTACTTTATTTGCATACTTAACTAGATCCTCATCATGAGTAACCATTATTATAGTTTTATTCTCTTCATTAAGCTTTTTAAGTATGTTCATTATCTCTGTGCTTGTATTACTATCTAAGGCTCCTGTAGGTTCATCTGCAAATATTACATAGGGGTTATTTATTAGAGCTCTAGCAATTGCTATACGCTGCTGCTGACCTCCTGATAATTCTGTAGGTATCTGATTTTTTTTATTTAATAATCCAACCATGTCTAGATATTTTTCTATACTTTTATCTCTTTCCTTATGGGGTATATTCCCCTTATAAAGCAGTGGTAACTCAACATTTTGCCCTATTGTTAATGATTCTATAAGGTGAAACTGTTGAAATATAAAGCCCATATATTCATTTCTAAATTCTGATTTTTCATTCTCATTTAAGTTAGTTACATCTTTCCCATTAAATATATAATTACCACTATCAAAGCTATCTAGAAAACCAAGAAGATTTAGAAGGGTTGTCTTACCACTACCTGACTTACCCATAATCATTAAGAAATCTCCCTGTTCTATATCTAAATTTATAGATTTTAGTGCATGTAATCTATCGCCTTTTAATTTATAGTATTTATCTATATTCTTAAGCTCTATAACCTTACTCAACAGATATCCCTTCTTTCATTTCATCATTAGGGTTTTCTGCTATTTCATCACCTTCTGATAGACCACTTGTAACTATTGCTTTTTCTCCATCTTCGCTGTAGGCTATAACTTGTTTAACTAATTTTTTATCTACAACCTTGAAAACATAAGACTCCTCACCCTCTTTTAATATTGAAGCCTTAGGTATTTCTATTCCTTTATCATCTAACTTTATGGTAGCTTGTACATGGAATCCATTAGTTAAATTTTCTTGGGAATCCAGTGTTATTATTACATCATAGTTAGAAATATTTGCTCCAGCAGTTGCTGTGGCTGCATTAGCAATGGCTATATTATTAGTTACTGGTCTGTTTCCTACTGTAGTAACTTTTCCAGTTATTTTTTGGTTTGTAGGCAAGATTATTATTTCTGCCAATTGATTTTCCTTTAATTTAGGTTGATCCTTTTCATTAACAGTTCCTTTGATATAAAAATTAACAGATTCTATAGTTATATATGGACTCGTCATATTGTTAGACTCACCATGTAGTATAACTCTTCCGTCTATAGGTGCATTTATGCTTGAGTATTCTTTATTCTTAAGTGAAGTTAATTGCTCCTCATACGCACTTATTTGACTGTCTATGCTTGCTGTAGATATAAGGCTACTATTAATGTTTGATGTATTAGTAGCTTTGTCTTCTGTTGGATTTTGACTTGCTAATAAAGCTTGATTTTTAATAGCCTCTTCTTGAGCCTTTTTTTGTGCCAAAAGCTCTTCCCTTTGGGATTTACTTGCCTTTAATTGAGAATTAATTTGATTAATTTGTTCAGTTACCTGCTCATTTTTATAAGTAAACAGGTTATCTCCTTTTTTAATTACTTGTCCATCTTTAACTGAAACCTTATCTATTTTTCCTTTTGTTGCATCTAGATATATATCTTCAGTACCCTCTGGACCAATGATACCATTAACAAATACCTTTTCTCCTGATGATATTGTATAGGTGTTTATTTTAGCCTTCTCATTTGTATGCATATTTTTCTTTAATAAATAAAATCCTATACTGGTTGCTAAAATTATAGCTGCTATAGCTATTAATATTATGTGGTTTTTTTTCAGTTTCTTCATTAATATCCCCCTTGTCTTATTATATGTATATTATTTTAATGTAACATATTTGTAAAATTTTGTGGTGATTATGCAGTAAACGTACGTATTTCTGTAATAAACGTCACTTTTTAAAAAATCTCTGAAAAATTTTTCAGAGATTTTATCTTAGGTATTAGTTATTTGTAGCTCTTGTATAAAGTAATTATCTATCATCTTTGTCTCTAAAAACACATTATCATAATCATCTATTATCTTTTTTAAATTGTTTAATCCAATTCCTCTTCCTGATCCCTTTGTAGAATAATTGGGTTTAAATATTTTATTTAGCGAAATATTTTTGTCCTTATAGCTATTAGAGATTACAATAATTATTGCTTTTTCTGTTTTAATAAATGCTAGCTTTAACTTAAACTCTAAACTTTCTTTAGATGCCTCAATAGCATTATCTAATAAAATTCCTAATATCCTACTTAAATCTATAATATTCATCTTTACATCATCTATGTTTTCAACTACCTCTACATGAACATCCAATCCCAATTCCTGCGCTCTTATAAGCTTAGAAGAAACTATTCCTTTTATCTCGGGTATATCAATATTTTTTATTGCTCCGATTTTAAAATCCTTTTTTTGCATACTTTTACTTACAGGAATTATATTTTCATAAAAATGTCTTTCTAATCCGTCCATATCTCTATTATCTATATATCCAATCATTGATGATATTATGTTTATATAATCATGTCTAAATACTCTCATATCAGAATAAAGCTTTTCCAAACTCTCAGTATATTGTTTTAGATTCTCAAACTCCTTTTGTTTATTTCTAAACTCTAACTCCTTAGTTAAGCTTCTAATTAATACAAAAAGAATTACTCCCAATAAAATAAAGTAAGTTAAAAATAAAATTCCATTAGCTCTTAATACATCTTCATTAAAGCCAGCCTTGCTACCTAAATAAATGTTTGTATAGAAAATAATCAATGTTAATAGTAAGCTTAAAACTATAAGTACTCCATACCTTCCTTTTAGATTTATATTAGTTAACTTGATTTTTTTATTTAATAAGTATCCTATACCCTTACTTATGGTTATGCATATAAAAAACTCTAGTAAGGCAACTCCTATATCAAAATTTCCTCTAGTTACATTTATACCAAATAAGGATATATAGGTATTACTAACTATATAATCTGAAACCACTCCTATAAGTACTGCCCCTATTGGAATTATTATGCTTATCATAAGATTCTTATCATATTTATATAAAATAACCCCTGTTATTACTATCATTGGAATTACGGCTAAAAACTCTTCTATTTGAGCCACAGGTATTGCAATAAGCTCCGCAGCTAATATCATTATAAAAAGATCTTTAAGACTTAGCTTGTAGCTAACTAGATTTATTATTGTCACATATATTAATAATACAGTTATTAAAATTTGTATGTATATGGGCATATATCCTATATTCTCCTCTATTTATTACTTTATTACATTATAAACCATTAATATTTTCATCACAACTTATTATTAACCATTAAATAGGTTATTTAATATCTTCTTAAATGATTTATTAATCTTTTTCTTGTATTATCTCTTTTTCTCTTAGTTTTTGTAAGTAATTCGTGAAATAGCTTATATGGTAATAATACAGATAAAAAAAACCATAGGATAACGTTCAGTAAAACTGATACATTTCCTATGGCCCCTTTTCTACACATTTATTTTATAAGTGTGTATCTTAATTCTATTGTACACTAAAATAGTGTGAATATTCACTATTTTTTTGTTAAAATTCTATTTAATTTGTGTTTAATAATTATTTTCTCAATTTTTCTGTATATAATTTACTTATTTGGATTTAATGTTCGAGTTTCGTTGTTATAATTTAATAGTTTAACAATCTTAATATGAAAAAGCCGACTTAAACTTTGAGTTTAAATCGGCTTTTTGGTTCTTGGTATCCCCAGTAGGAATCGAACCTACATTTGTCCCTTAGGAGGGGACTGTTCTATCCATTGAACTATGAGGACATAAATTACTATTAAATTCTAATACATTGTTTTCCTTATGTCAACTTTCACCCTATTTATATTTGTTATCAGAAATTAAAAATGTCTATGTTTATTATAAAATGTGGCAAATCTCACCAAATTCCATAATCTATATATAGGAGATATTTTATTTCTAATTATATATTAGGAGGTACTTTTAAATATGGTATATAGATTAAATAATGGTTGTTGCAATAATGCTTGCTGCACACTTGTTTTTAGAGGTGCCACTAGTGCTACTGGCGCTACTGGTGCTACTGGACCTACCGGTCCTACTGGTCCTGGTATTGGTGTTACTGGCGCTACTGGTGTTACTGGTGCTACCGGTGCTACCGGAGCTACCGGAGCTACTGGTGCTACCGGAGTTACTGGTCCTACTGGCCCTACTGGTGATCCTGGTATTACTGGCGCTACTGGTGTTACTGGTGCTACTGGTGCTACCGGCGATACTGGTGCTACTGGTGCTGCTGGTCTTGCTGGTGTTACTGGTGCTACCGGAGCTACTGGCGCTACTGGTGCTACCGGCGATACTGGTGCTACTGGCGTTACCGGTGCTACTGGTGTTACTGGTGCTACTGGTGTTACTGGTGCTACTGGCGCTACCGGTGCTACTGGTGCTACTGGAGATACTGGCGTTACTGGTGCTACTGGCGCTACTGGCGTTACTGGTGCTACTGGTGTTACTGGTGTTACTGGTGCTACTGCTGCAGGTGCTATAATCCCATTTGCTTCTGGTACACCTGCTGCACTTACTACTATAGCAGGTGGTTTGGTTGGTACTAGTAGTATTATTGGATTTGGTTCATCTGAAACAGGTATAAGTATAGTTGGTGGTGCTATAGATCTAACTGGTATTAATAATTTTGCATTCTCAGCTCCTCGTGATGGAACAATTACTTCTATCTCAGCGTACTTTAGTACAGCAGCGGCCTTAACACTTGTAGGAACTACTATAACAGTTACAGCTCAATTATTTAGTTCACCTACACCTAACGATACCTTTACTGCTGTTGCTGGCGCAAGTGTAACTTTAGCACCAGCATTAACTGGTGTAGTAGCTATAGGAGCTGTAAGTAACGGAATTACAACTGGTTTAGCTATTCCTGTAACCGCTCAGACTCGTCTTCTATTAGTATTCTCAGCAACTGCTGCTGGAGTAACACTAATAAATACAGTACTTGGATATGCAAGTGCAGGTTTAACTATCAACTAGTTATTCTATAGTTTATAATAACTATAAGAATCTAAAATAATTTAACCATGCATCCTTTTAGAAACCTATTTCTAAAAGGATGTTTTTTTATTCTATATTAGATTCCTTCTTTCTCAGCTTCATCAAATTCATTTACTGTAAACTATACTTATCTAAAAAATAAAAAAATAGATAATATATACGTATTTTATACATGTATATTATCTATTAATTAAAAATATTCCTATTTTTAGTTTATTCTTTGAGCTTTAACAAGATATTGATATGCATCTAATTGCCATTTTAAGCTATCATCAATTAATGGAGATATTTTGTTAATAAATTCATCGTCTTGAGGAGTTCTTCCTATAAATACCTTTAGATAAAATCTATCAACATAGCCCGTATTAATAAACATCTTTTTAATTTCATTAAAAGTAAAAAATCTTAAATGTGTTCTATCTAGTAATCCAGCATCCTCATAAGTCCAGTTTCCATTTAAAAGTCCTCTTATAACGCTATAATGCATAACATTTGGTATACTAGCTACTACAAAGCCATCCTTTTTTAGAAACTTCTTTAAATCTAATAATACTTTAGAAGGATCATGTAAATGTTCTAGTACATCTCCAAATATAATATAATCAAAAAATTCCTCTTCACATTCTATTTTATCAGTTTCTATATTATATCCTAGCAGCTTAACATTTTTCCCAGCAATTTTTGCTGCATTTAAATTATACTCTACCCCATATATATTAGCATTTTTATAAAGGTCTTTTACTCTTATTAATGTAGCTCCGCAAGCACATCCAACCTCTAATACATTTATCGCCTTATCTTTTGGTGAATCTATAAGTCCTATAATGTCATTTCTAACTCCACATGAATAGCCTACATCAAAACCCCACTTAGCTTTAAATTTAATTCCATTAGTAGCCATTAAATGATTAAAAGCTACTAAATCTGCGCTAAAGCTTAGGCTTCCATAGTGATGAATAAAGGTATCTTTACATAAAATTAGTTTATATCCTGCCTCAGTAATTCTAAAGCAATAGTCATCATCTTCATAATTCCCTGGCGAAAATCTTTCATCTAGGAGTCCGATCTTATCTACAACTTCTTTTTTAACAAGTAAACAAAATCCTATTAATATAAGTCTATGCTCCCAATTTTCGCTATTGGATTTATTATATTCTTCAGCAAACACTTTCATTTCTTCTAGATTATTATAATTCACAGCTATATTTTGAAAATTAGAACAGTTATTAGTAACAGGTCCAACAGCCCCTACACTTTCATCACTGTATAAAGCAGTAGTTAAATTCTCAAGCCAATTTTTTGTAACTACAGTATCATTATTAAGAAGTAATATATTATCTCCTGTGGCTATCTCCATTCCTTGATTACATCCCTTAGGAAACCCTTTATTATCTTCATTTAATATTGCTATTATGTCCTCTTGCTCTTCTAACCACTTAGGTGTTTCGTCAGTTGAATTATTGTCTATAACGATTAATTCATATGAATCTTTTTCTGTAAATTCTCTAATACTTTCTATACATTGTTTTGTGTATTCAAGTTTATTATAAGTTAATATGATTATACTAGTTTTCATTTTTTCCTCCAAAAATTTTACTTACTATATAAATTATTATTATATCTCCTTACCTGTTCATTAAATTTATAATTTAAATATATAAATTGTATTTTCTTAGCCTTTCATATTATTTTGGAAGGATTTACAGTGTACATTTATAGAGTAATTTCATAATATACTTTGAAAGTATTTTTATAAATTACAAAAGAGGTGCACTTATGAATGAAAAAATATCTATAAGTTTATGTATGATAGTAAAAGATGAGGCTGATGTTATTGCAAGATGTCTAAACTCCGTTCGAAATGCTTTAGATGAAATTATAATAGTTGATACTGGTTCTACAGATAATACTAAAAGTATTGTAGAAGAGCTTGGTGCTAAGGTTTATGATTTTGAATGGATTGATGATTTTGCAAAGGCTAGAAACTTTTCTTTTAGTAAGGCCACTAAAGATTATATTATGTGGTTAGATGCGGACGACATTTTATTAGAGGAAGACGTAAATAAACTTATAAATTTAAAAAGTAATTTTGACACAACTATAGATTCAGTAACTATGAACTATATTTTAGGTCAAGATGAATATGGCAATGCTACAAGCCAACTTAGGAGAAATAGACTTGTAAAAAGGAGCAATAACTTCGAGTGGATAGGGCCAGTTCACGAGTATCTATCTGTGTATGGTAATATCCATAGCGCTGATATTAACGTATATCACAAGAAACTTAAATCTAGCGGCAATAGAAACTTAAGAATTTTTGAAGCAAGAGCTGAAAGAGGAGAAGAGTTTTCTCCAAGAGATACATTTTATTTTGCTAATGAGCTTTATTATAACAATCGAACTGATGAGGCTATAACTTATTATGAAAAATTTATAAACTCAAAACAAGGATGGGTTGAAGATAATAAAACAGCTTGTTCAAATATAGCTGAATGTTATGCTAAAAAGAAAGATATGGATAGCTTTATGCATTATTGCTTAAAAACATTCCAGTATGATATACCTAGAGCTGATTTTTGTTGTAAAGTAGCTTATTATTTCTTTAGTAGCAATCAATTAGATCAAGCTATATTTTGGTATGACTTAGCTACAAAACTACCTGAAAATAAAGGTTCCCTTGCTTTAGTTCAAGCTAGCTATTCTACCTGGATTCCTCATATTCAATTATGTGTTTGTTATTCTAGACAAGGTAAATTTGTAGAAGCAAACCTTCATAATGAACTTGCTGCAAAATACATTCCTAATAACCAAAGTGTAATTCATAATAGAGAATACCTTGCTACACAATTAAAATAAATAAATAGAAGCCTTCTAAAAATCATAATAGAGGGCTTCTATTTATTATAGCTCTTTAGAATCTATTAAATAATAATCATCCAAAATAAGTTCTTTTAAAAACATTTCCAATGGTAATCCCTCACGTATATCTTCTACATGCTGTTTACCTTCTTCTATAAGCTTATATATAAAGCTACAGGCTCTACTCACACTTTTATCAAAACTTTCCCCTTTTAGTATGTATGAAAGCATTATAGATGCAAAGGTATCACCTGTTCCTGGAAATGATATGTTTATATGCTGAGTCTCAACCTTATAGAATTTATTTAAATCTTTGTCATAAGCCAAAGTAAATACATTTTCATTACCAAAAACTTTTACAGAGGTTAATACAACTTTTTTAGGACCAAATTCTGCTAGGTTAATCAAAATTTCCTTCCAATATAATAAATCTTCTTTGTCCTTATATTCTTTACCCAATATCATTAAAGCTTCTGTTACATTAGGTGTTATAATATCTGCATGTGATACTAGATCTTTCATTTCTAAGACCATTTCATTTGTTATTGATGAATATAGTTCTCCATCATCTCCCATTACAGGATCAATTAAAACTATATTATCTTTAGTTTTAAAGTATTCTATAAACTCTTTTATTATTTTTGCTTGTTTGGGAGAACCTAAATATCCAGAATATATACAATCAAAACTCAAATTTAACTTCTTCCAATGATTTATATGCTCCTCCATATATTCAGTTAAATCTCTTACAGCAATATCCTTATACCCGCCTGTATGAGTAGACAACACAGCAGTTGGTACAGCACACACTTGAATTGCCATAGAAGATAATATAGGTACAATTGTATTTAAAGAAGCTTTTCCAAATCCACACAAATCATGAACAGCTGCAACTCTTTTCATATCCTACTCCTCCAAAGAAAATAGTGGATAATAACACATATATCCACTATTAAAATATATATTAAATTATATCACAGTTAAGAGATTTTAGAAGGCACTACTTCCCCCTCCGCCACCAAAGCCTCCTCCTCCACTTCCACCGGAGAAGTTACTTGTGGAACTGCTGCTATCTGAGCTAGAGAAATTGTGGTTAAAATTATCATGATAACTACTTGCATAGAAATACATAAATCCATAGTTATACATAGGATTATATGAATCATAATAATTTGAATCTCCTTTTATAAAATCCTGTACATCCTCAAATATATCTAAAGCTATAGCATAAGGTAATATTCTGCTCCATATGTTTAAGTCCTTTAAATCATCAACATCATTTAAGTTAGTAAAGTATCTCTCAAAAGCTCTCCACTTAAGTCTTTCATCCTCATACTCATTTGTTAATATCTGCTTTCCTAAAATATTTGTGTAGAAATTAAGATTTTCAGCATCTATATCAACTACATTTTCCCAGCTTGAGTATTCCTCTCTAAAGCTTTCACTCCTAGATACCTCTTGTAATTTTGAAAGTTTAACCTTCCCATTTTTCATATATCCTTTTAACCAGCCTATTAAATACTTTTCACTATCTAAAAGATAAGCCGAGCTATGATTTTCATCTATTGATATAGAGACATCTTCATAGTCATCTTCACTGTAATTCCCCTCAAATTTTATTATTCCTTTGTTTGAGAGGTATAATATCGTCGCTAGGAAATCATTTATATCTATTCTTCCATTTACTAATATAGATACTAATGCAGGAGTTAAATCTGATGGTATATCTTCATATAGATTTCCGTTAAAGAATACATAATCTTCCCTATATTTATCTATTGCTTTTTTTCTACGCTTACTACTTAAATATAAAGGAATAGTTATTAAAAGTATTGCTATTGATATTCCTGAAGCTATAACAACTGTGGTAATTGTTTTTTGTTTTTTAGCCTCTTTAGAGTATTCATCATAGGTTTTATCTACTACTTTAGAAGTATTAATCCAAGTTGATGGAAATAATACCGAAGCTCCTATTACGTCATTATTCTCCATATCATTTAAAGTAAGCCTTATATATTTATTGTCAATATTTCTTAATTCTCCTCTTTTGGGACCCTCTCCACTATAAGTAACCTCTTTTGTGATTTCATTAGGAAGAGTCAAGAATACAGTAATATTATCTATTTTTACATCATCTTCATTCTCAAAAAACACCCATTTAAGCTCTGATAAATCACTATAACTGGTTACTACATTTTTTAATGTGTACCTTATCTTAAACACTTTTTCTTCATCTTGACTTTGGCTAAATATCTTTACTTCAGTTTCACTACTTGATTTATTTAACTGAAAAGTATTGTTGTTTTCGCTATTACTTTCATTTATAAATTCATCCTTGTTATTATTTACTATGGATACCTTAACATCCTCAACCCCATCAGAACCTTTAGTTTTTACGTTTCTTTTTATCCCATTAAACTTTCCTGTAAAATTGTATCTGTAGGTTTCTTCAACATTCATATTACCTTTATCATCGACTTTAGCTTCTATATTTATATTTGAAATATAATATTCCTTGGATGCTGCCCAAGTATTACTTGGACTTAGAAAAACAAAAAATCCTATAATCCCTAATATAAAAATAGCCATACTTCTACTAATAACTCTCATAAAAACCTCCTCAATTTATGATGATGATGCAGCCGCTGAAGCGGCTGCTGCAGATGCGGCTGCCATCATAGCCTGTTGCTGAGCAACTGCAATTAGCTGCATTGTTAACCCTGATGATATATCCATAAGTTTATTTTTTTCATCTGTATATATACTTGTAACTAAAATAGAGCTAAACATTGTTTTTATATGTGCCTGCACCCCATATTTATAACCTTTGGCATTTTTTATATCTTCATATACTTCTAGTATTTCATTGCAAATCTCTGAATAATCATCAACGATTAAAGCAACTACTGCTATGGAAGCTAGATTATAACTATTAACTTTAACCCTTAATTGCTTTAACTTAACTACTATCTGATTAAACAGTTCTACCCTAAACTCATAGTCATCTCTCAGTGATAGAATATGAGATACTGTCTGAAGTCCATTGCTCCTACTGTATCCAATACTGTGCAATTTATAATATATATATTCTATTTTATCGCAAGTTCCTTTTACATCTAAATCTGTACATCCTAATAAAGCCGCATAAACATAGTCATCCTTAGATGTCAAAAACACATGATTATCTTTCATATCTTCATAAAATAATCTAGCTCTTTGAATATTTTCGTCCATGTTTTCTTTATTAGAATTCTTCAAAAATGTGTATGCTATCATTGGACTATATTCATAGGAGGCTATTCCATTTTCTTTAAGTTTAATTGTCATTTCTTCTATCTCTTTAAAGGTAGTTTTATAATCTTCCTCAAAAGACAAAAGTAATGACATTAAAGATAAGCTGTTCCCTCTAAATTTCGAAAAAAAGCCAGTATTATCTTTAATATAAGTTTTTATTTCTTTAATTTTTTCTGTATCTGCCCTCTTACCTTTGCTAGCATAACTTAGTGCTATAAAATGATTAAATATAGCCATATCCCATTTAAATTCTTTTTTAGCATCACTATAATTATCTTTTAGTAATTCTAATTTTTCTTGTAACTCTACTCTCACAAATTATCACTCCATTTTATGAGTTATTTATTAACTCTTTATAAGTTTTATACTATCATTGGTTTTATCTCTTGTCAATATTTTACCATAAATAAAAAGAACACTCCATTTTAATTGAGTGCTCTTTTTTTATTACATTGCTTGGCTTTTTATTTCTTCTAATCTACTTTGTATGATATTACCTTTTCTTCTCAATATTACTGATAAACCTACAAACACCACTAATATTGTTCCAAAAATAGTTGAACATTGTACAATTACTGAAGTATCAGTTCCTGATATGGCTTCCCTTAATGCTTTTACTGCATAAGTAAATGGCATATATGGATTTAATACTTTAAACAAGTTTGGAACTACCTCAAGTGGGAATGTTCCTGCACAAGCTGTTAATTGTAGTATTAGTAAAACTATAGCTATCAGCCTTCCTGCATCTCCTAATGTACTTATAAAGAACTGCATCATAGCTACAAATGTTAATGACATAAGTATATTAAAGAAGAAATACATAGGTAAATTTGAAGGATTTAATCCTAAACCTAAAACAACTAAACTTGCTAAAACAGCTTGGATTACTCCTACAACACCATAAATTACAAACTTTCCTAAAACTACAGATGTTGAACTTACCTCTTTGCCTTCTCTCTCTTCCTTAGACTTAGGTGATATTACAAAGAACATCATAAGAGCTCCAACCCATAATGATAATGGGATAAAGTAAGGTGCAAATCCTGTTCCATAATTTTTAACTTCATCTATAATCTTATTATCCATAACTACTGGCTCTGAAATAAATGTTCCCATTTCCTCTGGAGTATTAACTAAGTTATCATCTAGCTTATCAGCGCCATCTTTTAAACTTGTTGAAAGTTCATTAGAACCATCTGAAAGCTTAACCACACCATCTTTTAACTCTGGTATATTTCCTTGAAGTTGTCCAAGTCCATTTGTTAACTGTGAAGAACCTTCATATAGCTGCTTAACTCCACCTGTTAAGGTTGGAACACTATTTATTAGTTCTTTTGCTTTATTAACATTTCCAGAAGTTAAAGCATTGTTAGCCTTGTTTAATAACTCTTGATTATTTTTTACATCATTTTGAACTGTCTTTATCATAGCTACATATTTAGGACTATCGTTGAGTAGACTAGTCATTTTGTCTGTATTCAAGCCATTTAATAATGGTTTTGCAGTGTTTAAATCATTTTGAATTGACTGCAATTGTGGTATTAAAGCTTGAACATCTTTATTGCTCATAGTTTTTGATAATCCGTTAGCTAAAGTAGTAAGTTCATTTATAGTTTGCTCATTATTATTTAAATCAACTTTTATTTTATTAACTGTTGTCATAACTCCTTGTAAGTTCTTCATGTTCTCTGGAGTTATTAGTTTGTCTATAGAATTTAATAATGGTTTCTCACTATTTATTAAAGCCATAGTACTATCATAGTTTGTAAGTAAACTCTTTAATGCCTCAACGCTTTGTGGGTTTGCTTGCATTAAAGTTAGCTTGCTATTTATAACTTTTGAATATTTAGCTACATCTGTATTTAGTTTATCAAAAGTTGGTTTATAACCTTTTAAAGCTTCAGTTAACTGATTCATGTTATTAATATATGTTAATACTAAACCAGTTTCTTGTGGGGTTAATTCAACACTTTGTCCACCTTTAGCTGCGGTTTGCATTTTTAAAACTACAGCACCAAAGCCTTGTTGGAATTGTTGTTGTTTTGCTTGCGCATCTGGATCAGTTGGAGATAAACTCTCATAAAGTTTGTTTATACCTTGAAGTTTTGTATTTACATCTCCAAGTGTATTAACTATTGAAGATGGATTATTAAGTATTCCTAAAAGCATTTGAGTATCCTCTTTGCTTATAAGTTTACTAGCTTCACTTAAAGTATTTACTGATGCTATAGCCTGCTTTAAATTCACTATTTGAGTTTGTAAATCTTGATTTAATAGTTCCTTTGGAACTTGGCTTTCTAAAGCTGTTATCTGTGCTTTTAGAACATTTGCATCATCAACTAGAACATTTAACCCTTGCATTTTTTGTTGTAAAGATATTATACCTTGAGGATTGCTTGGATTAAGTTGCTCAGCTAAGTTTTGTATAGAAGGCTCTGCCATTATTAAATTTAATCCCTTTGAGTTACCTAAAGATTGTATGTCAGTATAGCTTTTTTCTATAAGAGTAACTGTTTCAGGATTAATTTTATCTAAATCAGATAAATCCATGTTTTGAAACTTATTAGCTACACTTATAGCTCCTTTTAACTTAGCTACATTATCATCATTTAAATATCTAGATACCTTTACAAGTTCTGCTGGATTTATTGTTGAAACTTTAGAGTTAAGCACCCCTATTCCGTCATTTAACTGTTTAGATCCGTCATAAAGTTTACCAACCCCATCCTCTAATGTTGGTATGTTCTCTTTTAATGTACTCATTCCATCCGCTATTTGTTTACTTCCATCAGCAGCTTTATTCATGCCGTCTTTTACTGTATCAAACTGTTCAAAAGTAACCTTAGCATATTCTTTTGATATGGTTTGAGTAATTTGTTCTTTAAGTTTATCTTCTACCTTTCCTCCTATTTGTGATGCTAAGAAGTTTTTCTTGTTATTAGAAGTATAGATAATATCAGCTTTTACAGGAGTATCAGCTTTTGCACTGGTGACATTCTCTGAAAAATTTTCAGGAATTACAAACATTGAATAATATTTGTCTCCATTTACACCATCAACTGCATCCTCATAACCTACAAATCTCCACCCCATATCCTTATTATCTTTTAGCTCATCACAAACATTTTGTCCGTAGTTTACTTCATCTCCGTCCATTGTTGCACCTTTGTCAAGATTAACAATCGCAACAGGAAGCTTATCCATTCTTGAATAAGGGTCCCAAAAGGCAGCTAAGTAAAGTAAGCTATAGAGTAATGGTACGATTACTATTCCCGCTACTGCAAATCTCAAGAATCTATTTTTATATATTGATGATAGATCCTCTTTAACTATTTTTAAGAAATTCATAACTTCACCTCTTACTGCTTTTTTGTACTGACTAGTCAGTTATATTTTGCATCTAAACTTTTTTCTTGTAAAGCATAATTTCTTTTATTTTTAGTTTAAGTAATCGTATATTTTCTGTATTTAATCTATATTTCTTTAATTTTCTTTGATTATCTTTACTTATAAAAACAAAAAACACATAAAGCTACTGATGACTTTCAGCAAGCTTTATGTGTAAAATTTAATACTCATGTTTTTTATCTTTTTTCTAATCCTTTAAGATTGTATAATACAAGATTATCTACAATCTCATCTAAATTAATATGATCTATATTTATAACTTCATATACAGCAACAGATAACAGACTTCCAAAAAAGGCATAGGCCATGAAATTAGCATTTCCTTCTCTTATATAGCCCTTCTTAATTGCATCTTTTATATAAAGTTCTATCCTGTCTACATATTTTCTTAATTGTTGTCTAAGTTCTAATTGTCTTATTTCCTGTCCCCATAGTTGACTTAATAAAACCTTAAAAAAGTCTTTATTCTCATATAGCGCTGCTAATTGAGCTCTGCAAATATTTTTAAGATTATCTATAGGATTTTCATTTTTTTCAACATAGTTAACCTTATCTGCTAATATTCCTAAACCTTCGTTTATAATAAATCTAAAGATTTCCTCTTTACTTTTAAAATGATAATATAAGGTTCCCTTTGCTACCCCTGCTTCTAGAGCTATTTCGTCCATGGTAGCACCATTATATCCGCTTTTAGAAAAGATTTTAATAGCCGCATCAAAGATCGACTTTTTTGTTTTATTCATTCCGCATCCTCTCCATATGTTTTGTCTCATATCTAGCTACGGCACCACAAAATAGTAAGTAAAATTGGTACAACCCTAGATAGTTCAACTTGATAACTAGTCAGTATATTTAAACATATAAGTATATTAATTATATCACTTTAAATTATGAATAACTATTAAATTCTCACAGAGTAAGTCTTTGAAAGCTAAATCAAAGATTTAGACCCTATCTTTTATTATACATGATTATTATTGAGTATTAATATTTTATATATATTATGTTAAAATTAAGTCTATAATATTTAAAAAGTGAGGGCAAATTATGATAAAAGTATATAATAGAGAAACTAAAGAATATGAAGAAGAAAAGGTGGCTGGTAGAAAATACATCGAATGGTCTTACTCTTCTCCTGTAGGGAAAAATATAACTGAGCTTTTGATAAAGAAAAAGCTATTTTCTAAAATATATGGCTCTTACTGTGATACAAGAGGAAGTATAAAAAAGATAAACTCGTTTATAAATGATTTTGATATAGATATGACTAAAAGCAGAAAAAAAGCATCTGATTTTAATAGTTTTAATGACTTTTTTATTAGGGAGCTAAAAGAAGAAGCTAGACCTATCGATAAAAACCCTAATATATTAGTGTCTCCAGGTGATGGAAGATTAAGTGCTTTTGAAAATATAGATATGCATAAACTAGTTCAAATTAAGGGATTAACATATTCCTTAAAAGAACTTCTTCAAGATGATGAAGTGGCTAAAGAATATGATGGTGGGGTATGTTTAATATTAAGATTATGCCCTACTGATTATCATAGATTTCATTTTGTAGATAATGGTGTATGTGGTGAAAGTAGATTTATTAATGGAGGCTATTATTCAGTAAATCCTATAGCCTTAGAGAGAATACCTAAACTTTTCTGCCAAAACAAAAGAGAATGGAGTATATTTAAATCTGAAAACTTTGATGACATCGTACATGTAGAAGTAGGTGCTACCTGTGTTGGAACAATAATTCAAACCTATAAAACAGGAAAACCCGTTAAAAAAGGATCTGAAAAAGGTTACTTTAAATTTGGAGGTTCTACTACAATTTTATTCTTTAAAAAGGATACCTTAAAAATAGATGGAGATATCCTAGCTCAAACTGCTTTAGGATATGAAACTAAGGTTTTAATGGGCGAAACAATAGGTAAAAAAATATAGAAATTAAGCAGTACTCCCCTGAGTACTGCTTAAATCTTTTCTCCACAATATGGACAAAACTCATAATCTTCATTAAGTTCTTTATGACAGTTATCACAATAAGTTTTTATTACGCCTCTTTTTAGAACTTTTAAATCCCAATAATTAATCTCTTCTATCCCTTTTTCTACATTTTTACCCTTCTCTTTATTAAGTTCATATGTAGTTCCACATTTACTGCAAAATATAAAATACTCTTCTCCCCACTTAATTAAAGGTAAAAAGAAAAAGTGAAATAAAGAATACTCTTTGTATAACTTTAAAGTTCCATCCTTGCACTCTTTGCATGAAACATCTTTAATTTCTTTTATCTCTTTATGCCTTCTATCTATTCCAAAGATCCCTATAAAAAACATGCTAATCCCACCTTCTATATATTAACTCTATTATAAGTGTACTAGCTCTCCTTTTACAACCGCTTCCAAAGACTTTTTAAACTTCTCTCTATTTCCATCAAATATTACTATATTAATATCCATCTCTTTAGCTCTTGAAAACATAGAGGTCTTTAATGGCTCCTTTGTAGCAACAAGAATCTTTTTAATATTATCTCCCCCAACTTTTTCACTATATACATTAAGCTCATTTAGTGCTACATCATCGTATTTAGCACTATCTTTGCAGGATATACATATAAGAGTTGAGTCCTTAATTGCCATAACATCTATTTCATTCTTAATTCTTGCCCTTTCATCATTCCATAAAAAAACTACACCACTTTTTACTTCATCTATTTGTTTAATTTCAGATATTACATCTTTCACATATGCTTCTAACCAGCTTCCACTCTTAAATATAAAACTTCTTATATAATCATTTTTAAACTCTATATTTATATTTTCTGATTTTTCACTATAACTAAGCTGCTCATATTCTTTTAAGAACTTAAGAGTAGAGATACATATTTTTTTTTCTTCATTCGTCAGAAACTCTAAATTAATTCTCATAATTCTAGAATCTATCTCATCTACCATAAAAATTCTTTTATCATAAAGTCTATATTTTAAACTTTCCCATTTATCTAAGTTATTAGCTATGGTGTGACTTATTTTTCTAATAACTTCACTATTATCAATATCCGTAGATTCTACTAATATACTTCCTCCAAAGCTTTCTATTATCTCATCTATATCTAAATCCATATCACTGTGTTTATTCATAAATATCTGACCATTTATAACTTCTAGTACCCTACCCTTTTCTATATCAAGGCAAATACCTTCAAGATTATAAACCTCACATATATGCATTAATATAATATTCAATATTTTGTCTGAAGCGCTTAAATTTACGATACATTTCTTTTTTAAGTATTTCTCTAGTTCCCCTATTATCTCTTTTAAATTAATATTTTTAATTATTATGCTATTAAATATAATCTTCGGAAACTTTTCTTTATAAAACTCTTTTAAAGCCTCTAATCTATTTATACTTTTTTCTTCATCTTCACAAACATATATAACTTCTTTAGGTTTTATTTTTTCAGATAATAAAATACTTTCTTGATTATGGTCATCTAAAGAACTAATAAAAAAATCATAATTCATATTATTTTTACCTTTCTAGTTTTTTATTAGTTTATCCAAATAATGAAGCAAATATTTCATAAACTTGACTAGTCAATCGCCTGACCGTATGACTGCTTAACAGGTTGACCGTTCAACTAGTCATACGGTCATCCGTTCATTTAATTTTGGTACCAATCTAAAAGCTTAATAATATTTTATAATTAAATAACTTAAAGGAGTTTAAAGAAATGAACTTAGACAGAAATAAAAAGGCATCTCCAATGTATTATCAAATAAAAGAATATATAAAAGAAAAAATTGAGAATGGAGAATATAAAGTGGGCGATTTTCTTCCTTCAGAAATAAATTTTAAAAATGAATTTAATGTAAGTAGAGCTACTGTTACAAAAGCATTGGATGAATTACTCAAAGAGGGATATATTTCTAGAGAAAGAGGGAGGGGAACTATGGTTATTAATAGTATTCCTCAAACTACTTTTAGAAATGTTTTAGTTCAATCAGAAAATTTTCTAATTAAAAACTTAGATGATTATGATAAAGATGTACATCTACTCTCTGTTGATAAGTCTAGTCATTATGCAGAAATATTAAAATTAAATCCAAGTGTTGAGCTAATTTCCATTGAGATTGAAGTATCTTATGATAATGAAAAAATTGGATTCTTTCAATCTTTAATATCTAAAGATTTGAATTTACCTAAAAATAAATATGAGATTGGGTTAGACTTATGTGATACTTTAGAAAAATATAATGACATTAATATAATAAAGAAAAAAGATTTAATTGAACTTGTTGGATGTCCTAAATATCTATGTGATATTTTCTCTGTTAAAGAAACTTATTATTTCGTAAAGACTAGTAGAATCTATTATGATGATAAAGATAATATAGTTTCATACACTATTTCTTATATTAAACCTCTTCATTATAAATACTTTATAGAGCTATTGCGCTAATCATATCACAAAGCTAATGCTACAATATTTTATAATTTTAAAATATTGTAGCATTTACAACTTAGAATCTTCTTTCTTCAATAAGAATCACCCAGAGTTTCAAAGAGCTCCCATAGTAACTATTGTCATCATCCTCTTTAAGTTTATTTATAAGCTCCCTACTTAATGAAGATTTAGGTTTTATAAGTGCAGAGGAAGTGTATGAAGCTAAATAAGTAGTATTTATATAGCTTTGTAGCCCTTCTCCTCTGGTGCTGTATCCCGCTACTAGGTTATTTGCACCTATTTTATTTAAAAATCCTTCTTGTTTTAATAATATATTTTTTACTCTTGAATCATCGCTTTTCTTGTAAAAGCTTAATAATCTTATAGGAACTCTTACTGAATCATATCCAAGTATATTGTCTTTATTTTCAACACTACCATCTTCATTAATCCAATCTGGTAGAAATCCTGTATCTTTATCAGCATATTTTTGAAGCAAATTCATGTTAGCTTCACTAGCTTTCTTCCAATAATTTTTATCTTGACCTTCTATATTCTGAAAATCTAAATAATATAGTGGTGCTATATATGAGGGATTAAGTTTTATATTATCTCTCCACTTATCTCCAGGCAGTAATATATAGTCAGAAGATATGTCATATTTTTTTATGGAATTTATCATATCACTGGCTGCTTTAGAATAATCATCGTTATTCCACTTTTTAGCTGCAAGATGTAGGGCATAAGCTATATCTTCATCTGCATCTGATGCTGAACCTTCTCCTATTACTTTTCCACTTTCATCTATCTGCCAATTCATAAGTCCATATTCATCTAAATAATTCTTAGTAAAGTTCCAAAGTTTATCAAACTCCACCGAATCATTTAATGCTACAGCAAATAACATACCATAGCCCATTCCTTCACTTACTGTTATGTTATTTCTTTGTGGATCTATTACTTTACTTTTATTTGAATCTACATCTACTACAAAGTTTTGTTTCCATTTTTCATGATAGTCTTTAGTATACATATCTTTATCTTCACTAATATTATTATTTATAAATTTAAATATAAGTAAGGCTGTTAAAATAATTGCAATAAATATTCCTATAAACTTATATGTTATTTTCATAAAAGCTTTAACACCTACTTTTTTTCTAGTTTATTTATCATAAAACTTAAAGAAATCTTCTGTTAAGTCTTGAGGATAAAAAGATACAAACACAAAATCAGCTTTAACACTATCTATATACTCTGGAATACTTCCTGTATAATATCTTGGATCTACCATATAAATATCTGAACACACTGTTGATAAAAAAGCCGCTAGGGCTACCGTATAGGAGTCCTTCACAAACAATATCTTAGGTCCATTAGGCACTTTTTCATTTACTACATGAACTATCCCTTGATTACCAAACAGGTATGAAGAATACTTATCGCCTTCTAAAGCATATACTCCCTTATTTGTTCTAAATGGAGATATGGTTATAAGTGCTTCCTCAAATCTTCCCTTTAAATTGGTTTCCTGTTCTCCCGTTTTTGAATAATATGTATAATCAGTATTGAATTTAGGATATATAAGGGTGAAATCATCTACTCCTGAATAAGGTATTCCTGTTTTTCTCCCCATTGAACCAACGTAAGAATCTTTATAAGTTATAAAATTATAGTTATCTTTATTAGTATAAAAATCAATGTCCTCTATGTTAGCTCCATAATTATTTTTTAAAGTATTAGCTAACTGTCCAAACTCCCAAAAAGCAGTTTCTGTTTTCCAATGATGGTCAGTTTTAAAAAATAAGTCCTTAGGTTCAATACCGCTTTCATCTAAATTATCTCTTAAATCTATAGTATCTATATTATTTTGCTTTAATAAATCAAGAAATGAATCTGCAGTTTCATTTGCATAATTATATGGAATTCCATAAGGCAAACTTGTATAACCTTTATAGTATTTATCTGGTGGCATTATATATGCAAATTTTACACTTTCATCTTTTAATCCATTTTTAAGTGCCTCAGTTCTTTTAACTAATTCATATACGGGATTAGCTTTATCTCCAAAAAAGGTGTAATGAAGAGTCCCATTATCATCTTTAACAACCTCAAAGTTTGATTCTTCATTTTTATCCATTAGTTTTTGTAAATATCCATAAAAATCAATAAAAGCATACTTCCCATAGGTATTATCTTTAATTGATGCATCTATGTTTTTTATCCTATTACTTATGGAAATATCCTTTTGGGATTCTACTGTATCAATTATAGGCTTATAATTATTTATTAGATTTGTTATTGATAATCCAAAGATTATTAAAACAATTAAAATAGAAGTTATAAGCTTTTTGAAAAAAAATCTCTCCATAATACCCCCCTCTTAAAATTTAAAGTAAATGAAAGGATTGTAGCTACCCTTTACAATGTAAGCCATACATATTAAGAAGATACCAACTATAGCAAGTGGATATAATCCCTCTAAAATATTATGTCCCAAAGACTTATCTACAATAAATTTATTAGCTTTTCTTGCTATTGGCGTAGAGAAAATTATTGCCGCTATTAGAAATACTAAATTTTCTTTTATAAACATGTATGTGTATGGGCTCCAGAATCCCCCTTGTGTAAAGCCAAACATTGAAGATATATACTTTCCTGCTTCTAAAAGATCAGACGATCTAAATATTACCCACCCTAAATTTATAATAAATAATGCATATATTCTCTTATATTTTGCAGCTATATCAATCTGATTAAAGGATATTAACCTTTCAAAGGCTATGAATACAAAATTTAAAAACCCCCATACTACAAAAGTCCACTCTGCTCCATGCCATATTCCTGTTGAAACCCATACTATTAATAGGTTTCTTATAAGTTTATCTTTGTTTTTAACTCTAGATCCACCTAGGGGAAAATATAGATAATCCTTAAACCAAAGGCTTAAAGATATATGCCACCTTCTCCAAAATTCAGTAATAGATTTTGATATGTAGGGATAATTGAAGTTCTCTTCAAACTTAAATCCAAACATTAGCCCTATTCCTATAGCCATGTCAGAATATCCTGAGAAGTCAAAATATATTTGAAAGGTGTATGCTATAGAACCAAGCCAAGCTAAAGTTACTGCAATGTCAGAATTTAAGTTCATTTGAAAAATTCTATCTACAATCACGGCCATACTATTAGATATTAAAATCTTTTTTCCCATACCAATTACAAATCTACAAGTCCCTACTGAAAACTTCTGCCAAGTAAACTTTCTATTTTTGATTTGCTCTACTATATCTCCATAACGTGAAATAGGTCCAGCTAAAAGTTGCGGAAATAATGCTATATATAATCCTACATATAGAGGATTCTTTTCAGCCTTAGTCTTTTCCCTATACAAATCTACTAGATAAGATACTGCTTTAAATGTAAAAAATGAAATTCCTATAGGTAAAGCTATCTTGGGCATAGGAATTTGATATCCTTGTAGTTGATTTATGTTTTTTATAAAAAAATTTAAGTATTTAAAAATAAATAGTGACCCTAAATTACCTACACAGCCTAATATTAAAAAATACTTACTATACGATTTATTTTTAAAGCCTACTATCAGATGCCCCACTACGTAGTTAAAAATTATTGAGG
Source organism: Clostridium intestinale DSM 6191 (assembly GCF_900130055.1). GTDB lineage: Bacteria > Bacillota > Clostridia > Clostridiales > Clostridiaceae > Clostridium_T > Clostridium_T intestinale. The sequence continues at coordinate 80,109 of NZ_FQXU01000012.1, forward strand.
CTATCATCAAAATTACATAATAGGGCTCTCCCCAAGCATAAAATCCTAGGCTTAGGAATAGTAATATATAATTCTGTAAGCCCTTAGAAAAAAAAGCTCCATAATATAATATTAAAGCTACTGGTAAAAAATATAATATAAATATAACACTTGAAAACAGCATTCTATCACCTCTCAATCAAACAACACTTTATCTAAGATTCTTTTTTCTACTCCAAAAAATATATAATCCAGAGAATATTAAAACAAAGACTATACATATTCCTCTAATGAAATCTATAAATCTTTGGGACATAATTAAGGTATATATTCCACCCATAAGATTTTTAACTTCTGCATATCCTGGAATACTCTTGCTAGTTCCATCTATCTCTTTTGCACCTAAAGTCCAGGATCTATATAATTGAATTTCTTTTTTAACTATTAAGTATTCATATTTTGCCTCTATTTTTATCTTTTCTACATTTATTGAAGTGTTTAAAGTTAATCTTCCATCCTTATCTATAGAAACTCCCTCATAATCCTCAGCTAAACTATAAATTACATTATCTTCATTTAGTGAGGTTTTATATATGGATATAGCTTCCCCTTGTACAGGTATTTGTACTCTATCATCGCCTTCTATTTTAAAATTCAAATCTCCATATTTAACAAGTGAATCATCTTTAGGTATAAGGACAAAACCACCTAGGTGTATATCTTTTTCTTTATTTTCTTCTGTTGTTATGCTTATGCCCCAAGAACTTATATTGGAAAATGAATATTGATTATTATCGCCTGCTTGACTATTTAAACTTGTAAAAGGTACATAAACTACTCCCTTAAATCCAGAGGGTATATTTATAGTCCCATAAGCAGGTGACAATTTCTCAAAATCCTGATTGTTCTCCTTTTTTATTAAAACAGATTTATCTTCATTAACTGTGAGGAAGGTTCCATCAGTTTTTACAACAGAAAAGTTAAACTTCAATTCTTCTTGAGAATTATTTTGAACATTAAATGATATCATACCAAAGCTATTCCAATTATACTTTCCTTTGCTATATAAGTTTGATGTATAATATCCTTCCTCTAAACCTATAGAATCAACTTTTATCTCTAAGCTATTATTAGCTTTATCAAAATCATAATTTAATTTAGCTTTATCCCCTTCTAAATATATATTTTCTGGAGATATTTTCTTATAATTATTTGCTTCCTCAGCTAAAGCTATTTTATTATTAACTATTACTAAAAATACAAGAAAAAAAAGTATAAATATCTTATAAAAATTGCATTTCATTAAATTCATCAAAGGATTCCTCTCTTCTAACTACAGAACTTTCTGATAAACTTTCATTGTATTCTCTGATCCAGTCATTTAATATATTTCTTATCTCTTTATCGTCAGCTATTTCTTTGTAATTTTTAATTTTATAAAGGTGGATGTTTTTATCTTGAACTTTCTCTAAAACACCTATTATTTCCCTATTTTCTTTTATTCTTAAAGTAATTTGATCTTTTAGTATTGATTCACTAATGCCTTCTAAAGCCATATACTCATAATTAAAGGATTTAAGTTTAACACCTCCACACTCTTTTGAAGCTATTGTTTTATCTAAATCCACTCTTGGTAATTTTCTCTTAAACAGAAATAATTTTTTATTTCTTGTAAGAATATTTACTCTTATATCATCAAATATGCTGGTGTTTTCATCTAAATTATTAGGAAGGGTTGGAACTCTATCATAGGTTATGTATAATAGTTGTTTAAAATTATCTTTATCTATATCTGTTATTTCAAATGCATACTTCCACTCTTTTTCACCCTTTGCTATATGTACAACTTTCCCACTAAATTCAGATAAATATCTATCTGTAAATAACTTAATTTTTATTACTTCGTCATAGGGTATATACTCTGGAAACTCAAATCTAACTGCTAATCCACCTTCTGATACATCTATGGTTTTACAGTTTAATTCTTTATTGTTATAGGTTATTTTACATGGAACCTCAGCTAAAACTCTCTCAGTTTTTCTAAAGGATTTTCTTCCTACCATAAAAAATATAGCCATTAAAATGTTATAAAAATTAACTATAAGCCAAAATAAAACTACACTATAAGTAGCAGATCCTGCCTCAAAAATCATTCTTATACAATTAAAGATTCCTATTATAGAAAGTACTGCAAATGCTATATGTGGTATAGCTTTCTTTAATCTATATACTCTGTCGTCTACTTTAGCGTTATCTTTCCTTGTAACTAAAAAACTGTTTTGTGATATTCCAAAGGTTTCTAATATCACTGGTACTACAAGAGATGGAAATAAAATAGTTTCATATATGTTAGTCCATTTGGTAGTTCTAATATTTCTAGATAAACTCCTTAGTTCTTTATTACTTAAATAATACATAGGAAGCCAAAATATCAACACTTCTGTTAGATTACAATCAACAACTATTACCCCAAATACAGCAAATAATATTGGAGCCATTATATAAGCAACTCTTTTGATACCTGAATACCAATAAGAAATGGAGGATATATAACTAATCTTTTGACTGAAATTAAGTCCCTTTCTAAATAATATATTTAGTCTTCTTCCTGTCTGGATACATCCTCTTGCCCATCTTTGACGTTGTTTAACAAGACTCATTAAGTCAGAGGGCGCTAAACCAGATGCATGAACTTCTCCTACTGCAAAACATTGATACCCTTTACTTTGTATTATTAACCCTGTAGCAAAATCTTCTGTTATTGCCTTTGTATAATACCCTCCAGCATCTTCAAGAGCTTTTCTAGCTATTACTGTATTTGTTCCGCCATATATTATAGAGTTATTTTTATTTTTAGAAATCTGTACATCTCTATAGAAATAATCTTGTTCATTAGGAATTCTTCCTTCTGAAAAAAGATAATACTGAAATAAGTCCGTATTATAAAAGCTTTGAGGCGTCTGCACAAATCCAACTTTTTCATTGCCTAGGAAATATGGAACTGTAGCCATTAGAAAATCATGCATAGGAATCATATCTGCATCAAAGTTTGCTATTAATGGTGAGTTTGACTTCTCAAGAGCATTATTAAGATTCCCAGCCTTTGCTCCTTTTCTTTCTGTTCGAGTTAAATATCCTATTCCCATTTCATAAGCTAATTTTTTCATTGATTCACGATTTCCATCATCACATAAATATATATGTATCTTCTTTTTATCTGGATAGTCCATATTCTTGCATCCATTTATAGTTTTAAAAAGTAATTCTTCTGGTTCATTATATGTTGTTATAAAAACATCTACATGAGGAAAAAGACTTTCATCATCTATCTGTGGTTTTTCTGGATGTTTTATATCGTACATATTGTAATAGTGTACTGCTGCTTCTAACATTCCCACTATTTCAACTATTAATAGAATAATAGCTGAAACTAAAGATATTATTCCAGCCTTAGTCGGTATAGTAAAAAAAATTCTCCATATCAAATAAATTATATTCATTATTACTGTCGCTATTATTAATGAATAATTTCTTACTCTTTTATAATTCATACTCACCATACCTTTCTAATATTTTAAATTAATTAATAATTATTATATATTATATTTAATACAATTAAAACCAAATTCCGACAATATTGCTCAAAATATTTGCTATTTATAAATATAACTTGTATTTATATTATTGTTTTATATTTATTTTTTATTAAATAATTATATATAAGCAAAAAAAGGTCAGATTTCTTATTGTTGAAATCTGACCTTAATATATAACGCTCTTATATTTCTCTAGTTTCTTTTTTTAACCAAGCTTTATGCTCATCATCTAAATAAGGAGATAATTTTTTATATACCATTTTATGATAGTCATTTAGCCATTGCTTTTCCTTACCTGTAAGCATATCTTTATCTATTCCATCTAAGTCTATAGGGCAGTAAGTAATAGCTTCAAAGCTCATAAATTGCCCAAATTCTGTTTTTTCTTCTTCTACTACGAGCATTATATTTTCAGTTCTAACACCGTGTTTTCCTTCTTTGTATATGCCAGGCTCATTAGTAATAACCATTCCTTTTTCTAACTTCACACTGTTAGGTTCTTTCCTAAAACCTTGTGGTCCTTCATGGACATTTAAGAAAAATCCTACTCCATGACCAGTTCCACATTTATAATCTAATCCATATTCCCAAATAGGTTGTCTAGCGAGTACATCTAAACTAGATCCTGTTGCTCCCTCTAAAAACTTAACTGAACTTAAGGCAATATGTCCTTTTAATACTAAGGTAAAGTCCCTTTTTTCTTCTTCACTAAGCTTTCCTAATGTTATAGTTCTTGTAGTATCTGTTGTTCCATTAAAATATTGTCCACCTGAATCTACTAAGAAAAACCCTTCATCTTTAAGGGTATATTGAGTTTCTTTAGTTGCCTTATAATGCATCATTGCAGCATGATCTTTATATCCTGCTATTGTATCAAAGCTAGGTTCAACAAATAAATCTTGCTGTCTTCTAAAAGCTTCTAACATTTTTTCTGCTGAAATTTCAGTGATTTTTTCCTTATTAACAGATTCTTTAAGCCATTTTATAAACTTAACCATAGCTAATCCATCACTTACTTGGCAGTTTCTTAGATTTTCTATTTCAACTTCATTTTTAATAGCTTTTAAAGCTGTAGTTATATTAGGTTCCTCAATTTTAGTGGTATCCGTATTAATAGAATTATACATACTAATACTTGTTTTATTTGCATCAAAAATAATTGAGTCATCAATAGTTAACTGATTTAAAATTTTGTATATCTCATTACATCCTTTAATCTCAATTCCATTATTCTCTAGCTCTAATCTTATATCATGAGTAACTTTTGAATCCTCAACAAATAAATAGCATTTATCCTCACCCACTAATACATTGGAAATTACAACAGGATTATTAGGTACATCATTTCCTCGTATATTAAGTAGCCATGCTATATCATCTAAAGAGGTTAATAAATAATAATTTGCCCCCTTACTACTCATGTTAACTCTAACTTTATTTAATTTTTCTACTCTAGATTTTCCAGCATATTTTATTCCATGTAAAAAAACTAATTCCTTAGGTATTTCCGGTCTGTCTTCCCATATTTCATCAATTAAATCTTTCTCTATTTTTATATTTATATTTTTAGATTTAAATGCTTTCTCCATTCCTTTAAATAAATCTACTGAAAAAACGCTTCCATCAAATCCAACTGTACTACCTTCTTTAAGAGTGTTTTTTAGCCACTCTGTATATGAAGGAACCCCTAGATCTGCCATCTTAAACAGTCTTATACCTGAACCTTCAAGTTGCTTTTCTGATTGAATATAATATCTCCCATCTGTCCATAATCCAGCATCATCTAAAGTAATAACAACAGTACCAGCAGAACCTGTAAACCCTGATATCCATTGTCTACTTTTCCAATGATCTGCAACATACTCACTTTGATGCGCATCAAAACTAGGAATTATATATGCATCTATTTTATTTTCTTTCATTAAACTTCTTAATTTTTCTATTCTTTTTTTAACATCCATATTTCTTACCTTCTCTTTCCTAAATCTCCTATTGTTTTAATGATATTATACATCAATTGATTCAAGAATTTTACTTTAAAAATATAAAAAATAAAAGCCTTGCTATTGCAAGGCTTTTATTGGTGCGGCGGAGAAGATTCGAACTCTTGCCCCTATAGTTTTAGCTATTTTTATTCTATATTCTTAAATATTATCTAATCCTTTAAAAATCAATATTTTCAATACTTTATAGTTAATATTAATTCTATATAGTTATTTTTAAAATTTAGTTGCATGTCTACAGGTGTCTACAAAGGTGGTGCGGAATTTTTAAACACTATATAATCATTTATACTAGCTATCTATACCTATTAAAAATAGCTATTAAATCTTAATTTATATAATGAAAAAACCTTTCAAGTGATTCGTCAAATATCTCTTACCTTAATTTCCTTATTTGAAAAATTCTCCTTTTTATTTCATTTTTATTGTACTATTTTACTTAGAGCTTCTATAAATTTTCTATATTGATTAATTTACTTTAAATTATTTATATATTATACATATCCATCAAATTATTCTATATGTTTACAAATGAATCTATTTTTTATCCTTCTTTATTAGGAGGTGTTTAATTATGGATTTTTCATTATGTGATTATATCAAAAAATTTAGAGAAGGAGATATATATAGTATAGAATTCTTGATACAAAAATTTCAGCCACTATTAATTAAATATGCAAATAAACTATCAGATTTTGATGATGCTAAATCTGAATTAAGCTTACATTTTATTATTACATTACAAAAAATTCCTTTAGACGACTTAAAATTTAAAAACGACAAATATATACTTTCATATATAAATACTAGTATAAAAAGATATTACATATTTTTATCCACTCAACAAAGTTATTTACATAGTAAAGAAATTCTTACATTAGATGACTATCAGCCTGGAATTGCTTATGATACTTGTAATGTTGAATTTTATGATTTAATACATACACTTAAAATAAAAGAACAGAAAGTTTTAATTTTAAAATTTATTTATAATTATACAAATACTGAAATATCTAGAGTTTTTAATGTATCTAGACAAAATGTACAAGTATGTATAACAAGATCACTTATAAAATTAAAGAGTAAAGTAGTTTTCTAATTATATATATTATTATTTTAAGTTAAAGAATTGATATATAGAATGCTTCTTAAATTAGAATTATGCAACTTTTACTTATATACTCACGAAAGGAGGTGTTTATTATAGAAGCCGAACTTATTAAACTGATTGCTACACAAGGAGCTTTTGCACTATTATTCTCCTATTTACTTTTTTATGTTTTAAAAGAAAATAGTAAAAGGGAACAAAATTATCAAGAAATAATTCAAAAGTTTTCTGACTCTTTACCACAAATAGAAAATAGTATAAGCTATATCCATGAAATGATAGTAAAAAAAGAGACTAAATAATATATTAGTCTCTTTTGAATTATTTCACAATTTATTCTATAACATATTATCTATTTTTGATAATATGGAGGTAACTTATCTATTATATCATTGAAGTCTTTTACTTTCTCACTAGTAGCCCAGACAATTTCTTTATTGAAGCTCTCATATATGTCTCCTGTTGATGTTTGAAAATAAAGTTCACTTAAATTATTATATATAGAAATTCCATACCCTTCATTTTCTTTCACACTATTCTTAACTGATAATATATAATGGTCTGTAGAAAGAGATCCATCATCTTTTTGTCCTGCACGCCCACTAAAAGGATATTTAGACCCATCTATCGTTATAAAACCATTAAATCTTTTACCATAAGTATTAGTAAGATTAGGCGGGTAATTATCAAAAATAGTTATTATAACTTCTCTAGATATACCTTTTATTTGTATACTACATTCTCCTAAATTTTCTTTCGTCACATTATTTATATAGAATCCAGTATACTCTTTATTTATATATTGTACATTTCTAAAAAATAAAAACTTTATACATATGCATATTACTAATAATATACTTCCAATAATTAATACTTTAGTACGTTTTTTCTTCATCTTATTACCTCTCATAGTAAATTATAATTCTATTATACCATAAAAATACATATTATTTAATTACAAGAAAATTACTTTTTCATAAATCTATTAATAAAATAGAACAGATCAATGCTTGTAAAGCATTGATCTTTCTAATATATACTATTTAGTTTACTCCAAAACCTGCTATTGTATATGAAGTTACACTTTGATTTAAACTAATATATCTACGAGTAATTGTGTCGCCTACATTACCTTCAATAGTAGTTATTGAATTATCACTAGCATTATATGACTCTACTATTCCAACATGACTATATTCCCTACCATTATGATGGAAAAATAAATCACCCGGTTTAGGCTTATATCCAGAACTTACAGTTTTATATCTTATATTTCCATACCATTTTACTAAATATGGTACATACGCCATTTTAGGTATCATAGTATTTAAAATTCCTGCTTGGTTAGCGCACCATGATACAAATATTGCACACCATTCTGCACTCATGTTTGGATTATTATAATACCATGTTACATAAGGAACTCTATTATTCCCCTCTCCATTAGCATTTTTCCCTTCCTTGTATTTTCCAATTTCTCCTTTAGCTATATTAACAAACCTACTAAGAGCCTTGTCGTGCTCATCTTTAGTTACAGGAAGATTATCAAAGAAATTAACTGCATTAACACTATACAAAGTATTCCATGTTTGAGGACCTACAACACCATCTGCAGATAAACCATTATATTGTTGAAATAATATAACTGCATAATAGGTTCCCTCTCCAAAATCTCCGTCGGCACCAGATGCTCCACAACTATATCCACGGCTTATTAATGCATTTTGCAACTTAATAACCGAACTTCCCGTTGCTCCTTTTGATAAGGTTGGGTAATTTGTTATAGGTGTAGAACTACTGTTAGATTCTAATGCATTCCATGTAAGTGGTCCAACCATCCCATCTACAATTAAGCCTTTATTAGCTTGAAACTTAACTACTGCGTTATAGGTACCTTGCCCAAAATCTCCATCAGCACCAGCTGCTCCACAACTATATCCATAGTTTATAAGTAAATTTTGAAGTTTAACAACATAACTCCCAGAAGAACCCATAGATAACAATGGATTATTTGATGTAGATGCAGAATTACCTAATTTAGCTTTAGTACTTGGTCCAACCATTCCATCGGCAGCCAATCCATTTGATGCCTGAAACTGTATAATAGTATTATAAGTAACAGGACCTGCTATTCCATCAGAATCTAAATTATATCCCTTAGTTTTTAATTGTGCCTGTATATAACTTATTTGAGTACATAATGCATTCCATGTACCATCTCCTACCACACCATCAGCACCTAAGTTAAAATTAGTTTGAAACTTTTTTACTGCACTTACTGTTCCTTGTCCGAAATCACCATCAAATCCATTTGGATTACAACACATGATATATAATCCATATTGAAGATAAGTGACAAATTCTCCTTTGTCTCCGCTTTTTAATAACATTTATAAACAACTCCTTTTATTTTTTTGAATTAGCTAATTCATTATATAAGAAGGAGCTTATACTTAATATGTAAACAAATTTCTTAAAGTATATCTATTATTTTTTTATATATTCTTATAAACAACTTAAATAAAGATAGAAAGTAAAATTACCTCTCTACCTTTATCTCTAACCTTTATATAAATTCTTTTATATTGTTATATTACTTATTACATAAATTGTCTTAACATGCGTTTTATTAAACCTATGTGTATATATTTTATTAGTTGTAGCTAAATCTGAATGTCCTAAAGCTTCAGAAATTGCCTTTAAATCTACCCCATCATCATAATAATATACTTGCATCGGTGGGGTTTTTAAGATAAAACCCTTATGATTTTAATCAGTTTCATTTAATCTTAAATACATTAATCTAGATTATGTTTAAACTCTTCTAGCATATTAATTATATTTTGTAATTTTGTTTCTTTAAGTACATTCAACTCTTGATCTTTTATACATTCAACCATTAAATCTTTTCCTTCCAATTTCATTTTTTTACTAAAGTTATTAATTAATGTTCTAATTCTAAAAAATTCTTGAATTTCTCCATCAGTGCAAATTTTACATTTATCAAAGCTTAACCAAATTTTTTCATACATAGTATTATGACTTTCTACTGCTTCTTCTTGATTATACTTAAACTTATCTAGAAATCTTTCTATAAAGTATTTAGGTTGATACCATTGCTGTAATATCTTTTCTTGTTCTTCTCCTGCATATACTCTTTCAGAATAATATTTATATTGGCATTCATAGCATTTTATTGCATTATCCAAATAATCTTTACTACACTCTAAAACATTGCTTAATAAATCTTTATCTATAAAATATCCTTCTAATGAGTAGTGATCTGTTATTCTTACACTTTCTCTTATTTTTTCTTTCAAATCCTCTTCAATTCCAACTCTATTTTTGATAATCTCTGTAATAAATTTCTCTCTTCTAGCCTCTTGAGACTTAGCATCAGCATCTCTAAATATTAATGTTGGTATATTGAATCTATTATTAATTAATAATTCAGCATTAGCATAAAATTTTAAATTGTCACAGCTTCCTGTATCCAAAACATTTATTTTACTGCTCAAGCCGTCTTCAATTTTATCTAATAATATTTCAATAATTTTTTTATCATCTTTTCCTTCTACGAATACTATTCCTTTATTGGCTATTATATCATCAGCTTTTATACCTAATTCATCAATTACTAATTTAGGAATAATATCCTCTACAGTAGCAATACCTTTTACCTTTTTTACTAACTTAATTTGATTTTTTTCTAACTTACTTACTGTTATGGGCGAATGTGATGTAAAAATCACCTGATTATTTTTAGATATTGTAATTAATGTATCTATCATTTTCCTTTGCAATGATGGATGTAAATATACCTCTGGTTCTTCTATTAATAATATGTATTTTAACTTGCTATTAGATATGTTTACATAAGTCTCCAATATGGACAATATTATCATACTTTGATAGCCTGTCCCACAACTTAAAATGTCACTTTCTATTCCTGTATTTGTATCTTTAATTTTTGTATAATATGTTGTTCCTTTACTGATATTTACATCTGAATCAATTATAACCTCATAATCACTTGTTCCTATAGCACTATTATAGAATTGTGTTATTCTCTCTCCTAGTGACCTACATCTATTTTTAGTTTCTTCAGCTATAACCATATTTAATTTATTATAGGAAATACTATTTCCCTCTAATATTATATTAGTTTGTATTTCATCATCTAACATTTGAATTAGCTCTTTTAGATATGAATTTGCTCCTGCTGTACTCTCATTCTTAGGATCTCTTATAGCTGGTATAATCTTCACTTGAGGCAAAATTGATTTTAAATCTGCTTCTTTGATTTCAGATTCTTCATCTACTTCATCAATATAAAATTTTTGACTAATATTTTTCCCACGACTAGCCACTAATTTAACATACATATTATTTTCTTTTATTTTATATTTATCTTTGTTGCTATTTAGATTTTCTTTTCTTATACTATCTAATTTTAAAATCTCTTTTTCTACGCTTTTATTTAATTTTTCCGTGAAATTTTCATTTAATTCTTTTTTTAATCCTTCTATCTTTTTTTCCTGTCTAAAAATTTTGTCTTTAAATATTTTTTCTTCTATGTATTCATCACTAACTTCACCAAACCATAATTCGATTTGTATTTCATCTGAGCCGCCCTTATGAAAGTCTGTAGTAGTTATGTTCTTTTTAGTTCCTGGAAAAAAACATTGTATTGCATCCAATACTGCAGATTTTCCAGTATTATTTTGACCTATTAATGCAAACAAATTTCTATCTATATTTATAACTCCTGAATCTATAAAAGACTTATAATTTTTGACTCTTAATTTTTCTATATACATTTTTAATCTCCTTAATATCATTATAATCTTTCTATAACCCAATTTTATCAATTTCATTTACAAAAATCCATATATACCTATTAATATAAAAAATATAAGAGAACTGTAATTTAATACTTAGCTCTCTTATATTTTTTATATTAATATTGTCCTATATAATTCACCTAAATCTGCTATACTTATTTACTTAATTTTAATGCATTACTTATTACATCAATTGTCTTAGCATGAGTCTTATCAAATCTATGTGTATATATTTTATTAGTTGTACCTAAATCAGAATGTCCTAGATCCTCTGAAATAGCCTTTAAGTCTACTCCTTCATCATATAATATACTTGCAAATGTATGTCTTAAATCATGTAATCTTATTTTAGGTAAGTTATTTTTATCTAAAAATTTTCTAAAATTATCTGTTACTGTATTTACTCTAAATTCTTTTCCATTTTCATGACAATAAACATAATCATTCTCATAATATTCTTTACCTAATATTGATTTAAAATAGTCTTGTTTATTTTTCTCTTTTAACAATAGGTTGTACACTCTTTCTGGAATATGAAGAGTTCTCATACTTTTATCTGTTTTAGGTTTTTTAGTAACTACATTCTTTCCTGCCCTTACTCTAACCTCATGAATATACATTAGTCTCTCATCTAGGTTTATCTTATTCCATTTCAATCCTAAAATCTCTTCTCTCCTTAATCCTAAATAAGCAGCTAAGTTAACTGGCAATTCTATTTTTTCTCCTTCTAATAACTCTAGTAGCCTTTTTAGTTGCTCTTTATCATATACCTTCGCCTCATATTTTATTTTTTTAGGTAAACTTACTGCATCAGCAACATTTCTATATACTAATTGTTGCTTTAAAGCATAGTCTAAACTTTTTCTAATAAGAGCATGATGTTTTATAACCGTATTAGGCGATAGACCTTTCTTTTCCATAATATGCACATAATACTGCTGTATTTGAATAGGCTGTAGTTTTTGTAACTTAATATTGCCTAGATGTTTATTTATATGATTCTTTATTATATTAATATATCCACTCATTGTTGTAAGCTCACAGCTATATTTTACATAGTTAGAAAGCCAAATTTCTAAGTAATCCTCCATACTTATATCTTCTGGATTAACCAATAAATTCTTATTCTTATTGTATTCAAATTCATTTATTATCTTTTCTGCTTCATCTTTACTATTAGCTGTTACATATTTTCTTATTCTCTTCCCGCTTGAATCTTTTCCATATTCTAAAGTTACTCTGTATTTATTTCCTCTCTTTTGTATGCTAGCCATTAGCTACTCCCCCTATCTTATATGAATAAATCAATACTACTAACTATTCTCTGAAACTTTACTTGCTATCCAATTATTAAATGCATCATAAGGAATTCTAAACTGTTTCCCAATTCTTATCTTTGGAAAATCCTCTTCCTTTACTAATGAATATGCTTTATTTCTTCCTATATTTAAAATCCTACCAATATCCTCGACAGTTAAAGTAGTTTTAAACTCGCTCATCTATATACCTCCTCAAAAATATAATATATATTTAAGTAATTATTTCTTACTAACAGCGCCCACATGCCCACCTATTGTGATAGGTACTCATTTAATTTTTCCTTCGATATCTTTAATACTCTAAGTCTATTCTCACTATTTACTTTAACCTTTTTGCAGTTCTTACCTGTGTTTTTTTCAAATTCAATAATATTATTTTTTCTCATTAGATCATGTATTTGCTTCTGACCAAGTGGAAAGACTTTATTCCTTTTTCTCCAAAATAAAAACACCGTGTTATATAAGCCTTCAGGTAACATATAATAATATTTTTCATCATACCAACCATCTATATTTTTATTTTCAGGTTTATATCCTATCTTCTTAATAATAATTTTATTGGAAATAATCATTTCATTAAGAGTATTTAAATACATATAAAGTGGTTCTTCACTAACCATTAACATGCTTTGCTTCTCTACTAACTCATAAAAAACGTTCTCTACTTGCTCTAATTTCTCTTTCATAGTTTTTTTATCTATCACATTGATTGATATTCCGTATTTTAAATATAGATAAAATGAATATTTTAATCCCCAAATTGCATCTATTAGTCTTCCATGTATATTAGTATTACTATATTTTTTTCTAAATTTATCTAGATCAATTTTAGGTAAGCTTTGATTTTTAGTCATATATTTGGAAAGCCATTTTATATAATAAAATATTGAAGTAGATAATATTAAAGGGTTTTCTTGGAATTCTGTAAGCTTATCTAAATTCACATCATTTTTCTCAACTTTTATATTTATACATCGTGCTATATTAGATTTTACATGAGTAAAGTCTTCTCCTGTAATTAAAACTAGTCCTCTTGGTGTTAAATTTTTACTTTCTTTAAGATTTACATTACTTCTTCCTTTTGGAGTTTTATCTCCAATTAATCTTAATATCAACTCAACCTTCGAATTCATATCTTGTTTCTCAGAAGGATCCATTGCTGGATAATAATCATCTATTACAAGAACTGAATCTTTATACTGGTTCATCTTATACTCTAAAAATGTTTTAGTACATTTAAAATTGGCTATTACTGGTGGATTCTCACTCCTGTTAAATAAAAAACTAAATTGTCTAGCTAAAGTAGTCTTTCTACTGCCAGTTTCTCCTTCTAGCCATAATACAGCTTGTGGTTCACAATGTTCCTCTCTTAATAACGAGTTTATTACTGACATAAGCGTGTAACTAAATAGTGGAAGTGTTATTTTTAAAGGAGCAATATCTAGCATTTCAAATGATTTTATATATGCATGTGCAGGATGTAATTCGTCATAAATATCTATTCTAAAATCATTTAATTCTTCCCCAACTTCAATATCACGTTTTTTTCCTATTATCCCATCTCCATGTACATAAAAATATTTTCCATTATCACAACCCCACCCTATTTGGTTAGCTATTTTAGTAGCCCCTAAATCTTTACAACAAAGTTTTAATGCTTGTTTTATTTTCTCATAACTCCTGTTTTCAGACATTTCGGAGTAAATGCAACACTTAAATCCAAAATATTTATCTATCCAGTCAATCTTTTTAATCTCTTTCATTCCAACTTCGATATCCTTAATAACTTCTGTATTATCAATAACACATGTAATTCTTAGCTTACTAATAATTATATCTCCCTCTAGAATCTTAACTTCTTCTTGTGGAATAAGTACAAAGTTACACAATGGAATAATTTCATTATTTTTGATATAACATAGTTCCCCTTCATCATTTATTGTGTATTCACTTTTTGTATAATTTTCTAACTTTTTTTTAAAGATTACTAATTTTCTAATTAGCTTCTCATCATCTAAATATCTTGGTTTTACTTTTTTTATCATAACTACCTCTACTTTTATAAAATATTAATAAAGCTTTATCTGAATAAATAGTAATTCAGATAAAGCCTTATTAGTAGAACCAAAAATGTCCTAAAAAATTTGTATATTTACAATATGTACTATTTAATATATAATAAAATATTTATAGCCATTTATAGGTAAATCTATAAATGGCTATTTTAATAGTTTTTTAGTATATTTATATTGACTATATAGTAAATTAATTTCTTTTTCAGAGTTAAATCTACGCATAGAATAACTAGTTTCAGATATATCATCCAAATTTTCATTAAATATTATAGAACTTCTGTATATTTTATTAAATTTTTCCCTCGTAATATTAAAAATAACTTTATTTAAGTTATTATCTTTATTTACATAACTTATGTTCTTAAATTTTTTTTTAATTCTTTTTAAATTCTTTTTTGTTTTCGTATATTGTGATTTTATGTTTATTTCATTTCTTTCTTCATTTTTTAAATAATTTAAATATATTAAGTCTTTTATTACGTTACTTTTTTCATATAAATCCAATAACTTTACCATTTCTTTAAACAATATTTCGAATTCCTCATCATATGTATAAATTTTTTCATTATTAATATTACTATACATGTTTACTTGATTTTTAGATCTATCAATTATACCTTTCAAGTATCTTCTATCTATATTATCTACTACATCTTTTATGTGATAATCTACTATCTTATAAAATACTTTTGATAGATATATAACTTGTTTAATGCTATCTTCTATGTCTTTAATATAATCTAATCTAATCAATTCAATTCTTAACTTTACATCAGGTATATCCATAATAGGTAATAAATCATACATATGTATGTTGAATTTTTTTCTATTTACTTTATAAAATTCTATTATTTTGTATATAGTGTGGTATTTATACTCTTTTTCCAATATTAACCCCGAAAAATAATCATTATCAAAAATATCGTAAAATTTTTTTAAATCTAGAAGTCTAATTTTATTATATCTTTTCTTAGATATTCTTTGGTACAAAATTTTATTTTCATTATTTTCTCTAAGTAATTTTATATGCCTAATATAAAATTTTCTTTTTTCTATTAGTAGTCCACTAATATTTCTTTCTTTGATATATCTATTTAAATATTTATAGTTTGCAATAAAATCTTGCTCATATAAGTCTTCATTTTCTTTATATTCCTCTTTATCATTCATTATATAATTCTTAATTAATTTTGTTTTATTAACGTGTACTGTTTTTTCTTTATCTAGAGTGTTAAAAGTTACTTCTAAAAATTTATTAAAAATATATTCCTTAACAATCTCTTCAAAATTTATTTCCTTTAATATACCTCCAAATTCCTTTAAAAAATATATATCACAGTAATAATATATTAATTCACAAATATCATCTAAATCATCAATATATCCAGAATATAAACTTTCATAGAATTTACTATTTAATCTATATTCTTTTATAAAATATGCACTAAAGTTATTCATAATCTTACTTATTCCTTAATTAAATTCTGTGGGCAAGTGGGCACTTTATCTTCGCTTCCACTCAACCAAGTTATTTATAATATTAATTAAATCTCGTTGCTCTTGATAATTCATATTTTTTAATATATCAATTATTTTAAATGTTATATTTTTTTTGTTCTCTAATGTATTAATCAAATAAAAAAAATCTTGTAAAGTAATATCTAAAGATTTAACTATAACATCCAAATTTGATATAGTTATATTTTTTTCTCCTCTTTCCACTTGCCCTATATATGTAGGGTGAAGATTAGCTTTAAAAGCTAATTGTTCCTGACTTAAGTTGCGTTGCTTTCTTAAAGTCCTTATTAAAATACCAATATCATTAACTAAACTACTCATAAAATACACCTCTTGTTAAACTTAACTTTCAAGAGGTATAGTCTCAATATACTATTGATATTATTTTTGTATTAATATATACTATAAATATCGATATTGGAAATTTTTATTAGGGGGAACTACATATGTCAAATACACTTACAATACTTTTCACCTTACTAATAGGAGGTATAAGTTTTAGTATTTTTAACAAATTGTTTAAAGTTACATATTGGGGATTTAAAGGAGCTATCTCAACTTTTATTGCTTGTTGCTTCTTTGGATGGTTAATCGTTATATTCGGACTAGCTTTCATTATGTCTCACTTAAAAATAATAATTATTATTGTTGTAGTTTTATTATTACTTTCTTTGATAGGTAAAAAAGTTTCTTAAATAAGGTTTTTATTTGTAATTTTTAAAATTATAAGAAGATGAGCTTCTTTATTGGAGCTCATCTTTTTCATGTAAAGTATATTTATAAATTTTTAATATTTTATAAATAATGTATATCTTAATCATTTATTGCTAAAATAACTTTCAAAAAACCAATCGCTATCTAACAGACTTTTAAAACCAGCATGTCTCCAAGGCATAATTTTCTTTTTATCATATACCTTTACTTTTCTTTGTAGACTAATACGAATTAGTTCTTCAGAGTTTGTTTCTTTATACATCTCTTTTAATTCGTCAAATACTACATCAAATTCTGTATTAAAATCTGAAAGATATAACTTGTCAATTTCTAACTTCTTAAAATGAAACTTTACCTTTTCAAAAAACACGTCATCCCAATGACTTAGTTTTTTTATATAAAATTTAAAACCTATTATTTTATCCTCAATTATATCACATTGTAGAAACTTAAAAGCATCTTCAATTTTTTCATCATAATAAGGATGAATAAACTGTTCTGAATAATCAAAAGAAAAAAAGTCATCTTTTACTTCATTACAATCCTTACATATTGGCACAAGATTTTTTACTACAAGTGATAGTGAAGGGAATTTAGATTTTGGTAAATAGTGATCTAATTGCTTTACTTCTCTAGTATGAAAATTACAATATGGGCAATACTTTTGACTAGATCTAAGTTTAGTATAATACTCATATTGATTAGTGTATAGCTTGTTTGAAAACCTACTTTTATACATTTTTTTCATGTACTCTGTATATCCAGTGTTCAGTGATTCAAATGTTTTTTCTTCATTATAATTTTCTTCTAACTTTGAAAGTATATCTTCATATTTTTCATATTTCTCTAATGTTCTATCCTCATACATTAAATTTTTAAATGAGCTACATACATCCTTTTGATTAATGTTTGGTTTTTTAATCTTCCTCACTTTCATCCCTCTTCTCACTTACTAGACTTTGCATTAATACTTGTCCTAGAAAACCAACTTTGCCTTCAAATTTTTTTAAAGTTTGATCAAATGTATCATCTATTTCTTTTTGAATTAATTGGTAAAATCCTGTTTTTACAACTTCTAATCCAAATACTTCTCTAGTTAATGAATCAGTATTAGTTGCAAATGTTTCAAGTATTAGTCTCTCAAAACTCATATCCTCTCCAGTTCTTATTACTTTATTAACACAATCTTTAGGTACCTCTTGTAAAACAATTGGAGAATGAGTTGCTATGATTGCAACAGCATTTTTCTTCAATAATAAAAATGATAGTGTTCTTATGTATGTAGATAATAGTGGTGGATGTAAATGTGTTTCTGGTTCATCTATTAATATAATTGTTTTTTCACGAATTGACTCAGCTAGTAATGTTAATGAGAGCATTATTATCATATGTCCAGAACTTAATTTCTTAAAATATTTTTTTACTTTATCGGATATTTTGGAATCTATTTTATCTTCATTCTCTTCTATTGATTTAATTGTATTTTTTTGTCTATCTTCGAAATATTCCTCTAATAATTCAATAAATCCGTTATCATAGAACATTGAATCAGTATTTAAATTTTTACATGTTTCTAAATATATTTCTATTTTATTTCTATTTCTGTTAATTTCATTTAAAGCTTCAAGGAACTCAACTGACATATCCTCTACAGATTTAATTTTTGACTTACCATTTCTTTGATTTTTGCTAATTAATCCAATATACTTATATACTTTCTTAAATTCCTCTATCAGTTGTGGATCTATATTAGTTGAATTAGCAATATCAATTGGAAGGGCATCGTCAAAAACACTAAACGATAACCCAATAATTCCAGCAAAACTATTTCTCGGACAATCAATAGTAAATTTATCGCTTATTGAATATTTTTTTGATCTTTCCAATTCAATATTGCCTAAATTAATATTTTCAATTAATCTATGGGCAATGTTATATAGTAACCAAGTTTTACCTACCCCATTTCTTCCGATTAATATATGAATATTGCTTGGTGGCAGTGACGTAGGCACAACATTAATATCTATTTTTTCTTCATTATACCTAAATGCAAACGAATACTTAGTTAATTCTACTCCCCCTCTTGAAATTCTATTAAATTGCTCCACATCAGAAATATATAAGTTTCTCATAAGAGAATTCATTAAACAAGGTTCATTTCTATCATATAACCTATTGAATCTATCAATATTATATCCAATATCCTTTAATGCATCATAATATATTGTATTTTTATTACCAAGAAATTCATTAATATTTTTATAATACTGAATATCTTGACCTAAGGAAAAAAATTCATTAGATAATTTTGTAAATGACTTAGTGCTAATTAATTCTTTAACTGAATAGGATGGATAACCATTGCTAGATGTATTAGCTGTTACCTTTGTAGCTAAAGACTTACATCCTATTTTTACTGTACCGATCTCCACAGCCTCTTTTTTGCTGTCATACTTATAGTAAGCCGTAAATGTAGTACAATATTTATAGTCGTCCCAATAACTATAAACAAGATAAATAACTCCAACTTCTTTTGCCTCATAATAACTTGTTATTTGCCTGAATTTCATTCTTTATCCCTCTTAAGCCTTTAATATCTCATTTTTAATGTTTTAATTATACCTTATATGTAAATAGATTTAAATCCTCTTCGCCTTATTCTTTTAATTAACCCTTATATCCTATAATTTTTTAGTATTTGTTAATTAGTTTTTTGTTCATTACTATAAAAAAATTCACCTACATATTTAATGCAGATAAATTTTTAGCTAAACATTAATAAAATTCTATTACTACTATTTTATTAATAG
The DNA here is from genome assembly GCF_900130055.1 of Clostridium intestinale DSM 6191. Taxonomy (GTDB): domain Bacteria; phylum Bacillota; class Clostridia; order Clostridiales; family Clostridiaceae; genus Clostridium_T; species Clostridium_T intestinale. The sequence goes on from NZ_FQXU01000012.1 coordinate 100,075, forward strand.
TTAATAAACTTTTCTTTTAAGTTATTTAATCATCTAGCTCACTTTATATTAAATTTTATTTATATAATGTACTTTTTAAAAAACTATTAGATATATTTTATTTTATCAAATAGTTTTTATGAAGTACTATATCATTCCACTTTCTCTAATGCTACAGAACGCCCCATCTGCTCCTATTATTATATGGTCTAATAATTCTATTCCCAATATATTCCCTGCCTCTTTCAACCTATTAGTGACATTTATATCTTCCTTTGATGGGGTAATATCACCTGATGGGTGGTTATGGAACACTATTATACTAGCTGCATTGCTTAATATAGCTGTCTTAAATACTTCTCTTGGATGTACTATAGATGAACTTATAGAACCGATACTAACTACCGATATGGACGTAGGTTGATTCTTTATATCTACGCTACATACTAATAGCTGCTCTCTATCTGCATCATCAAGGAACCTTTTTGCTATTCCAACTGCATCATTTGGCTGATTTATTCTTCTAATCCCGTATAACATACTAGATTCTCTTATCATCTTTATAGATACAATATCAATTCTTTTCCTATGATTATTAATTTTTTTATCTCCTATATTTATTTCATATTTTCCTGAACAATATAATTGTTTTGACATCATAAAACTCCTTTCATTTAATCAAAATAGAAAGATCAGTTGTTCTTTATGTTAGAGCAACTGATCCTTTAAAATACTTTATAATAGTCTATTATTTTTTTATATACTTTACTATATTAGGTATACCTATCGCATAGGTATATCCAAGGATATAATATATATTTGTATTTATATTTGATACTATATATAAATATAGCCATGATTTTCTAAACTTATAGTTTTAAAATTAACCTATATCTATAATAATATAAACTCAAACTAGAATCCTCCATAAAACGGATTTATACACTTCTTTTAATTCATTTATTATAGTATTATTTTCATTGACAATCGTAATGCACAATTGTATTATTGTACTAAAGATTGTTAGGAGTGTGATATTTTGCTGTGTAATTATGAAAGAGAGTTTATTAAACATAACGTTCTAACTTCATCAGAAGTTGCTGAACTTATACAAACAACTAGACAAAGGGTATCAGCTATTGTAAAGTCTGGAGAAATAGAACCAATAAAGCAAACAAGTCAAGGTATGCTATTTCTACGGTCTGATATAGAGGCGTATAAAAAGAAAAAAGAATTAGGTTATATCTCACCTTTAGAAAACTCATTTAATCCAATCTATGATCGAAGTGGTAATACACATAAAAGTATTGAATTCTTTGAAAAGAACATTGATAAACTTGACCAAATTGAATCTATTTTTATTTTTTTTGATGAAATTGATGCCGCCATTGGAAATTTCTATACAGCCTCAGACTTACTAAAAATAGGGGAACTACGTTATATTGAAACTCCACATTTTATAATTAAAGATATAAACGGACAAGAACTATGGCTTGGAGGATGTAATTGTGGATATGGTGGTACAGGACCACACGGTTCTCGTAAAGTTCTATCAATCCTTCGAGATTCAAAGCGTTTGAATAGTTTTAATTATTCAGATGAACAAATTCAAGAGATTCTTTACAATCGTGTAGTTAATATTTTTATTGATTCTGAAGGAAATACTGAATTAATAAAAAGACAAAGTCTAGTTGATGAAAGCTTTGTTAAGAGAGACTTCACAGCACGACTATATCTTTTTAGACACAACCTTGTCTTATTACAAGATACGTGTTCTATATGGAATAAAAATGATAAATACCCTTTAGGAGTTATTGAAAAATATAGAGCTTTTATACCTAATCCACAAGAAATAATTGTTTACCCTACTATAGCACAAGCTAGAGATGCAGGATACATTGGATTAAATAGAGGATATTCAGATGAAGAGGTTTATCGATTAATAATACGAGATGCAACTGGAAGGGAGTTATGGTTAAATCCATTGATTACTAATGAAAAACCACTTTATAGACAAAATAACATCTGTGAGTTATTAAATTTTTGTGGGTTTGATTTTGATATTGAAGATAATAACAATAGTACTACTTCTAAGCTCCTTACTTGGTTAAATACCACGCTTAGAGTTGTACGTCCTGAATCACAAAGACCAATATTAATAAGGAAAAAATAGAGAGATTATAATCCATTACTTCTAAATTTAGAGGTAATGGATTTCTTAAAACTTTAACAAAAGGTATACATTTCTATGATACTGTTCTCCATATCAATTGTAAGTGTAGTTTTTATTTTATGACTAACTCTTATACTAATTTAATATTTCTAACAATAATAGAAACTAAACATACTATCTCATTTTCTATTTATTTATTTATTTATTATATATTTATCGTTGTAAATGTTTCAAATACTCTTATTTTAAAATTTTCTTCCTGTTTACTTCTAAATCGTATAATCTATCATGAACTTTTAAAAGATATTTATCTCCTCCCCAAAAAATATATTGTTTCTCTAGTAGACTTATTCTTTCTTGAACAATTAAATTCTTTTCTCTTAAATATATTATTTCATCTAAAGTATTTGAAGCCTTTTTGGTATAATACTTCTTTAAAATTTCAATAGTAAAATTAGATATAACTGCGCCTAACGTATATGGAAGAAATAATATATATCCTGCATTAATTATGTTACTCTTAGAAAAAGATTGTAAATACTTTGTAGTGTCATGTGTTAACGTTAGGTATTTTAGATGGTAAAAATTAGTATCTATATTGATTTCTTTAATAAATTCCTGGATACTTATCCAAGACATATTTGTAAAAAAGTAAATAAAAATACTTAGTATTATAAGCACCAAGTTTACTATCTTAAAAGCTGTTGCAAGTTCTTCCAATTGATATGGAGGAGTACAAATAATGAAAACCAAATATAAAATTATTGATATTATCATAATTAAAATAATCTCCCTCAATGAAGATTCCGCAAAGTAACATAAAGATACTATAAATTCATCATTAAACATAGATATAAGACTCTGTACTGATTGGATTCCTCTACCTTCACTTATACTTATTACAGATAAAAGAATTATAGTTATTCCGATCAACAAAATTAATAATCCTTGAATTGTTGACATAAATATAGCAATTACCTTAAATAATTTCATATTTTTCGAGATTGATACATTTGCTATTGCAAAATAAAATATACAACAAAAAAGGCTAATACCAATTGTACTATTTCCAAAATCCTTAAATAAATCTTCATTTACCGATAAAGCTAAAAATAAAAATACTAATATTGCAAATATATCGCCTAATTGATCTCCTCTTTTTTCTGCATCTGAAACATATCCTTTTTCATTTAAATCAAAATAGTTTAGATCTTTTAAATTTTTTCTTCGAACAATTATTCTTACCAAGAATAATATACAGTAAAGTAACGGCAATATTACCATCATAGAATTTGACTTAAAAACTAATAAAATAAACATCATAATAAAAAAAAGTATATAAAAAGCAACCATACTTCCTATTTCAAATATTGTATTTTTCAAAAACGTTACCTCCACTAAATATTATAAATTTGAATAATAATATATAATTCAATATAAGTGTGAAATAAAATTAATCTATATACTAAAGATGTGTTTTATCATATAGCGTACTTGATTTTTAATCCTTTCTAAAATATTATTAGTTTATAACATTTGACAAAAAATCATAAACCCATTTACTTTTATTTATATTTTAGTAAAAGAATTTTATATTGAGAAGTATTGACAATCCTCAACAATACTATCAATATACACTTTTTAACGCTAATCAAAAACTGTATTATATTTATATTTTTCTATTAGCTTAATATCTTGTTATTCTAGAAATTACCGATAAAATTTTACTGCATTTTAATTTCACACTATTTCCATACTTACTTAAAGTAAGTTTATCTGTTACGAATTATATTTTATTCTGCATAAAAGTGTAGCCATTAATGTTTATTTTTATAGCCTTAAAATTAAACCATGTCTACAAAATGTCTACAATTTATAAGTTGAAATAAATAAAAGCCTTGCAATAGCAAGGCTTTTATTGGTGCGGCGGAGAAGATTCGAACTCCCGGCCCTTTGGTCCGTAGCCAAATGCTCTATCCAGCTGAGCTACCACCGCAGATATAAAACACGTCAAGACTTATATTAACATAATCATTTTTGAAAAGTCAATAGTTACCTGTTAGTAAATATCAGAAAACTCTATTTCTAAAACTTCCACCTTGTTGTTTGATGATATTTTCTTTCTGGTTTGACATTCTTGACAATATTCTCTTGGAAATTTTACTACAAACTCACAGCCATCTTTATGATTTATTATATCTATAGATCCTTTATGTGTTTTAACTAGATTATTAACTAAGTTAAGACCTATTCCACTACCTTCATATTCAGAAGTTAATAGCTTATTAACCTTATGGAACCTATTAAATACTAATTGTTTTTCTTGTTCAGGAATTCCTGGCCCTTGATCTCTTACTGATATACAAACACTATTTTTATCTATATCTAATGTTATAAGTATCTCAGAGGATTTAGGCGAAAACTTTATTGCATTTGATAATAAATTCATAACTATTCTATCTATTACTTCTGGATCTACCCCTATAATACACTCTTCCTCATTAGTATCAAATATTAATGATATATTTTTATCTTTTGCATACTTGTCCACTGAAGTTACTATGTTTTCAAGAAAACTGACTATATCTAGGTTTTCTTTATTGCATATGAAGTAATTATTTTCTAATTTTGTTACGTCAATTAAATTGTTTATAAGTTTTAACATCTTATAACAACTTTTTTTAATTGAGTTAGAATACTCACTCCACTTATTTTCATTATTATTTGTATAATATTCTTTATTTTTTAATAATTGCATTATACTTAATACCACATTTAGATGAGTTCTCAAATCATGAGAAATATTAAGTATAAATTCTTCTTTTAAATAATCTTTTTGTCTTAAGTCACTAATTTTAGCCTCATAATCATTTAAAATACTTTCAAATGCATTAAAATCGCTATATTTTAATTTCTCCTCCATTTTCAAAACCTCATCTTCACAAATCTTATATACCATATATATTATAATTTTAATTTAATTTCCCCCGCATGTCTACTATATTATACCATTCATGCTTTTATTTGTAAATTTTTAACAAATAAAATTAATAACTTATTTTATTATAGTTATTAATTGAATATTTTCACCCATTATATTAAAATCAATATAATAATAATTTCTTAAGGAGATAAATTTTATGAAAGATTATGTTATCTTAACTGATTCTGGCTGTGATTTACCTAAAGATTTAGTTAAAGATTTAGACGTAAATTATATTGGTCTAGTATGCTTATTTAAAGGTTCAGAATATATCGAAGATTGTGGTCAATCTCTTTCCTATAAAGATTTCTATAAAGGTATTAGAGAGGGAGAACAACCTACTACTGGTCAAGTAAACTCTTATAGGTTTGTTCAAGAGTTTGAAAAACATGTAGAGGCTAATAAGGCAATAGTTTATATTTCATTTTCATCCGCTCTAAGTGGTACCTATAATAGTTCTTTAGTAGCTAGAAATGAAGTATTAGAGAAATATCCTGATGCGGATATAACAGTTTTTGATAGTAAAGCTGCCTCTGGTGGTCACGGTCTTTTAGTTTACCTTGCAGCTAAAAAAAGACAAGAAGGAGCTACAAAAGAAGAATTAGTTACATGGCTTGAAAAAAATTACTTAAAGGTCAACAGTTACTTTTTTGTTGAAGACTTAAATCATTTAAGAAGAGGTGGTAGAATTTCTTCAACTTCTGCTATAGTTGGTGGATTGCTTAACATAAAACCTATTCTTCATGTAAATGAAGAAGGAAAATTAATAAACATCGCTAAAGCAAAAGGAAGAAAAAAAGCAATAAAACAGCTTCTGGATAACCTAGAGAGAAAGATAGTTAATCCAGAAAACCAAACAATCATTATTACTCATGCAGATTGTTTAGAGGATGCTGAGGGACTTGCTACATCTTTAAAAGAGTCTATTAAAGTAAAAGAAGTTATTATAAATTATATAGGCTGTGCAATAGGCAGCCATACTGGTGCAGATGCTATGACTGTATTTTTCTTAGGTAATGATAGAAATCCATAAAATTTTAAGGGGCTAGTTAAAGCCCCTTTTTTAATAAATCATATATTAAATCTTATATGACTTCCTTCTTTTGCAGGAGTTACCTCTAACCTTGCATCTATTCTTTCTTTTAACTCAGACACGTGAGATATTATCCCCACTAGCCTTCCCCCTTGCTGAAGGTCAATTAAGCAGTTTATTGCATTATCTAAAGATTCTTGATCTAGGCTTCCGAAGCCTTCATCTATAAACATGGTATCAACTTTTATTCCGCCAGTATAGCTTTGGACAACATCTGCTAATCCTAACGCTAAAGCTAAGGATGCTTTAAAGCTTTCTCCCCCAGATAAAGTTTTTACATGTCTCGATTTACCTGTATAATTATCAAATACCTCTAGTTCTAAACCTGACTGTTTACTTCCCTTTACTCTGTTTTCTTTTCTTTTAAGCATAAACCTTCTACTAGTCATTTTCAGAAGTCTTATATTTGCAGCATTTATTATTTCATTAAAATAAGCTGCTAAGACATATCTTTCAAAGCTAATTTTCTCACTGTTATCACCTTTAGCTAATCTGGATAAATCACCTATAATACTGTATTCTTTTTCTCCTTTAGCTATACTAGCGGTTAATTTTACAATTTTATTTAACTGTTTTTTATTATTATCTACCCTTGAGAATATTCTACTATTTTCTTCATTTATAGCTTCTTCTTTATTTTTCAATAACTTTATTTCTTCATTGATGATTTCTATATCTATTTCTTTCGATCCCTGTGTTTCTTTTTCTATTTCTAATAATCTGTCTTTTAAGGATTTCAAGTTTTCATTATATTCTTTTATCTCTTTATCTAAAATGTCTATTTGAAGCTTAGTTCTCTTTAAATTAATATACTCATTGTAATCCATAAAGCCATGTTTCTTTAAAGAATCATTAAACTTATCTTTACTTTCTTCTAATTCCTTAATGATTTCTCTTAAATTATTCTCTTTACCTTTTAAATTTTCCTCACTTGATGCCTTTATAGAACTTAAATTACTAAAATTGTTTATTGCATCTTTATAAGCTTTTTCTAAGGTTTCAAGAGAAAGTGTATACTTTTCTATCTCAGCTCTTAGTAAATTAAGTTCTCTCTTATCTTCAGGTATCTCTAGTTCAATATTTAATAAAAGTTCTTTTTCAGATTTAACAACACCATATATTTCAGTAAAATCTTTTTCTAAACTTTCTCTTTGTTTTTCTTTTTCATTAAATTTAGTAATTATCTCTTCCTTTTGCTTCTGAACTCTATCTTTTGTAATTATAATGGTATTAAGTTCCTCTATTTCCTTCTCTAAACCCTTTTGTAAATTCCTTATTTCTGTACCTTTGAATTTTATTACATTTAACTTCTCTTCGATTTTAAGATTTTCTAAATTTTCTTTTATTATATGTGATGTATTTTCATAACTATCCATATAAGAGGTTTTTAATTCCTCTAAAGATGCTTTTATAGCTGCTATATCATTTCCCTTAGCTGTAAGTTCTTTCTCTGACTTATTAAGTATAAGCTTCTTTTCATCTACCTTCTCTGCTGTAGGTGTTTCTCTAAACTTTAATGCCTTTTTAGGATGTTCCAGAGACCCACATACAGGACAAGGTTTATTCTCTTCTAAAGCTTCCGCTAATATACCTGCCTGCCCTTTTATAAACAAATCATAAGCTTCCATATAAGCTTTGTTACATCCCTCATGATTTTTTCTTAATACATCTATTTCTATTAAAGCTTTTTTATATTCTAATTCTTTATTAAAATATTTACTGCACTTATTATGAAGCTCAAGCAATAGTTTTATATCCTTCAATATAATCTCTAGTTCTTGCTCCTTTTTTATTTTTAATATTTCTTTCCTTTGGATTTCATTAATAGTAATATCTATTTGTTCAAGTTCATATTTTAGATTTATTATTTCTGTTTTAACATTACTTCTTTTTGCTTCTATATCTTTACTTCTGCTTATTATTTCTCTTAAATTAGATTTCTTCTTCTCATAATTAATGACCTTTGGCTCAAAGCTTTTAAGATTTCCTATTATTTCTGTTACTTTTTTTCTTAAATCTTCATTTTTATTTTCTTGCTCTAAAACCTTCTTTGCCTCTTCTAATTTTCTAGAATTAATATCCAATATGTTTCTACTCTCTATTAATTCTTTTTCTCTATTAATCTTGGTTTGATTTTTTTGTATTAACTGCTCTTCAATAGGCATTAATTCTAAAGCTTTTCTTCCCAAATCAAGCTCTTTCACCTTGCATTTAATCTCGCCATCTTTTAACACTTCTTTTTCTAAGTGCTCTTTAAGTTCTATTTTATATTTTAATTTTTTATTTATATCTAAAGCTCTTGTGAGTTTGGTTTGAAGCTCTTCTGTAGTAAGCTTAATATTCTCTATATCGGCTTTAAACTTCCACATCGTTTCTTCATCTCTAGCTATTAAATTTTTAGTTAAATCTAATATCTCTTGTAAGTTTTTATCCTTAGCTTCCTTTAGTGCAAAAAGATACTCTTCCTCACCAGGGTCTATACTTCTTATGTAAACATCTCTTTCTTCTATAATTTTAGCTATTCCTTTATTTAACTCTCTTTCTTTTTCTTCTAAGTTCTTTTGAACCATTAAAAATGCTTCTGTCCCAAATATCTTTCTAAATATTTTTTCTCGCTCTAAGCTCTCTGCCTCCAATAGCCTTCTAAACTCTCCCTGAGGAAGCATTACTATTTGCTTAAATTGTTGACTTGTTATACCCAATATTTCAGCTATCTTTTCATCTACCGACTTAACCCCAGTAACTATTTTACCTTCAGGAAGCATTAACTCTGCTTCAGCACTTTTCTGAACATACCCTTCTCCTCTTGATTTCTTCTTAAACTGCTGAGGATGCCTTTTTATAGTATAGTTTTTACCTCTAAGAGAAAATGATAACTCCACATAAGTAGCTATTCCATCTTCTGCAAAATCACTCCTTAAGCTATCCTTATCTCTGCTACTTCCAGAAGCTTCTCCATATAAGGCAACACTTAAGGCATCAAATATTGTTGTTTTTCCTGCTCCCGTTGGGCCAGTTATTAGAAATATATTTTTTTCTCTAAGATTAGTAAAATCTAATACCTCTTCTTTTGCATAAGGTCCAAACGCACTCATAACGAGTTTAATTGGTCTCATCTATATTACCTCTCTTTGAACTTCTTCTATTACCTTTTTAAGAACTTCTACCCTTTCATCATCTAACTCTTTTCCTGTAAGAGTTTTATAAAATTCATTAAATAATTCTTCTTTACTTTTGCTTTTATATCCCTCTTCTGCTGAAGTTCTATTACTTTCTGTATTTACAAAGGCTTCTCTACTTAAGCCCATTATATTAGGATATACAGCTCTTAACTTAGATATTGGGTCTAATAGTTCTCCTTCGTCTGTTAATATAGCAAATACATAATCATCAGTATTTGTACCTTTATAAACTTTTGGAGATATTATTTCATCAATAGGCCCTTTAATAGTTCTTAAGTCTCTAAGAGCTTTAAGCTCCTTGATTTCAATATTAACTTCTCCTTTTGAATCTATGTTTACTATAGTTACACTTTTCTTTTGTCTTGCCTCTGAGATAGAATACTTTAATAGTGATCCAGAATATCTAATCTTATCTGATCCAACCTTTTGTGGTCTATGAAGATGACCTAACGCTACATAGTTAAACTTATTAAAAACTTCTGCTGATACTAAGTCTGTTCCACCTATAGATAGAGGTCTCTCAGAAGATGATGTAACAAGTCCAGCTCTTTCCTCTTCGCCATCTTCAGTTATTTCTTGCTCTTTATTTTTCATATTTGTTATATATCCATGAGTTATCAGTATATTTCTTTGATTTATATCTAATTGAGTTTCAATATTTTCAATTATCTTTTTAGCCCCATCTTCATGAGTTTTTATAGAACTATCTTCATAAAGTTCTCTTATGTAAGCAGGATCAGTATATGGTACTAAATAAAAATTTACAGTTCCATACTCATCTTTTAGAGGAACCTTGGTTATCTCTTTTCCTAATAATCCTTCTATATGAAGACCACTATTTTTTAAAAGCGAACTTCCAAAAGATAATCTCTCTGGACTATCATGATTTCCTGCTACGGCTAAAATAGGAACTTTTAGGTCTACTACTATTTTGCTTAAAAATTTATCTAAAAGTTCCACTCCATCAGCTGGAGGCACTGATCTATCATATAAATCTCCTGCTATTATTAAGGCATCTGGTTTCTCCTCAACTATTAATTTTATAAGTTCATTTAATATAAACTCTTGATCTTCTAGCATGCTAAACTCATTTACTATTTTACCTATATGCCAATCAGCTGTATGAATAAATTTCATAATATACCTCCATTAGACTTTCTTATTTTTATTCTAACAAACTTAAAAAAGAATTCCAATCTTACGATTAGAATTCTAAACTTCCTCATCTTCTATACAATTCAGTTAATTTCTTAATCTTATGTTCCAAATCTTCATTAAGCTGTTCTTCTCCAGCTCTCCATGTCCAGTTATTTTCAGCAATTGAGGGCCTATTCATTCTATAATTATTATCTAATCCTAAAAAATCCTGCAAAGGTGCCATAGCTAGAGCAGCAACTGAACTCCATGCCCCTCTTATAAATCCCCAGTTGTATCCCTCTTCCTCACTTAATTTTAAATACTCTTTAGCATATTCTACATCACCTTTGTTTTTTTCATCCTGAAACCATCCTAAAAAAGTATCATTATCGTGTGTTCCTGTATAAACAACACAGTTTTTAATATGATTATGAGGAACATATTGACTTTCATAATCTCTACTAAAGGCAAATTGCAGTACTTTCATGCCTGGGAATCCAGTTTCCTTAAGAAAATCTATTACTTCTTGAGTTAATAGACCTAAATCCTCAGCAATTATATTAACCTCTCCTAGTTCATCTTTAATCTTATTAAACAATTTTATTCCTGGTCCCTTTACCCACTCCCCATTAATAGCAGTTTTATCTCCATAAGGTATTGACCAAAAAGCTTCAAACCCTCTAAAGTGATCTATTCTAACTACATCGTATAGCTTTAAACTCGTCTTTATTCTATTAATCCACCAGATATAATTATTTTTATCCAAATACTCCCAATTATATAATGGATTTCCCCATAACTGCCCTGTTTCAGAAAAATAATCTGGAGGACATCCCGCGACCCTTAAAGGAACACGCTCCTCATCTAATAAAAACATCTTATGATTTGCCCAAACATCACAACTATCTCCAGCCACATAAATAGGTATATCTCCAATTATTTTAATACCATTACTATTAGCGTACTCTTTTAAGGAACTCCATTGCTTATGAAATACATATTGTAGAAATATCCAGTAGCCTATTTCATCCTCTAACTCTTTTTTATATTTATCCATAGCTTCTTTTTCTCTAAACCTAATATCTTTATCCCAATCATACCAAGCTTTTAAATCAAATTTATTCTTTAAAGACATAAATAAACCATAATCTTCTATCCAATTTTTGTTTTCTAGTTTAAATTCTTCTAAACTTTCTTTATTGTTTTTATAAGCCTTTTTTAAAATCTCCATCTTATTTTTAAATATTTTATAATAATCTACTCGCTCTTTTTCTTGTCCCAAATCTATATTTTCTATATCCTCTAGCCTAAGTAACCCATCCTTAACTAAAAGATCCAACCCTATAAAATATGGATTCCCTGCAAAAGCCGAAAAACATTGATATGGTGAATCGCCATATCCCGTAGGCCCTAAAGGCAGTACCTGCCAATATTTCTGACCAGCATTTTTAAGAAAATCTATAAACTTAAAAGCCTCTTCCCCAAAACTTCCTATACCATATTTATTAGGAAGAGATGTAATGTGCATTATTATCCCACTGCCTCTTTCCATAAAATTCTCCCCTTTTAATTTCTTAATACAACATGTATCTCTAGCGATTCGTTGATTTCATCTTGTTTTGTGAAAACTTCTCCTTTGTGTAAAGTTACTATACTTTTAACTATAGCTAATCCTAAACCTGAGCCCTCAGTTTTTAAACTTCTAGATGAATCCCCTCTATAAAATCTATCAAATATTCTATCAAGTTTATTTTTATCTAAATACTTGTATTCATTTGTTACTATGAACTCTATCTTATTATCTCTTTGTACTATTTTTATTCTAACCTTAGTTTTTTCTTTACTATACTTTATTGAATTTATAAATATATTTTGAAATACTCTACCTATCTTGTCTGGATCAATATATAAAATAATTTCTTCCTCTAAAAACTCTTTTATAAAACTTATATTTACGCTTTTGCTCTCTAATTCTAATTCTCCCAAGCATTGATCTATTATCTCAACTACGTTAACCTTACTCCTGTTAAGTTTAAAATCTTTACTTTCAAGTTTAGAATACTCAAATAAATCATCTATTAAATTTTTTAATCTATTAGCATTTTCTAAAGAAACCTTCGTATATTTTTTTATATCTTCATCATTTTTCTTATCTATTAGTTGCAGATATCCTATTAATGATGTAAGTGGAGTTCTTAAATCATGAGATATATTAGTTATTAATTCATACTTTAATCTCTCTTCCTCTTTTTCCTTATCTATCATATTCTTAAGATTTCGTGACATGTTATTTATTTTATTTGCTAAAAAATTAAGCTCATCTATTCCTCTTTCTTCAATACTATATGTTAAGTCTCCCAATGATAAAACTTCTACTCCATTTGCAATTTTTTTAATATATTTAACCTTAACATAAACTAATAGATATATTATTCCTATAATAAGTAAGATAATAGTTACAAGAATCCATATATATTCTCTAGTAGATTTTATAGCTGTTTCCCTCCATACATGTAAATAGCATGGTTCATTATCTATCCTAATATCATATATTTGTCCAAAATAATTACCTTTTAACTCTTTGAATGGATGATCTCTATCTATATATTCATAGGTCACATTAATTGATTTCATAAGTACCTTTTCATTTTTATCTACTACTGCCATATTAAAGTTATATAAATCCGCTACCTCATTTAGATAGTAAGCACAGGACTCATCATTTCTAGTAACAAATCGACTCGCTACATAGGCACTATTAGCATCATTATTTAATTCTTCAGGATTTTCTCCATTTGTGCTTTCTATAAATGCTACTGTCATAAATATTGTTATTACTACTGCTATTACATTTAGTATTAATAAACTCCTATTTAAACTTCCAAATAATATTTTCTTAATTTTATTTATCAAATTTATATCCAACTCCCCATACAAGTTTAATAAATTCAGGATTTTTAGGATTGAATTCTATTTTTTCTCTAATGTTTCTTATATGAGCAGCTATGGTATTGCTATCATTATAGTATGGTTCATCCCATATATTTTCATATATCTGCCTAGTACTTAGTACTCTGCCTCTATTTTCTATTAGTAAATCTAAAATATTAAACTCTAATGGAGTTAATCTTACAAACTCACCATTAACGAAAACTTCTCTTGAATCCTTATTTATTTCTAGGTTATCTATAATCAAATTTTTAGATTCTACTTTTCCTGAGAAATGTATATATCTTCTAAGTTGAGATTTAACTCTAGCTATAAGCTCTATTGGATTAAATGGCTTGGTCACATAATCATCTGCACCTATATTCAATCCTAATATCTTATCACAATCTTCTGATTTAGCAGAAAGTAACATTATAGGCAATTGATTCTTTTCTCTTATCTTCAAACAGGCCTTAATTCCATCTAAATTAGGCATCATTATATCTAATATGATTAGATCTACTTCATTTTTATCTAGCTTGTCTATAGCGTCTAATCCATCATCCGATAATATTACTCTATATCCTTCATTGACTAGATATATTTCTAACATTTCTCGTATATCTTTATTATCATCAACAACTAAAATACTACTACTCAATACCTTCACCCTTTTAAAAATTTATTTTATCTTTAATTATATATAACGGTCTATTTTTACTTTCTTCATATATTCTAGATATATATAACCCTATAATGCCTAGTGATATCACTTGAATTCCTATAAAAAATATTACTAACGATGCTATAATAAGCTCTTTGTTAAGTCTATTTAGTACTCCATTTATCATCATTATGTTTGAAATAATTTCTATTATAATTCCTAATACAATTATAAACTTTATTGGTTTACTTGAAAATGATATAATTCCATTTTCTGCAAGGTTAAACATCTTCCATAAAGAATATTTAGTATATCCATTCAATCTTTCATCTCTTTTAAAATCCACATATGTCTGTCTAAAACCTACCCATGATACTATACCTCTTACAAATCTACTCTTCTCTTCCATGCTATTAAATGAATCTACAACTTTTTTATCCATAAGTCTAAAATCCCCAGTGTTTTGAGGTATATCAATCTCTGAAACACGACTTAAAAACTTATAGAAAATTTTTGCTGAAGTAATCTTAAACCAAGTTTCACCGTTTCTTTCTAATCTCCTACCATAAACCACATCAAATCCTTGCTTCCATTTTTCAATCATATCTGGTATAACTTCTGGTGGATCTTGTAAATCTCCATCTATAATAATAACTGCATCACCTTTTGAATTATTTATTCCAGCCGTTATTGCTATTTGATGTCCGAAATTTCTAGAAAAATCAATTATTCTACACCTATTATCAATATTACATACAAGCTTTAGCTTTTCTAAGGTAGAATCCTTTGAACCATCATTTACAAATATTACTTCGTAGTCTATTTCGATACTATCAATAACTTTCTTTAAACGCTCATAAAACTCATACACTAGATTTTCTTCACAATACATTGGAACTACTATTGTTATTAAACTTCTCATCCTCTCCTACCTCCTCATTAAACGCTGTAAATGCTAAGATAACAAATAGCCAGCTAACTATAAACGAATATCTATCTTGAGATTCTGTTATTAAATATAGCAATCCATACCCACAGTAAATTATATAAAATATATTTATTATAGGATTATTTAAATGCTGTTTTTTATTATATAAGCCTATATAAGTTAATATATTTAAAACTAAATAGACTAATTGAATATATACTTGTCCATTTTCTTCTAAATCTAAAATTATTCCATTATTCCCAACTCTATATTGACTCCAATAAACTCCCCCAAAATCTCCTTCTCTCCATTGAAAAGTATACTTTACAATAAAAAATCCTATTAACTTAATTAGTGGCACTTTAGTATATCTTTTTTGCACAATAGCTTTTGCCGCTTCCTCTGTTTTATAATAATCACCGTTATAAGAATCAACTAATTTAGCATCCTCCTCATTCCATCTTCCAAAACTATTCATATTAGAACCTTTTAATATAGATGTCCAATTAGACTCACTCCCCTTCCACAGATCATATTCAGTTATGCCCTTATACTTCAATATATTGCTTATTATTATTAATGGAATTATAAAAGAAAGTAATATACAAACTCCAGCTACAAGTCTATCTTTAATTTGTTTCTTAAAATAAATTACTATATAGATCAAATAAGCTATAATAACAACAGATGCTACCATTCTAAATAAATTACCTAAAAATAAAACTAAACCTGATAACAATAAATATTTTTTAGATTTTTTATCTTTCATTACTAAGATAAATAAATATAAACTTAATAAATAAAATGTTATTGCAATATTTTCTGGGCAATAAGTTGCTGTATAGCTTATAGTAGCCGGATAAATAGCTGATACATATCCTACGCATATAGCTTTTTTATAACTATTGAATACTTCTTTTCCTATTAAGTAACATATAAAAACACCTATTGTTGAACTAATTACATTAATTAATTTAAGTGTAACTAATGGAATAGGAGATATATACATTATAAAAGCATAATAAAGGACAGGAATAGTTAGATGAGGAAATCTTGCATAATAGTTATCTCCTTTAAATATATAATATTCACCCTTTAGAAAAAGCTCACTTCTTTCATACATGCCTTGAAAATCTGACGTTGGAAGGCTATCGATTGAAAGTACCCATAATAATCTTAATAAAAAAGCAAAAATAATTAATCCTACTACCATAACTCTATTATTAAATCCCTTTTTAACAGAAATTAAAAATAAACTTGTTGTTATAGAAAAAACTATAAGTATTTTTAAGTTCAAGGATTCATACTTAATCCAATACACCAAAAATGATCCAGCTACTACTATAAGAGTTAAACACATTAATACCTTTAAACATTTATTTATTAAATTAGAAAATATTTTATCCATATAACCACCACCAATTTCTATGATAGCTACTATATTTCAAGAAACTATTTGAGAAATAATGAAGATTTTATGAAGGAAGTAATTTAATCATTTAAAAAAGGATATTGCAACACTTTGCAATATCCTCTAAATTTACTCACAATATATCTGAACTAAATTTATTATAACTTCCACAGCCTTTTCCATAGACTCTATAGGAACATATTCATACTTACCATGGAAGTTTTCTCCCCCAGCAAATATATTAGGTGTTGGTACTCCCATAAATGATAGTCTAGCTCCATCTGTACCACCTCTTATAGGTCTTATATCAGCTTTAACTCTAGCTCTTTCCATAGCCTTCTTAGCATGATCTACTACAAACATAACAGGCTCTATTTTTTCTTTCATGTTTCTATAACTTTCTGTTATCTCTATGTTTACTAGCTCCATTCCATATTTGCTGTTTATAGCATGCTGTTTTTCTTCTAATACCTTTAATCTTGATTTATATATCTCAAGAGAAAAGTCTCTTATTATATAAGTTAAAGTAGTTTCCTCTACTCCACCCTCTATTCCTACTAAATGATAAAATCCATCGTAACCTTCTGTTTTTTCTGGAACTTGATGTTTAGGTAGAAGATCTGCATATTCCATAGCTACAGTCATAGAATTAATCATCTTATTAAATGCATATCCTGGATGAACATTTCTTCCTTTAACCACTACCTTAGCACTTGCAGCATTAAAGTTTTCATATTCAAGTTCACCTATTCTTCCACCATCCATAGTGTAGGCATATTTAGCTCCAAATTTCTCTACATTAAAGAATTTAGTTCCTTCTCCTATTTCCTCATCTGGAGTGAATGCTATTCTTATTTCTCCATGCTTAATTTCTGGATGTTCTATCAAATATTCTATTGCTGTTATGGTTTCTGCTATTCCAGCTTTATCATCAGCACCTAAAAGAGTAGTTCCATCTGTAGTTATTAATGTTTTTCCCTCATAAAGCTTTAGCTCTGGGAAGTTTTTTGGAGATAATACTACATTTTTTTCTTTGTTTAATATTATATCTCCGCCTTTGTAATCAACTATTTGAGGATTTACGTTTTTACCTGTCATATCTGGAGATGTATCCATATGCGCAATAAATCCTATTACTGGTACTTTTTTATCTATATTGCTTTCTAAAGTAGCATACACATAACCATGTTCACACATTTCTACATTTTTAAGACCTAAAGTTTTTAATTCCTCAACTAAAATTTTAGCTAAGTCAAACTCACCTTCAAAACTTGGAGTTGTGCCTGTACTTTCATCAGCTGTTGTATTAATTTTTACATATTCTAAAAATCTATCTTGAACCTTTTTCATAATTTATACTCCTTTTTAACCTATTATAAACAATTCCTCTTCTGTAACTTCTTTCTTTATAAGCTTTAACGCTAGGTATATATAAACCATAGAAACCGCTAAAAATATAAGGCTAAACATAGGTACTCTTACATTTGCAGATACAAATATAGTATCTATTATTACTGGCAATGTAATAGAATATAAGGATATTCTATATAGTCCTTTAAACTTAATTTTCACCTTAACAATATAACTAACTACAGTTCCAACTAATGCTATAATTAATGCCCATAGTAGGTTTCCTATAAACCCACCTATTGTATAAATAAGCAATACAAAAATCCATACTATACTAGCAGCATTTAATATATTGATTATATCTCTAGGATATATATTAGTTGTTATATCTGAAAATTTCTGAACAGTTTGTTGCCCATTATTGTTAATTATAACTCTATCTTTAAAAATCAAAACTGAATTTATATATTTTTCTAGATTAAGATCAGATAGATTTTTTTGTCCAAAAGAATCATATGTATAGCTAGTATCAACCAATACCAATACACCTTCTTCTTTTATAAGTATAGGATTTTCCCCAACGGTTAATTCTCCATTTTCTAATTTAAAAGTGTCTTCATTTTCAGTTAGATAATTTTTAGTTTCATTTATGGCTTTTTGAATATTTCTAGATACATTAAATCCTTTAATGCCACCAAGTATTATAGACAATAACAAAATATATATTATAGCCTTACTTGTTCTTTCTTTCAAAAAGACCAAATAACTTTTTATATCTATAATACTTTTTATAAACTTCTCTGCTACATTCATTTTCTTCATAAAAAGTTTCCCCCTTAAATTTCCATATCATTTCTATTATACTATACTTTAAATCAATCTTCTATATTAATTACCACTCCTTTAAATGCTATAAAAACATATACAAATCCAATGATCAAATAAATATAATTTGTAAATAATAAAGATATATTTAAAAACCTTAAAATAGCTCCTAAAATTATACCTGTTGTAATAGAGTATAAACTCATTTTATAAATATTTCTATATTTTAGCGGCCATCTTAATAAAGCATTAATAATTACCCCAGCTAAAGATATTATAAACGCTGAAAATAAATTTAAAACTATCATCAAAACTGGGGTTACAAATTCAATTAAATAAGCTCCCATTTTTAACTTAGGTAAAAGTTCTCTTGTTTTTTCTTTATCTAAATTAATCCACTTAAAAAAATCATAGGTTGCTTGGTCTATATTAATATTACTTTTTTTATAAAAAAGCTTATCTTTCAAAATTAAAATACATTTATCATATTCATCCAGTTTACTTTCTGTTGTTTCTCCTGAAGTATCTATGATTATAGTAGGTTTTTTAGCCTTTTTTATTATTATTGGTTCCTTTTCTTTTACATCTAAAATCCCATTGTATAATGTAAACTCAGGAAAACCATTTCCCACCTCATCTTCTATAAGATTAATAAAATCCAAATAATCTCTAGCTGGTGTCGTAAAGCTAATAAGTCCAGTGATAACAGTTATAGATATCATGTATATAAAAGCTCTTACAAGACTTTCCTTTATTAAATTATAATATTCTCCTGGCTTAAAAATACTTATAAAAAACGCTTTAACAAAATTTATTTTTTTCATATTTTCACCTAATCTAAATTCTTTTTTTATATTATTACCATTTTGCCCAATATTAAAATTAATAACTATATTTCCTATAAAATGATTATTAATAGAATTTTTGGTAATACTTTTTAAAGAATTCTTTATTAGGAGGTTCTGCTTATGCGTAAAAAATCATCACTTAAGACTTTAATAAAGGATAATAAAGGTTTTATATTTATATATCTAACCTTAGTTACCTTGGCTACCTCCCTTATAGTAGCTTCAGTTATTTCATATAACTACTTAATTAGTGCCTTTAGATCTCAATTTAATAATGGTCAATATAGTTCTGCTAATAATATAATCATTAATCAGCAAAAATATAATCCAGTTAAAACTCTATTAATAAATAGAGATTTACAGAAATTTTTAAGGCAGTTTTTTGATGATGTAGTATCATCCTATGACAATAAGGAACTCGGTGAAAATGAAGCTTTATTTTTAGTTAAAGAGGTAGAAAGTTACGGTTTTTTTAATGAAGATATACAATCATTTAAAACCTCTTTACCAACTATTAAAGAGTCCGAAGATAATTTAAAAAATGGAATCGCTAGCTTAAATAATGAGAAATACAAGGAAGCTATTGATAGTTTCTCTAAAGTATCTCTTTTTGATTCCAACTATAAATCAGCATTAGAATATAAAAAAGAAGCTTTTAATAATTATAAAGTATCAATAATAGATAAAAGTAAAAAATTAGCTGAAGATAAATATTATACTAAGGCCATTGACTTAATCAATAACAACTTAGGTGAATACATATCTCAGGATAAAGAAATAGAGGATCTACTAGCATCTTATGAAAGCGATAAAAAGAGTTATCTTGCTTCAACGGGTAAAAATTCTTCTACTGTGGCTGCATCAGCATCTTTACCTGTAATAAGTTCAAGTAATATCAATACCTTAAATCTAAGTAGTTCAACATCAATGCTTATATATGTTAATAAAAACACTCAAAAAACTTATGTTTATAAGGGATCTAAAAATTCTTGGAAGTTAGACAAAACCTTTTCTTCCTCTACTGGTATATCTGGAAAAGATACTCCTTCTGGTATATTTGAAGTTTTAGAAAAGGGTGAATGGTTTTTCTCAGAAAAATATGAACAAGGTGGTAAGTATTGGGTGCAGTTTAAAGGAGATTACTTATTCCACTCACTACCATTTGCTGAAGATAAAAAAACTATATTAGATACAACTTTAGGCAAACCATCTTCCCATGGCTGTATAAGGCTTGATGTCGCTAATGCTAAATGGCTATATGAAAATGCTAAAAAGGGAACTAAGGTAATAATAAACTAAGAAGGTGGCTCAATATATTGAGCCGCTTTTTTAGTTTATTTTTATATTAGCCTTTTAAAATATCTTTTTTTTAATATCTTTAGAAATTTCTGTACACTTGTACAACTGTACACTTATTTTTTTGTACAATCGTACATTCGTACAAGTGTATAATCGTACACCTGTACATCTGTACAATTGTACATTCATAATATAAATTATCTTAGGTAAATGCTTAACTAATACTTGTTTAAAACAATTAAGTACTCTTCTACAAATTTTTATATCATTTACTTAGTTACTTTAGCATAAACCCTCTAGCTTATGGTAACAAATATATAGATAAGTTTTAATGATAGGAGTTGATTATATGAAAACCATAGGTGATAATCCAATTTGGACCAGTGTAAATCCAATAAGTTATCATTATCCTAGTTTAAATGAAAATATTGATTGTGATGTTGTTATTGTTGGTGGAGGAATATCTGGAGCTTTATGTTGTTATTACTTTGCTAAGGCAGGTATAAAAACTGTTTTACTTGAATCAAATATTCTTGGTTATAGCAGTAGTTCTTGTTCTACCTCTATCCTTCAATATGAAATTGATTCAAATATTTCAGGTTTAAGTAGTAAGCTCGGAAAAGAAAAAGCTTTTGAGGCTTTTTCTGAAACCCTTCAAGCTTTTAATGATTTAAAGGATATAATAAATGAATTAAATATTGATTGTGACTTTAAAGCTGTTCCCTCTTTACTTTATACTAATAAACCTGCACATTCACAGGCATTACGAAATGAATATAATCTTAGAAAATCTGCTGGATTTGATGTTCAATATATAGACTTCAATAATTCTAGAGATTATTTTCCATTCCCAATTTATTCAGGAATACTTTCTCACGAAGGTTCTGGAATCGTTGATCCTTACAAATTAATAAATGCTTTAATAAGAAATGCTTTTGATAATGGAGCTAGAGTTTTTGAACATACACCTGTAGATAATATAAAAGCTCTTTATACAGGTGTTTTAGTAAATACCCCTAAAGCCAAAATAAATGCAAAAAAAGTTATTATTGCTACTGGTTACGAGGCTATAGAAGATTATCATATACCTAATCAAAAATTAACTAGAAGTTTTACTATTAGTACAACAAAATTTCTAAATGAAAATGAGGAAGTTTGGTATAAAAACTCTATAGTTAGAGATATGAGTGATCCTTATACATACCTTAGACCAACTGTAGATGGTAGGATATTAATAGGCGGAGAGGACATAGATAATTTAGAATATAATGATGAATTAAATTCTAAAAAATATCTAATACTAGAAAAGAGATTAAGAGATTTGCTCTGTTCTCCTAAAGATTTTAAGATTGAATTCCAATTTAATGGTGTATTTGATGATACAAATGATAGTCTTCCTATAATAGGAGAAAATCAAGACTTTCCAAATCACTATTTTTGCTTAGGCTACGGTTCTAATGGAATTTTATATTCAACCTTTGGAGCAAAGATGCTATTAGATCTCTATCTTAATCAGAATGCCTCCCACTTGGACTTATTTGAATTTAGTAGAAATACTATCTAGAGCTATTGCACTAAGAAATTAGTGCAACAGCTCCTTTTTTTATTTAATGTTTTTGTAGTAAAATTAATTGAGGTGATTTATATGGTTATTTTTTATCCTAAAGATGTTCAATATGTTATAGATACATTAACTAAAAATAATTATGAAGCTTTTTTAGTTGGAGGATGTGTTAGAGATATTCTTTTAGATACAAAACCTAAGGACTATGATATAACAACTAATGCTCTACCTGAGCAGGTCATGTCATTATTTTCTAAAACAATACCTACTGGTTTAAAACACGGAACAGTAACTGTTTTAATTAATGATACTCCATACGAAGTTACAACCTATAGAATTGATGGTGATTATAAAGATAATCGAAGACCAGAAGATGTGCAGTTTGTTTCTTCACTTAAAGATGATCTATCTAGAAGAGACTTCACGATAAATGCTTTAGCTTATAACAATAAAGATGGTCTACAGGACTTTTTTAATGGCACAGAGGACTTATCCTCAAAACTTATTAAAGCTGTAGGTGATGCTGATAAGCGCTTTAATGAAGATGCTTTAAGAATGCTTAGAGCTATACGTTTTTCCTGTCAGCTTAACTTTAATATAGAATTAAGAACACTAAAAGCTATAGAAAAAAATAGTTCTCTTATTTTAAATATAAGTTCTGAAAGAATACGAGATGAACTTTGTAAAATCCTAACTTCCCCTAATCCTGCTAAGGGATTTAGACTTTTAAACTCTACAGGAATACTTAAATATATACTTCCTGAGCTTCAAAAGGCTGTTGGTTTTGACCAAAAAACGCCTTATCATGATAAAGATATATTTGAGCACACGCTTTCTGTTGTGGAAAAAGTTCCTAATAATTTAACCTTAAGGTTAGCTGCCCTTTTTCATGATATAGCTAAACCACAATGCTTTTTTATAGGAGAAGATGGTATAGGACATTTTTATGAACATCAAAAGGTAGGAAAAGATTTATCTAAAAATATACTAAAAGGCCTATCCTTTGATAATGATACTATAGATAAGGTTTCTACCCTTGTTAGAGAACATATGAGTATACTTTTTAAACCCAAATCCGCGGCTATTAAAAGGTTAATTAATCGAGTAGGAAAAGATCTTATATTTGATTTATATGATTTGCAAAAAGCAGACATTTTATCTTCTGCACCTCCGTTTATAGCATTGGAAGCTTTGGAGTCTACTAAAGAAAGAACAAAAGAAATTTTAGAAGCAGACGAACCTTTAGATAAATCTTCTTTAAATATAAATGGAAACATATTAATGAAATCTTTAAATATAAAACCTGGAAAAATAATTGGAGAAATAATTGATTATCTTATGAATAAAGTTATAGATGAGCCTAACTTAAACAATGAAGCTGATTTATTAGTTTTAGCTAGGGATTATATAAATGATAAAACAAACCCTTAGGAATATTTAAAATCCTAAGGGTTTACCTTTTATATCTTAACTTCTTTATCTATATTAAATAAATATAGATATCTTTCTTTAACTTTTTTACCTGTTATTTTTTCTAAAGCTTCTTCATAGTAGTCTAACTGTAATCTATACCTATCTATTATTTCCTCTACACCTTTTTCTCCTACATAATCTGTTTTATAGTCTAGAAGAACTATTCCATCCTCTTCTTCAAAGTAGGCATCTATTACTCCCTGAAGTCTTACCCTCTCAGTTTCATATTCTCTAGGAAGAGTTTTATCAAAATTTAAGGCACTTATTTCTGTATAGAAAGCTAATTCCCTATTTACCTCTCTACCTTCTTCAAAAGCGTTCTTCATTCTCTGCCCTAAATTACTATTCATAAAGTTTAGGATTTTCTTTATGTTTATTACTTTACTTTCATCTTCTCTTAGTAAGTCTCTTGCTATTAATTCTTCTATTTGTTCTTTTATATCACTGTATGAATTACTTTTTCCTAACTCTAACTTCTGCATAAAGAAGTGGACTATGGTTCCTCTTTCAGCTGGTGATAACCCTCTCTCTTCTTGCAAAAATACTGGTTTTACTACTTTCTCAACCTTAAATACATCATAAGTAGCTTCTTCTTGTAAATCCTCATAAGCTCTTTTCTTTAAATCAGATACTGATATATTTGAAGGAAGTAAAGACGACTCTCTATACTTATACTTGAAGCCTAGTCTTCTTTCTATCTCTTTATTTATAGACTTATATTCCTTATTTATAAACAATTCTTTTTCTTCGTTTTTATCCACAGCAATAAAATTTTCTTCCACAGGCATTTGAGATTTTCTCCACAAGTTTATATTCCAGTGAGAATTATCAAGGCTTAAGTTTTCCACAAAGCTATTTTCGCCTCTCAATATCCCCCCATCTTTATGTCTACATAAAGCTAAGGCTATCCAGTCTAAAAAGCTTCTTTTCTTCAGTACTTCTGATGGAGATATTTTATTATCCCCTAATGCTGTTGACCTTCTCCACTTATCTACACTTCTATCAAAATTAGTTGTAGCTCCTGTTATTATAAGCTTTTCCTTAGCTCTAGTTAAGGCTACATAAAGTATTCTCATTTCCTCTGATAAGGCTTCTACTAAAAATTTTTTCTTTATAGCATTTTTAGCTATAGATGGATAGGATACTCTTCTTTCTACATCTATAACCTGAGGGCCAAATCCTAAATCCTCATGGAAAAGAACCTCTTTATTTAAATCCATAAGATTAAATTGTTTTCCACAACCACTTAAAAATACTACAGGAAACTCAAGACCCTTACTTTTATGAATACTCATTATTCTTACTACATCTTCATTTTCACCAAGAATTTTAGCACTTCCCATATCGCCAGAGGAGCTTCTAAGTCTATGAATAAAGTTTATAAAATTAAACAATCCCTTAAAGCTGGTTCTTTCAAATTGCCTAGCTCTTTGGAATAATATTCTTAGGTTAGCTTGCCTTTGTATTCCATTGCTCATAGCTCCTACATATCCATAATAAGAGGTATCCATATATAAATACCATATGAACTCATCTATAGGAGTATATATAGCCTTTTCTCTCCAACGTTTTATACTCTCTATAAAATAGGTGCATTTTTCCTTTAAGCTTTCATTTACTTCTTTTTCCCCTAAAGCTATTTTTTCTATGGTTTCATAGTAGTAGTCTTCTTCACCTATAATTCTTAAATCCGCAAGTTCTTCTGCTGTAAAAGAAAATATAGGACTTCTTAATGTGGATATTATAGGTACATCTTGAAGTGGATTGTCTATAACTTGAAGTACAGAAAGTATGGTTCTTATTTCTATGGTTTCAAAATATCCACTTCCAGTATCAGCATAGATTGGTATACACATAGCTCCAAGTTCCTCTAAGAAGGTGTCAGCCCAGTTTTTAGTTGCTCTTAAAAGAATTACTATATCCTTAAATCTTATTTTTCTATATTCTCCAGTACCTTTATCTAAAACCTTATATATGCTTCCATCCTTAGGATTCATAAGATTATTAATTCTGTTTCCCACGATTCTTGCCTCTATTTGAACTGCGGTTAAATCCTCTTCTTCCTCAGTATCTATCTCTATTTCTTCTGTAACTTCATATTCTTCTTTTTCTTCTTCTCCACTTTTATCTATTATATGAAGCTCAATGTCTCCAGCAACATGTACCCCTTCTTCTTCAGGATATCCATAGCTAGCTCCTAAGTTTAAGGCTTCTTTCTCATCATATTCAAGCTCTCCCACAGTAGTTGACATAAGCTGAGTGAATATAAAGTTAACTCCATTTATAACTTCTTCTCTGCTTCTGAAATTTTTATAGAGCATTATTTTTCTATTTTTATCTGTATCCTCAGTTCCATAGCTATTATATTTCTCTAAGAAAAGCTCTGGTTTTGCTTGCCTAAACCTATATATACTTTGCTTTACATCTCCAACCATAAACACATTAGGATTTTCTAATTCCTTTCTTGAAACAAGGTTTATTATGGTTTCTTGTACATTGTTAGAGTCCTGATATTCATCTACAAGCACTTCATTAAACTTCTCTCTTAAAGCACTTGCAACTGAAGAAGGTTTTATTTCTCCATTGTCCTCATCTATAAGAATCTTTAAACATAAATGTTCTAAGTCATTAAAGTCTAAAACTCCTCTTTCTCTTTTTTTAGCTTCATATCTATTCTTAAAGTCTATTACTAAGTTAGAAAGAGACTTCATAAGAGGATATAGAAGTTTTAACCCTTCAAGTATTTCTTCTGGAGCTACATTAAAGGCCCCATCTCCCATTTTGGCTATAGATTTTTTCACTTCATCTCTTATCTTTTTTACTCTTTCTTGAGTGTCTGGATCTTCAACATTTTTAGCCAGAACTCTTTTAAGAGTTGAAAATTTTACTCCACTTACCTTTAAATATATTTCTTTTAAGGAACCTTCCTCTAAACTCACTCTTATATTATTAAGAATATTAATATCATCATTGAGATTTTCCCCATAAGGTTCTAGTCCTCCGCTGTTTTCAGCTAGATCTAAAGCTATATAGAGATTTTTTATAAGACTGTTTAGTTCAAGAAGTACTGATTCCTTTAATACCTTTATCCAAGGAGTATTTTCTAACTCCTCTTCATTATCTATATTAAAATCTTCTGATTTCTCTTTAAGCCAGTTTTCTGGCCAAGGACCACTCATTGAAAACTCATAGAGATTTAAAACTAATTCTTGTAGTTTTTTATCATCTTTTCCACTTCCATAGGCATCTAAAAGAAGTATAAATTCTTTATTCTCCTGGTCATACTTTTCTTCAAAAAGCTCTGTTAAAGTTTCAAGCTTCATTAAAGTTCCTTCAGTATCATCACTTATTCTAAAGGCCGGGTCTAAATCTATATGATGAAAGTTGTTTTTTATCGTATCTAAACAAAAAGAGTGCATGGTAGTTATATTTGCTTTACTTAATAAGGTTAGTTGCCTTTGAAGGTTTTTAGAGTTAGGTTCCTTCTCTAACTCTTTAGATATGGCATCAGCTATTCTTTCTCTCATTTCTCCAGCTGCTGCTGAGGTAAAAGTAACAACTAATAGTTTATCAATATCAACTGGATTTTCTTTATCCGTTATTATCTTTATTATTCTTTCAACCAAAACAGCTGTTTTACCTGAACCAGCCGCTGCTGCTACTAAAAGGTTACAGTCTCTAGTATTAATAGCTTGAAGCTGTTCCTCTGTCCATTTAGTTGCCATTACTTTTCCCCTCCTTCTTCATTCTTTTTTATATCTTCCTGCATTTCTTGCCATACTTCTTCTTTTTTCTTTAACTTAATTAGCTTATATTTATTATCCTTTAAACTAGTATCAAATTGACATACTGATGAGTAATCGCAAAAATCACAATAAGCAAAATTGCTCTCTTTTGCAGGATTTATCTTTATGTTACCTTTAAGCATATCTGAACATATTTCTTTTATCTTATAGTTGACATACTTCCTTAATGTTTCAAACTGTTCTTCAGTAGCAACTGAGCTTGTGTAAGAAACATCTCCGTCCTTTTTTATTCCTGCTGGTATAACTACGGAATAAAGTCCTGGATCATTATCCATAGCTTTTATTATCTTAGGATCTTTAAGTACTAATCCATCCATCTTAAAAGAGGATAGGACCTTCTTTTGTATCTCTTCTTCAGTTATCCTCTTTTCAGCTGCTATAAGTGGATCATCTATCCTAAAATATAATATAGCTCCTGGAAGAGTGCTTTTATTTAAGAAATACTTAGAATTCTTTATTAAAGCGTCTAAATATACTAAAAGCTGAATTTGGAGACCATGATAAAGCTTTGTTAAGTCAAATTTCTTACTACCTGACTTATAATCAATAACCCTAATATAGCTTTCTCCATCTATATCAGCTACATCAACTCTATCAACTCTTCCTACTAGAGATACTTCTTCCCCATCATCAAGTTTAATTTTTATAGGCTCTGCGTCCTTAAAACTTGAGAACTCAAACTCATTTTTATAGATTTCAAAAGTACTTCTTTTCATGTGTTCAGATACTGCTGATACAGATTTAGATAATATTCTTTTAAATCTATCTGTGAAATATTTATATCTTTTTGAACTATTTAATATAAACCCTTGATTTTCATCTAGTTTTTTATCTACAAGCATAGAAATTATATTGCTACACTTATCCTTATCTAGTTCACTCCAGTTTAGCTTCTTATCTCTTACGTAAGTAGTAAAACCATCTAATATCTCGTGCATAAAGGAACCCAAATCTGGCGCTGAAAACTCATATATCTTTCTATCTTTTGCTTTTAATCCATATTGGACGTAATAAGAAAATGGGCACTGAGCATATTTTTCAAGCCTAGAAACTGAAAATAAAAGTTTCCCATTTTGGGAGGAGTATATCTTCCTAGCTTTATCTTTAGGTAAATCTTCATCTTGATTTGTATAATTTAATGCTCTTTCAAGATTTTTAGCTTTTTGCTTCCAACTATCCTCTTTCTTGTACCAGCTATAAACCTCTCCCCAATATTCTTCTACAACCTCTTCATCATAGTCTTTTCTTACTGCTCCTATAAGTTCATTAAAGGTTGGAATAGGCGCAACTATCTTATCAAAATCCTGAGTCTTTTTATTTATATCACTATCCTCAATTAACTTAGAAAATAATTTTTTTATTCTAGGTATTATTATTGAAGGTCTTAGGGACTTTCCTTCAAAATCTGCCATAGGATAGGTTATTATTAATCTTTCACTTGATATTGTTAGAGCTGTATAAACTAATAGTTGCTCTTCAAATGCTTTTGCTTTTGAATCAGATGCTAAAGTTACCCCTTTATTTTTTAATAGCTCTCTATCTCTATCAGACAATATTCCTTCATCTTTAGTAGTAGCTGGAATAATCCCATCGTTAACTCCTATTAAAAATAAAATCCTTACCTCTTTACTTCTGACCCTTGTTATGTCACCTACTGTTACCTCATCTAAAGATAGTGGGATAAGTCCTAATTCATATTTCTCAAAACCTCCAGTTAATACTTTCGAGAATTTCTTTATATCCATTTTCTCATTTCCCATTACATCTACAGCTTGATCTAAAACTTCCATTACTATAGAAAGAATTTGAGAATATTCTTTTTCTTTATCTTGAATTCCCTCTTCATTAAACTTGTCTATCCAACTTGATACCCTGCTTACTGCGTTTATCTCAGTTAAGAAGTCATAAATAGCTTCACATATTTCTCTTACTTTCTTTTCTCCCTTAGTTTTATTATAAAAGCTTATAAGTGGCCTTTTTACCTCATCTTTAATCTCATTTATAAGCATTTTCATATTCTCATCTTGCTCATTCTCATTGGCGAATCCTAAGGGATAATAATCCCAGTCCTCTTCTGACAGCCAATGTTTTTTATTTACACCATAAGCAAGGACATAATTTTCTATTATATCTATATACTTGGCTTCAAGCCCTGTAAGCCCTGTTTTTAGATACTTAAATAAGCTCTCATAATTCCAGTTTTTATTATAAACTTCAAACAGAGATGTAACTAAAACCACAAAAGGATTATTTAATATATCTCTTTTTTTATCAATGTAATAAGGAATTTCGTATTCGTTAAATACAACTGAGGTTATTTTTTCATAGTCATCAATATTTCTACAAACTATGGATATATCTTTATACCTATATCCTTTATCTCTAACATATTGTTTAATATTTTTAGCAATAGTTTGAATCTCCTCATAACTATTAGAAGCCTTATATATACTTAAGCCTTCTATTTTGTTTTTAAACTCGTTAAATGGATATGAGTAAAAGTATCTTTCAAGATGGGCTAGCTCCTTAGAACCTCTTAGCTTGTATGGGGTTCCATCATTAACATTTATAACTCCATCAAAAGGAATTCTATTCTCCTCCATAATCTTAAGAATTCTCTTTTCTGTACTTTTAGTTACATTAAATAAATCTGTAGATTCAACCTCTTCTTTAGGATTCCACTCATCCCCCACTAAAGTTATATTTACTCTCTTAGCTTTTTTAGAAATAGTTTTTATTATGTCTAACTGCTGAGGAGTAAATGTTGTAAATTCATCTATCCAAATTTCTGTTTTATCATATAGCTTACAGTCTTCTAACTTAGTAGATAACATAGTAAGTTCATCATCTGTATCAATATAATTTTCATGTAAAACTTCGTTAAAACGTAAATATATCTTTTCTAAATCTATTAGTTTATATTTTAATTCTAAATTTTCATCGCTTAAATCCTTTGATATTTCCTCCAATATTTCCGGGGTAATATTATACTTTTTAAATTCAGTTATGGTCTTATCTATAATATCTATAAATCCATTTTGCTTAGATGCTTTATTAAATATCTTAAGTTCTTTTTCTATTTCTTGAAGAACCTTATATATTATCATAGCTTTTCCTGAATCCTGCATCTTTCTAATAGTTAACCCACCACATTCTGAAAAAACTCTTTGAGCCATCCTTTTAAAGCTTAATACTTCTGTTTTAAGTAAAGCTCTCTCTCCAACTTGATTTAGTAATGCATTTTCTGCTCTAAATGTAAATTGTTCAGGAACTATTAGTATAAACTTTCCTTCTTTATTTTCATCTATTCTCTTTTTTATAGCTTGAAGACAAAAATGAGTCTTTCCAGCTCCAGCTCTACCATATACAAACCTAATGCCCATAGAAAATTTCTCCTTAAATTTGTCATTATATATTATTATAAAGTAAAAAAAGACTCCTAACAAAGATTATTACCTTTTTAGGAATCTTTTAGAACAATATTAATAAGCTCTTCTAGCAAAGTCTACAAATTTAAATTTATCAGGCCTATGTCTTGATTCTGTGTATTGAAATAGAGTTCCATCTTGTAAATAAACCATGGTATCTACTACAACTATCATATCATATCCTTCTAAGTCTAAATATTCTATATCTTCTTCTGAGCTTGATCTAACTGTTATCTCTTTTTTTGCAAATCCTATCTTTAGCCCCAGCTCTTTTTCTATGTAGTCATATATAGAGTTACTACATATCTCTTCAGTTAATTCTGGAATATATGTACTGTTAAAGTGGTCCTTATCTAATATAATTTTTTTACCACCAATTTCTCTTACTCTGACAACCTTCCAGAGCTTTTCATCATCTTCTAAAACTAACTTATTTCTTAAAAATTTATCACCTTTAGTTAGTTCTAAATTTTTAACTAAGGTTTTAGACTCCCCCTCCATACTTTCAGCCATTTCCTTAAAGCTTATTAAGCCAGATACCGGAAATTTATGCCTATTTATATCTAGGACAAAGGAGCCTTTACCTTTTACTTTATTTATATATCCATTGTGTTCAAGCATATTTAGTGCTTTTCTCACTGTATCTCTAGAGAATTTATATTTTTCCATCAACTCATTTTCCGATGGAAGTTTTGAACTAGGAGGATAACTTCCTTGTTCTATTTTTTCTATAATTTTATTATAGAGAGTTATATATTTACTATTCATATATTATCACCATAAATATTTTAACATGACTATATTTACTTCTCAACAATATACTCTTTTATATTTATTTTTCAATAATATATGCAATGGATTCATAGGGTCTAAGTTTAATATTTTTTAAATCTTTAGTAGAATCTTTATAATTAGATATTAATATATCTAACTTCTTATACTCATCTACAAATTCTTTTACATCTACATCTATAGTTTCTCCATAAAAGTTATTTAAAACTATAAGCTCCTTATTTTCATAACTTCTTATATACCCAAAAACCTTTAAGTTTTCTTCTAATATAGGTCTATAGTTTCCATAAGCTATAATATCATGCTCTTTTCTTAGAGATATTAGCTTCTTATAATGATAATAAACTGAGTCTTCATCTCTTAAAGAACTTTCAACCGTTATGTCTGTACTTTTACTTAATGGTATCCATGGAGTCCCTTCTGTAAATCCAGAATTTTTTTCACTACTCCATTGCATTGGTGTACGTGAATTATCCCTAGATTTAGCTTGTAGTATTTTTATTATCTCTTTTTCACTTTTTCCCTCTGACTTTAAAATATTATAATAATTAATTGATTCTATATCCCTATATTCCTCTATATTATCAAAATATGCATTTGTCATGCCTATCTCTTCTCCTTGATAAATATAGGGAGTGCCTCTTAACAAATGAAGGGTTGTAGCTAACATTTTTGCTGATTCCTTAGGATAGTTTTTATCATCTCCAAAACGTGATACTATTCTAGGCTGATCATGATTACACCAAAATAAAGCATTCCATCCTTTTTCCATTCCTATTTGCCATTCATTTAATAGATTCTTTAGTTTCATGAAGTCAAAATCCATCAAGGTCCACTTTTCACCATTTTTATAATCTACTTTTAAATGATGAAAGTTAAACACCATATCTAATTCCTGTTCTTGCGGATTTGAATATCTAACGCAGTTTTCTATACTTGTTGAAGACATCTCACCTACTGTGATTAAATCTTTATTTTTCCCAAAACTATTACTATTAAGTTCCTTTAAATATTCATGTATCTTAGGACCATCTGTATAGAATCTACGGCCATCACCTTCATAATCATTTATAAACTCTTCTGGTTTAGATATCAGATTTATAACATCTAATCTGAAACCTTTTACGCCTTTTTTTACCCAATAGTTAACAACATCATATATTTCTTCTCTAACAGCTTCATTCTCCCAGTTTAAATCAGCTTGAGTCTTATCAAATAGGTGTAAATAATACTCATCAAACTTTTCTACATACTTCCAGGTAGTTCCCCCAAATTTTGATATCCAGTTAGTAGGTTCTTTTCCATCTACAGGGGCTTTAAATATATAGTAATCTTTATATTTTTCATCTCCATTTAATGCATTTTTAAACCATTGATGTTCTGTTGAGGTATGATTAAAAACCATATCTAACATTATATCTATATCAAGTTTTTTAGATTCAGCTACTAATTCTTCAAAGTCTTCCATAGTTCCAAATCTTTTATCTATACTCTTATAATCCTCAACATCATATCCATTATCCTTCTGAGGAGATATATAAAAAGGTGTCAGCCATATATAGTCAACGCCCAAATCTTTTAAATATCCTAAACTAGTAGTAACTCCTTTTATATCCCCAAACCCATCTCCATTTGAGTCCTTAAAAGATTTAGGATATATTTGATAAAACACACTTTTTTTAAAGTCCTTCATATTTATTTACTCCTTATGCTTCAATTTATAGTACTAAAGGAAGGAACTAATTAGGTTCCTTCCTGTGAATGCAAATTATTTCTTAGCTAGTATTTTATTTTTATTAAATATTACAGTCAGTATAAATGGTACTACTATGGCTATAAGCATACTTATTGCAAATATCCCCATATATTTAGGCTGTATTGATAATATCCCTGGAAGTCCTCCAACACCTATTGAGTTAGCCATAACGCCAGCTCCTACTGAAACTACTGCCGCTGTAGCTGAACCTATCATTGCTGCGAAGAAAGGATATACATATTTTAAATTAATACCAAACATAGCAGGCTCAGTTACACCTAAATAACATGAAATAGCCGCTGGAATAGATACTTGCTTTTCATCTTCATCATGTCTATTTAAGAATATCATAGCTAGTACAGCTGAACCTTGAGCAATATTTGATAATGCTATCATAGGCCATAGGTTAGTTCCTCCAAATTCAGCAACTAACTGCATATCTATAGCATTTGTCATATGATGTAATCCTGTTATAACAAGTGGTGCATATGCAAAGCCAAATAAAGCTGCAAATAACCAATTTAATCCTGATGTTAATCCTGCATAAACTACAGTTGATATAGCTGAACCTATTTTCCAACCTATTGGACCTAATACAGTATGAGCTATTAAAACTGTTGGTACTAATGCTAAAAATGGAACTACTATCATAGATATATATTCAGGAACTACTTTACGTATATTCTTTTCCAAGAAGACTAAAACAAATCCTGCAAGCATAGCTGGAATTACTTGTGCTTGGTATCCTATCATCTGAACTTTTGCAAAACCAAAATCCCAGAAAGGAATTTCTGTAGCTCCAGCCACTCCATAAGCATTTAAAAGCTGAGGTGAAACTAAAGTAATACCTAATACAATTCCTAATATTTGAGTTGTGCCCATCTTTTTAGATATTGACCAAGTGATTCCTACTGGTAAGAAGTGAAATATAGCTTCTCCAATAAGCCATAAGAATGCATGAGTTCCTGCCCAGAACTGAGATACTTCAACTAAACTTTTAGTGCCTCCCTCTAGAAGTTTTATATCACCTATTACATTACGGAAACCTAATATCAGACCTCCAACTACAAGAGCTGGTATAAGTGGTGCAAATATTTCTGCTAAATCAGCTAATAATCTTTGGAAAACATTCATATTTCCCTTAGCAACTGATTTTACTTGATCTTTACTTACGCCGTCTATTCCTGCTATTGCTGCAAAGTCGTTGTAAAAAGTTGAAACTTCATTACCTATGATAACTTGAAACTGTCCTGCTTGAGTGAATGTGCCTTTCACACTCTTTAAAGCTTCAATAGATTTTACATCTGCCTTTTTAGGATCTACTAGAACAAAACGCATTCTTGTAGCACAATGAGTTACTGCTGATATGTTCTCTTTTCCACCAACAAGTGCTAATAACTCTTGAGCATCATTTTGAAATTTACCCATTAAAAAAACCCCCTAAAATATTTATAATTCCAGAAACAGAAAACTTTTTGCAATCTAAACATATACGTACAAGTTCTCTATGTTTTAATTATAACTTGTACGTATATGTTAGTCAATACGTTTTCATTATTTATTTCAAAAAATAAAAAAACCTAAGATATATAGATTTAATTATAATCTTAGGTTTTCTCTCTATATTATTTTAAATATTCATCTCTCAAAATACTCATCATAACTGTATCGCTATATTTTCCTTGAAAGAAATATCTTTTTCTTTTGCGTCCCTCTTCTATAAAACCACAAGAAAGATAACATCTTATTGCTCTTAGGTTATAATCCACAACCTCTAATTCTACTCTATGAGCATTATTATTCACAAATAAATAATCCACTAACGTTTTTATAGAGTCTTTTCCATATCCTCGTCCCCAGAACTTACTTCCTATAGTTATCCCTATAGAATACACATCTAAAGTATCTTTTATTTCCTTATAAGTTATATACCCTACTAAAACATCTTTTTCATTTATTATAGAAAGTCTTTTTCTTTCAATATTAAACATATCATCAAAATGCTTAAGCATATACTGTAAAGGTGGTAATGTAGACTGCCCACCATCATACTCTCTAACCTCTGGCTCAGAACATATATTATAAATTCTACTTACATCTTTTTTCTCTACTAACCTTAAATAAACTTTATCACCCTTTAGCAATATCCCACCTTCTTACTAGCAAATTTTAACTGACCATTAATATTATATTCTTCTTATATATTTATCTCAATGTACTTCTGTGACTATATTAATTAATGTTTTTAAATCTATTTAAAATATCTATCATTATATTATTGTTCTCTTACTTTTTTATTTTTCTTTATAAGAAAGTTCTCAAGTACAAAATAACTTAAATCACATTTTCTTTTATAAATAAAAAAAGAACAATTTAAAATTGTTCTTTGGCGGAGAAACCGGGATTTGAACCCGGGCGCCGGTTGCCCGACCTACGCCCTTAGCAGGGGCGCCTCTTCAGCCACTTGAGTATTTCTCCAAGCTGAAAATATCTTTAAATTATAATGGCGGAGAAAGTGGGATTCGAACCCACGGTACGCTCACACGTACGCCGGTTTTCAAGACCGGTGCCTTAAACCAACTCGACCATCTCTCCATTTTTCACAAAATTTATTATATCAACCAACATAGTATTAGTCAATAGTTAAATGTTTTCTGATCCAGCTTAGTATATCCTCATATACCTCTTTTTTTCCTACTTCATTTAATATCTCATGCCTCATTCTCTCATACAACTTTATATCTAAATCCTCTATTCCTACTTCTTTATATTTTTCATAACATTCAATAACCATCTTACCTTCATTTCCTACTACATCTTTTTTACCTGATAGTAATAATATAGGAAGATCTTTTGGTGTCTTTTTTATATTTTTAATGTTTGTTATATAATAAAGCCCTCTAAACATTTCTTTAAAGGCATTACTAGTGAATATATATCCGCAATAAACATCTTTTTCATATTCATCTACTACTTTTTCATCTATACAAATCCAATCATATTTTGTTCTATGGCTGCTTACTTTTCTATTAAAAGCTCCATAAGTTAAATAATTTATGAATTTACTTCTATATCTGTTTCCATGTATTTTTATATATATATCAGAAAGTGTTATTGCAAACTTTAAAAGTAATCTATTATTATGAGCTGTACCACTTAGCACAACTCCCTTTACAGTGTTTCCATATAAAGTAGCGTAATGCCTCGCTATAAAAGAACCCATGCTATGACCAATCATAAATATAGGTAAGTTAGGGTAATCATTAGTTATTAGTTTATTTATTTCTAAAACATCTTCAACTAAAATTTCCCATCCATTTTTATCCGCAATAAAACCTAACTCCTCTTCACTTTCTGCTGTCAATCCATGTCCTCTATGATCATTAGAATAAACTACATATCCATTTTGAACTAAAAAACTACTAAAATCTCTGTATCTCCCTGAATGTTCACAGGATCCATGAACTATTTGAACTATTCCTTTTATATTCTCTTTATTTTCTGGTTCCCATTTATATAATGACAATTCTTTAGAGTCTCTTGATTTATGTTTTATAATATTTTCTCTCATCTCTTTACTCCTAATATATCTTATAAATATTTTAAAATTAACAGGAATGTAATTATAAATATTATAACAAAAAAATACACTGATATAAATATCAGTGTATTTTTGGCGGAGAAACCGGGATTTGAACCCGGGCGCCGGTTGCCCAACCTACGCCCTTAGCAGGGGCGCCTCTTCAGCCACTTGAGTATTTCTCCAAGCTGAAAATATCTTTAAATTATAATGGCGGAGAAAGTGGGATTCGAACCCACGGTACGCTCACACGTACGCCGGTTTTCAAGACCGGTGCCTTAAACCAACTCGACCATCTCTCCGTATGTTACAACAATTAGTATTATATCAACGAGCTTATGTAATGTCAACATCTTTTTAATAGAAATTTAAGGGCAACTAATTTAAAAATATTAGTCACCCTCTTAATTAATTAATTTTTTTAGCAAAATTTGAATATTTAATACTTCCTGCACTAAAGAATATTAATGCAAACAATAATAAAATAAACACATTTGGAAACAATACAGATTTTTCTATACTTCCTAATGACCAATAAAATGGTGTGAACTTTGCTAATGTTGCCATAATTCCTTCTGACTTTCCACCTGATTCTATAGTATTAATATATACAAAGAACATTAGTAGTGATGTTAAATAAACTACCAAGCTTGCCACACCTTCATTTTTAAACAATCTACTAATCATTATTCCTAAACTTATAGATACCAAACTCATCAATGAAATATTTAAAAGCAGCATCCCACAATTCTCAAAATTATATTTAAATATAGTATTAAGAACTACAAATGAAGCTGTATAGAAAATTATCTGCACTAACCACATGGAAATATAAATACTTCCCATTATTTCATAACCTCTATTATTTGTAGTTAAAAATCTTTCTAATATTCTCTGTTTTCTAAGTCTTAATAAGTCAACAGTTATGTTTGCAGAAAATGTTACTAAAAAGAATATTATTAAAACTATAGGCATAAATGACTCAGTTGATAACAACCCTTTGTGCATATTATATTCTACATTTACTATATTTTTATCTAATTCACTTTCCTCATTTATTACATTATTATCTTTAAACAATTTTATCTTCATTAGATTATTTATATCTTTCTCAAGCTTAGATTCAAATATTAAAGTACTATTTCCCTCTTCGATCTTATAAGAATTAACTATAGGCTTAATTCCTTTATTTATATTTTCAGTGAAATTCTCTGGAATTTCATACACAGCTATAGATTCATATTTTTTTAAATCTTCTAGAGCCTTATCCTTATCAGAATATATGCTATTTACATCTAAATCTTCTATTAGCTTATTCCCTAAATCACCTTTATCTAAATTTACTATAGCTGCCTTTATATCTAATCCACTACTACCTTTGCCAGCTAACACATTTACCATTCCTACACAGACTATGGGAACTACAAACATCATTACTATATTGGCATAATCCCTGATGTATTTTTTACAATTTACTAATACCATTCTAATAAATTTCATCCACTATTCCTCCCATCTAAGTCTTACTTTAGTTATACTTATTAAATATGCAGCTATTGATATTGCTAACATCAATATTAATTCAGTAGAGATATCCTTAATAGAATTAAACAGCATACATTTTCTATATGCATCTGTAATTATATCCCCAGGTGAGAACTTAGCTATAGTTAAAAATACTTTATTAGATATTTCCTTTAACGGTATAAATCCTCCACCAAATATAATTTGAAAATATATAAACAGAATTATTACTATCTGTGAAACCTTTTTGCTTAAAAATGCAATTATCAATCCTGACAGTGCAGTTATAAGTATGCTTTGTACTGATAATAAAACTATTATATTAATCAAAGATACTCCTTTAAATGCAAACCCTGCAATTCTAGAAACTATAACATATATACCTCCATATACAAAGCTAGACATAAAAAATATTAATAAATCAAGTTTAAAAAATGTTTGTTTAGTTATTGATGTAGACATCAATCGTTTAAAACTTCCATTTTCTTTATCTAGATGATATCCTGCAACACAGCCCATAATTATAGTAAAAAGCATAAAAGTCATCATAGATGCAGATTGGTTCTCAAAGGATGTAAGAACTCTTTCAGCTTCTATTTTATTGCTTTTTATAGAAGTTGTTTCATTTATTGATTTTAATGTTGCTGTTATTTTATTTATTATTTCTTCATTATCTCTTAAATCCATATTATTATTTACTATTAAAGATTCCGTTAAGCTTTTTCCATATTGCTCTATTAATGACTTTATTATTACTTCA
Source organism: Clostridium intestinale DSM 6191 (assembly GCF_900130055.1). Lineage (GTDB taxonomy): Bacteria > Bacillota > Clostridia > Clostridiales > Clostridiaceae > Clostridium_T > Clostridium_T intestinale. The sequence continues at coordinate 139,558 of NZ_FQXU01000012.1, forward strand.
TTTTGTCTTGATACTCTATTTTTTTCATCTATAGTAATTGTAGTATCTTTAAGCTGGAGTAAATCTTTTTCATAATTTTTAGGAATATTAATTATATAATCTCCATTGTCAGATATATTAAACAGATTTTTCAATTCATCAGAACTTAGTAAACTTATAAAATTTTTAGATACATCGCTTTTATCTTCATCTACTATAGAAATATTTATCGCATCTATTTTTGTCTCAGGCTTGTATAAGTCTCTTTGAAAATACCCCATTACCCCTATTAACAGTAATGGAAATACTGCATACATTAGTAATACTTGCTTCCATTGTGCCAGTAACGCTTTAACTGTAACTTTTATAGTAGCTTTTACTTTCATTTTTAGCCCTCCTAATCCCTTAATTTCTTGCCAGTAAGTGCTAGAAAGACCTCTTCTAAAGATGCTTCTTCTATATTTAAATACTTTATTTTCTTTCCTTCTTTGCTTACTAAATTCAATAAATCTTCTATTTTAAAAACTAATTCTCTAACTAATATTTTTATATTATCTTCTTCTCTAAAACAATCTTTTACCCCTTTTAATTCCTTTATTTTAACTATAAATTCCTCGTTATAATCATCTATTTTTAATTTTATTGTTCCATTTTCACTAGACATAGCCTTTATGATAGATTTTGATCCAGATGCTATTTCTTTCCCTAAATCTATTATAAATATGCTGTTACACAAGTTTTCTACTTCTTCCATATAGTGAGATGTGTAAATTACAGTTGTTTTATTTTCTTTATTGATTCTTTTTATGAACTCAAATATATAATTTCTTGATTGAGGATCAACTCCTACTGTAGGTTCATCCATAATTAATACTTTTGGTTTATGCATTATAGCTACAGCTAGATTTAATCTTCTTTTCATTCCTCCTGAGAATTTTTTGACTTTTTCCTTCCTTTTATCTACTAATCCAGTCACCACTAAAGCTTCTTCAATTCTTTCCTTTAGCAGCTTTCCACCCAACCCATAAAAGGCTCCAAAGTATTCTAAGTTATCATAGGCAGTTAATTCTTCCATAAGAGCTAGCTCCTGAGGCACAAGTCCTATTAGCCCCTTAGCATCTAGTGGTTGCTTCTCTATAGAATATCCACCTATATTTACTTCTCCACCATTACTTTTTAATAATCCAGTAATTATATTTATTAATGTAGATTTTCCTGCTCCATTAGGTCCTATTAAACCAAATATATCTCCTTCTTCGATATTAAAGGATATATTATCTAAAACCAACTTATCATCAAATCTTTTTGTAATATTTTTAACTTCTATATAATTCATAAAAAAATCCCCCTTTAGTACTTTAATAATATTTTAAAATACTAAAAGGGGATTTACTATTATCCTAAGTAACTATAAGCCGTTACTTAAGTCACTATTCATCTGCTATATCATTTTTAAATGCAAATATAGTTAATTGTGTTCTATCTCTTAACGATAATTTTGATAATATATTACTTATATTGTTCTTAATAGTTCCTTCTGATAGAAATAACCTCTCTCCGATTTCCTTGTTAGATAGTCCATTTGCTATTTCTTTTATAATATTAATTTCTTTAGAATTTAAATTGTATCTTATTTTTACATCTTCTAAATTCTTTTTATTAGTTTTTAGTCCTGATCCTAGCATTTTATTAGCAACTTCTTGATTGATTACTATTGTACCTTTTATACATGCCTTTATTCCCTCATATATTAAGTCGTAATCACTATCTTTAAGTATATATCCTGATGCCCCATATTTTAAGGCTTCTTGAATATATTCTACATCATTAAATGTTGTTAATATAAGAATTTTTATATCCTTAAACTGTTCTTTTATAAGTTTTGTTCCTGTAACTCCATCACACTGAGGCATTCTTATATCCATTAAAACTACATTAGGAGGATTTTTTTTACAAGACTCTAAGGCTTCTCTTCCATTAGAACAAACATCTATTACTTCTATATCATCATAGCTTTCTAATATAATTTTTAATCCGTCTCTTATTAACTTTTCGTCATCTACCAATATTAGTTTTATCTTACTCAAGATTCTTCCTCCTGTGAATAGATTTTTAATTTTTCTTTTTTATCTAATTCTATTCTTACTAAAAATCCATCATTAGGTTTTGTATAATAATCAAAGGCACCACCTATTTCCTCAACTCTTTCTCTCATGCTTCGTAGACCTAGCCCTTCAATTACCTTATCTTTACCTATTCCATTATCCTTTAATGCCACTATTAAACTATATTCGTTAAATGCCATTGTTATTTTTATTACAGTGGATTTCCCATGTCTTAATGAATTAGATAAAAATTCTTGTATTATTCTATATATTACGAAGGTTTGATCTGAATTTAATGCCCACTTTTCCTTTGTAAATGATAATCTTACATCTACTCCTGTAAGTTTTTTAAATTTATTTATTAACTCATCAATGATTATAATTCCTTCATAATTTTCAAATTCTTTAGGTTTTATTTCTCTTACTGCACTTCTCACATCATTTAGACTTTTTTGAGTAAATTCTCTAAGATTAGCTGCTAATTGTTTTCCTCCAGTAGGGTTTTTATCTACTACTTTCTCAATAGCACCTAATTGTATAATAATTGTAGATAGAGCATGCCCTACACTGTCATGTATTTCTCTAGACAGCCTATTTCTTTCTCTTAACAGAGTTATTTCCTCAATTGAACTTGCATACATCTCTAAATCATTATTAGCCTTTTTAAGCTTATCTTCCGATATTCTAAGCTTATCATATAATTCCTGTGCCTCTATTTTCTTATTATATTCATCATTTATAAAATATAATATTAAGATTAATATTATAACTATACTCATATTCATTATCTGAGTATCTAATGGATCTTTTAAAGATAACATTATTCCTTCAAATGTTATTAATACATTTAGTATAGTTTTTATTGGGTTCTTAAAGAGTATGTTACTATCCAAGGCTACTAATACAAGATATGCGAACAGATATCCACCTATATATTTGTAGCAAAATATTATCATAGCTAATTCTACGATAAAAGACAGGCATCTATAACTTATCTTATCCAACGAAAAGAACCTTAGTTGATTGTTTATTATAAATGTAAGGACAAAAACTATTTCGATTTTATCTATATCATTTTTATGCATTACTATACTTGCAATGATAATAAGTAGCAATGAATATCTAATTACTGTTAATAATTTCTTATTCCACATAAATCCTCCTTATAATCTTAAAAAGATTATATCATAAAAAAACATCTAGAAATTCTTCTAGATGTTTTATCTTACATAAAATAAAAAAGTTAGCTAAAATCTTAGCTAACTTTTTGGCGGAGAAAGTGGGATTCGAACCCACGGTACGCTCACACGTACGCCGGTTTTCAAGACCGGTGCCTTAAACCAACTCGACCATCTCTCCAAGTCTCACAAAGACTATTTTACCAAAAAAAATAATTATGTCAATACTTATTTGTGTTTTTATTATAATTATATATTTTTAATCTTTATCAACATCTCTGGTACATATAATATCCACTCCAGTATTTAGTATATTTGAGCAGATACTATCGCCTATTTTTATTGGAGTACTTATATAAAGTCTACTTAATACTTTAGAAAATTCTTTCCAAAGATCTACATCTATCTCTTCTGTACTTTTAACTGGTATAACCTTATATTTATTACTACCTTTAGTTCTTACCACACTTGTAAATATATCTTTTCTTCCCATATTTACACCCCATCAAATTCTTTAATCCTAGCTGCTAAAACCCTCGAACCCTTGGAATCCTTAACTATGTCTGTTGATTTTTTATTTAATTCTTTAGAAAGTATATCAATTACTTTATTTATACAATATGAACCATGACAATTACCAAATGTAGCTCCTGTTCTTCTCTTAACACCCTCTACTGTCCTCGCACCTAAAGGTCTTCTAATAGAATCAACTATTTCACCTTCAGAAATCATATTACATAAACAAATTATCTTCCCGTATCTAGGTTCTAACTTTATTATTTCATTGCGTTCTTTGTTTGATAAATCTTTAAATCTATAATAATCCCTTCTTTTATCTACAAAATTTTTCTTTAAAGAACATTTTAGATTATTTACTATAGTCTCACATAACATCTGAGATAAAGCTGGAGCTATAGTAACTTCACCATAATGATTTCCTGTAACACTTATATATCCTTTAGATATTTCACTTTCATCTATAAGCATTGAATCTACATTAAATTCATCAGAAAACATATGATTCACATCTTTTTTTGATAAATTAGGCAATATAGTATTTGATGTTTTTATTATTTCATCTAAATTTAAAGTAACATCACTTTTCACTGCTATAAGTGTTCCTGATGAAAATGTAGGTGTTTGAAATATAAACCCATTAGTATCTAACTCATTTATCACTAAACTATTAACAGTATCCTTAAAATCATGATCTAATAAGAGATAATACAATTTCTTATCTTTTCTTTTCTCTTCAGCATTAGTATTATAATTTAAATCATATTGTTCACTAGGTATTGTATTAATAACTACTCTACAATTAAATTTATTTTTATTTGTGGTTACTCTAAATCCTTTAGCTGCTTTTTGGATATTTAGTACTGTTTCTTCTAACCTAAAAAAAACACCATTATCAGCAGCTACTTCAGCGTAAGCTAATGCTAAGTCATAAGGACTTATTATTGCTGTATTTTGAGAATATAATGCTTTTTTTATAGGAACCTTCAAATTACCGTTTAATTCTTTTGCATGTTCCTCTTCTATTAAATGTATATCCTTTATTCCTCTTTTTATTGCCCTATCATATATCTTATTTAATTTTTCTACTGACTTATCTGTTTGAGCTATTCTCATAGATCCTATTCTTTTGAAAGGAACATCAAATTTTAATGCTATTTCTTCAATTAATTCATTCCCCATGTATTCTAATGATGACATAAGATTATTAGACGCCTCTGATCCGTCATAAACTATAGCTGTATGAACTGATGATAGATCATCAGCTATATCATAATCCCTTTCTATTAGAGCTATATTTAAGTTATATTTAGATAACTCATAGGCAGCGGCGCATCCTATTACACCACCACCTAATATAAGTATGTCGTAATCCATAAATCTAACCTCAACTTTTCCCTTTTTGTTTATTACTTATTTAACTTTTCTATGGCTTCTCCTAGCTTCTTTATATATTCTCCATATTCAGCCCAATTTCCTTTTGTTTGCGATTCAATTGCTTTATTATATAAATCTTGAATCTCTATACTAGTTTCTCTTTGTTCTTCATTTATAGTATTTTCATTTATTATTTTTTCTTTATAATTAAATAAGCTTTCTAATGCTTTATTTAAATTTTCTTCCATAACTATTTTTTTACCATCTGATAAAATAATTCTCTTCATTTCTGGTATAGTTTTTTCTACATCTGCCTTAAGATAAATTGGAAGCATATATATAAGGGAATTTTCTATAGGTAATATTACAGTCTCACCATATTCAACTTTGGAGCCTTTACCTTCCCATAAAGAAATTTCCTGCGAAATATATGGATCTTGTAGTATCTGATTTCTAAATAAGTATGGTCCATAGATAGTTTTCTCAGGTGAAAATTTAAACAATACTAATTTTCCATAATTTTCTCCATCCATTCTTGCACCTAACATAGAAATCATATTCTTCTTACTTTTCATATTAAAGTAATTGAATAATACCATCTCTTCATTTTTCTCTCCAGGCAATTGTGTCACAAGATATAAACCTTCATTATTATTTAAGCTTTCTTTAGCATCCGAGCTATTACTAGAAACTTCCCATACATCTTCTAAAGTAAAAAACTCTTTAGGGTCTTTTATATGATAGGTTGATAACACGTTGCTTTGAATATCAAATATCTTCTTAGGATATTTAAAATGACTTTGTAATCCTGAAGGAATTTCTTCTTTATTTTTAAATAATCCTCTAAATATTTTAGAATATCCTAAAACTATAGGATCTTTTTCATCTACAATATAATAATTAGTTTCTCCTGATGAAGCATCTATAACAACTTTAAATGAGTTTCTAATATAATTTATTCCTCCATATGGCTGAGAGTAAGGAAAATTATTAGCAGTTGTATATCCATCAATAACCCAATATAACTTGCCTTCATTTATTACCATATAAGGATCTTCATCATATTCTAAAAAAGGAGCTATCTTTTTTACTCTCTCTAATATATTTCTATTAATTAAAATCTTGCTTTCGTTTGTAATATTTCCAGAGAATAAAATTTTAAAATTTTGCTCTCTTAAACTAAATAATATTCTATTAAATAGGCTTAATTTTATGCCACCTTTATCATCATACTTATAGTTTGTATCTCCATTTTCTTTAGGGAAATCTAATTCACCACTTGAGGTATTTACTATTGCATAATCATTTGTAACTTCACCAAAATAGATTCTAGGATTTTTCAAATATATATTAGTAAGATTTTCAGTGGGCAAATTTTTCATCAAAAAATCTGGCTGCCCCTCATCTGTAACCTTATTTACTTTACTCATAACCACTCCATACCCATGTGTATATACCATGTGATTACTCTGCCAATTATCTATGGCTGATGTTTCTATCTCTCTTGGTGCCAAAAATACTTGTGTGTATTTGCCATCTATAATATAGCGATCTGTATCTATATCTAAAAATTTATAATAACTTCTTATTTCTTGTACTTGATTATAAAAGTTTAAAACTGGTCCTGGAGAGTTTACTTTAAGATTTGATATTATTTGTTTATTATTTTTTATTTTAGTACTGTTTAAATCCATTCCTGGATCAAAATCTTTTTCTTCTATATTATTTATATTAAACCCTTCATTGGTTGCATCTATGTTATAAGATATATAAGGGCTTTCATATTCTATTTCATTAGGTTTTACAAAGAATTTATACACAATATTATATATTAGTGGCTGTATTATTATTAAAAACAATATTATTCCTGTAAAAAATATCAGTGGCTTAAATTTATTTCTTCTTAGCATAATAAATGCGATAATTGATGATATTATTGAAACTATTATTATTACTTTATAAAAATTTAGTGTTATATTTATATCTGTAAAACTAGCACCAAATGATCCTCCATTATTACTATATAATATATAGAAACTTTTCAATATATATCCTATCCCTATAAGAAATATAAGCATAGATACTAAAGTAGCTGCTTGTTTACCTAATATTTCTTTAAATTCTTTTAAATGCTGACTAAATTTCATATAATTTTTATTTATAGCATATTTCTTTAAACTAATAAATACATAAATCCCTATTGTTATGATTAAAGCAATAAATAAAATATCTTTAAAAAAATTATAAATTATATCTATTAATGGTAATTTAAATATATAAAAAGATGCATCTATATTAAAGATAGGATCTTTATAATTAAAAAGATTTGAATTCGTAAATAATAATATATTATACCAATATTTCACAGAAGCATTTATAGATATAATAAAGGAGATTATTATATTAAAAACTAATACAGCTTTTCTCAATTTAAATAAACTCTCAGATTTAAATTCTTTCTCTATACTTATTAATATACTTTTGCTCAATAGATATATTAATACAAAACATGATAGGAATAAGGGTCCCATAAGCTTTAATACTGCTAGCATTTTTGTAAGATACACCTTTATATAACCTACTTCTTGAAACCATTCAATATCTATAATAAGCTTTGTTGACGATATTATTAAGGCTAATATCATAAACAAAATCCCTATTAGTATCAAAAACTGTTTTTTCTTCATCTCCTTACCCCCGCTAATCTTTTAATATATATCCAGCCTTTTCTAGGTTTTCTATTATTAGTTGCATATCTTTTTCATTATCAGTAGATATGGTATGAAGATGAATCCCTTCAGTCAATGCTGATAAGGGTCTAGCTTTATTCTTTTTATATAAATCTATAAAATTATCTAAATCATTCAAATTTCTGATCATTAAATTTGCTTTTATTTCGCCATATATAGGATGTTCTATTATAACATCTTCAATTATTCCACCAAACTTTATAACTATCTCTAGTTCACTTACCATTTCTTCTTCTTTATGAGCTAAAGCTAAAACTTTCTTATATCTTGATTCTTCTTTTGTTATCATATAACCTTCAGGAGTAGCTATTATATTAACGCCTGCTGCTCTTATAATAGCTATGTCTTTAACTATAACCTGTCTAGTTACGCCAAAAATATTAGCCAATTCTACACCTTTAATTGGCCTATGTATTTTAGCTATATGACTTATAATCTCTTTTCTCCTAATTAAACTGTTCATAAATTCACCCCATATTAAATACTAATTTTTATTATCATAATATTGTACTATCTCTAGTAACTTATTAGAAGTATCTTTTTTTATGTGATGGTTCTCTATTATCTCTAAAAACTCATCATCATATTTTGAACTTTTCCTCAATATGTCTGATCCTATTTTAGGATGATTATAATATATATCTATACTTTTTATATTATCATACTTTTTTATTTTTCCTTTAGTTATTTTATCAAATATAACAATTACAGATTTTTCAATTACATTAAGAGGTCTTTTTATTTTTCCTATATCATGAAGTAGCGCTAACTTTAATATTCTATCTTTATCAACATCAATATCTACAGAAACTTCGTCATTTACTTCTGGTATATTATTTAAATTCTCTATATGCTTTAGAATATCCTTTGATACTCTAACACAATGATGTTTATCCGTTTTCTTTAAAAGAGAGAATAGTTGTATCTCATCTTCATCTAAATACTTTTTTATGTACTTATCATCTAATGATTTATATAAAGATTCAACTGCCCATATAAATTGTTTTATTCTATATAGCATCTCTAAACAATCCTCCTTAACCTTTATATTACAAAAAAAGCTATGAACAATTGTTCATAGCTTTTCATTGGTGGAGATAAAGAGATTCGAACTCTTGACCCCCTGCGTGCAAGGCAGGTGCTCTCCCAGCTGAGCTATACCCCCAAAAAATGGTGGACCTTCAGGGACTCGAACCCCGGACCTACCGGTTATGAGCCGGTTGCTCTAACCAACTGAGCTAAAGATCCTCATGTAAACTGGCGACTTCCTACTCTCCCACACAGTCTCCCATGCAGTACCATCGGCGTAATAAAGCTTAACGATCCTGTTCGGAATGGGAAGGGGTGTTACCTTTATGCCATTATCACCAGATTTACTTGTCAGTTACATGTTACATTGACTATTATATAGTGCTGTCAAAGCTTTGTCAACACTTTTTCAAAGAAATTATTCTCTGAAAATTGCACATAAGTGAGGGTCTAAATCTTCGATTTAGTCCTTCGAACTTACTCATTAGCTTTAGCTAAGGAGTTTCCTTCTAAATAATATATATTCCAGTTAACTTTTGGTCAAGCCCTCGATCTATTAGTATGAGTCAGCTAAATATGTTACCACACTTACACCTCTCACCTATCAACCTTGTGTTCTTCAAGGGATCTTACTAGATTACTCTATGGGAAATCTTATCTTGAGGTGGGCTTCACGCTTAGATGCCTTCAGCGTTTATCCCTTCCCGACTTAGCTACCCAGCTATGCTCCTGGCGGAACAACTGGTACACCAGAGGTCAGTCCATCCCGGTCCTCTCGTACTAAGGACA
>NZ_FQXU01000025.1 GCF_900130055.1 Clostridium intestinale DSM 6191
CAACCATTCAACCATTCAACCATTCAACCATTCAACCATTCAACCATTCAACCATTCAACCATTCAACCATTCAACCATTCAACCATTCAACCATAGGGTAGTCTACTTTTTCTGCCTATTTATTATTCATTTTTTAACTAATTTTTTTAATTTTCTTCAATAAGTTGTGCCCCTCTGCCCTCTAGGAGCTTCTTCTCAAGCTCCATTAGATTCCTTTTAACATATAAAATTTAATTTTTTTTGAGAAATTGTGACAAAACTCCTCCTTTTTAAATATGATATAAAGTACATGTTTCATTTAGAGGGGTTAGATTGAGGCTTAGAAGAGGGTCTAAAGAATAGCGGTTATTAGTTTCTGAAATAAGAAAAGAAGCCCTGCGGCTTCTTCAAAATATCCTTTAATTATTTTAAGTTATCTAAAGCTTCTTCTGAAGATATAAAATAAAATATAGATCAAAAGAGACACAAACAAACATTGCTACTGATACTAGTATTGCAGCTCTTAAGTCTCCCAAAACTATTAATATACCTTCTACAATTACCATTACTACTACGAAAAGTACCATTGTATGCTCAGCTGCTTTCCCACGAATCATTTTATTTCTTTCATCATTTTCTTCAATTATTGCCTCCTCATCATTTCCTAAAATATTTCTAAGCCACAAATATACGCATCCAAAAGTTGTTAAAATACATAGTGTTACACCAATTATTGTTAGCATAATACTCCACTTACTTAGTCCTAACTCAGCTTTGCTATTAAAAGCGCCTATAGATATTAACCCAATACTGATTAAATACATAATTATAGCCATACCTAAATAAAGCCTATTTTTCTTATTCATCCCCATCCCCCTTATACATAAAAATATCCTCAATTCTTAAATTAAAAAATTCTGCGATTCTAAAAGCTAAATCTAATGAAGGATTGTATTTCCCCTTCTCTAGTGAAATAATTGTTTGCCTAGAGACTTTCATTAGCCTTCCAAACTGATCCTGACTTAATCCTTTTTCTTTTCTTAATTCCTCAAGTTTATTTTTCATATTCCCTCACAGTAAAGTTTCCTTTACATACAAAACTATTTTTTTGCACACATACTTAATATGTGTGCAAGTCATATTGTTAAATTCTTCTATAATAATATAGTATCAAAAGATTAATAAATGTCAAGTTTCTTTTACAACACTAAATCCTCTTTCATCACAACTATATTGATTACTATTAGTAAAAAAGAAGAAGCTCAATGTCTTCTCCTAAATATCCCTATTATTTAATTCTAGTTTTTAAAGCATAAACATTGCACACATAAGTGGTAGTGCTTTTCGGTAGTCTTTGCCAACTACAAGATATGCAGCTCCATAAAGGAAACCTGCAAAGGCTGATAATATTCCAACTTTAATGCTTCCTTTTGATACAATGTGCATAAGTCCCCATGTTAAAGCAAGGACAATTCCTCCATAAGGAACCTTATCGTTTTTAAACCACTTTTCACAAGCTTTCTGACCAAAAATTACTATTAAGGAAATTAGGAAAGCTTCAAAAAGATAATAGATATACTGAAAAGTAAATTTCAAGGCTCCTAGTCTTTGAAATTCTAAAAGAGGTTTAAATCCTTCCCAACTAATATAAAAATAAAGGATGGAAATAGCCAAACATACTACAATACCTATGTACTGCCAAGGCTTCAAGTTGCTTTTATTTTCCCATAAATCAAAATCATATTTTTTCTTTGCTAGATTAATTAAAAATAATCCTACCAGTAACCATATAACGCAAGTGAGTATCCAATGAATTATGTTTTGTGTTAAAGTGTATGTCCCCATTTTCATTCCAAATAGAGGTTCAATAACCCACACCAAAACAAGTTCCATTCCTATTCCTGCAAAGGCATATAGGGCTAAGTTTAGATAATCCATACCTGTAACTTTCTTTTCCATTAATTCTAAGTCCCCCTTATTAAATTACAATTATTCACTTTAATTATATCATTATCCAATTATATTTAGCACTATATTTCTCTAATTGTAGATGGTACTTTTTTAGGTAGTTTATACATGGTACTTTCTGTATACTTCTACAAACAAATTTGATTAGTTTGGGATAAAGTCTAAATCAGATTATTTTCTTTATTTTGACATTTTTATAATTTACTCGACTGGCCTCACATGGTATAATTTGTATATTATTAACGTTTTATATAATAAAGTTCTATTAATTAAAATCATGTATTGGAGGGTTTTAAATGAACACATTAACCAATTTCGACACTGAATCAATCATTGGAATTATAGATATGATTGATTCACGCAACATTGCTTTACCAGAATTTCAGCGCGATTTTGTTTGGGATATTTCTAGAACCTATGATTTATTTGATTCTTTTGTTAAGAACGTATTCGTAGGTTCTATTATTTATGGTATACCCTCTTTTTCCTTAACTGTTCGTGAGATTGATGATCGTCCAAGATCAGGAATAGGAAGTAGACGTAAACTAAAAAATGTTTTTTTATCACAAAACGAAATTAAAACTAAAGTCCAAGTAAATAATTTTAAACTTGTTTTAGATGGTCAGCAGAGAATAACTTCTATTTATAGAGCTCTTAAGGGGATTGATGATGTATGGATAATAATGATGAATAATGATGAATTAGATGAAAGTCTTCAAGATATCCCATTTAAATCTATACCTTTGGAATCTTCTGTTTTCTCAATAGAAGGATATGAAGATATGGAACACCTTTCAATAAATTTATCAACAGTATATAAGAAAATCAATGATTCTTTGCTTCAAGATGATATTGAAGAGTATTTCAAACAATTAAATATTTCAAAAAACTTAGATAATGATTCTTACAAAAATTTATTTAAAACATATCTGCAATCTATTCAAAAAATTGAAGATTTATTTAAAAGTCAAAAACTAGTAGCTTACTTTCTTCTCGATATGTCAGCTGATAAATTTGCATTATTTTTTGAACGTAGCAATAGTCTTGGGATAAGCTTAACTTTTGTAGATATTCTAGTAGCCAAGCTAATTAATGGATTTAATTTAAGAAAAAAAATTGAAGAATTCGAAACTCAAAATCCTAATTTTGAATTAAATAGAGAACTAGTAGCTAGAACAGTTGCATTTTTAGTTGGAAAAAAAGTTGATAAAAAATATATTTTAAGTCAGTTAAAATCAGAGCACTTTAATACATATTGGGATGAAATAACTAATCTATATAAGTCATCAATCGAATATCTATACAAAAATAATTTTATTTTAAATTATAAGTGGATTCCATATCCAAATACAATAATTCCCATTATGATGTTTTTAAGAAATTTACCAAATAAAAGTTTTTCCCAAATGAATCAAAATCAAAAAAACTTTTTAGAATATTGGTATTGGAGTTCTGTTTTATCCCAACGATATGTAGCTGCAACAAACGAAATAATTATTCTTGACTCATCTGTACTGTCTGATATCGCAAAAGGTAATAAAATTACAGATAAACTATACATGAGAAAATTAAAAACAATTATAAGCAATTACGAAGATATCATTTCATACAATAAAAAAGGAAGTGCTATTTATGTTGCCTTATTAAATTTCATCAATTACAATGCTAGTGGATTACTTGATTGGAATAATTGTAGTAACATTTCTTTTACAGATAAAATTGACGACCATCATATTTTTCCACGAGAATATTTAAATTCTACACTAGATGAAGAGTCTGATAGAAATCTTATTAATAGTATAGCAAACAGAACGCTTATCCCTAAAATCACCAATATCAAAATTGGTAAGAAAGCTCCTCATATATACATGGAAGAACTTCTAAATATTAACCCTGACTTTAAAAGAGTTTTAGAAAATCATATGATTCCCTCAGACATATTGTCAGGTTTATATGAAAACTTTTATGATACATTTATTGAAGAACGTGCGAAGCTAATTTTTAATAAAATATACGAAAAAATTATTTCTAAAAAAGAATCTTTAGAGAGATTATTTGTAACTGATGTAAAAAAATCATCAAGCTACTCTGGAACTATACCAATTTGGGGACTTTACAAAAAGAAAAGAGCCGAAGCCGTTTATAATATTGATACTCAAGAGGTTCTATATAATGGAAATAAATATTCTATATCAACTTCAGCTGATAAGGCTAAAATTGATTTAGGTGCTCCCGATTCAGTCTCAACAAACGGGTGGAAATGGTGGAAATATACCGATTCTTCTGGTGAAACACAAGGTATTGAAGATTATAGGTACTAATTCATAAAAAGAAGCTCTGAAATCCTACTTGATCTCAGAGCCTTTTTCTATTATTCGAATTCAATAGTAGCTGGTGGTTTTCCTGTGCAATCGTAGAATACACGGTTAACGCCTTTTACTTCGTTTATTATTCTTGTAGTTACTTTTCCTAGTAGTTCCCATGGAAGATCAGCTGATTCTGCTGTCATGAAGTCACTAGTTGTTACTGCACGTAGTGCAATAGCATAGTCATAGGTTCTTTCGTCTCCCATAACTCCAACAGAACGCATGTTAGTTAAAGCTGCGAAGTATTGGTTTATTGATTTGTCTACTCCTGCTTTTACGATTTCTTCTCTGTATATATAATCTGCTTCTTGAACTATTCTTACTTTCTCAGCAGTTACTTCTCCTATTATACGGATACCAAGTCCTGGTCCTGGGAAAGGTTGTCTGTATACTAGTTTTTCAGGGATGTTTAGTTCTAGTCCTGCTTTACGTACTTCATCTTTAAATAATGCTCTTAGTGGTTCGATTATTTCTTTAAAGTCAACATAGTCAGGAAGTCCTCCAACGTTGTGGTGAGATTTTATAACAGCTGAATCTCCAAGACCACTTTCTATAACGTCTGGATATATTGTACCTTGAACTAGGTAATCAACTGTTCCTATTTTTTTAGCTTCTTCTTCAAATACTCTTATGAATTCTTCACCAATGATTTTTCTCTTTTGCTCTGGTTCTTCTACTCCTTTTAATTTTTCGTAGAATCTTTCTTGAGCATTTACACGGATAAAGTTAAGGTCATATTGTCCTTCTGGTCCAAATATTGCTTCAACTTCATCTCCTTCATCTTTACGAAGTAAACCATGGTCAACGAATACGCAAGTTAGTTGTTTTCCTACTGCTTTTGATAGTAAAACTGCTGCAACAGATGAATCAACTCCACCTGATAAAGCACATAATACTTTACCATCTCCAACTTTTTCACTGATTTCTGCTATTGTTCTTTCAACAAAGGAATCCATTGTCCAATCTCCAGAACATTTACAAACATTGTATACGAAGTTTGATAACATCTTAGTTCCTTCTTGTGTATGCATAACTTCTGGGTGGAATTGAACTGCATATAGATTTTTTTCTGCATTTTCCATAGCAGCTACTGGACAAACTGGAGTGTTTCCTACTATTTTAAAATTCTCTGGAGCATTTTCTATGTAGTCAGTGTGGCTCATCCAGCAGATTGTTGATGGTGATACCCCTTCAAATAGTTTAGATTCAACATTAACACTAACTTCTGTCTTTCCATATTCACTTACTGGAGCAGTTGCAACTTTTCCTCCAAGAACATGAGCCATAAGTTGTGAACCATAACATATGCCAAGAACAGGAATTCCTAATTCAAATATAGCTTTATCACATAAAGGAGAATCTTCACCATATACACTGTTAGGTCCACCAGTGAAAATAATTCCCTTTGGATTCATTTCTCTTATTTCATCTACACTTAATTTGTATGGATGAACTTCACAATATACATTACATTCTCTAACTCTTCTTGCTATTAATTGATTATATTGACCACCAAAATCAAGTACTAAAACTAACTCTTTATTCATTATTTCTCCTCCAAGGTTTACTTATTGACTAACGCTGTAGTTAGGTGCTTCTTTAGTTATATTAACATCATGTGGATGACTTTCTTTAAGTCCTGCTGAAGTTTGAACAACAAATGTTGCTGTTTCATATAATTTATCAAGAGTGCTTGCTCCTAAGTATCCCATACCAGATCTAATTCCACCTATAAGTTGGTAAATAGTTTCTGATAAATATCCTTTATAAGCAACTCTTCCTTCAACACCTTCTGGAACTAGTTTCTTATTTCCTTCTTGGAAATATCTATCCTTTGATCCTTTATTCATAGCTGCTAAAGATCCCATACCTCTATATACTTTATAATTTCTGCCTTGATATATTTCAATTTCTCCTGGTGCTTCATCACAACCAGCAAGTAAAGATCCCATCATAGCTGCTGATGCTCCTGCTGCTAATGCCTTAACTATATCTCCTGAGTATTTTATTCCTCCATCTGCAATTACAGGAACTCCATACTTTCTACCCTCTTCTGCACAATCCATAACTGCTGTTAACTGAGGAACTCCTACCCCCGCAACAACTCTAGTTGTACATATAGACCCAGGTCCTATACCAACCTTAACACAATCTGCTCCAGCTTCTATTAAATCTCTAGTAGCTTCTGCTGTAGCAACATTTCCTGCTATTATTTGAAGCTCTGGATATTTACTCTTTATAGTTTTTACAGCATTTAAAACTCCAAACGAATGTCCATGAGCTGTATCTAAAGTTATTACATCAACATTAGCTTTAACTAAAGCCTCAACTCTCTCTTCCATATCTCCAGTTACTCCAACAGCTGCTCCACAAAGAAGTCTTCCTGCTGAATCTTTAGCTGCATTAGGGAATGCTTTTACCTTTTCTATATCTTTAATAGTAATAAGCCCCTTTAAATATCCTTCACTATCTACTAAAGGAAGCTTTTCAATTTTGTGTTTTTTAAGTATTTCTTTAGCTTCTTCTAAAGTAGTACCTTCTGATGCAGTTATAAGATTTTCCTTAGTCATAACCTCATCTATTTTTCTACCAAAATTTGTTTCAAATACTACATCTCTATTTGTAATTATTCCTATAAGTTTTCCATCTGCTGAAGTTATAGGAACACCTGATATTCTATATTGAGCCATTAAATCTAGAGCCTCTTGTACACTGTGATTAGCTGATAAGAATATAGGATCTGTTATAACACCATTTTCTTGTCTCTTTACTCTGTCAACTTCTCTTGCTTGTTCCTCTATAGTCATGTTCTTATGGATGATTCCTATGCCGCCTTCTCTTGCAATAGCTATAGCCATTTTTGATTCAGTTACTGTGTCCATACCAGCACTTATTAGTGGTAAATTAAGTTTTATTTTTTTAGTAAGACTTGTAGCTAAAGTTACTTCCTTTGGTAATATTTCAGACTTGTTTGGTACTAAAAGAACATCATCAAATGTGTACGCTGTTTTAAGTATTCTTGCCATGAAAGACTCCTCCTCAAAATTTAAATTTTTAAAATAACCCAATGTTTTTCTTGCATTTTTTTATTTTTCCCGCAAGTTTTCTTGCATTGTTGGAATTAAAAAAGCATATTAACTCAAGTGAAGTTAATATGCTCAAAATAAGCCCTTCGATGGACTCTATAATAAATACACATTAATTCACTCATAGTCAGAAATTTAAGGTTTCTGGTAGATACTCCTAGCCATATCCTAGGTATATACGAGTAATCTGTTTTGAAATTATACTTATTATAGAATATAGTTATTAGCTTGTCAATAAAGAATGATTTCTTGCAAGTGTGAATTTTATGCATTTTTTCTTGCATATTTTGATATTAGTTGTTAGGGTTTTGATGTAATCTTTTTCTTTTAATTATTCATACTTAATACTACTATTATCAATTTCATAAGTAATTGTTGGTGGTGTTGATTGTCCTGTTATTATCAATTGTTCTTGAGCTTTAATAAATTTATCATTGAACTCAGACATCCTAGATATATCTAAAGGCAAAATTTTTATATTATTAGAAGTGTTGAAACTAATACTCTCGCATACTGTAATACTATTGGTAAATTCAACATTATCAGTAGTATATACATTTATAATATTTGAGGCAACAGTTGAATTAATAAATTTTCTATCTGTGCTACCTTGTATATCTAAAAGATTTAAAAGAAGTGTTGTATTATCAAAAATTACATTATCACTAGAAACTATCTTAAATTTATTTGATGTTATTTTCGTTCCACCAAAAACATTGTTACAGCTTCCTGACAAATCTATGCTTCCAGATGTTATAGATGAGTTAGTACAATTAAATCCATCTGTAGATTGAATATTAAAATTATTAGCAATAACATTACAATTGTTTAAACTTCTAGCTGTACTTCCCTTTATATTAAAATTTTCTGAACTTATATTAATATTAGAAAATGTAGCAGGACCACGTGTATTTACAGTAAAATCTTTTGATACTATTTCTGTTTCATTTTTAAATTCTTTTTGATTACCTGTTATATCTGTTTTAGACGAATCAATTTTCACTTTATCCAAAATCGTCTCAGCTGTAGTATTTATTAATATCTCACTTGATATTAACTCATTATTTTTAAACCTTGTATAACCACTAGTATTTATAGATATTTTCTTTGAAGATAATTTACATTCGTCAAAAATAGTATACTCTGTATTCATTAATATCTCTTTTGATATTAGTTCGCTATTTTCAAAAATTCTATTTTTTGATCCTTCAAATACTATACTATTTGCAACTAATTTTGAATTAGTTATTTTTAAATTACTATATCCTACTATTTTTATTTTATCAGCATAAATAATAACATTATTCAAATTTATATCTCCATGCCATTCAGCATTAATTGTCACAACTCTCTTGCATACTAAAGAATTCGTACTTTGATTGAAATAATTTTTCAGACTTTCATTTGTTACTTCAACATCACTATCTATTCCATTTGCGGGTATTGTTATTGCTTGTTCTGAATATTTAGGAGAATAATTAAAAGGAGTTAATGAATTTTCTTTGAATTTTATGTCCATTTTTTGTTCAGTTTTTTCATATTCAGTAGTTACTATTTTCCCTCCAGAATAATTGTCTTTTTTATATAAATCATAAATCTTTGAATTATTCTTATAATTCAATATCTTTCTTAAATCAAAGCTTGGAGGTACTTGATTGATTATAGGAGTTAATGTAGAATTGCTATTTTTATAGAGTATTTTATCATTAGAAGGAATAATTAATCCTGCTGGCGCATCTAACTTTATCGTTCCACCGCCAGTACCTGGCGTTTCTATTTTTTTTACTTTCACCGAAACAGTCTTACTCTTCCCATTTATAGTTGCCTTACTTATGATTTTATAATTACTTCCATCAGGTTCTACCTTAACATCATAAGTGCATCCGTTTGTAGGCGGAACAGATATAACTCCAGTGGTTTTGTTTTTATTAAACCAAGCTATCCCATATTCTAAGCCTGATTCTGCCGAAAAAAGAACATCTTCTGACTTCTTTTCTTGAGCATTAGCTTTAGTAGTTTTTGAGATAGTTGTTAAAGTAACACTAGAAAAAATCATAGCTACTGCTAACACCATTAGAACTATTATTAATGAAGCCCCCTTTTTCTTTTTTCTATGTTTCATCTATCCCAATCCCCCTTATATCATTCTTCTAGTTACTACTGTTTCAAAGCTTGTTTCTATATCTTTACGATTGCTTTTTATATATACTTTATAAGACTTAGTTCCCAAAGGACTTAATTGTACATCTACAACATAATTAGCTAAAGTAGCCATTTTAGTTGCTGTACTTCCTGAGACTTTATATTTAACTATTTTTGTTGCTTCTTTTGTATAAATGTATTTTTCACTTGATGTATTAGTTATCTCACTAAGTACTGTAATAGAACTACCTAATCCATAATTCCCAGGTATCAAAGTAGTTGTTTTAACATCGGAAGCTAACTTCATATCCTCTTCAAGTATTGAAGAAAAGTTTCTTGCTTCATCTAAAACTATACTTTCTTGTTCCTGTCTATTAAGTGTACTGTAGGCTTTATTAAAAAGAGTGTATGTTAACATTAATGTTATTGCTAAAATTGCTATAACCGCTATCATTTCTATTAAAGTGAATCCTTTTTTTCTTCCTTTATTCATAGTATCACCCTGCTAAATATATAGTTCTAGATATTTCGCTAGTACTTATTTTATTTAAATTCCAAGATGTTATATCAAATTGTAAAATTCCTAAGGTTGAATCTTTCGTTGTTACCTTCACTTTAACAGCATATTTTTTAGTACCACTTAATGTATTTACATCAAAACTATCCGCTTTAATTACAGAAGTTTTAGCTGGAATAAAGTCACTTGTAAAAATGCTTTGCAACTCAGTTATATTATCAAAAGTTAAAATATACATGTTCCCAGACGTATTAACTTTGTATCCTGCACTTTTATCAGAGTTCACTAATTCCACGAAAGCCTTAGATACACTATTTGAATCTAAATCCTTTTCGTTTCTCACATTTGTTTTAATTGCCAGTAGCATCAATGAAGCTATTACTGAAAATATAAGTACTAGCATTGCCATTGATGCAATCATCTCTATTAGAGTAAATCCTTTTTTCTTCTTCATCTAAATCACCTCAATCTTAGTGATTTTAATTAAACATATTGTCTTTTCCATAACTTCCGCTATTAAAATCATAATTTTCTTCCATGTCTCCTGGTGCATAGTAGAAAGTTAGGTTTATAGTTGAACTTTCTTTTGTTGACGTAATGGAATTAATTTCACATATTCTTGATCCATTTTCTAAATCATTAACTAGATTTAATATGTTTGAAAAGTCACCTTTTAATGATAGTGTAACCTTCTGTGTACTTAATCCTCCTTTGTTAGAGGTTGAAGGAGTACTAGCATCTTTAGAAGTATCTCCCTGTTGATACACTTGTCCTTTCTCCATTGCTATACTTTGGAGTGTAACGGTATTTTTATTTGCCAAGTCATTTAACTCCTTAGAAAGTTCTGGATACTTATCAATCTTAGGTAATACTCTGGCAGATTCATTATATTTATCTTTTAATTCATTATACTCTTTTTCTTTTATAATTATTTTATTTTCTATATTTTCATAGTTTAAAGTTTTATTCCTTAAAGTTTCAACTTCTGTTTCTAGAGGGGCAAGTTTATCCATGGTTGGAATTATTAAATAATTATAATAAACAAAAAAGACTGACATTATAGCTACTATTAATAATAGTATTTTTTCTTTGTGGCTTAATTTATTTAAACCTAAATCTATCTTTTTCATTAGCTTTGCCCTCCTTGAACAAGGATTTCTAAAGTAAAGCTGCTTGATGCTTCCCCTTTAGTTATGCTTGCAATGTGAGAATCTTTAAATCTTGCATCTTCTCTAACATTTGCCCAAAACTCAGATATTTTATCATAATTACTACTAGCACCACTTATAGATATATTGCTGCCTGTAATAGAAAAGCTGCTTACTGTAACTTCCCCAGGTATAAGCTTTTGAATATCACGAATTAAGTCATCTGTCTTTTTGTCCTTTTGCTCATTTAACACTTTTACCTTTTCTATATGACTGTTATATAGGCTTATATCATTTTCAAGTGTGTTTAATTTATCAACATTCTCCTGATTGCTGTTAATCTTATTTATTAACTTATCTTTTGAGGAATTCAAATACATTTCTTTTCCTTTTAAATATCCGATTCCACCTAAAAATACTACTAAAGCAAAAATTATTGAAGCTACATAAACAGCTTTTTTCTTTCCTCTTAAATCATTTAATTTTAAGTTATAAGGTAGTAGATTAAGTTCTTTTTCGCTATTATTTAGCATTAATCCATAGGAGTAAAAATAATCATTTAAAGTTATACTTCTTGGAACTTTAACATTATACCTTAGGGTTTTAAAATCATCTATCTCTACTATTTCTGTATTAAAAATCTTTGAGAATTCTTCTTTAACCCCTTTTACTTTTGCTCCACTTCCTATTAGATATATTCTGTCTAAGTTCTTTTTTACTTTTCCAACAGAATAAAACTGAATTATAGAATTAAAATAGGAACTTATTGTGTTTATTATTCTTCTTACACTTGTGCTTTCTTCGTTAATATCTTCTTCAGTTAAATCTATTTTATATAAATACTCATTATAAGCTTCTATGCTTTCTATCTGATCTAAATTATTCCCTAATACTCCCATGTTTTGATACTTTTCTATTTCTAGCTTTCCAGAACTAGCTATATGAAAAGATGCTGTATCACTATTTAGTGTTATTAAACCTATAACATCTTCTTTATCCTTAAATACCTTTGAACTCTTTAGCATCCTTGCACCTATTGTTGCATAAGTGTCCAAGGCTACTAAATCTAAATTTAATCTTTCTGCAATCTCAACATAGGCATCTATTTTATTCATTTCTACAGCTGCTATTATTACATCTGCATTTTTTGCTTTACCTTCACCTAACTCCTGTAGAATCTCATAGTCATAATAATATTCGTCTACTCTATCATTAAGATATTGTCTAAGCTCCCAAGATACAGCTTCTCTCATAGGCTCTTCTCCTAGAAGGGGAAGTATGGTGTGCCTAGTTATTACATCCTGGCCTTTTACTGTAAAGGAAACATCTTTTACTCTTATTTTTTCTTTCACTAAATAATCTTTAATTACGTTAGATAATAGCTCTGTATTTTCTATTCTATCTTGCAAATATGAACCTTTAGGTGTTTCTAGTATAGTCGCCTTTTTTATCTTTGTTTTAGTTCCAACAACTATAGCTATTCTGTCTCTAGAAATATCAATGGATATTTTGTCTTTTTCAAACATGCTTTCACCTCAAACCTTAAATAAACATTTTTAAGTACCAGTTTAATATTTCATTTCCATACATCAAGGTTATATATCCTGCTAAAGCTATATAAGGACCAAATGCCATATAATGTCCTCCTATAGACTTATACTTGATTATTAAAAGTAGACTTCCTACTATTCCTCCTAGTACTATAGATATAAATAACATCAATAATGCATTAGGCCATCCTAAAAAAAGTCCTATTATAAATACCAATTCCACATCTCCCCACCCCATAGCTTTAGTTGTTATAGCTATTAAAGCAAGAATTCCAGCTGCTATTACAGCTCCTAATATATAATTAAATGGTGATACTCCACCTAAATATTTTTCAACTCCAATATATAAAACTCCAAGCACAACTCCAACATAAATAGTGTTGTCATAGATATCCTGAGTTTTATAATCAATTATTCCAATAACTAAAATCAATGATATAAATAAACATATCAATATAAACTTAACACCAAACCCAAACTTAAATAATAAACTTAAATATAAAAGTCCATTTACTAACTCAACTAATGGGTATTGGATAGAAATCTTCTCTCCGCAATATCTACACTTTCCTTTTAAAAATAAAAAACTGAAAACTGGAAATAAATCCTTCCATCCTAATTTATTATTACAATTACTGCAATGAGATGGAGGATATGCTATTGATTCCTCTTTAGGTATTCTATAAATACATACGTTTAAAAAACTTCCTATAATAATTCCATATAAAAAAACAAAAATACTTATTACTGTATTCATTTTACTTCTCCATTTTTTATGGTATGGTAATACCTCCCGAGGTGGGAGGTATATATTTATAAACTTTATGTTGTCGCTGGAGCTTTGATACTAGCTTTATCAATAACTCCATTTGTTAGAGTAAATACATATCCATTGTTTACTATATTTTTACAGTCATCAACCGACAATGTCTGAATTGCATTAGTGTCTTTATTAAACTCATCAACAGTTCCGCCTCCTGAAGTCTTTACTGTATCTGTTAATGCAGATACTAAAGTACTTGTAGTTACAGGAGTTGTATTTTTGGCATTATAAGTTTCTACTGCCATGACAACATTTCTAGCCTGAGCTACGACTTTTGTTTTCTTAGCTTCAGTAATATAATTAGAAACTCTTGGTACCAACACAGCTGCTAATATTCCTATAATCGCTATAACAGCTATAAGTTCGATTAGTGTAAAACCTTTTTTCTTTTTGTTTATTTTTTTCATCATCATTAAAATCCCTCCGTATTATATAATTTATTTGTTAACGTTGAATATTGTTGATTCCCTCCATCATACTTGTTAATGGCAGAATCATTGATAGTACTATAATTAAAACAATTGCTGATAGTATTACTATCATCATTGGTTCTATAGATGAAACTAACTTGCTAGTGGCGTTTTCCACCTCCCCATCATAGAACTTGGAGGTTCTTTCTAAAACCTCTTCCAAGGTTCCAGTTTCTTCTCCTAAGTTTATCATCTGAGTAAGCATAAGAGGAAAAAGTTGCATATCCTCTAGGGTCTTCCCTATGGCATTTCCCTTTTTGATATCCTCTTTTGCAAGGTTTAATTTATTTTTTATATGAAGATTTCCTACAACCTTAGCTGATATTTCTAATGACTGGATTACCCCAAGTCCTGAAGATATCAATATAGATAAAGTTTTAGCAAATCTTGCTGACACTATTTGTTTGTTTATTTCTCCAAAAACAGGTATCTTTAATCTATTAAAGTCCCTTTTTTCTATATAGGCTTCATCTCTATCTAACATGAATTTTTTAATTATATATATGGCGCCTGCTACTAATAGCACTAATATCCAGCTTCTAGTTAAGAATTTAGACAGCCCCATAACAATTTTAGTTAAGGTTGGTATATCTCCACCTATATCTACTAAGTTCTCTACAAAACTTGGAACAACAAATATAAGTAAAAATGCAACTATAAGGATAGCAAAGGCTCCTACAAATTTAGGATAACTTAAAGCACTTTTAACTTTTTGTTCCTGTTTATAGAGACTATCATAATATTCTGCTAAGTCTTCTATGATTTTATCTAATTTTCCTGAAGCTTCTCCAGCTTCAATTAAGTTAATCATCATTTCTGGTATATCTTTTTCATACTTTAGACAATCTGATAAACTTCTTCCTCTTTGTATCTGCTCTTTAGATCTTATTAGAACCTCTCTCATTTTCTTATTACTTGATTGCTCTATACATATTTCTAAACATCTTATAATAGGGGTTCCAGATCCTAATACAAAGGCAAATTGTCTACAAAATATTGATAAATCCTTTGTGGTTATCTTATTAAAAAGTTCTATATTCAAAGCACTTCTATCTACGAATTCCTCTACAGATACAGGATAATATTCTCTTCCTCTTAAGCTTTGAATAACATCCTCCCTGCTTATAGCCTCCATAGAACCTTTTATCTTATTTCCTTGTAAGTTTCTAGCCTCATAATTATAAATAGCCATTTACATCACCTTTATTTCTATTCCTTTAAGAAGGTAACTCTAAGAAGTTCCTCGACTGTTGTGATCTTATCTAAAACATGCTCTGTGCAAGCCATTTTAAGAGTTTTCATTCCATTTTT
Organism: Clostridium intestinale DSM 6191; assembly: GCF_900130055.1. Taxonomy (GTDB): domain Bacteria; phylum Bacillota; class Clostridia; order Clostridiales; family Clostridiaceae; genus Clostridium_T; species Clostridium_T intestinale. The sequence goes on from NZ_FQXU01000025.1 coordinate 15,362, forward strand.
TATAGCTATATCTCTAAGCTCATCTGTATTTTTTTTATTATTAACAGCTTCTCTTAACTCTCTTTTAATTTCCATAATTTCATATATACCTATTCTTCCTTTATAACCTATGTTCTGGCATAAAGGGCATCCTTTTGCTCGTACAAGAGAAAGCTTTTCGTTTTTATTAATTTCCAACATCTCTTTTTCATATTCACTTGCCTCATATTCTTCAAAACAATGCGGACAAACTTTTCTAACTAGTCTTTGAGCTATTATTCCTGTTATAGATGTAGATATTAGATAAGGTTCTATGTTCATGTCCTCTAATCTAGCTATAGTTGATGGAGCATCGTTAGTATGAATTGTACTTAATACTATATGACCTGTTATTGCTGCTCTTATAGCTATTTCAGCGGTTTCATTATCTCTTATCTCTCCTACCATTACAATATCAGGATCTTGTCTTAATATACTTCTAAGACCTGAAGCAAAGGTTAAACCTGCTTTTGTATTTACATTAACCTGACTTATTCCTTCCATTACATATTCCACTGGATCTTCAACTGTTATTATGTTTTTATCTAAAGTATTTAACTCATTTAATAAAGTGTAAAGTGTGGTGGATTTACCACTACCGGTTGGACCTGTTGCTAGTATTATTCCATATGGTTTATCCATGATACTTGACAATAATTTCATATTGTAACTTGAAAGACCAAGCTCTTCTTTTTTTACTAGGAATGAACTTCTTGATAATATTCTTATAACTACTTTTTCTCCATGAATGGTTGGTAGTACAGATACTCTTAAATCCACTTCCTTATTATCTATCTTAGTTATTATTCTTCCATCTTGAGGAACTCTTTTTTCTGCTATATTAAGATTAGCTACTATTTTTATTCTTGTTATAAGAGAGCCTTGAGTTTCTTTAGGTATATCAAGAACCTTTTGAAGATTTCCATCTACTCTGCATCTTACTCTAACCCCATTTTCTAAGGGTTCTATATGAATATCAGAAGCTTTCATTCTTACTGCATTTTCAATTATGGTGTCTACAAGCTTTACAGCTGGAGCATCTTTAACCTCATCAAAATCTACATTAACTTCTTCCTTTTTTTCTCTAGCTTCTCTATCAGCTAAATTTTTAGCTGTTCTCTCTGCAACCTGTCTTGAATAATATCTTTTTATAGCTTCATTAATTGACTCTGAAGAATCCATAACTAATTCGGTATCTAAACCTGTGGCTATCTTTACATCTTCTATTGCTAATATATTAAATGGATCGCTAGTTACTAAGGTGATTTTATTTCCTCTTATCTTTATAGGAATAATTGTATGTTTTTTCGCTAAAGCCTCTGAAATCCTATAAACTGCATTTTCTTCAATAGGTGTAAAATCAAGATGTATTCTTGGTATAGCCATTTGCATTTCTAATATAGTAAGAATGTCATCCTCTGTTACTAGCCTTTTCTCTACTAATATCTGTCCTAATCTCTTGCCAGTAGTTGCCTGAAGTTTCAGTGCCATAGCTAAATCTGCTTCATTAAGTTTTCCACTATCTATAAGCAAATCTCCAAGCCTTTTTTTCTTTTCGCTCATTTAATCACCTACATATCTTATTACGATAATTTCATTATACAGTATATGTAAAACATTCAAAAGAAATATTTAGTGACTTTCCCAAAAAAAATATGGTATTTTTCTTCTTAATTCGACAAATTTCTTATTATTTCTTTTTTTATATTTTTAACAAATAATCTTACTCAATAACCCATTAAAGCTATCAAGAATTATTGTACCCATAATAAAATATTTAGTTGCATTAATTTTAAAAACAAAAAAAGAGACAGCTTTCGCTATCTCTTAATATCTCTATCTTAGTACATTCCGTCCATTCCCATTCCTGGTGCACCTGGCATTGGAGGATTTTTTTCTGGAATATCAACTACAGCTGCTTCTGTAGTTAAGAATGTTGATGCTACAGATGCTGCATTTTGAAGAGCACTTCTAGTAACCTTAGTTGGATCAACTATTCCATCTTTTATCATGTTTACGTATTGTTTAGATAAAACGTTGTATCCTACTCCAGCTTCACTGTTTTTAACTTTTTCTATTATAACAGAACCTTCAAGTCCAGCGTTTACAGCTATTTGTCTCATTGGCTCTTCTAAAGCTCTTACTATTATATTTATGCCTACTTGTTCATCAGCTTCTTCTGAAGTTAAAGTAGCTACTTTATTTATTACATTAACATAAGCAGTTCCACCGCCAGGTACTATACCTTCTTCAACAGCTGCTTTAGTTGCTGCAAGAGCATCTTCTATTCTTAATTTTCTTTCTTTTAATTCTGCTTCAGAAGCTGCACCAACTTTAACTACAGCTACTCCACCAGCTAATTTAGCTAATCTTTCTTGAAGCTTTTCTTTGTCGAAATCTGAAGTAGTTTCTTCTATTTGAAGTTTTATTTGAGCTACTCTTGATTTAATTTCTTCTTTGCTTCCTCTTCCATTAACTATAACAGTATTTTCTTTTGTTACTTTAATGCTTTCTGCTTGACCTAACATGTCTAAAGTAGTTTCTTTTAAATCTCTTCCAAGTTCATCAGAAACAACTTCTCCACCAGTTAGGATAGCTATATCTTGAAGCATGTCTTTTCTTCTATCTCCAAATCCAGGAGCTTTAACAGCTACACATGTAAATGTTCCTCTTAGTTTGTTTAAAACTAGAGTTGTCATAGCTTCTCCTTCTATGTCTTCAGCTATTATTAATAGCTTTCTTCCAGCTTGAACGATTTGCTCTAATATAGGAAGTATATCTTGTATGTTTGAGATCTTTTTATCTGTAATTAATATATATGGATTATCAAGATTTGCTTCCATCTTATCTGTGTCAGTTACCATGTAAGCTGAAACATATCCTCTATCAAATTGCATACCTTCAACTACATCTAATTCAGTTCCCATGGATTTAGATTCTTCAACAGTTATAACACCTTCGTTTCCAACCTTCTCCATAGCATCTGCTATTAATTGTCCTATAGTTTCATCAGCAGCTGAAACAGCAGCAACTCTTGCTATATCTTCTCTACCATTAACTGGTTTAGAGATTAATTGAATTTGTTCAACAGCTTTATCTACAGCTACTTTAATTCCATTTCTTATTTGCATTGGATTAGCACCAGCTGTAACATTTTTAAGTCCTTCTCTTATTATAGCTTGAGCTAAAAGTGTAGCAGTTGTTGTTCCATCTCCAGCTACGTCATTAGTTTTAGTTGCAACTTCTTTAACTAATTGAGCTCCCATGTTTTCATAAGCATCTTCTAGTTCTATTTCTCTAGCTATTGTAACACCATCGTTTGTTATTAAAGGTGTTCCGAATTTTTTATCTAAAACTACGTTTCTTCCTTTTGGTCCTAATGTAACTTTTACTGTATCAGCTAGCTTATCAACACCAGCTTGCATAGCTCTTCTTGCTTCTTCACCAAATACAATTGTCTTAGCCATTTATACATCCCTCCTATTATTCAACTACTGCTAAAATATCGTCTTGTTTTAATATTGTGTACTCTTCTCCATCAAGCTTAACTTCTGTGCCTGCATATTTAGAGTAAAGTACCTTATCTCCAATTTTAACTTCCATAGGAATTCTGCTACCATCAACAACTGCTCCAGGTCCTATTGCAACTACCTCAGCTTCTTGTGGTCTTTCTTTAGCAGCTCCAGTTAAAAGAATACCGCTTTTAGTTGTTTCTTCTGCTTCTAATCTTTTGATTACTACTCTGTCTCCAAGTGGTTTAATACTCATTTACAACCCCTCCTTAAATTTATAAAAATAATACTCTGCAAATTGTTAGCACTCATTTAAGTAGAGTGCTAATACTAATATTATAATAAATAATAAGCCTCATAAATTCAAATTAATTTATTCATTTTAAATCCCATTAAATCCTTATCTTCTTTAATTATCTTCCATTAATTAAGTTTTTCTTTAAAATGCTATTTTTTTCTATATATTTGTTGTGCATAACTATTTTAAAAAATTATGATACAATATCTTAAAAGCTTATTATAATTATTTACATGGGAAAACCATTTATTATTATTGACTAAAAGGAGAAACTTATTAATGAAAAAACTAAATTTTTCTACTATTTATAAGATATTTACAGAAATATGCCTATACTTTGTCTATTTTATCTTTTCTCTTACAGCAGCTTTTAAAATATTGATTAACTTTACACCTTTTTACGGATTTTTAATCGATATATTCAAAGTTACAGAAATAGTTAAAATCAGTAAAGAAAACATCTATTCTGATTTCACTAAGCTTATGGAGTACCTAAGAAGCTTTACTCCTATGAGGTTCCCCCTAGAGTACTTTAAATATTCTCCATCTGGTGAATTTCATTTTATGGAGGTTAGACTTCTATTTTTAAAAATGGACATCTTGTTTTGGATTTCTGTAGTTCTTTTATTAATAATTCTCTTTATAAATAGAAAAACTTTAAAATATATTTTTAATAACTATAAAAAATTCCTTATTTGTGCCTCAGGGCTATTGATAGCTTTCTCTATACCAGTAGTTTCTAACTTTAGCTGGGCTTTTGAGAAGTTTCATAAGATAGTTTTTAGTAATGATGATTGGCTTTTTGATCCTAAAACAGATCCAATAATCAATGCTTTACCTGAAGGTGTTTTTTTCAGCTACCTAATAAGTATATTACTAATCTTCCTAATTATATTATTAATTCCTATAATTATTAAAAAGATTTTTCCTAAACTTAATAATAGATAAAAATAAAATAGCTGTGGACTAATTTTTTTAGCACCACAGCCTTTTTAATTACTATTCTATAAATTTTAAATACTCTTCGTAACCTTCTTCTTTCATTTTTTCTTTAGGAATAAACTTTAAAGAAGCTGAGTTAATACAATATCTTAGTCCACCCTTTTCTTCTGGTCCATCGTTAAATACATGACCTAAATGTGAATCCCCTTCTTTACTTCTAACTTCCACTCTATGCATGCCATGAGTAAAATCTGCTTTTTCTTTAATTGTCTCTTTCTCTATAGGTTTTGAAAAAGCTGGCCATCCACAACCTGAATTATATTTATCAGTTGAAGAAAATAAAGGTTCTCCTGTAACGATATCTACGTAAATTCCTTCCTTAAACAAATCATCATATTCATTACTAAAAGGTCTTTCAGTAGCATTTTCCTGAGTAACTGCATACTGTATATCCGTTAACTTACTTTTTAACTCTTCCTTTGAAGGTTTAACATACTTCTTCATACTGCCCCTCCTTAGATTCAATAATTTTTTCAACTTTTTCTAGCACCTTAGAATTTTGAGCTAATCCTAGCCCCATCCAAAATAATGGTGCAACATTTACAACACTTATATTAAAAAAGCTTTGAATTAAATATCCAATAAAAGTTATGCTTATTATAAAGTTTATCTTACTTTTCCACATATTTTTTATATTATTCTTAAGGGATAAAAATATAAACACTAAATATACAATCAAGGCAGGTATTCCCATGGTAGCTGCTATTTGAAGAAATTCATTATGAGCCTTATCTATTATAGCTCCATAAGCTTCTATATACTCTTGTCCATCTTCTGGGAAATACTTTTCAATACTATATCTAAAGGTGTCAGTTCCACTTCCAATTAAAGGATTCTTTTCTATAGCTTTTAACGCAACCTTCCATATATACACTCTAGCTGATCCTAATGCTTCATTTGTTATCTTTCCATTTTTAAGAAGATCTCCGCTAGCAGATTTAGTATCATATATTAATTGATCGCTACGACTGCTTATTTTTTCTCCAGAGGTATAATCTAATATACCAAAAATACTAATAAAAGCAATCATAAGTATAAGAGCTCTAGTTAAATACTTTTTATTAAAGTTAATTATTATATAAACTGCACCTAATAATGAATAAGCTATAAATGCTATCCACCCGCTTCTTGTTAATGTGCATAGTAATGAAGCAAATAAAACCGCAGCTACCCCTATATACACTTTTTTACCCTTCAATATATATAAGACTATAGTGCAAGGTAAAAATAAGCTTATATAAGCTGATAAGAAATTTCTATGCCCTTGAGTCCCTATAGAATTAAAAAGCATTCTAGCATGATAACTATCCTTAGGTATAGGATCTATGTTATAGAATTGAAAAATAGAATATATTGAGATAATTACTGCTGGTACTAAAACAGCTAGGATTACTTTTTTATCAATCTCTAAATAATTTTTCCCACAATAATAAGTTAATCCATAAAATAATAGCATTATCACCCCTTCATACCTAATCTCCGTACCAAATATTGATACCATAGGTTTAATTGAAAAGATGGTGCTTAATAAGGCTATTCCTAAATATATAATCAACACTCTATCATTTTTATCTAAGCTTATGTTTTTTCTATCTCTTAATAAAATAAATATTAAAAGAAAATACATAATATATAGAAATATAGTTTTAGGTAAATAATAGCTGTCATCAGAGAATGGATGCATTATTAGAGGCATAGCTCCAGCTATTATAGCTAATATTAATGTTATTTCTTTTTTGAACATATAATCCCGCCTTAATCGTCAATTGAGGAAATTATCTTTTTCCCTGTTATTATACTTATCACAATAACTATTACACTTATAATAGCTATTATAGCAAGTAATTTCCAATTATCAAAGGATAACTTATATCCAAAAAAACTTGATACAAAAAGAGCCGGTATTCTAGCTATGGATGAATATATTATAAAATCTTTATACCTTATCTCTGAAACTCCACAAATATAGCCCAATATATCTTTAGGTATTCCCGGAATTAAATATGTAAAAAAAACTATTTTCCTAAGTTTTTTATCTCTTTTAGGATGTTCCTTCAATTTTTCAAGCTTATGTATTATCCAGGTATCTTTCTCTGATACAAGTTTATTTACAAATGGTTTACCTAGTTTTCGTGATATAAAAAAGACAATAGATGTACCTAAACAAATCCCCAAAAAAGACAATAAAAATCCTCTTATTGGGCCAAATATAAATCCTGCACTTATCTGCATTATATCTCCAGGTATAAAGAATATAACAATCTGAACTATCTGAAGTGCAATATATATTATAAAGCTATAGTTTCCATATCCTAATATAATTCCTTTAATACTTTCAATATCTTTAAATACCAAAACTATTTTAGAATAATATTGAACCATTAGCACAATAGCAGCAATAATTAGTGGAATTAAAAGCAATTTAATTTTTTGTTTTTTAATAAATTCTTTCATATATATCATCCCTTAAAACCTTATTTAGATAATTATATAAATAAATAATCTATAAAGAAAGAGCCTGTTGGTTACAAGCTCCTTAATTATTTCTTAATTATTATTCTATCCAAATATTGATGATTTTATCTCTCTAAATTAATATTATGAAATTCTTCTATCTTTTCATTAGATAATACTGTTTTTTTGCTTCCTTGTGTATTTAACTTATTAAATACAGTTTTAGCTCTCATTGGAGCTACCATTCTAGCCGCTCCATTTATACAGCCACCTTCACACATCATTCCTTCTATGAAGTTACCATCTAATCTTCCTACTTTTGCTAGAGTCATAGCTTTTTTAATTTCAGCTTCTCCACTAACCTTTACAGGTTTAAACTCTATTTCTATTCCTTTTTCTGAAACGAAGTTTTCAATAGCTGAAGTTAATCCTCCATGTATTCCAAAACCTCTACCAAATATAGATGCATCCTCTACAACCTCTGCTTCACAATTAGCTGGATCTACATCAAAGGCTTCTAAAAGTGCAAATAACTCTTCAAAGGTTAAAACATAATCAACTGCATCAGCTACAGATTCTCTTACAGCCTCACTCTTTTTAGCTGTACAAGGTCCTATAAATACCACCTTAGCTTCTGGATCTTTTTCCTTTATATATCTTCCTGTTGCAACCATTGGAGAAACTGTTCCAGATATTTTTTCAACTTGATCTGGGAATTTCTTTTCTATATAACTTAAGAATCCTGGACAACAGGAATTAGTCATGTATTTATCTCCATTTTCCATTCTCTCAACAAACTCATTAGATTCATGAACAGTAACAGCATCAGCTCCACATGCAGCTTCAACCATATCCTCAAAACCTAATTTCTTTATAGCATTTTTGATTTGTCCATAAGAAACCTTCACTCCAAATTGACCTGATATTGCTGGTGCTACAACAGCATACATCTTTCTTCCTTTACCTAATCTTTTAGCAACTGGTGCAATTAAACTCTTATCAGAAATAGCTCCAAATGGGCATGCAGATACACAAGCTCCACAGTTAATACAATCTTCTTCTTTTATTATGGCTCTTCTATCTTCAGTGTTTACTGCTAAAGCTCCTGTTGGGCATGATACCTTACAAGGTCTCATAACTTCTGAAATAGCATTATAAGGACACGCTGACTTACATCTTCCACATTCTTTACAAGTTTCTTGATTTATATAAGCTCGTCCTCCTACCATAGAAATAGAATTAACTGCACAAGATTCTAAACATCTATGTGCCAAACAATTTCTACATTGATCTGTAACTGTATATCTATTAATCGGGCATCTATCACAAGCAGCCTCTATAACATAAATTATCTGTTCATTTGGTCGTATGTCTATTAATTCACAATTTATCTTATCTCCATCTGCTAAATATCCTGCTGCTAATTTTGCTCTTTCAGCAACTATAGCTCTTTCCTTATATACACAACATCTGTATCTGGGCGTTTCATCTGTTATTATTTCATAAGGTATTTTTTCTAATTCTTCTTGATTTAGCCTATTTTCTTTAGCTAAAATTGCAACATTTTTTAATACTTCATGTTTCAATTTATTAAGTTGGGTTTCAAACTGGAACATTCTAACACTCTCCCATTTTTTAATATTACTTTATAATTATACCACATTTTATGTTAAAATAATAACAAACTTCGACTTATAGAAACTTTCTTAATGTGCCAAAATTACCTAAAGTTTATTATATTTTTACTACAGTTAATCCTTTTCATTTTCTATATTATTATCAAATTAAAGTTTTTAAGTAAAAGTTTACACTTCTAAGTTTTATTTATTTTGAAATAATATATAATATAAACTTATTTTATTGGAGGTTTTATGAACACTTTTATTTGCGCATTATGTGAAAGAGAAATTTCAGAACTAACAGAACATCATTTAATTCCTAGAGAAGAAGGTGGAAGACATCTTGGAACTATAATGATATGCAAACCCTGCCATGCTCAGATTCATGCTTTATATTCTAATAAAGAACTGGCACTACACTTATATAAACTATCATTACTTAAAGAAGATGAAAAAATTAAACGTTACTTAAAATTTATAAAAAAACATCCTGGTGACAGCCATATAAATATAAAGAAATCAAGAAATGTACGTAAAAAGAAATAAAAGAAAAGAGAGTACTCGACCCTCTTTCCAATGTATTACATATACATGTATTACAAATTTTGTATTACAATTTAATATTATTTTCTCTTGCATAATAGAATAGATACTGTTGAGCAAACCCAGAAAGTTCTTTAAATTTATCTCTCGCAAATATTCTTATTTTAGGTAATGACACATCTGGTGCTAAATAAAAATGTTGCATAGCTCTTTTTACCCATACATCAACTGGGAAAGATGAGTATTTTCTCATAGAAAAAAGCATTATACAATCTGCAACTTTTGCTCCAACCCCTTGAAACTTTTGAAGTTCAACATGACACTCATCATCACTTAAACTCTTTATTCTATCTAAACTAAATTCACTATCATTTCCCGCTTCAATAGCCACATTAACCTTTTCTACAGTATCAACTATGTATTTACTTCTAAATGAAGCTCCAGTATCTCTAATTTCATCTAAGCTTGCTTTTCTAAGCTCACTAGGAGTAGGAAATGCGTAATAAGTATTCCCTTTATACTCTAATTCTTTTCCCCATCTTTCAGATATCTTTTTAATAGTTTTCATTATTACTGGAATAGAGTTTCTCGCAGATATTATAAAGCTCACTACCAATTCAAATGGATCTTGATTTAATAATCTTATTCCATATCCATATTCAACAGCTTTATTTAAAAGTTCATCCTTAGATAACTCTTCCTTTATGCTGCCGTAGTCTCTTTCTAAATCAAAATAATCTATCCATATGTTCTCAAAATCTTCTTTGTTAGTATTATGAATTATTATAGTATCCTCTTTTTGCTCAAGCTCAATTACTTTCCCATAAACAACTCCGATGTAAGTGTTATCTTTAGTCTTTTCCCATCTAAAACATTGGCCACATTCAAAGGTCTGTTTTATATTAAAGTTTCTGCATTCTTTTAAAATTACTTTATCATCTAAAAACTCTACATTTTTAAAATCCATTCCTCAAACCTTACCTCTCTTAATTCTATATATATATTTAAAATTCTACCTATTTCTTTATTCTTACATGAAATCACATTAAGTATTCTACAATTTATTATATCATATTATAGCATATTTTGGCTTTTTTAATAAGCACAAAAATACTTGTTAATTTTTCGAAAGATATTTTTATAATTATTCTTTATAATAAAAATATGCACAGATTGCAATATAATAAATTTATTCACAAATTGCAATAATAAATAGAATGGGGAGATACATATGATTACTTCAGAGGATAAAAAGAAAGAATTTTATAAGGCCTTGTTAGATAAAAACCCTGCATATGACGGGACTTTTTTTGCTGGCATTAAAACAACAGGAATATTCTGTCACGCAACATGTACAGCAAGAAAACCAAAGTTTGAGAACTGCGAATTTTATTTAACTGCTGAAGAAGCATTATTATCTGGATTTCGTCCATGTAAAATATGCAACCCACTTTCCTATCCCAATAACATCCCTGAAGAAGTAACTCTATTAGTTAAGGAAGTTGAAAGAAATCCTGAAAAGAAATGGAAAGAATCAGATTTTCATGAACTTGGAATTCATTCTGCTACAGCAAGAAGAAAATTTAAGGATGTTTACGGTATGACCTTTGTTCAATATGCTCGTTCTAGGAGAATGGGGTTGGCCTTTAAGCAAATATTAGCTGGAGATAAAGTTATAGATCAGCAATTATCACTAGGATATGAATCCTCAAGTGGCTTTAACGATGCCTTTACAAAGATTATGGGAAACCCTCCAAAGAAAACTAAGGCTACACTTATAAATGCAAATATAATCTCAACTCCTATTGGACGAATGATAAGTTTATCTGATACAAATTATCTATATTTACTAGAATTTATGGATAGAAGAGGCTTAGAGAAAGAAATTGAAAAGTTACGCAATAAACACAATGCTAGAATAATACCTGGACAAACTGAAATCAACAGTAATCTTGAAGAACAATTGAAATTATACTTCCAAAGGAAACTACAAACTTTTTCAATCCCCTTATTTAAAGATGGATCACCATTCCAAAAACAAGTGTGGGAAATCCTTGAGACAATACCTTCTGGAACAACCTGCACCTATCAAGATATTGCTAATAAATTAGGTAACAAAAACTTCGTCAGAGCAGTAGGTAATGCAAATGGTGCAAATCAGCTAGCTATTATCATACCTTGCCATAGAGTAATAAAAACTAATGGCAATTTAGGAGGTTACGCTGGTGGAATTGAAAGAAAAAAATACCTATTAGAACTAGAAAAAAGTTCCTTCTAACCACTGCCCTGTAGAAGTTTCTTCTCAAGCTCTATTAGATTCCAGTTAACTTCTTTTCCAGTTAACTTCTTTTCCAGTTAACTTCTTTTCCAGTTAACTTCTTTTCCAGTTAACTTCTTTTCCAGTTAACTTCTTTTCCAGTTAACTTCTTTTCCAGTTAACTTCTTTTCCAGTTAACTTCTTCTATAAAAATACAGACGTCTCCTACCGAGCCGCTGTATTTTTATAGGGGTTTGTTCTAATCTATTAGTCATTTTGTATTTATAATATATCATTTCAATATAGTTATTTAGCAACAGTTTCTGAACTTACTAATAAATATAGATATAAAAAAACTGCAGAACTAATTTTTAAGGTTAGCTCTACAGTCTTATCTTTATTTTCTGCTTAAATATTCATGGATTCCATTAGCAGCTCTTTTTCCTGCTCCCATTGCTAGGATTACTGTTGCTGCTCCTGTTACTGCGTCTCCGCCTGCATATACTCCGTCTTTTGTTGTTTTCCCTGTTTCTTCTTCAACTACTAGGCATCTTCTTTTATTTATTTCTAATCCTTTTGTTGTTGAAGATATTAGTGGGTTTGGTGATGTTCCTAGAGACATTATTACTGTGTCTAGTGGCATTACAAATTCTGAACCTTCTACTTCTACTGGTTTTCTTCTGCCTGAGGCATCAGGTTCACCTAGTTCCATTCTTATACACTTCATGCCTGTAACCCAACCTTTTTCATCTTGTTGTATTTCTACTGGGTTTGTTAGAAGGTCAAAGATTATTCCTTCTTCTTTTGCATGATGTACTTCTTCTACTCTTGCTGGAAGCTCTGCTTCGCTTCTTCTATATACTATATGAACTTCTGCTCCTAGTCTTAAAGCTGTTCTTGCTGCATCCATTGCAACATTTCCACCGCCAACTACTGCTACTCTATCTCCTACTCTTATAGGAGTGTCGTAACCTTCTTTGAAGGCTTTCATTAGATTACTTCTTGTTAGGAATTCATTTGCTGATAGTACTCCGTTTGCATTTTCTCCTGGTATTCCCATGAACTTTGGAAGTCCTGCTCCTGAACCTACGAATACTGCTTCAAATCCTTCTTCTTCGAATAGTTGATCTATTGTTATTGTTCTTCCTACGATAACGTTAGTTTCTATTTCTACTCCAAGTTTCTTTACATTTTCTATTTCTGTTTTTACTACTGTTTCCTTTGGTAGTCTAAACTCCGGTATTCCGTATACTAATACTCCACCTGGTTCATGTAGAGCTTCAAATATCTTAACTTCATAACCTAGCCTTGCTAAGTCTCCTGCACAGGTTAA
>NZ_FQXU01000011.1:0-73942 GCF_900130055.1 Clostridium intestinale DSM 6191
TAGCTATATCCCAACACCAGAAAGAGCAACAGATAAACCATTCTTAATGCCAGTAGAAGATGTATTCACAATTACTGGTAGAGGAACAGTTGCGACTGGAAGAGTAGAAAGAGGAATACTACACGTAGGAGACGAAGCAGAAATCGTTGGACTAAGTGAAGATAGAAGAAAAGTAGTAGTAACAGGAATAGAAATGTTCAGAAAGTTACTAGATGAAGCACAAGCAGGAGATAATATAGGAGCATTATTAAGAGGGGTACAAAGAACAGATATCGAAAGAGGTCAAGTGCTTTCAAAAACTGGATCAGTAAACCCACATAGTGCATTCGTAGGTCAAGTTTACGTATTAAAGAAAGAAGAAGGCGGAAGACATACACCATTCTTTGATGGATATAGACCACAATTCTATTTCAGAACAACAGACGTAACAGGATCAATCAAATTACCAGATGGAATGGAAATGGTAATGCCAGGAGACCACATAGATATGAATGTTGAATTAATAACAACAGTAGCTATGGATGAAGGATTAAGATTTGCTATAAGAGAAGGCGGAAGAACTGTAGGTTCTGGAGTTGTTACTACTATAGTTAAATAGTTTTAAAAAAAAGATATAAATAGCGCTAAAAAACAGTGATATCACAAAAAAAGGTAATAGGGGACGCCCTATTACTTTTTTTATAAAAAAGATTATTAACACTTATAAAATAATAGAATATGGGTTAGAATTTAAAAAGATAAATAGATAAAAATTAAGTTAAAAAAAACTTGCTAAGGAAATAGTTATATAGTATAATAAAGAAGTTGCAAAGCATACAGCGATGATTCAAGAGGTTGCCGGACTTCCGGGTAATTCTTGTTGAGCACGTTAGAATCTAGAATTCGACGACAGTTGTGTTTGTTTGTGTTTAAAGGTTGGATACACCTGGGACAGTTTACATTAATACGGCTGGTGTGCGTTAGAAGTAAAGCGTACATGAAAAGGAGGGAATAAGATGTCAAAACAAAAAATCAGAATAAGATTAAAAGCGTTTGATCACACAATATTAGATCAATCAGCTGAAAAAATTGTTGAAACTGCAAAAGCTACAGGAGCTAAGGTAGCAGGTCCAATACCACTACCAACTGAAAAAGATGTGATTACAGTATTAAGAGCCGTTCATAAGTACAAAGATTCTAGAGAACAGTTCGAAATAAGAACTCACAAGAGACTAATTGATATAGTTAATCCATCACCAAAAACTGTTGATGCATTAATGAGATTGAATCTTCCAGCTGGTGTTGATATAGAAATAAAACTATAGAAGATTTAATAAAAAATTAACAATTTAAATTAATAGACTATTATGATTGCAGATGCAATCCGCTAATATGTTTAGGAGGTGTAGTAAATGAAAAAAGCTATAATCGGAAAGAAAATAGGTATGACACAAATTTTCGATGCTAATGGCAAAGTAGTTCCAGTAACAGTTGTAGAAGCTGGTCCATGTGTAGTGGTACAAAAGAAAACAACTGAAAAAGATGGATATGAAGCTATTCAAGTTGGATTTGGTGATATAAGAGAAAAGTTAGTTAATAAACCTAGAAAAGGACATTTCGCAAAAGCCAATGTAGCTTTAAAGAGAACTTTAAAAGAGTTCAGATTAGAAGACATTAGCAGCTACGAAATAGGTCAAGAAATAAAGGTTGACATATTTGAAGCTGGAGATAAAGTGGATGTTTCTGGGGTTTCTAAAGGTAAGGGATTCCAAGGAACAATAAAAAGATGGAATGCAAGCAGAGGACCTATGTCACATGGATCTAAATTCCATAGAGCAGTAGGTTCAATGGGAGCGTCATCTGATCCATCAAGAACTTTCAAAAACAAAAGAATGCCAGGACATATGGGAGCAGAAAAAACTACTGTGTTAAATTTAGAAGTAGTTAAAATAATGCCTGAAAAGAACCTAATATTAATAAAGGGTGGTATCCCAGGTCCAAACAAAGCAACAGTAGTTATAAGAAACGCTGTTAAAGCTTAATTCACTAGAAAGGAGGAAGCAGGATGCCTACAGTAGGATTGTTCAATAAAGAAGGTCAAAAAGTTGGAGATTTTCAACTAAATGAAAATGTGTTCGGAGTTGAAATTAATGAAGCAGCACTTCATCAAGTAGTTGTTGCACTATTAGCTAACAAAAGACAAGGAACACAATCAGCTAAAACAAGAGCTGAAGTAAGAGGAGGCGGAATTAAGCCTTGGAGACAAAAAGGAACTGGTAGAGCAAGACAAGGTTCTATAAGAGCACCACAATGGATACATGGTGGAGTTGTATTTGCACCAAAACCAAGAGACTATAAAGTTTCAGTTCCAAAAACTATGAGAAGAGTTGCTATGAAATCAGCATTATCAAGTAAGGTAGCTGAAAATGAATTAATAGTTTTAGAAAGCTTAGAATTAGCAGCTCCAAAGACTAAAGATGTTGTTAATATTTTAAAAGCATTCGAAGCTAAGAAAACTTTAATAGTAACTGCTGAATCAAACGAAAATGTTTATAAATCAGCAAGAAACATTCAAGGTGTAGCTGTTTTACCAGTTAACAATATAAATGTTTATGACTTGTTAAAGTATGAAAAAGTATTAATTACTAAGGATGCTGTAACTAAGATTGAGGAGGTGTACGCATAATGAAATTAACTAGCCATGATATTATAAGAAAACCTGTTATAACTGAAAAAAGTATGGCAGAAATGGCAGATAGAAAATACACCTTCATAGTTCATACATCAGCAAATAAAGTTCAAATAAAAAGAGCTATTGAAGAAGTTTTTGGCGTAAAAGTTGAAGATGTCAATACTATGAATATTGAAGGAAAAACTAAAAGAGTTGGCGTTCACGTAGGAAAGAGAGCTAGCTATAAGAAGGCAACTATTAAGTTGGCAGAAGATAGCAAAGGAATAGAATTCTTCGAAGGAATGCTACAATAACAAAGCGTATTATTGGCTAAGAAGCCAGAGAAGCTACAGTAAGGAGGGAATTTTAAATGGCAGTTAAGAAGTTTAACCCTACTACCCCATCAAGAAGAGAGATGACTATGTCAACATTTGATGAAATAACAACAAATGTACCTGAGAAATCACTTCTTGTATCTTTAACTAAGACTGGTGGTAGAAATGCTCAAGGTAAAATAACTGTAAGACACCATGGTGGTGGCGCTAAGAGAAAATATAGAATAATAGATTTTAAAAGAAATAAGGATGGTATTCCTGCAAAAGTTGCAACTATAGAATACGATCCAAACAGAACAGCTTATATAGCATTAGTTGTATACGCTGATGGGGAGAAGAGATACATATTAGCTCCAGTTGGATTAAAAGTTGGAGATGTAGTAGTATCAGGACCTAACTCTGATATCAAGCCAGGTAACACACTTGCTCTAAAGGATATGCCAGTTGGTACAATTGTACACAATATAGAATTACAAGCAGGTAAAGGTGGTCAATTAGTTAGATCAGCAGGAGCTTCAGCTCAGTTAATGGCTAAAGAAGGAAACTATGCAACACTTAGATTACCTTCAGGTGAAATGAGATACGTTAGAATAGAGTGTAGAGCTACTATCGGTACAGTATCAAATACAACTAATAATATAGTTAATTTAGGAAAAGCTGGTAGAAAGAGACACATGGGATGGAGACCTACAGTAAGAGGATCTGTCATGAACCCTAATGACCATCCACACGGTGGTGGTGAAGGTAAATCACCAGTTGGTAGACCAAGTCCAGTTACTCCATGGGGTAAACCAGCACTTGGATACAAAACAAGAAAACACAAGAAGTACTCAGATAGATTCATCATCAAGAGAAGAAATAGCAAATAGTATGAAGAGAATATATATTTCTCTTCATAGTCTGCAAGCATAAAGGTTAATGAAGGGAGGATTTCAAGTGAGTAGATCAATTAAAAAGGGACCTTTTATAAAAGATAGTCTTTTAAAGAAAATAGAAGAAATGAATGCAAGTGGAGATAAGAAAGTAGTAAAGACATGGTCAAGAACTTCAACAATATTTCCACAAATGATTGGTCACACTATAGCTGTACATGATGGAAGAAAACATGTTCCAGTTTATGTATCAGAAGATATGGTTGGACACAAACTAGGAGAATTCGCTTTAACTAGAACTTATAAAGGTCACGTGAACACAGAAAAGTCATCAAAGAGAAAGTAGTAGCCTAGAAAGGAGGATCATCAATGGAAGCTAGAGCTATAGCTAAGTATATAAGAATGTCTCCTTTGAAAGTAGGAGTAGTTCTTAACTTAATAAGAGGAAAGAATGTTAATGAAGCTTTCGCAATATTACAATATACTCCAAAAGACGCTGCAGTTGTTATAAACAAAGTGTTGAAATCAGCTGTTGCTAATGCAGAGAATAATTTAAACTTAGATTTAAGTAAATTATATGTTGCAGAAGCTCACGTAGGTCAAGGTCCTACATTAAAGAGATTTAGACCACATGCTCAAGGTAGAGCGTTCAGAATTAATAAAAGAACTAGCCACATAACTGTAGTAGTTAAAGAAAGAGCATAGTAGAAGGAGGGAAATAGATTGGGTCAAAAAGTACATCCTCATGGACTTAGAGTTGGTGTAATCAAAGGTTGGGACGCAAAATGGTATGCTAATAAAAAGAATTTTGCAGATAACCTTGTTGAAGATAACCAAATAAGAGAATTTGTAAAGAAGAAACTATACTCAGCTGGTATATCAAAGATTGAAATTGAAAGATATACTAATAGAGTTAAGCTAAATATATCTACTGCTAAACCAGGTGTTGTTATTGGTAGAGGCGGATCAGGAATAGAAGCATTAAAAAGAGATTTAGAAAAATTCGTTACTGAAAAAAATATATTAATAAACATAGTAGAAATCAAAAACTCTGAAGTTGAAGCACAATTAATGGCTGAGAATGTAGCAGCTCAATTAGAAAAGAGAATATCTTTTAGAAGAGCTATGAAACAAACAATTCAAAGAGCTATGAGATCAAGTGTTAAGGGAGTTAAGATTGCATGTTCAGGTAGATTAGGCGGAGCTGAAATCGCAAGAACAGAGCACTATCATGAAGGAACTATACCACTACAAACTTTAAGAGCTGATATTGATTATGGATTTGCTGAAGCAGATACAACATATGGAAAAATTGGAGTTAAAGTGTGGGTATACAACGGAGAAATTCTTCCAACTAAGAAAGTGGAAAAGGAAGAAATTAACGCGTAATAAGGAAAGGAGGAATACGTCATGTTAATGCCTAAAAGAGTAAAACATCGTAAGGTACAACGTGGTAGAATGAAAGGGAAAGCTACTAGAGGTAATTTCCTTGCATATGGAGATTTCGGTATTCAAGCTACATCTTGCGGATGGATAACAAGCAATCAAATAGAGTCTGCCAGAATCGCAATTAATAGATACATTAGAAGAGGAGGAAAACTTTGGATAAAGATTTTCCCAGATAAGCCAGTTACTGAAAAACCAGCTGAAACAAGAATGGGTTCCGGTAAAGGATCACCAGAGTATTGGGTAGCGGTTGTTAAGCCAGGCAGAGTATTGTTCGAACTATCAGGAGTTCAAGAAGAAGTTGCTAGAGAAGCAATGAGACTTGCTCAGCATAAACTTCCTGTAAAGAGTAAGTTCGTTACAAGAAGAGATTTTGAGGAAATGGGTGGTGAAGAATAATGAAGGCTAATGATTTAAAAGAGTTAAGATCAAGCAATCCTCAAGATTTAAAGGTTAAGTTAGGTGACCTTAAGGCTGAATTATTCAACTTAAGATTCCAATTAGCTACAGGACAGTTAGAAAACCCAATGAGAATTAGAGAAGTTAAGAAATCAATTGCCCAAATTAAGACTATCATCAGAGAAGAAGAATTAAAGGCGATTGAGCAGTAATTTCGATAGGCTGAAAGGAGGTAAGTCCCAGTGGAAAGAGGATTAAGAAAAAAGAGAATTGGTAGAGTCGTTTCAGATAAAATGGATAAGACAATTGTAGTTGCTGTTGAGACTAAGGTTAGACACCCATTATACGGAAAAACTGTTAACAGAACTACTAAATTTAAAGCTCATGATGAAAATAATGAAGCTAAATTAAATGATAGAGTATTAATAATGGAAACTAGACCATTATCAAAAGATAAGAGATGGAGACTAGTTGAGATCATCGAGAGAGCGAAGTAGTCTTTCGTAAGATTGAAAGGAGGTTAATTATATGATACAACAACAAACCTTACTAAAAGTTGGAGACAATTCTGGTGCGAAAGAAATTATGTGTATCAGAGTTTTAGGTGGATCCAAGAGAAAGTACGGAAATATTGGAGATATAATCGTTGCTTCAGTTAAAAGTGCAACACCAGGTGGAGTTGTTAAAAAGGGTGACGTTGTAAAAGCAGTTATAGTAAGATCAGTAAGAGGATTAAGAAGAGCTGATGGGTCATATATAAAATTTGACGAGAATGCAGCTGTTATTATAAAAGATGATAAGCAACCAAGAGGAACTCGTATCTTCGGACCAGTTGCTAGGGAGCTAAGAGATAAAGAATTTAATAAAATATTATCATTAGCACCAGAAGTTCTATAATAGAGTAGGAGGTGGCTAAGGTGAAGGTACACGTAAGAAAGAACGACACAGTTATAGTTATATCAGGACAAGATTCAGGAAAAACTGGCGAAGTTTTAAAAGTAATACCTAAGAGCGGTAAAGTTATCGTTAAAGGCGTTAATATAGTAAGTAAGCACCAAAAACCAAACAAAGAAAATATGCAAGGTGGTATAATCAAAAAGGAAGCTGCAATATACAGCTCAAAAGTAATGTTATACTGTACTAAATGCAAAAATGCTACAAGAATAGCAAACAAAATCTTAGAAGATGGTTCTAAGGTAAGAGTATGTAAGAAGTGTGGAGAAACATTCTAGATCTGAAAGGAGGGTTCTTTAAATGGTACCTAGACTACATGAAAAATATGAAAAAGAAGTAGTTCAAGCGATGATCGAGAAGTTCGGATATAAGAACGTCATGGAAGTACCAAAGCTTGAAAAAATCGTAATAAATATGGGAGTTGGAGAGGCTAAAGAAAACCAAAAGGTTTTAGAATCAGCAGTTAATGATTTAACATTGATTTCAGGACAAAAGCCAATCTTAACTAGATCAAAGAAATCAGTTGCGAACTTTAAAATAAGAGAAAATATGCCTTTAGGTTGCAAAGTAACATTAAGAAGAGCAAAAATGTTTGAATTTGCAGATAGATTAATGTCTACAGCACTTCCTAGAGTTAGAGACTTTAGAGGAGTTTCTGCTAATTCTTTTGATGGCAGAGGAAACTACGCTTTAGGAATTAAAGAACAATTAATATTCCCAGAAATCGAGTATGACAAAATTGATAAAGTTAGAGGGATGGATATTATCTTCGTTACAAGTGCAAATACTGACGAAGAAGCAAGAGAATTGTTAAGATTTCTTGGTATGCCATTCGCTCAATAATAAGGAGGGGATATCGTGGCACGTAAAGCAATGATCGAAAAGTGGAAAAAAGAACCTAAATATTCAACAAGAGCGTACACTAGATGCAGAATATGTGGAAGACCACATGCGGTGCTAAAGAAATTTGGTATCTGCAGAATTTGCTTCAGAGAACTTGCTTATAAGGGTCAAATTCCTGGATGCAAAAAGGCAAGCTGGTAATATCTAATGTAGTGAAAGGAGGCACAATTCAATGGTTATGACAGATCCAATTGCAGATTTGCTAACACGTATAAGAAATGCAAATGCTGTAAGACACGAAACAGTAGAGATTCCTTCTTCAAATGTAAAGAAGGCTTTAGCTAATATATTACTACAAGAAGGTTATGTTAAAGAAATAGAAGAATATAACGACGGTGTAGTACCTATGTTAAGAATAGCGCTTAAATACGGTGCTAATAAGGAAAGAGTAATAACTGGTCTTAAGAGAATATCTAAACCAGGATTAAGAGTTTACTGTAAAAAAGATGAAGTACCTAAAGTACTTAATGGTTTAGGCGTTGCTGTTATATCAACTTCTAAAGGAGTTATAGTAGATAGAGAAGCTAGAAACCAAGGTTTAGGCGGAGAAGTTATCTGCTACGTATGGTAATTTTCAGATTGAAAAATATCTATAAAGTTTTAATATAGAAATGTTCTAAAATGGAATACAGGAGGTGCAATTATGTCAAGAGTAGGTAGATTACCAATAGCTATTCCTGCTGGAACTACTGTTACAGTAACACCAGAGAACGTTGTTACTGTAAAAGGAGCTAAAGGTGAGTTAGTAAAAACTATGCACAAAGACATAAAAATAGCAGTTGAAGACAATCAAGTTGTTGTAACAAGACCAAGCGACAACAAAGATCATAGAGCTCTTCACGGATTAACAAGAGCACTTATAAATAATATGGTTACTGGAGTTTCTCAAGGGTATGCAAAGACTCTTGAACTAGTAGGCGTAGGTTATAGAGCTCAAATTCAAGGAACAAAATTAGTTATGAATCTTGGATATTCTCATCCAGTAGAAATAGAACCAATTACAGGGGTTACTTTCAAAACTGATGGAACTACTAAGGTTATAGTTGAAGGTATAGACAAAGAAAAAGTTGGGGCTGCTGCTGCTGACATTAGATCATGGAGAGAGCCAGAGCCATATAAAGGCAAAGGTATTAAGTACTCTAATGAAGTTATTAGACGTAAAGAAGGTAAAACTGGTAAGAAATAATAGAAAGGAGTGAGACTTATGTTCAAAAAGGTAGACAGAAAACAATCAAGAGAGAAACGTCACCTAAGAGTTCGTAAGAAAATATTTGGGACTCCTGAAAGACCAAGATTATGTGTTTTCAGAAGTGATAAAAATATATATGCTCAAATCATAGATGATGTTAACGCTGTAACACTTGTTGCTGCTTCAAGTTTAGATAAAGACTTCGATGGAAAAGCAGGAAGCAACAAAGAAGCTGCTAGAATAGTTGGAACTGCAGTTGCAAAGAAAGCTATTGAAAAAGGAATTTCAGATGTGGTATTTGACAGAGGTGGATACATATACCATGGAAGAATTCAAGAGTTAGCTGAAGGTGCAAGAGAAGCAGGCCTTAAATTCTAAAAAACAAGGAGGGAAATAAATGAGAATCGATCCTAGCACACTAGACCTTAAAGAAAAGGTTGTTTTCATAAACAGAGTAACTAAGGTTGTTAAGGGTGGTAGAAACTTCAGATTCAGCGCTTTAGTCGTTGTAGGTGACGAAAACGGACACGTAGGCGTTGGAATGGGAAAATCAGTTGAAATACCTGAAGCAATCAGAAAAGGAATTGAAGACGCAAAGAAAAATTTAGTAGAAGTTGCTATGGTTGGAACAACTGTTCCACATCAAATATATGGAAAATTCGGTACTGGTAATGTTCTAATAATGCCAGCTACAGAAGGTACAGGAGTTATCGCTGGAGGTCCAGCTAGAGCTGTTCTTGAATTAGCAGGACTAAAAGATGTTAGAGCTAAGTCATTAGGTTCTAATAACCCAAGAAACATGGTTAACGCTACAATTAATGGATTAGCAAGCTTAAGAACTGCAGAAGATATTGCAAAATTAAGAGGCAAATCTGTTGAAGAAATACTAGGTTAGGAGGGGAATTGCTATGGCTAAACTAAAAGTAACATTAGTTAAGAGCTTAATCGGTAGAAAAAAAGATCATATCGCTACTGCAAATGCCCTTGGACTAAAGAAAATAGGTAAATCAGTAGAACATGAGGTTAATCCTCAAATCAACGGTATGATAAACAAAGTAAGCTACTTATTAAAAGTTGAAGAAGTTTAAAACGAGGAGGTGTAAGTAGCATGAAACTTCATGAGTTAAAACCAGCAGCAGGAAGCAAAAAAGCTCCTAAAAGAGTCGGTAGAGGTACTGGATCAGGATTAGGAAGAAATGCTGGTAAAGGTGAAAAGGGACAAAATTCTAGAACTGGTGGTGGAGTAAGACCTGGATTTGAAGGAGGTCAAATGCCACTATATAGAAGACTTCCCAAAAGAGGTTTTACTAATATATTTGCTAAAGAATACATTTCTATAAATGTTGATAGATTAAATATATTTGAAAATGGAACTGAAATCACTCCAGAAGTTTTACTTGAAACTAGAGTAATAAGTAAAATCAGAGACGGAGTTAAGATATTAGGAAATGGAAACTTAGAAAAGAGCCTAACTGTAAAAGGATGTAAATTCTCTAAGTCTGCAATAGAAAAGATAGAAGCAGCTGGAGGAAAAGTTGAGGTGATCTAATATGCTATCAACCCTACGTAATGCCTGGAAGGTTCCAGATTTAAGAAAAAAGTTATTATGGACAGTTTTATTTGTTGCAATTTACAGGATGGGAAGTCATATTCCTGTTCCTGGAATTGATACTGAGTATCTTAAAACTCTTACTGAATCTGGAAATAATTTATGGAGCTTCTATGATTTAATGTCTGGTGGTGCTTTAAGTAGATTTAGCATACTAGCATTAGGAGTTGTTCCATATATTAACTCATCAATAATAATGCAATTACTTACTATAGCTATTCCACCTTTAGAGCAATTATCTAAAGAAGGGGAAGAAGGACGTAAGAAGATTCAAAATATAACAAGATATGCATCGATTTTATTTGGTGTAATTACAGCCTACGGTACTTATGTATTAATGTATAATCAAGGTGGTATACGTGAATCAGGTTTTGCATTCATATATCTTATTATACTAACTTTAACTGTAGGATCAGCTTTCTGTATGTGGTTAGGTGATCAAATAACTGTAAAAGGAATAGGAAATGGTATATCATTGATAATATTTATTAACATAGTATCAAGAATACCAAATACTATAGCATCAATAGCAGCATTAAAGAATATGGATCAGGTAGATATAATTCAAATAGCTTTATTTGCAGTTTTTGTTGTTTTACTTTTAGCAGTAGTAATATATTTATCACTAGCAGAAAGAAGAGTAACTGTTCAGTATGCTAGTAAAGCTGTTGGTAATAGAGTAGCTAAAGGTCAATCAACCCATATTCCATTAAGTTTAATTGGTTCAGCGGTTATTGCAATAATATTTGCTATGTCAGTTATGCAATTTCCTAAGACTATTGCACAACTTTTCCCAGATAAAGACTGGGCAAAATGGATAACGGGAAGTACATACAGTGTATTTAATGAAAAAACTTGGATGTATCCAGTAATTTATGCTGTATTGACAATATTCTTTACTTGGTTTTATACTCAAATAACATTTAAGCCAGATGAAATGGCTGAAAATATGAATAAATCAGCAGGTTTTATACCTGGAATTAGACCAGGTAAACCAACTGAAAAGTATTTAGAAAATATTTTAACAAAAGTTTCAATCTTTGGTGGCATATTTGCTGCAATATTAGCGATCACTCCAATAATAATAGAAAATAACACTCAATTTAAGGGTATTTCATTTGGAGGAACTTCACTATTGATCTTAGTTGGTGTTGCATTAGATGTAATGCGAACTCTTGAGTCTCAATTAGTTGTGCGCCACTATCAAGGATTCCTTAAATAAAGTACAAAATGGAGATGGTGTCGGTGAAAGTTGTTTTATTTGGTCCGCCAGGGGCAGGAAAAGGAACACAAGCAAAATCAATTTGTAATAGATACTCCATACCTCATATATCAACTGGGGATATTTTTAGAAAGAACATTTCTGAAAATACACCATTGGGAATTGAGGCAAAGAAATATATTGACAATGGTCAATTAGTTCCGGATGAAGTAACTATTAATATGGTTAAAGATAGATTACAAGCAGAAGATTGTAGAATGGGTTATCTACTAGATGGATTTCCAAGAACAGTACATCAAGCTAATGCACTGGAGGAATTTTTAGATGATAGAAAAGAATCTTTGGATACTGCTCTATTAATTCAAGTTCCTAGTGAGTTCATACTAGAAAGAATGACTGGAAGAAGAGTATGCCCTTCATGTGGAGCAAGTTATCATGTTAAATTTAATCCAACAAAGATTGAATCAAAATGTGATGTTTGTGGATCCGACATCATTCAAAGAAAAGATGATTCGGAAGAAACAGTTAAAGAAAGATTAGCTGTATATGAAAGACAGACTCAACCACTTATAGAGTACTATAAGGAGAAAGATTTACTTTCAGTTGTTGATGGCACAAAAGCAATCAATGAGGTCTTTGAAAGTATCTGTAAGATATTAGGAAGTGAGTAAATGTGATTATATTAAAAAATGATAAAGAAATCGACCTAATGAGAAAAGCAGGTAGAACCTTGGCAGAGGCCCTACTTTTAGTAGAATCAAAAGTCAAACCTGGTATTACTACTGCAGAGTTAGATAGAATAGCAGAAGAATTTATAACTAAGCAGGGAGGAAAGCCCTCCTTTAAAGGATTATATGGTTTTCCAAGTGCACTTTGTATCTCTATAAATGAACAGGTTGTCCATGGATTTCCGAGTTCGTATAAATTACAAGATGGAGATATTGTAAGTATTGATTGTGGGGTCTTTCTAGATGGATTCCATAGTGATGCTGCAAGAACTTTTCCTGTAGGAGAGATATCAGAAATATCTAAAAAGCTTATAGATGTTACTGAAAAAAGTTTTTTTAAAGGTATAGAAAAAGCTGTTGAAGGTAATAGATTAACAGATATATCTTATGAAATCCAAAGTTATGTTGAACAAAATGGATTTTCAGTTGTAAGAGATTATGTGGGTCATGGAATAGGGAAAGCTGTTCATGAAGATCCGGAAGTACCTAATTTTGGTAGACCAGGTAGAGGTCCAAGATTATCATCAGGTATGGTACTCGCTATAGAACCAATGGTTAATATTGGAACGTGGAGAGTGAAAACATTAGATGATGATTGGACTGTTGTAACAGCGGATGGCATGAAGTCAGCTCATTATGAAAACACTGTTGCTATATTACAAAATGGTCCTGAGATTTTAACACTAATTAAGTAATTAAGTGTTGCTTAGTTATAAATTCACAATTACCATAGAGGGATTTGTAGATTTATTACTAGGGTAATCATTGAGGTGAAATAAGTTGAATAAAAGCAACTTAATTGGAAAGTTAGTATTTTCAAAAGCTGGTAGAGATAAAAACAATCCCTATTTAATAGTGAACGTAATAGCTGAAGACTATGTTTACTTAGCAAATGGAAGTACAAAAAAGATAGAAATGCCTAAAAAGAAGAAAATAAAGCACTTGAATTTTACGGAAATCATAGATGAAGAACTAAAGAACTCTATTTTAAATAATGAGTATAATCTAGATTTAAAAATTAAGAATTTTATAAAATTTGAAGGCATTGATAAGGAGGTTTGATTACCTTATGTCAAAAGATGATGTAATAGAAATGCAAGGAACAGTTTTAGAGTCACTACCTAATGCTATGTTCCAAGTTGAACTAGAAAGTGGTCATAAAATATTAGCTCATATTTCAGGTAAACTAAGAATGAATTTCATAAGAATTCTGCCAGGAGATAAGGTTACTGTTGAATTATCTCAATATGATCTTACTAGAGGAAGAATTACTTGGAGAGCAAAATAGTAATATAGAATACTAATTAATATCTTGCGAATATTTTTTCAAGATTATAAGTAATACAAGGAGGGTTAGCGATGAAAGTAAGACCATCAGTTAAGCCTATTTGCGAAAAGTGCAAAATCATTAGAAGAAAAGGTAGAGTAATGGTTATTTGCGAAAACCCAAAGCACAAGCAAAAACAAGGCTAAAATAAATAAAATCCATAAAAATTTGATAGAATGGAATACAAATTTTATTGACTTTTTTTCCATTCTAAAATATCATTAGATAGGCATTTAATTAAGCATAAATAAATTTTAGGGCGGCTGACAGTGGTATTTCCATTGACCTGAGATTTTATTTATATATATTTACCACATTGAAAAGGGAATTTAATTACCAGGAGGTGTAAGTTTTAATGGCTAGAATAGCTGGTATAGATCTACCAAAAGAAAAAAGAGTTGAGATAGGTCTAACTTATATATACGGAATCGGTTTATCAACCGTACACAAAATATTAGCAGAAACTGGAGTAAATCCAGACACAAGAGTTAGAGATTTAAACGAAGACGAAGTTAACGCTATAAGAAATTTCATCAACAAGAATTTAGTTGTTGAAGGTGATTTAAGAAGAGAAATAGCACTTAACATAAAAAGATTAGTAGAAATTGGTTGCTATAGAGGAATGAGACATAGAAGAGGTCTTCCAGTAAGAGGACAAAGAACAAAAACAAATGCAAGAACTAGAAAAGGTCCAAAGAAAACTATTGCTAATAAGAAAAAATAGTAAGGAGGGAAGACAATGGTAGCAGCAAAAGTTAAGAAAACTAGAAGAAGAAAAGAAAGAAAAAATGTTGAACATGGAGCAGCTCACATTAAGTCAACTTTCAATAACTCTATCGTAACTTTAACTGATGCAGTTGGTAATGCATTATCATGGTCATCAGCGGGTGCGTTAGGATTTAGAGGGTCAAGAAAGAGTACTCCTTTTGCGGCTCAAATGGCAGCTGAAACAGCGGCTAAAACAGCTATGGAACACGGATTAAAAAGTGTTGAAGTATATGTAAAAGGTCCAGGATCAGGTAGAGAAGCTGCTATAAGAAGTTTACAAGCAGCAGGATTAGAAGTAACTTTAATTAAAGATGTTACTCCAATTCCACATAACGGATGTAGACCACCAAAAAGAAGAAGAGTGTAGTAGAAACATCATAGGAGGTGTAATTAATGGCAAGATATACTGGAGCATCATGTAGATTGTGCAGAAGAGAAGGCGCTAAGCTATTTCTTAAAGGAGATAGATGCTATACAGATAAATGTGCTTTCGTGAGAAGAAGCTACGCACCAGGACAACATGGAGCTAGTAAAAAGAAGCTTTCTAACTACGGAATGCAGTTAAGAGAAAAGCAAAAAGCTAAAAGAATTTATGGAGTACTTGAAAAACAATTTTCTAAGTACTATGAAAAAGCAGATAAGATGAGAGGCATAACAGGTGAAAACCTACTTATGTTACTAGAAATGAGACTAGATAACGCAGTATTCAGATTAGGATACGGTGCATCTAGAACTGAGGCTAGACAATTAGTTAATCACGGACATTTCTTAGTTAACGGTAAAAAAGTTGATATTGCTTCATATAAAGTAAGTGTTAACGACGTTATCTCTGTATCTGAAAAAAGCAGAGGAACTGAAAAGTTCAAAGTATTTGCTGAAAATCCAAAAACATTACCAAAATGGATAATGTCAACACCTGAAAACTTTGAAGGTAAAATAATTGCTATGCCAGCAAGAGAAGACATTGATACTGCAATCAATGAAACTCTTATCGTTGAGTTATACAGCAAGTAATAATATGTTATTTGCGAGGGGGTTATACTCTCCTTTGCAAATATTGAATCAGTTGCCCTCATAATAAGGTTGCCACATTATAAAAAGGAGGGTTTTGCGCATGTTAGAAATAGAAAAACCAATAATTGAATGTATAGAACAAAGTGAAGATGGTACTTATGGGAAATTCGTAGTTGAACCATTAGAAAGAGGTTATGGAATTACTCTGGGAAATGCGTTAAGAAGAATACTTCTTTCATCATTACCTGGTGTAGCTACTACTTCTGTTAAAATTGATGGAGTACTACATGAGTTTTCTACTGTTACTGGTGTTAAGGAGGATGTTACTGAACTTATCCTTAATATAAAAGGGTTAGCTCTTAGAATGAATGGAGAAGGACCAAAGGTTATTTACATTGATTCTAAAGGACCTGGAGTAGTAACAGGTGCAGATATTAAAACAGATGGAGACGTTGAAGTAGTTAATAAAGATATGCATATAGCTACTTTAGACGAAAATGGAAGATTATATATGGAGCTTACTGTTAACAGAGGTAGAGGATATGTGACTCAAAATAAAAATAAGTCAGATTCATTACCATTAAGCGCTATAGCAGTAGATTCAATCTATACTCCTGTAAAAAGAGTAAACTTTACAGTTGAAAATACAAGAGTAGGTCAAATTACTGACTATGATAAGTTAGCATTAGAAATATGGACTAATGGAACAATCAAGATAGATGAAGCTATAAGTCTTTCAGCCAAAATTTTAATTGAACACTTCAAACTTTTCATGTCACTTACAGATAATACAAATGACATGGAGATAATGATTGAAAAAGAAGAAGATAAAAAAGAAAAAGTCCTTGAGATGACTATTGAAGAGCTTGATCTTTCAGTTAGATCATATAACTGTTTAAAGAGAGCAGGTATAAATACTGTTCAAGAGCTTGCATTGAGATCAATGGATGATATGATGAAAGTAAGAAACTTAGGTAAAAAATCTCTCGAAGAAGTTGAGAGAAAACTTAAGGAATTAGGCTTAGGTTTAAGACTAAGTGACGAGTAAGGAGGTAGAATCATGGCAGGATATCGTAAGTTAGGTCGTCCAACAGACCAAAGAAGAGCTATGCTAAGAAACCTTGTTACAAGCTTCTTAAAGCATGGTAAAATAGAAACTACAGATACAAGAGCAAAAGAAGCAAGAAGTCTTGCTGAAAAGATGATTACTTTAGCTAAAAGAGGAGATCTTCACGCTAGAAGACAAGTATTATCTTTTGTTACTGAAGAAGCTGTAGTTAAAAGATTATTTGAAGAAATTGCTCCTAAATATACTGAGAGAAATGGTGGATACACTAGAATGTTCAAAGTTGGTCCTAGAAGAGGAGACGGAGCAGAAGTAGTTATACTTGAGTTAGTATAATATAGAGGGGATTAAGTATATACTTAGTCCCCATTTTATCATACTTAGATATAATTATTATAAAGTATATATTCAATTATAGATTTTATAATAATTATATAACTAAGGGGGCGAATAGCATGGAAGACAAAATCATTAAATGTGAAGATATTAGTTTTAAATATTTTTCGCACGAAAATGGAGAAGAACATTACGCATTAAATGGTGTGAACCTAGAAGTTACAAGAGGAGAATTTTTAGTAGTACTTGGTCATAATGGATCAGGAAAATCTACTATTGCAAAACATATAAATGCTTTATTATTACCCACTGAGGGGGCAATATATGTTAAAGGTTTGAATACTAAAGATAAAGATAATTTATGGGAAGTTAGAAAAACCGCAGGAATGGTTTTTCAAAATCCAGATAATCAATTAGTTGCAACTATAGTTGAGGAAGATGTAGCATTTGGTCCTGAAAATTTAGGGGTCGAGTCTAAGGAAATAAGAGCTAGAGTAGATGAAGCGCTTAAAAAAGTTGGAATGTATGAATATAGAAGGCATGCACCTCACCTATTGTCAGGGGGACAAAAACAAAGAATCGCTATAGCTGGGATATTAGCTATGCAACCAGAGTGCATAATATTTGATGAGCCTACTGCTATGTTAGACCCATCAGGTAGAAAAGAAGTTATGAATACCATAAGAGAAATAAATAAAAACTTAGGAATTACCATAGTGCTTATAACACATTATATGGATGAGGCTGCTCAAGGAGATAGAGTTATAGTTATGGAACAAGGTAAAATTGTTCTAGAAGGAAATCCAAGAGAAGTGTTTTCAAAAGTTAAGACAATGAAGGAAATAGGACTTGATGTTCCTCAGGTTACGGAATTAGCTTATGAACTTCAAAAAGAAGGTATAAATATTAGTACCGAAATATTAAATGTAGATGAGATGGTGAATGCATTATGTCAATTAAAGTAAACAAATTAACTCATATATATATGCCTAAGACACCTTTTGAGAAAAAGGCACTAAATAATGTATCTGTTGATATAGAACAAGGTGAATTTGTGGCATTAATTGGTCATACAGGCTCAGGTAAGTCAACATTAATCCAACATCTAAATGGATTATTGGAAGCCAGTTCTGGGGAAATAATAGTAGATGGAACTAATATCACTGCGAAGGGCGCTAAGCTAAGTGAAATAAGAAAAAAAGTAGGGTTAGTGTTCCAATATCCTGAATATCAATTATTTGAAGAAACTATAGAAAAAGATATTGCATTTGGGCCTAGGAACTTAGCATTAAGTGAAGAAGAAATACATAAAAGAGTAATCAAGGCCATGAATATGGTTGGACTCGATTATGAGATTTATAAAGATAAATCTCCATTTGAGTTAAGTGGTGGACAAAAACGTAGAGTTGCTATAGCAGGTGTAGTTGCAATGGAACCTAAGGTTTTGATATTAGATGAACCTACAGCAGGATTAGACCCTAAGGGAAGAGATGAGATATTAGTACAGATTCAAAAGTTACACAAAGAATATGGAATGACTATAGTATTAGTATCTCATAGTATGGAGGACGTAGCCAAAGTTGCTAATAGAGTTATAGTAATGAATTCGGGTGAAATTATATTAGATGGAGAGCCTAAAGAAGTATTTAAGGAAAGTGAAGTACTAGAGAGTGTTGGATTAGCAGTTCCTCAGGTAACTTACTTAATAAAGGCATTGATAGAAAAAGGTTTTAAAGTAGATAAAGATATATTTACAATTGACCAAGCTAAGGAAGATCTTATTAAGATTTTAAGGAAGAACTAGGGGAGGGATTTTAAAATGATAAAAGATATAACTATTGGGCAATACGTTCCTGGAGATTCCTTCATACATAAATTGGATCCTAGGACAAAAATAATATCTGCAATATTATTTATTGTGTCGTTATTTATAATAAATGAATTTATTGGTTATATTTTTGTAGTGGCATTTATAGCATCTGCAATAATTAGTTCTAAAGTATCTCCTAGGTTCTACTTTAAGGGAATTAAACCTGTCATGACTTTAATAATAATAACTGCTATACTGAATATTTTTATGATAAAAGGAACAAGCGATACACTTTTATTTAGTTGGAAGTTTATAAAAGTATATGAAGAGGGAATTAATATAGCTATATTTATGACATTAAGACTATTATTCTTAATAATAGGAACATCTATATTAACCTTAACTACATCACCTATAGAGCTTACAGATGCTTTAGAAAGGCTGCTAAAACCTTTAGGGGTAATAGGGATTAGTTCACATGAAGTAGCTATGATGATGACTATTGCTTTAAGATTTATACCAACCTTAATAGATGAAACTGATAAGATTATGAAAGCACAAAAAGCAAGAGGCGCTGATTTTGATGGTGGAAATATATTTCAGAAAGCTAAGAGTCTTATACCATTATTAGTTCCTTTATTTATAAGTTCATTTAAGAGAGCTGATGAGTTAGCGATGGCAATGGAAGCTAGATGCTATAGAGGTGGAGATGGTAGAACTAGGATGAAACAACTCAAATATACATCTATAGATACATTAGCTTACTTCATAGTAGCTATGTTAATTGTTATAAGTATTGGTGTAAGAGTTTTATTATAAGGTGAAACTGAATGAGAAATATTAAGCTTAAGCTTGAATACGATGGTACTCATTTTTGTGGGTGGCAGAAGCAAACAAATGGAAGAACAGTAGAAGCGGTATTACAGTTTGCTGTAGAAACTATAGTTAAGGAAGATATAAAGCTAATAGGATGTAGTAGAACGGATTCTGGGGTGCATGCAAAAGAATATGTGGTAGCATTTAAAACCAATAGTAAAATACCAGCTGAAAAATTTAAAGATGCTATTAATACAAAGCTTCCTAAGGATATAGTAGTACTTTGTTCAGAAGAGGTTTCAGAAGAATTTCATCCGAGATATCATACTAAAGGTAAAACTTATTGCTATACTATATTAAATTCTGAATTACCTAGAGCTATAGGTAAAGATTATGTATATCACTTTAAGTGGAAGCTAGATGTGGATAAGATATCTGACGCATCTAAATATTTTATAGGTACTCATGATTTTAATGCATTTAGATCTCTAGGTGGTTCTGTAAAGACAACGGTAAGAACAATATGGGATATTAAAGTAAAAAAAGATGAAGAAGTTATAAAAATTTATGTATCAGGTGATGGTTTTCTCTATAATATGGTAAGAATAATAGTAGGTACTTTAATACAAGTGGGAAGAAGTAAAATAGAACCATCAGAAATAGAAGATATAATTAATAAAAAGGATAGAAAAAATGCTGGGAAGTGTGCTCCAGCTACAGGTTTATGTTTAGAAAAAGTTTTTTATTAAAAAGTTAAAATAAAAGTGTTAAATTTATTGACACGCCCGTAAGCGTGTATTATAATGTTACTTGTTGTTATGATAGTTTGTGTATAAGATTCATAGTATTGGAATCTAAACATAAAGTTAGGACATAAATGTTTAAAATAGTAGTTCAGGGAGGGAAAATGATGAAATCATACATCGCTAAACCACAAGAAGTTGAAAGAAAATGGTATGTAGTTGATGCTGCTGGTAAACCACTTGGTAGAGTTGCTAGCCAAATAGCTTCAATATTAAGAGGAAAAAATAAACCAACATTTACACCAAATGTTGATTGTGGAGATTTCGTAATAGTTATAAATGCTGAGAAAGTTGTTTTAACTGGTAAGAAATTAGACCAAAAATTCTTAAGAAAACATAGTTTATATCCAGGTGGATTAAAAGAAACTCCATATAGAGAAGTTTTAGAAAAAAAACCTGAGTTTGCTTTTGAAGAAGCTGTAAGAAGAATGCTTCCAAAGGGAGTATTAGGAAGACAAATGTTAAAGAAACTTAAGGTTTACAGAGGAGAAGAACATAATCACGCTGCTCAACAACCAGAAGTACTAGAATTAAAGTACTAATACAGACTCGGGAGGAGGAAGAAAAATGGCAAAAGTTCAATACATGGGAACTGGAAGAAGAAAGAAATCAGTTGCAAGAGTAAGACTTGTACCAGGTGAAGGTAAAGTTATAGTAAATAAGAGAGAAATAGAAAACTATTTCGGATTAGAAACTCTAAGAGTTGTAGTTAACCAACCATTAGTTTTAACATCAACTAAAGAAAAATTTGATGTATTAGTTAATGTTCATGGTGGTGGTTTAACAGGTCAAGCAGGAGCAATCAGACATGGAATAACTAGAGCTTTATTAAAAGCTGATGAAGCTTTAAAGCCAGAGTTAAAGAAAGCTGGATTCCTAACTAGAGACCCAAGAATGAAGGAAAGAAAGAAATATGGTTTAAAGAAGGCAAGAAGAGCTCCTCAATTCTCAAAGAGATAGTATCTGCCTTTTTACAAGAGAGGTTTTACCTCTCTTTTTTTATTTGGGCAAAAAACTTAATTGAAAAATATTTTTATTAAAAATATAATTGGAGATTTTATATAATACTTAAAAATAGTATATATTATATAAAAATGAGAAAGCTACATAGTAGATTATTAAAGATGGAGGATTATAAAATGTTTAAAAGATATGTTGCATCCTTTTTGCTAGTAGCAAGTTTAATATTAAATCCTACAATAGCTAAAGCGGAGGAGACTAAGGAAAGAATAATACTTATAGATCCTGGTCATGGAGGTATAGATGGTGGAGGTCATTCAAAAGATGGTACTTTAGAAAAAGAGATTAATTTAGCTATAAGCCTTAAATTAAAAAAGGCTCTAGAGGATGAAGGATTTAAAGTGTTTAGTACTAGAGAGGAAGACAAAGGATTATATGATGAGAGCTTAAAGGTAAAACAAAAAAAAGTTCAAGATTTAAAAAAGAGATGTGAAATGAAAAAAGAAACCAATTGTGATATTTTTATAAGTATACATCAAAATATGTATGTACAGAGTGCAATAAATGGAGCACAAGTTTGGTACGCTTCAAATGAAAAGAGTAAAAGATTAGCGGAATTACTACAAGCTTCGCTAAAAGAAACATTAGAACAAAACAATAATAGAGTAGCTAAAGATTCTAAAGATGATTATAGAATCTTAAGAGATGGATTTGAGGGAGCAAGTGTAATAGTTGAATGTGGATTTTTATCAAATCCGACAGAATCAGAGTTATTAAAAGATGAAAAATATCAGGACAAAATAGTTAGTGCATTAGTTAAAGGAATAAAATCATATTATAAAGAGTAAATAATAATTTCCTGGGAAATTTAAAAGACCTATGTAGAACTAGGTCTTTTTTTAGCTTTCAATATTAGCATTAGCAGTGATTATTTTTATCTTATCAGAACATTTTATCCATATAGTATTACCTCTTAATAGAGAGAGATTAATTTCTTTAGAATTATTTATCATTTTTATATTATTTCCTTCTATATTAAGACGTTGTAGTTTTCCACCAGAAAAAAGTAATCCTTGATTAATACTGTCATTAGATGAGGAAGTAAATTCTATAAGTATATTGGTAAAAGCTAACGGTGTGTTAGAAGTTTTATGAACGTCTTTTACATTTTTAGAAAAATGATAATATTGACCTTGTTGAAAAATAAAACTTGTACTTATAGAATCACTAAAGGGTATAAAAATTGTATCAATATTTTCATTAAATTCATGTGAATCTAAATCAGGAGGATCAATAAAATCAATATAAGGTAAAGTTTCTAACGATATAGTAGAAATATTCTCAATAGATTCTTGAATAGGTATATGTTTATTGTAGAATATACCGTCATAACTTAAAGCATTAGATACAGCGTTATATGTTTCTATAACAATATCTGCTTTATTAATTCCATATAGTTCTGTTATATTTGAACTATTATAGCAAACTTTTAATAAATTATACGATGTATTAACATCTTGAATAACTTCACCTGTTATGGGAGAAACATTTATAGAATTAGGTGGTTGAGTAGTTTGATCTTTTACATCTTTTTTTAATAGATTTATATATGAATTATAGCTTACAAAAATTATAAGGAAACCTATTAATATATAAACAATAAAAGCAAAAAGTTTATCACTATCATTTTTTTTCATACTTAATCCTTTCGAAATATCTTTCTTTAAATTATAATTAACATTATTAAGTAATATTCCATAATATAAATTAAATTTAGATAGAATTTATTTGGGGAGGAAAATATGAAAGAAATAAGTACAAATGAAATAATTAATGGAGTAAAAAAAATATGTATAGAATCTAATTATTATTTAAGTAAAGACATATCAAAAAAACTAAAAAAAAGTAGGGAGGAAGAAACGTTTCCTATAGCAAAGCAAATGCTGGATAAAATTATAATTAATTCGGATATAGCAAGTAAAGAAAACATGCCAATGTGTCAGGACACAGGAATGGCAGTAATATTTGTTGAATTAGGTCAAGACATTCATATAGTTGGTGGGGGCTTAAAGGAGGCAATCAATGAAGGCGTCCGCCAAGGCTATAGTGAAGGATATTTGAGGAAATCAGTAGTAAAAGATCCATTAACAAGAGTAAATACTGGGGATAATACTCCAGCTGTCATACATATAGATGTAGTAGAGGGAGAAGAATTAAAGATAACAATAGCACCTAAGGGGTTTGGAGCAGAAAATATGAGTAGAATAAAAATGTTAAAACCATCAGATGGTGTTGAAGGAGTAAAGGAATTTGTGTTAGAAACAGTTAAAATTGCAGGTCCAAATCCATGTCCTCCTATAATTGTAGGTGTAGGAATAGGAGGGACTTTTGAAAAAGCAGCAGAATTGTCTAAAAAAGCTCTTTTAAGAAGCATTGAAGAGAGAAATAAGGATACCTATTATAGTGATTTAGAGTATGAATTAATTAGTAAAATAAATAAGCTAGGAATAGGTCCTCAAGGATTTGGGGGTAAAACAACTGCTTTGGGAGTGAATATAGAGACTTATCCTACTCATATAGCAGGACTTCCAGTGGCAGTTAATATAAGTTGCCATGCTACTAGGCATGCAGAGATAATTCTATAGGAGGATAACTGAGATGAATAAGAAAATAGAAACACCATTAACAATAGATAAAGTTAAAGAATTAAATGCAGGAGATGTTGTGTTACTATCAGGAGAAATATTTACGGCAAGAGATGCCGCACATAAAAGATTAGTTGAACTTGTTGATAAAAATGAAAAGCTTCCTTTAGAACTACAAGATGCAATAATATACTACGTTGGTCCAACTCCTCCTAAACCTGGAGAAGTGATTGGATCAGCAGGACCTACTACCAGTTATAGAATGGATTCTTATACACCGAAGCTTTTAGATCTAGGACTAAAGGGAATGATTGGCAAAGGATTAAGAGGAAAAGAAGTAATAGATTCAATGATTAAAAATAGATGTATATATTTTGGAGCTATTGGTGGTGCGGCTGCATTAATGGCTAAGTGTATCAAGAAGTCAGAGTTGATAGCCTATGAAGATTTAGGTGCAGAAGCTATTAGAAAACTTTGGGTAGAGGATATGCCTTTAGTAGTAGTGATAGATTCTCATGGAAATAATTTATACCAAATAGGACAAAAAGAATATTTAGAAACCATTAAGTAAAATATAAAATGAGGATGTTACTATAATTATAGTGACATCCTCATTAAACTATATATTATTAAATCCTTTTCCCCTAACTTCAGAGACATCTATTATAGTTATAAATGCTTTAGGGTCCATAAGCATTATACTATTCTTAAGGTAGATTAATTGTGAAAGTGTAACTATACAGTAAATCATTTTTTTCTTACTATGAGTATATTCACCTTCAGCTGGAAGGGAAGTTACACCTCTATGAACATCCTTAATAATAAATTTAATTATATCCTCTTCCTTTTCAGTTAAAATCATTAAAAGCTTTTTAGAACCAAAGCCTTTAAGGACCTTGTCTAATATTAAACTTTGTATGTAAATTGATATAACAGTATATAATGCTCTTGGGAGGCCAAAGAATATAGCTCCAATAACAACTATTATCATATTTAGAGAAAAACCAAGTTTACCTATATCAAAATTATTAAAGTTTTTTCTAACAAGCATAGTAATTATATCCATACCGCCTGTTGATCCATTTCTAGCAAATACAATACTATATCCAAGCCCACATAACACACCGCCATATATACAATAAACTAAAATATCATCAACATTAACGTATATAGGGAGTTTTTCAGTTAACAATAAAGCGATAGATAATGAAAGCATTCCTATTGCTGAGTAAAATGTAAATTGACGACTTAATTTAATATAGCTAACGATAAAAAGTGGAAAGTTAATTAGAAATACTGAGTAACCAGCTTTAAAGCCTGTTAGGTATTGAAGGATTAAAGCTAGACCTGTAGCTCCCCCACTTAGAAGCTTAGCTTGGGCTAAAAACATATTAATGCCTATGGATGCTATAATGCAACCTATAAAAATAAGTATAATGTCTAAGAAAAGAGTTTTTCTATCATTTAAAAAGTCCATAAGATTCTCCTGTAAGTGAAATATTCAGATTTATTATAGTAATAAAACATAAAATAAACAAATAAGATTTATGATGAAAAATACCGTTATATCCAAATAATTTGATATAATTAAATTATGCGCAGATTATCTATAAAACTTTACTTGCATATTTTAAGAAATTTTTAATAAAAACTTGCAAAATATTTATGAAATTTTTATTAATATATAAGATAGGGGGATGAGAGTAATGGAAAAATATAAAATATTAGTAGTTGATGACGAAAAAGAAATTAGAGATGCAGTTGAGATATATTTAAGAGGAGAAAATCATATCATATTAAAAGCAGAAGATGGGATAGAAGCATTAGAAGTATTTAATGTAGAAAAACCTCATTTAGTTATCCTAGACATAATGATGCCTAAGTTAGATGGAATGAGAACATGTTTAAAAATAAGAGAGAAAAGTAATGTACCTATAATAATGCTGTCTGCTAAAGGCGAAGATTCTGATAAGGTACTTGGTCTTAACTTGGGAGCAGATGATTATGTAACTAAACCATTTAATCATTTAGAGCTAGTAGCTAGAGTTAAGTCTCAATTAAGAAGATATGATAACCCGATTATAGCTAAACAAAGAGAAAAAGAAATAGAAGGTGAGATTTTAGTTATAAGGGATCTTGTTATTAATAAAGAGACAAAAAGTATTACGGTAAGAGGTAAAGAAATAAAAGTTACTGCTACGGAGTATAAAATTCTGTTATTATTAGCTTCTAACCCAGGTAGAATTTTTTCTATACAGGAGATATACGAAAGAGTTTGGGATGAGCCTTTTTATAATAGTGAAAATACAGTTACCGTGCACGTGAGAAGAATAAGAGAGAAGATTGAGATAAATCCAAAAGAGCCTGAGTATCTAAAGGTGGTGTGGGGTATTGGGTACAAAATTCAAAAATAGATATATAAGGTGGAAAGATAACGTCTATATAATAGATTTTGTTATATGTATATGTATAGTAATATTAACTTTTAATGCTTTGGGAATATTTGTAGAACAGGCATCTAAAGGTATTTTTGCTATGGATGCAATTATTAGTCCAGATAACTATAGAAAGAATAGACTGAAAAAAGAAAGTAAGGTTTTAATTCATAATATTCAAACTCAATCAAATATTATGAATATGGGAGAAAAATTTATAAAAGATAATAGAAATCTTAGTAATAGCAATATTATAGGTGATGGATTTTTTATAGGATATTTATACATAATAAAAGATAAAAAAGATGAGAATGGAAAGTACTATTATATAACAAATAGGAGTTGGTTAGCTGAGCAAATTGATGGAGGAGCAGATATCAATACACTTTTTGAAAATTTGCATCAGTCTCAAGGCGTAATATGGTATAGCGTAGATAATAAAAAGAACTTCAATGAAGTTAATAGCATGGATCAAAATATGTTAACTCCTGAGGTTAAAAAAAACATAGAGAATATAACTGAATATTATTTCATTAAAGCAGATTATTATGAAAATTTCATAATAAAAAGTCGAGTGTTATTTATAACCTATATTTTAAACCTATCTTTAGTAATATTAATAATAATAAAGTATGAAGAATTGATAAAACGCAAAGGGAATGGGTTTATAATTGAAGGGATTTATAAAAGTAAATTTGGAGAAACTATGTATTATTTAAAGGAAACTCCAAAAAGATTTTTAAGAAATATAAATAAAAGAATAGTTAAATTCACAATTTTTCTTATTATGTTTAATATAGCAATTGGGGTATTAGATGCGACTAAGTTTTTCACTTTTATAGATAGTGTTATAAACTTATTTACTAATAGATATATAAACAGTTTAATTATGACTAATAAACTTGTGGACATTATTAATTTCTCATCAATTCTTTTCTACATAGGGTATTTTATATTCTGCATTCTTAGAAACTATATATTCGTGTATGAGTTGCTTGATATAGTTAGAGAATTTAAAAATGGGAACATGAATATAAAATTAACGTATACAGATAAAAGAGAGATGAATGAAATTGTAGAGGGAATTAAATATATTCAGGAAGAGTATAAAATAATTGCCGAAGAAAGAATAAAGAATGAACAATTAAAAACAGAACTTATATCTAATGTTTCTCATGATTTAAAAACCCCGCTCACTTCGATAATAAATTACGTAAATATACTAGATAGAGATGACATAACATATGAGGAAAGAAAACAATATTTAAAGATACTTGGAACTAAGTCTCAAAGATTACAGGGATTAATAGAAGATTTATTTGAAATGTCTAAATTTAATTCAGGAAAGATTAATTTAGATAAATATGAAGTAGATATAGTTCAATTAGTTCATATGGTAATAGGTGAACAGGAAGATAAACTTAAAGAAAAAGGATTAACAACTAGAGTAATATCTTATAGCGAAAGTGTTTTTATACAGATTGATCCGGATAAAATGGTCAGAGTTTTTGATAACCTAATTGTAAATGCAATAAAATATTCTTTAGCAAACACAAGAATTTACATAGATATTTTTGATGATGGTAATTGGGTAACTATTAGCACTAAAAATATTTCTTCTTATGAGATGAATTTTAAGCCTGAAGATATGATGGAGAGGTTTGTAAGAGGAGATAGGTCTAGAAACTCAAATGTTGAGGGTTCTGGACTAGGGCTAGCTATAGCTAAGAGTATAGTGGAAATGCATGATGGTGACTTAAAATTAGAAGTTGAAGGAGATATGTTTAAAACTTATGTTATGTTAAAGAAATAAACCTAAAGCAGGGATTAGATATTTTCCTGCTTTTTTGTCGATAAATCATATTATCTAAGTTTTTGTTTTAAAAGATAAAAAATATCAATTACAAGGAAATAATAAGAAAATAAGAGATAACTATAGAATTTTAAATACAAACTAGAATTATTGAAATTTACAAATCTACAAATTACCATTATAATTAACAAGTCAATATATTGTGCATAAATAAAAAGTATGCAATGAATGACCACAATATATAGTGAAG
Source organism: Clostridium intestinale DSM 6191 (assembly GCF_900130055.1). Lineage (GTDB taxonomy): Bacteria > Bacillota > Clostridia > Clostridiales > Clostridiaceae > Clostridium_T > Clostridium_T intestinale. The sequence continues at coordinate 28,351 of NZ_FQXU01000011.1, forward strand.
AGGGGAAGAGTATTATGGATTTGAAAGCTTTATGTGAAATGGCATTAGAAGCAATAGGGAGTGAAAAAGAAGTATATAATGAGGAGAAATTAAAAAACTCTTTAAATAGAATAATAATTCCAGATATGAAGGAGACTGAATTAACAAAAAGTGTAATGCAGATACTGCTTGAATTAACTTCAGGGGAAGAGCCACAGTGGCAAGTGGGTGCTGCTAGATTATATATACATTTATTATATAATAAAGTAAAGGAAAACAGAGGATTAGAAGAAGAAAACCCTTATGAAAATTTATATGGTTTTATCGAAACATTAACTGATAAAGGTCTTTATGGAAAATACATATTAGATAACTATACAAAGGATGAAGTACAAGAATTAGAAAAAGAGATAAAACCTGAGAGAGATTTTCTATTTACTTATAGTGGAATAAACCTTTTAGATAAAAGATATCTAATTCAAGACTTCAATAGAAAAACTCTAGAGTTACCACAACAGATGTTTATGGGAATAGCAATGCATTTAGCTATACCAGAAAAAAAGGGAAATAGATTATATTGGGCTAAAAGAATATACGATGTTTTAAGTTCATTAAAAGCTACTATGGCAACACCTACAATGTCTAATGCTAGAAAGCCTTTCTATCAATTAAGCTCATGTTTTATAGATACAGTAGATGATTCATTGAATGGAATTTATAAGTCAATAGATAACTTTGCTAAAGTTTCAAAGTTTGGCGGTGGAATGGGTATATATATAGGGAAGATAAGAGCATTAGGATCACCTATAAGAGGCTTTAAAGGAGCTTCAGGAGGAGTTATTCCATGGGTAAAGCTGTTTAACGATACAGCTGTGGCTGTTGACCAACTAGGTGTAAGAAATGGTAGTGTAGCTATTTGGTTAGATGCGTGGCATAAAGATATGCCGGAATTTCTTCAAATAAGAACAAACAATGGAGATGATCGAAAAAAAGCTCATGACGTATTTCCAGGAATTTGTTATCCAGATTTATTTTGGAAACTTGCAGAAACTAATATAGATGCAAATTGGTATATGATGTGTCCTCATGAAATTAGAAGTATTAAGGGATACTCTCTTGAAGATTTCTATGGTGAAGAGTGGGAAAAGAGGTATTATGAGTGTGTAGAAGATGAAAAAATAGAAAAAAGAGCGATGATTGTTAAAGATATAGTAAGACTCATAATAAAGTCAGCAGCAGAGACGGGAACACCGTTTGCTTTTTATAGAGATACTGTAAATAAAATGAACCCTAATAAACATAAGGGAATGATTTATTCATCTAATTTATGTACGGAAATAATGCAAAATATGAGTCCCATGGAAATATATAAAGAAGAAATAGTAGATGAGAATGGTGATAAAATAATAATAGAGAAAACAAAGTCAGGAGATTTTGTTGTATGTAATCTATCATCTCTTGTATTAGGTAATATAGAAGTACTAAATGAAGAGGAACTTGAGTATGTAGTAGAAACTCAGATAAGAGCTATGGATAATGTTATAGATTTAAACTACTATTCCGTGCCTTTTGCAGAAGTAACTAATAAAAGATATAGAGCTATAGGGCTTGGAACATCTGGTTACCACCACATGTTAGCAAACAATAAAATAGGATGGACATCAGATGAACATGAAACTTTTGCAGATAAAGTTTATGAAAATATCAACTATTTCTCTATAAAAGCAAGTATGAACATAGCCAAAGAAAAAGGATACTACGAGTATTTTAAAGGTTCAGATTGGGATAATGGAGATTATTTTGAATTAAGGGAGTATAACTCACCAAGATGGGAAGAGTTGAAACAGGAAGTAAAACTCCAAGGTATGAGAAATGGGTATTTAATTGCAGTAGCACCAAACGGATCTACAGCTACTATAGCTGGAACCTCAGAGGGTGTTGATCCAGTTATGGCTAGATTCTGGTTAGAAGAGAAAAAAGGGAGTATAACACCTAAGACAGCTCCTAACCTTTCTATGGATAACTATTGGTACTATATATCTGCTTATAACATAGATCAGGCTTGGAGTGTAAAAATGAATGGTGTAAGACAAAGACATATAGATCAAGGTCAATCATTTAATTTATATATAACTACAAACTACACTATGAGACAAATAATGAATTTATATATAGATGCATGTAAGTATGGAGTAAAAAGTATCTACTATGTAAGATCAAAATCATTAACAGTTGAAGATTGTGAAAGTTGTTCAGCTTAGGAGGGTAAAATGAGTAATTTAATTAATAAAAAGCCATTATTTAATGAAAATGGTGATATAGACACATCTAAAAAACAAATGATAAATGGAAATACTACAAATTTAAATGATTTTAATAATATGAAATATAATTGGGCCTCAGACTGGTATAGGCAGGCTATGAATAACTTCTGGATACCAGAAGAGATAAATTTATCTCAAGATTTAAAGGACTATAAAGCTCTTACTGAGAAAGAAAGAGTGGCTTATGATAAGATATTATCTTTCTTAATATTCTTAGATTCAATACAAACAGCTAATTTAGGGAATATAAACAACTTTATAACTGCTTCAGAAGTAAATTTATGCTTAACTATTCAAGCATTCCAAGAAGCTGTCCATTCTCAAAGTTATTCGTATATGTTAGATTCCATATGCTCTCCAGAGAAAAGGAATGAAATATTATACCAATGGAAAGATGACAAGATACTTTTAGAAAGAAATAAATTCATAGGAGATTTATATAACGACTTTGTAGAATCTCCTACTGAAAGAAACTTTATAAGAGCAATAATGGCTAACTATATATTAGAGGGTGTATACTTCTATTCAGGATTTATGTTCTTCTATAATCTAGAGAGAAATGGTAAGATGCCAGGTTCAGCTCAAGAGATAAGATATATAAATAGAGATGAAAATACACATTTATGGCTCTTTAGAAGCATAATAAAAGAACTTCAGCAGGAGCAACCTCAAATGTTCACTCCTGAAATAGTGGAAGAGCTTAGAGGAATGATTAAAACAGGGGTTGAAAATGAAATAGCTTGGGGGCACTATGTTATAGGAGATAATATAGCAGGTATAAACAAGCAAATGATAGAAGACTATATAAAGTATCTAGGAAACTTAAGAGCATGGTCATTAGGGTTTGAGCCACTATATGAGGGATATGAAGATAATCCAGCTCAATGGGTTGATTTTTACGCAGATGCTAATCAAGTTAAAACAGATTTCTTTGAAGCGAAATCAACAGCTTATGCAAAAGCTGGAGCATTAATAGATGATTTATAAAAAATAAGTAGGAGAAATCCTACTTATTTTCATTAAGAGTATTTTTAATTTTCATGAAAGCATAATCTAAGGTAGAATCGAGATTGTTTGTATTTTTACCCCCACCTTGAGCGGAAAAAGTGCTTCCGCCACCTTTTCCATCAATAAGGCTAATAGCATCTTTAAGAAGCAAATTCATACTTATAAAGTTAATATTTTTAGAGCAAGAGAATATAAGATTAGCCTTGTCTTGATCCTTTACAGCAAAAAGAGCAATTACATCATTAAAAGTAGTTAATTTGGTAGCTAGGGTGTTAATATATTTCAAACTTTCGCTGGCATAAGTTTTCTTAACCACAGTGATACCAGATATTTTTTCACTTTCTTCTAAAATGTCTTTAATCTCATAGTTAGATATCTTATCTTTAAGAAGTCTATTTTCTGCTAGTATTTTGTTTAACTCGTCTCTTTGTTTTTGAATTTGATCTATGGCTTCGGCTTCACTACATTTTAGCAAAGAGCATATTTCAGTAGAAAATATGTATTTTTGAAGATTTTCTTTTATTGCTCTCTCTCCACATAAAAAGTGTATTCTAGTGGAATTCTTATATTTTTCCCATTTGAGGATTTTAATCAATTGTACTTCTATAGTGGATTTAGGATGTAATCCACAGCAAGGATTAAAATCAATGTCTCCAATTTTAACTACACGTATCTGTTCGTTTATCTTAGGTGAAATTTTCTTTATAGGCATTTTTTTAAGCTCTGATTTAGTAGGATAGAGAAATTCTACAGTTATATTATCTAATATCAGGCTATTAGATAAATTTTCAGCTTCATCAATTTGATCTTTAGTAAAAAACTTATCAATATCAATAGTGCAGATAGATTCTCCTAAATGAAAACCAATAGTAGAAGTATTAAAAAGCTTAGAAAAAGAAGCAGAAAGAATATGTTGTCCTAGATGCTGCTGCATAATATCAAATCGTCTTTTCCAATCTATAGAGCACTTAACTCTGTGGATTTTAATAGGTTTAACTGAACTCACATGATAAACATCGCCGTTTTCCTCATATACATAATTTATGGGTGAGACCTCTATAGTACCAGTATCAGAAGGTGCGCCTCCTCCTTCAGGATAAAAGTAGGTCTTATCAAGTTTTATATGAAATTCATTATTTTTTTCTATTACTTCAAGTACTTCAGCAGTAAAAGTTTTTTCATATTGATTAGTGTAATAAAGTTTTTCCATTTAATAGCTCCTTTTAATTTGAATAAGAATTAATCCTCCAGTAGAAATAAAAACACTTCTTCTAAAGACAGACCATAGTAAGAGGAACTAAGGGTTTTAAATTTTTTACTTAGTTTACTCTTTATATTTTTAATATAAGAAAGTCTAAAAGGTAAGTATTTTTCGATAGTACTTATATATTCTTTGGAATAATATTCTCTGTTATCTACAATAGCAAACAATATCATTTGAATGCAATTATCCTTAATGAGTTTTTTTAACTCATTAGATTTAGAATACTTAAAACAATCAGCTGTATTAACTACATAGTATACTAAATTAATCAGCTTATTAGTAATTGAGTCTAAAGGGTATTTACCGGCTAGTTGAGACATTATCGTCATATGATTATTCTCTAAATCTTTTTTTATATCTTGAAGATCATCACAGAGTTGAAGGAAAAAGCCATAGCCATAGGAGAAGATTTCCTCTTCTTTAGTAAGTGAACCATCTATTAGATAAGCATCTGCTAAAACAGAAGTGCCTCCTTTTTCAATGGATATACCAAGTATATCACTTTCATATGGAAGGGTAATTGCATCTTGTTGAAGCAGACTTCTTTCTTGTGCATTGTGAATTAGTAGAAGACTCTCATATACAAGTGGATAAGACGCGCGATTAAATACCGATTCTATATGCGAAACTAAGTCAAAAATAATATCTTCATTGGGATTTTTTGAAATTACAGGTTCTCCTTTTAACCTTTTAGAAAAATTCAAGTTGAAAGTTTTTTTTGTGGTTAAATCAACAGTAGTATCATCTAAAAAATTATCGGTGTAGGGATAAAGAAGGCTGTAACCTGAAATAGCATCAGTTAATTTCATTGGGAGATTTAAAATTTTTTGAAAAATGTTAACTATCCATACGTTTCGTAAAGCTTGCCCTATATCCTCAAAAGATAAGGAAGAATCTAAATTTTTGCACTTTTTGATAAATAATTTAGTGCTGATTATAAACTCTTCTTTCATTGTTTTATCTAGAGTACCTAGACTGAACATTTCGTTTTTATAAATTGTAGAATCAATAAGGTTATAAAAATCTTCTTTCCACTCCAATCGTCTATTTATATCTTCTGGAAATTGATTGATATGTTTTAAAAAGATATCAATTTGTGAGTTGAAAAGTTTTTCGTTTTGTATCTTATTCCAGTAATCAGTAGAAGTTAAATTAAAGTTTAACTCAGTACTAGAATTCCACCAAAGTTCTCTATAAAGAGAATTTAAAAAATCTATATTAATAAAATAAGTCATAAAGTTCAAATATCCTCCAAAGTAATTAATACTATTTTATCATAATGGAAGGCATATTAAGACCGTTAGTATATAAAACTTTTCATAAGGATATCTTAAATTTTTCTGAAATAAAAAAATCTGGAGTAGGAATGAATCTCTACCTCCAGATATAAAAGCTTACTATAAAACATATTTAAATATACAAAAATAATGAGATAATGTACCTAATAATATGAAGATGTGGAATATCTCATGAAAACCTAAGTGTTTAAAAGTTAGGAATTTTGGTTTAACTGCATAAATCACACCACCAACTGTGTATAAAATTCCACCTAATACTAAAAGCAAAACCCCATTAAGAGATATGGCAGAATATAAAGGAACTATAGCAAATACAGCTATCCATCCCATAAGTATATATATTAAGGTTGAAAGCCATCTAGGACAATTGAACCAAATCATTTTAAAGGATATTCCAAGAACAGCTATTGTCATTATGATTGAAAATAATACCCATCCTGTAACTCCATTTAGAGCTATTAAGCAGATAGGGGTATATGAACCAGCAATAAGTACAAAAATCATTGAATGATCAAGTTTTCTTAAAAAGCTTATTACCTTGTCAGAAGCAATAACCATGTGATAAGTAGCAGAAGCAGAGTAAAGAAGTATCATGCTAATACCAAATATTATTACTGCAGTAATATTTAAAGGTGTGGCTGAGGAAAACGCTATTTTAACGATCATAGCAATTAATCCAACAAGTGAAGCAATAGCACCAAATAAATGAGTTAATCCATTTATAGGTTCTCTAATATATTTATTCATGATTAAAACCTCCTAGTGACAACATGTAGTTACTATAACTATGTTGTATCTTGATTATATTATGATGGTATTATATCCATATGTCAATAATATATTACCATATTTATTAAAAAATTTTCTTACAGTAATATTAAATTACAATTAATGTCGATAATTTATAAAGTATATGATATAAATATAATAGAATGTAGTAAATAAAACTACACCTTGGAGGTTTACATGGATAAAAATGAATTAGATAAATTGATAGATAATTTGTATTTAGATGAAATTATTGAATTAGATGAAATACCAGAGCTAGATTTATATATGGATCAAGTAATTCAGTTATTCGAAAATAAATACAATAAAACTTTAAGGACTGAAGAAGATAAAGTTTTAACCAAAACTATGATTAACAACTATGCAAAAGATAAAATATTTATGCCCATAAAAAACAAAAAATATTCTAAAGAACATCTGATACTTATATCTCTTATATATGAATTAAAGGGTTCTTTATCTATAAGTGATATAAAAAAAGTTTTAACTCCAATAGTTTCAACTTTAAATAATAATGAAGAGTATGACATAAGAAGTTTATATAGAGATTATACTGAAGTATATGGGGAAGATGTAAATCTTTTTAAAGAGAGTGCCGCAGATAGGTTAAAATACATAGAAGATAAACTTAAAATTGAAAAGGGTATATTAGATGGATTTAATAGGAAATTAATTTTATTAAGCTCACTAGTTAATATGAGTAACTTTTATAGAAGGCTTGCAGAGAAGGTAGTTGATGATATAAATAGTTCAGATAAATAAAAGGAGGTTACATTTGCGCTTAAAACTCGCTTATGTAGCCTCCTGTATCCTATTTATTAACTTCAATTCCGTATTTTTTACACTTCAAAGATATGGTTCTATGAGTTAAACCTAAGGCTTTACCAGCCTTATTATAGCTACCATATACTTTCATGGCCTTTTCTATAATTATCTTTTCGTACTCTTCAAAAGTTAGAAGTTCATCTTGATCAAGCGGTAAGAGGCTTTCTTTATGTTTTCCATCTTCTCTAAAATAGTAGGGGAGATCTCTTGGAGTTATTATGTCTCTTGAAGATAGGTTAATAGCTCTTTCAATTATATTCTCTAACTCACGTATATTACCGGGCCAAGAGTAATTTATAAGATGATTTAAAGCTTCTTTAGTTATTCCTTTTATATTTTTATTTAATCGAGAGTTCATTTTGTGTATAAAAAACTCTACTAAATCAGGAATATCTTCTTTTCTATCTCTTAGAGGAGGAAGTTGAATGCATAGGACATTAAGCCTATAATATAAATCCTCTCTAAACTCTCCGTTTTTAATCATTTCTTCTAAATCTCTGTGGGTTGCAGCAATTACTCTAACATCTATCTTTTGTGGTGCAATTCCACCTATGCTTTCAACTTCTCTTTCTTGAAGAACTCTAAGTAACTTCACCTGCATAGATAGTGGCATATCGCCTATTTCATCTAAGAAAATAGTTCCGCCATCAGCTATAGTAAACTTACCAGGTTTTGATTTAATTGCACCTGTAAAGGAACCTTTCTCGAAACCAAACAATTCACTTTCTAACAAGTTATCAGGTATAGCAACACAATTCACTTTTATAAAAGGTTTATTGTTTCTATTTGAATTTTGATGGATAGCACTAGCTATAAGCTCTTTTCCTGTTCCACTATCACCTCGTATTAAAACTGTAGAAGTACTTTCAGAAGCTTTCTGAGAAATATATAAAATATCTTTTAAAGAGGAACTTATTCCAATTATTCCGCTGAAAGCTTTTGAGTTAAGAGTGTGTTTTAAAAGCTCTTCTTTATAATACTTAAGTTGTTCTTCAGATAACTCTAGTTTATTAACTAAGTCCTTCATCTCAGAAATTACCTTAGAGGTAGATAAAACTCCTTTGAATTCTCCATCTATAAATAAAGGAGTAACTGTAGAAATAATATCTATATTATTTTTTGTATGGACAACATTTTCAACTCTTTCTTTAGTATTAAATACTTTAACTCTCAATCCATCTTGGGATATATCAAAAATGCTTTTGCCTAAATAGTTGGAACTATCCCCTAAATAATTCACATAAGCAGGATTAGTATAATTAATAAAACCATTCTCATCAACAAAGCAAATTAGGTCATGGGAACTTTCAAGGATTTTTTTGAATTTTTCATTTAATTCTTTCATGCCGACTATGTCAGATACATCTTGAAAAACTCCACAGGCACCAATGAGTTTGGAGTTGTTAAAAATAGGACTACGGTTTACAGTAATAATCTTTCCGTTTATATGCTGAATCTGCCCAAATTGCTTTTGAGGATTAGCTATTATATTAGGCAGTTTAGTATTATGTACTATCTTTTCAATAGATTTACCTATGGATTTAACATGTTCCTTTTCAAATACCTTAAGAGCATAATCATTTATGTAAGTTATATTTGAGTTTAAGTCAATTACAACGATTCCTATTGGAATAGAGTCTAAAATTTGTTCGTTAGCTATTTTACTCTCTTCTATGAATACATCAATTTGTTCCATCATAGAGGAATTAAGATTAACCTTAGTTAGTATATATGAATAAAGCTCATCTAGCGCAGCTGTAGCAGCTTCGGTATGTTCTTTTACCCCTATATTTATAGATTCTTTATAATGAACCTTTAAAGAAAGTAGAGCAAGCATAGAAACTCCAAGCCAGTCAGTTTTAGGTGGCTTTTGAATATAAAGATTAACATTATATTTAGATTTTAGCTTATCTACTTTATTAACTATCATGGCTGCAATTCTAGTATGAAGTCCGTTGGGGTCTAAAATTGATATAGATTTTGTATACATAAGACCACTCCTTGATAAAATTTATCAAAAATGATAGGGTTGATAAAAAATATCAACAATATAATTTTAACATAAACCCTTAATATAGCAAGGGTTTTGTATTTTCTTGATAAAAAGTATCAGGAAAATTTAAATTTAGGATAAATTTTTCAACAAAATATTAAGTAATTGTAAAATAAAGTTAAAAGTGTGAATATACATTTACTATAAAAACATTTACATTTCATATAAATTTAAAAAAGTGTGTTATAATATTATTGTTTGCATTGAAAACAATATATTTGGCATTATAATTGCTTGTTATTTATATGGTGATTTATTGAGAAATATATAAGCTAATAGCTATTTTTATAAGGAGGAATTCTAGTATGAAAAAAGGAATTGCAGCTTCTAAAGGTTATTCTATAGGAAAAGCATATATACAAGAACATGAAGAAATAATTATAACTGATGAAAAAGTAAGTGATATAGCAGGTGAAAAAGAAAAATTACATATAGCATTAGACGCATCAAAAGCTCAATTAGAGAAAATAAAAGAAAAAGCTGCTAAAGAAATGGGTGAAGAAAAAGCAGCTGTATTTGAAGCTCATATAACACTTCTTGACGATCCAGAATTCAGTGGACAAATGGAAGCGGAAATAGAAAACAATAGCTTAAATGCTATGAAGGCTGTAGAAGGTGTTACTAACACATTTGTAATGATATTCGAATCTATGGATGATGAATACATGAGAGAAAGAGCAGCTGATATAAAAGACGTATCTAGCAGGATAATAGCTAACCTTGCAGGAAAAGGCGGGGATGCATTCTCTATAACTGAAGAAGATACAATAGTTGTTGCACACGACTTAACACCTTCAGATACTGCTCAATTAGATAGAAGTAAGGTAATAGCTTTCTTAACTAATATAGGAGGAAGAACATCTCACTCTGCGATAATGGCTAGAACTTTAGAAATTCCTGCTGTTGTTGGATTAGGTGATATAACTACTTCTGTTAAAGCTGGAGATACAATCATAGTTGATGGTATAAATGGAGATGTTATCATAAATCCAGATAATGCTACAATAGAAGAATATAAAGCTAAAAGAGAAAACTTCTTAAAAGAACAAGAAGAATTAAGAAAATTAGTAGATGTTAAAACAGTTACTAAAACTGGTAAAAGAGTGGAAGTATGTGGAAATATAGGTAAGCCAGAAGATGTTCTTCAAGTATTAGCAAACGGTGGAGATGGAGTAGGTCTATTCAGAACTGAGTTCTTATATATGGATAGAGATAGTGCTCCAACTGAAGATGAACAATATGAATCATATAAATATGTTCTTGAAAAAATGGAAGGAAAGCAAGTTGTAATAAGAACTTTAGATATTGGTGGAGATAAAACTCTTCCGTACCTGCCATTACCACAAGAAATGAATCCATTCTTAGGATATAGAGCAATAAGACTTTGTTTAGATAGAAAAGAAATATTTAAAGTTCAATTAAGAGCTTTATTAAGAGCTTCTATCTATGGAAATCTTGCAGTAATGTTCCCAATGATTTCTGGCTTAGAAGAATTCGAAGCTGCAAGAGAAGTTGTAGAAGAATGTAAAGTTGAGTTAAAAGCTGAAGGAAAAGAATACTCAGATAAAATTCAATGGGGTATCATGGTTGAAATTCCAGCTGCAGCTGTTTATGCTGATGAACTAGCAAAACATGTTGACTTCTTCTCAATAGGAACAAATGATTTAATTCAGTACACACTTGCTGCTGATAGAATGAGTGAAAAAGTATCATACTTATATAACCCAATGCACCCAGCAGTGTTAAGATTAATAAAGATGACAATAGATGGTGCACACAAACATGGTAAGTGGGTAGGAATGTGTGGAGAAATGGCTGGCGATGAAACAGCTATACCTACACTAGTAGAATATGGCTTAGATGAGTTCTCAATGAGTGCTTCATCAATGCTAAATGCTAAAAAATTAATAATGGAGCAATAGATATATATAGATAGCTCTTTAATCAAAATGCGTATTGGAGAAGTGAGAAATCACTTCTTCTTTTTTTTCATCTTTAAATGTCCGAACATTCGAATGTTCGAATGTTCGGACATTTAAAGATGAAAATTGCTACAGAAGGTAACGTATATTTTTTTATAGGAATATTTATGTGGAATTTTATTTAAAATATAGATATAATATAATTTATATTTGACTTTTTATTTATTTCATTGGGGTGTTTTATTAAATAAAAAGGGGGAGCGTAATGAAAAAGATAAAGATTGCCTTATTAGGTTTAGGTAATGTAGGAAGAGGAGTTTGGAATATAATTAACGAGAACGGAGAAGAGATAAGAAAGCGTTCTGGTTATGATGTAGAAATTTCTAAGATTCTAGTTAGAGATAAAGATAAAGCTAGAGGGGTAGAAGTTCCAGATGAAATATTAACAACAAATTATTTAGACATAGTAGAAGATAAAGAAATAAAGATAGTTGTAGAACTTATGGGAGGAGTAAACCCTGCCAAAGAATATATGTTAGAGGCAATGAGTAAGAAAAAACATGTAGTTACAGCTAACAAAATGGTTTTAGCAACTGAAGGAGAGGAGTTATTTGAAGCGGCAGATAGAGAAGGTGTAATGTTCTATTACGAAGCTTCTGTAGCAGGAGGAATTCCTATAATTCAAGGTGTTAATGAAAGTTTAGCTGCAAATAAAATTGAACAGATCTATGGAATAGTTAACGGAACAACTAATTATATATTATCTAAAATGGAACTAGAAGACATGGATTTTGATGATGCTTTAAAAGAAGCTCAAGAAAAGGGCTACGCAGAAGCAGATCCGACATCGGACATAGAAGCATATGATGCTACTTATAAGTTGGCTATAATATCATCTTTAGCCTTTGGAACAAAGATAAGATATGAAGATATCTATAGAGAAGGAATTACAAAGATAAACTCTATGGATATAAAGTATGCCAAGGAATTAGGTTTTGTAATAAAACTTCTAGCTATTGCAAAAGATGTAAATGGAGAATTAGAACTAAGAGTGCATCCAACACTTATACCTAAAACTCATCCATTAGCAAATGTTTATGATTCTTTTAACGCTATATTCATTAAAGGAAATGCAGTAGGGGATTTAATGCTTTATGGAAGAGGAGCAGGAGATTTACCAACTGGTTCAGCTGTGGTTGGAGATATACTTTCTGTATTAAGAAACGAAAGTAATCTAGAAAATTATTCTGCTATAAAGAATAATTTATGGGAAAGAAATCTTAAACCTATGTCAGAGGTTAATAGAAGATATTATTTAAGAATAACAGTAAAAGATAAACCAGGAGTATTAGGAGATATAACTACTATCTTTGGTAAAAATAATGTAAGTATGAGATCAATCATTCAAAGAGAGAGAGAAGCAGATAGTGCTTCATTAGTTATAATAACTCACCATACTAAAGAGGGAGATTTAATGAATTCCGTAGATAGAATAAAGGAATTAGACTCTTTGGAAAGTGTGGATAATATACTTAGAATAGAAAGTTTTAATAGTAAATAATATATTTAAAGAGCTTTGTATCAATAATATAGATATAAAGCTCTTTTTTGTGATGTTTTATTATATAATCCTTAAATTTCCTACAATGTTTTTCATTTTGTTAACCATCTAGTTTTTTATATATGATATAATTTTATGTAGAAATATGTTGAGGTGATGTTAATAATGAAAAATGAAGGAAGTAAACTTTATAATAGAGCGATGAAACATTATTCAAATGGTAACTTAGAAAAGGCTTTAGATGTATGTGAAATAGGTATGTCATTAGGGCTATCGAATGCTGCATTAATTAATTTAAAAGGATTATTGTTATATATAGAAGGTGATTATGAAGGTGCTAAAGCTACCTGGAAAATATGTAAGGATTTTAATGACGATGAAACTGCTAAAAAATATTTAATTTCTTTAGAGGAAGATTCTAATAAATTAGAGATGTATGTTCAAGCAAATTCCTTATTTAATAAAACAAAAATCAAAGAAGCTTTAGAGATTTTAGAAGAATGTAGAGAAAGTGACTTTAATTTTATAAATGTAAACATATTAATAGCTAAATGTTACCTTAAACTAGGTGAACAAGATAAAGCTAAATTTCATTTAATAAAAGTAGCAGAAAAAGATAGAAATAATGAAGAGTTAAAGGAATTAAAAAAGGAAATAGCTGATTTCCCAGAAGAAAAACCAAAGGTTACTCAAAAGCAAAAAATAGTTATAGGCGCTTCGTTAGTAGTTGTATTAGCAATAGTCGTATTAATAAAGCCTATAAGCTCAATGATTAAAGGAAAAGATAATACAAGCAGTGATATAACTATCAATGAAAGTGCTGAACAAAAAGAAAATGATGCAAAAATTGATGAATTAGTTAAAAAGGAATTGACTGTTAAGAATTGGGATGATTTAAAAAGTTATATATCTAGCAAGGATTACGAAAAAATTGGTGAATTTATCAAAGATGTGGATAAAAGCACCTTAGATACTAATCAAAAGAAGCTATATAGTCAATCTAAAGAATTGTTAGATTTAGAGGGAGTAAAACATTTTTATGATAAGGGAAATACATTATTTAAATCTAAAGATTTTGGGAATGCTATAAAAGAATATGAGAAAGCGTACAGTATAAGTGAGGGAAACTATTTAAGACCCCATGTTGCTTATATGATAGCTTCTTGTTATGAAAAGATGGAGGAGTATGATAAAGCAATAGATCAATATAAGTATTACTTAAATGAATTTGCAGATGGTGATTATAGAGCAGAGGTAACTTATAAATTAGCTATGATAAATAAAGATATAAATAAGGAAGAAAGTAAAAAATATGCTCAAATTATCAAAGATACATACAGTAACTCCATGTATAATAACTCTAATATTAAGGAAATATTAGGACAATAGTTTTAGGAGGTACATCAATGATAAAAATCATAAAGAATGTAGAGCTATATGCACCAAAATATGAAGGTAGGAAAGTTATAGTACTTGCCAATGACAAAATTGAAGGGATTTATGATAGCATTAAAATTCCAAAGGATTTTTTAGAAATTGATGTTATAGATGGAGAGGGCTTTATAGCTGTTCCAGGATTTATTGACTCTCATGTACATATAATGGGAGCTGGTGGGGAAGATGGATTTAAAAGCAGGACGCCAGAAATATCTTTAAGTGAATTTATAAAAGCTGGAACCACTACTGTAGTTGGATGTATAGGAACGGATGGAATCACTAGAAACTTAAAAGCACTTTTAGCTAAAGCTTATGCTTTAGAGGAAGAAGGTATAACAACATATTGTTATACAGGATCTTATGATATACCTGTTATTACAGCTACTGAGAACATTAAAAATGATATAATTCTTCTGCAAAAGGTTATAGGAGTTGGAGAAGTTGCTATAAGTGACAGTAGAAGTTCTCAAGCTACTTATAGTGAGTTTATAAAAGTAGTTGCAGATACTAGAGTAGGCGGACTTTTATCTGGTAAAGCAGGAATTGTAAATATACATTTAGGTAATGGAAATAATAAGATGAACTATCTTTTCAGAGTAAAAGAAGAGGGGGAAATACCTTTAGAGCAATTACTTCCAACTCATGTTAATAGAAATGAGAAACTTTTTATAGATGCTATAAAATATGCTAAGGATGGTGGATATGTAGATTTAACTACAGCCTCTGATCCTGAACACCTAGAACAAGATGAGGTAAAGGCAAGTAATGGACTTAAAAGAATGTTAAGTGAGGGAGTTCCTTTAAAACAAATAAGTTTCTCTTCTGATGGTAATGGTAGTTTACCAGTATTTGATGAAAAAAATCAAATAATAGGTGTAGGTATATGTTTACCAGAATCATTATATAGGGAATTTAAGGATGCTGTATTAATAGAAAAACTACCGCTAGAGGATGTGCTTCAAGTAGTTACTTCTAATGTAGCACATATTTTAAAGTTGGAGAATAAAGGGCTTATAGAAAAAGGTAAAGATGCAGATATTCTTCTTTTAGATAAAGATAATTTAGACATAGATACTGTTATAGCCAAAGGGAAGATATTAATGAAAAATAAAGAGGTATTAATCAAAGGAACCTTTGAAAAGAGCTGACATATATTTTGTTGACAAATAGAAAAACTAAATCTATAATTAATACCATATAATACCCTAAGGGGGTATAAGGAGGTATAAATATGTTACAAGTAGATGTAAATAATTTTAATGAAGAGGTTAAAGAACACAATGGAGTTGTGGTAGTTGATTTTTGGGCGACTTGGTGTGGTCCATGTAAGATGCTAGCTCCTGTATTAGACTCTCTTTCTCAAGATATGGATGCTGTAAAGTTCGTGAAACTAGATGTTGATAAGAATCCGGCTTTAGCTAACGAGTATGGAGTATCAACAATACCAACTCTAAAGGTATTTAAAAGTGGAGAATTAGTTAACTCTATAACTGGTTTTAAACCTAAAGAGGTTCTTGCAGCCGAACTTAAAAAACACATTTAATATGTTGGGAGATATATTATGAGTGAGAGATATGATATAGCTATTGTTGGAACTGGTCCTGCAGGGCTTTCAGCTGCTATAAATGCCAAAATTAGAAATAAAAATTTTATAATATTTGGAAATAAGGAGTTTAGTACAAAGCTTACTAAAGCTCCTAAAATAAATAACTATTTAGGACTTCCAGGCATAAAAGGTACAGAACTTAAGGATTATTTTGAAAAGCATATTAAAGAAATGCACATAAGTATTAATTATGAAAGAGTCAATAACATATATGCTATGGGAGATTATTATGCACTAATGGTTAATGATAAGATTTATGAAGCTAGTTCTGTAATCTTAGCTACAGGTGTGGAATATACGAAACCTATTGATGGAGAAGAAAATCTATTAGGCAAGGGTGTTGGATATTGTGCGACCTGTGATGCTCCTTTGTATAAAGGAAAAGTTGTTACCATAGTGGGGTATAATACTGAAAGTGAAGAAGAAGCTAATTATGTAAGTGAGCTGGCTTCAAAAGTTTATTATATACCTATGTATAAAGGAGTTTATGCATTAAGTGAAAAAGTTGAAGTTGTATTTGATACTCCTGAGCAGGTTGTAGGTGAAGGTAAAGTAGAGAAACTTAAACTTAAAAATAGAGAAATTATAACTGATGGAATATTCTTTTTAAGAGATGCTATATCTCCAGATCAATTAGTTCCTGGATTAGAAGTTGAAGAAGGACATATTAAAGTTGATAGGAATATGGCTACAAACTTAAAGGGATGTTTTGCAGCAGGTGACTGTGTAGGAAGACCACACCAGTATATAAAAGCAGCTGGAGAAGGTTTGATAGCTGCACTTAATGCAGTTTCATATGTAAGTAAATTGTAAAAGGTCGCTATAAGCGACCTTTTTTAAGTACAGAAGAAAACATGATGTCCGATATTAGTTACTTTTTTCTTTTCTACATTCTTCATCCAACTACAAGTAGCTATGGATGGATTGTAGAAGAACAAGGCTTCGTTTGTTGGATCCACTCCTTTAATAGCATCGTAAACAGCAGCGTATGATGCCTCATTAGGAGTTACATTAATCTCTCCATTTACAACACAAGAGAATGCATTTTTTTGCATTATGACTTCTCTTATAGTGTCCGGAAATTTAGGGTCAGTTACCCTGTTTAAAATTACAGATGCAACTGCAATTTTACCCTGCTGAGGTTCCCCTTTTGATTCCGCGTGAACAATTTTAGCCATTAAATTTAAGTCGTCTTCTGTAATATACAGAGTTTTGTTGTTGTAAGAAAAAACTTCAACAACTTCTTCTTTTTCCTTGTATAAATCTTTAGTCTCATTTTTATTAATGGTTAATAATCTTCTCTCCCCATTTATGCTGTCAATATCCATAAGACTTATATTGTTGGTCAAATCCTTAGGGACTATTTTCTCTACAGAATATGCCCTGTAACCACCTAAAAAAAAGAAAAAGGTTAAAAAGAAGAATAAAAATAAATAGAATTTCTTCATATTTCTCCTCCTTTTGGATAAACCCTGTTCTAAGGTAGTTTAACCCAAAAAAAGATATTAATACATAAATTTTATTTGATTATAGGAGAATTACTTTCTCTGTATTCGGAAAGTCTTATAGTCAAGTCATCATATTTTGAAAATGGATTTTCATATATGTCTTTAAGCTCTTTATCATAAGAAGGAGAAGAAGATTCTGCAACCAATACCTCTCTCATGGATTCTAAATATATGTCACATAATTTTACTAACTCTTGTAGCCCTTCAAAACTTGAATAATGTTCGGGCGGTATAGATACTTTTGTTATTTCTTCCTTTAATGTTTTGATATCAGCCTGTTTTATATAAACATCATTAAGTATATTATCTACAGTTGATTTGTTATCATAACATCTTTGGAGAGCTGGTGTTAAGTTCTGACATATTGCTGATAAGGTTGAATAAAATTTATTCATGGAATTAGAGTAATCGGTTGTTATAGAATTAGTAATCTCAGCATTAAGAGATTTTTTAGCAGCATCAAGCTCTTTAAGTAAAAAAGTTCTATTGTATTTATAAAAATATTGAAAATTTTTTATAGTAGAAGAAGTATCATCGTTTGAATAATAACTTTTAATGTCTTCAAGGGTTTCTAATAATGAATTTAGTACGATAATATAATTAGAAGTAGGATTTTTGTTATCTTTTAGTGACATAAAACTAGTAAAGTAAGAATTATAATTGTTAAGTAGTTCTGAATAGTCGCTATCCTTAGTTTTTAAAGAACTAATCGCATTTAAGTTTTCTTTACATATTTCAACGATATTATCAAAGTCATAATTAACTCCATCTAAATCATTATAGGAGTTGTTAATTGATGAAATAGTAGATGGTATCAATGTAGTGTTTTTAGATTTAGAAAAATAATCAAATCCTATATAAGTTACAAGCATAAACAAAACAATTATAAGAATAATATAATGAAGATTATTTTTAATTTTCATTTAAATCCCCCATTTCTATAATAAGTATATTTAATATTATGTTAATCCTATTGATTTAATGATTACTTTATACAAATTTGTGACAGGAATGATACTAAGAATGTAAAAATTGGTGTATAATTTAAGATATACATAAGGGTTAGCTGGAGGTGAAGAGTTTGAACGAGTTCATAAATTTAACTATTAATACAATTAAAAATATATCAGTTTGGTCCGTTTTAGATATTCTAGTAGTAGCGTATATATTCTATAAATCTTATATGCTTATTAAAGATACTAGAGCAGAACAGCTTTTAAAAGGAATACTATTTATAGTTGTGCTTATTCCTATTAGCTATGTACTTAGATTGAATATGTTATATGTTATTTTGAATAAAACTATTACTATTGGAGTATTAACAATAGTAATAATATTTCAACCTGAAATAAGGAGAGCTTTAGAGCATTTGGGAAGAAGTGCTTTTGATGATATTCATACAGTACAAGATAAAGAAGAAATAAATAAAACTATAAATGAAGTAGTTATTGCAGTAGATGCATTAGCAAAAACTAAAACAGGAGCTTTGATTGTAATTGAACAAAGTACAGGCTTAGGAGATTTTATGGCCAGTGGAACTAGAATAGATGGATTGGTTTCATCAGCTATGCTTGAGAATATCTTTGTAGTTAACACGCCTCTACATGATGGTGCTACAATTATTAAAAATAGTAGGATAGTTGCATCAGGATGTGTTTTACCGCTAACCTCAAATAATGATATCAATAAGAAATTAGGAACAAGACATAGAGCAGCAATAGGATTATCTGAAATTTGTGATGCAATAATAATAATAGTATCGGAAGAGACTGGTACCATATCCTTAGCTATTAATGGAAGATTAACTAGAAATTATGATAAAGAAAAATTAAGAACTATTTTAGGTAAGGTCATAGAAAATAAACAGAGTAAGCGAGTTAAAACAGCAGGAGAAAGGGTGAAAGTATGGATCAGAAAAGTAGTAAAAAACGACAAATAATAATACAACTAATTTGTTTAGTACTTTCCTTCGGATTATGGCTTTACATATCGAATGTAGAAAATCCTGTTACCACCTATAGTTTGGATAAGGTGCCTGTTGAACTAATAAATGAAACGTCACTAAATAATTCAGGTTTAACTTTATCGCCAAATCAAAATGTTTATGTAGACTTGAAGTTAGAGGGACCTAGATCCGAGCTTTATTCTGTAAAGAGAGATCAGTTTAAAATAACCGTAGATTTAGGAGATTATGTACTTAAAAAGGGTGAAAACAGTGTGCCTGTAGAGATAGTAGATTATCCAGATAATATAAATATTAAAAAAAGTAGTAATTTGAAAGTAAATATAGTGATTGATGAGCTTCAGACTAGAAGTGTATCAATAAAACAGGAGTTAACATTAACAGCTAAAAATGGATATTATTTAGGGGAGACCAGCTTGTCTTATAATAAGGTGAATGTATCTGGACCAGCGGAATATGTTAATTCAGTTCAAAATGTTGTAGCTAAAGGGGAGTTTAAAAGTTTAGATTCTGATTTACTCTCTACGGTACAGCTAAAAGCTGTAGATGATGAAAATAAAGTAGTCGAAAATGTAACTATTCAACCATCCACAGTTGATATAACTGTTCCAGTAAGACAGTTAAAGCCAGCTAAAGTAAGCGTTAGAACTTCTGGGCAACTAAGAAGTGACTTGGCAATAAAAGCTATAACTCCTTCTAAAACCTATATAGAGTTAAAGGGAGATAAAGACATAACTGATAAAATATCTGAAGTATATACTGAAGCCATAGATTTATCTAAAATAACTACCACAACAGATATTAGCGTAAAGTTAAGTCTACCAGAAGGCGTACAGAGTGTAGATAATACTATATCTGTAAATGTGGAAGTAGAGAAGATAATTTCTAAGGATTTCTCGGTTTCTCTAATTACTAAAGGATTAGGAGAGAATTTTAATTCTGCTTTAAGTAAAACAGAGGTTAAGGTAACTGTAAAAGGTAATGAGAGCAGCGTAAATAAGGTAAATGTTAATATGTTTAAAGGAGAGGTTGATTTAACTTCTTTAACAGAAGGAAGTTATGATATCTCGCCTAAGATAACTTTTGATAATTCAATAGAAAATATAACTATAACATCTAATGATAAAGTTAAAGCTACTATAACAAAAAAAGAACAGTAGTTTTAGAGGAGGAAATATGTCAATTAGGATAAATAATTTAAGCTTAAATATAGAAGAGGATACTTCATTATTAAAAAAAAAGGTGGCTAAAAAATTAAATATACCTTTAAGCGATGTACCAGAAATAAAAATAGTAAAAGAATCAATTGATGCGAGAAAAAAAGATTTAATAAAATTTAATTATTGTATAGATGTAGAAATAGAAAATGAGATGTCAATTGTAAACAAGCTTAAAGATAAAGATGTAAAGATAGAGGATATGGACTATAGCGATAATTTGAGTATTGGGGATAAAAAGCTAAAAAATAGACCTGTAGTTATAGGAATGGGACCAGCTGGTTTGTTTGGAGCACTTTTATTAGCTAGAAATGGATATAAGCCTATCATATTTGAACGTGGAGAAGAAGTTGATAAAAGAAGCAAAACTGTAGAACTATTTTGGGAAAAGGGAATATTAAACAAAGAATCTAATGTTCAATTTGGAGAGGGTGGAGCTGGAACATTCTCAGATGGAAAATTAACTACAAGAATAAAAGACTACAGATGTGATTATGTATTGCAAGCTTTGGTTAAAGGTGGAGCTTCAGAGGAGATTTTATATAAGGCTAAACCTCATGTAGGGACAGATGTATTAAAGAAGGTTGTTGAGAAAATAAGAAATGAAATTATAGAGTTAGGTGGAGAAGTTCATTTCAACTCATTACTTAAAGATATAACAATAGAAAATGGAAAAGTTAAAGCTATAAAAGTAAATGAGGATATTATACCTTGTGAAAGATTGATACTTGCAATAGGACATAGCTCAAGAGATACTTACGAAATGCTTCATAAAATAGGTGTTGACATGGAACAAAAACCTTTTGCAATAGGGGTAAGAGTTGAGCATCCTCAAGAGCTTATAGATAGGAATCAATATGGTAAATATGCTGGACATCCAAGATTAAAGGCAGCTGAATATAGATTAACACATGAAGGTGAAAAAACAGGGAGAGGAATATATTCTTTCTGCATGTGCCCAGGAGGGTTAGTTGTTGCAACAGCTTCTGAGGAAAATAGATTAGTTACTAATGGTATGAGTTATAATTCTAGAAGTGAAGAAAATGCAAATTCGGCTATTGTTGTGACAGTAGGACCTGAAGACTTTGAGACAAAATCGCCTTTATCAGGAATAGAATTTCAAAGAAAATATGAACAACTAGCTTACGAAGCTGGTGGTGGGGATTACATAGCGCCAGTACAATTAGTGGGAGATTTCTTAAGAGGAGAAAGATCAAAACTTATTGGAAATGTTAAACCGAGTTATATGCCTGGTTATGAGTTAACTGATATGAGTAAATGTCTACCAAGGTATGTTATTGATGGATTGAAAGAAGGATTAACGGCTTTTGATAGAAAGATAAAAGGTTTTGGGGATAAAGATGCTGTAATGACAGGCATTGAAACTAGAACATCAGCACCTGTTAGGATGAAAAGAAATGAAAAACTTGAAAGTGTATCTGTAGAAGGACTATATCCAACAGGAGAAGGTGCGGGTTTTGCTGGTGGAATAGTATCAGCAGCTGTAGATGGAATAAAAGCCGCTGAGAATATAATTAAAGAGTTTAAGCCAATTTAATATTAACTAGGCAATTAGTAAAAATTAATTGCCTAGTTAAAAAAGATTAATTTAAATATTCTGAAAAAAGGAGCTTTAGTATTTTTTTCTGATAGAATAGAGATAGGAAAAAATTTTACTCTTTATTGTTATAAAATTAACAATAAATATGGATTATAATTAATAATATTCTAAAAAATGCTAATTAAACATTGAAATATTAATAAATTTATAAAAGAGGTGTAATACATGAGCAAAAACTTTGATGAATTATTATCAAAATTACAAAGTGTAAGCAGAAAAAAAGTAGCTGTAGCTGTAGCTCAAGATGAACCAGTACTTGAAGCTATAAAAGTTGCTAAAGAGCAAGGAATTGCAGATGCTATATTAGTTGGAGATAAGGGAAAGATTGAGAAAATAGCTAAAACGTTAGATATGGACTTAACTAAATTTGAAATTATCCACGAAGCAGATGCAAAAAAAGCAGCTTTATTTGCAGTTCAGTTAGTTTCTACAGGTAGAGCGGATATGCTTATGAAAGGATTAGTAGATACAGCAACTTTTTTAAGAAGTGTTTTAAATAAAGAGGTTGGATTAAGAACGGGTAAATTAATGTCTCATGTAGCTGTTTTTGATATAGATAAGTTTGATAGACTTTTATTTTTAACAGATGCAGCATTTAATACTTACCCAGATTTAAAAGCAAAAGTTGATATAATAAACAATTCAGTTAAGGTGGCTCATGCATGTGGCATAGAAGTACCTAAGGTTGCACCAATATGTGCAGTTGAAGTAGTTAATACCGATATGAAAGCAACAGTTGATGCGGCTATGTTATCAAAAATGAGTGAAAGAGGACAAATTAAGGGATGTATAGTTGATGGTCCTTTAGCACTTGATAATGCACTTTCAGAGGAAGCGGCTCAGCATAAGAATATAAATAGTCCAGTAGCAGGAAAAGCAGATGTATTCTTGCTTCCAGATATAGAAACAGCAAATGTTATGTATAAATGCTTAACATATCTATCTCACTCAAGAAATGGGGGCTGTTTAGTAGGAACTTCATCACCAGTTATATTAACTTCTAGAGCAGACTCTGTTGAAACTAAAGTTAATTCAATAGCTTTAGCTGCATTAGTAGCAGAAAGTAAATAATTATAAGGGAGATGCTATCATGGCTTATAAATTACTAATAATAAATCCTGGTTCTACTTCGACTAAAATAGGTGTTTATGAAAATGAAAAGGAAGTTTTTGAGAAAACACTAAGACATTCTGCAGAAGAAATAGGTAAATACGAATCTATATATGCTCAAAAAGATTTTAGAAAAGGAATAATACTTGAAGCATTAAAAGAAAATAATTTTGATATAGAAACTTTAAGTGCTATAGTAGGTAGAGGTGGAATGCTTAAACCTATTCCAGGTGGTGCTTATGAAGTAAATGAAACTTTACTTGAAGATTTAAAGCTAGCTAAATATGGACAACATGCTTCTAACTTAGGAGCTATATTAGCTAATGAAATAGCAAAAGAAGTTGGGGTAAGAGCATTTATAGTTGATCCGGTTGTAGTTGATGAATTAGAGGACGTAGCAAGATTTTCAGGAGTTCCAGAACTGCCAAGAAAATCAATATTCCATGCTTTAAATCAAAAAGCTGTAGCTAAAAGATATGCAAAAGAGCAAGGAAAAGCTTATGAAGATGTTAACTTAGTAGTAGTTCATATGGGCGGAGGAGTATCTGTAGGTGCTCATAAAGCTGGTAGAATTATAGATGTAAATAATGCATTAGATGGAGAAGGTCCATTCTCTCCAGAAAGAGCTGGGTCTACTCCTGCTGGAGACTTAATAAAACTATGCTTCAGTGGAAAGTATACACAAGCAGAACTTTATAAGAAAATAGTAGGTAATGGTGGGTATGTAGCATATCTAGACACTAATGATGCTAGAGTAGTAGAGGATGCTGTTAAAGCTGGTGACGAAAAATCTACAGCTATATATAATGCTTTTGCATATCAAGTTTGTAAAGCAATAGGTGAATATGCAGTTGTACTTGATGGAAAAGTGGATGCTATTATTCTAACTGGAGGAATAGCGTATAGTAAGGATATAGTTAGGGATGTAACTAAAAAAGCAGGTTGGATAGCTCCAATAATAGTTTATCCAGGAGAAGATGAACTTTTAGCCTTAGCTCAAGGGACTATAAGAGTATTAGATAACGAAGAAAAAGCAAAAGAATATAAATAATATAAAATGAGGAGGTTTTCTGCAAAAATGCAGAAAACCTCTTTTAAATTTTTATTGTATAGGGTTTTCTATTAGAGTAGTAAATATAAAACTATGCTTATGGCATTCTGATATAGTTGTAAATCCTTGAACTAGATGTACATGTTTTCCTCCACCTACATCTATAGCTGGACCGGTAACTACACAGATACCATGAAAGTGATCAGAAAAATAGTCTGTATTAACAGAAATCTTATGAACATGTGAATTTCCATAAGGAATAGCTTGACTAGTAACCCCTGCAAAGCGATGGTTATGAACACCACCAACATAGGTAGCTAGTCTAGTACTTCCCAAAAACTCATGAACATGTCTTTGTCTCTCACATTTATCTTCGCATTTATCTTCACAATCACATTCGCATATCTTAAAGCACTTAGGTTTACATTTCTTTCTTCTGCAATCACAATTACTATCTTGTAAATCAGAAAAATCGTCTAAAGAATTCATAAAATCTGAAATTGTATTATTAATCATGGCACACCTCCATTGTTCAGTAATATATTATATGAATCATGTCACAATATGTTGAAAGATATAGGCAATAAAGATGTTGTAAGTATTTATTAATAAGCAAATAAGAAAAAGTTAAGATATTAATAACTATATTGAAAGAAATTAAGGGTAACATTATTAATGAACTATTAATTTTATTATTTTATATACAGGGAGGAAAATATGAAAGTTTTAGAAGTAAAGAATCTTAAAAAAAGATTAGGAAAAAGAGAAATAATAAAAGATATTTCTTTTGAGGTAGAAGAAGGAGAGATATTTGGGTTTCTAGGACCAAATGGAGCAGGTAAAACAACTACTATAAGAATGCTTGTAGGTCTTATAGCGCCAAATGAAGGGCATATAATGATAACAGGACATGATATACAAAAAGAAAGAGAAAAGGCTTTAGCTAACCTAGGAGCTGTAGTTGAAAATCCAGAGCTATATGGATATTTATCAGGAAGAGAAAACTTAATGCAGATAGCTAGAATAAGAAAAATACCTAAAAAAGACGTTGAAGAAATAATAGACCTAATAGGTTTGGGAACTAGAATAGAGGATAAAGTTAAGAAATATTCTTTAGGAATGAAACAAAGATTAGGACTTGGAGCTGCTTTGCTTGGTAATCCTAAACTTATGATCTTAGATGAACCCACCAATGGATTAGACCCATCAGGAATATTAGATTTTAGAGAAATAGTTAAAAAAGCGGCTAAAGAAAGAGGTATGTCTGTTTTTGTTTCTTCACATATATTAAGTGAGGTACAACACTTATGTGATAGAGTAGCTTTTATAAATGGAGGAGAGATAAAGTCTGTAGAAAAAATAAATGAAGATGGATTAGCAACAGAAAAAGAAACATTGGTTGTAGTTACAACTGCAGATGATAAGGCTATGAATCTAATGAAAGATTTAAAATTTGTAAATAGTGTTAACGTATTTGATGATCAAGTTGTAGTTTCGATACCAAAAGGATATTCTCCTAAACTTGTACAACAATTAGTTAAGGAAGATATAGAGATAGTAGAAGTTTATAAGAGACATAAAGGGTTAGAACAAAGATATATGGAACTTGTTGAAGGAGGAGTAAGATAATGCTATTTACGTTAATAAGGAATGAATTAAAAAAAATATTCAGTAGAGGAAAGACATATGTAATATCAATACTATTTGTAGCCTTTGTAGCCATGCTTTTTGTTGGTAGCTATATTAATGAAAAAAGAATGAATCAAATAAATTCCCCAGAAGGTAGATTGAGTCAACTACAAGAAAACAATAAGTGGATGGAAGAAGATCTTAAGAATTTAGATTCAAATTCCAGTTCAGATGTTTCATCAGAAACAAGGAAATTGCAAATGAAAGAGCAAATAGAGAAAAATAAAACTACTATTGATACATTAAAGAAGCAAATAGATGATGGAACAATTAAAGATAACTGGAAAGATGAGTTAAATATTCAGATAGATGATTTAAAACATCAGCTAAAGGATGAAACCCTTCCAAATAGATATAAAGCAAGCATACAATCAGATTTAGATAAACTTAACTATTATAAGGACAACAATTTAAAACCAATAAACTCATGGGATGTAACAGGCTTTAATTTTATGGATACAGTTATGTCGGCTTTGGGGATGATATTTTTAGCTGTAGGGATAGCATTATTTATGAGTGATATGGTATCGGGAGAATTTACTCCAGCAACTATGAAGTTTTTACTTATTCAGCCAGTATCTAGAGGTAAAGTTTTATTATCAAAGTTTATAGCTGTAGTAATAAGTTGTGTAACTTTAATACTATCTATTGAGACTGTTGCCTTTTTACTAGTTGGATTGTTAAGAGGATTTGGATATTCAGGAGTGCCTACTATGTTTGGTGCTAGGTATCAATTTGATATGAGTCAGCTTCAGGATGGCGCGCATCCTTTAGTTCAGATAGCTGGAACGGGTGAACAAATACCACTTTGGAATTTTACGATAAGAACATTTCTTATGCAGGCACTATTTATAATAGCATGTTGTGCATTTGTGTTTTTAGTATCATCTTTAGTTAAAACTAGTATGATATCAATGGCAGTAACTACATCGATAACTGTACTTATTCAAATACTTACAGAAATATTATCCCCTATGAAGAAGATTTCCCATTACCTATTCACTACTTATGGTGATGCTGGTCAAATATTAAGTGGGCGTATTGCATTACAATATAATAATCCTAATATAACTATAGGTTTTAGTATAGGTTTACTTTTGATAAGTACGATTGTTTTCTACATCATTTCTCACGTAACATTTACAAAGAGAGATATATTAATATAATAAGTAAGGTTTTATTCCTCTATAATTGGATAAAATTATGATATAATAAAAATTATAATTATAGAAATTTAGGAGGAATAAAATATGAGTTTAAATTGGAGTTTAGAAGAGCTATATTTATCTTTTGAAAGTAATGAATTTAAAGGTGATCTTCAAAAAACAAATACATTAATAGAAGACTATAACTCATGGGTTAATAATACAACTACAAGTTATGATAATGTAATAGATAAACTGCATGAATATATAAACAAAACAAGTTCTTTGAAAAATTTCTTTTTTAAGTTAGGATCATTTATAGAGCTTTCTTTAAGTGTTAATACTAAAAACACTGACGCTCTAAAGGCTTCAGATATACTTAATCAAAATGTAAGTAATATGGCAGAGTCAGATGCAAAGATAGAGAAATGGATAGGAGGAATATCTAATATAGATGAGCTTCTAGAAAAATCTCCTTTCCTGAAAGAATATGAATTTTTCTTAAAAGAAAAAGTTGAGCTGAACAAGTACATTTTAAGTGAAAAAGAAGAGAAAGTTATAGCGAAAATGCAAAATACAGGTTCTAATGCTTGGTTAAAGCTTAAAGATTCTTTAATATCAAATCACAAAGTTGAGTTGAATATTAAAGGTAAAAAGAAGGAAGTGCCACTTACAGTTGTTTTAAACATGGCTCATGATAAAGATAAAGAAGTTAGAAAAGTAGCTTATGAAGCTGAGATTGAATCTTATAAAAAGATAGAAGATGGGGTAGCTGCGGCCTTAAATGCAATTAAGGGGGAAGTTCTAACTATAAGTGATTTAAGAGGATATAAATCCCCTTTAGAAATGTCTTTAATTAATTCAAGGATGGATGAAGAGTCTTTAAATGCTATGCTTGAAGCTATGAAGGAATCTCTACCTATTTTCAGAAAGTATTTAAGAAAAAAAGCAGAACTATTAGGATATAAAAACGGACTTCCTTTCTATGAACTTTATGCACCAATTTCAGATGCTGATATGGAGTTTTCTTATGAAAAGGGAAAGAAGTTTGTTGAAGATAATTTTAGAACATTTAGTGATAATTTAGCTGATTTTGCTAAAATGGCTTTTGATAAGAACTGGATAGATGTCATGCCTAAAGAAGGTAAGGTTGGAGGAGCTTTTTGCGAAAATCTTCATTTTCTAGGAGAAAGCAGATTCTTATTAAATTATGGAAACTCCTTTAATGACGTTGTTACAATGGCGCATGAATTAGGTCACGGTTTTCATGGAGAATGTCTTAAAAATGAAGCGGTACTTAATGCAGATTATCCTATGCCTATAGCGGAGACAGCTTCAACTTTTTGTGAAACAATAGTGATGAAAGCTGGTATAAAAGCTGGAAGCAAAGAAGAAGCTCTATCTATATTAGAAACAGAAATAAGTGGTTGCACACAAGTAATTGTTGATATATATTCAAGATTTTTATTTGAAAGTGAATTGTTTGAGAGAAGAAAAAATGGAGCATTATCAGCTGAAGAAATAAAAGAAATTATGGTGACCGCTCAAAGAGAGGCATATGGTGATGGATTAGATCCAGAATATTTACATCCTTATATGTGGACTTGGAAACCTCATTATTATTATGCAAACAGTAATTTTTATAATTTCCCTTATGCATTTGGATTATTATTCTCAAAAGGTCTTTATGCGGAGTATCTAAAAAGTGGAAAAGACTTCCCAAAAGTTTATGAAGAACTTTTATCAATTACAGGAAAAAATAAGTTAGCAGATGTTACTAAGGTAATGAACATTGATATAAGAAATGTAGATTTTTGGAGAGCTTCCCTCAAAACTATTGAAGAAGATATTGAGGAATTTATTAAATTAAGTTAAGAGGTGTATTATGAGATCTTCATTAAATATTACAAACAAGCTTACTATGCTTAGTGATATGGCAGGTGATTCTGTTTTTCAAGTACTTGAGTATGATGCTCTAGAAGGGGGAAATAGGATAGAAGATGCTATAAAATTTAAGTTTATGAAAGATTCTGGGATTAAGCTTAAACAAGTAAGGATACTTTTAGATAGTAGTGCAGTAACTCTTGAATCTGGTGTATTAAGCTATATGAAGGGTGATATAGAAATACACTCTAATGTAGGGGGAGTATTAGGTCTTGGAAAGAAATTTTTTGCTAGTAAGGTCACAGGAGAAACCATGTTTAAGCCAATGTACAAAGGAACAGGGGAAATGTTTTTAGAGCCCTCCTTTGGACATTTTGCACTATTAGAGCTTGAAGATGAAGAGATAATAGTTGATGATGGACTTTTTTTTGCGTGTGAAAGTAATGTAGAAGTAGGGGTTTCTAGAGTTAAGAGTTTAAGTTCAATGGCTCTTGGAAATGAAGGATATTTTCAAACTAAACTTTCAGGAAGTGGAATTGTAGTACTAGAGATTCCTGTACCAGAAAAAGAAGTCTTTAAGTGTACATTGATAGATGATACACTTAAGGTTGATGGTAATTTTGTTATGCTTAGAAGCGGAAATATAGATTTTACAGTAGAAAAAGCAGCTAAATCTATAGTAGGTTCAGTAACATCTGGTGAAGGGTTTTTGAACGTATATAGAGGCACTGGGCAAGTATGGCTTATTCCCACTAAATCTGTTTATGATAAATTGGCAATGGAGCCACTTCAAAATCAAAGCAATCCTCAGGGAAATAGCAATACTGAAGTATAGTTGCACAATTTCTATATTTTTGTATAATAATAAGTGGATTGAATTACTTAATGAAAGAGTGAGGTAAATTTTTATGGATAGAATGTTTGGAACAGATGGTGTTAGAGGAATAGCAAATACTGAGCTTACAGCAACTTTAGCCTATAACTTAGGAAGAGCAGGAGCTTATGTATTAACAGAAGGAACTCATAAACCTAAGATATTAGTTGCAAAAGATACTAGAATATCAGGAGATATGTTAGAATCTGCATTAGTTGCAGGAATACTTTCGGTAGGTGCAGAAGCTGTATGTTTAGATGTAATTCCTACCCCAGCAGTTGCCTATTTAACAAGAAAATATGGGGCTGATGCTGGTGTAATGATATCTGCTTCCCATAATCCAGTTGAATATAATGGAATTAAATTTTTTGATGATAAAGGATTAAAACTTTCAGATGAATTGGAAGATGAAATTCAAAGAGTTATAGAAAATAATTTTGAAGATGTACCATCACCAACAGGAGAAAACCTAGGCAGAAAAATTCATGAAATTGCTGCTTTAGAACATTATATAGATTTTGCAAAAGATACAATATCTGTAGATTTAAAAGGATTAAAGGTAGCGTTAGACTGTGCAAATGGAGCTGCTTATGAAGCTGCTGTAAAATGTTTTAGAGAATTAGGAGCAGATGTTTATGTTATAAATAATACTCCAGATGGAACTAATATAAATGAAAACTGTGGATCAACTCATACAGAAGAACTTATGGACTATGTGGTAAGGAAAGGCTGTGATGTTGGATTCGCTTTTGATGGAGATGCAGATAGATGTTTAGCTGTAGATGAAAAAGGAAATCTTGTTAATGGAGATTTCATAATGACTATATGCGCAAAACATCTTAAAGAACTTGGAAGATTAAAAGACGACACTTTAGTTGTAACGGTTATGAGTAACTTAGGACTTATGATTGCTTGCGAAAAAGAAGGCATAAAAACTTCTATAACTAAAGTTGGAGATAGATATGTATTAGAAGAAATGCTTAAGAGTGGCCATGTATTGGGTGGAGAACAATCTGGACATGTAATTTTCCTTGATTACAACACTACCGGAGACGGATTAGTAACTGCACTTCAAATAGCTTCAACCATAAGAAGAAGCAAAAAAAGTTTAAGCGAGTTAGCTAAGATAATGAAGGACTTACCTCAAGTATTAATTAATGCTAAGGTTCCAAATGATAAAAAAGATATTCATGAAAAAGATACTGAAATTAAAAATGAAATAGAAAAAATAGAAAAATCTCTTCATGGATGTGGAAGAGTTCTAATAAGACCTTCAGGCACAGAACCTCTAGTAAGAGTTATGCTAGAAGGAGAAAATCAAGAAGAAATAGATAAGATGGCTAAAGAACTAGGAGCTCTAATAGAGCAAAAAGCTAATAGTTAGAAACGTTAAAAGGCTGAGTTAAGAAATTAACTCAGCCTTTTAACATTGGGGGACTTGAAACATGAAATCAAGTCATATATATTATAACATAATAACTAGAATTATCATAACCTCATGGGGTTAAGGATAGAATAGATAAGTACAGAGAAAACGATAAGAGTAAAAGAAAATCGACAAAAATAGACACGGAAAATAGAGGTTTTTACGAACATAAATTAAAGCTTTAGATAAATAATTCACAAGAGATTATTCTGATTAGTAAGAAAATTGTGGATTTTGAATATAGATTTAACAATAAAAAAGAATAAATATTATCAAATAAATAAAGAATAAAGAATGTGTTGACTAAATTCATATCAGAGAGTACAATAAATTAAAAATAAGGATTTATTAAGTTAATATTTAGTAGTAAAAAGAAATGCTAAGAAGGAGACTTTTGTTTGGAATTTAAAGTTTCAGAGAGTCGGTGGTTGGTGAAAACCGATACTTTTACTAGACAGATATCACTCCAGAGCAGAGTCCAGAAAACTAATTTAATTAATTAGTGAGTAAGCGATCTCCGGTAAGCCCCGTTAAAAGCAAGGGTTTGTTAGAACCGAGTGATATTATACTAAAGGCGGTATATAGAATGATTATATTCCCACCTATAATGATTATATCATTAAGGTGGGTTTTATTTACACAAAAAAAGGGGGATTACTATGGATAAACATGTTTTATCAGTAGTTGTAAAGAATTATTCTGGTGTACTTAGTAGGGTTGCGGGGCTATTTTCTAGAAGAGGATATAACATTGATAGTTTAACCGTAGGAAGAACCGAAAATCCAGAGTTATCTAGAATGACTATAACTATGAATGGGGACAGTGATATCGTAGAGCAAGTTAAAAATCAATTAGCTAAGCTTGAAGATGTAAAAAAAGTTATAGAATTAGATCCAGATTCTTCTGTTTATAGAGAATTGGTTCTCATAAAGGTAAATGCAGATGTTAATCAAAGAGCAGCTATAAATGAGATAGTTAAGATTTTTAGATGTAAGGTTATAGACATTTCCATGGAGACCTTAACTATTGAACTAACTGGGGATGAAAGTAAAGTAGCAGCACTTATTAAACTAATGGATGACTATGGTATAAAAGAAATAGTTAGAACTGGTCTTACAGCGCTAGAAAGAGGAGAAAAAGATATAAGCTCTCATTCTGAATATTTTGAAACTTAATTTGGGGAAAGTTTGTTATTAGGAGTGATTTAGCAATGAGCAATGAAGTATTTATTCTAGATTCAACCCTGAGAGATGGGGCACAGGGGCAAGGAATTTCATTTTCAGTAGAGGATAAGTTGAAAATAGCTAAAGCATTAGATGATTTAGGAGTACATTATGTTGAAGCTGGAAATCCAGGTTCAAATCCTAAGGATATGGAGTTTTTTAAGAGAGTTAATGAACTTAATCTTAAAAACACCAAGATAGTAGCTTTTGGTAGTACTAGAAGGTTAGGAGTTAAAGCTGAGGAAGATAAAAATCTAAGAGATCTTTTAGAAGCTAATACAAAAACTGTAACTATATTTGGGAAAAGTTCAGATTTTCATGTTATAGATATATTAAAGACAAGTTTAGAAGAAAATCTAAAACTTATAAAAGAGTCCATAGACTTCTTAAAAAAGAATGGAAAAGAAGTAATATTTGATGGGGAGCATTTTTTCGACGGATATAAAAGCAATAAGCAATATTCATTAGAAACCTTAAAGGTTGCAAAGGAAGCTGGAGCAGATGTAATAGTACTTTGTGATACTAATGGAGGAACCCTTCCAACAGAGGTTGAAAAGATAACTTTAGAAGTTAGAGAACTTGTTGGAGGAAGTATTGGAATACACTGTCATGATGATATGGGGATGGCAGTAGCTAATTCTATAATGAGTGCAAGTGCTGGGGCAAATCATATACAAGGCACATTTATAGGAATAGGTGAAAGATGTGGTAATGCAAATCTAAGTGCTATAATACCAACTTTAGAACTTAAAATGGGGATGAAGGTTTTAGAGGACGGGGCACTTAATAAGCTTAAAACTGCAGCACTAATAATTTCAGAAATATCCAATATTACACTTAAAGACTATGCACCTTACGTAGGAAACTCAGCGTTTGCTCATAAAGGTGGAATGCATATAGATGCAGTAATTAAAATGTCTAAGTCTTATGAACACATAAATCCAGAAGCTGTAGGAAATTCGAGAAGATTTTTAGTTTCTGAGGTTAGTGGAAAAAGTACAATTCTTAAAGAGGTTCAAAAGATATTTCCTAATATGTCTAAGGACAGTAAGGAAGTACAAACTATTATAGATAAGCTTAAGGAACTTGAACATCAAGGATATCAATTTGAAGGAGCCGAAGGAACTGTAGAATTGGTTATAAGAAAAGTTATAGGAAAGTACAAGCCTTTTTTTAAACTTAATAATTTTAAAGTAATTGGGGAACATCCATCTTTAAAAGGAGATTTTACATCTACAGCATTAATCAATATAAATGTAGAAGGAAAACAAGAAATGACTGTAGCAGAAGGCGATGGGCCAGTTAATGCATTAGATAAAGCATTAAGAAAGGCCTTGGAAATTTTCTATCCACAGCTTAAGGATGTCAGGCTTATAGATTATAAGGTTAGGGTTTTAGATGCAGGGTCAGCTACAGAAGCATCTGTTAGAGTATTAATTGAATCTACTGATGGGCTAGAACATTGGACTACTGTTGGGGTGTCTAAAGATATTATTGAAGCAAGCTGGATAGCTCTTGTAGATTCTATTGAATATAAGTTAATAAAAGATATTGAAAGAAAAGTAAGGATGTATTTTTAAGGGAGTGATGCTGAGGGGAATCATTCCGAGAGTTTATGGAAAAATTATAAATAATTTAGTTAAATAAATAAAAAATATTTTTAAATATTAGGGGGCTAATTATGGAATATAAAGTTGCGGTTATACCAGGAGATGGAATAGGACCAGAAGTTATTGAAGAAACAGTAAAAGTTTTAAATGTGATAGGGGATAAATACTCTCATAAGTTCAACTATGAGTATGTATTAGCAGGTGGTATTGCTATTGATGAAAAAGGAACACCTCTTCCAGAGGAAACTTTAGAAGTGTGTAAGAATAGTGATGCAGTACTTTTAGGTGCAGTAGGAGGTCCTAAATGGGATGATCCAACAGCTAAAATAAGACCAGAGCAAGCTTTACTTGGACTAAGAGGAGGATTAAATCTTTATTGTAACTTAAGACCAGCAGTGCTTTATTCATCCTTAAGAGATGCCTCTCCACTTAAAGACTCAATAATAGGAGATGGAATAGACATCTGCGTTATTAGAGAACTTACAGGAGGGATTTATTTTGGAGAAAGAGCTTTATGGAAAGAAGGAGAAGAGGAAATAGCAACAGATACTGAAAAGTATTCAACTTCTGAAGTAAAGAGAATAGCAAAAATAGCTTTTGAAACTGCTATGAAAAGAAACAAGAAGGTGACTTCTGTAGATAAGGCTAACATATTAGAAAGTTCAAGATTATGGAGAAGAGTAGTTGAGGAAGTTCATAAGGACTATCCAGAAGTAACTTTGGAACATATGTATGTGGATAATGCCTCAATGCAATTAGTTAGAAATCCAAGAGGTTTTGATGTTATTTTAACTTCCAATATATTTGGAGATATATTATCAGATGAAGCGTCAATGATTACAGGCTCAATAGGAATGTTACCATCAGCTAGTTTAGGGGAAAATTCTTTTGGTATGTATGAACCAATTCATGGTTCAGCTCCTGATATAGCAGGAAAAGGAGTTGCAAATCCATTAGCAACAATTCTTTCTTCAGCTATGATGCTAAAGTTTACTTTTGGTTTAGTAGAGGAAGCTGAACTTATAGAAAAAGCTGTAGAGAAGGTTTTAGAAGAAGGTTATAGAACTGGAGATATAATGAGTGAAGGGATGAAACTTATAGGTACTAAGGAAATGGGGGAACTTGTAGTTAATTATATAAAAGAAGGGAAGTAATTAATATGAGAAGCGATAAGATAAAACTTGGAGCTGATAAGGCTCCTCATAGATCACTTTTAAGAGCAGCAGGATTTTCAGATGAAGAGATGAAAAGACCCATGATAGGAATAGTAAGTTCACAAAATGATATTATTCCAGGTCATGTTAACTTAGATAAAATAGTAAATGGTGCTAAAAGTGGAGTATTGCTTGCAGGAGGTACCCCAGTAGTATTTCCAACTATAGGAGTATGTGATGGTATAGCTATGGGGCATGAAGGAATGAGATATTCATTATGCACTAGAGAACTTATAGCTGATTCAATAGAATGTATGGCAAGAGCACATCAATTTGATGGATTAGTTTTAGTACCTAACTGCG
Organism: Clostridium intestinale DSM 6191; assembly: GCF_900130055.1. Lineage (GTDB taxonomy): Bacteria > Bacillota > Clostridia > Clostridiales > Clostridiaceae > Clostridium_T > Clostridium_T intestinale. Next base: position 64,255 of record NZ_FQXU01000011.1, read on the forward strand.
ATAAAATAGTTCCAGGTATGATAATGGCAGCACTTAGATTAAATATCCCATCGGTTATTATATCAGGTGGCCCAATGCTTGCAGGAAAGTTTAAGGGAAAAGCAGTTTCTCTTTCTACTATGTTTGAAGCAGTTGGAGCTTATAATGCAAACAAGATGAGTGAAGAAGACTTATGTGATATGGAGTCAAGTGCATGTCCTACATGTGGTTCATGTTCAGGTATGTTTACAGCTAACTCTATGAATTGTTTAACTGAAGTTCTAGGATTAGGTCTTCCTGGAAATGGAACAATCCCAGCAGTTTATTCAGATAGAATAAGATTAGCTAAAAATGCTGGAATGGCAATACTTGACTTAGTGAAAAAAGATATAAAACCAAGAGATATAGTTACAGATAACACTTTAAAAAATGCGTTAACAGTAGATATGGCACTAGGTTGTTCAACCAATTCAGTACTTCATTTAACAGCTATAGCTAACGAGGCTAAATTAGAGCTTAATTTAGATATGATAAATGAGATAAGTTCTAAAACACCTAATCTATGTAAGCTTGCTCCAGCAGGAGATAATCATATAGAAGATTTATATTTTGCAGGTGGTATACAAGCCGTTATGAATGAATTATCCAAAAAGGATTTGTTATACTTAGATGGAATCACTGCTACGACTAAAACAGTTGGGGAAAATATTAAAAATGTAGTAGTTAGAGATTATGATGTTGTTAAACCTATTGATAAACCATATAGCCAAACTGGTGGAATTCAGGTGTTAAAAGGAAATCTTGCTTTAGAAGGAGCTGTTGTTAAAAAGTCAGCTGTACTTCCAGAGATGATGGTTCATGAAGGGCCAGCTAGAGTATTTGATTCTGAAGAAGATGCAATTGCAGCTATATGGAGAGGGAAAATTAAAAGTGGGGATGTAATTATAATAAGATATGAAGGCCCTAAAGGCGGTCCAGGTATGAGAGAAATGTTATCTCCTACTTCAGCAATAGCAGGTATGGGATTAGATTCTTCTGTAGCACTTATTACAGATGGAAGATTCTCAGGTGCTACTAGAGGAGCAGCAATAGGTCACGTATCTCCAGAAGCAGCTGAAGGTGGAATAATAGCTTTAGTTCAAGAAGGAGATATAATCTCTATAAATATACAAGAAGGTAAATTAGAGGTAAATGTTACAGAAGAGGAATTAGCTGAGAGAAGAAGCAGGTGGATATGCCCACCACCTAAAGTGACAGATGGATATCTTGGAAGATACGCCAAACTTGTAAGTTCTGCCAGCAAAGGAGCTGTATTTAAATAATTTATAAGGAGGGGGCTAAATGTTATTAAATGGTTCAGAGATACTAATACAATGTCTAATAGAGCAGGGAGTAGATACTATATTTGGTTATCCTGGAGGAGCAGTATTAAATATATACGATGCTTTATATAAATACAGGAATGATATAAGACACGTGTTGACTTGCCATGAACAAGGTGCGTCTCACGCCGCAGATGGATATGCAAGAAGTACAGGAAAGGTTGGGGTTTGTCTGGCAACATCAGGACCGGGAGCAACTAATTTAGTAACAGGAATTGCTACTGCCTATATGGATTCTATACCTATGGTTGCAATAACGGGGAATGTAACTAGACCATTACTTGGTAAGGATAGTTTTCAGGAAGTAGACATTACAGGAATAACCCTTCCTATTACAAAGCATAATTTCATGGTGAGAGATATTAATGAATTAGCTGATATTATTAGAGAAGCTTTTAGAATAGCTCAAGAAGGAAGACCAGGCCCGGTGCTTGTAGATATACCTAAAGATATAAGTGCACAAAAGGGTGCATATATAAAACAAGAACCAGTGAAAGTTAAGAGAAAAACTGAGTTTATAACAGATAAGGCTCTTGATGAAGTAGCAAAGCTAATAAACCAATCCTCAAAACCATTTATATATGCAGGTGGAGGAATAATCAGAGCAGATGCATCAGAAGAATTGATGGAATTTGCTGAAAAGATAGATTCTCCTACAGCCACATCATTAATGTGCATGGGCGGATTCCCAGTAACTCATCCATTATTTACAGGAATGATAGGTATGCATGGAACTAAGGCTTCTAATCTAGGAGCTTGGGAATGTGATTTATTAATAGCAATAGGTTCAAGATTTAGTGATAGAGTTATAAGCTCTAATTCTAATCTTGAAGGGGCTAAAATAATTCATCTAGATGTAGACCCAGCAGAGATAAATAAGAATGTTAAAGTTGATGCAAGTGTAATAGGAGATGTAAGGGAAACATTAAGAAAACTTATTCCTCTTGTAGAAAAGAAAAATAATAATGAGTGGACAGAAAAAATAAAAGGATATAAGGATTCTGTGAAGAATTTAAATAGTAAAAAAGAAGAATTGACTCCAGAGTTTTTATTTGAAAAAATAAATGACCTCACAAATGGAGAAGCTATAATAACAACAGAAGTTGGTCAGCATCAGATGTGGGCGTCACAGTTTTATAAACACATGAAACCAAAAAGATTTGTAACTTCTGGAGGCCTTGGAACTATGGGCTTTGGACTTGGGGCAGCTATAGGAAGTAAGGTTGGAAATCCAGATAAATTAGTTATTAATATTGCTGGAGATGGGAGTTTTGCAATGAACTGTAATGAACTTGCAACTGCCTACGCTCAAAAGGCGCCAGTAATTACTATAATAGTAAACAACAATGCACTAGGAATGGTAAGACAGTGGCAGAATTTCTTCTATGAAGAAAGATACTCTCATACCAGTATAAACAGAGGGACTAATTTTGTTAAGCTTGTTGAAGCTTATGGAGGAAAAGGATACTTAGTAGAAAAAAGGGAAGAATTAGAACCTGTTTTAAAAGAAGCCATCAATTCTTCAGTGCCAGTAGTTATTGACTATAGGGTGCATGAGGATAAAAAGGTGTTCCCAATGGTTGCACCAGGAGCACTTATAAATCAAATCATATATGAAGAAGATGTATAAATAATAAGGGGGAGCTAAAATGGCAAAAATGTATTATGAAAAGGACACAAATCTTGAATTATTAAAAGGAAAAAGAGTTGCAGTTATAGGCTATGGAAGCCAAGGACACGCTCATTCACTTAACCTTCATGAAAGTGGAGTAGATGTTGTAGTAGGATTATATGAAGGTAGTAAATCGTGGGAAAAAGCAGAAGCAGCTGGATTAAAAGTTTTAGATACAGCAGAAGCGGTTAAAACTTCAGACGTAATAATGATATTAGTACCAGATGAAAAACAAGCTAAATTATATAGTGAAAAAGTAGCACCAAATCTTACAGAAGGAAAAGCTTTAGTATTTGCTCATGGATTTAATATTCATTATGGACAGATAGTTCCTCCTGCAAATGTAGATGTATTTATGGCTGCTCCAAAAGGACCAGGACATATGGTTAGAAGAACATATACACAAGGATCAGGAGTACCATGTTTAATAGCTGTACATCAAGATTACACTGGAAATGCTAAAGAATTAGCATTAGCATACACAAATGGAATAGGTGGAGCTAGAGCTGGAGTTGTAGAAACTACATTTAGAGATGAAACAGAAACTGATCTTTTCGGAGAACAAGCTGTTTTATGTGGAGGAGTTTCAGAACTTATAAAAACTGGATTTGAAGTTTTAGTTGAAGCTGGATATGCTCCAGAAAATGCTTACTTTGAGTGTTTACATGAGATGAAATTAATAGTTGATTTAATGTATCAAGGTGGAATGAGCTTGATGAGATATTCTATAAGTGATACAGCTGAATATGGAGACTATTCAGTAGGTAAGAGAATAATAACATCTGAAACTAAGAAGGAAATGGAAAAAGTACTTCATGAAATTCAAGATGGTACATTTGCTAAAAACTGGTTAGTAGAAAATCAAGTAAATAGACCAGCATTTAATGCAAGAAGAAGAATAGAAAAAGAACATCAAATAGAAAAGGTTGGAAAAGAACTTAGAGAAATGATGTCTTGGATCAATGAAAATAAATTAGAACAATAAAAAATAGCTAATTAGCCTAGGGACAAGAGAACTTGCTTCTCTCACAAATCTTTCGCCAAAAGATATAAAGTCTCTAGGCTTTTTATATTATTAATATAAAGTAACATTTTTCTTAATATTTGCATAAATATTAGTATATGATAAAAAATCACTTGCTTTTGTAAGTGTATATGATAAAATATGAAAGTGTAATGATATATTTGTGAAAGGTGGGATGTATATAGAGTAAGAAAAAATAAGGTTTCAAGAAAATTTTATACAAGCGCCAGAACTTAAGAAGGGATCGGGTATATTCTTTTTAAGTTGACGAGGGTTGGGGTTTATCGAATATTTCGGCGGGTGCCCCACGGTATCGCACTACCGTTAACGAAAGGACAAAACTAGGGAGCAATTTCTAGCACAAATCCTATCAGGTGTTAAAGCAAAAAAACTAGGGCTTTTGGACCCTAGTATTTTTATACCCTTTTTTAGTAAAAAAATACAAAAAATATAATGATTGCAAAAAGGAAGGTAAAAAATATGTGCGGTATAGTAGGTTATTTAGGAAGTAAAAAAGCTTCAGATATATTAGTAGAAGGATTATCAAAACTTGAATATAGAGGATACGACTCAGCAGGAGTTGCTGTATTAAATAACGGAGAAATTGAAGTAAGCAAATGTAAAGGAAGATTAGCAAATCTTGAAGATAAATTAGAAAAAAATCCTATAGAAGGATCATTAGGAATAGGGCATACTAGATGGGCTACTCATGGAGAACCATCAGATGTAAACTCTCATCCACATTCAAATGAAAGCGAAACAATCAGCGTAGTTCATAATGGTATAATAGAAAACTACGGAAGATTAAGAGAATGGCTTAAAGGTAAAGGGTATAAATTCTTTTCAGAAACTGATACAGAAGTAATACCTAACTTAGTTGATTACTACTACAAAGGAAACTTATTAGAAGCTGTTATGGAAGCTACTAAGAAAATGGAAGGTAGTTATGCTATAGGAGTAATATCTAAAAATGAACCAAATAAAATAGTAGCAGTAAGAAAAGACAGCCCTCTTATAGTTGGTTTAGGTGAAGGCGAAAACTTCATAGCATCAGATATTCCAGCAGTTTTAAACTATACTAGAGATGTTTATTTACTAGAAGATAAAGAATTTGTTGTAATAGATGAAAATGGAGTTACTTTATATAATGAAGATGGAGATAAAGTAGAAAAAGATGTTTTCCACGTAACTTGGAATGCTGATGCAGCAGAAAAAGGTGGATATGAAGACTTTATGCTAAAAGAAATTCATGAACAACCAAAATCAATAAGAGATACAATGACTTCAAGAATTGCCTTAGGTGAAAAAATTAAACTAGATGATATCTCTCTTACAAAAGAAGATTTAGATAAAATAGATAAAGTATTTGTAGTTGCTTGTGGAACAGCATATAACGCTGGATTAGTAGGAAAAACAGTTATAGAAAGATGGGGAAAAATACCTGTTGAAGTAGATATAGCTTCTGAATTTAGATATAGAGAACCATTAATAACTGATAAATCTTTATTAATAGTTATAAGCCAATCAGGAGAAACAGCAGATACCTTAGCAGTATTAAGAGACTCTAAGAAAAAAGGTGCTAGAGTTATGGCTATTACTAACGTAGTAGGAAGCTCAGTATCAAGAGAAGCAGATGATGTAATATACACTTGGGCAGGACCAGAAGTTGCAGTTGCATCAACAAAAGCTTATATTACAATGTTAATAGCATTTGATATATTAGCACTTTATATTGCTGAATTAAAAGGAACATTAACAGCAGAAGAGATAGAAGAAATTAAAAAAGAAATGCTTACCTTACCAGAGAAAGCAAAACAAGTTATAGATAACAAAGATATAGTTCAAAGATTTGCAGCAGAACACTATATGGAGAAAGATATATTCTATTTAGGAAGAGGCGTAGATTATGCAATAAGTGTAGAAGGATCTCTTAAAGTTAAAGAAGTAACTTATATCCATTCAGAAGCTTATGCAGGTGGAGAATTAAAACATGGTCCTATAGCTTTAATAGAAGAAGGAACTATGGTTATAACTACCTTAACTCAAAGAAAGTTAATAGACAAAATGGTTAGTAATATAAAAGAAGTTGTAACAAGAGGAGCTAAAATAGCAGGAATTTGCTATGAAGGAGAAAAAGAGATTATGGAATCTTTAGATTATCCAATAGAAATTCCACAAACAAGCGATTTATTAGCACCAGTTTTAGCAGTCATACCTCACCAATTAATGGCTTATTATATAGCTAAAGATAAAGGGCTTGATGTTGATAAACCAAGAAATCTTGCAAAATCAGTAACTGTAGAATAGTTTTTATGATATAAAGTTGTTATATTATAATATAATACTTGAATTGTAAAATAAGATATATAGTTATTATTACAATAAGTTTTGTCAAATATAATGATTTTTATTCATAAGTATTATTAGTGTAAAATATTTAAAAAATATTCATATGGGGTGAGTTTATGAGTAACAAGTTAGTAGAATTATTAGCTGAATATAAAGAGGAAAAAAGATGTCTAGAAATGGGCATTGAATGGTTAATAGAAAAAGATTATGCTATAGGCAAACTTGAAAAAGTTAATGTGATAATAGCTGATTTAGAAAAATTAATAGGTTAATACTGAAACTATAAAGCTAATAGACCACATATTCTCAAAATACTGAGAGTATGTGGTTTTTTATTCTTTAGTGAATTTATTGGCAAAATGTGTATGGTTACTATACACTTAAGTAAAGCTGTTCATTCATATTACTTTTTTAAGCGTCTATAAATTTTATTATTTTTCAACCTATTATTTATTAAAAGAATTGGCTGGTGGAAATATTGGGTATTCATATGGATAAAAACCAAATGGAACGCATGAGGCTAAAGAATTATAGATAACCCATAAGGCCCTTTTATCAGCTTCAAGTATTTGTTTATATCTCTGCTCACTCGCTTCACTATTATCAGAAGCTATATATGGCTTTGATAATTTTTTTCTTTTGATGTTAACACCCCCTAACTAAAATATAATAGAATGTGTATAGTAACCATACACTTGCATAAAAATTTTATTCATCAAGATTTTCACTAAAAAATTTAACCTTGTTTATTAGGGTAGACAAAAAGTTTGACAAAAATTCCAATTCATGTTCAGAGGCATTTTGTAGTCCATCTTCAACCATATTATTTACAATAGAATGATAAAGCATATGGTTGTTATGAGCTTTTTTACCTTTTTCAGTCAAACTTATTGAATATCTAGATAAATTAAGATCATCAATTTGTTTTATAACTAGATCCTTTCTCTCTAGCTTTTTAAGAATCTCGGAAACACTACCTTTAGTTACTCCTAGAATCTCGGCCAGTCCACCTACATGAATGCCAGGATTCTCGGCAATAACCTTTATCACATGTATTTCAGAGTGAAAAATCGGTACATCAGTTCCAAAGTAGCGAGTCTTTTTATCAAGATTAGTCAATGCAACCGCTAAATTCAGAGAATTATATGCAATTTCATGTTTGTTATTTATAAATTTATCCATGTCAATAGTATATGGTTGCTATACGCTTTTGTCAAGCCATCATAAATTAAAATAGTTAGGAATGTAAGGATTTTTTATGGGAATAATATAATAAAAGCTTGAAATTAAGAGGAGTGATATTATGAACGCTGAATGGCAATACAAAGTTTTTACAGTTGATGAATTCATAAATGCAGGTAATGGAGCAACTATCGAAGATAAATTAAACGAATATGGAAAAGATGGATGGGAATTAGTTGGAATCATGCCAAAGAAAACTCAATCATTAGGTAATCAATCTAAATTACCAGAAGACTCTGTTGTATTAAAGAAGCAGTTATTTAACTTGAAAAGTAATAACTATAATTAATAATTATAGCTTATACAAAAAGTAAAAATGAGATTAGTATATTGTTTATAGTGGATTTTATAAATAATATGCACAAAAGAATAAATAAAAAAACAGCCACTCTCTAAGAAAAACTTCTTAGAGAGTGGCATTTTAAATTTTAAAGAAAATTAATTATATTCATATTCCTATTAATAGCCGAAGCAGATGTTATATTCATAGCTGTTGTAAATATAACCCTTACTTCATAGGTGCTTGCTATAGTGGCTACAGCAGTATCAACATAGGTGTTTGGTATCTGGAATGTTTGAGGTCCAGCTGAGCTAATACTTCTTTGGATGGTTATAGTATTTATTAGAGTTCCATCTCTATAAAGCCTAGTTTCAAATGTCTGCTCTGAGGAACCCTCAGTTACGTTTTCAATATAAATTACAAAATCAATCTTTAACTCGTCTCCAGTTGTTACAGGTACTGCAACTGAGACTACGGTAACCACGGTATTTAATGGAGGAAACACTGCTATTGTTCCGGCGGTATTCGCAAAGGATAATGCTGAAGCAATAGAACCAGTAGCGCCAGTAGTGCCAGTTTCTCCGGTAACACCGGTAGCACCAGTAACACCAGTTTCGCCAGTAGAGCCGGTAACACCTGTAGAACCAGTGATACCTGTAGGTGGTACTATATCATCTTGTATTATAACTAAAGTAGCTTTAACAGGTACAGATGTCCCAAGAATAGCAGTTCCTGAACCTGTATAATCTATTGTTAATGTGACAGGTGCAGATGCCACATCAACAATACCAACCCCAACAACCTCTCCAGTTTTGGTAGGAGAATTTCCTTCAAGATTATCACCTTGTGATGAAACTGCTGAAAATACAACAAATCCTGGGCTTGTAGATGTTTGAGTGGTTACCCACCAATCTAAAACATATCTTCCAGCTTCATTGAAGGTTATTACTCCATTAGCTGGATTATATGAAATATTTCCAGAACTATAGACAATGTTATCAAATATGACATTTGATCCAGAATCTATATTTCCGCCAGCCAAACGTTCTATTTGTAAAGCTATATTGCTCATGGTATTCCTCCGAATATTAAAAGCTTGAGACATATTAGTTGAAAAAAATATATCATCTTGTTATATTATGTTTTTATTTAAATGATTGTGAAATAAAATATTCACATTTATTGCTTTTGAAAAAGTATGCACATTTATTATAATGATTGACACAATACACAAAAAAACCCTCTGCTTTAAGCAGAGGGCAGCTTTGTAATATTAATCTAGTTTCTTAATAGTTAATTGGGAACCAACTCCTGGAGCTAATGTCATTACTAAAGGTGTTGCTGAATTATTTCTTAAAGTGATTACATCTCCAGCAGCTAGAGTTATTATAGCGCTTCCAAATAATTCCCCAGTAGCAACTAAAGCTGTTATAGGAGTAGATGCATCAACAGTGCCATTTACAGCAATTGCAATTTGTGAGCCAACACCAGCAGTTATACTTATGCCATAATTAATTTCGTAAGTGCCGGCACTTGTTACAGTGATTGTAGTAGTACTTGGTGTATGAGTTATGCCAGTTAAAGGTCCATTATTAGAGAATGGAACGTCTGCTCCACCTACAACAGTTGAATCAGCAATAGTTGCAAGTTCATATACATAGCCTTGCGCCGCTAAGCCAGCTCCAGTAGCACCGGTTTCGCCAGTAGCACCAGTAGCTCCGGTAGCGCCAGTAGCGCCGGTTACACCAGTAACACCAGTA
>NZ_FQXU01000011.1:74366-158715 GCF_900130055.1 Clostridium intestinale DSM 6191
GTTGCTCCAGTAGCTCCGGTAACACCAGTAGCTCCAGTGGCACCTGTTGGACCAGTAACGCCGGTAGCACCAGTAGCTCCAGTTGCACCTGTTGCACCAGTAACACCGGTAGCTCCAGTAATACCGGTAGCACCGGTAGCACTTGTAGCAACAATATCATCTTGTATTATAACTAAAGTTGCCTTAACAGGCACAGATGTGCCAAGAATAGCAGTTCCTGAACCAGTATAATCCAGTGTTAATGTTACAGGAGCTACTGTTACATCAACAATACCAACTCCAACGACTTCCCCGGTTTTGGTAGGAGAATTTCCTTCAAGATTATCACCTTGCGATGAAACAGCAGTAAATACAACAAAACTTGGACTAGTAGATGTTTGAGTGGCTACCCACCAATCTAAAACATATCTTCCAGCTTCATTGAAGGTTATTACGCCAGTACCTGAGTTGTATGAAATATTTCCAGAACTATAGACTACCGTATCAAATATAAGACTTGAGCCAGAATCTACATTACCTCCAGCTAAACGTTCAATTTGTAAAGCTATATTACTCATGGTATTCCTCCGAATATTAAAAAATTAAGATATACTATTAAAAAAAATATATCATCTTGTTATATTATGTTTTTATTTAACTGATTGTGAAATAAAATATACACATATAAAGTAATATATTTTATTAATTGATGACAGATTAGTGTATTAATTAAAGAATAAATAAATGAAAAGGAAATTAGGATATTAAAAGAGGTGATGATAGTGACGGGTAACCAGGAAAGTGCTCTCATAAAAGGCATAATTAAAAGAGATAAAGAAAGTCTTATGAAGCTAATGGATATCTATGGTAAGTTGATATATTATATAGCAGGAACTATATTAATAGAGCCTTACGAAAAGGAAAGTATAGAAGATTGTTATAATGAAGTGTTTACGGCTATTTGGTTTAATATAGATTGCTTCAACTTAGATAAAGGCAGTTTTAAGAATTGGATAATCGCCATAACTAGATATAAGGCAATAGACATTAAGAAGAAAAATTTAAAGCACAATCAGAATATAGAATATGATGATGAGTTAGTAAGCAATCAGGAAAATGAATTAGAAAGAATAGAAAACTTGGAGTTGATTAATGAACTTCTAAACACACTAGATAAGAAAGATAGGAATATATTTATTAAAAGATATCTTAGAGGAGAGTCAATTAAGGAAATATCTAAGGATGCGGGTTTCTCAGAAGAGTATATCTATACTAGAATATCTAGGGCTAGGAAAAAATTAAAAAAGATAGTTGGTGAGATTAATGAATGATAGAGAGGTATTAGAACTTTTAAACTCTGTTGAATATAGTGAAGAAGAAATTAAAAATTTAGAAGAAAAGGCTATTAGTAGAAGTAATTCTATTGGAGAGGATTTATATAAAATAAAAAACGATAGGGTGTTAAGAAATATAGCTTTTATAGAATTAGAGAGAAAGATTAAAAGTTATTTAGAAAAAGATGAAAATATTAAATATAAAATGATGGTTCTTCAAAGTTATCTTGAGAAAAAAATATTTGCAAGGTATGTAGGTGATTGGGGCGGAAAGGTAGCTATTTATATGGGCTTGCTTGTAACTAATAAGAGAATTTTTGTTTTTAGGTTGGATCATTTTTACGAAGTTTTAGAGGAGTATAGTAATGATATAAATAATTTAGAGAGCTTTACTGATTTATGGAAAAAGTGCGACACAATTTCCTTAAACTTTAAAGATGGAAAAAATGTTTTTCCAAGACCTTTTGAAAAAGAAAATAAAGAAATTTTTTTAGATATGATAAGGTATTTAAGAGAAAGTACAAACGCTCCTTTTGTGGAAATAAAAAGACCGAAGGTTGGTGTAATCTTTTGGATAATGGCGGTTCTAGCCCTAGCAGCTTTTATTGGAATAGGGATAGATGCGTTTAAGCTGTTTATGGAGAGTTTAAGGAACATACCTTAGTTTATTTATAAAAATATATATTTTTTGGGGTAATAGAAAAAGCTGCCTACTAATTGTTTAGTATTGCAGCTATTTTGTTAGCAAGCTAATCTTGCTATTACTAGTTTCTCTTTCCACTTACCTCTTTTAAATCTTATAAAGTAGAGAGTTCCCCTTACGGTCCAGTCAATAAACATTCCGCTCCAAACTCCTATAAGTCCAAGATTTAAGGTGATTCCTAAAAAATAACCAAGAGTAATTCTAAATAGCCACATTCCTATAAGTGCAGTAACCATTGTGTATTTTGCATCTCCAGCTCCTTTTAACCCAGCAGGAAGAACAAAGGAGATAGACCACATAGGAATACATAGTGAATATAGTATACACACACGTCTTGCTAAGTTAATTATTTCTGGATCACTTGTATACAATCTAGGGATTAACCCTGAGAAAGGTAAAAATGCTAAAGCCATAGCAATTAAAGAAACAGTTGATAGCTTGGTTATATAACCTAAAGTATCGCTTGCTTCATCGGTTTCACCTTTACCCATATGTTGACCAACTAATGCTGTAGCAGCTATGCATAAGGCATTTCCAGGAATATTAAGCATTCCACCAATAGAGCTAGTTATAGTATTTGCAGCAATGGAGGCTGTCCCCATGCCTACTATAAATACTTGAGTTATTAACTTACCTCCATTAAAAACTAAGGATTCTATACTAGCAGGTACACCCACTGAAAAAATTGGTTTTAATAGAGTTAAATCAAATTTAAATTTTTTAAGGTCTGTTAGTTTAAGTATACTTGAACCTCTTAATAATACGCCAAGAACAATAAAGGCACCTATACTTCTAGCTAGGGCTATACCTAAAGCAGCGCCTACTATTCCAAAGCTAAAAATATTTATAAATGCAAAAGTAAAAACAACGTTCATTACATTCATAAATATGGTTATCTTCATAGGGGTTTTAGTGTCACCAGCACCTCTTAAGATTCCGTTGCAAAGAAGATCCATTGTGATTAAGGGATAAGTCAATAGAGTAATAGATAAATATATATTTGCTGAACGTATAACTTCAGCTTCAGCAGATCCAAATAGGAAAGAAAGAATAAGCTTCTTAAAGATAAACATAAGTAGAGTAATAGATATTGATATAAGTATAGAAGAGTAAAGGGCTTGCTTCATGGAGGCATTTGCTTTTTTTATGTTAGATTGTCCTACGAATTGAGCAACAACTACCATTCCACCAACTGCAAGGGCAGAGAAAAAGGCAATTACTATATTGTTTATGGAATCAACCATACCAATTGCAGAAACTGCCTCTTTTCCTATATGACCAGCCATCATTGTATTAATCATTCCCATGGACATTACGAATAATTGTTCAGCCAATATTGGTAGGGTTAAGCTAATAACATCTTTTCGAATAAACTTCATTTTTGCACCTTCAATAATATCCTTCCGTAGCATATTTTAATCTCATATCAATTATATACCTAAGTAGAATATTATCAAAGTTAGTTAAGCCTCATTGAACTATGAGAGAGCGCCTCTAGGGGATATAGATTAGAATCTCTGCTGAGTTCGGCTTATTATGTCGTTTTGAGTAGTAGGATCTAAAGTTATAAATTGTGCACAGTATCCGGCAACCCTTACTATTATATCTCTATACTCCTCAGGGTTCTTTTGAGCGCTTATTAAAGTTTCAGTTGACATTATATTAAATTGAATATGCCATCCTTTTATGGCTATAAAGCTTTTAATAAACATAAGGAATTTTTGAAATCCGATATCATTATTTATTAAGTCAGGTGAAAATCTTACATTTAATAATTGTCCCCCAGTCATTAGAATGTTAGGAAGTTTTGATATAGTTTTAAGCACTGAAGTTGGTCCTTTAATATCTGTTCCTTGAACTGGAGAACAACCTTCAGCTGCAGGAGTCCATGCTTTTCTTCCATCAGGGGTAGCACCTGTAACACAACCCATAGGAACATTTGAGGAAATACCAGAGGTTGATAAACCATAACTGCCGCCAATAGGACCTTTACCAAACCTAGTATTTTTATACTTGGAAATTTCATTAATATAGGTATCATAAATATCTGAAGCTATGGAATCAACATAGTCAATGTCATTTCCGTACTTAGGAGCATTTTCTAATAAGGTTCTTATCTTTTCTCCTTTAAGTCCTGAGAAATCAGTTTCTATAGCATTTATGACCTCTTCTAAGGTAAGAGCTTTATCCTCGTACACAACTTTCTTTAATGCAGCAAAACAGTTTGCTGCATTAGAAAGCCCAACCTGAAGTCCTGACACTATATCATAAACCGCACCACCTTCTTTAGCTGTTTTAGCTCTTTCTATACAGTCATCTATTAAGGAAGAGCAAAAAATATCTGGATATTCTAAAAGCATAGTGTCTGCTATTTTATCTGATACTACGGAAAGTTTAGTATAATATTCAATATTCTTTTCCCATGCTTTCCATAGAGAAGTGTAATCAGTAAAATCTTTTAGACTTCCATTTCCCTTTAAAAGAGTATAGCCGGTTCTTTTATCTAAACCATCATTTATAGTAAGCTCAAAAGCTTTTAGAAGATTTAAAAAAGTCATTCCAGTACATCTATATCCCCATTTTCCTGGAACAGCGACCTCAACACATCCAACCATAGTATAGTTGAAGGCATCTTTAAGACTTACTCCTTTATTTAATAAAGCAGGAATTATAATCTCGTCATTATGAAGGGCAGGCATACCAAAACCAGTTGAAATTACTTCAGTACATTCTCTTAAAAATTTCTCAGAAGTGTTTAAATGAACTCTTGCAGAAAGGTTAGGTTGAGTAAGTTTTGCTTCACCCACACTTTCTAGAATTAAAAAGCTTAATTCATTTACTGCATCTGAATAATCAGAATTAGAACCACCTATAGTCACGTTTTGATAAGTTGGGTAACCAGCTCCATAACCTGAATGAGAGGTTGACCTTATTTTAAGTATGGAATAGAGCTTTATCCATAAGCATTGAAGAAGTTCTTTTGCAAAGTCCTTATCTAAATTATCATTTTTATAATATTTATAAAGATATTGATCTGCTCTTCCTAAAGATGCAGAGTGACCATTACTTTCTATTTGAATTGCTAAGTGCACAAACCATATCATCTGCACAGCTTCATAGAAGTTTTTAGGAGGATTTTTAGGAACATTTTTGCAGACTTCTGATATTTTAAGAAGTTCAGTTTTTCTATTTTCATCCTTCTCTTTTAAACTTAAATCATAAGTAAGAGCTGAATATCTTTCTCCAAATTCTATGATACTTTTATTAACTATAACAATAGATTTAAGGAAAGCAATTTCTCTAAAAGCATCATTTTCACTTATATCAACCCTAGATAATCTTTCTTCAGTTTCTTTTATGATTCCACTTAAACCTAATCTTAAAGCCTTCTCAAAATCAGGAACTATATGTCCATCTCCTGAAGTCATATTTCCTTCTCCGTGGATAACCTTTATTTCGGATGCTACTTTAACCTCTTCTGGCATAATCACCATACATTTATCCTTTAAGGTTTTTCCCTTCCAATATTGTATAATTTCTAAAAGTTCCTCTTTATGCTGTTCTGGCAAATAAAAATTATCACCATCTCTTGTGTTGAAATTACCTTTTTCTAAAAGTTCTTTTTCCATCCAATCAACAGCATACTCTGGAAATACTGGAGCAGTTCTTTCCTCTGAAGCTTGATTTCCTACTATTAATTCACCTTCTTTAATATATATGTGCATGTTTTTTAAAGTTTTTTCTAAAGCTCTAGCCCTTTTAATATATACAGGCTCAGCTTCATTTTCTTTATAGGCTTCTGTAACAAATCTAGCTCTTTCTATGCATACCATTGGAGTTTGTGAAAGTACAGATTCTCTTAGTTTTTTTATTCTTTCACTTTTAATTTCATATTGTTTCATAATACTTATCCCCCTATAATACATTTTATTTTTGACTCTTCTATGAGAGTTTTAAGCTTATTAAGATATTCAGGTATAGGCTTATCGATATGGTCTAGATTATAATTTTTCTGAAGTCGTCTATATTTATCAAGACCTAGAGTATGATAAGGCAGAAGGTGAATTTCTTTTATATTATTTTCTTTAGCTATATTTATGGAGTTTTGAATATTTTCTATACTGTCATTTAGATTAGTGATTAAAGGAATTCTAATAATTACTTCCTTATTTAAATCTTTTAAAAGCTGAAGATTTTTTAAGATAAGAGAGTTATCCACTCCAGTAAGAGTTTTATGGGTATACTTATCCACATGTTTTAAGTCAAATAGGAAAAGATCTGTGTACAAACTTAAATTTTTTAATTTATCCGTATCTCCGAAGCCTGTAGTTTCTAAGGTGGTATGTACATAATTTTCCTTTAAAAGTTTAAAAAGATCTAAAACAAAGTCAACATTCATTAAAGCCTCACCACCAGAAACAGTTACCCCTCCACCAGATTGGTTATAGAATAAGAAGTCTTTCATAACTTCATTAAAAACATCATCAACAGTCATAGTTTTAGCTACAAGTTTTAAAGAAGAGGTAGGGCAAAACTTTACACAAAGGTCGCAGCCAGTACATTTATTTCTGTTTATGACCATACCTTCAGAGGAAATATTTAAGGCATTTTCTTTACATGCCTTAATACAAGCACCGCAGTTTATACAGCTGGATTTATTGTAATAAAGCTCATTTTCTTTTCTCTGAGTCTCAGGATTACTACACCAAAGGCATCTAAGTGGGCAACCTTTAAGAAAAACTACGGTTCTAATACCAGGTCCATCATGGATAGCATAATGTTCTATTTCACATACTAGAGTGCTCCTCAAAACAATTCATCTCCCTTAATAGTATATTCAATATCATTTATTACTGTTTATTATCATTTTATGTTATTTAATACCAAAGGTCAATATTCATAAATAGAGAAAAATCTTTATTTTTGCTTGCTTATGCTATAAAATATAGGGTATATCAATTGTTATTACTTAGTATCAATTAAGGTGGTTGAAAAATGTTTATTGAAGAGAGATTAAATAAAATTATAGATATATTAAAAGAAGAGGGAAGGGTATATGTTAAAGACTTAAGCGAAAGATTTGATATGTCTGAACCTGCAATTAGAAAGGATTTGCAAAGACTTGAGAAGGAAGGAAAGTTAAAGAGAACTTACGGAGGAGCTATTCTTGAAAGAGGAAAAAGCGAAAGTTCAAGTATTCAAACGAGACTTATAAAAAATACCAACATAAAAAATACATTGATAGAGAAAGCATTTAATGAAATCAAAGATGGAGAAGTAATATTTTTAGACATATCAAGTATTAATTATCTTTTAGCAAAACTAATAATAGAAAGAAATAAAAAAGTTACTCTAGTAACAAATATGGTAGAAATATCTGCACTAATTAATGATAATGTGGAGACTGAGTTACTTTGTATTGGAGGTACATATAATAAAACCCTAGGAGGGGTAATAGGTTCTACAGCTATTGAAAATATCTCTAGATATAGAGCGGATAAAGCTTTTATAGGAAGCTGTGGAGTTAATGTACATGAAGGCACTCTAAGTAATTTTGATCTAGAAGAAGGAAATACAAAAAAGGCAATAATGAATCACTCAAAAAAAGTATATGCATTAATAGAAAATGAGAAATTTAACTTAGATGGCTCCTATAACTTCGCAAAGCTTGAAGATATAGACACTATAATTACTGAAGAAAAACCGGATAAAGGCATATTAAAAATACTTGATGAAAGTGGAATTAATATAATTTAATTAATAAAATAAGAGTCCCTATACTGTAAAATAGCAGCTACAGTATAGGGATATTTTTGTTTTACAAACTCAAGTTAATTAGCTAAAGGAATTTTATGAAACTATAGAGGAGTAGAGAAGTAGAGAAGTAGAGAAGGAGAACTTTAGAGAAGGAGAGCCGTAGGGAAGTAGAGGAGTAGAGATGTAGGGAAGTTGAGGAATAGAGATGTACACCTATGCCCTGTAGAAGCGTTCCCCAGCTTCATCAAATCATTTAGTTGAAGAAAATAAAAAGTAATTTAATGAGACTTGCACCGCTATTCGGTAGACGCGATTCTCAGCGTCAGTCTAATCCTTTTAACTGCTGATCTGTAGAAGTTCGAAGAACTTCATTAGATTCCTGTTAGATTATTGGCCATAAAGTAGAACAACCGTATAGTAAAAGAACCATATAGTGGAACAGCCATATAGTCGACAAACCATAAAGTGGAATAGCTGTATAGTGGAATAACCGTAAAGTGGAATAACCATAAAGTTGACAAACCATAAAGTAGAATAACCATACACATTTATTTGGTAGACGCGCTTCCCAGCGTCAGTCTAATCATTTTAGTTGAATAAAAAGGAAATCTAAGTCAGTAAGCTTAGTTAGGGGGGATGGAGAGATTAAAGTATCTAATAATGCTTACGAAGAAAGAAATAATATTACTTTTGATGATGAATATAAATGAGACTTTTACTAAAATCAAGTGATAATTAATCAACAAATTTACATTAAATATTAAATAATGACAAAATAATACTTAATATTCCAAAATATCCTTCGTAATTTATTGTAATTGTGAGAAATTGTGGTATACTTAAATAGTGAAATTCTTTAAAAACTTAAAAAAGGCAAACTTATTGAAAAGTAAGGACGCAAAGCTATGGGTCTAACGGGGTATCCTATGATTGCCAGGTTGCTAAGTTAATGCATGTCAAAGATAGCATTTCTTAGTGTTATCTTTTTTTTGATTTTTAGATTCAAGGTTTATGAAAATTTGGAATGTTAAGTAAAGGTCATTGTATTAAAATATATAATTAAAATAAATTGGCTATGGGAGGAAATAACTTGAAAAATTCAAAAAAGTCTATGATTTTACTTTGGATAGGTAGTACATTTGCAATCATTTTAATTCAAGCTGTTTTTAATTATCTTAGAGGAATGGCTATGCTTAAGGATTTAGGATATTTTAATGCAGAATCAGGCATTGGATTAAGAAACATTACTGTTAGTTCTTTATTATTGAGTATTTTAGTAGCAATTATTTTTTATGTTTGTTTTATGATTATCTCAAATAAGAAAAATAATAAATCAATTAATAAAGAAAATGAAGAAGAAAAGTTACAAGTGCAAAAAATAAGTGATATTTCAAAAGCAAAAAATAATGATGAAGCTTTAGAAATTTGTAGGGAATTAAATAGCAGTACTGAAGAAGTTAGTGTTTCAATTAGTGAATTATCAAATTTCACAGAAAGCCAAGCAGTAAGCATTGAACAGTTATCGGCTTCTATGGAAGAGATGTCAAGTGGAATAGAACAGACAGCGGAAAATATTCAACAGGCTTCGAATTTTGTGTCAACCATACATGCAACAATAAGCGTATTAACTGATTCTATAGCTGAGGTTGCAGAAGCAGCGGAAGTTCTTACTAAGGAATCAGGTAATGCAAGAGTTGCTGTTAGTGATGGTAATGAAATAATTACTACTGCTATTAGTGAAATGAATAATGTTTCAACTAGGATAAGAGATTTGGCCGATTCTATACTTGTATTAGGTAAATCAGCTGAGGAAATAGGCAAAATAATTGAAGTAATAAAAAATATAGCTAATCAAACTAACATGCTATCATTAAATGCAAGTATTGAGGCTGCTAGAGCTGGAGAATATGGTAGAGGTTTTGCAGTTGTTGCAAGATCTATAAAGGAATTATCAGATAGAAGTAAGGATGCAACAACAAGCATTGGGGATATAATTAGAA
The DNA here is from genome assembly GCF_900130055.1 of Clostridium intestinale DSM 6191. Classification (GTDB taxonomy): domain Bacteria; phylum Bacillota; class Clostridia; order Clostridiales; family Clostridiaceae; genus Clostridium_T; species Clostridium_T intestinale. The sequence continues at coordinate 84,140 of NZ_FQXU01000011.1, forward strand.
AAATACAATTAGATATTAAAGAAGCAGTGGACAAGTCAAATAAAGGACTTGAGGAGTTGGAAACTGGAATGTCTCTAGTTAAAGCTAGTGGAGATTCTATTAGTAAAATTTTATCTGTAGTAGATAAAACTAACCAGTATGCGGTTTCAGTAACAGAGAGCACAAGGCTTCAAGATGAATCTCGTAGGGAAGTTATGGAGTCTGTTGATGAATTAACTAGTGTAGTTCAAGAAATATCTGCTACAACAATGGAGGAATCTGCAAGCATACAACAGATAGCATCAGGTGTTGAAGAGGTTAAAGGATGCATAGAAGAATTAGCTGCAGGAACAGAGGAAATCACTACAGTTACATCAGCTATATCAGGAAGATGGAAAGAGCTTATGGTACTGTTAGATGAAAAATAATTAATACATAAAAAGGTAGTTGAAAGGGTTAGATTATGGCATATGATATTTTAGATGAATTATTTGAGAAAATAAGCAAAGTAACAAGTTTAAAGGATGTTGCGTACCATCAAATCAAAGAAGGAAAACTTAATCCTATTCATAAGACAAGTACTGATACTTTAGGTATTGATAAATGGAAAAGTGGGCATTATGCAAATCCAGTGTATATAAAAGATACTTTTGTATTACAGGAAATTGTAAGAACTAAAGAATATGTTGCTATTTCAGACACAAAAAATGATACCAGGTCATCAGAAGCTTTCTTTTTCTTTGGAGTAGATAGTAATTTAATTATACCTGTAATCAAAAATGATGAAGTTGAAGGAATAGTATGTACAGTATCTATTAATGAAATTCATAATTTTACTCAAGAAGAAATAGATGAGTGTGTAAAATTAGTAAATGACTACAAGGATAAGCTATAAGTTAGGAGAATTTGAGATGAGAATAAGTAATTCAATATTGAAGTGTTTAAAAGCAGCTGATGTTAAGCATGTTTTTGGTATTCCTGCGGGAACAGTAAGTCCAATTTATGATGCAATGAATGATGAAGATATATTACCTATTGTAACCAAAAATGAAGCAGGAGCAGCATATGCAGCTGCTAGATATGCAAATATATCAGGAAAGTTAGGGGTTTGCATAGTAGCGGGAGCAGTAGGAGTTAATAATATGATCAATGGTATCGCTGATGCAGCTAGAGCAAAAGCACCAGTTCTTATTATTTCAGGATATGTTAACCGCTGGCAAATAGGTAAAGGAGCACTGCAAGAACTTGATACAGAAAATATATTAAAACCTATCACAAAATATAGTGAAACTATTCTTGATGAAAATAAGGTTATAGAGAGTCTTAAGAAAGCTATAACTATTGCACTTACGCCGCCACATGGACCTGTACATATTTCTATACCATTAGATATTCAGCTTATGCAGTTTGAAGACGATATAAACTGGGACTTTTTGAATCCAAGTGATAAGATTATCGAAGCTAATCCTAATGATATTAAGGAAGCTACGGATATAATAAATAATTCTAAACATGGAGTAATAATGGTAGGTAAAGGATGTAGAAGACTTGGAGATGAAGTAGTTGAATTAAGTAAACATCTTAATTGGCCAATTATAACTACACCAGAAGGAAAAGGGGTTATACCTTCTACCTATAAATTGAATTATGGTAATTTTGGATATTCAAGTACTGATGCAGCGTTAAATCTAGCTTATTCAGGAGAGGTTGACTGTTTACTAATTCTTGGAACAAGCCTTGGTGAATCAGCAACATGTAACTTTAATACTAAACTTATAGAAGGTAAAAAAGTTATTCATGTTGATTGGGATAAGAAAGAACTTGGTAAAGTTTTTGATGAAGATTTAAAAATTCATGGAGATTTAAGACAAGTAGTACCGGAGTTAATTAGAAACACACAAAAATCCGCTGAAGAGCCTGAGATTAGACCAGAACTTAATGGTGATTATGTAAAAAATCATACAGGTGTTTCTTTAAGATTATTTTTAGATAGAATCACAGAATTTGTTCCTAAAAATACCCTTTATCTTTCTGATTTAGGAGAGCATATGAACTTTGTGTTCAAATATTTAAACATACCTGAAGAAGGAAATTTTGAAGTGAATCTTAACTATGCTGCTATGGGGTCAGCAATAGGTGGAGCTGTTGGAGCATATTTAGTAGAAGAAAACAGACCTGTGGCTGTATTTTCAGGCGATGGTTCATTCTTTATGAATGGAACAGAAATTTTAACTGCTAAAGAAAATAATATGCCAATTATATATTTTATAATCAACAATTCAATGCTTGCCTATGTTGATCATGGTCATAAGTTTTTATATGGCAGAAGTTTAGAAGTATTTAAACAAGAGAGAGTTTCAATAGCTGATATGATGAATGCAGTTGGAGTAAAATCTATGAGAATTGAGAGTATTGAGGACATAATAAAGATTGATGATTTTACTAAAGATTTAAATGGGCCTTGTGTTATTGAGATAATAACAGATGGAACTGAACCAGCTCCAATTATGGACAGACTTAAATCATTAAAGAATTAAAATATATGAAAATATATTTAATATAAATAATTTGCGAATTAAAAGGAGAGAGTTAAATGAATAATATCGAAGTAAACAAAGAGAAAAGTGTAATCTATGTAGTTTGTAAAGGAATGATCGCTAGAGCAGAAGCTTTAGAAATACTTCAAAAGTTAAAAGATACTTTTGGAAGTGTAAACACGGCATCATACAATTTAATAATCGATTCAAAAGAAGTAAAAACTACTCCTGCAGATGCTGTTGATGTATTACAATCAGTAATGGAAATATACACAGTAACTAAATTTAAGAATAAATTCTTTGTAGTTCCAGAAAGTGCTATAACTAACATGCAAAATAAGAGAGCTGATTCAAATGATTTCATGGGACAAGTTATACTTGTAAAATCTTATGAAGATGCTATAGCTAAGATTTAATAAAATAATACATAAAAAAGAGAACCAGAATTTTGGTTCTCTTTTTTCATATATATCTAATTAGAATTTATAGTATAGTGCCATAGTTGAAAAACCAACACCAGATCCTACAAATATTACGCTAGAGCCTTCTTTAACTTTTCCTTTATTTAAAGCATCTTTAATTGAGAAAATAACGCAGCTTGTACCAGTATAACCTATATTTCTTGAAACAAAGTTATAGTGCTCATCTATATTTTCTATATCTAATGCCTTTAATGTATCAGTTATTAGAGGTTCAGTAAACTGTGGAAGAGCAAAAAAGTCTATATCAAATTGTGTTTTTTGATGCTCAGAAAGTAAATCTTTTATCATGTCTGACCATATGCTTGGATAATTAGCAGACTCTACAGGATAAGAGAACCATTTTAACTCTTCTTTATCAGTAACATCAGTTCTTAAATATCTTGAGAATCCATTAATTGGGCTTTGAGATGTTGCATGTTGATCTGAATCTGTATAAGAAACAGAGTCAATAACTCCTCTTTGGTAAGATTCTTCAACAGCTTCTAATACCACTGCGGAAGCTGAATCTCCAAAGGTTGCATATGTAAGGAAATCATCTTTTCTAGCTATTGAACTTATTAAAACACTTCCTACTATTAATGCCTTTTTAAATCTTTTATTAGTTTTCATAGTTCTACTTACTTGATCTAAACCAAGAGTCATACCTAAACAGTTTGCGTTAATATCATATACTAACTTTGCATTTTTTGCACCAATAGCATTTACTAATTTAATTGCATTAGTTGGAGTTGTAAATTCAGGACTATCTGTAGAGAAAACAACCATATCTAATTCCTCTGGATTAGTATTTGATTCTTTAAGAGCAATTAAAGCTGCTTCTGTACTCATAGTTATAATTGTTTCATCTAAATCTGTGGAGATATGTCTGTAATCTCTACCTATAGATTCTAAAGCGCCTGTAATGTCTATTCCTTTTAATTCTTTAAAGTGATTAATATAATATTCATTATCTACTTTATTATCAGGAAGATAAGTTCCTACTCCTATTATATTTACATTAAGAAATTTTTGATTATTTTCCATTATGCGACACCTCACGTTTATTATTATATTTTTCTTTTAGTAAGTTTTTATAACAATGATTTATCTGGGGTAACAAGGATTTTTACATGGTTCTTTTTATCAGGACCACATAGTGTTTCGAATCCTTCTTCAACTATGTCATCAAGGTGAATTTTTTTAGTTATCCATCCTTCAGTTTTTATATTTCCATTATTCATATGAGCTATTGTAGTTGGATAATTATTTCTATAACCCATTGTACCTACAATTTTTTTCTCGAAAAATACTAAGAAGTTTGGATTGAATTTTACTTCGCTTTCCCAAAGGCTTGTAATAACAAGTGTTCCATCGGATTTAATGCTGTTAAAAGCAGTTGTAAAGCCTATTTCAGAACCTGTTGTTTCGAAAGCAGCATCTACTCCTACTCCCCCAGTAATCTCCATTATCTTGGAAACAACATCAACTTCGTTTGGATCAAGAATTATATCTGCTCCAGCACGTTTTGCATATTCTTGTCTTACTGATTTTCTTTGAAAACAAATTACAAGACTTGCTCCAGCTGCTTTTAAGCATTCTATAGTTCCAAGACCAATTGGACCAGCTCCAAGAACTAAGGCAGTTTGTCCGATTTTGAAGTTTGCTCTATCTATTGAGTGCATTCCAACAGTTACTGGCTCAGCTAAGGCTGCTCTTTCATAAGATAATTCATCAGGAATTTTATGTACAAATCTTTCAGGTAGTACACTATATTCAGAAAATCCTCCTATAGTACCACACTGTCCATGGCATCCTAAGCTTGTACATAAGTTATACTTACCTTCAAGACATGATGGACATTTGCCACAAACTATCATAGGTTCAGCAACAACTCTATCACCAATTTTAAGTTTAGATACATTACTGCCTACTTCAACAATTTCACCAGAAAACTCATGCCCAAGAACTACAGGAGCAGTTTTTCCGCTAAGTGGATGAGGGTGTTCTGTAGGAATCAAAATAGGACCTGCTACATATTCATGTAAATCTGATCCACAAATTCCACACCATTTTACTTTGATTTTTACTGAATCATTAGGGACACTTGGTTCGTCGATTTCCTCAATTCGCATATCTTTCTTATTGTACCAAAAAGCTGCTTTCATAATAAAATCCTCCTAAAGATGAAATATATGTAATTTTAAGTACAATTATATCATAAAAAAAGGAAAAATAGTATTAAGATTATTATGAAAATTTGATTAAATTTAAAAAATAATTTAACTAATTTAGTATGGGAAGTATTGAGAATACAAAAAGAACTAAAATTTTACAAATTTCTAAGTTTAAGGATTAAATATAATTTTAAGAGTTGGAAAAGGAAAGATGGAATTATATAGAGAATTCGTGTAGATAATCTACGATTATTGCTAATTTTTATACGTTTATTACATTGTGAACATTAATAGTAGATAACGTGCTAATATTAATTTATATATACATAGTTTTAATAAATGAAAATTAAGGGAGAGAGAATCAATGAGGAAACTTGAAATACATAAAAAAGATTTTATAATATATACAATTATAAATATTGTTGCACTATCAGTAGCTATGATTGATTTAACTGTTAATGGAGATAGTAGAGTGCTATCATTTTTTCCTATAATTACACTTGGGATTTTTATCTTCCTTATTGTGAGATTTATAAGAATTGCGATAGGAAATATTAATGTAAGTGAGAATGAGGAATGCTTCTATAATTTATATAATAGGGGATGCCTTATTTTTCTAATAGGAATGTGTTTATTTAAAATATTTTAAGCAGTTAGAGTAAAATGAGGTTTAGGGGGAGGCGGATTGTTGGATGAAAAGAAAATATACGCTGCTTGTATGTTCTATTATTATTGCTATGATATTGAATGATATTTTTATGGCAATGGAGTTGGTTTGGTACATTCAACTTATTCCATTTATATTTATTTTATTAATATATCTATTAATGTCTCTTAAGATAAAGAGATAAATTGTGTATAAGGAGTAAATTTATGAAGGTCTCTAAATATAGAAATTCGCTTATATATTCAGTAGTAGTAAGTGTGACTATATTCATTATCAATATATATTTGATAATTATCAATGAAACTGTTATGGTACCGTTAAATTTAGTTTTAGTATCTCTTTTTAATAGCAATCTTATTAATAGAAATACAGGAATTACAAAGAGAGAAAAGAAAATTATATTATCGATAACAGTTATAAACATTTTATCAGTATTTATATGTATGGCTATATATTAATAAGCACTAGATAATTTATATAATGAATAAAGAGAAGTAAGATATTATCAACTAAAAATAAATAAACTTGAAGAGGTGGACATGATTTTTGATTTCTTTATAGAAATAATTATTTCAGCAGTAGTAACAATATTTATAATTTTTAATTGCAAAAAAATTAGATTTATAACTATACATAGGATAATAGCTTGGATATTAGTTATACTATTATTTCTAGTAAATGTTGGTTTAAATGTTCTTTATAAAGAGAATAGACAAATAATTTTATTAGTAGTTTATTCTATAGTACAACCTATAATATATATACTATTTATATATTTAATTTTAAGTTTAAAAAAGAAGAATGGGCGGTAAGGTAGTATTGTTTAGAAATTATAATATTATAAGGAAAGATATGATTTTTGCTATTATAGCATATAGTTTATGTGTTATTTATTCAATTTTTATAAGTAAGGAGAGTGACTATAATCATTTAAAAAACGGACTAATTATACTTCTTCTGTTTTACTCTCAGCTAATATTGATTACTGTAAATTCTGTTTATATTAATAAAAGTAAAACCATATATTCTAAAGATATAGTTCAATATAAAAATTCAGAGTTAAGTTTGAGATTTATAATATTCTTAATTACAAACTTAAATTTAGATAGGGTTGGGTTAAGAATGACCTTAGGTAATAGGCTAGCTGTAATTGCAATAGGAATAGTATCAAGCGGGATTATATTTTTATATCAATATGCTATAAGAAAAGAAAGCAGTATTTTAGTTAGATCAAGAAAAATAGACAAGCAAAAGCTAGAAGGGATTAGTTTATTAGGAATGATTTTGTATACATATTCTATATATATAGGTAGATATGCTGAGTTAGATACTTTAGCATTGAAACTGATAGCTTTCTATATTGCTATAATGGTAATTTTTAAAAAGCTAAAAGAGTTTTATGTAGATTTAAGAAAAAAAAGATTGCTTTTTATTATGGTAAGCTTAGGTGTTGGATTTCTTATAAATTTTATTGGTGCAATAGTTTTTATTTATGTAGGAGAAGAAAACATTGTTGATTTTTATAGTATAAAAGATATTATGATTATAGTAGGAATAATCTGTGCATTACCTCTATTAAAAGTTTATAATAATGTAAATTAAATACTGAAAACCTTTTAAAAATAAATTGCTGTGATATAATGTTAATATTATATAGTTTAAAAGGATGGGAAATAGATGGAAAAGGATAAGAAAAACAATAATGAAGAAAAGAAACAAAGCACTCAACTACCTGCATTATTTTATCTTTCTTTAGGAGTTATTTTATATTTTTCAGGTAAGATGAAAAATGATGGAACTATAACTGTTGAATCTGGAATAGGGATTTTACTTTTAGCTATAGGTGCAGTAAAGGTTGTACTTTATTTTATAAAAAAGAAAAAAACTCCAAAGGTTGAAGAAGTTAAAGAGCCTGTTATAGAGAACAAAAATAATAAAAATAATAAAAAAGGTAAAAAGAAAAATAAGTAAGATTAAATAGGTAGATAAATATTTAAAATTTATCTACCTTGTTTTTATTAACATAAAATGAAAGAATTTGTATTTGTATTTTCTATAAATTTATTTATACTTATTCTAGGGGATAATTTTTATGGGGAGAAAAGAAATGAATACAATTATATACTATTTTACTGGAACAGGTAATTCTCTCTATATAGCTAGAGAAACGGCTTGCTATTTAGGTGATTGCGAAATAGTTCCTATAGCTAAGCTAATAAATGAAGAAAACATAGAATGTAATTATGATAAAGTTGGTGTAATTTTTCCAATGTATTATGGAGGGTTACCTAAAATTGTTGTGGAATTTATGGAAAAATTAAAAGTTAAAGAAAATACATATGTATTTGCTATTAGTACTAAAGGTGGTACAGAAGGTGTACCTATGAAGCAAATTGATTCTATATTGAAAAAACAAAATAATAAATTAAGTTTTAGCCATTATGTTACTATGCCGGATAATTATATTAAAATATATAAGGTTAAAAATGATGAATATATTAAAAATCTAATCGAAAAAGAAAAAAGAATTTTATTGAGAGAATTAAACTTAGTTAAGGATAATAAAATAAAACCTATAAAAAAAGGCTTATATTATTATACTATTTCACCTCTTTATAGAAGTCTTATCAGAAACGTAAATTTTAAAGATCAAAAACTTGTTATAGATGGAAATTGTACAAGGTGTGGTTTGTGTCAAAAGATATGCCCTGTTGATAATATATATCTAGTGAATGGAGTTCCAAGCTGGAAACATCAATGTCAACAATGCATGGCATGTATACAAGCCTGCCCTAAAAAGTCTATAAATATAGGTAAAAAGACGGTTAATAGAAAAAGATACATAAATCCCTATGTTCATGTTAATGATATAATTAATCAAAAATAATAATTTAATGTTATAAAATTTATGTTAAATTAGTTAAGTATTTAGTAGTATTTTAATCTTATAAAAGATAATAATAATATTGTGTTCGATCACAAATATTATTTTCTTGGAGGGATTTATAATGAAAAATGCAAGACAAAATGTAGAATGTTCAATAGATGATTTACAGAAGGTTAAACAACATTTGGATCAGGCTCTACAAAGTGTAGAAAAACAAGAAAACAAAGCAAGAATACAACAAACTTGTGATGCAGTACAAAGTGCTTTAACAAAAGCTCAAGATACAATAAGTAACTATGTAGAATCATAAAGATTATAGGGAGCAGCCTTTAATAATAGGCAGCTCCTTATTTTTGTTATGAAGAAACTTGAAACAAGAATATATTTCTAAATAAATATTAAATTAAATGTTATAATAAAAGAAAAGAGGTGTTTTTATGGAAATTATAAAAAAAGACGGAAGAATAGAGATTTTTAATAAAAAGAAATTATCTACTAGCATTGAAAATTCAGCCAGAGATAATGAAACATATTTAAATGAATCAGATTTAAATTTTCTTGTAGGATATATTGAAAATATGGTTAAAAACTTAAGAAAAGATAATTCTAATACTTCATCTTATGAGATAAAAGGATTAGTTAGTGAAGCTTTAATAGATAATGGGTTTAAAGATATTTTAAATAAATATTTAGGGTTAAATAATTAGGTAAGAATTTATTCTTGCCTTACTTTTATAATGAGGTGATTTTTTTGAATAAAATAAATATACGAAAAACAATGATAGATAAGAGAGATGCTCTTAATTCGGATTTAAGAAACAAATTTAGTGAAAAAATAAAAAATAAAATTTTAAGTAATATTTTTTATAAAGAAGCTAAAAGTATTTTTTGTTTTATTGGATTTGGAAGTGAAGTTAACACTATTGGTATAATAGAGGACGCATTAAAGGATGGGAAAAAGGTATATGTTCCTAGAGTTAGAAATAAGGAAATGAAGGTTATACAGATAGATTCACTAGACAAGTTAAAACCTGGAGTTTTTGGAATACTTGAGCCTGAAGATGGAGAAGAGCTTAAGGCAGATTGTGATCTTATACTTATGCCAGGAGTAGCTTTTACTAAGGAAGGGAAAAGATTAGGTTATGGAGGAGGCTATTATGATAAATATTTAGCGCAATATAATAGTAATACTTTAAAAATAGCAATTGCCTACTCCATACAAGTGATAGATTTCATTCCTACAGAAAGTTATGATAAAATTGTAGATCATATAGTCACTGAGGACTTTACATATAAGTGTCACGAATAAGGTAAATCTGGAGATAAACCAAGATGTAAGGAATACATGTAGTTAAATATTTGAGCATATAAAACGTAGTTAAGTGCCAAGTATATGTTAGGTAATATAGAATCTTTATAGTTTACATAAAAGCATTTATTGCAGGAATCTAAATAAGAGGAATTTTCAGATACTACTATGACAAATGGTTTTTTATCTTGAGTTTTTATGATATCTAGAAATTGTTTATTATAATCTATATCAGGATTACTTACGGATTTAAATAAAAATATTAATGTATTGTCATTTATAAAAGGTTTTATACTTTGATTGATATCAGAAGGAGACCAGCTTAATGAGTATACTGTTCCGTTTGTTAATTTTAAGGTGTTTAATGCACAGTAATTACTCATTCCTTTTAGTTCAGAAGTACCTACATAAAGAACTCTACTTGGGTTTCTTCTAACTATGTTTAGTGTATCACTCCAAATTGTATTAAGTATATATTTTGAATTAACCAATGTTTCTTCTAAATATAATTTTTGGGTTTCTAAATTATTAATATTAAATAGTAAGACTGAGGATAAAACCATACAGGAATAAGAAGAGGTCATAGCGAATCCTTTATCATTTGATTCTTCTGGCAGTGTGAGTATATAAAAATTTGATTTATCTGAGTATTCTTTTAAGAATATACCTTCAGTATTACTTGTTACTAGTATAAAATGAGAATTTTGTAATAGCTTTGTGCATGTATTTAAGGCATCTAAAGTTTCTTTAGTATTTCCTGATCTAGAATATAAAATTACTAGTATATTAGATAAGTCTTTTAAATAAGTATATGGATTGTTTAAAATTTCTGAAGCTGGAATAGAGTTTACAGGAATTTTAAGTTCTTCTGATAAATAGGGCATAAGGGTATCTCCTACATAGGCAGATGCACCTGAACCAATTAATAATATTCTAGATATAGTGTTATTTAGTAAGGGCGTTAGAAAATTATTAATTTCATCCTTTTTGCTTTTAATAGAATAATATATTTTTTGCCATAACTTAGGCTGTTGTTTTATTTCTTCCAATGTGTAACAACTGTTGTTAGGAAGAATTTTCATTGAATATCAACTCCTTAAAATGTGATAGAAAGAGATGGAAAACCTTTTCTTTTTAATATATTATTAAGTATAATGAAAAAGGTTACTATATTTAAAAATAATTATTTATTTAAAAATCATTGCAATTTTATATGGTAGAAGTATAATAAAAGTAATGAAAAATACAAAATGGTCTTTTATCAAGAATGGTGGAGGGACTGGCCCTATGAAACCTAGCAACAGCTAACACTCATTATGTTGGAATTGTGCTAAATCCTGCAGGTATATCCTGATAGATAAGAGGAATAATAATTTTGCATACATATATTAATGTGCTTTATTAGCTATTTCTGCTTATCTTATAGTAGAAGTAATTTTTTTATTTCGCTATAAGTAAGCTGTTTAATAGTTTAGCTTTAGCTGTTTTTATATTTGGTAAAAGGCCACTTTTAATTAATAAGGGGGCTTTTTTTATGGCAAAAATTGCATTAATGGGTTATGGAGTAGTAGGAAGCGGATTAATAGAACTAATAGATAATAACAAAAGCAAGATAGACAATTTAGAAGTGTCTTCTATACTTGTACGATGTTTAAGCAAACATAAGGGTAAAAAGTATAGTGAATATTTAACTGATAATGTTGAGGAGTTTTTTAGTCAAGAAAGCGATATTGTAGTTGAGGTTATGGGCTCATTACATCCAGCCTATGAATATGTGAAAAGGGCACTACAAGCTAAAAAACATGTGGTAACTGCAAATAAGGATCTTATAGCGGAGTATGGTGGAGAACTATTATCTTTAGCTAAAGAGAGTGGATTGACGCTGAAGTTTGAAGCTTCTGTAGGTGGAGGAATTCCTATTTTAAAACCACTGATAGAATCTTTAGAAGGAAATAGTATAAAAAGTATAAGAGGAATATTAAATGGTACTACTAACTATATTTTAACTAAAATGTACAATGAAAATATTGATTATGAAGAGGCTTTAAAAGAAGCTCAAGCTTTAGGGTTTGCTGAGGCTAATCCTGATTCAGATGTCTTAGGATATGATGCTGCAAGAAAGCTTGCTATATTATCAACTATAGCCTATAAGAATAGAATATCATGGAAAAATATAAACATAGAGGGTATAAATAATTTAGAAAGACAAGATTTTATATATGCAAAGGAACTTGGGTATAGAATAAAGTTAATAGCTGAAAGTATAATGGAAGGGGATCAGGTGTATGCCTCTGTAAGACCAGCCTTAGTTAAAGAAGGAAGTATACTTTCTACTATTAATAATGAAGTTAATGGAGTTGTGTTCCATGGAGATGCAGTGGGAGAGGTTAGCTTTACTGGAAAAGGAGCTGGAATGCTTCCAACAGGCTCAGCTGTTTTTGGGGATGTTTTAGATATAATTAGAGGAAGAAAAGAAACTTCTGAGAATTATCTTAATGAAATATTAGTAAATAGATATATAGATAGTGAGGTAGGAGTTTTAATAAGGATAAAAACAGAGGAAAAGAAAAATGTTATTAAAAAGTTAAGATTAGAGTTCCCAGATCTACAATTAGTAGGGGAAAAGAGAGATGAGCTGGCATTATATATAAATACTTTAGGTGAAAGCAAAATACAGGAGGCTTTAGAGAGACTAAAACTTGATGGGAATATAACTTCTTTTAAAAAGTTACTTAGAGCAGTTTAAATAAAAAAAAGAGGCCTAGGCCTCTTTTTTAGTTCTCTTTACTAGCTATTTCTTGAGTTATTCTGTTAACAAAAGATTCTAAAGATAGAGCACCTTCGTCTCCATTTTTTCTACTTCTAACAGAAACTTCTTTGTTTTCAGCTTCTTTTTCTCCAACTACTATTATATAAGGAGATCTTTCTAATCTTGCTTCTCTTATTTTATAACCTATTTTTTCTGCTCTATAGTCAACTTCAACTCTAACACCCTTGTTTAATAAAGTTTTGCTAACTTCTTCAGCATAGTCATTATACTTATCAGATATAGGAAGTATTTTAGCTTGAACTGGAGCAAGCCAAGTTGGTAGAGCACCAGCATACTTTTCTATAAGCATAGCTAGAGTTCTTTCATAACAACCTATAGAACTTCTGTGGATTATATAAGGAGTTTTCTTTTCTCCATCTTTATCAACATAAGTCATTTGGAATCTTTCAGCAATAGCAAAGTCAATTTGAACTGTTATTATAGTATCTTCTTTACCATGAACATTCTTAAATTGAATATCTAGCTTAGGACCATAGAAGGCAGCTTCATCATCAGCTTCATAAAAATCAATATTTAGATGATTTAAAATATCTCTCATTAAGTTTTGAGTTTTTTCCCAAGCTTCAGGGTCATCTATATATTTTTCTTTATTTTTTGGATCCCATTTAGAGAATCTATAAGTTATATCATCTTGAATTCCTAAAGTTGTCATTACATATTTTATTAAATCTACAACTCCTTTAAATTCATCTTCTAATTGCTCAGGTGTAACTATTAAGTGACCGTCAGCTAAAGTAAATTGTCTAACCCTTATAAGTCCATGCATTTCACCAGAAGCTTCGTTTCTAAACAAAGTAGAAGTTTCTGCATATCTTTTAGGTAGATCTCTATAGCTGTGTTGTTCAGCATTGTAGATTGTATATTGGAATGGGCAAGTCATAGGTCTTAACCCAAAAACCTCAACATCATTTTCCTCATCTCCTAAAACAAACATACCATCTTTATAATGATCCCAGTGACCAGATATTTTGTAAAGATCACTTTTGGCCATTAAAGGTGTTTTAGTTAATAAATAACCTCTTTTTTCTTCTTCATCTTCAATCCATCTTTGAAGAACTTGAATTATTTTAGCTCCTTTAGGCATTAATAGTGGAAGTCCTTGACCTACATTTTCATTAGTAGTGAATATTCCAAGCTCTCTGCCAAGTTTGTTATGATCTCTTCTTTTAGCTTCTTCCAAAGCCTCTAAGTGAGCATCTAACTCAGATTTTTTAGGGAAGGCAGTAGCATAAACTCTAGATAACATCTTGTTTTTTTCGTTTCCTCTCCAGTAAGCTCCAGCAGATCTGATTAATTTAACTGCTTTAACTGTCTTAGTGGATAAAAGATGAGGACCAGCACAAAGGTCTACAAATTCACCTTGCTTATAGAAAGATATAACCTCATCTTCAGGAAGGTCGTTTATAAGTTCTATTTTATAAGGTTCATTTTTTTCTTCCATTAGTTTTAAAGCTTCTGCTCTTGGAAGTTCAAACTTTTCTATTTTTAAATCTTCTTTAGCTATTTTAGCTATTTCTTTTTCTATTTTGTCTAACTCATCTTGAGAAAAGTTTCCATCTTTATCAAAATCATAATAGAAACCATTTTCTATAGAAGGCCCTATAGCTAGCTTTGTGTCAGGATATAATCTTTTAACTGCTTGAGCTAACATATGAGAAGCAGTGTGTCTAAAAGCAGCTTTACCTTCTTCGGAATCGAATGTGCATATACTTAATTCAACATCCTCATTAACTACATAACGTAAATCAACCACATTTCCATTAACAATACCACAACATGCAGCTCTAGCTAAACCTTCACTAATACTTTTAGCTATTTCATAGACTGATAAACCAGATTCAAGTTCTTTTATAGATCCATCTTTTAAAGTAATTTTAACCATTTTATTTTATATCTCCTTTCAAATTTAAATAACAAAAAAACTCCCGTCCCAATAAAAATAAAGGGACGAGAGTATTAATTCCCGCGGTTCCACCCTAAATTGCTAACTAATAGCCACTTAAGAAAATCGTAACGTGATTGTAACGGACTTTATTAGAGTCACTCAGAGGTGGTTTTCAGCTGAACATATTTAAAGATACTCACACCAATGTATCTTCTCTCTGAAAATATAAAAAAGCTTACTCTTCTCATCATAGAATTTCAATATTGTTTTAGATAATTATAGTTTTAAAAATTTTGTATGTCAATAGATTAGAAAAATTAAAAGCAATCTTTTATAGATTGTCTCATATAATAAATCATATAATTGCTGGAGGAAGAAATATTGATTCTTTTAAGAGGGCTAGTAGCTGGTGTGTTTACAATAATACTTAGTTTTTTACTATCTAAGTATAGAGAGTTAGTTATATTATATATACCAAACTTCACTAAAAAGTATATATATGAAGATTTAGAAGAAAAGTATAGCAGCTATTTAATTGTATATTATTTAATGGCGTGGTTAATATATCTAGTGTTATTTTTGATAATAGTTAATTTTTTTGATTTGATTGGGTTAAATGCAGGTTTTGATATGATGAACACCATGGTTGTAAGGAAAGAATATTGGATATTTCCAGCGTTAATCTTTTCTCTACATCTCTCAAACATAATAGTTAAAAGACTTTTTAAAGCAATACTAGAAGAATCTTATGAAGAATTTATAATTTTTATGTTCTGTAAACAAAGATGTTTTACTTTAAAGGAAATGATAATAAGAATATATTTTAGCTCTAAGATATATAGGATTTACTCTAAAGTTATACTTACTGTATTATCCGTGTATATTTTTTTAGGTATGCTTTATTATTCTAATATAAATAACCAAGGTATCATTATTAATAATTATTTTTCAATATTAGAAAAAAAGTATAGTTATGATGATATAGGAATTATAGTTGAAGAGTATAGCTGGAAGGAGCATAAGTTTACTCTAGTGTTTAAGGATGGATCCATATGGAATAGTTCAGGAATACTAACAAGTTCTAAATCGGAAGAAAATTATAAATTAATGAAGATTATAGAGGATAAAAGTGAAGTGAAAGCTATAGAATTGAAATAAATATTTTAATATTATATATAGATGGTATTAAAATCAATGTCGAAAAATAATTAATAGAAAGTTGTTACAAATATATTGACGAAATATGGTGAAAAATATATAATTTAACTATACAAAAGATAATTAATAAATACTAAAGAATACGTGTATAAAATACTATATTAAATTCAATAAAGAAACTAATGAAGGATCAAGATCGGTGGTTATTATATAAGATAATCACCGATTTATAATTTTTCCATTAAATTAGTAAATTTATTATTGATTTCTTGTTAAATACATGTATAATATTAAATGTAGAAGTTGCAGATGTGGCGGAATTGGCAGACGCACTAGACTTAGGATCTAGCGCCTACGGCGTGGGGGTTCGACTCCCTTCATCTGCACCAATTGCGGAAGTGACTCAATGGTAGAGTGTCACCTTGCCAAGGTGAAAGTTGCGGGTTCGAATCCCGTCTTCCGCTCCAAAAAAAGAAACAGCTAAAGCTGTTTCTTTTTTTACGATAATTTTAATGCTAATTGAGCTAATTTCAAATCTTCTAACATTTCGTAGGTGTAAAAGTAATTGCCCATAAGATAGAATATAATATCCTCTTTTAGGTAACCTTCTTTATATAACTTTAAACTTTTAGTTAGTTTTTTAAAGGAGTTATTGGAGATGTTAAGAATATTTGATAACTCATAGACCGTATAATATTCTTTTGGTAATATATTTAAAAGCTTATTCTGTAACTCTAACTTATACTTAAGGTCTGTTTCCTCACATCTATGTGGACCATTTTTACCTCGATGATGCTCTTGACATAGATATTTATAATTTAGAGGGAAATCTAATCCACCTTCACTTCTGTGAACAATGTGATGAATATCAGCTTTTTTTCCACAAATCTCACAATAATACAATCAACTAACACCTTCCTATTCAAAATATTTTATTTACTAATATTATATGATATTGGGAGTAAAAGTTCAATCTATAGAAGTGAATATGAAAATATGAACATTAAAGATTGTATGGGATAAACTAAAAGTAATTGGAGAGCTTGAAATAGGGTAAATAATACTATATACTAAAGTTATAGATATATTAAAAATGAGGGTGATGAATTTGAGGATGCAATTTAATTCATTTGACTACTGGAAAGAACAGATAAACAAAAGCAGAACTATAAGAGGTCATGTATTTGTAGATGAACCTATAAATAAGAAAACTGTATATCTCCATAGCCTTATTTTTTGTAAAAATACTGGTATAGAGAATGTCTGGGCACCATTTCCAAATGCTAAAGCATTATTAGGGTATATACAATATTCTTTTTTGCAAGAAGCTTTTTATAAGTGGATATACAGTAGGGAAGAAAAGATCAACTTTATTCCATACAATACAACCGAAGAAGTGATTAGTAAAGCTGCTAGAGATAAAAAAATAACAAGTAAAGAAGAAAATAATATGAGAAGGCATTTAAATATGATAAAAAAATGCTGGGATTTAAGTGAAGATAGGATTCTTTTAGAACTTAGAAAATTCTCTATAGATTTTAATAAGACGTGGCTAGGGGACAATACTGAGTTCATATATTTAAAGACTTTTTCTAAAGCTGAGGACTTAGGAGCTTTTGTATTAGAAACTGGGAAATTATTAAATAGTGATAATAAAATTGAGGATAAAATAGGCATGGATGAAAACAATTTCATAAGAGTCTGTAAAACAGCATCCTCTATTAAAAAGAGTGGAGAAGAGCTTAAGGACGTCCTAGCTAAAAAGCTTACTGAAATATTATAAAAAACTTGACATTTATTTTATGAGTAAATATAATAAACAATGTGAGTTGCGTCTTTAGCTCAGCTGGATAGAGCAACGCCCTTCTAAGGCGTGGGCCAGGGGTTCGAATCCCTTAAGACGCACCAGTTTTTTTGGGATGTCGCCAAGCGGTAAGGCACCGCACTTTGACTGCGGTATTCGTAGGTTCAAATCCTGCCATCCCAGCCAAAAAAAACTTGACAAGATTATGCATAATATGTATAATAATTCTTGTGTTATTGCGGGTGTAGCTCAATGGTAGAGCCCTAGCCTTCCAAGCTAGTTACGTGGGTTCGATTCCCATCACCCGCTCCATTTTATGCACCATTAGCTCAGTTGGTAGAGCACCTGACTCTTAATCAGGGTGTCCCCGGTTCGAACCCGTGATGGTGCACCAGAAAAGAACTATGTTAACATAGTTCTTTTTTTGTTGTCTTTAATTATATCTATTTCATCCAATAATTGTTTCAATGATACTAATATGTTAAAATATACGTAATGCAATTCCAAAATGAACTTAAATAGGAGTGATATAATGTTTAGTCCAGAGGAAATACAATCTTTAAATGAATTAGAGTTCCTACTATATAACTACATAAGTAAAAATAAAGATAAAGTTATATATATGAGAATAAGAGATTTAGCTGATGAAGTTCATGTATCAACAACAACAATATTGAGATTTTGCAAAAAAATGAATTGTAATGGATTTGCAGAGTTTAAAGTTAAACTAAAGATGTTTATTGAGGAAGAAGAAGGCAAACTTTTAAATGATGATAAAAGTACTTTTATAGAATTTATGAATAGAGCAGCAACAAAGGATTTTGAGGATTCAATGAAAATGGCTTGTGATGCAATATACAAATCAAGTAATTTATTAATTATAGGAATAGGGAATTCAGGGGCTATTGCTACTTATGGTTCTCGTTATTTTGCATCTTTAAATAAATTTGCAGTATATATAGATGATCCATTTTATCCTGTAAGCGGAGAATACTTAGATAATGGGGTAACAATTGCTTTATCAGTATCAGGGGAAACTCCTACTATAATAAATCATGTAACAAGATTAAAGAAAAAAAATAGTACTATTATAAGTATAACAAATAGTAAAAGTTGTACTTTAGCTCAGATGTCTGATATAAACATATCTTATTATGTGCAATATGAAACTTATAAGTACTTTGATATAACAACTCAATTACCTGTAATGTATATATTAGAAACATTAGCAAAGCGTGTATTTAATTTAACTCAAAAGGATAAAAATAAGCAACTATAATAAAAAACAACTTGTTTTTTTAAGGTAACTTATTTTTAGGCAAAAAACTAGTTTTTTTAACCCTTAAAACCATTTACAAATGTTTTGGAAACGAATACTATAGTGGTGAGAGGGGGAGATCAGAATGATATATAGAAAGCTTGATGAATTTAGTCCCGATTTCTTATGGGGATCTGCGTCAGCAGCATATCAAGTAGAAGGAGCATGGAACGAAGATGGCAAAGGACCATCCGTATGGGATGAGTATGTTAGAATTCCCGGTACTACATATAAAGATACCAATGGAGATGTAGCAGTCGATCATTACCATAGATATAAAGAGGATGTTAAGCTTATGGCTGACATGGGATTAAAGGCTTATAGATTTTCGATAGCCTGGAGTCGTATATTTCCTCAAGGTAATGGCGAGGTAAATGAAGAAGGTTTAAAATTTTATGATAATTTGATAAATGAATTAATACAATATAATATAGAACCTATCATAACTATTTACCATTGGGATTTACCACAAGGTTTGCAAGATCAATACGGAGGATGGGAGTCAAGAAAAATAATTGATGATTTTAATGAATATTGTATAGCTCTATATAAGAGATATGGGGATAGAGTTAAATATTGGGTAACATTAAATGAACAAAATGTTTTTATAACTCATGGATATGAGAAAGCTGTACACCCACCGAAAGTTACTGATAAAAAAAGAATGTATGAAGCAAACCATATTGCAAGTTTAGCGAATGCTAAAGCTATTCAATCTTTTAGAAAATACGTGCCAAATGGAAAGATTGGACCAAGTTTTGCATTTTCACCAATATATGCGTTTAGTTCAAAGCCAGAAGATGTACTAGCGTTAGAAAATGTTGAGGAAATAAGTAATTATTGGTGGCTAGATGTGTATTGTTGGGGAGAATACCCTAAAATAGCATGGAAATATTTAAGTAAATTAGGATTAGCACCAACTATAGAAGATGGGGATATAGAGTTATTAAAAGCAGGTAAACCAGATTTTATGGGAGTTAATTATTATAGAAGTGGAACAGTTGAAATGAATCCTTTGGAAGGTGGAGTTGAAGAAGCTGTTGCAAAGATGAATACTACTGGGAAAAAAGGTACTACTGCTGAAAGTGGCGTTCCTGGAGTATTTAAAAGTAAAAACAATCCTTATCTAGAAGCTACGAATTGGGATTGGGAAATCGATCCACAAGGGCTAAGAATTGGAATGAGGAGATTGACAAATAGATACAAATTGCCTATACTTATAACTGAGAACGGTTTAGGTGAATTCGATACTCTTGAAAATGACAATGTAAACGATGACTACAGAATAGAGTATATAAAAAAACATATAGAAGCATGTCAAGAAGCTATAACTGATGGAGTTGAATTAATAGGATACTGCACATGGTCTTTCACAGACTTATTGAGTTGGTTAAATGGGTACCAAAAGCGTTATGGATTCGTGTATGTAGATAGAGATGAAAATGATGAAAAAGACCTAAGACGAATAAAGAAAAAGAGTTTTCATTGGTACAAAAATGTAATAAAAACAAATGGTCAGCAATTATAATTTATATATCGAAAGGGGTTTTTATTATGAAAAAAATCTTATTAGTATGCGCAGCAGGCATGTCAACAAGTCTTTTAGTTAATAAAATGAACAATGCTGCAAAAGAAAAGGGGGTGGAAGTAGAAATAACAGCTCTGCCAGTATCAGAAGCAGACAAGCTTACTGATGAAGTGGACATAGTGCTTTTAGGACCACAAGTTCGCTTTCAAAAGCCACAAGTTGATGCTTTAGTTAAGGGAAGAATTCCTGTTGAAGTTATCGACATGAGACTTTATGGAACTATGAATGGAAAAGCTGTTTTAGAAAATGCATTATCAAAAATCTAAGAACTTATAATTGGGTAAATTATTTAAACTAATCTTAAAGATTAGAATGATGGAGGGGATCAAATTGAATAAACTTGAAGCTGTAATGGAAAGATTACTAGTTCCAATAGCTACTAAACTTAATGCGCAAAGACATGTATGTGCCGTACGTGATGCGTTCATATTAACTTTCCCGATTACTATGGCGGGAGCAATAATAGTATTATTAAACTTCGTTGTTTTGTCACCAGATGGATTTATAGCTAGCTTACTACATTTAGGTGATATATTCCCTAACTTAAGCTCAGCACAAGCAATATTCTCACCAGTTTTAAGAGGATCTAATGATATATTAGCTCTTATGATTGTTTTCCTAGTAGGAAGAAATGTTGCTTTAGCTCTTAAGGGAGATGATTTGTTAGCAGGTCTAACTTCATTCTCAGTTTACTTTATAGTATATCAACCAGCTAAATCTTTTGAAGGTGTAGCAGGAAACTATATTTCAACTCAATATTTTAATGCACAAGGTTTATTCGTTGCATTAATAGTAGGACTTATTGTTGGTGAACTTGTAACTAAATTAGGTAGATCTGACAAGTTACAAATCAAAATGCCAGATCAAGTACCACCAGCAGTTGCAAGATCATTTAAGATATTAATTCCAATAATCATGGTAACAGTATTATTTGCTGTAATCAACTACTTAATTACTTTAGTATACGCTGATGGTCTTCATGCTTTAGTTTATAAAGTTATACAAGCACCATTAACTGGATTAAGTAACAGTGTCGTAACAGTTATAATCCTTGCAGTTGTATCTAACTTCTTATGGATATTAGGTATACATGGTCCAAACACAATTGCTGCAATCAGAGATACTATGTTTGCAGAAGCTAACAATGCTAACTTAGCATATGTTAATGCTCACGGTTCAGCATGGGGAGCACCTTACACAGCTACATGGGCACTAAATGATGCTTTTGCTAACTATGGTGGTTCAGGATGTACTTTAGGATTAATAATAGCTGTATTCTTAGTTTCTAAGAGAGCTGACTATAAAGATATAATCAAACTTTCAGTTGCTCCAGGATTATTTAATATAAACGAACCAATAGTATTTGGTCTTCCAGTTGTATTAAATCCAATGTTAATAATACCATTTATATTAGCACCAGTTGTTAATATAATTATAGGATATACATTTATATCACTTGGAATTATTCCTCCAATAGCTTATGGTGTGCCATGGACTACTCCAGGACCATTAATAGCATTCCTAGGCTCAGGTGCAAACTTTGGAGCATTACTAGTAGGTTTCTTATGTTTAGCTGCAGCAACAGTAGTATACTTACCATTTATAATGGCTGCTAATAAAACTGTAGGTGGATCTGAAGAAGCTACAATGTAATTATAAAAAATCTATCAGGGACTGCGTTAGCGTCCCTGGTTTTTATAATACAGATAATAATTTAACACCCAGTATTGACAATAAGTTTTAGTTAATACGCAGTAAAATAAAAATAAAGGGGACATATTGTATGGAAGAAATGGAGTTAATTGCATTTAATATCATTAGTAATGTGGGAATGTCTAAATCTTTAGCAATGGAAGCGTTACGTGAAGTAAGAGGCGGAAGCTATGAAGTTGCAAAGGAAAAGTTAAAAGAAGCTGATACTTATATGGTAGAAGCACACCATTCTCATGCTGATTTAATTCAAAAGGAAGCGTCAGGAGAAAAAGTTGAATTCTCTTTAATTTTAATGCATGCTGAAGATCAAATGCTTAGTGCAGAAACTATAAAAGAATTAGTTAGAGAAATGATAGAAATGTATGTTGATTTAAAAGGAAATAAATAATACTAGATTAAAAGCTGTGTATTTATAATGCACAGCTTTTAATCTAGTATTATTTTAGTTTATTTATTATAATACGATAATATAAAATAGAGGCTCTTTAATTCATTAATTTTAAAAGGTATAATAAGGTTTAGAAAGAGGGTTTGTATGTTTAATTTTGTTAAATTAAATTATAGAGAGTTAATTATTGCTTTAATTTTTACTATTACTTTTATATATTTAAAAACAAAGGCAATCAAACTTAAAAAAGATAATAATGAATTGCGATTAAAAGTTGAAAAACTTGAAAATAAAATTATATTAGACGAAAATGAATATAAAAAGTTAAATAGTGATAATAACGAGTTTATATCGCTAGTTTCCCATGAATTTAGAACTCCACTGACATCAATAATGGGATTTACTAAAATAATAAGAAAGAAATTTTCAAGACATGTAATTCCAGCTCTTGAAGATAAAAAATTAATGGAATCAAATGAAAAGTTAAGTTACCAAGTGGAACTTATTAAAGGAAATCTAGAAATAATAATATCAGAATCGGAAAGACTAGCATTAATGATAGAGAATATATTAGATACTACTAAAATAGATTTTGGAAATGAACTTGGAAAATGTGAAAAATTAAGTATAGAAACTATTATAAATAAAGTAATTCTTTCAACATATTCCTTAATAGGAGAAAGAGATATAGAAGTATTTGATTTAATTGAAGCTAATATACCTTACGTATATGGAGACGAACACAAGATAATGCAAATACTTATTAATTTATTAAGTAATGCATTCAAATTTACTAACGAAGGTGAGATTGTAATTTCTGCTAAAAAGCAAGATGAAGAGTTTATAATTATAGAAGTAAAGGATTCTGGGATAGGGATTCCAGAAAAATATCAAAATTTAATTTTTAATAAGTTTAAGCAGGTTGAAAGCAAGGATGGGGATAAACCTAAGGGGACAGGATTGGGACTCTATATAACTAAAAATTTAGTTGAACAACATGGGGGAACAATAGGAGTAAGAAATAATGAGACAAAAGGCTGCTGCTTTTTCTTTACATTACCAATAATAAAGGAGAAGAATTATGAAAACAAAAATATTGATAGTTGATGATGAAGCACCAATTAGAATGTTATTAGAACAAACCTTAGAAGAGATAGAAGAAGAGTTTGAACTGTATAGAGCGAAAGATGGCGAAGAGGGATTGAAAATAATAGTACAAGAAAAACCAGATATAGTATTTCTAGATGTTATGATGCCTGGATTAACTGGATATGAGGTCTTGGATAAAATTAAAGATAAGGATGAATTAAAAGATATTAAAATAATACTCTTAACAGCTAAAGGAAGTACAGAAGAGATAAAGATGAGTAATCGATATAATATTCATTTATATATAACTAAACCTTTTGATCCAGATTTCATAGTTGAAAAAACTTTAGAGCTATTACAATAAGAAAAAGCAGGAAAAGTCCTGCTTTATTATTTTACAATAAGAAGAGTTTTAAATTGTTCTAAGTTATAATTTCCATTTACATATTGTCTTTTTATATGAATGGGACTATCATTTCGAGAAGCAATTCCTCCATCTAGGTCAAAAGCCATGTTATAACCGGCTTCTTTAACAGCTTTTTCACTATATTGATTATATTTACTATAAGGATATATAAATACAGTTTGAGGTTCTCCTAAAAGGTTCTCTAAAGCTAATTTAGAATCTTTCAATATTTTAAGTTGCTCTTCATAACTAAATTCATCTAAGGACTGATGCTTTGTAGTATGAGATACAAACTCTATCCCGTTCTTAAGCATTTCTAAAATTTGATCTTTAGATAGATAAAAACTATCATTAGAAAAATCAGTGATTAATGCAATAGTAGCATTTTGTAAGTTGTTTTTCAAAATAGGATAAGCTAATGTGTAGTTATTGGAGTACCCATCATCGAATGTAATCAATACAGACTTTTCAGGTACTGACTTATTATTTAAAATATAATCATTGAATTCTTTCATAGTAAGTGTAAAATATCCATTATTTTTTAGATAGTCCATTTGTTCTTTAAACTTTTCTTGAGACACATATAAGGTATTTGTTTTATCATCTCCTATAGCATGATAACATAGTACAGGAATTCCCTTAGGATTAATGAGTGTCTTTCCTTCAAATCTATCCACTACCTTAGTAGGTTCTTCTACTGGTTTGTTAGTAGTTTCATCAGAGGTAGAAGAGTCATCACTTGGAGTTTTGTTATCGTTTTTATTTGTTGATGAGCTTGTATAGGTACTAAAGTGCATAACTCCATATATTGTAACAGGAATAGCTAATATTAATAATGCTATTATGTATACTATGAGTAAATTCTTTTTTTTCATAAAAGTATGTCCTCCTAATTTGTATCTAAAAAGATTATAACATAAAAATATGAAGAAAAAATTAAATAGTATGAATAATAATCCACAAAATCTGTGGATTAATTGTGGAAAACTTGTTGATTACAGTGTTAATAATCTACAGAATTCTGCAAATACTAACCTATGAATATGTTAATAAGGAGGGCAATAAATGAAAAAAATATTGAATTTAACTCTATTATGTCTAATGATGAGTACTTCTAATATTGCTAGGGCTGTGGAAAAAAATGTGGATATGTCATTTCAATGTGAAAAAATAGTAATTGAGGAAAATAAGAAAGACATAAATATGGAGAGTATAAAAGGAGAAATAAAAACACCAACAATTACAGCTCCAAATAATAATTTTACTAAAGATATAAATCAAAAACTAAAAGATTGGAATGACAGTTGGTTAAAGGATTTAGAAGATTTAGCTCAAAAGTATGCACAAGATTCAAAGGAGGATAACATTCCATTTCGTCCTTTTGAGGTTGATAGTGTTTATTCTATACAAAATCAGAAATGTCCATATTTAAGTTTTTATATTGATTATTATCAATTCACAGGAGGTGCCCATGGCATCACTACTAGAAAAACATATAATTATAACTTAAACGATGATAAGGAGCTAGCATTAAAAGATTTATTCAAAGAAGGATATAATTACAAAGATATAATAAATAAAGAAATAGGTAATCAAATTCAGAAAAATAAAGAAAACTATTTTACAGATAAAAATGGTTTTAAAGGGATAAGTGATAATCAAGCATTTACTTTTAATGATAAAGAAATTACTATATACTTTCAGCAATATGAAATTGCTCCATATGTTACGGGTATACCAACCTTTAATATTCCTAAAAGCCTTTTAAAAAATGGATTGATTTAAAGTGATAACACAATGGATGTTTAAGAAGCATTCATTGTGTTATTATAATATTAGAATATCCGAATATTATAATGTCCTAATATTACAATGTTATAATATTAGGACAAGTTTGAGGTGATTAAGATTAAGCTTTTTAAGTATTGTCATTTAATTTTTAAAGTATTAATAGGTGTTTTTATTTTAGTTATCTATATAAATTTATCTATAGAAGATTATAATAAAAATATTACTTTATATTTATTATTTTACATGTCTATTAATTTAATCTTTTATATAAGTAGCAATAAATTAATAAAACTAAGTTGTTTATTCTTAGATATAGCCTTGATTTTATATCTTGCTCTTAATATAAATTATATGTTTATTATTTTGCTTTCTCAGATAACAGGGGAATTATATGAAATAGATGATAAGTTAGATAAGGTAGGAACTCTTATTTTAGTAACAGTTGGATTTTTTATGGGAGTAGAATATGGAGCAATATATTATTTATTGTTAGGTATAACCTATCTATCTTCAAGAAGTATTTCTTTTTATTATGAAGAGAATAAAAAGCTTCTTCAAGAAATACAAAATCATAAAAAAATATTAAATGAATATGGAAGAATAATAGAAAATTCTAAGGAATTTGAGAGACAAGCAATATACACCTCTCTTTTAGAGGATAGAAATAAACTAGCGCAAGAGATGCATGATAAAGTTGGACATGTTATAGCAGGTAGTATTATGCAGCTTGAAGCTGCAAAACTTCTTATAAATTCAGATAGTGAAAAATCAAAAACCTTACTTGAGAGTTCTATTTCAGTATTAAGAAGCGGGGTAGATGATATCAGGTTAACTTTAAGAGGACTAAAGCCTATAGAAGAAGAACTAGGAATAAATAGGTTGAAGTTTCAGGTTGAAAAATCATTAAAAGAATCATCCATAAAAGGATATGTGAATATTAATGGGGACCTAGGGAAAATAAATTATACAAAATGGAAAGCAATAATAGAAAATACTAGAGAAGCTTTAACTAATAGTTTAAAGTATTCAAATTGTAGAGGTTTTTGGGTAAATATTAATGTTATGAATAAGATGATAAGAGTTGAACTTAAAGATGATGGAAAGGGAGAAGAGAAAGTAGTAAAAGGTATGGGACTAAAAGGTATGGAACAAAGATGTGAAGATATAGGTGGAAAGCTTGTTATAAATGGAGATTATGGTTTTTCTGTTATAATGCTACTACCTGTTTAATGGAGGATATATGATTAATATAGTTATAGTTGATGATGATGCTTTAATAAGGGAAAGCTTAAAAATAATCTTGTCTATGAATGAAAATTTAAATATAATTGGAACTTTTGATAATGCACTAAAAGCTATGGATGAGTGTAAAAGGCAGCAAATAGATATTGTTCTATTAGATGTTAGAATGCCTATTATAAACGGTGTAGAGGCTACCAAGGAATTTGTAAAGTTTAAAAATACAAAAGTTATAATCCTTACAACCTTTGATGAAGATGAATATGTTAGAGAAGGAATAAGAAACGGGGCTTCGGGATATCTATTAAAGAACACACCACCAGAGGAAATTGTTGATGCTATAAACTTGGTTTATAGAGGGAACAATGTATATGGAAGAGAAATAATAGATAAACTCAAAGAGTCTTTAGAAAATAAAACTTCCATAGATAAAACTTTATTTACAGAAAGAGAACTTCAGATAATGGAGCTTATTTCTGAGGGATTATCTAATAAGGAAATATCTAATAGGTTATTTATATCCGAAGGAACTGTAAAAAATTATATAAGTAGTATTTTAAGCAAAACTTCTTTAAATCATAGAACGCAAATAGCTATTTATTATCTAAAAGGCAGAATGTAATATGACTAAAGTAATAAAATAATTATGACCTTCTCCACTAACATTGGAGAAGGATTTTTTTTATAATTATTTTAAAGTATTAAATAGGGAGAGATTCATATGAAGATATTATCAATAAATAATTTAGAAAAAAGATATGGTGATTTTACAGCAGTAGATAATATAACTTTGGAAGTGAATGAAGGAGAGATATTTGGGTTTTTAGGACCTAATGGAGCTGGAAAAAGTACAACCATAAATATTGTAAGTGGATTAATAAAAAGTAGTGCTGGAGAAGTAAATATATTTAATAAACCCTTAAAAAAGTTTGAAAAAGAGATAAAAAAGAAGATAGGGGTAGTACCTCAAACCCTTGCTATATACAGTGAGTTGTCAGCAGAAGAAAATATTAAGTTTTTTGCATCTATATATGGTGTAAAAGGTGAGGAACTAAAAAAGGCTGTAGAATATGCACTTGAGTTTACAGGACTGATTGAGCATAGAAAAACTAAGGCAAAGAATTTTTCTGGGGGAATGATGAGAAGATTAAATATTGCCTGCGGAATAGCTCATAAGCCTAAGTTAGTAATAATGGATGAACCAACAGTAGGTATAGATCCTCAATCTAGAAATCATATTTTAGAGTCAGTTAAGGAGCTTAATAGAAATGGATGTACTATAATCTATACCTCTCATTACATGGAGGAAGTAGAAAATATATGTGATAGAATCGCCATAATAGATAAAGGTAAAATAATTGCGGAAGGGACTAAAGAAGAACTGATATCTTTAATATCTGATATACAAAGTCTAGAGGTACAGGTTGGGGACATCTCTTTAATTAACGAAAAAGAATTAAAAGCTATAAAAGGTGTAAAAAATATAACTGTAAAAGAGGATATAGTTACCATTAACTCTCAAAGAGAGGTTACTAATCTTAATCTCATAATAGAATTTCTTACAGCTAAAAACATTAATATCAAAAATATAGGATATAAAGAAATAGACCTAGAAACAGTATTTTTAAATCTTACAGGAAGAACTTTAAGGGATTAGGAGGATAAAGCTTATGAGAGAAATAGCAGCCATAATAAAATATGATATTCTAGCCAATAAATCTAGTAAATATGTTATTCAAATGATTATTTATCCTGTTATATTCACTTTAATTTTAGGATTTTTATTAAAAAATGCATTCAGTTCAAGTTTTGATATGGAACATGTAAATATAGTTTATTTAAGTGATAAAAGTGAGCAAAGCAACCAAATCATAGATGTTTTCAAGAGTTTAGAAGATGAACTTGATATTAGTATTAGTGAAGAGGAAAATCAGGATGAAGCAAAAGAGCTAGTGAAAAGAAATACAGATACGGTATTTATCGAGCTTAAAGATAATATAAAGATATATAAAAATGATGGGGCTAGTATTTCTAGTGAAGTTGTTTATGGTGTTTTAAATACTATAGTAGATAAATTTAATGTAGCTTATTCTATAGGGAAAGTATCACCAGAAGGATTGAGTAAAATTAACTTTCAAGAAGTTCAAAAAGAATTTGCTAATTTTAAACAGATAGAGTTAAAAAAAGAGATGACATCTTATGATTATTATGGAGTAGCAGAATTTACAATGATGATATTATATATATCAATGTTTTCATTCAACTTAATAAATGCACAGAGAAGAAATGGTACAGAAGGACGAGTTTTTATAGCAGGAGTATCTAAAATCCAATATATAATAGCAAGAACATTAAGTATGGCTATATTTAATTTTATAATTATGACTATACCATTCATAATTTTGAAGTTTATAGTTGGAATAGAATATGGAACTGATTATCTCACATTCATTGCAATTATGGGTAGTTTAAATTTACTTTCATCAGCTATAGGAGTAGCGGTGGGATTTTTAGTTAAAGATGAAAATGTAGGAGATACAATATTGCAAGCTGCTGTAGTTCCAACCTTAAGTTTGCTTGGAGGAAGCTATGTGTATTTAGGCGAGGATATTAATTATATATTTGATTTATTTACAAAAATATCTCCATTAAGATGGGCTAATAGAGCAATGATAAATGTCATATATGCTGGTGATTATAGGAAAGTTGGAATATCCATAGCTATTAATTTAGGATTAACAATTTTATTGATATTGATTTCATATATAAAAATAAAAGGGGAGGAGAGATTAGCATGAGTGAGTTTTATTATTTAGTTAGAAAAAATATAAAATTAATATTCAAATCGAAGTTTACAATAATACAACTACTAGCACCTGTTGCAGTATCTCTTTTAATACTAAAATTATTTACAGGCATGGGAGGTAATTTAACCTACGGGGTAGTAGATAAAGATAGTAGTGTAAGTTCAAAGTTTTTAATAAGTAAGTTTGAAGTAAATAGATCTACAATAAAATACTATGACAATGAAGAGGAATTAATAAAGGATATAACCAACAGAGATATAAATGGGGGATTTTTAGTTCCTGAAGGATTTCAAGAAAGTATAGTAGGTGGAAATATAAAAAATGTTGACATTTATATGGGAACAAACAATAATTTAAAAAAAAGTCTAGAGGCTAATATAAATGATACAGTAACTACATTAGAGCAGATTTCTACAGGAGCTTCAAATAATAAAGATAATTATATTAAAATAATAGAAGAAACAAAAAATAAAACGATAAAGGTTGAAGAAGCTAGGTTAAATGACAAAGCTTCAGTATATCAAGTTACTCAGATATCTATAGGACTTTTAATATTTTTTATGATGCTTAGGGCAAACTCTACATCGTATATTATGTTAGAAGAAAAGAGGAGCAATTGTTACAGTAGAATATTTGCATCACCAATTACACCACTTAAGTTTATCAGTGCAAATGTAGTGGCTAATCTTTTAGTATTGGTTATGCAGGCAGTAGTAACCTTGCTTTCTATGCAATGGATATTAAATCTTAAAACGGATATTCCTTTTGGCATATTGTTATTTTTCCTAGTTTTGATAGCTTTTGTAGCAGTTGCATTTAGCACAATGGTAATGGTGAGTTCTAAGGATTTTTCTACAGCATCTATAGTAAGTAACTTATTTATAAACATAAGTTGTATGGCCAGCGGATGTTATTTCCCTATAGAATTTATTCCAGAAAATATTAGGAAGATATCTTTTCTATTTCCTCAAACTTGGGTACTAGATATTTTTAGAAAATATCAAACTTCAAGTGTGACCATAGATAAATTATATATTAATATAATAACTCTTATAGCCTTTGCGGTGACACTTCTATTGATAGCTTCATTTAGAATGAAGTTTTCGAATAAAGAAATGACAGCACTTAATGATTAAGAAGTTAAAAGGCAATAGATGAGAGTGAATAGTTTAGGTAAAAACTCAGTATAGCTGAGTTTTTTCTATTGTTGTGAAGAATCAGTAATATTAAAAGAGATTTAATGAAGTTTAGGCAGGTTTTAAAATGACAAAAGTGCATAGAAACAGCGGAGCGTAGGAACAGAGAAACAGAGAAACATAAGAACAGCGGAGCATAGGAACAGAGAAACATAGGAACAGTGGTATGATGGAGTGAAAGAAACATATAAATAAAAGAGTAAATAAAAAAGAAAGGAATATTATTCCTTCCTTAAAATATTTAAAAGGGTTAAGCCCTCATTTTAGGAGCTATACCATTGGCTCTAAAGCCTGGACCATCAGAAATTTTACGACCCAATTTAATTACTTTTCCAGTTATGCATCCTCTACAGTGAGCTGGGGTATCACTGATACATATCTTGCCAGGATATAGTGCATATAAAGCTCTATATTCTCCTTCTGTGATATTAGGCATTACAACATTTGCTCCACACTGAAGAGCAATAACTCTTCCATTTTTATTAAGTGTTTCCATTGCAGTAGTTGCTGGAATATTTATATCAGGAAGAACTAATCTTACTAGAGCCATCATTTTTAAGGCTAAGTCAAAGTCACCACCATCGGCATCTTTTAAAGGCGTGTCCTCATTAGGTATAAATGGTCCTATTCCTAGCATATCTGCATCTAAATCTTTAAAAAATAGGATATCATCTGCCAAAGATTCAATAGTTTGTCCAGGAAGTCCTAGTAAGGCACCAGATCCAACTTCATAACCTAGATCTCTTAAATCTTTAAGACATCTTTTTCTTTCTTCATGACTCATACCAGGGTCCATATCTTCATAAAGTTTTTTATCAGTTGTTTCGATTCTTATAAGATATCTATCAGCACCAGCTTCCTTAAAGGCTTTATATTCCTCAAAGCTTCTTTCACCTATACTTAAGGTTATAGCAACTCCCAAAGCTTTTATATCTTTAATTATTTTAGTCATTCTTTCAACAGTGAAGTAATCATCTTCTCCGCCTTGAAGAACTATAGTTTTATAACCATAGCTTACAGCCTTTTTAGCAAAATCCATTATTTCTTCATAACTTAATCTATATCTTTTTATATTTTTATTGTCCCTTCTAAGACCGCAGTATAGACAATTTCTTTTGCATATGTTCGTAAATTCTAAAAGGCCTCTAAGGTGAACAAAATCACCAAGATATTTTTGTCGTGTTTCATCAGCTGCTTTAAATAAGGCTTCATTTATTGAGCCATCCTTTAAGATAGAAATTAATTCATCTTTAGTAAGCTCATGAGTTTCTTTAGCTTTTTCTATAAGCTCTAAATTATAAATATGTTCATTTGATAAATCAATATTTTGCATAATTCCTCCTAATGGAAAAATATTAGTTAAATTAATAACTAAAGAAATTATACTATATTAGATAAAAATATACACACTTTATAGTTAGTTTTATTTAAAAAAATTAATTATGCTATTGATTTTCTGCAATTCATATTTTACAGTGCTATCTTGTTTAGATAACATGCTCTTTTTGTTTTCAATTTTAATTTCATAATCAGAAATTAAAGATTTAAGTTTGGATATTTCCACATTATACTCATCTATTTTGCTGTTGACAGTATCATGGAATTTTTCTGTAAAGTCGTTTAATGTGTTTAATCTAATTTCGCCATCTTTTATAAGATCAGTAAAATTAGATTTAGCAGCAGTTAATATATTCATTACTGATTCTTTTCTTATATCATGTGGTAAACTTTCAGGAATAGCATTTATAAATTGTCCAAGCATAAATATAGTATTTGTTTTATTAGAGTCTATTCCAAATAATGAATATATTTCTGAGATGTCTAGACTTTTATCTATTGTACTATTTTCAAAGTTATTTTTAGGAGGATTGGGGCTGGTAAATATTTTAGTTTCTTGTTGTGTGGAGACAGAGACTTTTGAATCTTCTTTTGGAGAAGCTTCTTTTTTTATAATGTTATTATCAGTAGAATCGTTATTTGATACTTCCTGCTGAACTTTTTCTACAACATTGAGCTTTTCTAATACAGAAATAAGTTTAGACATACTAAATTCCCCTTTTTACATCGATAAATTTTGTTTTATGGTAAATTTATCGTAAACTTTTATATAACCTTAATTATATCTAGAATGAATTTAATTATAAATTTAATAAAATTTAAATAAATTCTATAAAATATATAAAGTTCATAGCAAGCACATAAAATATGGAAATATCATAAAATATTATATAGCAATTTATGGAGTGAAGGCATTGTTATATTCACTAATATTAGCCGGAGGAAAAGGAACAAGGCTTTATCCACTTTCAAGAGGGAGTAATCCAAAACAATTCTTAAAGTTAACTAATAATAAAAGCTTTTTGTTAAATACTGTGGATAGAATATCACCTATTGTAGATAAAGAGAATATTTATATCGTTACAAATAAAGAATATAGAGAAAAAGTTATAGAGGAATTAAATGATATCAAGGAAGACAATATATTCACAGAACCAGAGAATAAGGAAACTGCAACTTGTATAGGGCTGTCTGCAATTAAACTCCTTAAAAAAGATAAAGATGCAGTAATGATAGTTCTTCCATCGGACCATTATATAGGGGATGAGAAGAGTTATTTAGAGACTTTAAAACAAGCTGTTGAAATAGCAGAAAGAAGAAGAGGGATAATAACTCTAGGAATATCTCCCACAAGACCAGAAACTGGCTATGGGTATATAGAAATGGGAGAAAGAATTATAGGAAACTTTGCAAGTTATAGGGTTGCAAGATTTACAGAAAAACCAAATGTAGAAGTTGCTAAGGATTTTTTATTAAAAGGAACTTATTTATGGAATTCTGGTATGTTTATCTTTAGAGCAGATACTATATTAAGAGAAATAGAAAAATATTTACCTAAGATGTATAAGTCGTTAATGGAGATATATAAAAATATAGGTGAAGAAAATGAAGAAGACGTAATTACCGAGCAATATAGGCTTATTGACGGAATATCTATAGATTTTGGAGTAATGCAAAAGACTAGAAAAGCCTATGTTATAAAGGGTGATTTTTTTTGGGACGATATAGGCAGTTTTGGTGCACTTAGCAGGTTTTTAAATAAAAATGGTGGTAATGCTGTAAGTCATGGTGTATTTCTAGAAGAGTGTGAAAATTGCTCTGTTTTTGGAAATGAAAATAAACTTATAATAGGTTTTGGTATCAAGGATTTAGTAGTAGTAGATGCTGGAGATGTACTTCTAGTAATGGATAAAAACAGGGATCAAGAGATAAAGCATCTATTGAATACAATTGGTAAAGAAGATAATTTGAAAGATTATTTATAATTTGGTTGTGGATTTTTAAATCCACAACTTTTTATGTTAAAATAAAGAAAATGACATAGAAGAGGAGATTATAAATGGTTAAAGTAGTTGCTAAAAGTAAAGTTAAAACAAATGAATTAGAAAAATATAAGGAATTAGTTAAGGTTTTAATTGATGAAACAAGAAAGGAAGAGGGTTGCATATCCTACGATTTATTTCAAGATATAAATGACCCTAGTACGTTGACTTTTATAGAAGAATGGAAAGATGAAGAAGCATTAAAAAGACATATGGAGTCAAAACATTTTGTTAAATACGTTCCTATGCTTGGACAATTCCGTGAGGGAGAGGGAGACATTAATATATATAAACAAATTTTATAATTTTAATATTTAAGCTGTATAAACTAATTAAAGTTCTATACAGCTTATTTTATAAAAAGTTAACTATTTATACTATCTTTATATTTTGTTGGAGTTAAACCAGTGTATTTCTTAAAGGTCTTAGAAAAATGTTTTTCATTGCTATATCCTACAAGTGTTGCGATTTCATAATTTTTTAATGTCTTATCTTTTAAGAATTCTTTTGATTTTTCTATACGATATTTATTAACAAATTCTAAGAAGTTTATTCCTATTTCTTGCTTAAATAGTTGGCTTAAGTAGCCTGGGGTTATATATATTTGTTTTGATATGCTCTCTAAAGATATATCTTTATTATAATTTTGTGTAATGTAATTAACAGCTATTTTAACTAAAGAGTTGTGCTTTTCTATATCATTAATTTTATAGAATATGCTATTTAATATAAGTCTAATTTGGTCTTTAATTTCTGAAAGGGTCGAACACTGGAGTATTTTATCAAAGGCAGAAAGTTCTCTATTAGAAGATGAATTTATATCAATATCACTCTCTATGCAAAATTTATAAACACTTCCTAATAAAGAAAGAGTTGCACTTTTCATATGACTTTTAGAAGGAGTTCCATTTGAGAATAGATAAGTGTAAAATCTATCTATACTTTCTTTAAGTGAACTTTCATCTAAGATCCTTAGTGAGTTTATTATTTCTAATTCTTCATTTACAGGATAGGAGTTAGGTTTATAATCAATGATATTAATATCATCTGGAGTAATTAATCTGTCATCTCCTAAAAAGAATTTAGAGCCAATTGCAATATTTGCTGAGCTATAAGATTCATTAATATTAGTAAGTGAGTCTACTAAGCTACCGACAGCAATTGTAACTGAAAATCCTAAGCTTAATTTTATAGAATTTTTTATATTATTTAATACCTCTAATAGGTAGCTATTAAAATCCTCTTTTTTATCCAATGAAATAACAAGTATTATATCATCTTCATCTTCTAATACCTCATAAAAATTCAATTCATTCATACAGAGCTTTATAAAATTTTTTATTGAAATTTTTATATTATAAATATCAATATTGCTATAAAGTTCATGGAGGACTGTAGAGTAATCTAGTGTTATTATATTTACAACTAAATTACTGTTTCTAAGATTTATATTAAAAGATTCAAATTTATTTAATATATCGTAGCTATCTCCAATAGGGTTTTTAAGTATTGTTTTTAAAAAGTTTTCTTTAATAGTAGGTAGATTTTCATTAAATTCTATTTGATATTTTTTTAGTAGATCTTCTTTTATATTTTCCTTTTCTATAACCTTTATGATATCTAAAACAGACTCTAATATGTCTTTAGGTCTACAGGGTTTTAATAAATAATTGGAAGCGTTTAATTCTATGGCTTTCTTAGCATAAGAAAAATCATCATAGCCACTTAGTATTATACATTTAGACTTTAATTTATGTGAAGTTATATTTTGAAGAAGCTCAAGACCATTCATTTTAGGCATTCTTATATCCATTATTATTATATCTGGATTAAGTAAAAGTATTTTTTCTAAAGCTGTAATTCCGTTATCTGCTTCACCACAAATTTCTATATCATAAAAAGTCCAATCGATTGATGATCTAATACCTTCAATTAAATCAATTTCATCATCAACTAAAAATAATTTGTACATATTAAGAGTACCTCCATAAACAATTAGTTAGTATCAATTTTGTGAGGGGATATTGGAATCGATAATTTTACTTTTGTACCCTCATTTATACAACTTACTATATTTAATTTATAATCGTCGTTGTAGTAAAGAGATAGGCGCTGATTTACGTTACCTATTGCATATCCTTTTTGGAAGTTAGGGATATTTCTTTCCTGATTTATAGAAGAATTTATTAATGTGTTAATAGTTTTTTCATCTATTCCTTTGCCGTTGTCCTCAATTGTAAAATCTAAGTAGTTACTTGATAAGCATCCAGTTATCTTAATTATACTGAGATCATTATCAGTTTCGGTACCATGAATTATAGAATTTTCTACAAAGGGCTGAATAATTAACTTTGGTATAAGGTAGTTTGATATTTCATCACTTATATCTATATCATAGATTAATTTACCTCTATATCTTTTACTTTGAAGTAGTAAATAGTGTTCTATAAAATCTTTTTCAGATTTTACAGGTATAAACTCATTTCCTTTACTTAGAGTAATTCTAAAAAGATGAGAAAGAGCATAAATCATGTCACTTATTTCTTGCTGGTTACTTTTTTCTGCCTTCCAAAAAATCATATCTAAGGTGTTATAAAGAAAATGTGGATTTATTTGTGCCTGGAGAGCTTTAAGCTCGGCCTCTTTTTCTTTTAATTGAAGTTTGTACACTTTATCTATAAGAGTCTTTATATTGTCTATCATGTCATTATATTCGTATACCAACATTCCAAGTTCATCAGTATATTTAAAGTTTACTTTTTCTCTAAAGTTACCTTCTTTAGCTTTTTTCATAGAAGAAAGCAGCTGATTAATGGGTTGTGTAACTTTTGAAGAAAGGAAAATTGATATTAAAAATGACATTACGAAGCAGCTAATAATTACAGCTAAAGTTATAAACATTATAGATCTTAAGTTATGAAACAAGGTACTTTCTCTTGTCATAGATACAATAGTCCAATCGCTTTTAGAAACTTTACTAAATGTTGTTAAATATTTTTCTCCATTTATCCAAATTGTGTTGTAGCTTTTTTTATCGTGTATATAAGGAATTATTGATTGTATATTTTCACCATTATGAAGTATATTCTCTGCATCACTTTGAGTAATTATTTTATTATAATTATCAAGCAAAAAAATACCACTATTTTTTGTATTAAAATCAGTGGAGTAAAGATTTTGTATAAATGAAGTGTTTATACAAATCAACATAAGTCCAGATTCTTCTAAGGTGTTAGTATCTATAATTGAACGAACCATAGCTATTTTAGGATTTTTATTATCAGCTATAAAAACATTATTTTCATCATCTAAATTAATCCATAATGGAGAACCTTTAAGTTCTTTTATCTTTGAATATATTGCACTTTCTTTTATTTTTTCATAAGAGTAAGCACCATTGCTACCATCTTTACTTAGATAATATTTAGATCCTTCATTTCCATATATAGACATAAAACTTATATAATCTTTAGATGCTAATAGGATATTTAGTGGTTCAAGACCGTATTTAGTAAAGTTCTGATATTCTATGGATGAATCTTTGGAGTTAGTAAAAGATTGAACCAATGGGTTTAAGCAGATAAAAGTTGATAAATCGATTACATCTTGCTGCAAAAAATTGATGCTACTACTGATTTGCTTAATGTCTTTAACATTTATGGAGGTAACTTCATCTTTAAGCGACTTTGAAGAAATCATATATGAGTATAAACCAAGTATTGTAGATATAAATATGATTATTGCAATAAAGAAAATCAAGATCTTATTTTTTATGCTTAAATTCATATACTTCACATTAAGTTTATGGTATAAAGGTGAGTAATTTTGCATATGTCTACCTCCAAATAGTAGGATATCTTTATTCTACATTAAAAGAAATATTATTTCAATTTGCTTAAAGCTACTATTAAAAACATCTGAAAAAATGACCCTATTTATTAAATTTGTATACTATGAAAACTTTGTAAAGGTTTATATAATTTATTTATAGAAGATTATGACAAAGCAATAAGTTATATTTTAACTGGAGATAGAATAATGAAAAAAACAAAATCTTATCTAATTAAAGTAGTTTTTATGTTCTTAATACCTATTTATCTATGGGGGTGTACCATGGGATCAAATTACAGTATTGAAGAGCAAAATTCGGGAAAAGAAAACATAACGATAAAATTTTTATCAAATTTGCCAGAGAGATGGTCAGGTCAAGGGAAGCTAGAGCAGCTACTTATTGATAAATACATGGAAGAGAATAAAAATGTAACTATTGAGGTGGAAGCTTATCAGGATGAACCTTATAAACAGAGATTTAAAGCTTATGCAATAAGTAACGATTTGCCAGATATATTTTTTACTTGGGGACAACCATCTTTTTTTAGCCCAATTATGAAAGGCGGCTATGCAGCAGAACTTAATAAGGATAGTTTTAAAGAGACTGGTTTCATGGAAGAGTCATTGAAGGGTTTTACTTTGAATGGAAAGCTTTATGGAGTACCAAAAAGTAGTGATTATATGGTTTTATATTATAATAAAGCGCTATTTGAAAAGTATGCTATTAATGTACCTAATACTTTTGGAGAGCTAATAGAAGTATGTAATAAGCTTAACAAAATAGGAATAATACCTATTTCTATAAATGCTAAAGATAAATGGCCTTTAGCACTTTTATATCAAAATTTAGTTTTAATGGAGGGAGGAGACCAAAATCTTATATATAACGCGATAAAAGGAGATATAAAGTTTTCTGAAAATGTTGTTTTAAAAAAGGCTGCTGAAGATTTAAAAAAGCTTATTGAAGTTAATGGAAAAGAAGAAATGATATCTCAGGAAGATTTTAATGCTTCAATGAATTTATTTACTCAAGAAAAGGCAGCAATGTACTATATGGGATCCTGGGAAGTAGGAATGGAAAATAATCCTACCCTTTCAGATAGATTCAAACAAAATATTAGAGTTACAAATCTACCATTAAGTAATGGGGGAGGTTTAGTAGCTTGGAATGGAGGTGGATATGCTGTTTCATCAAAATCTGAAGTGAAGGATGAGGCTATTAAGTTATTGGAGTATATGATGAAACCAGAAAACTGGTCCAAAATGGGTTGGGAAAATGGACTTATAGTTCCAGCACAAAAAAATGAAGATAACAGATATAAGAATGAAAGTGTATTACAAAAACAAATAGTTAATATTCTTAATAATGCTGAATCTCAAAGTGGAACTCCTTGGTATGATAGCTTAACTCCAAATTTTAAGGCTTCCATTGAAGATTTAAGCTACCAATTAGCCTTAGGTGGAAAAAATATAGAGGATTTTCTTTTGGAAGTTGATAAAGAAATAGCTAAAGAAAAAAGTGAATCATGAAAAATAAATTAATTGAAGGGGGAAATCTATATAATGTTAAAGAAATGGTTATCCAGATTCGTAACCACAACTTTTACAACTACAATGCTCTTAGGAAATATTTTTCCAGCAGGTGCCGCTGAAGGAAATGTGCCAACTTACCTTAATTCAAGAGCATCAGTAGAAGATAGGGTTAAAGATTTGCTTGGAAGAATGACACTAGAGCAAAAGGTAGCTCAGATGGTGCAATCGGAAAGAAAAACTACTACAGCAGAGGATTTAAAGAAGTATCAATTAGGTTCAGTGTTAAGTGGAGGAGGATCATTACCATCTAATAATACTGCTGAAGGATGGGCTGACATGATTGATGATTATCAAAGGGCAGCTGTATCTACTGAACTAAGAATTCCTATTTTGTATGGAGTAGATGCGGTGCATGGACATAATAATGTTTATGGCGCAACAATATTTCCACATAACATAGGGTTAGGTGCAACAGGAAATGAAAAATTAGTAGAAAAAGTAGGTCAAGCAGTTGCTGAAGAAGTAAGAGCAACTGGAGTAAACTGGACTTTTGCTCCAACTTTAGGTATACCTCATAATGAAAGATGGGGGAGAACCTATGAGGCATTCGGAGAAAATACAGAATTAGTAGCTAAGATGGGTGAAGCTTATATTAAGGGTCTTCAAGGAGAAAATCCTGCTAGAACTCTTAAGAGGGATGATAAGGTTATTGCTACTGCTAAACATTATATTGGTGAAGGGATAACAGAAAACGGAACTAATCAAGGTAATGTTGTAATGAGTGAAGAAGAATTCCAAAAAGTATTAAAAGAAGAATTACTTCCTCCATATCAAGCAGCAGTTAATGCAGGAGTAAGATCTGTAATGGTATCTTACAATAGTATAAATGGAGTAAAGTGTCATGGTAATGCTGATTTAATTACTAAAGTATTAAAGCAAGATTTAAGGTTTAAAGGTATTGTCGTATCTGATTATGAGGGTATTAAACAAATAACAGGAAACGGTATAAGTAGTCAGAAAGATAAGATAGCTGTAGCTATAAATGCAGGTGTTGATATGGCTATGGAACCTAATGAATGGAAGAACTTTATAACTGATCTAACTGCTTTAGTAAAAGAGGGTAAAGTATCGGAAACTAGAATAGATGATGCTGTAACAAGAATACTAACAGTTAAGTTTGAAATGGGGCTTTTCGAAGATCCATATGCTCAAAGAGACTTATTAAGTACTGTTGGTTCATTAGAAAATAGAGAAATAGCAAGACAAGCTGTTAGAGAATCATTAGTTTTACTCAAAAATAATAACGATATAGTAGGACAATTAAAGAATAAGAAAAATATTCTTGTAGCTGGAAAAAGTGCAGATGACATAGGAATACAAAGTGGTGGATGGACTATAACTTGGCAAGGAAGCACAGGTAACATTACTCCAGGAACAACAATACTTAAAGGAATACAAGAATCTGTAGGCTCAGATGTTAAGGTAAGTTATAACAAACGTGGTAGAGCATCAGCTGAAAATGATGTAGCAATAGTTGTTATAGGGGAAACACCTTATGCAGAAACAGATGGAGATAGAACTCCAGATAAGCTAACATTAGATGCAGATGATTTATTAACACTAAAAAATATAAAAGAAACTAATCCTGATTTACCAGTGGTTGCAGTTTTAGTAACAGGAAGACCTATTACTATAGCTGATCAAGTAGAAGATTTTGACGGTTTAGTTGAAGCGTGGCTACCAGGGACTGAAGGTCAAGGCGTAGCTGATGTATTATTCGGTAATTACGACTTTACAGGAAAGCTTACTATGACATGGCCATGGTATGCAGAAGATATAACAACAAAACATGAAGATGGGAAAGCCTTATTCAATTATGGTTTTGGACTTAAAAAAGGTGAAAATAAAGAATTACCAGCAAAACCAGAGAAACAAGATAAGCCTTCTATTCCAGTACCAGGAAAAGTAGAAACAGAAGCTTATTCAACCCAAAGTGGTTTCCAGTTTGAAACTACTAGTGATGCTGGCGGTGGACAAAATGCAGGTTATACTGATGCTGGAGATTGGTTAGATTATTATGTAAATGTTGCTGAAGATGCTAAATATGAAGTTGAATTTAGAGTTGCAAGTCCTGGTGGGTCAACAGGAGGTATTGAATTATTATTAGGATCAACATTATTAACAAAGACTAGCGTGCCTGATACAACGGGATGGCAGAATTGGCAAACTGTAAAAGGCGTAGCTAACCTTAAAGCAGGGAAGCAGACATTAAGATTTAGAGCTGGAAGTGGTAACTTCAATTTCAATTGGATGAGCTTTACTAAAATAGGTGACTATGAGGCGCCAGAAGTTCCAGATGATGACGATGTGATTTATAATCCTCAAGGACAAGTTATTGAAGATGGTGCTGTTGAAGTATATATGAGTTCATCTGAGCAATCAGGTAGTATGAGTTGGTATGATTCTCCAAAGGAAATATCAAATACACTTAGTCAAAAAGATAATTTAGATATTACTTCAC
This sequence comes from Clostridium intestinale DSM 6191, assembly GCF_900130055.1. Taxonomy (GTDB): domain Bacteria; phylum Bacillota; class Clostridia; order Clostridiales; family Clostridiaceae; genus Clostridium_T; species Clostridium_T intestinale. Next base: position 126,631 of record NZ_FQXU01000011.1, read on the forward strand.
CTGATGGTCAAGAAGCTACAACTATAACTGTTGATACTTCAAAAGAATATCAAACATTTGTAGGTATGGGAACATCTATGGAAGAATCTACAGTTAATAACTTAGCTAAAATGTCTAAAGAAAAAAGAACTGAATTCTTAACTAAACTTTTAGATCCAGAAAATGGAGCTGGAATGAGTTTATTAAGAATTACTATAGGAACAGCTGACTTCACTGGACAAGAATTCTACACTTATTATGATAATATTCAAGATCCGAGCAATCCAGATTGGTATAATACAACTGGTAAAGGATTCTCAATTCAAAAAGATATAGATTATAAGATAGTAGAAACAATAAAAGAAGCTTTAGCTATAAACCCAGATGTTAAAATATTTTCTTCTTCTTGGACACCTCCAGGATGGATGAAGGTTCAAACATCAAGCAGTAAAAGCTATGAAAATAATGCAAATCTTTTAAAAGGTGGTGCATTAAATGATGACTATATAGATGATCTTGCTAAATATTATATAAGATTTATGGAAGAGTATGCGAAGTTAGGAATACCTATGTATGCTATGACTCTTCAAAATGAACCAGAATTAGAAATTAACTATCCAAGCTGTAAAATGACTTCAGAACAAGAAAGAAAGTTAGCTATAGCTATTAAAGCTGAAGTTGCAAAGAGTAGCGTTCTTAAAGCAAAAAATATAGATCCTAAGGTTTGGGCATTTGACCATAACTTTAGTAGTGCAGTAAGTTATGTATCTCCTATATTAAATGATTTACAAGGGTTTGCTGCTGTTGATGGTGTTGCATTCCATGATTATGGTGGAGAGCCAACAGCAATGACTCAAGTTCACAACCTATTCCCAAGTAAATCAATGAATTTAACAGAAAGATCGGTATGGGGAACTAAAGGTGCTGATAGAATAGCTCAATATTTTAGAAACTATGCTGAAACTTATACTTCATGGGTTACCATGTTAGATAGTAATATAGCTCCTGAACAATGGACAGGAACTCCAGATCCAACTATGTGGGTACAAGATGCTAATGATAGAGAAAATTATTGGGCAACTCCAGAATATTATATTTCTGGTCAATTCTCTAAGTTTATAAGACCGGGTGCTGTAAGAATTGATACTAACTATGGATCAGCAGATACTGTTACAAATGTAGCATTTAAGAATCCAGATGGGTCAATTGCTATGGTTGTTATTAATCAAACTGATAAAGCTCAAAAGTTTAAAGTGTTAAGTGAAGGAGTTCAAATAGGTGATGTAATACCAGCTAAAAATGTTGCAACCTATATATGGAATCCAGTAGACGTTTCAAAAATTAATTCTGTTTCAGGAAAATTTAGTTCAACAAACTTTATTAAGGCAACTGATAATGTAAAAATAGAAGGAGATCATATTGGGTACCTTAAAGAAAATACTTTTATAGATTATTTACTTGATGTCAAAGAAGCTGGATCGTATAATGTTTCTTTCGAGGTGGCAAATCCATATGGTGGAGATAAGAGTATTGTAGTTTCTTCAGAAGATGGAACAAAAACCTTATCAACTGTAAAGGTAGCTCAAACATCATGGAATAATGATTGGAATGTTTATTCTGTAGCTCAAAATTTAATTAAATTTGAGAAAACAGGAATTCAGAAAATAAGACTTAAAATAGATGGAGAATTTAATATTAGAAATATTAAATTTGAAAAAGTTAAGGAAGTACAATCTTTACCAGGAAAGATTGAAGCTGAGAATGTTGTAAATTCACAAGGTGTTGTAATAGAAAATGGACATGTAGGATATTTTGATCCTAATGATTTTGTGGAATACAAAGTTAATGTTCAAGAAGCCGGAGAATATAGTTTTAATTTAAATATTACATCAGGTAATGAAAAACCTACATTTGAAGTATATTCAAATGGCAATAAGATAGGCAATGATATTGAATTAAATACTACTGGTGGATGGAATAACTGGCAAACTCAAACTGTAAGTATAAGTCTTACAGAAGGGGAACAGATAATTAAATTAGTAAATAAAGTAGGGTTTGATCTTAATTGGTTTTCTATAGGACCAGTAATTGAATTAGAAGAAAACACAATTACTGAAAATTCTTTAAATGGAAAAGAAATAAAAGTTAATCTTACAGATGCAAGTTTTGTAGCTAGTTTAGATAAGAGCAATTGGAATATATCTAATCTTCCATCAGGAGTAGATTTTGACGTAGAGAGGATAGATGCAACTCATGCAAAAATAACTCTTTTAGGTGAAAGAACTGTTGATTTTGATTTAGATAAAACTGTTACAGTTTCAATGTCAGCTAAAGAATTAGTAGGTGGAGAATCTAAAACTTATAGCATAACTGATGATTTTGTTATAGTTGCTAATAACGACGGTGAATCTTTATCATCGATTAATAAGATAGAACTTAACGCAAAAGAATTAATTATTACTTTAAGTGGTGGAACTTTTGTACAGGATAAAGTAAATAATATTACTTTATCAGGAGATATAATCTCTAGCGGATATGTTAAATTAGATTCAGTTCAATATGTTGATCCAACTCATGTAAAAGTAACATTAAAAGATTGGAAAACTTATTATGAAGATTTAATTTTAACAGTAAGTGTACCAGTTGAGGCTTATACAGATTCTACAGGCAATAATGCATTAACTACAGATATTACATGTGAAAAGGGAACTCAATTACCCACAGCAAATGTAATAGAAAATACTGCAGTGACTTTAACTGAAACTAATGCATATAGGACAAAAGGTTCTTTAGCAGCAAATGTAGTTGCAGGAAATAGAGTGGATTATTATCTAGATGTAAAAGATGCTGGGGCTTATACATTAACTTACACTGCTAACAATAATGGTGGAGTAACTAATGCGATAAAAGTAAGTCAAGGAATGGGAACTAATATTGCAGGTAATCTAGTAACTTATAGCATGGGTAATTTCTGGGGAGGAACAAATGAATTTAAGGATACTATAACTCTAGAGTCTGGACTTCAAACTTTGAGATTTGAAGCTGTAAACCCAGGATTCACATTAAGCTCAATTAAAATTGAGAAAAAAGCACAACATCAAGTTATTAGTGGAACTCTAGGAGAGAAATCTACTATTTTAGCTGATAGTTTCTATAGTGCATCTAAGGATAAGGGATATGCTATTGAAACGAAGAATAATATAAAGAATATTGGATGTACTGTAGCAGGAACTTATCTTGACTATTCAGTAAATGTAACTGAAGCAGGAAAGTATAAAGTAAACCTAAATTATGCAACAAATGTTGGTGGGGCTGTAGCTGTTATACAAACTGGCGAAGGTAAAGAATTAGGTAGATTGCCACTAACTTCAACAGGAGATTGGGGTAAATTCATAGATACAAGCACACCTATGTATGTATCGCTTGAAAAGGGTATACAAACTATAAGGGTATATGTTGATGGTGATGGATATAATTATAGATCAGTATCATTTGAGCCAGTAAAAGATAGTGGAGCACCGGAATTAACAGGTAAGGATACAGCAATAGAAAAAGGTACCACTGTAGATTTACTAAAAGCATTATCAATTGTTGCTATTGATGATATGGATGGCAATATAACTACTAAAGTTATAATAGATGATAGTAAAGTTAAGTATGATACAGTTGGAGAATATGTGGTTACAGCATCAGTTACTGATGAATCTGGTAACAAAACTGAAAAAACATTTAAACTTACAATAAGAGAAGATGGTACAGCACCAGTTATCGAAGGACACAATGCTATAATAGCTTTAGGATCTAATTTTGATCCAATAGCCGATTTAGGATTAAAAGTTACTGATAATAAAGATGGAGATATTACTTCAAAGGCTGTAGTTACTCACATTGTAGATACGTCAAAAAATGGTGTATTTAGAGTAAAAGTTGAGGCTGTGGATAATGCAGGAAATAAATCAGAAAGAATATTTATAGTTAGAGTTCTTGATAAAGGGTTTATTGAAGCAGGAAACATTACAATAAAGGTTGGAGAAACTTTCGATCCACTTAAAGATGTTAAGGCTTATGATATAGACGGGGAAGATTTAACTTCTACTATAGAAATTTTATCAAATAATGTAGATACATCAAAAGCTGGAGAATATAAAGTAGTATATAAAATAGTAGATAAAGATGGTAATGTAGTAACGCTTGAAAGATCTGTTAAAGTAGAAAAGTCAGCAGAACCAACAGATCCAGAAGAACCAGGGAATCCAGATCCAGGCAACCCAACAAATCCGGAAAATCCAGTAAAACAACCTGTAATAATCATAATAGATGAAAATGGAAATATGGTTGTTGAAATTTCTAAGATAAGCAACAAAGATGGTAAAAATGTTGTGGAAGTTAAAAATGAAGGCAAAGATGTTATAGTAGAAATAACGGATATAGAAGCAATAAGAAATGGTAAAGGAAGTTTAGAAATAAAGAGCGATAAGGTAAATATAAGTTTACCATTTACCTTAATAGATAGAAGCCTTCTTACGGATGGATCAAAAGTTATATTTAAAACTTCTATAGAAGATAGTAATGATTTAACTAAAAACATCAAAGGGCTAAAGAAAGTATTTAACTTCAGCCTATCCATAGTTAATGGAGATAGTATTTTGGAAGTGCATAACTTTAAAGATGGGATTGCAGAGATAACAATAACATTAACAGATGAAGAATTAAAGGGATTAGATAAATCAAAGTTAGCTGTATTCTATTATAATGAAGAAACAAACAAGTTTGAAGTTATGGATACTAAGATTGATGGAAATAAAGTTATATTCACAACTTCACACTTCTCAAAATTCATAGTAGCTGAAAAGGCTAGCAATAGTAATAATGGTGAAGTACTTCCTCAAACAGGTGGTACCCTTGACATGAATGGATTATTAGCTTTGGGAATGATGGCAACATTGGCTGGGATATTTGTTATCAAAAGAAAGAGAAAAGAAAATTATTAAAAACAATAAAACCTAAGATATTTAATTAATTGCTGATAAAATAATGTGAGGCTATTACACTAGCTATTTAATGTTGGTGTAATAGCTAATTTTTATGCTAAAGTTTCTACTACATGTACGATAATAGTATTATAGGAAAATAAATACATATAGATATGAGGGTTGCGTAGTGTATAGAGAAATAAGTGTTTTATTTAGTAAATTCTTGGACAAATATAATAATTCTATAGAAAACAAATTAAAACAAGAAAATTTTATTGGATTAGGAGCATCACATTTTGCTATATTAATTGGAATAATATTTTCTAAAGAAAAACGACTTTGTATGAAAGAGATAGCTTCTTTTATAAATAAAGATAAGTCGACAGTAACTCAACTAGTAAATAAGCTTATAAGATATGATTTAATTGAAAAAAAATATTCGGAATCAGATAAAAGAATGTGCTACATGATGTTAAGTAATAAAGGAAGAGAAAACGAGGCTTTGTTTATAAAAATATACAATGAAAGTGAAGCTGAAAATAATATTATTACTGTAGAAGAAAGACAATCTATTGAGAATATTGTTAAGAAACTAATAATTTCAATAGAATAATAAAAAATATTCAGGAACTCTTTGTAAATGTTAGTATAAGTGATAAAATAGTAGTGGGTAAAATATTTTTTATAATTTTAGTAGCAAGAAGGGATGATTTAAATGAATAAAGTATTAGTAATGTGCAAAAAAACAGGACAATCTAAGGCCTTTAAAAAGGATGCAGAAGCTTATAGAGAAAATAATAATCTGCCATTTGAATGGGTATTCGCTGATGAAAATGAATATGTTGACGTGCTAGACGGTGTAGATGTGGTTTTGATGTCACCAGAAATGATATTAGTACAAGCAAAGGTAAAAGAGGATTTAAGCAAAAGAGGCGTAAAATATTTAGACATCAAACCAGTAGATTTTGGATTAAGAAGAATAGATAATATACTTAAACTTTTAGGATTATAATAAAAGCGGGCTAATATAGCTCGCTTTTAATTTTAAAAGAATAACCCATAGATGATAGGTATAAATATAGCAGGTAACATATTAGCTACCTTGATTTTTGTAATTCCTAACATGTTTAGCCCAATCCCAATGATTAAAAGACTACCCACAGCGCTCATTTCATTTACAATAGGGGTAGTTAAAATATTTTGCAGTAATGATGCTGCTAGAGTGATAAGACCTTGATAAACTAATACGCTAAAAGCAGATAATATAACACCTATACCTAAGGTAGAAGAAAGAATTAACGATGTAACCCCATCTAAAATTGATTTTGTAAACAAAATATCATATTTGCCTAAAAGTCCGCTTTCAAGCGAACCAACAACTGCCATAGCTCCAACGCAAAATAATAAACTAGCAGTGACAAAACCTAATGATATAGACGTATCTTTAGAAAAACTCTTAGCTTTATTTTCTATGAAGTTACCTAAAAGAATTAATTTCTCATCAATATTTATTAATTCACCAAGTAATGAACCAATGGCTATAGAAATTACAATTAGTAACATATTCTCACCTTTTAAAGTGCCTGAAATACCTATGTATATTACACATAAAGCTACACCGCTCATAATAGTATCGGTAAATCTCTTAGGTAGTCCACCTTTTAATAACACCCCAATTATTCCACCAACAAAAATAGTAAAAAAATTAACTATAGTTCCTAACATTTTTAAAGCCCCTTTCTTATTAACATAAATATTATAACATTAATCGATAATATTGAATAACAAAGCCTAAATAGTTCAATACTTAAAATAGTAAAATGCAATTATGAGGGAGTGTTTTTAATGGAAGAAAATTCGTTAAGCAGTATTATTATAATTTTGATATTAGTGTGTATAAATGCCTTTTTTGCTGCCTCAGAAATGGCAATAGTTTCTTTAAATAAAAATAAAATAAATATGTTAGCAGCTGAAGGAAATAAAAAAGCAGAAGCATTAATAAAACTACTAGATGAACCAAGTAATTTTTTAGCTACTATACAAGTTGGAATTACATTAGCTGGATTTTTTGCTAGTGCTTCAGCAGCTACTGGCATTTCTAATAATTTTGCTAATAAATTAAGCTATTATAATATTCCCTATAGTCAACAAATAGCATTAATACTAACAACTATAGTCATATCATATTTGACTTTGGTTTTAGGTGAACTGTTACCTAAGAGGATAGCTTTGCAAAAGGCTGAAGTTGTTGCTATGTTTTCAATTAATATAATTGTATTTTTATCTAAAATAGCTAAGCCATTTGTTAAGTTTCTTTCGGCATCCACAAATCTATTAATAAGAATACTAGGGATAAGCACAGAAGGATTGGAGGAGAAGGTAACCGAAGAGGAGATAAAGTCTCTTATTAATATAGGAGAAGAGCATGGAGTAATAAATAAAACTGAAAGAGACATGTTAGATGGAATATTTGAATTCGATGATAAAGTTGCAAGAGAAATAATGACGCCTAGAACAGAAGTATATATGATTAATGCAGAAGAAAATTTTAGAGAAATTATTGATGAGTTAATAAATGAAAAATTTTCAAGGATACCTATATATGAAGAGGATATAGATAATATAATAGGTGTCCTTAATATAAAAGATATACTAACTCATTTGTTAAAAGGGGACATAGAAAGTACAGATATTAGAAAAGTTATAAAACCAGCCTATTTTGTACCAGAGAATAAAAACATAGACGAATTGTTTAAAGAATTGAAAACAAGTAAAAATCATATGGCTATTTTAATAGATGAGTATGGAGGGTTTTCGGGAATAGTAACTATAGAAGATATAATAGAAGAGGTTATGGGAGATATATCTGATGAATATGATGATGAGGAAAATTTTATTATTAAACTTGGTGCGAATACCTATAGCATAGATGGCAAGTGTTCACTAGAAGATATTAATGAAGAACTACATACAGAGATAATTTCTCAATATGCAGAAACTATTGGTGGATTTATGTTGGAGAAGTTAGGAAACATACCTAAAGAAACAGATAATACTTTAATAGAATATGATAATCTACTAATAAACGTAGATACTTTAGGTGATAAGAGAATAGAGAGAGTGAAGTTAGCTATTCAGAAAAAGGAGAAAATAAATGACTAAAATAATTATTTTATTAATTGCTATATTTATAATTAATCTGTTAGAGAAAAGTCTTAATAATTTTAACATATACAAAGAAAAGCAGTTTAACAGAGAGTTTTTAGAGTATGGTTTTATATCTATAGAGGATTTAAAAGAATTAGATGAGTATGAATTCTATGATTGGATTACAGAGCTTGTAAATAAAATGGGATACAAGTTCATACGTGAGTATGCAAATAAAAATAAAAGTGAAACTAAGTTTATTTACGAAAAAAACTCTTCATTAGGCTTGATGAAAATGCTCTATAGTACTTCTGGTAAGATAGGGGTAGAATCCTTACAGCAAGAGGTAGGGTTTATGGCATCAAAGAATTTGATTCAAGGAGTATTTATAACATCGAGTGCCTTTGACGACGAATCTAAAGAGTATATTAAATCAATATCAGATAAATTTAATATAAGTTTAATTGATGGAGATTCTATATGCAATAAAAAAAGACAATTGTGGTATTAAGGAGGGTGTCATGAGTATTTTAGATAGTTTTTATGGAGTTATATATGGAACGCTATTAGTTATAGTATCTTTAAAGTCAATAATTTTGCTGCAAAACTTTATTAATATTGTAAAAGTTATTAGGGGAAAAGAAGAGAGATTAGAATCGCTTAAGAATAAACGACTAAATATCAAGGAAATAAATAGATTAACTAATTACGAGTATATATTATTTTGTGAAGGTTATTTTAAGGAACTAGGATATGAGAACTTTGGAGTACTTAATAATAAAAATACAGTAAAAGAGATTATGTGTAGAAAAGAAGATAAGAAAGTACTATTAAGATGCAGTAAGGAATCTGTTGATAGTGAAGTGGTATTAGATTTTATAGGGGCTATGATAAAAAATAATATATTCGAAGGTATAATAGTATATTGCGGAAAAGTTGAAGCAAAGGCAATTAAGATAAGTGAAGGCAATAAAAATAAGTTTTCTATTATTTTTGTAGATATTGAAGAAATTTTAAAAACAGAAGCAAATAAGGAGTATAATATAATAGAGGGCTTAAATTAAATGTTATTAAGTTTCAATTAGTTCCATTATACATAAAAATCTATTATAATAGTTAGTATACAGAATATTGGAGGAATGGCTATGGATGATAGAATTATAGACTTTAATGACCTCAAGAACAAAGCTAGAGATAAAGATATAGATAAATTTGAAACATATATTTATTCATTATATTATGACTTAACTCAAGGGAAAATAACTATGGCAGATATGATGAAGGAAATTAATAAATATACTGCTGAAAACAACATATCTCAGGAAAAGTTAGTAAATATTCAAAAAGAAATTATGAAAAGATATGGTTTTGATGCTGAAAACCTAGAAGCGCAGATGAAGACTATGGGAGTAAATTTAAATGGAGCAAATTATGAAGAAGCTAGGAAAGTAATGGGCTTCCAGGAAAAGTATAAAAATAGACTTACTACTAAAAGTATACAAAATTATTCTATAAAAAACAGCAAAAATGATATTACAATATATTTAGATAATAATGAAGTTATGATTAATAGCTCAGGAAAAATAGATTTAACAGATAATGAATTAAATGAATTTTTGTGCTCATATAAAAAGATATTAAAAGATGATAAGCTCAATATATCATTATGTGAAAATGTGAATAATTACATTTATTAAAATAGCTTTTATAGCTATTTTTTTATTTTGTTGAAATTTGCAATAAATTTTCAAAATGCTATAATAGAATGATGAAATTATATAACTAAGGAGGGATATTTTGATTAAAGAATTTGTAAAATATTATAAGCCACATAAAAAGTTATTTGCTATTGATATGTTCTGTGCGTTTTTAGTATCAATATGTGATTTGTTTTATCCTATGATTACCAGAAATATAATAAATGATTATGTACCTAATCAAAATTTAAGGTTACTTGTTGTTTGGAGTATAACCTTAATATTTATATATGCATTAAAATTAGTAGTAAACTATTTTATCCAATATTGGGGACATGTAGTTGGCGTAAGAATGCAAGCCGACATGAGAAAAAAGATTTTTAAACATCTACAAAAGCTTCCATTTAATTATTTTGATAATAATAAAACTGGTGTTATAATGTCTAGAATAATGAATGATTTAATGGAGATATCAGAATTAGCACACCATGGTCCAGAGGATTTATTTATATCATTAATAATGCTTATAGGATCATTTATAGTTTTATGTACTATAAATATACCACTGACACTTATAACTTTTGCATTTATACCTGTTTTAATATGGTATGCAATAAAGAAAAGAATTAAAATGAATGATGCTTTTAAGAAAACTAGAATAGAAATAGGGGATGTAAATGCATCTTTAGAAAACTCTATTGCAGGAATAAGAGTGTCAAGAGCTTTTACAAATACCAAATACGAAATAGACAAATTTCAAGTAGGTAACAATAAATTTAGAAAAGCAAGAGAATATGCATATAAAGCTATGGCAGAATTTTATTCTGGAATGTTCTTTATTGTTGATATACTTAATCTAATAGTATTAAGTATAGGCGGGTTCTTTACATTCAAAGGATATATAACAATTGGTGATTATGTTGCATATTTATTATATATAAAACTTTTTATGGATCCCATAAAGAGATTGATAAATTTTGTGGAGCAGTTACAGTCAGGAATGACTGGATTTGAAAGATTCCAAGAACTTATGGCTGAACAAGAAGAGGAATATTCTGACAAAGTCATTGAGATGAGAAATGTAGATGGAAATATAGAATTTGAAGGTGTAAGCTTTAAATATGATGACGAAGAAACACATGTATTACAAGATTTGAATCTAAATATAAAATCTGGACAAACAGTTGCATTAGTTGGTCCATCTGGTGGAGGAAAAACTACTCTTTGTCACTTAGTTCCTAGGTTCTATGAACTTGATGGAGGTATAATTAAGATTGATGGAGTAGATATAACTACTGTTAATAGAGAATCTTTAAGAAAAAATATAGGAATAGTTCAGCAAGACGTATTCTTATTTACTGGAACTATATTAGAAAATATTCTTTATGGAAATCCAGAAGCTTCAGAAGAAGAAGTAGTTGAGGCTGCTAGAAGAGCTAATATACATGAGTTTATTATAAATTTACCTGATGGATATAATACTTATATTGGAGAAAAGGGATTAAAGCTTTCAGGTGGACAAAAACAAAGATTATCAATAGCTAGAGTGTTTTTAAAGAATCCTAAGATACTTATTTTAGATGAAGCTACATCTGCACTTGATAACACAACTGAGATGATAATACAAAAATCCTTAGAAGAACTAACAATAGGTAGAACAACATTAATAGTAGCTCACAGACTATCAACGATAAAGAATGCAGACGAGATTGTTGTATTAACTCCAGAGGGAATAGCTGAAAAAGGAACTCATAAAGAGTTAATAAAAAATGATGGAATATATGCTTCTTTATATAGTCTTTCAGAAAGATAGAAAAATACTGCTATATTGAGAAAAACGAAGATATTTGATTTAATAGCTAGTTATAGTAAGATTTAAAGTTTAATAGTTAAATATATAGTTATTGAAGAAAATAAATGTAAGTAATATACTTTAGATGAATTAAATATAGAGGTGTTTTTATGTTATTTAATATGAGCATTATAATTATAATGTTAGGAATCATTTTTACTATTATGGGATTAAGAAGAGCCGATAAATATTAAAAGTCATAATTCGATTTATATTGACAAACTATGATATTTTAAATATAATCTATTTGGTTGAGAATACTTTCAGGCATAAGGGAGTAGCTACAGGAATTTCCTGTTTTAGATTATCAACAATTAGGTTTGAATCTTAATTAAAATTGTGAGACTTATATATAGCAAGGGTTGAGCTATATATAAGTCTCATTTTTTTATATAATAATTAAATTTTATACAGTAGTAGTTGGGGGAGTGTATACTCTTTGAGCAAGCTCATCATCCAGCATATAAAGTGCAGCAGGATTTTCTATTGATCTTTTTAACTTCTTTATAAGCTTGTTAAAAGTATCTTCCTCTTCAACTTGTTCATCTATAAACCATTTTAATAAACTTATAGTTGCATGTTCTTTTTCTTCTGTAGCTAAATCTGTTAGATTGTAAATTCTTTTTGTAACACCTTGTTCGTGTTCATAGGCAGTTTCAAAAGCGTGGATTACACTATCAAAACCTAAAAGTGGTTGTTCAATAGTTTTAAGTTTAACTTCTCCATTTTTTTGAAATATGTAATCATAGAACTTCATAGCATGAGAAAGTTCTTCTTGGGCTTGAACCCTGAAAAAATTAGCGAAACCAGTTAAATCTAAAGTTTCACAATAAGCAGACATAGCTAAATAGCTATAAGAAGAATAAAGTTCATAGTTTACTTGTTCATTTAAAGCGGCTTGTAATTTATCACTTAACATTAAAACACCTCCAAAATATTCTTTAGTTAAATTATACTATTTGAAGAATTATTATTCAATAATTATGAGAAAAGTAGTAATACTATAAGTTTAAAACAAAAGTTTTGTTATTAAATGGATATTGATATATAATAATTAGTATAGTAATAATTATATTAAACATTTACAATACTAGATAATATGCAGTATTTATGATAAAATAGTATAGTTAAGAATTAATATAGGGTATTTATAATAAATATACTGATAATTCTATTTAAGAATATAAATATGAGTAAAAATATATAATAATTTCACAATTTAGAATTTGACATTTGGTGTATAGAGAAATATTGAAAGAGGTGCGAATATGGAAAAGAAAAAAAATATATCAATGGCAGTTATAAAAAGATTGCCTAAATACCATAGATACTTAGGAGAGCTTCTAAGAAACGATGTAGATAGAATAAGTTCAAAAGAATTAAGCGAAAAGATAGGCTTTACAGCATCACAAATACGTCAGGATTTGAATTGTTTTGGCGATTTTGGACAGCAAGGTTACGGATACAATGTTAGAGAACTTCATGCTCAAATCAGCTCTATCTTAGGATTAAATAAAGATTATAATACAATAATAATAGGTGCTGGTAATATAGGTCAGGCAATTGCTAACTATAGATTTGATAGATTTGGGTTTAATATAATTGGTATTTTTGACGCAAATCCTAAACTTGTAGGAATAAAAATAAGAGACATAGAGATACAAGATATAGATAGAGTGCCTGAGTATTTAAAAAATAATATAGTTGATATAGGGGTAATATGTGTACCTAAAAATAATGCTCAAAAGGTATGTGATAAATTAGTTCAAGGTGGAGTTAAAGGAATATGGAATTTTGCGCCTATTGATTTAGATGCGCCAGAAGATATAACAATAGAAAATGTTCACTTAAGCGAAAGTGTACTTACATTAATATATTTATTGAATGAAAAAGATCAATAGAGAGGGAAACCTCTCTTTTTTTATTAAAAAAACTGTGAATTTATTTGACACAGTATTGTCAATATAGATAGGATAAAATTTATATTAAATACAATTTTATCCTGATAAGAAATAAAACAGCTTTGATATTAATTTATTTAATAGAGAAAAATGCCATAAAAGCCTTGCAAATAACTTTTATACATATTATAATCATATTGAAGTCAAAGAGTTGGTCATTTTTTTTGAAATTAATTGTTATAATATTAACAAAGAGTTAATAAAACAGTTATATAATTTAACAAAAAACCAATAATTTGTCTAAAATTGTATTATGAAACCTACTAAAAATTTAGCTTTATATTTTAAGGAGGATTACCACCATGGAATTAAAAAATGTTACTCTTGAAAAGAAAGAAAGAGTTGCGGTAGTGACTATCAATAGACCAAAAGCTTTAAATGCTTTAAACTCAGAAACATTAAAGGATTTAGACGTAGTTATTAACGAATTAGAAAATGATAAAGATTGCTATGTAGTTATTTTAACAGGTGCTGGTGAAAAGTCATTTGTTGCAGGCGCAGATATTTCAGAAATGAAAGATTTAAACGAAGCACAAGGTGAAGAATTCGGTATTTTAGGCAATAAAGTTTTTAGAAGATTAGAGAATTTAGACAAGCCAGTAATAGCTGCTATATCAGGTTTTGCTCTAGGTGGAGGTTGTGAACTTGCTATGTCATGTGATATAAGAATAGCATCTGAAAAAGCAAAATTCGCACAACCAGAAGTTGGTCTAGGAATAACTCCAGGTTTTGGTGGAACTCAAAGATTACCAAGATTAGTTGGATTAGGAAAAGCTAAAGAATTAATTTATACATGTGACATTATTAAAGCTGACGAAGCATTAAGAATAGGATTAGTTAATAAAGTTGTTCCTCTAGAAAATCTTATGGAAGAAGCTTTTGCTATGGCTAATAAAATAGCAGAAAATGCACCTATAGCAGTTAAGCTATGCAAAGATGCAATAAACAGAGGAATGCAAGTTAATATAGATGAAGCAATAGCAATAGAAGCACAAGATTTCGGAAAATGTTTCTCAACAGAAGATCAAAAAGAAGGAATGAATGCTTTTATCGAAAGAAGAGCTAAAAGCTTCCAAAATAAATAATTAAGGTACGAATTAAGGAGGTAAAAATATGAATTTCGCATTGACAAAAGAACAACAATTAGTAAGACAAATGGTTAGAGAATTTGCATTAAATGAAGTAAAGCCTATAGCAGGTGAAATTGATGAAACAGAAGAGTTTCCAATGGAAAACACTAAAAAGATGGCTAAACTTGGAATGTTAGGTATTCCATTTAAAAAAGAATATGGTGGAGCTGGTGGAGACACCTTATCATATATAATGACAGTAGAAGAATTATCAAAGGTATGTGGAACTCACGGAGTTATAGTTTCAGCTCATACTTCATTATGTGCATGTGTAGTTGACGCATTTGGTAATGCAGCACAAAAAGAAAAATATCTTCCAGCATTAGCTAAAGGTGAAAAACTTGGTGCTTTCGGATTAACTGAACCAGGTGCTGGTACAGATGCATCAGGACAACAAACTACTGCTGTTTTAGATGGAGATAATTATATATTAAACGGATCAAAAATATTCATAACAAATGGTGGAGTTGCAGAAACTTTCATAATATTTGCTATGACAGATAGAAGCAAAGGAACAAAAGGAATATCTGCTTTCATAGTAGAAAAAAGCTTCCCAGGATTCTCAATAGGTAAATTAGAAAACAAGATGGGTATAAGAGCATCTTCAACTACAGAACTTATCATGGAAAACTGTATAGTTCCAAAAGAAAACTTATTAGGAGCTGAAGGAAAAGGCTTTGGTATAGCAATGAAAACTCTTGATGGAGGAAGAATTGGTATAGCTGCTCAAGCATTAGGACTTGCTGCAGGAGCTTTAGAAGAAGCAATTGCTTACATGCAAGAAAGAAAACAATTTGGTAGACCACTTTCAGCATTCCAAGGATTACAATGGATGATAGCTGATATGGATGTTAAAGTAGAAGCTGCAAGACAACTTGTTTATAAAGCTGCATGGCTTAAAGATCAAGGACTTCCATATTCATTAGATGCTGCAAGAGCAAAATTATTTGCATCAGAAGTAGCTATGGAAGTAACAACTAAAGCAGTTCAAATATTTGGTGGATACGGATATACTAAAGAATATCCAGTAGAAAGATTAATGAGAGATGCTAAGATAACTGAAATCTATGAAGGAACTTCAGAAGTTCAAAGAATGGTTATCGCTGCAAATGTTATAAAGTAATTAAGGGAGGCTTAATAATATGAAAATAGTAGTTTGTTTAAAGCAAGTTCCAGATACAACAGCTGTAAGAATAGATCCAAAAACAGGAACACTTATAAGAGATGGAGTTCCATCAATTATAAATCCAGAAGATAAACACGCATTAGAAGAAGCATTAGTTCTTAAAGAAACTTACGGAGCAACAGTTACAATAGTAAGTATGGGACCTCCACAAGCAAAGGATGCTTTAAGAGAAGCATTATCTATGGGAGCAGATGAAGCTATATTAATAACTGATAGAGCATTTGCAGGATCAGATACGCTTGCAACTTCAAAAGCATTAGCAGGAGTTTTAAAGAAATTAGAATACGATATAATATTTGCTGGAAGACAAGCGATTGATGGAGATACTGCACAAGTTGGACCAGAAATAGCTGAACATTTAAATATTCCACAAGTAACTTACGTTCAAGAAGTAAAAGTAAATGGTGACTTATTAACTATAAACAGAGCATTAGAAGATGGATATGAATTAGTTGAAGTAAAAACACCAGTATTATTAACAGCAATAAAAGAATTAAATAACCCAAGATACATGAACATCGCAAGTATATTTGATACTAAAGATGCTGAAATTAAAGTTTGGTCAGTGAATGATATTGATGTAGATAAAGCTGAGCTTGGATTGCCAGGTTCTCCAACTAAGGTTAAGAAATCTATGACTAAGGAAACTAAGGGAGCTGGAGAATTAGTTGAAAAACCAGCAAAAGAAGCAGCTAGTTACGTTTTAGAAAAATTAAAAGAAAAACACTACATCTAATATTAGGAGGTAAGAGTAATGAGTAATATAGCAGATTACAAAGGAGTTTGGGTTTTCGCTGAGCAAAGAGAAGGAGAACTTCAAAAGGTTTCTCTTGAATTATTAGGCGAAGGTAGAAAAATTGCAGATAAATTAGGAGTAAAACTTACGGCTTTACTTCTTGGAAATAATGTATCAAATTTAGTAGAAGAATTAGCTACTCATGGAGCAGACGAAGTTTTAGTAGCTGAACATGAATTACTAACTCATTATACAACTGACGGATATACAAAGGTTATTTGTGACCTTGCAAATGATAGAAAACCAGAAATATTATTTATAGGAGCTACATTTGTAGGAAGAGATTTAGGTCCTAGAGTAGCAGCTAGATTAACAACTGGATTAACAGCAGACTGTACTTCATTAGATATAGATGAAAATGGAAAGTTCTTATTAGCTACAAGACCAGCTTTTGGTGGTAACCTAATGGCTACTATAGCTTGCCAAGATCATAGACCACAAATGGCTACAATAAGACCAGGAGTTTTCACTAAATCAGATAAGGTTGAAAATAATGCTGAAGTAATTAAAGTTGACGTTAAACTTACACAAGAAGATGTAAGAACAAAAGTTATAGAAATAGTTAAAGAGAAAAAAGATATAATTGATATAAGTGAAGCTAATTTCATAGTTTCTGGTGGTAGAGGAGTTGGATCTAAAGAAAACTTCAAACTATTAGAAGAATTAGCAGAAGCTTTAGGTGGAACTGTTGGTGGTTCAAGAGCAGCTATAGAAAAAGAATGGTTAGATAAAAATTTACAAGTAGGTCAAACAGGAAAAACAGTTAGACCAACTATATATATAGCATGTGGTATATCAGGAGCTATACAACACGTTGCTGGTATGCAAGATTCTGATTTAATCATAGCAGTAAACAAAGATGCTAATGCACCTATAATGAAGTTAGCTGACTATGCTATAGTTGGAGATTTAACAAAAGTTCTTCCAGAATTAACAGCTCAAGTAAAAGCATTAAAAGAAAACGCATAATTGTTAATTACCTAAATTTAGGTTACAATAATATAGGGGGAGAAATCCCCCCCTTAGAAAATACCTTAAAATAATGGAGGTTAGTAATATGGAAAAGATTTTTGTTCTTGGTGCAGGTACTATGGGAGCAGGTATTGTTCAAGCGTTTGCACAAAAAGGTTTTGAAGTAATAGTAAGAGATATTAAAGATGAATTTGTAGATAGAGGACTTGCTGGAATTCAAAAGAATGTTGAAAAACTAGCAGCAAAAGGAAAAATAACTGAAGAAGATAAGGATGCAATCCTTTCAAGAATTTCAGGAACTACTGATTTAAATTTAGCAGCTGATTGTGATTTAGTTGTTGAAGCAGCAGTAGAAAACATGAAAATTAAAAGAGAAATATTCGCTCAATTAGATGAGATTTGTAAGCCAGAAACTATTTTAGCTTCAAATACTTCATCTCTTTCAATAACTGAAGTAGCAGCAGCTACAAAGAGACCAGATAAAGTTATAGGAATGCATTTTTTCAACCCAGCACCTATAATGAAATTGGTTGAAGTAATCAGAGGAATGGCTACTTCAAATGAAACATTTGAAGCAGTTAAAGAAGTTTCTGTAGCAATTGGTAAAGAACCAGTAGAAGTAGCAGAAGCTCCAGGATTTGTTGTAAACAGAATCCTTATCCCTATGATTAATGAAGCAGTAGGAATACTTGCAGAAGATATCGCTTCTGCAGAAGACATAGATACAGCTATGAAACTTGGTGCTAATCACCCAATGGGACCTTTAGCATTAGGAGACCTTATAGGTCTAGATGTTTGTCTAGCTATCATGGATGTACTTTACACTGAAACAGGTGACACTAAGTACAGAGCTCACTCACTTCTAAGAAAGTATGTTAGAGCTGGATGGTTAGGAAGAAAGAGTGGAAGAGGATTCCACAACTATAACGCTTAATTTAGCTTACATTTTACCACTATATAAATCCAAAGAATCCCCTTGCAATTTATTGCAGGGGGATTTTTTATTAAAGTTGAATAAATTTTAGGGTATAATTTATATTAAGAATATAAATAAACAGGAGAAAAATATGAAAATTAATGAATGGCAAATGAATATATTTGACTCTTTGTATGATGGAGTACTTATAGCAGATAGAGAGTTCAGGGTTGTATATATAAATCCAGCATATACTAGAATTACAAATGTAAATTATGAAGATATAATAGGAAAAGAAATAAGTGAAGTTAGATTAGGAAGTAAACTTCCAGAGGTAATCTCAAGTGGAAAGAAACTAATAGGAATTAAAAGAAAGGTTTCCGGTATAGAGTATATAGTTAATATAGTTCCTATAATAGAGAATAATGATATAGTCGGTGGCATTTCTATATTGAATGAAATTAACGATATATATAAATTGGTTGAGGAATTAAGAAAGTCAAATGATATAATAAAGGATTTAAAAGATAAAGTTAAAAATATAGGAAATCAAGCTAGATATGTTTTTGACGATATAGTTGGAGAAGATCCTAAGACAATTGAAACAAAAGCACTTGCGATTAAGATAGCAAAAAAAGATTTAAATGTTTTAATAACTGGAGAAAGCGGAACTGGAAAAGAGCTTATTGCTCAGGCAATACATAATGAAAGTGAAAGAAGGAATAAGCCTTTTGTAGCTATAAACTGTGCAACTTTAGAAAGTAACTTTCTAGAGAGTGAGTTATTTGGATATTCTGAAGGTGCATTCACTGGAGCAAAAAAGGGGGGCAAAAGAGGACTATTTTTAGAAGCAAGCGGTGGAACTCTATTTTTGGATGAGTTATCAGAGATGGATTATAAACTTCAAGCAAAACTATTAAGAACTCTTCAAGAAAATATTATTAGACCTATAGGGGGAGTAACGGAAATT
Organism: Clostridium intestinale DSM 6191; assembly: GCF_900130055.1. Taxonomy (GTDB): domain Bacteria; phylum Bacillota; class Clostridia; order Clostridiales; family Clostridiaceae; genus Clostridium_T; species Clostridium_T intestinale. The sequence continues at coordinate 146,210 of NZ_FQXU01000011.1, forward strand.
CCTATTGATGTAAGAATAATAGCAGCAACCAACAGAAACTTAGAAACAATGATAGAAAATAATGAATTTAGAAGAGATTTATACTATAGAATAGCTATATTTACAGTAAACTTGCTTCCTTTAAGAGAAAGAAGAAAAGATATAATACCTCTATCAAAGAATTTTTTAAAAAGAATTGAAAAGAAATTCAGAAAAGATTTATCTCTAAATGAAGAAGTGTTGAAGTTACTAGAAAGTTTTAAGTGGTCAGGTAATGTGAGAGAGTTAAAAAATGCAATAGAATTTGCGGCAATGATGACTGAGGATAATGAAATAAAAATCAGTGATCTTCCTAAAAAGATTCAGGAGGAAGGGTTTATACATAATCTAATTCCTATTAAAACCTTAGAGGATATAATAAAAGAAACTGAAAAAAATGAAATTGAAAAAGCTATAAAACTGTATGGAGATACTGTTGAAGGGAAAAAATCAGCCGCAAAAGCTTTAGGAATTTCTTTAGCATCTTTATACAATAAAATTAAATAATGAGAGAGTGCAACCTCTTTCTAAAATATTAGAAACTTTAAGAAATGATTTCTAATATTTTAGAAAGAGGTTTATTGTATATATTTACAGAGCTTGTAAAAGGATTTCATAAAGTTATAATAATAAGTTTCTAAAATTTTAGAAATTCATAAACAGTATAGAAATAAAAATTAGAGAAATAGTGCCGTTTAGCAGTTGAAAACTTTGGCATAATACTTGCGTATATAGATATATGTGATTGCAGTAAAGGAGGGTTAGTTTTGAAAAAAGTTAGAGTAGGATCTGGAGCAGGATATGGTGGAGATAGAATAGAGCCAGCTGTAGATATTATGACTTATGGAAATCTAGACTATATAATTTTTGAATGCTTAGCTGAAAGAACTATATCTTTAGCACAGCTAGAAAAATTAAAAGATAAAAATAAAGGGTATAATGAACTATTAGAATATAGAATGGAAAAAATAATACCTTTATGTGTAGAAAAAAAGGTCAAAGTAATTACTAATATGGGTGCGGCAAATCCATTAGCAGCAGCAGAAGTTATAAAAAGAATAGCAGAAGAAAAAAATATTAAAAATCTAAAAATAGCTGCAGTACTTGGAGACGATGTATTTAGTGAAATAAATGGATATATGGATTATGAGATTATTGAAACAGGTGAAAAAATTGAATCCATTAAAGATAAGATAATTTCTGCTAATGCCTATATAGGAGTTAAAGGAATAATAGAAGCTTTAGAAAATAATGCAGACATCATAATTACAGGAAGAGTAGCAGACCCTGCATTAGTATTAGCTCCATTAATTTATGAGTTTGGGTGGAAAGAAGATGAGTATGATAAACTTGCAAAAGGGATAGTGGCAGGACATTTACTAGAATGTGGTGCTCAAGTATGCGGAGGATATTATGCTGACCCAGGATATAAGGATGTACCAGACTTATGGAATATAGGATTTCCTATAGCTGATATTTATGAAGACGGAGAAATTAATCTATCAAAACTTGAAAAGTCTGGGGGAATAATTTCTACAGAAACTTGTAAAGAACAATTGATATATGAGATTCATGATCCTGAAAATTACCTTACACCTGACGTTATAGCAGATTTTTCAGAAATAAGTGTTGAAGATATGGGAAAAGATAGAGTTTCCATAAAAGGAGCTAAAGGTAAAAAGAAGACAGGGTTTCTTAAAACCAGTGTAGGATATAAAGATTGTTATATTGGTGAGGGTGAAATAAGCTACGGTGGCTCAGGAGCATATGAAAGAGCAAAGTTAGCTGGAGATGTAATAGAGAAGAGACTAGAATATATAAAGCTTCCTATTGAAGAATTAAGAATAGATTTTATTGGAGTTAATTCTCTGTTTAAAGATAAAATTAGTGACAGTATAAGTAATTTTAGAAGTGATTATACAGAGGTTAGATTAAGAGTAGCGGCTAGAACTAAAACAAAAGAAGATGCAAAAATAATAGGAAATGAAGTTGAAGCCTTATATACAAATGGACCAGCAGCTGGTGGCGGAGTTAGAAAATATGTCAGAGAAATAATATCAATAGCCTCAATATTAATACCAGAAGAGTCCATAAAAACTGAAGTTGTTTATAGGGAGGTATAATTATGAAATTAAGGGAGATGGCCCATTCAAGAACTGGTGATAAAGGAAATATATCTAATATCTCATTAATTGTTTATAACATGGATGACTACGAAAAAATAAAAGCCTATGTTACAGAGGAAAAAGTAAAAGCATGGTTTCATGACATTGTAAAAGGTGAAGTAAGAAGATATGAACTCCCAAAACTTGGAGCACTTAACTTTGTACTTGAAAAAGCTTTAGGTGGTGGAGTTACTAAATCTTTAGCCATTGATATGCATGGGAAAACATTGAGTTCTGCACTTTTAGAGATGGAAATTTGATTTATAAATAGGAGATTTTTTAATGAATAAGCTAACATCAGTTAATGAAGTTATAAAGAAGATTAAAGATGGCAATTCAATTATGGTTGGAGGATTTTTAAAAAATGGACATCCAGAAGTATTAGTTAATGCTTTATCAGATTCAGAAGTAAAAAATTTAACCATCATATCTAATGATACAGGAACAACTGAATGTGCCTTATATAAAGTAATAGCAAATAGGCAGGCATCTAGAATAATAGCATCCTATATAGGTGCTAATCCAGAGACTGGCAAGCTATTAATGAGTGGAGAAGCTGATGTTCAACTATTTCCTCAAGGAACCCTTGCAGAAAAGATAAGAGCAGGTGGAGCTGGATTAGGAGGATTTCTAACACCAGTTGGAGTAGGAACAATAGTTGAAGAAGGAAAGCAGAAACTTAAAGTTAATGAAATAGAATATTTACTAGAATTACCCTTAAAGGCTGATGTTGCACTTATTAGAGCACACAAAGCAGATAAACATGGCAATCTTAGTTTTAAAGGTTCAACTAGAAACTTTAATGCAATAATGGCTATGGCAGCAGATTATGTAGCGGTAGAAGTAGAAGAATATGTTGATGAAATAGACCCAAATCATGTTGTGGTACCAGGTATACTTATAGATGCTATTGTAAAGGTAGGTGAGGCGTAACATGGAGAAAAGAGAACTTATTGCAAGAAGAGTAGCGCAAGAGTTTAGAGATGGAAATGTAGTAAATCTAGGCATAGGAATACCAACTTTAGCTGCAAATTACATAACAAAAGATATTCAGGTTGTACTTCAATCAGAAAACGGAATATTAGGGTTAGGTCCAGAGAGCAGTGAAGATACAATAGATGAAAGCATTGTAGATGCTGGTGGAAAGCCAAAAACTATAGTTCAAGGCGGGGCATTTTTTGATAGCGCATTCTCATTTTCTCTAATAAGAGGTGGACATGTTGATATAACAGTTTTGGGTGCCCTTGAAGTTGATGAAGAAGGAAACCTGTCAAATTGGATGATACCTAACAAAAAAGTTCCAGGCATGGGTGGAGCTATGGACCTAGTAGTAGGTGCTAAAAAAACGATAATTGCAATGGAACATGTAAATAGAGACGGAAAACCAAAAATATTAGAAAAATGTGTGCTTCCACTTACAGCTGCAAAACAAGTAAATAAAATAATAACTGACCTTTCAGTAATTGATGTAGTTAAAGGTGAAGGGTTGGTACTTAGAGAAATAGCAGAAGGGCTAACTATAGAAGAGTTAAAAAGCTTAACTCATGCAAAGTTTCATATAGCGAAAGATCTGAAAATAATTGCTTTATAAATTCTTAAATTTACATGTTTAAGGAGGAGAAAAATGAGATTAATTATTAATGCAGATGACTTTGGATTAACATTAGGAATATCTAAAGGTATAATCGAAGGATTAAAAAATGGAGTAATAACTGATACGTCAGCTATGATTAACTCAGAACATTTTGAAGAAAGTTTGGCTTTAGCTAAAGCAGCTGGAATCAAATCCATGGGAGTTCATTTAAATATAACTGCTTTAAGACCTATAAGTAAGCCTCAGGATGTAAAAACAATAATAGATTCAGAAGGTAGTTTCTATAAAAATCCTAAATTAATACCTAAGGGTTATAGCTATGAGGAAATAGAAAAAGAACTTAGAGCGCAGATAGAAAAATTTCTACATACAGGACTAGGCTTAGATCATTTAGATGTACATCATGGGTTTAATGCAATGGAAGAAAAATTATTTACCTTAGTAATGAATTTAGCAAAAGAATATAAGGTACCTTTGAGAAAAAATACAGAGGAATTTAAAACGTTAGCTGACAAAGAAGTTAAAAGACCTGATTACTTTATTAAAGAATTTTATGGTGATAATGTAACTATAGAAAAGCTTAAAGAGATCTTACTTAAGTATAAGGGTTTTGAGGGAACTGTAGAGATGATGACACATCCAGGTTTTGCAGATGAAGAGATAATGAAGATATCAAGCTACAATAAACACCGTGAAGAAGAATTAAAAGTTTTAGCAAGTAGTGAAATAAAAGAACTTATAAATAAAAGCAATATTGAATTAGTTAACTATAAATTATTATAACAAAGGAGAGATACGGATGAAAATTTTATTAGTTTGTGCAGCAGGAATGTCTACAAGCTTAGTTGTACAAAAAATGCAGAAAAATCTAAAAGATAATGAACAAGATTGGGTGATTGAAGCAAAAGCAGCAGAAGAATTTAACGATGTAGTTAAAGAATATGATGTAGTACTTTTAGGACCTCAAATAAGATTTAAAAAAGCAGAATTTGAAAATGTTGCAAAACAATACAATATTCCAGTAGATGTAATAAACATGACTGATTATGGTATGTGCAGAGGCGATAAAGTATTAGAACAAGCAAGAAAATTAGGAAATAAATAATTAGAATAATATATGCAGATTATAAGGAGAAATAGAAAATGAATGATATGGAAGAAATAATTTTTCAATTAATAACATATTCAGGAGCAGCAAGAAGTTCAGTTTTTGAAGCAATGGGCGCAGCATCTGAAGGTGACTTTGAAAAGTCTAAAGAATTAATGGAAGAAGCAAGAAAAGAACTATTAAGTTCTCATAAAATACAAACTAATTTGATACAAAAGGAAGCAGGGGGAGATAAAACAGAAGTAAACTTACTTTTAGTACATGCTCAAGATCATCTAATGACATCAATATTAGCTAGAGACCTTATAGAAAAGATGATAGAGATGGAAGGGAAAATTAAAGACTTAGAAAGCAAAATAATAACTTAAATGAAATCGGTTAAAAATATAATTATCAGGAGGGAAAATAATGAACGGTCAAAGTTTAATGGAAAAGTTCAGTGGATTCTTAGAAAAATATCTAATGCCTATAGGAGATAAAATCAGTGGGCAAAAACATTTAAAAGCAGTAAGAGATGGTATGATGGCAATAGTTCCTCTTACAATCATAGGTGGATTATTTTTAGTTGTTGCAGCGCCACCAGTAAGTGCAGATGTATTTGCATGGAGCCCAAAGGTTCAAGGAATGCTTTTATTACCTTACACAATGACAATGGCTATAATGTCTATATTTGCAACAATGGCTATAGCTTATAGTTTGGCAGAGCAATATAATTTAAACAAATTAAATTCTAGTATAATAACAGGAATTGTATTTTTATTACTTTGTGCACCAGCTCAAACAATAATACCAACAGGAGCTGAAAAAGGAATGTCAGTGTTAGCAGCTACATATTTAGATGCTAAAGGACTATTTACAGGAATAATAATTGCAATAGGCGTTGTAGAAATAATAAGATTCTTAAAAGTTAAGAAAATTACTATAAAAATGCCAGACGGAGTACCACCAGCAGTATCGGCATCATTTGACTCAATTATACCATTAGCAGTATCAATAATTGTATTCTACGGAATAAGCGTTATATTACAAGCAAACTTTGGATTATCAGTACCACAAGTTATCAATAAACTATTAACTCCAGCATTAAATGCTTCAGATTCACTTCCATTTATACTATTTGCTATATTAATGATGAAATTATTCTGGCTTTTAGGAATTCATGGAGCAAGTATAATGAGTGGTTTAGTAACACCAATAATGACTGCAAACCTTATGACAAATGCAGCATTATCTGCTGGTGGAGAAAGCCCAGTTAAGATATTTACAAGCGTATTTATGTCTTGTTATGCTATTAATAATATAGCACCAGCAGTACTGTCTATGAGAAGTAAAAGTGCTCACTTAAAAGCTATAGGTAAAGTAGCAATATTACCAGCAATATTTAATATAGGGGAACCATTAGTATTTGGATTACCTTATGTATTAAATCCAATATTGGCAATACCATTTTTAGTTACACCTGTTATAAACATATCCCTAGCATACTTTGCAGTAAGTACAGGATTAGTTGGAAAGGCAATTATAGAGCCACCATTTACTACTCCAGGACCTCTATATGCCTTCCTTGCAACAGTTGATTATAAAGCGATTATATTATGGCTTGTACTTTTAGCTATATCATTTATAACATTTTATCCATTCTTCAAAATTTATGATAAAGAATTATTGAAAAAAGAACAAGAAGAAGCAGAAGATTTAGAAGCTTAAAAATATATAGACAGTCCCTTCTTTTAAAAATAATAAAAGAGGGGAACTCGTCTTTATTAAGAAAGATAGGAGTGATTATATGGAGATTTCATTTTCACAGGAAAAATTTGATTTAAAGGCAGGAATGAAAATAGCTGGCTATGGTGGAAGAGTAGCTTGTGGTGTAAATGATGACTTAAAAGCAAGAGTAATAGTTTTTAAAGAAGATGGAGAATTTTATCCCTTAATACAATTAGATCTTTTAGCTATAGACTATTATTTTTCTGATTTAATAAAGAAAAATATAGAAGAAAAATTAGCTATAAAAAAAGAAAATATAATGATTAACTGTTCACATACTCACTCAGGTATTGCAGGAGTTGTTAATACTGATTTAAATATAAATAAGAGATATTTAGGAACCTTTGATAAATTTAACGAAGATTTAGCTAGTAGTATCATAGAGAAAATAATAACTTCTATAGAAAAATCTCAAAACTCTATGGAGAAGTTTAAAATATATTATAATAGAAAAACAGTAGAAGGAATATGTACAGATAGAAACAATCCTTCAAATTATATAGATAATTTATTACAGACTATAAACATAGAAACTGAAAGTAAAAGAAAGGCAGTAATATATAACTATGCTTGTCACCCTACAGTTTTGGAAGGCACAAATAAATATATAACTGCTGATTTTGTAGGAGAAACCTCAAGAGTTTTAGAAGATGGTGGAGTGGCTGTAGCTATGTTTTATAATGGTGCTTGTGGAAACATAAGTACTAGATTTACTAAAAAAGAATCTTCTTTTAATGAAGTTAAGAGAATTGGAGGGACTTTGGGAGTGGAAGTCCTAAAACTAATTGAGGATAATAAGGAAGAGTTAGAATTATCTAAAATAACAATTAAATCAAAAACTATTTCATTAAAAGTTAAAGAAATCGGTACTGAGGAAAGCATAAGAGCTAAAATGTCTCAGATAGAAGTAAAAATAAAGGAAGCTTTAGATAAAGGCTTAGATAAAAATAGTATGAAACCTTACTATTTTGAACTAGAAGGAGCAAGAAGAAATCTAGACTTATTAGGAAGTTTTGAAGATATCAAAACTATAGATTTAAAAGTAAATTTATTTAAAGCTAAAGATATCTATATGGTTTATATTCCTGGGGAATTATTTTCATCATTGGGTGATAAGATTAAAAATGAATTTTACGATAAAAAGGTTATTATCGTAACTTATAGTAACGGTTATATAGGATATATTCCAGATGAAGAAGCTTATGAAAAAGGATGTTTTGAAGTTATGCTTTCACCACTTGACAAGGGTGAAGGTGAGAAATTAGTTTATGATGTAATAGAGATGATAAAGAAAATTTAGCATGAGTTTCTTAAAGTAAAATGAAATAATTAAATACATGGATATATAAAAGAGAGCAGCCTTAAAAGTAACTGCTCTCTTTTATATTAATAAACATGATTTATTACATATCCATTTTTAGATAATTCATTTTTAATCATTTCTATATGTGAGTGTCCATTGGTTTCAACTGTAACTTCTAGAAGTACATTTTTAAGTCTATCTATGGCCTTAAATTGATTATGTTCAAGCTGGACTACATTAGCTCTAACTGAAGTAAGTATTCTTGAAATCTCTAGAAGTTGTCCAGGAGTATCAGGAAGTTCAACTGAAAAACAGAAAAGTCTTCCTCTAGATACTAGACCAGAATTAATAAGTGCTGAGATAGTAACCATATCTATATTTCCACCACTTATAATAGAAACAATCTTTTTATTTTCTAGATTTAATTTCTTTAAAGCAGCTAATGAAGCTACACCAGAAGCTTCAGCCAAAAGTTTATGTTTTTCTGTAAGGAGAATGAAACTTTCTGCTATATCTGCATCAGATACTGTTACTATATCGTCAACATAGTTTTTTATAAATTCATAGGTTAAATCACCAGGCACCTTAACAGCTATACCATCTGCTATTGTGCTAACCGTATCTAGGCTTATTAAAGACCCTTTTTTAAAGGATAGTTCCATAGCATTAGCTCCCTCTGCCTGAACACCTATTACTTTAATAGAAGGCTTTAGTTCTTTTGCAGCTAAAGCAATACCACTAATGAGTCCCCCTCCACCTATGGGACAAACTATTACATCTATATCGTCTATCTCTTCAATAATTTCTAAAGCAAGGGTTCCTTGTCCTAGTATTACATCCATGTCGTTAAAAGGGTGAAGAAAATATAATCCATCTTCTTCCTCAATTCTTCTAGCTTCAGCGTAGGCATCGTCATACACGTTTCCATGAAGAACTACCTCTCCACCAAAATTTTTAGTGGATTGAATTTTTATTAATGGAGTAGTTTTGGGCATAACTATTTTTGACTTAACACCTTCAAGTGTTGCAGCATAAGCCACCCCTTGAGCATGATTACCTGCAGATGAGCATACAACTCCCTTAGATTTTTGCTCTTCAGTTAATGAACGAAGTTTGTTTAAAGCTCCTCTTAATTTATAGGCTCCAGTTAATTGAAGATTTTCGCACTTCATATAAACCTTGTTATTAGTTTCTTTAGAAAAAATATCGCTATACATTATGGGAGTCTTTATAACTACATCCTTTATTGTATTTCTAGCCTCTTTTATTTTGTCCAAATACATTGTTCTGCCCCCTTATGAATAAGTTACTGTAGAATATTATAGCACATATAAGGAAGAATTTATTACATAATTAAGAGTATATTATTTCAACAATTTATTAAATATTATAAGACATATTGTTAAGATTATCACACAGGTATATAATATATATTGTGGTAAATGTAGGATAAAATGAGGGAATTTATTTTGAGGAGGATGTATATGAACAGATTTACTTTGCCAAGAGATTTGTATTTCGGATCAGGCTCTATGGAGTATTTAAAAACTCTAAAAGGTAAAAAAGCAATGATAGCTGTAGGGGGAGGATCCATGAAGAAGTTTGGGTTCTTAGACAAGGCTATAAGTTACTTAGAAGAGGCAGGAATAGAAACTAAACTTATTGAAGGAATTGAACCAGATCCATCAGTAGAAACAGTATTCAAAGGTGCAGAATTAATGAGAGAATTTGAACCAGATTGGATTATAGCTATGGGTGGTGGCTCACCAATTGATGCTGCCAAGGCTATGTGGGTATTCTACGAACATCCAGAAAAAACTTTTGATGACATAAAAGATCCTTTCACTATTCCAGAACTAAGAAACAAAGCTAGATTCTTAGCAATACCTTCCACTTCAGGAACAGCTACAGAAGTAACTGCTTTCTCTGTAATAACAGACTATAAGACAGAAATAAAATACCCATTAGCGGATTATAATATAACACCAGATGTTGCTATAGTTGATCCAGACCTTGCTGAAACTATGCCTAAAAAGTTAACAGCTCATACAGGAATGGATGCTTTAACTCATGCTATAGAAGCATACGTAGCAACTTTAAATTCACCTTTCTCAGATCCTTTAGCAATAAAAGCTATACAAATGGTTTACGAACACCTATTTTATTCTTATAATGAGGACAAGTCTTCGAGGGAACAAATGCATTATGCTCAATGTTTAGCAGGAATGGCATTTACAAATGCACTACTTGGAATAACTCATTCTATGGCACATAAATCAGGAGCAGTATTCCATATACCTCATGGTTGTGCTAATGCAATATACCTTCCATATGTTATAGATTTTAACAAAAAAGCATGTATGGATAGATATGCGCATATAGCTAAATGTGCAGGATTAAAGGGTGAAACTGATGAAGAATTAGTAGACTCTTTAACAGAATCCATTAGAGAATTAAATAGAAAAATGGATATTCCACTTTCATTACAAGAGTATGGAATTGATGAAAATTTATTTAAAGAAAAAGCAGCACTTATGGCTGAAAGAGCTGTAGCTGATGCTTGTACGGGATCTAATCCAAGAACAATAGATAAAGAACAAATGCAAAAAGTGTATGAATGTGCTTACTACGGAACTAAAGTAGATTTCTAATAATTAATTAGCTTAGGGGAATAGATTCTCTTAAGCTAATTTCTCTATATAATTTAATGATTGATACTAAAATAAGAAAAATATTAATAAATTAATTAAAGAATAACGAAAAATATGTTAATATATTATCATGGCAAAAGTTTTATTAATAGATAATCTGGGGGGATATGTGTGTACAAGATAGTTAAAAAAAGACAACTAAACGAAAATATCTATCTAATGGATATAGAAGCACCAAGAGTAGCAAAATCATCAAATCCAGGACAATTTATCATAGTTAAAATGGATGAAAAAGGTGAAAGAATTCCATTAACCATATGTGATTATGACGCTGAAGCTGGAACAGTAACAATAGTGTTCCAAACCTTAGGTGGCTCAACACAAAAAATGGCTACTTACAATGAAGGAGACTACTTCCATGACTTTGTAGGCCCACTTGGAGTACCTTCAGAAATGGTGCATGAAGACTTAGAGGAGTTAAAGAAAAAGAAAATAGTATTTATAGCAGGTGGAGTTGGAACTGCACCAGTATATCCACAAGTTAAGTGGCTAAATTCAAAAGGAATTAATGTAGATGTTATAGTAGGGGCAAAAAGCAAAGACATATTAATATTAGAAGAAGAAATGAGAGAAGTAGCAGGAAACCTATATATAGCAACAGACGACGGTTCCTATGGACATAAAGGATTAGTAACAGAAGTACTTAAAGATTTAGTACAAAATCAAGGAAAAGAATATGACTTAGTAGTAGCCATAGGACCTATGATAATGATGAAGTTCGTATGTCTATTAACTAAAGAATTAGATATAAACACAATAGTAAGCTTAAACCCAATCATGGTAGACGGAACAGGAATGTGTGGAGCTTGTAGAGTAACTGTCGGAAACGAAGTTAAGTTTGCCTGTGTAGATGGACCAGAATTCGATGGACACCTAGTAAACTTTGATGAAGCAATGAGAAGACAAGCTATGTATAAGACTCAAGAAGGAAGAGTAGAACTTAAGAAAGTCGAAGGGGATACCCATCATGCAAAAAACTGTGGCTGCGGAGGTGAAGAATAATGGATAGAATGAAAAGAACACCAATAGCTGAACAAGCACCAGAGGTAAGAGCAAAAAACTTTGAAGAAGTATGTTTAGGTTACACAGATGAAGAAGCTAACCTAGAAGCCTCAAGATGTTTAAACTGTAAGAAACCTAGATGTGTAGATAAATGCCCAGTATCCATTAACATACCGGCCTTTATACAAAAGGTGAAAGATGGCGACATAAAAGCAGCAGCAGAAGTAATAGCAGAAGCATCCTCACTTCCAGCAGTATGCGGAAGAGTATGTCCTCAAGAAAGCCAATGTGAAGGACAATGTGTACTCGGAGTAAAAGGTGAAGCTGTAGCTATAGGAAAGCTAGAAAGATTCGTAGCTGACTGGACTAGAGAAAACAATGTAGATATCTCTAAAAAAGCTGAACCAAACGGCAAAAAAGTTGCAGTAGTAGGGGCAGGTCCAGCAGGTTTAACCTGTGCAGGAGACTTAGCAAGGCTAGGTTATGAAGTTAAGATATTTGAAGCTCTACATGAACCAGGTGGAGTATTAGTATACGGAATACCGGAGTTTAGACTACCAAAGGAAACAGTAGTAAAAACAGAAATAGAAAATGTAAAGAAACTTGGAGTAGAAATAGAAACTAACGTTATCGTAGGAAGAACAATAACAATAGATCAACTATTCGAAGAAGAAGGATTTGAAGCAGTATTCGTAGGTTCAGGAGCAGGACTTCCAAAGTTCATGGGAATACCAGGAGAAAATGCAAACGGAGTACTATCAGCAAATGAATTCCTAACAAGAAGTAATCTAATGAAAGCCTTCAAAGAAGGTTACGACACTCCTATAAGAGTAGGAGA
>NZ_FQXU01000013.1 GCF_900130055.1 Clostridium intestinale DSM 6191
TACATATTTCCCTTAATATTTTTCCTATCTCTGATTTATACTTCCCATATATTATTTGTCTCCTGTATTTTGGTGCAAATACTATATGATATTGACACCTCCATTTTGTGTGTGATAAGCTTTCTATGTCGTTACCCATACGACACCTCCTATGATTTATTTGTTTTGCGATTGTCAGTCGCTTTCATTTTATCATAGGAGTTTTTTTCTGTTCAGAGCTAAAGCCTTTTTGTCCACCGGCATAGCCGGAGGTTTTCTAGACAATTTAATTTCCCCTTAGCAGCATCTGCTGAAGCACTCAACTTATTTATTCTTGTCTCAACTTTTAATATCTCTTCCCTAACTTTAGCTGTATTAATACTTGATGGCTTTTGTTCCTTTGCTTTCAATTCCTGCAGCTTAGTATACAAATCAATCTGCTCTTGTATTAACGCAGGATCTGCTACATTGGTTTTACTTGTGCTACTTAATATACTGTTTATCTCTGCATACCTGGCTCTTAGTCTATCTGCTTCTCCAGTATTACCTGCTAACTGCCCTTGAAGTTGAGCCAATTTATCTTTTTGTATATCTATCTGAGCATTGGTTAATCTTATCTTTTCAGCTAAGTTATCCATCTGATTTTTTACAGCTTGAGTTCCTGGATTTATGCTGCTTGTGGCTTTGTTTATTTTATTAGTTACATTTACAGCTTCTTGGCCAACATTCTTAAACTTTTCTTTTATTCCACTTAATTGAGCTGTGGCTTCTTTTGTTTTTACAGAAATAAGTATTTTTAACTCTTCTAATTCCACTAACTAACCCCCTTTCTGTTTGAATTATGGAAGTTAGCAAAATCAAGCATTCTTTGTTTGTGAATTATGGCTTCTTGGTTAATTTTCTGATTCTCGAACTTCTCATATTCTTCTTTATATAGATCTCTATAAACCTCTATAAAGGGAACTGGTTGACTATCTTTAGATAAGATTGCAGCAACATTTATTCCTATACATTCAGCTAATTTATAATCCATAAAGGCCCTATTTTTTGCATCTCTTAAAATCCTTTTTTGATATGCTGAAATGGAATCCTGTATTTCTTTTAATGTTAATTCCCAAAAAGAAAGCACTGGAATTTCACACTCCAATGCTATTGGTAATAATTCATCAAATATCTTAATTAGGCTTAAATTGCTTTCAGCTCCTCTTTGTTCTTGTCCCCCTCCTTCAGAGCATCCTTCTTGAAAAAACCACTAACCTCAAACACATCTATTAGCTCTTCCAATAAGTCTGTCACAGTTCCTCCATTTTCTATATACTCATCATATAGATCATAAGTTTTGTCTGTATTATAACCATGTTCCAATGCTTGTAATGAAGCGTGTAGAACTGAAATCATAAATGTTACAGAAGGTACTTTTCCACTTTGACATTCTATTAGTTTATTTAAAGGAGATTCTCCTATGCTGCTTTCTAAAGCAACACAATCTCGCCCTCTTAATCTTAGTTTTAGTTCTTTATCTCCTACCTTAAATGTTTTAAATAACACTTATATCATCATCCCTTCATTTTTTATTAAGATCCTGTAGATGGATCTGTTACTGTTATACTCGATTGTATTGCCAAGTTTAAAGTGAACTCCATAACTGCGTTCACTCCTCCTCCACCAAGTTTCACACTGCATTGTGCTTTAAATGTGAATTTAGTAGCATCTGGATATGTTTGTTGAAATGGAACTACCTTTTTTTCATCTGCAAGTTTTCTCAAGATTCTATAACTTGAACCTGCACTGCCATTTTCATAATTGAATTTATAAGCTAAATCACCATAATCCCCAATTCCGTATTCATACTCTTTGTTTATTGACGCTAAATCTGTAACATCTACCTTTTCAGGATCAGCACCCATCTCAGGTACTTCTTTAAGTCCCGCTAAGTTTGTATAAGTTGTGGCTGCCTCTGTTTCTTTATATGCAAGCTCAATACCATTAGCTAACATCTTCATCACCCTTTCTTTTTAAGGGTTATAAACCCTCATATTATTTACATCAATAATTCCTTCAAACCTCATTACCTTGTGTTTTAATTGATTAGGTTCTGGAGTATCAATGCTTTGTATTCTTTTTAATCCTAAAGAAGAAAGTACCCCATCAACTGCTACTGCAATATCAGAAGTACTCCCATTATTCCATATATCTATTTTGTATCTTATATAAGCTAACTGCTCTTTATCATCTGTTTTGGTATAGGTTTTATTATCCTCTTCAATGTATTGAATGATAGGGAACGTAACCCAATCAGAAGGGTAAGCATCATTAATATTTTCAACTATCTTCTTTAACTCAGTTCTAATTAAAGGCTTTATATTTATCATTCTTTTGCTACCCTCCTTATAGTTTCATTTAGATCCTTTTTAATATTATCAACAATCGTATCTTCGTTGTTTTTAAGTGCTGGATATAGATAGGGTTGTGCCATTTGTCCTTCAATCCATCTATACCCAACATCAGGAATATTAACAAGCCATTTATCTTGTTTGTAGCTTAAAGCTCCTGGATATTTATCTTCTACAGGTGTAGTTTCTCCAGTCTTTCCAGTTCCAAATTCAACATATGCTGCATGATCACTATTAGTACTTACAGTTCCAGTAACACCTTCATCCGTAAGTTCTACCTTTTCTGTTATACTCTTTTTTAAATCTTCTTTATCTACTGGAGCTAAATCTCTAGCATCATCTTTAACCCTTTTAGTCTCTTTTTTAACTGAATCAACTATAACATCTTCAAAACTAACTCCTAAGGAATCTAGTTTTTTTAATATACTATCAAAACCACTAACATTAATACTACTTATACTCATAATAACTTCTCCAATTCAATAACCAGGTGAGAATATCTTTTTATGCTAATGATTTTATAATCAGGTTTACTTTCTTTTGGTACATAGACACATATTCCATCACCTTCAGTCATAACTTCATTTTCATCATAAAGCATGTTAAGTATATAATTTAATCTCTCTCCGTATATTTCTGCTTGTAGCTTCCCACTTGCAGGAGCTATATTAGCTTTTATTTGAATTGGTTCCTCTAAGTATCCTGGATACTTGCCACCTTCATTATCTTCTATTACTGTTTTTCTTTTTAAATAGTAAGGTTTCTTATTCTTTATTCGCATTAGTAACACCTACTATCTTTAATCTTCTAAAAGCATTTAAGCGTGATTTAATCCCCTCAGGTATTTCTGTAATATAGCTAACAGATACTCCATTTTCGCTTCTAGAAGCTTCTCCCTCAGAGCCTTGTCTATTATAATAAGTAATGGCTAGCTCTCTTTGTAAACCCTCCATTTTATCTAATAAAATATCTCTATTGCAGTAGTCTAATATTTCAGCTGCTGCATCCTCTAAAAGCATATTTAGCAGATCATCTTTGCTTGTATCATTCTTATCTATACCTAATCTTATCTTAAGTTTTTCTAATTGAGTCATATAATCACCTCCAAGATTAAAAGGAAGGGATTACTCCACTTCCTCTATCATCTTAATTAACTCATCCTTCTTTATTTTAGAAGGTATTTGAAGACCCTTTTCAGTAGCTATTTTCTTTAATTCATCCATTGTTAATGTATCTAAAACAACTTCTTGATTTTCATTTACTAATGTAGTGTCTTCACCTACAGATTCATTACTTAAATTAGTAGACTGCTGCTTTTCTTCTACTAATTTAAATCCTTCATCAATTAATACCTTAGCAATGTGTTCGTCATCAGTTATTCGCTCCACATTTAAGCGAATTAGTTTATGAACCACTCTTAGTATCCTTTATATTTGCAAATATTGAGTTAGCAGCATTATCTTTTACCCATATATCATGATATCTTCTATAATCCATAGCCCATGCATTAGCATCTTGATAAGTTTCAGGATCAAATATTCTCATATTATCCTGCTTAGTTACAGCTATAGGAGTTGTTCTTGGTACAATTATAAAGTTAACATCCTTTGCAGTAGATCCTTTAACATATCCCCCTTGAGTTTGTCCTGCTGTTTTACCATCAAATAAAGTAATTGCTGTATACAATCTATTTTGTGGTGTCTTTATTATAGGACATCCATCTAAAACTGGAACTTCAGTATCTATCCCTCCTTGAGAGAATGTTGTATTAGATATTTTTCCAGCCATAGCTAGTTCAAATTCAGTAGCAACATCATAATTAGCATGAATAACTAACTGTCCATTATATCCATTTTCTCTAATAACTTTTATTGCATATTTTAGTTTTGCAAGCACTGTATCTTTAGCAGGAGTATAACCATACTCTACATTCTTATCTTGGGCTATTCCCATGGCTGTTGCTGCTAACAGAGATAATCTATAAGCATCTATCTCTGGAGTAACCTTAGTTCTTTGGAACTCACCCATGATAGTTGATGCAGTTACTACAAATCCAGTTTCATCTACATCATTTGCATCAATAACAAACTTTCTTCCTCTATCTTGAGTCATTTCTTTAGTTTGGTATGAGAAACTTACGTCTCCATCTGCAAATCCTGAATTACCTGCTCTTCCGTAGTTTCCTAATCCATCCATAGATAATTTAGGTATCTTAACTTCCTTTCCTCCAGTGTACTTAACTTGTCCAGCATTAGCATCCATCCAGCCTGTTAACATCTCTTGTAACGCTATTTTGTCTAACTCCTTTTGAAATAGAGTTGCATACTGCATAGTATTTGCCATTTTTACATTCCTTCTTTCTTATAAATATTTTTATTGTCCTCTCATAGCCCTTGCTATTTGAGCTTCAAGTGTATTTTCATTTCCTAAACCAGCCTTAGGAGGTTTACCACCTCTTAACTTGTCATTCACAGCTTTCTCTACCGCTTGTTGCCAAGACCCTTGAGCTTTAACCCAAGCCTTTTCAATTGCTTCAATTGATTTTTGACAAGACTCTGCACTTTCATAATGAAGCACTTCCACTAGTTCTATTGGTAAATTTTTATCCGCTAAGGTTTCTGCTGAAGTAATTTTTAGTTCTCTAGTTGTGATTTCCTTTTCTCTTTTAGCTAAATTATCATTTAATTCAGCTACTCTTTTTTCTTCTGCATCTTTAGCCTTTTGAGCTTCATATTTAGCCTTTTCATTAGCTGTCATAGCTGCTAACTTTTCAGCTTCTGTTTTTGCTTCTTCTAGCTTTTGATTATATTCTGTTTCCCATTTAGTCTTAGCAGTTTCAAGAGCCTTAGATACTCTCTTATCAAACTCACTTTGATATTTCTTATCTTTTAATACATCATCAAAGGTTTGCTCACTACCATCTTTACCATCACCAGCTCCATTTTCCCCTTCGCCAGTACCAGTTGAAGTATCACCTTCACCTGTTCCTGCTGCTCCAGCTACTCCATCACCAGTATCAGGTGCCATAAATCTCCTTGAATAAGGATTACTTAAGACTCCAAAAAGTTGTAGATTCATAATTAATTTTTTTCTTTTCATAACTTCCTCCTTACCCCTAATGTTCAATGCCCACTAGGTTTAATTATTTTTAAACAGTTTATAGCGTCTTATTTAGGACAAAAGAAAAAAGCCTTAAAAATAAGACTTAATCAACAAAAGTATAATCTTCAGCAAGTATATCTGTTTGACTAGCTAACCAAGGGACAAATTTATTATCAGCTGTCTTCATACCTATCCAAGGTAGTAGTCCTTCGCAAGGCTCCTCAACAATTGATAACCCAACATCATAATAGCCATTAGGAACTAATTTTAAATGCATCCCTTTTCCATTCCAACCGCTTCTGGCAACTTTTAATCCTCTCTTTAAATACTTAATAGCTTCACCAAAATTAAAAGTTGCTGTTCCACCTAAAACAGGAGTACTACCAGCATCAGCTACAATCCACTCATCGCTTAATATATTTTGTAATGTGTACTCCACTACTTGTGTTTCTCTTATGTCAACTTTCTTACCATCCTTACAATGCATTATTATAGTTTCTTTTTCATTATCCCAAAACCAATATCCTGCCCATGATGGCAATTTAATACCAAGCCCATCTTTCATTAGCTTAAAAGCTTTGTCAAAATTCATTTATATATCCTCCCTTTTCATGTCGCTAAACATTGATTTACCGACACAAATTAATATTAATGATAATTTTCAAATTGTTTTTATAAAATTTTCTGCATAAAAACAATAAATACACAACTAATTTGCATATTTATTCTAATTTTTATTGAATATTATTCAACAAGGAACTAATTTTATATTCTTATGCTTTTTCTGTTCTTCATTTATAGCTTTTATAAGTTCCTTACCATCTATATTTATAGATACTTCACTAGTCTTTTTCATTTCTTCTAGTTCTCTTTTCATGCCTTCAGTAACTTCTGCCAAACTGTCGTTTTGTTTTTTAACATGATAATTTACATAGATGTCATATACACTTGAAGCAATAACTATTAAAGCAGCAATATTGATTAAAATCACTTATTTCTCACCTCCTTGGAATATCATCATTCATAATCAAGTACTCCCTTATTTTTGAACATAATAAAAGCACCTACATAAGTAAGTGCTTCTATTTATCATGAACTTTCTTTTCTAACATCTTTGTTTGTTCTTTACCATACTTTTTAACAACAAACTTATCATACCATTCTTTATAATTCATGTTGCCAGGTATTATATAAGTTTTTCCTGTCACTGGATCTCTAGCTCTTCTCTTCAGTCTTTCTATATTTTCAAAATAGGCTCTTGTGGTACTTCTGCAATATGGATGTAATGGTGGAAGATTTACGCCAACTTTAGCTTTATCAACTTTTATTATCTTTCCATCCATTTCTCTACATACATCAGATGTTCTTAAGTCTAAGGTTGCTACATATATGTATCTTTCTATGCCTAATTCTTTATAGCTTTCAAGCTCAGCTGCATTTACAATATAAGTAGTTTCAGTTCTTATTAACCTTTCTGCAGCAAACTTACCATAGTCAGTTAATTCCCTTAGTTCATCTGCCATTCTCCTTGAACTCTTACCAGCCATAAGTCCACTAGTTATTACTTCTTCTAACTTCTCCACTAGTACATCTGTATTATGCCATATACGCCTAGAGTAATGTTTACCACTCCATTTGTTCTTTAGTATCTCTTGAATTGTTTGTACAGGCATTTGAGCAACATTAAAGCCTACTCCTATACCTTTCTGAATATCAAATATATTTCTATGATATGACTTACTTGAGGTATCTGTATATAGCTGAGTGCTTGTATTAATCTCAACATCAGCTGCTAATTTTGTATTAATATAAATACTCTCTTTTATAGCTTCAAGCCTTGTTATTCTTGCTTTATAGGCTTTAGCATTAAGTTGAGACATTAAATACTTCTTTAGATCCTCATCTTGGATTCCTTTAATTTTTACTCTAATAGAATCTAATTCTTTTTGAGATACGCTAGTATTTAACAACTCCATAGCTTCAGATTGAGTTAAGCCACCATCTAATACAAATTTATTAAATATCTTCTCTATATCCTTATTTATATCTTTAATAGCTTTATCATAAGCAAGGTTAATTTTATATATAGTTTCATCAGATGATTTATGATATTCAGCCATTCTTTCATTAGCTCTATTTTCCCAATAGGTATTACTCTTCATCTACCTCACCATCTTTTTTAATATCTTTAAAGTCATATGATCCAAAAGACTTTTGATGTTGCTCAATCTTTTTCTCATTCTCTTTATCAAGGTTTTCTCTTTCCTTATCTACATCAAGCTCTTCATCAAACCTTTTAACCCTAGTTTCCCAACTTATAAATCCTTCTGTCATTTGAGCTATCCTTGCAAGTAATTCATCATCTACTGGTAAGCTACGTTTCATAGTGATATCTATATTGTTAGAATCTATATTTTTAGCTTTAATATTCTCTATATTACTCATAAGCTTTAACCTTTGTCTTAATCCTTTTTTAAAGTATCTTTCCTTTATTTTACCTAACTGCTCAAAGGCTAGAAGCTTGTACTTCATAGCTACTCCACTTGCATTACCTACAAAGTTTTCATCAGTTAGACAAGGAACTTTTGAAAACTCGTGAATATCATCCTTAAGGCTTTTCTTTAAAACTTCTATTTCTGTTTCATTAAGATTTTTAACTAACCACTTGGCATCTCCACCTGGATCAAGTTCTAAAATTTTAAGTTCTTTTATTAATTTCCCTGTTTTAATCTTTTCTTCTTCATCATCACCTAAAGTTGCTCCTATAACAGCCAAAAGAGCATCAACCATTTGTTCTTTATCATTTACTCTATCTGATTGTAAAAGGTTATATGCATCTATTAGCGTTATTACTCCTTCAAAGTCACCTTTGCTTTTCTTATTATTTTGATACTCTATAAATGGTATCTCTCCAAAATAATGTTCATTTAAATCAATTTCCTTTGGAGTTTTGCTACTTAAATCTTGAAAGAAGTAATGATATATTTCTGTATCAGTATATATGTGAACATCATACCCTGTTTTCTTATCATCAATATCCTTTTTCTCAAAATAAGTTGCTGCAAACATAGGTTTATGCTTTACTGTACTATCTACAACTAAAAATCCATTGAAGGGACTTACTACAGCTAAATCTGGATATGGTACCTCATCATCATTCATATATAAAAGCTCATTACCTAATCCAAATATACTAATATCTATTGCTAACTCATTATTGTGTGAATCTTCATCTATGTCTGTAAATATATCATTCAATGCTTCTGAATCATCTCCAGAGTAACTTATTGGAGTTCCAAACACATACCCCACTCCCATATCAGTTATATACTCAGCATGATTACAAACTAATTTATTGTTAGGTAGTGAAGGACTTGATAATGTTCTTCTTTTAATATCATGTTCACCATCATAATAATCATTTAGTTTCTTATATCTAGTAATTAAATCTTGATGATTATCCAAACATTTAACCAATAATTCTATAGGAACAGAACCATCTTCATTTAAAAGTTCCCTTTCTTTTATAATTGCCATTTTATCACCTCACTTTATATCTCTAAATCTAATTTTTTTATTATTTTTAGTTTCAAATCTTTTCTTTACCTCATATGCCTCTTTGACATAATAAACTATCAGGTTTAATGCTACGGAGAATATTGTTATAGTTAAAATCTTCATAATTACCTCCCTTAATAAAATTCCTATTTTCTACCTCAATCCTATTTTTGACTTACTACTAACCTTAATCTTCTTACTATTAATTTCATCTTCCATTCCATATCTAGCAGCATCAATAGCGTGGTTATTCTTATCAGGATATTCACCTTTTAAGTTTCCATTCTTATCTTTTTCTATTTCATATTCCATGAACTCTCTTTTTGTATTAGGGCATCTAACAGGATCTATTATTATTTCCTCTATTTCTTCAGATAAATATTTAAGACCATGTTCAACTGAATCTGGCCCTTTCTTAGCTCCTATAATATTTAACCCTAACTTCTTAAATTCATTTATTGTTCTTGGTTCTGTATCTGATGTTACTCTTTTGTTTAATGGGTTTAGCTTCTTAATTGCTTCAACAGCTTTACTATTACTTAATTGGACTTTATATATCTCACCAAAGATATAAAGCTTCTTTCTTGTCTTATCATAATGCATTAATAAATAAGCTAATGGATCAGCTGCATAACCAAAGTCTAATCCATTCTTTAATCTATCAAATACTTTTATTTCTTCATCTGTTATTTCTCTAATGGTTAAGTTTCTAAATACTTCTCCACCAGTACCAGTTACAGCTCCTAAATAATCATGTTCATACTTAGTTGGATTAACTTTCTTCATGTGTTCAGCTTCAATTATGAATTGTTCTCCTAGCCATTCTCTTGGTACACTTCTATAATCACTATGATGGACATATTTATCTTCTCTAGCTTCAAGGACTTCTTGGTTACACCAATTCCTCTGTGACTCTGGAGGATTGAATGAATAGAATACAAAAAACTTAGGGCCACCTCTCATTAATGATTGATTTATAGTGTCTATTTTAGGTTTTCCTTCGAACTCATCTACTTCTTCATACCATATGTATTTAATATATCCTTTAGGAACTTTAGTAGATTTAACTTTCTTAGGATTATCTGCACCTTTAAACCTTATAACTTGTCCAGTAGGCTTATATGTTATAGTTAGCTTAGATTCTGGTACATGCCACTCATCACTTACACCTAAAATATCTATTGCCCACTTAATTTGATCTCTTACCGATTCAGATAATGTATCTTTTACCCTTCTTAAGATAAGAGCGTTTGACATTATCCCTTGCTCTGCATCTTTCATTATATTAAGAACTATTTCAATAGATATCCATGAGGATTTAGTGCTACCCCTTCCACCTTTAAGCCAATAATGTGTATGTAGTCCTTTCTTTAAGTCGTTATGAAGCGCATAGAAACTAGATGCAATTATTGATTTAAGTCTTACCTTAATCATCTATATCATCCACAATAACTACATTACTTGAAGAACCTTCTGTATTTCCTAGTTTTGCTTTCAATACTTCAATACGTGCTTTTTGTTCTTCTGTAGCTAAATCCCAATTCTTATGAAGCATTTCATCATACTGTTTTATCATGTTGCTTAATGTTCTCATAGCATCTGACTGCGCCCTTAAGAATGTGGCTTGTCTATCCCATGCGAATTGAAATTCATATTCAAACTCTTCTTCAGATTCATTGCTTGAAGTTTTTTCTGTGCTTCTATCTTTAGTTTTTACTTTTGATTTCTTAAGCTCTTTTATCATTTCACTTTTACTTTTAACATGCATTATCTTTTGCGACCTTATTATAGCAGCATATTTCATTTTTATATTATTCCATAGTATTTCTAGTGGACTCATTTCTTCTATAGCTTCAAAAATATCATATGCTTGTTTAGGAAGATATTTAGAGTAGAACCCATGTTTATATCTGTTCTGATTCTTCTCAGGAGCTCCACCTTTATTTCCTAGTGCATTCTTATTCCCTTTAGGTGCACCAGCTCTCCCTTTAAGTTTATATTTCCATGTGTCCTGGCTTCTCCATGAGTTTATATTACTTACCTTTTCATTTAATAAATCAGCTATTTCCTTTGATGATATTCTTCCACCATGCTCTTTATATATTTCAAAAGCTTTATCTCTGTTTGGACTTCTTACTCTACTCATATTAATTACCTCCACAATAAAAGGTGTCCATCCTGGACACCTTACTTATAATTCTTTTCTTCGTATCTTTTTATATATTTATATAATGTTGTTCTACTCTTCAATTTAAGAAGGCTAGTAAATTGTATTGCCGTTATCTTATTATCTTTCCATTGTTTATATAACTTTTCGAATCCTTCTGGCAATTCAGCTTGTGGTCTACCTTTATACTTACCCTCTTTTTTAGCAAGCTCTATTCCTTCCCTTTGTCTGCTTCTTATTTTATTTCTTTCTTCTTCTGCAATAGCTCCAAGAACCTCAATTAAAATATTATTAATCATTTCAAACACCCACTCACTACCTTCAGGAAAATCCATTAATGTAGTTGGGATATTTAAAATTTTTACCCTAACTTTCTTTTCTTTGTAGTAATCAAGTTCATCTTTTATGCTTTCTTTATTTCTTCCAAGTCTATCAAGTTCTTTTATTATTAATGTGTCGCCTTGCCTTAATAGCTTTTTAAGTTCCTGGTACTTTTCTCTATTAAAATCTTTTCCACTTTCTTTATCCATATAGATATTCTCATGTTTTAACTCATCACAAAAATCTTTAAGAGCTTTCACTTGTCTATTTTCATTTTGTTCTTTAGTTGAAACTCTTACATATCCAAAAATCATAATCTCACCCCTAATTATATTATAAGTGTTCATTTTAAGTATGTAAAATTCACTGAACACTTTTGAAGGTTATTTGATTAGATTTTAGTATGTTTTTCTCTTACTTTCTTTATTTATTTCATGTACTCTTTAGAGTTTACCCAAAATGAACATATAAAAAGTGTCCATAACGGACATTTTTTTCTTTTATTTCATTATCTTATTTTAAACTATAACTTTTCTCCCAGAGCCTTTATGTTTAAACGCATATAAGGCACTGATTGAGTTAATCCTCTTCAAAATAACTATAACTTTTGATGTTTTAGACCCCTAAAAAAACTCCGCCAAAAGCAATGATTTTATAAAACTAGCTCTATCCATTGATATGACTAACTTTAAAGCACTTTTTTAATTTATCTCTAAATCGGTAATAAGCTATAGGATTACGGATATCGTTTTTTATATACATATAATAGTAGGAATCTTTTATTTTCTCTTTGAATCTGCATACCCCACTTTTTTACCGATTATAAGGTCAAAAAAAATTAAAGCTTGTCGTCAGCTAAAGCAGCTGCATCATCTTTAATCTCATTATTTAATCCTAAATATCTCTTTGTTGTTTCAATATTCATATGCCCTAATGCTATTCTTACATATTCCAAATCTCTTTTAGCCTCCCATAATCTACTTGCATAGGTTTTTCTCATACTATGGCCACTTATATTCTTAAGCCCTAAACTCTTGCCAACAGCATTTAAAATCTCAGAATATGATTTAGCTGAGATATGTTCATTCTTATTTGACGGGAAAGCATATTCAGATTTACTTTTACCTTTGATATATTCTCTTAATAACTTTCTTAGATTAGCTTTAATCATAACTTCTCTTGGTGGTGGTCTTTTCTTTTTAGAGTTAGGATAATTCTTCATGTGAGTTTCCCAAGCTTTATATTGCTTTTTCTCCTGGATTGTAAATCTCTCATCTTCAAGAGATTCTTTAATCTGACCTATAGTTAAATCCACTATATCTTGCGTTCTATAACCAGTAGCAACTCCTATATAAAACATCATAAGATTCCTCTCAGGATATTCCTTACTCATTTCTTCAAGCTTATATTTAAACCTATTGTAGCTTCTCTCTGGTATAGAATTAGCTGGAACCTTTCTTGGCACATCATCTCACCTACCTTTGCCTTATGGCTCCTTTTTCTCTTTTGTAGCTCCTTGATTTCATACATTCATTTATTCCCTCAAAAGGATCATAAAATAAAGTCATGGTTTCACATGACCTACTATCAATACACTTCTTACATTCAACTGGAGACTTAGCACATATCACTTTATCTCCATGAAATTTGACGTTTAAATTAAGTTTTCTTTTAGTTGACATTTACTGAGCCTCCTTAATTTATGGTATAAAAAAGACACCCAATAACTTGAGTGCCTATCTATAATTATTTAATTAATTACTGTATATGTTCTAACTTCATATGAAGATATCTTATCAAATACAACATACTCTTTTACTTCTTTGTAAGGTTGAATCTTCTTATTGAATCCAAACTTAGGTTGTCCTTTACCATTGCTGCTATCAAACCAGTTAGTGAAAGCTTCTATTTCACTATTAGGTAAATCATATTCTTTAGTTTGACCATTAGTCATTGTTATAGCTAAAATAGCTCTATCATTACTAGGTTGAACTACTGTTACAGCACAAGTTGCAGCTAAATTAGTGCCATCCTTTGTCTTAGCTGTTATTGTAACACTCCCTGGCTTTATAGCAGTAACTTTTCCATTTTCATCTACAGTAGCTATGGATTCATCACTTGATGTCCATGCAACTTTCTTATTTTCTGCGTTGTCTGGCTTTACTGTAACTATTAAGTCTTCATTTTCTCCTATATTTAAACTTAAAGAAGTTTTATTTAATGATATTTCACTTACAGCAACTGTTGACGCATCTATTAAGTATCCTATTTCATCTATATCAATTGCATCTATATGAAATAACTTTTCTTTATTTACTATTTTGCAAGTATGAATACTGTCTGATAAATCTAACTTTTCAAATACGATAGCTTTATATGTGTGGTTGCCAATTTCATTTATATTTCCGATAAGGACATTATCTATATAAACCTCAGCTTTTGTAGTTAGAGTGTTTGGATAAATTAATCCTATTATCCTTAACTTTGTTCCAGAAAATTTAAAGTTTACTTCACCATTAACATCCACCGAAGCACACGAAGATTTATAATAATAAGGATCCTTAATTTCTCTATAATTACCAATATATACAACTCCAACTTCAGTATTATCATACCTTTTCCATCCCTTTTCAGGAAGTTTAAGTTGCTCTCCAACCTTAGCACTATTCTCATCTGTGTTATTTAAATTGCTTATTCCAATCACTGCATCCTTCTCTTCTGCTTTAACACTTTTTACATTTCCAAATGTCACAAAAGTAAATGCTAAAATAATGCTTAAAACTAAGCTAATTTTCTTTTTCATTGTTATTTCCCCCTTAAATTTAATCTACTAGTATTATATCTTGTACTATTTTGTAAATTCAAGGATTTATTTACTACAATTTCCCACATATTACTTTATCTTTTATAATATAAGTAAATTTTGTAAAGATAATTTATATTGCTATTAAAATAGGCAACAAAAAGCAGCCACTCAATTGTAGCTGCTTTATAAAAAGGAGAACTAAATAATGAAAAACCTTAGTCATCATTTAATTTTATTATAGAATCTCTATGTGTCTTTAATGTGTCATCTTAATAAATATTCTGTTAATAACTAAATGTCATCTAACAAAGATTAGATTTTTAAAGAAATCATCTTAACTTCTTCCACAATATCATTCTACAATATAAAATATAAAATTTGTGATATCTTCTAGGTAAGTTATAGGTAAATTTATGCTACTTACTACAATTATTCAATTTTATATCCATATTCATTATAAAATTGCTTTAAAACAGTTTTTAACTTCTCTAATGCCTTTTTAGATTTTTTCCTTAATGCATCTACTGTTAATTGCTCTTTAAAACTTATCTCAATTTCATTCCATGATATTTTATCATTTATGTATTTATTCTCAACTATAAATAATTCTTTTGTATTAAGTACTTTTAATGCTAATTCTAACTGATTAACTTCTAATCTAGTAAAGAATATCTTACCTTCTTCTTTTCTTATCCACTCTTTTAATATCTCTTCATTTAATTCTTTGTCACTAATAAAACCACTTACTGGATCTATTCTTTTTGATCCACTAGGAGCTCCTGGCATTCCTAATTCTTTCGACTCAGGAAGAAAGTCTTTATACCATTCTTCTGGATGAGCAATACACCACTTATATTGCTCAATCCTAGCCTCAGTAGTTTCAATAATAACCTTCTTCGTATTATGTTCTTTTAGTATTTCATCTATTTTCATGTTAATCACTCCTATGTTATAATTAATATAAGTGATAATAAATTGAAAGAGAGCTTAGAAGTCTGGAAACTGATAGCTCTCTTTTTTATTCTATATAAAAACACCGTGCCTTCAATTAAGAATTACGATGTTTTTATTGTACTTATTCTATTTATAAAAACCTATAGCTGATCCATAGTTTTTAAGTTTATTCAACGTATAATTTGCTATTTCACCATAAGTGGTTTTCTTTCTCCACATAAATTCTAATCTTACTATTTCTTCTGAAATATTACATTTCAAATCAGATCTTCTATTATCGAATCCAGCAAGTTTACTTTCAACTTCATATTGATATATTAAATTTTGCTCAACTAAAGCTTTTCCTATTTCCCTATTTAAAATTCTATCATTATTACTAGCAATACTAGTTATTTTAACAAATTCATCGACGTTATCTTGAGTATTATTAATATTTTTTCTATGTTTAATATTACTTCTTGATAATGAATCTGCAAGAGATGTAGAATTTATTTTTAATCTTTCCTTTTTATCTATATCGCAATTAATCCCATTTTGATTAAGTAGGTTTTTTAAATCATCTTCCTCAGTACTTTTAATTATTGAAAGAGCTATGGAAATTGGTATATGTAGTATTCTACAATCTAATTTATTTGCTAAAAGTCCAATTGTAAAGTCTTGTTTTAATTTGATAGAAGTATTAGAAAATGTAGCCTCAATAACTCTTTTTATATCAATACTATTATCAGAGCCTTTTGTAAAATAATTTACTTCTTCAATTGGATCGTCTCCAGAAATAACTATAATCCACATCCTAAACATCTCTTGGCGTATGAAAAATTTATCTAAATTCTTATCAAATTTACGAATTTTTTTAGACATTGTTTTTAAATATGTTCCTATCGAATCGCATTCATTGATTAGTTTTGTAGCATATTCATCAGAAACTCCAAATTCTAAAAGAGATCGTCCATAATTAAAGAATTCAAAAGTATTTTTTACAATTTCTAAATAATCCTCCTTAGGAGGCCCAGTAAACTCGTATATAGTATCCTCATCCATTATTGATGTTCCACCAATATTATTAGCAAAATCTTTTATTTCGTTTACCATTTCCTCACCATTACACGGCCAAATAATTAAGTTTCTTTCCCCCTCATCTTTTCTTACAAACTTATTAATAGCTCGTATATCTTTCTCTAAAGAATTAAATGATATTTCCGTATAAGATTCTCTATTCTCCAATACTATTATCCGTAAAGTACTTCCACTAATATTTAAATCATCTAACACCATTTGTAAATCCTCTGTCGGTTCAATTGATATCATCTCAATATCATCAATAAACATATGTAAAGTATTCAAAAAAGTTGTTTTTCCAACCCCTGACCTACCTTTTAAAATTAAAAAAGCACCTCCACCTGTTATTTTCATTTCATATCGCAAATCTACTATTCTATCTAAAGCTTCGTCTACTCTAACAATGATTCTTTCAAAATCCCTACCAGAATTATTCATTTTTTCAAATCTATTTGGCAATACAAATTCTTTCATGTTTAATCTCCTGTATTTTGTTTAGGTTCCACTCGTCTTTCAAGTACGCTTACTTTATATGGTAAAATATATATATATTCTAATATTATTTGTGTAAAATCGATAATACTATTTATATCTGCATTACTAAAAACTATTTCATCACCATGAGCAGCTGAATTTCCAAGTTTTCTAATAACATGAGTCATTTTATCTAGTAATGGTGGAATTATACCCTTTTTAGATAACATAGAGATTTTATCAACTAAATTTCCAGAGCCTTCACCATTATCCTTACATATCTTATCTAAAGTTCGTCTAATTGAAAGTGCACATATAGCTCCATCAATATTTTTTACTTTCAAAGCAGCTTCAAATGCTTGTCTAATTTCATTAGGAACTCTTTTATTATCGTACTTTACATTAGGATATAAAATTTCTGAGTGAATAATTGGCACTCCATTTATTTCAACATCCTCAGACCATACATATTCCTCTACTATTGTAATTTTTTCACATACAGGACAAAAATACATAAACCATTTAGTCACTTCCCAGCCTAACTCTTGACTAAAATTTTCTTTTTTATGATATCCTACATTCTCCATCTTGGTTTTATTTCCGCAATGATAACAAGTTAATAATTTCTCTAAATTTTCTGTTTTTCCCCCCATAAATCCGCTCCTTCATACTCATTTTATATATATATTATTGGGTTTTACATTAATAGAAATTATATCATATTATTGTAATTTTTTCATCTACATTTCATTATACTATTCAATTATCAAAGAACCCACACCATTTCCCCTAACCTCTAGCCCCCAACCTTCTCCTCTGCTCCATAGCCACTAGCTTGTCTAGTTCCTGACTAACCTTTATTGTCTTGTCATCATTGAATCCATATGTATCCATAGCTTCATACATTTCAGCACGTTTCTTTTCTATAAGTATTAATATATCTCTCATAACCCACCTCTTTATTTATGCTTTAGTTTTTGATTTTAAAGTGTCCGCAATGGACATCTGTTCAAACATTGAGCATGCATCCTTATACCGTTTAGTTTTTGTTATATTCCTAATTGCTTCATAGCTCCTGTTAACTGCTTTGGCTACATGCTTATACCTGTAACCTTCTTTTGTCATCTGGTATACTTTTAGCAGCTCTTTTGCAGTCCAACCCTTGCTTCTCTTTCTCATTCCTATTATTGATCTTCTAGCTACTACAGCCTTTTCTGTTCTGCCAATCTTAGCTGCTATTTCACTGTCTGATAAACCTTTATTACTTAGTATTCTCAACATGTATATTTCTTCATCTGTCCACTTGTATTTTTTGATTTTCTTACGCTGTTCATCCACCCATTTAGGTTCATTTGCTAATATATTTTTTTCCAATCTATTAAAATCAATAATACCCTTATTTCTCTCTGCCCACTTCCAAAAATCAGATATATTGAATTTTACTAACTTACGTTTTCCTGCAGCTTTAACTGTGATTTCCTCTAGCTTATAAACTCCTATCCATTTTTGTTTTATTGACTTAGGATCTGTTTTAAATACTCTGGCTAATTCAGCTAATGATATATACTCACCGTTATTGTCATAGCAGTTAATCCCTAGCTGAGAAGCTTTCTTTTGAACTGCTAGTTTTGTTCTTCCTAGAATTCTGCATAGAGATTTTAAGTCTTTAATCCCATAATATTCACCTAGCTTTTCAAGTTCATCATCAGTCCACCTTCTGCATTCCATTGCAATTCACCTCAACGAAATATATTTTCATAAGCTTTGAACACACTTTTTTGCTATTAATCACCTTTATTTCTTTGCCAATGTTTTTCATCTTTCTTTTAAATCTTTCTAGAGCAATCTCATCTCTTTCCCAATCTGCTAACTTTAAAAATTCAATTTCATTTTCCATCAACTCACCCCCTAACTATCCCAACCTAATAGTTTTCTTTCTAAGTCATCATAGTCATAATCTCGCCCTTTAAAATTATCAAACCTAAGCTTGCCCTTATTTAAATCATGCTGATTAGATTTACTAAGAGAAGTAGTCTTTATATTTAAATAACTCTCAAACTTATCTCCAAATAAAGTTTCTGGTCTTAGATAGTCTTGCATCTTTGGATCATTAAGCCACTTCTTGCTCATGTTACTTATGACCATAAAGAAATCTTCTAGACAATAGCCATCTTTAATTCTTGCACTGATTAGCTTCTGAGTTTTTTTATTACTAGCTCTAAATTTAGAATTAGCTTTATTGTTCAACTCATCGATTACTCGACTATATATATCTTTTAAATTGGATTTAGTAGATGGATATAGTAGATGGATATTTTGCTCGGGATTTAAATCCGAGTTAGTCGGATTCTGTTCCCCGTTACTCGGATTCTCTTCCAACTGCTTCGGATTATTTTCCGACTGGTTTATAGTATTCTTTTTAGGTTTATTCTGTGGATTTTTTGAAACATTATCTTTTTTCAATGCACTCGGATTAGTATCCGATATCAAAGTTATATAGTTCTCCCCAATATTATAGAAACTGTATGTTCCACCCTCTCTTACTGTAATAGACACTAGTATTTTCTTTTCACAGAGCTTCTTAAGTCTTCTATAAACAGAATCCTCCTTTAGGTTTAATATAGGATACTCTTCTATTACCCCTTTGTAACTGAGCCAGTAGTACTGCTCTTCATCAACTATTCTAGATTTCATTTTTCCGCTGCCTTTGAAGTCAACAAAATATCTTAATAATATTGCATCTTTATCATCTAACTCATATTCAATTAATTTTTCTTGTAAAAAACCATTAACTGTATACTTCATTCATCATCACTCTCTCTTCTGTAAATTCTTAAAAATATAACTTTAAATATTCTTATAAATATAACAATATAACTTTATATATTGATAAGAATATATAGTATTTATGCGGGTTTACAGCATTTAAGTGCAAAAAAATACCGTAAATCCATTTCTGAATAATACGGTATTCATATATCTTAGCTTTATAATATTATTGTAGTTCCTGGAGAAATTTTACTAGGATCTATTATTCTTTTACCTTCATCACTCTCTACTATAAATACTGACGTAAATCTAATTTGCTCTTCTAATTCTACTTTCTGATATCCATCTAAGTTTATTTCTAAATCTTTATCATCTATTCTTAGCTTATAATTATAATAACTAGCCAGCCAAACATATTTCTTTAATACTTCACTCTGATTGTAATAATCTTTCATGTTATTTTCTATAAATGTTTTATGCTTCTTTAGATTCCTCTCTGAAAAATCACCGAAGTATCTAAGACTATTTATTCGCCCAATATAATCAACAAAATATATATCTTTATCCTTGAATATAAGTCCACTTCTTATTAATGAATTTAACAATTTTTCAGATTTTAAATCTTTATCATTACAATAACAAGTATCTATAATTATTCTAGGATAAATAGCTTTATTACTTTCTGATTTATAAGCATTTACCAACGCTTTAGAAAACATAAGATTTTTACTTCTATAATGATTTCCTATAGATATGGCTCCTCGAAATATTATATTATAATTTATGGATTGAACTTGTATCCCCGCAACAATTAAACACAAGATATACATTTCTTTATATAGATATTCTTCATAGCCTTCTGAAGTCTCATCATGCTCAATTTGAGTAGTAATAATAATACTGTCAGAGAATATTTCATATGAATACTTATTAACATCTTCGGTGTTTTTAGAATCTAAGTATTCTTTTATACAAACTTCAATTATTTCCTCTATTTTATTAATAATTATCAACGGTTCGCTACTTTCTTCTGCCTTATCAATCAAATCCTTATAACCTAAAATATCTATAAATGCACATAAACTCTTATTATATTCTTTTTTGTCCATAAATAATCCCCCATAATTTTATTCGCACAAAAATTATACCATATTATCACATTATGTTAAATAGTTTCAAATACCGTATTATTCACTTTTCAAAGAACATTGTGTTAAACAACTTTCAACTATTCTTATCTTTTAATTCTTCTTATATAACTTAAAATACTTTCTTCAACACCATCTTTTACCTACCAAACATGCTATAATTGTATATATTGTCAAATAATTTTATTTAATGGAGGTATTACAATGTACATAAAAAATATACTGAATAGTATTGAAGAATCTAACAAAATCCAATTTCCTAATCTATATCAATATAATAAGGATGAAATTGATTGGATGTTAGCTTATACTGATTTCTTAGGAATAGATAATGAGGTTGCAATTACAAAGTTTTTAAACAAACACTTACCATCACAGAATATTGAACAAATGCACTTCAACTCTACTCTATTTTTTTATATCTATGATTTATATATTGTTTGTAGATGTAAATTAGCTGATATCAAAAGTGATCTGATAAAACAAACTATTACTGAATTTGAACAAAACAGCATTTTAAACATAGATGCAATTCGTAAAGAAATTTCGCTTCCTATTCCCGAATATGTGTTTAGCAAGTATAAAGAACGTTCTTTTTCTAGTGAGATAGTTAATAACCACATGGATACTGTTGATTCTTCTTTAAAATCATATAGAAATAACGTTTGCCCTGTAACTAAATTATGATTTTATTACTTCCGATTATTTTTAATCGGAAGCTTTTTAATTTATCACTCTTTCTCACAGTAGAAAACCAAAGATATATCTGCTCCTTAGTATTAAACTTATAATCCCCCTTTGGATGCACATAGGCATTACCAAAGGGAACTTTATCTACCTTTTTCACTTTTAAGTTTGTTTCCATTATTTCTATGAACCCAATTGTTATTGTAAATATAGTCTCGTTTTTATCTGGTATTATTCTTACTAAATCCACCAGTCATATATCACAACCTTTATCTTTCTGGATTGTGAGTTATGTTTTTTCTTATTTCCTGTATTTCTGTTTAACTGGTTAACTTCTTATCCAGTTAACTGGTTATCTGTATTTCTGGTTAAATGGTTAACTGGTTATCTTCTTAACTGGTTATCTTCTTAACTGGTTAACTGGTTTTCTGGTTAACTTCTTATCTGGTTAACTGTTTAACTGTTTAAAGCTATAACTATCAATAAGTTTTACAATATGCTCTATGTCGCTTTCAGAAGACCTTAACGCAATAAGTTCTATTCTTATCAAATCAACCAAGTCTTTAAGCTTATTATTTCTTTGAATAAGATCTGCATTATCTGTAGCTATCTCTTTAACTAATTCAGCAAACTCGTTTATTTTTAGTATTAATCCTCCATCTTGTTTTTTAAGTGCCTCCACTTGAATCTTAAGTAGTGGATATTCACTACAAGCTTTTTCTATATATTCATTTGTATAGTTCAATTCTTTATCTCCTAATATTTAATTATTTATAAAAAATCCCACAGAGCTGTACAAAGTATAGGTAACGTAAGGTTTTCTACACCTCACTTTTCTTATTTTTATTTTAGTTTTGCTCTGTGGGTAAAGGGGCTTAATCTTCTTCACAACTTTCCAACCCTGGTATCTCATATACCAACCCATCCGAATACTCGCTATCTCTCAACGTCATCCTTATCAAGTCAAAGGCATCAAATTGACCTTTTACTTCATAGTCAAATTCAGTCCACTTCTGACCTTCCTTTGGCATCATAGTTTTTAATGTTTTTACTCTTTCTTCACAAAGAGCATCTATGGTCTTTAGCTGCTCTTTATCTTTAAAGATGAACTTATCCGATTTTGGTTTCTTTTCTTTAGCTTTAGGTTCTGGATAAATCTCTTTAAGTAATTCTCTATCTCGCTTTCTTTCCACTGGTTGCTTAATTCCTTCTATGAGGATATTGATTTCTTCTTTTGATTCTTTAGGATCTAATTCCTTAATCTGTTTAGCTATTTGCTTTTGTTCTTCTGGTTGTAGGTTTGATACTATTTCTGCTTGGGACAGAGTTATCTTGTCTTTATCTAAGTCTTCTTTAAGCTCTTCATCAAGCTTCTTATCAATCTTCATGTATCTGCCTATTTGAGTACCTGATAGTCCCATAGCTTCACCTATAAGGTCTCTAGTTTTCCCCTTAAGGTCACCTATTGTTCTTTCACTTTTATAAAGTCTTTCTAATCTTCTTACCCCTTTCATCTTTTCTGTAGGGGTCAATTCTCTTGTTTCTTTATTTGTAATTATCAAAATTATCTCAGCCTGTTCATCATTAATATTTTTTAAAACATTGCATTTTGCTTCAGCTTCTCCTAGCTGCTTTAAAGCTGTATATCTTCTATGTCCTGCTAGTATTTCAAAATATCCTGTGTTCATTTCTCTAACCACCAAGTTTTGTAGTAACCCTTGTTTTTTAATAGACTCTGCCAATTCATCAATATTTCTAATTCCATAAAAGTTCTTAGTTGAGGGTATAAGCTTATCTAGGCTTATACTCCTCTCATTAGAAACCTCATCTTCCTTGTTAATCTTGTTAGCTATATCATCTAGCCAAGACATCTAAAATCTCCTCTGTAAGCTTTCTATAGTCTCTTGATGAAGCAGCTTTTCTATCTAAATAAACAACAGGTTTTTGCTCAAAGGTACTTTTTGTTAGGGACACATTTTCTCTAATTGTTTGGTTAAGTATCCTATTTCCTAAGACTTCTCTAAGCTCTTTCTTCTTTTGCTTATTCAAGGTAGTAGCTCTGTCCATAGTTATAAATATTCCTGCCATCTTAACTTCTGGATTATATAGCTTGCCTATCTGATCTACTGTACTTAAAAGGTATGAAAGCCCATCTGCTGAAAACTGATCTATTTTCATAGGGACAAATACATGAGTACTAGCTATCAATGTATTTAAAGTACAATTATTTAAAGATGGTGGACAATCTATTAAAATGTAGTCAAAGTTATCTTTAATATCAGTTATCCAGTTTGTAAGCATAAACTCAACAATTCCATCTGGAGCTGTTCCTTGAATACCAAGAAGCTTCATGTTTGAAGGCATTAAATACAAGTTCTCATAATCAGTCTTTACATAGTCACCTTTTCCATTAGCTAAAATGCTGTATACTGAATTTTGTGTCTTTCCTTCTCCTCCTAAGTACCTAGTTGCATTAGCTTGAGAATCTGTGTCTATAATTAATGTTCTGTAACCCTTGTTAGCCAAAACAGCTCCAATATTAACAACAGAGCTTGTTTTACCTACTCCACCTTTTATGTTTAAAAAACTAACGATTTTAGTCATAACCCTACTCCTCCTAAAAATTCTTTCCTACAAAAGCAACCCTTTTATTGCCATGATTATCTGTCCAAACAATTCTCTCTAACTTAATTTTTTTCATTTTTTACGCTCCTTCACTTTACATATTTCAATATAAAAGCTATAATGGAGCTACGATGTTACAGCATCGTAGTCCTAAAAATTACATAAGAAGATAAACTCTTTTTATAAGGGTTTATTTTTTTTATGTTCTATATAATAAATCACCCATTAGTTGACTCCTCTTTTATCTGCTTCTTAAGCATTTCTATGACAAGCCTTATCTCTTCGTCAGTGTGTTTAGTCTTTAATCCCATGAGTACTCCTCTGGCTTTTGCTTCTTCAAATTTTCGTATGCCTTCTTCTGTAGTTGGATAATTAACTTCAACTTTAAACTTTGTTCTTAACTTCCCCATGTAAATCCCTCCTTTTTTCCATCTTATGAAACTCATTATTAATAAGTTACTTACCTTACTTTTATATAAATTGAAGTTAATTACGCTAAATTTACTAAGTATTTCTCAGCCCAAAGCTTTAACTCATTAGCTGCTTGACTGACTTTATCAAAATAATTAACCACTTCTTTTAATCTTGGTAGTTCATCTTCTGTTATTACGCCATCTTCTGTTACATCAAGTAATGTACCTTTTACGCCTTCAACTTTTCTTAAAATGCTTATCATTTGTAAAGTTACTATCTCTAAAGACTTAATTTCTAACTGTTTTATCTTTTTATGTAACCCTATTGGGCATTCCTTGGAGCAATAGTAATTCAATAACTCAGGCGAATTATATTTTCTAGCCATTATTGCAACTATCTCATCTGGAACCCTTGTTTTTTTGTTCTCATAGTCCGATATAGACCTTTCACTTACTCCTAATAACTCAGAAGCTTTAGCTTGTGTTAAACCTGCATTCTCTCTGCAAGTTTTGTAGTAATTTACGCAAGTTTCATTCATTCCTTTTATACCTCTCGACATTTATAATTAAATTATGTTAATCACATCTAAATACATATAAATTTTATTTTTGCAGAGTTCCCACTTACTCTGCTCTTTTTCTTAAGTATTGATTTCTACAACATCCATGTACTCAATTAATCTACTCTCGTGGATTCCCCAATCACGTCCAACCCTAAATGTTTTAATTCTATTTTTCTTAATTTCTCTTACTACATTGTCTTTCCATACAGATAATATTTCTGCTACCTCACTGTTGAATATGCTTTCATTTTTACTCTCCTCCATTTTTATTTAGTTACTAATTCATTTAACTCCTTTCTGGTATTATAAATTCACTTGTGGTAAAATTTGGTTGAAAGGAGGTGTTTTTATGGGTAGATGCGTTTATTGTGGATCTCTTAACTCTCTGAACCAAATCAAAACTGAAGATGGAACTGAATTTGTGCTCATTTCAAAATCATCTAATGGAAACATTAATAGCTCTATTAGTGGAATAGTTGTAAATGCTCTAGTATGTAAAAAGTGCGGAAACATAACATTAAATAGCCCTGATTTAATCGGTACAACTTCTCAAAAATAGTTTTCCATTTTAACTCTTTAAATTAAATGCCGTATGTTGCTCTGGAACGGGACTTCTAGAGCAATCTAATTTATTTAATCATCCATATCCAAATCTTCATTTGTTCCCTTTAGGAACTATTGATTTAAAAAAATATCGTCTTTTTCATATTGAAATAATTTTTTTATAGAAATAGCCAAATCTAGTGAAGGATTTTTATTTCCTAACTCAATATTTGTATATGAGGTTCTTCCTATCTTCAACCTATTTGCAACGTCCTGTTGCGTTAAATTAGCAGTTAACCTTAATTCTTTTAGAACATTTCTCACTCACTCACCCCGTTTCTTATCGGAACCATAACTCTATTTTAGTTTCATTAAGGAACATTGTCAATACTATTTTAATATTTTTGTTTCTTTTAGACACATATGTTTATTATAGAAACATTTCCATGTAAAATTAATATTAGGAGGTGTCTATATGTCATTTAGTGATAGACTTAAAGATCTTAGAAATTCAAAAGGTTTAACTCAACAGGACTTAGCCGACATATTAAAAGTGGAGAGACCCACAATAGCAGGTTATGAAACTAAAGGTAAGCAGCCTGATTATGAAAAATTATTAATACTATCTAAATATTTTAATGTTTCTATAGATTGGTTATTAGGCAACTCTGATATTAAAGTACAGGCTGAGAAAATTCTAGATAAAAATAATGATAATGAATATACAATAGCTCTTCATAATTCTGA
Source organism: Clostridium intestinale DSM 6191 (assembly GCF_900130055.1). Classification (GTDB taxonomy): domain Bacteria; phylum Bacillota; class Clostridia; order Clostridiales; family Clostridiaceae; genus Clostridium_T; species Clostridium_T intestinale. The sequence continues at coordinate 26,309 of NZ_FQXU01000013.1, forward strand.
TGGATATGATGCAGATCTTCCACCAGAAGCTAGAGAAGAACTTAAAGAGTATATAGAGTTTTTAAAACATAAGTATGGGAAAAGTAACTAATGATAAATTTAGTCCTTAGATTTTTTATTAACACAATCTATTATTTTAAAACAAAACCTCATATAAAATTTCTCGATAAATACGAAAAACATGTCAATTTATATGAAGATTCTATTGTGAATTTTAGAAATAATGCACGTGAATCAAGAAACATTGATGAAAAAATAGAGTTTTATAAAAAAACAATTGACTCATATTACGATTTCAAAGAATTCTGTATATCAAAAGGCTCGAGAGGTAAAAAGTATTTTTCAATACGGTGGCAGCATCGCCGTAATAGCAAAAGCCCTGATTTTGATTATATAGATATTGTTAAACAAGAACTAGACCATATACTATTAAACTATGAGAATCTTAAGTTCCAGTATGAATTTGAAAAAAATGCAAAAGAAATTCTACTTGATTTTATTAAAAAAAATCCTGGAATAATTCAAAAGGATATTTATTCTTTTTTTGATGTACGTCTAAAATCTATCATTCAATATACTTTATTTTTATTAGATAAAGAATCTAAAGTAGAAAGAATAAGAAAAGGTACTAGCTATATACTTAACACAAAAGGGTGTCCATAACGGACACTTTTTTAAGGAGTGCTTTTAATGAAACTTTGTCTATCCTTTTTTAAAGAAAAACTATCAAAAAAATTAAATATAAAAAGTCAATTAAACACTCCATTTAACTAAGGTGTCCATAAAGGGCACCTTTTTTATTTGCATAAATTTTAAACCAAGAGAACATAAGTTCTCATTTTTATGGTATACTATTTTATCATATGACTTTAAGGGGGAATTAGAATGATCACTCTATTAGATATTTATAATATTATTGAGGAAAATGGCATAGTTATTGATGAGGTTAAGTTTGTTTATAAAAACATGATAGGTGCTTACATAAAGTATCCTGGTCTCCCTCCAATCATAGGTATTAATAAAAAAATACTTAAAGATGAAAAAACTTTATTATCAATACTAGCTGAAGAATTAGGTCACCACTTTACTTCTATGGGTGATTTAACTGTTGAATGTATAACTTACTCTGAAAAATTAGAGAAATCAAAGCAAGAACTTAAAGCTCGTACTTGGGCTGCTAATTTCTTGATTAGTGACTTTGATCTTGCTAAGGCTATAAATAAATCTATTAGCCCATCTATAGGAGAACTAGCTGATTACTTTAGGGTTACTCATGAAATTATTGAATGTAAACTTAGATCTGTTCTCTTTTCAAAAACACGTTTCAATTACATAACTAATCAACTTATGGAGGGAATTTATGATAGCTGCAATATATAGTAGAAAAAGCAGACTCTCTGAGAAAGGTGAATCTGTTGAAAATCAAATAGAATTGTGTAAACAGTATGGTAATAACCTTGGAATAACTGATTTTCTTATCTATGAAGATGAAGGTTTCTCTGGAGGCAATACTAATAGACCCAACTTTCAAAAGTTATTAAGTGATGCCAAGAAAAAGCGTTTTAATTATTTAATATGTTATAGGCTTGATAGAATCTCTCGTAATGTTGCTGACTTCTCTACTACTCTTGAAATGTTACAGAAGAATAATATTGAATTTGTTAGCATAAAAGAACAGTTTGATACTTCTTCTCCTATGGGTAGAGCTATGGTCTATATCTCCTCAGTTTTTGCTCAATTGGAGCGTGAAACTATAGCTGAAAGAATAAAGGATAATATGCTTGAACTTGCTAAGACAGGACGTTGGCTTGGTGGTACTCCTCCACTTGGCTTTAAATCCGTTCCTGTTGAATATTCAGGTAAGGAAAATATAAAGAAGATGTATAAGCTTGAAGTTGTGGATAATGAAATGTCTATCGTTAAAAATATATTCTCTCTATATCTTGAAAAAAGAAGTACCTCCACTGTATCAAGGCACCTTTGCACTAACAATGTTAAAGGTAAAAATGGTGGAAACTTCTCTAGGAATACAGTTCTCCAAATCTTAATTAACCCTGTATACACCTTTGCAGATGATAAGATATATAATTACTTTAATGAGTTTGGAGCTACTCTATGCAATGAATTTGATGGTAAACATGGATTAATGGTTTATAACAAGCGTGAAGGTGGTAGGAAAGATAAGCCTGTTAATGAGTGGATCATATCAGCTGCTCTTCATCCTGGTATTATTCCTTCTTCAGAATGGCTAAAATGCCAGGAGATTTTAAAGAGTAACTTATCCAAACCTTCTCCACGCTCTAATACCAGTAATAGATTCTTGTTATCTGGTTTAGTTAAATGTGCTAACTGTGGTAGCAGCATGACTGCATGGAGCCACTTAAATAAGAAGATAAATAAACTTGAAAAATACTATAGGTGTGAACTTAGAAATAGAGCTAGTACCAGATGCTCAACTAAAATGTTAAATGCCTATGCTGCTGAAGATGCAATAATAAATGCTCTAAAAAACATAGACACCAAAACCATAGTTAACTTATACTCCAGCAATGAAAACTCTGAAGCAACAAAACAAGAATTACAAAACGAGTCAAACAACCTTAAAAAGACCATCTCCCATAACAACATGCTAATACAAGGCCTTATAAGAAAACTTGCTCTAATTGAGGACTCTGACACCATTAAACTAATAGAAAATGAACTCAAGACCATAAAAAGCGAAAACCTATCTCATGAGAAAAGATTAAGTCAGATTAACTTAGATCAAATGGCAGCTGAAGACATAGACACCAAAATCATAAGCATCTCATCACACATAAAGACCATAAAAGAATTCTTTGACTATATAGAAGACATAGATGCCAAAAGAGTTATCATCAAAGAAGTTATCGAAAACATAACCTGGGACAATGAAACTTTAGAGATAAACTTGGTTGGGGCTAATGCTTCGTTGAATGTGTAAAGAGAATCCTCTTAATTTTAAATTAAGAGGATTCTCTTATTAAGCTTTTTTGGTTATACTACTTCTGCCTCCACCATCTGATTTCGTTTTATAGCTATATTAATAACCCATTTTAGTTTTCTTTTTTTAGAATCATCTAGTCCGCTAAAGGTAATCAAATCTGCTAGTTTTTCTACATTTGTGGTTGAAAATAAATTGCCAATTGCTTTGTCTAAAAATTTAGTTGTAACCGAAGTTATTTGAGAAAAATCAATAACAACTTTTTCTTTGTTTTCTAAACATTTTTTTATCTGAGGTTTTAACTTTTTGAATACTTTTTCACCAAGCTCTGCAGTATCTGCTTTTTGGGTGCCCGTATATTCAAAGAGATTCACTACTTTTTTCATCTTTAAACCTCCTTATTTTTTATATTTAATAACACATTCCTAATAAACAATATATGCAAATTTACAAAATCTTCTATAGCCTTATATTCGTCATTATTATTATTTTTCTTTGATATTTTATCTTTAGAACTTACATCCTTTGATTTATATCTTAACTCTTCTAGTATTTTTAAAATACTTTCAACTTCGTATGAGATATTTTTAAGATAGTCATCTATGTTATCATCTTCATCAATTTCTTTTATTAATAGTATTAATGCCTTTATATCATAAAACTCGTCATTTACTTTTTCATGAAAAGATATTGGGTTGGATAAATCAAAACAATTATATAAGTCTCTATCGTATACATAAGTCTTTTCTCGGCTTTTATCCTCTTTATAATCTGTAAAAATGCAGTAATTACTATACATTATAGTTGGCAAATCATTTTGTTTTATAATATTTAAATCATCATACAATTTAGTAGATATATATTTAATGCCTTTATATTTCATCTTTTTTAAAACTATTGTTAATATTTGAGGTAAAATATATTCTTCTGAAAAAGTAGATTCTTTTGTGTCTTCTCTTCTAGGAAAACTACAACATGATGAAAGAATCATTGAAAACAACATATTTTTTATTGTATCACTTTTCATAATCTCATCATTATTAACCATGCCATTAATCAAGTTCTCAATCATTTGATTAACCGTAATATTATAATTAGAATTAATCTTTTTGTCAGAAACAATTTTAATGTATTTTTCAAATTTATTTATGTTTTCAAATATTCTAAACGAACTATCACTTTTTGCAAAAAATCTCGATATTCTTAAGTCTTTATAAGTTCCTAGCTCTTTATATACACCATAAGGACTAGAAGAAAAATATAATATAGGTTGTCCTATCAATGAATATCTTTGATTATCTATTAAAAATCTTCTATTAAATGGTATATGAAACATATCCCAATGAGAGATAAACCCTTTACTTATTCTACCTCGGAAAAGTAATTTAGAATTCAAATTATCTTCAAAAATACTATCGCTAAACAAAGCAACTAAGTCTTCCATTTTTTTAATAGCACTTTCTATTTCTGTATTAATCCAATTTATATATATACTTTTTATTTTTTCAAAAAACCTATCTATTTCTTCATAATTCAATTTAGCAAGTTCTGTTTTAATATAAATATTTGATTCTGTATTATATTCTAAACAAATATCAGAATTTATTTTCTCAATAAAATAGCTTTTAAACTCATTTTTATAATTATCTAGTGTATGTTCCAATCTATCTGATCTTATCATAGCACTATGTCTTAATAAATATTGACTATTGTCAGATAAAAAACATATTATGCACATATATCTAAACTCCTTCTAAGGTACCAAATAGAGTTAATTCCTATATAATATCAATATGCTTTGAATCTGAATGTATGATTATTATTAGAACATTATATAAACTATTATTCTAGAAAAAATGTTCTTAATTAATTTGCTATTTCTTTTAATACACTCAGCTTTAAGATATTACAATTAATTATCATTACTATATTTTATTATTACAATCTTGCTAATTATTGTAAGATATTTTATAATTATCACATTAGGTAGAAACCCTGTATTTATCAGAGGTTCTGGTTGATTTACTGAACAAGAATTGGATACCATTTGCAGCTTTGCAGAACTGTTTGGTAAATCTAATCACAATCTCATTAAATAGGAATAATTTGACTATTAGAACTATTACAAATTAACTAGGTGTTGGAGATGTAAAATGATTAATATTAAAGAAATGGATTCAGATCAATTGGATATTCTTATTTCTGCTTACAATTGGGATGATGGTTTCCATACACCTCAAATGGTTATTGATAATAGAAATTGTGAGCTAGCAACTGCCATAAATACTTATTATTTAGCAGATGGTTATTACTATTTTCTTAATAAGATTAATGATAGTACTGAATGGTTTCAATTTATTTCTGGACTATATGAGAGAATATTGACAGGATGCTTTTCAAAAGGAAATTTATCTTATAAAGTTCCTTTGACTAAAACACAAATATACAAGCTTAGAAAGAATAATGTCCCAGAAGTATTCTTAAATGATATTCTATGAGTATGATACTATTTTTGAAATACAAATTAAAAGACACCGTAAATTCCTTTGAATAATACGGTGTTTTTATAGCTTTATATTTAATTTTATTTATAATACTTAAACATCTTTTGATAAAGTTCTCTTGTTTGACTTTCATCACCCCAAGACAAAGGGTCATCAGCATAACACAAAGTCCAAAATGGTTCCTTGCTTTGAATTTCTGATGGCAACACTCTCCATATTGAATACATCTTTGATCCAAATAACTGTATATCCATATCATCTTTATAATAAATTTCTTCTAACTTACTAATTAAGAAACAGCCAAAAGTATCAAAATCAACATTATTCTCTAAACAGTAATCAAAAATAGTTTTAATTGTAGCTTGTATATCTAAAGTTTTTAATTCCAATTCTAATAACAAATCATTATCAGGATGATCTAGGAACTGTACATCAAGATTTTTCTTATATTCTTCATCCGAAATCAATCTTACATACAACAAAATAGCATATGATAATAATATTTCAACCATAATATCTCCTCTACTGATTACTATTTAGTATAGATATAAGACATTTCAGTTTTTCCATTAATAAATTCTCCATGTTCGATTTTAACTACATTCCTTTTTTCGTCCAACTCTATTATCATATTAAATAGTTTCATAGGACTTCCAATTTCACCAATTTGTATTGATTTATTTGAACCCTTTAGATTAGGAACATAGTAATACTCATCGCAATGTACTTTTTTGCTATCATATGAGTCATCAAAATAAATCTCTGACCTTATACTTGCTGAACTCATAATATCAAACCTAATTAACTTGTCATTATCATAAATAGTTCTTGTACTGCTAACTACAGAGCATTTCTTGCCCTCGAGAGTTGTTACACTAAATTCTTCATCATCTTTCCTAATGATATAAGTTTCAAATATTGTACCAAACGAATTAACTTCCTGTATTCTTAAAAGTTTTCCATTACTGTCCAATTCATAAATAACATATCCTTTTTTCCCTTTTGGTATTGATTTTAGTAATCTTCCTTTTGTAAATCCCTTTGTGATTTTATCCAAAACTAAACTTGGACAAAAAAATCCGAGATATGAAGCATTGGTGCTATACCTAACTATAGATTTGTTATTTTCGACAGTATCACGAAGCAGATCATAATTGTCTTCTGCATATTGAAGCATATACTCTCTAAAATCTAAAATATTATCATATTCCTTAAAAAGATTCTCAGACATACCACGTAACTCCTTATATAAAAAACTGGTACCAAAAGTTGGCTAAACCCCATAGTTACCTGTTAGTACTCTACAATTTTAAATCAATTATATCATATTTATCTAAAACCATATTATTCAATTTTCAAAAAAACACTTATTCGAAATATTTTTGTATTGCGAACTAAAAAATACCGTATTATTCAAATGAATTTACGGTATTATCGTAACTTTGTATTAAATTTTATCTGTATAATATTAAGAAAAATGTGAGTTAACTTAACTTTATGCTATACTCATTTTATCCAACTATAAAATTTGAAATTTGTAAATAAACAGATTATATTCACAAAACTCACTCACATTAAATATTATTGCTAACAAATCTCCACTTTAAACTGTATGCTAGAATCCATGTGCCGTTGTATAATGTATCAATAACATCTAAGCAATCATCACAAAAGAATAAAGAAGCATCTTTTACAATCAATGATGTACCAGAAATATCAGAAAAGTAATTATCCAAAGCTGGTCTTATATTAAGTGCAGTAACCCCCTCAAAAACCATTTCCAAATCAGAGCATTGTTGACTTTGAATTTTAACAGTTACTCTTCTCAAATCATCTAATGGATACATGGCTTTATTAGAATCTACGTAAGCTCCACTAATATAATTAATTTCTTTTATAACAGAATCATGTAAATCGCAAGCTAATTCCATAAATATATCAGCATCTTCTTGTGTTTCAACATAGTTCCATTTTGTCTGTATAATTTCGCTATATAAATTGTTTTCAAAAATACTACCTTTTAGAGATATTCTTTCTCCATGTAATAACTTAATTAAGGTATCGGTATCTTCCCATATCCATGGAAATCCAATATACTCAAAAAACTTAATATCATCTGTTAATAATGGTTTATATTTATTTAATTGTTCATCTACTGAATTAGACCTTATGGTTATCCATTCATGTGGTCTATTAGGTAAAATTTTATTAATAAGGGTTGGCAATTCTTTTTCTGTTTTATCAAGATAATCATAAAACATTAAGTAATCCCCAATATTACTAGGAGTCAAAATTAATAGTTTTTCATAATATCCAGAGTTAATAATTGCATAGACCTCAGACTTAAAATACGTATTCGTTTTTTTGTCATAAACACGTACTCTCATTAAACCACCTCTTTTTGCAATGCAGATTATTTATAATTATATCATATTTATCCAAAACCGTATTATTCAACTTTCAAAGAACTATTTACTTCGTAATAATTTCATATTTAGAACTACTGCAAATCTACTTGATTGCGTTTAAAGGAAATATGTTCAGCATAAACACTAAACTCCACTAAATTGCTATTTTTATTTTCAAGCAAAACTTGTAATTCATATTTACCATTTGTTATATATATCTCATCATGAAGCCACCATGAGTATTTCAATAAATTATCTTGATTAATTAACTTATAATTATGAAACTGCACTTCATATATGTCAGTAAACCCATTTGAATTATCAAATGTTATTGATAAGGATTCTTCTGATTGCCTTATATCAGTAATAATACAATCATGAAAGTGTATATTTTCAATTACATTTTTATTAAATGAATTCAATACTTTTTTATAATGTTTATTATATTGTTTAATTGTTCTCTCAACTAACTGTTTATTGTACTCACAAAATAAAGCGACATCATTTATTACTTGATGTGTTGCTTTATTTAATACATAAACTCTAATATCTGCTATTTTTATAAGTATATCTTGTGGAAGTAGTTTTTTAGTATATTCTTGATTATATATAAAACTGTCTTCAAATTGTTTAGTCAAATTTTCTTTATCAAATGGTTTGTTGGTAATGCTGGCAATCTCCTTCCATGAATCTAGGAACTCAATCAATTTTTGATTATATAATTGTTGAAAGTATTCTTCTGAAAATATTTCTGCTTGTTTATCTTCTTCCAAGATTAAATGGAGTCCAATTCTTTGACATGATTCACACCATTCTTTATTAAAATAATTCATTATTTTAGCCCCTTTCTTCAAATAACAATTATTCTTATTTTACATACCGAACAACATACATGTATTTTTATATGAAATATTAAACTTATCCCGTCTCTATAGTTCACAATTATATAATAATATGACTTAACTAATATATTGCTCTGCCTGTAAACCGTCAACAGGAAAATCTTCATCTATCATAGATTTATAATAAAATTCCCCAATTGTACAATTTAAACTTATAAATATATCTCTAGGATTTATGCTTTCATCTTCCCATAAATCGTCATGAAATACATATCCCACCTTCTGATTAATCAAATCAAAAACTATTAAGTCTCCATTTAAGCCTGAACCTATTATTAACAAACCTTCTAATATACATTTTATATTACTTTCATAAGTATTATTATCAGCAATATCATTTACTTTATCAAAATACACATGTTTAAATCTTATATTTCGATTAAAGGAAAATGTTCTTAAAAAGTCTGTAACCTCATCATGAATATTAAATTTATTAATAAAGGCTATTGTCAAATGATTTAATGATTCCTTACAAATTCGTTCTCCTCCATCATTTAATTCTAAAGCTTTCTGAAACAATTCCTTATCCATATTAAGTTCGTTCTCCTTTGCTTTTTATTACTTTGTAATTATAAATAAATTGTATCATATTTATACAATAAAGGAATTTATGGAAAATATAAACTTGGCTAATAAGACTTTATAAATCAACTTAGTTGGTGATACTTCTTCATTGAATATATAAGTCATGTAAAATATTGTAACCATATGCTTATATACTGTATAATTAAGTAAAATAACAATTATAAGATATTATTCACTAAATATAACAAAGCATGGAGATGTATTTATGTTCTCATCAGAATTAATTCATTTAATTAAAGAATCTAATATTCTTTATTCTGTAGTCGTTAATATAGAAAAATCAACTATGGATACTTATGGAGAAAGAAATAGTATCGCTTCAGATAATCTGATAGATATGCTATTTAAAAATATAGACTGTGCTCAAAATCTGTATAGGAGTATTAGTGGACAAATAATGCCTCAATCATGGAGACAAGGAGATATTAAGTGTATAGTTTGTATACCAAAAGCAAATATCATTATTGGATTATTTTATTTTGAGTATAGAGATGCTATACACTCTTATAATTGGTCTAAAGAATTAAATAAAAAACTAATTGAACTAATATAAGGATGTAATAAGATGATTACATCTATAGAATTTCTAAATAGGTGGAATATTGAACCTCACCAATTTATTAACTCTTCAATACCCTAATTGGTAGAGTGTATATTAGCTTATAGCGAGTTTATAGATAAAATTAAAGATATTAGTGGTAATAGAGCCTTTTTAGAAGATACTGCTCCAAGATATCTGATTGATTGTGTATATAGAAAAATATAATTAGCAGATATGATGCGTTAACAGAAGGCAGCTTTTAGAATTATGAATTTAAAAGATTCATGTCTATAGATTAAGTTATTAAAATAGATAAATTAATTTTATTGGAAAGGAAGTTTAATAATGCTTAAATTAAGTAACTTCATTAAAAATGAAGAAGATAGCGATAGTAGTTATATATGCTATAATTTAAATACAAGCGTAAGAATATTTAACTATTTAATGAAGGATGAAGAATTAGACGAAATTTATATATATGTATCTACTAGTATTAAATTAATAGATGTAATAAAGTATGTAATAAACTACATAGATTGGTTTAGTGCCTGTGAAGATGTACTAACATCATATTATGAAAATAAGATTGGTGAAAAAGTATATAGAACATGGTTTAGTGAAATAGAAGTATATAGAATAGACTTCACATTTAATGATGAATATGATTATGGTGCAACAGTCTATTGTGGCGATAGAATTTACATAGATCATTCTTTAGAAATAGATTTTGATAAAACAAACATATTGGACATAAGATTAAATGGGTAATCAATCCGTCCTCATTTCTTATACGAAACAAAAAAAGAAGTATGTAAAGATGTAATCATTAATAATACCCACTCTATTCTTAAACATAGACTAAATTTTCAATCTTGCTAATTATTGTAGAATATTTTATAATTATTACATAGGCAGAAACCTTGTTTTTATCAGGGTTTCTGCCTACTTGCATTTTGGAAGGGGTTGCAGACAAAACAATGCAGCAAGTTCTTAGTAAAAATGCTGATATAGGTTTTGCAGGTCCAGAACAAGTTGTCTATATTAACAATCAAGGCAGAGAAGATTATCCTGTACTTTTTGCAACTTTAACTCAAAGAGATGGTTCATTTTTGGTTAGCAGAAGTGATGAGAAGAATTTTGATTGGAGTTCATTAAAAGGTAAAACTGTAATAGGTGGAAGGCCTGGTGGTGTTCCTCAAATGACTTTAGAATATGTTCTTAAGAATCATGGATTAAAACCTGGGTCTGATGTTAATTTTGTTACTAATTTAGATTTTACTGCTACAGCAGCTGCTTTTAAGGCAGGCACTGGAAATTATGTTGCTTTATTCGAACCTACAGCTTCTGTTTTAGAAAAAGATGGAGGCGCGTATATTGTTAGCTCTATAGGAAAAGAAGCAGGTCCTATTGCTTATACTGGATTCTTCGCTACAAAATCTTATATGGATAATAATCCTGATACCATTCAATCCTTTACTAATGCAATTTATAAGGGTCAATTATGGGTAGCTAAAGCTTCAGATGAAGAAGTTGCAAAAGCTATAGCCTCTTTCTTCCCTGGAACAGATGAAGGAATCTTAGTTAATGTTGTTAAAAATTATAGAGAAGCTGAAGCATTTGCAGAGCTTCCAACAGTTAAGGAAGAAAACCTAACTAAGTTAATGGATATTATACAATCCTATGACAGCTCTCTTATGCCTAAACGTCCTGAATTTAATAAGATAGTTAATAATAGTTTTTCTGAAAAAGCAGTTAGTGAAGTTAAATTAAGTAAATAGTATTCTTATGTTCTGATACTAAATAATAAAAAATTAATAATTTATAGTTAAGAGTTAATGTAGTCGAATTTCATCCTTAACTCTTAACTATTCTCTCTTCACTATTAACTATTAACTGTTCCTTGTACATATTATTTTAAAGGCAGGTGAGAATATGAGTTTATTAAAACTTAAAGATATAAATTTAAACTATCATTCAAAATCTGGAGAAGTTAAAACTCTTAATAATATAAATCTTGAACTATCTGAGGGTGAATTTATAACTATTTTAGGCCCTTCTGGTTGTGGAAAATCTACACTACTAAACATCGTAAGTGGACTTATAGCTCCCTCCTCTGGTGAAATCACTTTTAATGGTGAGTCCATAGAACTACACAAAGATAGGATGGGATATATGTTTCAAAAGGATCATCTATTTCCATGGCTTTCTGTGTGGAATAATGTACTTCTTCCATTAAAGATAAAACATCAACTTAGTGAGGAAAAGCTTCTTAAAGCTGAGAAACTTCTTAAGTCCTATTCTTTATGGGAATTTAAAGATAGATTACCTTCTGATTTATCTGGAGGTATGAGGCAAAGAGTTGCCTTAATTAGAACTTTAACTCTAGATCCAGAGTTATTACTTTTAGATGAACCTTTTTCTGCTTTGGATTATCAAACTAGACTTAAGGTTTGTGATGAGGTTTATGAAATAATTAAAAATGAAGGCAAAACTGCTATTATGGTTACTCATGATATAAGTGAAGCTATATCTTTAGCTAAAAGGGTAATTATATTATCAAAAAGGCCAGCTTATATAAAAAGAGAATTAAATCTAGTCTTCTCTCCTAATGCAGATACTCCTTTCAAAAAAAGAAAAGAGGAAAACTTCAGAAAATATTTTGATGAAATATGGAGGGATTTAGATGAACAATAATAAAGCCGAAATATCTCAAAGTCAAAAACTTTATCTTAGAAATTTAAAAATTGAAAAATTCAAGGTTGGATTTGTTAGGGTTTTTATTCTTGTTGCCTTTGTGCTATTGTGGGAGATAGCTGCTGACAACAAATGGATAGATCCTTTTTTAACCTCTTCACCAAGTAGAATTGTAAAGTCAACAATTTCACTTTATAATAGTGGCATATTACTAAGGCATATATGGGTAACTTGTTATGAAACCATAATCGGATTTACTTTAGGTACAGTTTTAGGTACACTGGTTGCTATAGTACTATGGACTTCCCCCTTTACAGCTAAAGTTTTAGATCCGTATTTAGTTGTTTTAAATGCATTACCTAAGGTTGCATTAGCTCCTATTATAATATTCTGGGCAGGTAATGGAATTAAGTCTATAATAGTAATAACTCTTTTGATTTCTATAATAGTTACTATTATAAGTGTTGCCTCTGGTTTTAATGAAGTTGATAAAGAAAAGATTCTTCTATTAAAAACCTTTGGGGCAAATAAGTTTCAAATTCTCAAACACTTAATTATTCCAGCTTCTATACCAACTTTAATCTCTGCATTAAAAATAAATGTAGGACTTTCTTGGGTCGGTGTAATTATGGGTGAATTTTTAGTTGCAAGAGAAGGTTTAGGATTTTTAATAGTTTATGGTGGTCAGGTAGCACAACTTGATATGGTTATGATGAGCATAATATTACTTTCTATAATCGCTTATTTAATGTATAAAGCTGTTTGGTTTGTAGAAAAAAAGATAACTAACAATTTTTAAATTAGATATTTTTATGTAAAGAGAACCTTAAACCTTGGTTCTCTTTAGTTTTTATTAAATTACCCCTTGTCCCATTAAAACTTCAAAATGTAATTGTTTTAGCTATATATTCTATATCAATTTGAAATTTTACTTATCTTCTCTATGGTGATAAAGTTAACTGTATACTTAAGGAGGATTAATATGAAATTATTTAGAGAATTGCTGATCATTTTAAGTGTATATTTTTTAGGTGAATTTTTATCTAAAGCACTTAATTTACCCATACCAGGAAACATATTAGGAATGTTAATTTTACTTACTTTACTATTAACTAATGTTGTTAAAGTTAATCAAGTTGAAAAAGTATCAAATTTCTTTCTTGATCATTTAAGTTTTTTCTTTATACCTGCAGGAGTTGGATTAATAACCTCCGTTGCTGTTATTAAGGATTCATGGTACAAGCTTCTTGTTGTATGTATTTTAACTACTATCATAGTAATTATATCGACTGGAACAATAGTACAATATCTATCAAATAAAAAGATTAAAGGAAGTGAAAAAAGTGAGTAATTTAGTAAGCTCTCCTTTATTTGGAATTATATTATCATTAATTGCTTTTGAAATAGGACTATTTTTATATAGGAAAACTAAGTTTCCTCTCTTTAATCCTCTTTTAATAGCTATTGTTATTGTTTTATCCGTTCTACTCTTGTTCAAAATTGATTACTCCAACTTTGAAGAAGGTGGGAAGTTTATCAATATGTTTTTAGGTCCTGCTACTGTAGTTTTAGCTGTCCCTTTATATAAACAGATAACTTTATTGAAAAAGCATGCAATACCTATTACAGTTGGTATTTTAGTTGGGAGTTCTGTTGGAATAGCTAGTATAATAATTTTATCTTATTACATAGGATTAGATGGAACCTTAATAAAATCCTTATTAGCTAAATCTGTTACAACTCCTATAGGAATGGAAATTTCTAAATCCCTAAATGGTATAGTTCCTGTAACAGTTATTGCAATTATAATATCTGGTATAGCTGGAGCAATTGTAGGACCTACTGTTTGTAAGATATTTAAAATCAAAAATGAATTAGCAGTTGGAATATCTTTAGGAACTGCTGCTCATGCTGTTGGAACCTCAAAAGCTTTAGAAATAGGTGAAACAGAAGGTGCAATGAGCTCTTTATCTATAGGGATAGCTGGAATTATGACTGTATTTTTAGCTCCACTTATATATAATTTTGCATTATTCATTCATAATCTAATAAAATAGTACACTCAAAGAGGATTTTGAAATTTAAAGTAGAATATATTAAATCAATGATATCTTTGATTTGGTTAAGAGAGGAGTAATTATGGAGTATTTTACATATCCATTGTTTGCTTTTATGTTTATGGCGGCACTATTTACTATTAGCAATTTAAGTAGTGAACTTAAAAGAAGCAACAAACTGTTAGAAAAAATTGCTAATCATATTGGAGCAATTAATCCTCCAGTATCTGCACTGGAAGATGAAGAGTTTAATCTTTATATTTCTAAACAAGAAAAGATTAAAGCAATAAAGAGATATAGAGAATTAACTGGTGAAGGCTTACGAGAAGCTAAGGATTACGTTGATTCGCTTTTTAAATAAAATAAACTACATAATACTTTGTAAAACTTTATATGCAAAAAGAGCCATGCAACTTAATGCAATGGCTCTTTATTCATATACAACCTTAACTTTCAGTAATTTCTTATTTATATTTGATAGGATTAAGTTACTATGGTGCATAACCTTATTTATATTGGTTTTTGTGTAGCTTTCTAGTTTGTGCATAAATTCATCTGAAGATATCTCTTTACCGTATACCATACCTAATCCCTTTTCCCATGAGGCTGTTAAGGTTGGATTAAGAAGTGATGGTATAGATTCTTTTATAACCTCGTATATCATTTCTCCCTTTTTAGTTGGAGTTAAAATTTGTGTCTTGCTATTTGATTGAAGATATTCAATTCTTATAAGTTTTTTTATTATTTCTGCTCTTGTAGCTGATGTTCCTATTCCACTACCTTTTATCTGTTCTCTTAATTCATCATCTTCAATAAGTTTACCTGCATTTTCCATGGCTATAATTATTGATCCCGTTGTATATCTTTTAGGTGGTGTGGTTTCCCCTTCTTTTATTGAAAGTTCTTTAAGAGGTAGCTTTTTACCCTTCTTTAATGAACTTATGTCTAGTTCCTTGTCATCAGCTTCTTCTTTACCTAAAACCTCTAAATACCCCTTCTCTACTAATATTTTTTTGGAGAAATAAAATCTTTCTTTTTCAATCTCAACGCTCATATTAGTTTTGCTGTATTTAGCTGGAGGATAAAAAATGCTTATAAATCTTCTTAATACAAGCTCATAAACTTCCATCTCAAGCTTTGTAAGTCCAGCTGAAGCATATTCCCCTGTAGGAATAATGGCATAATGGTCAGTAATCTTTGAGTCGTCTACATATTTACTTTTAGCTATTTTAGATGACCATTTATTTTCAGATATTTTAGTCAAAAGTTCCTTTACCCAAGATTCTTTAACATTCTTATATATATTTGAAAGATTTTTCCCTATATCTTTTGCAACTGCACTTGATAATACCCTTGCATCCGTTCTTGGATAGGTTAACATCTTTTTCTCATATAATTTTTGAGCTATTCCTAAAGTTTCATCAGGACTAATTTTAAACCTTTTAGTACATTCATTTTGAAGTTCTGCTAAGTTAAATAATAAAGGAGCATTTTTACTTTCTTTAGTTTTCTTTATTTCAACTATTTCACCTTCATTAAAAGTTTTAAGTTTATTTATTAAACCTTCCGCATCTTCTCTTTTCCTGAAGCCTCCTTCATTATAAAGCAGATGGGAATTATAATAATTTGATCCTTCATAACTTTTCCATTCCAAAATAAGATCTTCTTCCCCTAATAAAAAGTTACCGTTTATTTTGAAAAATGGTGTTTTCTTAAATTCTCTTATTTCTCTTTCTTTATCAACTACCATTGCAAGAACACAACTCATTACTCTTCCAACAGCTATAACAACCTTATCTTCCTTTAATACTGAGGAAAGATTTTTTGCGTATAAAAGGCTTAATACTCTTGAGAAGTTTATTCCTAAAAGATAATCTTCCTTTGCTCTTAAATAAGCCGAATCCCCTAATGAATCATAATAAGAAAGAGGTTTAGCTTCTTTAATCCCTCTTTTTATTTCATCCTCTGTTTGTGAATCTATCCATACTCTAAATTTATCCTTTTTAGGTTCTCCAGACATTTTATCTACAAGTCTATAAATATACTCTCCCTCTCGCCCGGAGTCTGTACAAACATATACTTTATCTATATCTTCTCTATTTAGTAGACTATTAACTATGTTAAATTGTTTGCTTACACTTGGAATAATTTCATACAAGTACTCCTTAGGTAAAAAGGGAAGATCTTTTAAATTCCAGAATTTATATTGTGGTGCATATTTTTCAGGATAACTCATGCTGACCATATGTCCTACACACCAAGTAAAAACAGCCTTATCTCCTTCTATGTATCCATCTTTTCTATTTCCATTAATTTTAAGGATTTTAATAAAATCCATTGCTACAGAAGGTTTCTCCATAACAAAAAGAGCTTTAGCCATAAACATCTCCTCTTCCAAATTAATAAGGCTCCAAAACTTAGGAGCCTTATACATTATACCTTATTTTGTGAATTTTTTAAAGGTCAATATTTATATGATGTCTAGTCACTTTAAGCTTCATTTAAAAGCCATATAAAAAAGTTAAGTACTCCAGCGTAAGTAGTCCATACTAAATATGGCACTAATAAAAGTCCTGAGACTTTATCTTTCATAATAAAATGTATAAAAGTTATTATAATAAATATAAGTAGTATAGCTAATTCAATAAAGGATATTCCATACAATCTGAAAGTAAAAAATATGAATGGCCATAAAAAGTTCAATAATAGCTGAATATAATAAGTAAATAAACCTGATGCAACATTTTTCCCTTCCTTACCTAACATTCGTATTCTATAAGCAGCTATCCCCATTAATATGTATAGAATAGGCCATACTATAGGGAATACTATAGACGGTGGGGAAAAAAAGGGCTTTTCTAGGCTATTATATGTTCCCATGGATCCTTTATTTAAATATCCTACAAGTAAACCTCCACCCAAAGGAATTGCAACACTTACAAGTAAATCCATCAAATTAAATTTTCCATTAACTTTAAAAATATTTTTCATAACAACACCTCACTCCATAATTTACTATATGTGCTTTTAATAATTACTATTCTAATTTTATAATATATAAACAGGCTTATTTTCTATATTGTAAAATTTGAAAACAGAACTTCTCGTTTATATGCTATAATTTACATAGAATGTTTTAAAAAGGTGGTTTTATAGATGAACATTTTGATTGCAGAAGATGATAATGATATAAGAGAGTTAATTAAACTACATTTATCTAAGGAAGACTATACTGTTTTTTTAGCTGAGGATGGGAAAAAGGCTATTGATATCTTTGATACTAATGATATAGACTTAGCAGTTTTAGATATTATGCTTCCCTTTGTAGATGGATTTAACATATTAAGACACATAAGAAATACTAGCGAAATTCCTGTTATTTTTCTTACAGCTAGAGGAAATGACGAAGATAAGATTTTAGGTCTTGGTCTTGGTGGGGACGATTATATGGTAAAACCCTTTAGCCCAATTGAACTTACAGCTAGAATACAAGCTCAACTTAGAAGATACTATAAATATGCAACAGGAAAACAAAATGATAGGATTGTTTTAGGTTACTTAATTCTAGATAAAACTAGCTGCGAAGTACTTAGAAATAATATTCCTCTAGAGCTTAATGCTAAGGAGTTCAAGATATTAGAACTTCTAATTGAAAACCCGGGTAAGGTTTATACTAAAAAACAGATTTACGAAACTATTTGGGAAGATACTTATTATGGTGATGATAATACTATAATGGTTCACATAAGTCATATAAGGGATAAAATCGAGGAAGACCCTAAGAAGCCTCAATATCTAAAAACTATTCGAGGTATTGGTTATAAAATGGAGAAGATAAATAATGCGTAAGTATTTTAGACTTATTCGACTTAGAAAAAGAAAAACTCTAGCAAATTTTTTACTTAAAAATTATGTTATATCCTTTATACTTATGTTTTTTGTTTTGATTTTAACCTTACTATCTAGTGCAGTTGTTGCTCTATTTTATTTTAATGTTGATATATCTGATGCAACATCTCCTAAAAACTTCATAAAGGATAACTATAAAGATATAGATGCAAGTTATATAACTGAACTGGGTGGCTATATGGCAATAGTCGACAATAACAATAATATTATTTATACAATTGGAAATGTAAAACCTCCTTTTGATAAAAAGAAACTCTCTATAGAAAATATTAATTCTATAACATCTTCTTACGAGGCTTATTCAGGACTTTTTCCTGAAAGCAAAGCAAAAAGACGTAATACTTTTTTCTATAGAACTTCTTATAGTCATAAAGGAAACTTTTTGATGGTTTTAGCCATTCCAGCTGAAAAATACACAGAAATTGAATTAGCACCAAAGAGAATTACAGTTAAACAATTTATACTTATCTGTCTTGGAATATTCTTATTAATATTTCTTGCAGTTTTTTATATTTATTCTAGAATAACCTCCTCCTATTTTTTAACACCTCTTAAGCTTTTAACTCATGGTGCTAACAAACTAGCTTCAGGCAACTATACTACTAGGATAAATCTAAATAATAAAAATGAATTTAAAAACTTGAGTAACGCCTTTAATATTATGGCCTCTAAAATAGAGGAAGAAATAAGTCTTAAAGAAAAATCAGAAGAAGCTAGAAAAAGGCTTATTTTAGATATATCACATGATTTAAAAACACCTTTAGCATCTATACTTGGGTATTCTGATTATCTAATAGAGAACATGCAGATCTCCCAAGAGGAACAAACAAAGTATCTATCTGTAATAAAAAGAAATTCTGAACGAGCTAACAACTTAATTTTAGATTTATTTGATTATTCAAAATTAGATTCTTGGGATTTTGAATTGTCTATGAACAAAGGTGATATCTGCGAGTTTTTGAGAACTTTAATAGCTTCATATATTCCTTTAATGGAGGAAAATGGCTTTAATTATAATTTTCATATTCCAGATGAAGCAATATATCTTCCTTTTGATAATGAAAATCTAGATAGAGCTTTAAGTAATTTAATTATAAACAGCACTAAATATAATCCTTCTAACACAACTATTACCGTTAGCTGTTATAAGGACAATAAGTATATAAATATAATTGTTGAAGACAATGGTATAGGAATACCTAATGATAAGTCTGAGAGCATGTTTGATCCATTTACACGAGGAGATGAATCAAGAACTAGTAAAAACCCTGGAACAGGACTAGGGCTTGCTATAACTAAGGCCGTTATTCTTAAACATAAAGGTTCTATAAGATTAATAAGTGATATAAATAAAGGCTGTAAGTTTATAATTAAGCTTCCATTAAAACAATAGGAGTGAATTTCTTCACTCCTAACCCACACTGTCTACATATCTTATAAATAAATATCTGAAAATTCTATATCAACTTTTTCTACTAAATCATTAATTTCAAAAGATTTATATATAGAATCTTTATTTTCTATATGTATTTCTTCATATGGGAATGTTATTAAAAATTCATTTCCATATTTTTCTTCTGATATAAGTACTAACTCTCCTTGTTGAAGTTCTATTAAGCTTCTACACAAATATAATCCAAGTCCACTTCCCTCTTTATCTCTATTTAATGACTTATTTATTTTAGTGAATCTATCAAATAAATAAGGCTTAATGTCTGAAGATATTCCAGGCCCATTATTTTTTACACTTATACAGAGCTTATCTTTATTTATATATATAGTTACATATATATCCCCATCTACTTTTCCAAACTTCACTGAGTTTGATAATAGGTTTAAAACAGCTCTTTGTACAAATTCCCAATCACATATAGTGTATATTTCTTCTTTTTCTGAATCAAATACCAACGACATTTTCATTTTTTCAATATACCTAACTGATGCTTGGGCTGCATTCTCTACTAATTCCACAATATTATAAATACCGTAGTTAGGTCTTAAATAATTCTCTGAAATCTTATTAGCATCTATAAAATTATTTATAGTTCTTATAAGTCTTAAACAATTTTGTTTTATAACTACTGTATTTTTTTCTATAGCCTCGTAATTATTATCTTGTATATATAGCTCTTTAATCTGCAGAGAAGTATATATTAAATTTATTGGTGTTCTCAGTTCATGAGATATATTAGCATAAAATTCATTTTTAACATTTTCTTCTCCTAAATATTTTTGGAGTTCTATTTTAAGATTATAGTTAATGTTCTTTTCAGTGACATCCTTAATAAATAATATTTTAGTGTTTTCTTCTGATTCAAACATATAAATATCTAAATATTTTTCTTCTCCAGCTATTTCTATGTTTATGCTCTCCTCTAAAAATTTTTCATTAGAAAGTGAATACTTTAACCCTAATTTTTCTAATGTGTCTCCTAAAGTTATATTTTTTACCTTATCTAAAGATATGTCGATAAAATAAGTTGAGGCTTTATTTGCATAAGAAATCTCATCAAAGTGAAATATTATTATTCCATCTGATATTGATTCTAATAAAGAAACATATTTTTTTTCACTTTTAGATAGAATAATTTTAACTTCTTTTAGAATATTTAATCTATCATTTAATGTTTTATTTAACTGAATATGCCTATCCTCAACTTTAAGTAGATCATCATACATACTACTATAACTTTCAAATAAAATATACTCATTTAAAGCTCTATATAAAAAATAGTAAGCTAGATATTTAATTATGTATACAAATACTAAGGGTTGTATGCTAAAAGTAAAATAAAGTTTTACTATGTATTCGTATATAAATACTAGAAGTAAGTATGTATACAAATACTTACTTTCACTTCTTCCTATGTAGTATTTATACTTATGTATTAAAAGTAAAGCAACAAAAAACAATATGGCAGTATATTTCCATATATTATATCCTACAATTAGATACTCTGATGCTGTTCCCTGAAAGTTGAAAGTGAAAAGTGAAAACAATCCTATCCCAAATATTACTAAACAGTAAGCAAAAATTAAGTCTGTAACTTTAGGTTTTATCTTAGTAAAAATTGTAGAAATAATTATAATCATATATTCTAAATAATTATTAGCCAACCATACAAAAATAGTACCTTTACTTTCAAAGCTCCCAACTTCCATAGAATTTATTAATACTATATGTACTGTGTTAATAAAACATAATAAAGTGAAACCATATCCTATATAATTAAAAATACTATTACTTTTATATTTTTTAGTAAAAGTTATAAAAACTATAGCCATTGTCAAGGATGCGCACAACATTTCTATTACTATATAAAAAACGTTATAATCTTTAGTTATTAGATAGCTTAATATTGTGATTACGATAGAAACATAAAACATATTTATCTTTGTATTATTTTTCAAACGATCAACTATTTCTTCAAATATGTTCATTCTCCTTAAGCTCCTTGTTGAAACTCAAAAATATAGAGGTACCTTTTCCCACTTTAGATTTAATTTCTATACCCCCATTTTGTAGTTCCATTAAATTTTTCACTACAAAAAGACCTATACCTGTCCCCTTTTCTCTTACATATTCATTGTTTTTCCCTCGTGCATATCTAGTGAAGGCACTATTAACAAATTCCTCTTCCATTCCTACCCCATTATCTTCAACCTTTATTACTACTGATTTTTCTGAATCTTCAACTTCAACTAATATTTTCCCATTTCTAGGTGTGTACTTAAGTGCATTAGATATAAGATTTAATATTATCCGTTCCATAAAATCCCTATCTAAGTATAAATAAACCTCTTCTTCATTAGTATCAAATATTAAATCAATTTTGCTTCCCTTTACGTATTCAACTAATTTCATAATAGTATCTTCTATAATCTCAACCAAATTACAGTACTCCAAACTTGGTTTTAAAAAATCCGATGATAGTCTAGAATGATCTATTAAGTTATTAGTTAACCTAATGAGAGAAATACAATTATCTTTAGCAATTCTCTGATACTTCTTTACTTCATCTATATTACCATTTGATATAAGTAATTTCTCTAACTGAGCAGCTGAATAAATTACATTTATAGGAATTTTTAAATCATGACTAATATTTGATAAAAAATCACTTCTAAGTTTTTCTTCTATTTTTTTATGGTCTACTCTAGTTTTAATCTCATACATATTCATCTTTTCTGTTATATCAGTTATAAGTACAAGGCACTGTTCATCTTCTTTAGATATTTCTAGAAATTGAATTTCTAAACAAGTTTTTTCACTTCTATTTATTAATTCTGCTTCATAGATTTTCCCAAAATTAATTTTATATGTTTCTTCTTTAAATATCTTAATATCATCAAATTTAACAAACTCTAGTATTTTTTTATTAATTACCTTTTTTAATCCACTTATTTGTGTGATAGATAAAAATGCTGGATTTGAGAAAAGAATCCTACCATTTGATAAGTTTAAAAGCAGCATGGGAATAGGTATATTTTTAAAGAGATTTTTGAACATATCTTCTCTTTTTGATAATATTTTTTGAGAAAATTCTAATTCCATACTTTTACCCATTATTTTACTGTTTAGCTCACTTAAACTATTATTTCTTGTATGCATGTCCTTGAATGTTGTATTATATGAGTTATTTAAAAGTTGCTGCAATATGCATCCAAAAAAAACTGTAAATGCCATTAAATTTATATACTCATGTATTATATTAGTTGTTATATTTTTTAATATTATGATATTAATACTTCTAACCGTAATAGAAATCAATAAAAAATTAACATAAAAATACATATAATTTAATTTATTAGCCTTTAACAATCCAAATTTTCTATTTTTTATTGATGCGAATAATAAAAAGCTTATAGATATACCAATAACATATATGTTAAGAGTATAAAAATCGTTTATAAAACTATTTATTATAAAACATAACAAAAATACACATGCTATTGTAGTCCAATATTTTATTTTAGTATTTGTTTTTTTACCGTTATTAATAAAATACAGATTCATAAATAACATAATTGAAATTAACAATTTTGGGAAAATATATGAAAATCTTAACATCTTATCATCGTACACATTTATAGTTTCTTTAGATATGAAGTCAATAATATTAAATATAGATGCTATAAAAAATGTTGAAGTTAAAAAATAAAAACTTTGATTATTTGATTTATTATGTAACGTATTAGTAATCATCATAATTGAGATACTGATTATAATTGATAACACCTTTATTACACTTAAAGTAATTTTTATGGAAATAAAGTTCATCAAAAAAATCATTAATGATAATAATAATAAAATAACTATAATACTATAAATTTTATCTATTTCAATATAAATAACTTCTTTTAAATTTTTCCTTTTTAACAAAATTACCCCTCCTATATCTAATTTTAATAAATTTTAGTAAAAATGTGAATGATTTTAAAGAAATTTATTGTTTTTTTTCTATTTTTTATATTATTATAGTGTTAAAAAACGAAGGAGGTACTTTTATGTGGAAGGAATTCAAGGAATTTGCTGTAAAAGGTAATGTTATAGATCTTGCAGTAGGTGTTATTATAGGAGGAGCCTTTGGTAAAATAGTTACTTCATTAGTAGCAGATATAATTACTCCTATAATTGGTTTAGTTACAAGTGGTGTAAATTTTAAAGATTTAGAATATGTACTAAGAGCAGCTTCTGGGGATAGTGATGCTGTAACTATTAAATACGGACAGTTTATTCAAAATATATTAGACTTTTTAATTGTATCTTTTTCTATTTTTATTTTCATTAAGCTTTTAAATAAACTTAAGAAAAAAGAGGAAGAGAAAAAAGCTGCTGCTATCAAAGAAGAGATTGTTCTTCTTCAAGAAATACGTGATTTACTTAAAAATAAAAATAGCTAGGACCCTTAGGGTTCTTAGCTATTTTTTATTAATCTTTTAAATCCTGACTGCTTTATAACCAAGGCTAATTCCTCATCTTCTAAAATATATTTAATAAAATCTGGATATAATTTCAAAGCTAATTCTAAGTCTTTAATAGAATTAGCAAAGTCATGTATAATAGCATAAAAGCAGGCTCTATTGTAATACAAGAAGTGACTGGAAGGATTAAAACTAATACCCTTAGTTAATACTTCTATTCCTTTTTCTAAATTTTCATGTTTATAAAGCACAGCTAAATTTAGAAAACTATAGGCATATCCTAAGTTTTTCTTTATTGATTTCTTATAATAATCTATAGCTTTTTCTCTCATTCCAAATTTAGCACTTATAACTCCCATATTAAATAAAGCTAAATAATGTTCCTTATCTATGTCTAAAGCCTTAGAAAACTTCTTGTATGCCAAATTATTTATATCTAACTCTTCATAAATAGAACCTAAATTTATGTTAGCCCAAAAATCCTCTTCATTAAGTTCTAGAAGCTTTTCATAATATTTTATTGCACTTTCTTTATCTCCTAAAATGTCATAAGCATTAGCTAAAAAGAAATATGCTTTATTATAATTTGGATTTATGTATATAGCTTTTTTGTACAAGTTTATTGCTTTTTCATATTCCGAATTTTCATCATAAATGACTGCTAATCCATAATAGGCTCTTTCTTCATCTTCGTTTATGGATATTGCTTCCTTATAATAAGCTTTTGCTTCTTTTAACTTTCCAAGGTTGTGATATATTAACGCTAGACTAATAAGTACTTCAATCTCTTCCCCATTAGATAATTCATTAGCTTTTAAATATAAGTTAAGTGCCTTTAGTTGTTTATTTTCTTTCTCAGCCTCTTCGGCTTTTTTAATATACTCTTCTATCAATAAGTTACTTTTCATAATTCCCTCTAACGATAAAAAAGAGGGTCTCCCCTCTTAAATGTTCACTGTTATACTTCCAAAATATCGCTACCCTAATTTTGACACCTATCTCTCGATAGGTGGGTGTCCTCACAGATACTTTTATGTCCTGGCCATCAGGTCTTATAGGTCAATTTAATATCTAAATCTTGAACTCCCATGGTTATAATGTAGGTTCAAAATAAGAGCTACACAAATACCCCAGAAGTAATACTTACATTTTAATTGTAACATTGAAACCAAAATACCGTTACTCTAATTTTGAGCCCTATCTCGCGATAGGTGGGTGTCCTCACAAATATCTTTATGTCCTTGCCATTTAGGTCTTATAAGTCAAATTAGATATTTAAATCTTGAACTCCCGAAATTTAAGTGTAGGTTCAAAATAAGAGCTTCACAAATATCTCAGAAACAGTATCAATTTGTTAATACGATTATATAATATTGATTTTTAAAATGCAACATGCATTATTTGGTGTAATTTTAAAAATACACTAACTACATCTCTCTAGTTAAATTTTAAGTTGAATTCCTGAAGTTTTCAATTCACAATTAGTACATCCATTTTCTTTTACTTTAATCTTCTTAAAGTTATTAACTATATTAAAAATGCTTTTATCTATATCATATTCATGATTCATAATAAATATTTTTCCATCACTAAACTCAATTTTCACTGGAACGATATCTTTAATACTATTATTAAATAAATTAGTTTTCTCTGATGGAGTATATTTTATAGATTCTCCTTGTTTACCTTTTATCTCTATGCAATCAGTTGAGGTAACTAGTGATCTTACACTTCCATCTTCATAAAAGCTTAAAGAATTATTTTCTCCATGAATACCCATAGAGCTAATATCATAAGCTAAAATTTTACCTATTAATGTTTCTATACTTATTGGCTTTTCAGGTTCACAAGATTTTATGCTACCATCTTCATACAATGAAATTCCTGTTCTTATAGAAATTAATCCAAAGTTAGTTTTAATCTCAACTTTTTCTCCTGGCCAAAAGCTTATACTTTTTACTTTTTGGTTTTTATAAAGTTGAAGGCTCATAAATTTACTTTCAAAATTTCCAAATCTTAAATTAAATTTATACTTTTTAGCTAACTCATATTCATCTTCTTCTCCCCAATATCCACTAAGTTTTCCGTTTAAGTGAAATATTCTTTTTATTTCTCCAGTTTCATAAAAAGTTATCTTTTCTACTGAAAAAACATCTTCTAATATTTTTATATCCATTGCATTATTTAAGTTTATAACTTTAATAGATCCATTTTCATAAAAAGAAATTGAACTATTATATTTTCTCCTTATCTCCCCTTGTTCATACTGAGGAATAAAGGTTCCGTATAAGGTTTTTATCTCATTTTTTTCATCTAATATACATTCTTTTAAACTTCCATCTTCATAAAATTCTGCCGAAGTTACACCACATAATAATCCATATTTAGTATTATATTCTTTCATAATTTTCCCCCTTATTCTAAAAATTATTCTTTAATTAAACTTATCTTTAACTGGTTTGTACATTCATCTTCAATCTTCATACTAAATCCATAGCTTTTACTTTTGCTCTCTAACCAAGGTGGTATATGGCTACAGCTTATGTCCAATTTTTCATAAATTTTATTTTCTAAAAATGGAATTATTATTTGCTTTGACGATAGTTTTTCATTTCTATTTTGAATATCATCTAAACTGATATAATAATGTCCCTCTCTTATTTTCTTTATGTGTTCTTCAATAATAACTTCTATACTCTTAGAAGCTTCTTTATCTTTTTTTAATTTTTCTTCTTCATCTACAATATCATCTAAAAAATCTTCTGGCCTTCCTTCACATTCCCAAACAACTATTTTTGATGAACTTAGTATATTATAGGCTACTCCGCTTATTTTTTTTGCTACAACTACATTACAATCACTAATTTCAGATGAGATTGCCTTAAATTTATCTCGTATCTCATGTATTTCCGTTGAAGCTATAGGCAATATAATCAAATCTCTTATCACTTGCCAGTTTCCTTGAATCTTAGAAAACACCCTCAAATGACCTTGCTTATCAAAAGTAGTTACTTCACCTAAATTATCTACAAACACTGCTATCTTGTACATTTTCTCCTCCCCCTTAAATAAAAAAGACGCAGTAATTACATACTGCGCCCTTGCAAAACATTTCTTTATTAATTTATATTATTCTATCATATTTTTCTATTGGTGTCATCATTAAATCTATTTTAAAACTTGCTCCCCCTTGCATATTATTGAACGCCATAATATTACCACCATGTCTTTCTATAATACTTTTTGTTATCGCTAAGCCAAGTCCATAGTTTCCCCCTTCGCCTTTATAAAATCTTTCAAATATATTATCTATTTTCTCTTCTTTAAACCCTATTCCATCATCAGCTATAATAATTATTATATTTTCATTCTTTTTTTCGAATTTTATATCTATATATTTATTCGCATACCTTAAACAATTTCCTAATACGTTAATTAAAGCTCTAGTTAGTTTTTCTTCATCTCCTGTTACTTCAACAACTTCTAGAATAGGATTATATCTTATGATCCTGTTATTTCTCATCCCTATTCCATTAACTCTTTCAATAGAACTTTTTATTAACTCATCAACATTAATACTTTCTACTTTCATCTCTTCTTTATTAGAATCTATCTTTGTTAAATATAATAAGTCCTCTACTAGATTAGCTAATCTTTTGCTTTCCTCTATTATAATATCTATGGCTTTTTCTTCATCTTCCACTACACCATATTTTATTCCCTCTGCATATCCTTGAACTGACATTAAGGGTGTTCTAAGTTCATGAGAAGCATTTTGCATAAAAGTTTTCATAGTTATATCATAATTCTCTAACTTATAAGCCATTTCATTCATTGTATTAGACAAATTATCTATCTCTATATCTTCATAATATACTTTTTTCTTAGTATAATCTCTCTCACCTATTTTTTTAGCATTTTGGCTAAGTTCATATATAGGTTTAGAGATTTTTTTAGAGACTTTATTTGATACTATTGCAGTTACTATTAGAGTAATTAAAATTACTGGAATCAATATAATATTGACCATTATATTTGCTTTTCTAACTTTATTTAAATCTGAGTAAATAAATAAATATTTATTATCTACATTATAAAGAACAGCACCATATTTCTTACGATCTGAGTTAAAATAGAAAACCTTATTTCTATTTATGCTATTTCTTATCCACCTGTTACTATTAATTGAAGGAAGTATTCTACTTTCCAATACATGAAGGTCTCTTGAATCTTCTCTTTTGGGGTATATAATAGATCTATCTTCATCAATTATCGCATATTTAATATTTAAGTATAATTCCCCTTCCTCCAATACCCTATTACGCTCTAATGTCTCATTACTCTTAATAGACTCCTCAACTAAGCTGCCTACTTTTATAAGTTGAGATTTTGTCTCTCTTCGTATATATATTCTTAAACATAGCTGAAACATTAAAGCTATTGCTAGAAGTGAAATAACTACTATTATTATCTGTGAAGTAAAAATTCTATTTTTAATACTTTTTCTTTTCATCTCATAAACCTCTTTACTTTTCATCATCAGATATCATAAACCCAAATCCCCACAAAGTTTCGATCCTCACCTTAGAATTAGCTCCCATTAACTTTTTTCTTATTCTTTTTATCATATCATCAGTTGCTCTTGTATCTACCTCACTATCAAATCCCCATACCTTATTTAATAATTCCTCTCTACTTACACCTTTATTTTTATTTTCTATGAGATACAAGAATAAATTAAATTCCATAGGGGTAAGCTTTAAATCTATCCCATTACAGAGCGCATATCTTCTGTCTGGATAAAATATCAAATCTAAAATATAAATGACATCTTGCTTTTCTTTGTAATTTTTTTGAAGTTCAATACGCTTAAATATACTTTTTACTCTTAGCACTAGCTCAACAGGACTAAAAGGTTTAGTCATGTAATCATCGCTTCCAAGCATTAAACCAGCTATTTTATCTCCTTCTGTATCCTTAGCAGATATTATTATTATAGGAACTTCACTCTCTTTTCTTATTTCTGTACAAACCTTTAGACCATCTAACTTAGGCATCATAATATCTAAAAGTATCATATCAGGAGATTTTCTTCTAAATGCTTCTAATAGTAAATTTCCATCACTAAATGTCTCCACTTCATAACCTTCTTTTTTCAAAAACATTTTTATCAAATCTTGAATCTTGACTTCATCATCGGCAATATATATTAACTTATCCTGCATTTTACACCACCTTAATACCATGTTAAATAAATTATATCATGTTAAATAATTGTTATTGCTATCCTATATATTCTTGCCACAATTTTGCCACAAATTCTCGGAGATTTATCCTAATTCATTAGATTAAACTATATATAAGATAAGTATCTTTGAAAGGAAGTGTTCTATGAAAAAATATATTTGTTTATCACTTATATTTATAATAATCTTGTCAACTATAGGTTGCGGTAGGATTAGTAGCTTAAAAAATAAAACATCCACCTCAAAAGAAATTGAAGAAGAAGCTAAAAGTTCAACTAAAAATATAGATTCGACGTTAGAAAGTCTAGATAAAGTACTTGATTCGCTAGAAATAGATAATTTTGATGAGTTAGATTCTATTATAAGCAATAATTGAAAGGGGTTTATATAAAATGAAAAATATAAAAGGTAGATTTTTATCAGCTCTATTAATAGCTTCATTATCTATACCTGGAATTTCTGCATACGCAGAAGATAGCAATTCTAAGTTAATTAATAACTTAAATAAAAAGCAAGAGTTATTAGTTAAAAAGCAAACTCTTCAAGCTGCAAGAGATTCTCTTAATAGTAATACAGAAATAATTAAAAATAATCGAGAAACTAATAAAACTTTAAAAAATGAAATTAAAGTAAAAACCAAAACCATTCATGAAAAACTAAAAGGAGATTTGTCTTTTGACGATGAAACTTTAGATAAAATTAAGACTGAACTTAAAAATATCCAAAATGAAATCACCAAATTAGAGAATACTTTACAACCTATAAAAACGGCTACAGAAGCAACAAAAAGTAATATAAAAAATAAGAATTTTGATGCAGCAAACATAGAAATGGAAAAAATAATTACCCTCCAAAATACTAGAACTGAAAGTCTTAATAAGGTTGATTTGATGGTAGATAATTTACTAAATTTAATTAATCTCCCTGGAAATTTATAACTATTTTAAAGATAGATTTTTAAATAAATCTATCTTTTTTCTTATATAATTTTTTACAATGAGTTTTATCCAATCTATTAATTATTTTTTATTTCATTATACATGCTTTTCATGACCTATTAACCAATTTGGAACACATATCATCTTTTAAAGGAATATATTGTAGTGTATTTTACATTTAATTAAATATGGAGGAAACCTATGATTACATCACCTTGGAGGAATCATTTCTTTGGAACTGATACTTACATGAAAACCACCCTTGGATATATTCCTCGCGTATATATGAATAACGCTGCAACTCCCCAAATATCGAAAGTGGTTGTAGAAAAAGTTGAATCACTTCTTCATCATTATTCTTATCACAATGAGCAAAATCATTTATCTGAACAAATTCAAACTACTTACAATAATGTGAGAAATATCATTATTGATTATATTGGTGGAGACAGTAAACTTGATTCAGTTGTTTATACAGACACAACTACTTCTGCTTTAAATCTTTTAAGCCACATTGCCTTACAGGATGATCCAGATCAAGTTATAATTACTACTCGCATGGATCATATGGCTAATTATCTGCCATTTAGAATTCGCTTTAAAACTCTACTAGTTAGACTTACTCCTGATGGAAATATAGATATGAACCACTACGAAGAACTGTTAATAAAATATCAAGGGAAAGTTAAACTTGTAGCTGCTATAGCAGCATCAAATATAACTGGAATAGTTACTCCTTACTACAAAATGGCATATTTAGCTCATAAATATGGTGCAAAAATTCTTTTAGATGCTGTACAACTTGTTCAACATAAGCCATTTTCAATGAAAGCCCATTCTGACCCAGAACATATAGATTTTATCTCTTTCGATGGTCATAAATGTTATACGGGTCAATCTGGAGGAGTTCTTATTGGTCCAAAAGAGTTTTTGGATAAATATCATCCAATGACTTATGGTGCTGGAGTAACTCATTTTGTAAATGATGAAAAATATATTTTAAAGGACTCTCCTTTATCTCATGAAGCAGGCTATCCTGATTTTATGGGAATAATTTCATTTGGTGAAGCTCTTAGTTTCTTAAAAGGTATTGGACTTAAAAACATCTCCGATTATGAAGATATGCTTTATGGCTATCTGATAAAGGAACTTAAAGAAATTCCAGGTATAGTTATTTATGCTTCTCAACAAAATGCTTCAAACCTTCCATATGTTTCTTTTAACATGGATGGTATCTCTTATAAAAAGCTTGGAAGCATTTTAGGCTTTCAATTTGGACTTACTGTTACAGCTGGATTTTCAGGTGCTGATATTTATGTTCAAGATTTACTTGGGCTCTCTAATGCTGAAGCTTATGAGCTATTTAAAAGTGGTGAAGGATATGGAGTTGTTCGTGCTTCCTTAGCAGCTTTTAACTCAATGGAAGACATAGATAGGCTTATAAGTGCTTTAAAAATAATATCTGAAATGATAGAAAAAGAGAGATAAAATCTCTCTTTTTCTATATGGTGCAGATGGCGGGACTTGAACCCGCACGAGAGTACACTCGCTACCCCCTCAAGATAGTGCGTCTGCCATTCCGCCACATCTGCTTATTTTTACTACATTTAATATCATAATGCCATATCACTGTTTTGTCAATGTTTTAGCATTTCTAAAGAGTTTTCTAGTTATTTTTAAAACTATACCATCTGTTAAAACCATCTATTTGTTACTTGTATTCTTTTAATCATCTAGCCCATTTGAACTTAAAAAAATTAATGCGTTTAAATTATCATAAGAATATATATCCATAGTTTTTTCTTCACCAAAAGCTCCGTATACTGGACTTGTACTATTTTTTATTTGAAATTCTTTCATACGTTTTTTAATGTTCTCAGCTTCATTAAATCTACCATCGTTCTCAAATAACTCACCTATAAAAGAATATATGGACGTAGATTCTATATCACTTAATTTTTCTCCTTTAGATGAATATTTTATGTATATTTTTTTATCCTTATTAAATTCATTCCATAGCCAATCAAGTTCTGGAGTTATATCAATATTAGCAGATTGTAAATACTTTAACGCTATAAGTGAATATACCAATTCTGTTTCTGTCTCATTAGAATATTTTCCTGAATTAGGTCTATAGCTTTTTTTAAACAAAGGTAATCCTTTAGTTATCTGAGCATTTTTTATAAGATCTAAGGAATTAGCGTATATCTTATCCCACTTTTTATTGCTCTCTTTTAGATAATTCATGGTTGTTAAATCTAGATAACAAATAGTAACATCCTGTCCTATTGAACTCCCATCATTAAAATCAAATATGTATCCACTGTCTTCAACATTTTTTAATAGGTGCTGAGAAATACTTGCTGCTAGGTGTTTATATTTATTTTCCTGCCATCTGTCAGATCCATATATAAGTGCTTTTATTATTCTTAGGTCATCAATGGTTGAAGAACCTTTAGAAATTTCATTATCGTCATATCTCCAAGCCACCAACCCCTTAGAGGTTAGTAATCTATCTTTAATAATTCCATAACTCTCATCAAAAGCATCTTTATCATTAGCACCTACGGCATATAACATCCATAATCCGTGAGACTCAGATAGTACGCTATGACCTTTAGTTGTTTCTTTATCATTAGGTTTTTCTAAATAAGTAGTGTATATACCATAATCCTTTTTACTTAGGTTATTGCTTATAAAATCATGTAAATCTTTTTCTTCTTTCGCTTTTTCTTTTTCGCTCCAACTTATTCCTGTATTTATAGTAAAGGTATATGGCTTAATAAAAATAAACCATATACCAAATAATACAAGATTAAGTAATAACACCACTGCGATTGTTACTTTAACCTTCATTTTTTTTCCCTATGCCCCCATATAAAAATTTATAGATATTGTAATTTACTTTAACCTTCTTTATATATTTATCTGTTTCTCCAAAAGGGATATTGTGAAGATTAACCCCATCCTTTGAAACCTCTGAATTATCAAGCCACTTATTAACGTTTCCCCGTCCAGCATTGTAGGCAGCAAGTACTAAGTCAATATCATTAAATTCTGTTCTTAAGTTGTCTAAATACCAGCAACCCATCTCTATATTAGTATCAGCATCAAATAAATCACTGTACTTAAAATCTGTTTTTTTCATCTCTCCTACAATCCATGTCGCCGTTGGCTCTGTAATCTGCATAAGTCCATATGCTTGTTTATGAGATACTACATCCTTCTGAAAGTTACTTTCTGTTTTTATTATAGCCATTACTAAATATGGATCTAGATTATATTCCTCAGAATACTCAACTATGGTTTCTTTATACTTTAAAGGATACACAATTTTAAGTATACATTCTCTAAAAAATACAAGAAATATGATTATACACAAAATTATTATTATTCTTTTTTTTGCTTTCATTCTTCACTCCTTAGAAATTATTTATAAAGGTTTAGTATCCCTATTAAATCTCTAACTTGAACTTCTGTACTTAAAATGTCTTTGGAATTGTCAATTATTATATTTGCATATTCCTTCTTTTTTTCTAAACTAAGCTGGGCATTTATTCGTTGAAGAGCCTCTCCTGTCCCCAGTCTATCTCTATCTTTAATCCTTGAAAGCTGTGTATTGTGATCAGCCCAAACAACAATAACTAAATCCATGACTTCATGTAAATTATTTTCTATTAACGTTGGAGCATCTAATATCACAATCTTAGCCTTTTTATCTTCAAATTTTTTGAAAGCCTCATCTATTTCCTTAATTATATAAGGCATTATCAGATCTTCATATCTAGTTCTAAGTCTTGGAAATCGAAAAATGTGATTACCGAATTCTTTTCTTCTAAACTCACCTTTCCAGTCAAAAAAACCTTCTCCAAACTCTTTTCTAATTCTTTTTAATATATCTGGGTATTTATCTAATACCTCTCTAGATATTACATCTGCATCAATTATAGGAAATCCAGCATCTTTAAGAAATTTACTAACAGTGCTTTTTCCCGTTCCAATTCCACCTGTTAATCCAACCTTTAACATACTATTACCCCCTATTTTGCATCATACCAAGTGTCACCTATATTTACATCAACTTCAAGAGGAACATTTAATTCTAATACATGCTCCATTTCATTTTTAACTAATTCCTTAACTTCTTCTAGTTCATCTGGCTTAACATTTAATATTAGCTCATCATGAACCTGAAGTATAAGTTTACTCTTAAGTCCATTTTCTTTAAGTTTTTCATAAACTCTTATCATAGCTATTTTTATAATATCAGCAGCACTTCCTTGTATAGGAGCATTCATTGCTAATCTTTCCCCTAAGGCTTTTAATATCTTATTAGAAGATAGTATTTCTGGTATAAACCTTCTACGGTTTAAAATTGTTAATACATATCCAAACTCTTTAGCTTTTTCCGTTACCTCATGAAGAAATCCCTGTATCTTAGGATATCTATCAAAATATATCTGCATATACTCTGCAGCTTCTTTTTTAGTAATCCCTAAATCTTGAGATAAAGAAAAATCTGAAATTCCGTATACTATTCCAAAGTTAACAGCTTTAGCTCTTCCTCTCATAAGCTTAGTTACCTCATCTAATGGAACTTTAAAAACTTCTGAAGCAGTTTTAGTATGAATATCTATATTTTCTCTAAACGCATGAAGCATATTTTCATCTTCTGCCATGTGTGCTAAAACTCTTAACTCTATTTGAGAATAGTCAGCTGATATAAGAACATCTTCCTTCTCTTTAGGAATAAATACTTTTCTTATAGCTCTACCCATTTCATATTTAATAGGAATGTTTTGTAAATTAGGTTCTGTTGAACTTAATCTTCCTGTTGTTGTAACTGTCTGATTAAAGCTTGAATGTATTCCTCCATCTTCATCAATAACAGCTTTTAACCCTTCAATATAAGTTGAGTATATCTTTGTTATTTGTCTATAATAAGTTATTTCTTTTATAATTGGGTGTTTATCTACTAATTTTTCTAAAACCTCTGCATTAGTTGAATATCCAGTTTTTGTTTTCTTAACTGGAGGAAGGTCAAGTTTTTCAAATAGTATTTTGCCTAACTGCTTTGGCGAATTTATATTAAAC
The DNA here is from genome assembly GCF_900130055.1 of Clostridium intestinale DSM 6191. Classification (GTDB taxonomy): domain Bacteria; phylum Bacillota; class Clostridia; order Clostridiales; family Clostridiaceae; genus Clostridium_T; species Clostridium_T intestinale. The sequence continues at coordinate 62,074 of NZ_FQXU01000013.1, forward strand.
TCCTCACCTGCTAGCTCATAGATTTTATTTCCTTTTTCATCTATTTCTTTTTTAAATGAAACTGACAATTCTTCTAACATTTTTTTATTTATATTAAAACCTTCCGCTTCCATAGAAGATAATACATTTGCAAGTGGTAACTCAACATTATAGTAAAGATCCTCCATTTCATCTTCTTTTAGCTTCTCTCTTAACATATCAACTAGATTTTTAAGATTATAAGCCTCAAAAACCTTCTCTTCTTCACCCTCTGCTTTAATTCCTTTATTTAAGTATTTTTCTAAAAGGCTTTCTAATGGATATTTACCCTTTGATGAATCTATTATATAAGCTGCTAACTCAACATCAAATTCTATGCCTTTAGGTTCAACATTAAATTTTCTTAAGACAGTTAAAGTATTTTTTATTCTATAGGAATATTTTTTTATTTGTTCATTTTCAAAAAGAAGTTTAAGTGCTTTAATATATTCTTCTGAATTTTCAATCTCCATCTTTAAACATTCTATAATAAAAATTTCATTGTTAGAACTTAAGTAAAGCCTATTTATATTAATTTTTGAAAAAACATTCTCTTCTATAAGTTCAGATATTATATAAACATCTTTTGATATTTTATCCATTAAGTTTTTAAAATCTGATATTGTGGTTATAGTTTGAGAATTAATATCCTCTTTTTCTTCTAATATATTCTCTTCTTGAAATCTACCTAAAAGAGACTTCATTTCGAGCTTAATTAGTAATTCTCTAACTTTTCTCTTATCTATATTTTCATTATGAAGAGCTTCATCCCAAGAAAATTCTATAGGTACATCCCTCATAATAGTTGCAAGCTTTTTACTGAAAATTGCCTGTTCACTGTAAGTTTCTAAATTATCTTTTATTTTTTTACCTGAAATATCAGCTATGTTGTTTAATACACCTTCTACACTTCCATAGGTCTGAATTAATTTGTAAGCTGTTTTTTCCCCTATTCCAGGAACCCCTGGTATATTATCCGACTTATCGCCCATAAGTCCTTTTACATCTATAAATTCTAGAGGTGTAACTCCAAAATCATCCTGCATTCTTTGTCTATTATAAACTTCCTTTTCAGATACACCTTTTTTAGTAATTATTATATTTGTGGTATCCGATGCTAATTGAAGCGCATCCTTGTCTCCAGTTAAAACATATACTTCTATATTGTTTTCTTCTGCCTTTTTAGATAAGGTGCCTAAAAGATCATCTGCTTCAAACCCATCTAATTCAAATATAGGTATACCTAAATAGCTAAGTAGCTCCTTAGTTAAAGGAAACTGTTCTGCGAGCTCTGGCGGCATTTTTTTTCTTCCTGCCTTATACTCCGCATACTCATTATGCCTAAAAGTTGGTGCTTTTTTATCAAATGTTGCTATTATATAATCTGGGACTATTTCATCCTGTATCTTCAAAATCATATTAGTAAACCCATATATGGCATTAGTATGGATGCCATCGCTATTAGTAAGTGGTGGCAATGCATAAAACGCTCTATTCATAAGTGAATTACTATCTATAAGTAAAATCTTCTTCATTTTTTCCTCCAAATAAATCATAATAAGCTAATTATACTATTTTTAGCTAAAAACTTCATCTATCAGTATTATTAATTTTAACATATAAAGGTTAAAATATGCTTACAGCTTGAAATATAAGGCAAGATTTGAGAAAATAATACTGAAGGAGTGATAATAAATGGAAAAATTATTGCAAAAATATGCTTCTCTCGCTGTAGGGACAGGAGTAAATATACAAAAAGACGATTACTTGGTTATAAACTCTCCAATAGAATGTGCTGACTTTGCTAGAAAAATGGCTGAAGAAGCTTACAAAAAAGGTGCTAAAGAAGTCACTATTCATTGGGCAGATGAAAAATTCACAAAAATAAATTTAACTTATGCTTCATTAGAAACTTTAGAAGAGGTTCCTGATTGGAAAGTGCAATCAAAACTTTATTATGCAAAAAAAGGAGCTGCCTTCATTAGCATCTCTGCATCCGACCCTGAAAACCTTAAGGGTGTTGATACAGAAAAAATATCAACAGCTCAAAAAGCTATGCAATTAGCTAACAAGGATTTTTCTGAGCTTTTAATGTCAAATAAATGTCCTTGGTGTGTCGTTTCAGTTCCAACTGAAGGCTGGGCTAAAAAAGTCTTTAATGATTTATCTACTGAAGATGCAGTTGCAAAACTTTGGGAAACTATATTTAATATAGTTAGAATTGATACAGAAAATCCAAATGAGGCTTGGAAAGCTCATATAGATAATTTGCAAGAGAAAAGTAAATTCTTAAATGACAATAATTTTAAAGAGTTACATTACACAAACTCCAAAGGAACAGACCTTAGAGTACAATTACCTGAAAGACATATTTGGGTTGGAGGCGGAGAAACCTGTGCTGATGGCAGATATTTTGTTGCAAATATGCCAACTGAAGAAGTATTCACTCTACCTTTAAAAACTGGGGTCAATGGAACTGTATTTTCTTCAAAACCACTTAATTATGGTGGTAATTTAATTGATAACTTCTCATTAACATTTAAAGATGGAAAAGTTGTTGATTTTTCAGCTGAAGAAGGTTACGATACTTTAAAACATTTAATAGAAACAGATGAAGGGTCTCACTACTTAGGTGAGGTTGCATTAGTTCCACATGATTCACCTATATCTAATTCAAATATAATATTCTTTAATACATTATATGATGAAAATGCTTCCTGTCATTTTGCTATTGGTAAGGCATATCCTTGCTTTGATGATGGCGATAAAATTACAAATGAAGAAGCTGTTAAAAGAGGGGCAAATGACTCTTTAACTCATGTTGATTTTATGATAGGTACAGATGATTTAAATATAGTTGGTTATACTTATACTAACGAAAAAATCCAAGTATTTAAGGATGGAAATTGGGCTTTTTAATCAGAAAATTTTCTGGAAACTCTTTTTTATAGGGGTTTCCTTTTTTCATTTTGTATCACATTATGGATTTTTTGAGTAAACTAATAGTGTATTAATTTACTGGAGATAAGAATGTGGGAAGAACTTACAAAGGAATTAGATAAATTATCCCCAAAGGAAATGTCTGCTCAATATCATTTTTTAGGTGAAGGTATCGCAAGAAGAGTTTATGCTCTTGATGACGAATATGTAATTAAAATTTCCAAGGGTATAGATGGCTTTTATCAAAATTCTGTAGAAAATTATGTTTTTCAAAATGCTTCAAGTAATCTGAAAACTATATTATGCCCAATAGAATACTTTACTCCAAAACATATAGTTATGAGGAGAGCTACACCTATGTCTTTTTTTACTAAAACAAAATATATAAACATTAGTAATTTTACAGGATACTCACATATTAAAGATTATCTTGATACTTTAACAGATAAATTCTATCTTTTAGAGGAAGATTTATATTCCCCTACCTCATGGGGATTCCTTGATAATAGCTTACGTTTAATTGATTATGGTTGTACTAGTAATTATGGTGATTATTATTATGATTTTGTCTTTACCTTAGATAAGCTTGATAACTTTTGGTAAAAAGAGGATCTAAAACATCCTCTTATATTCCCAAAGGTATTTTTCCTGATAAAAGAGGTTCACCACTTCTTTGTACATCTGGAAAATTATTTATATATTTTAATCCAAGTTCATATCCACGTCCCCAATATTCATCTGATATATCAATTTTTTTCCTTTCGATAATTTCCATATCCTCAGATAAAAAATCTGCTATATTAGGTGTAAATCCTACCCATAATCCTTTTGGATTCTCACCTGGCATAATATCGTTGTCATATTCATTTCCATTTTTATAAGTATTTAATGAAAGTAGTTTTGATCCAATAGTAAGTTTGTATTCATTAATTAAATCTTTTGGAAAAGCTAAAATAGCTACACAATCTAAGTCATCTGAGTAAGCTGCTACTAAAAATGGATTTAATGAAACAACTATGGCTGGCTGGGGAAATCCACTTTTTATAATTTTTTTAAGCGTTTTTATTCTATACTTATTATATATTCTTTTATAAAAAGGTTTGTCTTTAAACAAATCTTCTCTTAATATTTGTAGTTTTCTCATGGATAAATTTATATCCATATTTATATCTCCATAATAATAATTTTTGTAACTCATCCATCTACCTCCTACACATATAGGTTCTCTTAAATATATCTTATCACACTTTACATATTTTGGAAATAAATTGTAATTTTAATCTACTATTTCATTAGAATAATTTCAATTTGTTTTTCTTATAATAAATTTAATGTCTTTGATGAGGTGAATGTTATGAATAATAAAGTGTATGCTAAAGATATACATATTTCTAAATCAATTATTAAGTCAACTTTTATGATAATTAGAAAACTATATAAGGATGGTAAAAAAGATATTATTATTTTAGGAGATAGTTCTGGAGATTTTAAAGCATCTATAGTTGCAAATACAAGTTTAGAATTAGGAATGGTTTTGAAAGTTAAAGGAAAATATACTTCTATTTTCGAAGTTTCAGAATATGAAATTGAAAATAATCCAGATTTAGATATATTTTTGCCTAAATATAATGGTGATATATCTAATCTTTTAGATGAGATTGAGAAAATTTCTTTAGAAGAATTTAAAAGCAAAGATGTTTTAACTTTAAATGAATTTTTCTTTAAGGATCAGGAATTTTTAGATATGTTTAAATCAGGCATAGGTGGAGTCTCTCAACATCATAACTATCGTGGTGGCCTTGCAGAACATACTTTAGGGGTTATGAAACTAACTAAACATCTTGCATATAGCTATAGAATAAGGCGTAAAGAAATTGCTATATTAGGGGCTAAGCTTCACGATATTGGTAAAATATATGAATTTTATCATGATTCTCCCTTTAGATATAGTTTAAGAGGAGAAATGGAAGGACATATAGTTATAGGCACTCAAATGGTTGAAAAGGCCTTTAACGAACAACCTACTCTTTATACTGAGGAATTTAAAGCAAGAATAAAAGCCTGCATAGTCCAACATCATGGAAAATTAGAGTATGGTTCACCTAGGGAACCTAAAACAGAAGAAGCCTTGATTTTAAGTATTGCTGATAACATAGATGCTACCATGAATAAGGTTCAGCAGATTAGAGATATTACTCCCGAAGGTAGTTGGTCAGAGTATGATAAAAGAATTAACAGCAAATTGTTTTTATAGAAATAAGGTATTCCTCACAAGTTTAGGAATACCTTTTAAAAAGTTTCACAGTTTTTTAAAGAACTTTATTACTGCTGTCATGAAAAGTCCTGCCACTAAAAATAATTGTAAAAACTTTTTAACCTCTAAATTGGTGGTAAAAATGGAACCAATTAAAATTCCTATAAAAAGAATAATCATTAGAATAAATCTAAAAGTTTTAATGATTATCACCTACCTAAAAGAAATACTATAGTAAATCTTTAATATTTTATTCCTTATTACAATATATTCAACTGCTTCTAAATTCTCGCCATAATTCAAAAGAGATTTAATAAATCTAAAACTTTAAACCTCGCAAAAATGAACTTCTTAATGAATTTTTCATTTTAACTATGGATTTTTTTGAATTTATATCATATACTAGTTATGGATAGTGAAGTGTTTCATTTATCTACATAAATACAGTATATATATTTAATTTTATATATACAGCTTTAAATGGAAAATTTTAATATTTTCCTATATTATTCGATACTATTCATTTCATTTCGGCACAAAATGAAATATTAGTATATAGATTTACCCTTCATCATTTAGAAAGGCTTGTTTACCCCAAGCCTTTCTTATATTTTGCCCAAAATTTCTTTTTTAGGTTATAACTCCTTATGATATTTTCTTAATATTTATTAATACTAATAAAGAATGAAATAAGGAGGTGTAGCTATGAAAAATGATAATAAAAGAACTTTTACTAAAGAAAATGCTTTAAGAAATGGAACTAAAACTCGAGATCAATGGTCTAAAAATCAAATTTCTCAGACTATAGAGGAACCTGGCAAAAATGACAGTTATGTTGAAGCTAAAAAAAGAGGTTTTTAATTCCTTAACTTACCAGAATATAAAAACCAATTTAGGTTAATATAATATCAAGGAACAAATAGTGATTAAGCCAATACTTAAATAATTCTTTTAGATTTATTTAAGCTTGCTAGAATTAAGTATAAATTTATACTTAATTCTAGTGAATTCTATATGGTTAGGAAAAGTGTTTTTGTAGTCGGAAACTAAAACTTCTTATTATACTAATATTCCAACTTATCATATAGGGTTTAGCTAACATCATATAAGGTGTTGTAATGATATTATATAGCCGTAAGGTTATATAAGGTTGTGTAGATATTTTATGTGGTGGAACGACTCATTGTTATAGGTAGTGATTTATTTGTATTTAGTCGAAAGATTATCTATGTATAATAAATTATTTATAATGGTGTTAGTTTAATCCTATTTGTTCTTTTTCTATTAAATTAAAAGAAGGTGTAAACATTGAGAAAATCAAATAAAGTTAAAGATAGTGATAGTTTTAAAACTGTATATAAAGAAAAAATTCATGATGAAAAAGGTACCTACATAAGTGAAGTTCAAGAATTCAATAAACCTGAAGATTATGACAAAGCATTTAAACAATATTATCCTAATGATAAAGAAATTTAAAAAATAAAGTTGTTGCAAATCATTAAAAAATAAATTTGCAACAACTTTTTTCTATTAATCTTGTAATAAAAATTCTGTAAATTTTTTATTAAACTCATTTAATTCATCATAAAAGATACCATGTCCACTATTTTCAAAGGTATATAAAACTGATTTATTAATACCCTTCTTCATTTCTAACGCAAGTTCGTAAGGGCAAACCTTATCTTTTTTTCCATGAAAAATTCCAGTTGGAACATCTATATTTTTTAAATCATTCCTTAAATCTTCGTCTCTTAAGGATACAGCTGTTTTTATTGTTGAATAGTTCTCCCCCTCTAGACCAAGACCATTAAACCAAGCTCTAAAATTAGGAGTAACTTCTGTATTAAAAAATATTTTTCCAAACTCACTTATCATTTCAGGTCTATTTTCATAAGTGTCTAAAATTAACTTATTTACTTCCTCTATACTTTTCCCATAAGGATAGTCTTCTCTTTTCGTAAACACAGGAGCCGCTGCTGATAATAAAGCCAGTTTTTTTACTCTGCTTTTTTTATATCTAGATAGATATCTTATTGCTATAGCCCCTCCCATTGAAAATCCTACTAAGGTTATATTTCTAATGTTCAACTCTTCTATAACAAATCTAATATCATCAGCTAATCTATTATAACAATATCCATGCCAAGGTTTATCAGAGTTTCCGAAACCTCTTAAGTCTATAGCAACACATCTAAAATTATAATTAGGTAGAAAATTTAATTGATACTCAAACATCTTATGATTTACTGGCCATCCATGAATAAAAACTATAGCATCTTCATACCCTGGATTCAAGTCTTTGACATATAATTTCACTCTATCTTCAACTTCCACAAAATGCATTGTTATAGCTCTCCTAAGTATTTATATTCATATATACTTTATGTAATAAATAGATAAATTAGACCAATTTATCTATTTAATCCTATACCAATATTTATATATTTCTTTAAAACCAATTTTCTTATATAGATTGATTGCGGAGATATTGTTATCTACTACCTGCAAATAAGCCTTTTCTCCTCCATTATCTTTCGCTTTTCTAAGAGTAGCTTTTATTAATTTTTCTCCTAATCCTTTATTTCTATGATTTTCATCAACAATTACATCAAAAATACCTACGTGATTTCTTTCTAAAACACCTAATGTGCATCCAACAACTTTATCTTCATCTAATATTGAAACAAAGAATTTCTCAGAAATTATATTGTTAAACATTTTTTCTATAGTATTTTTATTTTCTTCACTTAACTTATTTAACTTACAGAATGCCTCTAACCATCCCCCATTAAAATCATCTTCTATTTTTATGTTATGAGAAACTTCAAAGTCACTCTCTTCTATATCAAGAGTCTGAAATCTAGTAATATCTTTTACTAAATAACCCTTTGATTCTAGTATTTTATCTAGGTTATTAGGAAAAATCTTGGGTGTTATCTTAAAAACAATAGGTATATTTTTCTCCTTAAAGATTTTTTCACATTCTTCTATTTTATCGTGTATATTTTCATTAGAAAAATATACAGGATTTATGGAATTAGCCCTTTTTGTGTATCCATTCGCAAATCTTAAAATCCAACCATCATATAAAATGGTTTGTATCGCTGGCCAAGCATTCATTGATAACTCTTCTAAATATAACATTTTACACCTCTTCTCTTTCCTTCTCTAATGCCATTGTCCATCTATCTATATTTTCAAATCCCAATCTGTGATAAATATTACCTGCTTTAGGGTTATCATAAAATAAACATAAGCTTTTTCCCTCTTTTAATAAATCGTCACATAAACTAGATAAACATTTTGTAACATGTCCTTTTTTTCTATCCTCTTTTTTACATGCTACTCCAACTATCATAGCTGCTTTAGTACATTCAGCTGTACTTTGAGTAACCGCACATATTTCATCTTCTTCATTTTTCGAATAATATATTCTTGAAGTTTTGCTTCTTATATTTTCTGAAATTCTCTCTGGAGAATTTGTACTTATCGTATCAAACTCATCAATTGATAGTAATAAATCATAAACTTCCTTGGCATCTTTTTCTGTTGCTATAAAAACATTATTTTTATTATCACTTAATTTTCCCCTATTCTTTAACTCACAAAAGTTCATATATTTTACTTTAGGATCTTTTAAAATATCTATAAACTTAACTACGATAGACTCTTTTCCTGAGATAATTTTACAACCATGAAAAGAATTTATTATTCTTTTAAATCCCTCTACATTGAAGTTTTTATAGTTAAAATAAGGAACAAAACTTTCATGATATCTTAAAAGAATACCTACTAAATCATTGTTTTCATTAAAAGAACCCCATAATTCTTGAAAATCTTCATCAAATCCATTATTCTCTATATCTCCAATTATAAATAAATTTATAGCAGGCTCCTCACTTAGAAAGTTTAATGAAATCTGTCTATCTGATTCCTTTAGTTTTCTTATCATCCCATCTCCTCCAATGTTACAAATTTTTTCCTATTAGTATAGCTTAAGTTATTTTAATATAATTTTCAATAATAATTATCTATTTGTGTTATATATTTTCAAACTTTGATAAAATATAATTATAATACAAGTCAAATATAATATGGAGGAATCATTATGTATAAAAATGTAAAAGTAAAATTAAAAAAAGATGTAACAAGCACTGACTTTTGGAGAGCTACTTATCATAGCGATTCTAATCTTGGTATAAGACTTGTTCATAATTTTGATACCATGAAAAAAAACTATATGAAGGGCAAATTATATAAATATGGTTCTTTAGAGGTTGAAATACCTATGTCCTATTATAATAAACAAAATGAAACTATAGATTTTGATACTATAGAATATGGCTATATTAAAGATGGAAAAAATATATGGGATATTGATGAATTAATTTAAATCCTAGAAATATAAAAAGGAACAAATATTCTTAAGTTCTATTTGTTCCTTTTTATGATTTTTACTTAGAATCTCGCTCTTTAGGTAGCCTAATAAATAGATTTTTAAGATAATACTCTCTACTATTACCTTCTAAAATTTCCTCTTCAGGACTACTTCTTATTGCCTCAAAAGCCATTCTAAAATCTAACATTCCATATCCCCAATTAGGGTTTGGATAAATATCCCCCGGTCTTTTATTGGTTCCTCTTATTAAATAGGTTTTAACCTTTGAAGCATACATATTTGGATCATTATTATTTACTATTCCCCACTGAAGTACTAATGCACTACATCCTGCCGTTATTGCTCCAGCTACACTTGATCCAGATACAACTTGAGTTCCTCCTCCAACAGAAGCAACTATTTGATTCACTCCCCCTGCTGCTATATCAGGTTTCACAATATTATTTCTTGTATATCCTTTACCCGAGGTTGGTACAATACTATTATTGTTTTGATTGTAATAACCTACACTTATAGCTCTTTCAGATGTTGATGGTATTGTTAATGTAGTGTTGCTTGTTGGGTTAAGAAAAGCTGTTCCTGGTGCTATTAACTCTCGTTGTAATAACCAAGAGTCGTATCTACCTACTGTAATTAATTCACCTATTAGAATAAATTGCCATATACCTTCTTTAATATTTTCTGCAAAAATAACTATTTTCTGATCTCCAGTAATTTCTTCTGGTATTAAAAATGATATATACATCCTAGTTTTTTCGTATACAAAGTTTATATCAGCATCTTCCTTAAATTTAGGGACTATTTTTTTTATAATCTCTCCTGTAGGTGATATTATTGAAAGCGAAACCTTGTCAGGTTTTGTCACCCATATCTCAAATCTAATATCTTTTTGCCTTGGTCCTATTTTTAGCTCTATTGTTTTTGAATCTCCAACAAACTCTATCATTCCTGATGTATGGGTGTCTGTATTTCCTTGATTTCCTGTTGGTACTACAACTACTATTCCCTTACGATTTGATATTTCATCTATATATCTTTCTAAGAAAGTAGTTCCATTATGAGCTCCCGTATTTGTTCCTAAAGGAACATATATAACCATAGGTCTATTTAATTTTAAAGCCAACTCATACAAATATCTGACTGCAAAAAATACTCCAGTTCCTCTATAACTAGGAACATCTCCATATATGCCAATAAACTCCCTTCCCTTTTTACTACTCATTCTTGGCTTTACAACTGCTATATTACTTCCTGGTGATACTCCTTGAAGTTCTGGAATTGTACCTCTTCCTATAAGTATACTTGCCATATGAGTACCATGCCCAACTTCATCTTTAGACGGAACTATTGAGTATGGATCTCCTCCACTTGCTTTCAATTGTATTGCCCTATCTATTTCTTCTTTACTATATTCTACACCACCTACAAGTTCTGGATTTATTATAGATGGAACTATTGTTTGATCCCATATAGTCAGAATTTTAGAGGTTCCATCCTCATTAATAAACTGTTCATTTAAATAATCAATCCCTGTATCCACAAGTCCTATAACTACCCCTGTACCATCTAATGCAAAATTTGAGCTATTTATAAATGATGGAGCTTGAGAAGCTTCTACTGGTGATATATCACTTAAGGTATATGCTTCTACTGGATCATTATATATTATTTGTGGTATTGATTTTATAAAAGCATCTGAGTTTTCAATTGGAATTGCAATAGCTGCTCTTCTATTATCTAATATATACAACCCGGTATTAGGGTATTTTGCCATAGCACTTCTAATATCCCCTTGATACTCAATTAATACCCCTCTATGGGTATCTTGGTTAAAATAATTTATGTTTTGAATGTTTACTAGCTCTCTATTTTCGTAAACCAGCCCTCTTATATTATCAAAAACACCCTTCATATTTAACATCCCATAACCCCATTCAGGATTTGGATATATATCTCCAGGTCTTTTACTAGTTCCCCTTATTAAGTATGTTTTAACTTTGGTTGCATACAAGGTTATATCATTTTGATCTACAATACCCCACTCCATTATTAAGGCACAGCATCCAGCTAAAACAGCTCCTGCCACACTAGAACCGGATACTAGCTTAGTTCCTTCATTAACATCTGTAGTTATCTGATTAATCCCTCCAGCTGCTATATCTGGTTTTATTAAATTTTTTCGTGTATATCCTCTACCAGATTCAGGTACTATAGAGTTATTATTTTGATTATAAAAAGCTACACTTATAGCTCCAGATGATGTTGATGGAGCAGTTAGAGTAATCTGTGGATCTGGATTAAGAAATCTAGTATCTTCAGCTAGTAATTCTTTTTGTAGTATCCACGAATCATATCTTCCAACTACAATTAACTCTCCAGTTAATTGAAACTTCCAAATACCAGGTTTCATTTTTCTACATACTATAGTTATTCTTTGATCTCCTGTGATTTCCTCTGGTATTGAATATTCAACAATCATATTAGTTTCTTCATAAACAAAGTTAACCTCTGTAAAACCTTTAAGTTTTGGTGGAACTCTTTGTATAACTTCTCCTGATGGTGAAGTTATTGATATCGAAACCTTATCTGGCTTTGATATCCATATTTCAAAACGTATATTTGACTGATTCCTTCCAACTCTTAGTTCTATAATACCAACATCTCCAACCCCTTTTATAAGACCGGATGTATGTGTGTTAGTATTTCCTTGATTTCCACTAGGTACTACTACTGTTATCCCATTATATGAAGATATCTCATCTATATATCTATCTGTAAATCCATCTCCGTTATGAGGTCCATTATTAGTACCAAGTGGAAGAAATATTACCATTGGCCTGTTTAATGATAATGAAAGCTCATATAAGTGTCTTATTGCCATAAAGAGTGTAGTACTTCTAAACACTGGCGCATTACCATAGATTCCATAATAATCTTTAACTATATTCGATGCTTCCTTAAGTTTAACTATTGCTAAATCACATTTAGGTGCTACTCCTCTAAATACAGGTGTTGTCCCTTTTGCAGCTATTATTCCAGCCATATTTGTTCCATGACCAAGTTCATCTTTAGATGGAACTATTGCATAAGGATCTCTTCCATTAGCACTTTCATTTATTGCTCTATTTATTTGTTCTTGACTATATATAGTACCTTGAATTAATCCTGTGGTCTCTTGATTACTTTCTATAGTTTGATCCCAAATTGACAATATTCTACTAGTTCCATCATCATTCATAAATTCTTTATTTAAATAATCTATTCCCGTATCTATTATTCCTACTGTAACCCCTCTTCCATCTAAAGGTAGATATATGTTATTGTAAAACAAGTTTGCCCCGGAGGCTTCTATAGGAGAAATATCACAGAGTGTAAATACTGCTCCTGAATCTATAACAATTACTTCGGGAATAGATGAAATTATATCTATAGCTTTAACAAAAGACTCTTCTATAGCTATTATAGCTCTAGTATCATCTATTACATAAGCATAGGTATTAGGAAATCTTTTTACAGCCTCAACTATATCTCCATTGTACTCAACCAAATAATTCCTTCCTTTTTCCTCTAGAAATTTATTTTCTGATGGTTTTGGAGAAATTTCTCTATAACTTTTATTCTCTAGACTTCTTATATTGTCAAAAACCTTTTTCATATCAATAGTTCCATATCCCCACTCAGGATTAGGATATACATCTCCTGGCCTTTTATCTGTTCCTCTAACTAAATAAGTTTTCATCTTGGTTGCATACATTCCTGTATCATTACCCTTTACTATACCCCACTCCATTATAAGAGCCGCACATCCAGCTATAATTGCTGCTGCTACACTGGATCCGCTTACAAGAACATTTGTACCTTCAAGACCAGTAGTTAATGCATTTATTCCTCCTGCTGCAAGATCTGGTTTTATTCTTCCATCACTACTAAAGCCACGTCCTGAACTTTCTACTATGGTATCATAATTCTGATCATAATAACTTACAGAAATAGCTTCTAAAGATGTTGAAGGTAGTGTTAGTGTCGTATAGTGATTAGGCTTAATAAACATAGTCCTAGGTGCTAATAGCTCTTTTTGTAATAGCCACGCATTATATTGTCCTGTTGACACAAAATCTCCAATAAGTCTAAAAATCCAAATACCTTCTCTTATATTACGTGCAAGTATAACTATCTTTTCATCCCCAGTTTTTTCTTCTGGAATGAAGTAAGTTATTGACATCTGTGTCTTCTCATATATAAAGTTTATCTGTGTTGCTTCGTTGAGTTTAGGCGGTACTCTTTCTACGATTTCTCCTGAAGGTGAAACCACAGATAATGCAAATTTATCTGGCTTAGATACCCATATTTCTAATCTTATATCTTTTTGATTTTTATCAACTTGTAATTCAATATTATCTATTCCACCTTGATTTCGTATTACTCCAGATGTATGCGTAAAAGCTTCTCCTTCATTACCTGTCGGAACTACAAATGTTATTTCCCGACTTTTAGAAATTCTATCTATATACCTCTCAGTGGATGAAAATCCATTATGAGCCCCCATAGTCGAGCCCAATGGCAGTAATATTATCATAGGTTTTGCTATATTTAAGCTTAATTCATATAAATAATTAATGGCTAAAATAATATCAATACTATAGAATACAGGTCTATTCCCGTATACTCCATAATAATCTCTAAGTCCTTGACTTCCCTCCTTTAATTTAACAATTGCAAACTCACATTTTGGAGCCACTCCTATAATATCAGGATTAACCCCTCTTGCCCCAACAATTCCAGCCATGCTTGTGCCATGACCTATTGTATCTCTTGATGGAACAACAGCATATGGATCTCTATCTTGCTTCATTTCTTCTATAGCTTTATTTATGTCTGCTCTTATAAATTCACTTCCTATTGGATGTCCTACTATTTTTCTTCCACCTTCTTCAGTTTGGTCAAAAATAGAAATAATTCTTGTATTCCCCGCCTCATTAATAAACTCTTCGTTTAAATAATCTATTCCTGTATCAATTATACCAACTACGACTTGTGATCCACTTAAAGATAAAAAATTGTTTTGTGCATTTGTATCTTGGAACATAATTGCCCCTGAAGCTTGAAGTGGAGAAATATCACACAATGTATATATTGCGCCTGGTGATACATAGGTTATCCTATTTCTTAAGGAAGCTATAGCATCATCAATTGACATTACCGTTGTTTGTATTAGTGCTCTCTCGTTATCTATAATTTGAACATTTACGCCATTAAGTTTGTTAGCCTCTCCAACTATATCTCCCTGATATTCAACTAAAGCATATTCTATATTTTGTCTAGACATTTCATTTAAATTTTCTCTTCCCCTTGATGCACCTAAAAGCCTTAATGAATCATAAGCACATATAGTACCATATCCCCAAGTAGGATCTGGATAAACTATTTCTTTTCTTTCTCTTTTTGATGCTTTGGATAAGTAATATTTAAGCCTATCTCCAAACAAAAACGGATCATTTCCCCTTACGATTCCCCATTCTAAGAGCAGTGCACATATTCCCGCTACATGTGGTGCTGCCATCGAGGTTCCAGACTTAGTTTCAAAGCTACCTCCTGAAACTGTTGATAATATCTCATCACCTGGTGCAACAAGGTCAGGTTTATTAAAAGATCCTACTTCAATTTTTCCTCTTCCTGAAAATGGTGAAATCGAATTGGTTAAGTAATTATAACTACCAACCGATATAACACTTTGTACCGTTGCAGGTATGCCTAACGTGTTATATACACTTGGATTTAGAAATTTCGTTTTTGTATTTAAAGCTTCTGATATAGGAAGCCATATGTTGTAAACCCCTCTATACTCATTTAATAACTGTAAGTTTATACTCCACTGACCACTTGGAACATAGTCTGCTGAAGGGACTATGCTTACAATTATTTCTCCATTTATGTCAAAAGGTTTAGGCCCAGTATTATAAATAATACACCTATCCTTACCTATACTCATTTCTTTATATCCTTCATTTAAGACTATATTTCCTGTTCTTTCTCCTAGCGGATTTGTTATTTGTATAGACAATTCGCTTAAAAGAGGCTTGTATAACTGTAAAGATACTGATGTTTCTGCTTCCGAAATACTTAATATAATATTATTAGTATTCTCTAATAATCCTTGTGTATGATGTGCAGCATCACCTTCATTTCCAGCAGCTACAACTATCGCTACTCTTTCAAGCTTGCATATAGTCTCTATATACTGCTCCAATAAACTAGTTCCATTATGCGCACCATCATTAGTGCTTAGACTTATATTTATGACACTTGGTCTATTTAATTCTTTTGCCCTATCTACAATAAACTTTATTCCTCTCATTATCTGTGTGCTTAAGGCATAGTTTAAAAGCCCGCCTCTTGCTGTTTTAACCATTATTATTGAACTTTTATAAGCTACACCATAGTTTACCCTGGGAACTCTTCCACCTGCACAAGCTATTCCAGCAACATGTGTTCCATGATTTAAAGGATCCCTTACATTTACTACTGAATATGGGTTTTGTGCTCTTATAGCTTCATTTATTTGTGTACTATTATATACTCTTCTATCTTCCCCTAAATCATAAATATAATCTATTCTAGTATTTCCGTTTTCATCTCTAAATGCAGGATGAGTATAATCTATGCCCGTATCAATAAACCCAACTATAACCCCTTCACCTGAAAGACCATAACTTTCCCAAGCGCTTAAAACACAGCAAGCTCTATTACTATAATAGTCAGATGTAAATAACACCTTAGGAAGCTCAACATATTGAACTCCTTCAAGTTCTGATAATCTTCTAATATCTGATGCTTTAACAGTTACTATTCCAAAACCAAAACCTAAATTTTCAAACACTCCACCTATTTTGGCAGTAGAACTTACAATTTGCTCTAAATTATCTCCAAACAATACTATAACTTCAACATTACCTTGGTTTATTTTTTCATTTTCCGATAAAGCAACCACTTTATATATTAGTTGTCCTGGGACATTGTTTAACAAATTTAATCCACTATCAAACTTATTTGTTTCTATAATAAACACCTCTAAATCATTGCTATTTGACTTATATTAATTCATTATGGAAGTCTTACAAATAAACTTCCTACATAATATCCATCTCTATATCTGTTTCTTTTTTTATTTTCAGAAACTAAAAATCTAATATTATCGAATACTCCCTTTAAATTGAGCATCCCATACCCCCATTCCCTATTGGGATATGTATCACCTAATCTTTTTTCTGTTCCTCTTATTAAATAAGTCTTAAGTTTTGGTGAATATAAAGATGGGTCATTACCCTCAACTATACCCCACTCATATATTAGGCTACAGCATCCTGCTGTAACTGCAGCTGCTACACTTGTACCAGTAATGGTTTGAGTTCCACCTCCTACAGATGCAACTAATGCATTTACCCCTCCTGCTGCTATATCAGGTTTAATCTTCCCGTCCCTTGTATAACCTCTTCCAGATAACCCAACTACAGAGTTATTACTTTGATTATAAGCTGCCACTGTTATAGCTTGAGTGGCTGTTGATGGTGTTGATAATGTTATATATGGATCTGGTCTTAAAAATTTAGTTTCTGGCGCTAACAACTGTCTTGAAACTAAATAAGCATCATATCTTCCAGTTACAACTAATTCCCCTAAAAGTCTAAACTTCCATATACCCTCTTTAATATTTGTAGCTTTTATAATTATTCTCTCATCTCCTGTTTGCCTTTCAGGTAAAAGGTATTCAATAATCATCCTAGTTCCTTCATATAGAAAACTTACTTCTGTTTGCCTATTAGGAATAGGTGGAACCCTTTGTACTATTTCACCTGTTGGAGATACTATTGATAATGTAAACTTATCTGGATTTTTGACCCAAATCTCCATCCATATATTTCTTTGATTACTATCTACCTTTAATTCTATTTCTGATACATCACCTACATTCGTTAATTCTCCAGAAGCATGATTTTCTCCATCTCCTTGATTTCCTGTAGGTGTCACAAATGTTATTCCTCTAGTAGCAGAAATTTCATCCATAAATCTTTCAGTTGTACTTAATCCATCTTTAGGTCCAGTATTAGATCCCAATGGTATTAAAATCACCATTGGCATATTATACCTAACTGCTACTTCGTATAAATATCTCATTCCAAGTATCAACGCTACTGTAGTGTACACTGGGCTATCTCCAACAACCGCATATTCACTTTTCGTACGCTCATCAGCTATAGCTAACTTAACTATTGCAAAATGACATTTAGGTGCAACCCCTATAATATCTGGATTAACTCCCCTAGCTCCTGCAACACTTGCCATATAAGTACCATGTCCCTGGTCATCTCTAAGTGGTACTATTGAATATGGATCTAACCCTTGATTTTTTGCCTTTATTGCATTATTAATATCCTCACTTGAATAGTCTCTTCTGCCACCTTGATCTAGCATCGCTAATATCCTTGTAGTTCCATCTTCATTTTTAAATTCTTCATTTAAATAGTCTATTCCAGAATCTAAAATTCCTATAATAGTCCCCGTTCCATCTAATTGAAGATATGGACTTGTATGAAATAAGTCAGCTCCAGCAGCATTTCCAGGTGATGTCTCGCACGGAGAATATAATGCATTAAGCTCTACATTAGAAACATATACTCCAAGTCCTTTTATGACATCTGAAAGATTTCCTAAAACCACCAATACAGCACGACTTCTATCCACTATTATTAATCTCGCATTTGGAAACTTACTCATCTGACTTTCTATATTACCTTGGTATTCGATCAAAATATAATTGGAATCATTCCAATTAAAATTTGGATCTATAGTCTCTATGTTAGGCAGCATTATCCATCACCTCTAAAACTTAGTAATACTATAAAATATTCATTTTTTTTGATTATTACTACAATAATAATTAAATTTATATTTTTATATTATTTAGAATAAATTTCATAATTAATATTTAAGGTTATTAATTTTAGCTTTACTCTTAAATTTTATAATGTTATAATCTCAGTAATTATAGTAAATCAAGGAGGGTTTATAGGATAAGATGTCAAGCATTATAACTTTAGATTTTTATAAAGAAAAACACCTTCCAGAACTACTAAGGTTCTGTCTTCCACCAGAACAAGAAGTTTTTACCGCGCTTCCTAAAGATGTGCTTCATCTTTGCTTATCTGATAGACACAGGTTTCCTATTGTTGTATTACTCGATGATGTGGTTGTTGGCTTTTTTATTCTTCATTACGGTAGAGATATAATGGAATTTATACATAATCCCAATGCAATTTTATTACGTTCTTTTTCAATTAATTATAGGTTTCAAAAAAATGGATATGCAAAACAAACTTTAAAGCTTGTTCTTGAATTTATAAAAAATAACTTTTCAGGCATAAACCAACTAATCTTGGCTGTAAATGAAAAAAATACGCCTGCTCAAAACCTATATTTACGTTGCGGATACACTGATACTTCAATAAAAAAAATAGGACCTAAAGGTCCTCAGCTTATATTTCAACACACTATTTAAAATAAGATGCTGAGAACTTACTCGGCATCTTATTTTTCTTAATTTAATTAAATGTTTAAATCTTCAGTTCCAAAAGAATTACACTTATGACATATGTAATTAATGAAAGAACAACTGCTAAAATTAATATAGAAGTCATTAAAATGTTATATTTTATAATAATTACTTCAGATATTAAGTTTGAAAATCCTATTGCATTAAGTATAAGTAATAAGAGAAATATAACATCTAATCCCTTTGAAGCTCCTTTTACATCTGCCTTACTTAAGGATATATGAGAAGCTATGCAAATTGATAGAAATAAAAATAAATAGAAATAGGGATTTTTAAAATTTTCTATAAGAAAAATATTTCTTATAAAACTTTTATATAAAATAAGTATATTATAAAAAACTTCTTTATTTAATACTTCGAACTTTAATCCTTTTTCAAGAATTTCAATTAAATTAAAATATGATTTAGGAATACTAAATCTCATTAAAGCTATAATTGATATAGTTCCTCCAAACATAGGCGCAATTCCTATAAAAAAGTTACCTATCTCATGATATAAATTATTTTTTCTATAACTATGTTTTACATATCCCATAGTTCCATTTGCATCTGGTTTTTGAAAAAGTTTTACCTCAGTTATTTTATGCCCAAAGAGTAAGGCCATTAATCCATGACTTAATTCATGGATAGGTACTCCTATAAAACCTGTAATCATAAGTGACTTACTTCCAAATCTTTTTTGAAAATTTTTGAGTGAATTATTTCTTAATGCTCCTAAAATAAAGCCTATTACAATTATAACTGCTGTCAAATATAATGTTTCTACTATTGTTTTTGTTATTACATCTATAATAATATTACTCATCAAATCACCTTTTAATTTAAGCTTTATCCTATTTATAAATTAAGCCACTCTATTGCTTTTTTAATATAAGTATCCCAAAAATCCCATTCATGTCCTCCTGGTCCTTCTTCATAAGTAGATGAAATTCCTTTTTCTTCTAGATACTTTTTAAATCTAACATTTGATTCATATAAAAAGTCCTCTGTTCCTATAGCTTGATATATTCCTGGAAGTTTAAGACCGTTTTTAGTCAGATTTTCTATAAGAGAATATATTTTATATGGATTAACCTTTTCAGGATTCTCTCCAAACATTGCCTTTAACTTAATAAAAGGAGGTTCATTCGAAAAATCAACGCTTTCCAAAGCATCAACAGCTCCTGATAAACAAACAGCTGCCGCAAATTTATCCGGATTTCTAAGTGCTATCATAAGTGCACCATATCCCCCCATTGATAATCCACCAATAAAATTATCTTCCTTTTTATCTGATAAAGGGAATGTCATTCTAACAAACCTTGGAAGTTCTTCCGTAATAAATGTGTAGTAGTTATGCCCGTATTCTGTATCTACATAAAAGCTATTTTGAACTGAAGTCATTACTAATGCTAGATCTTTCTCTTCAGCATATCTCTCAACATTAGAATGTCTAGTCCAGCAACTATAATCATCAAACATTCCGTGTAACAAATATAAAGTTTTAAACTTTTTAATAGGATAAACTTCATCCAAAGTTTTTTCATATTTATTCATATCAAATAATGTTGGAATTACTACTCTTACATTTACTTTTGTATTTAGTACATATGAGTGAAAATTGCAATCTATCAATGCCATATTTAATACTTCCTTTCATATTATAAAATTAATTTATACCTATTATTATATCAGTAGCTGAATCTAAAACCCAAATTTTTCTTTTAAAATTCTATTAATGATTATATAATAATTATAGAAATTTATTTTCTTACTATTAAATTTAAAAGGAGGGATGAAAATGTTTATTATTAATAAAAAACATTTATTTAAAAGAAAGAAGGTACTCTATGATAAATATTACAGTTCGTCCCATACAAATAGGTGAATTTCCTAGATTCTTATCAATAGGAACTAGCCATGAAAATTTAGAAGATATAAAAAAATATGTTACTGAGCTTTTAGAATCTGGCTGCACAAGATTAGAATGGTGTTATGTCTTAGAAAATAATGGTGATTTTTTAGGAAAATTTATATTTTGGTCTCTTCCTAAACTAGATAAACCACTAGATATAGTTTTATTAGATTTAGATTGGTCAAATAAGAAGTATTTAGAACTAGGAACTTTATTTTTAGAAAAGATTAAAGATATCTCTAAAGATCTATCTATTGCTAATTTGGGATATGTTTTAGATTCCCCAGCTCAATATCCTCAGTGGCAGGAACACTTTAATAAAAGGTCTAAACTTCTAGAAACCTCTGGTTTTAAAGTTTCTAGAAAAACTAAAAGATTCATCTACTCATCAAGTGCTCCATTAGTTAACTTTAATTACGAAAATTTTATCATCAGATCTTTAGAAGATGTTGATGACAGTGAATATATTAAAGCTATACTTGAAGTTTCAAAATCTACCTTAGATGAACGAATTAATTTTGATATAAACTCAATAGGTGCGTTTGCTCAAGCAGAAGAAAACTTTAAATATCTTAAGAATATGCATTATAAACCCTCTTGGTGGAAATTAATATATGATAAAATTGATAATTCACTAATAGGTTTAGTTATGCCTACTATTGCACCCTCATTTGGAACTATAGGTCATATAGGTGTGGTTCCTGAAAAGCGTGGTAAAGGGTATGTAGATGTTCTTCTTTCCCTAGGAACCAAAATACTTTTAGATAATGATGTTGATGTAATTAAAACAGATACTGACATAAATAATGTTCCTATGGCAAATGCATTCATTAAAGCTGGTTATGATCATTTTGCTACTCGTAATGAATATAGTATAAAATTGTAAGATAAACACCACCTTGAAATTAATCAAGGTGGTGTTTATCAGTTTAATAAATCAGCATTTTCAACATTTCTTATAGATAGATATGAAGCTATTATTCCGATAACCCCCATAGCAGTTGTAATTATTATTGATTCTTGAACCCCATTGCCTAGTATGCTAAGTACTATAACTGATGTTACTATAGTAGCTACTGTACTCTTCTTCTTCATACCTACGAACATTGGAATTAAACTAATAAAAGAAAAGATTAAAGAAAAAATAAAATTATTAACTAACCCTTTTGAAATTATCTCTAATGTCAATCTTTCATCAAAAATATAAATAAACTTATTTATAATATATATACATATATTTACGAATATGCTAGATAAAAACATACTTAAAAAGGAAAAACTTAATATTAAAATCACTTTCGATACCATTATCTTCATCCTTTTTATTGGGTACATAAACATAATATTTATAGTTTTAGTTGTATATTCGCTAATCATAACCCTAGATATTATTACAGCAGTAAAAACTAAAAATACTGATCTTACCATTACACCACCAAACTCAAACATAGTACCATAGTCATATATAGGTAAATCTCCTTCAGCCTTAGCTAGGTAAACAGTAACCATTATTAATGGAACTAATATTATATTGGTTATAGCAACTGATTTAACACTTATTTTTGCCTTTTTATATTCAAGCTTTATTAAATTAAGCACTTCTTTCACCATCCTTTAATAACTTTAAGAAATGATCTTCTAAAGAATTATTTTTTTTGTTTATTGCTTCTATATTAACGTCATTTAGAATTAAAGCCTTTGATATCTCATTTTGGCTTAACCTTAAATCATATATTCTTATAAGTGTATTTTCTTCGACTCTTATATTGGTTATATTTAAGTTGTTTTCTAAAACAAAAGCAGCTATAGAACAATCCTTAGTTATAATTTCTATATACTCACTCTTTTCCCCTCTAATCTCTTCCATAGAAACTTCTTCAACCAATCTTCCATTATTTATTACTGCAATAGTGTCTGCTATTTGTTCTATTTCACTTAAGATATGGCTTGAAATTAAGATAGTCATTCCATATTCTTTATTTAACATTCTAAGTAAATTTCTCATGTCCTTTATACCAATAGGATCAAGTCCATTAATAGGTTCATCTAATATTAATAACTCCGGTTTAGTTAATATAGCCCTTGCTATTCCTAACCTCTGTTTCATTCCTAATGAATAATCCTTAACTGCTTTATTTTCAATGTCCTTTAAATCTACTAAATCTAGTGCTTTATCAATAGCTTCTTTATTATGATATCCCATATACTCACAATGAAGTTCAAGATTATCTCTTCCAGTTACTTTGTCATAAAATACTGGGTACTCAATTATAGTTCCCATTCTTTTTAACACTTCATATGATGTGTTTGTGAGCTTTTCTCCGAAGATTTCTATTTCTCCTTCAGTTGGTTTAACTAAGTTAGTAATAAGCTTCATGATTGTAGTTTTTCCTGCTCCATTTGGTCCTAGAAATCCATATATCTCACCTTTTTTAATGTTCATATTAACATTTGAAACAACATTTTTATCCTTAAATGTTTTTGTTAAGTTTGTAGTTTTTAATATATATTTCAATGCTCTCACTCCTTTTATTACCTTATCTCTAAGTTTATTCTAAATCTTCAACTTCTCTTTTTTATTAATCAAATCTTACAAAATACTTAAGTTTAAAAACCAAGATGCTATAATTTCATACATCTTGGTTTCATTTAATAGTCTATTATTTTTAACTTAACTGTAAATGTTGTTGTTTTATAAGGTATACTTTTTAAAAATATTTCACCATTCATCTTTTCAACTAATCTTTTGGTTATTGTAAGACCTAGTCCACTGCCTTGAAAAACCCTATTTCTTGAGTCCTCAAGTGTATACATTCTTTCAAAAACCCTATCTATTTTATCTTCTTCTATTCCTCTTCCTTTATCTATTACATGTATATAAATAGATTTCTCATTTTCTTCTATACTTAATCCTATAAATTTGCCATCTGTTCCATATTTAACAGAATTAGAAAGTAAATTATTTAAGATTCTATCAAGTGCTTCTTCATTTCCAAAGGCATATAAATCTTTTTCTGGAATATTAATATCTACCTCAAATCCTTTAGAATTTAATATATCATAAAAGTTCAGTATATTTTTTCTGCATACCTCATTTATATTTATCCTAGTCAAAGAAATATCCTTATCCCCTGATTCTAATTTAGCTAAATCAAAAAACTTATTTATTAAATCAATTACCTCAATAGTTTTGTCATGCACTTTCTCTAAAAGAACTTCTTTCTCATCACTACGCATACTTTTATCTAAATTTATGGTCTCTATGTAACCTAAAACTACAGTAAGGGGAGTTTTTAAATCATGAGAAATATTTGAAAGCATTTTCCTCATAGAATCTTCTTTTTTTCTATATTCAGCTAAAATCATTTGATTGTTTTCTAAAAGTTTGTTGATTTCTGATAATAGATCTTTTAAAACCTTATCATCAGTTACAACCAATATCTTCTCTTCGCTATTATCATTTAATATTTGTTTTAATTTTCCCTTTATATATACTAAGTTTTCATTTCTAACTTTTTGCGAAAAATACTGAAACAAAATAATACAGATTAATATAGCTATTACAATACATAAAATAATAAGCAAATTAGTTTACCTCCAGTTTATACCCAATTCCCCACAAGGTTTTTATATATTCAGGCTTTGAAGGATCATCTTCAATTTTCTCTCTAAGTCTTCTCATATGTACATTTATAACATTTTCATCTCCATAGTATTCTTCTTTCCATGCAAAACTGTAAATTTGAGCTTTTGTAAAAACTCTATTAGGATTCTTTACAAATAACTTTAATATATCAAATTCTTTTGATGTAAGTTGAATATTTTCACCATTTTTACTAACCAAAAAGCTATCTAAATCTATAGTTATATCTTTGATTTTTATTATATTGTCTTCTTTGTTAGTTGAATATTTAGTAGCTCTTCTAATAGCAGCCTTTATTCTTGCTGATATTTCTATCATTGAAAAAGGTTTAGCTATGTAGTCATCTGCTCCAAGCTCTAGTCCTACAGCCTTCTCCACATCACTACCTTTAGCTGACATTATTAATATAGGAACTGAACTTTTATTCCTTATTATTTTCATAGTATCAAGTCCATCTAGTTTAGGTAACATTAGGTCTAATATTATTAAATCAAAATCATCATTAAGAAATTTTACAACTCCTTCTTCTCCATCAAAAGCAGTTGTAACACTAAAACCATCTTTTATTAGATAATTTTTTACCATATCACTTATGGATACATCATCTTCAATTATTAAAATATTATTATTCATCCTTATCATCTTCCTTAATTTTAGTTATAAAAGGTAAATCAAAAAGAGAAATTCCTAATGAAAGTACAATTGACACTGGTACGCTTGTACTTAATCTTAAACCCTTGGCTTTAGTAAAATAATATAGGATAAAATCCAAAATAACTATTAGGATAAAAAATACTATAAACTTAAATCCCCTATCTTTTATGTTCTTGGAATCTAACTTTATTAATTTTAATATGGAGTCTACTAATAGATACAAATATACAATCACTAATAGAAAAATGTTTCCCACTACTAACCCTATAGTAAAATCTCCAACTATATTTTTAAAAACGATAACTAATGAAGCTATTGTCCAAATAAATAATACTGTTATCATTGCTAGTTTAATATGTATAGATTTTAAATTCTTCATTTTGCCTTCCTCACTTGCTTCTTTTATGTAAATTATACCACCTGACCCTTCTGATTCCAATAAGTAAAATAGAGTGTTCTAAACATTTGTTAATACACACCCTATTTTGTTAAATGAATCTAATGAAACTACTGAAAAAATAAATTCTACAGTGGTATAAGTGTTACTTTTCTTTTATCATAGGTAGCTATATAGTTAAAATTTATTTCCTTTAGAAACTCATATACGTACTCTATACCTTCCCCTACTCTATCAGCACTATGTGCATCAGATCCAACAGTTATTATTTCTCCACCTAATTCTTTATATCTTTTAACTATATCAAGTTTCGGCATAAAATCATTTCGTGTTTTTAGTATAGATGTGTTAATTTCAATACCTTTTCCTTTTTCTATAACTTTTTTTAATAAATTATCTATTAGATCTAAATAATCTAAATAATTATATCTTGAATATTTATTCCAAGCATATCGTTGGACTAAGTCCATATGTCCCAACACATCATATTCACTTGTATCTGCAAGTTCATACATTTCTAAAAAGTAGTTTTTGTACACTTCATCAATATCTTTTTCTTCTATATGATTAATTACACCTATATTATCTATTCTATGAAGTGAACCTATTATAAAATCTATAGGTTTTCCTTTTAAATAATCATCTATCTCTTTAATCCTTAAATGTCCTTCTCCTATTTCTAAACCAAGTTTAATATTTATATCATTATTTGTTGAATTATACTTTGAAATCTCTTGCGCATATTCCTCAAAGTCTAAGAATCCATAACTAACATTGGCTTCTATCATACTGAAATGTTCTGTTAGGCATATTTCTTTAATATGTTTATCTTTTGCTTTTAAAATTATATTTTTAATATCCTCTTTAGAATCAAAAGAAAATTTTGAGTGTAGATGGTAATCATTATACTTATACATATATTGCTCCCCTTATTATTAAAGTATTTAGTAAGTTATTACTTTTTTATTATAAGCTTAATTATATTTCTGTTAAAGTGATAGTTTTGAATATTTGTTAAAAATGTTTCAATTTTATTAACATTTCCATTGACAAAAAAATAACGACACTGTAATATATAAATGAAAACGTAATACCAATTTAGAGGGGGACAAACTACTATGAAAAAATTTTTAGGAATCGTATTATCATTAGGTCTTGTTTTAGGACTAGCTGGATGTGGAAGCAAAACAGAACCTGCATCAACTTCTCCAGTTGATACAAGCAACATAAAAATGGGTAAAGTTGAATATGCTGCTCACGGAACTAAATGTTTCACAATTGCAGTAGCTACAGTATCTGGTGATACAATTGTTGGAGCTTATTTAGATGATTATCAATTTATGAGCACAGATGTAGCAACAGGCGTACCTAACTCAGATAAAGATTTTGCTAAAGGTTATGCTGATCCAAAAAATGTTTTAGCTTCAAAGAAAGCTAATACTGAATACTACAACAAAAATATGAAAGAAAAAGGTAAGGCTACAACTCCTGTTGAAGATTCTTTAGCAGCTATCGAAAAATATGTAACTGGTAAAACAGTTGCTGATTTAGAAAAAGTATTAAAAGATACTAGCACTGAAAAGATGGTTGATACAGTAAGTGGTGCTACATTAGTTGATACTAAAGGTTATGTTTCAGCTCTTGTTGAAGCTGCAAAAGCTGCAAAATAATTAATTTAATTAATAGGGGTATTAATTAGAAATACAAATCCAAATTAAGAAACACTCTGATTTTATATCAGAGTGTTTTATATTTTATCTTAATTTTTATTAATTATTTCACAATTTCTTTCTAGTATTTTCCTCCCTCTCCAGCCAAAGGCTTTATGTTTATATCTTCTTGTAAACTCTTTGTTAGAAATTTTGCTTATTTCTTCACAATCTATCTTATATTTTAAATCCATCCTAAACTCTTCTAATATAGTTTCCTCAATTCCTTTATTATGAGGGCATACATTTTGACAAACATCACATCCCCATATCAATGATGTTTTTTTAATTATTTCTTCTTCTTCTTTTGTAAGTTCTTCTTTTTTTTGAGTTAAATATGACTTGCATTTGAGTGGGTTTATTGTGAAGTCTCCTTGAATACATTGTCCAGGACAGGCATTCATACATCTTAAGCATTGAACACAAGTTTTTTCAATAGGTTTATCAACTTCAAAAGGATAATTATTTAATATGTAGCCAATAAATACATAACTTCCATACTTATCTGTTATTAAATGATTGTTTATTCCCCAAAACCCTAAGCCTGCCTTATGAGCTAAGTATCTATCGCTTAAAGGCCCAATATCTGAAAACTCCTTATAATGAAAACCCTCTATATTTTCACTTAAAAATTCTCCTATTTTTTTAAGCTTATCTTTAGCTACTATGTGATAATCTAATCCATAAGAATATTTAGAAATATTACCTTCCGTGCTTTCCCCAATATAATATGGAAATAGACATACTATAACTGATTTTACTGTTTCTAATGTTAGTCTTGGATCTACCCTTTTTTCTATATTTATTTCTTCAAAACCAGTTAAAAA
The DNA here is from genome assembly GCF_900130055.1 of Clostridium intestinale DSM 6191. GTDB lineage: Bacteria > Bacillota > Clostridia > Clostridiales > Clostridiaceae > Clostridium_T > Clostridium_T intestinale. Next base: position 90,416 of record NZ_FQXU01000013.1, read on the forward strand.
CCCTCTTTCTATCTGCTTTTCCCATCTTTCTTTAAAGTCATAATATGGTCCTGGTGGAGCTATTCCAACACATTCTATATCTATCGATTTGCAAAAGTCTATTAAAGCTTTCTTCATTGTAATTAAGCTCCTTTATAATAATTTATCTAAAATAATCTTTTTACCTATTCTATCATGAATTAAATAAAAATATCCCTTAGTTTTTAATTATACTTTAAACTAAGGGATATTTGTTAAAATGCTTCAAATAATGACTGTGATTCTCTAGACGTAGTATCAACAATTTTATAGAAAAATTCCTTTTGGGTTAAAGACTTTCTTTCAATCTCTTCATCAATCTTTCCATCTCTTAAGAAAACTAATTTTTTAGAGTAACTTGCTATCATAGAATCGTGGGTAACCATAAGAATTGCAATTCCATCTTTTTCATTTCTTTCTTGCAAAATCTTAAGTAATTCATGAGAACTTTTGGTATCCAAGCTTCCTGTAGGCTCATCTGCAACTATCATTTTAGGATTTGTAACTAAGGCCCTGCAAATAGCAGCTCTTTGTTTTTGTCCGCCAGAGCACTCTGATGGAAACTTATCTAAAAGGTTATGTATATTAAGATCCTTAGAAATAGCTTCAACTTTTTTATTTATAGATTCTTTATCTTTATTAGCCAGCACCAAGGGAACCCCTATATTCTCTCTTATAGTAAGTGAATCTATTAGATTAAATTCTTGGAACACAAAACCTATATTTTCATATCTTAACCTACTTATTTCTTTTTCTGACATAATAGTAACATTTTTATCATTTATTTTTACCTCTCCACCATTAGGTCTGTCAATAGTAGCTAATATGTTTAGAAATGTAGATTTACCTGTTCCAGATGGTCCCATAATACATACAAAATCACTTTCATTGACAGTTAAACTAACTCCATTTAATGCTTTAACTTTTGCTTTGTCCCCGTAAACTTTTATAATATTTTTAGCCTCTATTATTTTTTTCATTATAACTGCCTCCTATAAATAACTGGTTATTAACCTTCTATACACAAAATACGATATTATTCCTATAATTAAAAAGGTTAATAGATAAACTCCCAAAAATGCTAAAGATAAAGTCGTAGATATGATTCCTATATTCCTAAATAATATTAAGTAAATAACTATATGAAATAATGGAATACCTATTACCATGTAATAAAATATTTTTACTTCATGAAATATAACTTTTTTTATTTGACTTATAGTATATCCTATCAATCTTAACTGCTTAAATGCATATCTTCTATTACTTACCTCAATCATCAGCTTATACAAAATAGTTATTGCCATTAAAATGATAATAGTAATATAGGAGCATATACTTACTATTTTAATACTAGAAGAATGGCTATATAATCCAGATAAAGCTATAAGCGTAATTGTAGAAACAGAAAGTATCACAACTAAAAAATCTAATTTTCTTAAAGAATAATGTAGATTACTAAAGGATATTAACTTTACTTTATCATTTATGTATTTATTCTTTTTAAGCTTTAAAATAATATCTGGCAAAAAGTATCTAATTACTCCCTGTGTTCCATATATTGAAAAAATTATATTTATAAAAATTAAAGCAGATGGATCTAACTTTTTGGGATTTATAAATATTGTTACTATGGGTATTAAGTAGATAATTAAGTATACAATTTTAGGGATTTTTACTATCCTATCGTCAGGTTTATATACTTGTCTATTTTCCTTCATTAATTCAGTAATTTCTTTACTGGATACATACATAAAGTCTCCATAACTTACACAAAAAAATTGTACTATTATAACTGCAAATGTTCCCCATATACCTTCAGTAGATAAATCCAAAATACTTCCGCTTATGCCAAGTCCTCTAAACATAATATATAAAAATAAGGGGCTAATAATTATTCCTAAAATATAACCTAATATGCTTCCAAGTCCTATAATAATAAAGTTTTGGAAAAACAGTAATGCTGATATTTTATAATAATTAGCTCCACTTAAAATAGATGTTGCAATTTCTTTACTTTTACTCATAATAAAATAAGAATTTGCGAAGAAAGTAAATAAGATTACTATTGATATTATTGAAAATATTATAGTGGACGATACTTCTGCTTCATTTTTTCCTAATGCAACAAAACTTTCATTTGTCACTATATTAAATGCATTAAAAATAATCCCAACAGAAAAAGCTATGGATAAACAATAAAAAATACATTGTTTTAAATCTGATTTCAATAAATTTATGGTTAATTTATAAACTCCCATTATTCCTACCTCTAAATTCAATTTATTATTACATGATTTATAGTTTAATTGATTTTAAAGGTGAATTGTTAACCTTTTCAAAATAAGAAAATACTTATTTTTTATTGACAAATTTCTTCCTATATGTCCATTAATTAAATTCGTAAAAGAATTTCGTAACTACTATAAATATTGTTTTTCCCCTATCTTTTGTAAACGCCTGTGAGAAAAAGTACATCTACTTATCTTCAATTAATCTAATTCTCACAAGCGCTGAATTGTTCTTCTTATTTTTTATGAATAGTTAAGTTATTTACGAGTTCCAAAAAAACATCAATAGAATTTACTCTACACCCTTAAGTGAGCTTACCATATCGATATCTTTTATCTTTCTTGAAAACATTAGATTTACAATTATCGAAAGTCCCAAGGTTATAATAATGCTATAAATAATACTTAATGGATTTATCACTACCATCATATCAAAATCATCTCCTAAAAAAGAACACATATATTCAATAAGCGCCTTTCCTATAGGTGCACCTATTATCATACCTAAAATAGTTAAAATTATCGTTTGAGTCAATAATAATTTGGCTATTTTTATTCTTTTAAAACCAATAACCTTAAGAGTTGCAAGTTCCCTTTCTCTCTCTACAAAAGATATAACCCCTAAATTATATAAAACAACTATTGCTAGAAGGGCCGCTGCAAAAATGCATATATAAACTAATGTGTTCATAGCTTCGCTTAAAGTATCATAACTTTCTATAAGCTGTTCTCTTGTCCACTTTGAATTCACGCCTTTCAAGTCCCCACTAACTTTTTCTGAAGTTATAACTGAGGTTGCCTTATAATCATATCCAAGCTTATCATAATCATCCTTAGATATTACTACACCTTGTGAAATAGGAACTCTATAAATTTCACTTACTTTGGAATATACCCACTTATCTTCTCCATAAATATGCCACTCAACTTTATCTCCAATTTTTACGCCAAGTAAGTTTGCAAGTTTATAGCTTATTGATATCCCGTTTTTAGGTAAATCTATAAACCTTCTACTTTTATCCGTATATTTTATAAGAGTTGTATCATCAGTCACAAGCATGGTTCCACTCTTTTTCGCTCCATTTACTTTAACCTCAATAGCTCCCTCCATTAAGACTTCTCCATTTGTATTATCAATTATATTTTTAAGTTCTTGTTCATTTATATTTTCTTCAAGCTCCAATTTGCTATCAAATCTATATATATCCCTATACTGCCAATTACTCATATCATCTAAGCTGTTTTGCAGCCCAAATGCACAAACTAATAATGCCATACATCCCATTACTCCAACTATACCCATTATAGATCTTATTTTACTTCTAGATATATCTCTAAAGTTCCACTGAGCATTAAACCCAAGTTTATTCCATAGCTTAGTCTTGCTTATAATGTTTTGTTTCATAATTTTAGGTGCCTTAGGTCTTAAAGTTTCTGAAGGAGTGTCCTTTAATACATTCATACAGGTTAAATAAGTTGCTATAACACATAAAGTCACTGAAATCAATGCTACCACTCCAAAACTCAAGGCTATCCCTGGTTTCCATTCTGGAAGTGTATAAGTGGTTTTTAGAGATTTATAAAAAAGAAATGGTAAGCTTATTGGTCCTAATATAGCTCCTAAGGCTGCACCTAAAAGAGGTAACCAAAAGCCATAAGAAATATAATGAAAAAGAATCTGTCTTCTTTTAAAACCCAGAGCTTTTAGAGTTCCTATTTGTGTTCTCTGAGAATTCACCAATCTTGACATTGTGGTCACAATAGTTAAAACTGCTATTCCTAAAAAAACTATTGGGAATACCTGTCCCATGGCTTTGTGTTGTTGAATTTCCTCATCAAACATAGTGAAACTCGGAAAATCCTCTCTTGATATAATAACACTATATTTTCCATTTAATGTTTTATCTATCTCATCTTCAAGTGCGGAATAATTCTTATTCTCACTAGTAACCAATAGATCTGTATATACAATATTAAATCCAGCTGGTAGTGATTTATATGATAAATATGCAAAACCATAGTTATTATGATTTGGTATCATGTCATTAGCTTTTGTAAAATAAACATACTCTGGATTATATATAGTACCCTTAATCTTTTCAGTTATTGAGACTCCATAATAACTAACCTTTATTTCATCTCCAATCTTTAACTTTTTTTCCTTAGCAAAACTATAATCTAACCAAATACCTTCTTTATCTACCGAGAATTCTTCCCCTTCAACAAGAAAATTTTTAGATACTTTATCTTCATCTAAGAAATTAAGTTTTAAACTTGGATTATTATCAAAATCCCCTATCCCTTCAATACTCATCCTACCTTGAGCTTCTTTAACATCTGTAAGTTTTTCAATTTTCTCTATATCCTCTTTAGAAAATCCTTTACTGTAAATCCAAATATCAGATAGATTAGTATCTGAGTAATATTTATCTACTATCTTTTTCAATCCATGCCAATCTCCACCTACACCACTATAGATATAAACGCCTAAGAAAGCCATTAGAAAAATAGAAATAAACTGTGCTTTATGCTGCTTCATATCCCTAAGCATTTTACGAAATAACATTACCAATTCACCTCACTTATTTTTTTAGGTGAGGTGTTAATAATAATTTCTTGTATTTTCCCATTTTTAACCCTTATGACTTTATCCGCAGCCTCAGTAAGAATTCCGTTGTGAGTTACTATTATAACTGTCTTTTTATTTTCTCTACACATTTTTTGAAGTAACGATAAAATCATAACTCCCGTCTCAGAATCTAATGCACCTGTTGGCTCATCACATAATAACATTGTTGGATTTTTACATAAAGCTCTAGCTATTGATACTCTTTGCTGCTCCCCTCCTGATAATTGGGATGGAAATTTATTCACGTGATCTATAAGTCCTATTGACTCCAATATTTCTTTTCCATCTAAGGGGTCCTTTACAACTTCTTTTATAAGGGACACATTTTCTAATGCAGTTAGTGTTGGTATTAGATTATAAAACTGAAATACAAATCCAATATTTTCACCTCTAAACTCGGTCAGTTCATTATCAGAATAACCTTCTATATTTTCACCATTAACTACAATCTCTCCACTTGTTACGTAATCCATTCCTCCAAGCAAGTTTAGTATAGTTGATTTACCTGCTCCACTTGGTCCAAGTATTACAACAAATTCACCCTCATCAATAGTAAAATTAACTCTGTCAGCCGCCATTAATTTTTTATCACCAACTTCATAAATTTTGGATACATTTTTAAATTCAACAATAGGTTTCATATAATCCTCCTTTCTTATTATGTATTATTTACTAATCATATTATTTGGGTATACCTTACTATCTTTTTAGCATATTCTCGCATGCACCTTTTACTAAAATCCAAATAACTTCATCAAAATCTTCCCCTATTTCTTTTCTCTTAGAAGCTGTTAAGATCAAAGCCCTTACTACAGCAGAAGCCACTTCATAAGAAACAGAAAACTTAAAATTAGTAAGTTCCATAAGTTCTTTTATATGAAAATCATCACTATGGTAGTGTTTTTCTTTAACTTCTTTAGGGATTTTTCTAAGTAAAAACTCTATTTCATTTTCTAAAAAATACATAAGATTGTTTTCAGCCATACTTTTAAGAGCTGTCATAAAAGCTTTTGCCAATCTATCACTTTCCTCTTCATCCTCACTCTCAATAAGAGCTCTTGCAGCATTTGTATAAATTTCTTCATGCAAATCCTCCATCATCTCAAAAAATAGTAGTTCTTTACTGTCATAAAAAATATAAAATGCACCTTTAGATATCCCTACCTCTTTTGCTAATTCATCTACAGTAGTTTTCTTCATTCCATATTTTGAAGCACATTCCCGTGCAGCTAACTTAAGTTTATTTTTTATTATATCTTTTTCCTCATCTGTAAAAGCTTTCGCCATACAATCACCACCCTATGACCAATTTATTCTTCATGGTCACATGATATCATTAATATCCTTTTCCTGTCAATAAAAAATTTCTACACAACAAAAAACAGGTGGTTAATCACCACCTGCAAATAATGTACGTATACACGTTAATACTTCTTATAAATTTCTTTTGCACTCACTTTAGAATCTATATAAAGCCTTAGACTGGCGGTGCACTTCTGCCCTGTAGAGACTTCTTCCCAAGTCTCATTAAATTCCTTTAACCTCTACTATGTAGAAGCTTTTCTTTTCAAAAGCTTCAATCCAATCCTTTTTTATTATACTAAAAGGATTGGATTGAAGATTAAGAGCACTTCTACTGAATAGAGGTTAGAAGGATTAGACTGGCGCTGAAAGACGCGCCTACCGAATAAAGGTGCCCCTCTGCCCTGTAGGAGATTCCGCAGGAATTCTCCATTAGATTCCTTTTACTTAATATAAAAGAATTAGGCTGAAGCTGAGAACCGCTTCTACCGAATAGAAGTGCAGACATTCAGACATTCAGACATTCAGACATTCAGACATTCAGACATTCAGACATTCAGACATTCAGACATTCAGACATTCAGACATTCAATAGGTAGTCTACTTTTTCTGCCTACTCTTTATTCATTTTTCAACTAAATTTTTGTTTTTTTCGAGAAATTGTGACAATTATTTAACTATTACTTACTTATAATAAATAATTTCTTACAGCATCACTTAATCTATTTTTTATTTCTTCTCTTATATATTCTGGTTCTATAATCTCAACATCTGCACCAAAAGATAGTATATATCCATATACCCATTCCCCCTCTGCAAATGAGGTATTAACTTCTATATATTTATCATTTTTATTATTTATATCTTCAACTTTAAACTCGTCATAAACTCTATGGGTTATTTTACGATTAAATCTAAATATAAGATTAATCATAGTATTCTTTGAGGAGGAACTATCTATAAACCTTCCATCTCCATCTACAAAATCAAATACTTCATCTCTTATGATTAGTTCTCTTATTCTTGTGATTTTAAAGGTTCTATTAGCATTTCTAGTTCTACAAAATCCAACTACATACCAAGCTTGCCCTTTAAATATTAATTTATAAGGCTCCACTTCTCTTTTAGTTTCCTCTCCATCGTAATTTATATAATTAAAACTTATAACCTTATGACTTAAAATTGATGTTTTAATTTTATTAAACTTATTTTTTTCTTCTTCCCCACTTCCCCAACTAGAAAAATCAACTTCCAACCAGTTATAACTGTTTGCATTTTTAAATAAAGCTCCTAGTTTAGTCAAAACTCCATCAATTTCAGGATATTTAACAGCCTTAAGATTATGCATGGCATTTAACATTTCTGATTGCTCTTCTTCTGAAAAAATAGATTTATTAAGAGTAAACTCTGGTAATATCCTAATTCCACCTTTATTCCCCTTGTTTGTGTATATAGGAATATTTGCTAAACTAAGTGCATCTATGTCTCTATAAATAGTTCTAGTAGATACTCCAAACCGTTCAGCAAGTTCTTTTGCTGTGATATTTTCTTTATGTAACAAAATCATCACTATTTCTAATAATCTATTAATTTGCATACTTTTACCATCCTTACTTATATATATTTAACCTATATTTAATAAAACCTTAACTTCCAAATGATAATATAAATCATATAAGGAGAGTGATTAAATGAAAAATTTAAACATCTGTATTGATATTGATGGTACAATAACTGATGCGTATTATTGGTTAAATCTTTCTAATAAATATTTTAATACCAATGTTTCTAAAGAACAAGTTACTGAATATTCAATTCCTAATGTTTTAGGTGTAGAGGAAAGTGTTTATGCTGAATTTTATGAAAATCATAAATTTCAAATTCATCTTGAGCAAGAACTTCTACCAAATGCTCGCAAACTAATAAATAAACTTAGTATATATAATAATATATATTTTGTAACTGCTAGAGATAAAAGCTTAACTATGTTAACCCATGGTTATCTTAAGAAAAATGAAATTTCTTATGATGGTCTTTATGTTTTAGGTTCACCAGATAAAGTTGAAACAGCTAACCAACTTAATTGTGACATATTTATTGAGGATAGCTATGATAATGCACTTCAGCTTTCAAATGCTGGCTATAAGGTTCTACTTATTGATACAAACTACAATAGACTTCCTCTAAATGATAATATTACTAGAGTGTATAATTGGAAAGAAATCTATAAAATAATAAATAAACTGTTATTACAATATGAGGCAATGTAATAACAGTTTATTTTTTTTGTTAATGAGAATATTTTATTCTGTTTATAAAGATATTAACTAAAGAGATACTACTTACCTACGAGGTGGATTAATTATGAAGAATAAAAAAGATAAAATTTCTGTACAATTAGCTATTTTATTTGGAATTATTATTTTAATTACTTGTATATTCAATATTATAGAAAAACAATGGGATAATATATTTTTATCTTTATTAGCCTTTATATGTCTTCCTATTCCATTTATAATTGGCTTCATTGCTAGAGTCAAAAAAGTTCAATTACCTAAAAACTTTCTACCAATAGCCCTAATATTCAATTTTTCGGCTCAATACTTGGGTGAAATTTTACACTTTTATGAATTTTTTTGGTGGTGGGACTTATTATTACATGGAGCATTTGGTTCTTATGCTGTTATAATTGGTATGAACTTAATTAAAGGAATTATACGAAAAGAAGCAGAAATAAGCGAAGAAAGATTTTTTACATTTAAGACTATTTTTGCATTTACCTTTTCCATTACCTTAGAAACCTTGTGGGAGATGTTTGAATACATTGGAGATCTTATACTTAAAACTGATATGTTGACAGGAGGAATACACGACACTGCTTCTGATATTCTTATAAATATTTTCTGTTCATGTATAACCCTAATTATTTATCGTATTCGCAATAAATAATAAAGCTATAGTATTAATAGAATTTTAAACATCAAGACTTTTGTTGCTATATTAAGTACCAAAGTCTTTTTTTCTTAATATTTAAAAAGGGACACATTAACTATATATATTAATATATTAGTAGTAGTTAAATTAATTCTTGGAGATGAATATATGCCTTCATATAATTACTCTACAAATAATGGATCTACAAATAACTCCTCTATAAATGGCACTTCTATACGTCAAACTGGTAATGTACAGCTTGATTTAGAATTAATAGATAAAGAGATTGCCGCAGCATACATTGCTATTTTTGCTTATATAGTTCTTCTTTTTTCAGCACATGAAGATAAACAAATTATATATAATAGATTAAAAGGAACTGAACCTAATAATGCTGTTAGCCCAAATAGATTAGTTGCTTTATCAAATAGCCTAGTACTTATTGCTTATATTATTTTTGGCAATGTAGCAGATAGGAGATATGCTGAAATTGTTGAATCAGAAGCCATAGTAGATACTCCACTAACTCCAACCCCTAACTTAAATATAAGTAAAGGATACAACATAGCAATTATAGGATGCATTTTTAAAGTTCTTGGAGCTATGCAACGAGTAAATGAGGAAGACATTATAACTCTAGATTAGTTTAAATCTCTTTTTAACTTACTATTAAGCTTTAATCTACTCTAAGATACCTTTATATTGATATATACTTAAAAAAGCTCTGCCTTGCTAATCTTATATACTCCTGGCAAGGCTTTTTTATATTTTGTTTTATATGTTAAAATATGGTTGTGTATAATTTTTAAGAGGAGGATAATTTATGAATACAATTGATATCCCTTATTCTAATAAAACACTAAAGATAAATATCGAGGATAAAAATTTAAAAGGTATTTTAGAGTCAAAAGCAAATAATTACAGGGCTTCTATTTCTCAAGATGAAATCGTAAACAAAGCACTTAATAAACCTTTAGGCAGCAATTCTTTAGAAGAACTCGTAAAAGGTAAAAATAACATGGTTATCATTACAAGTGATCATACAAGACCAGTTCCAAGTAAAATTACCATGCCTATATTATTAAAAAGAATAAGAAAAGTAAATCCAAATATAAATATAAAAATACTTATAGCAACAGGTTTTCATAGACCCACTACAAAGGAAGAAATGATTAATAAGTTTGGTAAAACAATTTCAGAAAATGAAGAAATAATAAATCATATCTCTACAGATGAGAGTACCTTAGTTAATGTTGGAACTCTACCTTCTGGCGGGGAACTTTATTTAAATAAATTAGCTATGGAAACTGAATTGCTTATATCAGAAGGTTTTATAGAACCTCACTTTTTTGCTGGATTTTCTGGAGGTAGAAAAAGTGTATTACCTGGAATAGCTTCTGCAAAAACTATAATGGCTAATCACTGCTCTGAATTTATAAATAGTAGTAAAGCTAGAACTGGAATAATAAAGGACAACCCTATTCATAAAGACATGCTTTATGCTGCTGAAAAAGCAAACCTTGCATTTATATTAAATGTTGTTATAGATGAAGATAAAAATATTATAAATGCTTTTGCTGGAGATAGTAAACTAGCTCATGAAGAAGGTTGTAAGTTTGTAATGGACCTTTCAAGTGTAAAAAGCATACCTGCTGACATTGTAGTTTCAAGTAATGGTGGATATCCTTTAGATCAAAATATATACCAATCTGTAAAAGGAATGACAGCTGCTGAAGCTACTTGTAGAAAAGGTGGAATAATTATTATGATATCAGCCTGTAATGATGGTCATGGCGGCCAATCTTTTTATGATAATGTTGCACAAGCTAAAAATCCTCAAGAACTTTTGGACAAGGTATTAACTGTTCCTAGAAATGAAACCATTCCTGATCAATGGGAATTTCAAATACTTGCAAGAATTTTATGTAACTATACTGTAATTATGGTTACTGATATGTGTAATCCAGATATGATTAAAAGTATGCACATGAAACATGCATACACATTTGAAGAAGCTTTAGAAATGGCTTATGAAATAAAAGGAAAAGATGCAGAGGTTGTTGTAATTCCAAACGGCGTAGGAGTAGTAGTAAAATAATAACTTTTAATACTGAAACTATATATAAATATTAAAGACACATATATCTTGTAGTCAATTATGGCTACTATACATGTGTCTTTATAATTATACTTTAAATTTGTCTATTAATTTATTCATATTCATAGTCATATCACTTAAATCTTGAGCTGTAGCTGTAACCTCTTGAGAAGAAGCACTCATCTCTTCTGATGATGCAGCTATTTCTTCTGATGATGCAGAAACCTCCTCAGATATAGCTGTTAGGGATTCTATGTTTTTAACTATCGAATCTTTTTCATTTTTTATTGATATTGCTGAGGTATTTACAGACTCTATCATCGGTATTATACCATTAACAGACTGAATTATATTTTTAAAGGAATCCATAGTAGTATTTATTATGTTTATCTGATTACTAAGCTCAGAATTCATTCCATCAGCAGAGTTAATAATATTCTCACTATCTTTTGATATATTATTTATTAGACTATTTATATCCATTGAAGAATTTTTAGATTGCTCTGCAAGTTTTCTTATTTCATCTGCTACAACTGAAAATCCTTTTCCAGCTTCACCTGCTCTAGCTGCTTCAATAGCTGCATTTAAAGCTAATAGATTAGTTTTATCAGCTATACTATTAATTGCATTTGTTATATCATTTATTCTTATTATATTACCTTCAAGCAGGTTTATCTTATTCATGAATTCATTAAATGTAAGATTTATATTTTCAACGGATTTAAATAAGTGACTCATATCTTCGTTACTTGTGTTTGCCATAGAACTTATATATTTAGAACTTGAATCTATTTCATAAATATCACTAACAATTTCTTCAACTTCGCTACCAAATTTCTCAAGTACAAAGGATACTTGTACTAGGTCTTCTGCTTGAGTTACAGTTCCTTTGGCTACACCTTGTATAGCCATAGCTACTTCTTCAGAAGAGGATGCCATTTCCTCTGATACAGCAGTTAAATTTTCTCCTTTTTCTTGTAAATAATTTGATGTTGTTTTGATTTCTTTAACTAATGAAGATATATTTTTATTCATGCTATTTAAGCTTTCTGCTATATCTCCTGTTTCATCTTTTGCATCTATGTCGCAAACTTCCGTAAGATCTCCATTTGAAATCTTATTTAAGGAAAATACTATTTTTTTAATATTTTTTGTTATGGAATTAGTAAATAATATTGATATTAGGATAGCTAGTCCCACTATTGCAAAAGTTATTATCCCTATTGTTAACATTAAAGCATTTACTTCAGAATTTATCTTTGATTCTTCTATTCCTATAAAAAATATTCCTATAACCTTATTTGAGCTATCTTTTATTGGTACATACTTTGCCCTATATTTAGAGTCAAGTACTTTAGCTGATCCAATATACTCTTTTTCTTTTGTTAAAACCTCATTTGCTACTTCCTCAGATACCTTTGTTCCAACAGCTCTTTTACCATCTGTTATTACATTTGTAGCAACTCTAGTATCTCCAAGAAATATTGTAGTTGGCGAATTTGTTGCTTCTTTAACGGTATCTACAAATTCTGTATTATTATTAATAATAGTATTCCCTTTATAAAGCTTGTCTCCTTCTACTTTCCAATTACCAGGGTACTTCTCGTCTAAAATACTCTCTGCCAAATTAACATAGCTATTAAGGCTAGTATTCAAATTATTTACAACTAGATTTTTTATTTGAGAAAATACAACTCCAAAAACTGAAACTCCTAAAACTACTAATAAAGATATTGTCATTACTAAAATTTTGCCTTTTAATTTTAACTTGCTAACCACTTTCTTTTCCCCCTTAAGCTTTTATTTATGTGCCATAAAATTTATTTCTTACACCCTCCCAAAAATAGTTCCAACTTTTATTAACTTTATCCATGTTAAAAATATCTGAATTTAACTCCATTTGTATATTTCCTTGTAAGAGACAATAATAGAAATATGTTATAGCATCAATTTCCTCTTTTGTTAATTCTTCTTTGTTAATTCCATTTTGAATTATTTCAGAAATTAAATCATTCATTAAATTTTTGAACTTTTCTATTCTACCAATAATTTTTTCTGGTAAATCGTAAGATGTTACAAAAAACAAATAAGCTAAAAATCCTCCAATGGGTTTATTCTCTCTTATGTAATTAATACTTTCTATTAAAATATTTTCAAGAATAACTTTTGTATCACATCCTCTATTCTCATTGATAAGATTTAAAAACTTTGAATAAATCTTTGAAGACTCATCTTCAAACACTTGTAAAAATAAACTTTCTTTACTATCGAAATGTGCATAGATAGAAGGTTTTTTTATCCCTGCTTTTTGTGATATCTCAGAAATACTTACACTGTTATAGTGACCTTTTGAAAATGATTCAAAGGCAGCATCAAGTATTTTTTGTTTAGACAAATCCTCACCTCTTCCTACCTATCGTTAGTTCTTGTAAAAATATTAGCATCTTTTTACTTAATAGTCAATTCTAATTAATAATTTTTATTTATAAATATTTATTTCTATAAAAAGTAAAAACTCACAAATCTAACTAGATTCTGTGAGTTTTTTAATATCTTAATATTTAATTTTTATCAATATCTAATATTGTTTGTAATAATACGTTTGCTCCTTTTAAACAATTTTCAAGTGGAGTAAACTCCTTTTCACAATGGCTGTGTCCATTTTCGCTTGGTACAAAAATCATGGTTGTTGGAATTATTTCTGTTATAAATTGAGCATCATGTCCTGGACCACTATACATTTTTTTAGTAGAATAACCATATTCTTTTGCATTTTTTTCAACGTAATCTATAAAGTCAGGGTTAAAGCGAACTGTATTACGTGACCATGCCTTTTCATAACTGGCTTCACACTTTTCAACCACCTTAGGAATTTCATTTATAATATTAAGAACCTGACTTATAACATCTGGGTCTTGATGTCTTGCATCTAAAGTAAACTTTACACAGTCTGGAATAACTGTATGGATATTAGGATGTGCTGATATTTTACCAGTTGTATATACTAACTTGCTATCAAGTTTATCAAGCTCATCATGTAGATATTGTATGGTTTTAACAGCTGCATATAAAGCATCTTTTCTATACTTCATAGGTGTTGTTCCTGCATGATCTGCTTGACCTATAAATGTAAATTCATAGTTTATCATTCCGCAAACCCCTTCTACAACTCCTATATCTATTTTTTCATCCTCAAGTACTGGTCCTTGCTCTACATGTAATTCCACTAAAGCCTTGTACTTCTCTGAGCTAGCCCTGTTTTCTATTTCACCCATATATCCACTAGCTTCTAAAGCTTCTTTAAATGTAATTCCTTCAATATCTTTTGATGCTAACATAATATCCTTATCAAATTTGCCAGTTATAACTCCTGAAGACATCATTGCTGGTTCAAAACGAGCACCTTCTTCATTAGTCCATACTACTACCGTAATTGGATGTTTATGTTTTATCTTTTCAGTAACAATAGTTTCTGCAGCTTCTAGTGCTGTAAGTACTCCTAATATACCGTCATAATTCCCTCCTTGCTTAACTGAATCCATATGAGAACCACTCATTATAGCTGGAAGTCCTTCTTCACCAGGTATAGTTGCATAAATATTAGCCATGTCATCTGTTTTTATTTCCATTCCGAGTGTTCTGCACCTTTTGCAAAACTCTTCTCTTGCCTCTAGAGCTTCCTTAGATAAAGATAATCTTGTAATACCTCCTTTTCCTGTATCTCCAAACTTACTAAAAGTTTTAATTTTGTCTTCAAGTCTTTCTTTACTACAAGTTAACATCTCAGTATCCCCCTTATATTTTTTTATTAACCCTTTTTCCTGGTGCCACAGCATTAGCTGGACAAACAGTTACACATAGTTGACATCCCACACACTTATTTGCAATAAGTATAGGCTTTTTACTTTTTTCATCCATTTTTATTGCTTGATGGCCTCCATCATAACAGGATAAATAACATCTACCACAACCTACACATTTTTCTCTATTAAATCTTGGATAGCAGATACTATCCCTTTCTAATTCATCTGCTGGAACTATTTTAGGAAGTGCTTTCCCTACAATTTCAGAAATACTATGGTATCCTTGTGAACTTAAATATAACTTCATCCCATCTATTAAATCCTCAATAACTCTATATCCATACTGCATTACAGAAGTTGTAATCTGAACATTTTTACAGCCTAATGCTAAAAACTCTGCTGAATCTCTCCAGGTTTCTATTCCACCCATTCCACTAAACTCTGCAACTTTTAACTCTTCACAACTACTCATGCTATGAATAAAACGAAGGGCTATAGGTTTTACTGCCTTCCCTGAATATCCACCAACACTTGTTTTACCTTCAACATTTGGTTCTGATTCAAAGGTCTCTAAGTCTAAGTTCATTATACTTTTAATTGTGTTAATAGCTGCTATACCTGTTGCTCCTGCCTTTATTGCTGCAATTGCAGGAACTTCCATATTACCTATGTTCGGTGTCATTTTAGCTAATATAGGTAGATGGGTGCCTTTTCTTGTAGCCTTTGTATAAAGAGCTACTAAATCTGGGTCTTGACCAACATCTGAACCTACTCCTTTATTCGTCATGTGAGGGCAAGAAAAATTACACTCTATTATATCTGCTCCTGCCTCTGTCATTAATTTAGCTAAGGTAGTCCATTCCTCTTCGTTTTGTCCCATAATTGATGCAACAATAACTTTAGTTGGGTAGTTTTTCTTTAACTTTTTTAGGAATTCAATATTTTCTTCTAAGGTGTAATCAGAAATCTGTTCAATATTTTTAAATCCTACAAAAGGTACATTCTCTTTTGTAAGGGCTGTAAACCTTGGAGAAACCTCTTTAGGCACAAACATACCTATAGTTTTAAAAGCCACTCCTGACCATCCCATATCAAAAGCCTTAGCTACCATCTCATAGTTACTACCAACTACAGAAGATGAGAGGAAAAATGGGTTTTCACATTTAACTCCACAAAAATCTATTGATAAATCAACCTCTTTTTCTTCAACTTTTTCTTCACTAGATATACCTTTTAGTATTCTATCTATATTAACTGGATCGTTAATCTTACCTTTTAAACAGGCATCTTTACAAGCTTTAGATTCACACATATCACATGGCAGAACATCTGGTAACTTGTTTACTGCTCCTGCCTTATTTTCAAATCTTAAAGAAAGAATAATACTATTAACTTCTACTGAATGAGGGCAAGCTTTTCGGCAAGGTGCCTCATGACAAAGTAAACATCCTGCAACATCCTCTCTAAGTGAAATATCTTTATATAATAAACTATTCATTTCATTGCCCCCTCTTAATACATCTTTATTTACGACCTACTCTTTTAACAAACTTACCAAATCCAGGTCTTCCAACAAAGTCACCATTATCATATACCAAAGATCCACGTACATAAGTTTGCACTGGATATCCTTTAAGTTTTTTACCTTCCCAAATAGTATGATCATAATCTGAATGCATGTTATCTACTGAAATAGTGAACTCTTTTTCTGGATCATATATAACTATATCTGCATCTTTCCCAACAGTTATAGAACCTTTCTGCGCACATCCAAATATCTTTGCAGGATTAGTTGAACATAACTCAACCACACGGTTAAAACTTAACTTTCCCTCATTTGCTTTAGATAACATGTATGGATATAAGTTTTCAACCCCTGCACAACCATTAGGAATCTTAGTAAAATCATCTTTACCCCAATCTTTTTCATAACTTTGGAATGGGCAATGATCTGTAGCTACAGTATCTATAGCTCCTGTGTTAATGGCTTTCCAAAGTGCATCTTGACTTTCTTGTCCTTTAATTGGCGGTGAACATACAAAGTTTCTTCCATCTTCTCTCTTATAAACTTCACTAGTAAATTCTAAATATTGAGGACAAGTTTCTATATATATGTCGTGTCCATCCATTTTAGCTTCTACAGCAGCTTCAAGTCCTTCTTTATCTGCCATATGAACTATATAAAGCGGTGCATCTACTGATTTTGCTATATGAACAGCTCTCTTATCTGCTTCTGCCTCAACATACTCAGGTCTACTTAAATAATGATACCAAGCTGAGGTTTTTCCTTCTTTTAAAAACTTTTCAATATTTAAATCAATTAAATCTGGATTTTCTGCATGAAGATTAGTTATGGCACCGGTTTCCTTCGCTTTTAATAAAATTTTAGTGAAGGTTGCATCATCTACCATCATTCCTTCTTTTTTATATACAAAAAAACATTTAAAGCTTGTTATACCGTAATTAACTGCCTCTTCAAATTCATCTAATATCTTCCCATCATTTAAATCTGTTATAATGCAGTGGAAAGCATAATCAACACAAACTTCTGGATCAGCCATTTCTCTTCTTCCCTTTACAGTCTCTAAAATACCACTACCTTTTCTTTGCATTGGATAATCAAAAACTGTAGTAACTCCACCACAAGCTGCTGCTCTTGTTCCAGATAAATAACTATCTGATGAAACAGTACCTCCAAAAGGCATTGCCAAATGTGTATGAACATCTATAGCCCCAGGTAAAATCATCTTTCCTTTAGCATCAACAACCTTTGCTCCTTTTTCCTCTAAATCTGTACCTATTGCTATTATCTTTCCACCCTTAACAGCTATATCAGCTACATATGTCTCACTTGATGTTATAATCATTCCATTTTTTATAATTAAATCCATACATATTCTCCTTTCATTTATCTATACCATTACTGCCACTTACACATCACCCATTTAGATGATGATAAGTCGCACTAAGCTTGTATATTTATGGTTCAGATGAGAGAATTCCCTCATCTGAACTTAAGTTTAATTACTTAGTTGCTTCATCCCAGTATTCTGAAGTAAATGTTGTTTTATTAACTACTGGATCTTTAGCCAAGTCTTTATTATAAAGTTTTAAGAATTTTGCTGTTTGTTTAACTGCATCCATATCTATTTGTCCTATTTTAGCTGAGTCAAAACCTTGTGGAGCTGCAAGTTTAGCTACTTCTTTAGCCATATACACTTGATGTTCTAAAGATACTGATTTATCAACTTCATAAACAATTTTTCCAGCTGCTTCTGGATTTTTAACAGCTTCCTGCCATCCTTTTATAGTAGCTTTTAAGAAACGAGTAACCACATCTTTATTCTTAGATGCCCATTCAGAGTTTACAAACAAACAGTCTTCAAGCATCGCAACACCTTCGTCATTCATGTTTATAACATTTAAATCACTTTCTGGAATACCGCTTTCTAATAATAATCCAAATTCGTTATAAGTCATTGCAGAAGCTGCATCAACTGAACCTTCTTTTAATTGATCCATTGTATAATCTTGTTGAACTAACTTTAGGTCTGAATCCTTATTTAATTTATATTTTTCTAATAATGCAAGAACTTCATATTCATTACCACCAAACCAGTTAGCAACTTTTTTACCTTTTAAATCTGTTGGAGAATTAATTCCTGAAGATTTCTTAGAAGCTAATAATAAACCTGACTTTTGGAATACTTGTGCTATTTCTTGTAGCTCATATCCTTGAGCTTGATAGGTCATTAAACTTGATACCCATGTAACTCCGATATCTGCTGCCCCGTTATATACATTTTGTTCTGGTATAATATCACTTCCACCTGGTAAAAGTTCTATATCTATTCCCTCTTCTTTGTAATAACCTTTCTCAGCAGCTACATAAAATCCCATAAATTGTGACTGAGGAAGCCATTTTAGTTGAAGTTTCACCTTATCTAAACTTCCATCTGTCTTTGTAGTATCTTGTGCCTTAGTACCGCAGCTTACAAGGGTTAATCCCATCATTACTACGCTTAAACATAGAGTTAATAATTTCTTTTTCATTTTTATATCCCCCTTTTTAAATAAAATAATTTATCTTTGTGAAGCATGCCATTTTATAGCTCTGCGTTCTACTAAAAGAACAATTAAATAAAGAACAATTCCTACTAAGGCTGCCATAACTATGTAAGACCACCCCATTGCCATCATCCCTTTTCTTAAATTATCTTTAACTCCAAACCCAATACCTGAAGTAGATGCAGCAAAATATTCACTTATCATTGCTGCCATTATTGCTGCTGCAACATTTATTTTTAGTGCGGTTAAAACACTAGGCAAACAGTTTGGTAATCGAAGTTTAAAAAATATAACCCGCTCTGAGGAAGCATAGGATTCCAATAAATCTTTAGAGAAAGGCTTTAAATCATTTAGCCCTCTATAAGCGTTAATAGCCATAGCTGCCATACAAACTACTGTTACTACGCCTACTTTTTGAGCAAATCCACTAGTAAACCAGCGATTCATTATAGGAGATAATGCAACTATTGGTATTGCATTAAATGCTGCTATTATACTAAGTCCTGTGTATCCCCACTTTGAAAATTGTGTAGCAATTACAGCTACTAAAAATCCAATAAGACATCCCAAAGCTAGTCCAACTAAGGCTCCTGAAATTGTTACAATTGTATCTGCTATAGCTTTATCAAAATTCTTTTGTAGAGTCTCTATAATTTGTGATGGTATAGGTAGCTGAAAAGGCTTAAAACCTAACGCATCATGTATAAGTCCTTTTTGCCAGATAAATATAACTAATATTCCAAATCCCAAAGGCAACAACACATTTTTAACTTTTTCTTTCATGACTTCATCTCCTTTCCCTTATGTAGTTTGTTTTCTCCATGGCATACATATCTTCTCAAAGAAAATCACTACAAAATAACCCATAATACCCATAAGCGCACTAGTTACAACTGAAGCCCAAAAGACATCTTTTGTTCCAGAATATAATGAATAAAGAAGTTTAACACCTATCCCACCACTTGAACCTAACATATCAACTAATATTGATGCAGTTATAGCCATTGGCGCTGCTATTTTTAATCCTGCAAATAAATAAGGTAAACTATAGGGAATCATAAGCTTGTAATATATGCTCTTTTTCTTAGCTGCATATGAATATAGTAGTTCCTTCTTATCACTTTCAACACTATTAAGTCCACTCAGCATATTTACTGAAACAGGGAAAAATGTTATATAAGCAGCTATTACTATTCTTGATGTATTCATATCCTTAACTAAAGTAAATATTATAGGAGCAAGTCCTAATACTGGTATCATTTGTGATACTATCAAATACGGCAAAGCTATCTTTTCTGCTATTTTTGATAAACTCATAATTATAGCTAATATAAATCCTATTAAAGCTCCAAGTGCAAATCCTAAAACTGCTCTTGAAAAAGTAAGTCCAGCTGCTGAAACTAAGTCAGTGAAATTCTGAGTAATAGATACAATAATACTATGTGGATAAGGTAACTTCGCATCAGCCATAGGATCATTAATCACTTTATCTAGAAAGAAAGCAATCAATTCCCAAACTAAAAATACTCCAATAGTCCACACTAAATTGACTTTGTATTTTTCTTTCTTACTTAGCATTATCACACCCCCTCAAAGCTGTTTCTGATTTTAGTTATATAGTCATAGAATTTTTGCGTTTGCTTTGATTCCATATTTCTTGGTCTTGGAATATCAATATCTATTACAGCTGAAACACGTCCAGGATGTGGTGATAAAACAACAACTCTATCAGATAGGAAAACCGCTTCTGAAATATTATGAGTTACAAATACTACTGTCTTTTTGGTTTTACTCCAGATATCCAAAAGATCTTCATGAAGTTTTTCACGAGTAAATTCATCTAAAGCAGAAAATGGTTCATCCATAAGAAGAATTTCTGGATTAATTGCTAAAGCTCTTGCAATTCCAACTCTTTGCTGCATGCCTCCACTTAACTCATAAGGATAATGTTTCCCAAACTTTGATAATCCTACTAGATCAAGCATTTCCGAAACCTTAGCGGTACGATCCTGTTTCTTCATACCTAAAATCTCCATTGGCATACATACATTTCTTCTAACTGTTCTCCAATCATATAAAACTGGATTTTGAAACACTACTCCAAACTTCTTTTGTAGTCTTATATCTCTTGGACTTTGTCCTCTTACTGTGATATTTCCCATAGAAGGTTGTAATAAATCTGCTATGATTCTAAGCAATGTTGTTTTTCCGCAGCCTGATGGTCCTAATAATGAAATAAATTCTCCTTCTTTAACCTCTAGATTAACATCCTTAAGAGCGGTTACCGGCTTTCCACCATTTTTATCTTGATATATCATGCTTAAATTTTCTATTTTAATTTCTATATTATTTGACTCTTCTTGAAATGTAGTTTCTATTTCATTAATCATACTTACTACGCCTCCCCTAAATATAAAAAATGACGCAAAACCTTAAGTTTTGCGCCATTGCAAATTATTTCTACCATAATTTTTCGTAAATTTTTAATAAATCATCTTTTGAAACTTCTTTTATTGTATTTGATGGACTTCCACTGTTCATTGCATCTTGTGCCATCTTATCTACAAATTTATTAAACTCATCTTTATCTATACCATATTCTTTTAATGTAGGTATTTCACATACCTTACATAACTCTGAGAGTTTATCTAAAAAAGCTTCTGAAGCTTCCTTATCACTTTTGCTTTCATCAGCTGCTCCGATTGCTCTTCCAATCTCACCAAATCTCTCATAGCTACCATCTAAAACATAGCTTAAACATTCCTTTATAAGCATTGCATTTGAAATTCCATGTGGTACATGAAATAATGCTCCTATTGGTCTACTCATTCCATGAACTATGGTTACAGATGAATTGTTTATGCATACTCCTGCTTCATAAGCAGCTATTGCCATTTCCTCTCTTGCTTTTTTATCTTCTCCATTTTTATATACAAGAGGCAAATGCTTAAATATTTTCTTAATTGAAGATAATGCAAATGTATCTGTTAATGGATTAGCTTTTCTTGAAGTATAAGCTTCAACTGCGTGAGTTAATGCATCCATACCAGTTGCTGCTGTAACTCCTTTTGGAGCCGTAAGTGAAAACTTAGCATCAATAATTGCTAAATCAGGAAGCAGTGCTTCTCCTTTTAATAACATCTTTATATCTTTTTTTGAATCTGTAATAACTGTAAACTTCGTAGCTTCAGAGCCTGTTCCTGCTGTAGTTGGAATTAATACTAAGGGTGGAAACCTTCCTTCCATAGTTTGTCCCATGTAATCTGAGATTTCACCTTCAAGTTTTGTCATAGCTACTATTGCTTTTCCGCTATCTAAAGGACTTCCTCCTCCTACTGCTATACAGAAATCACATTCTCCTTCTTTATAAGCCTTAACTCCAGCTTCAATCATAACCTCTGTTGGTTCACCAGTTATTTCATTAAAAATTAAATAATCTATTTTCCACGTTTCTAAACAGTCAGTAATAATCTTAACTGTACCCATCTTAGTTACATTTTTACCTGATACAATAAGTGCCTTTTTTCCAAAGGATTTTATTATATTTTCACTTTGTTCAAGTGCACCTTCTCCAATAATAGTACGTCCTGGTAAACTAAATTCATATGCCACTATTTTCACCTCATCTAGATAAATTCTTTGTCCACAATCTCAAGCACTTCATCTAATTTAGCTAACTCTTCAACTAGCTGCTCTTCTGTAATAATTAATGGTGGTGCTACAAGTATCATATTTTCATGAGTATAAGTCATAAACTTTCTTTCTTTAAGCATTCCTAAGATTTTTCCCATAACTCCTTCTGGATCTTTTCCATAAGGTACTAATGCCTCTTTTGTCTCTTTATCCTTAACTAATTCCACAGCTGAAAATAACCCAATATATCTTACATCCCCGACAGATGGATGTTTTTCCTTGATCTCTTCAAGTTTTTCGCCAAGTACTTTTCCAACCTTATTTACATTATCTAAGATGTTTTCTTCTTCATAATAATTAATACAAGCAAGTCCTGCTGCACAAGCTAGAGGATGTCCGCTATAAGTTAATCCACAAGATAATAAATTATCATCAAAATATGCTGCAATTTCACTACTTACTGCTACTCCCCCAAGTTGAACATAACCACAGGTTACACCTTTTGCAAAAGTTACGATGTCAGGTTTTACTCCAAAATTCTCAAATCCAAACATCTTACCTGTTCTTCCCCAGCCTGTCATTACTTCATCACATATCATTAAAATACCAAACTCATCACATAAAGCTCTAACTCCTGGTAAATAGCCCTTCGGTGGAATTATTATACCATTTGAACCTGTTATGGTTTCTAAAACTATAGCTGCAACACTGTTTGGACCCTCATATATTATCTGTTCTCTTAATTTTGTCAAATAGTATTTTGTTGCTTCTTCTTCTGATTTAAAATCTATAGCTTCTCTATAAATATATGGATCAAAAAACTTAACAAACCCTGGTATGCCAGGTTCTAAAGTATATCTTCTAGGTTCACCAGTTAAGTTTCCTGCCCCAAATGATGATCCATGATAACTACGATAACGGCTAAATACCTTAGACTTACCTGTAAACATTCTTGCTATTTTAACAGCATTTTCGTTAGATTCTGCACCTGCATTTGTAAAAAATACTTTTCCCATATTATCAGGCATTAATTCGATTATTTTCTTTGCAAGCTTTGCTCGAGATTCAGCTCCAAAGGATGGACCTACAAAACAAAACTTGTCTACTTGTTCCTTAATTGCATCCCCTATTGCTTTATTCCCAAATCCAAGATTCATATTAACTAGTTGAGAAGAC
This sequence comes from Clostridium intestinale DSM 6191, assembly GCF_900130055.1. Taxonomy (GTDB): domain Bacteria; phylum Bacillota; class Clostridia; order Clostridiales; family Clostridiaceae; genus Clostridium_T; species Clostridium_T intestinale. Next base: position 114,368 of record NZ_FQXU01000013.1, read on the forward strand.
ATATCTGTATATCTATTTCCATCATAATCCCAAAAATAAATTCCATCAGCTTTTTCAACGGATATTGGATTTAAATTTCCTTGTTTGCTCCATGATTGTAAATTATATTTCTTTAATGTACTTTTAATTTCCTCACCATTCATATCATAACACGCTCCCCTTAAATAAAAAGACGGAACTTATTCTATTGAACAAGCTCCGTCGCTGTTTATCAAATTTCTATTATTCATCTTTAACATGTTTATATTATATACCTGTATTTTAATTAAATACAATGAATAGGTGACTAAGTTTTTTTGTGCATATGCACATCTACATTAAATCTTTAATATAAAATCCTAAATAAAATCTTAACTTCTCATCTAATCCTAATGGATTAAATCCTGTTATTTTTTCAATTTTTTTAAGCTGATTATTAACTGTATTTCTATGAATATATTGTTTTTCAGCAACAAGACTTTGACTTCCGTTATTTTTTAAATATGTATATAAAAACTCCATTAAATCTGTATTATTTTCCTTATCATATTTCTCTAATTTTCCTAAGGTCTCCTCATAATATGCCTTTAGAATATTTTTATCTTTTGTATTTAATAAAATTTTATAAATATCTAATTTATCATAAAAAATTATCTCCTTGCCTTTTTTCTTAGCCATATTCATAGCTGTAAAAGCATTATTAAAGTTTTCCGCCTGAACCTTTATTCCTGCCTTATTTTCACCTACACCCATATAAATCTTACAGGAGTGCATATCCCATTCGCTAAAGAAATTAGTTACAAAACTATTTATATTATAATTACTATAATTAACTAAAACCAAAACCCAGCAATCATTATGGGGAAAAGATATATAAAGCTCATGAATACTTCTAGCAATTCTTTCAGAATACATTCTAATTCTATTCATATTAAACTCTTCATCTTTTTCTCCCTCAAAAGACATAACAATAAAACAGAAATTGCTATCCCTTAAATATCCATACCTCTCCATTTGAAGTATATGAGTCTCTAAATCTCCAATTTGAAATATAATATTTTTAATAGTTGTTGCAAGACTTATCTCTACCTGCTCACTTTGCATAATCCTAGAACATACATCCCTAGTTATATCAACCATCCTTGTTTCCCAAGGAATAGTATAAAGAGGCATGTTTACACTATTACAATATTTTATTACCTCTTCTGGAACCTCTTTAGTATAGGGCCCAATATTTATAACAAAGGCGCTAGTTCCGACGTTGTATAGTTTTTTCGTGTAATTTAAAAGCCAACCTTTTGTTTTATTAAGTATACCAGCAGTAAATACAACTTCATTTCCATGAAGAAATTTACTAACATCATCATCCTCTACGATATGTACCCACTCAACTAATTTATTAAGTCCCTTGTTTCCTGCTATTAATTTCATTTGGTAGAGTACAGCCCCATTTCCAAATAGTTTTCCTACTGTAATTGACATTATATCGCCCCCAAGCAATTACATATTTTTATTTATTATATAACAAAAGAATTCCAAAGGCGACTGTGAATATTTATTGTATTCCCATGAAACAAAAATAGAGATATAGAGATAGTAATTAGAAAAACTATTTCCACATCCCTATATATTTTTAAATTCTTTTGTTCTTATATTCCCATTAATTTTTTATACCAAAAGGCTCTCTCATTAATATTCTATCCTTTTCTCCATGATATAGGATGTTCCTGCAAAAAAGAAGCTTAAGATAGCTATATCCAATATCATAGAACTTAAACTACTTGCCATTCCTGTTGCTAATCCTTTAAAAAATGTAAAAGTTACTATTGGATAATTTTCAATTTTAATGGATAAATACAGTATTATAGCTACTAACACTCCAAATGTTATAATACTTATCAAGGTCGAAAGTTTATTTTTATGAGTGATAGCTTTCGCTACAGCTGTACAAAAATTTATTAATAAATAAAAGGATACATAAGATAAAATCACATAAATAATTGTAAATAGCAAAGAAAATGGATAATCAAGTATGATTTTAAGCCAGTCAGAAATTTGAGTTAGTAGAACTTTATCAAAATTACTCATAACTAAAATAAAAATCATTACAGATGCAAGCGCTATTATTGTACACCCAACAGTTACCACTATAGTTGATACTAACTTTGATAATATCTTTTTCCAAGAAGGTGCGGGTATCATAAGTTCTAAAGGAGCTTGCTTACCAGAAAGGTCTTTTTCATATCTTGTTACACCTTCAAAAAAAGGATAAATACTTATAAGAACAGTAAATAAAAAATAAAATACTATGCATACAAACCAGAAGAATCCAAATTTTGCATCTGATGTTCCCTCCTGTACAAATGGAACAGGATCACCACTTGTAACATTTAATACTTTACTTGTAACTAATAATATTACTTCAATAAGGGCATAGCCTAATAAAATATACTTCATACTTTTCCATTTTTTCATAAATTCATATTTTAATAAATTAGTTAACATGCAAAAACCTCCCTGTAAAGTTCGTCAAGGGTCATACTTTTTTCTATTCTTAAATCCTCTGCATTTCCACAAAGCTCAATTTTTCCTTCTTTAAGAAAGTAGACCTCATCTAGTAAACTCTCTACCTCATTAATAAGATGGCTTGTTATTATCATAGAGCTTTCAAAGTTAAAGCCTTTTAAGATTGCCTTTAAGATTTGTTCTCTAGCTACTGGATCTACCCCATTTAAAGGTTCATCAAGTATTATTAGTTTAGCTTCTCTAGCTAAGGTTAAAGCTAATGCTAACTTTTCCTTCATTCCTTTTGAAAGTCCTTTTACTGACATATCTAGCTCTAATTTCATAAAATCTAATAGTTCATAAAACTTTTCTGAATTAAAATCCTTAAAAAATGATGTATATACATTCTCTGCATCACTAATTTTCATCCAAGGATATAAAAAATCGCTATCTGGTAAATATGCAATTAACTCTTTTATTTTATAACCTATTTCGGTATTACATACTTGAACTTTTCCATCAGTAGGTCTTGTTAAACCAGCTATTATCTTCAAAAAGGTAGTTTTTCCACTTCCATTTGGTCCTAAAATGCCTACTATTTTTCCTTTATCAACAGTTAAATCAACTCCATTTAAAGCTTTTTTGGTAAGATATTTTTTGCTTATTCCATTAACTTCAAGAATTTTCATTTAATTTTTCCTCCAATACCTTTAATAAATATTTAGAAATATCCTCTTTGTTCATTCCAAGTTCCTTCATTTCATCAACAAATCTTTCTGTGTATCTTTGAGCCTGGGTATCCTTAAGTTCCTTCAAAATATCATCTCCATCAACAATAAATGTTCCTATTCCTCTTTGAGAATATGTTATTCCTTCCCTTTCAAGCTCCTGAAAAACTCTCTGTACGGTATTAGGATTAACTTTAAAATTCTCTGAGAATTCCCTGACAGATGGCATTTTATCTCCCCCCTTAAGCCTTCCAGATACTATATCAGCCTTAATTTTTTGTATAATTTGCATATAAATCGGCGTACTTTCATTAAATTTCATAGCTGTTACAGCTCCTATCTATATTACTAGTGTACCACTATGATAATACACTCGCATTTTAATGTCAATAGGTTCCATAAAAATTCTTTAGATAATTTTAAAAGCTACTATGAAGAAATCTCCTCATAGTAGCTTTTAAACTAATTTTTATGTAAATAACACTAATAAACCTGTCATTACGCAAATTGAAATTATAATACTTATTGAATTAGATAGAGCTGGCGCTGGATTATCTGGATCTATCATTTTACTATAAACTGCTGAAATTGTTGATAGGGGCGCAAATAAAATAAGAATAATCATTTGTTTGGCTAAAATAGGAAGTGGTATTAAAAAATATACTAATACTGCTATTATAATATTTCCCATGTACCTAGTACCTAATATCTTCATAACAGATTTAGCTTGCTGTTTAGTAATATTTATCTCTAACATAATCCCAATCATAAGCATTGCAAGAAACCCATTAGCATTTCCAATCATGGCTGCTATAGAAATAACTTCTTTTGGAATCACTATTTTAAAAATTGAAAGAATAAGCAAAAGAAGATATATATCAAATGGGAAAGATTTAAACAAAACCTTAAATAGATTTTTAAAGTTTATTCTCCCATTGCCTTCAACTTCATTTTTTGCAAATGCATAAGAACCACCTAAAACCATAAAGGAATTTCCTATATCAAACATACACATATAAACAAGAGCTAAGGGTTCAAAAAAACTTGCTGCAAAAGGAATAGCAAAATTACCAACATTATAGCCTGTACAATTAATCATATTAATTGCTTTTCCAATAGAAGAATTTTTATAACTTGTAAATTTAGAAAAATATAAATTAAATAAATTACTTAAAAACCCTACCAAAATTATTATAATTGCTGAATAATTTATACTCATTCCACTTGCTCCAGATATTAAAGCTGCTGGAAGAGTTATATTCATAATTATCTTAGATAAAAAAATCCCATCATCTCTCTTAAAAAATCCTTTTCTCTTAAGCATGTACCCAATAAAAATAATAAAAATAAATCCTGCTGATTTAACCAATACTGCTTCCATTCTCATCACCTTTCTTCTTTTAAACTATAACTTCTACTTAATATTTTCTACATCTATTTCTATAAATAATTTCAATAGCTCTTATTATAACATTAATTCACTCGTATTGTTTTCAAAATCAGCAATTGCATACTTTAGAGGATTCTTCCTTAATCACCTTACTTTTAATTTCTGATTTTCTAAACTTCTGATGTTCTGATGTTTTGATGTTTTGCGCAATTACGCAATTACGCAATTGCGCAATTGATTAATTGCGCATTGATTTATTATAATGAAATAGATTTATCTTAAGAAGCTTAAAGAGTTAAACTTATCTACTGAGTCAAGTACCACCGGCTCAGCCGGAGGCTTGATTAAGCCCTATAAGGGCATGATACTGGCGGCGCTACTCGCGCTCTGAAAAACCGCCAATCGCAAAACTTTTTCAGCGGCCACCTATAAGGTGGCTATTTTATTTGCTTACTTTTGCTTGCTCTCCCGTAAACGGGTCGATATATTCTTTCATACTTATTTGCTCTGCTAACTGATCTTCTTGTAACTGATTTTGTATATATTTTGTTATCGCATTTTTATTTCTTCCAACTGTATCTATATAATATCCTCTGCACCAAAAGTGTCTATTCCCATATTTATATTTTAGATTTGCAAATCTATCAAATATCATTAG
>NZ_FQXU01000014.1:0-55608 GCF_900130055.1 Clostridium intestinale DSM 6191
ACTGTGTGGGAGAGTAGGAAGTCGCCAAATTTTGTTCCGCGATAGCTCAATGGTGGAGCACTCGGCTGTTAACCGATAGGTTGGAGGTTCGAGCCCTCTTCGCGGAGCCAATTTGATTATTACACTAGGATTTTTCCTAGTGTTTTTTTGTTTTTAATCTAATATAATTAATATAGTATCCTAAAAACATTCGAATGAATGTTTTATTTTATATAAGAAAAGTATAAGATGTCGATTTATTCGTTTGTGCTCATTTGTGAATAAATATGATTATTTTTGTTGACAAGTTTAAATTGTTAATATAAAATGAGATTAAGCAATCAAACAAATGCAAAAATGAGCAAATATTTTAAGATAAGGTGTGAAATATATCATGTTTGCGCAACAAAGACAACAAATCATTTCTGAAATTTTAAAAGAAAAGAGCAGTATAAAGGTAAATGAAATATCATTAATGCTCAATGTATCAGAGTCAACCATAAGAAGAGATTTGCAGGAGATGGAAGAAAAGAATCTTCTTACGAGAACACATGGGGGAGCTGTAGGATTAGATAATAAAACAAATTATGAACCTTCATTTCAAGATAAGAAAGACGAAAGAATTGATCAGAAAAAAAAGATAGCAGAAACTGCAAGTGAATTCATTCAGGATGGAGATACAATAATAATGGATTCTGGGACAACTACTTTAGAGTTAGCAAAAAGAATTAAAGCTAAAAACTTGACTATAATAACTAATTCTATTGATATTGCATCAGAACTATCTAGTAATAAAGATATAGAAATAATAGTAACAGGTGGATCATTAAGAGTTAATACAAGAGCAATGGTTGGTAACATGGCAGAAGCCGTACTTCGAAACTTTAGAGTAGATAAAGTTTTTTTAGGGGCTAACGGTATATCTATAGAAGAGGGAATAACTACTCCTAACTATGCAGAGGCTCAAACTAAAAAAATTATGATGAATCATGCTAAAAAAGTTATAGTAATGGCAGATAGTAGCAAATTCGAAAACGTTTCGTTTTCAGTTATATGTCCAGTTAAAGCTGTAAGTATGATAATAACTAGTGATGATATTGATAAAAGAATAATTGAGGAATATGAAGAAGTTGGAGTGGAAATAATAACAACTTAGATATAGGAGGTGATTTGATGGTAATAACTGTGACGCTTAATCCAGCAATAGATAAAACACTAATTGTAGATGGCTTTCAGTTGGGATCTGTAAATAGAACTATGGATGTGAGACATGATATTGGAGGAAAAGGTGTTAACGTTTCTAAGGTTCTAAAAAATTTAGGAATAGATTCCTTAGCAATAGGTTTTTTAGGTGGAGTATTTAGAAAATCTTTTGAATCTGAATTAGGTAAAAGGAATATAACTCATAGATTTGTGAAGATAAAAAATGATACTAGAACCAATATGAAGATAGTAGATAATATTAATAAAACTTATACTGATATAAATGAAGCTGGTCCCCAGATATCTACAGAAGAGCTGAATGAATTTATAGATATATATAAAGAAGTTTGCAAAGAAGGAGATATAGTTGTTCTATCAGGTGGAGTACCTCGAGGTGTATCAAAAGATATATATAAAGTTTTGACAGGAATCGCAAAAGAAAAAGGTGCTTTAGTAATTATTGATGCTGAAGGGGAACTTTTGGAAGAAGGAATGAAAGAAAAACCTTTTGCCATTAAGCCAAATGATCATGAATTATCAATTATGTTCAATGAGGATTTAAAGGATGAAAAAAGTATATTAGAAAAAGCTTTGTTGGTAAAAGATAATATGAAGATATCTAATATACTAGTATCTATGGGATCCAGGGGAGCGTTATATATAACTGATAAAGGGAAATACATAGCTGGGGGATTAAAAGTACCTGTAAAAAGCACTGTAGGTGCAGGGGACTCCATGGTTGCAGCTTTAGTGTATTCTATGGTAAAAAAATTAGATGACGAAAATACATTAGGTTTTGCTCAAGCTTGTGGAGCAGCTACAGTTACTTTAGAAGGTACGGAGGCATGTAGCAAAAAACAAGTTGAAGAATTACTACCAAAATCAATGGAACTTATAAGGAGGATATAACATATGGAAATAAAAGATATGTTTTCTAAAGAAAGAGTCTGCTTACAATTAGGAGCTAAAAATAAACTTGAAGCAATAGATGAATTAATAGATATATTAGTTAAAGATGGCAAGATTAACGACAAAGAGACATTTAGAAAAGCAGTACTAAAAAGAGAGGAGGAGTTTTCTACAGGAATAGGAATGGGAATAGCCATACCACATGGTAAAAGCGATTCAGTAAATGAGGCTGCTATAGTTTTTGGTAAAAGTGATCAAGGAATAGATTATGGTTCAATGGATGATAAGCCTGCACACCTATTTTTCTTAATAGCAGTACCACAAGATAGTAACGACATACACTTAAGAGCATTAAGTCAAATATCAAGAAAATTAATGCATGAAAATGTAAGAAACGCAATCATGAATTCAAGTAATTTTGAAGAATTTATAAAAGTATTTGAGTAAAATATTAAAATTTATTATGGGGGTATTATTATGAAAATAGTAGCAATAACATCCTGTCCAACAGGAATAGCCCATACATACATGGCTGCTGAGGCATTAGAAATGGCAGCCAAAGAGATGGGTCATCAAATTAAGGTTGAAACTCAAGGTTCTGTAGGTGCTGAAAACGTATTAACAGAAAAAGATATTGCTGAAGCTAACTGTGTTATCATAGCAGCAGACACTAACGTATCTAAAGATAGATTTGTTGGAAAAGCATTAGTAGAAGTAGCAGTTTCAGAAGCAATAAAGGATGCTAAAGGACTTATTGAAAAAGCTAAAGGTGCTAAGGTCTTAAAAGCTGAAGTATCTGAAGAAACAAATACGGAGAAAAAAGAAGGTTCTTCACAAAAGAAAGGTGTATATAAACATCTTATGACTGGTGTATCATACATGATTCCTTTTGTTGTTGCAGGTGGTATATTAATAGCATTAGGATTTGCATTTGGTGGAATCTATGTTTATGAAAATGTAGGTTCATTTGGAGAAGTAATATTCTCAACTGGTAAGGCTGCATTTGGTTTTATGGTGCCTGTACTTGCTGGATTTATAGCATACTCAATAGCTGACAGACCTGGTATAGTGCCTGGATTTGTAGGTGGAGCGTTAGCTAATACTATAGGGGCTGGATTCCTAGGAGCATTACTTGCTGGATTTATAGCTGGTTATGTTGTTATAGGTATTAGAAAATATATTAAATTACCAAAATCTATGGATGGATTAATGCCAGTGTTAATTATTCCAGTATTATCAACTTTTATAATAGCAATCATAATGACATTTGTTTTAGGTGGTCCTGTAAAGGCAATTAACGATGCGATGAATTCTGGATTAGTTAGTTTAAGCGGAAGTAGTAAAGTTCTTTTAGGTTTAATCTTAGGAATAATGATGGCAGCAGATATGGGTGGTCCTATAAATAAAGCTGCATACGTATTTGGAACAGCAACTTTAGCTAATGGAAGTTCTTCAGCTATAATGGCAGCAGTTATGGTAGCTGGTATGGTACCTCCTTTAGGAATAGCATTAGCAACAGTTATGTCAAAGAAAAAATTTACTGTTGAAGAAAGAGAAGCTGGAAAAGCTAACTGGGTAATGGGATTAGCATTCATAACAGAAGGAGCTATACCATTTGCAGCAGCTGACCCTGTAAGAGTAATACCTTCACTTATGGCTGGATCAGGAGTAGCAGGAGCACTTTCAATGTTATTTAATGTTACATTAGCAGTTCCTCACGGTGGAGCATTCGTATTAGCTTTACCAAACGTAGTAACTGGGCTTGGAATGTATTTAATAGCTATGGTAGCAGGAACTGTAGTAAGTGGAGTTCTTCTATCAGTACTTAAAAAAGAAGTATAGAATATAAATACAAAGGAGTTATAGCTAAACTATCAAATAGTTTGCTATAACTTCTTTTTTATTTTATAATTTAATTAATAATTATTATCAATTACTAGGAGTGATGACTATGGAATTAAAAGAGGCGATAATTAATAGAAGATCCATAGGCAATGTTGAGAATAAAGAGGTTCCTAAAGAAATAATTGAAGAAATAATAGAGTCTGCAAAGTGGGCACCTACAAGATTCTTAACACAACCTTGGAGATTTTTTGTTATAACAAAGGATGGGAGACAATCTCTATCTAAGGTAATTGAAGAGATTGCAGTTGATTTAGGTACAGATCCAAATACAGAAGAAGGAAAAAAGAGACTAGAGTTAGAGCGAAACAAACCTTTTAGAGCACCAGTTATTATAGCTGTTGCAGCAGAAGTAAGTGAAAAAGAAAGAGTGATAAGACTTGAGGAGCTTGGAGCGGTATATGCTGGAATACAAAACATGTTGCTTACAGCTCATTCATTAGGAATAGCTGCATATTGGAAGACTGGTAAGGAGTGTTATCACCCTAAGATGAAAGAGTTTTTTTATCTTAAGGAAAAAGATGAAGTATTAGCATTTATATATTTAGGTTACTCTGAGAGTACTAAAAATGCAGCACCAAGAATATCAACAAAAGAACTGACTACATGGATTGAATATTAAGATATTTAATAGTATTGACTTTCTTTTGGGTTTAGGAATATAATATATAAAATATTATAAATTCTATGAAGAGGATAGTAACTAATTAGGATTCTTATAGAGAGCGAAGGATGGTGAGAGCTTCGCAGAAAAGTTTTTAGTGAAAGACACCTTAGAGAAGTTTATTTGAAATTTAGTAGGATAAATCGGTTGCTACCGTTAAAAGGCTTAAAGATAATCTTTTTATATATTAGATTAAATAAGGATGGCACCGTGGGTAAACTCACTCCTGTTAAGGAGTGAGTTTTTTGTTTATTTATATATATTCTAAGGTTAATTAGGATGGTACCGTGAAGTATAGCTTTGCTCCTAAATGGAGTGAAGCTTTTTTTATTATTTGAAAGTTAGTGTTTTTATTCAAATGTCCGAACATTCGAATGTTCGGACATTTGAAAAATTAAATAAAAGTTTTTAAGATGAAAGGAGTCAATTATGAAAAGAATAATGATTAGTAGGCTAGAAGGGTCTATAGGAGAAAAAATATTTATACAAGGTTGGGTTCACAGAGTTAGAATTTTAAAAAACATTTCCTTTGTAATAGTAAGAGATAGAAGTGGAATGGTTCAATGTGTGGTTGACAAAGATATAGATTTAAATAATTTAACAAATGAATCTGTAGTAGAGATAACTGGAGTAGCTAAAGAAGGAAAAAACTCTTTAAATAATTTTGAAGTAATAGTTAAAGAAATTAATGTTATAAATAAAGTTGAAGAGATACTTCCTATAGAAGTAAATAAAAATTCTTTAGATATTTCTTTAGAAACATTATTAAATAATAGAGTTTTAAGTCTTAGAAATGAAAAAAACAATGCAATATTTAAAGTTCAGCATATATTGTTACAAGGTTTTAGAGAGTTTTTATCAAAAGAAGATTTTACAGAAATATTTTCTCCTAAAATTGTAGCTGAGGGTGCTGAAGGAGGAACCTCTGTATTTAAATTAAATTACTTCGGGAAAGAAGCTTATTTATCTCAAAGTCCACAGTTTTATAAGCAGATGATGATAGCAGCAGGATATGAAAGAGTTTTCGAAATTGGCAACTTTTTTAGAGCTGAGGAGCATGACACAAGAAGACATTTAAATCAATTTACAAGCATGGACGTAGAATTGGCATTTATAGAAGATGAAAATTCAATTATGGATCTTGAAGAAAACTTACTAAAATATATGTTTAACAAGTTAGTTAATGAAGGTGAAAGATATATTAAGTTATTGAATATTGATGTGCCTCAAATCGATATAATACCAAGAATAGAATTTAAAGAGGTTTTAAAAATATTAAAAGAAAACTATGGAAAGATTATTAATGACATTGATTTAGATTCTGAAGGAGAAGAGCTTATAAGCAAATATGCTAAAGAGAAGTTTAATTCAGATTTTATATTCATAACTAATTATTACAGAGAAAAAAGGCCTATGTATACAATGCCTAAGGGAAACGAGGGGACTAAATCTTTTGACCTTATATTTAGAGGAATGGAAATAACATCTGGGGGACAAAGAATTGATGATTACTCTATGTTAATAGAGAGCTTTACAGCTAAAGGGTTAGATCCGGAAGATTTTAAAAGTTATATTGATATTTTTAAATATGGAGTTCCACCACATGGAGGTTTTGCTATAGGCTTGGAAAGGTTTTTAGCCTTATTGCTAGGATTTAGTAATGTGAGGGAAACGACTCTATTTCCAAGGGATAAGAGCAGACTTGTTCCTTAGAGAATTAGTGACTTTACAAGGAAAATAATCCTTGCATCAAAATAATAAATGTGATATTATAAATGAGTAATAAAAAGTAAAGATATAAGAAGATAATAATTTTCTCCAGTTTTAGAGAATTTGTTAATCACTTATAAATCTTTAAAAATGGAGGAATTGAAATGGCAGATAAAACTATCGTTTGCAGAGATTGCGGAAAAGACTTCGTTTTCACTGAAGGAGAACAAGCTTTTTACAAAGAAAAAGGATTCGACAATGAACCAGTAAGATGCGTTGATTGTAGAAGAGCTAAAAAACAACAAAACAATAGAAGATAATTATTGTAAATGTTGAAGCTATAAGATTTAATCTTATAGCTTTTTTGCGTTTTAAAATATATTCTGATAATGAAATTTATGTTTAATATAAAAGTAAAGTATAACTAAATAAATTATAGTCTTTAAACAGATACTACCTAAGAACAAAATAAAATTATTGGAGGAGTTACAAATGAAAGCTATAGTTTATGAAGGTATTAGAGATGTAGAAGTTAAACAAGTAAAAGATCCTGCTATTCAAAAATCGGATGATATAATAGTTAAAGTAACTTCTACAGCTATCTGCGGATCGGACTTACATTTAGTTCATGGATTTATACCTAATCTTCCTAAAGGGTTTGTATTAGGCCATGAAACTATGGGGATTGTAGAAGAAGTAGGAAAAGATGTAACTAAGGTTAAAAAAGGAGATAGAGTAATAGTTCCATTCCCGGTTTCTTGCGGGCATTGTTGGTATTGTGAACATGATTTATGGAGTCAATGTGATAACTCAAATCCAAATGGAGAAACGGGAGGATTATTAGGATATAGTAATACGTTTGGAGGTTATGATGGAGGTCAGGCTCAATATCTAAGAGTTCCTTATGCAAATGTAGGTCCTACTATAATTCCAGAAGAGCTGACAGATGAACAAGTTTTATTTTTAACTGATATCTTACCAACATCACTTTGGGGTGTTGATATTGCAGAAGTAAAACCAAATGATACTGTTGTAGTTTTAGGATCTGGTCCAGTAGGCTTATTAGCTCAAAAATGGGCTATATATAAAGGCGCTAAAAGAGTAATTGCAGTTGATAGAGTAGGATATAGATTAGAGCATGCTAGAAAGTATAATCAAGTTGAAACTATCAATTTTGAAGACTATGATAATACAGGTGAATATATTAAAGAAATAACTGGAGGAGGAGCAGATGCAGTAGTAGATTGTGTTGGGATGGATGGAAAGATGTCTACTATAGAGAAAATAGAAAGTGCATTAAAGCTTCAAGGTGGATCAAAGTCAGCTATTGAAATAGCATCTCAAGCTATTAGAAAAGGTGGAACGGTAGCTTTAGTAGGTGTTTATGGATCTAAGTATAATGCATTTCCGCTAGGAGATTTCTTTTCAAGAAATATAACTCTAAGGATGGGTCAATGTCCAGCACATATATATGTTGATCCTATACTAGAGTTAATTAAAGAAGGTAAATTTGATGCTACTGATATAATAACTCATAGGTTATCAATTGATGAAGGAAAACATGCTTATGGGATATTTGATGCTAAAGAAGACAATTGTATAAAGGTTGTTTTAAAACCTAATTAATATATATAAGAATACAGTATGAAAATATTGTATTCTTTTTTATTTAAAAATAGAAATAGTTTGAATATTTAGAAAATTAAAAGGAAATATAATAAATATGGAGAATATATAATAATAAAAGCGTTCTATCTATAGAGTTAGGAATAATATTTTAATAGTATTAATATTTTAATATAGATGACTTAGCTGAAATTTTTCAGCATCATATAGCCTAAACTTTAAAGAAAGGTGGGTGAATGTTAAGGCTTAGGACCTTAACGCACGTATGAAAGAGTACAAAATTTCCAATTTAAGAAATGTAGGAATAGTTGGACATAGTTCATCAGGAAAGACATCTTTGGTAGAGGCTTTATTATTTACAACAAATACAATAGACAGATTAGGGAAGACAGAGGAAGGAACTACTGTAAGTGACTATGATTTAGAAGAAAGAAAAAGGAGGATATCTTTAAACACAACAATTTTACCTTTAGAATATGAGGATAAAAAAATAAATTTGTTAGATACTCCTGGTTACTTCGATTTTGTAGGTGAAATGGTTCAAGGAATGAGAGCAGTAGATGTAGCAACAATAGTAGTATGCGGTGTATCAGGTGTTGCAGTAGGTGATGAAAAAGCGTGGGATTATTGTAATAAAATAAAACTCCCTAGGAGCTTTTTTATAAATAAGCTAGATAGAGAAAACTCTGATTTTGATAGAGTTTTAGAAGACTTAAAAAATAGATTTGGGATAAGTGTTGTACCTATTCAATATCCAATTGGAAAAGAAGATGATTTTCATGGAGTAGTAAATGTTATATCTAGAAAGGCGAGAATATATAGTAAAGGAAATCCTAAAGGGGTTTTCTGTGATATACCACCTGAACTAGAGGAAAAGATAGATAGCTGTAAACAGGCTATCATGGAAGCTGTTGCAGAGACTGATGAAGAGCTTCTAGATAAATACTTCTCAGAAGGAGAATTATCTGATGAAGAAATATATAAGGGATTAATTAGAGGTTGTGCAAATGGGGATGTGGCACCTGTTATGTGTGGCAGTTCTACATCAGCTATAGGGATGGATGTATTACTTGAAGATATATGTGAATGTTTCCCATCACCTGAATATGCACTTCCGCAAAAGGGAATTGATTTACAAACTGATGAAGAGGTTTTCATGAACTATGATGAAAATAAGCCTTTTTCTGCATTTATATTTAAAACAATTGCAGATCCTTTTGTAGGAAAATTATCTCTATTTAAAGTAATTACAGGAAAAGCTAAAAATGATTTAAGTATATATAATTCTAATAAAGATAAAAGTGAGAAGCTAAGTAATTTATATTTCATGAGAGGGAAACAGCAGGTAGTAGCTAAAGAGATTATAGCTGGTGATATAGGTGCAATAGCTAAACTGCAATATAGTGCAACAGGGGATACCCTATGTGAATCTACCTTCAAGATAAAATATGATAAAATAAACTTCCCAGAGCCTGTAATATCTATGTCTATAGTACCAAAGAGTAAAGGTGATGAGGAGAAGATCTCATTGTCTTTGGGCAAATTATTAGAAGAAGACCCAACCTTTAAAATAAGTAGAGATATTGAGAATGCAGAAACCATAGTATCTGGAGTGGGTGAAGCACATCTAGAGGTTATAGCTGCAAAGATAAAAAATAAGTTTGGAGTGGATGTATTGCTTCAAGAACCAAAGGTTCCATATAGAGAGGCTATAAAGGGGGTTGCTGATGTTCAAGGAAAACACAAAAAGCAATCTGGTGGACATGGTCAATATGGGGATGTATGGATTAAATTTGAGGCAAGAAACGATGGAGAAGATGAGCTAGAATTTATTGATAAGGTTGTTGGGGGATCCGTACCTAGAAACTTTATACCAGCAGTTGAAAAAGGTTTAAAAGAATGTATTCGTCACGGGGTATTGGCTGGCTATCCAGTTATAGGATTAAAAGCTACCCTTCATGATGGATCTTATCATACAGTAGACTCATCAGAAATGGCATTTAAGATAGCTGCTTCTCAGGCTTATAAGAGAGGTTTAGAGAAAGCTAATCCTATTTTGTTAGAACCTATAATGTCTGTAACCATAAGTATACCAGAAGACTATATGGGAGATATAATAGGAGATATAAACAAGAGAAGAGGAAGAGTGTTAGGAATGGAGCCAGATAAAAAGCTTCAAAAGATTATAGCAGAAGTACCTATGGCAGAGATGTTTAAGTATGCTACAGATCTTAGAAGCATAACAGGGGCTAGAGGTAGTTTTGAAATGAAGTTTGAGAGATATGAAGAAGTTCCAGCTCCAGAAACCTTAATTATAATAGATGAAGTTAAAAGGAATAGGGAGCTTAGAAACGAAGCTTAATAATACGATAATGATAAATATAAACACCCGTAGGATATAATTTCCTATGGGTGTTTTCTATTAAATAAGGTATATATTTATACTTTCTTGGTTAAATTAATTTCAATAAAGAATATAGGGATATTAAGGGGAATATGCTAAGTAATAGGTGCCTGAAATTAGAGTGGTTCACTAGGAGGGTTCACAGATGTCAGAATATAAAATGGAGATAAAAGGAGAAATAGGATTAAGTGATTATAGTAATATTTATGATTATATAGGAGTTGTAGATACTGCGGATAATTTTACTATAACATTAGATTCGTCCCAAACTGAAAACCTAGACATAATATGCTCTATGCTTAAAGATAATAAGTTTAACATATTGTATCAAGGGGAAGATTCACAAGGAAATTATTTTATTAATGCTATAAAAAAGAAGTGAGAATTTGTATATACTTATGTTATAATAAGTATGTTATGTATTGAGAATACTAGTTTTAAGCAACTAGTATTTTATTAGAGTTTTATTGGGACAAGTTATAAATCTAGGAGGGAAATCTATGAAAAATTATGTAGTAGGTGTTGACTTAGGAGGAACAAAGATCAGCTGTGCCTTATCTGATCTTGAGGGTAGAGTTGTAGCTCAAACTACAATACCAACTTTAGCGCATGAAGGAGATAATCCTGTATTAGGAAGAATAATCAAAACTATAGAGATGGTTTTAGAAGAAGGAAACGTTGCAACTAATGAAGTAGCTGCAATCGGAATAGGATCTCCAGGACCTCTTGATGCAAAAAAAGGAATTATAGTAACTACACCGAATCTTCCATTTAAAAACTTTCAATTAGTACAGCCAATAGAAGAAAAATTTTCTATTCCCACTTATCTAGACAATGATGCTAATGTAGCTGCAATAGCAGAATTTATGTTTGGAGCAGGTAAGGGAACTGAAAATATGGTATATATAACAGTAAGTACAGGTGTTGGTGGAGGAGCTATATTAAATGGTAAAATATATAGAGGAAGCACCACTAATGCATTAGAAGTAGGTCATACTACTGTATTCCCAGGTGGTCCAAGATGTGGATGTGGGAATTTAGGATGTCTAGAAGCTACTTCTTCAGGAACAGCTATAGGCAGACGTGCAAATGAAGCAGTAAACAGTAAAGTAGAAACATCATTAAGAGATTACGAAACTGTTACTTCATATGAAGTATTTAAAGAAGCAGAAAAAGGTGATGCTGTATCTAAGAAGATATTAGATGAAGCATTCAGCTATCTAGGAATTGGTGTAGCTAACATAATAGCAAGCTTTGACCCAGATAAGGTTATAATAGGTGGAGGCGTTTCAAAGGGCGGAGATGTACTATTTAATAAAGTACAAGAAGTTGTAAACGAAAGATGCTTCAAATCAATGGCAGAATATTGCAAGATAGTTCCAGCTGGATTAGGAACAGATGCTGGTGTTTTAGGAGCTGTGGCTCTAGCTATAATGGAAAGTAAATAGATTTTATATAAAGGTAGGGATTGTTGATCCTTACCTTTTTTTCATGTGAAACTTCTTTTTATTGCATTGAAAAAATATTATGATATATAATATTAAGAACAGGAAAATAAATACAGTAAGGAGTAAGGCATGGATTATAATTATAGATTTTTGAAACTAGAATTTTTAGACATATATGAAGAGATAACTAAGCTAGAGATGACATCAGAAGAATATCATTATATTCTTGAAAATGCAGTTCTTCTAGTAGTAAAAAGAGTTTATGAAAAACTTTCTATAGAATATATAAATGAAGATATTAAAATATGCCTTAGAAACCTTATGGTTAAAGGATATATAAACGAGGAACTATACCATGATATTATTAATCTCCTAAATACAAAGAGAAGCTTTGATGAGGAGTGTGGGAGAGTCATGTATGAAGTAAGTACATGGCTTGTAACAGAATTTGGAGAAGAGGATTATTCTCTATTTATGGACAGCCTAACAGAAAAGGAAAAGAATATATTTAAGAAATACATCTATCCAAAAGAAATAAGTATTGAAATAGTAGAAAATGAAGAAGAGAATTTAAAAACACTAGAGAATATACTTCCTTATTATGAAGAAGAAGTTGAGGACGAGGAGCTATCTGCTTTAATAAATGATGGTGAAGATTATTACTATGGAAGAAATGATAAAGAGAAGAACTTGGAAAAATGTTTTGAATGTTTTAGCGAAGCTGCAGACTTAGGAAGTTCTTATGCTCAATCTTGGATAGGATATTTGTATGAACTTGGGCTAGGAGTGGAGAAAGACTACGACAAAGCATTGGAATGGTATAAAAAATCTTCCTTAAGCGACAATGCCTATTCTCAGTGGGCAATAGGAATGATGTATCTCTCTGACAAAAAGCCGGATAATGATTATAAGATGTCTTTATATTGGTTTACTAAATCGGCTGAAAATGAATATGCTCCAGGACAATATCAGCTTGCAAATCTATATTATGATGGTGACGGAGTGAATCAAAACTATGAGGAAGCTTTCAAATATTATTCTAAGTCGGCAGGGTATGGTTATTCACCAGCAGAATTCATGTTAAGTACTATGTATAAGAATGCACTTGGTATAGAGGAAGATATGGTAAAGGCTGTGTATTGGTGTAAAAAGGCAGCGGAGCATGGTTATCCACCAGCACAACTAATAGCAGGAAAAATATTAACACAAGGGTTTAATATAGAACAAGATAAAAATAAGGGAATAGAGTTCATAGAGAAAGCAGCAGAAGAGGGAATGACGGAAGCATACAATTATTTGGCCGAACTGTATGAAGGTAATTATGGACAAGAAAAGGACCTTAATAAAGTACTAGACTATTATGAGAAATCTACAGAGTTAAATGATATTGAAGGAAAACTTTCTCTTGGATTGTATAAATTATATGGCTATGCTGGAGAAACTGACTATAAAGGAGCTTATGAAATATTCTCAGAACTTGTAGATAAAGAAAAAGACCCTAGTGCCATGGTTAGACTATCAATAATGTATATTGAAGGTTACTATGTAGAGAAAGATTTAGATAAAGCATTAGAGCTATCTATTAGAGCTTCTGATCTAGATTATGGGAGTGCGTATATAAATGCTGGGTATATTTATGAAAGAAAAGATTTTTTGAAAAGAGATGTTAACAAAGCGCTAGAATATTATAATAAAGCTTGTGAAAAGGAAATGCCAGAGGCATTCTTTAACATTGCTATGTTATATAGAAATGGTGAATTAGGTGAAATTAATGGAATAAAAGCCTTTGAATACTTTAAAAAGGCGGCTGACTTAGGAGATTTGGAAGCTGCAGCTTATGTAGGAGATTATTTAGAGTATTCTTATGGAGTAACACCTAAAGACCACTATGAGGCATATAGATATTATTATATGGGATATGAATATGGGCTTAACCAATCTAGTTATGCTATAGGAAGATTCTATAAAGATGGCATGGTAGTAAAAAAAGATTATAAAAAGGCTTTTGATATTTTTTTAAGCATCTATGAAAAGGGATATAAATATGCTTCAGCAGAATTAGGAGAATGTTATATATTTGGATATGGAGTTAAACAGGATGTAGAAAAGGGCATAGCCTTATTAAATCAAGGAATGGAGCTAGAAAATCCTAGGGCATTTTTAATAATGGGGGATTGTTATCAACTTGGATTGGGTGTAAAAAGAAAAAAGAGTGAAGCCATAGATTACTATATACAAGCTTTTAAGAAGGCAGAATGGGATGCGGCACTTAAGCTTGCGGAAAATCAATATAAACTAGGTGGAATAATAAAAAAATATAGTAGTATATTTAGATTTTTAGAAGTTGGAGCAGATAATGGGCATGGTGGATGCTGCTTTAATCTAGGGATATTATATTATTATGGAAAAGGGCATAGGAAAGATTTAAGAAAATCAAAGGAATATATATTAAAGGCGTGTGACTATGGAATACCAGAAGCTGAAAATTTCTATAGATTAAAGTTTTCAAAAATAGGGGAAAGTTCTATAGAAGCAACAAAGATATCTTCAGGACAATATTTTGTTAATATTTTAAAAAAATGATTTTATAAAAAAGATATCTCTTTTGGGATATCTTTTTTACACTTATAATTAAAAGAGAAAAAGTTTTAGGAGGAGAATATGAAAACTACTATATATTTAACAAGACATGGAGAAACTATATGGAATTTAGAGAAAAGGCTACAAGGATGGAATAACTCTCCTTTGACAAAAGACGGAATAGATCAGGCAAAAAATTTAAGCAAAAGACTAGAAGATATAAACATTGATGTAATATATACAAGCCCCTCAGAGAGAGCGTTTAAAACAGCAGAAATTTTAAAAGGAGAAAAAGATTTAGAAATAAAACTTCATGAAGGTTTAAAAGAAATGGGTTTTGGACTATGGGAAGGAATGATATGGGAAGAAATAGAGAACTCTGAGAAATATGGAAAGGAACTATATAACCTATATTATAACCCTAAAGAATATAAACCTTTTGAAGGAGAGGAAATAGATATTTTTGAAAAAAGAACTAAAGAAGCTTTAGAGGAGATAATTGAGAACAATAAAGGAAAAGATGTTTTAATAGTTACTCATGGAATTACTTTAAAGCTGATGGTTGGGTATTTTGAGAACTTAGGAATTGAAGAAACTATTAAGGGGATAGTTATGGGACAAACTTCTCTTACAAAGATAACTATTGAAGAAGATACATATAATATAGAATTTAAAAATGATACTAGTCATTATCAAGATGACTACATAAAAAAAGGCTGGTAATAAGAAGATAAGTAGGACGGAATTTTAAAATTCTGTCCTACTTTTATGTAAGTTATAGCCCATTAATATTATCTAAAAACGGCAATAACAATTATAACCTTAAAAGCTTGTCCGGTCAATATAAAATAACTAATGAAAAAATTTCTAAGAATAAAAAGAGCAAATTTGCATAGATTAAATAGTGTACAGGACAAGAATTCACGAATAGGAGTGATTAATATGCCGAAAGATAGTCAAGTTGATAATAAATTATCTAGAAAATTGAAATCTAATTGGGATGATACATCAGCATCAGAGGAAGGCAAAAATAAAAATAAAACTAGAAAGAAACAATCAGCCCCAGTAACTTGGCAATAAATTCTTTTGCCTCATACATAACCTCCATCTAGCTTTTACCCCACCTTAAAGCTAAAGGTTACAAATATAAACTACTTAATTATACTTAGATGTTTAGGTTTTGAGGTAAGAGAGTTTTTCACATAAAGGTCTGTCCGAAGTAGAGTTACTCTACTTTTAGGACAGATTTTTTATTGATTAGGAAATTCAGAACGGTATCGCTTTGATAATTTTTTGAAAGTTTAAATTAAGCTATTGCCTAGAAAATTCCAACAACAAATGATATCATTATAATTAATAAATTTATTAAGAAGGTGAATTAAATGAATGCTGAAATTATTGCAGTAGGTACAGAGATTTTATTAGGAGATATAGTAAACACGAATGCGCAATATATATCTAGAGAGTTAGCTAACCTTGGAATAAATGTATATAAACAAGAAGTTGTTGGAGATAATGAAGAAAGAGTTTTGGAAAGTTTTAAAAATGCTTTTGAGAATTCAGATATTATAATAACTACAGGTGGACTTGGACCAACACCAGATGATTTGACAAAAGAAATGGCAGCTAAATATTTTAATAAGGAGCTTGTGCTTCATAAAGAATCTTATGAGAATTTAAAAAAGTTTTTCGAGAAAAGTGGAAGAGAATTAGTAGGAAGTAATGAGAAGCAGGTTTATTTTCCTAAAGATGCAATAGTTCTTAAAAATGATCATGGAACAGCTCCAGGAGCAATTATAGAAGGGGATAATGGTAAGAAGATAGTAGTATTGCCTGGACCTCCAAGAGAAATGAAGCCTATGTTTGATAATTATGTTGTTCCATATCTTAAGGAATTTACAGATAGTGTTTTGGTTTCAAAGGTGTTAAGAACTTTTGGAATCGGAGAAAGTCGTATGGCAGAGATAGTTAACGACTTAATAGTAAATCAAACTAATCCAACATTAGCGCCTTATGCTAAAGATATAGAAGCTATTTTAAGAATAACAGCTAAAGCTAAAAATGAAAAAGAAGCAGAAGAACTTATAAAACCTGTTGAAAAAGAGATTAGAAGAAGATTAGAAGAATATATATATGGAGAGGGAGAAACTTCTTTAGAAGAGGTTGTGGGAGAACTCTTAGTTAAAAAAGGAATAAAAATAGCAACTGCAGAAAGTTGCACAGGTGGGATGGTGGCAGAGAAACTTATTAACTACGCTGGAATATCTGAAAGCTTTTTGGAAGGGGCAGTTACTTATTCAAATGAAGCTAAAATGAAGAGATTAGGTGTAAAAAAAGAAACATTAGATAAATATGGTGCAGTAAGTAAAGAGACTGCTAGAGAAATGGCTGAGGGTATAGCTAAAGCAGCAGGAGCTGATTTAGGAGTTTCAACCACAGGAATTGCAGGACCAGGTGGAGGAACAGCTGAAAAACCAGTTGGACTAGTTTATATTGGGGTATATTATAAAGGGAATTGCTTAGTTAAGGAATTTAACTTTACAGGTAATAGAAATAGAGTTAGAGTAAGAACTACTATGAGTGCACTTGACCTTGTAAGAAGAACTATAAAGTAATAAAACAACAAACCCTCCAAGACTCATAAGGACTCCTAGAGGGATGTTAATTATATTAAAATGGGGGAGAGGCAATATCATATAAAGCTTAGTAGCTTCATTTATATTTTAGACAACTCTAATGGATATTATACAAAATAATAAAAAAAAATTAAGAAAGTAGGCATTTTATGAGAAAGATTTTTAGAGCTAATTTGTATTTTCTAATGATACTTTTAATAAGCACTTTTGTTCCATATCTTTTGGGGATAGTATATGAAAACATAAATTTAACTGATTCTAGAATTATCTTATTTCTGAATCATGTAATCTTATTTTTAGTTCCAGCGGCTATATATATACTAGTAACAAAATCATCTGTCAAAAAAACTTTTAGATTAAATCCTATAAGTTTTAAAAATATATTTTGGATAATGATTTTAGCATTTGCAATACAACCTGTTGTAATGTTATTTTCACTAATATCAGGTTTCTTTTTTTCAAATGATGTAGGAGCATTTATTGGATCTATAATGGACACACCATACCCAATATTACTTTTATTAATAGCAGTAATGCCTGCTATTACAGAAGAGGTAACACTAAGAGGTATAGTTTTATCAGGATACGATTTTAAAAATAAATGGGTAGCATCTATAGTTACAGGATTATTGTTTGGAGTATTCCACTTAAATGCACAGCAGTTTCTATATGCAGCAGTTTTAGGAATGGTTTTAGCATATTTAGTTAGGATAACAAATAGTATATTTGCATCTGTAGTTATGCATTTTATGATAAATGGACTTCAAGTAACATTGCAAAAAGTAATTTCATTATTTATGGAGAACAATGTGAGTCCTGATGCGGTTTCACAACTTAAAATGAGTGAAAAAATGGCAGCACTATCTGTGTGGGGATTTTTAGGTGTAATATTTGCAGCTATATCCATAATAATAATCAAAAAAATTGAGGATGACTGTAAATCTAGAGGAATATATGATTCCTATGAGAGATTAGGAGCAAGTTCAAGACATTCTTATATGAGAGTAGATTTAGATTCTAATTCTGTCACAGAAGTGACTTCAGACATACTTTCAACAAAAGAAAGAGTACTAAATGGACCTTTAATAGCCACTATTATTATTTATTTTATAGTGATGAATTTACCTACTTTAGTACTTGCCTTCAATAGATTAGTTAATTTTAGAAGATAATACTTAGAATTAAAACTCTTCAATAAGTAAAAAATACTTATTGAAGGGAGTTGATTATTATGCCACAAAATAAACCTAATAACTCAATGCAAAAAGGTGAAAGAAGACAAAAGCTTCATGAAAAGCAAGACAATAAAGGAAATGATAAAGTAGATAAAGGATATAGAAGTTTTGAAGATGAAAAAATAAAATAATATATTTAAAGAGGTCTTTGTTATTCAAAGACCTCTTTAATATTAAGCTATATAATCTTTTAAGAAACTTAAAAATCTATCCATTTCAGAATCAGTACCTATGGTTACTCTTAAATAATTATCAATTCTAGAAGAACTAAAGTATCTAACAAATATACCATCTTTCTTTAAGGCCTCAAACAAATCCTTAGCCTTTATAGTAGGATGAGTTATAAATATGAAGTTAGCTTTTGATTCAGGAATTATAAAACCTAATTCTTTTAATTCCTTAATAGTATTTTCTCTAGTTTTGATTATTTTTGAACAAGTATCTTTAAAATACTCATCATCCTTAAGAGAAGCTATAGCTAATCTTTGAGATATATAATCTAAAGGGTAAGAGTTAAAAGAGTTCTTAACATCATTTAGGTAGGATATAGCTTCCTTAGAACCTAAAGCTACACCAACCCTTAAACCTGCTAAAGATCTAGATTTAGAATAAGTTTGAATAACAACTAGATTATCATATTTATTTATAAGTTTAACAGAGGATTCTCCACCAAAATCTATATAAGCTTCATCAACAATCACTATTACATCTCTATTTTTTATCAAAATATCCTCTATAAAAGATAACGCCACACCTACTCCAGTAGGTGCATTAGGATTAGGGAATATAATTCCTCCATTTTCTCTAAAGTAGTCTTCTTTAGTTATGGTTAAATCCTCATTTAAAGGAATTTTATCATATTTAATATTAAATAAATCACCGTATACAGGATAAAAAGAATAAGTTATATCAGGAAATAATAGTGGCTTGTCTGAATTAAAAAAAGTCATAAAAGATAAAGCTAAAACATCATCAGAACCATTTCCAACAAAAACTTGATCTTTTTCTAAACCATAATAATCAGCCAAAGTTTCTACTAATTCACTAGCAGTAGGGTCAGGATATAATCTTAAGTTTGAACCCTCTATATTTTTAAGCTCCTCAATAACCTTAGGAGCTGGAGGATAGGGGTTTTCATTTGTATTTAGCTTTAAGATATTAACTACCTTAGGCTGTTCACCTGGAATATAGGGGTCAACTTTTCTTATTTTATCTAACCAAAGCTTACTCATAATAACCACCCATTATCCTAAATATAATTCAGCTAGTTTATCAAAAGCAGCTAAAGATTTTTCAATTTTATCATAAGAAACACAATAAGAAATTCTAAAATGTCCAGGACAACCAAAGGCAGTACCAGGAACAATTAATAAATTGAACTTTTTAGCATCTTGACAGAACTTAACATCATCTTCTATTAAAGATTTAGGGAAAAGATAAAAAGCTCCATTAGGCTTTACACAAGAAAAACCTATTTTTGTAAGGTGATTATATAATAAATCTCTATTTTTCTTATAAATATCAACATCAACCTCAGCTCCTAAAGTTCTAGCAATTACTCTTTGGAATAGAGAAGGAGCGTTAACGAACCCTAGTACTCTGTTAGCAACATTTAGACCTTGCATAAAAATATCAAAATCATCAAGATTGCTATTTGCTACTATGTATCCTATTCTTTCTCCAGGTAAAGATAATGATTTACTATAGGAATATCCTATTATAGAGTTATTATAATAACTTAATAAATAAGGAACTTTAATATCATCATAAACAATTTCTCTATATGGCTCATCGGAAATTAAATAAATGCTACTATTAAATTCTTTTTGCTTTTTATTAAGTATATTAGCTAAACTTTTTATAACTTCTTCTGAATAGATAACTCCAGTAGGATTGTTAGGTGAGTTTATAATTACGATTTTAGTTTTTGATGTTATTTTATTTTCAAATTCTTCTAAGTTTGGCTCAAAAGTATCTGTATTTGATGGAACAACAACAAGATTTCCATCATAATTGTTGGTATATGCTCTATACTCTCCAAAATAAGGAGCAAAAGTTATAACCTCATCACCTGGGTTCATCAGTGTTTTAAAAATTATATTTAATCCACCAGCAGCACCACAAGTCATTACAATATTATTTTCAGTTAAATTTAGATTATGTTTTTTGTTAGTAAACTCAGCAATTTTAAGTCTAACATCCTCATAACCTGAATTACTCATATAGCCATGAACAAAATTAGGAGATTCCTCAGACAATATTTCTATTATAGTATTTTTTACAACTTCTGGAGGTTCCACATTAGGGTTTCCAAGACTAAAATCAAAAACATTCTCTTCCCCATATATTGCTGCTAGCCTTTTTCCTTCTTCAAACATTGCTCTTATGGTAGAACTACCAGCTACAAGATCTTTCATTTTGTTAGATATCATTATTATTAGCCCCCATTCTATTCTTTAAAATAATAATATTATTTTATCATACCCCAACATAGATTTAAAGAAGAGCAGTAGAGAGTCTTTGTCTAATTTTAACGCCTAACAAAACAGTTAAAAATACAACGATAATATCTTTAATAATAAATGGATATAATCCTGCAGCAAGTGCAGCTGGAAGAGATAAGTGAGCAACTATGGATAATTGTAAAACACCTGTAAAATAATCAACTGCAATAGCTATATAAACTAAAATGAAAGTTAATATAGGATTGTCCAGTTTTTTAGAATAGCCAATTATCAAAGCCATTAGGGGGAAGCCTATAATATATCCTCCTGTAGGGCCAAGAATTACATTTAATCCTCCGTGAAAGTTAGAGAAAACAGGTAAACCAACAGCACCCAATAGAATGAAAATTATAACGGATAAAAATGATTGCTTTGGAGTATAAATAAGGGCTAATAATATAACTGCTGGCACTTGTAGAGTGATTGGAACTGTAGAAAAGGGAATAGGTATTGAAAATTGAGATAAAACAGCTAATATAGCAGCTCCCATACCTATAAAGGTTAAGTCTCTAATAGATAATTTTTGCTTCATAATAAAACTCCTTTAAAATAAATTATATGGTAAATATATACCATAGTATAAAAGAGCAAAAAACAATTGTCAACCAAATTATTTTAAAATAGGTTTACAATTAAAACAAAAAAAGAACTTCAATAAAAGAAGCTCTAGGTAAAACTAATCACAAATTTTTTCAAGATTTTCAGTATACTTTTCAATAGCAAAATTTAATATTTCTACGTCTTTTACTAAATATGAAGCTTGGGTAAGATCTGAGTTAATTAGATTTTCAAACATTTTTTCTGTTGGGATAATGCTTTGACCTAGAATTGTTTCGACTTCAATTACTATCTTGCTTTTAATTGTGTAATTATTATTCATAAAAATCCTCCTTAAATAAATATTTGTATCTTATAAAATAATAATAACAGTAAATTAGTAAAATTTAATGTTTAATATCGTTAAGAATTATTAAAAGGAAGTTAAAAAAATACACCGACAAACTATAAAGTAAGCCAGTGCATTCTTTAAGTTGATAGCTGCTTATTTCATTGAAGTTGAGGTTTATTGATTTATCACATTTGATAATCTTTAAAATCTTTCTTCAACAATATTATTTTGTCCACGTAAAAAATATAAATGCTATAAAAACAATTCATACATTGGATAAAATTATAAAGTGAAATACTCTTGTAATAAACTTGACCATCTATTAAAATTATCCTAGCGAAGTTAATACTAAGGAGAGAAGAAAATGAGTGTTTTAACAGTTAAAGACATGAGCCATGGATTTGGTGATAGAGCTATATTTGAAGATGTGTCCTTTAGATTATTAAAAGGAGAGCATGTAGGTTTAATTGGAGCTAACGGAGAAGGAAAATCTACATTCATGAACATAGTTACAAACAAACTTATGCCAGACGAAGGTAAGGTACTTTGGTCAAATAATGTTAGAGTTGGATACATGGATCAACATGCAGCTTTAGAAAAAGGAATATCCATAAGAGATGCACTTAGAGATGCATTTAAGTACCTATTTGATTTAGAAGAAGAAATGAATTCTCTTTATGGAAAAATGGGTGAAGTAGAACCAGAAGAATTAGAAAAAATGCTAGAAAGAACAGCAACAATTCAAGACTTATTAGACCATAATGGATTTTATGTAATAGATGCAAAGGTAGAAGAAGTTGCTAAAGGTCTTGGACTTTTGGATTTAGGTTTAGATAGAGACGTAGATGATTTATCAGGTGGACAAAGAACAAAAATATTATTAGGTAAGTTATTACTGCAAAATTCAGAAATATTACTTTTAGATGAGCCTACTAACTATTTAGATGAAGAGCACATAGAATGGTTAAAGAGATATTTAAATAACTACGAAAATGCTTTTATATTAATATCCCATGATATTCCATTTTTAAATTCAGTAGTTAATCTTATATATCATGTAGAAGAAAGAAAGCTAACAAGATATGTTGGAGACTATGATGAATTTAGAAGACTATATGAAGAAAACAAAAAGAGATTAGAAGCAGCATATGAGAAACAACAAAAAGAAATAGCTAGGCTAGAGGACTTTGTTGCAAGAAATAAAGCAAATGTTGCTACTGCCAATATGGCTAAATCAAGACAAAAGAAACTTGATAAAATGGACGTAATAGAACTTTCAAAGGAAAAACCAAAACCAGAATTTAACTTCAAAGCAGCTAGAGCTTCAGGAAAAGTAATATTCGAAACTAAAGGATTAGTTATAGGATATGACTCACCATTAACTAAACCATTAGATCTTTATATGGAAAGAGGACAAAAAATAGCTTTAGTTGGAGCAAATGGACTAGGTAAATCTACCCTATTAAAGAGTTTACTTGACAAAGTCAAACCTTTAAGTGGAGAAGTTGAACTTGGAGATTATCAATACATAGGTTACTTTGAACAAGAAGATAGATCAGGAAATACCAACACTTGTATAGAGGAAGTATGGCAAGAGTTCCCAAGCAAAACTCAATATGAAATAAGAGCAGCCTTAGCTAAATGTGGATTAACAACTAAACAGCTAGAATCAAAAATAATGGTTTTATCTGGAGGAGAAGCTGCAAAAGTAAGACTATGCAAAATCCTAAACACAGAAACCAATATATTAATTCTAGATGAGCCTACAAACCATTTAGATGTAGAAGCAAAAGAAGAATTAAAAAGAGCCTTAAGAGAATATAAAGGATCAATATTACTAGTATCCCATGAACCAGAATTCTACAGAGATGTAGTTACTGAAATATGGAATTGTGAGGATTGGACTACAAAAATTGTGTAGTAATTCTGTATAATTTATATGACTTTAGAATACCATAAATAATTGTTTTAGAATAACAGCAGTGATACTGAAAAGTATTACTGTTGTTTCTATTTGCAAGGATTTACACTTGGATTATAAAGCGAGTATAATATTTGTAACAGTTGAAAATTATTACAATAGAATAGAGGGATAGAATTATGAAAATACGCTTTGAAGAGTTTAAAGATGAAATTGATACTCTTATAGAATTTTTAATATCAGATACATGGGAGTTTTATGGAACACCTAATCCAAAGCCAGAAAGGATTAGAACCAGTTATGAAAACCAGTATTATACAGGTGATGATTGTAAAACTTTTTGGGTTATTTTAGATAATGACACAAAAGTAGGAATGATTAGGATTTATGATTTACAAGATGGTGATCCATTGTTTGATATAAGAATTTTAAGAAAGTATAAAGGTATGGGAATTGGAACAGTCACTGTAAAGTGGCTTGTTGACTACGTATTTAATAATTTTTATGATAAAGAAAGGATAGAAGCTAATACAAGGCAAGATAATTACGCAATGAGATGTGTATTCCATAAGTGTGGGTTTCTTAAAGAAGCGCACCATAGAAAAGCATGGGTGGGACAAGATGGAATACCATATGATGCAATAGGATATGGAATTACTAAAGAAGATTGGCAAAGTGGAAAAACTACTCCGATAGATTGGAATGACTTTAAGTGTTAATTATACAAGGAGGATATATGATGGGAATAAGAGTTACACCATTAGATAAAAGCGAAATCCAAGTACTTTTAGATATTCTACTTGAAAGAGCAAAGTGGTTAGAAAGTATTGGTCAACCTATGTGGAGCATTGAAAATTTAGATCCAGTTAATTTTGAAAAAATGTATCCTAACTATAAACCATATCTAATTTATGAAAATGATAACATTATTGGTGGATTTGTTTTGCTTGAACACGATGATTTTCTGTGGAGTGAAGAGGATAATGAAAAAGCTCTTTATATACATAAATTAGTGATAAAATCTGAATTTGCAGGAAAAGGGTATGCTGAAAAAGTTATAGTTTTAATAAAAGAGTTAGCTAGACAAGCAAAGGTTCAATATTTAAGATTAGATTGCTATGGAGATAGAGTATATCTTAGAAAGCTATACGAGAAATGTGAATTTTATAAAAAGCGTGAGACAGTTATGGATGATGGTATAGTATTATTATCTTATGAGTTTTTATTATAACTCAATAAATATTAAGACTAAAAATAAATATGACTAATAAAACATGAGAGGTAAATCAAAATATGCGCATTAAAATCATTAAAGGAAATATGAATCACATAAATGACTGCGAAGAAGCCCTAATGAATTCAGAACTTGGAAGAATATATTTTTCAAAGGCAGGAAGTGCTAGAAAGACATTAGAAGAAGGATTTTCTAAAGAAGAAATATATGTAGCAGTAGATATAAACAACAATTGTTTGGGATTTTTGTGGTTTATTATAAGTGGAGCGTTTCATTCCTTTCCTTATCTACATATAATTGCAGTAAAAGAAGAAAGTCGTAACCATGGAGTAGGCAAAAGGCTATTACAATACTTTGAGGACATTTGCTCTAAAGGCTTTTCAAAAGTATTTTTAGTGGTTGGAGATTTTAATCCAGATGCAAAAAGACTATATGAAAAAATCGGATATACTGAAGTGGGTTGTTTACCAAGTTTGTATAGAGAGGGAATAAATGAACATTTAATGATGAAAATAAGAGAAGAGTTTATAAAATAAGTATGGTATAGTGTAGTTGGAAGTATTTAAAGGAGTGGTTGCCAATGGATAAGATATTAATAGTTAAGAATTTACACAAAACTACTTCCAAATGTAACAAGTTAATAATATTTTGATGTACAGTTAATAAAAAATAAAGTATGTCTTCATAATAGTAATTATTTATATTTGAAGTAGTTAAAAAACTATTTTAGGGTATCGTTATGCCCAAAATTTAAATTTATGGAGGCAATTAAAAATGAAATATGAATTAATTAAGAGTAATGAAATTATAGATGAGAAGAAGACCGTTTATAGTTTGGAAACAGAAAGATTAAACCTAATACCATTACAACCATATCAACTTGAATTAGCAATAGATAATTATGAAGAAATGCAAATAGATTTAGGCTTAAGAGTGATAAATTCAGTTATAGATGAAGAAATGGATTATGTAATGAAAATAAGGTTAAAAAGAGTACTTGAGGATATTAAAAACTATTTGTGGTTAACTAATTGGGCTATAATTCATAAAGAAGAAAAACAGATAATTGGATTTATAATACTTAAGGGAGTTCCTAATGAGTTTGGTGAAGTAATAGTTGGATATGTTGCTGAAGAGAGTTTTCAGAGAAAAGGTTATGCTACTGAAGCTTTAAAAGCACTAATTCAATGGGTTTTTCAAAATCCACAAGCTCTTTGTGTGATTATGGATACTGAAAAAGACAATTTACCATCAAACAAGCTACTAGAAAAATTAGGAGCTGTTAAATATAAGGAAACAGATGAACTATTCTGGTGGAAAATAGGCAGGTAAAACTATAATATACTATTATTTAAATAAGATAACATTTATAAGGGTTGCGATATAGCAGCTCTTATTTTTTTATGTAATTATTACAAAAATAATTCTAAATATCAATTATATGGTAAAATTTTATTGGGGACAAGTGAGTTATAAGTTTTTAATATGTAACGCAGAAATATCAACAAATTATTATTAGAATTAAAGGAGAAGGACAAATGCAATGTAACATAAAAGATATATTAATAAATTATGAAATAATTGGTGAAGGTAAGCCAATTATTATGATACATGGATACTATGCTGATAATAGGGTAATGGCGGGTTGCATGGAGCCAGTATTTAGTGCAAGAGATGGATATAAGAGAATATATATAGATCTACCTGGGATGGGAAAATCAGAAGCGCCTGAGTGGATTACGACTTCAGATGACATGCTAGAGGTTGTAGTTGATTTTATTAAAAAAATTGTACCAAATGAAAACTTTCTTATTGCAGGTAATTCATATGGTGGATATATTACAAGAGGTGTAATGCATGAGATGATGGATAGGGTTGATGGATTTGCATTAATTTGTCCAATAACAATACCAGAATACAAGAAACGTACTTTACCTGAACATGTTGTTTTAGTAAGAGATACTGAACTGTTATCTAGGCTTAATAAAGATGATGCAGAAGATTTCAATTCTTCTATGGTAACTCAAAGTGAAAGAATTTATGAGAGATATCAAAACGAAATAATGAGTGGTGTTAAAGCAGCAAATAGTGACTTTTTACAAAACATAATGAAAAATGGGTACGGGTTTTCATTCGATTTAAATAAAGAATCTAAAATATTTGATAAACCATCACTTATATTATTAGGAAGACAAGATGACAGCGTGGGCTATAAAGATGCATTAACTATGTTAGATAAATATCCAAGGGCTACATTTTCAATATTAGATGGTGCAGGTCATAATCTTCAAATTGAGCGAGAAGAGGCATTTAACTCATTGATTAATGAATGGCTTACCAGAGTTGAGCGACAAAAAAGTAATTAAATCAATTTATAAATGAAGCTAAGAGAGGAAAACTTAGTTAATCATTAGTTTTATTTTTAATTAATTCTATTTCAGCCATTAAGGAATTAATACGGGCTTCTAGTTCATTGATTTTATCAGTTTGACTTTGAGCGTTTTCAGGTTTTGGGGCAGTAGGACTATTCGGGCCACAATATGGATTATTTATATTATAATTTTTAGGATTGTAATATAAACCTGGACCACCTTGGAAATATTGTTGTTGTGCATTATATGTTAATATTACTTGACCAAGTAGTTCAAACCAGTTTCCGAGTGCATTCTGAACGTTAAAAGGCATATTACCTGCCAATATCTCTCCAAGAATAGCTCCTATAATAACGAATAGTTCAGGATTTAAGCTTTGAAATCCATTGGGGATATCTTTGCAACCTTCATTAGTAGATTCATTTTCATTATTTGATTTAGTATAGCCGCAGGCTCTAGCAAAATCTTCAAAATTACTCCACCCATTAAAATTCACAGCTTCCCCTCAGACATAATTACTTTAATCTATGATATTCTTTTTAATTATAATAGATGATACTTTTTAATATGAAAATTATAGTAAAGTATAAAAAGCAGTTCTACAAATAAGGACTGCTTTTTGCTGTTAAAAAATAAAAATAAAGTGAAAATAGATAAATTTTTATTGATAAACAATAAAAAGTGTGATATTCTTTATTTACAAATTAGAATAAGATTAAAAGATCATCAATTTTTTTAGGAGGGTTTATCTATATGTTAAAGAATAAAAAAACTATAACTTTAATTTGTACAGCTATACTAGCTGTGGCAATTATAAATGGTCAAACAGTTAATGCAGCAATTTCAAAAACACTATCTATTTTTAGGGCTCAGGATTTAAAAGGAGTAACTGTAACTATTGATGATATTCAACAGATTCAGAGTAAGCTTTCAAGTGGGCAGGGAGAGATAAGTCTTGAAAAGATGGGAAACATAAAGGTACAAGGAGGACAGAAGAAAGTTTCTTCAAAAGAAGATGTAAAAAGCATTACAGATGTTACAGTAGCTTTTCCATCAGTTCTTGATGGGGTGGTACCAAGTGTTAATGTTGTTGAACCTACAGCTATTGAGTTCACACTGAAGGCAGAGAATGTAAATGAAATAATGAAATCCTATGGAGCTACAAAACTTCTACCAGCAAATATTGATGGTAAGACTTTTAAAATAGATTTTGCTTCTCAGGTGACTATGAACTACAGTATAAACAATAAACCTATAACAATTATGGAGACAAAATCTCCAGAAATAACAGTGCCTGATGATGTGGATATTGACGCAGTGTATGATGCAGTTGTAGAAATGCCTATAATTCCTCAAAGGCTACAATCACAGCTTAAGTCTATGAAGGATTGGAAAAGCACTCTGTATATTCCAGTGATAGAATCAGAAATGACTGAAGTTAATATAAACGGTGCAAAAGGATATATGTCTAAGGATTATGGAAATTCAGAAGAGAACTCTGAATCAGCAGTAATTTGGTACGATAAGGGTATTATCTATGTTGTATCCGGACAAGTAGACAGTGAAGAGCTTTTAAAGATTGCAAAATCTGTTAAATAAAGCTTTGCTTATGAGGTGATAGGATGGTAATAGAGACAGAAAGTTTAACAAAATATTATGGAAATAAAATTGGCTGTAAAGACATATCAATATCAGTAGGTGAGGGAGAAATTTTTGGATTTCTTGGTCCTAATGGGGCAGGAAAAAGTACATTTATAAAAATGATGGTAGGCTTATTATTTCCAACCAGTGGAAAAGCTTTTGTATTGGGTAGGCCTGTTGGCGATATCGATGTAAGAAAGAAAATAGGATATCTGCCTGAAAACTTTAAATATCAGGATTGGATGACTGGTGAAGACCTCCTAAACTTCCATGCTTCCTTATATAAGTTGGACAAAAAAAGTGCCGCATCAAAGATAGAAGAGGTTCTTGATATTGTGAAACTTAAAGGGCATGAGAGTTATCGTGTAGGCACCTATAGCAAGGGAATGCAGCAACGTATAGGATTAGCATGTGCTCTTTTAACAGATCCAGATCTGCTTTTTTTAGATGAACCTACTTCAGCACTTGATCCTGTGGGTAGGAAAGAAGTAAGGGAAATAATGACTACCTTGAAGTCTAAGGGAAAAACAGTATTACTTAACAGCCATCTTCTAAGTGAGGTTGAAGCTGTGTGTGATAGTGCGGCTATAATTAAAAGGGGCAGTATAATTAAGTATGGAAAAATGGATGACATACTTGAAAGCAAGTTAATCCTTGAGATACAAGCAGAAAATTTAAGTAATGAAATTTTAAGCAAGCTTAAAGAGTTTGATAGTTCGCTTACACAATCAAACAACAAGCTAAATATGCAAATTAAGAGCAAAACTGATATACATTGCATAGCATCTATAATAGTTAACGGAGGAGGAAGACTATTCGAACTTTCACCAAAGAAAGTTTCACTTGAAAATGTGTTCTTAAACTTGATAGAAGGGGGTGAGCAAAGGTGATTGCAATAGCAGCAGCATCCTTTAAGGAAGCTTTAAGGAAAAAAATATTAATACTTGTTGCAGCACTTACTCTTGTTTACCTTACATTATTTGGGGTAATCACTCATTTTGCAGTAGAAGATCTTGCAAGAGCGGGAACTTTAAATACAATAAATGCTCTTGATGTAGCTTCAAATATAATATCATTTTTAGGGTTTTATTTTTCAAGTATGCTTGTGGCATTTCTTACGATTATGGCATCTATAGGTTCAATTTCTTCAGAAATTGAAAGTGGTGTAATACATTCTATAATAACACGTCCAATTAAACGATCTAGTTATATAATTGGAAAATACCTTGGACTTGGAGCATTATCAGTGATATATTCAGTTTTTCTATTTATATCAATAATTACAATATGTACAGTATTTAAACTTCCTATAGTAAATAGCCTTGAACCTCTAAATATAATAAAAGGTCTTTTGTTTTTTACTCTGGAACCAATAGCTATTTTAGCTCTTTCTATTTTAGGAAGTGCTTCATTTAAAACACTAAGCAATGGGATATTTGTTATTTCAATATATATTTTAGGACTTATAGGTGGAGTAATGGAACAGGTAGGCTCCATGCTCTCAAATCAAAGTCTTATAAATCTAGGGATTATTTCTAGCTTAATTTCACCCTTCGATATAATATACAGGCAGATGATTTCGTCCATATTTAGAAATATTGGTATTACAGGTCCTTTCATGGGCTCAGGCGGTATAACAAGTACAGCTCCAAGTATATGGATGATTGTCTACATACTTATCTATATTCCTGGGTTAGTTAGCTTAGCAGTAAGAAAATTCAGCTTAAAGGACATTTCATGATGCTTATAAAATAAGTTAGTAATTAAATTATGTGAGGTAATATATGAAGATAAAGTTAATTCAACCTGCAATGCGCCAAAGACCTATGGATACAAAATTAAAAACAAGAATGTCTCCCTCATTAGCTTTATTAACAATAGCTAATCTTACTCCAAAAAAGCATGAAGTTATTATTGAAAATGAGAACATTGAGAGTATAAATTTTGATGAAGCTGTAGATTTGGTAGCCATAACTGTTACTGTAGATGTTATGAATAGAGCTGTGGAAATATCCAAAGAATTTCAAAAGCGTGGAGTAACAGTAGTAGCAGGTGGGATACATATTACCGCAGATCCAGAAAGTGCTAGTAGAAGTTTTGATGTTATATGCGTTGGAATGGCTGAGAGAGTTTGGGAAAAAATTCTTAAAGATAAAGAAAATAACTCCCTAAAAAAGATATATTCTGATATGCACAATATAGAAGGAAATGAAATAGTATCACCAAAGTATGAGATTATTGACACTAATAAATACTTATACACCAACATAATTAGTACAAGTAGAGGTTGCCCCTTCGAATGTGATTTTTGTTATAATAGCTGCAAAAGTGGACTTAGAACATATATAAATAGACCAGTAGAGGATGTAGTTAAGGATATAAAAGCTTTAAAAACAAAGCATATAATGTTTATTGATGATAACTTTATAGGAAATCCACCATGGACAAGAAGGCTTTTAGAGGAAATCAAACCTCTTAAATTAAAGTGGAATGCTGCGGTTACCTCTAATATAGGGAATATGCCAGAGCTATTAGATGGGATGAAGGAAGCAGGTTGTGAAAGTCTTTTTATAGGTTTTGAAAGCATAAACAGCAACTCAATAGCAAATGTTCACAAAATACAAAACAGTGTAAAAAGATATGAAAAACTTGTGGAGGAAGTTCATAAAAGAGGAATAATGATAAATGCAAGTTTTGTCTTTGGATTAGATGAAGATGATGCATCTGTATTTAAAGACACCTTAGAATGGATAATTAAAAACAAGATAGAAACAGTAACCTCCCATATCCTTACCCCCTATCCTGGAACAAAACTATATGAATCATTATTAAAAGAAAATAGAATTGTAGACTTTAATCTATCAAATTATAATACCTCACATGTGGTATATAAACCTAAAAATATAACCCCAGAAGAACTATATAATGGTTACTTATGGATCTATAAAGAAATATATACCTTCAAAAATATAATAAAAAGACTTCCAAAATCTAAAAAACAATGGATTCCATTTTTAGCTTTTAACTTGTTTTATAGGAAGTTTGGAAAATTTACAGAACTACTTTGCAACATAGCTTCATTTAAAAATATAGGAAGATTTTTTAGATGGGTGGCTTATCGTATAAACTAAATATTTATAGTTAAAAATAGTAGCTTTAGTGTTAGAAATTAAAGCTACTATTTTTTTATTTTTATACAAGGGTTAATATGCTATTTTGATTAATATTGAAAAAATAGTACAATAAATATAATAGAAAGTCTAAAAATATCTGAGAATAAAGAGAGTAAGATTCAAGAACTGAAGGAAAATATGTCTAAAATATATAATTGGATAACTGAAGAAAGTATTAATAGTTTATTAGTAAAATATAATACCTCATTAAAAGATAAGAAAAAAGAAGCAGAATATAAAGCAGAATTACTTCAAATACAAGATTATTTAGAAGAATTACAGAAAACTATAATTAATAGAACAGTGGACAAGTTATTTTTATTTCATAAAATTATAGGAGGAGAATAATATTGATAAATCCAACAAGAGAATGGAGAGAGTTTGATTCAGAAAAAGAAAAAATGGAAAAGCTAAAAGAATGGAAGCTTATTTCACCCAAAGCTATGGAAATAAAGAAATTCTACTATAAAGGAGCCTATACTAAAGAGGTTGTAGAATGTGATGTAGCAGGATATGTAGATGGTAATGAAATTATATTATACATAAATGGAGAATTGCATAGTATTCATCCTGACTATTTTTTAGATATGCAGAAAAAAGAGAAATTTATAATTTTAGATATTGAAACACCAATGAGTTTTAAATCGGAAGATGGGATAAGGGAAGTGGCTGTAATTGCGGTTGAAGATTTTAGAGTAGTTGATAGCCTTCACCTTGCAATTATAAATGATGAAGAAAAATATAAGCAAGGATATGGAGCGGGATTAGAAGCAATTGAAAAAGATGAAGTATCAATAGAAAATTTCAAAAATTTCATATCAAAGCATAAATGTCCTATAATTGCACATAACGCTAGTTTTGATAGAAGATTCCTAAGATATTGGAATTGGGTAGATGATAAACAAGAATTTTATTGTAGTAGAGATAATATAAAATCTAAGGAAACCTTGGAGAGTTATAAGCTCGAATATCTACTAAATCACTATGGTATAAAGCAAGAGCAATCTCATAATGCAATGCAGGATGTTTTGGATTTATTAGAAATATTAAAAATAGTTAAGATTGAAAAGTGGATATCGTTAGGGGAATACAGAGAAGATAAAAAAGAAAAAAGAGTAAGGAATTATGAAAATGATAGTAAAAAGAGAGAAGAAGACAGAAAAAAATTAGAGTATGCTAAAGATAATATTATAGAGAATATATTTAACAATAAAAGAATAGTTTTTACTGGAGACATGAAAGAAGATAGGGCCGAGATGAGATCTATTGCAATTAGATATGGAGCTATAAGCACAGATAGTGTTAGTAAGAAAACTGATATGCTTGTCGTAGGTGAAAATGCAGGAAGTAAATTAACTAAGGCTCAAGAATTTGGAATTGATATAATAAATGAAGCTGACTTTTGGAATATAATAAATAGGAAACAATAGATGTAATATACGTGATAAAAATTTATTTGTTTATTTTTTATTAAAATTTGATATAATATAAATAAGATACTAAATTTTTAATTTAGTTAATTGAATTTACGCTTATAGGCGTAAATGAGAGATAAAAAAGTAGAGTGCGCTAACACTCTACTATATACAACTATAGTTGCTCAGGCAACTGGTATTACTTATTTTTGTGTAAAAATAGTAGCTTTCCAATTGCGATGTGGGGCTACTATTTTTTTGAGATTTTTTCTATAAGTAACACTATAAATGTTAATAGTGCTAATAAGAACATACCTGCTGTAAATAGTAACATTAAATCATCGTTACTCATAAGTATCACCCCCTTCCATAAAAGAGGTAGAGTGATACCAGTAGCCCACATTCAACTATGAAATTGTACTTTAGAATTATACCATAATTATGTAGAAAATATATAGAGGAATAAAGTGGGAAATATAAAATGTTTATATAGGTAAAAATTTTGTTATGTACAAGAAAATCAATATTATTAGATGGAAGTATCAGTAAATAGAAAAATAAGCATAGTTGTGATAAGATTATATAAATAAATTATACTGATATAGGAGTAAAATAATGGATTTTAATAATGAAATGAATTTAAGGTTTAAAACTATGATACAAAAGCCATGGACGTTACTTAGCGATAGGATAATTTATAATAAAAGAGAAATATTGCTTACAGAAATACAGGCAGTGGATGTATTTTCTAGACCTACGTTTGCTACAAATGGATTGATACAAATTACTGTAAGAGGTAAAATTATAAATTTAGTATATTCTAATAAGTACAAAAAAGAAGGCGAAATAGCTGTAGAATATCTAAAAGAGAATTATGGAGATAAAAATAGAAAAGTAAATAAGAAAAGTGCCGCTGATATTCAAAAAGAAATAGAAAGCTTGCCATATAAGGATGATTGGGGAACTAAAAAAGAAATAATGGAGTTACCAAATGTACTTAATAAAGATGAACATATTAAAGCTATAACTAGTGGTTTTACTGAAGGTAATACATGGATAGTATGTACTGATAGACGTGTATTAATGCTGGATAAAGGTATGCTTTATGGATTAAGATTAATAGATATTCCATTAGATAAAATTAATAGTATATCCCATTATAAAGGATTAGGACTTGGTAAAATTGCTATTACAGATGGAGCTGTTACAAGAACTATACAGAATGTACCAAATGTAACTGTAAGCTTTTTTGCTGATACAGTGAATAAAGAAGTGCAACTATATAAGGAAATGAAAACTTCACATAGGGGGAACTCAGTAAACTCTACATCTCCAGCAGATGAATTAATAAAATATAAGCAGTTGCTGGATATGGGAGCATTAACCCAAGAAGAATTTGATAAAAAGAAAAAAGAGCTACTAAATTTATAGAAGCTAAAACAAATCCCTATACAGTAGTTAAAAATCTACCATATAGGGATCATTTGTTTATTTTAGCATATTTCTTCTTCCCACCAACCAAATGCAACTACAACTTTGCTATGATTTAAATTAGTTGACTTTATAATTAATGAATAGTTTCCACCTGGAGCTATAATAAATTTTCCGTCTTCCTCAGCAACTAATGTTTCATTAGGTTGTACAATTCTTTTATAAACATTAATTCCTTTTTTAGGAGTAACTATATCAGAATCTGAAGATAGAATGTTAACCCTATTTTTAGGAAGAGGTTTTATAGCAGTATTGGTTGGAGAAACATTATATGATTTATCTAAATTCTC
Organism: Clostridium intestinale DSM 6191; assembly: GCF_900130055.1. Lineage (GTDB taxonomy): Bacteria > Bacillota > Clostridia > Clostridiales > Clostridiaceae > Clostridium_T > Clostridium_T intestinale. The sequence continues at coordinate 35,227 of NZ_FQXU01000014.1, forward strand.
AGGAAGACTAGCGTTAAGCCATATTTCGGCAGTTAAATGTTCATCAGAAAAATTAGAAATAGTAAATACATTTACGAATAAGATGACATCAGAATTACGAGGATTTACTAAACCTGCCCAAGCGTCTGACCCCTTACATACATGTAAAGGTTCAGTCTGACCTACAAAGTACTTTCCTTCTATAGATTTAGATAAAGAAACTGGAATACTAACCACTTCACGTGTTTTCATAGCCCTACTTAATAAATAATTAGTTTTATCTTCTGACATAAATATATCTCCTTAATTCTTTTTGGAAATTAAATATAGAATATAATATGATTTAAGTCGAAGATTGTTACAAAATTAGTTTGGAAAATGTAATTTGTCGAAAGTACAGTTCCGTAGATAATAATAAAAACAAATCCCTATACATTAGATTTCTTAAGTCTAATGTATAGGGATTATTTATTTTAAAAGACTAGACTATTTCACGTGAGTTTATTTCAGTAACTTTAGCTTTAGATGGGCTTGATAATGAACCGTTTTTAGTAAGAAAGATATTATTGGTTATAATAACATCCATCAATGCCTTAACTTGCTCATTAGTTAATCCATCTTTAACACCTTGTATAGTTAAAGTTGCTTTACTGCCATTTGATGTCACGAAGGTTAGGGTTAAAGATCTCGCCATAACTTACACCTCCTATTCTTCATCTGGAGTTTTTTCAATGCTTATAATCTTGTTAAGCAAAAACTCTCCAGTTTCTGTTTCTAAAATTTCTGAAATTGCATCTGCCACGTTATAAATATTTTCATAGGGGGCATCTAGTTTTATGCCGGAGAACGTTCTTTTCTTGAAAATTTTTTCTCCTTTTGAGTCTACGCCATTTTCAATTTCAATGGTTAAAGATAATGATTTTAAATTATCAATTATCATTTTAACGACCTCCTAATAATTATTTATAAGATTATATTATGTTTTAAGTCGAAGATTGCTACAAAATTAACTAATAAAATAGAATTTGTCGGTTTTAGGGCGGTATTAAGAGATAAAAGGAGTTTAATGAAGCTGAAGAACACACCTACAGAATAGAAGTGCACTTTGTTGCGGTGGACGCGCTTTTCAGCGTCAGTCTAATCCTTTATAGATAGAAGTTAAAAGGAATTTAATGGAGCTGAAGAACGCTCCTACAGAATAGAAGTGTAGAAATTTAGAAATTTAGAAACGCAGAAATTTAGAAATTTAGAAACGTACAAATTTAGAAACGTAGAAATTTTTTTAATGTTTTCACATAGAATATAGAGATTGTAGTGAGATGGAGTTTAAGGGGAGGGCGTTTATGAGTAATAAGAAAAATGGGCTTGATTCACAAATAGGTGTTGATGATAGTAGTGATATTTTAAGTGAGGCACATTGGCATGATACTGATGAAGTTGAAGGTGAAATTATAGATGAGTTTTATTTTGGAGAACAACCTAAGAAAGAAGAAAAGGTAGTAGAGGAAAATAAGGTGACTATCAATGAAACAGTCTCCAAAAGTGAGGATAATACGATAAACAATACTAATTTATATGAAGACGTAAATGTAGTAAGATTTGATATGGGAAATGATGTTGAGCTATACGATGTTAATAAAACTATTAAACTTAGAAAATCTACTGCTAATATGGTTAGTGATTTAAGAATTATGCATCCTAATGCTAATGTTCGAATTAGCAGAATAATAGATGATTCCATAAGGTATTATTATAAATTTATAAAGGATCAAGGCGGATTTGTTGTAGAGAATATTGAGTTAAATGCTACTAGAAGTGCAGGTTTAGCTAAAGCTACTAGAGATATTATCTATGATGAAAATTATGTCATTCCCTTTGATGAGAAGATAAATATTAATGGAGGAATTGAAGAGATCAGCGGAGATTTAATTAAGGAGTATTTTAGAGCATCAGAAAGTGAGCTTTATTGGGAGGTTAGTAAGTTTTCGTTAGAAGCTTTAGGGAAAAAGCTTGGGATAGTTCAGAATTCTAAAGTTAAAAATGTAGGTTTACTTATGTTTAGTAATTATCCTCAAAAGTTTTTTCCTATGTGTCAGATTGAAGTAATAGATTTTACAAAGAAATCTTTTGAAGCAGATTTTACGGAGAAGATTTTTACAGGGTCAATATATACTCAGTTAATAGGTGCTTTAGTATACATTAGCAATTCGGTTATAAAAGAGAAATTTATAAAAGTTAATGATAACTCTGAAGCGGTAAGAATGTTTAGTTATCCTTATGAGGCTATTAAAGAAGCTTTGGTTAATAGCGTTTATCACAGAGATTATTTAGGAAATGAGCCTATTGAGGTCAGAATATATAAAGATGAAATAATAATAATTAATTATCCAGGTGCAGACAAGTCCATAAGGCTTGAGGATATTAATGCGGGAAGAGTATTTGCAAGAAGATATAGAAATAGAAAAATAGGTGAGTTTTTAAAATCCATGAAGTTAGCACAAGGAAAAGCTACGGGTTTATCTAAAATTATAGATGTTATGAAAAAGAATTATTCACCAAGGCCTGTTTTTGAAATGGATGATGAGAGAAGCTACTTTTTGGTTAGGTTAGCTATAAATAGTTATTTTTAACCTAATTATTTGGTTAGCTCCTCTGTAAATTTTGATGCAGTCAATTTTCTAATAGGTTTATATCCTCCCCTTGGAGTTTTCTAAGTCTAATATTTTCTCTTCCCCAAGTACACATTACATCTATAATTTTATTAGCTGTTTTTCCATATTCAGTAACATAGTATTCAACTTTTGGGGGCATTTGATGATAATTTATTCTTCCAACAATTCCATCTCTTTCTAGTTCACGAAGTTGTTGTATTAGTACTTTTTGAGAGATATCTGGAATAAGACGTTCTAACTCACTGGTTCTTTTAGCGCCAGACATAAGTAGACACACAATTAAAGCTTTCCATTTACCACCGAGGATTTCTAGAGTTGCTTCAATTCCTAAATTATATTGTTTCAAAATATCACCTCCAATTTTATTATAGTTTATCAGATTATATTATGGTAATACACACTTCAAAGTAAGTATCTTACTGACTTTATTGTGTGTATTTACAATATATATTTTTAGGACAATAATAATTATAAAGCTAATTTCAAGTGCTGTAAAATAAGCATTGAAAGGATTTAAGATAATTAGATGTGATAGAAAGGATTGGTGATTTTATGAAAACTCTTATAATATTAGCTCACCCTGACATTGATAATTCAAAAGTAAATAAAAGGTGGAAAGAGGAATTAGAGAAATATCCAAATGATATTATAGTTCACGAGCTTTACAAAGAATATCCAGATTGGAATATTGACGTTGAAAGGGAACAACAACTGCTTGAAGCACATAATCATATAATTCTACAGTGTCCTTTATATTGGTATAGCTATCCACCTTTATTGAAAAAGTGGTTTGATGATGTTTTTACCTATGGTTGGGCATATGGTTCAAAAGGAAATAAATTAAAAGATAAGAAGTTTGGAATTGCTTTATCAATAGGAGATAAAAAAGAAAATTATTTACCTACAGGTTCAGTTTCTTTTACAGTTGATGAAGTGATTACACCGTTTAAGGCTAGTATGAAGCATGTTGGGGCTGTTACGTTACCTTACTTTGCAGTCTTTGGAGCATCATTTCAGGTAACCAGTGAAGAAATAGATCAGAGTGCAAAAGATTATATTAATTATTTGGAAAGCTCCTCTGTAAAATCTTTTATATAACTTACCACTTCATCAGAATTTGACCAATGAATATAATGTTGTGAGTCTTCAATTTTTATATGACGGCTATCTGTTGACCAAGAAGAAAGCTCTTCTTGCACCTTTGCCCACTGTTCTCCACTATCAGAGGATAATACAAGAATTGGGACATTGATAGTAGAACCATAGTTGAGAACTGTTTTTGCATTTTCATTTATAGATTTTAAATTGCTTAAGTTTATTGAAGACCCTGTATATTTATAGTACATTGACTTATCAACTTCTTTTAAGTTTTCTGGAAGGTTTTTATTTCTTATATTTTCACCATACAGTGGAAGAAGTAAAGAGAAATTACCTAAAAGTCTATTGATTCCTAAAAAACGAATAAGGGATGTCCCTCTATTAAAAGCTATAGAGGATATTTCAGAAGAGGTTCTATAAAATTCAGGGCTTCCCCCATCTAGAAACACTATTCCAGCAACTTTATCTTTATATCTTTGAGCAAAATTAATTGCTTCTAGTGATCCTAAAGAATGACATACTAATATTAGGGGTTTAGTTTCTTTGCTCAAAGAATCCACTATAGTAGATAATTCATAAGTTAGGTTGTCTATATCCCTACTAACCTTTGTTTTAGAACTCCAACCATACCCAGCATGGTCAAAAGAAATTGTTTTAGAATATTTAGCTAAAGTGTCTTGTAAATTATAAAAATCTGTATAAGAAGAAGGTGTGCCTGAGCCTGTAATAAAAACTAAAGTGCTATTGCCATCCCCTTTAACGTAACAATGAGCATCATAATTACCAGTGTTTACGTATGTTCCAGGAGCTTGATATTTATTATTTTCATACTTTTGCATGACTCCTTGCCAAACAATACCTATAAAAAGTACGAATATTATAATAGCTCTCTTTGATTTTAGTATCTTTTTCATATATTCTCCCATAATTAACTTGATTTTATTGTTTAAATTATACCATATTGTGTATATAGGCAATAAAAATAAAAAAGTAGAATATTTAAGATATAAATAGTACATTTTTATGATTTTTTATACAAAATATTACATGGAATATTAAAGAAAATATGTAAACAATCGATATAATAAATATGATGGTTAAAAAAGTCATAAATCACTGTTTATAAAATACAATTATAAATGTGATAAAAGTTATAAGGGGGAAAAATTAATGAAAAGTTTAAAAAAATTGAGCATTATATTAGCAATTATGATGTTCTCTATTGTCATGGTTTCATGCTCAAAACCTAAAACAACTCCAGTGGAAGGTACACAAATACTATTAGACATGATATTTAAGGATGATAAATCTAATATAAGTAAGATAGGTATGAGTGATGCCGATTATAAGGAATTTAGAGATGCGTTAGAAAAAGGATATGTACAGGCATTTGCTCAAGATCCAACTGGAAATACGATTTCTAAGGAAGATCAAGAGAAACTTAAGAATGCTATCTTTACAGGTCTAGCTAAAATAGAATATGAAGTAAGCGAAATATCACAAGATAAAGATACTGCAAAAGTTGAGGTTAAAATAAAAGGTTTCGATGTAGATAAAATAGTTAATGATGGTACTGATAAAATCACTGAAGCGGTTTTTGCTAATCCATCTATATCAGAAGCAGAGTTAATGAAGTTATCAACCGATATAGTTAGCGAGGGATTTGCAAATGGAGTGTTTATTGAACAACCTAAATCACTTACACTAGATTTAAATTTAGAAAGTAATATGTGGGTTCCAAGTGAAACAGGGATTTACAATTTCATGGCTGAGGCTGTAAGCAATTAATTAAATCACTAAATTTGAGCATAAAATAATTGAGGTCACAATTGAGGATTAGTTTTCTCAATTGTGGCCTTGATTATTTTATTTTTTAGCTCTTACTTCATTTTTAAATACACCTTTATGGGCACCAGAACAAAATGGAGGATTTGTTGTTAAGCCGCATCTACATAAGTAACATCTTCCTTCTGGCCATACACCTTGAGGTTTTTCCATAACAGTTCCTTCACCATCGAGTATTTCTACATCATCTAAATCCCCTGTAATAAGTAATGGAGCATTGTCTATAGCTTGAATTTTAATTTTACCCATATTGCTACCTTCTTTCTAAAATTTTTAATATCTTAGTGTAGTATATGTACATAACTAAGTTTTATTATAAATTTATACTTTAAAGATAGAATGTTAAAAAATTCTTTAGTAGCTTCCACTAAATATAATCGAATTGATTTAATAGCTAAATTTAGATTATAATCATCAATATATTGGGATGATTATAAGGAGAGAAATATGAAGCTAAAAGTGCTAGTAGATAATAATACATATATTGATCAATATTATTGTGGAGAACCAGCGGTATCATATTACATTGAAGATGAAGGTATTAGATTATTATTTGATTTAGGATATTCAGAGTTATTTATCAAAAATTCTAAGGCACTAGGTATAGATTTAAGTGATTTGGACCATATAGTAATTTCCCATGGACATGATGATCATACTGGTGGATTAAAACATTATTTTGAAGAAAATAATAAAGATAAAATAACTATTACAGCACATCCAGATGCTTTTAACGAAAAATCTTTAGGCAATATTAAAATCTGTTCACCTATTTTAAAGGAAGACTTAAAAGAAAAGTGTAATCTGAACTTATCAAAGGAACCAGTTAAGCTTAGTGAAAATATAACTTTCTTAGGAGAGATACCACAAATGAATTCCTTTGAATCTAGAAAGTTAATCGGGAAACAGGTAGTTGATAATGAATTAATTGATGATTATGTGGTTGATGATAGTGCAATTGTTTATAAAAATAAGAAGGGAATATTTATAATTACAGGATGTTCCCATAGTGGGATATGTAATATTATTGAGTATGCCAAAAAAGTCTGTAAAGATGATAGAGTTCTAGGGGTAATAGGTGGGTTCCATCTATTCGAGGTAAATGAGCAAGTTAGAAATACAATTGATTACTTAAATGAGAATAATATTAATGAATTATATCCTTGTCATTGTACTTCTTTTGAGGTTAGAGCAGAAATGTATAGGAGTTTGCCAGTGAAGGAAGTAGGTGTAGGGTTAGAATTAATTTGGTGAGAAAAAGAAATAGATTAGAGTTGCATCCTTCTATTTAAATATTTTGTTCAAAACAGTATAATATATAATTATAGATATAAAGTATATATAAATGAGAAAGGATAAGAAGATGAATAAGAAAATACTAACGATGGAATTATTAGAGGGTATATATGGGGTATGCAGATTAGATAAAAATGAGTTAATTCCTAATTGGGCACAAAATGGGGATTTTTTTTCTATAACAAGAACAGCTGATGAGTTATCAATAGTTTGTAGTGAAGAGTTCATTCCTTCTGATGTAAAGTGTGAAGGGGATTGGAGAATTCTTAAAATCAAGGGTCCGTTAGTTTTTTCTTTAGTAGGAATACTGGCATCTATCAGTACAATTTTGGCTCAAAAGGGCATAACCATATTTGCGATTTCTACTTATGATACAGATTATATCCTTGTTAAAAACAAAGATATAGATAATACTGTAGAAGCCCTTGTTAATGAAAGATATGAAGTTATTTGTTAGTTATACCACATTGAAAAGCTGAAGTATTAAAATTGCTTTAGCTTTTTATTTTTATAAAACAATACAGAACCATTCTATATACTTGAGCTAAATTATATTAAAGAAATATAATATTATTGTATAGGAGGTGATATTGGTGAAGGAAAATAAGTATGATGATGATAACTTTTTTAATAAATATAAGGATATGGATCGTTCAAAGAAAGGGCTTGAAGGTGCTGGAGAATGGCATGAGCTGAAGAAGATGTTGCCTGACTTTGAGGGAAAAAGGATTTTAGATTTAGGATGTGGCTTTGGATGGCACTGTAGATATGCAATTGATAATGGAGCAAAATTAGCTGTTGGTGTTGATATTTCACAGAGGATGTTAGATGAAGCTAAGAACAAAACTAATGATAATAAAGTACAGTATATTTGTATGCCGATAGAAGATATAGATTTTCAAGATAATTCTTTCGATGTAGTTATAAGTTCCTTGGCTTTACATTATATTAAATCCTTTGAAGATATTTTAGCTAAGATAGATAAATATATTCCAAGTGGTGGAGAATTTATATTTTCCGTAGAACATCCTATATTTACTGCAAGTGGTGAACAGGATTGGTATTATGATGATGAAGGTAATGCTATTCACTGGCCGGTTGATAGGTATTTTTATGAAGGTTCACGTAGAGCAAAGTTTTTAGGAGAAGAGGTAATAAAGTATCATAAGACTTTAACAACCTACATTAATTGTCTTATAAACTCAGGCTTTGAGATAACTGGAGTTACTGAGCCAAAACCAGAGGAGAGGATGCTTGAAAGAGTTCCTGGAATGCTAGAGGAATTGCGTAGACCTATGATGCTGATTATATCTTCAAGGAAAAAATAATTAAGTGAAACAGTACTGAATTAATTGGTACTGTTTTTATTTTGAAATTTTGTGCAAAGTATACTTTATAAATAATGCAAAGTATACTATACTAAAATTGTAAAGCGAACTTTGCAAGGAGGAGACTAATGAAGACTAGAATTCAGGAACTTAGAAAAAAGCATAAAATGTCGCAAGAAGAATTAGCTATGGCGGTTGGAGTTACAAGGCAGACTATTACATCATTAGAAGGTGAAAAGTATACAGCTTCTTTAATTCTAGCCTATAAAATAGCTAAAAATTTTGGGCTTACGATAGAAGAAGTATTTGATTTTTCGGAAGTGGAGGAAGTGTAAAGATGGAAAAATTTAAAAATGTGTTAAATAAGAGAATTGTTGTTATGAATACTTTTAATCTTTTAGCTGTTAGTTTTATAGCTTTATCAAATATTTATAGGTCTACTATTTATACAAAAAATGTTGATATAGCTGATATGATTCATGGTTTTCAACTAGGAATATTTGTTGGGTTAGAGTTTATGATGGTTATGTTTGTTTTTAGATATAGAAAAGCACTTAAGAGTGAAACGGAACTTAAAAAATTATATATTGAAGAAATGGATGAGAGAAGAAAGCTTATTAAAGATAAAATAGGCGGGACAGGACTTAATATTTGTTTAGGTGGAATTGCAACAGCAACTATTATTTCTGGATTTTTTAATGAAATAGTATTTTTGTCATTAATGGGAGCATTGATTTTTATGGCATCAGTAAAGGGAATTTTAAAAGTTTATTATAGAAATAAATTTTAGGACATTAAGAAAAAATAAGCTTGAAGTAAGTGAACTTCAAGCTTTATTTTTTATATAGAAGTTTTGATTTTTTTTTATTAAAAGGGACTGCTAGAAGCCCTAAAAGTGCAATTAATGAGGTTATTAAAAATGATTTATTGTATACTTTATTACTTTCATCATTTTTAATTATGGTTGCTTCATCTAAAATTTTATATATCTCATTTGCTTGAACTTTAAACTTCTTTTGAATTATTATTTTCGTTGTATCTGACGCAGAAGCAAGTAGTGGTTGCTCCTGTGCCAAAATCAATTCATCCACAGCTTCTTTTGAAAAAGATCTGTTTTCAGTAGAACTTGATGATGATATTTTGCTAGTAATTATATCTTTAACTTGCTTCTCTAATACTTGATTACTATTAATATTATCAATAATTCTTGATTTTGTATTATCAATAGCTTGAGCACTATAATGGCTACTTAGGGTTGATACTAAAGCTATAGCTATGCAGGCAGTGAGTTGTCTGAAGCTGTTTAATATACCAGAGGCAATTCCATTTTTATTTTCTGATATTTCTTCAAAGGCACTTTGATATAGAGGAGTAGTAGCCCCTAGACCAATTCCTACTAAGATAAATGAGCTATAAATTATTTTTAGGTTATTTGAACTGTTCATGAAAAAGAACATAAAGTCTCCTAGAGAAACTAATAATATAGCAAGTGTAGAAGTTACCCTAGCTCCAAATTTCATTGCTATAAGCCCAAAAACAGGAGACATAAAAAAGGAAATACCACTTATGATTCCAATAATAGCGCCTGATTTTAGAACACTATAACCTAACTGATTTTCTAAATAGAAATTCATAAGGTAGGAAATAGGCATATAAGCAAAAAATACAACTCCTATTATTATAACTGATGAAGTAAAGCTTTTTGTCTTAAAAAGTTTAAACTCTATCATAGGATTTTTAGATTTAAGTTCGTATAAAACAAATGCAATTAAAGAAATTGAAGAGGTAATTATTAAAGTCATTATTTTTGAGCTAGCCCATCCATAATCATTTCCTTTTACTAAAAAGAAGGTTAGTGCTCCTATTCCATAACTTATGAGAAGTGAGCCGAGAATGTCTATATTCTTTTCTATTGTTTTATCATAGGATTCCTTAAGATATAGTGTTCCAAACAATAAGGAGATAATAATAAATGGTATATTTACGTAGAATATTGATTTAAATCCTAAAAATTCATTTAAAATGCCACCTAATATTGGACCGGAGGCCGCAGAAATAGAAATGATCATACCTACTATAACAGCTAATTTTGACATTGCATCTTTACCAAAAATCTCTATACCTAGAGGAATTGCTAAAGGAGTCAAGATGGCTGCCCCTATGCCTTGAATAATTCTAAAAATTATTATCATAGAAAGTGAAGTTGATAGACCGCATAACATTGAAGATATACCAAAAACTAAAAGACCAATTACAAATAGTTTTTTTCGTCCAAAGATATCTGCAAGTTTAGAGAAGTTTATTAAAAGTGCAGAGAAAGGAATTAAGTAAGCTGTGCTAACCCAAGAGATTCCTGTAATATCTGTGTTAAAGTATTCAGCCATAGAGGGCAAGGACACATTTACTATAGTTGCATCCAATACTGTTAGAAAGCATGCAATTGCTAGTGATATAAATGCTAAGGTTTTTTCTTTTTTATTCATAATTATATCCTCCTAAATATGAAATAGAGTTCATATTCATATAATATATCTTTGAAAATAGAAAGTCAATATATGAAACAAATTTCATATTCACTTTAATTTGACTTTTTATTAGCTATCTTTTACTATTAAGTTAGGTGATGAATATGGAGAAAAAAACTAGAATACCAACGCAAAAAAGGGCATTAGAAAAGTACAATAAAATAATAGATGCTGCTTATAAGCTTTTTAATGAAAAAGGTTATTATAATACAACTACAGCAGATATATCAAAAGAAGCAGGAGTAGCAACTGGTTCCGTTTATGCTTATTTTAATGATAAAAAGGAAATTTATATTAAGGTTATTGAAAAAATTAATGATAATTTTAATTATCCCACGCGTACATTTTGGCAAGAAAATACAGATAAAGGATTTGATAATCCAGAAACGGTAAAAGATCTATTTAAATTATTTATAAAGATGGTGATGGATTATCATGATTTTTCTAAAATCTTTCACGATGAGATGAATGCGTTAGCTCTTTTAGATGAGGACATAGCTAAAGTTGTTAATGATCAACTTGATAATAGAGTAATTAGGACACGAGAGGTGTTTGAGGCTTTATCAATACCAACTAAAAGTAAAGAAGATGAAGAAATATTTATATACTATGTATTATTATTGATAGACGATGTATGTCATAAAATTCTTTATGGGGATGATGTGATAAATGTGGATTTATACATTGATAAATGTGTAAGCATGATATATACGTTGTTTGAAAGTTCTATAGATTATAAAAGAATAGAAAAGTCTTAATATTCTTAAACCTACATATTGGTGCAAGGAATATCGGACTTATAGTTTATATTTCCTTTAAGATGAGTATGAAAGGGGAGATGGATTTGGGTTGGATAGAGAGAATGAATGCTGCTTTAGAATATATAGAAGAAAATATTCAAGGCGAGATTATTTATTCAGAAATTGCAAAAAGAGCTTATTGTTCCGAATATCATTTTTCTAGAATGTTTTCGGCAATTAGTGGAATAGCTTTATCAGAATACATAAGGCGTAGAAGATTGACTCTTGCTGCATTTGAAATTCAAAAAACTGATATACGTATACTAGATATAGCTGTTAAATATGGATATGAATCTGGGGACTCATTTTCAAGAGCATTTCAAAAAACTCATGGTATAAAACCTTCAGAGGCACGTAATTCAGGAGCTCAATTAAAAGCCTTTCCAAAAATCTCTTTTCAAATATCTATAAAGGGAGATAAGGAAATGGAGTATAGAATTGAGAATATTGATTTCGAGATTAGAATAGTAGGGAAGAAAGAGTTAGTAAAAACCAATAGAGCCTTTAAGACTATACCTACTCTTTGGAGCAAATCAAAAAAAGAAGGTTTTACTCAAAGATTAATTGATATGTCATGGGAAAATCCTAAATGTAAAATGGAAGGTCTACTTGGAGTTTGTGGAAAAGAAGCTGCTATTATGGATGATGAATTTGAGTATTTTATGGGAGTAAGGTATACGGAAGATAAACAAGAAGACTTGGAAGAACTTATAATTCCATCAAGCACTTGGGCAGTTTTCCCTAATATCGTGGAAGCATGGAAGAGATTATATTCTGAATGGATTCCTACATCAGGTTATGAACTTGGGAATCTTCCATGTATAGAATGTTATTATGGAGCTGGTCATAAGCCAAGGCATGAACTTTGGGTACCTGTTGTACCTAAATAATTATCAATACGAATGACTCACCTGCCTTTTTAGAGAAGTGGCGCTAGCCACTTTTTTTATAGTCAATAAGCCTATACTTACCTTTTCCCAGTCTTTCTAAAAGCTTTTTTTCAACAAGACTTTTTAATATTCTTTGTATCTGACGTGTACTAATATTAAAGGTTAACGCTATATCTCCCATATGTTCAATTACTTTATCAGTATAATTTAGTTTAAAATATTCAAAAATACGGTCTTCTAATGAAGAACTATATTTATTATCAGTAGAAGAGTGGTTCATTTTATCAGCAAGGGACTTAATTATGAATCTTAAAAAACTATTGTCATTTTGTAAAATATTTTTATATTTATGAAAAGAGATCCCAATGCAATATACATCACTAAGTGCTTCTACATAATTTTGTGAAATGGTGTAACCTGCGAATTCCATATCACCAAGTGCGCAGAAATCATTTTGTTTATGAATTGAGTAAATCATACCATTATCAAGTATTGAATAAATTCGTATAGAACCGCTTACTAGAAAAAGAAAATAATTCAAAGGATTTATTGAGTTAACAATAGTTTCTCCTTTTTTATATTCAAATAAGAAAAACTCTAGGTTAGGAGTATCAAATAATGACAGTATATTATATTTATTTAGGTACTCATTTAATTTTTCTTGGGATTTGATTGTTTTCATATAATACCTCCATTTTGTATATGATTATGACACGTGTCACAACTAAAAGCAATTTAAATTGATATTATATTTTTGGAGGCGGTGAAAAATATGGAAAATGAAGTGTTTGAGAAATTTAGTGTTCCTAAAGCTGTACTTACACTTGCAATCCCTACGATGTTGGGACAACTATCAACTATAATATATAATGTTACAGATACATATTTTGTATCATTAACTAATGATGAGTATCAGATTGCTGCTGTTACTTTGGCATTGCCAGTATCATTGATAATTATGTCATTAGGAGCTGTATTTGGTTATGGGGGAAGTAGCTATATATCTCGTTTGTTAGGACAAAAAGAAGATGAAAAAATAAAAAATGTATCTGCTTTTTGTGTTTATAGTGGTTTAATATTATGTTTATTAGTATTAATTGTGGGTATTGTAGGGTTAAAGCCCATAACTTATTTGACTGGTGCAGGGGATGAAAACTTTATTCATACTTATAACTATTTGAAAATCATCATACTTGGAGCGCCATTCATATTTTACAGTAATATGCTGATTCATATAATTCGTTCTACAGGTATGGCAAAAGAAGCGTCTATGGGACTAATAATTGGAACAGTAACTAATATTATTTTAGATTATATATTTATTGTGCCCTTAAGTATGGGGGTAGCAGGAGCAGCCTTAGCAACTATTATTGGAAATATTATGAATGTATTATACTATTTATATCTTTTTGGCAGAAAGAAATTAGTTTTATCTATTTCTCCTAAGTATTTTAAAATATCCAAGGAAATAGTGTCTAATGTAATAGGGGTTGGTATACCTGGTGCTATGGTAACTGTACTGCTATCAATTTCAAACATTATACTTAATAATACTATCTCAACCTATGGATCAATAGTAATTGCAGCTTATGGAATTGCAAGCAAGGTGAACTCTTTTGCAGTAATGCTAACTGTTGGTTTGGCTCAGGGGGTAGCACCCTTAATTGGATACTATTATGGTGCCAAGAATTACAAGAAATTGAAGGAAACTATTAGATTTACTACAGGAGTTTCTATTACAATGGGGTTATGTTTTACTATTATATTCATATTAGCTAGAAATACTATAGCGGCATTATTTATAAAAGATGCTGAATTTATTGGTGTCACAACTACTTTTTTATGTATCATTACATTGTCTAATCCTATACTAGGTATAAGCAATCTTGTTAATGCTATGTTTCAGGCAGTAGGAAAACCTATGCAGTCCTTGATGATTACATTATCTAGACAATTAATAGTATTTATCCCGGTTCTAATTATTACTAGTAAACTTTTTGGAGTAAATGCGGTTATTGGCTCTCAAGTGATATCTGATGTTATTGTTACTGTTATTTCCTTTTTGCTATATAAAAAGTTTATTTCATCAAATTTAGTTAATGAAAATATGGTTGTAGAAGCGTAATTCTATACAAATAATTTTCTAGTATTTTCATAACATTATTATGGAGCTGGTCATAAGCTAAGACGTGAACTTTGGGTACCAGTTATAGCTAAAAAATGAGGTCATGCTTTATAAAGGCATGACCTTAAGTATTTATAGACTATTTGTTTTTAATTATGATTTTGAATTCATCTAGATTTATTTTGTATTCTGTAAGCATTTCTATAACTGTGTCTCTAAAAGAATTTTGAGGAGATTTTTTCTCAAGCGGTTGGATGTTTTTTACGATTTTATTACTATTTTTATTTGATCTGTATTGCTTTGTTAGGATTGCTGCAGTTTTTACAAGTAAGTCGTCCCAGTCTTCAACTAAAACATTGTGATTGTGAAGTGTAAATCCTTTAGGATCTTTTAGTGAAAAGTCTTTATATATTTCTATTTGTTCTTCTGTGGTAGCTTGAGAGGGAGAAGTTTCTTTAGCAGTATTTACTGATTCCTCTTTAATTTCATTAGTTATGCTTGCTGCTTTAGAAACTTCAGTAGGAGCTTCTTTTCTCATATTGCTTTCATATTCATCTTGCATCCAACTAACATAGTTGTTTATGTTTTGAACAACGTCGTAGATAGCTATTGCAGTATCTCTATGCTCCTGGCTTGTTGTAAATTCTCTGTTCTTTTTGATTATTTCACTTGACCTATCTTCAATGTAGTTTATAGTATCTTCTAAAATATCAGCTAAATTGTTAAGACCATTTTGAATCTCTATAGACATAGTTGGAAAATTCTCTATTAGATATTTAACAGTATCTCCTTCAAATAAGGATAGATTCCTTCTTTGAGATAAACTTTTTTTCTGAGAAAAGCTTGGCTCAATTTCTTTAACTTCTACTTTAGGTTCTGGCATAATAGGCACCTCTTTTTCTTTAATTTCATTTCTTTTTAAAAATCCCATTAATTAATAACCTCCTGTTTTGTAAATTAAATATTTGTATACTACTTTATCAATAGTATAAGTTTGTACATATACATGAGTACTCACAAAGTGGTCTATTTATTTCTTAAATATAAAAGATTTGAGAAGAAACTAGTTTGTCTATACTTATAATTGTATTTATAATGTTACTGCAATACAATAGCAATATGTGAAAAATGTGGAATTTTGGAGGGGTAAAAATGATTAAGAAGGTATTGGCATTTTGTGTAAGGGAAAAAGAGAATAAATATGAGATTTTAGTGTTAAGTAAGATAAATGGAAAAGGAACTGAGGTTCCAGGCGGATCTGTAGAAGAGGGGGAATCTTTAGAGGAGTCTGTGAAAAGAGAATTGTTTGAAGAAACAGGAATAGATGTTATAAAAGATATACATCATATTTTAACTATTCCATTTCATGCAAAATGGAGAGGAGAGTGGCAAGAAAGAAATATATTTAAAGTAGAGCTTAAAGATAATATAAAAGATGAGTGGGTACATGAAATTTCAGATGGTGTAGAGGATAAAGGTAAAAAAGCTAAAATTTATTGGCTGGATAGTGAAGTAGCGAAAACAGAATTGTTATGGGGGCAAGGAGCTTTTATTGAAGAGATTTTGAAGAAGTAGCTTATTTATATGATGAACAAATGGAAGAATATAAATTTTTATTTTATGAATTAGAGTGCATAATTTCTGAAAAAATTAATAGACAAAAAATACTAAAAATAAACATAAAATTACAAATTTTTATTGATGAAAAAAAGATGATATTATATAATAATATATATCAGAATAAACGGAAACTGGGATCTATATACTTATTTGGGCACTTTGTATATAGGGAGTTAGTAGTGCAACCGGCCAAATTTTTATATTTGGTCGGTTTTTTTATTTTTACAGAGGGAGAGTTGAGAATGATTAAGCGTAAAGTAAAATTAATGACAATCATAATTATGACATCAGTTATTTATAGTAGTGTTAATACATATACGGCTAAAGCTGAGGGAAGTAAAGATATGGTCAAAAATGGTGGATATAGACCATATACTGAATGGGCTAATAATACCACCGGAGGTATTGTTAGAAAGACTTTGTTAAAAGTCTATGCTAAAGATGGTGAAACTATAAATCTAGGTTCTAGTGTTTATCAAAATTCAGCTACTGATATTTTAGTAAGAGATCCTAGTGGAAACTCTAAGGGGTATGACGTAACTAGTGCAGGTAAGGGTTACATAAGTTCTGTTGATAAAGAAAAAGCAGGAGTAAAGACGAGCAGTAATCCTAATGGATATGATCCTATAACTATACAGGTTAACCAAACTGGAATATGGGAAGTAGAGTTTTATGGTTCAGGAGGTCCGTCTGCTGCATCATCAAATGGAAACAAACTAAAATATGTGACAGATGATTTTGTCGCTAACCAAGCAAATACAATAGGGGCTTGGGATATAACTGTAATGGATTCAAATAGTAATCCTGTAACAGGAAGAGTATTTACTTCATACATAGCGCTATTTATGGGGGCAAATGCCTCAAATCGTACTGAAAAAATCCTGAATTCTGATTTTTATGTACTAACTAAAGATGGATATCAATATAAAACTTCAATGAACGGTATAGATCCAAATGGTTTTATATTTTTCTCAGGAAATAGGGGAATAATAGATAAAACCAACAATTTAACTTTATATCATTCAGCAAAATATACTAATAACGAGTTATCTGCAGTTGAGGGAAATATTTCAGTTCAAAACCCTTTAGCTCCAGATACTGAAACTGATATTACACATTATGTGTTTTTTAATCCACCAAGTAGTGACTTGCCACAAAATATTATGCCAACAACTGCTATAGCACCATTGGCTGCTACAAATTTAAATTTTACAGGGGTAGCAGGATTAGGAAATCAATCAGAATTAAAAGCAGGGGGAATATTTACATTTAATGTTGCGAAGAAAAGCAGTTACAAATTAATTATACATAAATATAAAACTGGTGAGGATATCACTAAGAATGACTGGACTTTTGATTCCACAGTAGACAGAGTAATTGAGAATACTTCAGTATCAGGAATTAATACTGTTATATGGGATGGTAAAGATGCTTCAGGAAACTATTGCACATCAGGAAATTATTCAGTTAGATTAATGACAAAGGGGGGAGAGTATCACTTCCCTATGCTGGATGCCGAATATAATCCTTTTGGAATTAAGGTAGAGTTACTGAATCCACCTGGAAGTTTCCCTTCTGGAACAAATAAGAATACAGTATATTACAATGAAAGCAATTATACGGCAGCTAACGGCACAACTGTTTCACTTGGAGCTTCAGGAACTACAAGTAATCCTATAAGTGCATTACTTGGTATAGACAGTAGTAATGGAGCATACAAGTACACCACATCATATGGAGATTGGAAGGCTGTTGATACTTGGACATACTTCCCAGGAGATTCAACTTATTTATCTTTCTCAATAGATACAAATATAACTGAGAAGGGGATTGTAAGTGGTTATGTATTTAATGATATGAATTCTGATAAGGCTTTTAATGGAGAACCAGGTCTCAAAGGGATTTCAGTTTCATTAAAAAACAGTAGTGGAACTGAGATTGCAAGAACTACAACAGATGCAACTGGGTTATATGTTTTTAACAATATACCACAAAATTCTGTTAATAAATATAAAGTAGTAGTTAATGCACCAGCTTCATATACTTCAGGTTCGAATTCATGTACTACTGGGAATTCAACACAGGATGTTCTATTAAACTCAAACTCCGTAATTGCAGCTAATGTAGGATATCATGTTACTACTGATTTACAAATAAGTAACGTAGTTAGCCAAGCACCATATATAAAAAATCGTAATATAACATATACCTTAACAGCAAAAAATAATAGTAACATAGATGCTAATAATGTAGTTGTTAATGATTCACTACCTGCTGGCTTAGAATATGTAAGCAGTAGCTCAGATAATTATGATTCTAATATAGGGGTATGGGAGATTGGGAAATTATCTGCTGGAGAAACAAAAACTCTGACCATAACAGCTAAAATAAAGGATCTTTTAACTCTACCAGCAATAATTACAAATACTGCAAAGATTAGTTGTATTGAACCTGAATCTAATACATCTAACAATACAAGTTCTGTAGTTATAAATTCTATTAGTGAAAACTCTAGACCTAGCATTGGCAATTATAATAAGACAATAGATGAAGATACAGTATTAAATGATAGAGTCATAGGAAGTGATTCTGACGGGGATGCATTAACTTATGAAAAGGACTCGAATCCTTCACATGGATCAGTAAGCGTAAACTCGGATGGTAGTTATACCTATACTCCAAATTCAAATTATAATGGATCAGATAGTTTTTCTATTAAAGTAAGTGATGGATATGGTGGAATATCAACGTCAATAGTAAACATAACTATAAATCCAGTAAATGATGCGCCTACAGTATCAAATTTAAGTAAAACTGGAGACGAAGACACTGATATAACCTTTGGGAATACAGATTTTTCAAGTAAGTTTTCAGATATAGATAATGATACTTTGAATAAAGTAAAGATAGCTACATTACCATCGAATGGTGTTCTGAAACTTAATGGAAATATAGTAAGCGTAGGAAACGAAATATTAGCAAGTGATTTATCAAAATTAGTATTTACGCCAAGTGAAAATTGGAGTGGAAATACAAGCTTTGAATGGAATGGTAGTGATGGAACAGCTTATGCAGAATTAAATGGAAGAGTAGATATTACTGTAAATCCACTAAATGACGTTCCAGTTGCAATAAATGATTTAAAAACAATAGATGAAGATACTTCAATAGATATAGATGTTTTAGCTAATGATAGTGATATAGATAGAGATACATTAGAAGTAACGGCTGTAACTCAAGGATCACATGGAACAGTAGCAATAAACAATGATGGAACAGTAAGATATACACCAAGTGAAAATTATTATGGACCAGATAGTTTTACCTACACAATAAGCGATGGTAAAGGTGGAACAGCTACAGCAACAGTATACATAACTGTTAGTACTGTAAATGATATTCCAGTAGCTAACAATGATTCAATAACAATAAATGAAGATACTTCAATAGATATCAATGTTTTAGCTAATGATAGTGATGTAGACAGAGATACATTAGAAGTAACAGCTGTAACTCAAGGATCACATGGAGCAGTAACAATAAACAATGATGGAACAGTAAAATATACTCCAAATGTAAACTATAATGGGGTAGATAGTTTTACTTACACAATAAGTGATGGTAAAGGTGGTACCGCTACGGCAGTTGTAAATGTAACTGTAAATCCAGTAAATGATGCTCCAGTAGTAGCTGTTATAAGTAAAACAGGACCAGAAGATACTAACATAACATTTAACTCCTTAGATTTTACAAGTAAGTTTTTTGATGTAGATGGAGACAATTTAGCTGTAGCAAAGATAGTTACATTACCAACTAATGGAGTTTTAAAACTAGATGGAGTCTTAGTAACTATTGGGCAACAAATACCAGTAACTAACTTATCAAAATTAACATTTACTCCAAATTTAAATTGGAATGGAAGTACAAGTTTTGAGTGGAATGGTAGTGATGGAACTGCTTATGCAGTATTAAACGGAAGAGTAGATATAACCATAACTCCAGTGAATGACACTCCAACAGTAGCAAATCTAAGCAAAACAGGACTAGAGGATACTGATATAACTTTTGACCTTGTGGATTTTACAAGTAAGTTTTCAGACATAGATAACGACTCGTTGAATAAAGTAAAGATAGCTACATTACCATCGAATGGGGTTCTGAAACTTAATGGAAGCATAATAAATGTAGGAGATGAAATATTAGC
>NZ_FQXU01000014.1:56993-104436 GCF_900130055.1 Clostridium intestinale DSM 6191
TTAAATTGGAACGGAAGTACAAGTTTCGAGTGGAACGGAAGCGATGGAACTGCTTATGCAGCATTAAACGGAAGAGTAGATATAACTATAACTCCAGTAAATGATGCACCAGTTGCGGTAAATGATACAATAACAACAGATGAAGATAAAGCAGTTAATATAAGTGTTTTAGACAATGATAGTGATATAGATGAAGATTCATTAGAAGTAACAGCTGTAACTCAAGGTTCTCATGGAACAGTAGTTATAAATCCAGATGGAACAGTAAAATATACTCCTGACACAAATTATAATGGTGATGATAGCTTTACCTACACAATAAGTGACGGAAACGGAGGAACAGCTACAGCAACAGTAAATGTAACTGTAAATGCGGTAAATGATGCTCCAACGTCTCCTGATTATAATAGAGTAACTCCATATAATACGTCTGTAAGTGGAACTGTGGTTGGAAGTGATGTAGATAATGATAAACTTACTTATTCTTTAAAAACCAATCCTCAAAATGGATATATATATTTAAATACTAAAGGTGAGTGGATATATACTCCAAAAACAAATTTTGTTGGAACAGATAGCTTTGAAGTACAAGTTAGTGATGGACATGGTGGAACTAGTATTTCAAAAGTTACTGTGACTATAAAAGACAAGCTAACACTTGAGGGAACAGTTACAGATAAAAATAGCAATAAAGTTTTACCCAATACTAAAATTGAGATATATGATTTAAAGGGAAATTTGATTTACTCTACTATAACAGATTCAAAAGGGCACTATATTATAAATAATGTAAAAATGGGACTTTATGAATTTAAAATAGGAAATTCACAATATAATATTCAGACGGAAGATATAGAAGTAAAACCATCAAGTGAAACTGAATATACAATGAACAGAAGTTTTCAGCTTGATAAACAAGTTACTTATTCATTGAAGCTTGAAGCAAATCCAGTTACTATAATTGGAGATGGAAAGTCCACATCAATGTTAATTGCAAAAATAGTAGATAGTAACAATAAGCCCGTAGTAAATACTAAAGTTGTTTTTTCAGCAGAAATAGGAAGTTTCCCTAACGGTAATGAAGCTATGACAGATGACAATGGTATAGCTAGAGTTATAATAAAGTCAGCAAAGATTGATGGAACAGAAAGCAGAAGAATACCTGTAACTGCTACTGTTGATGACTCATCTAAAAATCTACATGCATCTGATAGAATATATATTACATTTGAGCCTGGAATAATAGATGGCGTTGTTGTAGATAATGAGAGTGGACTTCCAATATCAGGAGCTGTAGTTGAAGCAAGTAAGGATTTTGATGGGGATGGAATAACAGATTTTTATACTAAGATAATTACAGGAACAGATGGAAAGTATAGTATTGCTATTCCTAAGGGAAATATGCAGTATAATATCACAATAACTAAGCCGGTAAAAGTCGGAAATGAAACTGTTCAAGTAACGTATAAGCAAAATGGATATGCTGGAGAGGTAACAGGAGCAGGAAATGAAGCTTACGCTTCTGTAAACACAGCTGCGGGTATAGTTTTAATGAAGGATACTGAAGGAGATACTGCTTTCCTTAATGACTATTCTAAATTTACACTAGATGTAGTGAATAAGAGTGATTTGTCAGATATATTAAAAGGAAACAAAGCGTTAGAAACTATAAAAGGAATCAATGTTAATCTAAGTGATAAAGGTGTCTTTAATGCTGAAGGTCTGGAAAAGGGAAAAGACTATACTTTAGCTATAAGTTATGCTTTACCAGATGGTACAAAGATAGTAGTTGGAACAATGAATGTTAAAGTTGGGACAGACGGACAGATAAATTTAAGTTCTGCACTTATAGACCCATATGGAACAATTACAGATTCAGTTACCCATAAAATTATAACTGGAGCATATGTTAGACTTTATTATGCAGATACAGAAAGGAATAGAGCATCAGGAAAGGTACCAAATACATTAGTTAATCTCCCTATTATAGAAGGGTTTGATCCAGCTAATAATGAAAATCCTCAACATGGGGATTTAAATGGAAAGTATGCATATATGGTATTCCCTGATACTGATTATTATATAGTTGTGGAGAAAGATGGATATGAAACTTATATTAGTGAAACTATATCAGTAGAAAAAGAAATAGTTAAGAAAGATATAGAAATGGCCTTAAAATTAAAACCTTCAAATCCTAAGCCAATTGAAACTGATGTAAAAAATGTATCAATAGAAAAAACATTACCTAAAACTGGATCAGTAATTGATCTAAATTCATTAGGGGTAATAGGTTTAATTATGTTAGCTTCAGGAGCAGGATTAACTTTGAAGCCTAAAAAGAAAGAATAACAATTTCAAATAGTACTCTAGATTAAATTTCTAGAGTACTATTTTTATATAAAAAATAATGGTAAAAAAATCAAAAAATGTTGCAAATATCGAGTATCGATAATATAATAATATTATCGATACTCGATATTAAAGAGGTGATAACAAATGGCAAGAGAACAGCTTCAGACTCTGACTGAACCAATGTACTATATATTGATGGCTTTGCTTAAAGAAAGATGTGGGGTAGACATCATGGAAGCTGTATTAGAAATATCTAATGGTCGTGTTAAGGTTGGACCAGGGACTTTATACGCTCTCCTTGGAAAGTTTGAAAAGGAAAATATAATAATGGAGACAGAAGTTCAAGGTAGAAAAAGAAGTTATATAATTACGGATAAAGGCAAGGAGATACTTGTAGAGGAATATAAAAGATTAGTTACTATGGTGAATGATGGGTTATCAAATATGGAGGGAGAACTATGAGAAATAAAAAAACTGTTGTTTTTCTTTATGAAGCATATGAATGTTCTGCATTAGAAGAATACTTTGAAGCTATGGCTGAATCAGGATGGTTAATTAAATCTATAAGCAGACCATTTCTAAAATTTGAAAAAATAGAACCTAAAAAACTAAAGTTTTCAGTTGATATATTAAATAAGATTTCGTCTTATGATCCAGATGACAGTGATGATGCATTAGATTACAGAGAATACTGCGAAGCTGCTGGATGGAAATATGTATGCCAAGATAAAAAAATTCAAGTGTTCTATACTGAAGATTATAACTCGACGATAGATATCCAGACAGATGAGGGAGAGAAGTTTAAGTCGGTGGTTAAGGCATCAATGGGGAATGTGTTTTCATATCTTTTTCTTGTGTTGCTTTGGGTATTAAATGTAAAAATGTTATTCATAGGCGATATAAGCTATGCACTAACATCTAATTTTAGCTTCTTTGCATCGGTGGGTATATGTATTTTTATATTTATATATAGCAGTAAAATAATAAGTTTCATAATTTGGTTCTTTAAGGCAAGGAAACAAGTAAAAGAACATAAATCTATACCTTATAATAACTATAAACAATTGAGAAGGAAGAATATTTTATTAAACTCTTATATGGTAATTTGGTTAGGGCTTTTTTTATATTTATCAATTCTTGATGAAACTAAATATAAGAATGGGAATATTACTTTCTTAGTTTTAATGATATCAGTAGTTATAATATCCGTATTTGTGGCGAGATATATTAGAAAGAAAAAATACTCTAGACAAACTAATATTACTTTAGCAATAGGTGGAGGTTTTGCAGCAGTATTTATAGGACTAATACTAGTAGGAATAACAATTTCAACATCTTTATTAAGTGAAGACAATATAAATGAAAGAGCAAAAACCAAGAGTAACCTTACAATTAGTGATTTTGGATATAAGGAAAATGAGAGTGATTTTTATGGGGATTATCAGAGGAGTTTACTTGCAGAACGAGTACGTTACTCAAATAGTGATGAAAACAATAGCTTGGGCTATACAGTTCTAAGTAGTAAGTATCCTTGGATTGTTGAGTTACAAGAAAATAGGATAGTAGAGTGGGTTAGTGGATTTGAAGAGGATTTAAAAATAAGAAATACGAGCCTACCAAGTAATGTTAAGGTTTATTCTGATGAGAAAAATGAAGCATATATATTTGTAACCCCAAGTAAGGTGATTGATATGCATACCAATCTTTCTAGTATTGATAAAGACGAGTTTTTAGATGTAGTATATGAGAAACTGTTAAAGGAGAACTAGGGGATGAGAAATAAAAAGAAGGTTTATTTTGATTATGAAGCATATGAATGCTCTGCATTAGAAGAATATTTTGAAGCTATGGCTGAATCAGGATGGTTAATTAAATCTATAAACAGACCATTTTTAAGCTTTGAAAAAATAGAACCTAAGAAGCTAAAGTTTTCAGTTGATATATTAAATAAAATCTCAAAATATGATCCCGATGACAGTTATGATGCATTAGATTACAGAGAGTACTGCGAAGTTGCTGGAT
The DNA here is from genome assembly GCF_900130055.1 of Clostridium intestinale DSM 6191. Lineage (GTDB taxonomy): Bacteria > Bacillota > Clostridia > Clostridiales > Clostridiaceae > Clostridium_T > Clostridium_T intestinale. Next base: position 61,368 of record NZ_FQXU01000014.1, read on the forward strand.
GGAAATATGTATGCCAAGATAATAAGATTCAAGTTTTTTATACTGAGGATTATAATTCGACTATAGACATTCATACGGATGAGAGTGAGAAGTTTAAATCAGTGGTTAAAGCTTCATTAGGCTATATGATTTTATATCTTTTTCTTGTGTTTGTATGGGGACTTAATATAAAAATGCAGTTCAGTTCAGACATCAGTTATGAAGCAACATCTAATTTTTCTTTGTTTTCATTACTTTTAATGTTTAGCTTAATATTAATATACTCTACTAAACCAATTAGCTTTATTATATGGGCCTTAAAATCAAGAAAAAGAATAAGAGAGAATAAATCTATAAAATATAATAATTATAAGCAATTAAGATTAAAAAATATTTTCATATCTTCAATTACAGTAATTTATTGTGTACTATTTGCAGTATTTATCCTTAATGATGATAATGTGCCTAGAAGTGCTGCTGTAGTATCTTTAATACTAATCTTCGGTGTAGTTATAGGTACTGTATTTGTTACTAGATATATTAGAAAGAAGAGATATTCTAGACAAACTAATATTACCTTAGCTATAGGCGGAAGCTTTGCATATATATTTATATTTTTAGCCATTACTGGAGTGATGCTTACATTTGATACATTAGATTATGGTGATAGAAATAAAGTTCCAGAGGATAAAATTGAACTTACCATTAATGATTTGGGATATGAGGAAGATAACTATAGTTTGTATGTTGATTACAGTAAAAGTATGGTTGCTGAAAAATTAATGTATCTTACTTCTAGTAATGAGGATGATGGATTAGATTATACCTTGTTTAAAAGTAAGTACAGTTTTTTAATTAAGCTTCAAGAAAAAAGTTTGGTAAAGCGAATTGGTAAAATTATGGATGACCTAGAGTTGGTGGACTCTAATCTTCCAAAAGATATTAATGTATATACCTATAGAAATGAAGAGGCATATATATTTGTGTCAAAGGATAAAGTATTGCAAATAGATGTTGATTTTAAAGATATGAACAAAGATACATTTATAGATAGAGTATATGAGAAACTGTTAAAGGAGAATTAGGGTATGAGAAATAAAAAAACAACTTTATTTATATATTCTCCTTATGAGTGTTCAGCAGTAGAGGAATATCTAGAGATAATGGCGGAAAAGGGATGGATGATAGAATCACTAAGAAAACCCTTCTTTAAATTTAAGAGAATAGAACCTAGGAGATTAAAATTTTCAGTTGATATATTTGAAGGGATTTCGACTCTTGATCCAAGAAATAGTGAAAAAGCTTTAGACTATAGAGAGTATTGTGAAGCTGCTGGTTGGGAATATGTATGTCAACAGGACAAAATTCAAGTTTTTTATACTGAGGATTATGATAAAACTATTGATATAAAGACTGATAATAATGAAAAGTTTAAGGCTATAGTTAAATCATCTTTGTCGGGATTATCAAATACATTATTTATTGCAATTTTAGCTATTTTGAATATTTGTATACAAGCATTTTTTAATTTTGATGGTATGCTCACTTCAAATATTGGCGTACTTGCAGTAATTTTGACTATTGCTTTTATTATTTATAACTTTATAAGCTTGGCAAGTCTCTCTAAATGGGCTATAAAAACCAAAAGGGTATTAGAGGATGGTAGATATATAGAATATAATACCTACAAACAATTAAAAACCAAAAATTTTTTTATAAAATTATATGCTATTTTGATTGGCTTAGGGGTTCCGTTATTTATGATATTTGAAAAGAATGGAGATAAAACTGTAAATGTTGTTACGGCGATAGCTTTTATAGTTGTAATTATTCTTCTAAGAGGGGTTCAATATATTAAGGATAATGAGAGATTTTCTAAGAGTACTAATGTTGTACTTAGAATTGGGGCAGGAGCTCTTACAGTGGTTATTACTTTAGCATTTTTTGTGGGGCTAGTGGTTTTGGTTATAAGTAGACTTGATGAGCAGAAAAATATAACTGAAGATTTTAAGCTTAGAATAAGTGATTTTGGATATGAAGAGTATGATGATAGATTAATATCCTACACTAACTCAAGTATAGTAGCTGAGAACTTAAAGTATAATTATGGAGATTTATTAGATTATACAGTTTTTCATAGCAATTATAGATTAGCTATTAAATCACATGAAGTTTGGCTAAAGAATAAGTTAAAGAAATTTGACCTAGAGCTTATGGATACTAGCCTTCCTAAAGAGGTTAAAGTTTATGGGAATGAAGGTAGGACAAGATATATAATTTCTTCAGATAATAGGGTTTTAGAATTGTACAATAGGATGAAAACAGATGATGAGGGTGAGTTTTTAGATATAGTATATGAGAAGTTATTAAAGGAGAATTAGGGATGAAGGAGATAAAGACAAGGTATTTTAACTTTGAGCCTTATGAGTGTTTAGCTGTAGAAGAATACCTCGAGATGATGGCAAAACAAGGATGGTTATTAGATACAATAAACAGACCATTTTTTAGATTTAAAAGAATAGAGCCTCAAAACTTAAGATTTTATGTAGATATACCTAATGTGAGGGAAGATAGACTTGGAGATTATATAGAGTATTGCAGAGCCGCTGGGTGGAGGTATTTAGATAAACTAGAGAGCAATTTTATATTTTATGCCGAGGATAATGATAAGACAATAGATATTCATACAGACCAAAATGAAAAGTTTAGGGTGGTTTCTAAAATGTCCTTATCAAATATTGTTCTACGAGTAATATCAATATTAATATATGCTTTTTGGGTTTATATGTGTTTATTTGTGATGGATGATTTTTTGACTTCTAATTTATCTATAATAACCGTTTTAACAATGACCGTTGGTGGAATTAACAGTACTATTAAAGTAATTAATTTTTTCTTATGGAGAGTAAAAGCAAAAAGAAGTTTAACCCAAAACGAATTTATGCCCTACAATAATTATAAACAGCTAAAAAGGAAAAATATATTTTCTAACCTAGGTGTTTTTGGTTTAATTTTCTTTAGCTTTTTAGCTGTTATTAATGAAAATATACACAATACAAAAGCCCTATCTATATTTTTTATATCACTAGCAGTATTTGCGATATTTATGGGAGGTATTATATATCTTTTTAACTCCAAAAAATATTATAAGTATTCTAATGGAATATTGATTTTAGGATATTCAGTAGCAGTTGTTTATATTATAGGAGCAACAATTTCTTTAGGGTCGGTTTCAATGATTGAAAAATTAACTGGGGTAAAACAGGTTAAAATGAGCATTGAGGATTTTGGATATAAACAAGAGAAAGATCCATTTAATGTGTATGATAAAAGTATAATAGCTGAAAAGCTAGATTATAGTTATCATGGGGATGAAAATAGTTTTAGTTATACATCCTTTAAAAGCAAGTATTTTACGGCTATTAAGTTTCAGGAATTAAAGGTTATAAAAAGGGAAGCGAAGTATGGAAGCGATTTAAAGTTAAAGAAAACTAAACTTCCTGAGGACATTCGAGTTTATAGCGATGATGAGAAAAAATCTTATCTGGTGGGGTCAGAAGATAGAGTAATAGATATAAGAAAAGAAATGGACAACATTGATGAAGATGAATTTCTTGATAAGATTTATGAAAAGCTAATATTAGAATAAACATTAAAAGCTCTTGCAAGATTAATTTAAGTTGCAAGAGCTTTTAATTAATTTAGTTATTCTTATTTCCCCAAGTTTCAAAGTGGATATTGTCCTCATTAAACCTGTCAGTTGTGGCTCTATTTTCATCAGGATACCCGATAGAAATAACAGCCAAAGGAGTAATAGTTTCTGGAAGATTAAAAATTTTCTTTAATCCATTAACTCTGCCTTCTTCTGGATAAATTCCAAGCCAAACTCCACCAAGACCAATTTCCTCAGCTCTTAAAAGTATGTTTTCTGTAGCAGCAGAACAATCTTGAACCCAATATCCAGGGAACTTTTCTTTATCCTTATTACCACATACTATTATTGCAACAGAAGCTGTTTTTAATGGAGTAGAATATTTACTGATTTTCATTATTTCTTCAAAAGTATCTTTATTTCTAACAACTATGAAATCCCAAGGTTGAGAATTGCCAGCAGAAGGAGCAGCCATAGCAGCTTTTAATAAATCTTTAACTTGGTCGTCACTTACCTGGTCATTAGTATATTTTCTAATGCTTTTTCTGTTATAAATTATACTCATGGGTAAATCTCCTTTTTAAATAGATTATTTATTTTATGTTATCATATAGGCTATATTGCATTCAAATATGAGTATTTGTATTTTTACTCTGTTAGAACTAGTTTTGATAGATAGAGACAAATTTATTCCTAGAGGTATCTATAATTAAAATAAAGGAGCTTAGTGAAGTATCTGCAAGACTTCTATATCAATATGGGTAAAAGGAATTTGATGCAGTCACTGCGTGACATGCTACAGTAATAAGGTGTATAATTTAGTTAATAAATACAGTTTTGGGAAAGAGGAAATATGACAAGCAGGGACTACTAAATACGGGGATATAGTAATATATGAGAGGAGATTGCAATTATGGATATAAATAGATATTTGAAGTTTGCAGAATCACTAAAACTTGTAAGAAATGAAGTTCTTGAGGATGAGAAGTCGAGTAGCATTATTAATGAAATTTATACAGATTTATTACCTCAGAATGGAGTTATTAATAAGGTTAATTTACCTAGAACAACGATTTTGGTTGGCCGTAAGGGAACAGGAAAATCTACTATTTTTCAAAAGTCGATGAAAGATATTGGTAGTGATAAAAAGATAATAACTTTATATATAGATGTAAAAACACTGTATGAGAATTCGACACCAACAATTTCAACTACTTCACAAACTATAGTACCCCCAGAAGAGTTGATAAAATATTTTATCTATAAGAGTTTTATAAATGAAATTATCATAGAAACAAAAGATAAACTAAAGACTAAATTGGATAAAAGTTTTATAAGAACTGTTCTTGGGTTAGATGAAGAAAAATATTTAGAAATTGAAGAAGAACTTGAAAATATACAAGAATCAATTGATGAAGTATTTAAAAAAATAGATGTCTCATTATTAACTAATATAGGTAATACAATAGAAGATAACAGTGAAGAAAAATGCAAAGGGGATGTAGAGTTATCTAAAACACCTAAAATTACTTTAGGTGGTGAAGGAGCTACAAAAAAATCAATAAAACAAGAGTTTAATAATACATTTATTACTTATCTAGATATAAAAAAATGCTTAATAGAAAATCTATTAAGAATAAGATCTATTTTGAGCTTAAAATACCTATACATCTATTTAGATGATTATTCAGAAATAGATGAGGAAGCACAAAAGTTGTTTATGGATTGGTTTATTGCACCATTAAATAATTTGGCAGATAATTTTATTAAGTTCAAGATAGCTACATATCCTAAACGATTTTATTATGGTAAGTTAGACAGTCAAAAATTTGATGAAATATCACTTGATTTCTTTGAGGCTTTTTATACTTTCAAGAATATATCAAAAATGGAAGAGCTGGCATTAGATTATACTAAAAGATTAATTAATAATAGAGTGAAAGTATTCTTAGGAGATGAAGGATTAAGCAATTATTTCGATATTAAAGATAATGAATTATACGAGTTACTTTTTGATTTATCAATGAATATACCAAGAAAGATGGGATATATTTTATCATATTGTTACGAATCAAATTTAATTCATGGAAATAAGATTACAAAAGCATCATTAGGAAATGCTGCAGTGAGATATTATGATGAAGTTATTAAAAAGTATTTTGAATCTAATCCATACATATTAAGACCATTTACTGATAGAGTTTCTATTGAAAATCAGAAGGATTTAATAAATAAAATTGTTAAGCAACAAGTTGCTAATAAACTTAGTATAGCAAAGTCTTCTGCAAAATTGTTTAAGGTTGAGGGTCAGCCTGCTAGTCATTTTGTTGTAAGTAATGAGCTTAGTCAGTTACTTGATAATCTTGAACTAAATGGTTATATATCAACTTATAATAAGATAAATGACAAGAACAATATACCTTCGACATTGTTTTCAATTGACTACGGTTTATGTAGAAAGAACAATATAAATTATGGGAGACCTAAGGATTCAGAGTTCAGAAAATATTATAATGATACTAGGTTTAATTTTAATAATTTAGTTAGAAATCATTTTAATGAGACACAGATATTACAATGTGAAAAAGGGCATGAATTTGCATTTGAACTATTAGAGCAATTTAAAAAGTTTTCAAATATGAATTGTCCTACGTGCCTAGGTGAACAAATTTTCTCAAAAGTTAATATAGTAGTTTCAAATAAGGAGTTAATTGAACGAATAATGGAGGTAGAGAAAACTACTACTGTTTTATCAGATGTGAATGAATATAACTTGCTGGATTGCTTAAAAAGAGCTCATCCAAGATCAATGTCTAGTACTGATATAGCTGTGGAAATTGACTGTTCTTGGCAATTTGTTAATAAAAGAGCTGATAAGTTGATTGAGAAAGCTTTAATTGAAATTGATGATAGTAGAAGTAACAAAAAGAGATACTACAGAATAACTAGGAAGGCAAGGGACTTAATATTTACTAAAGAGAATGATGCTAAAGAGAACATAGCTGCTACATTAGAATAAAGCAATAATTGGTTAATATATAATTATTTTGATTATAAAATGATTCTATTAACTTTCAGATACCTCAATCATCTCAAATAATATAAATAATAAAAGCCTCAATAACAAGATGGTATTAAGGCAAGATAATATTCAATAGTTGAGTTTGTAGTTCCAGGCTATGATTACGGAATGATGGTTGAGGGAGATAAAGGAACATTAACTTTTCAAGGGACTAGATTTAAAGGGGTTGTTAGGGAATTTTAGACGTAGAAGCAGAAGGAGGATTTTATGAAACTATTAGTTTTAGGGGGAAGCGAGTTTGTAAGTAAAGCTTTGGCAAAGTATCTTATAGCTAAAGGATATAGTGTTGATATACTTACAAGAGGGATAAAGAGTTTAGGTTATGATGGTTATAAAAAACATATTATATGCGATAGAAAAGATATTAATAATATGAAAAGTCAGTTAAATGATGAAGTATATGACTATGTTTTTGATATATCAGCATATACAGAAGAGGATACAAAGATAGCTTTAGAAGCCATAAATAAAGAAAAATTGAAAAAGTATATTTTCTGCTCAAGCGGTGCTGTATACAAGCCATCTAATGATATAGTAAATGAGTATTTTACCAAAGGAGAAAATCCGTTTTGGGGACAATATGGATTAGATAAAAAAGCTGCTGAGGACTATATAATAAATAGCGGAATAAATTATTGTATTTTAAGACCTACTTATATTTATGGAGAAGGTAATAATCTATATAGGGAGTCCTATTTCTTTGATAGGATATTAAATAAAAAGTTTATACAGGTACCTTCTGGAGATGAAGTAAGAACTCAGTTTCTTCATATAGATGATTTGGTTAGAATATTTGAAAGTGCAATGTATTCTAATGAAAGTAATGAAATCTACAATGTAACAAATGATGAGATAGTAACATGGAAAGAATATATAAATATCTGTGGAGAAGTAATAGGAGAACAACCTATAATTAAAGAGGTACACAGTTCAAAATCTATACATGAGGTTAGAACCTATTTTCCATTTAGGAATACTACATATACTCTAAGTATAGACAAGCTAAAAAGTAGTAGCCTTCATGTACCTAAGATAGGATTAAAAGAAGGGCTTGAGAAAACTTTCAAATGGTACAAAGAGAATGATATTAAATTGGAAGATAAAAAGATGATAAATGTTGATAATTTATTGGAATAAATTTTATTGAAAAAGTTCTACTTCTTTAAGAGATGGAGAACTTTTTTATTTTTAAAAAATTTAATTGGTATCTAAAGTAAGTCGAGGAATAAATTTTATGCACTTAAATTGAGTACAATGTGATAATATATATACATACAATAAATATATTGCTTATGTATATATGAAAAACATTGATTGTGTGCATATAAAAAATACAGAAGGTGAAAAAATGATTGATATAAATTATAAAGGATTAACAGGAAAAGTTGTAACGAATAAGAGTACTTCTTATGATGAGGATAGACAAGCTTGGAATAGGGCAATAGAAAGGCATCCACTAGTTATTGTTTATTGTTACGAGACGGAAGATGTTATAAATGCAGTAAGATGGGCTAGAGAAAAGTCCTTAGATATAAGAATAAGGTCAGGAGCACATCATTATGAGGGATATTCAACTGGGGATGGTGTAGTAGTTATAGACGTTAGTCAAATGCAACAGATAAATATAGATGAAGAAAATAAGATTGTAAAAATAGCTGGTGGTGTTAGAAATAGAGAGATATATGAAGCATTAGGAGAAAAAGAGTATCCTTTTCCAGGGGGAGGATGTCCTACAGTTGGAGTTACTGGTTTAGTTTTAGGTGGAGGCTGGGGATATTCTAGCAGACTTTTTGGATTAGCTTCGGATAGTTTAATTGAACTAGAGATGGTTGATTATAAGGGCGATTTAATAATTGCAAATGAATCTATAAATGAAGATTTATTTTGGGCTTGCAGAGGTAGTGGTGGTGGAAACTTTGGAATAGTTGTCAGTATGACCTTTGCACTTTCAGAAAAAAGAAAGATGACCACCCTAATAAATATAGAGTATTTACATATAACAAAAGAAGAAAATATAAAGATTATTGAGGTTTTGCAAAACTCATTTAAAACTTGGGGAAGAAATATCAATATAAAAACAGCCATATATAACTCTAAAGAAAAAGGAAGAGGAGTAAAAATTACAGGTTTGATGCATGGAAGTCTAGAAGAGACAAACATAGCATTAAAGGATTTTAAAAATATTTCAGATAAAGCTATTTTTAAGTTAGAACATATGCCTTTATTAGAAGCAAATAGAGTAATACAGGATAGTCATCCTGATTTTGAAAAATACAAGTCTACAGGAAGATTTGTATATAAAGATTATAGCAGGGAAGAGATTGAAAAAATTATAGAAACTGTTGAGAATGTAGCAGAAGGTTCAACTTATGCGGCTATTTCCTTTTATGGGTTAGGTGGAGCTGTAGAAGATAAAGATAAACAAAGCACAGCATTTTATTACAGAGATGCAAAGTTTATAATGGGAATTCAATCCGTCTGGGAAGAAGATAAGTATTCTGAGGAAAATAAGAGTTGGATCATAGATAGGTTTGAATTCATAAAAACTATAACTCAAGGTTCATACATAAACTTTCCTTTGGGGGAACTTGAGGATTATGAAACAGAGTATTATGGAGAGAATAAGTACAAGCTTAAGGAAGTAAAGGCAAAATATGATCCTTATAATATATTTACTTTTAAACAGGGAATCCAAATAGAAAAAGAACAGTTATCAAATTGTATATAGAGATACGTAATTTAGCATCAACTTTAAGAGTTGGTGCTTTTGTTTTGTAGTCAAAAGATTTTCAAATTATGAAACTTTGAGTTTTATTATAGTGATAATTAAAGCATAATGGTAAAATTTATATTAAGGGTAATAATATATTCAAAGGAGATGAAGGGAATGACAAAAGAAACAAAGAATATAATTCCAGAGAACTTTATGTGGGGAGGAGCAGTTACATCTTTTCAGAGTGAAGGAGCTTGGAATGAAGGTGGAAAAGGAGTATCAATAGTTGATACCAGAGAGATTAAGGAAGGCTTTTCTGATTGGAAGGTAGCAGTTGATTTTTACCACAAATATAAAGAAGATATAGCACTTTTTAAGGAATTAGGTATAAATACTTATCGTACCAGCATTTCTTGGAGCAGAATATTTCCAGAGGGTGAAGGGGACGTTAACGAAGAAGGAATAGAATTTTATAATAAAATATTTGATGAATTGCTTGCAAATGGAATACAACCTGTTATAACTTTATACCATTTTGATATTCCAAAAGCTTTAGCAGATAAATATAACGGTTTTGCATCAAGGAAAGTTGTAGATTTGTTTGAAAACTACGCTAGAACAGTATTTGAAAGATTTAAAGATAAGGTTAAATATTGGATTACTTTTAATGAGCAAAACCTAGTTCTTATGCATTTACAAGCATGGGGAGCTACTCCTAAAGAGGGAGATAACATAGAAGAGTTTTCTTTTCAAGTGTGTCATAATGTTTTTATAGCTCATGCAAAAGCAACTAAAGCACTTCATGAAATCATACCAGATGGTAAAATGGGTGGAATGGTTACATATCTAACCATGTATCCAAATAGCTGCAAACCAGAGGATGCCTTAGCAACATTAAAGGCTAAGGAATTATTTAATGATTTATATTTTGATGTTTTTGCAAATGGAGAATATCCATCTTACGTAACTAGTAGTTTGAAAAAGAAAAATATAATGCCTGTATTTGAAGCTGGTGATGAAGAACTATTAAAAGAAAATACTGTTGATTATTTAACTTTTAGCTATTATCAAAGCCAAACTGTTAAGTTTGTTGGAGAAAGCCCAGAAGAGGTAATGAAGGGCATGGTACCAAATCCAACTCTAAAAGCAAATGAATGGGGATGGTCTATAGATCCTATAGGGATTAGAGTAGCATTAAAAGAAATATATGCACGCTATAGAATGCCTATATTTATTACTGAAAATGGAATTGGCGTTAGAGAAGAATTAAATGAAAATAATACTGTAGAAGATGATTATAGAATAGATTATTTAAAGGCTCATATTGAACAGATGAAGCTTGCAATGGAAGAGGGCGTAGAGGTTATAGGATATCTAATGTGGGGATGTACAGATATACTAAGCTCTCAAGGAGAAATGAAAAAAAGATATGGGGTTATTTTTGTAAACCGTGATGAAACAGATTTAAAAGACTTAAAAAGGTATAAGAAAAAGAGCTTTAACTGGTTTAAGAAAGTAATAGAAAGTAATGGAGAAATTCTGTAGTTCTGCTAAAATAATAGGTAGAGGTGATATAAAATGATAAAACATATAGTAACTTGGAAATTAAAAGAGGAAGCTGAAGGAAATACCAAAGTAGAAAATGCTAAAAAGATAAAAGAGATTCTTGAAGCTTTAGATGGAAAGATAGAGACACTAAAGGCTATTGAAGTTGGAATTAATTTTAATGATAGTACGCAAGCTTATGATGTAGTTTTATATTCTGAGTTTGATACAGTAGAAGGACTAAACATTTATCAAAATCATCCAGAACACGTTAAAGCTGGTACCTTTATAAAGGCAGTTGTAACTGATAGAATAGTAGTAGATTATGAAGTATAATTAATTATAAGAGCACGATAGTTTAAAAGCTAAGTGCTCTTTAATTTATACCAGAATTAAGGAGAAAATTATGAGATTTATTGAGGATATAAAAAACTATAAACCCAACAATGAACAAGAAGAAAAAGATAAAAAGCTGATAGAATATTATATAGATAATTTTAAGGACATTCTTACAAGAGAAAATGAATTAGCTCACTTAACAAGTTCAGCTTTTATACTAAATAAGGATAAAAGTAAAGTTCTTATGATTTATCATAATATTTATGATTCATGGGCATGGACAGGTGGTCATGCAGATGGTGAAGAAGACTTGTTAGCTGTAGCACTAAAAGAAGCAAAAGAAGAGACTGGAATTAAAAAGGTAAGACCTATAACTTCAGATATATTTTCTCTAGAAATTTTACCTGTAGCAGGTCATTATAAGAGAGGAAAGTATGTATCTGCGCATCTTCATTTATCAGTGACCTACTTACTAGAATCAGATGAAAATGAAGAGCTTATTATAAAACCTGATGAAAACAGTGGAGTAAAATGGATTCCTATAGACGAAGTGGCTAAGGTATCTAATGAATCTCATATGAGAGTGATTTATGAGAAGATAATTTCTAAGATAAGGGATGTTTATAAGTAGCAAGAAAATAGCAAGTAGCTTTATGGTAAGTTACTTGCTATTTTCTTATTTAAGTAATTTAGAAATGAAGTTTTTTCTTTCTCATTTAAAAAAGCTGTTAGTGGAATGGGAATTCCATCAGCACTATCTATAAAAATAAAAACATATTCGTTAGTTTCTGAGACTTTATTTATTAATGAGTATTTAATTTTACTTTGGGATCTATTAGTTTTTAAAGTAATTTCATTTTCTTCTAGAGATAAAGTAGTTTCTATATCAAAAGTATCTTTGTTACTCTCACTTAATCTTTTTGAGTAATAAATCTTTCTAACAAATCTAAATATAAGGACTAATATAAATGTTTCTATTAGACCTCCTCCTACTAAAATTAATAGATAAAATAAATTACCAGCAAAGTATCGGTTAGTTATAGCTAAATATAACCAAAGTGAAAAGGAAATAATTGCTGCTAGGAAAAAAATAGATTTAACACTTTTTTTGTGAAGATTGGAATTACTCCATGAATAAAAATCCATGTCCACCAAATGCTTTTTAGTATTTATAAAATTCAATACCATGATAATATCCCCTAATCATATTTTTTATGAGTATTTATATATTGTAAAAAATTATTCAAATCTTCAGAATTGCTAAAAGAATTTTTAGGAACTACTATAACCTTCATAGAATTAAGAAAAATAATAATCTGATTATCTGTAGAGGAAACCTTATCGATAGAGTCCCAATTAATCTTAGTCTCTACATCAACGCTATTTTTAAGAATCCCGCTTTCATCTATTATTAAGTTTTGTTCTGTATCTATAAGTCTACTGTAATTTTTTTCTGCTAGTTTTTTGTAAGATTTTCTTAGTTGAGCAAAGAAAATCTTAGGATAAATTGCAAACCATATTATAGAGAAAAATATAGTAAGTGTCATAAATAGAGTATTTGAGCGAAGAATAATTGCAATTAAGAATATTAGCATAGAACTTATTAAACGTATAGATTGAAAATATCTTTTAGATGATTGTGAGTGATTGAACGCATACAGATTAGTTTCAATAAAATCCTCTTTAGTATTTTTATATTTTATTTCCATTACTATCATCTCCTTTCAATTATACTTTCTAAAGAGCCTTTAAGGTTTTTGTCACAGCTCCGCTTTCTTTATACATTTTAAGCCAAAGTTCATAATTTGGATCATCCTCAGGAATAGGAACTCCTGTGGTGCTTCCAATAACATAGGGGATTCCTTTTGCTTCAAAGTTTCTTTTTCCTCCAGGTATTGTATCAAAAGTTTCTTCGTATAAGCCAGGACCTTTTTTTATTACAGCAAACAATAATCCATAATAATTATTTGTACTATTTGGTGATTTTACTGCTACATATAGTCCACTAGCATCCTCTTTAACAGTATATTTATCTTTCCAACTAGCAGGGAAAGTTATGGAGAAACCAAAACTGTTATTTGTGTATACCTGAGGTTCAGCTGTTTCAACTTTAGGAGGAGCAGCTGGAGTTTGGGTAGCAGGTTTTGGAGTTTTAGGTTTTTCAGTAGAAGTATTTTTGTTTGATTCTTTAGGTTGACTATTGTTTGTGTTAGTTTGGTTATTCGAGCTAGCTTTAGGTTTTTCTTCAGAACTTTTATTTTCTGATTGAGTAGTTGAGTTATTTTCCTGAGAAGAATCATCTTCTGTTGTAGTATCTTCTTTTATGTCATCACTAGTCTCTTCAGTTATACTCTGTTGAGATTCAGTAGGGTTTTCTGAGGTATCCTTAGGTTCTTTATTATTACAACTAACAATAGATAAAGTAAGAGCTGTAATTATAGCAGCAATAAGCAATTTAGTATTTTTCATAAAATCTCCTTTCTTTTGTAAGCGATAATTCAATTAAAAGTTTTGGCTTTATAATTATTATAAAATAACAGGAATTAAAATACAAATTTGCAACTATAAACCCAAATGTAATAGTTAGTAACTATAGATGAATCTCTGAGGGATAAGATTATTAAGGGGTATTAAGAATTTTAATACCCCTATTTTTCATGTCTATAAATTTAATACAAATAAAGTTATATGATGTAACTGGGTAGGTGAATTTGATGGAGCTTGAGGGGAAGCTCCTACAGTGCAGAAGTGCACTGCTATTCGGTAGACACGCACTTCTGATCTGTATAAGGCGTTCCTCAGCCTTTATTAGAATCAGTCTATTTCTCAGCGTCAGTCTAATCATTTAATGAGATAAAGTTAAGAGGAATTGATGAGACTTGGGAAGAAGTCTCTACAGTATAAAAGTTAGATGGATTTGATGGAGCTTGGGAAGAAGCTCCTACAGTATAAAAGTGCATACTTAATTATCTAAGTAAGTAATTAGATAAGTAATTAATTAGGTAAGTGGGTAATTGGATAATTAGGTAAGCAAATAATTAGGTAATTAGATAAGCAAGTAATTGGATAATTAGATAATTAGGTAAGTAGTTAATTATCTATGCAGTTAAGATTAATGAAATAATAAGAGGACTAGGATTATTTAATTGTGGTAAAATATAGGTAAATTTGAGAGGTTTAGTAGGAGGGAAGTATGAAGATATATATTAGTGCAGATATTGAGGGGATAACAGGGGTTACTAGTTGGAGTGAAACTGAGAAAGAGCATGGAGATTTTTCAGTTTTTGCAGCTCAGATGACTAAGGAAGTTAAGGCGGCTTGTGAGGGAGCTTATGAAGCTGGAGCAACTGAGATATATGTAAAAGATGCTCATGATAGTGCTAGAAATATTGATATTAATGAGTTACCGGAGTATGTGAAACTTCAGAGTGGATGGGCAGGAGATCCTATGTGTATGGTAAGTGGATTGGATGAAAGTTTTGATGGAGTTATTTTTATAGGATATCATTCAAGAGCAGGTAGTGGAACTAGTCCACTTGCACATACTTTAGATACAGGCATGTCTTATATAAAAATAAATGGAGTTTATGCTAGTGAGTTTTTGATTAATGCTTATGCAGCAGCTCTTCATAATGTTCCAGTTGTATTTGTAAGTGGAGATAAGGGGCTTATAGATGAAGTTAAACAAACAAATGGAAGTATTAAGACTTTATCAGTTAAAGAAGGAGTGGGACAATGCACTATAAATATTCATCCAACTAAAGCTATAAAAGATATTAAAGCTTTAGTTAAGGAAGCCTTAGTGACAGATTATAGTCTATGCAAAATTACTTTGCCAAAAACTTTTAATATAGAGCTAGCTTATGAAAGACATGAAAAAGCATATGGAAATTCTTTTTATCCTGGGGCAAAACTGATTGAACCAAGGGTTATTTCTTATACTACAGATAACTATTATGAAGTTTTAAGATTGTTTCATTTCTTAACTTAGGAGAAGTATATGAATATCAATATACCAAAAGAAAGCAAGGAACAAATTATTAAAATACTTGATTTGTGTAAGAGTAAGTTAAAAGAAAATTTAGTTGGGGTTTATTTGCATGGATCATTAGCCATGGGATGTTTTAATAAAGATAAAAGTGATATAGATATTATAGTAGTAATGAATGAAGCTGCAAATGACAAGGATGGGATAATAAAAGAACTAATGAAAATATCGCTAAAACCATCACCTATTGAAATAAGTTTTCTATTAGAAGATAAACTTAAGAATCCTAATTCAATTTGTCATTATGATTTGCATTATAGTGAGTATTGGAGAGAAAAGTATACGAATATGTTTCTAGAAAACAAAGAGCTAGGAAAGGATATTTTAGAAGATGGAGACTTACCTGCTCACATAAGAGTTATTAATGAAAGAGGAATTAATTTATGGGGAAAAGATAAAGACTTGATTTTCCCTAAGATTAGTAATGAAGAATATCTAAAGTCAATACTCGATGATTTTGAAGATGCTTGGGAGAGTTTTTATAAAAAGCCAGAGTACTATATTTTAAATACTTGTAGAATACTAAATTTTCTAGAGACAAATAAAGTAACATCTAAGAGAGAGGCTGGGGAATGGGCTTTAGATATTTTACCAGTTAGATTTAGGGCTATTATAAAGTCATCATTAGATATTTATGATGGAAGGAAGATGGTTACTAGTTTTAATAATAAGTTAATTGAAAGTTTTTTAGTTTATGCCAATGAGAATATAATGAAGAATCTTGAGGAGAAAAAATATGTATAAAGAAGCTATGTTTATAATCTATGTTAAAGATCAAGAAAAGTCTAAAAAGTTTTATGAGTCACTTTTAAAATTAAGTCCTAGACTTCATGTACCTGGAATGACAGAATTTCAAGTTTCAGAAACAACTGTATTAGGTTTAATGCCAGAAGAAGGTATCGCAAGAATTCTTGGGAGTAAGATAACTCATCCAAAGGAGAGTAATGGTGCGTCTAGGTGTGAGCTTTATTTATATGTAGATAGTCCAGATGAATATTTGGATAGGTTAGTAGAACTAGGTGGTAAAGAAGTAAGTAAAGGTGAAATAAGAAACTGGGGAGACTATGTATCTTATGGATTAGATTTAGATGGACATGTTGTTGCATTCGCTAAAAGAGATTAGATAATAAAAGGATAAATAGACGTAACTATTTATCCTTTTATTGTTTTAAGAATTTGCAAATGATTTTGCGGTATCAAATAAACTGTCATGTTTAACAGCTTTTACGTTAAAGCGTAGTAGTTTAAAAGTATATTGAATAATAAAACCTATTCCAAACACAGATATTATTGTTCCAATACCAACTTTAGCTCCAAGTAACCATCCTATTATTAAGGCAGCCCCTTCAATTCCCCCTCGGATTACCCCTATAGAAACATTGGGAAGACGCTTGCTAAGAGCAATCATAAGAGAATCTCTTGGACCTGAACCAAGTCCTTGTCCTATATAAAAATAACTCCCAAAAGAGATAATAATTTGTCCAACTAAAAGCATTATTAAACCAAAGAAAAAGTTGTCCATAACAGGAATGATTTTTAAACCTAATAAAATATCTGACATTGCCCCGATTAAAACAGTATTTAGGATTGTTCCTAAACCTATCTTTTCTTTAAGTAATACAATAAATATAAGAATACCCACTCCAGTAAGTATCACAACATTTCCATAAGTAATTCCTGTAATATTAGATACCCCCACACTAAAAGCATCCCAAGGAGCAAGTCCAATATTAGCTTGAATTGTTAGCACTACACCTAAAGCAAATAAAAAAAGTCCCCAAATAAGCTTTAGGGTTCTCAAAGATAATTGTTTCATTTTAAAATACCCCCTTGTATTAATTACAATGATTTTAAGTGATTAAGCGAGGATTGTCAAATTTCACTTGAAATTAGTCTATTTAAGTAGACTACTATTCTTAGATAGATTTTCTAAGCCAAATTAAATTATTATTTTTAATAACCATATAACTGGTTAACTGGAAAACCAGAAATACAGAAATCTGGATATCCAGATATCCAGTTAAATGGGGGAAATATTTTATTAGATTCATTTTAAGTATTAAATTATCAGTATCAAAAAATATATGGTAAAATATTAACAAATACTAATATATCTGGAGGGAAGAAAGCTATGATTAAGAAAATCACTAAAGAGATTGTTGATTCTTTTAATGAGATAATAAAGTATTTAGCTAAAAGAGATATTAAAGAGATTTCAAAAGAAGAATTACTTAAGAAATATAATATAGACAAAGTAGATTTATTAATAATATTGGGAAGTGCTATTCCTTATATAGCTGAAGAGGGCGGCAGAGCTTACAAAAATAATTTAGCAAAAGAGATTATGATAGTAGGGGGAATAGGACACTCAACTATATATTTAGAAGAAAACATACTCAATAATTTAAAATATGAAGGTATAGAAGTGAAAAATAGAGCAGAGGCAGATATTCTAAAAGATGTTTTAGTTAAGAAGCTAAGTATAAAAGAGGAAGACATAATTATTGAAAATAAATCTACTAATTGTGGATCTAATGCATATGAAGCCTTTAAAATTATAGAAAAATTAAACAAAAAGCCAAAAATAGTTTTAATTCTTCAAGATCCAACCATGCAGTTAAGAACAGATGAGTGTTTTAAGAAGGAATGGAAGGATGAACAAGTTGAATTTATTAATTATTCTTGTTTTATACCATTAATTAAAGAAGAGAATGGAGTTATGAAGTTTATAGATAATGATATTTATGGGCTTTGGGATATGCACAGATTCATTTCTTTAATTATGGGGGAAATACCTAGGATTAAAGATGACGAAAATGGATATGGACCTAGGGGAAAAGGATTTATAGGTCATGTGGATATTCCTAAAGAAGTTTTGGAGGCCTATGAGATTTTACTTCCTTATTATAGTGAGTATTTGAGATAAAGATTTAAGTCAGGGGGCTTTATGAATAAGAGGAGCATTATAGATATTAAAGAAATTGCATTTATTAGTTTTTTATCACTGTGTTATATATTTTTTAATTCCAATAATTCAAGTGGCATAATAAAAGGCAAAGTTATAGTTATTTTAATGACTATGGGAAGTTTAATAATTGTTAAGTTATTCAGAAAACAATTAGAACAAGAGGGGAAAATATATTCTAATAAGAAAGCTATTTATCCATTTATTTTACATCCTTTAATTGTCATTGGTTTTGGAGTATATGAATTAATATATAAAGTGAGTTTTGTAGATAAAGTTGAAAGTAATTTGGGTAAATTAGTACTTGTTTTATGTGTAGGAATGATACCTTTTATGTGTTATTTATTTGGAATAAAGATATCTAATTTTAAGTGGAGGATTTCATTAAAACAGATAATTGTAATATCGGTAGTATGCGTAGTATATGGTGTAATTAGATTTTTGTTTTTGGGAAAAGATGGATTAAGATATTATTCTTCATATGATGAAAATATAATGGCCTTTATGATAGATACATTAATTAAGTTTATTAGCCCAGGTTTTTTTGAAGAAATAGCTTATAGAGGTTTTTTTATGTCAGCACTTTTATCTTATAATCTAGATATCAAAAAAATCAATATGATTCAGGCAGTAGTTTTTGGACTAACTCATTTTAGTTTGTATTATGGAGATTATGGTTTTATGGGTATTTTTTTAACAGGTGGGCAAGCTTTAGGGGGATATGTACTAGGGGAAATATATATAAGGACTAAATCTTTGACTCCTTGTATTATATTTCATGTGTTTTTAGATGTTATATAAAATAAGGAGGATTTATGAAAAAGATTAAGGTATTTATTTCTGTAATAGTGGTTGTTTTAATTACTGTATACATAGGTAATAATTCAATAAAAATTTCAGAATATAATATAGAAAACTCCAAGATTCCAGATGAGTTCAATAATATGAAAATACTTCAACTATCGGATTTACATAGTAAAAAATTTGGTAAGGATAATTCATATCTGGTTAAGAAAATTAATGAAATTAATCCTGATATTGTTGTAATGACTGGAGATATGATGAATTCTAAAGGTGATGATGGGGAAGTTTTGATAAATATTATTAAAAAGCTTGGAAATAAATATCATATTTATTATATTGTAGGAAATCACGAGCAAATTTTAGAAAGTAATGATTCGGAGTTATTTAAAAATTATTTAGATAAACTGCTGGATCTTAAAGTTAAAGTGATAAATAACGATAAAATTGAACTTAAAAAAGAGAAAAGTGTTATTAACTTATATGGGATGTGGATTAATTTAAGATACTATGTGGATAAAACTAATAATAATCAAAAAGATATTACTTTTAATGATGAGACAGTTAATCAAATATTAAAAACATCAGATAAAGAAAGTTTTAATTTATTGATAACCCATAACCCATTGTATTTTGAGGCATATTCTAAATGGGGTGCGGATTTAACTTTAGCTGGTCATATACATGGAGGGATAATAAATATACCTTTTGTTGGAGGCGTGTTATCTCCGGAGAAAAAACTTTTCCCTAAATACTATGGAGGGGATTATGTATTTAATAATAGTAATATGATAGTTAATAGAGGTCTTGGAAATGAAGGATATCTAATTAGGGTTTTTAATAGACCAGAGATGAGTGTTATAAATCTAAAAAATTAGAAAGAAGTGTGAGAGATGAAAAAGAAGCTAATAATCATAAATGGAACTATGGGTGTTGGAAAGAGTACTATTTCAAAAGCTTTATATAAAAATCTTAAAAATTCTGTCTGGCTTGATGGGGATTGGTGTTGGATGATGAATCCTTTTGTAGTCAATGATGAAAATAAGAAGATGGTTGAAGATAACATAGTTTATCTTTTGAGTAATTTTTTAAGGAATTCTTCCTTAGAATATGTTGTTTTTAACTGGGTGATTCATGAAGAGAGTATTTTTGATCTTCTATTAAATAGACTTAAAGATTTTGATTTTGAGTTATATAAGATAACTCTTATATGTTCAGAGGAAGTTTTAAGAAATAGGATTGTTGAGGATTTTAAGAATGGAAGAGGAGATAGAAATTTAGAGAATAGTCTTAAAAGGCTTGAGCTTTATAGAAATATGGATACTATAAAGATAGATACAAGTTATAAAGACGTTAGTGAGACGGTAGATGAAATTATAAAAGCAATAAATGAGTAGTTAATTTTAAGAGTATGTTATAATGCTCTTATTTTTCTTGCATAGGAAGAAAGTGCTTTCCTATGCAAGAAAATAGGAATTGAGCGCCTGCCAGTTTTCTTCACATGCGTTCAGAAAGGCAGATGCGCAAAAAAAATCGACGGCTCATAATCGCCTTGACGATTTTTTATTTCAATAATGTTATAATAAATTATCGAATTTGGTTTTAAGGTATGTATTTTATAAATAAACTTATAATATAGGAAGGGATAATCTCATTTGACGTTAGGGGGCTTGGGCGTGAAAAAGAGTAAGGACAGGGATTTTAAAAAGCTTAAAGAACAGATTAGTAACATTGAAACTATTGCGAGAAATTCCAAAAATAATGCCTTGTGGGAGCAGGAGGCCTCTTTAAGAAAGAAAATAAAGATTTTAAAAGGTATGCAGGATAAAGGTTTTAAAGGGTTTAAGGATGTATATTATAGATATATAGATTTATTTAAGTATGTGTCTGAGCGAATAATAGAGGATTACAATAGAAAAAATGGAACTGAATTTAGTTTTAATAAAATAATAAAGGATGACTACGAAGGATTCATGAAATCTGGGGTGTTGAGTATTTTACTTACGAAGCATATACCTAAGGTTTTGGAAGAAGACTTTAACAGAACTTTTCCTAAAAATCCAAAAGATGAATATAGAGAAACTAGAAAATATAAGAGAAGATTTTATCTGCATTTAGGAGAAACCAATACAGGAAAAACTTATAATGCCATGGAAGCTTTAAAGAAGGCTAAGAAAGGGATTTATTTATCTCCCCTGAGAATCTTAGCTCTTGAAAACTATGAAAAGCTAAATAAACAAGGGGTTCCTTGCGATCTTGTAACTGGTGAGGAAGAAGATTTAGTTGAAAATTCTAGACATATAAGCTGCACTATAGAAAAACTTAATATAGATGATGAATATGATGTAGGCATAATTGATGAGATTCAAATGATTAAGGATGACTTTAGAGGTTTTGCTTGGACTCGAGCAGTTTTGGGTCTTAAGGCTAGAGAAATTCATGTGTGTGGTGCTTTTAATGCTAAGAATATATTAGTAAATATTATTGAAGATTGTGGAGAGGATTATGAAATAATAGAATATGTAAGAGAGATGCCTTTAATAGTTGAAGATAAAGCATTTAAGCTTAAAAATACATCAGCTGGTGATGGGTTAGTTGTTTTTTCTAAGAAAAAGGTGTTGGAGTTAGCTAGTTATTTTGCTGAAAAGGGCATAAAAGCTAGTCTTATATATGGTGATTTACCTCCAGAGGTTAGAAGAAAGCAATATGAGGAATTTGTAACTGGTGAAAATAGTATTTTAATAACAACTGATGCTATTGGTATGGGGGTTAATCTTCCATTAAAAAGAATTGTGTTTATGGATACTAGGAAGTTTGATGGTAATGAGGTAAGAAGTTTAACATCTCAAGAAATTAAGCAGATAGCAGGAAGAGCAGGTAGAAAAGGCATTTATGAGAGGGGTTATGTAGCGGCTTATGGAGAAAGTGGAGAATTTATAAGATATAACTTGGAGACTAAGGATGAGAATATTCATGAAGCTGTTTTAGGTCCTAGTGAAGGGATTGTAAATATAAGAAATATCCCACTTAAGGATAAGCTTGCCCTTTGGAGCACAAGAGAAGTTGATGGTAGTTTATACAGAAAGATGGATGTCAGTGAATATATAATAAAACTTGAAAATATAAAGACCTATAGATTATCTCAAGAAATAGAGTGGAAACTTATGAAGATTCCTTTTGATATTAGTGAAAGAGAACTTATGATAACTTATTTGAGTTATATAGATGAAATATTTATATCTAATAAGAAGGAAATAACCAAACCTAGATATTTTATGAATGATTTAAAGGAATTAGAGCTTTATTATCAGAGGATAAATATATATTATTCCTTTGGTAAGAATTTTGGACTGGAAATAGATATTGATTGGATTAAAAAAGAGAGAGTAAAAATAGGAGAGAAAATAAATAGACTTTTAAAGAATATAAGGGAAGAAGCCGAAGATTTAGAATCCTAGGCTTCTTCTATTTTTTGGTGTAGAAAAGGCTTATTATGCAAGTTTAGGGTACTTTGAAAATATGCTTTTACTCTTTTTAGCTTCCTCTAAATCAAATGAGTTTATATACATTTCTTTAATTTCGCTTATAAGAGGATATCTTGGATTAGCTCCTGTACATTGATCATCAAAAGCTTGCTCACACATATCATCAAGATTTCTATAGAAGCTTTCTTTTGATATTCCATATTCTTTTATGCTCATAGGAATATTTATTTTCTTTTTAAGTTCATTTATAGCTTTTATTAATAAATCTACTTTTTCATCCTCAGTATTTCCACCAAGGTTTAGATAATCAGCTATCCTTGCATATCTCATTTTTATATTAGGATATTTATATTGAGGGAATCCTGCTTGTTTTTTAGGATCATCTGCTGCATTAAATTTTATAACTTCATTTATTAGTAAGGCATTAGCTACTCCATGAGGAATATGGTGTTCTGCTCCTAGTTTGTGAGCCATTGAGTGACATACTCCTAAGAAACAGTTTGCAAAAGCCATTCCTGCCATAGTTGAAGCATGAGCCATTTTTTCTCTAGCCTTAATATTTGTTGTTCCTTCTTCATAAGCAAGAGGAAGATATTTAAATATAAGTCTTATAGATTCTAGTGCTAATCCATTAGTATATTCAGAAGCTTGAATAGATGTGTAGGCTTCTAATCCATGAGTTAATGCATCTATTCCTGAAGCACTGGTTAATCCTTTTGGCATATTCATCATTAATTCTGCATCTACTATAGCCATATCAGGTGTTAACTCATAATCTGCAAGTGGATATTTTATGCCTGATTTTTCATCAGTAATAACTGCAAAAGGTGTAACCTCAGAGCCTGTACCAGCAGAGGTTGCTATTGCTACCATCATTGCCTTAGTACCTAATTTAGGGAATGGACATATTCTCTTTCTTATATCCATGAATCTCATAGCAACATCTTCGAATTGAATCTCAGGGTGTTCATATAAAACTCTCATTATTTTTGCTGCATCCATAGGAGATCCTCCCCCTAGGGCTATAATTACATCAGGATTATAACTTAACATTTCATTTGCACCTTTAAGGGCAGTAGATAGAGTTGGATCAGGTTCAACTTCAGTAAATATTCTAAAGTCTACTCCTATTTCACTAAGAACATCTGTAACTCTATTTGTATATCCTAGATCATTTAATATTCTATCTGTTACTATAAAAGCTTTCTTTTTTCCTAAGTCCTTTAGTTCTCTTATAGCAAATGGTAAAGAACCATATTTAAAATAGGTTTTTTGTGGAACTTTAAACCAAAGCATATTTTCTCTCCTCTCAGCTACGTTTTTTATATTTAATAAATGTTTTGGTCCAATGTTATCTGAAACTGAGTTTCCACCCCATGGACCACAGCCTAGTGTAAGTGAAGGGGTTAATCTAAAGTTAAATACATCCCCCATAGCTCCATGAGTAGCTGGAACATTTATTAAAGTTCTAACAGTTTTCATGTTTAAAGTGAATTTATCTAATTTTTCTTGTTGTGTTAAGGTATCTATATAAAGGGTTGAGGTATGTCCTAAACCACCTTGTTCGATTAATCTTGAAGCTTTTTCTATAGCTTCATCAAAGGTTTTAACTCTGTACATTGTTAGTACAGGAGATAATTTTTCATGTGCTAAAGGTTCAGAGAATTCTACAGATTGTGCCTCTGCCACTAAAACTCTTGTATTATCTGGTACAGTAATTCCAGCAAGTTCAGCTATTTTTAAGGCAGATTGTCCTACTATATTTGGATTTATATTACCTTTAACTAATAGTATTTTTTTAAGTTTTTCTGCTTCGAAGAATCTTAATACATAAGCGCCTCTTTCTTCAAATTCCTTTTTTACATCATCATAAATAGAGTCTAAAACTAATACTGATTGCTCTGAAGCACATATTACGCCGTTGTCAAAGGATTTAGATAAAATGATTGAGCTTACTGCCATTTTTATATGAGCAGTTTCATCTATTATGGCAGGGGTATTACCAGCACCTACACCAATGGCAGGCTTACCAGAAGAGTAAGCAGCCTTAACCATAGCAGGGCCACCAGTTGCTAATATGATATCAGCTTCTTTCATAACAATTTGAGAAAGTTCTATACTAGGTTCATCAATCCATCCAATTATACCCTCTGGAGCTCCAGCTTCAACCGCTGCTTTTAAAACTATTTTTGCAGCTTCAATAGTAGCATTTTTTGCTCTCGGATGAGGAGAGAATATAATTCCATTTCTTGTTTTTAAAGAAATCAATGCTTTAAATATAGCTGTTGATGTAGGATTGGTGGTAGGAATAATAGCAGCTACAACTCCTATAGGAGAAGCTATTCTTTTAAACCCAGCAGATTCATCATGCTCTAAAACACCACAAGTTTTTTCATCTTTATATTTATTGTAAATATACTCAGCTGCAAAATGATTTTTCATAACCTTATCTTCCAAAACACCCATACCACTTTCTTCTACAGCCATTTTAGCTAATTTAATTCTTGCATTATTTGCAGCTATGGCAGCATTTCTAAAAATCTTATCTACTTGTTCTTGGGTATATGAGGAAAATATCTTTTGAGCTTTTCTTATTTCTTCTAGTTTAACCATTAAATCTTCACTATTAGTAACTTTCATACAAATCCCTTCCTTTAATCCAAATTGTTAATTATTTAACATCTATGTTAATAATATAACGAGAGTTGAATTAAATCAAGACTATTTTCAGAAAATTTTAAATTTACAGTTTAATTAAAATTTAGCTATATAAGCTGAGTAGCTAATGAAAATGTTTAAATAAGGTGGAAATTTTTATGAGAAAAATAGTAAATTCATAAATAATTGATATCAAAATTGATAATTATTTAACATGAAAATATATAAGAAAAAGTGAGATTTATCTCACTTTTTCTTAATCTATAACAGTTATATTTTGTCTGCTATAAAGATTTTTGATTTCAGAACTAATAGAGTCAGTTATTAAATAACTCAAATCTTGAGGTGGGCAAACAACTTGATTTGAAACTGTTCCTAGTTTATCTGAAGTAACAAGTGCTATTATTTCAGATGAAATTGATACCATTTTTCTTTTGGTCAAACATTCAGAAAGGGTAGGGCAGCTTACCCCTATTTGAGAGTCTATATTGTATATACCCATAATATAGATATCAACTCTCATGGTAGATAATGCCTCAACCGTATCTATTCCAACGTTAATCATTGATTTTTTGTTCAATGTGCCACCAAGCATAATAACTTCTATTTGTTTGTGATTAGCTAAAGCTACAGCTATTGGTGGACTGTTTGTTATTACTGTTGCTTTTAGATTGATAGGTAACTGTTTTGTTAAACATAAATTTGTAGTTCCACCATCAATCAATAAAACCTGATCATCTTTTATAAAGGGTAAAGCTTTTTGAGCTAAACTCATCTTTATATCACTGAAGACTTTTTCTCTAATAGAAAAATCCTCAAGTGGTGGACCTAGTCTAAGAGCACCACTATGAACTCTTCTAATTAATCCTTTATTATCTAGATCTTTTAAATCTCTTCTAATGGTATCTTCCGAAACAGATAATCTATGACTTAAATCACTTGCAATAACCTTTTGCTCAGAGTTTATAATTTTTAAAATTTCCTGTTGACGTTCTTCTTTTAACATAATCACCGTTCCAATCTGCTGAATAGATATACTATAAAGAATATGATAACATATATTTTACAATTATTAAATAAAATATAAACAATTAAATATAAGAAAAAAAACGCAAATAAAAGTAAAAAATATGCGTTAATATACTTTACTTAGCGTGAAAAATAGATTAGAATATAAATGAAGAAGCACAAAACCGCTATAACGGGCAAAAATAAGAAAATAGCTTCAACAATTGTTGCATGTATTCAGTACATCAGCATTCTTAAAAGAAATCGTATAAAATTTATAAAATCTTTGGCAACAACATGCCAATAAAAAATAAGATTTAAGATAAGATTTAAGGAGGAAAAAAAGTTGAATACAGAAAAACTAAAAGATATAGCAAAAGCTATAAGAGTAGACATCATTGAAATGTTAACAGCATCAAAATCAGGACATCCAGGTGGATCATTATCTATCGCAGATATATTAACAGTATTATATTTCGAGGAAATGAACATAAAGGTAGAAGATCCTAGATGGGAAGACAGAGATAGATTTGTTTTATCAAAAGGTCATGCAGCACCAGGATTATATGCAGCTTTAGCAGAAAGAGGATATTTCCCAAAAGAAGAACTTAAATCTTTAAGAAAATTTGAATCAATACTTCAAGGACACCCAGACATGAAGAAAACTCCAGGAGTAGATATGTCAACAGGATCACTTGGACAAGGATTATCAGCAGCTAATGGAATAGCTTTAGCAGGAAAATTAAATAAAAAAGACTATAGAGTATATACAATAATCGGAGACGGAGAACTTCAAGAAGGACAAATCTGGGAAGCTGCAATGAGTACATCTCATTACAAATTAGATAATGTAGTAGCTTTCATAGATCATAATGGACTTCAAATAGATGGATCAAACGAAGAAGTTATGAACGTAAATCCAGTAGATGCGAAGTTTGAAGCTTTCGGATGGAATGTTTTAGTGATAGATGGACATAATTTAGAAGAAATAAAAGAAGCTTTAGTTAAAGCAAAAGAAGTTAAAGGAAAACCAACAGCAATAATAGCTAAGACAGTTAAAGGAAAAGGCGTTTCCTTCATGGAAAATAAAGCTTCATGGCATGGAACTGCACCAAATGAAGAACAAAAAGTACAAGCTTTAAGTGAGTTACAAGGAGGAGAAAAATAATGAATATAGCAACTAGAGAAGCTTACGGAGAAGCATTAAAAGAATTAGCATCAAATGAGAACGTAGTAGTATTAGATGCAGACCTTGCAAAAGCAACTAAGAGTGGAGAATTCAAAAATGTTGCACCAGATAGATTCTTTGATATGGGAATAGCAGAAGGTGACATGATTGGAACAGCAGCAGGATTAGCTACATGTGGAAAAATACCATTTGCAACTACTTTTGCTATGTTTGCAGCAGGAAGAGCATTTGAGCAAATCAGAAACTCAGTAGCTTATCCAAAATTAAATGTTAAAATAGCTGTAACTCATGCTGGTATAACAGTAGGAGAAGATGGTGGAAGTCATCAAGCTATAGAAGATATATCTTTAATGAGAAGTATACCAAATATGGTAGTAATAAATCCAGCTGATGCAGTAGAAGCTAAAAAAGCAGTATTTGCAGCAGTAGATTATTATGGACCAGTTTATATAAGATTCGGAAGAGCAGCTACACCTGTAATCCATGATGAAAACTATGAATTCAAAATAGGAAAAGGTGAAGTTTTAAGAGAAGGAAAAGATGTACTTATAGTAGCAACAGGAATAATGGTAGCTAAAGCTTTAGAAGCAGCAGAAACATTAAGCAAAGAAAACATAGAAGCAACTGTTGTAAATATACCAACTATAAAACCATTAGATAATGAACTTATAGTAAACTTAGCTAAATCTATAGGTAAAGTAGTTACAGCTGAAGAACACAGTATAATAGGTGGATTAGGTTCAGCAGTAGCAGAAGTATTAGCTGAAGAAGCTCCAGCTAAACTTAAGAGAATCGGAGTTAAAGACGTATTTGGTCAATCAGGAACTCCAGATGTTTTATTAGCACATTATGGATTAACTGCAAAAGACATAGTTGAAGCAGCTAAATCACTTTAATAGTAATTACTAAGGGGGGAAATAACCATGAGCACAAGTTTATATAATGTAGTAGATGATAATACAAAACTTACATTAAAAAAGCTGAAAAATGGTACGGATATAAGGGGAATAGCTATAGAAACTGAAGAGTACAAAGAAACCCTAAGCCCCGAAATTGTGAAATTACTTGGAGTTGGTTTTGCAAAGTTTTTAAAAAATAAGTCAAATAATAAAGATAATATAAAAGTGGCATTAGGTATGGACTCAAGATTATCAGGTCCTAGTTTAAAATCAGCTTTGACTGAGTCTCTAACTAAAGTTGGAGTAAATGTAGATGATTGTGGGATTACTACCACACCATCTATGTTTATGACTACAGTTTTAGAAGATTATAAATGTGATGGATCAATAATGATAACAGCTAGCCACCTTCCATATTATTATAATGGTCTTAAATTTTTCACTCCACTTGGGGGATGTGAAAAAGAAGATATTGATGAAATAATAAATTTGGCTTTAGAAGATAATGAAGATTATATAGTGGTATCACAAGGAACTGTTTCAGAAATAGATTTAGTAAAAGACTATTCTAAATTACTAGTTGATAAAGTAAGAAATGCTGTAGGAACTGAAAAACCATTGGCAGGAAGCAAAATAATAGTGGATGCAGGAAATGGAGCAGGTGGATTCTTTGCAGATAAGGTATTAAAGGAACTTGGGGCAGACATTGAAGGTAGTCAGTTTTTAGACCCAGATGGAACTTTCCCTAACCATATACCTAACCCAGAAAACAAAGAAGCTATGGAATCTATAAAAAATGCAGTACTTAACTCAAAAGCAGATTTAGGAATAATCTTTGACACCGATGTAGATAGATCAGCAATAGTTTCTAAAACAGGAGAAGAGATAAATAAAAATGCTCTTATAGCATTAATATCTTCTATAGTTTTAAAAGAAAATGAGGGCGCAACTATAGTTACAGATTCTATTACCTCAACAGGATTAGCAGAATTTATAACTAACTTAGGTGGAGTTCATCATAGATTTAAAAGAGGATATAAAAATGTCATAAACGAAGCTAAAAGACTTAATGAAGAAGGCATCGTATCTCCTCTAGCAATAGAAACTTCAGGGCATGCAGCTTTAAAGGAAAACTATTTTCTAGATGATGGGGCTTACCTTATAGTAAAGATCCTTATAGAAATGTCCAAACTGAAAAAAGAAGGCAAGGATATAGATTCCTTAATAAAAGACTTAAAACATCCTTTAGAAACTGAAGAAAAAAGGATAAAAATTAAGTGTGAAGATTTTAGACCTTACGGACAGTCTGTTATAGAAGATTTAAAAGAGAGTGTTTCTACTATAGAAGGCTGGAGTATTGAACCTAAAAACTATGAAGGAATAAAAATTAATTGCTTAAAAGAACAAGGCTGGTTCCTACTCAGATTATCTCTTCATGAGCCTTTACTTGCTTTAAATATAGAAAGTGACTTAAGTGGTGGAGCAAAAGATATTTATAGTAAGTTAGCTAAACTTTTGGAGAAATATAAGGAATTAGCATTATAAAGAAATACACAAATAAGGTTAGAGAGTAAAATCTCTGACCTTATTTTTTTTTGCCTCAAAATTGAGAACTTTCTCATTTAAATAAATCTAACATTAGTATAAAATTTTAAGAAAATGTATACAGAAAACGTAAGTCTATTTTTGAAAATGTATACAGTTTAATTTCTTTTGGCTTAGAAAGGGGGTTAGGAGATAAATTACAATTAGAAATATGTTTGGCACAGCACTTGCTAAATATATAAACGTAGGAGGATTTAGTATGAATTTAAAAGACAAGTTTATAAACCTAATAAAAAATGAAAACAAAAAAGATCCTTATACTGATGCTAAGCTTGCAAAGATGTTAGCTACATCAAGAGAAAATATCACCGCATTAAGAAAAGAACTTAATATAGGAAACTCTCGAGAAAGAAGAAAACCTTATCTTGAAAGTAAAGTAGAAGAAATTCTAAAAAAAGATCCTAAAATAAATGTAAGTAAAATAACTAGGAAACTTTTAGAAGATGGTTTTGATATATCGAGGCATGTAGTTGAAGAGTTATTGCAAGAAAACGGTGAAAATATTGAAAAGATAATTGATGGAGATGAATACTCAGATCCCTTTGAACTTTTGATAGGTTATAACGGAAGTTTAAAAAAATGTATTTATCAAGCTAAATCAGCAATACTATATCCACCTTTTGGACTTCCTACATTAATTACAGGTGAGAGTGGTGTTGGTAAAACACAATTTGCAGAGAGTATGTACAAGTTTGCTAAGAATTATAGAGAAGGTTCAGAAGACATGCCTTTTATAATATTCAACTGTGCAGATTATGGGGACAATCCTCAATTATTATTATCCTTATTATATGGATACAAAAAAGGTGCTTTTACAGGAGCAGATTCAGATAGTGAGGGATTAGTAGAACAAGCAAATAATGGGATACTTTTTTTAGATGAAATTCATAGACTTCCCCCAAAAGGACAAGAAATACTTTTCTCAATATTAGATAGGGGTACATTTAGAAGGCTTGGGGAAACAGGTGTTGAAAGAAAAGTAAATATAATGTTCATAGGTGCTACAACAGAAAACATAGAATCTCAGCTTCTCCTAACATTTAGAAGAAGAATACCTATGATAATTTCTATACCGTCATTAAAAGAAAGATTTTTTGTAGAAAAAATTAATCTTATATATCAGTTTTTTCAAGAAGAGTGCGACAGAATCAATTACAAGATTTATATAGAGGCAAGAGTAATTGAAATATTGACACTAAAAAAGTTTAACGGAAATATAGGCCAGCTGAAAAGTATAATAAAGGTCATTTGCGCCAGAGCATTTATGAAACACATAAATAGAAGCGAAGACATAATCAATATAGGTTATGACGAAGTTTTAGAATCAAACATAGTTGATAATGGTCTTATGCTAGAAGATGTAAATGTAATGGAAGTTAGAAAGTATAGCAAGGATATGATACTCATTCCCTTGTCTGGAAATAAGATAGAGGTTTTAAAAAACAGTAAAAATGATGATGTGTTTTTAGAAGATTTTTATTCTCAAATTGAAAAGAAGTACCATGAACTATTAAATCTAGATATGGAAGCAGAAGAGTGTGAAGAGATACTTTGGACCTTTATAGTAAATAAGTTTAAGGATCTAGAATTTGATGGGGACAAGGATAAATTAGTTACCTTAAATGATTTAGTAAATCTTATTGATGGAGATATAGTTAACTTAGTTAAAGAGCTAAGAGGGAGTTTGATTAAAAACATTGACTCATCGAATGAAAACGTATTTCTTTATTTAGCTATACATCTTGAAGAAGCTGTTAAGAGGATAATGCTTAAACAGCAGATAATTAACATTAACTTAGCTAAGATAAAGGACGAACTCTTTGAAGAATATAGATCAGCATTAAGTTTTGCAGAAAAATTAGAAAAGAAGAAAAACATAAAAATACCAGAGGATGAAGTTGGATTCATTGCTATGTATATAAAGGCAGCCACTGAAAAGAAACCAAATGAAAGTAGAGTAGGGGTAATAGTTTTATCTCATGGACAGATTGCTACAGAAATAGTAAAGGTCACAAAACAACTATTAAATGTTAATTTCCCAGTAGCAATAGATATGCCTTTAAGTGAAAACCCATCTGTAATTTATGAAAAGGCCCTAGCAGTTTCTAAAATAGTGGATGAAGGAAAAGGAATAATATTTTTAGTTGATATGGGCTCATTAGTTAAGGTTGGGGGAATGATTTCAGACAAGCTTGGAATAAAAACTAGGACAATAGACAGAGTAGATTTATTAAGTGTTATAGAAGCCGCTAGAAAGGCATCTTTACACGATAGCGATTTAGATGAAATTTATTTCAGCCTAACTAGATCTAGAGTAAGTTATCCTAACTTAATTGTAGAAGAAACCTCAAAACCTAAAGCAATAGTTACACTTTGTTTAACTGGAGAAGGAACAGCTTTATTTATAAAAGAATCTTACTTAAAAAATTATCCTAATCTCAATATATTTCAGCTAGGTGTTATGGATGAAAAGCTAAGGGAAAAGATTAAAGAAATAGGAATGAATTATAAGATTATAGCAATAGTAGGTACTATAAATCCAGAGATTGAGGGAATAAACTTTATACCTTATGATCCACTATTAATAAATAACGGATCAAGAGAACTGGAATTTATATTAAATAAAAGCAAGCTTAATAGTAGCTCAATATATGATGATGATTTAATTCTCTTTGAACCCGATATTAAAAATGCTAAGGAGTTAATTGAAATAATGTGCTCCTTACTTATAAATAAAGGATATGTAAATAAAGGTTTTATGAATTCTGTACTAAAAAGAGAAGAAATAGTTCCAACCTTCTTTAAAGGGGGAGTAGCTATGCCTCATGGAGATACATCAGAAGTAAAAAGATCTTCTATGGTTTTCGTAAAACTCAAAAGACCTATAAGTTGGGGATTTGGTAATGTTCAAATAGTATGTCTACCAACCCTTAGAGTTAATGATAAAAATCTTGTAAAAAGTATGTTAAAGCCATTCTTAAAACAAGAGTTTATAGAAGAATTAAAGGCTACTAAAAGCATTAAAGAGTTTAAAGATAAAATTTACTATATATTAAATTAATTAAAGGAGTGAAAATATCATGTTAGATTTAGATTTAATCGAACTAAAATTAAAAGCAAAGTCGTCACAAGAGGTCATAGAAAAGTTAGGAAGTCTTATGTTATCAAAAGGATATGTTCTAGATAGTTATGTAGATGCAGTTCTTGATAGGGAGGAAACACTTCCTACTGGATTACCTATAGATGGGTTTAGCGTAGCTATACCACATACAGATTCAGGTCACGTAAATGAGTCAACAATAGCAATTGCTACATTAGAGGAACCGGTAGAGTTTAATATGATGATAGACCCTACACAAAAAACAAAAGTGCAATTAGTATTTTTACTTGCAGTAAAAAATCCTAATGCACAGGTTCAGTTACTAAAAACATTAATGTCAGTTTTCCAAAACAAAGAATTGTTGATGAATCTTCAAAAAGCTTCCTCAAAGGAAGAAGTAAATGAGCTATTACGCTGCTTGGCAGTCTAATATAAAAATAATATGAAAAGGGGTAGAATGTAAAATGAAAAAATTCAGTGTTTTATCAGTATGTGGATCAGGAACAGTTACTTCATCAATGATAGCTGAAAAGCTAAAAGATGAACTTGAAGAAAGAGGTATATATATTACAACTAAGGAAGCTAGACCAACAGAAGCTTATAATTTAGTATCGGGAGGAGGTTTTGATTTTATAACTCATACAAGTCCACTTCCAGAAGCAGATTATGGTATTCCTACTATTAATGCTGTAGGATTCTTAACTGGATTTGGAGAAGAAGAATTCCTTGATGAAGTTATGGCTGTTATTGAAAAATTAAGTAAAAAGTAGAATAAAGGGGAGGGGTCAAGATGTTTTTTCAAACACTAAAACAAATTTTTGATACATTTGGAGCACCAATATTTGTTCCTATAATGATTTTTGTTATAGCAAAAATCTTAAAAGTAAAAACTAAAAAAGCTTTCTTTTCAGCTTTATATGCAGGGGTAGGACTTGAAGGGTTCACGTTATTATTAAATTCATTTACACCAATCATATCACCAATTGTTCAAAAGATGGTAGATACAACAGGAATTCAATTACCTGCCTTCGACGTAGGTTGGCAAGCAACAGCTTTAGTTGCATTCTCAACTGAACCAGGAATGATATTTTTAGCAGTAGGTTTGATAGTTCAGACTTTACTATTTGTTCTTAAAGTTACAAATGTATTCCAACCTTCAGATCTTTGGAATAATTACTCTTATATAGTATGGGGTTCAATGGTATTTGTAGTTACTAAAAACATGTTCTTAGCATTAGCTTGCATGATTTTATTAAACATGTACAGCTTATTAATTGCAGAGCTTATGGCAAAAAGGTGGTCAAGTTATTATCAATATCCAAACTGTACAATAATCGCTATGCATAATATAGAAGCAGCAGTATTTACAGCAGCTTTTGATCCAATACTTAATGCAATAGGATTTAATAAAATAAAGTTAAATCCACAAATACTACAAAAGAAACTAGGTTTCTTTGGAGAACCAATTTCTTTAGGTTTACTATTAGGTATGTTTATAGGTGCACTTGGAAACTTAACATCACTTAACACTTTAGCAGCTTGGGGAGAAATAACTAAGATGGGTATTGCAACAAGTGCAATCATGGCTATATTCCCTAAGATAGCAGGACTTTTTGCTCAAGCATTCCTTCCAATAACTGAAGCTGCTAGAAAGAGTCTTAAAAAAGGTTCTAACTCTACACGTGAATTCTACCTAGGTGTTAATGATGCTACAGGATATGGTGAACCAGCTACATTAATCAGTGGAGTTATATTAATTCCAATCATGGTAGTAGTAGCAATGGTTTTACCAGGAAACAAAGTATTACCAGTTGTAGATTTACTAGCATTGCCTTACATGGTACAAGGTATAGTTGCATTAACAAATGGTAACATGGCTAAAACAATAGTTAATGGAATCATTTGGTTTGGACTTGGACTATTAATGTGTACTTACACAGCACCATTATTTACTGAAATAGCTACAGGGGTAGGAATCGCACTACCTGCAGGAGCTTTAATGATAACAAGCTTTAATATTTTAGGAAAACCACTTATGGGATTAGTATTCTTTGCATTCTTAAGTCAAAATCCTATATTTATCGGTTTAGCAGTAGCTGTATATGTAGTATTACTATTATTATTCAGAAAGAACAAAGATGTAATCTATGATTACCTAGAAAGACAAGCTGCAAAAAATAACCCAGAACCAATAGCAGAAGCAGTTTAATATTTAAAATAGAAATGTAGTGATGGCTTATTAAGGCCACGCTACATTTTTTATTTGTGAAGTTATACACCTTCATGCTGTAGAAACTCCTATTAGTCTTATAAAATTCATTTATTGTAATACTACCTCTAAAGAATAAAAAACTGCATACTTAATTATTTAATTATCACCGTACTTATGGTAGTACGGTGATAATTAAGTAATTAGATAATTAAGTAATTAGATAATTAAATAATTAGATAATTACTTAATTAGGTAATTAGGTAATTAAAAATGCACCGCTGTTCTGTAGAAGTTCGAAGAACTTCATTAAATCCTTTTAACCACTGCTCTGTAGAAGTTCGAAGAACTTCATTAAGTTTCTCATAGTCTATTTCTATAAAGGAGGAAAGCAGTAGAGGAGTAAAGAAGTAGGGGAGTAAAGGAGTAGAGCCGTATACCAATAAATAATTATACAGAGGTAACATCAGTTACAGAAATGAGCTATACAAAGTGATACACTTTAATTAATCACTTATAGAAATTAATGGTAATCAAAAGTGAATAATTATTTTAAGGAGGAGCTTTTTATGAAGGGATTTGTTGATAAGGATGCCTGTATAGGTTGCGGATTATGTGCTGCTGTATGTCCAGAAGTATTTGAAATGGACGATGAAGGAAAAGCGCAAGCAGTAGAAAATGAACTTGAAGGTAACTTAGTTGAAAGTGCAAAAGAAGCTGAAGAGCAATGTCCAGTAAGTGCTATAACAGTAGAGTAATTAACTTAAAACTTAGACACTAATTTTAAACTTATAAAAGTAGACTACATTCTATTTAAATTACAATGATGAGAAGTCATGTGATTTGTGGAGATGTAGTCTTTTTTTTGTTCCTTTAAGATACACTCCTACAGATTAGCGGTGGAAGGAATCTAATGGAGCTGCACTAATGCTCTGTAGAGACTTCTTCTCAAGTCTCGTAAGATTCCTTTAGGGTGCGCTCCTACAGAATAGTAGTTAAAAGGAGTTTGATGGAGCTGAGGTGCGCTCCTACAGTACAAAGGTGCCCAAAAAGCATAAACATTTTATGAAAAAGGATAATTTTTAAGGAAATGTAATGAAGATGGAAGTTTTACTGTAAAAATCTGCTTTTACATACAGTGTAAATTTATATTTTTGGTTGGCATGGGACTTGCTTTTTATTAATTACAAAAGGTGAACTTTTTAAATAAGGGTATCCTACTAGGAACCTTCTGAAAGGAGTAATAGTTCAATGGAAGGAAAAATGAAAGCAGCAGTTATACATGCATTAAAAGATATTAGATGTGAGATGGTAGACATTCCACAGATAGGATCAGATGATGTTTTGGTTAAAGTTAAATATGCAGGAATATGTGGATCAGATTTACCAAGAGCAATGGTTAGTGGGGCAAGAAAGTATCCATTAATATTAGGACATGAATTTTGCGGTGAGATAGAGGAAGTTGGAGCAAATGTTACAGATTTTGTAAAAGGAGATAGAATTGCTATAGCACCACTTATACCTTGTGGAGAATGTGAATATTGCAGAGCTGGAAATTATGGTTTATGCGATCATTACAATATTATAGGAACTGGAAGTAATGGGGCTTTTGCTGAATATACTAAGGTTCCAAAGGAACATGTACTTAAGATTCCTGATACATTAGATTTTGAAACAGCAGCAGGAATAGAGCCAGCTACAATAGGTTATCATGGATTAGCTAAGGCAGAAATAACACCTGGGGATACTGTTGTAGTAATGGGATGTGGTCCAATAGGTCAATTTACTATGCAATGGGCTAAGATTTTTGGAGCTTCAAAAGTTATAGCCGTTGATATATTTGATGAAAAGTTACAACTTGCAAAAGAATTAGGTGCAGACATAACAGTTAATTCAAAGGATTGTGATGCAGTTAAAGTAATTAGAGAATTAACTAATGGTGGAGCTGATGTAGTTGCAGAAACAGCAGGAAGTAAATTCACACAAGAGCAAGCAATACTAATAGCTAAAAAAAGAGGAAGAGTAGTTTATCTTGGAATATCTCATTCTGAATTACATCTAAAAGAAGAGTCCATAGAAAGTGTATTAAGAGGAGAAATTAAGATACAAGGTTCTTGGAATTCATATACATCACCATATCCAGGAAGAGCTTGGTATGCAACTATAGATTTCATGTCAAAGGGTGAAATTAAATTCAAACCAATGATATCTCATAAGATAAAGGTTGAAGAAGTAGGTAAGTACTTAGAAGATATGGCTGGCAGAAAAATTTACTTCAATAAAGTCCTAGTAGAATTTTAGATGTTTAAAATACTAAAGCATATAGTAAAGGAGAAATAGAGATGGGAATAAAAATATCACCTTCAATATTAGGAGCAAACTTTTGTAATTTAGAGAAGGATATACACAGCTTAGAAAGTCATGGAATAAAATCACTTCATATTGATGTTATGGACGGTAACTTTGTACCTAATATAGCTTTTGGACCAGATCAAATTAAGATGCTTAGGGGTATAAGCAAAGATTTAGAATTTGATGTTCACATGATGGTAAAAAATCCAGATATGTTTATTGAGGCTTTAGTGGAAGCTGGGGCGGATAATATAACAGTTCATGCAGAAACTTGCCCTCATCTCTATAAGACTATTTATACTATAAAAAGCTTTGGCATAAAAGCAGGTGTATCTTTAAATCCTGCTACATCAATAGAGGCAATAAAACATGTTAAGGAAATGCTAAACAAGGTTTTAGTTATGACAGTAGAGCCTGGATTTGGAGGACAAACCTTTATACCATTTATTGGACATAAAATAAAGGAACTACATGAACTTAAAATGGCTAAAGGTTTAGATTTTGATATACAAGTAGATGGTGGAATAAATATAAACAATATTTCAAAGGTTATGGAACTTGGAGCTAATGATATAGTTATAGGTTCTGCAATGTTTGAAGGTGGCGATATTTCTAAAACCTTAGCTGAATTTAATAAAGTGGTTTCAAAATTCTACTAAGGTCTTAGTAGAGTAGGATTTTTTGTGGTAAATGAGTTAAGAAATGGATTAGATGTAAGAGCAGTATTTATAAGTGTTTATGGGGTGAGAGTATGATAGCAATAGGTTGTGATCATGGTGGATATGAACTTAAAGAAGCAATAAAGAAGCAATTAGAGAAAAATAATATTGAATATAAAGACTTTGGAAGCTATTCAAGTGAAAGTGTAGATTACCCTAAGGTAGCTTTTGAAGTAGCAACAGAAGTGGCTCTTAAACATTTTGAAAAAGGCATATTATGCTGTGGTACAGGGGTAGGCGTTTCAATTGCAGCTAATAAAGTGCCAGGAATAAGAGCAGCTTTAGTAAGTGATAAATTCACAGCAAAGGCAACGAGAGAACATAATGATTCCAATGTTTTATGTTTAGGTGGAAGAGTTATAGGAGAAGAGCTTGCTTTTATGATAGTTGATATATGGTTAAATACAGAGTTTATAGGAAAACATCATACAAGAAGATTAGAACAAATTAAGGATTATGAAGCATATTAAACTAAAATCAGAGAGGAGAAATTTAAAATGTTAGAACAATTAAAAGAGAAGGTATTAAAAGCAAATTTAGATTTACCGGGATATGGACTTGTTAAGTTTACTTGGGGAAATGTTAGCGCAATAGATAGGGAGACAGGCTTAGTTGTAATAAAACCAAGTGGTGTTGAATATGATAATATGACAGCTGAGGATTTAGTAGTAGTAGATTTAGATGGAAACATAGTTGAAGGGAAATTAAGACCATCTTCAGATACACCAACTCATTTAGTATTATATAAGAAGTTTAAGGATATTGGGGGAATAGTTCATACACATTCACCTTGGGCTACAATATGGGCACAGGCAACTAAGAGTGTACCAGCATTCGGGACAACTCATGCAGATCACTTTTATGGAACAATTCCATGTACAAGAGCTTTAAATGAACAAGAAATAAAAGGTCAATATGAAGAAGAAACTGGTAATGTAATAGTTGAAACTTTTAAAGATATAGATCCAAGTCAAATGCCAGGGGTACTAGTATATAGTCATGGACCATTTACTTGGGGAAAAGATGCTGATGAAGCAGTTCATAATGCAGTTATATTAGAAGAAGTTTGTAAAATGGCTTATGATACTTTAAACTTAAATACTCATCTGGCATCTATAGATAGTAACTTACTAGATAAACATTTCTTAAGAAAACATGGTGCAAACTCATATTACGGACAAACTAAGTAATTCAATAATTAATAGCATAACTTGTTTCAAGACTTGTTATGCTATTAATTTTATTAGGGGGATAGAATATGTTAGAGAATTTAAAGAGGGAACTTCTACAAGTAGCTAAAGATGCTGAAAAATTAGGACTTTGCAGGCATAAGTCAGGAAACTTCAGTATAAGAGACAGAAAGAGTAATTTAGTGGTTGTAACTCCAGCAGGAGTTGACAGAAATGAACTTATTCATGAACAGATTTGTGTAGTTGATATGGAGGCAAATGTAATAGAAAGATTAGGAGATATGAAACCTACAAGCGAACTTTTAATGCATCTACAGATATATAAGACAAGACCAGATGTTAATGTAATAGTTCATACTCATTCAAAATTTGCTACTTCATTTGCAGTGCTTAAAAAGCCTATACCAGCAATAGTGTATGAGTGTTCGGTACTAGGATTAAAAGAAGGGATAATTCCAGTAGCTGATTATGGAACTCCAGGAACAACGGCACTTTCTAATAGCGTAATAGAACCAATACAAAAAGCTGATGTAGTACTTTTAGAAAGTCATGGAGTAGTAACTGTTGATAAAAATAGTAAAGACGCACTACTTAAAGCTAACTACGTAGAAGAATTAGCAGAGATTTATTATAGAGCTCTTATGATGAATGGTGGAAAAGAACCTAAGGCTGTAAGTTTAGATGAAATTCAAAAATGGAGATATCCTTCTGAAATAAAGTTTTAGGACTAAGGGGAGTTTTATAAAGAGAATACTGTAAGTTTAAAAGCCATCTTTTGTATGAAAGATGGCTTTTATTATCTATAAATCTTCAGTACATTCTTTTAAAACTTTTCCTATAGAATCATGTATAACTAAATCAGCTTTAGTGTCAGCAGAGGTAGTGCTTTTGTTTATTAGTATTAGATTTTTTCCTTTAAAATAATTAATTAGTCCAGCAGCTGGGTAAACAACTAATGAAGTGCCACCAATTATTAAAGTGTCAGCATGAGCTATTGCATTAACAGCTCCATTTATAACATCCTCATCTAACCCTTCTTCATATAAAACAACATCTGGTTTTACAGTTCCTCCACAGTCTGTGCAGCTAGGAGTTTTAGAAGATTTTAATATAAATTCTACTGGATAAAATTTATGACATTTAGTGCAGTAGTTTCTGTGAACAGATCCGTGTAGTTCAAAAACAGTCTTAGAACCAGCAGCTTGATGAAGTCCATCTATATTTTGAGTAATAACTGCTTTTAGTTTACCTAGTTTTTCGAGTTTAGCTAGTGCTAAATGAGCATCATTGGGTTTAGCTTCTTCATAAATAAGTTTATCTTTATAAAATTTATAAAAATCCTCAGTATATCTCATAAAATATGTATGAGAAACTAGTTGTTCAGGAGTAAAAGTTTTATTTAACTTCTCATTGAATAGGCCGCTAGCGCTTCTAAAATCAGGAATTCCAGATTCAGTGGATACACCAGCACCCCCAAAGAACACAATATTATTTGAATTTATAAGTATTTCTTTTAATTTATCTATGCTCATAGAATCTCCTTACATTTAAAGTAAATATAAGTATATTATATCACTTATATATAAAAAGTACCGAGAACTATTATTCTCGGTACTCACAAAATTTATAAGGATATCCTTACTTTTGTTATTCTTTTTTCCTTAACTTCCTCTATATTAAAAGTTATATTCTCATAAGTAAGATTATAAGTCTCTCCATCTTTAGGTATAGAGCCTAGTAGATTTATTAAGAATCCACCTAAAGTGTCTGTATAGCCATCTTCTAGTTCCATATGAAGAGAGTCTGCTAAGTCATCTAAAGATAATAAACCATTTGCTACATAGGTCTTATTATCTAATTTTTCTATATGAGGTTCTTCGTGATCATCTTCATCATTTATATTACCCATAACTTCTTCAATAAGATCTTCTATAGTAAGTATTCCTGAGAAACCACCATATTCATCTATTAATATAGCCATAGTTTTCTTATTGGCTTGAAGTTCTCTAAATAATATATCTATATTTTTAGTTTCTGGTACAAAATAAGGTTGATGAAGAATTTCTCTAATATTAATATTATCAAAACCAACTTTACGAGCCTGTACTATAAAGTCTTTCATATAAAGAATACCTATAATATTATCTATATCATCTTCATAAACAGGTATTCTAGAAAATCTTTCTTCTAATAACTCATCAATGGTTTCTCCTATAGGGGTATCTATATTAAGTAGGTATACATCGGTTCTAGGTGTCATAATTTCTTTTGATATAGTATCATCAAACTCGAATATACTCTCTATCATATCTTTTTCGGTTTCATTTATTACGCCATGTTCTTGTCCAACTTCTATTAAAGAACGTATTTCTTCTTTAGATACTTTCTCTTCTAAATCATCATCATTAAGCTTTGTTATTCTAAGCAATAAATTTGTTGATCCAGAAAGTAGTTTTACATATGGTAAAGCAATTTTAGAAATAAAAATTATAGGTTTAATTGAAAACATTGCTATAGCTTCTGCTTTCTTTAAGGCGATACGCTTAGGAAATAACTCTCCAAATACAAGAGTTACATAAGAAAGTAAGATAGTAACAACAATTTGAGCTACATTACTACTATAAGGAACACTTAGACTATCTAATAGTTTAGCTAATTGTCCTGATACTCCAGTAGCTGCAGATGCACTAGCAAAAAATCCAGCTAAGGTAATACCAACTTGTATAGTAGATAGAAAATTACTAGGTTCGTTCATAAGATCTTCTAGTAATTTAGCTTTTTTGTTGCCTTCTTCGGCAAGGTGTCTGATCTTATTTTTATTAATTGAGACTATTGCCATTTCTGCTGATGCAAAAAAAGCATTGATTAAAGTTAGGATAACTATCAAAACTAATTGAGTCGTGACGCTACCCTCAGGGACTGATTCCATTAAAATTCCTCCTTGTTATTAAACAAAATATGTTATGAAATATATAATACCATATTTAATGATTATATTAAAGTTTTAGTAAGATTGAAAATTTAAATTATAATAAATATTCACAAAACTAAAGAATACAGGCCCTAGTGTATCAATATAAGAAATACTTAGTAAAATAACGAATTATTTAGGAATATAGAAATAATATGATAAATATGATAGATTTGTAGAAAAAGGTCGAAATATATGTGTTAAGATATTATTTGTCGCTGCGGTACAGTAGCGAAAAACAAAAAAACAAAAATGGTCTTTGAAAATTAAACAGAGGAAACTTAAGAAGTTTTGAATAAACTTATTTTATAGTCAACGTAATTCTTAGAGTAAGATTAAACTAAAATTTGTGCACATTAGTGTGACACTTAAATTGAGAGTTTGATCCTGGCTCAGGACGAACGCTGGCGGCGTGCTTAACACATGCAAGTCGAGCGAGGAAATTGCTTCGGTAATTTCCTAGCGGCGGACGGGTGAGTAACACGTGGGCAACCTGCCTGATAGAGGGGGATAGCCTCCCGAAAGGGAGATTAATACCGCATAAAGTCAAATGAAGGCAT
>NZ_FQXU01000031.1 GCF_900130055.1 Clostridium intestinale DSM 6191
GTGTCTCAGTCCCAATGTGGCCGATCACCCTCTCAGGTCGGCTACGCATCGTCGCCTTGGTGAGCCGTTACCTCACCAACTAGCTAATGCGCCGCGGGCCCATCTGATAGCGGATTACTCCTTTGGTCATTTGAAGATGCCTTCATTTGACTTTATGCGGTATTAATCTCCCTTTCGGAAGGCTATCCCCCTCTATCAGGCAGGTTGCCCACGTGTTACTCACCCGTCCGCCGCTAGAAAATCACCGAAGCAATTTCCTCGCTCGACTTGCATGTGTTAAGCACGCCGCCAGCGTTCGTCCTGAGCCAGGATCAAACTCTCAATTTAAGTGACGCTTAAATAATTAAGTGCACAAATTTTAGTTTAATCTTACTCTAAGAATTACGTTGACTATAAGTAGTTGATTCAAGTTTTACACTTGTTACAATTACTTACTCACAACTTTCGTTGTGTAAGTTTTATTCAAAACTTCTTAAGTTTCCTCTGTTTAATTTTCAAAGACCAATTTCGTCATTATTCGTCACCGTTTAGCGGCAACATATAATATGTTATCATATCGTTTTTGTTATGTCAACTGTTTTTTTAATATTTTTCAGTTAACATTTATATTCTCAGAAACTTTATGTTTTCTGCGGAACGTGTTTTATCTTAACATCTATATCAGATGTCTATTTATTATTATAACACATTCACACAAACTTATACCGTTAATTCTTAATATATCTCCATATTTCTTTGATTTCATATTATGGATACACCTGGAACTGTTTTATTGGTATATAACGTTTACTATTTCTTTGTTTTCTTTATTCGACTAATATTTTTTATTAAGTGTTATAATATATTGGGGTGATTTTTATGGCTATTAATTTTAAAAATGATTGGCAAGAACTTTTAGAAGAAGAACTTTCTAAAGAATATTATTTAAAACTTAGGCAATTTCTCATAACGGAATATAAGACAACAACAATTTATCCTAATATGCATGATATTT
Organism: Clostridium intestinale DSM 6191; assembly: GCF_900130055.1. Taxonomy (GTDB): domain Bacteria; phylum Bacillota; class Clostridia; order Clostridiales; family Clostridiaceae; genus Clostridium_T; species Clostridium_T intestinale. The sequence goes on from NZ_FQXU01000031.1 coordinate 995, forward strand.
TTAATGCATTACACTATACGGCATATAAAGATGTTAAAGTAGTGATTTTAGGGCAAGACCCTTATCACGGACCTAATCAAGCACATGGTTTAAGCTTTTCAGTAAAACCAGGTGTTGGTATTCCCCCTTCACTTCTTAACATGTATAAAGAATTACAGACAGATTTGGGCTGTTATATACCTAACAATGGATATCTAAAAAAATGGGCTGATCAAGGAATTTTATTATTAAATGCATCCTTAACAGTAAGAGCTCATACTGCTAATTCTCACAAAGGGAAAGGATGGGAGATATTAACCGATAAAATAATCTCTTTATTAAATGATAGACAAGATCCTGTCGTATTTATACTGTGGGGAAATAATGCTATTTCAAAAGAGAAACTCATAACAAACAAATATCACTACATAATAAGATCAGTACATCCTAGTCCACTATCTGCATCTAGAGGTTTTTTTGGCTCAAAACCATTTTCTAAATGTAATGACTTTCTAAAATCTACAGGAAAAAATCCTATAGATTGGCAAATAGAAAATATTTAAGGTTAAAGGGAAAAATAATTATTTTTCCCTTTAGCTTTTCTAAAAGCATATATAATTGCATTACTTATTAATATTTCCATCTATAATGAGCATATATAGGATTATTAAACCAACTTAATTTAGCTTCAGATGCCTTAGGGGTAGAATTATGAATTACATACGGTATTCCATCACTGTCTCTTTTGTCAGAGACTATAGCAATATGTTCATACCCTTCTACAAATACCACTATATCACCAGGCTGCCATTCTTTAAGGTTATTTATATCATCAACATTAAGTTCTATTGTTAAACTATCACAATATCTTTTAAAGAAAATATCTTGATTTAATACTCTTCTAAAATCTATATTAGGATCTGGTTTACTATTTACTCTCCTATATTCTTTTAAATTTTCTCTAATATCCTTATCCAACAATTCTTTAATTGAGACATTTATAGCATTGAACCCTCTCCATATTACATCAGTACATACACCTTCACCTTCTGGTGGATAACCTCCTGTATAATATGCGTCTTTATATACGGTTTCTCTTTCCACTTCTTTTCTTGCCTCATTTACTATGTCTATTGGATCAGGTATACCATTATTATTTTTATCTTCTTTAGAACTTTCATCAGGTACTACAACTTTTTTTATTGGCAAATTTTCTATTATATCTCCTATAGAGTTATTTTCTAAGATACTTTTATATTTCTGCTTTAAAAATGCTATAGTAGCAATACTTATAATAATTAAGAGAACACAAAAAACTAATACTTTTCTTTTCCTCATATACTCCCCTTTATTAAAACATAGAAATATCTATATTTCATTTTAATATAATAACTTCTTAAATTTTATATTCTCTATTGTATTGCTCTTTTCCTTCTATCTTTCTAATATTATTCATGTTAGTAATATATTTACTTCCCATCCTCAGCTTCCTTATTTTTAGATAATTCTACTCTGCTCCATGGGATAGCAAGACTAACTTCATTTTTTTCTAATATCTCAAGTATGGTAAGATTTATATCTTCTTTAGTTTTCTCATAAGCTAAATACTCCATTACATTGGTATAGAAATATATAGATACATCTAAACTGTGTTCTGAAAAAGCATTAAAAGATACTATCACTAGCTCTTTATCAACTCTTTCATCATTTAAAAGAAAATCTTCAATTTCTTTCACTAAGATTTTAATCTTTTTACTTCGAGTCCCGTAATCTAATGGTAACTTAAAAAATATACGCCTCTTTTTTCTATCAGTCCAATTAATTATATAGGAATTAGCAAGCTTAGAGTTTGGTACAGTAACTAATGCCTTTGAGAAAGTTCTTATTTTTGTACTTCTAAATGTTATTTCTTTCACTATGCCTTCAACGTCTGAAGTTTGAATCCAATCTCCTATAGAAAAAGGTCTATCAAATAAAATAACCATTCCTCCAAATAAATTTGAAAAAGTCTCTTGCGCTGCCAAAGCTATAACCACTCCTGATACTCCAAGCCCAGTAACAAATCCAGAAAATCCAAATTCTCTTGAAAATATACTTACAGCAGCTATTAATGCTAATATTCTAATTATAATAGATATAAAGGGGAAAATTATCTTATTAACTTTATCTGTATATTTATTTTTTATTCTATTATATAGAAGAGAATCTTCCATTGTAACATTATAGATTATCCAAGTAAAAAATATAACTAACCCACATCTTAATACCTTTTCAGTTATTAACGTAAGTTCTTCTTTATATATACTCAAAGCTAAATATTTTAATGAAAAGTATAATCCTAATATATCTATTAGAAACTTTAACGGTTTCTCCAAAGATTCAAAAATTTTATCGTCTAAAGTGTTTTCAGTTTTTTTTATAAATTTGCAACAATATGTACAGATATATTTTACAAAAAGCTTTTTAAAAATAAGAAACCCTATATAAATTAATAGGGCTATTACAAGCACATCAAAAGGTGAATGCGCTATTATATTAATAATTTTATTTATTTCATCCATAGTTACCACCCAAAAAAATCATTATTCTTTATTATGTGTACTTAAGGATTTTTCATTCTAACCTTGCAATATTTATTTATAATAGTAAAATATAGTTATATTTTCTAAGGAGGCTGGTAATATGGATTCAAAACTTTCTAGAGATGATGCTTGGTCTTTATTATGTAGATATACCAAAAGTGATTCTCTACTTAAACATGCTCTTGCCGTTGAAGGCGTAATGAGACATTTCACAAAATTATTGGATGAAAAAGATATAGATAAATGGGGAATCGTAGGACTTCTTCATGATCTTGATTATGAAATGTATCCAGATGAACATTGTATAAAAGTCCAAGAAATAATGAAAGCTCATAATATATCTGATGAATATATACATGCTGTAGCAAGTCATGGTTATGGTATATGTTGCGATATCGAGCCAGTTCATAAAATGGAAAAGGTATTATATACCATAGACGAACTCACTGGACTTATAAGCGCAGCCGCTATAATGAGACCCTCTAAAAGTATTTTGGATTTAGAATTGAAATCAGTTAAAAAGAAATATAAATCCAAAGGATTTGCCGCTGGTGTTGATAGAAACATAATCGAGAATGGAGCAAAAATGCTTGATTTAGAATTAGATTTTGTAATCAAAGAGACCATTGAAGGAATGAAAACCGTAGCTGAGGATATCGGGTTAAAAGGTGATATATAAACGATTCAGATATTTTTAATTTTTTATATTCAATTTAATTAAATACACAAAAAAAGTCTAGCAAAATGCTAGACTTTTGGTGGCTCGAGCAGGAATCGAACCAGCGACACGAGGATTTTCAGTCCTCTGCTCTACCGACTGAGCTATCGAGCCATAATATTTGGCGACTTCCTACTCTCCCACACAGTCTCCCATGCAGTACCATCGGCGTAATAAAGCTTAACGATCCTGTTCGGAATGGGAAGGGGTGTTACCTTTATGCCATTATCACCAAATATATTATGAAAGAATTTTGTTCTTTCAAAATTGCACATAAGTGACACTCCAAATCTTCGATTTGGTTAGTGGAACTTACTCATTAGCTTTAGCTAAGGAGTTTCCTTCTAAGTAAATATATATTCCAGTTAACTTTTGGTCAAGCCCTCGATCTATTAGTATGAGTCAGCTAAATATGTTACCACACTTACACCCCTCACCTATCAACCTTGTGTTCTTCAAGGGATCTTACTAGATTACTCTATGGGAAATCTTATCTTGAGGTGGGCTTCACGCTTAGATGCCT
>NZ_FQXU01000016.1 GCF_900130055.1 Clostridium intestinale DSM 6191
ACTTTCTTGAAGAATGGGAAGTATACTAATACAGATATAGTTATACATACTACTTGAAGTAAAGCCATTCTCCATCCACCCATTATTAATCCTCCGATTACTGGTGGTGTAGTCCAAGGAACAGTTACACCTGTAAATAGTGGAACTAATCCTATTCTCATAGCAAAATATGCTACTACTGCTGAAATTGTTGGTGCTAATACGAATGGTAAGAACATTAATGGGTTCATAACCATTGGGAAACCAAATATTATCGGTTCATTTATGTTGAATATTCCAGGCCCTATAGATAATCCACCTAATGCTTTGTTTTGGTCAGATTTAGAGAACCAAATCATTAGTATTGCAAGACCTAAAGTTAATCCTGATCCTCCAACTGTTACAAAGCTAGCCATAAATTGGTCTGTAACTATGTGTCCACCATTTTCTAATGTAAGTTTTTTACCTGCATCTATAATTGCTTGGTTTTCAAGTCTGTTTGCAATTTGCATACCTTGCATAACACCGTTAACTATATTGTTTCCATGAACACCAAACCACCAGAAGAATGGTACTAGTGCAGTTGTTATAATTAATCCTATTAAAGAATCTGTAAATCCTTGTAATGGTGTTTGTAATACTTTAAATATAAAGTCTATCATTGTTGTGTTTAATGCATATTTAAAGAACATAAATATAAACATTGTTCCTGTTATTATAACAAGTCCAGGTATAAGTGCTGAGAATTGGTTAGATACCCCTTGTGGTACTCCAGCTGGCATCTTTATAGTAATCTTTTTGGTTAAGAACCAAGAATAAATTGCTCCAACTAATAATCCTATGATTATTGAAGCTACCATACCTTGTCCGCCAAGCCATGTTCTTGGAATAACTCCTGATACAACTTCTCCACCTTTAGTTGTTGTGTATTGATTTAATGTTATTAAAAATACTGCAAATGCTATAATTCCTGCTCCTAAAGGTTCATGTCCTTCGTTTTTAGCATACATGTATGCTATACCGATTACAGCTACTACAGCCATAATTGACATTGTTGAATTATAAACTTGGAATAATGGTTCTGTCCATCCTGCTCCAAATATTCCTGCCATCCAATCATTAAATGGTTGATATGGGATTTGAGCAAGTAATAAAAATATTGACCCAATTAATGACATTGGTAATGTGTAAATAATTCCGTCTTTTAATGCTACTATTCCTTTAAGTTCAACAAACTTCATTACTATGTTTATCAACTTTTCACTACGTGTTTCTGACATAAAATAAGTCCTCCTAGTTTTTATTTATGTATTTTCTGCTATAAATAGTTCTAATATTTATAGCAGAACTTAATACCTTATTGATTATTTTCCTAATAATTTTAAAGCGAAATCTAAAACTTTGTCACCTTTCATCATTCCATAATCAACTGAGTTGATTACATCTACTGGAACTCCTTTTGCAGAGCAAAGCTTTTTAGCTGCTGGTAATTTATATCTAACTTGTGGTCCAAGTAAAGCTACATCTATTCCTTCTTCTAATTTCTTACCCATAGTTGATTCTGGGAAAGCTTCTATATCAGCTTCTACTCCCTTAGCTTTAGCTGCCTCTTGCATTTTTGCTACTAATACACTTGTTGACATTCCTGCTGCACAAAATAATCTGATCTTTATCATCTTTTTTTCCTCCTTAAATATCTATACTTAACTATTTAACTAGTTTATTAACTATTTTTCTTAGTTCCATAATTTGTTCTATAAGATTCTTTTCTGTTATAGTTGTCATTAAGTGGTCTTGTGCATGTACAAACAGTACTGACACTTCTGTTTTTTCTCCTGCTGCTTCCTTTTGTAATAAATCTGTTTGAGCATTGTGTGCTACTTCTAATGCTTCGTTTGCTTTGTCGATTAATTGGTCTGCCTCTTCATAGTTTCCTTCATTTACTGCGTTTAGAGCTTCATAGGAATATCCCTTAGCATCTCCTGAGTTTATTATTATATTCATTATTACCTGTTCTAACTCACTCATTTTATTACCTCCGTATTTTTAAATCCTTTTGTTTTTATACTCTTTATATTAGCAAGACTCGTGCCAAAACACTAAACCCACCTATAATTAACGTTTTCAAACATAAATATTATTTAGTGTTTGATTATTCAACACCATTTTAGTTAGTGTTTAAATTTCATTAAGCAGTGTTTGACTATTTAAACAGTGATTTTTAAGTGTTTATATTTATTCTGTTTGTGTTTAATTTTTCTTTTTATTTAATTAAAATAAAAGAAATGACTGGATCATCTCTTATGCCTCCAGCCATTTCCTTTATAAATCATTTTATACTTTTGCTCTTTTTTTCACTAATACAAAACCTAATGCAATAAGTATTATAGAAATTCCAAGTAAAGAATTCATTCCTACCATCGATCCTGTTTGAGGCAATGTTAAACCAGTCTTAGAATCATTAGTAGCTTCCCCTATTACATATTTTGAGAAATGAGGAGTCTTAAAAGTTACATTATTTCCATCTAATGATGTTTTTAAACTTTCAAAACTTTTAGTTTCTTCATTATAATAGAATACTGTTATCTTATCTTTATTAAATTTACTTATTTCTTCATCAGTAAGTGTTATAGTAATCTCTGCTTCACCATCATTAAATTTATGAATAAGAGTTTTATTATCTCCATTTACTACATATAGATTGAAATTATAAACTTTTTTATTTCCTTTTAAATTTTTGACAATATCACTATTTTCTTCAATATTAAGTTCAAAAACTAATTTTGAACCTTCAACCAATAAGCTATCATCAATAGCTGAGAAAGGAAGTTTTATTGTAGTATTTCCTGCTACTATTTCAAAAGATCCTTTTCCATCTTTAACTGATTGTACATCTTCAATTTCAACTTTAGCTCCTTTAGTTAAATCAACATCTTTTACTACTATCTTATTAACACCATCTTTATTAACTATTGGGTTATTGGATTTATTACCATCAACTGCTTTTGTTTGCTCAAAAAGCCAATCAATCATACCTTGATCATTATTAAATACTGGCACCCATGACCAATGTTTTAAACCTCCGTAGAATTTGTGTGCATCCATATATTCATTACTATATATAGTTTCTTTAGCTTTTGTACTACCTAATTCTATTAAAGCTTTATATGCATATTTACTTGTTCTACTATCACAAATTGGATCTCCATCTGCATGTACTATCCATATTGGAATATCTTTTATTCCTTTTAATTTTTCTTTAAAGTCTGCTACAGCAGTAGCTTCCTCAGCTTTGTAATCTCCTATTGTATCTTTTGCTGCTATTGATATTGCACCTGCAAAAAGATCTGGATATTGCATCATAAATCTAAATACTCCGCCTCCACCACTTGAGGCACCTACTACATAAACGCGATTTTTATCTACTTTTCCTTCTGAGATTAATTTCTGTATTAATTCATTATAAGCAGTAAAATAATCTTGCATTTGTTTTAATTCTGTAGGATTATTATATATTGCCCATCCATAATTTTTAGGGAATTGTACGCTAAGTACTGATGTTTCTTTTCCAGACTCAGTCCAAGTTGTAGCTCCTCTATTTTCAGTTAAGTGTTTTAATCCATCTGTTCCTACTTCTCCACCACCATGTAGCCATACAACGAGTGGCTCTGGTTTACTTGATTTTGTAGATTTAAGTTTGTATGTTAAATTTTGACCATTACTTCCTACAAAAGTACCAGATACAAATTCATCTACAGTTTTAATATTAACCTTTGAAACATTGCTTTGGTTAAAAGATAACTCTGGATATTTGCTGCATATAATTGAAAATGGTGATATAAATCCACCTGGATATTTAAATCCTTTAAATCTTAATTTAACTGTATTTCCTTCTATGCTTAATTTAATTTCGTCATCAGCATAGTTGTTTTGTACAAGATTTCCTTTAGAATCTAATGGATATCCATCATAATTCCCTTTTATATCGAAATCTGATGCTTTTAGTCCTGAAAGCTTCGAAACATCGTTTACTGTTATATCAAAGCCTTGAACCATAGTACCTGCATCACCTATATAAGTATCAGCAACTATATCTTTTACCTGAACAACTTGCTTAGATTGAGAATATAGCCAACTAATCATATCTTTATTATTAAGAGTAGGAACCCAAGACCAATGAAGAAGTCCTCCATATAGTCTCAATGAATTCATATATTCTGTTGAATATATAGTCATTTTAGCATTATCATTTCCAAGCTCTTTTAATTTGTTATATATATTTTTACTTATAGTGCTTGAATTAGTTGTGTCTTCTTCTGCATGGAATAACCATATTGGTAATTTTGATATCTTACTAAGCTCAGATAAATCTTTAACTGTTCCTCTACTTGCTATTGCAACTGAAGCTGTAAATAGGTTAGGTTTATCTAATAAAAATCTTAAAGTTAATCCTCCCCCCATAGATGCTCCAGTTAAGTATATTCTATTAGAATCTACTTTTCCTTCAGCTATAAGCTTATTTATAAGCTCTTCATAAGCATCAAAAAAGTCTCTCATATCTTTTAATTCTGTATCAGTAAGTTCTACAGAATATTTATATGGGTATTGTGCTGCTATAACATTTGTTGTATATCCTGATTCTGCAAATGCTACTGCACCTCTATTGGCTGTAACTGGTTTAATATTATCTGTTCCAACTTCTCCAGCCCCATGCATCCATATTACTAATGGCTCAGGTTTTCCTGTATTTGCTGAATATAATCTATATGGTATCTTCACACCATTAGTTCCTACGTAAGTTAATTTTTCAAATTTATCAACTGTCTGAGTTTTTATTTCATTAACATTGCTTGATGTAAAATTAAGCTCTGGGTACTTATCACATATTACACTAAATACCCCTGTCATACTTGAATCATATTTAAAATCTTTTACATCCATCTTTATGGTATTACCTTCAATACTCAAAGAAATACCATCATCTTCATAATTTTCTTTAACAAGCTCACCTTTAGAATTTAAAGGATATCCATCATAGTTGTTTATTATTTCAAAATCCTCAGCTTTGATTCCTTGAATCTTAGCTGCGTCATCAATAACTATTTCAAAACTATCAACAACCTGCCCTACATCTCCCACGTAGGTATTAGCTGTAATATGCTTTATACTAACACTATCTACAGTTTCAGCATTAACTCTTAAACTAGGCACCGCAAAATTTACTACTGTTCCTGTCAGTGTAAGTGCAGTTAAAAAACTTTTTAAACCTTTTTTCATTATTTTTTACGCTCCTTATATATTTATATAACAAAGGCTCAACATAGATAATGTTGAGCCTTCACTTAATTGTCTATTTCTAAGCTTCTAATTCTTGCTCACTCTTAAGATTCATAGCATCTTGCTTTAATAGGAATGGGAAGTAAACTACTACTGAAATAGCTATACATACTATTTGAAGAAGTGCCATTCTCCAACCACCCATTATAAAACCTGATATTATTGGAGGAGTAGTCCATGGAACTGTTACACCAGTAAATAGTGGAACTAAGCCTACCCTCATAGCTAAATAAGCAACTACAGCTGATATTGTTGGTGCTGCTACGAATGGTATAAACATCAATGGGTTCATAACCATTGGGAAACCAAATATTATTGGTTCATTTATGTTAAATAATCCAGGACCTATAGCAATTTTACCTAATGCTTTAGTTTGTTCAGATTTAGCTATTATGATCATAGCAATTACTAAACCTAAAGTTAATCCTGAACCTCCTACAGTTACAAAACTAGCATTAAACTGATCTGTAACAATATGTCCTCCATTTGCAAGAGTTAATTCTCTACCAGCATCTATTATAGCTTGGTTATCAAGTCTATTAGCTGTTTGTAAACCACCTATTACTCCTCCAACTATACTTGCACCATGTACCCCAAACCACCAGAAGAATGGAACTAAGGCAACTGTGATTATTAATCCAAATAAAGAATCTGTAAATCCTTGTAATGGAGTTTGTAACACTTTAAAAATAAATCCTATAAGTGTAGTATTTAATGCATATTTAAAGAACATGTATATAAACATTGTTGCTGTTATTATAACAAGTCCAGGTATAAGTGCTGAGAATTGATTTGATACCCCTTGAGGTACTCCAGCTGGCATCTTTATTGTTATTTTCTTTGTTAGGAACCAAGAGTAAACTGCTCCAACTGATAAACCTATAATTATTGCAGTTACCATCCCTTGTCCACCAAGCCATGTTCTAGGGATAACGCCTCCTACAACTTCGCCTGTTGTAGATGTTGTAAATTGATCTAAAGTTATTAAAAATACTGCGAACGCTATAATTCCTGCTCCCAATGGTTCATGACCTTCATTTTTAGCATACATGTATGCTATACCAATTACAGCTACTATAGCCATTATAGCCATTGTTGAGTTGTAAACTTGGAATAATGGTTCTGTCCATCCTGCACCAAAGATACTTGCCACCCAATCATTAAATGGCTTATATGGGATTTGAGCTAATAATAAAAATACTGATCCTATTAATGACATTGGTAGTGTGTACATTATTCCATCTTTTAGTGCAACTATTGCTTTAAGTTCAACAAATTTCATTACCATGTTGATTAATTTTTCACTACGATTTTCTGACATAATATAATTCCTCCTTATCATTTATATCTTTTATTAAAGCAATACCCGTGCCAAAACACTATTTTCACGTATTCACAACGTTTTCAATAAGTGTTTCTAATAGTGTTTAAGTATTTTTTTATTGTGTTTGACTTTTGATATCGTTTTAATAGCATTTTAATTTTGTGTTTATATTTTTTTATTAGTGTTTGAAGTTAATATATTAAAGGTAAACTCACCAGTCAGTTTAATTAAAATAAAAATGTCTAGTTAATTTTCTAATTGAAAAATAACTAGACATTTTCCACCTATATTCCTTTATTAATAATCATCAACATCGAATTCTCTGTCTTTAAAGTAGTACTTTCTATCTTCTTCGGTTACTTCCCTTATAACCCTACATGGATTACCAACTGCAATAGCATTGTCTGGAATATCCTTTGTTACAACACTTCCAGCACCTATAACCACATTATTTCCTATTTTTATACCTGGATTTATTATAACATTTCCACCTATCCACACATTATCGCCTATTGTTACTTCAATTCCATATTCATATCCAGAATTTCTTGATTCAGGATGAACAGGATGTCCCGCAGTATATATGGACACATTAGGCGCAAACATAACGTTTTCTCCGATTATAACTCTCCCTACATCTAATATAGTACAGTTATAATTTACAAAAAAGTTATTACCTACTTCAATATTTTTTCCATAGTCACAATGAAACGGAGGTTCCACTACAATATTTTTCCCAGACTTTCCAAGTATATCTTTAATTAATGCATCTAATTCCTCTTTTTTATCTGGAGACATAGTGTTATATTTATGTATCTTTAACTTATTCTCCATCCTCTCTTCACCAAGACCATCTAACCAAGCCTTATATGGTAGTCCTGCAAGCATTCTTTCTTTTTGATTCATAGTAATACCTCTCTTTTACCTTTTATAATCTATTTAAATAATGAAATTATACTAATATTATACTCAATTGTTTACATATAAAAAAGAGTTTAGCAAATTAACTCTACTAAACTCTCATATTACAAAAGTATTTAATTATTCTTTCTCTGAAACCACAGTAAATCTTTCATTTATGTGTTTCCCATTCTCAATTTCATCTACTAATGCCACTGCCAAGTCAGGATAACTAAGGTAACTTTCTCCTTTAGAATTAACTATAAGATTATCTTTTCCTTCTATATATTTACCTGTTCTTTTTCCTTGAGGATCAAAAAATGCTGCTGGACTTAAGTGAGTCCATTTTATTCCTTCTGACTTTTCCATCTCTATTAAGCTAGCTCCCATAGCTTTAGCAGTTGGAAGATATGCTTCTATAAAATCTGGAGTATCATATAATCTCACCTTTTTATCTTCATCTACAAATAAGCTTCCAGCACCACTTACTACGATTAATCTTGTATCAGGTACTTCTTTTAAAAGATTTGTAAGAAATCTTCCTGCATCTACATAAAGATTTTCTTTTCCAGCCGGTGCACTAATAGCATTTACTAAAACATCTAGGTCTTTAACATCCTCAGCCTTTAAATCAAAAAGATCTTTTTCTATTATTTTTACAGTTTTATCTGTTAATTTTGAAGCATCCTTGACTATTGCAGTTACTTCAATACCTCTATCTAGAGCTTCCTTTAATATAAGACTTCCAGCCTTTCCATATGCACCTATAATTCCTATTTTCATTTCTCATTCCTCCTATTTTTTTAAATTTCACATACTCCGTCTATACTGCAAACTCCATAGCCTTTACTTGCTACATCCTTTGCATATTCATCATCAATTGCTTTTTCAAAGGTTTCTTTATCTGTATATCCTTCAATTCTTTTATTTCCTATAATAAACGTTGGAACTACTTTAACATTTGCATCCTCATAAGCATGTCTCAATGCCTCTCTTTGAACATCTTTATATTTTCTTGTTTGCAATGCTTCTTTGAACTCTTCTTCATTTAATCCAACTTCCACTGCAAGTTTAGCTAAAACATCTATTTCCCCAATATTTTGTTCTTCTTTAAAGAAAGCTTCATAAATCCTATCATTATATTCTTTCCCTTTCCCCTGCTCCTTTGCAAAATGAAAACCTTCAAAAGCTAAATTGGTATAGGGATTTGGAGATACCCTAGGCAACTTCATATCACTTCCTATGGATTTAGTAAATCTATTCCACATTTGCATTTTCTCTGGCTCATTTATGGGATCTAGTTTTGGTACTGGCTCTGGTCTTAACTCAAAAGGCATCCACTCAACCTCAACATCTTTTCCTTCTATAGCTTCTTCAAAAATCCCTTTTGTTAAAACGCAAAATGGACAAATATAATCTGAATATACTTTAATTTTTAATGACACAATTAATCATCTCCTAAAATATTTTAAGTTTACTTAATACTATACGTTGTAACCACATCAGTTACAACATTGATAAAAAAAATTGAAACCTTATCCTTCAATTTTTTTGTTTAACACTCCCACAAGCTCTTCCATATTTACATCTTTAAGAACAGTTTCCATGGCTTCCTGAGCTTTTATTAATATAAGTTCGAGAACTCCTTGAATATTAGCTCCTATTGGACAATTTATATTAGGATTTTCTTGAAATTGAAAAAGTTCTCCTTCCTCAACAACATCAACAGCACGATAAACATCCAGAAGAGTTATATCTTTTAAGTCCTTATTTAGGGTAGCTCCTCCAGTACCTGAAGTAACATTTACTAAACCTGCTTTTTTAAGCATACCTGTAATTCTTCTAATAACCACGGCGTTAGTATTAACACTTCCCGCCATCCACTCCGAAGTGCAAAGAGTATTGCTTTGAACAGCTATCAAAGATAATATATGAACAGCTACGGTAAATCTACTACTAATTTTCATTTAAAACACCTCTTGTAACCATTATAGTTACAACTAAACTTTTAGTCAATAGTTTATAAAAAAATACCCATAAGAAATTTTAATCTCCTATGGATATTTACATTTTATCTAAAACTTAAACCACTCCCGATTCTAATATAGAAAACTTCTTATTATCACAATCAATTTCTGCTAATGCACCATATGGAATTATCATCATTGGTGCCGTATGACCAAAATTCATATTGTACATTATTGGTAAGTCTTTAAGACTTAATTCTTCTCTAATAACTTTATTAATTACATTTTTATACTCTTCATAATACTTGTTGTCATATGGCTTTCCAAAAATTATTCCATTAATTTTTTCTAAAATGCCTTGAGAGCCATAATTTCTAATCCAGTACTCAAAATATTCAGGATTCGGTGTATCTTCTGATGTTTCTAAAAATAATATTGATTCCTTCCACAAGTCATCTTCTGGCCAAAGCTTTGTTCCCTTAAGCATCTCTAAAACTTCAATACATCCCCCTATTAGTGTTCCTTTTACCTTTCCATTTCCCTGCAGAACCTCTATTCCTTCAAATTCATTAGTTCTTCTACCTATATTCTTATTTTCTTCCTCCCAAGGAAGGTGCTCACTTGTCCATATAGTAGATGCTTGAACTTCTCCTATTTCTTCCCTATTAAATAGAACCTTATCTACCCAATATCTTGTATAAGCAAACATTTTAATGTTTTCCGCAAACTCAGATAAAATAGCTGGACCATAAAAACTAGAAATTCCTGCTTTTAAACAAATCATATGTGCAACTGTTGTATCTGAATACCCGATAAACACCTTAGGGTTTTCTTTAATAATATCAAAATCTATAAATGGAAGCATTCTAACACTTTCATTCCCACCTATACATGAAAAAATTCCTTTAATTGATTTATCTTTAAAAGCATTCATAAAATCTTCAGCTCTTTTTTTAGGATGATTATATACATATTCACTTCCCTTTAGAGTATTCTCCATTTCAACTACTTCAAGACCAAACTCTTCTTGTAATCTTCTCTTACCTTGATTATATCTCCATAATATTTCTTTATCTCCTGCTCCACCCCAAGACAAACTTACAGTGGCTATTTTATCCCCTCTTTTAAGCATTGGTGGTTTTATCAAGTTCAGCATAGCCATTCCCCCTACTTTTTGAAACATTATACCATTTATTAAAGCTGAGTCCTATATATTAATTCATTTATAATTTTAATTTTAAGAAGGCTACTCAAAAGAGAATTTTTAAAACTATAAGTTTTAGTTCATAAAACAATTTATTTCTCCAAATCTATCACAATATCATCTAATATAATTTCGCCATTTATTGGGTGATTTTCATCTATAACAGGACTTGTATCAACAACTTCTCCATCTCCATTACCTGATGCCTGACGCACATCATTTGATAAGCGTACTTTAGGGGTTATTATTAATTTAGTTGCCTTAGGATTTAATTCACCAAAAATAGCCATAGAGTTTCCAGAATATCGTCCTTCACCACCTTCATTTGTTCTACAACTTGTGAAGGTATAGATGTTTCCTAGATCATCTCTCAGCTCTAATATTGGTATATCTATCATAAAATATTTCTCTTGTAGTTCTTTTGATATTTCTTGGAAATAGTTTATTGTAAATGAAGCTGGTGTTTTAGAAATACTACTTATTACTAATTTAGCGCCATCTTTTTCAATCTCTTTATTTATAACTTGTTTAACATTCCCTATTGCCTTCAAATTAATTTTAAACTTCCAGTGTCCTTTTATTAGTTTAGAATTTTCTAAGCTCCCACTCCTAATATCTGTAAAGTTTAGTCCAAAACTTATAGCTTCTCTTTCTTTCTCTATACTGATAGTTTGTTCACCTACATAAGTATTATCATAAACTCTTTTTACTCCCGAACCTCCTCCTATTGAACCATTATAATTTTTTATATTAATGCGGGGACCATTCACATTAAAAAACGGATCTTCTCCTAAATCTTTATCACTAACTATTTCATAAGTATAAGTTAATGTTCTTCCATCAAATATTGCTTCTTTAATAGTGACTTTAATTCCATTGCTTTCCTGAGTCATTCCTACCACATCTGCGTATTCCTTATATTTATCATATGCACCAGTTCTTCCATTATCTATAAATCTAAATATATCTCCAACTATAGGAATTTCAGCTGCATATGATGGATATGCAGTTCCAAAAATTCCTGTTCCCCCAATTACTAAACAAACTAAAGCAGCTACTACAATTCTTTTCTTTTTGAATACCTTATTCTTATTTATGGAATTTTTTAAGTATTTTTTTACTCTCATTTTTTCTATATCAGATACTTCCATCAATTCAATCTCATCCTCATCTATATCAATATCATTTAATACTTCATAAATATCTTTCATACTATATCACCTCAATATTCAATTTAAGTATTTTCTTACTAAGCTTTTTCTTATTTCTATAAATTCTATTGTCTAAGGCTGATCTAGTAATACCAAACTTTTTAGCGATATCATCAGATTTTTCTCCAAGAAAAAACTTCATAACAAAAATGTCTCTGTCCATAGGTTCTAGCGTATTAATTAAACTAAGGAGCTCATTTCTTTCTTCTGTCTTAATAATTTCTTCTTCAACTAATTCATTTGTGCTTATTTCTTTATTTTCTATACTTACATCTAAGTTCTTAATTTCTTTTCTATAATAGTCAATTGCCTTAAATTTTGCTATTTTAAATATCCATTTCTTAAATGCAATTTCTTCTCCCATAAATTTGTTTGAATTATTCCATACTGAAAGAAAAACATCATTTATACATTCTTCAATAATTCCATCATTATGGAGTGGTGAGAGTACTTTATGCACAGTCGATTTAACTATTACTAGATACTTATCTACTATAAACTCCAGTGCATCTTCTTTTTTATTTTTTAATCTATCTATATAATTTTTTTCAGTACATCTCATTAAATCTTCTCCAATTCATTATTTTGTAAAAGCTCTTACACATTATATAACGTTAATAAAGAAATTTTCTCTCACATTTTTTATTATAACTGGTTTTCTGGTTAACTGTATTTCTGGTTAACTGGTTATATTCTTAACTGGTTAACTGGTTATGTGGTTTTCAAACATACTATAAACAAAAAAAATCTTAATTTCTCTTAGAACAAGGCTTTTAATCATTACTTTATAAAAACATAAAGGAGCTATAATCAATTAAATTCATCATAGCTCCTTTATGTTTTATAAGGAATATACCTTTTTTATAATTACTAAAATATAATAGATTACTAAACTCTAACTTTCCTCCATATTAGTTTTACAAGTTCAGATATTACAACTACGCTAAATGAAGTAGCAAATATCTTTATCCACATCATTATATCAAGAGGAATTGTTCCAAAAAATGCTCCTGCAAACTGTATTATGATTATCTGCAAAGCAAAAGTAATGGAAATAACAATCAACATTATCTTATTTTCAAATAAATGTTTAAATATACTTACTGACTGAAGTTCCCTGCAGTTAAAGGCATTGAATAATTGGAACAAAGCAAATAAGGTGAAAAGCACTGTTGTCATTTCTTCTTCTGTTGCTCCAAGAAAATTAAATATATACTGGCATAAAAATACTATTGAAATATAAACACCAGTAAGCCCTATTCTTGTAAGCATGGACTTAGATACAATATTTTCACTTCTCTTTGTAGGAGGACGACTCATTAAGTCACTATAAATAGGTTCTAGTCCTAAAGTAAGAGCTGGAGGTCCATCCATTATAATATTTATCCATAAAAGCTGAAGAGCTGTAAATGGAGCTTTAAATCCCAAAACTATAGAAGTAAAAACAACAATAACAGAGGCTAAGTTTACTGTTAATTGAAATTGAATAAATCTCTTAAAGTTTTCGTAAATACCTCTTCCCCAAGCAATAGCTTTAACAATTGTTGAAAAAGAATCATCAAGAAGAACAATATCACTTGCTTCTTTAGATACCTCTGTACCTGATATACCCATTGCAATTCCTACATCAGCATTTTTAAGTGCTGGGGCATCATTAATACCGTCACCAGTTACAGCAACTACATTTTCTTGAGCCTTAAGTAATTTTACTACACGCATTTTTATAGTAGGTGTACTTCTCGCAATTACGCTGATTTTAGGAAGAATTTTCAATAATTCATCATCATTTAAATCCACTATGTCTTTCGATTCAACGGCTATGTGTTCTCCGTCTAATATGTTAAGTTCATTTGCAATGGCTTTAGCTGTTACAATATTATCACCTGTTAATATTTTAAGATCTATTCCAGCAAGACGACAATTCTTAACAGCTTCATATACATCTGGACGTAGTGGATCTGATATTGCAACAAATCCATCAAAAACCATATTATTTTCCATTGCATTATGATGATGATCCTCATCATAATTTTGCATTACCTCAAGTTCTTTATGTGCAAATGCTATTACTCTCATAGCCTTTTCTTGCGCTTTTATAATATATTCTTCAATTTCACTTTTTCTATCTTCTGAAATATTACACATAGAAAATACAGATTCTGGACTACCTTTTACATATGAAATAATTTTACCATCAACCTTACTTATAGTTGTCATATGCTTTAATTCAGAAGAAAATGGGAATGCTTGAAGAACATCATGATCTTCTCTTTCATCCTTATATGATTTACCACTTGTTTTACGTACATCTGATTTTTCGTAGAAATTTAACATTGCACATTCAGTAGGATTACCTATAAAAGTACCTTCTTTAGAAATATCTGCTGTTGTATTTAAGCATATATTATGAACCAGCCAACTTGATGATAAATTGGATGGCTTTTCATTCCACTTATCATCATAAAATGCAGATACAGTCATTTTATTTTCAGTCAATGTTCCAGTTTTATCTGAACATATTACATTAATACAACCAACCGTTTCAGATGCAATCATCTTTTTAACAAGGGCATTTTTGTGGGAAAGTTTTATAATGTTTATAGATAGTGAAACTGCAACAATTGTAGGTAATCCTTCTGGAACAGCTGCTACAATAAGCACAATACTAGTAACAAAGGCTTCTAAAACTTCTTCAAAAACTAGTCCACCATTAACCGCAAATGATATAAGTTCAGTTATAAAAACTACACTAGCTGCAATTACTCCAAGAATAGTAATTATTTTTCCTAGTCTTGCTAATTTTTCTTGAAGAGGTGTTAATGTTTTTTCTGTACTAGTAAGTTCCTTAGCTATTTCACCAAACTCTGTATTATCACCTACTGCAGTTACTACCAGCTTACAATATCCGCTTATTATATAGTTTCCTGAATAAAGCATGTTGCTTCTTTCAGCTAAAGGTGTTTTTTCATCTATAATGGTAGAATCAGCATTTTTCTTAGCTGGAACACTTTCACCAGTAAGAGCTGATTCATCCACTGATAAATCTACACTTTCCAATAATCTTCCATCTGCTGGGATTTTATCTCCTGTAGAAAGAAGCAGTATATCGCCAGCTACAATTTCTTTTTGCGCTACCATAGTAGTATCGCCATTACGAAGTACCTTGATTAAAGTGTCTTCACTTATCTTTGAAAGAGCTTCAAAAGCCTTAGCACTTTTCCCCTCCATAACAACAGTAATAATTACCGAAAGAAAAATTGCTGCAAATATTCCTACACACTCTAAAAAGTCTGCTTCCCCACCAGTTGTCGTACGGATAATATTAACAATAAGTGCTATTACCCCTGCCATAATAAGCATTAAAATCATAGGCTCACTGGCAGCTCCTATTATTCGTTTTACTAAAGACTCGGGCTTTTCTCTAGTCAGAGTATTACTTCCATATTTTGATTTATTTTGAGCTACTTGCTCATTTGTCAGGCCTGCCGATGAATCTGAGTTAAGCCTAATTAGAAGACTCTTTTTGTCCTCCATAAATTCCTTCATAATTAATTCCTCCTCTTAATAAATATTATTCCCTGAAATCTACAAAATAAAAAACTCGTGTACAGCAGACTAAGCTATACACGAGTCAAATAAAAAAAGACCATGTATGGCTATATAAGCTATACATGAGTCTCGTTTATTAAGACAAGCCAGACTTTTTACGGTCAGTATGTTGACTTGTCACGTAAATTCTTACGCAAACTACTCCCTCACGAGTATTTTTAAATTATTTTCATATTTTACCATGATGGTTTTATTTAGTCAAGTAAGCTTTTAAGTCTCTTCAATGTTCTTATGATTAATAGAATATTCATTTATCAATTTTATACATTATTGACATAAAAAGAGTTTTTATTTATACTTAAACTAATTTTATAAGGAGACACGCTATGATTACCAATTTTAGAAATAAAAAACCTAAGCAAATAGATAAAAAAGTAGGACGTAAGTTTCATATTAAAACCATTGTATGGTGCTCTATATTTACTTTATTTTTCACAGGTATAACTGCTCCTTTTACTTTGCTATATGGCCCTTTTGAAAATGCAAAAAAAATTTTTGTTGGGACTGCAATGGGTTCCATGCACTTTCAATGGCTTGCTACAAGCTTTTTACCTAAAGACAAAATAGATGAAATTATCGGAGCCAATAAGGAAATTGAAGAAAACCCTATTACTAATGAAGATACTACCAATATAAAAATATCAGAGGAAAAAGATAATTCTATAGAAAGAAAAGACATATCTGATGAAAATAATAAATTTAAAGGGTATGCATTAATAATTAAAGATCCAACTAGAGTAAAGATAGGAGTTTCATCTAAAATATTTAAAGAAGGTGAAACCATTTCTGAAATTGCAGAACATTATGGTGCTGTAGCTGCTATAAATGGAGGTTATTTTACTGATGAAGCTGACTCAGAAAAATGGTCATCTAATGGTGGTATTCCAGTAGGATTTTTAATGTCAAACGGCAACATAATTCAAAACATAGATCCTAATGAAGAATCCTATATTTTAGCCCTTACAAAAGAGGGTAAATTATTAATCGGCAAAACATCAATAGCTAAATTATTAGAAAAGAAAGAAAATGAAAAAGAAACAGTAACAGAGGCAATGACTTATATAACACCACTTATAAAAAACGGTAACTTATTGGACATACCAAGTAATCAAGGAACCTCACCTAAAACAATGATAGGTCAACGTAATGACGGTGCTATAGTCTTTGTAGTTTTGGATTCCAATCTACCTGGAGGAAGAGTTTGCGCAACTTTAACAGAAGCACAAAAGGTAATGAATAACTTAGAATGTTATAATGCAGTTAATTTAGATGGTGGAAAATCAACAACTATGTATCTGAACGGCAAGGTAATTAACAATCCTTCCTATGCACTTGGAGAAAGACCTATATCATCTGGATTTATAGTTAAATAAGAAAATGGAGTATAAAAAATGAATATATTAAAAAAAGTAATTGTTTGTATAGTTATTTCAATTGTTGTCCAATCTAGTGTACTTTTTTATTTGGATAAAATACTTTTTAAAGAATCAACTCAGTTTGTAATAGAAACCGTAGATACTCCGATAGAAACTAAGGTGTCTAATATATATATACCTAGTGATTCTGAAAATATCAAAGCTTCTTTTAACGGAAATTTTATTACATATTTTCAAAATGGCAAACTAAAAATAGTTAATACTACAACAGGTGAAACCAAGGAAATTTTAAATGGTACTAATATACTTAGTGTAGAATGGGTTCCTAAAAACAACACCTTATTTTTAGTAGAAAATAAACATGGTGAAATAAATACAAAAACATATAATGCAACAAACGAAGTAGAGCAAGATATCTGCAAATTAGCTAACTATAATGAAAATGATAATATTCAATCCTTTATTTCATTATCAACAGAATATGTAAGTATAACTAATAGAAATAACACCACAATTTATAGAGTTGATATAGAAAAAGAAAGGAAAAAAATTTCTAATTTTAAATTTATGTTAGGCACTGCTAGTGTTTCTCCAAATAAGGATTTATTCTATTTTGAAGATTTTTATAATAAGGAGTTTTACCAATATTCAAATGGAAGCAGTAAAAAAATTAATTTACAAAATACAAATCAATTAACCATATTAAAAGCTATAGGAAACACTTTATACATTGGTGAATATTCAGATGATAACAAGATTTCAAAGATAATATATGGTGAATCAATATCTGATATAAATAATTGGAAAACTCAAGTTTTAAATGAAAAAGTTGATAAAAAAGATATATACATAAGTAGTGACAATCAAATCTATATTAACAACAACTTACAAGGCATGGTCACAAATATTATTACAGGAGAAAATATTCAATATGATGATAAATTCCTTTTTATCAATGATAAGGTACTATGTACAATAAAAAATAATTATGTATATTTTATAAACTTGAATGATTCATAGTAAATAATATTCAAAGATAAACTTAATAAAAAACAAGGTGCAGAAGGTTAAATAGTGAATACTATCTTATCTTCTGCACCTTAACTTATAAACTTTTATATTTTATCCAACTCTTCTTATTGCCTTAGTTGGACATTTCTCCACACATATTCCACAATTAACACACTTATCATAATCGACCTTAGCTAAAAGGTCATTTACATGAACTGCATCATGTGGACAATTCTTTTCGCATATTTTACAACCTATACATCCTACACTACAGTTTGTCCTTACTATCTTACCAACATCTTTAGAGCTACATGCAACTCTAACTTTTTTGTTTTCTGGAATAGATTCTATTAATCCCTTAGGACATGCTTTTATACAAGCTCCACAGTTAACACATTTCTCCTCGTTAACTTTTGCTATTCCATCTACTATATCTAAAGCTCCAAACTTACATACATTAACACAGGTTCCTAAACCTAAACAACTGTATGAACATCCAGATGCAATCTTATCCCAGTTTTCATGAGCATCAACACAGTTAGTATAACCTGCTGTATCTAACTGTATCTTTTTATTTGAGCAATTTCCATTACAGTTTACAAAGGCCACTTTTTTCTCAACTTTTTCAACCTTAACTCCAAGTATTTCACCTAAAGCATTTGCAACTTTTATTCCACCAACTGTACATCCATTTACTGGCGCTTCTCCACTTACAACAGCCTCAGAAAAAGCATCACATCCTGGAAAACCACATCCTCCACAGTTAGCGCCTGGCAAGGCTTCACGAACCTTTGGAACTCTAGGGTCTACCTCTACAGCAAATTTATCTGATGCATATCCTAAAGCTGTTCCAAATATAATTCCTAAAACACCTAAACTTAAGGCTGCATATAATATATTAATATCCATTCTTCCGCCCCCCTACTTTATTAAGCCTTGAAAGCCTAAAAATGCTATAGACATTAAGGCCGCAGTAAATAAGGTAATTGGTAATCCTCTTAAAACTCTAGGAATATTTTCATTATTATCAGTTTTTTCTCTAATAAAAGATAATAAAACTATGGACATCATATATCCTAAAGCCGCTCCAACACCATTTACTACTGATTGTAGGAAATTATAATTTTCCTGCATGTTTAATACTGTCATACCTAATACAGCACAATTTGTAGTTATAAGTGGAAGATATATTCCAAGAGCTTTATAAAGTCCTGGACTCATTTTCTTTATTACCATTTCAACTAGTTGAACTAAAGACGCTATAACTAATATAAAAGCTATAGTCGATAGATACTCAAGTTCAAGTGGTACTAATATAAAGTTAAACACTAAATAAGACATTATAGATGCTATAACCATAACAAAGGTAACTGCAAACCCCATTCCTATAGCTGCATCTCTCTTTTTTGATACCCCTAAAAAAGAACATATTCCTAGAAATCTAGAAAGCACAAAATTATTTACAAACATGGCACTTACAAAAATCAATAATAAATTCATTTATTTCACCTTCTCCTCTTAATACTATTTTTCTGTATTGCATCCAGTTCCACAGCCTGAACAATTTCCACAGCCGTGTTCTAATGTCTTAGGTGAAGTTCCATTTTTATCAGCTTTTCTAATATTAATGTAGTTTAAAATAGCCATTAAAAAGCCTAATGTTATAAATGCTCCTGGAGCAAGAATCATAATTGAAGCTGGTTTATAACTTTCTGGCATTATAGTAATACCAAAAACTGCTCCTGAACCTATTAACTCTCTAATAACTCCAACCATTGTTAAAGCTAAAGTAAATCCTAGTCCCATTCCAAGTCCATCAAAAATTGATGGTATTATAGGATTTTTTGAAGCATAGGCTTCAGCTCTTCCCAAAATAACACAGTTTACAACTATCAAAGGAATAAATATTCCTAAGGATTTATATAAAGCTGGTACGTATCCTTGAATAAACATCTCTATAATAGTTACAAAAGACGCAACTACAACTATATATGCTGGTATTCTTATTTTATCTGGTATAAATTTTCTTAAAGCAGAAATCAACATATTTGAAAATATTAAAACTATGGTGGTAGCTATTCCCATTCCAAGGGCATTTTCAGTAGAAGTGGTTACAGCTAGAGTTGGACACATAGCTAAAACTTGAACAAATATAGGATTTTCTGTTATTACGCCATTTTTTACTCTTTCAAATACTTTATTCATATAAACAACTCCCCCTAACTTTCTGATGCTCCGGAATTTGCATCCGTACCATTTTCATCGATAGGTGCCTCTCCCTGAATATTAACTCTATAGTAATTAATAGCTTCATTAACTGCTGTTCCTACCGCTTTTGAAGATATGGTTGCACCAGTTACTCCTTCAACCTCATTTTCACTAGTTGGAGTTGTCTTCACCATACTAATTCCTTTATCTATTGGTACATTTTTAAATCTTTCTTTAAATTTATCTTCATCTATTTTAGCTCCTAACCCTGGGGTTTCAGAGTGAGATATAACCTTAAGACCTGTCATTTTCCCTTCATTTGATATTGCAATCATAAGGTCAACTGGTCCATGAAAGCCTTTGGTATTTACTTTAAATAAATATCCAACTCCCTCGGAACCATTTTTTCCTTCAAGAACTTCTAAAATATTCCCCTCTAACTTTTTATCTGTTTCTTCAACAGAAGTTGCTAAAGGCATAATTAATGCTAAGTCTTCTTTATTTAGTTTAGAATTTTCTGCAATTGCATCTTTAGTAACACCATTTGCCAATCCTAAAAGAACTCCTGCTATAGAAGTAATTATTGCTAAAATAATCCCTAACTTAAAATTCTCTTTCATATTTATGCTACCTCCTTTATAGGCTTTCTTTTAGTAACATAATCAATTACTGGAGTTAACAAGTTTATAATTATAATTGCATAATAAGGACCATCTGGGTTATATCCATAGATCATAATTATGCTTGCAAGCATAGCTGTAAGCGCTCCAAAAATTACTTGTCCAAGTTTTTCCTTTGGTGTGGTTACGTGATCATTAGCCATAAACACTGCTGATAACACGACTGCCCCGTTTATAACATTTGTATAATCACCAAGAAAATATCCTTCTCTTGAAAATACCCAGTTAAATAAAGCAAAAAATGCTAAATAACTTAAAGTACTTCTATAACTAATAACACCTCTAACTAATAGATAAATAAATCCTACTAATAAAGCTAATACAGAAACCTCGCCTAGATTTCCACTAGCTGTTCCTAAAAATTTATCCATTAAACTAGCAGCTTGTACCGTTTCTCCACCTGATGGTTTAGCTATAATTGCTGCCCAAGATGTAATTAAAAACACCTTTCCAACTGCAGCTGGGTTCATAAAATTTCCTCCATATCCTCCAAAGAAACTTTTAACAAAGATATTAGAAAATATAGCCCCTATTACAACTATCCATATTGGAAGATGGCTTGGCAGAATCAAAGCAAATAATATTCCTGTAACTACTGAGCTTAAATCCTTTAATTTTAACTTCTTATCTCTTCCATAGTTCCAAATAACTTCACATAAAATCGAGGTTATAACTGATGCTAATATTATCTTTACCGCATCAAACTTATAAAAATACATACTTGCAGCAACTGTAGGCAAAGTTGCTATAATTACTTCAACCATAGTTTTGTTCTTTAAATTTAGATTGTTTGACAAATTATTCATCCTCTCTTTATAGATAAGTTTTTAAGTACATAAAGCAGCTGTCATTTTTTTATCGGCTTGCACTTTTTTGTATACGTTCATTTTCATTTTAAGAAAAAACTAGTTTTTCCTTGATAAAAAAAAAACAAACCGTTTCCTAATCGTCTGGGCTCTCCCCCCTGAGTAGCCCAGACGACTTGAAAACAGTTTCCTGCTCAACCGATAATTCCATATTTATTTCATTATAATTCTAACATAACACTTATCCTCTGTCAAAAAGTTGTTGGTTATAGGAATCTAACTTATATTAATAGAATAAAAAATTCCACCAAAGGCAAAATACACTCATGATAAAACATAAATGAGGTGATTAAAATAAATAAAGATGAAGATAACTATAAAATACTTACAGGTAATCTTGAACTGGATCTTAATAATTTGAAAAATATATTCTTTTATCCTAAAAATAAAGACTTTGTCATAAGACCCTTGCATATAAAGGCTTTAAATGTAGACGGTATTATAATTTATTTAACTGGTTCTGCATGCATAAACACAATAGTAGCTGATGTTATTCAGCCCTTAACTAAAGAAGGAATTAAACAAACACCTAACCCCATTACCGAAGATATAATAAATAAAATTCTTACTACTAAAGAAGCTCATAAAATATCAAACTTAGCTGAAATTACAACTTCAATTACTAAAGGAAATACGTTGTTGCTTATAGAAAACTCCAAGGAAGCTATTTCTATTTCTACTACTGAATTTGAACATCGTTCCATTGAAAAACCAGCAAATGAAAATACCATAAAAGGACCCAAAGAAGCCTTTGTTGAATCTGCTAATGTTAACAGATCTCTTATACGTAAACACATAAAATATGCGAACTTAGTTACTGAAAGTATTGAAGTGGGTGAAAAATCTAAAAATGATGTTTATATGATGTATATTGAGGGAATTGCAGACCCAGAATTGATAGAAAATATAGGAAATAGAATCAATAATATAAAATCAGACTCTATATCAAATGTTTCCATGCTAGAACAATTTATTGAAGAAAGAAGCTATTCACTTATTCCTACAATCTTATATACAGAACGCCCTGATAGAGCATCATCTTTTTTAAATGAAGGCCACATAGTACTGCTTATTGATGGATCTCCCGCTTGTTTAATAGCACCAGTAACATTTTGGGCATTTTTTCATACTGCCGAGGATCAATATGAACGATGGGCTTATGGAAATTTCATAAGAATAATTAGACTATTTGCAGTTCTTATATCCTTGTTAGTTCCAGGATTGTATATTGCAATGAGTAACTTTCACGCTGAAATGATCCCAAGCGATTTAGCTGTATCCATTGCTGCCGCTAGAGAAGTACTCCCTTTCCCAATAATTGTTGAAGTGATTTTAATGGAGGTTGCTTTTGAACTAATACGTGAAGCAGGAGTAAGAATTCCTACTACAATAGGCCCTACTATAGGTATTGTAGGCGCATTAATTTTAGGGCAGGCAGCAGTAGAAGCAAATATAATTAGTCCTATTTTAGTAATAATAGTATCAATTACAGGACTTTCTTCTTTCGCATTACCAGATATAAGTCTTAGTTATGCTATAAGAATATCAAGGTTTCTATTTTTACTTGCTGGCGCATTTATGGGATTCCTAGGAATATCACTTCTATTAACAGTTTCCTTGGCTTATATGATTAACATTACATCTTTTGGTGTTCCATTTATGTCTCCTTACGCTCCTCACTACCCTTCTTCTCATGATTTTTTAACAAGAGCACCTTTATGGAAGCAAGTGTTAAGACCTTCTAATATTTCTAATATTAATTCTGTAAGAAGAAAAGGTAAAAGAATGGAGTGATGGACATGATAAAAAAATATGATGGTAAAATTGGTTTTAGAGAACTTATCACTCTAATAATAATTTGTTTAGGTATGAAAGTTACTGACAGTACACCAGTTTTATTAACTAAATTAGGATTAAATTCTTCATGGATGCTTCCTATCATCTCAGGCTTAGTAATAATAATTCCAATTTTATGCCTATTATCATTATTAAAGCTTTATTCAGATAAAAATATAATAGACATAATATATTTATTAGCTGGAAAAGTTATTGGATTTATTCTTGTGTTTTTATTATTAATACTTACTTTACAATATGTGATAATTACTATAAGAAGTTATAGTGATATTTTAAATACCTTGTTCTATATAAAAACACCTATTTACGTTATAACGCTCTTATTGATTGTAAGTAGTTGCTATATCGCTAATAAGGGCTTTAGTGTAATAGGTAGTTTAAGCTGGATAATTTACTTTTCACTACAAGGCATACTACTAATTCTAGTAATTATGTTATGGAAAGAATTCAACTTTAGTTATCTTTTCCCTTTAGGAGGTCCTGGTGTTTTTACTTTATTAAAGGAAGGTACTACTCACTCCACAATCTTAGGAGAATTTATTATTTTAGCAGTTTTTTTCCCACTAGTGAGATCTTTTAAAGATTATAGAAATGCAACTTTATTAGGGTTTCTTATAGCAGCTCTACAGCTATCTATTTTTATGATAATTTATATTAGTGTTTATGGATATCCAACCCTATCTGTTTTAAATTATCCATATCATCAGTTAACACGTTTAGTAAACGTAGGGAGATTTGCTACTAATATGGAGGCTATTTTTCTTGGATTTTGGGTTTTAGGAACTTCTATTAGATTTTCCTTGTATTTTAGTACCGCGTCTACTATATTATCTAATATTATAAAGTGTAAAAATCAAAAATTAGTTATAGTTCTAATAGGAATTTTAACTTTTTTAATGTCGATAGTTCCTGATAATTTTACTAAATATGTTTTAGACTATAGAGAATTTACTATTGTTATATTTTGGATTTATGTAGTAGGACTCCCTATTTTATTATATGTAATAGCTAAACTAAAAGGAGAATACAAAAGATGAAGACTATTAAAGTTGTATCGATACTAATTTTAACATCATTGCTTTCAGGCTGCTGGGATAAAGCAGAAATAGAGGATATTGGTTATGTTGCAGTAATAGGTATAGATGATGCCGGTTTTAATAATATAAGTGTAACCTTCCAAGTCACTAACCCCCAAGTTGGAACATCAGCCAAAGTTAAAGTTGATGAACCAGCTACTAATATTATTACTTTGTTATCAAAAGACTTAATTACCGCAAGAGAGATTTCAAGTATGTCTATCGCAAGACGATTAACATTTGCTCATGTTAAAGCAGTAGTAGTCAGTGAAGAATTTGCAAAAACAGATAAACTATTTACTTTAATAGAAGCAGCTCAAAGAGATCGAGATATTAGGCGTGACTTTGATTTTATAATCTGCAAGGAAAAAGCCTCTGAATTTATAAGAAAAAACGATCCTCAATTCGATACTAGGGTTGCTAAATATTATGATTTTGTTTCAAGTCGCTGGAAAGATTCTGGATATGTACCCTTATCTGATCTTCACAGACTTTCGCAACGTACTTCAGATGACTTAGGTTTATTTCTTGGAACTTATGCCACTACTAATAAAGAAAATGAAAAAAAATTTGCTGAAAATGAAACAGATTACATAGCTGGAGAGATACCTGAACAAGAACCCAATCCTACTCAAATGATGGGCTCAGCTGTCTTTAGAAAAGGAAAAATGATTGGAACACTAACTGGAGACGAAACTAGACTTGCATTAATCTTAAGACCAAAGATTATAACAAATCATTTAATTATTAGTTTTCCTGACCCAATGAAAGAAGAAGAAAGAGTAACTACTATGATGTTTAGAGGAAAAAATAAAATCAAAATTGATGTAACTAATGAACATCCTGTTATTAATGTCACAGTTCCATTAAAACTCAGTATTACCGCTATTCCAAGTCTTATTGATTATGTTGAAAATCAAGAAAATCAGAGAATATTGGAACAATCAATAAAAGAATACTTAGAGGATAAAGCTACGAAGCTAGTAAAAAAAACTCAGGAAGAATTCCATGGAGAGCCCTTTAATTGGTCAATCGTGGTACGAAAAGAATTTAGATTATATGATGACTTAGAAAACTATAATTGGATGGATAAATACACTGATGCCGAGGTTAATATTAAATTTGATGTAAAAATTAAAGATTTTGGAAAACATATTGCTCCAACAAATCTAAAAAGACCAGAAAATTAAATTTCATTAATTCTTAATATCATTCACAATGAAATTAATAATGTTATAATATATTATAATATTAAAGTTAAGCTGTTTTTAAAGCAGAGGAGGCAATATAATGGAAAAAATCGCAAGTTTTACAATTAATCATTTAGAATTACATCCTGGAGTATATGTTTCAAGAAAAGACAATGTAGGTGGAAGTGTTATAACTACTTTTGATATCAGAATGACAAGACCTAATTTTGAACCAGTTATGAATACAGCTGAAATGCATGCTATCGAACATTTAGGTGCCACATATTTAAGAAATCATGCTGATTTTGGATCAAAAATTGTTTATTTTGGTCCTATGGGCTGTAGAACAGGTTTTTATCTACTACTAAATGGAGATTATGCTTCAAAAGACATAGTTGATTTATTAACTGGTTTATATAAATTTATTGCAGATTTTGAGGGCGAAATTCCTGGAGCATCTGCTAGAGATTGTGGAAACTACCTAGATATGAATCTACCTATGGCTAAATATTTAGGAAAGAAGTTCCTTAATGAAGTTCTTTTAAATATTAGTGACAAGAACTTAAACTATCCAGAATAATATCATTTAAATAAAGAGTAGTAATAGGCTTAAATTCTATTACTACTCTTTCTATTAAGTTTGATAGACCTTAAATAGTTTCTTCACAGCATTTTTTGCAAGTATCCATCTTTTTTATACATGAAACTTTTTCTGACTTACAGTTAGGACAATTAAACTTATCTTCACTACAATTGATCTCATAATTATTCCCACAATCAAAACACTTATACTTGCAAGCCTTTCTAATATAGTTTCCTCCACTTATTTTTATTGCCTTACCTTCTATTAAAGCCATAGCCACCTTCTTTCTTGCATTATTTATAATATTTTGAAAGGTGGGTCTAGATATCTGCATTTTTTCAGCACATTCTTCTTGACTTAAATTCTCAATATCCTTTAATCTCATTGCTTCAAGTTCTTCTATTTTTAAAATAATTTCCTCAACTTCTGATTTAGCTCTACACTTCATTTTTTTACATGGTGCAAAGTAATCATCTTCTGGAAAAAACTCTACAGCTCTATGCTTTGTTGGTCTAACCATCATTTACCCCCTCAAGATACTAGATGTTTGTTAACTTAATTATATATAACTACATATAAATCTTCAAATATATAAACTATTTTATAGTAATTTTATTATATCCTATTGCTTTTTTAGGACATACGTTAACACACTGACCACACTGTATACAATCTGGATGACTTAGCATATCATCTTTATAATCATAGGGAACCAATCCTAACGGACACTTCTTCTCACATAACTTACAAGATACACAAGAAGCTGATACCTGTAATACATTTTTGCTTTTTCTAAATTTAGATATAATCGAGGCCAAAGTTCCCATAGGACAGAAATTACACCAAGTTCTATGATTATATCTTAAAGACAATACTATTCCTATTATTGTTGTTATAAAAATAATCCTATAAAACACCATTCCAATCCCATATAAATTACCCCAACTTTTTTTAATCCCTAGAGTAAACATAGTCATCATAATTATAAAGACTAAAGCTCTAAAGTAATAAGACTTTAAAAATTTAGGTGCCTTTTTCTTATTACTAAATTTTGAAACTACATTATCATAAAAATTCCCCCTTGGGCACAAATTACCACACCAATATCTCCCTCTAAATACAGAAACAATCCCAGGTGCAATCATGCAAATAGCTGCTATAACAGCAAACCTTAAATCCACTAAACCTACTATAAAAAATACTATCAACACTATAAACGAATATTTTTTCCACCAGTTAAAGATGCCTTTCATTTATTACCCCCACTTATTACATTTTCTTATATTTTATAAAATATAAACATTTATTTCTGTGATTTAATTACTTATCCACATCAAATACAAATAAATATTTTTCATATTTTACCTTATTTTCAAATCATTATTGACATATGCCACTAACAAGTTTAATATAATTATTAATGGCATATGACAATAACTTTTTTTGTTTTGTGTATTTTATTAAAATTTTATGGAGGTATATTTTATGAAAATAGCATTACCATCTCGTAATAACTCTATCGATGACCATTTTGGTCACTGTGAGTATTACACTATCTTTACTATCAATAATGAAACTAAAGAAATACTCTCTTCTGAGATTCTACAGTCTCCTAAAGGTTGTGGTTGTAAATCAAACATTTCTACAACACTTTCTGATATGGGTGTTGAAGTTCTACTTGCTGGTAACATGGGTGAAGGCGCATTAAAAACTTTAAACAATGCAGGAATAGAAGTTTTACGTGGTTGCTCTGGAAATGTACAAGACGTTGCTCAAAAGTGGCTCCATGGATCTCTAATTGATTCTTCTGAATTATGCCACAATCATGATTGCC
This sequence comes from Clostridium intestinale DSM 6191, assembly GCF_900130055.1. Lineage (GTDB taxonomy): Bacteria > Bacillota > Clostridia > Clostridiales > Clostridiaceae > Clostridium_T > Clostridium_T intestinale. The sequence continues at coordinate 28,213 of NZ_FQXU01000016.1, forward strand.
AAAGCTAACAAAAAAACATTAAACTTAAATATATTAAAAAGAGTAGCACTGGACTAAATAAATTCCATTACTACTCTTTACATTTTACAACTCTATAAATAAATATTTAATAACTTTATATCTAAAAGTCTACTAAATTAATCCAAGTTTTTTGAAACTATTATAAATACCACCTTCATCGTGAGTATCTGTAATTTCATCAGCAATTTCTTTTAAACCTGGTTTTGCATTTCCCATTGCAATCCCTAAATTACAAAACTCAAACATTTCTACATCATTCATTCCATCCCCAAAAGCTATGGTATCTTTAACATCAATATTTAAATGCTCTAAAAGAGTTTCGATGGCGGTTGCCTTATGCACCTCTGGAACTCCAAGCTCTCCACTATCATCTCCAAAAATTGGAACTGTACAATGAATAACTTCAAACTCATTTTTAAATTCATCTCTAATCTGTTCAAAAGTAATCCCTTTAGGTTCTAAGAAACAAGCTTTATTAACATCATTCCTATATAAATCTTGTCCACTAATTAATGCTTCAATAAAATGATTTGGATTATTTTCTTTTTTATGTTTCGCAGTTGTGTCACTTTCTATATCTCCATAAATAAGTCTTTCTAACTCTGGAATTAAATTTTCACTTGCATATAATCCACCATTAGATTCAATATAAAAATCCACTTTATGTTCTGTAAAAAAGTCAACTAAGTGCTTAACATTCTCTTCACTAACTTTTTTATGATAAAGCATTTCTTCACCAATCTCTACAAAACCACCACCAGCTCCGATTATTCCATCAAAGCCTATTTCAATTATAAAGTCATAAATTTCTGCTTTTGAACGTCCTGTACATAGATAAACTACATGTCCATTTTTTCTTGCTTCTTTTATAGCTACAGCCGCAGATTCAGGTACTAAACCTTCATCATTACACAAAGTTCCATCAACATCTATAAATATCATCTTTCTATCTGTCATAAACCCACCTCATAATTATAAGAATTTTTAAGTACATTATATTATAATTATAAAGCATAAAAGGACTTGTTGTTTTCTAAAAATGAAAGATAATTTCTATTTACCTAATTAAACATCTTGTCTTGAAGCTTTCTTAATTGAAGTAGTAGTGAATCTTCATTTAATTCAACCATATCATAAGTGATTAAATCACCTTTTTTAACATCTTTTTTCAATACAGTATCTCTACTTACCAAGCCTACTGGAAGTAGATTTAAATCCTTAGCAACTTCTGCTCTTTCAAGTGTACCGTAAACTGTATATCCACCTATTCCATCTAAGTTTTGTCCAGCTTTAAGATCCTTCTTTGCAACTGTTACTACTTCTGAAACTAACCCTTTTATTGGTGCAATTGTTGCTTTATGGTCTAATACTGCCATAGCCGCTGATAAAGGTGTTTCTAAACTACATAAGTGATATGGTCTATATAATACATAGTTTGGACCAGGTCCCATACTTAAGTATTGCATCTCATGATTAACTTCTGGTAATGGACTGCTTACTATTACAAATACTCCTGGAGCTATACCATCAACATAATCAACAACTCCGTATTTATCTAGTATTCCACCTTCTTCTTTTAATGAGAACTTAGCTGGAAGTTCAGATACTTGTCCTGAAATCCCATGTGCTCCTCTAACATCAGGGATAAATCCTGTTGAGTTAGACATAAGAGCCATTTCAACCATAGTTTTACTTCCTTCTTTGAAGGCTGCTAACATGTGAGGACTAACCCCTCTTCTTGTAGCTTCTTCTCTTACTGTATCTGGATTACAGTCTAAATCAACCTTGTTGTTTTTACCCTTTCCTACAACTCTTACTTCAAATCCCATGGCTACAGCAAAATCATATAATTCCTTAACAGCACCTGGTTCATCTCCAGCTGCACCAGTGTATACTACTCCAGCATTATCAGCTAATTTTTTAAGTATTGGTCCTATTACGCAGTCAGCTTCTGCATTAAGCATAACAATGTGTTTTTTATTTGTTATTGTATCTAAAGCAATCTTAGCTCCTACTTCTGTTACCCCAGTAGCATCTATAACAACTTGTACAGCTTTTGACTTAGTAACAAAATCAATACTACTAGCAATAACATATTTTCCTTCTTTTGCCCAGGCATCTGCTGCTTCTTGTGTTTCAGCTTGTAGTATGTCCTTTTCTTCTATTCCAGCATAAAGAAGAGCCTTTTTAGCATTTTCTATGTTAATATCAACTACTATTGAAGGCTTCATTCCTTTCATAAGAATCATTTGACTAACCATACCTCTTCCCATTTGACCAGTACCTATTACCCCCGTACAAATGAATTCACCTTTTTTTTCTAATTCCTCAAGTTTGTAATTTAATCCTAACATATCTTTCCCTCCTATTTTTACTTTTACATATGTTCAGTTCTTTTATTTTTGTTCACAAAGATTATATTGCCTTTTCTTTTATAAGTCAACCTATTTTAAATAAATAAAAAAATCTTATCGAATTTATATTTGTACAAACATAAATTCAATAAGATTTTTTAAAATTAAAACTGGTCGTAAATAGCTTTCGCATTACTATAATTAGTTACAAGAACATTTATAAACTTTCCATTTAAAGCCCCTACAATTGCTTCTATTTTCTCTTCTCCCCCAGCAACTCCAATAACAGTTGGTATTTTTTTTATATTATCTAGTTCCACTCCTATAACTCTGTTATTAAACTCGAATTCATCAGACTGTCCATTAATATCATAAAACTGAAGACATATATCACCAGCAGCGCCCTGCTTTTTGAATACTTTTAAATCATCAACATCAAAATATCCACTGCTCATCATTGTAGATTTATCCGTTATCGGTGAACCAATACCAACAATAGCTATATCAACTTTTTTACCCATTTCTAGTATATTCTCTAAACTTTCTTCCTTCAAAAAAGTATTTCTTATTTCTCCGTTAGATACAACAGCTGGTGCATGCAAAAGTTTAAAATCCCCTCTAAAAGCTCTCGCTAAATCCATAACCACATGGTTTGGGTGAATTTCAATCTGAGTTTGACCTACTCCCCCTATAAGTGGTATTAAGGTTAAATTTAACTTACTATTTGGCTCTATGTACTTTCCAATATTTTTTATTGTCGTTCCCATAGACACTCCTATGTTGTCATCCATCTTCACTATTCTTTTCAAATATTCTGCACATGCTTTTGCAAGATTTTTCTTTTGAGCATCATCATCTTTATCATCATCAACTATTATAACTTCTCTTAAACTATACTTTTTCTCAATATTTCTTTCTAAAATCCCATAATTATTTTCAATAGGATTTACTATTTCTATCTTTACAACACCTGATTTTCTTCCTTCATCTAAAAGCCTAGATATAGTAGGTCTTGAAACTCCAAGTATAGTGGCTATTTCATTTTGAGTAAGGTTTTCTTCATAATATAACTTACAACACTTGATCATTAAATTTGCTTCACCAACAAACTTTTTCATTATTTTTGTCTCCTCCAAAATATTTTGAAATATATTACACTAAGTTTATAATACATTAACTCTGACCAATGTTCAACGCCTTTCTTTTTGTTCATATAGATTCGATCATAAAAAAATCTTACCAAAGTCATATCTATATACATATGACTCTGATAAGATTAATTTTATTTAAACTTAGTTAATTACTATCATATCCCCTATCTTCATATTAGGTCTACCTGGTCCTTCTAACTCAATTTGCCCTGGTAAGTCAACCTGATCTTTGCCAGAAAATCTAAAGGTACAGTGGCCTAATTCCCTTAATGTATGAAGCGCTTCATAACCTACAGCAGTAACAGTATATACTTGATCTCCTAACAAAATACTGTCTCCAACCGCTATTTCTTCTTGAAATTCACTAATAGTATGCAAAAATGATATCTCAGCTAATTCTTCTGGTGCATTATCATTAAATATAATTAGACTATCATTTTCCTCCAATAACTCAAAAGCCAATTCTCCAATCCCTGTAATTTTAGAACGGTATTTCATAGTATCTCCCCCATCTTTCAATTTGCATAGTTATTAATCTTTATATATTTAATATAAACCAATTCCAATGAAGTATGCTATAACAACAGATAACGGCCCTGTAACTATTCTTGAAAATAATATAGCAGGAACACCAACTTCAATAGTTTCTGGGCTTGCTTCTGCTAAACTAAGCCCTACTGGTATAAAGTCACATCCAACTTGCGGATTTATTGCAAATAATGCTGGTAGTGCATATTGTGGTGGTATGCTTCCTTGTCCTATTTGTACCCCAATTAACACACCTACTACTTGTGCAATAACTGCTCCTGGTCCTAACAAAGGTGATAATATTGGAATTGAACATACTAATGAAAGTATTAGTAAACCTGGCAACGAACCCACATAAGGTGATATAGTATTTGCAATAATATCACCAATACCAGATTTTAATATAATACCAATTATTAAACTAACAAAAGCCATAAATGGCAGTACATTCTTAATAACTGAATCAATAGATTCTCTACCTGCCTGATAGAATTTTCCTACAACCTCACCAACACCTTTACCAAGTCTAACAAAGAAGTTTTCCTTTTGATATTTAGCTGCACTAGCTTTTACCTCTTGATAATACTTCTTTCTATCTTCACTTGATTCTGGAAGTGATGTTTCAGTTGGCTTTTCTTCTACAGTTCCATTATATAATTGAATACAGTTTTCTTTAACGTCAGATACATAAATGTCTTCTTTAATATATTTTGCTAAGGGGCCTGCTTGCCCAACAGCCATAACATTTACAGTGTATACTCCTTTTTTAGGATACACTCCACATCTTGCCGTACCTCCACAGTCAACAACAACTACAGCTATTTGATCATCAGGAACTCCTGTTAAAAATCCATTTACTACTTCCCCATTAGTTAATTCAGCTATTTTATAAGCAATAGGGTGAATACTTTGTCCTGTCACACTTACAATTTTATTTCTTTTTTCAGTAGGCTCTATAATTAATGGGCCACCCCATCCACTTGTTCCTTTTGTTATCTTTACAGCTTTATACATAACCTTTCCCCCCTTCTTATATACTAAACGTTTTCTGTAATGGCAATTTTATTTGAAGACTCTCTCTTCATCATGATATTAGTAATTTTTTCAGTTAAAATTCCTCTAATAAATATAACTATTATACCAACTAAAAAGTATCTAACTGCTAATTGAGGAAGCGGTAATCCTAAAGTTGTTAACCCTTGAGCTATTCCCATATAAACAAATAATTCTGAAGCATTTGCATGAGGAAATAAGCCAACAACAGGATGTACAAATGAAACGGTAGCGTCATAAAATGCTGGTTTATACTTTTCATCTACAAATCTGCCAAAAGTGTAGCACATTGGATTAGTTAAAAAGAACACAGCTAAAATAGGAAAAATTGTATATCTTGTAATTACATTTTTTGTACATAGTTTAGCAAAACTATTTACTCTCTCTTCACCTATTATTTTTATAATTGCATTAACTCCAGTCATAAGTACTATAAGAGTTGGTAGAATTCCAGTTACTAAACCTAAAAAGTTTTCTCCTCCCTTATTAAATAGACCTATAAAACCTTGTGCTAAATTAGACAAAACATCCAACATAAAAATTCTCCTTTCAATATAATTTTTTGATATTAATTGATTGATAATTTTATCTTACTTAAAGAATTTTCTATACTGTCAACGGCACTTATTAAAGCAATATTTTTTCCGTCCTTCTCAGCGATTTCTTTTCTTAAGGTAAATATATCCTTACCTTGAATTCCTCTAAGTTCCTTAAACCTAGCAAAAATAGTCATACCATGCATTTCCTTCCCAGTAATAATATCACCAACCTCATTACTAACAAGTATAATAATTCTACCAGCTTTAAGTTTTCCTTTTTGCACTCCAATGCCTATAATACCCTTATTCTTTAAGCTCTTTACTGTTTTTTTATAGTTAACAACCTGAAGCCACGTTAAACCACCTTGTAAAATCATGAACAAAAATGCAATATAAACAAACTTTACCATAGAAACCTCCTAATATTTTTCATACTATTATTCTAATAATTTAATATCCAATTAGCTTTAACAACAAAGATTCTATTATTCCAAATTACTCCAACCTAATACTAACGTTTACAAAAACTATAAATCGATAAACCCTATTACTAATCAATATTAAACCTAGAACTTGTCCATAAATAACTTATCCATCTGAACTATTTTTAACCCTTAACTCGTTTAATTTATAATTCAATCCTAACATGTTCTCCCCCCCCCTTTAGATTTCTCTTTTACATTTGTTCACCTCTTTTATTTTTGTTCACAAAGATTATATTATCTTTAATCTTTTTAGTCAATATATTTTTCCTAGTATTATAAAAAATTTACAGTCTTTATTTTATAGCTATTAAGTTAGAATTTAGGGAAAGCATCATTGAATTATTTTACTTAATTTCTAAATATTCGGTATCATTTTTATAGTTTAGATTGTATAACTAAACATTCAGCTTGTAAATATTAAATATTCAAAAAATTTAGTAAACTTTGCTAAACAAATTATTGAATCATTGATATTTACTTCTACATTTTGTATAATTTACATAAATAATTGAAAACGTAATCTGAAAAATTATGTTTGTTATACCTTCAAGGAGGAAGACCTTATGACAAATAGAGAAATAGCTCAAAAGCTTAAAATTTCTCCAGCTTCATTATCATTAATTCTTAATAATAAACCTGGAGTTTCTGATTCTACTAGAACAAAAATTCTTACACAATTAAATGAAATGGGTTTTGGATATCTAATAAAAAAAATAACTACCGAAGTACAAAACAATAATATTGGATTTATTATTTATAAAAAACATGGTGCCATTTTAGATATTAGCCCTTTTTTTCTTGTTCTAATGGAATTTATTGAGATTCATGCTAGAAGCTATGGCTATAATATACTGCTTTCAACTATAGATGAAAGACGCTCTCTTAAACCTCAAATCGACCACATATCTGAACTTAACCTTAAAGGTGCTATTATATTTGCAACAGAAATGAATGATGAAGATATGAAAGGTTTTAAAAACCTTCAAATTCCAATAGTAGCTATTGATAATGATTTTTCTAGATTTAGCTGCAACACCGTATCAATAAACAATATTATGGGCACCTTCCAAGCCATTGAACACTTGGTAAAGATGAATCATTGCCGCATAGGTTATCTTAAAAGTAATATACGTATAAGTAGTTTTGAAGAACGTAAAAAAGGATATGAAAGCGCTTTAGAATACTTTAATCTTGCCTTTTTCTCTTCTGATATATTAGAAGTTCGTCATACAGAAGAAGGAAGCTATCAAGACATTAAAGGGTTCTTAGAAATAAATAAATCAACTAAACTTCCTTCAGCTTTTGTTTGTGAGGATGATACTATTGCTGTTGGCGCTCTTCGAGCCTTTACTGAATATGGCTATAAAATTCCAGAAGATATTTCAATTATAGGCTTTAATGACAGGAGTATATGTGAAGTTACTTCTCCACCCCTTACCACTATAAGTATACCTAAACGTACTTTTGCATTTGAAGCAGTAGATGAACTTATTCATCGTATACATAATAAGGACAAGTCCTTAGAAGTGTCTCTTTCTAGAAAAATTCGAATTGAAACAAAACTTATTCAGAGAGAGTCTGTAAGACTAATTGAAGAAAAAAAATAAGGTAAGTCATTTTGACCTACCTTACTTTCTTTATATTTTTTAATTAATAAACTAATTAATCTATGCTTCCAGCTATTTCATCTTTAACAGTTACTCCTGCTGCTTCTAATTCAGCTATCTTAGCAGCAAATTGAGGTAAGTGTTTTTTGTGAGCAATTAAAAGCTCGTCCATTACACGTTTAGCAGTTTTTCCACTTGGTATTTGTGGATTTAAGAAGAATGCTTGCATAAGTAGACCGTAGTCTCCAGTAACAGCAGCTTCACATACACAAAGTTCCATGTTCTTCATAACTTGTAACCATCCACGTTCTGCTGGTGCTAATGGTCCAAATGCTATTGGTAAAGCTCCACTTGCTGAAATATAAGCAGAAACTTCTACAACACAATCTGCTGGAAGATCTGGAACAGATCCATTATTTTGAGTAGAAACAACAATGTGTTGCTTTTTGTCACCATATATAGAAGCTATTGTTTCACAAGCAGCATCTGAATAGTGAGTACCACCACGTTTAGTTAATTGTTCTGGTTTGTAGTTTAGGTTAGGATCTTTATAAAGTTCAAATAACTCACCTTCAGTTACTTTAACTTGTTGAGCTCTAGTTCCAACTCCATTGTATTCTTCTAAACCATGTTCTAACATTTCTTCTTGTAAGTAGTAGTATCTATGATATCCACAAGGGATTAATTGCATTTGATCTATTTGTTCTCTCATGAATGCAACTGCATGGATATTCTTTGGAATTCCAGCATCTTCACTGTACATTTTATCAATGATTTCTGCAGTAACATTTTTACCATTGTTATCGAAAACTTTATGCCAATGGAAATGGTTTAATCCTGCAAATTTGTAAGTTAAATCATCTAATGTTTTACCTATCATTCCTGGTTCATTCATCATAGCTCCAACTGGTACGTTACAAAGTCCTATAACCTTATCCCATTTACCATATCTAACTACAGCTTCAGTTACCATTCCACTTGGATTTGTAAAGTTAACTAACCAAGCATTAGGGCAAAGTTCTTTCATATCTTCAACTATATCTAAAATTACAGGGATTGTTCTTAGAGCTTTAAATATACCACCTGCTCCATTTGTTTCTTGTCCTAATAATCCATGAGAGAAAGGAATTCTTTCATCTTTTATACGAGCGTTTAATAAACCAACTCTGAATTGAGTAGTAACGAAATCAGCATCTTTTAATGCTTCTCTTCTATCTAAAGTTAAGTGAACTTTTACATCATATGGTGATGCATCCCACATACGTTGAGCCATAGCACCAACGATTTCTAATTTTTCTTTTCCTGCTTCTACGTCAACTAACCAAATTTCTCTTATTGGTAGTTCATCAAATCTCTTTATAAAACCCTCCATTAATTCTGGAGTGTAACTGCTGCCTCCACCGATTGTAACAATTTTAACTGGCTTCTTATCCATTGCTAATCCTCCTTAAATCTTAAGTGATCTATACCTTTACAATATATTAAATCTTGTCTCACTTCAATATTATTTCATTTTGTGAAACAAGTTTCAGATAAAGAAATTTACAATGTATAAACGTCCATATTATAGTACTATTTATGTATTATTTAAATTCCCATTTACATGCTCATAATATTTTAGAGCAATAAGTTTTGCATAACACTCAAGTATTAGAGAAGATTCTAACATATTATTGTTTGGTAGAGCAATAACATGATCAATATAAGAAGGCTTCTTTATACTTGAGGTTGTTATCAAATATATTTTAGGTGCATTACTTTTGTTAAAAAACTCTTCATTTTGAAATATTCGTGAAAAATATGTACCTGAAGAAGAAAAAGCTATAATAAGGTTTTCTTCTGTTGCCTCTTCGATATATTTTTTTTGAGCCATAAAAGGGATACGAGTATCAACCATTTTTCCACTTGAAAATAACTCATGTTGCATTGATATTGCTATGCTACCTGATTGCATATGTCCAAACATAGCAACTTTTTTATATTTAAAAATATCCTCAATTAAGTTACTCAAAAGATAACCATCTAGGTTTTCATTTAATAACTTCATTGAACTTATAGCCTGATTTATAAAATAAGAATGGCTATTTTCATGTCCTACAACAAGCCCATACTTCTCTTCTAAATCGGATTTCCTGTCTTGAAACATATATTTCAACTCATAAAAGCTATCTACTCCAATTTTCTTACAGAACCTACTTATTGTCGCTTTTGAAACATTGCATCCCTCTGCAATACTACTAGTTGAAAAAGACTTAAAGCTGCTTGTATTATTTAATAGATAGTGAGCTATCTTGTAATTTACAGAATCCTCTTCTTCAGTATTTATGACATTTAATAATAAAAGAATAATACTTGGCATGTATCTACACCTCCCTAACTATAGTATCATATTTTTTTTAGAAAGTATGTGATTTACAAATTAAGAAAAGGTATCTTAATAACCCTTATTGTTTCTTGCTAAATACACTTCATTTTTGCCCTCTTCAGTTACGCTATTAAAATAGTGCCTAATAGCTATATCAATTATAGTATTCATATGAATATCTACATCGTCACTCAGTCCTTTAAGCTGATTGAGCATCTTAACAGTTGATCTTCTCATCATATAGGTTCGTTTAATTTCAAACTCTTCCCCATCTACTGCTGGGGTTCTTCTTTTAGTTCCTCCTCTTATTATTTTTCTAGTTTTATCAACTTTTTCTCCTTCTTGTTCATTTATTAAAATAGTTTTTTTATCAATATTAGAATATATCTTATCATAAACAGAGCTTATAAGTTCCCTAACCACTTCACCATCAATTTCGTCGCCTTCTTGCATCTCTATATTTATAATGTTTTTTTCATCCTCTTCTTTTGATAGATCTTCAAGTTCTTTTCCTTCTAACTTTATCTTCTCAGCCATAAAAATCACCTCTTAATTAAATAATATTCTTAATTAAGATAAAAATTCTTTTTTTAAATGGTTTTCTGGTTAACTGGTTTTCCATTTAACTGTTTTTCTGTTTAACTGGTTAACTGGTTAAACTCTTAATTGGTTTTCTTCTTAACCAGTTAACTGGTTATTAATTTTATATATTAGAAAAAGCTCAAGAAAATTAATTCTGAGCTCTTTCTCTATATATTCTTTTTATTTTTTAAAACTTAACATCATCAGGATTCATTCCTGATCCACCGCAATACTCCATAGAGTTAATTAAAGACATATCTTCATTAGAAATAACAAAATCAAATATTTCGCTATTTTCCTTTATACGAGAAGGTGTAACTGACTTTGGTAAAGGAAGTACTTTATTTTGAAGACACCAACGTATACAAAGTTGTGCTACAGATTTATTATATTTTGCTGCAATCTCTTTAAGTGTTTCATTTGATAACATTCTTCCTGTCCCAAGTGGGCTCCATGCTTCCACTAACATGTTGTGTTTTTTGCAATAATCCACAGTCTCATTTTGCATTTGACCTGGATGGAATTCTATCTGATTAACCATTGGTGGAATTTCAGTTTTCATAAGTGACTTTAAGTGATGTGGTAAAAAGTTTGATACACCTATTGAACGAATTTTTCCTTCTTTATAAAGCTTTGTCATTGCACGCCATGTTTCTAGATTGATTTCATCCCAATTTGAAAACTGTTTTGCATTTGCAGGCCAATGAATTAAGTATAAATCAAGATAGTCTAATCCTAAATCATCTAATGTTTTATTAAATGCAGCTATGGTTTTCTCATAACCACGATCTTTATTCCATACTTTACTCGTAACAAAAAGCTCTTCACGTGATACCTTACTTTCAGAAATTCCTGTACCAACACTTTTTTCATTACCATAAACAGCTGCTGTATCAATATGTTTGTATCCAAAGCTAAGAGCTGCTTTTACAGAACTAACTGCTGTAGCTCCATCTGGTGTCTGCCATGTTCCAAATCCAACACATGGAATTTTATATCCATTACTAAGTATAAAATCATCGTTCATTTTATTCATTTATATCAGCCTCCAACTTTACTATAAATTCTTATAATAATAGTTTATCACAATAAAAGATCTTTATTATATAATTAAAGCACTCTCTTGATTTCTACCAAAATAATTATCTAAATATCCTTCTGGCAATGCAGGTAATAACTCAAACTCAGTTTCCATGGTCTGTACCTGTCCAGTTTCGGTACATTTAACAATACCATTTAAAATTTCTACCGCATGACATCCCATATCAATATTTGCACGATGTGGTCTATCTTTTCTCATAGCCCATGCCATTTCTGCAACTCCAAGACCTCTTGAATTCTCACCATATCCATAACAATTAGGTATTTCAACGGATTCTTTCATTCCTTTTTTCTGTAATAATACCTTTCCTCCGAATTTATCAGGGTCTGGAATATTTAGAATTCCCTCCGTACCATAAATAGTTAACACTGGTACTTGTGGCCATATGGTATTTGACGTGAAGTTCATTGTTCCATATACTCCGCTTTTAAACTTCATATTTGATATCATTACGTTTTCACTTTCAACCATAAAAGTTTCGCCATAACGAGGTAATGATGGATTCTCTACAGTATGTTCTGGATTTGTATTGCAAGCAAATCCACTAACCTTTTCAACAGGTCCTAAAATACTAAGTAATGCTGTAATATAATAAATACCAACATTAAAACCTATGCCTCCCCCCTTTGTCGTATGAAATGCTCCTGGATAATATAAAAATTCCATATCACGATTTACTGCTGCATGGCATGAAACAACCTTGCCTATCCCACCACTATCAATGACCTTACGAGCTGTCTGTATAGCTGCACCAAGAAATGTATCAGGTGCACACCCAATTCTTAAGTTTTGCTTATTCGCAATCTCCTTAAGTTCAAGAGCATCTTTTAAATCTGGAGTTATAACTTTTTCAGTATATACATTTTTTCCAGCTTCTAAGGATTTCTTTATTACTTCATAATGAGCTGTCACAGGAGTTAGGTTTACAACCAACTCAATTTCAGGATCATTTAAAATATCATTAATAGACATAGCTTTTATTCCAAATTCCCTTGCTTTTTCCTCAGCCCTTTGAAGACTTAAGGCTCCACACCCAATTACATCTAGGATTTCAAACCTATTAATCATATTGTCTAAATATATACAACTTATTTTCCCACAACCTATAACAGCAGTTTTAACTTTTTGAAATTGTTTCATTCTTCTCCTCCTCCATTTTCTTTCTTACTTATCTATCAGCAACCACTATGCCAAGATTTAGGCCACTTATAAAGTTCTATATTCTTAATTTAACTTATGTATTTTCCCTATTTCGGTGTAATAAAAAAAGCCCTCAAAAAGTATTTATGTGCTTTACTTCTTGAAGGCTTTTCAAAGCACATAGGTGATGCGCTTTGCTTAACTTAATTTATCCTTTATTTTCAAAATACGTAAATATTTCTTATCTTACTTTGTTACAATTAAACTAATTAGGTTTATTTAAAAAGAGAGGGGTTTCAGACTTTGAGAGATAATGGTGAAAGTTATTTAAAAAGGCATTTATTATATATTCCAGTAATAGCAGTGATTCTAATAGCATTTAATGTTTTTGATATAAGTAGATACTATCAAAATATAATCATTTATGTGCTATTAGCTTTATCTGTTATTGTAGATATTATATATGAAATAAAAAATAAAGAAGTTAATTTGTAAAAATAAGAGCTAGGAAATTTACATTCCTAACTCTTATTTTTATCTATACTTTTTTGAAAGTTTTACTTTATAAGTTTTCTCCATTACTTTTTATTACTTCTTTATACCAGTAGAAACTTTTCTTTTTACTTCTTGCAAGTGTTCCGTTTCCATCATTATCTTTATCTACATAAATAAATCCATAACGCTTTTTCATTTCTCCAGTTCCAGCACTTATTAGATCTATACATCCCCAAGGTGTATAACCCATAAGTTCAACTCCATCAAGTACTATTGCATCTTTCATTGCTTTTATATGATGTTTTAGATATTCAATTCTATAGTCATCATTTATTGAACCATCCTCGTTAACTACATCAACAGCTCCTAGACCATTTTCAACTACAAAAAGTGGAACTTGATATCGATCATATAAATTGTTTAAAGATATTCTTAAACCAGTAGAATCTACTTGCCATCCCCAATCAGATGCTTTTAAATATGGATTTTTTACTCCACCAACCATATTTCCACCAGTACTTGCTACCTTGCTATTATCAGAAGTGGCAACCAAAGACATGTAATAACTAAAACCTATATAATCTACCTTTCCATTTAATAACGTTTCTTCATCTTTTTCATCCATTACTATATTAATATCGTTTCGTTCAAAATATCTCTTTATAAAGTTAGGATAATAACCCCTCACATGTACATCAGTAAAGAAATAATTTTTATTCATAGATTCATTTGCTATTAAAACATCCATTGGATTACATGTTTCAGCATAAGTTAAAGGATAGAGGAGCATACAACCTATTTTAAAATCTGGATTAATAGAGTGTCCTAATGCTACAGCTTTAGCACTAGCAACTAACTGGTGATGAGCGGCTTGATAAACAACCTGCTCTTTTCGCTCTCCTTCTTTTAACTTAATACCAGCCGAGATAAAAGATTGATATGCAATTACATTTATTTCATTAAAAGTCATCCAATACTTAACCTTATTTTTATATCTATTAAAAATAGTATTACAAAAATTTATGTAAAAATGTATAAGCTTTCTATTTCTCCATGCACCATATTTTTCAACTAAGTTATAGGGCATCTCATAATGAGAGATTGTTACTACTGGTTCAATTCCATACTTTAAACATTCATCAAACACATTATCATAAAACTTCAAACCTTCTTCATTTGCCTCGTCTTCATCTCCATTTGGGAAAATTCTAGTCCATGCTATTGATAAACGAAAGCATTTAAACCCCATTTCTGCTAATAACTTTATGTCACTTTTATAATTATTATAGAAATCTATTGCTTCATGAGATGGATAGTATATACCATCAATAACTCCATCAGTGTATTCTCTTCGTTTATTCACAGAACCGGCAGTAGCAACATCAGCTGTACTTACTCCTTTACCGCAAACATTCCATGCCCCCTCAAGTTGATTTGCAGCTACGGCACCTCCCCATAAAAAATTATCTGGAAATTTATCTACCATTGTTTTCTCTCCTTTGTTTTAAAAATCCTCCTTTATTCTACTAGCTATGTAATCTTATAACTAATTTATAAAGGAGGATGGATCTATTAATTTACATAGTTAAATTATTTGTTTCTATATAGTTCTATTAATTCCTTTGATACAATTCCTAAAGTTTCTGCGCTCATCATCTGATCCTCAGCGTGAATTAATAACAAACTTATATCTGTTTTTCTTCCTTCAGCCTCATCCCTAACTAATGATGCATGAACAGCATGTCCTTTACGTAACATTTCATTTCCTTCTGTTATAAGTTCATCTGCTTTTGATAGATAGCCGTTTCGTGCCTCTTTAATAGCTTCTACATAACAAGATCTTGCAGTTCCTACTGAAGATATTATCTCAAAACAAATCATCTCTACTTTATCCATGTATGTTGCCTCCTAATTTTTTGCGTCTCCTAATTTATCTAATGCTATGTTTAAAACTTTTTCTCCATTCATTGTTCCGTAATCCATAATATCAATAACAAATACAGGCTTAGTTGATACTTCTGCTTGAATTTCCCCTAAGGCATATCTGATTTGAGGTCCTAATAAAATAATATCAGCCTTTTCCTTATGTTTATCTATATCCTGCATTTGAATCGCCCATATTTCTGTTTCTATTCCCTTCTCAATAGCTGCTGCTTTCATTTTTTTCACTAATATACTTGTAGACATACCACCTGAGCAGCATAATAAAATATTTACCATTTTGTTTCCTCCTATCAATTTGCAATTATTATTTTAACTAAAGTAATATTTAAACTTTATTTACTTGCTTATTTTGCTTGCTCTTCTTTTAATGCTTGTCTATCTGCGTATTTGAAGAATGGATAGTATATTATTGCAGTTGCAATTATAGCAGCAGTTATACAAATAGCTGCTAACATACCTGTTTGCAATAAATGTACTATAGGCGCAGGCATTGTCCAAGGTAACTTAACAGTAGGATTAAATTTATTGTAGAACCCAAGATTAACAAATAATAATCCAAGGCCTCCAGTTACTATAGGAGAAAGTGTCATTGGTAACATAAATACAGGATTATATATTATAGGAGCTCCAAATATAATAGGCTCATTTATGTTAAATATATTAGGTATTATTGCAAGTTTTCCTAAGGTTTTAAAACGTTCCGATTTTGCAAATAGTACCATATCAAAGGCTAATCCTAATGTACCACCTGTACCTCCAACCATTATATAAACATATGTTACTTGGAATGCTAAGTAAGGTAATATAGTTCCTGCTTGGAAGGCATTAACATTACTTGTGATTGCGGTCATAAATACTGGCATAAGTACACTTGTTAATGAACTTGGATGTATACCGAAACACCATAATAAGCTACATAGTGCATAAATAATTATTATAGAAACTGGTGATGTCCCCATTGCCATTATTGGCTTAGCAATAGTAGAATTGATAAAATCAAACACATTTCCATATTCAGTATAGCCAAAAACTATTCTAACTGCTAATACGACTACAAAAATAATCATTGCTATAAAGGTTGGACTTAAAGATTTTGATACCATTTCTGGTACACTTTCTGGTAATTTTATATTTAAGCCTTTTCTATTTAGATAGATATAAATTTGGGATATTAGTATAGCGCAAAGCATTGAAACAAATACTCCTGATCCGCCTAAATAGGACTTTTGTAAAACATTTATTGATGTTCCTTCTGCAACTTTATATACTTGAGGCATTAATATGATAAAAGAACCTAGTGATAGTACTCCTGCTGTAACACCATCTTCTTTTTTTAATGTTGCATAATTATATGCAATTATGAATGCTAAAAATAATGCAATAATATCTGTTGTTCCGCCTATTACTGCAGTCATATGAGTTTTTATACCACTTGAAGCTAACCAATTAGTCCATGCAGTCACTGGGAAGTTAGCTGCTATAGCAACTAAGCTAGTACCAAGGGTAAGTGGCATTGTATACATCATACCAGCAGTAAGGGATTTAATTACCTTATTTGAACTTATCTTCCCCATTAATGGGGTAATATTTTTTTCAACTGAATTAGCGAAATTTGACATTTAAAAATTCCTCCTATTTTGCCTTTCATTTTTACTTATCTTCTAAAGGATTTGTTTATTATTGAAATCATATTTGCAATTTCATTGTTATCAAATACAACTTGAAATTCTGATTCCAATATCTCAAAGCTTTTCTTAAAAGCTTTATAGAGTATTATATTTTCACTAATTATTTCATCTGCATATATATTTATTGGAATATCACTATGCTTTTTAATATGCTCAATGCAACATGCAACATGAATCATTAGTGAAACCTGTTGATCTTTAGTTAAAATACAATTGCTAGCTTTAATAAAATTATTAATTGCTATTGGAAGATACCTTCTCAGAATTTCCATATTGACCATTTCTAGCTCTTCACTTAAGTGATTGAAGATAACGTTTAAATCATCATTTAAAGTTTCACTATCTGTTGTTATATTGGAATTCAATTGTAAAGTAACCTTAAGCTCTTTTGCCTTATTTTGAAAAATATCTGTAATTGGTATATATTTTATTCCAAAAAGTCTTGGATCGTAGCTCCCAACTACACAAAGAATATTGTGTTTTTCTTTAATTTTATTTACTTCCTCAATTAAAAATTTCTCATTAGATATTGCTAATGGAATAATCTCTACATCTTTAAGTTCAACATGTTTTTCAATAAACTTCTTGGTTTGTATTGCTGCACCCTCTCCACTCATGCAAAGAGTTAGTATTATATCAGTACTATTAACTTTGTAATAAGTATTTTTCTGTACATACATCATATTCTCATAAGTTTCTATCATATCTTCATAAATTTCATTAAGATTTAAGTCAAGCATAACTTTTCTACTACAATCTAAAGCTAATAAAGTTAATGGGAGCTGCATGCTTTTAATCTCGATTCCAGTTTCGGTTGAAATCATATCAAACATAGCTTTAAAGGATCCCATATCATATATGACAAAAATACCTTTTCCTTTATGAATTTTTAAAATAAGCATTTTTAATTCTTCATAAGCAACAGTAGTACTTGTATCTAAAGGCATATCATAAGCATATGCTGGATACCCACTCATGAAGTTTACAACATCAACAATAGAATGCGCAGCTGAGTTTCCATGAAGAGCTATTAATAATACAGGATGCTTTTTATCTTCATCAACTAGGTTTTCTTTTGCAAGAAACATAGTAATAAATATTACCTCATCTATTGGCAAGGATATTTTAAACTCTTTTTCTATGAGACTAACAAATTTAACACAGTAAGCGTATTCATCTTGATTATATTTAATAATCTCCATAATTTGTTCGTTGCTTAATCTTTGTGATTTGTTTTGTCTACTTAGTGTAGAATTAAGATGTAAGCATAAACCGTAAAACACTGAAACGGGATATACTCTATTAAATTTAATTGTTGCTTCCTCTAAAAAATTACTTACCAAATTAATAATTTTACTGTTCACTATTTGAGCTAATTGAGCTTTATCAATTATTTGTTCACTCAATCGTCTACTGTACTGTTTAAACTCATTTTCTATATTAATACTTAAAATAGTATTAATATCATGTTTTTCAATACCCCTAGCACTTAGCTCATTAAATTTTGCATCAATCCAGTCATACATAGTTTGTTTTTTAGAGTTTTTATCTTGATTTATTGCTATAATAGTAGCTTGTTCTTTAGAAAAAGCATAATTATAATTCTCAGATATTAGTTCCTTAACTTCCAATCTGTGATTTTTTAAGTTTAAATAACCTGTTCTAATATAATATTCAAAGTCTGACATATGAACTAAAATATCATTATTATCAGTATGAAACTCCCTTACATATGCATTGGCACAGCCTAATTGAATATCTTTCTTTAATTGCTTTATGTTTCTTTCACAATGATATAATAATAACCCAATCATAACTTCTGGGTTTATCTGTATAGTTTTATTGCTCTTTTCAGCTTCTATAGTAAAGAAATGTTTTACTAAATCGAATCTCTCTTTTAATGTCCTTTGATTTAATGATGGTAGCTCAATTTTTATAGAAATATATTTTGAATAATTTTTTATAAAGCTTTTATTTGACTTATCATTCATGGAACAGATTATAATTCCATTAAAATTTCTTTTAACTCCATTTATTTCTATTGAGTTATTTTCAATTAATTGTATTAAATAATTTCTTGCATCTACTGGAAGTAGTTCTATGTTATCAATGAAGAGAACTCCTCCTTGAGCTTTAGCTAATACAGAATTGTTATCATCACCAAACAGGTCATTAACTATAAGAGCTGAATTTTCACTGTAATTATCACAATTAAATTTTACAAATGATGCAGTTTCTTTAATTATCTTGTTTTCCTTTGCAAAATCATACATGATATTAGCAAAGAAGCTTTTACCAGACCCTTCTGGACCTAAAATTAATGAATGCAAACTTTGTTGAGGATATAAAATTGCAGCTTTGGCCAATTGAACCGCATTTTTTAAACTTCCATCACAACCTATTAGCTTATTAAAACAAGATTGTTCTCCGCTTATGGTTAATACATCTTGTTTGAGTTTGTATAAAACTGGTCGACCATTTATTTTTTCTATACTTCCTTCTTTAACTAAGCTATTTAAGATACTGCTTATGTTTGTTCTTTGCATTCCTAATCTATTTGACAAGTATTGTGTAGTAACTCCTTTATTATCTTCTGTTGGTACGGAGCTTGTACATTTTTTTATAAAATCATAAACTAATTCTTTATTAGATTTCATTAAAACACCCCCCTAAAGAAGTTATACACTACATACTGTGATTTAACAATAAAATATTTTATTTGTTTTGTCAATATACCTGTAAACCTAGTATTTATGCACTCTCATGGTGTTTTTATACTCTGTCGCAAAGAGTATAATGAATTATGTCTCTATACACTTATACACTAAATTTACTGTCTAAAATATTCTTATGTTTTTCTTTGTGTATAAATATATATCAAAATATTTAGACACAAGTTAAGACAAATGTTATACACAAAAAAAATTAATTTTATTTCATATTTACATATAAAGTCTAGTTCAACAGTTGATATTCTCTTTGCATAATCTATCTAAAATTAAGAGGTTCAAAGAAACTTATTAAGTAAGTTTCTTTGAACCTCCTGTATTCTATTCTTTTTTAGATATTATTCTAAATGTACTTTTATAAGCATCTGATTTAGAAGTTGCATATTGAATGATATTCCCATCTTTATCGTAGGTTGTAATACGGGTAATAGATATAGGATCATTCTCTTTTAGATTAAGATATGTAGCTTCTTGAATATCAGCTTTTCTTATCTCTATATTTTTTTCCTCTTTATATGGAGTTACATTATGCTCCTCAAGTGTTCTAAAAAGATTATGTTCTGTAAAATCAATATCAATTAATTTAGGACATATTTTTAATGGAATATAATCATCTGCTAGAGAATACAAATCATCATTAACATACCTAACTCTCTTTAAGTGAAATACCAAATCAGTTTCTAAAATATTTAGATAAGATGCTACATTGGATTTTGGGAATTCAACAGCTTGTTTAAGTACACGATTTTTAGTAAATTTCCCTGCTGAGCTTAAAATACTAGATAATCCAAGTCCATTATTATTAGAATCTGAATAATCTATTGGAACTTTATTTCCTATGTAAAAGGTTCCTTTTCCTTGAATTCTTACAATTATATTTTCATCCTCTAATTTTTCTAATGCTTTTCTAATGGTTGGTCTACTTACATTAAACATATTAGATAAATCGCGTTCACCTGGTAATGGTGAATAATATTCGAATTTAGAAAAATAGGCTATCATTTCATCCTGAATCTCCAAATGTAATGGAGTACCTGTTCTCTTCATTCAAAATCAGCCCCTTTCTATTAATTAAAATCATCTATTTTAAAATTTATTTTCACTTAATAATAATATATTTAAGAAAAATCATCAAGTAAAAGACCCCTCTTGTTTACCAGTGGTAATAATTATACTCCACTTATCAATTTATCTCAAGTCCTAAAATTTATAATATTTTCTATTTTAATATTGATGACCATTTTTACCTATGGTACAATTATTTTACCAGTGGTAAAGAAATAAATTAAAGGAGGGTCTATTAATTTATGAAAATAAGAACACCATTTTTAGTTGTAAATCCAAAATCCTATCTATATGGAAAACGATCTCTAGATTTAGCACTAGCTGCTGACAAAATAGCTAAAGAAACAGGTATAGAAATGTTCTTTACATGTCCATTTGCAGATATTCGTTACATTAGTGAAAATACTACTAACGTAATTGTAACTGCTCAGCATATGGAATCTTTAAAACCAGGTCGTGGAATGGGACATGTTTTGCCAGAATCTTTAAAAGAAGCTGGTGCAAAAGCAGTTTTTTTAAACCACGCTGAAAATCCAATGACTGTAGCAGAATTATCAAAGACAATTGAAAGGGCACGTGAACTTGATATAAAAACTATAGTCTGTGCTGACTCTGTTTCTGAAGCCGTTGCGCTTTCTAAATTTAATCCAGACATAATCTTAGCTGAACCTACAGAATTAATAGGAACAGGTAAAACAGCAGATAACAGTTATGTAATAGAAACTACAGAAAAGATTAGAGAAATGAGTCCTAATACTTTAGTTATGATAGCTTCAGGGGTTACTACTGCTGAGGATGTTTATAACGTTATTAAGCTTGGTGCTGATGGTACTGGAGGAACAAATGGTATTTTAGGTGCTCCAGATCCTAAAAAGCGTATAGAAGAATGGGCTGAAGCAATGGTTAGAGCAATCAAAGATAAGGAATAAATAGGGGGTTATAATATGAGCATTTATAAAGAACAAATAAGTTTAACATCTCACGGAGAAACACCAAGTTTTTTTGATATTACTCCACAAGTAAGGGAAGCAATAAAGAAAAGTAACATACAAAATGGTATCTGTGTTGTAATTTCTCCCCACACTACCTGTTCAGTATTTTTTGAAGAATTTGTTCATGATTACACTGAAAATGGGGATGAATTTCTTCAAGTAGACTTAAATGATGTACTAAAAAAAATAATTCCAGATAATGTTGCACTTGGGCAATACAATTATCCTGGGGAAGAGCATTATAAAGCTGTTGAATCTTGGCCAGATGCCTCAAGTTATCTACCAAACGGAGATCGTTCTGCACTATTTAACTGCGATGCACATTTAAAGGCAACTCTACTTGGTTCTAGTGAAACTTTTGAAGTTGATAATGGAGCCCTAGGAGTTGGAACTACAGGTTACGTTTATTTCGTAGACTTTGACCGTACAAGATCTCGTACTCGTAAATGTAAAATTATAATAATAGGTGAATAATTGATTTAATATGGAGGGAGAAAAATGTTAGTTAATTCAAAAGAAGTATTATTAGATGCTAAAAAAAATAACTATGGCGTTCCAGCACCTGATTTTTTAGATTTAGATTCTGCTAGAACCTTTGTTGAAGTTGCTGAAGAATACAATAGACCTATTATTCTATCCTTTGCTCAAGCACATCGTAATATAATTTCTCTAGAAGAAGCGGCTATTGTAGGAAAATTTATGGCTGAAAGCGTTAATGTTCCAATAGTTTTACATCTTGATCACGGTGAAGATATTGAATACATTAAAAGTGCAATCGATTTAGGTTTTACCTCTGTGATGATAGATGCATCTATGGATAGTTTCGAGGAAAATGTGCGTAAAACAAAAGAAGTTGTTGAACTTGCACATCCCAAAGGAATAACTGTTGAAGCTGAAATTGGACATGTTGGTCAAGGTGAAATCGTTGGACAAGGTGAAGGACAAAGCGGAACCTCATCCATATATACAACTGTTGAAGAAGCAGTGGCTTTTGTGAAGCAAACTGGTGTAGATTCTTTAGCTGTTTCTATAGGAACATCCCATGGAATATATAAAGGTAACAAGAATCCTGAAATAAATTTTGAAAGACTAAAGGAATTAGCAAAGGCTATAGAAATTCCATTAGTTCTGCATGGTGGCTCAGGAACAGGTGATGATAATCTTCATAGATGTGCAATAGAAGGCATATCTAAAATCAATGTATTCACCGACTTTTTGGTAGGTGCAATGAAGGAGATTGACCAGGTGAAACCAGTAGACTTTATAGCACTAAAAAAAGCTTCAAATGAAGGAATGGCAAAGGTTCTTAGACATTATTTTAATGTATTTTCTAAAGATTATAAATAAACTATATATTTTCAATAAATCCAGTAGATGACTTTTATATCTACTGGATTTATTAATCTTTATTTGATGTATATTTTTACCATTTTAGATATTTTGTGACCTTTTTCTCCTTTCCTGCATATATTGTTTTTATATAGCACTAACGAAAGGAGGTGGTATATATGGCAATAGATAAGCAAAAAACTTCATCTCAACTTACTATTGAAGTTGAAGGTGGAGCTAATGAAGTTGGTAAAACCGTCTATAAAAAGCTTAGATTTTCCGGCTTAAGTGCTGATTGTAGTGTTGATGATCTTTATGAATTAGCTGAAGCTATAAAAGGTCTTTTAGCTAATGATACTAAAGATTTTCTATTAACCGATGTCTTTAAACTAGTTAAGGTTAATTAATTCTATAAACAAAATTTAAGACGGAAGGAGGGTTTTCTGTGAGTAATGTCTTATCTATAAGCTTTATAACTTCTAACGGTTCAAAGGCTTCTTTGTCTATAGCCGATGTTAGAGAAAATGTAACTAAAGAAGAAATAGAACGCTTAATGAATTTAATAATTGAAAAAGGTTATTTTGAAACAAAAAACGGTTCTTTGATAGCAATAAATGCTGCCAAGATCATCAAGAAAGAAGAAAATAAAGTAATATAAAAATTCAGAGTTCAGCATTAATTTTGCTGAACTCTTATTATTTGTTATTTATCTATCTATCCCTTTTTTATTTCCCATAAACGCCATAAGCTGCTCATAATACGGATAACCTTCCATGTCACCTTTTACAAGTGTTGCCATAGCACCAACTGCATTGCCTTGTACCGCGCATTCTCTTAAACTTAGGTTTTTTAATACCCCTGATAGAAATCCTGCTGCAAAACCATCCCCTGCTCCAACTGTATCTTCTGTTGTTACTTGGAACCCTTGTATATATTCCTTCTCAGACTTAGTGGCTACATAACAGCCTTTTTCTCCAAGCTTAACTACTACTGTTTTGCAGCCCATTTCTAAAAACTTTTCTGAGATGTCTTTTTCATTATCTAATCCTAATAACATTTCTCCCTCTTCTATTCCAGGGAATATAATGTCTGCCATCTCTGCAATTTTTAGAAGTACAGGTCTTGCTTCTTCTAAAGTCCATAGTTTCAATCTAATATTAGGATCAAAGGAAATAGTTATTCCGTTCTCTTTTGCAATCTCTAATACCTTAAATACAGTTTCTCTACAGCTTTCAGATAATGCTGGTGTTATTCCTGTAATATGAATTATCTTAGTGTCTTTTATATATTCTACATCTAAATCTTCTATGGATAATCTACTTGCAGCAGAGCCTGCTCTATAATAATAAACATTGGGATTGGTATTATTAACTCTCTCTTTAAAAAGTATTCCAGTACTTGCACCCTTATCAACTTTTAATCTAGATACATCTACTCCTTCTCCACGAACCGTATTTCTAATGTATCTTCCAAACTCATCATCTCCAACTTTTGAAAACCATCCTGCTTCATGTCCTAATCTTGCAAGTGCTATAGCAACATTAGAATCTGCTCCACCTATAGATTTACTAAAACCCTCTACAAATCTTAGTGGACCATTAGCTTGAGGATTAAAAAGTACCATAGTTTCTCCAAAGGTTAATACTTCCTTCATTTTTATACCCCCACCTAAATAGTATTCCTAGCTTCTCTTACTTTTTCCACAAATTCAGCTGCTACTTTTGTGATTTCTTCATAGTTTCCTGTTTTAGCTCCTTTAGTAAGATCTCCACCTGTACCTACTGCTATAGCTCCAGCTTTTATCCACTCTGCTACATTGTCTAAATTTACTCCTCCAGTAGGCATAAAATTAGCTTGTGGCAGCGGTGCTTTGAAAGAACTTATAATGGATGGACCATAAGCATTTCCCGGGAATACTTTTAATATTTCTACACCATATTCTAAAGCTTCTACAATTTCAGTTACTGTCATTATTCCTGGTATAACAGCTACCCCGTATCTATTACACATTTTTAGAGTTTCTATGCTTAGGCATGGACTAACAATAAATTCTGCTCCAGCAAGTATACAAGCCCTTGCTGTTTCAGGATCAAGTACAGTTCCTGCTCCTATAATTACATCTTCCCCTCTATATGTTTCCGATAATTCCTTAATTATATCTACAGCACCAGGCACAGTCATGGTAATTTCAAGTGCCTTAATACCTCCATTTTTAACCGCTTCAATTATTTTAATTGCTTCTCCTTTTGACTCAGCTCTTATAACTGCAACTACCCCTGTATCAACTATGTTTTTTATAATCTCTGAACGTTTCATTAGATTATATCCTCCCTCTTAATCATTAATAATTTAAATTTATAACTTTTAAACAATATTTTCTTTCATTTTTTTGCTATAAAGTATAAAATTATTGCATTAATCATAAAATTCTTATATTCTAAAAATAAGCTTATTTAAGGAGGTTATCTATGAATGTTGGAATTGATAATATAGATGAAGGTATTTATAACATATGCTCTTTAATTCATAACTTAGTTAATATAGATGTGGAGTTTTTTGATAGTTCTCATAACTCTTCTCTTCAATTATTCAAGTTCCAAAAACCCCTTATAATAGAAGACTTAAGATTTTCAAGTATATTAGATATGGAGAATCTTCTTAAGAATAAAAACTCCAATGATTTATTGTACTACACTGATAATTTTAATCTTAATTATTTGTGTTTAGGAATTTTTACTGAACAAAACTATTCTTCTGGAACAATTATTGTAGGCCCTTTTCTCTCAGATATTCCAGATGACTTATTAATATCTAAGATCATTCAATTAAATAATCTTCCTCTTGGATATAGGCAAGAACTTAGAGAATACTACAAAGCCATTACTATATTAGATAGTAAAACTTATAAAAATATAGGCTCTCTTATGGTAAATCTATCGTCAAATCCTCTTATTAATAGCAATATATCCTTTGTTCAAAGCAATAATGGTATTTCAAATATAAAGGACTCCCAAGAGACAGATGATAGAAAGTTTTATTCTGATATAGAATTTAGATATAAATTAGAAAGAGAAATTCAGAATTCAGTAGCTAAAGGTGAAAGTGAAGAAGCACTCAAGCTTATGAACAGCTTTGAGTTTAATCCAACCCACAGAGTTCCTAATAACCCTTTAAGAGCATGGAAAAATTACGGTTTTGTTATTAATACTCTTCTTAGAATAGGTGCAGATAAAGGTGGAGTTTCCCCTATTTATATACACAATATTTCTGATAAGTTCGCTATATTGATAGAAAAAGTAACAAGTAAGGCAGAATTGGATAGTTTATTGAAAGAGATGACTTTACAATATTGTGATCTAGTAAAAAGTTTTTCAATTTCTCAATATAGTCCTGTAGTAGGAAAATGTATTGATTATATAAAAGTAAATTTCTACAACAAGATATCTTTAAAGACTATATCTAATGAAATAGGAATAAGCCCTTCTCACCTTTCAAGAATGTTTAAGAAGGAGACTAACTTTACTATAACTGAATTTATAAATAAAATGAAAATTGAAGAAGCAAAATTTCTAATAAAGCAAAATAAGCTTTCCATTACAGATATTGCTTTAAAGGTAGGTTTTGAAAACCATAATTATTTTTGTTCAGTATTTAAAAAACTAACTTATTATACTCCAAAAGAATATTTACTAAAGGCTTAAAGCTGATTACTCTAAATCAGCTTTAAGCCTTTTACTCTTTATACATGCTTTCATAGAATTGCTTTGGTGTTACTCCATACTCATTTTTAAAAGCTCTAAAAAAATT
Organism: Clostridium intestinale DSM 6191; assembly: GCF_900130055.1. Lineage (GTDB taxonomy): Bacteria > Bacillota > Clostridia > Clostridiales > Clostridiaceae > Clostridium_T > Clostridium_T intestinale. Next base: position 55,189 of record NZ_FQXU01000016.1, read on the forward strand.
AGAATAATCCCCAAAACCACATTTTTTATATACCTCTTTTATAGATATATTATTAAGTATAAGTTCCTTTGCCTGAATAAGCTTCTTTTGAACTATATATTTATGAATTGTTGTACCTGTATGTCTCTTAAACTCTCTTGAAAGATGAAACTTACTAAGATAACAATACTCTGCAAGTTCATCTATTGTTATGTCCTCTTCAATATTATTATTTATGTACTCTATTATGCTATCTATTAAATTGCTCTTTTTTATATCTATATCAAGCACAATATCTTTATTAAACAATATGGTATTTATATAAACCATAAGCTCAGTAATATAAGCTGAATATAAAAGTTCATAACCAAAACCTTTATTTTTTTGAACACTTAATATCTTATTTAATACTAATCTGATATTTTTTTGAGTTTCAAAGTCCATTCTTAAAACATTTTTTTTCTTATCACTTTCAAAACAAAGAGTTAGATCTGTTTCTTCACTTGATATTTTCCTTAAAAAAGATCTATTTAACCATAATACAATTCTCTCATAAGCTGCATCCTTGTTATTTATAATTGCCTTGTGAAGTTCCTTTGAATTAATAAGTACTATATCACCAGGTGCTAAATTATATATTCTACCTTCTATATGGTAAGTTACATCTCCAGAAATAAAAAGATAACATTCATAAAAATCATGATGATGAAGGCTCACTCCTGTCATTTCAGTATTTTTATAATGAAATATTTCATAATCAGTAGAAAGCATATACTGTCTATTTGAGTACTGCTGAACCTTATTTCTCATTTAAAACTCCTTTATTATTTGAGCAATTTTTGCATGTTATATAGCAATAATAACATACTTTTTAATTTTTGTTATTGCTATAATCAAATTGTAAAAAAGATTATACTTTCAAACTTAATTGAGGTGATGTTATTGTTAGATAACGATTTTATATTAAACGGCAAGACGGCTCAAAGTATTTATAATAGTGTTGCAAAAAATGCTCCGATTTATGACTACCATTGTCATTTATCTGCTAAAGAAATATATGAAGACAACACATTTAATAATATTTCTAAGATTTTTCTTGGATTTGATCACTATAAGTGGAGAGCAATGAGATATGCTGGAGTTCCTGAAAAGTATGTAACAGGAGATTCAGATGATCTTAGTAAATTTAAAATGTGGGCAAAAACTTGTGAAAGATTAATAGGAAGCCCTTTATATCATTGGACAAATTTAGAGCTTAAAAACTTCTTTGGTGTAACTGAAATTTTAAAAGAAAATAATTCTGAAGAAATTTATAATTATTGCAATAAAAAAATCAAAGATGAAAATCTATCTCCTGTAAAGTTTATAGAAAACTCTAATGTAAAGCTTATATGTACTACTGACGATCCAATTGATGATTTAGAATATCATAAACTATTAGCTGAAAAAAGTGATTTAACTTTTAAAGTACTTCCAACCTTTAGACCAGATAAATCACTAAATTTATTAAATAAAGACTTTGAGGATTATATTGAAAAACTTTCAACTGTAACTTCTATAGATATTAAAACCTACTCAGATTTCTTGAAGGCTATAAAATTAAGAGTTAGCTATTTTAATGAAGCTGGCTGTAAGCTTTCAGACCACTCTCTTGAAAGTTTAGAATACTTCTCCACAGATGAATCTGAAGTAAGCCTAATTTTTAGTAGAAGATTAAAATGTGATTCTATCTCAAAGTCTGAGGCAGAGAAATATAAGTTCTTTACTTTAAAACAACTTGCTAAAGAATATAATGATAAAAACTGGGTAATGCAGCTACATATAGGAGCTCTTAGAAACAATAATGAAGTAATGCAAGGTAAGACAGGTCCTGATTCTGGTTTTGATATTACTAATGATTTTGAAATTGCATCCCATATTTCAAAATTACTTAATGATATTAATAATGAAGCCTCCTTACCAAAAACCATACTTTATACCCTAAACCCAAAAGATAACATAGTTTTATCAACTCTTCCTCAATGTTTTAGTGAAGATGGTGTTCAAGGTAAAGTACAGTTTGGTACAGCTTGGTGGTTAAATGACCATAAAAGAGGTATTACTGATCACTTAACTTCCCTAGGAGAACAAGGAATGTTAGCTTATTCTCTAGGAATGCTTACTGATTCAAGAAGTTTTCTATCCTATGCTAGACATGAATACTTTAGAAGAATTTTATGCAGCTTTATAGGAAACCTTGTAGACTCTGGTGAATTTGAAAATGATGATGAACTTCTTAAAGAAATAGTTGAAGCTATATGCTTTAAAAATATAAAGAAATATTTAGAAATGTAGGAGGAATAAACTTATGAAATTATCATTTAGATGGTACGGAAATGATGATCCTGTAAAAATAGAATATATTAGACAAATCCCAAGCATGCACAGTATTGTAACTGCAATATATGATGTTCCTGTAGGTGAAAAATGGAGTATGGACAGCATATTATCTCTTAAAGAAACAGTTGAAAATGCTGGTTTAAATTTTGATGTAATTGAAAGTGTTCCTGTACATGAAGACATTAAACTTGGCTTATCTACAAGAGATAAATATATAGAAAACTATAAAGAAAACATAAGAAACCTAGGTAAAGCTGGGGTTAAAGTAATATGTTACAACTTTATGCCTGTATTTGACTGGACAAGAACTCAGTTAGATAAGGTATTAGATGATGGTTCAACTGCTTTAGTTTATTATGTTGATCAAATTAAAGACATGGACCCACTTACTGGTGAACTTTCTTTACCAGGTTGGGATTCAAGTTATACTAAAGAAAGTCTTAAAGAAGTATTTGATAAATACTCGAAGATAACTAAAGAGGATTTATGGAACAGTCTTGAATATTTCCTTAAAGAAATAATACCTGTTGCTGAGGAAGCTGGAGTTAAGATGGCAATCCATCCAGATGATCCACCATATGATATTTTTGGTCTTCCAAGAATAATTACAAACGAAGAAAACCTAGATAGGTTCTTAAAACTTGTTGATAGTGAATACAATGGTTTAACTTTCTGTACTGGTTCTCTTGGATCTGGAAGCTTTAATGATGTAGTAAAAATGATAGATAAATATGCTGCTCAAAGACGTATCCACTTCATGCATGTTAGAAATGTTAAGCTTCTTGATGATGGCGGTTTTGAAGAAAGTGCTCATTATTCACCTTGTGGTTCTTTAGACCTTGTTGAAATAATGAAAGCTCTTCATAAACACAATTATGAAGGATACCTTCGCCCAGACCACGGAAGAATGATTTGGGGAGAAACAGGAAGAGCTGGTTATGGATTATATGACCGTGCTTTAGGAGCAATGTACTTAACAGGAATATGGGAAACACTAACTAAAACAGATAAAGGAGAAAAATAAAATGAAACTTCCATTTAATATAGATTTAACTGATAAAGTAGTTGTTATAACAGGTGGCGCTGGAGTTATTGGGGGGTATTGGGTAGATGCTCTTGCAGAATGTGGTGCAAAAGTAGCAATACTTGACCTAAAACTTGAAAATGCTGAAAGAAAAGCAGCTGAAGTTATAGCTAATGGTAAAATAGCTTTAGGTGTTGAGGCAAATGTTTTAAATAAAGAAAGCCTTAAAAAAGCTCATGAGCTTATATTAGAAAAATTCGGACCATGCGACATACTTATAAATGGTGCTGGAGGAAATAATCCAAAGGGAACAACAACAAAAGAATACTTATTCCCAGAAGATTTAGCTGAAGATAACAAGGATTTAATTACTTTCTTTGATTTAGATGAGCAAGGAGTAAGATTTGTATTTGACCTTAACTTCCTTGGAACTTTACTACCATCACAAGAATTTGCAAGAGATATGATAGGTAGAGAAGGTTGCAGTATAATAAATGTTTCTTCAATGAATGCATTTACTCCACTCACAAAGATACCTGCATATTCAGGTGCAAAAGCAGCTATATCAAACTTTACTCAATGGCTTGCAGTACACTTTGCTAAGGTAGGAATAAGAGTAAATGCTATAGCTCCTGGATTCCTTGTAACAGCTCAAAATGCTGCTCTTTTAAAGAATCCTGATGGAAGCCTAACTGAGCGTTCACACAAAATACTAAACAGTACTCCAATGGGAAGATTCGGTGAACCAGAAGAGCTTATAGGAGCATTATTATTCTTAGTAAATGAATCTGCTTCAAGCTTTATAAATGGTGTAGTTCTTCCGATTGACGGCGGATTTTCAGCATATTCTGGTGTTTAATAAGATTTGTAAATATATTAGTAAAGTCCAGCAAAAGCTGGACTTTATATTATATATAAAAGTATTCATTAAAGAAAGACTCATTTCATCACTATTAAAAACACAATTTTTTTCTATATTCTATTCTAATAATCCCAATGATTTTTCTTCATATCAACATGATTTTCATCTTTAAAGGATACACCTTCTTCTAGTAGCAAAAATCGTTGTTCCCGCCATCCCGGTGCCAATCTTCCAGCATGATTTACCACACGATGACATGGATATCTACCATAAAATTCTGCCATACTTAGAACTTTCCCCACAAGTCTTGCATTTTTGTCTCTGCCAATAAGGCTGGCAATTTGTCCATAGGTGGCTACTTTCCCTTCTGGAATTTCCTCTACAACTGAAAGTATTTCATATATTAATTGTTCATTCATAATCTTTTTCATGTATTCTCCAAACTCTTATTTCTAAAGTAAATACATAAATATTTTAAATTTCCTTAACCTTGAAGCCCATTTGATTGTCTTTCCATATTTTCTATAACAACATCATAAATTTCTCCTAAAGATGAGCAATACTCAAGTACTTTCCATGGAATATTTGTGTGAAAGTGAATTTTTATTAATTCTTCATCACCAACTGCAAGTAAAGAATCACCTTCAATATTTTTTGTTATATAATCATTTATTTCATCTTCTGAAAGGTTTTTCCCTTCAATTAATAACTGTGTGTCAAATTTATATTCTATCATAATTAATTTATCTCCTTTTCTATTTTAAGATCTATTATATTATATAAAGCTAAATATTCATACTAATTTACTCAAACAAATAACGTATCATCTTTTCAGGATTCTCTAAAAACTTTCTTGTTATCATGTAATTATCAGTCTTTTTGTAGGTGGTTTTATTAATTCCATTATCATCAATAACAAATATATCTGCATCTGGATACGCCATCAGTATAGGTGAATGAGTAGCTATAATAAACTGAGAATTTTGCTTTACAAGTTCATTAATAACAGTCAGCATAGACATCTGTTTTATTGGGGATAGCGCAGCCTCTGGTTCATCTAAAATATATAACCCATTTCCACCAAACCTGTTAGTCATAAGAGTAATAAAGCTTTCACCATGTGACATTTTATGTAATGAAGTTCCTCCATAGCTATGTATAGCACCTAATTTTTCTATTTCTGTAGCTACATTATAAAAACTTTCTGCTCTTAGAAAAAATCCATCCTTAGGACGCTTCACACTTTTTACTACAGTAATATACTTATATAAATCAGAATGAGTTTCCATTGATGAAAAGTTAAAATTTTTAGTTCCACCTTCTGCATTAAAGCCACTATTAACTGCAATAGCTTCTAGTAACGTTGATTTCCCACTACCATTTTCACCAACAAAAAAAGTTACATTGCTTGATAAAGCTAAACTATTTAAATTACTAACAACAGGTAAATTCTTAATATAGCTCTCTTCTTCATAAATTTCTTTTTTTAAACGGATTTCTTTTATATACATATTATCTTGTATCATAGATGTATCACCTCACTTCTCTCATTTCTTTAGTGAAGAGAATATTAAATTAAATCATCTTTACTTATTTCTATTGATGGGTAGTGACTAAGTTTCGTTAAGTCAGTATTTAATGGCACACTATATACCATATAATAATCATCTAAATCATCTTTATTTTTTAGTAACTCCTGAATCTTTTGTTCTGCTATATCTCTGTCAGTCGTAGCATATACTACAGACACTACTCCAACCTTATTGTTCTCTTTATTATCAATGCTTCCACGCAATATTAATTTCAATGGTTCTTCTCCATTTAACCCTAATTCAATGTAGTCTTGGTAGTCCATGTTATAACCTCCTTGTATTCCTTAGTCTTTATTAATATTCAACGAATATATGACTAATTTAATTGTACCATAATTTACATAGCACAATAATTATTTGTAAACTACTCTGTGGTTATCTCCAAATAAAAAAAGATATAGGATTCAGTAGTAAATTAACTACCTATCCTATATCTCTTATCATATTTCTTACCTTAACTACAAGCATAAGTTCGATTGACTAAATCAAAGATTTAGAATGTCACTTATCTTAATTTTTAGGTATAACATTTAGTTCCTTATTTATAACGCTTAATAATTCCTTTGGTATATTAAATCTAGATCTCTTAGACATACTGTCTATAGTCATTAATCCCCTCATTGCACTCATTTGACTGCTTTCTGCAATGTCTCCAAAGTATTTCTTAAATACTGCTTTTGCTTCTTCGTTTTTATATAATTCATCAAGTGTGTCAAAAGTTGAATAGTATCCTTCTTTAAGTGTCACTTCTTGAACATCTGTTAAGTCAAATTTTTGGAACCAGTTAGTTACATGAGTTGTTGTTTCTGGCTTTTTAAGAACATAACTTTCATCTTCTTCTTCAGTTCTGTTTAATGTTATTTCATCAGTATAAGTGTTTTTATTATTATCAATAGCTTCAACTTTTACTATATTTTCCCCTAATTCTAATTTTACGTTAGAGAATTTCTTCATTGGCTCTTTATCATTTAGTTCAGCTATAAATTTTTCATTTACATAAAGCTTAATATTCTCTACATTTGATAATACTACTATATCATTCAATTCTTCATGTCTATTTACAAATCTGCTTCCTGCTAGTTTTACAAATAACTCTTTTGACCAGTAAGCCTTACATAAATAGAATGCATCCTTTTTAATTTTTCTATCTATAGTTACTAATCCTTTTTGATTTCTTCCTTTTTTACCGCCTTCATTTCTAATTTCACTACCAAAATCGAACATAGCCCATACGTAACCACCTAAAATAAACTCTCTTTCATTAAAAGTTTTTAGAGCGTTATTTTGGAATAACAATTGATATTCTTCTGTATAGTCTTTTACTGTTGGATTGTATGAATGAAGATCAGGGTTAGTATCTACCCCATACTCTGTAACCATAACAGGTGTATTAGGTCTTGCATTATGGAATTCATCTAATCTGATTGCTAGATCTTTCATCTCTTTATAATACCATCCATAATATAGATTATATCCAACAAAATCGGTTATATCATTTAATGGACTTTCATTTGCTACAGAGTGGATATTGGCTTGTGCAATAAATCTGCTTGAATCTAACTCTCTAGCTATAGTAGCAAGTTCTTTAACCATTTCATATATCTTTTCATTTTCTATAGCTATTGTTATTTCATTTTGAACTCCCCAACAATATATAGAACTATGATTATATGCTTGTTTTATTAATCTTTCCAACTGATCCTTGGCATTTTTATTTTCTTTATCTGCTGTTGTTGGAACACTTATAAATGGTATCTCTGCCCATGCTAATATTCCTTCTCTATCACAAAGAGTGTAGAAATAATCATCATGTTGATAATGAGAAAGTCTTACGCTGTTTGCTCCCACTTCCTTAATTATTGACATGTCTAATTCCATATGTTCCTTAGTTAAAGCATTACCTATTCCATCAAAATCCTGATGTCTGCTAACACCATTAAGTTTAATAGACTTACCATTTAAGAATACTCCTCTATCTGGAGTTATTTCTACTGTTCTAAAGCCAATCTCTATAACTCTCTCATCATATATTTGCCCGTTATGAACTAAATCTATTTGTACTTTATAAAGGTAAGGATTTTCTATTCCTTGCCAAACAATAACATCATTTATTGTTTCTAATAATTCAAAGTTCTCTTCTTTAGAAACGTTAACGTCAATTACCTTACTATATACAATCTCTTCTTCTTTGTTTATTAATTTAAAATCTACCTTTACATCTTTTGTTTCAGCTAGTTCATTTATTATTTTTCCATTTATCTTTAATTCAAATTTACCTTCACTTAATCCTTTTTGAGTTAAATATATACCATCTCTACTATTATCCATTAGATCAAAGTGAAGACTATCCCTAATTATTAAATTTACATCACGATATAGTCCACCATAAAATGAAAAGTCAGCCATTAGAGGATATACTGCATCATTACGTCTATTATCTACTTTAATTGAAATAGTATTTTCCCCAGCTTTTAAGAAAGGAGTTAAAAACACTCTGTACATAGAAAATCCACAACTGCTTTCTCCAGCAAGTTCACCATTTACATATACCTTAGATACAAGTGATGCTGCACCTATTTCCAAAAAAATAAACTTCTCTAACTCTTCCTCATTTATGTTTAAGCTTTTTTGATAACAACATTCTCCCTTAAACATCCCATTGCCACTTTGTCCATCTATTCCATTAAAACAATGTGGTAATGTAACACTCTCACTTACATTTTTATCTTTAATAAATAACCAGTTGTCATTTATATTTATTGTTTTCAACATGCTTCTCTCCTTTTCCTTCTAAACATATTCAAGCCACCACTCATACAAGTGGTGGCCTATTTTTAATATATTAAGCTTCTGCTTTCATTTCTATCTCATGAGCTTCTTTGTCTGCCTTTTTAAAGAATGGATACCAAACAACCATTTGTAAAAGTACAAGTACTACTTGAAGTACAGCTATCTTCCAGCTACCTTCCATTAATCCAGTAAATATTATAGGCATTCCGCTCATTGGTGTCATACCTGCTACTCTTGGAACTAAACCTATAGCTGTTAAACTATAAGCTATAGTTAAACTTATAGCATTCATGAATAAGAATGGCACTGCAAATCTAACATTGAAAACCATTGGGGTACCGAAAACTAGTGGTTCACTAATTCCGAAAAGAGATGGTACAGCAGATAATTTTCCTAATGTCTTATATTGTTTACTCTTAGCAAAGAACAACATAAGTAGAGCAAAACCTATTGCACTTGCAGACATAGTATAAGTACTTATAAACGCACGTCCAGTTATATTAGGAAGAGGATCTCCAGCTGCATAAGCTGCTAATTGAGCCGCATCCATTGCTGTAAATATTGGAAGAACAACTGAGTAAATAACTAATGTTCCATGAATTCCAAACCACCATAATATTTGTGAGAATGTCCATAAAATTATTATAGATACGATGTTTCCACCTACACCTTGTAATGGAGTTTGAACAAATGAATAAATAAATCCATGCATAGTTTTGAAAGGTGTTGCTGCAAAACCACCTGCAACAGCTAAAAATAAAGTAATAACTAAAAGTCCTGGTATTAAGCTACTAAAACTGCTTGATACAACTGGTGGTACACTTGATGGCATTTTAATTGTCCATCCCTTTTGTTTAATGTATACATATATTCTTGTTGCTACTATACTTATAATAATTGCTGAGAAAATCCCTCTTGCTCCTAACCATTCTACTGGTATAGAAGTTACATTAGCTTCATTAACCTTATTTACTGCAGTAGGTGTAATTATAAAGAAACATACTGCTGATAATAATGATGCTATAATACTATCTTCTTTATATTGTTTTGCATAACTACCAGATATAGTAAGTACAAATACTACAGCTAAAAAATTTGTTGTAAATAATATACCTGTGTTTAGAAGTCCTGCAATTCCTGAACTAGCAAGAAAAGCTTTCCATGCTGGTATTGGTAAGTTTTGAAATAATGAAGCAAATGAACCGAATAATGTAACAGGTAATGCTATCATCATTCCTCCAGTTATTCCATTTGCTAATTTACTTTTTTGAACTTTGTTTAATACTGGTGCTATCTTTTTTGATATCGCCTTTGCATCAAATTTAGCCATTTATAAATCCCCCTTTAAAATATTATCTTTTAATAACCTTTTCATTTGTATTAATCAAGTAATGAAAGTGCATCCTTTAACACTTTCTCACCATTTAGAGTTCCGTAGTCCATCATATCTATTACTGCAACTTTGATTCCTTTTGGTTCATATTGTTCTCTTATTTCATCTTCTAAGTAAGCTATTTGTGGTCCTAAAAGTAAAACTTCTGTAGGCTCTTCATATTCCTCAAATTTAGATTCTGACATAGCTATTACTTTTATATCAAGTCCTTGAGCTTTTGCACTTTCTTGCATCTTATTCATTAATATACTTGTAGACATTCCTGCTGCACAAATTAGGGTAATATATCTCATCATTCTTCCTCCTAAGATTCATTTTTATATTTTTTTATTAATTATTAAAACAAGCTTGCTTTTAATTATTATTAACTATTAGATTTACTATTTTCTAACTTCTTCATAAATATCAAGTACTTCTAGAGCTAAATCACGTATAGTAATTGCATTCATTAAATGATCTTGCGCATGTATCATAAGCAAATTTATCTGAAATTCCTCTCCTGCTGCTTCTCCTTGTATTAAACTAGTTTGGATGTTATGTGCTTTGTTTAAAGCTTCATTTGCCTCTTTAATCTTTGCTCTAGCAGCTTGTAAATCACCTTTTTTTGCTATTTTAATAGCGCCCATTGCTTTACTTCTAGCATCCCCACTATTAACTATTAATTCCATAACTATTTGTTCTTTTGACAGTATTTCCATTGCTTCACCTTCTATTCAAGTTATTTATGTATCTTACACTTTTATATATAGCAATCACCGTGCCAAGTTTAATTTCTCTCTTTCTTCAAATAACTTCTTTTCTAAAATCGCATTTTTACTGGATTTAAGTTAATATTAAAACTTTTTCGAACTAATATTTAAGTGCTTTATTTTAAGCTAAAAAAATAAAGCACATTCATTATGTGCTTTATTTTCTGCTTTTCATTCTAAACAAATTCATAAGATAACAAATCTCATCTTCTGATATAGTAATTGTGTATTTAGTATTAATTAAAGTACACTCACTTTTAATTAACCTATATAACTCTAGATTTTGTTTTATATATTCCTCTTTACCTATATACTCTTCTACTTTTCCATTATCAATTAACCTATCAACCATTACCGCCATATGAAGGGTTATTCCTATTAGAGCATTTGATGTTAGCTGTATCTCCAAAGCTTTAGTTACATTTCTACAAAACCTTTTTATGTCATTAACAATAGTTCTGCCATCAATATTCTTCAACTGATGCTCTAAGGTTTCCTTCATCTTCATATAGACTTTTTCTCTATCTATTAAATTTTGTATATCTTCTGAGGCCCTTCCCTCAATAATATCACTTAACTTAAATTGTATATAATCGGCATCTAACTCAAAAGGACTAACTATACTTAGTATTTCATATTTATTTGATAGTTTTTTAAGTCTATCATAAATGTTTTCTTTACCTATAAAGTTAAGTGGAATTATATCTAGCAACTCATTTTCCATCTTAAGATTTCTCTCCAAGATGCTCTTCATAGTTTTAGCACTTCCTTCACCAGTTGTGCAAATAGTAACTATACATAATCTCTTTTCCTCAGCTACTTCTGGTATATAGTCTAATGAATTATTATCATATAAATTATTAACTTCTAAAGTATCTCTGTATATTTCATCTAATGAGTAGCCCATTATTGCTTTTCTAGTAGCCTCCATACAATGAAGAGTACTCACTAGAGGAATAGTTCTTGTTTTTATTTTTAAGCTTTTCTCTATCTCCCTACCGAAGTTTGCAAGTGAACCCATATCAACTAAAAACAATATGTCTGTATTAATATTGTTTTGCCTTATATAATCTTTAACCTTTTCTAAGGTCATTTGAGGTTTCTCATCTATTGGAGCATTTATTCCCTTTGCATAGTTCACACCCAAAAGTCCATTTACAGCATCCGCTAAAGATGTAGCTGTTGTAGCACCATGTGATATGATTACTATATTTACATTACTATGAGAGTTTCTTATTTTTTCTTTATGATAAGTTAAAAACATAGTAATAAATCCAGCTTCATCCACAGGAATTTTAATGTCTAAAGACTGCTCTAATATTTTTAAGACGTCTATAGCCACATTAAACTCTCTGTTATATTCCTTACGAATTCTATTTAACTCTAAGTTTTCAATCTTTTTATTTCTTCTTATTCTATCAATAGAATTATTAATGTGAACTGCTAACCCATAGTATATCTGCTCATTGAACTTTACATCTAACTCTTCTTCACAATAATTAATCACGTTTTCAATTACCTTCATAATATGAGGTTCTATAATGTTTTCTATATTTGTAGTACCAACTTTATAATTAAACTTATCAATATATTTGTTAAAGTAACCCTCTACATTTCTCTGTATTTCTTCCTCAAAGCCTCTGCCTTCTATTCCTCTAGCTTTAAGTTCTCTAGTTTTATTCTCTAACATTTCATATATATTTTCATCTGAATCGGTTTCTTCAAATATTATCTTCTCTTCGTTTTTATCAAATATATAATATCTTTTATTAATATCACTTAATTTATTCCAAAGCTGTCTATGCTCAACTTCCCTATATAATCCTTCTGCTATATAACCTGGTAAGTCTAGGCTACTTATACTTATTTCTTCTTTTTTCTTTGACAAGAAATCTGCATATGCCCTTGCACAAGCCAGTTGTATATCTGATTTTAGCTGCCCTACATTATTCTTACAATCATAAAATAAAAATGACTTTATTGAATTAACAGATACTTTTATGCTTTTTCCAAGCCTTCCTGACTCTTCAATCATAAACTGCTTTATGAGATTAAATCTTTCTTCTATCCCTCTGTTTCTCAAAGCTGGTATTGTTATTACCATAGGAATTCTTCTTGTGAAAGTTTGAAGAAGAGTTGTATTAGGATCTTCTGTAGTTGCAGCTATTATGAGAACCTGTGCACTTCTTTCGCTAACTGTCTCTCCTAATCTTCTATACATTCCTCTATCCATAAAGGTAAAAAACATTTCTTGCCCCTCAGCTGGAAGTCTATGAACTTCATCTAAAAATAGAATTCCTCCATCCGCCTGCTCTAAAAGTCCAGCCTTATCAAAATCAGCTCCTGTATATGCTCCTTTTTTCACTCCAAATATTTGTCCTAACAATAGCTGAGGATTGTTTGCATAATCAGCACAGTTAAAAATTATAAAAGGACTCTCTTTAGGTTTTACTTCCATCTCAATAGCATATTTATATATTAACCCTGCAAAAGTTGATTTTCCAACCCCAGTCTCTCCAAGCAATAATATATTCATTCCATTAGGCGGATATAATATTGCTGCTTTTGCCTGCTCTAGAGCTGTATATAAACTTGGATTTAATTCTGAAAATCTATTTATCATAGATGTATCATTTACTGCCTTAAACAATGTAGGCTTTCCTTTAAACTTAACCGCTTTTCCTTCAGCAACTAATTTATTTAAATCATTACTTACATTTCCTCTAAGTAGATTTAATTCCTCTGCAATTTCTATTGCTGAAACTCCCTCAGGTTTTCTTTCTGTTGATTCTATAAGCTTCTTAAGAATTAAATCGATTCTCTTCATTTAATAGTTCACCTCTCTATATTAGGTCCGTTTAATATAAAATTTCTAAATATATTTAAATTCTATCATATATATTTAACTTTATCTATTTTGGTTTAAAATCCTTATTATAAAAAAGTAGAGCTCAGAAAATTAATACTGAGCTCTACTTTTACAAATGTTATTTATTTATATCCTTTATTGGAACTCCATTTAAAAAATGATATTATAAAATAAGATTCATTGTTAATTTGAATCAATGTTTTAAAAATACCAGGAGGTCCCTATGGAAAAACTTACTTTTGTAATGGAAAATTATTTAGAAGCTATTTATGAGTTATCAGAAGAAGGTAACGGCGTTAAAATGACTCATATAGCTGAAAAACTTGGAGTAACTAAAGCTAGCACCAATAGCGCTATGGCAACTTTAGCTGAAAAGGGCCTTATTACTAATGAAAAGTATAAAAAGATATTTTTAACTCCTTTAGGGCTAGAAATAGCTAAATTAACCTCTAAAAAACATCATATTATAAAAGACTTTTTTATAAAAGTTTTAAAAGTAGACTCCTCTATTGCTGATAATGATGCATGTTCTATAGAGCATGTTATTAGTTCAGATTCAATTAATGCTATGCAAAAATTTTTGTCAGATTTGTAACTTTTATGATACCTGACTTCTATATAACATAGCATAAGTTCCATTGTTACGAATTAGCTCATCATGGCTTCCCATTTCTTTAATGCCATTTCTCTCTAATACAACAATCTTATCTGCATTGCGAATAGTTGATAGCCTGTGGGCAATTACTATTGTTGTTCTATCTTTTGAAATTTCATCTAATGCAGCTTGAATTTCTTTTTCTGTTTTTGTATCAAGAGCTGAAGTTGCTTCATCTAGTATAAGTATAGGTGAATTTCTAAGAATTGCTCTAGCTATAGAAATTCTCTGCTTCTGTCCTCCAGAAAGACGTACTCCTCTTTCCCCTATAACTGTATCATAGCTATTTTCTAAAGTTTTAATAAACTCATGGGCATTGGCGGCTTTTGAAGCTTCAAGTACCTGCTCTTTACTAGCTTCTTTCCAGCCATAAACAATATTTTCATAAATGGTTCCATTAAATAAGAAAGTATCCTGTAAAACCATACTTATATTATCTCTAAGACTTTTTAAAGTTACATCTTTAATATCTTCACCATCTATTAAAATACTTCCTTTTTGTAAATCATAAAATCTATTCAAAAGACTTGCTATGGTGGTTTTACCAACTCCAGTAGTTCCTACAAAAGCTACAGTTTCACCTGGTTTTATATTTAAGTTTATGTTTTCTAAAACACCTATTTCATCATTATAAGAAAAAGAAACATCTTTAAACTCAATTTTTCCACTTACCTTAGATAGTTTTCTTGCATTAGCACTCTCTTTTACATCTGGAACCTCATCCAAGACTTCAAATACACGTCTACATCCTGCAACTGCTGTACCTGCCATTTCCATGAGTCTCGAAAAGCTCTTTATAGGTCCATAGAACATACCAAGATACATAGAAAACCCTACAATATCTCCAATATTAACTTCTCCTCTTGAAACCATCATTCCTCCAACTATTATCACTATAACAGAACCTAGTGCTGTGAAGAATGCAAGTAGTGGAAATGTTGTTTCAAAGAAGAAACTTGCTTTTAAGTAAGCTTTACTATGTTTCATTGAAAGTTTATTAACTCTTTTTTCTTCTGTATCTTGTTGATTAAATATCTGTATTTCCTTAATTCCAGAAAAATTATCTTGAACAGTCCCAGAAAGTTCTCCCCTAACCCTAGAGTTTTCCTTCCATATAGGAGAGAGATATTTACTTTGCCAAAGTGTAATTCCAATAAGAAAAGGAATAGTAACAAGACTAAAAAAGGCTAACTTTACATTAATAGAGAATAATAATATCCCTACACCTATAAAAGTCAGTATATTAACAACAAAGTCAGGAATTATATGAGCTAAAAGAACCTCAACTTCCATAACATCATTAATTACCCTACTGGTTAAGTCTCCTGTACGACTTTTATTGAAATACTTAAGCCCCATATGTTGAAGCTTAGAATAAAGTTCAGTTCTCGTATCTGCAACGTAATGCAAAGCTGCATGATGGTTTAAATATCCTGAAATAGAACTTCCAGCTGACTGAAGTATAGTTGCAACTAAAAGCATTAATCCTATTCTTAAAGACTGAGCACCAAAATTAGAACTTCCTTCTGTTGCTAAGCTTGTAAGTTCTCTTAAGGCCCATGGGTTATAAAATCCTGCTACAGTAGAAACAATAACAGCTATTAGTGCTAGTATTAAATAGCACCAATATTTCTTGGCTCCCATAAAAATACGTAAGGTTGTCTTCATATAACTATAGCCTCCTTCTCTCTTATTATTACCTCTTCATTATCTTCAACAATATCATAGGTAATACATACTGGACGATTGCTTTTAGGTTCAATAACAACATCAGCATTTATATTGAAGGTTTTTCTAAGAACCTCTGGAGTCATAACCTCTTCTGGACTTCCATGCTTTATGATACTTCCTTTTTGTATAGCAATAATATAATCAGAAAATCTTGCAGCAAGATTTAAATCATGAAGAACCATGACTATTGTACACTTTTGACTACGATTAAGTTCAAATAAAAGTTTTAAAACCTCAAGTTGATGAGCAAGATCAAGATAAGTAGTAGGCTCATCTAATAAGATTAAATCTGTTTGCTGTGCTAAAGCCATGGCAATCCACACTCTCTGTCTTTGCCCTCCTGATAAAGTATCAACTTCTCTTTTCTCAAACTCACTTAACTTAGTTGCATCTAAAGCCCATTTAACTATTTTTTTATCCTCTTCTGTTAGATTTCCAAAACCCTTTTGATGAGGGAAACGTCCATATGCTACTAACTCACTTACCGTAAGTCCACTTGGTGCAGTAGGTGTTTGAGG
Source organism: Clostridium intestinale DSM 6191 (assembly GCF_900130055.1). Taxonomy (GTDB): domain Bacteria; phylum Bacillota; class Clostridia; order Clostridiales; family Clostridiaceae; genus Clostridium_T; species Clostridium_T intestinale. The sequence goes on from NZ_FQXU01000016.1 coordinate 71,730, forward strand.
AAGTATGGCCATCTTTTTAGCTATTTCTTTTGTAGGAAGTTTGCTTATATCTTGTCCACTTAGATGTACTACTCCCTTTTTAGGCTTTAATATACGCCCAACAGCCTTTAATATAGTTGACTTTCCGCATCCATTAGCTCCTATAATAGAAGTTATCTTTCCTTTTGGTATCTGCATATTTAATTCTTTTACTATGAGAGTATCCTCATAAGCTATATCTAAATTTTTAGTTTCAATACTTTTCATATAAACCTCCCTAATTTGACTTTACTAACAGGTATAAGAAGTAAGGTGTACTTAATACTGTAATAATAATTCCTGTAGGAACATCAGTCCCAAGACTTATGGTCCTAGTAATAGTATCTGATAGTAGAATGATTATTGAGCCTACTAAAGATGCTGTAGGAATCAAAAGCTTATGATTTGAACCTACAAACTTTCTTGCCATATGAGGAGAAATCATTCCAATGAAAAAGAAGTTTCCACCTAAAGCTACACTACCTGAAGATAAAGCAACAGCTACTACAGCTAAAGCTATAAATTCTTTCTTTACTGCTACTCCTAAGCCTGTTGCAGTTTGTTCCCCAAGATTTAAGGTGTTTAAGATACGAGATTTATAAAGTACATATAAAAATAAAATCAATACCCAAGGGGCAAGAATAGAAATATAAGTCCAATTATCTCCCCAAAGACTTCCTGCACTCCATCTTTGAATAAAATCCATCTGATTTTCATCTAGTTTTAAAGTAAGCAAAGTAGTTATAGCGCCATATCCACTTCCCACAGCTACCCCTGTTAAAATCAGTCCTGTAGGAGATATGCTTCGCCCTTTTCTATAAGCAAGAAAGAATATAAGTATAGCAGCAGTCATTCCCCCTACAAAAGCCAGAAGTGGTAGTGCAATAGCAGAAGGTGTGCTCTCAACCTTAAAAATAACCACGAATAATAATACAAATAATCCTGAACCAGAACTTATTCCCAAGGTTCCAGGACTAGCCATATCATTACGAAGCAAACTCTGCATTACGCATCCAGCAGTTCCCATACCAATACCAACAAGAACAGTTAATACAATACGAGGAAGACGAAAATCATATACGATAAGATTTTGCTTAGCAGTCCCTTTTCCAAAAAGAACATTAAAAACTTCAGAAGGAGAGAGGCTCATTTTACCAGAATTTATGCTTATTACAGCTACAACTAACAGAATAATTATAAGTATAAATATAATAGTTAAACCGCGTGAAACTGAATAACCCTTTTTCTTCATTCAAATTCCCTCCTTTGTACCCTTGTAAGATAAAGAAAATACGGAACACCTATTACAGCAAAAATAACTCCGATAGGAGTTTCATAAGGCTTATTAATAAGTCTTCCAACTAAATCTGCTGAAACAGTTAATAACGCTCCATATAATGCTGAAGCTGGAACAATATATCTATAATCCACCCCTATAAGGTAACGAACTATATGAGGTACTATTAATCCTACAAATCCAACAGGTCCTACAACAATTACAGAAAGTCCTGTAAGTATTAAAACAACTAATGTAGATATTCCTTTAACCCTTTTAGTATTAAGTCCAAGGCCTACAGCCGCATCATCCCCAAGATTTAATACAGTAATTGAAGGGGATAAAGCAATAGCCACAAGTATCCCTATTATGAAAAATGGGAAAACAATAGCAAGCTCACTCCAGCTAGCACCTGCTGTTCCTCCAGCAGTCCAATAAGCTAACGCCTGCCCAAGTCTATATTTAATAGAAAGATATTGACTAAAGGCACCAAATAACATCGATATAGAAACACCTGCTAATACAAGTTTCTGTGGTTTCATTCCGCCTCTTCCAAAAGAAGCAATAAAGTAAGTCATACCAGTGGTTACAGCTGCACCAATACATGCAAAAAGCATCATTTGTCCATAACTTCCACCAGGTAAAAAAGCCATACAAATAGCCATGGCAAAAGTAGCCCCACTACTTATCCCCATAAGCCCAGAGTCTGCAAGTGGATTTCTTGTAGTTCCCTGCATTATAGCACCACACACTGCAAGGCTTGAGCCAACAATAATATTAGCTGCTGTACGAGGAAGTCTTAGAGTTTGAATAATCTGGTGTTCCGTTAAAGAAGAGTCAAAATTAAAAATGGCTCCCCAAGCCGTAGATAAACTCATATCAGCAGCGCCAAAAGAAATTGACGCCGCTGACATAATCACCAGCAAAACCACCCCTGCAATCATATAGATTGTAAAATTCAAAGCTCCTAACTGTCGCTTTTTTTTATAGGTATTTTGCATATTTATTTTCCTTTCTTAATTAGAGTTATTTAACTAATGAATTTATTGCATCAACCATATAGTCAAGTTGAGCAGTAAGACTTGTAACATCTGAATAGTAGAAAAGTCCTTGATTTTCTCCTGGAATTTCAGCAACTCTACCTTCTGTAACAGCAGGTATACTCTTCCATATTTCTGTCTTAGCATACTCTGACTCTTTACCTTCTTGCTTAAACCATAATATATAATCTCCAAAATACTCATGAGCCACTTCATAGCTTATAGTTCCACGTCCTTCTCCCGATTTTGCTATAAGTTCTTTTAGCTTGTCTGGATATTTAAGACCAAGATAATCATAAACTAAAGTACCACCTCTTGAACCTGTTTCATATGCAACTCCGCTCCATTCACCAGAAGGACCCCAGTCTTCCATAATGCTGAATGTTTTCCCTGTAAATGCATCACCTTTAAGAGTTTTCTTAGCATCAGCAAGTTTCTCTTCAAAGTTAGAAACTGCCTTATTGGCCTCATCAGCTCGTCCAGTAGCTTCGCCTATAATCTTAAGTCTTTCTTCTGAACTTTTTGACTCTGGAATAACAAGAACTGGAGCTATTTTACTGAACTTGTCAAAGTCTGCTTCATCATATGTAATTATAAGTTCTGGTTCTAAAGCCATAACCTCTTCAGGCTCCCATTTTTCAATTTTTGTAGAAGCCTTAAGCTCATCGTAAAAAGGCATAGTTTCTTGAGTCCATGCATTATATCCAACTAAATTTAACTCTAAAGTAATAACATCTCCAACATACCAGTTAGCAACAACACGTTTAGGATTAGCTGGAACTTTTATATCCCCTTTAACAGTACTTACCGTACGAACAGTTGCTTCTTCTTTCTCTGCATTCTTAGATGAAGAACAACCAGCTAAAATTGCTGTAGTCATAATTATTGAACAAAATAATGCCAAAATTTTTTTCATTTTATATCTCTCCCTTATAACCCTTATTATTAATCTTATAACGCTAGCGCCTGCGTTATATACAAATGTAAGACTAGTCTAACTTCAAAAATCGTAGCATTTATAAATTCTTCTGTCAATCGCTTAAAAAGTCAGTTTTCAGAAGTCATTCTTTATTAAAATCGTGGTAATTTATTATTTTATAAGCGTTAAATGAAAATACTTCTCTCTTTTATGGATTGTTATTTAAATAGAATGGATTATATTCTTATTGAAAATATTTCTCAAACAATGTTATAATTTTCTTAATTTAAATCACAGAAATGAGAGGCGTGAAAATTTTATGGATGAATATAAAGATTCTTCTTGGGATGCTTTAGCAGATAAATATAAACTCTATAAAAGACCCTATGGTAAGGGGCAGATTTACGATTTTCCACCTCATTGGTCAAATGGGTGGATTGCAGAATTGAATCCAGCTGATGGTTTATATGTATCAAGCGCTTGGCTTACCCCAAGTGAACAGATAGTACATACAATAAATTCTACTAAACCCTTTATGATAATCTTTTGTGTTGACTGTGGGGATATAGTTTATTCACATCAAGGAAAAAAGAGACAAACTCTTTCACCTATAACTCATGTGATTATTAATCCTCAAAAGCAATTTACTCTAACATTCTTAAAAGACGTACACTATTGTTTTACCAGTGTATTGATTTTTGATGACTTTATAAAACCATTTCTAAAGGATCGCATAAGTGCACCTAGAATAAGTGTTCAAGATGCGAAGCTTTGGAAAACTCAGCACTATAATAGTCCTGATATAATGCTTATTTTGGAGCAAATTAGATGGGCAGTAAGAAATGCAGATATGCCATTACTTGCTTTTGAGGGTATGACTTTGCATCTATTATCTGCAATCACTAGAAACTTTCCTGATATACCAAAAAGAAGAAGCAGTCGGCGTCACTATGTTACTTGGGAAAATGAGCAGAAAATTTATCAAGTTAAAAATAAGATTGATGAAGATGTTTTAAATCCTCCAGATACCATCGAACTATGCAGAATGGCCGGTATGAGTGAAAGTAAACTACGTGAAACCTTCAAAAACCACTATAGCGTGCCTCTTTATAAATATATTCGTATAGAAACTATGAAAAGAGCCATGCAGCTATTATCCGATGACCACTTAAGCATTCGTAATATCTCTGAACTATGTGGTTATAAAAATCCAGCAAAGTTTGCTGCTGCTTTTAAAGATGTACATGGAATTACTCCAAGTGATTTTAGAAAATACTTCAACCTCTAAATAAAAAATTAAGATACCTATATCACATAAGTATCTTAATTTTTCTTATTAACTTTTAGACCTTTCTAATAACCCCTTTACAATCACATCTAATTGTGCATTAAAGGATTGAATATCAGAAAACCAGAACATTCCACTTTCTACCTGAACTACATTACCGTTTTTTACAGTAGGAATAGATTCCCATACATTATTGCCCTTCATCTTCACAATTTGTTCATCTGAAAAAATATAATCACCTGCATAGTCCTGTAAAGCTTCATATGATATATTAATATAGGAAACTCCCTCTTTATCAAACACTTCATCTTTGATACGCTTTGGAGGATTAAGACCTAAGTGTTTATAAATTATTTCGCCTCCACGACCATAGCTATCTCCAAAAATACACATTACACCATTATCTTTCATCTCATATAACGCTACTGTCTTATCATTAATTCCAGCATTACTTAAAGATTCCTTGGCATCTAAAATCTTTTTATTAAACTCTGTAACTACTTTCTCTGCCTCTTCTTTTTTATTTACTAAATCACCGAAAAACTTAACTCTTTCTTCATATCCCCAGTCATAATATGGCATAATAACAGTAGGCGCAATTTTAGAGAGCTTATCATAATTATCTTTTTGAATCCAGATGATAAGATCTGGCTCCAAAGCTGCTATTTCCTCATAATTAGGTTCCCATGAGTCAATCACAGTTGTATTCGATAATGCATCTTCAAAAACCGCCCCATCATTAAATGAAGTTCCTACAGGTTCTATACCAAAGCTTAAAATATCACCTTGAAACTGCGCTACTACTATCCTTTTAGGCTTTACAGGAACTTTAACATCTCCCATCATTGTATTTATTACTCTTGTACCCTCATCAACAGATTGAGATGCTTCGTTGTTAGACTTTGCTTCATCACCATTACTATTAGCTGCACTACTACATGCGGTTAATAGCAAAGTAAGGCTTAAAGCTGCTGAAATCACAGTTTTATTTTTTAGTTTTTTGAACATTTTATATTCCCCTTCCTCAAAAAGTTTGACTACTCTAACTAATCTTTCTTTATTATAAGGGAATAAAAAATCACTCTCCATGGTATAATCGTTTATATCAATTGGTGTTTTCGCTCTATATTCACTTGGAGACATGCCCACATTTTTCAAAAACAACTTACTAAAATTAAACTCATCTTGAAATCCACAACTAACAGCCACCGATTTCACTGAAATATTTTTTGTATTAAGTAGTTTTTTCGCTTGTTCTAAACGATATTTTGTTAAATATTCTTGTGGACTTTTACCATATCTTTTTTTAAAATTTCTACGTAAATTACTGTCACTTATTCCTAACATGTAAGCAATATTTTGTATTGATATCGCTTCGCTATAATGTCCATCAATATACCGTTTTGCCATAGAAATTACGTCTAAAGAAAATATAGATACGCTCTCATTAACCAGTTCTTCATATACAGCATAAACAATCTGATAAAAAGCTGCTTTTCCATAAAAAAGGTTTAAAGGAGTTTGCTTCTGCCACTTTTCATACATCTCCAAAAATTTACTTCCAAAAAACAATGGATTGCTAGGCTTAAAACCATACTGCAAGCTAAAGGGATTCATATTCTCTATAATCCTGTGGAAATCTCTTCTATATAAAGATGGCTCACTAGCCTTATACAGAATCATGTAAGTTTCAATCCAGGGCTCAATTGGTCTTATTGAAAGTTCTACACCCTTCCCTCCGTGAAATACTCCAAAATTATCTATATTATATGAATTGTCTCCAATAGATACCTCTGCTTCTCCTCCATTAGTATAGATAAAGGTATTAGCAGGCATTATATAATTGTTTATTGCCTGCTCTCTAGAAATAAGACTGTGCCTTATATCGATTAGAGAAATGCTGCATTTCTCCCATATTCTAAGGGCATCTGATAACTCTTCCTTTGAGAAAATAACCGCTCTATCTAACTTCTTTTTCATAACATAACTCCTTGCAAAACATAGTTAGAATGAACTAACTTCTTTCTGTAATTGTAGCATATTGCTGTGCTATTTGTCATCCTTCAAACTTATGCTAATCTAATTTCTATCATACCGCTGTTTCAGTGTTCCAATGCTTCACTTTTACGCTGTTCCTATTTTTCTGAAGCCCTATTCACCACTTTTCCAATGTTCCGCTGTTCCTATGTTTTTGCACTTTTGCATAACTATGTTTCAAGACTCATGCATACTTATGATTTATTTGCTTTTATCTGTATAACCCTTTAAATTTAGAGTCTTACTAAAACAATAAATCTCAAATTTATTATTTGTTATATATAAAAAAGACTGTAAAACTAATTTCTTAAGTTAGTTCATTTAAGCTGGATTTCTGGTTAACTGGTTAACTGGTTTTCTGTATATATGGTTATTAAACATACTGTTTTAATCAAAGATATTTATAGAAGCCTTTTTACGATTTTTAATAGGCTGAAGCTTTTAGTAATAAAAATAAGAGCTTTGAGTTAGCAACTAATATTGCTAACTCAAAACTCCTTTTTAACATGAATTTATATTTTTAAATATTGGGGGTCAATATCTAAAGAAAAAAAGTTACTTTTTATATAATGTTTCTATTAAATAATCTCTAAGCTCCTCATTTGATTTTTCTATTTGTTCGGGAGTCCATTTTTGAAATCCAGTTCCGCTCTTGAAGCCTAATTCTCCCTTTTCAACCTTTTCTCTTAATATAGGAGAAGGTTCAGTAGAGTTTTCTAAATGCTTTAAGATATAATCATGAATAGATAAAGTTAAATCTGTTCCTACCATATCAGCATTTTCCATAGGTCCTAACTTTGGAAGCCTTAGTCCAAAACTATATTTAATTGCTTCATCAACAGTTTGAGCATCTGCTATTCCTCTTTCTACAATAGATATAGCCTCTCTCCAAAGTGCATGTTGAAGTCTATTAGCTACAAAGCCTGGAACATCCATATTTACTCTTATTGGTTTTTTATTTACCTTCTTAAGTAATTCCATGGTGTCATCCATAACTTCTTCTGAAGTGTAATCAGATTTAACTACTTCAACTAGAGGTATTAGGTATGGAGGATTCCAGAAGTGAGTTCCTACAACCCTTGATTTATCTTTAACTTTTTGTGATATTTCAGTAATGCTCATTACAGATGTATTAGTTGCAAATATTACACTTTCTTTGCATAATGGCTCTAAACGCATAAATAGGTCTTGTTTTAGTTCCATTTTTTCTGGAATACATTCTATGATAAAATCAGCATCCTTAACCGCTTCCTTTAAATCCTCTGTTAAAGTTATTCTATCTAATGTAGCGTTAACTTCTTCTTGAGTAAAAACACCATTTTCTTTTAATACTTGAAGGTTTGTTCTTATCTTATACATACATTCAAGTTCAAATTTTTCTCTGATAAATATAGTTACCTTTAAATCTTCACAACCAGCGAATACTTGAGCTATTCCACTTCCCATCATGCCTGGACCAAATACTGTAATGTTTCTAATCTTATTGTTCACGAAATTAATCCTCCTACATTTTTATTTAGCAGTTTTTAAGTCCTAATATTTTTCTTGCTTCAGCTGGAGTTGCTATTTCTTTACCCATTTCAATCACAGTTCTCTTTGTTCTTTCAACAAATTCCACATTGGATGTAGCTAGCTGTCCTTTTTTATAGAATATGTTATCTTCCATTCCTACTCTTAGGTTTCCACCTAATGCTAATGTTGCATATAATATAGGAAGATGTTGCTTACCTATTCCTATAGCTCCCCAAGTTGAATCCTCAGGAATTAAATTCTTAAGATATACTAGATTTTCTACAGTTGCTGCCATTCCTCCAGGTACTCCTAATACAAATTGGAAATGAAGTGGTCCTTTTAATATTCCTTTTTTATAATAATATAATGCGTTATAAACCATTCCTGCATCGAATATTTCTATTTCAGGCTTCACATCATTTTCTTGCATAGCAATACCTAACTTTTCTAGGAATTGTGGACTGTTTTCAAACACTGTTGAATGCTGCCAATTCATACTTCCACAGTCATAAGATGCTATTTCAGGTTTTAATTCTATGAAAGGCTTCATTCTTACATCATCATCAAGACCTATTCCGCCTGAAGTAGTTAAGTTTATTACTATATCACATTTTTCTCTTACAAGTTTTACTGTCTTTTCGAATTTTTCAAAGCTCATAGATGCCTTATCTTCGTCATCTCTAACATGTATATGAGCAACAGAAGCTCCTGCCTTATAGCATTGATAAATTTCTTCAGCTATTTCTTCAGGTTGTAGCGGTACATATGGTGTCTCTTTTTTTGTAGGCCAAGCTCCTGTAGTTGCTACTGTCAATATAACTTTCTCTTCTGAATTTCCCATAATTAATTTCCTCTTTTCCTTAATTTTAATTTTGAGGATACTCTATAAGAGCATCCTCAAAAATTAATTCTTATTTATATTTGTGTGCTTTCAGACCTTATTAATTTAGGACTAAAATCCACCGTATGTGTAAGTTCTTTCTGGAACATCATTTACTTGATCTTCATCTATTTCAGCGACGCAACGAACCATAGAACCGTCTCCCATGTACCATCTGATTGGGAAGCAGAAGAATCTGAAGCGTTTTCCAGATACCTTATCTAAATTTCCACCAAGGTTTTCAACACCAACAATACCATGTCCTAACATTTGTTTATGACAAGGTTCCCATGTTCCCCAGCATCCGATTTCTTCTAAATCACCGAACTTTTCATCATACGCTTCTTTTCCATGAATTCTAATGTATTCATCTTTATCAAATTCAGCATATGCTTCTTCACCAAATTTTTCTTTGTATTCTTCTGTTATTGGTCTTCCTGAGGCACCTAGTAAGTTTAATTTAGTAGCTCCATTATTACCCATAGCTGTATGAAGTGGATGATCAAGAGCTTGCATATCCATAGCTACACATTTAACTTTATGTTTTACAAACCATTTTCCTGCTTCAACGCCTGTACCACATGAGTAATGATAGTACTCTTTTGAATCATCAAATTTACGATGCATTCCTGTATTTAAACAGATAACCATTCCTTCTAATTCTTCTGGTTTGATATTTGCACGTCTACATGCATCTTCAAGATGTTCTGGCCCAATTAATCCCCAAGGTTCAATATTTATTTCAAGACAAACTGCATCACCTGTATATGCATCAACTGGCATTTCATGAGTATAACGAGCTCTTCTTCCATCAAATTCTTTTTCCATAACATGACGTGGTGCATCACAGTGTGTTCCAGTGTGTTGTACGCAATCAATTCTTTGTGTAAGAACTCCACCTTTTGCTAAACTGTGCATAGAATCAATTACTGGTTTTACAAAATAAGGCCAACGTGGAATATCAGCACTGAATGGGTGTGTTAAATCTACAAATACTTTTTTTGTCATTTTCATTTCCTCCTAAAATTGCGAATTATTTACCTGATTATATCAACTAGTATTCTTAAAACATTCCTAATTAAGTTAGGTTAGTTAGCCCAGTACCCACCTTCTGCAGCTACATTAGCTCCAGTCATGAAGTCACTTGCACTTGATGCTAGGAATATACATGGTCCTACAAAATCTTCTGGTTCTCCAAGACGACCTACAGGAAGTCTTCTTAAGAAGTTTTTATAGACAGCACTTTCTGGATCAAACATCCACTCCGTTAAATCTGAACGGAATACTGTTGGGTTTATTGTATTAACATTAATTTTATGTTTAGCTGTCCACTCGCAAGCTAGGGATTGAGCCATAAGATCTATTCCTGCTTTTGCTGTACAGTATCCTGTATATCCAGACATACCCATCTTAGAACGTGCAGAAGATACCATTATAACCTTACCGCCTTTTCCCTGTTCTATCATTTGTTGTCCAACATATTTACAGAATAACCATGTTCCTTGTACATCGGAATCCATGATTTTTTTCCATTCACTTAACTCTTGTTCTACTATTGGTTGTGGATTATTGTATCCTGCTGCTGTTACTAATACATTGATTTCTCCAAATCTTTTAACAACATCATCAACCACTTTAATTACATCTGCTTCTATAGCTGGATCTCCTGTTGAATATCCACAGACAATTCCTTGAGCTTCTAATTCATCACATAAAGCTTTACATTTTGCATCACTACGTCCAGTAACAAAAACCTTCATTCCTGCAAGTCCATATCCAAAAGCAACTGCTTTTCCTAATGCTCCAGTAGCTCCAGTTATAACAGCAACTTTACCTGTAACATCAAATAACTTATTTACAAATTGTGAATCCATTACTATTCTCCTTCTCGATTATGCCTTAATAATTTACTACTACTAACATAGTTGCAGGCATATTAGTTTCATTGATAATTGATCTACCTTCATTAGGAGCTATAAATATTGAATCATATTTATTTAGTACATATTCTTCAGTCTTAGTTTTTATTGTTACTTGTCCATCTAAGACAACATAGATTTTTTCTGTAGGAGAGTCTTCATAAGCGTACTCTGCACCACCACCTGGAAGAAAATGTGTTACTCCCATCCAAAATTCTTTTGCTCCAGTTTCTTCAGTACCATGTAATTTTAAAGTTGAGCAGTCAAAATGTAATGGAGCCTTATATGGTTTAACCTCGTTAAATTTAACTTGTTTCATTTCTTCACCTCCTCTCAATATCCCTTAAATATCTATAGTCTTTAAATTTTCAGCTATTATTAAATTAGCTTCAGTAGCATTTATTACCTCTTCCACTGTTAAGTCTGGAGCAATCTCCTTTAAAAAAAGCCCTTCTGGAGTTACTTCCATAACAGCCATTTCAGTAACAATTAGATTTACTTTACCTACAGCTGTAAGTGGAAGTCTGCATTCTTTAAGTATTTTGGTTTCACCTTTAGCAGTATGCATCATGGCAATTATTACTTTTTTTGCACCACTCACTAAGTCCATAGCTCCTCCCATACCTGGAACCATCTTTCCTGGTATCATGTAGTTTGCTAAGTTTCCTTTTTCATCTACCTCTAAGGAACCTAAAACGGTAACGTCTACATGTCCACCACGAATTATTCCAAAAGATGTAGAACTGTCAAAAAAAGCTGCTCCACTATTTATAGTTACATATTGTGCTCCTGCATTTACTATGTCTTTATCTTCTTTACCTTCTTCTGGCACACTTCCTAAGCCAACAAAACCATTTTCAGATTGGAAAGTTACATTTATATCTTCTGGTAAATAATTTGCTACCATTGTTGGAAGTCCTATTCCTAAATTAACTACATCTCCATCTTTAAGTTCTTTTGCTATTCTTCTTGCAATAAACTCTTTAGCATTTTTAGGATTCATTACGCTTCACCTCCAACAATATAATCAACAAATATCCCTGGGGTCATAACATGATTAGGATCAAGTTCCCCAACTTCCACAATTCTTTCAGCACCTACTATTACATTGTCTGCTGCTGTTGCCATTAGTGGATTAAAGTTTCTTGTTGAAGCGTTGTAAAATACATTACCTTGCTTGTCTACAATTGACCCTCCCAATATCGCTAAATCCGCTCTTAATGGAAGTTCTAGAATATATTCTTTATCTTGGGCTTTAATTTTCTGTTTGCCTTCCTCTACAATTGTACCTATACCTGTTTCAGTTAAAAATCCACCTATTCCAGCTCCACCGCATCTAATTTGTTCTACTAATGTTCCTTGAGGTACAAGTTCAACAATAAGTTCTCCCCTATTCATTTGCTTTCCTGCCTCTGGATTTAATCCTATATGAGATGCGATAACCTTTTTAACTTGCTTATTAACAACTAATTTACCTACTCCTCTGTCTGGAAATCCAGTATCATTAGCTATTATAGTTAAATTTTTCACATTTTTCTTTACTATTGCATCAATAATAAACTCAGGAGTACCTACCCCCATGAAGCCGCCTACCATAATGGTCATATCATCTTTAATGAATTCCATTACTTCATCAATACTTTTTATCTTGTTCATAAGTCACCTACTTCTAATCATGTATCTCTCAACACTTATACTTATAGCAATTAGTATGCCAAACCTCCGGAAAATCTTTGTACCTTTTTCCTCTTACATCTTAAATAGCTATGAGCCCTTGTTTTATGGACTTTAACATTTTTATAATTAAGTTGTTTTTTAAATTTCTTCTGACCTATATTTGAAAACATTTTTCAATTACTTATAGATTTGATTCATTTTTGTATCATTCTTTAAAAACTAAGTGTTAGTATAGATTTAATAACAGTTTTATCTCTAATACATTTTTGTATCACTTCAATTTATTAATGTATCGTTTTCTTAATATTGATTCTTTTAATTATTAATTACCTCTAAAATCATTGATAACTCTCATTTCAATTAAGATTTCTATATTTTAATTGATTTATATATAGGCTTCTTTAAATTCACATTTCTATTAAAATTTAAGTTCATTAAGTTGGTAGATACTTTTTTCCAATAAAGTCATGTATTTATTCAATGCGATAACCTTTCATAAAAATAAAAAGATATCACAATAATGATAAAAAAATCACTTTGTAATACCTTTTAAAATTAAAGACAATATATGAAATTCATCATAGTAATATCAATAATCAAATATATAACCCATTATTCCTTTGTAATCTCCACGCCCAATGCTTTTGCCTTTCTAAAAACAGTTGGCTGAGCTACACCTAATACTCTAGCCGCTTTATAAGTACTTCCATGACTTCTTAAAGCCTGCTCTATCATCTGTCTCTCCAATTTTTTTACAGCTTGCTTTAAAGTCAAATCTTCATTATTCTTTTTGAAATTTATCTTGTCTTTTCCAAGAACGTTTACTACATTTTCATAGTTTATATATAAGCTATCATCAATAACTATAAGCCTTTCTATTATGTTTTGAAGCTCTCTTACATTACCAGGCCAATCATAGTATTCTAAGCCTTCTATAGCCATAGCTTCAATCTTTTTTTGCTTATTATATTTTGTATTAAACTTATCTACAAAAGCATTGATCAATAGTTTGATGTCACTTTTTCTTTCTCTTAGTGGAGGTATTTTTATGGGTAAAACATTTAATCTATAAAACAAATCCTCTCTAAATTTACCTTGTCTTATTAATTCTTCTAAATTACAGTTAGTAGATGCAATAACTCTTACATCTAGTTTTATACTCTTTGTTCCACCTACTCTAGTTAATTCCTTTTCTTGAAGAACTCTTAATAATTTTGATTGAAGGCTCATAGGCATTTCACCTATTTCATCCAAAAGCAGAGTTCCACCATTTGCAATTTCGAACATACCTAGCTTCTCCTTATTCAAAGCTCCTGTAAATGACCCTTTTTCATATCCAAATAATTCTGATTCAATTAAACTTTCTGGAATAGCAGCACAATTTACTTTAATATATGGATTATCTTTTCTATCACTTTTTTCATGTATCTCTTTAGCTATTATTTCTTTTCCACAGCCTGTCTCACCTGTTATTAGTATTGTAGCTTCTGTTTTTGCAACATAACTAATAAGTTCTTTTATTTCTCTTATCTTTACACTTTCTCCTATAAAGTTTTTGTTCTTAATGAATTTGCTTCTATAATAATTCAACTCGTTAAGATACTTTTCATTTTTCTTTTCTGCCATTTCTATTTCATCTTTTAACTTCAGTAACTCTGTTAGATCTCTCATTACAGTTAATACCTGAATAACCTCACCATTTTTATCGAATATTGGGTTCCCAGTTATAAGTACTTTGTTATTATTATTTATAGTTGCTAAAGATGTTATCTTCTTTTTTTGTTCAATAACAAGTAAAGAAATTGAATTATTAAAGTACCCATCAATAACTACACTCTTTATACTTCTTCCTACTAAATCCTCTTCTTTTATTCCAGTTATATCAGTATATCCTTTATTGACTGCTATCACTATTCCCTTATTGTCAACTATACATATACCATCTGATACAGCATCTCCTATAGAAAAAGCATCCAACTCTCTATCCTTATACGTTTTCAATATTTCTAACTCTTCTTTTTGCTTTAGTACTATTTCTTTATAACTCTCTATTATTTTTAATATATCTTCATCAACTTTTAGAGGTCCTCTTTCCTCTAAATCTCTAATTTTACTATTTAAATCCTTTTCAACTTCAAATATTCTTTTGGGCATTTATTTTCTCCTCAACTCCTAATATTTTATCTGATAACACCGAGTATCTAATACAATTATGTATTAGCAATTTTGATACCAATTAGTCTACAGTTATAACGATCTCCGTAATCATTGAATTTTCTTACCTTATGCTTACTACTCATATTTATATTTTTTCTTCATGTATACTATAAATAATTCATATATGAATTATTATAATATAAAAGCTTGATTTTCCACAAATATGTTAATACAAAAATGTATTGTTTTTAATTCATTTCTGTATTGATGAATCTCAAAATCCTCCGACATTCAATTCTTTAATATTATAGGTTGCACTACTGCCCTGTAGATGCTTCTTATCTAGTCTCATTAGATTCCTTTTTTTAACTTTTTAGGGTAGTCTACTTTTTGCCTATTCATTATTTAAGTGTTTATAAAAAATAATTTATATATTAGGTGTAGTATTTAAAAAGACTGTAAAACCAACCTTTTAAGTCGATTTTACAGCCTTGTATTAACTCTATTTACTGCTTAAATATTCATGGATTCCATTAGCAGCTCTTTTTCCTGCTCCCATTGCTAGGATTACTGTTGCAGCTCCTGTTACTGCGTCTCCGCCTGCGTATACTCCGTCTTTTGTTGTTTTTCCTGTTTCTTCTTCAACTACTAGACATCTTCTTTTATTTATTTCTAGTCCTTTTGTTGTTGAAGATATTAGTGGGTTTGGTGATGTTCCTAGAGACATTATTACTGTATCTAGTGGCATTACAAATTCTGAACCTTCTACCTCTACTGGTTTTCTTCTTCCTGAGGCATCAGGTTCGCCTAGTTCCATTCTTATACACTTCATGCCTGTAACCCAACCTTTTTCATCTTGTTGTATTTCTACTGGGTTTGTTAGAAGGTCAAAGATTATTCCTTCTTCTTTTGCATGATGTACTTCTTCTACTCTTGCTGGAAGCTCTGCTTCGCTTCTTCTATATACTATATGAACTTCTGCTCCTAGTCTTAA
>NZ_FQXU01000017.1 GCF_900130055.1 Clostridium intestinale DSM 6191
CACATAGCTACTAGGTTTCCTGGCATTCCTTTATCACAGCTTGCTACAAATAGTCCTCCATCAAAGCCTGTAGCATTTGCATGGATTTCTATCATATCTGCTATTATTTCTCTAGATACTAGTGAATAGTTCATACCGTCATGTCCTTGGGCTTGACCATCACATATATCTGTTGCATAATAGTCTGCTGCCTTTATGTTTAAACTTGTAAGCTCCTCCATAGCCTCATTTACTACTACATCTAAATGAACACTTCCTGGATGACTTTTACCATAGGTACTTTCTACTATTACCTGCATCTTTTCTAAATCTTCTGTAGTCCAGCCCATCCCCCTTTTTAGAGAATCCATTTCTGGAGCTATTTTTCTTACCTTTTGAGAATATAACATAGTTCTCACCTTACCTCTCTATAGAATTTTTTTCTCCTATTATCTTTTCTACATCCTTTGGATTTACTAGCATACTATCCCCTTTAATAGTGCATTTTAAAGTTGCAGCTGCTACTCCAAAGTCTATGGCTTCTTTTAAGCTTTTTTCTTTCATAATTGAGTAGATTACTCCTGATACAAATGCATCTCCACTTCCTACTCTTTCAACCATTTTAGTTGTAAGTTTAACTGATTCTGCTTTTCCTTCCTCGCCTAAGGCGTAAGCGTAGTAGGTGTTATTATCTTCTTTATCGTTTTCTCTTTCTGTGTGGAAGATATACTTAAAACCAAACTCTTCTTTAAGTTCTCTCATCCTTTTAAATATATCTTCCTTTGTAGAATTTTCTCTATCAAACATGGTTACATCTTTATCATCTACCATTATTGGTTCTATTCCAAAACATATATCTGCAAAAGGAGCTAATTCAGTTGCATAGTTTTTAGCTTCCATAAAGGTTGCCATCTTGCTTCTAAAGTTTAAGTCCATGCTTATAAATATGTTTCTTCTTTTAGCTTCCTTTACTACTTCTTTTACTATTTCTCTAGAGTTTTCTCCAACTGCTAGGGTTATTCCACTAAAGTGAAGCCAGGTTACTCCTTCTAGTACTTTGTTTATATCTATATCTTCTATAGATAACTCTGAAAAACTGCTGTGTTTTCTATCGTATATAACACTACTGTTTCTAACTCCAGAGCTTCTTTCTAAGAAGTAGTAGCCTATCTTTTCTCCCTTAGTTAGAATGTTCTTTATGTCTACTCCAACTCCTCTAAAATGTCTTTTTATATTCTTAGCTATATCATTATCTGGAAGAGCTGATAGGATAGAAGTTTCAACATCCCAAGCTGAAAGTATTGAGGATATATTGGCTTCTGACCCACCATAAAAACATTCAAATTCGTTAGAGTTTCCATATACATCAAAGTTTTTTGGAGTAAATCTTATAAGTATTTCACCTATTGAAAGAATTTTTCCCATGTTATTTCCCTACCTTCTCCATAAATCTTCTTGCATTTTCGGCTATTTTAGTTCTGTCACTATTAGTCCCAGAAGTTAATATACTTCCTATTCCTACTGAATCTGCTCCGCTATTTAGCCATTCATTTAGGTTCTCAAGGTTAACTCCACCTGTTACCATTATCTTAACATTTTTAATTGGTGCTTTTATTGCCTTTATGTAACTTGGGCCTAAAGCTTCCCCAGGAAATAATTTAATAACCTTAACCCCTGAGTTTAGGGCATTTACTATTTCTGTTGGTGTGAAACAACCGGGGATATATTCTACATTTTTTTCTGTACAGTATTCGCTTATAAGTTCGTCAAAATTTGGTCCTACTATAAATTCTGAACCTGCCTTTATAGCTTCTCTAGCTGTGTCTACATTTAAAACGCTTCCTGCACCTATAACTACATCTTTGTATTTTCCAACTAAACTTTTTATGATTTCTGATGCATCTTTGTTTGTGTAAGTTACTTCTATAAGTTTTATGCCACCTTCTATTGCTCCCTCTATTATGTTTAATGCTTCTTCCTTGTCGTTTCCTCTTATTACTGCAACTATTTTGTTCTCCATTATGTTTTCAACTATGCTCATTTAAAACTCCTCCTAAAGGAACAAGCCCCACCTTAAGTGAAGCTTATTCTTTTTCTTTTATTATCTGATGTCTAGCCACTGTAACACGCCCGTAGGTAGTTAACAGTGACACGACCCTAGATAAGTTCAACTAAGATTCAGATAGGGCTCAAACCCTTATCTGAATCAAGTTTCACTTTATATCATTTTATTTCCAATAAAATACTTTCACTTGCTTTCATAGTTTCCCCAACATGGTATTTTTTTATTTCATGACCGTTAGGTTCTGCAAGTATTAGCATTATTGTGTCATCTAAGTTTTCTCTTTTAAGAACTTCTCTATCAAAGCTTAAAAGTAAGTCGCCTTTTTTAACTTGTTGGCTTTCTTTGCAGTGAATACTAAAACCTTCACCCTTTAGGTTTACTGTGTCTATTCCTACATGTATAAGTAACTCAATTGACTCTTTTGTTCTAAGTCCTATTGCATGTTTACTTTCCATCATGATTGTAACTACTTCTGAGTCACAAGGAGCATATACTTTAGTGTCACTTGGTTTTATTGCGATTCCATCTCCCATCATCTTTTGAGAAAAGACTTCATCATTAACCTTACTTAAGTCTAGGCTTTCCCCATCACAAAAAGCATACATTATATTTTCATTCTTCTTTTTGAATAAATTCTTAAACATATCTTTGCACCTTCTATTTAAGTTCTGGCCAGTAGCCTTTGTTTGCTTCTATCATATCGTCTAAGATCTGTTTAGCTACAAAAGCAGATGGAACTGGTTTATTCATAGTGAATGCCATAAGAGCTTTTTCATAAGAATTTTCTACAGCAGCCTCTACAACTAACCTTTCACAGGCTTCTTGCTGCTCAATGAGTCCTTTATAGAAAGTTGGGATTTCTCCTACTCTTATTGGTTCTGGACCATCCTTAGTTATATATGCTGGTACTTCTACCATTGCATCATCTGGTACATTTTTAACTGCACCATTGTTTTCTACCATAACTAAATGTCTCTTTCTTAAATCGAAAGCTAAACTCATAGCTACTTCAACAATAAACTCACCATGAACTCCTGTGAAGAATTGTGAAAGATCTATCTCTCCAGTAGCATTGTATTCATCTACTGCATCAAATATTTTCTTTTCTCTTCCTTCCATAACCTCGTTAGCTCTTGTGTGATTCTTATCTGCATCTTTAACTATACTGTCGCTTAATAGATAATATTGCATATAAGTATTAGGAAGATATTTAGGGAACATTCTTGCTATATATTTAGCATTATCGAATGTATGAAGCCATGATGCATCATTGTGTCTAACTTCACTTCTAGAGTCTGGTGGAATATATCCATGTTCTCTTACATAAGCTTTTAATTCTTCTGTTTTATCTTCACCTTTTACTCTTATTTTAGTAAACCAACCGAAGTGATTTAATCCAAAGTAATCTGCTTCTATATCATGTCTGTCGCAATCTAAAATATTAGCCATATTTCTCATGATAGCTACTGGCATATCACATATATTAAGAATTCTTGCATTTGGTCTTAATTTGTGCATAGCTTTTGCAACTATTGCTGCTGGATTTGAGTAGTTTACAATCCAGTAGTTAGGACTTGCATATTTTTCACAGAAATCTATCATTTCAACCATTGGATATATAGTTCTTAAACCATATGCTAATCCTCCTGGTCCACAGGTTTCCTGTCCAACTACATCATATTTTAGTGGAATCTTTTCATCTGCTTCTCTTAATTTATATAAACCTACACGCATTTGAGCAAATACAAAGTCTGCATCCTTAAACCCTTCTTCTGGATTAGTAGTAAATATAAGTTTTACTTCTGGATCAAACATCTCAACAACTTTTTTTACTATTACACCTACCTTGTTTTGACGTTCCTCATTTATATCGTATAATCTAAGTTCAGATATTTTAAATTCGTCTTTTCTTGAAAGTAAACTTTTTACGATACCTGGTGTATATGTGCTTCCGCCGCCTACAATTACTAGTTTGAATGTTTTCATTTCAACTTCCTCCTAAATTCTTATTCTTTTATTTCTAATGCCTCATCAACAATTGTTCTAATTTTATTTATTGTAAGACCGTAGACTACTTGAATGTTATTTCCTTTTCTTACAACTCCAGATGCTCCTGTAGTTTTTAAAGTTTTTTCATCTATTAAACTGTTATCAACAACTTCAACTCTTAATCTTGAAAAACAATTCTCAACAGTCAATATGTTTTCTTTTCCACCTAAAGCTTTTATTATTGTAAGAGCTTTTTCTCTATCTGCCTTAACCTCATCTTGAACTACTGCTGATTTCATTTGATTTTTTACTGCTGCTGCATTTTCATTTAAATCTATAATATCGTCAGAATCATCTTCTCTACCTGGGGTTTTTAGATTCATTTTTTCAATCATGAACTTGAACACAAAGAATATTACAGCTATCTCAACAAGTCCTATTAATACATACATAGGCCAATGTGTTTTACCTACTCCTGCAGGCAAGTTTATAACTAAGAAATCCAAAATACCATTTGTTGCACAAACCCTTACATTAAATATATAGACAAACATTTGAAATAATCCATCAATAACTGAGTATACAAACCATAATAATGGTGCTGCAAATATAAATGTAAATTCAAGTGGTTCTGTAATACCAGCTATTACAGCTGTTAAAGTTGATGGAATTAATTGAGCTTTTAAGTTGCTACGTTTAACTTTCTTAGCTGTAAAGTAGAATGCTAAAGCTACTCCAATAACTCCAAAAGTTTTAACTAAACCATAAGTTAAAAATCTTGCTGAATCAGGCATCATAGTTATTGTTGGATCATTAAGTAATGCTAAGAATACTGGTTTTGCGCCTATTACATTTTCACCATTTATTATCATCTGATCTCCCACTGCTGAATAAAGGAATGGTGACCAAATTAGATGATGTAGTCCTGTTGGAACTAAAAATCTATTTAAGAATCCGTATACAAATACACCTAAAGCTCCTGCTGAACTCATAAATCCTGTTAAAGCAGTTATTCCATTTGCAATAGTTGGCCAAACATAAGTAGCCAAAATACTAAACACCGCAATTACTGGAATCATTACAACGAATACAAGTTTGCTGTTACCATAAGGAGCCATAGCCCCTTTAAATTCTTTACTTCCATACTTGTTGTGAACTACTGCAACAAGTACACCTAAAATCATTCCTAAAAAAACACCCATATCGGTTACATGGAAACCAAGCTGAATAGTTTGACCTGTTCCATATAAAGCACCTGCTGTATCTCCTTTGATTATCTTTCCTGATAACTCTAACCATCTACTATTTGCACCTAAAAATAATATATAAGACATAAGAGCTACAAAAGCAGCTTCTGCTTTCTTCTTTTTAGCCATTCCCATAGCTATTCCTACACAGAATAGAATACTTAAGTTCCCCATAATAGGATTTAGCATTCCATTAAAGAATTTTCCTATTGTCCAAATTACTCCCTTTTCAGTAACAAAGGTTGTATTAGTAAAAACAGCAGTTAATGCGATAGACATTCCTACTATTGGTAAAAATAAGACCGGGCCAATCATAGCTTTGGCAAACTTTTGCATACTGTTAAGAATCTTATCCTTCATTTAAATCTTCTCCTCTATCTACTTATTAAGTTTTATCTCTGGTAATTACCTTGAACCTAGAATAACATTATTAAATCTGCTTGTTAATAGTTTTCACCCTTTCAGTAACATGTTGACCAAAAAGTAAACATGTTTACCTTTTCAAATCAAAATAGCCATCTAAGAAAATCCTTCTTAAACGGCTATTTTACAAACTTTATATATTTTTCATTACTTTATCTAATAGATATTCTATTATTATCATTACCCTAGCATAAAAATAATTTGCAGTAATATTTCTATCATCTAATTGTTTATCATCTAAGATTGAAAAATGGAGAGTTGATTTTTTTGCCATATAATCCATAGGGCTTCCTGTAAAAGTAATTACCTCTAGACTATTATTAACTGCATAATCTATAACCTTTGTTACACTTTCTGTTTCACCACTTTTAGATATGCCTATAACTAATGAAGCACCTATCTGATTACTGTCGTATACTCCATATGAGTTAGTTTTAATACATTTAAATCCTAAAACCAAAAGCTTTCTCCAAAAAAATTCTGCAATAGGATCTGAAAAACCAGTAGCTGTTATAAGAATTATATTATCTCTATTTTTCACAAGCATATTTATAAAACTATCTATATTTTCCTTCTCAATCTCATCTATGAAACTGGTAATATCTGAAGTTCTATCTTGATTCTTTTTTTGATTTTTAATAATGAAATTAAGTCTATACACCATATCAGTGTATCCTGTATAGCCTAATTTCTTCGAGAGCTTAATTATGGTTGCAGTAGAAGTATAATTAATATTTGCAACTTCCCTTACTCCCATGTTTAATACCTTATCTATATTTTTCAATATATATTCAAGCAGTTGTCTCTCAACTTCAGTTAACTTATAATTATCAGCAAGCTTATAAATATCAAACTCCATGTACTACCTCCTGTAATTTATGATACTCTTTTTATAATATCACAACTACATTGATAATCTCATAGGTTTTATTAGAATTAGGTGAATTAGATTTTTACACTTCATTTACTTTCCCAACTACATCTATATTCTTAT
This sequence comes from Clostridium intestinale DSM 6191, assembly GCF_900130055.1. Lineage (GTDB taxonomy): Bacteria > Bacillota > Clostridia > Clostridiales > Clostridiaceae > Clostridium_T > Clostridium_T intestinale. Next base: position 6,698 of record NZ_FQXU01000017.1, read on the forward strand.
CCTTTTTTTCTAAAATAACTAGTCCTCCTAAAGTCACAATTGTCCCTAAAAGAGATAAAAAAGTTATCTTTTCCCTTAAAATTATGGCTGAAGTCAAGAGAGTTACTATAGGAACTAGATAGATGTAGACACTTGTCTTAACTACCCCTAACACTTTTACACAATAGTTCCATGTTCCAAAGCATAAAGCTGATGCCCCTATTCCTAAAAATAGAATATTAATCAAATTATTAATCTCAGAGAATCTATTTAAATTAATTTTGAAGTCATAAATAAACAAAGCAGGTATCATAAATATTATTCCATAAAAGAAAACCTTTCTCGTAACTAATATAATATTATATTTAAATTCACTTATCTTCTTTATTAAGGTAGAATATACAGCCCAAACAATTGCTGCAAAAACAGCTAATATGTCACCTATAGGATTTAGCATAAGCACTTTACTACTATTAAAGTTTATTAATAATATTCCTACCATAGCAACTAGAAATCCTTTAAAAAATCTAGGTTCTAATTTTTCTTTTTTCACGAAAAAGTGTGCAAGTAAAGCTGTAAAGAATGGATTTATAGAAACTATAACCCCAACGTTAGAAGCAAGGGTATAGGTTAATGCTATGTTCTCTAATAAGAAGTACAAGGTAACTCCAGTTATTCCTGCAAATATAAAATACCACTCTTGTTTTCTATCAAGAAGCTTAAACTTTTTAGGATATGCTACTAAGAGAACAAAATATCCTATAATAAATCTAAAAAATAGTATTTCTACAGGGGAAAATTCTTTTAAAAGTACCTTAGTAGATATGAATGTAGTCCCCCAAATTATTATTGTAATAAGAGCAAGTAAATGCCCTCTTGTATTTTCATTTTTTATCATAACTTTCTCCTTCATTATCTTTTTCAATAAATATCTTCATATATTGCCTTGGAGTAAGTCCTATAAAATTCTTAAAAAATTTTGAAAAATGACTTTGATCCACAAAGCCTGTCTCCATAGCAGTTTCGATTATTGATGTTCCACCCTCTAACAATAGTTTAGCTTTGTTTATTCTTATGGTTTCTAAATAACTATAAGGAGAAATTCCTTTTTGTTTAGTAAAAGAACGTAGCAGATAGTATTTACTTAATTTAACTAAATCACTTAATTCGTTTAAAGTTATATTCCTCGTATAATTATTTTCTAAGAACTCACAAACCATTTCAATTTCACTACTTATATTGTCAAGCTTGAATACAGGTGCTGGTTCTGTAAATTCCTCAATTAATTGCTCTATTAAAAAATAGAAAAGTTCTTCCTTTTTAAAATCCTTCTCTTCACTAAAAATCATTGAATGAAGCTCCTTTAAGGATGACGATAGTTCACTATGAAATAGAACTGTTTTATTAAAATAAGGAGCATACTCTTTCCCAGTAATCTCAAAAGCAACTTTTCTCATAACTTCAATTTTGATGTTAATACACCTATAATCAAGGGTTTTATTGTCAATCTGCTCACAGGCATGATTGTCTTTTGGGTTAAATACTACTATATCTCCTGGCTCAACTATATATTCTTTATTTTTGCACTCTAAACTTCTCCTACCGCTATCTATAAAACCTATAACATAACAATCATGAAAGTGATTCGGAAACTTCTGCATTATACCTTTAAAGTTGTAGGCCTCTATATTAAGTTCTGTATCGTATTTTATGGTTCTTATTTCATTTTTCACTTTAAAACTTCCTTTCTCAATTTCATGGTCTAAGTTTATCATAAAAATCATATGGTTTCTTGTATGATATTGCTTTGTTTCTTCACATTAAATTGGACACAACTTATATTTTAGTGCTATAATCATTTTGTTAAAAACCATTAAGAGGAGTGAATTATATGTTTAGTGTAAATGCTGAAAAATGTATAGGCTGTGGTCTATGTGTAAAAGACTGTTTTCCAAGAGATATAGAAATGGTGGATGGAAAAGCCAGAATTAATAATGTAACTTGTATGAAATGTGGACATTGTATAGCTGTATGCCCAAAGGCAGCTGTATCTACCGATGACTATGATATGGATGAAGTAAAAGAATTTTCTTCTGAGGATTTTTCTTTAAGTTCTGATAACTTATTGAATTTTATTAAATATAGAAGAACTATAAGACAATTTAAAGATAAAGAAGTTGAGGAAGACAAGCTTGTAAAGATAATTGAAGCTGGAAGATTTACTCAAACTGGAAGCAATCTTCAAGATGTTTCTTATACTGTTATAAGAGGTGAAAACCTAAAAACACTTAAAGCTATGACTTTTGAAAGCTTAAAAGTAATAGGTGAAAACATGCTAAATGATCCATCACCTGAGATGTCAAGATATAAGAGATATGCCAAGATGTGGTTAGACATGTATGCTAATTACAAACAAGATTCTAAAAATGACAAAATATTCTTTAATGCACCATCAGTAATAGTTGTTACAGCTAATTCAGATGTTAGTGGTGCTTTAGCATCTTCAAATATGGAGCTTATGACAAATGCTTTAGGTCTTGGAACCTTCTTTAGTGGATTTTTTGTAAGAGCTTCTCAAAACAGCAAAGAAATTTTAGATTTTCTTAATATAGAACCAGGTAAACAAGTTGTTACATGTATGATTGTAGGATATCCAAGTGTCACTTATAAGAGAACTGTACCAAGAAAATCTGCAAGCATAACTTGGAAATAAGCTTTCTATAATTTATAATAAAATAAAAAAGGGAGGTATTTCTATGGATTTTGTAGAGTTAGTAAAAGAAAGATATTCTGTTAGAAGTTTTGATTCAAAAAAGGTTGAAAAAGAAAAGCTAGATTTAATACTTGAATCAGCTAGATTAGCTCCAACTGCTGCAAATCGCCAGCCACAGAGAATTCTAGTACTTGAAAGTGATGAGGCTTTGGAGAAATTAAAATCCTGCACTACTTATCATTTCAATGCACCACTTGCATTAGTTGTATGTGTTGATACAGAAACTTCTTGGAAGCGTGTTAAGTTTGATGGTAAATCCTCAAGTGATATTGATGCAAGTATTATAACAACCCACATGATGCTTCAACTTCATGAACTTGGTCTTGGAAGTACTTGGGTTGGTTTCTTTGATCCTGTTGCAATAAAAGAAGCCTATAATATTCCTGATAATTTAGAAGCAATAAGTATACTTCCAGTAGGATATCCAAGTCAAGATTCAAAACCTAGCCCTATGCATACAACTAGGAAAGAACTTTCTGAAATAGTTTTTTATAATAAATTCTAATATGAAAAATGATGCTACTTATTCTAGCATCATTTTTTTATAATACTCACTTAATGAAGAAACTCTTTCAATCATAAGTTCTTTTAAGGAATTAGGTTTTATTGATATTATAGAATCAGAGTAATTAATAAAATAATTTGATATAAATTTCTCCTCTCCTTTATTATAAAAACCCTTGATATAATTTCTTTTACCCTCAATATTTAAGTGCATTGATGGATAGTGCTCCTTGTAAAATAAGTCTACACCTTTATTAGTTACCTCTATTTCAAAATCTATAGCTTCTTTTCTTTTAAATACTTTTAAAAATGCTTGCTTTAATTCTTTGATAGATTTGGGTTTATAATCATCTATTATAGAAATATAATCTATCTTGTCACATCTAAAAACTCTAATAGTTTCGGTTTCAAAATTAAATGCAGTTACATACCATTGACCATAATTAGCTGTTATATCAAAAAACTGAACTTTATACTCTTTTCTAATTCCCTTTTTAGTATAGATTAGATTACAAACCTGTTCCTCAATTGCTGCTTTCAAAATGTCTTTCAATAAAGGGCTGCTATTATTATGTTTGGATACTTCAAGCCTTAATATTTCTTCCATTTTATGAAGTTCATCAATATATCCTTCTGAAAGACACATCTCAAATTTTCTTTTTAATGTTTCAAGTTTTAAATGAAATGGAGTTGATTCATAAGCCTTTAGAGTTAACATCGAAAAATATAACGCACTCATTTCATCTACTGTAAATACAATTGGAGATAGTAATTTGTTTTTTAAGACACCATAACGACCATTTCTTCCTGGTTCTGAAAAAATAGGCATTCCCATTTCCTCTAAAGATGCTACATCCCTTAATGCTGTACTTTTAGAAATATCATATCTATCCATTAGGTCCTTAAGATTAAAGAAATTTTTATCATTAAGATATATCATCATATCATTTATTCTTTCAGATTTACTCATAATTTTCTCCTTATCATATTAATGGTATCAAATAATGACACCTTTTGAAAGTATACTATAACTATACTAATTATTAAAGGAGAGATTTAAATGGATATAAAAAAAGAATTTTTAAGAATTATGAAAGAGCACACTGAAATTGCCTTAGCAACAAATTTTGATAACCAATCTAACGTAAGATTAGTTAACTTTTATTACGAAGAGGCTTCTAACCTGCTATTTTTCACAAGCTTCAATAAAAACGATAAGGTAAAAGAATTTAAATTAAACCCAAACATAGCCTTTACAACAATCCCCCATGTAGAAAATGAACATATAAGAGCAAAGGGACAAGTTATAGAAAGTCCTCGTACCATATATGATTTAAGAGAGGCTTTTGTAAATAAGTTCCCATTTTACGAGGATTTAATAAATCAAGTTGGAGAAAGTTTAATTCTTTTTGAAATTCATTTTCCTGGTGCTACAGTAACTTTAGATATGGAAAACAGCGTTACAATATCACTAAAATAAAAAATATCTGGAGGCAATTACTGTCTTCAGATATTTTTTATTCTCATTTATTTGCCCAAGCTGGAAGTTTCTCCATCATGGATTTTGCTGCTGTAGTTGCGACTTCTTCCATTAACCCTTGAGTATTAACTATAAATTTGGTTAAAGACTCTAACTTTTCATCATAAGACTGCATTGAGCCATCTTCTTTTGAGCAGTATTTACAATAATCTTTAGTTTCATCTTCATTTGGAAAGTCCTCTTTATGTTTTAATGGCATTCCGCAAGCTATACATTTTTTCATATTTTTCACCTCTTATTTATTCATTTTTACATAATCGGTTATTCCTAATCTGTTTCCAAAAGGATCTTCAAACTCTACTGCTACTCCAGTACCTATTTCAAAGGGTTCTGATAAAAATTCAACCCCTTTTTCCTTAAGTTCTTTATAAATACTTTGAACATTATCAACTTCAAACCATATAGTAGGTTTAATGTTTTTAAATATGTTTTCATCTTTTAGTATAATTGCTGGTTCCTCATCACCTACATTAAAAGCCATCATTCCTTTATTAGAGAAATCAAACTTAAGTTTTAATCCCAAAGTTTCTCCATAATACTTTTTTGCTTCCTTAAGATCTTTTACACCTAGAAAAAAATTATCATAATTTTTCATATTAAATTCTCCTATCTTTTATATATTTATTTGCAAGTTTATAAACTTGATTTATATGATTATTAGAAATATCCCAAGTTTTAAGTTCTTCTATTATGAGAGAAGTATGTTTTTTACTTATATCTCTTAAGGCATTTCCTACAGATTTTCTAACATATTCACTTTCATCTTCTTTAAGTTCTGAAAGTAAATCTACTGCTACCTTTGGATGGTTCCTAAAATAATCTCTTCCTGTCCATATCCTTAATCCTTCAGTAACGGCCCTTCTGACATTTGCTCTATCACTTTTAAGCCAATCTTTAATTATAGGTAATGTTTTCTCATATCCTACACAGTAGCAATACTTATCAAAAGCCTTTGCTAATATCTCTTGTACTCTCCAGTTTTCATCTAAGCTTACTTCCTCTTTTAGTAATACCAATGCCTCATTTTTCTTCCAAGCAATTTCTCCAAAAATAAAAACCCCAAGTTCTCTAACTTGATAAATTTCTGATAAATAAAACTCTTTTCCAAGGTTAAAACTCTCTTCAATAGTATTGTTTTTAACTAAAACTAGAGCTTCTTTTTCAATTTCCTTAAACCCGTTTTCAACTACTTTTACTCTATCTAGTATCTCCTCATACATGCTTATCCCTTCTTTACCTTTATTAGTTTTATATAATGATTAATTAAATCCTGACCATAATTATTTAAAATAGATCCATCATTAGTAAATAAATCCCCATTAGTTAAATAATAATGGATTAATCCTACCCATGAATTAAATAACAAATGTATAGGTGTATCTATTATTTTCCCTTTAGCTATTTCTTCCTTTAATACTTCCCCAATATGAAAGGATATACTAGATTGAATTATTACATATATATTACTAGCACTTTCAGGTAGCAATCTTCTCTCTATTATGAGCCTCGTATAAAACTTTTCAAACTCTATAAGTCCATTTATGTGGGCTTTTAGAATCTCTTCTAAGCTACCCTTAACGTCAATGAGCTCTTGAAGTTTTGAAACGATCCTATCACCAACCTCTTCAATTACAGTATCTAATAATTCCTCTTGAGTTCTAAAGTGAGAAAAAACTGTTCCGTGGGATACCCCTGCTTCTTTTGATATATCTATGGTTTTAGTATTTAATATTCCATTATCACCAAATAGTTTTATGGCTACCTCTATTAATTTCTTTCTAGTTAATTCCTTCTGCACATTTCTTTTATTTTCTTTCATATGTTTCTTCCTTTAATTTAATTGAGTGTTTACTCATTGAGTTATAACTTAATAATATTCTTATAATTATTTTTTGTCAACAAAAAAGTATCCAGAATATTTCTCTAGATACTTTTTAAAATTTATTCTATTGGAATATATGTAGCTTTTTCTCTTGGTTTTGAGAAAAAATCCTCTACTGTTTTTATCCACTTTTTAAAATGTTCTGTTTCTAAATGAGATGACATACCTTTTTCTGATTTATATACTTCATAAAGCAAAAACTTAGTTTCATCTTCATCACTTTGAAAAAAGTCAAAACTTATTACTTCTTCTTCCTTTAAAGAATTTCTCTGATTCTCTAAAGTGGCCTTAATAAAGTCTTCTCTATTTTCCTTCTTAACGTATAGCGTTACACTTTTTATTATCACGTTTAGTTCTCCTTTACTTCTGTCTTCTTAAAATATAGTTTCCAATGAAAAATCCATGTTTTTGATAAAATGGTAATGCGCTATCATTTGCATAAACTACATTTATTTCAATATTAGTAATTGAATTTTCTTCAAACCACTTCAATGATTTACTCATAAGCTTATCCCCTAAGCCTGATTTACGATAATTTTCCTCTATAAATATAGATTCAATTTCACCTACTTCTTCTTGTATTGAACTTAAACAATATCCCACATACCTATTTTCTTTTTCATCATAAATCATATATAGTTTTATCTTTCCATGTTGAGCTTTTTTTAATATAGATTCAATCCGCTCTTCAAAAGTAAAACTTTCATACTTCTTCTTAAAATAAACAGATTGCTTCAAGTGAACCTCATTCAATTTTTCCCATAAAGGCTTTATAAGATTAATTTCACTCATATTCTTCTCTTCTATTATATTCATAATTCACCCTATTTCCCTTTATAGTTCCATGCTCATTCTAATCATATCAACACACTCTATACCATTTTCAATAATTTTTTCTTCATAATGTTTTTTGAAAAAATCTCTATCTACTCCAGTTATTCTAAAACCACATTTTTGATAAAAAGCTAGTTGAGTTATACTTGAATTTCCTGTACCAACTTCCAAGGTCTTTACTCCTTGCATTTTAGCTTTATCAATTGCATCATATATTAACAATTTACCGATTCCTTTTCCTTGATATTCATCGCAAATCGAAATATTTACAAGCTCCAAGGTAGCTGGTCTAGTTTTAATAAGTACATACGCACCTATAATACTGTTGCCAATAAAACCACCATAAACTTCCCCTCTGCTTGCATACTCCTCTATTACTTCCATAGAAGGATCTGCTAATAAAAGTAAATCATAAGGAATTTCCTTTTTGTTTTCAATCTTTCTAATTTCAATTTTCTCCATTTGTCCCCCTTACTCTAATAAAAGTTCATAGAACTTCATTAGATTCCTTTTAATCTTACTACTATAGCATAACATAATCTTATTACATTTGATTATTAAAATTCGATGTGGTATTCTTAAAAATAATATACAAATTTGACTTAAGGAGTAGCAAATATGGAAAGTATTTATAAAAATTATTCACCACTAGCTAAACTTGAAAATGAAGATGAAATTAATAAATATTGGTTTATATTTTTCAATAACAAGCTTTTAGTAGAAGTCATTAATGATAAGGTAACCATCCCGTCTACTAAAACACTAGAGGAATTAAACCTTTCTATTGTTAGAAAACAATATCTTGGAACTCTTTTCGGACAACCTTCTTATTCAGTAGAAGTTGATTCAGAAGAATCCTCTAAAGAAAACATGCACTTTAAGGAACTCAGATCTTTATATAATGACTTAGATGAAGATATCTTTCTTTTAGCTGGGAAAGCTTATCAAATTGTTACTTGGGATAAAACTCATCAATATTGTGGTTGTTGTGGAAGTACTACTATAACAATCAAAGAAGAATATGCAAAAAAGTGTACAAACTGCGGCTTTGTAAACTATCCAAGAATATCTCCTGCAGTAATAACAGCTGTATTTAAAGAAGGTAAACTTCTTTTAGCTCACAATAAATCTTTTAAAGGAAATATGCATAGTCTTATAGCGGGTTTTGTAGAACCTGGAGAAACCCTTGAAGAAGCAGCCAAAAGAGAGATACAAGAAGAAGTTGGGATACAAGTTAAAAACGTTAAATATTGGGGAAGTCAGCCTTGGCCATTTCCTAATTCATTAATGGTAGGTTTTACTGCTGATTATGAAAGTGGAGAAATAGTTGAGGATGGAACTGAAATTCTTTCAGCAGACTGGTTTGATATTGATAACCTACCTGAGCTTCCAACTAGAGTAAGCATCGCAAGAAAAATAATAGATTGTTATATAGAAAAAAATAAAGCCTAGAATTTCTAGACTTTATTTTTTAATTTAAATTATCCACAAAACATGTCCTATTTCTTCCTAAGCTTTTAGCTTCATACAAAGCCTTATCTGCGTCATTTATAAATTCTGATATGGTATGTTGATTATTAGGAACCATCGTTGTTACGCCTAGGCTTAAGGTTACATTTTTAGATATAGGGGAAGACTCATGGGGAATGTCAAGATTTATTATATTTTTTCTTATCTCTTCAGCTATGATTTCTGCCCCATCCTTATGGGTTTCAGGCAATATTATAACAAACTCTTCTCCACCATACCTAGCTGAAAGATCCAAAGTCCTTTTTGCACTTTTGGATAGTTCTTTTGCAACTGCCTTTAAACAGTCATCACCTTTGATATGTCCATAGTTATCGTTATATAGTTTAAAGTAATCAATGTCCATCATTATTAATGACAATGGTTTATTGGAGTTTAAACAATTATTCCAGCTCATCTCTATATATGAATCAAAATTTCTTCTGTTTGATATTCCTGTTAACCCATCTGTGTAAGATAAATTTTCTAAATTAAAATTTGCAGCTTTAAGTTCAGATAATTCTTTTATCTTAATCTCTAGCAAGGTCTTTTGTTGTTCAATTATTTTGTTTTGATTATAAAGTTCTATAAAAAACTTCACCTTACTTTGTAATACCACTGGTTCAATCGGCTTAAAGAGATAATCAACAGCTCCAACCTCATACCCCTTAAATATACACTTCTTTTCTTTACTGATTGCAGTTACAAAAATTATAGGAGTAAATCGAGTTCTTGAATTACTTCTCATTAGTTCAGCTATTTCAAATCCATCCATTTCAGGCATCTGAACATCTAATAAAACTAAAGCAAAATTATAATCAAACATCAAGCTTAGTGCTTCATTTCCTGAAGTAGCTTTTATAATATTGCATTCCATATTATAAAGTATGCTCTCTAATACCAATAAGTTTTCTGGTCTATCATCCACAATTAATATATCTATGTAATTTTTTCTGCTCACATTAAACTCCTCTAATAGTAATTTTATAAAATTATAAACCTAAAATTGTTCTTCTATATCTTTTTTGAAATATCTTTTCTTTCATTACAAAATCATTAAACATTTCTGCATTTTTAGAAAACTTTATATTTTCCTTAGAACCTAAACATAAAAAACCACCACTTATTAAGCTGTCTGCAAAAAGTTTAGTAACCTTGTCCTGCAAATCCTTACTAAAATATATTAATACATTTCTGCACACTATAACGTGCATTTCTCCAAAAACTCCGTCTGTAACAAGATTATGGTCTGCAAAAGTAACCTTCTCTCTTAAACTTTTATCAAACACAACAAAATCATTGCTTGCTAAATAATAGTTTGAAAGAGTTGATGAACCTCCAGCTTTTTGATAATTATAGCTATACTCCTTTATTCTCTCAAGTGGATAGATACCTTCTTTTGCCTTTTTTAAAACAACCTTATTAAAATCTGTTGCATATATTTGAGTTCTATCATATAAACCCTCTTCTTTTAGAAGGATAGCCATAGAATAAACCTCTTCTCCAGTTGAACATCCAGCATGCCAAATTCTAATGAAAGGATAAGTCTTAAGTACTGGTATAACCTTTTCTCTAAAGCTTTTAAAAAGGCTTGGATCACGATACATCTCAGTTACATTTATAGAGAAATCACTTAATATTGTGTTTATAAACTTTTTATCATATATAACTTTGTGTTGAAGTTCACTTATGTTTTTTAAATCTTCCATAGTCATTCTATGAACAATTCTTCGTTTTATATGGGCTGGAGAATAACCTCTAAAATCATAACCATATTTCTTATATATTGTTTCAAGTAATAAAGCTATCTCCAAGTCTTCATTATCAATTTTTTCTTTTAATTCCTCATTACTCATTTATACAACCACACCCTTAATAGAGAAATAAGTCTAGGAACGTCTATAGGTTTAGTTAAATAGTCATCTGCTCCAACTTCAATACACTTTTGCCTATCTTCTTTCATTGATTTTGCTGTAACTGCTATTATAGGTGTTTTTGCAAATTTTGAATCTTTTCTAATCTCTTTAATTGCTAGATATCCATCCATATCAGGCATCATTATATCCATTAAAATTAAATCAATATTACCTTCTTCATTAAGTTTTTTTATTCCTTCATTTCCGCTTCTTCCAACTACTACCTTAAGACCCTTTTCTTCTAATACACTGGTAAGTGCAAATACATTTCTCATATCATCATCTACTATTAGAATTTTTTTATTCTTAAAGCCCTCTTCTTCTACAGCTGATTGTACTTCGTCTATTTCTATATTTTTCATTTCTATATCATCATCTTGAAGGAATAAACTAACTTCAGAAACTAATCTTTCGCTAGAACGGGCACCCTTTATAATAATACTTTCAGTATACCTTTGTAATTTCTCTTCTTCATCTCTTGTTAATTGTTCTCCTGTATAGATTATTATAGGGAAGTTTATAAGCTCTCTTTGCTTTAGTTCCATTAGCAAATTCAAAGGGTTCATATCCTTTACTTCATAATCTAATATCATGCAGTCAAAGTTTTCATTTTCCAATAGTTCTAATGACTTTACTCCACTTTTTACAGTTGTTATAAGTATATCTTTACCTTCTAATATTTGTTCTATATTCGAGTTTTTTTCTGATTCTACAATCAAAAGTTTTTTAAACTCATCTTTTAAGATTTTCACTTCTTTTTCTTCTGTAGTTTTACCTACTTGTGTACTAGTTTCACTATGAGTTTTAACTCTCTTTGCCTCAAAAGTCAAAGTAAAGGTGCTTCCAATGCCTTCATAACTCTTTACAGTTATTTCTCCATTCATAAGTTTTGCAAACTCTCTTGATATAGATAATCCTAGTCCAGTTCCACCATATTTCCTGCTTGTACTTCCATCTGATTGTTTAAATGCCTCAAATATAAGTTCTGTTTTATCAGATGCAACTCCTATTCCTGTATCTTTTACTGCTATATCTATATAGTAATTATACTCATCAGACTTTTTAGTTTTACTTGAAGTTATAGAGTAAGTAACTCCACCTTTATGAGTAAACTTAAATGCATTAGATAAAAGATTGTTAGATATCTGCTGAAGTCTTTGATAGTCTGCCATTATTTCTAACTCTAATCCATCTTGAACTTCAACATCAAAAAATAATCCTTTTTTCTCTGCAAATGGAGCAAAAGATTGTTTTACATATTTCACTAAGTCTGCTAAACTGATGACTTCTAAGTTCAACTCTAACTTACCTGCTTCAACTTTAGAAATATCTAATATATCATTTATAAGTTTCAACAAGTCTTCACCAGATGAGTTTATAGTGTTTACAAACTCAAGTTGTTTTTCAGATAGTGTACCATTTTCTTTATTTTCTGCTATCATTTGTGAAAGTACTATTATACTATTTAATGGAGTTCTAAGTTCATGGGACATGTTAGCTAAAAACTCTGACTTATATTTACTTGCAAGTTCTAAAGCATTAGCTTTTTCCTCTATTTCTTTTTGAGCTTTTGTTAAATTTTCATTTTTGGCTGTTATATCTTTTTTCTGAAGTTCTAAACCCTTAGTTCTCTCCTCAAGTTCTTCATTTAAAACTCTAAGTTCTTCTTGCTGCCTTTGCATGTAAGCTTCGGACTCTTTTAAAGCCTTAGTTTGTTGTTCTAACTCTTCATTATTTTGTCTTAACTCTTCTTGCTGAGTTTGTAGTTCTTCTGACTGTTCTAACGTTTTTCTTAAAAGCTCTTTGAGTTTATTTTGAGCTTCTGCAGAGTTTACAGCTATTGCAACTCCATTACTTACTTGTTCTATAAACTCTAACTGTTTATTACTAAACTCATTAAAAGTTCCCAGTTCAATTATACAAACTACCTCATTATTGTCTAAACAAGGAACAACTAAAATATTTTTAGGGACTGCTTCACCTAGTCCAGTATTTATGTATACATAGTCCTCTGGTATATTGCTAATTGTCATACTTTGCTTTTCTAAAGCAGCTTGACCTATTATACCTTCTCCAAGTTTAACTATGTTAGAAAGATTTTTACGTTTCTTATATGCATAACTTCCAACTAACTTAAAGTTGCCATCTTCTGTTTTAACATATATAGCTCCTATTTTTGCATCAACATATTTACTTATATAATTAATAACTTTGTTGGCTAATACTGGTATGTTAACCTCTCCATTTATATTTTCGGTAAGCTCTGCATGTCCTGACTTAATCCAATTTTGATTTCTATTTTCTGTCATTATTTCCGTTAGTTTAAACATAAAAGTATTAAAATACTTAGCCATAGCCCCAAGTTCATCTTTTGAATCTGCATTTAATCTAACATTTAAATCTGCATCTCCTTCAGATATTCTTTTAAAAGTTTCTGTTACTGTAGTTACAGGTTCTACAACCATTCTTGCCAAGAAGAAACCTATAAAAACTGAAACAAAAATTACTGCAACAGCTCCAACTAGAATTACATATACGGTTAACTTTTGAGTATATTCTAGATTACTTTTTCTATCTTCTAATATACTGACTTCTTTATCAGCGATGTCCTTTAAAGAAACCCTAATATCTTCCATATAATTCTTAGCAATACCTTTTTGAGCTTCTTCAACCAGATCTTCTAGTTTTAAGTTTCCATTATTAACTTGTTTTCTTGCTTCAATTATACTCGCACTTTCATATGTAATCCATAAGTCTAAGTCTCTTCTTAATTTGTTTATTCTTGTTTGCTGTAATGTATTATCACTTGTATAACTACTTAACTCTTCAATCTCATTATAGACACTACTCTTTCCTGTATTAAAAGGTTCTAAAAATTCCTCCCTACCAGTAAAAGCAAAACCTCTTGCTCCAGTTTCCATATTTAATAAACTAATTAAAATCTGATCCGATTTTCTTATTATATTGTAACTCTCAACATTTGAATCAATTGCATTACTTTGTCCATTAAAATTAATGTAAATATAACTTAGTAATCCAAGTACAAATATGACTACTAAGCCAAGCGCAAATGATAATTTTTGAGCAATTTTAAAATTCTTTAAGAACATATAATTCTCCTAAATCAAATTATTTTTATCCTGTATCAAAGATATTTTAGCATACGACAAATTATTACACAATCAAATAATATTAATTAAAATTTTTATCTAAATCCATTAAAAAAATTGAATATAAAGTTTAATTTAACAATAAAAACCACTAAAAATTCATTTGACTTTTAGTGGTTTTATGTCCATTATTTTATGATATTATCAAAATCCCAGTTACACATTTTTTCATTAAAAACTTTATGCATATATTGACTTGATTCTTTTTCTAAAGGTAACCATTGGTATTTATCATGTTCCTCTGACAAAGTTATTTTACCTTCTTTAATGGTACATAGATAAATCACTCCAACTATCTGATAGTCATCAGATATAAAAGTCCATGTATCAAAAAGTTTGATAGGATTTACTTTAATGTTAAGTTCTTCTCTTATTTCTCTTTTCAAAGTTTCTTCTGGAGTTTCTCCAAATTCTAATCTTCCACCGGGCAATTCATATAAGTCATAATTTACATTCGATTTATGTACTGCTAAAAACTTACCCGCATTAACAATTAACGCTTTTGTAGCAAAATATATAGTTTTAGTTCTCATTTTAAGTCTCCCTTTTACCCTATTTTAATATGTGCATATACTCTTTAGCATCTTTACCTTCAACTAAAAAGCTTTGACCTTTTGAACAAAATACTGAGGTTGATGTATACTCGATATCAGCATTTTTGTTATACCCTATTTTTTCAATTACCTCTTCTTCATTATGACATACATCATATCCATCAAATATTAAGTTAAGTTTACCTTTCCCTTTTGTAATTGCAACAAATTCAATGTTATAGTTCATAAAAGTTGCTACTGGTCCTCTTCCTAGTACTATCACTTTATCAAGGTTTATATCAGGAGCTTCAAAAGTACCATTTAATCTTTGTATATCTGATAATATCTTTCCCATATAATCTAAATGTGCTTCTATCTTAAATCTATAATAAGGCTCAAGTATAATATTTTTTGTACTTTCTAATCCTTGTCTTAAAGCTCTTAAGGTAGCTTCTCTAAAATCTCCACCTTCTGTATGTTTATTGTGTGCCCTTCCAGTAAGTAATGTTACTTTTATATCAGTTATAGGTGAACCTGTCAGTATCCCCCTATGCTCTTTTTCAAATATATGTACCTTTACTAAGTTTTGATTTCCTACTGTCATATCATCTGCATGACATTTATTCTCAAACCTTATTCCCTCATTTCTTTTTAAAGGTTCTAATTTTAAGTGGACTTCTGCATAATGTTTTAATGGTTCAAAGTGCCCATATCCTATAGTTTCTTCTACTATTGTTTCTTTATAAAGAATTTCACCTGGTCCAAACTCAACCTTTAAATCAAATCTCTCTCCCAAAACTTGTTTCAATATTTCTAGTTGAATTACACCCATTATATGAAGTTGAATTTCTTGTAGTTTTTCATCCCAAACTACATTAAGTGATGGATCTTCTGCTTCTAAGATTTTAAACTTATTTAAAACTTCCTTAATGTTTAGTTTTTTATCAAATATAACTTTAGACTTTAATGTAGGTACCATCTCATAATAAGCATTATCTACTAAATTCCCAATTCCCTCACCTGTTTTAAAACTACTAAGACCAGTTACCCCAAAGATATCTCCAGCATGAACTTCATCAACAGTTTTAAACTTACTTCCATTATAAACTCTTATCTGACTTACTTTTTCATAAGTTTCTCCATCTTTAGTTTTAAACTCGTCTCTTACCTTTAAAGTTCCACTTAAAACTTTTAAGAAAGTTACTCTACTACCTTGTTCATCATACTTAATCTTGTAAACTAGTGCACTTAACTCTTCATCTTTGTCAAACTCTGTATAAGTTAGTAAGTCAAACTTAGCTAAGAACTCTTCAACTCCTACAGCTTGTAGTGCAGACCCAGTTAAACATGGGTAAACTTTGTTCTCTTTTATAAGTTTCTTTAAAGAACTTAACCACAACTTCTCATCATACTCGCCATCTAGATACTTTTCTAATAGCTTCTCATCTCTTTCTGCTACAAACTCTGCTAACTCTTCACTTATACTGTTATCTTCAAACTCTTTTGATATTAAAAGAACATCTTCTGTTAGATTAGTTTTGATTTCATTTAATACTCTGTCAACATCTGCAGTTTCTCTATCCATTTTATTTATAAAAAAGAAAACTGGCACTTTATTTTTTCTAAGCAGCTCCCAAACAGTTTCAGTATGAGCTTGTATTCCATCAACCCCACTGATAATTAATATGGCATAATCCATTACCTTTATTGCTCTCTCCATTTCCTGGGAAATATCGATATGACCTGGAGTATCTATAAGATAATAGGTAGATTCATTGTAATTAAAAACAGCTTGATCTGAAAAAATTGTTATTCCTCTATCTTTTTCTATATTGTGGCTATCTAAAAAGGAGCTTTTATGATCAACTCTTCCTCTATTTTTTATGCTCTTTGCGTGAAAAAGTATCTGCTCAGAAAAAGTAGTCTTTCCAGCATCGACATGGGCTAATATTCCTATTGTTTTCTTCATGTATTCTTCTTCCTAACTTTCTTCTGTATTTAATGTCCTTACTTTTAAATAAGTAGTATTCCCTTTTGTCCAATTTTTTAGATTTATTAATCTCTCTCCATTATCACCGTGATCTTTACTATTATAAGCTCCAACTAGTTTATCGCATGGCAAATTAGAACATTCTCCACAATGATTGTAATTCTTATCGATTGAACATTCTGCAACTAAACAATTACCCCAAAATGGTTTTCCATTACATCTTTGACAACCTGGACAATTAGTTTTCTCTTTCCAATCACATACTCCACAGTATGTACCACATCTTCCTACTAAGTTTTTATCCATATTACAATCACCTTTTCCCTAACTCGTAATCTAATTTAAATATGCAATAATACCAAATAGTAACTTCTTTATTAAGTGCCTCCATAGTTTCATCAACCTTAAATCTATATTTAAATCCACACTTTTCGTTAACTCGTCTTGAGTTAGTATTATAGTCAAAGTGTCCACACCATATTAAATCTAACTCTAGTTCATTAAATCCATACTCAATAAGACACTTAACAGCTTCTGGAACAATTCCTTTTCCCCAGTACTTAGGATTAAGAACATATCCTACTTCTCTTTGATTTAAGTACATCAAACTTTCATCTGGCTTTCTATCATGAAGTCCAATTCCACCTATAACCTTATTTTCTTCTTTTAAAACAATAGCATAGTTTTCTCCACTTTCAATAAAGATTTTAATTATCTCTTTACTTTCTTCTTCACTTTTATGTGGTGCCCATCCAGCATTAGGTCCAACTAATGGACTTTTAGCATACTCATATAAATCTTTACTATCACTTTCTTTCCACTGTCTCAATATCAATCTATCGGTTTCTAAAGATTTCAATTTACTCCCTCCATGTTAAGTTTTAAATTCTTAATATAATTAAATATCTTAGGCTGAATCAATGGATAAGTTAATTCATTAGGCATTGCTTCAAAAAATTCAACTTGTGAAATCTCATAGTCAGGTAACTTACCTATTGTTTCAACTTCTGCATAAAATAGTTGTCCAAAAGATTCACCATCATCTTTTTTTACAGAGTATATACATACTGGAACTATAGAGTATGTTTCAGCACCAGTTTCTTCAAATAGTTCTCTTCTTGCTGTAAACATAATATCTTCATTTTCTTCTCTATTCCCGCCAGGGATTTCCCATGTTTCTCTATCTTTATGTTTTACAAATATCCATTTATCTTTATACCTTGCCATAATTACAGCAAACATAATCTTTTCATCTTTTATAGAATTAAGTTCATGAAAATTTACTTCCATCATATTACGCTCTCCCTTATATGTTATGCTTTAATACATGCAGCCACTACTGATACAATAAACACTATAGCGTCAACTAAAACTGAAGTTCCTATAATCAAGCTTATAAAAAAATATATAGTGCTTATTCCGAAACATATTCTAAAACTTCTAAATAACTTTTTCCCAATACTTTTTCGTTCTTCTGAAGTCATATTACAAGCAGTCTCATAATCATAACTCGTTATCCAATACACTCTTTCCTTTTTGTATATTATATAACTAATAATAATTAAGCTAAAATTCATGATGAGAAACATTAGCTTTATAGATACCGATGAGCTTAATTTAAAATAATTATTTGTGAAAATTGGTAATAAAATAGAGCCAATCATTATTATAAAAATTATAATAAACGACTTATAGGTTTTCTTTTCATAATAATCACTATTCATTCACATATCTCCCATATATTAATATAAAAAGTATATCATATATACCATTTTATAACAATTTGTCAAATAAAAAAGCCATTGTTTGCTTAACAACAGCTTCTACATATATTAATATTCTACTTTTTCTTGATACCAATTAGGCTTAAAGCTTTTAAATCCATCATAAACATCATAAAGTTCTTCTGCATTTTTTATCATGTAATTAACTTCATCTTCTCCCAAAGGAATAGCCCAATATATTGATCCTATTGCATTTGTAACCATATAAACAAGAAGTAATCTAAAAAATTCATCTGGAACCTCATTATTAAAATAGCCATGTATCTGGCCTATCATAAAAGGAATACTAACTTGCCAAGTAAATATGCTCCTATTAAATTCCTCCCAGGGATCACCGTAGTCACTTCTGTTAAAATCAATAACTCCAAGTTCTCCTGCTTCTGATATCACTAGATTACCTAAATGAAAGTCTCCATGATGAAAGGTTTGTGGTCTATTTTCTAAATATCCTATACTTTCTTCTAGAATCTTTATGTATTTAAAATCCTCAGGTATCTTTATTGAGCAATTCTTATACCCTTCTATCTTTTTTCTTATTTTAAGCCCATACCTTAAATCCCAATCTTCTACATCTTTATTAAAAGGAATAGAATGAATCTTTCTTAAGATTTCCCCTGCTTTTACTCCAAGTTCATACTGAAATTTCTCACTGAAGTCATTAATTACATCTACACAATCACTTCCTGAAACCCAGCTAAGAAGCATATATGAATTTTTACTTTCATTACAAACTCCAAACTCTATTGGCCTTTGCATATTTATTCCAGTAGCTTCAACCAACTTCATGAAATTAAACTCTTTAAGCTTATTCTCATAACTTGAATACTCGAACAGCTTAAGTAAAAACTTATCTTCATTTTTGTTTTCTATAAAAAACTTTTTATCTTCTGAAAAACCTTTTAATACAGGTTCAATTTTTATCCAATCCTTGTACATAGGAATATCTTCTATAGCTCTTAAATCTTCCATCACTTCTCCTAGTTAAACTATACTTTCAATATCATTCCATTTTCTATATCTTTGAATCCATACTGATTGTATAATTTCCTTCCAATTTCAGTTGCATTTAACATTATAAATTGTGCATGATTATCTTTTGATATCTCAATTAACTTCTCAAGTATTGTGCTACCTATCTTCATTCTCCTATATTCTTCTTTTACATACATACTTGTTATATATGCATTTTCCCCTGATATATTTGAAAGAGATGGTACAGATTCATAAAAGAACGCTATTCCTGTTCCAATAATACTATTTTCATCTTCTGCTAAAATAGTAAAACATTCTTTAGTTAATATCTTACTTTCAAAGTACCCTTTAATATTTTCATATACCTCTTCAAAAGCTTCATGTGATTTGTCAAGACCTATAAACTCAGCTCTAAGCCTTACTAAACTATCTATATCGCTTTTCTCTGCTAATCTATAGTTAATCATATCTTACGCACCTATCTAAGTTTCTTTACAAAATTTATACCATCTTTCAACTGTCCATTTATCTCTACTACATTTTTCACTCTATCTAAAAACTCAAACCCATTTTTTATTAATACTATTTGAGAACCTACATTGTCTACAGCTGTTCCAGCTTCTATCATATTCAGATTGTGTATTTTATACGCATATTCCAAAATAAGTTCTACAGCTTTTTTACCATATCCTTTACCTTGATATTTTTCAGCTATTCTATACCCGAGTTCAGCTTTATTGATATCTCCTCTTACTACAGATACAAGATTTATTCTGCCAATAAGTTTCTCAAACTCATCAAATATCAAATACATGTACACTGATTCATCTTTTTGCTCCTCAACTAGCTCCTTTTGTATCTTTCTAAAATTGTTTATATCATAATACTCATTTCCTCTTGATGGAAGAATCCTTTCAAAAAAGTCTCTGTTCTCAACTTCAAATTTATAAAGTTTATCTGTATGAGATTCTTCAAGTAACCTTAATTTAATATTCATGTTAACACCTCTAATTACTAATCAAATATTGTAAAAGAGTTAGGATCAATATATGCCTTATAACACATCTCAATCTGCTCTTTTGTATTTCTTCCAGTGGACAACTCTGGTAAGTCATCTATTGAGAAAATCCCACTTTCCTCTGTTTCTATGTTAGGGACAAATTCTCCCCCTACTAACTTACAAAGTACAAATATCTTATAGATTCCATAAGGACTAACCTCATCTATATGTTTTCTTCTATCTAACACCGCAATTAATCTTTCTGCAATTACGTTTAAACCTGCCTCTTCTTTCACTTCTTTAACAGCATTTTCTTTAACTGATAAATTTGATTCAGCCCATCCTCCAGGCATAGACCAACGTCCATCAATACTCTCCTTAACTAACAAAATCTCATTCCCTACAAAAATAGCTGCTCTTATATCAACTTTAGGCGTTTGATATCCAGTTTCATTACAAAACAATTCCTTAATCTTCTCACTGCTTGTTTCTGTGTATTCCTCTAAGATCTCAACTGATATATCCCTTATTTGATAAAATCTCTCTACATCATACTTATCCTTCGAATATTCTAATCCAGCTTGAGCTATAGACTGAAGTCTTTTAGCCCAATCAAGCCATCTTGGTTCCATAGGTATCCTCTCCCTTTAGTTATAAGTAACTCTTTAAATTTAATGTTTGCAAGTATTAGTCAATCTAACCATCAACTAAATTATACTATATATTTACAGTTAGGTTATAGATTTGTTTATATTATATTAACTTTCTATTTTCTATATTGCTTTTGTAAATTTAACAGTATACAATTCACTTGTGCACTTCTAATAATTGCATAAATATTTATTATGTAAGGAGGATTATCATGTTACTTTACGCTATAATTTCTATTACTTCAGCTCTTATTTTTTATACTATTGGAGTTTGGAGCGAAAAAATCCAAGGTGAGTTAAAGAAATGGCACTTAGTTGTTTTTTGGATAGGCCTATGTTTTGATACTCTTGGTACAACTCTCATGAGTAAGATAGCTGGAGATGGATTTCAACTTAATTTTCATGGAATTACAGGATTAATTGCAATTGTTTTAATGTTATTCCATGCTCTTTGGGCTACATTTGTATTAGTAAAAAATGATGTTAAAGCTAAAGTTAATTTTCATAAATTCAGTATAATTGTTTGGATAATTTGGTTAATACCTTTTATATCAGGAATGATTATTGGAATGTCAAAATAGAGAAGTAGTGAAGAAGCTTAAAAGTTCTTCACTACTTCTCAAAATACTCTACTATTTCTCTACCACTTCTCAAATTTCTCAACTACTACTTTTTCTTAAACTTTGTAATTTTTCTGCAAAACTCATATTATCACCTCAACTAAAGACTACCCCATTACAATTTTTATCTCTATACATTTCACTTTACATCTTGTCAACTCTAGGTTGCAATTAACCTATTCCATTTTATAGAACGAATTTATTTATTAGATAAATAATTGCTACACTTAAAAGAACTATTACTGTGGAAAGTACTACAATTTTCACTATTCTATATTTAAATAGTTTTGATATAAAGTACCCCACCCCTTCAAATACAATTTCAAGGAGAAACTCAAATATAAAATCTAACATTTCAAATCAACTCCAGCCATCCTTCTTACTCTTTTATAAAACTATACCATATATTTGAATTAATAATAATTACTAACTTCTTAATTTTACTAAATATATAAGACATAAGAATATTTTTCCTATATTTGTCCATAATTCAAATAATAATCGATGTAAGGATATGATAAATAAATGCAAAATAACACTTTATCTAAAAATCTTCATACTAATTTACAAGTTATTAAAGACCTATTTAAAAATGATAGTACGCTAAAAATAAGAATATTTCAAAATGAATCTATAGGATATATAGAGGGATGTATCATTCATATAGATGGAATGGTGGACAACAAATTTGTAAGTGAAAATGTAATAAGTCCTTTTTTAAAATCAGATTTCTCAAATTACAGTGGTTCTGATATATTTAAAATATTTAAAAATCAAATTGTTACTTCAAATGAATTAGAAGAATGTAACAGTCTTGATTCTATAGTAGATTCCATTTTAGAAGGCGATACTGTATTTCTATTAAATAATTCTAAATATGCTTTAATCATAGGTTCTAAAAATTTTCAAACAAGATCAGTAACGGAGCCAACTTCTGAAAAAGTTTTAAGAGGTCCAAGAGAGGGATTCACTGAGTGCCTTCTTACTAATATATCATTAATAAGAAGAAAGATTAAGAATCCAAATTTAAAGTTTCAATTTAGGGAAATTGGTGAAGAAACCAATACTAGGGTTTGCATATGTCACATAGAAGGAATAGCCTCAAATAAAATTTTAAATGAACTTATAAAACGACTTGATTCTATATCAATTAACAGTGTGTTAGATTCTCAATATATTCAAGAAATTATAGATGACCTACCATTATCGCCCTTTGAAACTATAAACAGCACTGAAAGACCTGATTCAGTTGCAGGAAAGTTACTTGAGGGAAGAATTGCTGTTTTTGTAGATGGTAGTCCTTTTGTTTTAACATTACCTTTTTTATTTATTGAATATTTTCAAGTTGATGAGGATTATTATAACAACTTTGTATTTATGTCTTTCAATAGATTATTAAGGATTTTAGGTTTTATTCTATCCATAAGTATTCCAGCAATCTATTTATCTTTTGTAACTTATAATCAAGAAATGATACCTACACCTTTATTAATAAGTATTTCTGCTGCAAGATTAGGAGTGCCTTTTCCAACTGTTGTTGAGTCTTTTATTATGCTGATAGTTTTTGAAATTCTTAGAGAAGCTGGTGAAAGAATACCTAATAACATGGGTCAGGCAGTAAGCATAGTTGGTGGTCTTGTTCTTGGTCAAGCAGCTGTAGAAGCTAGAATAGTTAGCGCTCCTATGGTTATAGTTGTAGGATTAACCGGTATATGTGGACTTCTAAATATTAGAGTAAAAGGGGCTGCTATATTTTTAAGATTTTTTTATTTAATATTATCATCATTATTTGGAATGTATGGATATATAATCGGACTTATATCTACGCTTATATACTTAATGAGTATATATTCTTTTGGAGTTCCTTATATGACTAGGGTTGGTTCAATAAAATTTCAAAACATAAGAGATTCAGTTGTTAGAGCTCCTTGGTGGTATATGGGCGTAAAACAATATATTATTGGTTCAAAATTAAGTATGAAAAATAAAAGGAAAACAGGTTATGGCGATGAAAATAAATAAAAAAATCTATATTTTGTTGCTCTTTATTTTTATTTCTACTAACTTAAGCAGCTGCTGGAATTATAGAGAAATAAACGATATGTCCATAGTTTCTGGCGTTGCTATTGATAAAGGTGGTGCTGATGGAAAATATGAAGTTACAGTTGAACTAATTGACATACAACAAGGAAAGGACATAAATATGCACTCCAAATATATAACCCTTTCTGGTAATACCATGTTTGAAATTAGTAGAAACATGATAGCTCTTATTGGAAAAAAATTATATTGGAGTCACTCAAAAAGCATAATTATTAGCGAGGATATCGCACGAGATGGAATTTCTGGGATACTTGATTGGTATAGTAGAGATGCTGAAACTAGAACAGATGCTTATATATTAGTCTCAAAAGAAAATACAGCTAAGGAAATTTTAAAATCAAAGCCAATAACAGAAAATTATACATCTTTTGAATTATCAAAACTTCTAAAAAACGAAAAAACCTTATCCAATGTTCCTGTAGTAGACTTATGGGGTATACTTGATACATTTGCACAAGATGGCTTAAGCACATGGCTTCCAACAGTAAAAATAAATAAAAACAATGATGATAATATTCTTCAAGTAGATGGTTCTGCAATTTTTTCTAAAGATAAACTTATAGGTTGCATTGATGAGAATTCTACAAAAAGCATATTGTTTGCTAAAGATAAGGTTAAGGGAGGACTGCTGGTTTTAGATAAAGAAAGTGAATCCCCTATTACTTTTGAGATATTCAAAAATAAAACTACAATAAAGCCAAGTATTGAGAATGGAAATTTACAGTTTAATATATATACCGATACAATTGTAAGTTTGGATGAAATACAATCCGATTATGAATTTTATACTGAAGAGGGTAAAAGTGAATTGGAGAATGAATTATCTGATATGCTTCAAAAGTCTATCTATTCTTCAATAAAAAGAATTCAATCTGAATATGGTGCTGATATTTTAGGTTTTGGTGCAAAACTATATGAAAATAATCCAGCTACTTGGAATGATGTAAAAGATGATTGGGATAAAACATTTAAAACGTTGACTATATCAGTTAATTCAAAAGTTAATATAAAAAATAGTGCAGTTACATCTAAACCAATAAAAGTAGGTGATTAAGTGTTAATAGTAATTTTTTCAGCTTATATACTGATATTTTTAAATGATCAAATTCCTCTTTATAAGCAAGGACTTAAAAAAGACTTTTATCTTAGCACAGTTATATTAACCTTATCCTTAATTATATCGGTTTTAATAACCCTAAGAATAAAAATTCCTAGTCCATCTAGACCATTAGAACAACTAGTTAAATTAATTGTTGAAAGGATTTAATAATGAATAAAGAAACAATTTCTGATAGCCAAGGGTTTAGTATAGTAACATTATTTTTCTTGGGGAGTATTGCAATATTAGGAACTGCTAGCGAGGCAAAAAATGACAGTTGGATTTCTATATTAATTGCTATTGTACTCTCTATTCCTGTAATATTTATTTATGCTAGAATTTTATCTCTTTTCCCAGGAAAAGATTTTTTTGATATATTAACTATAGTGTTTGGTAAATGGATAGGAAACTTTTTTTGTATAATATACACTTGGTACTTCTTTCATTTGGGAACTTTAGTTTTACGTAACTTTGGAGACTTTATGAATACTCTTGCCTTTCCAGAGACTCCATCTATAGTTTCTATCTTGTTCATAAATGTATTATGTATATTAAGTGCCAAATATGGTATTGAAGTCCTTGGCAGAAGTTCTAAAGTTCTTTTAATCATATGTGTAATTGTATTGTTAATCATTCAAGTTTTATCCATCCCACAATCACATTTTAATTATATTAAACCAATCTTAGGTAATGGATTACTTCCTGTGCTTAAAGGTGCTTTTTCAGCTTTCACCTTTCCATTTGCAGAATCTATAGTTTTTTTAGGAGTTTTTAGTTCTTTAAAGAAAAAAAATTCCCCTTACAAAATACTATTCTCAGCTTTATTAATAGGTGGTGTTATAATTTCTATAGTCCAGATAAGAAATATAGTTCTCATAGGTAATAATGTATTATCCTCACTATATTTCCCTTCTTATATTGCTGTAGGAAGAATTCATATAGGGGACTTTTTTGAGCGAATGGAAGTAACAGTATCTATTGTTTTAGTTGCTTCAATATTTGTTAAAATAAGCGTATGCTTAATAGCTACCTGTAAAGGGATAAGTAAAATTTTTAATACTAAAAGCTATAAATCCATAGTTATTCCAACCAGTTTATTAATGAGCTATTTTGCATATTTTATTTTTGATAGTACAATGGAAATGCTTAATTTTGCTACTGTAGTATATAAATTTTACGTAATTCCTTTTCAAATAATTATACCTATTATTACAATCATCTTTATTGAAATAAAACGTAAAAAAGGCATATTAAAAACAACTTAGTAACAAATAATCTCTATAACAAATTAGGTTATAGAGATTACTTTTAATTATCTGTAAATTTCAGCTCACTTATTAATATTTCTTCATTTGGATTTGGTATAGGCAAGGTCTGAGCCCCTAATGATTGGTTTGGACTTGGTACTGGCATGTCTTTTACTCTTCCGTCTGTATTATCTATAACTTCTAAAATGTTATTATCTTTTCCTTCATCTTGAGTTTCGTAAGACTTATAAGTTATTCTTGATTTTATTTTAGATTCCTCATTAGTTGGTTTTAATATTAAAAAGGATAAGCAAAAAATCATAAACGTCATAACTAAATATCTTATTGCCCTTTTCACTAAAACCAGCTCCTTTTACTTTTTTCTTTATATACATATTACATAATATATTTCTATATTCCTATTTTATTATTTTAATATGTTTTCTTGCTCTATAATTAAAGAATAAAATACTTCCTATCAAAATCCAAGTATTATTAATAATTATTCAACTGTCATAATAAACAGCGCTTCTCTTCTTCAATTACTCTTTTATCTATTCTAGGAAATAAAATTTCAAACTCACCAATTTCTTTTCCATCTTCAATATTTAATATATTCCAAGATGGTTGAATATCTTCTGTTGAAAACCAACTCTTAATAAGCTCTGAAGACTCTGGTAAAAATGGATGAAGTAAGTTAGCTATATTTATTATTGAAAATAAACAATTATATATACTTTCTTCACACTTTTCTTTATCTTCATCTATAGTTATCCAAGGGGTTTCCTCATCAAAGTACTTATTAATACTTCTTATAAAGTCAAAAATTCTCCCTATGGCAACTTTTATTTCTCCTTTTTCTATACTATCACCTATATTTTTGTATAGATTTTTTATTTGAGTTTCTATGGAGTCATTTAATTTTCCATTAGGTATTTTATTCTCTAAATACTTTTTAACAAATACTAAGGTTCTATTTACTAGATTTCCATAAGCTCCTAAAAGCTCACTATTATTACTGTTTACAAATTCTCTCCAAGAAAAATCAGAATCTCTTTTTTCAGGTGAATTTATAATAAAAAAATATCTTAAAGTATCTGACTTATATCTATCAATTATATCAGGTACCCATACCGCCCAATTATTGCTTGTAGAAATCTTTTTACCTTCTAATGTCATGTATTCACTAGAAATTATCCTATCTGGAAGTTTCTCATAACCTATACCTTTTATTAATGCAGGTAATATAATAGAATGAAAAGGAATATTGTCTTTCCCATGGATATAGTAGGCAAGTGCTTCATCATTCCAATATTTTTCCCAGTCTTCCCCGCCTTCTTCTCCCCATTTTTTACTTGACGTAAAATACCCCAGCACTGCATCAATCCATACATAAACTATTTTATCTTCATATCCTTCTATAGGAATATCTATTCCCAATGATAAATCTCTTGAAATTGCTCTATCTTTTAATCCTTCCTTTAAATATCTCAATGTGTTATTTATTGCGTTTAATCTCCAGTTTTCTTTTGTATTTTCTAGATTAGTTTTAATATCATCTTGAAACTTTGACAAAGCAAAATATAGCTGTTTTGTATTTTTAATTATAGGTTCATTAGAGCATAACTTACATTTTCTATTTAATAATTCAATAGGCTCTAATAAACTTCCACAACTATCACACTGATCTCCTCTTGCCTTATTTCCACATTTAGGGCATATTCCTTCCACATATCTATCTGGCAAAAATTGATCACACTTTTCACAATATATTTGCTCCACGTTTTTTTCATATATATACCCCTTATTATAGAGTACCTTTATAATATTCTGAACCTCATTTTTATGAAATTTATTATCAGTTCTTGAATAATAGTCATAAGAGAATTTCAGCTTATCAAAACAATTTTTAAATTCCTCATGATATCTGTCTGCTATATCACGTCCCTCTACACCTTCTTCTTTGGCTCTAATTGCTATAGGTGTTCCATGGCAATCGCTACCTGAAACATATAAAACCTTATCTCCCTTCGCTCTATAGTACCTTGCTAAAACATCTCCTGGTAATAGTGCCGCAATATGGCCTATATGCAAAGATCCATTAGCGTATGGCCATGCTCCTCCAATAAAAATATTTTTCATCTTTAACTCCTCCTTTAAATTACAAAATAAAAAACTCCCGTTCCTAAGAAATTAATTCTTAGGAACGAGAGTAAAAACTTCGTGTTACCATCCTATTTCATTTATAAGTCACCTTATAAATCTCCTCAAGTACGTCAATTAAGCTTGATTATACTATATCACTATAACGGGTGAACCCGTTGCAGCCTTAAATTCTTAAAGAAATCTCGGTGCACTACTCCAAGGCCATTTTCCTTTTAATATCCTTCGCTTCTTCTCACCAAATAGAAACTCTCTGTAAAAGTATTTTTAAAAGTACTTTCCTTTTCTTTGCATTTAAATAAATTATACACTTAAACATATCATAGTCAATAGTCTATTAAAATATATCATAAAGTTTCTCTTTATTATTGACTTTATTAACTATAAGTAACTTAAGAGGAGATTTTTTATCACTCCTGTCATGGCCTAAAAAACATAATGTGTTATCATCAATTTCGCCATAATAACTTCCAAACTCCATAGGACTATACTTTTCGCTATATTTTCTATAAACATCATAGTCCCCTTCTTTAATACCTACATATCTATCTTCAAATTCCCTATTATCAACTATATCCAACTTATCTTTTTCAATATTATATAAATATGTATTCTTGTTTTTTATTTCACCCCCACTATCAGCAGTGTTAAACATTATAATTTTTGAACCAGTATTATCTACTCCATAAAAAGTGGTCTCTAACCCTTGGATATGATTCATATCTATATCTTTTAGGTCTAAAGCCCTCGAGATTTCTTGTTTTTCTAAATCATAAACCATAATTCCAACAGCACCACGAAGAATTGCTTTTTCTTTAGAAAAATAAATTAAATCTGTAAATGAACCTCCGTACTCACCTTTTTTAATCTCCTCTATAATTTCATCCATATTCTTATTAATTTTTGCTGCTTCGTTATTTCTACACCCAGCAAACACACTAATAATTATAAAAACAACTGTTAATAAACTAAGCTTTTTTTTTATTCCTCATATCCCACCTACCCTTTATTAAGAGATTCTTTCTCAGTCATGATTTTCTATATATGAAATTTTCTTATTTTCATACATAAGCATGTCTATATGTTTAAAGAATTCATCTGCTTCCATTTTGGAATTACAACTATAGATATCGTACCCTATTGAAAAGTTAAGGTTGTATGGTTTTATATTACTTACATTAAAATTCTCAACATTTTTTCTTATTCTATTTACTACCTTATCAAGAGTTTGTCCATTATATATGTCAGTTATAATCACAAACTCATCTCCTCCAAATCTTGCTATAAAATCATCTGTATTTAAACTTCTTCTTATAATCTCAACTGAATCTTTTAATGCCTCATCTCCAATTTTATGTCCAAACCTATCATTTATAGATTTAAATTCATTCAAATCCAATAGTATTGCTGAAAATGATTTGTTTTCAGTTGAATTCCTAATTCTTTCTCTTATATACTCATCAAGTTGTCTTCTATTATATATTCCAGTTAGGTAATCAGTATTTATTCCCCTATTTTGTATGTTAAAATATATAATTAATAAAGATAACATCATTCCTACCCAATTTAAGGAGTATCCATAAAAAAGTACTTGGATAGTTGTTCCAATTGCCATTGGAATAAAATAGGCAATCATAGAAATATACTTACGTTTTTCAATATACTGTTTATGTTTAATTAAATACATTAAGGAATATATAAGAAGCCCATAACAATATGCTACATGTAAAGCAAAATAAGGACCTCTATGATATATATTATTTGGGTCAACATAAAAAAAGCTTCCAGTAAATAAGCTTATAATGCATATCATTAAATTTAATAGGAAAAATACCATCAAAACCTTTTGTTTTTCTTTAACCTTAACATCACTAGAAAAAACATGATAACTAGTATAAAGAACACTTAAAGATGGTGGAATGGGTTCTAGCACATAAAGTAAAAAGTTAAACCCAGTATTCAAAGTTAAATTCATAGATCCTTTAAGTCCATTAAATTTCCAAGCAAAAGCATCTATAATTATCATCCCTATATTGGCTAAAATCATAGCTTTAAACAATTTATATTGCATTGAAATATTCTCTGAACTGCTTCTTATATTTAAAAATATAAACACTAAAATTATAAGAGATACTGTATTAGCATCCAATGTTTTTAAAGTCACCTTAACCGCCCCATATTAAATAATATTTTAATATTAAATATACCTTGTTTTTACATTAAAATCAATTACATAAGTTAATTGTATCACAACTACTACTTTTTGGTAATTTTTTTGAATCTTTTTTTATAAAATTTAAACCCCGCGAACTAGTCAACTAGTATACGGGGTTTTTTAAATATCTATTTAATATCTAAAAGCCAATTTTCTGCTTCAGATTTATCCATAAATACTCCTAATGCCTTACCTTTATTACTTTCTAACATCATTTCTCTAAATCTATCATTTACTCTATCCTCATTGTTTAAAACAATAACCATTTTTATACGATAATTTATAAATTTCTGAAGTATCATTCCAGCTAATTTTGTTCTTAAATTAAAAAAATCATCTGATAATATTTCCTCATGTAGTAATACGTTATATACATCCGCTTCCCAGCAACTAGATATAATATCTAAGCTGTCTTGTTCAGATTTAATTTGCTCGTTAGAAGCTCCATCAAATTCTAAGTATTTTTTATTTAATTTCTCAACTACATTGTATTTCATTTAAATTCTCTCCATCCTTTTATGTATTTTCAGTAAGAAGTGCTATTGTACTTAACATTTCCTGAGTAAAATCTATACTACCCCATAGAACCACTTTAAGTTTTCTGTCTTCAGTATAATATTTCGCATTAATTGCAGCTTTTCCAATCTTAGAGTCTCTACTATTTGTAATAGCAACTAATGTATTTGATATTCTCATATATTCATCTGGAGATATGTTATTAATATCAACTACTGTAGATACATTTATATTATGTTCAGAAACTTCACCACTTGAAGTGAATTCAAATTCCTTCTCTTCCTTTTTATCTTCTTTACTAACAGAAAAATCATTTTTCTCCATGAATGTACTTAAATCATGTCCTGATATTCTCCATTGCTTTCCTACTTTACGAGCTCCGAGTTTTCCCTCATTTATAAACTTTCTTATAGTTTTATGGTGCATACCTAATAAATCTGCTATTTGGTCAATAGTATAAAACTTTTCTTCCAACTTAATACCTTCTTTCAAACTTACTCTATATTTAGATATTAATGATTTTATTGCTATTTGTCAAGTTTTTGTTGTATTTTGTTGCTATTTTTTATCCTTTATACCTAAAATACCATAGTATTTTTTCAAATACTATGGTACCTCTTTAACTATTTTACTTTTCTATAAATTTAGTAAGTTCTTTATTAAATCTGTCCTTCTCATCATAGAAGACCGCATGTCCACTATATTCAAATGGTATCAATTTAGAGTTTTTAATAGCTTTCTTTTGTGCTTCTCCTAACTCAAAGAAACAAACCTTATCATGAATTCCATGAAGAATTACAGTTGGAACTTTAATTTTCTTAAGGTCAGAAAATAATTCTTCCTCTCCTAACCAAGTTTTTGCAACCATTGCTGTTCCCCATCCTGATGCTTCTAATCCTATGTTAAAAAACCATTCTGACATTCCTTGACTAATATATTGAAAGAAAAATAAGTCTCCAAATCCCTTTAGCATCTTTGGTCTATCAGTATATGTTCCGTCGATAATATTATCTACTACTTCCTTTTTTTGTCCATATGGAAAGTTGTCTCTTTGTATAAGACTTGGTGCAGCTGCTGCAACTAAAGCCAACTTTGATACTCCATATCCATCATGTCTAGCCATATATCTAACTGCAATAGCTCCCCCAGTTGAATGTCCTAAAAGTGTTATATCCTTTAATTCAAGAGCATCAATTACACAGCGAACATCATCAGCTAAACGATCATAATCATACCCACTCCACGGTCTATCTGAATTACCAAATCCTCTAGTATCTATTCCTATACATCTATATCCCATCTTTGGTAGTTCATCAAACTGATACTCAAATAACTTAGTGCTTCCTGGCCAACCATGTAAAAACAATATAGTTCTTTTTCCTTCTGGATTAAGGTCCTCTACATATATTTTCACATTTTTTTCAACTCTAACGTAGTATCCCACTAAAATACCTCCATATATATTTTTTCACTATATTTTATTCATTATCATATAAATAAGTGAGTTATTTTTTAGATTTTGGACAACTTGCTAATTATCTATTATAATGTAGAAAATGGTTGAAATATGTTTTGATATGAACACTTGAGGAGGTAACAAAGTGAATTTTTTAAAGAAACTATTACTTCATAGGATTACTTTTGTATTTGTCTCTATTTTAGTTCAAATTGTTGTCTTGGTATGGGCTGTATTTAAGTTAGATGAATACTTTGTTTATTTTTATGGAATAAGTGTATTCATAAGTATGTTATCCGTATTAGCCATAACCAACAGTAATAGTAATCCAGCTTATAAAATTGCATGGATAATTCCTATATTATCTCTTCCTGTTTTGGGCGGTCTATTTTATGTGTTTTTTGGCGGAAGCAAACTAAACAGACGAACAAGAAAAAAAATGAAATACATAGCTCTTAAATCCTCTGAGGCACTATCCTCAAAGGATAATATCTTAGCTGATATTAAAGACAAAAATCCTATTGCAGGAATACAATCTACATACATAAAAGATTACGCTTTTTGTCCACCTTATGATAATACTTATGTTGAATATTTTCCTCTTGGTGAAGATGCCTATAAAGTCCTCATTGAAGAACTAAAAAAGGCAAAACATTATATTTTCCTAGAATATTTCATTATAACTGAAGGATTTATGTGGAACAGCATTTTAGATATACTTATAGAAAAAGCTAAAGAGGGAATAGATGTTAGAGTAATGTATGATGATGTTGGCTGTCTTTTAACTCTTCCAGAAGGGTATGACAAAAAATTAGAGAAGCTTGGGATAAAATGCTCAGTTTTTAACCCTTTAAAACCTTTTATATCTTTTAGATTAAATAATAGAAATCATAGAAAAATTGCTGTTATTGATGGAATTACAGGTTTTACAGGGGGCTTTAATTTAGCTGATGAGTACATAAATGAATATGAAAAATACGGACATTGGAAAGATACTGCTATAATGCTTAAAGGTGATGGAGTCTGGAGTCTTACTGTAATGTTTTTAACTATATGGGATTTTCAAAAAGGAATTGATGAAGATTTCAGTAAATTTAAGAACCCTTTAATTTCAGAGCTACTATTCAATAAAAATGAATATGTTCAACCCTTTACTGATAGCCCTTTAGATGAAGAGCCTGTGGGAGAAATTGTTTATCTTAATTTAATTAACAAAGCAAAAAAATATGTGTACATAACTACCCCTTATTTAATTATTGGTAATGAAATGGTCACAGCTTTAACTTCTGCTGCAAAAGGAGGAATTGATGTTAGAATAATAACACCCCATATTCCAGATAAAAGAACAGTTCATGAAGTAAGTAGATCATATTATAAAACCTTAATTAATAGCGGAGTAAAAATATATGAATATCTTCCTGGATTTATTCACTCAAAGTCTTATATTGTTGATGATGAATATGCAGTAGTTGGTACTATTAATATGGATTATAGAAGTCTGTATTTGCACTTTGAATGTGGTGTTTGGATGTATAACTGTTTAAGTATTAAAGATATATATTCAGACTTTATGGAGACATTGGAAAGATGTAAACAAATATCTCTTGAAGAAACAAACAATATAAAATGGTATAGAACAGTTCTTCGTTTGATACTTCGTATATTCTCCCCAATTATGTAATAAAGGCGGTACAAGAATATTTTTTAATCATTCTTGCACCGCCTATTTTAAGCTTTTTTACAATATATATCATAACTATTTAGCTATCCCATCTAAATTAAAGCCTTCCATTTCATGTTCAAATAAAGGCTTACTGTAATAATAACCTTGAATAACATTGCATCCAAGTTCATTAAGTATATCCAATTGCTTTTTCTCTTCTACTCCCTCTGCTACTATTCTGTATTCAAGGGATTTGCATAAATCAATAATACATTTTACTACAGCCTTATACTTGTTAATATGTATGTTATCAATAAAAGACTTGTCTATTTTAAGTGTGTTTATAGGAAGTGCCGTAAGATAAGTTAATGAGGAATATCCTTTCCCAAAATCATCTACAGCTATTTTAATGCCTCTTTTAATAATCTCATTTAAAATTTCAATTTTATTATTATGAAGATCTATAAGCATTCCTTCTGTAATTTCTATCTCGATTGAAGAAGGAGACGTATTATTTTTCTGACATATATCTATAAGTTTATCTATAAAATCTTTATTGAGCTGCATAGGAGATATATTTATAGATATATTCTCGAAGTTATAACCTAACTTATTTAATAAATTTATCTGTTTACATACATTATCAATTACCCACTCACCTATTTCTACAATACTCCCTGATGACTCTGCTATAGGTATAAACTCATTTGGTGCAACTAACCCAAGCTCCTTACTCTTCCATCGTAATAAAGCCTCAAAACCTGTAGTCTTATTGTTTAAGCTGTTAACTTGAGGTTGATACATTATATATAGTTCATCATTATTTATAGCACTTTTTAGTTCTTGCTCTATTAGAAATTTTCTATCATATTTATTTGACATTGATTTTTCAAAAAATGTTATAAAATTTTTTCCTTTTATTTTGGATTGAGCCAAAGCTAAATCTGAATACCTGTATAACTCTAGCATACTTGTTCCGTCCTTTGGAAATAAGGATACTCCAAAACTTACACTTATGTATAAATCTTTTTCCTTAATCTTTAAGGGTAACTTTAATTTTTCTACTATTCTCTTACACAACCTATTTATATCTTCAACTTCATGGAAGTTTTCTATCAAAATTACAAATTCATCTGCACTCAAACGGTGAACTTTTCCACTACCATAAATAGAATCTGACAATATTTTAGAAACTTCTTTTAGAACCAAATCTCCATAGCTAGGTCCATATATATCATTTATTAATTTAAAATCATCTATATCCATATAGATAATAGATCCCTTTTCATTTTTAAGCTTCCATCTATTTAAATATAATTTAAAATTCTCTTTAAATAATGCTCTATTCGGAAGTTTTGTCAAAGAGTCATAATAATATAGATATTCAATATCATCTTTTAATTTTTTCTTATCAGTTATATCTTCTATATACCCTGCTAGTAACTTTATCTTGTTTTCATGGTTTTTAATTAAATCACCTTCTATTAAAATCCATATCTCTTCACCATTTTCATTTTGAATTTTAAATTCTTTTTTATATAAATCACTAGCTCCATCTATCAATGATTCTAGTTCATTTATAGGGTCCATTTTATTTTCTTCCACTTTTATTTTATTAATGAAATCAAATAAACTCCTAGTGTTTTCTAACTTTTTTTGTACTATATTCTCAAGGTTTTTTGAAAAGTAAAATTTGTCTTTCTCTATATCCCATTCCCATACTGCTATCCGTCCTTTATTTAACCCTTTTAAATATCTTTCTTCGACTTTTTTATAACAAAGTTTCATAATCTTCACTCCACATGAAATTACTCTATTTTACTTTCCTGGAGATAGTCTACTATAAGTTTATCCATCTTTTCGCTTATCTCTTGAAGAATATCTCTATCTGATTTATTTAAGAAATTAATATTTATAATTAACTTATTTAAAATCTCCCTCATAACCTCAATTTCTTCCTTTTTCCCCATGATTCACCCCCAAGAACATCCCTTACTATTGCATGTATTTTTTCTTTTAAACAAAATACATATTTTGTACATAAACATAAGAACAAAAAATAAATAAAAAGCCAAAAAGCAATAAAAAAATATATAAATTTGGAAATTAATGAAAAAAATAACCGAAAAACATATAATAAAACTAAAAAAAAATACAAAACTTTATAAATATATAGAGAAATAAGAAGAATATGGTAAAAAAAAAATACACAAAATATGTATTTTGTAGATATTTAGTATTTATATACTATTATTATATTTATTGTAATTATTTTTAACAAAAATTTAATTTTGACCAAATAAAAAGGAGTAAACTTGCGTTCACTCCTTTTATATATTACTCCATTAATTCAACACGAGAATATATTTTGTTCTTCAGTATTCTTTTGCCTATTCTAGCCTTTTCATCTGTTTTTATATTATTCTTAGCTGAAAATTCTGCTTCCACTTGTTTTATTCCATAAGAAGATTTTTTTTCAGCTATTTCTTTAATCTTCTTTAGAATATCTATGCGGTCTTTTTCCATATTAATCACTCCTCATGTTGACTAGTAAAAAGCTCCATTTTTAGAACCTCTATTTCTAATTTTTGTTCTAAGTAACTTATTACTTCAATAATAATTATATGCTCCTTATCTATCAATAAATTTCCTTTTAAAACAAAAATTATATTCTCATTAAGATATTTGGTATTAAGCTTTGCAAATATATATTTACTTTTCCTAAACTCTTGTGGTTTGCAAAAACCAAATAAATTAATAGAATACATTATAGAACTTAGTGATTCTAATGTAAGCTTAATGTCTTTCTGCATTCTGCTAATGTCCTCTTCACTATCATAATATGTATATACTTTGATTTGTTTTCTAATTTTTGCATATTCTTTTATAACACTTTCATATAATTCATTTATATCAACATCTAATCCATTCTCTAAACGAGTATCAATGTACTTTAGTACTTTAATCTTGCTATTAAGTACAGCATATAGAGTATCTATTTCATTTTCTTGAAGCATTTCAACATATTTAACACTTTTTATCTCATCCAAAGTAAATTCTGTGTTTTTTAATTTTATATTTATTAAAGTTCTACAGGATATAAAAACAAAGTCCCATATCACAGCTAATAAACATATACCTGCTAAGAAAAATATAAAATTGAATCTATACTGTGGCGACCAGCTAACTTCTATAATAGTAAACTCTTTAATCTTTTCATAAAAAGAAATTGAAAATAAGGAAATCCATATAAGAACTACTACATAGTATCCTCTTCTAGTTAGTTTCATGTCCTCCTCAAATCCTTGTTTAAAATGAGCCAAAAACATATACATAATGAAAAAAACTATGGGAATAAAAATAAATAATAAAAGTTTTATATCCATAATGACCTCAACATAAATTTTTATATTAATTTCTATTCCTTTATAAATGAATTTAGTACTAAACCTAATAAACTTAAGATTTGTTATTCAAACTATCTCTTTTATCTCTAAAAATAGTTAATAAATATATTATTATTACCGGGGAAACTAATAGGGCAGTACATGCTATTCCAATACTCACGGATATATTAGTTGCTATAATTCCAATGATTGGACCTCCTATTATTTGACCTAAAGCATTAACCTGACTATTAGTAGAAATCACCGTAGCTCTTGCCTTTTCATCTATGTGGTTATTTAGCCATGCACTAAATATAGGTTCATTTATAGTCCTAAACATGTTTGTAAGCAAATATCCCATAAGCATTATTTTAAAATCTTTAGTAAGAGCAAATATAAGCATAAATATAATGTAAAATATATTAGTACCTATTAATACTACAGCACTATTAATTTTTTCTTCTCTCTCCAGTCTCTTTACTATGAGCTGCATAACCCCAGCATTTAATAACATTCCACTTATACCAAAAATTCCAAACCAAGTTACTGAACTTAGATTCCAAATACTAGGCAATATGGTATCTTGTAAAAAATGAGCTGTGTAAAGCCTATCGTATCCTTCACTAGCTAGTCCATAGAATAAAGTTGCTGATAAAAGAAGCATTATTATTGGTTTACTTTTTATAAACTTTACGCTAGATCTAAAAGTATAACCCATCTTTCTAAATGTATTTAACTCATCTGGCGCAGATGGAGTAAAATTTCCCTCTCTCATGTAAATCCATAAAAATATAGAAAATATTATAAATATAGCGCCTCCTAAAGCAATAGGAATTCTCACAGAAAAATTGCCTAAAATTGTACTAAAAACTATTCCTACAACTGAGCCAAGCTGTCCTGCTTGCGCACCTTTTATATAAACCCTATTTAAATCTTCTCCTTTGCTTTCTTCTGCTATCCATGCATCAATTGATCCACTAATAAAGGTATGCCCTATTCCCCATACTATTTGAGATATTATAATAATTATAAATTTAGGTATTGAGGCTTCTATCATAAATCCAAGTCCTATTAAAGTGGTACCTATTATTATGGATAACTTACGGCTATAAACATCTGAAACTATTCCTGTTGGAATTTCAAATATGAAACAAGCAGCTTCTAAAGTTGTACCAACAAGTATAAGTTGAAGGGGATTTAAATGCACTTTCTCTATATGATAAACCATAGAAACTGTAAAAACAGAAGAAAAGCACATTGCTGTTATTGCTGAAAATAATAAATATATTTTATATGAAGAAATTTTATTAGTCATAATTAATCACCATCCTTAAAAAAGGTCGTAAATGAACTATTCATTTACGACCTTATAATTGCATTATTTATAAACATGAAAATCTAAAATAGTCTAAATTTATATAGACTAAGATCCAATATCACATATAAACGAAGTAAAAATAGGTATAAAAAAGCACCCTGTTTAGAACACGGCCTTCTCCCACTTTTACTAATAAGGTATAACATGCTCATTTAATATTGATTATTTTATGATACACAAACAAACCTTGAATAAAATCAAGATTTTTTTAAATATATCACTAACAATCTTTATTCAGTTAGTTTAGTTACAAACTACCTCTTTTAGCATATTTACACACCTTTTCGTTTATATTTTTATGTAATACTCATTCATGTTTATTTTCTTATACAAATTAATTATACAATATTTTCAAATATATGCAATAGAAACTCCTCAGAAAAATTTCATCTTCTGAGGAGTTTAGTTTTATTTTAAGCTTATTAATAATTGACCTGCTTTAACTTGTTGACCTTCTTTTGCAATAATTGATCCAACAACACCTTCAACAGCAGCTGTAACCTTAGCTTCCATCTTCATAGCCTCTACAATAA
Organism: Clostridium intestinale DSM 6191; assembly: GCF_900130055.1. Lineage (GTDB taxonomy): Bacteria > Bacillota > Clostridia > Clostridiales > Clostridiaceae > Clostridium_T > Clostridium_T intestinale. Next base: position 46,110 of record NZ_FQXU01000017.1, read on the forward strand.
TAACTGCTTGATTTTTAGCAACTGTTTCCCCTTCTTCAACAAGAATTGATAAAATAGTTCCTGGAATAGGTGCTCCTATCTGCTTTCTATCAGAAGGATCTGCCATTTCAATAGTGTTAAAGTCTTGAATAAACTTGTTGTTTTTATCTTTAATCTTAACCTCTCTGCGGTTACCATCAACTTCAAAAACAAGAATTTTATTTCCTTCATTATCAGGATTACTTACGCTTAAAAGTCTTATCATATAAGCTTTTCCTTCAGCTACTTCAACTTCACAAGTTTCACCTTCATAAAGTCCGTGGAAGAATACATCACTTCCCATTCTCGTAAAGTCTCCAACCTCTTTTCTGTATTTTACATATTCCTCAAATACATCTGGGTAAAGAGCGTAACTTAAGATATCTCTCTTATCTGGTTCAATTTCTAGTTCTTCTTTTAAATATTTCTCTATCTTATCAAAGTCTTCTGGAGGAAATAGTTCTCCTGGTCTACAAGTTATAGGTTCTTCTCCCTTTAGTACTATCTTTTGAAGTTCTTCTGGGAATCCTCCACTTGGTTGACCCATCATTCCTTTAAAGTAAGAAACTACTGAATCTGGGAAAGCTAAATGTGCTGCTTTTTCTTGAATATTTTCTGGAGTAAGATTGTTTTGAACCATAAATATAGCAAAGTCTCCAACCATTTTTGAAGATGGAGTTACTTTTACAATATCTCCAACCATATCATTTACAACCTTATAGTTTTCTTTAACCTCATGGAATTTGTGACCAAGCCCAAAGCTTTCAACCTGTGGTTTTAAATTTGAATATTGTCCACCTGGTATTTCATACTTATATATTTCAGCGGATCCAGATTTTAAATCAGACTCAAATGCTTGATAAACTGGTCTTACTGCATCCCAGTAATCTGAAACAAGTTGAATTCCTTTAAGGTTAATTCCAGTATCTCTTCTAGTATTTTTAAGTGCAGCAACTACTGAATTTAGTGCAGGCTGACTTGTAAGTCCTGACATACTATTAAACGCTGTATCAACAATATCAACACCAGCCTCTGCTGCCATAATTACTGTAGCCACTCCATTACCTGTAGTGTCATGAGTATGAAGATGTATTGGAATACTAATTTCTTGCTTTAATGCACTTACTAATTTAAAAGCAGCATGAGGTTTTAAAAGTGCTGCCATATCCTTAATTCCTAGTATATGAGCACCAGTTTTCTCAATTTCTTTAGCAAGTTTTATATAATAATCTAAGTTATATTTACTCTTCTCATCATTTAAGATATCACCTGTGTAACATATAGCAGCTTCTGCTACTTTTCCTGTTTTTAGAACTTCTTCTATAGATACTTCCATGCCCTTAAGCCAGTTAAGAGAATCGAATATTCTAAATACGTCCATACCATTTTTTGCAGCTTCTCTTATAAATTCACGAATTACATTATCAGGATAGTTCTTATATCCTACTGCATTCGCTCCTCTTATAAGCATTTGGAATAATACATTAGGAATCTTCTTTCTAAGTTCAGTTAATCTTTCCCATGGTGACTCATGTAAAAATCTATAGGCAACATCATAAGTTGCTCCTCCCCACATTTCAAGAGAAAACAAGTCATTACCATATACAGAAGTTGCATCTGCTATCTTTAACATATCTCTAGTTCTTACTCTTGTAGCCATTAAAGATTGATGAGCATCTCTCATAGTTGTATCAGTTAAAAGTAACTTATTTTGATTTTTAATCCATTTAATAAGTCCATCAGTACCTTCATTATCTAAGATTTGTTTAGTCCCACTTAAATTTTCAGGAATTTCAACCTTAGGAACTACAGGTACATCAAAGTCTTTTTTAACTCCATTAGTTTCATTAACTACCTTTTCCCCAATGTATCTTAATAGCTTACTTTCTTCATCTGTCTTAGCTTCTATAGAAATAAGTTCAGGATTTTCTTCAATAAAGCCAGTATGACATTCTCCTTTTAAGAAGGTAGGATGATTTAACACATTTATTAAGAAACCAATATTAGTTTTAACTCCTGAAATTGTTGTTTCTTCTATAGCACGAATACTCTTTTTTATCGCATCTTGGAAAGTTCTAGACCAAGATATATTTTTTACAAGTAAACTATCATAATAAGGACTAATAACAGCACCTGTAAATCCATTACCACCATCTAGTCTTATACCAAACCCAGAACTTGTTCTATAAACATCTATTTTTCCTGTATCAGGTGCAAAACTGTTAGATGGATCTTCTGTAGTAATTCTGCATTGAATAGAATATCCTCTTGGTTTTACATCATCTTGAGAATATAAACCTATTTCTTCAGAGTTTAAAGGAAAACCTTCTGCAATTAAAATCTGACTTTGAACTAAATCTATACCAGTTACCATCTCTGATACAGTGTGTTCAACTTGAATTCTTGGATTCATTTCTATAAAATAGTGATCTCCGTGCATATCTACTAAAAATTCTAAAGTACCTGCACCTCTATAATTAACATGTTTAGCTATCTTTATAGCATCTTCACAAATTTCATTTCTTTTTTCTTCTGAAAGAGAAAATGCTGGAGTAAATTCTACAACCTTTTGATGTCTTCTTTGTATAGAACAATCTCTTTCATATAAGTGAACTATATTACCAAACTTATCTCCTAATACTTGAACCTCAATGTGTTTAGGTTTTTCAAGATATTTTTCAATAAACATAAGATCATTACCAAAAGCTTTTTTAGCTTCATTTTTAGCACTGCTAAAAGCATACTCAAGTTCATCTTCACTATGAACTATTCTCATACCTCTACCACCGCCACCTGCAGCAGCTTTTATCATGATAGGATATCCACACTCTTTTGCAAATACACTTGCATCTTGGACAGTGTTAACTCCATCCTCATGCCCTGGAATAGTTGGAACTCCAACTGCCTTTGCAACTATTTTGGATTTAATCTTATCCCCAAGAGAATCCATCATATCAGCTGTTGGTCCTATAAACTCAATACCTGATTCTTCACATCTTTTTGCAAACTCAGGATTTTCTGATAAAAATCCATAACCAGGATGAATAGCATCAACACCCTTTTTAAGTGCAAGACTTATAATTTCTTCAATATTTAAATACGCTTCAACAGGACTTTTATTCTCACCAATTAGATAAGCTTCATCTGCTTTAGTTTTAAACAAGGAATACTTATCCTCATTAGAATAAATAGCAACTGTTCTAATTCCAAGCTCACTACAAGCTCTAAAGACTCTTATAGCAATTTCGCCCCTATTTGCTACCAAAACTCTTTTAAATTTCTTCATAAAAATGCCCCTTTTCTCTCCTAAAATTTTTGCCTATAGCTAGAATTGGTTTAATGGCTAATAATAAACTTGTAACCACAAAAAAACAAACCTTAACGAACATTTAACAATATATATTAAGGCTTCTTTCTTATTTTCTATATTACTCTATAAAAGCCACCTTTGCTCTTTTTATTATAAATTCAATCTACAATGCAATATACACACTTAATAAAATTCATTATTATAATATATATTCTCTCATTGTTTTCAACTTAAGTACATCTTTATTTTAATTATTATATCACAATTCTTTTAATACTGCTATTCTACAAATAAAATAAATATATTTTTATTGAAGGCTTTTCACTATAAAAATTCGAAAAATGCAAGTTTCACTTCATAATTATTTCGTATTTCACTTTAACACCATCTTATTAAACAAAAGTAAAATTCTTCATTTATACAGCCAAAACCCGAAACTTATCTAACAAACGCAATTATCCTTCCCCCTAAAATATTAAGAGGAACTTTAGAATTTTACTTCTAATATTTCAAAGTTCATAACCACCAAAGTTTTAAAGTTCTTTGGTTCTTTGGTTCTTTGGTTCTTTGGTTCTTTGGTTCTTTGGTTCTTTGGTTCTTAAGAATTTTACTTCCTAGGTGAATAGTAAGCAATAAAAAAACCGCCTTACCATTCACCTAGGAATCTTAAAGCGTTTTTCATTGTTATTATTTTATTCCTTCACTCAAATAAGGATTGTACACCATATATGCGTGATTTTCAGTTATATACTCATCTTTTACCAATCCAATATTATCATACATTTTTCTATATATTATGTTGTTTCTAATATATCCTCCAAATAATCCTGCTGTTATTGAATGTTCCTTTTCATACACTTCATATTTATTAATTGATTGTACAGTGCTCCTCCATTCACCAACTAGATATTCATCAGTCAAATAAACTACTAATTGATACTCCTGTTCTGTATTATTGTATATTTGTAAATCTAAAAAATTATAAGCGCAGGTTGCCCCGGTACCAAAAGGCTGAGTTCTATTACTATCTGGAAATACATCATGACTATGTCTATATCTTTCAGTTACTGTTAGTGACGTATGTAATGTCATCCAATATATTAGATTTGAAAGCTGACAAAGCCCCCCACCAACTCCAGCTTTAAAGCTACCATCTGCACATAGCATGAGTCCATCTAAATATCCCTTTTTATAAGATGCCTTTCCTATAAGCTTCCAATAAGAAAATGTCTCTCCAGGTTTTATTACTATTCCATTAAGTTTCTCAATCGCAAGCCTAAGATTTGTTATCTTATTATGTTGAAGTTTCATATCTACATTTTTAAGTTTTCTTAATAACGGTGTCTTATGTTCAAAAATAACATAAGGTGATTTCTCACTAACAATATTTTTTGAATACTTTTTCCCACTTAAATACCACTGCTTGTACCTTTTCATCGAATAGTATAATTTCCCTAAAAACAATCTAAGTTTTGATCTCTTAATAGGCTTCCTCTCAATATAGCTCATAAAACCCTCCACCTTTTTTGTTAAGTAAGATACTCAAGATTTATTACTGGTAATTATACCATTTAATTCAAATATATTGATTACAAACTCTATACAATAATTTATTTACTTTTCCCATACAAGCTCATGATACCATCTTAAATCTTCCCTAAATAAAATTTCATTTTTACATAGTAAATGAGGTTTATTTAATAAATAAACTTAAAGTTCCACCTTCCAATATAATTAAAACTCCCAATACTATAAATATTATTGGAACAAAAATATGCTTATACCTCTCAATATTTTTATTAACAAAAGGATGTTCAGCTAATTTAAAACCAATAAAACACCATATACCTGTAAGTAATAAAAAAACTATAACTGGTATTAATATAGAATATAATTTCATACTTGAGAACACTGGTATATAAATACCAATGTTGTCTCCACCATTCGCAATGGTTACTCCTGCTACCTTTAGTATACTTGGACTAATAAACTTCCTAATAAATACTAAGGTTTTATTTTCTTGATTCAAAACTACTTGTTCTTGTATATTCTCTTCAGTATCTTGAACCTCTTCTTCAACGTTATTCTTGATTTCTTTTTTATACTCAATATATTCCTTTATCCCTAGATATATAGGTACTATACCGAGTAACCCAACATATTCCTGTGGAATTATCGATATTCCTAAGGCCCCTGCAATACTTATTGCTGTTAAAGCACCAATTCCTAAATATTGACCAATGACAATATGCTTAACTTTTATATCTTTATTAACTTGAGAGAAAAACAGCATTAAAATAAAAATATCATCAATATTAGTGCTAAAAAATGAAACTAGAGCAGTTATTATTGTACTAATCACTTATAATCCTCCACACAATTAAATATCAGCTAATCTATTTAAATTATACTATATTAATCCCAGTATATAATCGCCTTTATTGATGCAAATTATCTTAAGATAAAATAATTAATTATAAAAAGAGGTGATACAAAATGAAAAGATTTATTAAACATCACATAGTTTTACTATTAATTTTTCTTTGCTCCTTCTTACTTACTATATGTACTCAAGCTCAACCTAACATTGATAGTAACGATGTACAACTGGTTCTTGATTCTTTAAATACAACAACTGTGCCAAGAAATTTACGTAAAACTTCTGATATCTCTTATCTGTCCAGTAATAAATCATTAAACCTTACTGGATTAGCTTCGTTAAATATCTCAGGAAGCCAACAATTTTCTGAGCAAAACCTACCATTAATGCTAGATTATTTAGACACATCCCTTCCTATAACTATAGTAGATTTAAGACAAGAATCTCATGGTTTTATAAATGGATATCCTGTTAGCTGGGCTAATTTAAAAAATGATGCAAACAAAGACTTAAATAAAGAAGAAGTTATATTAAAGGAAAGTAATCAACTAGAAAATATAGAGTTAAATTCAACTATTGCTTTTCAAAAACCTACTACAAAATCACTTAATGTAACTAAAGTTGAAAATGAAGATGCACTAGTTAGTTCGAAGAACGTATCTTACATGAGAATACCCGTTACAGATGGCAAAATCCCTTCAGATTATATGGTTGACTACACAGTAGATTTTTTTAAAAATATTAATAAAAACTCTTGGCTTCACTTTCATTGTAAAGCTGGTGAAGGAAGAACAACCACCTTTATGATTATGTATGACATGTTTAAAAATGCAAAAAATGTTTCCAGCTCTGATATAATAAACCGTCAATTGTCTTTAGCCAAGTTCAATACTAATGTTATCAATAGTTTTCATAATCCTGAAAGAGATAGGTTTATGCTGAATTTTTATGAGTACTGTAAAACCAATAATGATAGCTTTAATTCAAAATGGAGTGACTTTATAAAAACTATTTCTTTTAGTCACTCTATTAAAACTTACTCTAAAAATACACTAAACTCAAACTACATAAAGAACTCTGAGATTCCTAAGCTTTTATATGTTATTTCTTTAGATAAATTGTCCCCTAGCGAAAAAACTATGATTGCCTCTCTTCAAGGGTTAGTCAACAATAAATCTTCTTCTCAAATATACACTTTAAATTCTAATGAGCCAGATTATCAAATCTGGCTAGATGACTTGAAAAGTAATTATAATGTTAACTACGAAATTATTTCTGACCCTTGGATATTAGTAGATAAATTTAAAAAGTATGTAGATGGTTATATATTGTTTAGTTATAAAAACCCTAAAGACCCCTCAATAAATAACGCCTGCTCTCTTGCAGCATTAAAAAATTCTATAGTCATTAATGAAGATATTGAAAATGAAGTAAATCTACACGGAATTACTAATCTAATTGGTGATTGTAGAAACACTGATAACACCTGGGCATATGATAACTTGTGGGATAAAGGCTTAAACCATTCTCTTTTAATTCAATTATCACCTGACAAAGATTCTGCCTTAAGAGATTATGCTATACTTTCCAAAGCTTTAGTTTTCTATGAAGAAGATGTTACTAATACTACTCTAATGGATAAAATATTATCTAATGCTAATAAAAATTCCACCTGTTTAGGTTGGGGACCAGATGAATTTATTAATGTAAGTACTGCTTCAAAATATGGAGTGAGTATTGTAGCTTCGGACTGGTCATATAACTTAAGCGTACTTAGTGCTTTTAAATCAACTCCTATAAACCAAAAATCTTCCCCAGAGTTTTTAGAAGAAAAAAATGTCCATTACGTTACCTTTGTAATGTCTGATGGTGATAATCAGCAGTGGATTCTTGGAAACAACTATAGCTCTAAAGACTGGTATGGATCAAGTTTGAGAGGTTCTTTCAATATGGGTTGGTCCATTACTCCTTCTATATATTATTTAGCCCCAACTGTTCTTAATATGTATTATAAAAGTGCAAACTCAAGCAATTATAATGATTATTTTATCGTTTCTCCTTCTGGAAATGGATATATGTATCCTAGTAAATTTGATACAAAAAGTTTAATTCCTTATATAGATGAATTAAATAATTACATGGATAATGTGAATCAGAAATATGTATCAATAATCGATGATTCCTCATTTTACGATACTGAACTTTGGAACAAGTTTACTTATAAAGATAATATTCAAGGGTTATTTTATTTAGATTATCATAAACATGATAACTATCAAGGAAAGATTTTGTGGTCTAATAATAAACCTATAGTATCTTGTAGAGATATACTTTGGAAAAACCTAGAGGAAGAGGATGACTTAATTGAAAAAATTAATTATATGGTTAATACTTTAGGTCAAACAAACATCTCCACTCCCGAAAGTTATACCTTTGTTTATGTCCATGCATGGAGTAAAAACTTAGAAGATGTTGAAAAAGTAATTAATAAATTGAATGAAAATCCTAAAATAAGGGTAGTCACTCCCAAAAGCTTTATGGAATTAATTAAGCATAACGTCCTCCATTAATCTTCAGCATTTATATTTTATTTTAATGGTAACGTCATCCATTTATTCACATATAATATATTAAAACTAAAGTTTATAATAAAAATACCATCTCCTCTAATGCTTAGAACCCCTATACTATTGTATAGAGGTTCTTTTAGTTTTCTGTCTTCTTTAATGCTTTTTATTTAATATAGTATATATAGTTTTCTTTTCTAACCGCAGGATTAGGCAGTTCACAGTCTGGATAACCAAGAATACAAGCTCCAACTCCACTATACTCCCCATCAACTCCCCATTTTTTTAACAAAGCTTTTCCTTCTTCTGATTCAAATGTCTCATAAACACGGTTAATCCAACAAGAACCTATATTTAGTGAATGTGCAGCATTCATCATATTACCCATGCACAAACTTCCATCTTTTATATTATTTTTATTGTTTTTATCCCCTAGTACAAGAACAACAGTAGGAGCTCCATAAAAAGGCTTGCTCTTAGGATTTGGGCTAAAGCTTGCATTTAACTTTTCTAACTCTTCAATAGTCTCTTTATCTTGAACTGCAATTAGTATGGCACTTTGCTTTCCCATAGAACTTGGAGCATAGCTACCTGCTTTAAGAATTATATCTAACTCTTCACTTGAAATCTGTTCAGATTTGTATTTTCTTATACTTCTTCTTTCTAGTAAATCTTTAATTGTTTGATTCATGTTAATCCTCCTTTATCTTTTAGAAATGCTTTTTCTTTTGGCACTTAAAGATTCGTTTATATGTACCATATTATGTCTTGTTGCTGGCATTAATATGATACCCGCCACATTTTTTCTTCCCCAGAAATCTATGAGCCAATTTGAAGCTTCCACATCTAGAACCGCTCCTTCATCTATAATCCTTTGTAATTTTTCTTTATCGAACTTTCTTTTCATATCTTCATTGCTTAAGTTTCCTATGATTGTCCTTGTTTTTTTACCTACAGCTATTCTATAGTTTTTTAGCTCTTGTATATTTATATTTTTGCTAAATTCTAATATCTCTTCAGAACTTAAAGCATTTCCAGTGTCAATAATTTCAGTATTTATTTTTTCTTTCCAATTTCCAGAATTAAATACTTGCTCATCTCCTGCAACTAATAAATTCATTGTTATGTCTTCAATTCTGCTAGAGTGCCATATTCCATATGCTATAGTACGTCCTTTTTCATTAATTGAAGTTCTAAATATTTCATCCTCTAAGTCTTCTAAAAGTTCATCTTCAAAAGTTTTCTCATCAGTTTCTGATACATAAGATGAGTGTACCATAGAATGTACCATCCTAGCTAAAGCCTTACTTTCCTCAACTTTATCTTTTTTTAGAATTATTTCCCTCAATTCTTTTAAATGTTTATTCCAAGTTTTAAAATCCATACTAAACCCCCTCTTTTACTTATTTAATTATCCTAATTATACCACATTCCAATTTATTCATATTAAATAAAGAAAAAATATCCTAAAATTCAGTTCTGAGTTTTAGGATATTTCTATTTAGTGACTAATTTGTTTGGGTTTGTTTTGGTGTAATTGTTACTTCTCCTTTACCTGTTACCACAAGTAAATATTCTGGTTTCATAGGGATTGTATCTATTTTAGTTGAATTAGGGTCAAGTTCTATATGTTGAATCGGAATATATTCCTTATCAAAAATTAGTACAAGAACTGGGTCAGTTTTTGAAATGTTATTTACTGAGTATATGTTGCCTTCTGAAATATTAAAATCAGCTAAATTATATATTCCTTCTTTATAACTTGCTTCAACTGCAAATACAGTCTTTGAAGGATTTGTCTTAAAAAATAGACATAAAAAAATTAAAAATAAAACGATACACTTCTTCATTGTATTACTCCTTTATTCTTTAGGACTTAGATATACCTGCCCTTTGCCAACAACCAAAATAGTATAACTAGATTTTAATGGTACTGTATCAAGCTTTTGTATAGTTGGCAAAAGACGTATAGATTCTACTATAACTAAATTTTCATCCAATATATATAAGTACATTTTATCTGCTGTTGAAACGTTTTGAATAGTGAATACACCAGACTTTGATATATTAAGATCTGATAAAGTATAAATCCCTTGTTTAAATACATTACTAACTGCAAAAGCAGATTTGCTTGTAACTATATTAAAAGATAAACATAAAATAATTAGAAATACCTTAATAAATCTTCTCATTTTTCACACACCTTTCGTTTTTATTTTACGTATTAAATATAATAATATTCATAAAAAGAGATAGCTATAAAATCCATAGCTATCTCTCTTTTACCTTACTCAAATTTCTGTATAACCTTCTTCTTGTAATAGAACTTTTAATTTATAAAGAGTCTTATCTCTATATCTTATTGCGTGCATATAAGGAACATTTTTATAATCTGAATAGGCTTTTACTGTTTTATCTTTGAAGAATATAAAATCTATTAACTCTGATTCTTCTTCAGTTAATCTTTTTAAAACTATTTCTAAAGCTTTATAAATATCTTTTTTATAAATTTTATCTTCAATAGAATCAATTTTATTTGATAAGGTTCTTACAAATATATCATCCATGATTAAGCTTTGATGACCATTAGTTTTCGCCAAGGTTCCAACATTTCTACCTATATCTTCGAGACAATTCCTTATGACTTTTTCTGCATAAGCAGTGAAAGTTTTTTCTCCTAATCTATACTTATCAACAGATCTAATTACTTTAAATAGGCATTGATTTATTATTTCATCTACTTCATATTCCTTGATTGTATTTTTTCTTACATATTGGTTAGTCAAGTTTTTTGCCATATCATAGTATTCCTCAGCTAATATATTTTTAGCTTCTTTGTCTCCAGATTTACAACGGCATACAAGATCATCAATATAAATATAACGATCCATAACTTAATATCTCTTTGTTTGTTTTTTTTATAATTAGAATCATATTTTTCTCCTTAAATATAAGAATTAATACATTTTTCTCTGTATAATTCTATATATATGCAAAAACCTACAATGTTGCGTGGTAAATATAGGTAAATAAAAAATGTAGTGATTCCTAAACTAGGCCATCACTACATTTCAAGCTTTTTGCTTTTTATAAATTTTTAAATATTTATTAATTCATGAGTGGTTTCTTTAGAAATGCTATATATCTGAGTTCCTAAAGCTCTTCCTATTTTATCTCCTACAGCATATAAGTCCTCATATGAAGAATCTGGATTAATATTTCTAAAAACTAAGTTTCTAAAAATATCCTTTCCTTCCTTATCTAGTCCAGCTTTATATTTAACTATTAAATATAAAGACGTCTCTATAGCTTCAACCATGATTATTCCCCCCTTAATTATAATACTTTCTATATAATCAAGTACGGAGTTTATAATCTTTTTACCATATCTTTTCTATATATAATGCAATTATTCTATAATCTTATAATAAATAACTGTGTCATGTAACCCACCTTCAGTAGATTCTGCATATTTAGGTATTCTTCCTGCTTCAATATAACCCTTAGATTTATATAATAAATTAGAAACTTCACCTGCTCTTGTATCTAATATTATAAGGCTTCTTTTTTCTTCAACTGCTCTTTTTTCTGCCGCTTCCATAAGAGCTTTTCCAACTCCCCTTCTTCTAGAATTAGGCTGTACTAAAAGTTTAGCTATTTCTGCTCTATGTTTTCCATTCTGCTTCATGCATAAATGTAGCTGTATAGTTCCAATTATCCTTCCATCAACTTTTACAACAAAAAGTATAACTCCATCATGTAAAACCTTGCTCCAAAACTCTTTTGCATCCTCTAAACTTAATGGCGCTAAAAATCCAACTGAAGCTCCTGAATTAACTACATCCATTAATAATAATGAAAGTTCTTCTAGAGTTTCACTTGTAAGTTCTTTTATTTCTATTATTTCAAAATTGTTATTCATAATATTCACTTCTCTTTCTAATATATTTCAAATCACTTTTATTAATATTCTAGCATATACAAAAATAAGGTTGAAGTTATAAACCTCAACCTTATCAGCTTTAACAGTTTTGAATCTCATTCCAAAACCACATTATTCATTTTTATTACATTACTCTTCTTGCAGCGTAGAAGGACCAAATATTAGATACCTTAACTACATCTCCAGTTTGAGGGGAATGAATCATTTGTCCGTTACCTACATATATACCTACATGTCCAGGACTTGTAAATACTAAGTCTCCTACTTGAAGGTTAGAGTAGCTTACTGGTACACCATCATTAACTTGAGTAAATGTTGTTCTTGATAGAGATACACCAACTTGTCTAAATACATATTGTGTAAATCCAGAGCAGTCAAACACGTTAGGACCTGTAGCTCCATAAACATATGTAGCTCCTAATTTACTATATGCAACTGAAAGTAATGATGATCCTGATACATTACCATTTCCACCTCTACTCATAGTAGGTGCTGTTTTTTGTGAAACTAGGCTTTTAGCTTTTTCTATTAAGTCAACTAGTTCATTATCAACAGTAGAGCTTTTAACACTCTTTCTTAATGCTCTTAGAGTAGTTATAGCATTGTTTAAATCATCAACTGTACTACTTGAATTATTTACTATGTTAGCAAATGGTCTATATAAGTTTCTTTCAGTAGTAGCTAAATCACCAGCTATTTTATCATATTCTACTTTAGCTTGATCAACATACACTTGTTGTTCTGCTTTTTTAACATTTAGCTCGTCTAGTTTTACTTTATTATCTTTATTTAAGTCTTCAAGTTCTTGAATCTTAGTTTTAAGTGTTGCAATATGATCATCATATTCTTTTTGCTTAGCTTCAAGCTCGTCTATAATTTGTTTATCTAAACTCATTATCTTACCAACTGCTTGAGCTTTAGATATGAAGTCTCCTAAGCTGTTAGCGCTTAATAGAACTCCTATATAGCTTTCTTGTCCACCTGACTTGTATAGAGCTCTCATTCTAGTTCCAAAAGCCTCTTCTTTTTCTGCCAATTCTTTTTTACTTTTTTCAATGTCTTTTTTAGTATTATCGATTTCTCTATTTGTATTACTAATTTTAGTATTATTGTCGTTTAATGCGATTGCTATTGGTTGTATTTGTGCATCCAATTCATCAACTTTGTTTTTTAATTCAGCATATTTGCTTTTAGCTATATCAGCCTTTTCACTTTTTGCATTAATCTCTTGTTGCTGTTCTTGCGTTATAGGCTCTGCCCACGCTTGTGTTCCTATTCCTAATATTAATGATGTCGTAATTAAACCAGATATTACTCTCTTTTTCATTTTCATACCAGCATTACTATCTTAATAAGTAACACTTTCCCCTTTCGATTATCAGTAAACTAATATCATAATAACACTTGTCCCTATAATAGCCAATGTCAAATCGTTCCATTAATAATCCTTTACAATTTCTTAAAAATGCCACCACTCCTTATATACTGCGAAAGTTGGCGGATGTAATTCTTACATTTTTCTTAATATTTTATAAATATTAATTTTTTGTGAACAAGCTTATTTGTTTATTAATAAATTTATCTGAATAACGGGGTACCCTTTCTATTTTTCTAGAATAATAATTCTGTACATACCACCTAAAATGCTTTTCTTTTCTTCTTGTACTTTTAAGTTCACATTCTCTATTATCTTAGAAAACTTTCTATTTATATCTGTACCTAATGATTTAGTTATTCTATTTAATAATAATCTCATAATATTAGGACTTTTTTCATCTTCAATAAATTTATCAAATATAGCAATTTTCCCTCCTGGTTTTAAAACTCTATAAGCTTCCTTTAAGGCCTTATTCCCATCAGGTATTACTGATAAAATTAGATTTAATACCACATAATCAAAGTGATTTTGCTCAAACTCTAGGTTTTGACCATCCATATTAATTATGTTAGCTTTTTCTAATCCTAATTCATCTACTTTTTTCCTAGCTATATCGAGCATTTCATTAGTAATGTCTACACCAGTCACATTAATTCCTTTTGGTATAAATCTTAAATCCTCACCTGTTCCAATTCCTACAAATAATATATTATCCTCCTCCTTCAAATTAAGCATTGATATCTCAGCTTTTCTTTGTTTACTGATATATTTACTTCCAAATAATAAATCATACAGCCCCACCCATCTCTTATATATCTTAATGTTATCTATGTTATTCATGTATACCTCCTAAAAAATGCAGCCACTATTTAAATGACTGCATTTATATAACTATTTCTTTTCAATTTTCATGGCTCTCATAGAGTTTAATACTGCAAGAAGAGTTACTCCTACATCTCCAAATACAGCTTCCCACATAGTTCCTAATCCTATAGCTACAAGTACTAATAAAATTGCTTTAACTGCCAGAGCAAATATAATGTTTTGCATTACTATAGTTCTTGTTTTCTTTGCTATTTTTATTGCTTCTGCAATTTTTGATGGTTCGTCTGTCATTATAACAACATCAGCAGCTTCTATAGCAGCATCTGATCCAACACCACCCATTGCTATACCTATATCTGCTCTAGCTAAAACTGGAGCATCGTTTATTCCGTCTCCTACAAATACTAGCTTTCCTTTAGAGGATTTTTGTTTATCTAATAATTCTAACTTTTCAACCTTTTGATCAGGTAAAAGTTCAGCATGAACTTCATCAAGTCCTAAGTCCTTAGAAACCTTATTTCCTACTGCTTTATTATCTCCTGTAAGCATTACTGTTTTCTTTACGCCTAAAGCTTTTAAATCACTTATCGCTTTGGCTGAATCATCTTTAACTTCATCAGATATTACTATATATCCATAATATTCTTTATCTATAGCTACATGAACTACAGTCCCTATTGTCTCTACTTCATTGTAGTTTATACCTTCTTTATACATAAGCTTATAATTACCAGCTAAAACTTCTTTTCCTTTAATGCTTACCTTAACACCATGTCCAGATACCTCTTCATAATTTTCAACAACTTCTTTTTCTATATCTTTTCCATAAGCATTTAATATTGAAGTAGCTATTGGATGATTTGAATAACTTTCAGCATGAGCCGCATAATACATCAATTCATCATTTGTGGTATTTTCTTGAGGTTTAACTTCAGTTACTTTAAATACGCCTTTAGTAAGTGTTCCTGTTTTATCAAATACAACAATTTCTACATCGTTAAGAGCTTCAAGATAGTTTCCACCTTTAACAAGTATACCGTTCTTTGAAGCCCCGCCTATTCCTCCAAAGAAACCAAGTGGAATAGATACTACTAAGGCACAAGGACAAGATA
The DNA here is from genome assembly GCF_900130055.1 of Clostridium intestinale DSM 6191. Taxonomy (GTDB): domain Bacteria; phylum Bacillota; class Clostridia; order Clostridiales; family Clostridiaceae; genus Clostridium_T; species Clostridium_T intestinale. The sequence continues at coordinate 61,643 of NZ_FQXU01000017.1, forward strand.
CAACTAAAAATGCTAATGCTCTATAAAGCCAATCTGAAAAAGTTGCACCTTCAATTACAAGTGGTGGAATTATAGCTAATGCCACTGCTGCAAAAACTACAGCTGGAGTGTAATATCTAGAGAACTTTGTTATAAACTTCTCTGTTGGTGCTTTCTTACTACTTGCATTTTGAACTAAATCCAATATTTTAGCTACAGTAGAATCTCCAAACTCTTTTTCAACTTCAATAGTTAAAAGACCATTTTTATTAATTATCCCACCTAAAACACTATCTCCTGCTTCTACTTCTCTAGGAACTGATTCCCCAGTTAATGCTGAAGTATCAACCATAGAAGTACCTTTAATCACCTTTCCATCTAAAGGTACTTTTTCACCTGGTTTTACAACTATGATATCACCTATACGAACTTCTTCTGGAGACACCTTCTTTAGTTCATCTCCTACAATAATATTAGCAAAATCAGGTCTTATATCCATAAGTGAAGTAATAGACTTTCTTGAGCGATTAACAGCTATACCTTGGAATATCTCTCCTATTTGATAGAATAACATAACTGCTACACCCTCTGGATATTGACCTATTGCAAAAGCTCCAATAGTTGCAATACTCATAAGAAAGTTTTCATCAAATACTTGCCCTCTACGTATATTCTTTAGAGCTCTTAAAACAATCTCTCCACCTACAATAATATAACTTATAACATATAATATTAATTCAGTAATAGGAGGAAACTTTGCTATACTTGCAACACCAAATATCGCAGCTCCTACAATAAACTTAATTATTTCTTTTTTACTTCCCTCTCCATGTTCGTGGTCATGTCCATCATGATCATGGTCGTGTTCATGGTCATGCTCCTCTCCATGTTCATGATGATGAGAATGACTTGTTGTTGCCTTCTTCTTACTTCCAACTTCGACAACTTTTACATGAGATTCTACTTTAGGAACTAATTCTTTAATTTCTGAAACTAATTCCTTAGCTCTATCTCCTTCATTTATTTCTACTGTTAGAGTCTTAGTCAAAAAATTTACGTAAGCTGAATCAATTCCAGCTATTTTTGATACCTTATCTTCTATCTTAGCTGCACAATTTGCACAATCTAGACCATTAAGGATAAATTCTTTTTTTATTAGTTTATCATCTTGTTTTTCTACACCTTTGTTAACTACTTTAAAATCACTTTTAATGTTTTTCTCAACTACTTTATCCATGGAATCTCCTCCTAATATAAATAATTACTTCTCTTCTATGTGAGTTAATCCAAGATTAAATATTCCTTTAACATGTTCGTCATCTAAGGAATAATAGACTACCTTTCCTTCTTTTCTGTATCTTACAAGTCTAGATTGTTTTAAAACTCTTAATTGATGAGAAATAGCAGATTGAGTCATACCAAGTAATGCTGCTATATCACACACACACATCTCTGCTTGAAATAAAGCACATAATATTTTTATTCTTGTTGTATCACCAAATATCTTAAATAAATCAGCTAAATCGTATAGAACCTCTTCTTTAGGTATACAATCCTTAACTCTAGTAACTATATCTTCATGAATTACTGTACAATTACAGCTTTGAATAACTTCTTTTTCTTCCATAAAATCTTCTCCCTCATCTACAATCATATGAATACTTGTTCATATGTTCATTATATGCAACTATGAAATTAATGTCAACAAAACTCAGAAAATAATTTGATATTTTTTGAGTTCGTTTTAAGATATCCTTATCAACATATAAAAAAACACATCTTTCATTTCTGAAAAATGTGTTATCCTCTAGCCTTTAACAAAATGTGTAACAACACTTGTATATATTCATATGATGTATTATAGTTAATAGTTTTTTGTTCATAACCGATTCTCCTAACCTATTTTTTATATAAGTAAAAGCCCTTTGCAGGGGCTTTTCTTATATCATAGATCATTTTATCATCCTAACTTATCACCTTTCTTAACGCCCTGCTCTGGTTGAATTAATACGACTCCCTGCTCAGCATAAATTCCAAGCACTAATACTTCTGACATAAAATCAGCTATCTGTCTTTCTGGGAAATTTACTACACCCAGAATCTGTTTGTTTATAAGCTCCTCTTTGTTATAGCATTTAGTAATCTGAGCACTTGATTTCTTTATTCCAATTTCATCACCAAAATCGATCCATAATTTATAAGCAGGCTTTTTTGCTTTTTCAAAAAATTCTACTTTAATTATTTCTCCCACTCTAATATCTAACTTCATAAGATCTTCAAAAGTTGCCATTATAACACTCTCCTATATAACTCTTTAGTTTTAAAATAATATATAAAAATAAAGAACTATTGTCTTAAATAGCTCTCTTTTTCTATACTATTAACTTATTATATGTTAAATAAAACAATTTTCTTATCCTAAATCAAGTTATTTCTTATTCATTCTTCTGATTCTTTTTCTATACTCTACGGGAGTAATTTTCTCATGTATCTTAAATACTTTTGTAAGTGATGAGTTATAATTATATCCAACTTCATTTGCAATTTGCATTAGGTTTAAGTCAGTATCTCTTAAAAGTTCTTTTGCCCTTTGTATTCTTAATTTCTGTATATATTCAGTAAGATAAAACCCTGTTTTCTTTTTAAACCATTCACTATAATAAGTTGAATTATAATGTTCAATATCCGCCAAAGTCTTTAAATTAATATCCTCATTATAGTTTTCATGAACATATTTAATGGAATCCTCAGTCCTCTTTTCAAATATAAAAGAACTAAAGTAATGATATAACTTTGATATTTTTTCACTGCTATAATAACCATCTTTAAGCTCATTTAAGATTAGAAATCTAATTGCTTTCCATTTATCATCTAAGGATAATTCAACTTCCTCCTGCAATTTAGCCATACTATTTTCATTAATAATATATTCAGGTATATCTAAAACCAAAAACTCATTTTGCCTTTCTGATTTAAATGTATGGATACTACTTGGAGGTAAATAAAACAAATGCTTTTCATCAAGTTCAAGCTCTTTATGTTTAGTTTTAATATCTAACCTACCCATGATTGGTAGTATAAGTTGTCCATACTTATGAAAATGCGTGGTTACTATATCTTTATATACTCTTACTTCGCTTAAAATTCCATTCATTTTAGTCATTACTATTTCCTTAATTCCTTTACTTTATCAAAATACTCTGTAGATAAGTCTAGCATATTATTTCTTTCATATATACCTTATTAAATCAAACCGGTAATTTTTTCTATGAACCTAATTCCTGCTCTATTAATATAATTGATTCCTCAACTTCACCAATCATTTCAACAGATATTTTTCTTACTTCAGTGTTAAATTTATCATTATGCTTCTGTACATCCTCAAAAGCTTTATCAAGTAATTCAATAGAGGGCAGCTTTCCAACTGTCATATGTGGAATATATTCATACCCTAAATCAAATTTCTTTAATTTGTCTTTATATAAAATATCATGAATCTCTTTAATTACCTCTATACCTTGTACTACATTTAAAAATAAGTAGTTTCCATACTTGTCTACCTGTTTTCTAAAACCTTGTAATTCAATCTCAAATGGCTTTATATCTTTTAAAGCCTCTTTTAAATATAGGCTAAGCTCCTCATTACTTAACTCATCCTCAAAAGGAAAAACCAATGTAATATGAGGCTCTACAAAATTTGATAATGGATCATATTTCTTTCTTATATTATTTATAATGTGCATGTTTTCAAACTTAGGAAAAATCATTATAACTCTTGTATTCATAATATCACTCCTTTACTAACTTATTTATAAGGAGAACTCTAGTTGATAATCTCTCCTATCAATTTCATATAGGTCTTTATCTATTTCCTCAACTGCTTTACAGCCTAATTTAAAATAAAAGGCAATAGTTTCTTCAGCTGAACCAGCACAGATATAGATCTTATCCACATCCCATTTTCTGGCCTCATATGTAGATAATATAAATAACTTTTTACCTATTCCTTTATTTCTATAATCTAAAGTTATAAATAATTGATCTAATAAAACATACTTATACTTTTCTCCAAAAACCTGTGGATTAACTGTAGCAAACCCTAACAACTTATTATCTAGATTAAAAGCACCTATTGCACTTCCCCCATTTAAGATAGTTTCTCTTAAATGACTTATGTGATATTCATACCCATTAGGCCAATCCTCGTCTTGGTAGTTTATTTCTACTAGTTGACGGTTTCCTTCTATTTCTCTCCATGCCTTTCCTATATATTTAGATGGATCTATTTCCTTTATACATTCACATTCTTCTAATGATAGCTTTCTATATACTAACTCCATTTTTTCTACCTTCCATCTTATTTTCTCCAGTTAAATACAATCCCCCATTAATTTATTCCAATTATATCATATCATGGTATATAATTGGACAAGATTTACATCATATAGGCATTTAAGTGTAAAAAAGCCGCAAATTCAATCTATGAATATTGCGACTTCTTAATATTTCTATACACCTAATCTATAATTTTCAATATCTCTATATTCTCCGAACTTCATTCCAACTTCTTTTATTGTTCCACAAAACTCAAACCCAAATTTCTCATGAAGTTTTCTACTAGCTTCATTTCCTGCTGTTATAACAGAAACTACAGTATGAGTTCTTTCGTCTTTTTTAGCTTCATCTAAAGTGAATTCCATAAGCTTGGATGCAACTCCTTTTTTTCTGTAATCAGCTCCTATATATATTGATAACTCTACTGTACTTTTATAAGCTTCTTTTTCTCTATAGGAAGATAAACTAGCATAACCTGCAACACAATTATCTATCTCCGCAACAAATAATGGATGGTTGTGTATGTTGTGCTTATAAAACCATTCTTCTCTTTGCTCCAAGGTTCTTGGTTCTAAATCTAAAGTAGCAACTCCGTTTTTTACTTCATAATTATAAATTTCTAGTAGTTCTTTTAAATCTGTTATTTCAGCTTTTCTTATTATCATATCCATTAATTCCTTCGCTATTTAATTTTTTTATTATCATTGTTTTGATTTCTAAGCATTCCATACTTGTTTTCAGGTAAATACTCAAACTTGTGTTTATTATACAGTAAGTCTGCTGGGTGATTTGCTATCAAGCAGATATAACTATCTTCATATGTATTTTCTTCAAAATAACCATCAATAGCCTTCATAATTTGTTCTGCTAAACCTCTTCTTTGATAATCCTTGTCCACCATAATATCACTCACAACATAGGTTATTCCACCATCACCAACTACTCTACCAAAGCCAATTAATTTTTCTTCATCATATAGAGCTACTATGAACAAAGAGTTGTTTAAAGCAATTTCACTTCTTTTCAAATCTTTATTCCCCATGCCAGAACGTAGTCTAAGACTCACATAATCCTCAGCCGATGGGGCTCCATATACAACTTGTATATTCATCTATTGCCCTCCATAGCTTTCTATTTATCTATTAGTTTATAAATATTATATTGCTTATTTCTCTAAATTTTCAATATATAATTTTCATAGGTTAAAATATTTTCTACTCTAAATCAAAAAGTACTACTTCTCCTTCAGAAGTCTTAATGTAATACCTATTTTCATTTTTATAAAAATCACTTTTATTAACCTTCTCTTCTGTCATATCAGACTTTCCATATTTGTCTTTTGAGTTATCATATTTATACATTATGAAATCACCACTATACGATAAACTAAAGTAAATAGGATCACCTTCCTTAGTGAGCTGTACAATAGTTAAATCACTACTTTCGCCTTGATCTACCTTAAATAAAAACTCATCAAGTTTTTCAACATTATGCTTATTAGAAATCCCAGAAACTGCATAGCCTTTATTAATATCTGATTCCATATTATACGAAGCTGACTTACACGAGGTCAAAGAAAGTATTAAAAACATAATAAATATAAATTTTAGCCTTTTCATCTCTTATCTCCCCTTGATATATTCACTCTCTAAAATTGACATCATAATTAAAGACTCATAAACTCCTTCATGTAAAATACACTCTCTCAAAATCCCTTCTTCTATAAAGCCCTCGGATTTATATAGATTTTGCGCTCTTTCGTTTTTTTCTCTCACATCAAGCCATAATCTATGCGCTTTTAACTCTTCAAAAGCAATCATTTTAATCAACTTTAATGATTCTCTTCCAAAGCCTTTCCCTTTACTTGATATCACAAATCTTCTAAATTCAATATTTCTATTTGAATTTGTTAATCCTGCTATAATTATATATCCAACATTTTTCTTTGCAGTCTTATCTTCTACTATTAGATGAAGAATATCCTCTTGAACTAATGCATTTCTATGTTGTTCCTTTGTCCATTGTCCAACATACTGAGCATTATTAGGTTCTCTTTCGCATTTAACTACAAAGTCTAGGTCGCACTCTTTTGTATTTTTTATTATTATGGAGTTAGATTCCACTTTAATATATTTATTATGCTCGTCAATAGTTAGTCCGTAACAAACTTCCCCCTCAGGCTTTATATTTTCCATTTCAAACCGTCTTACATTTTCTACTCTTTTCATTAAGGTCTTTTCCAAAACCCTCCCTGATCTAGGATTAGCTGCTCTATGATATGCCTCCAGCTTATAAAACTTGGGCTGTTTAAATGAGAAATCAATAACAGCATTTAATGCCTCTGTAGCATAACCTTGTCCAGTATAACCTTCACCTATACAATACTCAATTTCTGAGGTTCCAATGTCACTGTACACCCTACAAAAAGCAATTTGTCCTATGTTTTCATTATTTTCCTTAAGGATTATAGCCCATCTGTAGAAATCATCCCTATCATAACTTTGAATCCATTTATTTAATAATTCGCGAACCTCCTCAACAGTTTTATAGACAGGTTCACCATATTCATTTTGCACTTTAGGATTTGCAATCCAATTTTTTATCATATGTGGTATATCATCGTATATAAATCTACGAAGTGTTAGTCTTTCTGATTCTATTTGAACAGTTCCAGTGTGTCTTAACATTTTGTACCCCCAATTTTATAATAGCCCTAACTAAATTTAAATTATTATGATTATATCATAGGAATATTGTACATTATAAGTAAAATATTACACGTAAATCTAAATATAATTCTTAAATACATCTTACACTATTTTTCTGCTATAACTGTAAGCCAGTCGATTTCTTCCAAGACATCTTGCTCATATAAGCCTTTTATGACTTCAACTTTACTAAACCCACTATTTAATACAACTTGTTTAATAACATCTTCAGTATAGTCATGAAACCAATTCCTATAAACTTTTAAATTATTCTTGTCTATAACCACATATTGATCAAGCCAAATATCATTGTTGTATTCAAATCCATTTTCCAAAACCAGGTGTTTTTCTTCCCTCCAAAAGCCTCCTTCACTAACATACCAATTTTTATTTACTCTATTTTTCATTCTCCAGAGTGGTGTAGAAACATCGAAAATAAACAAACCTCCATGCTTTAAAGATTTTTTTACTACATCAAATAATCTATTTCTTTCTTCATCTGAAAAAGTATTTACTTCACCATAAATTTGCAAAACAACATCATATTGTCCGTTATAATTAAGGATAAACATGTCTTGACATATATATTCTATAGAAAGTTTTTTCTGGTTTGCTATATTTTTAGCATACTTAATGGAGCCTTCTGAAAAATCTATTCCAGTTACTTTTTTTCCAATCATGCATAATTTTTCAGCATATAATCCTGGACCACATCCTAAATCTAATATCTCTTTCCTATCTTTAATAATTCTTTCTAAAAAATCTATTGTTTTATTAATACTTTCAATATTTCTTGATGCTCCATCACTTTTATAATCTAAATGTGCTTTAAGCATTTGTTTTGATATGTGCGCCTCTGTCCAGATAGAACCTGTACCTTTTTCAAATAAGTTTGGTCTTTTATTAGCTTCAAATACCTCATTAATAATATTTTCATTTATCATCTTCTCTTAACTCCTCAATTATATATTTGTAATAGTAGAATATTCAAAAATAATAAAAGCTGTAGATTTTACTCTACAGCTTCATCAAAATGATGGATTTATTGTAGTGAGAGTAAAATAAAATTCTATAATAATAAATTGGCAAACCAACTAAACTATTGATAAAAATAGTCTATACCAAAATATTTAAATATAGATTTTATTTCACGTCTCCGTACCACTTATGTTTTTTGATTACACAACACTAAGTTAGCCGAATAAATTACCACCTTTCATATTTATACTATTACACCTAATATTATACCAATTTTGTGCTATAATGTGAAATTTTTTTATTAATTAAAATATCTTTAGTTTAAATTTACGAAAATTAATTTAGATTAAATAAATTACTCTAGGAATAACATCTACTATCAAAACCATTAATAATAAAATTATTGCTCCTATAACTTGGTATAAATAATAATCTGGATATTTAATTTTCATCCTCAAGCCACTTAATATAAGTACAATGCATGTTAAGCTAAAAATCAACGTACTAAATAAGCTTCCATTACTTAAGTTTTCTTTAAAGTCGCCATTACGAAAACTTATAAAAGCCATAAAAATTGAATATATAATCGAAAAAGCTAAAATGAATCTACCAATATTCTTATATGATCTTCTTTCCATATACTCTCACCCACTTTATAAACTTAGAAAATGATTTTTATCTCCTTCTCATAAGGAGCTTCTCCATCAAAAACATTTTTATAGGAGCACATCCAAGTTGGAATAAATCCACTTTTATATGCAACAGATTGTGAAGCTATATTAGATGAAGCACTTCCATAATACGGTACAATCCCTTTTTCCATAATACTCATAGCAAGGTTTGTTACTAAACATGTAGCAAGTCCCTTGTTTCTAAACTTAGGTAATACATCTACTCCTATTTGCCACATTAAATTACTGTCAGAAGATGCCCCAGCCATTCCCACAATTTCATTACCCTTCATTGCGTATATTGCAATTGCATCTGAACGAGGATCATTTATATCATATTGAAGAGCATTCTCAAATCCTGAAATCTTATATAATTCATGAATTTCTTTTCCCTCTTTTATGTAAAAATCAAAACCATCTATGAAAGGTTGTTTCTTTATTTTATCAAAATCAGGTGTATAATAAATGCTGTGTCCATAGATAAATGGTGCTGCAAATATATCTTCTCTTGTTCTATTTTCTAACAATGGTTTTACCTTTTCTAAAACATCAATGTCCCCTGAAACAACTATACCTTTTCCCATAGTTGCGATTTCAAGAAAAGGAGATTGTCTATTAAACCTTCTTCTTCCTTCATTTAATTTTGCTTCACAAAACACTAACCCATCTTTATCAAGATCCTCAATATTGCAGTTCATATCAATTGCTAATTGTTTTTTCACAATCTCAAATATTTCAGACCTATTAAATTTCATAGATTTCCCCCTATCTAGACTATAATTTCATAAAAGCTTACTTAACACTATCAAAATATTTTTCAAGTTCATTCTTTATTTTTTCAAGTTTTAAATTAGCTTCACGCATTTCCTCAAAATTCTCTCTATAAATATGGAATTCACTAAATCCATCTCTGGGCACACTAAGATGACCATTATAGTGTTTTTTTACAACACCAAGCAGCTCTTGAATATCTTTATCATCACTTCTAATAAGGACTTCTTCTATAAGTTTAGTATCTATTCTAAATATCCTCTCTGCATACATACTTCTTGAATCACCATCTGTGTAAAATATCTTCAGTAGTTCTTTATAACAGGTAAAAATATTCTCAAGTAGCTCTCTTTCTATCATATTTTCTTTTTCTCCATATAATTATTAACTTGATTTAATGCATTAAGTAGCAATGTAATTACTAAGGATAACATCATAATATCAATATTTCCATTAAAAAAATCAAAGAAATGTAATATTGCTAAACTAATTGTTATGATGGCAGATATAATTGATACTATAAACAATACTTTTTGACTAACCTTCATAAATAATCCCTCTTTTCTTTTATCTATAATCCTTCTAAAATCTATCATAAAACTAAGCCTTATAGTAAAATACGGTTTTATAACTATATTTTACAATTATAGGATAATTATATCACAATAATTAAAAAAACAAGCCCCGTAATAGACTTAATTTCTATAACGGAGCTCATTTTTATTTATTTCTTCTATTTGAAAAACTTTTAATTCGTCAATTTATACTATAAGTATTAATTTTTAGAATTCCACTCATCACTTAATTTATCTTTTGCTTCTTCATCAATTCTAGGCCTTCTAACAGTTGAGGTTCTACTAGTTACCTTAATTGTTTTTTCACCACATTCAGGACACTCATACCAATATTTCATTCCAAGTTCATCGTTCTCAAGTACAGGATACATCTGACACTTTGAACAAACTTTAATTCCCATAATTATTCTCCTTCAAAACTATAATTTAATCTTTACTGTAGATAAATTATAACATGTTTTTATGGAATTACTTAATTATCAGAAAAACATTTCTTAATTTACTATACATACCTATTTTTGAAACTCACTATTATTGCCTAAACCAAAGCTACCTCCAGTGGCAAGCTCAAAGTGCAGTTTAGCGATTCCCAAATCTATTAAGTCAAATCTATAACTATCAGGAATTTTAGCTCTCACAATGCCATCATTATACGTAAAGTGTACTTTTTGACTATTTTTGGCTGAAGGGGCTTTCTGCACAGCGGTAATTCCAGTAACAAACCAATCAGGAACAACACTATCAGCCGTATAGAATGCTTCTATATCCTTTGTACGTTTAATTTTATTTACTAAACTTCCAATTAAAGATTTTTTATCAGCCGCAATACCTACAGTAATTACACAAACGAATTCTTCACCTTCTGAAACATTAAAAATCGGGTTTTCACGTTCAAATGAACCACCTACCCAACATGTGGCTAATCCTAATGATGTAGCCCTCAAAATAACTTTTTCTCCTACATAACCTAACTTCTCTTTTAAGTGAATATCATTTTCGGGTCCCTTCATAACTATAAGTGAACGTACTCCCTTGAACATCCCATAGCTTTTGCCAAAACTATTGAAAGCACTGCTGCCATCCTCAAGAAAAGAATTTGAAAGGCCATATTTTTGGTTCCCCTCCTCTATCTCGTTTATAAGTAAGGATATTTTTTCTTTCTCAATGACAGTTTCTAAATAACTGCGCGTAGATACTCTTTGTTCAATTGCTTTTAAATAATCCATTTTTGATTCCTCCAATTACTTTGCAAGTTCATTATATAGAGAGTATAATTCAAATGATATATGTCATCAAGTATGCACTTATTTGTGTGATACTATCAAAAAGGAGAGTAAAAGAAAATGGTTGAAAAAGAAGAAATGGATAAAATAAAGACTTGCAAGAATATTGAGGGTTCCCATCCTATTGAATATACACTATCCGTAATAGGTGGACAGTGGAAGCTTCTGATTATATATTGGCTGTCTGTTAATAAGGTCATGAGGTATGGGGAACTAAAAAAAAGTATAAATGGAATTACACATAAGATGTTGTCTATGAGACTTAAAGAATTGGAGTATCATAAGGTGATTATAAGAACACAATACAATCAAATTCCCCCAAAAGTTGAATACAGCCTTTCTGAAAAAGGTTGGTCTTTACGCTCAGTTTTAAAGACCTTGTACGAGTGGGGAGAAGAGAATGAGTAGCATACAGATTGATTCTGTATGCTACTCCTTTTTCTAACTATATTGTTAGTCAATTCTACTAATTGATTTTAATTATTTAAAAATATCCTCATCTTCTCTATCTAATTCCTTTTCAATTTCTTCTTGCTTCCTTTTATTTAAATAATAAGACAGAAATGAAATAACTAAAAAACAAATAGTGGTACCTATAAAGATATATGCAACCTTTGCTATATCAGTTATACCTGCTAATACAAAAAGTATAATGCAACTAAATAAACCTGATGTAATATCACTTATAATTATATTTTTCCAAGTATTATTCCCTTTAGGATAAATATCATTTCCTAAAAATATATTACTAGTTCTCACAAAAAAGACAGCACCTATAACCCCTGCTAATTCAACTCCAATTTGATAAAATGAACCATTAAAAAGAAATTTCTTAATCATAATTGCTATTAATAAATATCCTATTAATAGTTGAAAAGCATCGCTTTGGATTTTTCTCTTTGAGATTAAAATTCTCTCATCTTGATTTTTTAAACTTTTCATTACAGCTCCTCCCAAAATAAATCATTTAATGTTTTCCCTAATACTTTACAGATAGCAATACAAAGATTTAATGATGGATTATAATTACCTGCTTCTATTAATCCTATTGTTTGCCTTGTAACTCCAACAGCTTTAGCTAAATCATCTTGTTTCATATCACATTCTATACGAGCTATTTTCATCTTTTTATTCTTCATACAAACACTCCTTATATTCCATATAATACATTATATATTTCTTAATGTCAAATATATATTGCATTATTCAATATAAAAAAAGCAAGATTTCTCCCACTCTTCTTATATTATAGTAAGTTTATTAGTTTTCAATAGAATCGATTTTATACTTCACCTCATTTATATTTTAAAGCAGAGTTGCTTGGAAACATAGTCTACCATTACTATAGCCCTTAATAAGATTCCCTTCATGCTTTATATAAACAGGGGTATCTCCATATACAGGATGAATATATTTAACTTCTATTTCATTAGCTTTAGTTGTGTCACAAAGTTCTTTTAGAATAAACATTCCTTGTACAACTGGATTTTCTGTAAGATGAATAGAATTTGTATCCCCTACTAGATGGCTAAAATCTGCAATTTCTTCTTTTGAAAAATTACGCCATAAAGTTCCCGTATCTTCTACAATTTCAGCTTGAGCAGAGTCTTTAACTGTTACATTCATCATCAAATAAACTGTCAATGTTTCTGCAATTTCACTATCAATGTATCCATTACAATTAATTACACAAAGCCTACTATTACCTTTTACAATTTCATTTTCATAGGTTTCTCTATCTGATTTTGGTTGAAACTGTTGATATTTTATTTTAGCAATAAATGCCCCCTCATAAAAAAAGTCTTCCTTTGTAGTGAATGCTCTAAACAAATCAATCATTATATTTCTCCTTTTAAATAACCATTTATTTATAATGTTTTTAGCCACTTATTTATACTTTTTTTCCCACTTAAAATAACCACATTTTTTTTATCTTTTTTAGCCTCATTGAATAACTTTTGCCTTTCGTTTTTCCTCTTTGGATAATCAAATAAGATATACTTCACAATATCAACATCAATTTTTTCTATACAACCTTCCGTAATATCAGGACGTTGAGTACCTCGATACTTTAAATATCTTCTCACAAATCTATACAAACACGTGAATCTATTTATTTCTAGGAAAATAATTGTATCACATCTATTATACCTACCATCTTTTTTGTAATAATTAAACCTATTACCTTCATATATCCACATATCTTTTTCTGATATACCTTTAGCTATATTTATCTGTTCACTTACTGGACGTTGCTGCCAATTATCTAACCAGAAAATTTTATCGTTATGATAAACTGGTATATTAAGTTTACTTCCGATAATATTCGCCAAAGTAGTTTTACCAGACCCTGAAGAACCAGTTATCCATATTCTCTGCATTTTATTTTCCTCCATATAAATAATAAATTACAATTGAGAATTAATTATATCATTCCCACTCCTCTTTTAAAATGGCATATACTACATCATCTGTCCATTCATTATTAAACCAAAAGCTTTTCTTAAAGTGGGCTTCTTTTCTCATTTTAAGTCTTTCAAGCAAAGCAACTGATTTAGTATTTCTCGGGTCAACAGATGCAGTTATTCTGTGTTTATTTAAAGTATTAAATAAATAATCTATAACTCCTTTTACGGCTTCTGTAGCATATCCTTTACCTTGATGTTTTTCAGATAATGTATATCCAATTTCAACTTGTAAATTTTCTTCATCACAAAAATGAATCCCAATATCTCCTATAAATTCATTACTTTCTCTAATTATGATCCCAAGTTGATACCAAGTATCTGGTATGTTAGGAATTTTAGCTGTTTTTTCTAAAATAAATTCCTCCACTTCTCTAAGTTCTTTGGGTTGCCATGTTTGAAATTTACTTACCTTTGGATCTGAACGATATTTAAAAATTGCTTTAGCATCCAATGGCTTAATACCTCTTAGTTCTAATCTCTCTGTTAAAATATCTATTTCCTTAATATTCATTACTTCTCTCTCCTTATGCTTTATGTAAAATTGTCTTTATATGCTAATTATATTATCACACTTGTATTGCATAATATAAACTATTAGTGTAATAATTATATTGAGGTGATAAGTTATGAAAAATAAAAAACCAGAAAAAATAGTAATAAAAGGTGGTTATGTAAAAACCCCAATTGAAGATATCCATGCTCACAATAAAGAAGTATCAAGAGGCACTGGAGTTCAAAAAGCTAAAAAAGGCAAAGGCTCTTATAGTAGAAAAGAGAAATTTAAAGGAGGTTGTACAAGACAATCTCCTTATTATTTTTCATTTATACTTGAGGGGTATTCCTTTACCTTAAATCCTTTAATTTAAATAAGAAATATATCAAAATTCAATCATTCCATGCACTATTCCTATTTGTCTGGTTGAAAAGAATAATGTGCATGTATTATTTTCCATTCATCTGCTAGCAGTTCTAAATATAATGTACATCTTACTACAGGTTCTGGAAAACTCTTATATTTTGATATGAAACATAGGCAGGCAGTTTTTTCTTTATGGAAAATATCTAAGTTTTCCATTAATAATGGCTCAACACTTCCTGATTCTGTTGTTTTTCCATTTTCAAAAAAGTCTACAAGTAATTTTAAATGTTGTTCTAAATCATAGGTATCATTATTATTATGATTATCAAAATAAATTAATATGTTATTTTCATAATCATAAAACCTTTTTAATTTTTCAATATCTTTACTATAAAAACACTCATTATAAGAATTCAGAAAATCGATAAATACTTTTTGCTCATTATTTTTGATCTGCATAAGTTTCACCCCACAATAAAAATTATTTACCTATTATTGTAAATTTATTTCCTGCTAATTTACATGCATATATATTTATTTTCCTAAAAAAGTATTTAATTAATAAAATTCTCCCTCACCCACTCTTCACTGCTTATTACATTACTAAATCTTAAGCTTTGAGTAATTAGAGTTGCCTTATGAAGGTCTTTACTACTTATACTTCCAACCTTGTTTTTTACATCTATAGTTCCAGTAGCATCTGATAAAAAATCAACCTTGTATCCTTTGTGAAAGGCTTCCCTTGCCGTTGTATCACAGCACATCTGAGTCATATATCCTGAAATAATAACCTCAGTTACATTTTCTTTTTTAAGAATCTCTTCTAAATTGGTTTCATGAAAACTACTTGGTTTGTTTTTTTCAATAATATAATCAAAAGACTTCTCAAGAACCTTAGGGTGTATCTCCCACTCATTTGTATTTTTAATAAAGGTATCTCCATAAAGAGAGGTATGCTGAACACCTATAACAAGAATATTATTAGCTTTAGCATAATCCATAACCTTTAATATATTTTTAAGACTGTTATGAGGATAAGTAACCTTTAATTTACCTGTAAAATATTCATTTTGCACATCGATCACTAATAATGCTTTTTTCATATTCACTCCACCTTTACATTTAATTATCCTATTAGATTTGTTATACTAATGTTATCTTAAATCAAGGTTGAAATGTGAAAGGAATTCCTTAGTTTCACTTTAAAAATGAAAGGATTTTAAGCTTTATGTTTGATGAAATAGATTTGAAAATCATAGACATCTTAAAAATCAACTCCAAAACCCCACTTAAAGAGATTGGTGAAAAAGTTCACTTAACTCCTCAAGGGGTATCTAACAGAATTATAAGACTTCAGGATTTAGGCGTTATAACTCAGTACACCATATGTACTAATAATGCTCTTTTAGGCAACAATATCACTGCCTTTATCACTATTTTTATGAAAACTACAAAACATACTGAGCTTATAAAGTCTTTAAAAACAAATCCTCTTATAACTGAAGCCCATAGAATAAGTGGTGATGGCTGTTATTTACTTAAGGTTGTCTGCTCTAATATGGATGAAATCAACCTACTACTCGATAAACTTATGGAATATGGTACCTATAGGTTAAATTTGTCCACCTCTTCAATAAAGGAGAGTAATTTATGATACCTTAAGGACATCTAATATATCCATAACATTTTCAGCTATAAAATCAGCTCCTGCGCCCTCAAGTTCTTCCCTATCTCCATATCCATATAAAACCCCTATGGATTTTATACCTACTTGTTTTGCACCTATAACATCATGTTCCCTGTCCCCTATCATAATTACTTGTGATAGATCCTTTATCTCACAGCTCTCTAAGGCATGTCTAATAACATCCCCCTTTTTTGACCTTGTCCCATCTAGGGTGCTGCCTGCTATATATGTAAAATACTTAGATAAGTTAAAATGTTCTAATATCTGTTTTGCAAATATTTCTGGTTTAGAAGTTGCTACAACTAACTCTTTATTATTACCTTTTAGTGCTTTCACCAAATCCTCAAATCTATCATAAATTAAGTTCTCAAATAATCCCTTATCTCTATAATATTCACGATAATAGTCTACTGCTTCTATAGCTTTCTCTTTTGAGAATCCGTAGTATTTTTCAAAAGAATCACTTAAAGGAGGCCCTACGAATTTATTTAATTGGCTCTTGTCCTCGACTTCAATACCGTATTTCTTAAGGGCATATACAATTGAATTTATTATTCCAACTCCTGAGTCTGTTATTGTTCCGTCTAAGTCAAATAGTATGTATTTATAATCCATTTACAATCTCCCCTTTCATAAATTAATTTTAACATTACCTTAAAATGAATACAAATTTTAGAAAATCAATTTTAAAAAGGATACTAAAAATAACGTATCCCTTTAATAATCCTCAAATTCTCCTCCGCCTTTTATATATTCATAATAATGATTAAAAGCAGCATCCACTATTCTATTTAATGAAATGTTTATATCTGGATGTATATTCTTAAGCTCATTCATCTTTCTATAGGATGAACTTCTAATAGAAAAGGCTCTCCTTACCTCAACATCATTTTTGAAAGACACCTTTCTCATTTTTTCAATATTATTTACTATCTCAGTTTTATCTATATTTTCTTTTTCTAACTTTGTTTCACTACTTATTATATTAGCAGTTTTATTTATGCTGCTATGAAAAATTTCTCTTTCAATGTTATCATATGGTTGCATTTCCGCCCAATCTTCTATTATATCTTCTTCTAATAAATTTTCATCTTCAACTTTTGGTTCTAAATCATTTTCTCTACTCATTTTAAGCCTCCTATAAAATATTTATATAATACTATATGCTTTTAAAAGAATTTTTGTACATTTGTACACTTGTACATCTGTACAGTTTGATTCTTGTAATATTGTACAGTTTATTTTTTGTATTTCTGTACAATTGTACAGTTGTACAGCTGTACGTTTGTACAACTGTATTTCTAATTCCTATTAGACAATTTAATATATCTTTAAACATTTTTCGTTCAAATTTTATACTTGTACTTTGTTAAAATGTCTTAATTGTGCGTATTTTATATTGATAGTAATTTCTGAGGAGGTGATGTAAATGCCTGCAGAAACAAGTTTAGTTTCTAAATCACTAATATTAGAAATTGAAAATGGAACAAAAAGTTCTGGAGAAATACTCTATAGAAAAAAGACCTTTTCTGGATTAAATCCTAATGCTACACCTGAGGATCTTCTTGTTGTAGCAAAAGCTATAAAGGCTGTTTTAGCTGATAATACAGGTAGATTTCTTGAAAGTGATCTATCAGAATTAATTGAAGTTTAAAAAAGTAAAATTTATTAACAAGAGGAGGCAATATTATGGATAGAGCCCTAACGCTAACTTTCCTTAACGAAAATGGCGATAAATCAACTTTAACAATTGCAGGTATTAAGGATAACCTAAGTGATGAAGAGATACTTTCATTAATGGATACAATCGTAGAGAGAAAAGTTTTCTTGAGTAAAAATGGGTTATTTATAGATAGTTATAGTGCAAAAATAACTACTAAAGAGACTCAGAAGATCGATTTTAAGAAAAACAAGTAATATATTTAAGGTGGTTGGATTTTATTCAACCACCTTTTTTATAATATTTCTATTTTATTGAACTATAATAAAATAACAGCAATAAACTATTAGTATATTAAACATAATAGGTGAACCGCATGTATGTATCAATTCCAGATGTTTTTTATGTTCCTGTTAGACATTCACTAAATAATAAAAATCTATTTAACCCTAATCAAAACAGCCCTAGGCAAATATTAATAGGAGTTTCCCTTCCTAATCAAAGAGAAGATAGATGGATTAGAGATGCTGATGCCATGAAAAAAGAAGCTGATGCTCAGGGAGCTACTTTAAAAATAGAATATTTCGAATTCGATCCAGTAAAACAAGCTGAACAAGTAGCTGAAATGATAAAAGAAAAGGTCAATATAATAATCATTGCATCAATAGATGAAGAAAGCACTAAAAAACTAGTGGAAGATGCTCATGTTGTAGGTATAAAAATGATTTCCTATGAAGTAATTGCAAAAAATTCAGATATAGACTTTTTTATAGGTTTTAACAATATAAGAGTGGGAGAACTTCAAGGAAGATACCTTACCTCATATGTTCCAAAAGGAAACTACATTCTTTTATCAGGTTCCCCTAAAGGAGAACAGTTTAAAGAAGGAGCAATGGAATATATAACCCCTTTAGTTATAAATAGATCAGTAAAAATAATAGCAGATAAGGTAATTGAAGGATGGATTCCTATAAATGCATACACAATTGTATCTGATATTCTAAACAATGTTACCGATAAAATAGATGGTGTTTTAGCTCCAAATGATGCAACTGCTGGAGCAGTAATATCTGCTTTAAGTGAACATGGTTTAGCTGGTAAAACGGCTGTAACTGGTCAAGATGCTGACTTAGCTGCAGTTAAAAGAATAGTTGAGGGTACTCAATTGATGACTGTATTTAAGGACAGTAGAGAACTTGCTAAAACAGCTGTGGATACTGCTATAAAATTAGTTAATGGAAGTGTAATTGATGTAAATAATGATATTAATAATGGTTTAAAGGATGTTCCCTCAATCCTAGTTAATCCAATAGCTGTTGATAAAAGTAATATAGATAAAACTCTTGTTGCTACTGGTATTTATAAAAAAGATGAAATCTTTAAAAGGCTAAATTGAATAGGTTTAATTCAACTTAGCCTTTTACTATTATGAAAAATATATAAAGTGAAGATGTATCAATTACTTTGAATTTATTTTAAGTTAAATAGTAGGTAACTTAATAAATACTGTTATTATATCTTCTTTACATTCTGCCCATATTTCCCCACCATGAAGTTCAACAATTTTTTTAGAAATTGCTAACCCTAATCCTGAGCCATTAATTTTACTTGATCTTGAAACATCAATTCTGTAAAACTTTTCAAACATTTTATCTAATTCATCTTGATTTAGATGCTCACCTTTATTTGATATAGATAATAAAATGTTGTCTTTATCTCTGCCCAAATTAATCAGTATATCTGATGGTTTAAAACTGTATTTTTCAGCATTACTTAAAAGATTCTCAAAAACTCTAACTATTTTTTCTATATCTATCTTTACAAACATCTCTTCATCAAAACTTCGTGGTATAATTTTTAAGCCCTTATTTTCAAGCATAGGAGAATACTCACCTATTATTTGATTAATAATGGGGCATATATCTACCTCTACTAATTCTAAATTAATTTCTCTACTTGAAAGTTTTGTATATTCAAAAAGCTCATCTATTAATGTTTTTAATTTTATAGAAAGATTGTAGGATGAATTTATATAATCCTTTACTTCCTCTTTAGTAGTAAATTTTTCGTTTTTTAAAATATCTAAATATGCAATGATTGGTGTAAGAGGAGTTCTTAAATCATGAGAAATATTTGTTATAAGTTCTGCTTTATTTTTTTCTAACTCTCTTTCATATTCAAATTTATCTTTTAATTCTTTAGACATGAAGTTTATATTTACACATAACTCTGCAAGTTCATCTTTACCTTTAACTTCTAGCTGCTGTCCTAAATTTCCACTAGCTATGGTTTTTATTTCTTTAGCCATATACTTTATGTATTTTATATGTCTATTTGATAATAATAAGAAAAATAGAATGAAAGCCCCTATTGATGTTATTACATATATACCTAAAATGTAATATACCCTATATGTCTCTAATATATATTGATTCTTAGTAATATATGGAGCAAAAACATAAATTGTCAAAACATATAAATACGTCAACGTTAATATAAAACTTAATACCGTTTCAATTAAGAGTTTTAATTTCAAACTCATTCTAAGTTTCATATCTTATATCCAACTCCCCATATTGTTTTAATATATATAGGTTTCTTAGGGTCCTCTTCTATCTTTTCTCTTATTCTAGTTATGTGAACCATTATAGTACTATCAGCTTTATAGAAATCTTCTCCCCATACTCGTTCATATATCTTTTCTATGCTAAATACCATTCCTTTATTTCTTGCAAGAAGTTCTAGTATATCAAATTCTTTTGGAGTAAGCCTCACATCTTTATTTCCTACAAAAACCTCTCTTGTATCAGTATTTATGGTTAAATTACCAATTTCAATTATACTTTTAGATATTTGGGATTCAGCTGCGTAACGGGTATATCTTCTTATCTGAGATTTAACTCTTGCAATTAGCTCCATAGCATTAAAGGGTTTTGTTATATAGTCATCAGCTCCAGAAGCTAGTCCTTGAATCTTATCTAAGTCCTCTGATTTTGCAGATAGAAAAATTATAGGCATAACCCTATCTTCTCTAATTTTCATACATACTTCTGTACCATTCATGCCTGGCATCATAATATCTAAAAGTACAAGTGCAACTTCATTTTTATTTATCAGTTTTAACGCTTCTTCTCCATTTTCAGCTTTAAGAATTTCATAGCCTTCATTTTTTAAATATATGCCTACTACTTTTCTTATCTCTTCATCGTCATCAACAATTAAAATTTTATTTTGCATAAATCTGCTCCTTCGTTTTAAGGATTTTTACATTTCAAGACATAAGCTGGTGGTACATTAAATAAAACTCTTTCTAAATCTATTTTTTTAAAATAGCCAGCAATAAAATCTTTCTTTAAAAGAGTATATTGAAAAGTTATAAACAATCCGTCTTTTTTTAATATATTTTTAGTCTTTTTCAAAATTTTGTTCGACATTTCTTTAGGTAAACTAGCGAAAGGTAATCCTGAAACAATATAGTCCACATTCTCAATATCATATTTCCTTAAATACATATCCACAAGTTCCGCTGAATCATTTATTACTATAATACTCTCATCTTCATTATATCTCTCTTTTAACTTTTCACAAAAATCTTTATTATATTCTAATAGAATTAATAAAGTATCTTTATTTTTTCTTTCAATAAGTTCATCCGTGAAAACACCTGTACCAGGCCCGTATTCGACTATACACTTAGCATTTGTAAAATCTATATCCTGAATCATTTTTTTAGCAAGTTTTTTTGAACTTGGGGCTACTGCTCCTACAGTTCTCGGTGATCTAACATATTCTACTAAGAATTTCATAATATTCATAAATAATTCACTCCCTAATTTTTAAAATCGAATTTATATCTGCTCGATTTTTAGTAGTTACTTTATGAACTTAGTATAAATATGAAACATTAACTTTTTATTTTGAAATATCTTAAGGTTCCTTAAGGATTCATAAACACAGATTAACTTTTAACAAAAATAAAGAATCTCGACATATAAGATCCTTTATTTTTAATAATTATATTATTAGCTTATTGATTAAATTCAGCTTCTTAAAACTCTATTATTCTGGATAATTTAAATTGGTTTCATTAATATTTAGTAGAACATCATTAAGAAACCTTTCTGCTAAATATTTAGCCATAGGAAGATTCATATCAAGATAGTTTCCACAATCTTTTGCAGATGCTCCTGGAATTTCACCTTCGAAGTCTGCAATAAATTTATATAAACCAGTTAATAGCTCGACTATATCTTTTGAAATATAATTTCCATTTAATAATAAATAAAAACCAGTTCTACATCCCATAGGCCCAAAGTAAATTATTTTTGATCCAAAATTATTATGATTTCTTAAATATGTTGCTGCTAAATGCTCAATAGCATGCATTTCTGCAGTATTCATAACCGGTTCAAAATTAGGTCTTGTCATCCTTATGTCAAATGTTGTAACAGTACTCTTACCTACACTGTCTTTTCTCGAAATATATATACCAGGATATAATTCTAAATGATTAATTGTAAAACTCTCTATTTTTTTCACTTAATATTTTCTCCTTTTCTTCTTATGACTTAATTTTGTTCTTCCAATCTCTATAATTAAAGTAGCTAATTATAACTACAACAACAGCAGTCCCTATAAATACAGATATGGAATGCTTACTACTAATTCCTAAGCACGTATACAGACGATTTATTGTATAATTGATACTTAAAAATACAAATATTATTGCTAACCAAAATAGACATATAGTACTCTTATTGATTCTATATGTCTTATTTTTATATTCTTATAAGTATTTCTTTATTTCTTCAACTCTTGTTAGTTGTTCCCAAGGAAGTTCTACATCTGTTCTTCCAAAATGTCCATAAGCTGCTGTCTTCTTATATATAGGTCTTCTTAAATCTAAGTCTCTTATAATAGCTCCTGGTCTTAAATCAAATACCTTATTTATTATATCGATTATTTTATCATCAGCTATTTTAGCAGTTCCAAATGTATCTACTTCTATTGACACTGGTTTAGCAACTCCTATAGCATAAGCAACTTCTATCTCTAATTTATCAGCAACACCAGCTGCTACAAGGTTTTTTGCAACCCATCTAGCTGCATAAGCTGCACTTCTATCTACCTTAGTTGGATCTTTTCCTGAGAAAGCTCCGCCACCATGTCTACCATATCCGCCATAGGTATCAACAATTATTTTTCTACCAGTTAAACCAGCATCTCCTTGTGGTCCCCCTATAACAAATCTTCCAGTTGGATTTATATAATATTTAGTATTTTCATCTAATAATTCAGCTGGTATAACAGCCTTTATTACATGTTCTAAAATATCACTTTTTATTTGTTCTTGTGATACCTCTGGGCCATGTTGAGTTGACACTACTATAGCATCAATTCTTTTTACTTTGTTATCATCATATTCTACTGTAACTTGAGTTTTTCCATCTGGTCTTAAATACTCTAAAGTTCCATTTTTTCTTACTTCAGATAATCTTCTTGAAAGTCTATGCGCCATAGCTATAGGTGCTGGCATTAATTCTGGAGTTTCATTAGTTGCAAAACCAAACATCATTCCTTGATCTCCAGCTCCAACTGCATCGATTTTATCCATTTCGCCTTCTCTAGATTCTAAAGCTTCATCTACTCCTTGAGCTATGTCTGATGATTGCTCATCTATAGTAGTTAATACCGCACAAGTATCACAGTCAAATCCATA
>NZ_FQXU01000020.1 GCF_900130055.1 Clostridium intestinale DSM 6191
GTTGAATGGTTGAATGGTTGAATGGTTGAATGGTTGAATGGTTGAATGGTTGAATGGTTGAATGGTTGAATGGTTGAATGGTTGAATGGTTGAATAGCGGAATAGTAGAACGGTAGAAAAGTGGAATCATTTTGAGGGTAAAGCATACTATAAGATTATAAGGAATTTAATGAAATATTATAAAAAAAGGAGGAGAAATGGGGAAGTCAAATAATGATAATAATGAAATACCACAGGAGGGAGAAAAAATTGAGAAGTTTGGTGTTTGGGGAGAAGTTAAGGGAGGAAATACTATAAGAGAGTTTGATATAGCTGATTTAGTGAAAGAAAAGCTTAAAAATAATCCCGTTAAAACGCCTTTTATAGAGCCGGAAAAGAAGAAGAAAGTTGCTATAGAAAGGGAATATGATCATTCAGATACTAAATGTAAAAAGAATTTTTACCTTGGTTTTCCTATAATAAGAATGTTAAATGACTTAAAGATAAAACATCCTAATGTAAATGTGAGAATCAGTAAAATAGTAGAAAGTGCAATAAAGCACTATTATAAATACATTATGGAAGAAGGGGGAACACAAGAGGAGTAGTTTATATAAGCTTGATTAAAATACTCTTAAGATCTTTATAAGAGGAAAGAAACTTATGGTTTAAATTGTGTGCAATCGAATAAAATGATATAATAAGGGCAGATGGAATAAATAAAACTACAGGAAATGAGGAGAAATCATGTCTGAGAAAACAAGTGAAAAATCTTTTTCAAGGAAGAAAAAAGTTTTATTAGTTGTGGGTGTTATTTTAGTAGCCTTTATCATAGGGATTGTAAGATATTTAACATTTTCTCTTCCAGCAGATGAAGAGGCAGTTGCTGCAATGGCATCTAAAAAGGATGTGATTGTAGAGGAGGTAGGCAATACTATTGTATTTAATCCTGTGAATGAAAAGACAAACATAGGTTATATTTATTATCCTGGTGGACAAGTAGACCCTAAAAGTTTTGCTTATGCAGCAGAGAAAATTTCAGAGAGTGGAATTAAGGTAGTGATACAGAAGATGCCTTTCAATTTGGCGTTTTTCGGTAAAGATAGAGCACTTGATGTTATTGATAGTTATCCTGAAATAGATAAGTGGTATATTGGGGGATTTTCGCTAGGTGGAGTTGCTGCAAGTATGGTGGCTTCTGATAATTCAGATAAGTTTGAAGGAATCATTTTATACGCAAGTTATACAACAAAAAAATACTCTTTGGCAAATACTGATTTAAAAGTACTTAGTTTATCAGGAAGCAATGATGGACTAGCTACACCAGAGAAAATTGAAGCAAGGAAAGATTTTTTACCAGCTAGTGCAACATATGTAGAAATACCTGGAGGTAACCACACTCAGATGGCGGTTTATGGTGATGGTAATTTACAAAAAGGTGATAATGAAGCTGGGTTAAGTCGTATGGAGCAGCAGAAGACTATAATAGAAGATACTGTTAAATTTATTAAAAGTTAAAAATAGCAATTAGATTTTAAAAACTTCTGTATTGATATAATATAGGAGTTTTAGTTGTTTTAACAGTATAAATTTACTTATAAATGTGATATAATAAAGGTATATATGGAGGTGGCATTATGAGTGAAAATGAAAGAATTATAGCTAACACAAATGCAACTATGAGTATGGAAAACATGCCACTCATGGAAGAAGATAAAAAAAGAATAAAAGAGTGTTTGGAAGGAAAGATTTCTTTTCAACTAGCTGTTGAAAACTTAGTGAAAAAGTATATGAGTAAACAGGTTATGTAGTATGAGTGATTTATACCATTACGAATATGAGCAAGATGAATTTTATTGTTATCATAAATCACATACATTAAAAAATAAATTAAATATAATTGATGAAGAAAAGTTAAAGCAAGCGGAAAGAGAAATTACAGCTTTAAGAACTGCGCAGTTAATGAAAAATCCTATAAAAGGTAAATTTGACTTTAACCATATAAAGAAAATACATGTATTTCTATTCGGAGATATTTATGAATGGGCTGGTAAAGTTAGAATTGTAAATATATCAAAAGGAAATCAGTTTTGTCTTTGTCAATATATCGATAGCCAGATGGAAGATGTACTTAATAAGTTGAAAAAAGAGAAGTATTTAGAAGGTTTGGATATTGTAAATATGTCTAAAAGGTTATCATATTACTTAGGTGAAATTAATGCAATTCATCCATTTAGAGAAGGAAATGGGAGGACTCAGAGAATGTTTATTCAAGAGCTTTCTGAGTATAATGGATATAGATTAGATTGGTCTAAAATTAAGGACGAAGAGATGTTAGAGGCCAGTGTACAATCCTTTAATTTGAAATATGAATTGATGGAAGAATTAGTATTAAGGGCATTGAGTTCTAAATAGCAATTTAGTTTTAAAGCCACAAACAAAGAATTAGTCTTTGTTTGTGGCTTTTTGCTACCATAACTACAAACATATGTTCTTTTAAAAACAAAAATATATAGATGCACCTGCATCAATCTCTTTTAATCTTCTATATTAAATCTAACTTTTAGTAAAGGAAGAGGAATACTTTCACAACAAGCTATTTGCTCAAGGGTATAGCCAGAATATACGGTTAGTATATCTGAAGGAATTAATAACCTTGCAGCAAAATAATTAGCTTGTTTTTCTAATTTATTAACAGAGTAGAAGGTGTTATTAATTAGAAAAGAAGTATTTGCATTAGGGTGAAAAATTGCATGCCCTAACTCATGACCACAGGTAAATAGTTGTTTTGAATATGATAAATCTTCATTTACATGTATCATTTTTTGTCTAACAAACTTGTTATAATACCCATTTATTAAGCCTAATGGCTCTTTTATAATAATTATATTTTCTCCTTTAGCTATCTCAAAAGGATTATTAGTTTTATATTTTTTTACTAATTTCTCTATCTTATTATCTATATTATCTCTCAATATCCCACACCCCATTTATTTCTTATATTTATTGGGAGTAAATTTATTTTTAGCTATTTGCTTAGCTAATCTCATGGAGTTTTCTAAACTGATTCTAAGTAGTTCTTTAGTTTCTTCGTCAATAGGTTCACCATCGAACATCAATCCTGATTGATCACTTTGAAGTTGTTCTAGAGTTTGACTTAGAGCTTTGCTTATATCTTTTTGATCTTTATTATTTAATTCAGAGGTATAGTTAATATCCTTTTCGTCAGATAAAAGGTAATCAACTGTAATTCCAAAATAGCTTGCTAATTTTATTAATAGTTCTTTACTTGCTCCACGATCATTTCTTTCAATCATTCCTATTGTAGACTGAGATATCTTTAAATCATCAGCCAATTCTTTTTGGGTTAATTTCTTTTTTTGCCTTAAGGCTTTAATTTTATCACCTAACAATTTAATCACCTCTTGTATACATAATAACACTATATGTGATAAAAGCAATAGTATTTTTAAGAAATCTAATGATAAATGGAGAAAAATTACTTTTAATCACTGAAAGTAATTAAAAATAGTACTATTAGTGATTAGGAATATATCACTTTAAGTGATAATATTGTTATATAAAGTAAGAGTGCTCTTAACATAATAAGATTTATAAATAAAGGAGATAGATTATGGAACAAGTAATAAATTATGAGGAATTAATACAAAGGGCTGCTGAACTAGGAGCAAAACAAGCTATTAAAGAATATAAGGCTAAGGAGAGAGAAGAGAAAAAGGGAAAGGTATTTCACAATACACGCTTATTAATGAAGAATTATAATGATTTAAAAAAACATTCGGAGAAGGGAATTGATAGTTTGAAGTTTGCTTTAGATAATGGAGATTATAACGCTTTAAGTGAAGATGAGGTGTATATATTATCAATTAAACAGAGCAAGGCTAAAACTTTAGTTATGATAGCTCATATAGATATAGCGCTGAAAGAGCTAAAGAAAAGACAAAAGTTGGCAGGAACTTCAGAGCAATATAAGGCACTAGAAATGTTTTATATAGATGAAGCTAGTTATACAGATATACAAGACTACTTCAACTGCGGAATAAATACCCCAAGACGTTGGATAAATGAAATGATAAACCAATTAAGTGTTTTGCTATTTGGAGTTGATGGATTGAAGTTAGACATGGTGATGTAGTGGTAAAAAGTTGGAGTTTTAATAGTAATTAAGACAAGCTAAAATGATAGTATGAAGAAATGTATTTAAACATAATAACTAGAAGGGAGCTTAGCTCTTATGATAGGCTAAAATGGACAAGAAGGTTTTTGAACTGATCTTGTCTTTTTTATTACTCAGCTTTGGTTGGATGATAGTAAAAAGCTGGAGTTTTGGTAGTAATTTAAAGATGTTAATATGATAGTATGAAGTAATTGTATTTAACAGTTACTTATAAGACTTAACTACTATTAATATAATCATGTGTGGTTATATGGTGGTAAAAAGTTGGAGTTTTAATAGTATTTTAAAAGAGTTAATATGATATTGTGAAGAAGCTGTATAGTAAATTAAATAATAACAGTAGAGGGACAAGGATAGGATAAAACTATTCATGTCCCTTTCATATTCTCTTGAAAGGGGGTGAGGGAAATGCGGAGATAAATGTATTAAGGAGAGGTGTATTAAAGGAGGTGAACATTGCTTGAAATTTAGTGAAGTGACGTTACAGGATGTTAAAGCATATGCTAGGATTGATTTTGATTATGAGGACAGTATATTAGAGATTATCTTAGAAGCTATGAAAGAGTATATAAAAAATTGTACAGAGCTTTCATATGAGCAAATAGATGAGAAGAGGGACTTAACCCTTGTGTTGTTGGCTTTATGCAATGAGGTATATGATAATAGACAAGTTACTACACAAAAATCAAATATTAATGTTGTGATTAAATCTATATTAAGTAAATACAACATTAATTTGATATAGGAGAAGTTTATGCAGGGGAATAAATTAAATAGAAAAATAGAGATTCAACAATATACAGAAGTTGAAAATGAGCTTTTTCAAATAATAAGGGAATGGAAAACTGTAAAAGAGCCTTGGGCATTGGTTAGATATCTTGGAAGTGAAGTAAAAAAGTTCGAAGAGATAGGTAAAGAAGAACTTCATGTGGATTATGTAATAGTTATTAGGTATAGACCAGGAATAACTACAAATATGAGAGTTAAATACCTAGATAAGATACTTAATATTGATTCCATAATTAATATTGGGGAGCAAAATAAGGAGCTCTGTTTACTTTGTAAGTTCCAAGGGGAGGAGGATTTTAGCGCTTGATTAGTTATGAAAATATATTAAAAGCTATAAATAATCTTCTAAAAGTTAATCTTCCAGAAGTTAATAGAATATCTGATGAAATAATCAGTAGGTTTAAGAAACCTGCTTTTTTTACGCAGTTAAATAGCACATCAGAGAAAGATTTTAATGATTATTTAGAGAAATCAGTAACAATTAATATTATCTATTTTTCAGATGTGGATTCTAATGTAGATAATGTAAAAATGATTGATAAGTTAAACTCTATATTTAAAAATAACCTAGAGATTGGGGACAGAGTTTTAACTATATCAGAAAAAAGATATTCGCTGATTGATAATATCCTTAAGTTTAAGTTTGATTTATATTTCAGTGATACCTGTGAGTTCATTGAGATTGAAGATGTATATATACCCGAAAGCATAATAAATAAGGGGTCAGGGTATAGTGAAGAAAATATAGAAACCCCAAAAGAATTAGAAAGTGAGGTTTAATAATATGGGATTACCAGAAGTAATAATAAATTTTAACAGTAAGGCAAGTAATGTTATTGAAAGAAGTGGGAGAGGAATAGTAGCTTTAGTAATACAAGATTCCACTAAACAAATTGAGAGTGCATCTTATAAGGGATTAGAAGAGGTTAATAAGGAAGACTATACTGCGGAGAATTATGATTATATATCAATGATTTTTAAGGGCGCTCCTAATAAAGTTATAGTAGAGAGAGCTTCAGAAGCCTCTGATTATACTGAGGTATTACAAAGGTTAAAAAGTAAAAGATTTAACTATCTAACTATTCCTAAAATAGTAGAAGGACAAGCTGAGGCAATAGTTTCATGGATAAGAAATTGCAGAAAAAATGATAAGAAAACTTTTAAAGCAGTTTTACCTAATGTAGCAGCTGATTATGAAGGAGTTATAAACTTTTCAACTGATAAAGTAAAAGTTGGAAGTAAGGTATATTCTACAGCAGAGTATTGCCCAAGAATTGCAGGAATATTAGCAGGATTATCTTTAAGCAGAAGTGCTACTTATCTTGTATTAAGTGAAGTTGAAGCTATTGAAGAAAATGAAAATCCTAATGATGCTATAGATGAAGGCAAGCTTATTTTAATAAGTGATGGAGAAAAAATTAAAATAGCAAGAGGAGTTAATAGCTTAGTAACTTTAACTGATGATAAGAGCGAAGACTTTAAAAAGATTAAAATAGTTGAATCTATGGATTTAGTTAAGGATGATATTAGAGAAACTTTTGAAGATTCTTATGTAGGTCAAGTTATTAATGACTATGACAATAAAAGCTTATTTTTAGCTGCAATAAATTCATATTTCAAGGAATTAGAAGGAGATAATATTTTAGATTCTAATTCAGAAAACAAGGCTGATATAAATGTTTCAGCACAAAAGAAATACTTGATTGAAAAGCAAGTTGATGTAACTAATCTAAATGATCAACAAGTTAAAGAATACAATACTGGAAGCAAGGTGTTTGTAACATCTAGTGTCAAATTCGTTGATGCTATGGAAGACTTATACTTTGATATTAATATGTAAGAGGAGGAATTGAAATGGCAAAAATCAGAGGTGGAAATCAAATTAACGGTAGTTGGGGACAAGTATGGTGGGATGGAGAATTAATCCTAGAACTAGATAGTTTTGAGGCTAAGGTTACTGCAAAAAGAGAAGAAGTTAGTATAGGAATGGATGAAGATAGTAAGCTTGTAGGTCTTAAAGGTGAAGGAACTATGAAGGTTAAAAAAGTCTATACTAGAGGAAAGAAAAAGCTTTTAGAGGCATGGAAAAAAGGAGAAGATCCTAGAAGTACTTTAGTAGGAAAGATTCAAGATCCTGATACTGTAGGAAAACAAAGCGAGAGAGTTTCAATAGGTAACGTATGGTTTAGTGAACTTACTCTTTTAACTTTTGAAAAATCTAAAAAAGGTGAAGAAGAATATAAGTTTGGATTCACTCCAAGCGATGCAAGCTTCATGGATACTATACAAGTTATATAAAAATTCAATGTAGATGTCCTAAAAGGGCATCTACAAATATTACATTATTGGAGGAATTTAAATGAGTACAAAAAATAATTCTATGGCAAGTAAAAAATTAAATATAAAGGATCTAATAGCAAACGCTGAAAGATTAAAGAAAAGGAAAGAAGAAACTAAAGAGTTAAGAGTTAAATCACTAGATGGAAATATTGTGATAGGAAAGCCAGATAGACAGCTTATTTTAGAAGCTATGGATATGAAGGATGAAGATGGAGATTTATATCTAGTTTATGAATGTGTACTAGAGCCAAATCTAAAGGATAAAGAACTTCAAGAAGCTTATGGAGTAAATGGATATGAAATAGTAGACGCAATATTTGAGGTTGGAGAAATAAGCTCTATTTCCAAAGAAATAACTAAATTCGCTGGCTATGGAGATAGTGTTGAAGAGATAAAAAACTAATAAAAGGTGATTTAGATTTATACTTTCTACATTATTATGTGCAGAAAGGTTACACTCTAGATTACCTTTTAAATTTATCTCTTTCTGAGAAACTTTTTTATGAAAGCAGCATGAGTTTAGCCTTCGATGAAAAAGTTGAAGAAATAAAAGCAAGAGCACAATTTATCCTTTAAGGAGGTGGTAATTTGGCAGGGATTAGTTATGAAATAGGAGCAATAGTTACCTTAAAAGACATGACAGCTTCAGTGTGGACAAAGCTTCAAAAGCAGCAAGATGATTTTAAGAAAAGTATTAAAGAAACAAAAAAAGATTTAGAAAGTGCGTTTAGTGGGAGTATTTCTATTAAATTAGATACTTCTAGTTTTATGAGCTCTATAAATGAGGTTAAAAACCAGGTTAATAATATACAATCTACAAGTGTTGAAGTAAATGTGCATATAAACAAGAAGGAAGAAGAGGCTCCTAAAGCAAAAAGTAAAACTAGAGAAGAGATTGATGAGAAGAAAAAAGAGTTAAAACAGGCATTAAGTGAAAAGTTTCCTTTTAAAGTTGATAATTCTCCGTTTTTATCCAGTATTAGAGATGCTAAAAAGGAACTTGATAAGTTAAAGCAAGAAAAGATAGAATTAAAGGCTAAAATGAAGTTAGAAAAACAGCAAAGAGATGAACGTAGAAACGAGATTAAATTAGCTTTTAGAGATGATAGTGTTAATAAATCAAAACAAGAAATAACAAAATTTATATCTTCTCTCAAAAATAAGAATTCAAAGCCATCAGTTAAAAATACAGAAGTCAGTGGGAAAGAGAAGATTAAATCTCTAGGGAAAAAAGCAATAACAGCTGTTAAAGAGAATAAACCATATTATATGACATTAGCATTAAAAGATATGGCAAGTCAAAAAATTAAGTTAATAACTGCAAAGCCTAAGGCCATGACAGTAAGTGCTGTAGCGAAAACGGCATCAGCATTATCAGGAGTAAAAGCATTGGCATCTACAGTTAAAAAACCTTTTGTTGCTGCTATAGCAGTTAAGGAACTTGTTACTGGAAAAGTTAAGGAGATTAAGTCTTCTCTTAGTGAACTTGGAAAAAAAGTTTTTAGTCCAGTAATTCAAATTAAAGATAATATTGCAGGAGCTGTTGGAAAAGTTGGTACATTTGCTAAGGGTGCAATAGGTGCTGGGATTCAAGCAGGAAAGGTTCTAGCTGATGTAGGCATTTCTATGATGACAAGTGGTGCTGAATTAGAGCAACAACAGATATTTATGAAACAGGCTATGGGTGAAAATAATAAGGGAAAAAGTGACTCAGAATTATCTAGTATGTCAGCTAACTATATGAAAGATATAAGAGATAGCGGAGCTTCCAATGGATTTCAAAGTAAGGATATTGTACAGGCAGGTACCAAGGCATTGGGAATTGCTGGTGGAGATACTAGTGAAGCGATGAATTTAGTTAAGATGGCACAGGATATGGCAGCATTAAATCCTGGGAAAAGTGCTGAGGATGCTATGGAAGCATTAGAGGAGCTAAAAAGTGGAGGTACATCAAAACTTAAGGACTTTAATATGGATGTATCTGAAGGTGATGCTAAGAATTTGGGACTTAAAGGAGTTATGGATCAAAAACTTAAACCTAAGTTTGCTGGAGGGGCAGAGAAAATGGGTCAAACTGGAACAGGACTTGTTTCAACTATTAAGGAAAAAGTTAAAAATAGAACACAAGATATAGGATTAAATATGCTTGAAAAAATGAAACCTGTACTTTCTGGAATTGTAAAGATATTAGATAGTCCAGGCTTTGCAAATTTCTCTAGTAAATTAGGTGATGGTATAACTTTTGTTTTTGGGAAAATAGGAGAATTTGCAACATTTATTCAAGGAAAAATGCCTCAGATACAAGGTTTTATAGGAGGTGCAATGCAGTTTATAGGTGATAAGTTTAGTTGGATAGGAGAAAAAATGCCATCTTTACAACAAATACTTGAAACAGGATGGAATGTAATAGCCAATGTGTTTACAACGGTACAACCACTAATTGAACCTCTTTTGTCTATCTTAATAAATGGAGTAAGACTGATTTATGAAGGTTTCCAATTAGCTTTCCCTTATATTCAGGAAATTGTAACTAGTGTATGGGAAAATGTTCAACCTATTTTTGAAGCTCTGAGTAATGGATTGAGTTGGGTTGCTGATAAGTTTGGGAAATTGCTTGATTGGATAGGTGGTGGTTCATCTAGTAGTGATAGTGGGTCAAGTGGTGGAGGAAGAAATGTAGATGGTAGCCATGCTAATGGACTTAAGAATGTTCCTTTTGATGGATATATAGCAGAGCTTCATAAAGGCGAGGCAGTTATTCCAGCAAGTCAAAATCCTTATAATTCAAGCACTAGCTATTCAACAGGTGGAAGCGTAGTTTTCACAAAACTTGCAGATCAAATAGTTGTTAGAGAAGAAGCTGATATAGATAGAATAGCAGATAAACTTGTTAAACAACTTCAAAAAACAAGCTTTAATAAAGCTTAAAAGGAGGAGAGTATATGGAATTTTGGTTAATACAAGATAATGAAAAATTATGGTTACCTGTGCCTCCACAAAGTTTTGAAGTTGGTATTGGTAACATGAATGAAACTATAAGTGTTGAGAGCGTAGGAGAAGTTAATCTATTAGGAAAATCCAAGCTTAAAACTATTTCTTTAAGCAGTTATTTTCCTAAGAGAAGATATACTTATTGTCAGTATGAAAATATACCTAAACCTTATGATGCAATAGCTTTGATAGATAAGTTCAGAAAAAATGGTCAAGTAAGAGTTTTAATTACAGAAACTAATATCAACAATGTTTTCTATATAGAGGAATTTACCTATGGTAAAAATGATGAAACTGAAGATGTAATTTTTAATATATCTTTTAAGGAATATAAAAAGGTTAC
Organism: Clostridium intestinale DSM 6191; assembly: GCF_900130055.1. Taxonomy (GTDB): domain Bacteria; phylum Bacillota; class Clostridia; order Clostridiales; family Clostridiaceae; genus Clostridium_T; species Clostridium_T intestinale. Next base: position 10,641 of record NZ_FQXU01000020.1, read on the forward strand.
AGTTCCTAAAGTCAGTGTTACTATTACTCCATCAGCACCTCTAAGAGAGGCACCTAAACCTACTTCTATTACCTATACTGTAAAATCCGGAGATACTCTTTGGGGTATAGCTAAAAAATATTATGGAAATGGAGCTAGGTATCCAGAAATAGCTAGTAGAAATAACATTAAAAATCCCAATCTCATATATCCAGGGCAGGTGTTTCAGTTATGATTGAGGTACATTGTTTATATAAGGACTCTAGCAGTTATTTTAAAAGTAATATAACTGAACTTGTACAGGATATTTCAATTAGTGGAAGCAAAGGAGAAGCTGCTAGAAAGGCAGAGATAACTCTTCTTCATAGTATTTTTGATAAAAATCACGACAATGTTCCACTAAATCCTGGGGCTAAGATATGGATAGTTTTAGATGGAAAAGAGGTATTTAGAGGGATAGTTTGGGAAAGAGAGATTAATTCAAGTAAGCAATTAACTATAACTGCTTATGACTATTTGATATATCTTCTTAAGAGCTCAGTTACCTATAACTTTCAAAATATATTAGTTGAAGATGGAGTAAAAAAGATAATAGCAGATTTAGGAATACCCTATAAAAATATAGAAGCTACAGGAGTAAGAGTTGATAGGCTTATTCAAGATGCAACAGCTTATGATGCAATTATGGAGCTTTACACTCAAGCCTCAAAAGTGAATGGATATCAATATATGCCTATATGTGAAGGTACCGAGGTATCTGTAATGAAGAAGGGGACAGTTTTGTCTGATTATTTACTTGTAACTAGAGACAGCTTTAAATCTGAGACAAATGAAGGTAATATCATAAATACTAGCTATAAAGACAGCATGGAGAATATGGTAAATGTAGTTAAGATATATGGAGATGAAGGCAGTTATATTGATAAGGTTGAGGATAGCAGTTTATTTGAATATTATGGAGTAGTTCAAAAGGTTTATCAAAAGGAAGAAGATAAAAATCCTATAACTGTAGCTAAAAACATGCTTCATGGTATAGATAATGAACTTACTGTAGAGGCTTTAGGAAATTGGAGTTGCAGAACTGGTTATGCTGTGGCTACTGAGATATTCTATATAGATAACTTAAAGAAGGGGATTTTATATATTGATGGTGATTCACACACTTGGGATGTAGGAACTAATAAATATACAATGACCCTCAATTTAAGTTACAAAAACGAAATGGATTCAAGAGAGGAATAAAATGATGAAAAATCCTTATAGTGAAATGATAGATTTAATGAGAGTGCAAGGAGCAAGTTATAACCCTCCTAGCATAAAAATAGGAACTATGCTTTCATCAAATGTCCTTAAAGTTGGAGATCTTCAGGTTAATAAAAGAAATTTACTGATTAATGAGTATTGGGTAAGTAAGTTAAGTACTGGCGATAGTGTTGCAGTATTATCTACAGATGACAGACAAAAATTTATTATACTTTGTAAGGTGGTGTAATATGAGTATATTTCCAAGTAACACAATAAATATTGATGATGTGGTAGCAGATTCAATTAGTAATATAAATAAAGAACTGCCCATGTTTAGAGAGTATGCCTATGATTTTATAGAAAATAAGTTTGTAACTATAGATGGAAGAAATATAGTTATGGAAGGCAATGAGGCTCTTAAAATATGGGTATATAAAAACTTAAAGACTCCACGTTTTAGGTATCAAGCTTATACGTGGAATTATGGACATGAACTTGAAGGTTTAATAGGAACAAGTCTTAGTAAAGCGGCTATTGAAAGTGAGGCTAAAAGATATATTGAAGAGTGCTTATTAATAAACCCTTATATCTTATCTATAGAGGATTTAAATATAAATATAGATGGGGATAGGGTGGAGGTTGGCTTTACAATAAACACTATTTATGGGGAGGTGGATATAGTTGTATCTTGAGGATAGTGAGATTATAAAAAGCAGAATGCTGGAGAAAGTATCTAATGATCTAAATAAATCAGAGGGTACTTTTCTTTATGACTCAATTTCACCTATAGCAGAAGAAATAGCACAAAGTAAACTTCAGTTAGATGAAGTTTTGAAAAGGGTATTTGCAACTACTGCAGCTGAAAATGGTTATTCAGAGGAACTTGAAAAAAGGGCAGCAGAGTATGCAATATATAGAAAAGAAGGAAATAAGGCAAGTGGAAAAGTTAAGTTTTATGGAAGTGAAGGTGCCTTAATACCTAAAGGAACAATAGTACAAACAGAAGGAACTCTTCAATATAGGACATTAGAGGAAATAAGCATAATTAATAAGGAAGCTTCAGTAGGGGTAGAAGCCCTGAATATAGGAACAAAATACAACGTTCAAAGTAATCTTATTAAAGAACTTCCTATACAAATCTTAGGGATAACCTCAGTAATAAATGAAGAGGGGATATCAGGAGGAACTGAGGTAGAAAGTGATGAGGAGCTACTTAACAGATTGTTGCTTAGACAAAGAACTCCAGGAACTTCTGGTAATGCCAATCATTATAAATTATGGGCAACAGAAATAGCAGGAATAGGAGATGCAAAGGTATTTCCTTTATGGAATGGAGCAGGATCAGTAAAGGTGGTGGTGGTTGATTCAAATAAGCATAAACCTAATGAGACTTTGCTTAATGAAGTAAAAAACAATATTGAAATCAATAGACCAATAGGAGCAGATGTAACAGTTGTAGGAGCTTCAGAAAAGCAAATAAATATAACTGCAAAGGTAGTTTTATCAAACAATTATGCAATTTCTCAGATCCAATCAAGGTTTTATTACTTGTTAGAAGATTATTTTAAAGAAATAGCATTTTCATCAAGTTATATAAGCTTTGCAAAGATAGGTAATATTTTATTATCAACACCAGGGGTTTTGGATTACTCAGAATTAAAGGTAAATAATTTAACAATTAATGTAGGGTTACAAGAAGAAGAAATTCCTATTGTTGGAGCCTTGGAACTGGGGGTGTAATATGTATCCAGAGAAGATTGATAGCTTTGTAGAAAAGTTAAATAAATTGGACAACAACACCTATGTAATTGAGGAAGAGGTCAAACCTATAAGCGGAGTGTATGAAGGGGAGCTTAAACATGACAATATAAGCAATTCAAGCTTAAGGGTTTATACGGGAAGCAAGTTGACAGGAGATAAAATAGAAAACTTTATCCTATCAACCCCAAGTAATACTCCTTGGAAAAAGTCTATAAAGGTATTTTCAAACAGTCAAAAGGTGTATATAACCTATGAAACTCAAGGAGATACAGTTGAGGCAGAGGATATAAATATACTTCAAGAAAGCATAGTAAATACCCAAATAGAAATTGATAGATACAAGACTTCAAATGATAATGAAGTTCTTAATTTAAAGAATAGAGCAACTTCTTTAGAGAATGGAAAAGCTGCTAAGACCTATGTTGATACAGAATTAGCTAAGAAAATGGACAAAACATCGGCCTACACCAAAACTGAAACAGATCAAAGAATTCAAAACGTTGTAGGAGCTGCACCAGCAGCTTTAGATACTTTAAAGGAACTAGCAGATGCCCTTGGAAATGACGCTAACTTTGCAGGAACAATGACTAGTGCTTTATCTAATAAAGTGGATAAAGTATCAGGAAAACAACTGTCAACAGAGGATTATACAACAACTGAAAAAAGTAAATTAGCAGGAATAGCAGCAAGTGCAAATAACTATGTACATCCAAGCACACACGCCGCAACAGTAATTGTAGAAGATTCAACTCATAGATTTGCTACAGACACGGAGAAAGCTAACTGGAATGATGCCAATAGTAAAAAACACATCCATTCAAACAAATCTATAATAGATGCAATAACTCAAACACTTATTGATACATGGAACAGTGCTTATAGTCATATTTCAGACGTAGTAAAACACATAACAGATGACGAAAGAACTTTATGGAATACTGTAGTTAACAAAGTGGATAAGGTTGAAGGAAAGCAACTTAGTACTGAGGATTACACAACTACTGAAAAAAGTAAATTAGCAGGAATAGCAGCAAGTGCAAATAACTATGTGCATCCAAGTACCCATGCAGCAACAGTAATTGTAGAAGATTCATCTCATAGATTTGCTACAGATACAGAAAAAGCAAACTGGAATGATGCAAATAGTAAAAAGCACACACATTCAAACAAATCTATAATAGATGCAATAACTCAAACACTTATTGATACATGGAACAGTGCTTATAGTCATATTTCAGACGTAGTAAAACACATAACTGATGACGAAAGAACTCTGTGGAATACTGTAGTTAACAAAGTTGATAAAGAAACAGGAAAAGTATTATCTACAAATGACTTTACCTCAGCATATAAAAGCAAGGTAGATGGAATAACTACAGGTGCAACTAAGGTGGAAAGTAGCTCTACTAATGGAAATATAAAAATAAATAGCACTGAAAAAACTGTATATACTCATCCTGCAAATCATGATGATAGATATTATACAGAGAGTGAAGCTGACACTAGATTTGCTATAAAAGCAGATTTAGATACAGTGTATATTAGAAAAGGTGTAGTAACCTGGAATGATTTAAAGGGGGTGTAGTTTTTGTATGGTGATAATGTTTATGGATTATTTAATTATGGAAAAGAAACTACCCTAACAGAGGATGAAATTAACTCCAATAAACCTAAACTCTTAGAATATTTACCTCACTTTTTAAGAGGTGTTTTGGAGTTTAAAGAATGGGACAACGTTTCAGGTTATGAAATATCTAAACTTAATTTAGATATAAAAGACATAATAGCTCAATGTTTTATAGACACTGCGACCTGGGGACTAAACCTATGGGAAGGGCAAATAGGAGTATCAACTGATATAAATAAGTCCTATGAAGAAAGAAGAGAAATAATAAAAGCCAGACTTAGAGGAAGTGGAACTGTAACTAAAAAGATGATAAAAGAAACAGCAGAAGCTTTTAGTGGAGGACAGGTTGATATAATCGAACACACTGAAAGCTATTCTTTTACAGTTAGATTTGTTGGTGTAAAAGGTATTCCTAAAAATATGGCAGCCTTTATAGAAATGATAAATACCATTAAGCCTGCACATTTAGATTATGATATAAAGTACACTTATACAGTTTGGAATGATATAAAGTCAAAAGCTTGGAGCAATCTAAGTAATAAAACTTGGAACGAATTAAAAGTTTATGAATAGGAGGAAGAATATTTGAAAACTACAACTAATTATGGATTTAAGCAACCAGAAGGAACAGACATAGTAAATATAGATGATATTTCAGATAACTTTGGAAGCGTAGATACAGAAATTAAAAAAGCAAATGACAAAGTAATAGCTCATGAAGGAAAAGGAGGAAGTGTTCATGCTGATGTAACAACAACGAATTCTGGTTTTATGAGTGCAGCAGACAAGACAAAACTTAATGGAATAGCAACTGGAGCACAAACAAATCAAAATGCAGTACAAAGTATACAAGTAGTAACTCCAACTGGTACGGTAGTAGGAACTGCAACAGCAGCAAATACTACAGATACTATCCAATTAAAGGAAGGGAATAATATAGATATAGCTGTTAGTGGGAAAGTGGTAACCGTTAATAATACCTATAGTTACACTCATCCAACTGGAGATGGAAATTTACATGTACCAACAACTGGAACAAGCAATAATGGTAAAGTGCTAAAAGCTGGCTCCACTGCGGGTAGTTTAGCATGGGGAACTTTAACTCCTACAGATGTTGGAGCTTTACCGACATCACATGAAGGACAAGGGGGAACTGTACACGCAGATGTAACAACAACAGTGTCAGGATTTATGAGTGCGGCTGATAAGACAAAACTTAATGGAATAGCTGCTGGTGCCCAAACAAATCAAAATGCAGTACAAAGCATACAGGCAGTAACTTCATCAGGAACTGCTATAGGAACAGCAACAGCAGCAAGTGCTACAGATACAATTCAATTAAAAGAAGGAAATAATATAGACATAGCTGTGAGTGGTAAAACATTAACACTAAACAACACTTATAGTTATACTCATCCAACAAGTGATGGAAATTTACATGTACCAGCAACAGGAACAAGTAATAGTGGGAAAGTACTAAAAGCTGGATCGACTGCAGGTAGTTTAGCATGGGGTACATTAACTTCTACTGACGTAGGACTTTCAAATGTAACAAATGATTCCCAAGTAAAAAGAAGTGAGATGGGAGTAGCCAATGGAGTATCAACTTTAGATGCTAATGGGGTGAATAAACAACCACCAATTTCTCATGCAAGTGCTGGAACATCTTATGGAGTAGCTGATACTAGTAATTATGGACACGTAAAAATTGGTAATGGAATAGCTGTTTCTAGTGGTACTATAAGTGTAGACGTAGGAGACGGAGTAGTATTGTCTGGCACTTCACCTAATCAAAAGTTGTTAGCTGATGTAGGTACGGGATTAACGCTTGAAGGTACATCACCTAATAAAAAGATAGCACTTTCAAATAGTGGAGTTACAGCTGGAACCTATGAGAAGGTAACAGTTGATGCAATGGGAAGAGTTACTTCAGGAAGTGATCTTATAGCTAGTGATATACCGAATCTTCCATGGAGTAAAATAACATCAGGGAAGCCTACCACTTTAGATGGATATGGAATAACTGATGGAGTATCAGCATCACATATTGGAAGTGTAGGAAATTCTCATGGAGTTGCAACAACTAATACTAATGGATTTATGAGCGTAACGGACAAAAGTAAATTAGATGGAATTGAAGCTGGGGCCAATAAATACATTCATCCAAGTATACATCCTGCTAGTATGATTACCCAAGATTCCTACAATAGATTTGTTAGTGACTCTGAGAAAAATACATGGAATAACAAAGCCGATAAGTCATATGTAACTAATGCTGTAAGCTCTGGTAATTTTACTATGACAAATGGATGGAAAGCTTACTCTTATACACCTGGATACTTTAAAGATGTAATGGGAGTAGTACACTTACTAGGTGATTGTCAAGGAGGCGCAACAGGAGCAGCTTTTACTCTCCCTAGTGGATGTTATCCAGGATATAACACCTATGTAACTGGAGCAGATTACGCTACAACAAATGCAGTAACTATATTTATAGCATGGGATGGAAAAGTAACATTAAATTCCGGTAAAATTTATAGTTTGCATGGTATATCATTTAAGGTATAAAGAGGGAAGGTGAGAGCATGTTAGTAAGAAAAATAGATAAAAATGGTTTCTTTATTGTAGATGTTATAGTTGACAAGTTAGAAAGAAATACAGATGAACTAATTTTAGAGGAATGTCCAGGGGGATTTTATAAGCCACGTTGGAATGGAGCAGAATGGATAGAAGGCATTATAGAAGATGAGATAAGAGATATAAAGAATGTGGAGAAGAAACTCTCACAAACTGATTTAGTTATGTTAGCCCTAGCAGACCTAGACACCCAAAGGCAACAAGATAAACTAGACACTCAACTAGCAATTGCAGAGTTAACTAGCACACTTATGGGAGGTGAGTAATTTGGTTAAACTTTACGTTGATTTAATACAAGCTGGATTATGGACAATAGATAAGGTTCCAACAGTATGGAAAGAAAAAGTACAAGAAGAACTTAATAAATAACAGCAAAGAGCACAAGTAAGCTCTTTTTTTATTACCAAAGGAAGGTTAAGACTATTTTTATAGAAACTTACCTTCCTTATTATTAATACAACTAAATTTTTATATAAGGAGTGAAGTGATGGAGAGTGAAATAGTTAAATATATAATAACTCAAGGCGTGTTTTGTGTTTTATTTGTATGGCTTCTAATGGACACAAGAAAAGATTCAAAGGAAAGAGAGAGCAAGTATCAACAAACAATAGATAAGCTTGCTAGTTCACTAGGAACTATTGAAGAAATAAAAGAAGATATAGATGATATTAAAGAAATAATTTTAAAATAATTTGAAAAGGAGGTTTACAAATGAAAGAAATAAAAGGTTTATTACAAGTGAAGAAGATAATAGCCTTATTACTAACAATAGTGTTTTGCATTTTAAGTATTAAGCAGAAAGTTAGTTCACAAGAATTTCTCACAGTGTTTAGCCTGGTTATTGCATTTTATTTTGGACAATCTACGGCGAGACAATCATCTAAAAATGGATAGCTTTTATGCCAGAAATTAAAAGGGGGGAATGTAAATGTTAAAAGGAATAGATATATCAAATCATCAGCCAAGTATAGATTTTAATGCCTTGAAAAATTCATTACAAGTAGTAATAATGAAGGCTACCGAGGGAACCACATACTTAGATCCAAAGCTAGAATCTCATTATCAAGGGGCTAAGGCAGCAGGTTTTCCAGTAGGATTTTATCACTTTATGAGTGAAAAAACTTCACCTTCAGAACAAGCTACATTTTTTTATAATGCTATTAAAGATAAGCAGTATGAAATAGCGCCAGTACTAGACATAGAAACTAACTCACAAAATAGAACTGCATATCAAATAACTGACAGATGTTTAGAATTTTTAGCTAGGTTTAAAGAATTATCAGGATTAGATTGTATTATTTATACTGGAGGATATTTTGGTAGAGATAATTTGGATAGTAGAATCAAAGCATATAAAGCTTGGATAGCTCATTATGGAGTAAATTCTCCAATGGAAACAGGATTTAATAATGTAGTGGGACATCAGTATACTTCTAGCGGAAGCGTATATGGAATTAATGGAAATGTAGATCTTAATAATTTTACAGAGGGTATGTATATCAATAGGAATATAGAAATACCCAAGGAAGATACGAAAACTCAACAAGTTGAAAACAAATATGGAATAGTAACGGCATCGGTACTTAATGTTAGAGATGGAGCAGGTATTAATTATAGTGTTATAGGGCAATTAAAAAATGGTTCTAGAATTAGGTTAGGGCCCAAGGTTGGAAGTTGGTATAATATATACTTTGGAAATCATGGTGGATGGGTATCCTCAGAGTATGTAACCCTAGAAGGTTCTCAAATAGTAGAGGCAATTCCTCAAAAAAGTGGAGCTTACGGAGAAGTAACAGCATCAGTACTTAATGTCAGAGGTGGAGCGGGTACAAATTATAAAATAATAGGACAACTCCAAAATGGCGAAATAGTAAGACTTGATGTCAAGTTAGGTAATTGGTGGAGCATTTACTATGGGGATCATGGTGGTTTTGTTAGTGCAGATTATATACAAATATTATAAAGTATAAAGCTCCTGCATCTAAGGATACAGGAGCAAATTTCATTGGAAAGGAGGTGACAAGAATTATTGCCTAGTTAATTCTCTCACAGTTTAGGATATTCATATAAGGGGAATTTTGTTACAAGTTCGGAATTAATTTTAAAATAAAATCTTTTTTGTAGAAGAATGAATAATAAAAGGGCAGAAAAGTAGACTACCCTATGGTTGAATGGTTGAATGGTTGAATGGTTGCACTAATATTCGGTAGGCGTCCTTTCAGCGCCAGTCTAATCCTTTATGTTAGTAAAAGGAATTGAGAAGAAACTCCTACAGGGCAGAAGTGCACTACTAACCGGTAGAAGCGGTTCTCAGCTTCAGTCTAATCCTTTTATATTGAATAGAAAGGAATTTAATGGAGCTTGAGAAGAAGCTCCTACAGAATATAGGTGCGTAATGTCACAATATAAATCAAGGTACTCTTTTAAAATAGGATGTTGCTTCCTCACCGTCTGGATAAACAATTAAAAGTGAGAAGTTGTCTTTATCACTGAATTCATAGGAGTTTCCTTCAGTAGTAGCAGATCCTATTTTAAGTATATTATCTTCAAAGGTATAGGATGTGGAAGCTTCGCCTTCTTCATTTTGAATTATTACTATGTTATCATTTTGAAAAGTAACATATAGGTTATCATCAGGATAGAAATTACTAAGATCAGTATCACCTGATAGTCTCCACTTTCCAAGAAAAGGATTGTTGTTTATTTTACTTAAATGCAGTTTAAAAATTAGCCTATCAATAAACTTGTATTGAGAATTAAGATAGCTAGTTCCTAAGAAAATAAATATAATAGAAATTATTAAAGCCAAAATCAGAGTTCGTGTATTTTTCATAAGTCCCCCATATAATACATAATTTGATATATCTATATGTTTTCATACTTATGTTTAAATGTCAATTTAAGGATAGTTTTAAGCAGCATGGATGTATTGAGAACTGTTCCTTAAGCTAATAAACCCATCATATTCCTTACTCCAAGTACTCCAACTCATCTTAAATTCTCTACCATTTTCTTTACAGTAGTTATAGAAATTAAGTAGTAATTTATATCTCTCAGGGGTATAGAATTCTCTAATAGTAACTTCGTCGAAGTTTGCAAGTTTTAGCTGACGGTCTATAATATCTGTAGCAGACACTTCATTATAATTTATGAGCATATCATACATAATCATAAAGGTTGTTGTTCTTCCTACACCAGCTTTACAGTGGAAATGAACCCAGGAATCTTTAGGAAGATTTTTAAATACCTCTATAAAATAATCAACCATATCATCAGTAGGTAACCCTAAATCTGTTACAGGAATTCTTATGTAGGACAAGTTTTTTGAAGTAACTAAAGCATCTTCATTAAAAACTTCAGTAGGAATCATACTATTATTAGGGGCTCTATAAACTGTAAGAGGAGTATTTAATGGTATGGAACTTAATTGCTTTGCTTCTTTTTCTATTACCTCATCTCTAGTTAATCCTTTATTAACATCATTGTTTAGATTCTTCCAGCTAACAGGAAGCCCATTTATAAAACCATGAGATTCTTGCCGCAGGTCTACAATAGTAATTGGTTTTGATGTGCCTATTTCCTCTAATAAAATAGGAAGATTTTTTTCGGAAAATTGCTGACTTCCTGAAATATTTAATTTATCTATTCCCTTCAAAGAGAACTTTTCATTTTTAGTTAAATAAATAGGTGTAGAAGTTTTACGGAAATTTCGTGGAGTAGATTCATTTAAAGAATCTAGTGCTAGCTGAACTTCATCAGATGCAATAGCTGCAGCTGTATCTAAAGACAGAGTAGTAGAAGATAGAGAAATAAAAACCAAGATAAATGCAAAAAAGATGGCAGTACTTTTTTTCAATTATATCACCTCTCAAATAGTTCTATAGGATAGTATTCCCTAAATACAAAAAATTACTATTAACCACGGCCTATGTAATCTATATTAAAAATCAATATTAGTGCTACTATAACCAAAATAAAATAAATAACCATGTCTCTAACCAAATCAAGTCGAATTAATTCTTTTCTAAATTTCATTAATAATCACCTCTTAATTCTTTTAAAGTTATTAATAATTACTTCATTATTGAAAGTATGGACAAACAATCTGAGTTGTATACACATTATTGCTGTAGCATGTCACAAAGTGACTGCATCAAATTCATTAAAGTGATTATTACCATAGAGTTTTTCTAAAAATGAAAATTTACATATAGGCTCTTTTATATTTAATTTAATAATAGTATAATCTACCATAGGGAGTATATTAGTAAAGGGGGCTATTAAATGTTTCAATGGAAAGATGAGTATGTTACAGGTATACAATTTATTGATGAACAACATAAGATGCTATTTGAAATAGCACACAAAGCCTATGATATATACAAAAATGACCTAGTATTAGATAAATACGACAAGATAGTTGAAGTAATAGAAGAACTAAAGGAATACACTAAATATCATTTTGGTGAAGAAGAAAAATTTATGGTGGAGAGTAAGTATAAAAAATTCTTTTCTCATAAAATTCAACATGATGATTTGATAAGTGATCTTGATAAGATGAACCTTAAAGATATGGATCATAATCAGGATAAGGCATTATTAGATATTCTTAATTTTGTTTTAGAGTGGATACAAAATCACATATTAAAAACTGATTTGGGTATGACTGCTGAAATCAAAAAAAGTTTATCATAATCTAAATAACTAAAGGATAAAATACATAGAGCAGCAAGCTAACAATGGTTTCATTATGTTATAATTACGGATGGAACATTAAATATATTCACGGAGGTAAGGAAATGAAAAAAGGATTAACTCTAGACATTACAAAAGCTAAACCATTTTTAAGAGACGAAGAAATAACTAACTTAAGCAGCATAGTTAAAGCAGCACACAAGGATTTACACGAAAAAACAGGTGCAGGCAATGACTTTTTAGGGTGGATTGATCTTCCAGTTAATTATGATAAAGATGAATTTAATAGAATTAAAGATGCAGCAGAAAGAATAAAAGGACATTCTGATGCTTTAATAGTTATAGGAATAGGTGGATCTTATTTAGGAGCAAGAGCAGCTATCGAAGCTATAAATCACTCTTTCTTCAATGTTTTAAGCAAAGATAAGAGAAAAGCTCCACAAGTATTTTTTATAGGAAACAGCATAAGTTCAACTTATTTAGCTGATTTATTAGAAGCTATTGAAGGATTAGATATAAGCGTAAATGTTATATCTAAGTCAGGAACTACTACTGAACCTGCTATAGCATTTAGAATATTTAAAGACTACATGGAAAAGAAATATGGAAAAGAAGAAGCTAAAAAGAGAATATTTGCAACTACTGACGGAAAAAGAGGTGCATTAAAATCTTTAGCTGATGAAGAAGGTTATGAAACTTTTGTTATTCCTGATGATGTTGGAGGAAGATTCTCTGTATTAACAGCAGTTGGTTTACTTCCAATAGCAGCTAGTGGAGTAAATATAGATGAATTAATGCAAGGTGCAGCTGATGCAAGAGATGCATATTCAAGTGATAATGTAGAAGAAAATGACTGCTACAAATATGCAGTTGTAAGAAATGCATTATACAACAAAGGTAAGGTTACTGAAATATTAGTAAACTATGAGCCAGCTCTACAATACTTTGGTGAATGGTGGAAACAACTTTATGGAGAATCAGAAGGAAAAGATGGTAAGGGTATATTCCCAGCAGCTGTTAACTTCTCTACAGATCTTCACTCTATGGGACAATACATTCAAGATGGTTTAAGAAACGTATTTGAAACTATAGTAAATGTTGAAACTGCTAAAAAGAATGTAACTATAGAAGAATCTAAAGAAAATGTTGACGGATTAAACTTCATAGCTGGAGAAACCATGGATTTTGTTAATAAAAAAGCATTCCAAGGAACTGTTTTAGCTCATAATGACGGTGGAGTACCAAACGTTATAGTTAATGTTCCAGAATTAACTCCATACTACCTTGGACACTTAATATACTTCTTTGAAAAAGCTTGTGGATTAAGTGGATATATTTTAGGAGTAAATCCATTTGACCAACCAGGAGTTGAAGCATACAAGAAAAACATGTTTGCATTATTAGGAAAACCAGGATTCGAAGATTTAAAAGCTGAACTTGAAAAAAGATTACAATAATTATGAGAATTCTGATTGACGGCGATGGCTGTCCAGGAAGAAAAATCATAGAGAAAGTTGCAAGGGAATTTCAAATTCCCTTGTTCTTATATTGTGATATTCATCATAGTATAACTTTAGAGTATGGAGAGGTTAAATATCTAGATAGCGGATTTCAATCTGTGGATATATTTTTAGCTAATGTGACTAAAAAAGGCGATGTTGTAGTTACAGGAGATTATGGATTGGCATCTATGATATTAGCTAAGGAAGCCATACCTGTAAATCCAAAAGGAATGGTATATAATAAAGACAATATAGATAGACTACTTATGGAAAGGCATATATCAGCAAAAGTTAGAAGAGGTGGAGGAAAAACCACAAACCACAAAAAGAGAACCAAAGAAGATGACGATAATTTATATAGGGCTCTAAGGAATATAGTTCAAAATATTGTCCAGACTAAAATATAAGCTGTGTAGTAAAACAATCTACATAGCTTTTTTTGAAAAGGAGTATTGTGATTTGAGAAGAGAAAACATAAAAAAGAGAAGAAGAAAAAAGAGAAAGAGAATATTATCAGTAGTTCTCATAATAGGATTGCTATTAATTATAATTCCAACTGCATTTGTAATATCTAAAAACATTCTTGAAAAAAACATTTCTAAAAATCAAGATAAGACACCTGAAGAAGATACAACTCAAAATGAAAAACCAGTTGAACCAGTAAAACAAGATGTGAAAGAAGAAGTTATAATATCTGCAGCTGGAGACTCAACTTTAGGAACAGATACAAAGTTTTCAGGAGAAACTCTACCTGCTGTATTTAACACCACAGGAAAAAACTACGCTTATTTTTATCAAAACGTATATGATATATTTTCTAAGGATGATTATACTTTTGTAAATCTTGAAACCACCTTTACTGATGCAACGGCTAAAAAGGATAAGGGAGCTCCTCCTTATTATCATTTTAAAGGACCTAAGGATTACGTAAATATACTTACCTCTGGCAGTATAGAAGGTGTCACAGTTGCTAACAATCACATATATGATTATGGACAGCAAGGCTTTAATGACACAATAGAAGTGCTAAAAGGTGCTAAGGTAGACATAGCTGGAGAAGGATATAAAATAGTTAAAGAGATAAAGGGAATAAAGTTTGGATTTTTAGGTTATCAAGCTTGGAGTGATACTAAGGAGCTAAGAGATAAGATAAAAGCAGATATAGCTGAACTTAAAAATAGTGGCTGCGAAGTAGTAATTCCATACTTCCATTGGGGAATAGAAGGACAATATAAACCCTATGATGTTCAAGTTAATATAGGAAGATATGCTATAGATAGTGGGGCTGACTTAGTATTAGGATCACATCCTCATGTAGTTCAAACCTTAGAAAACTATAAGGGAAAACTTATAGTATATAGTTTTGGTAACTTCTGTTTTGGAGGAAACAATAATCCTACAGATAAGAGAACTTTCATATTACAAGCAAAACTTAATTTCACAAACGGAAAATTAGAGCAAACCAGTTTTAAAGTGATACCTTGTTCGGTATCTTCAGTAAATAACAAAAATGATTATAGACCAACTCCTATGAAGGATCAAAATAAAACAAACTTATTAAAATTTTTAAATGAATTATCTCCAACACTTAATGGAGAGATAAAAGACGAATTTTTTCAGATACAATAAAATTTAACACTAATATGTCATAAAAGAGAGTTTTTCTTCGTTAAAAACTCTCTTTTAAACAATTCATTTTGTAGCAAATAATGGTATAATACTCTTGGGTAAATATATTTGAGGAGCGAATGAGAATGGATGAGATTTTGTTAAAGTTTAATAGAGAAAATCCTATTAGTAAGGAAGAAGAAGTTGAAATACAAGTTGAAAACAATACGGATGAAAAGCTAGAATACAAGTTCATTTTAGGTAATTTCGGAATATGGACAACCTTAAGAGAATTTTCATCTGAATCAGTATATAAATGGATTCCCACGGAAAACGGCAGCTATATTTTCATGGTTCAAGGCAAAAAGAAAGATAGCTCAAAACCCTTTGATTATTTATGTAAGGGTGAAATTTTAGTTGGGGAAGAAGAAGAAAAAATAATTAAAAATGTATTTGTTAATTCTCACGAGTTACAGGTGGGAGAAAAAATAAGTATAGAAATAGAAAGTTCTAAAAGACCTGTATTATTTAGATTCTGGAAAAGTGGACAAAGAGGCTGGGAGCTTATAAAAGACTATTCACCAGAAAATAGCTTGATTTTTACTGCTAGTGAAGAAGGAAATCAAGAGATATTAATAGAGGCCAAGGAGCCAGCATCAGAAAATAACTTCGACGATTTTTATTCAGTAAAATATAAGGTAAATCCAAGAGCAAAGGTTGAAATATCAAACTTTAGATGTTTAACTCAAGACTTATTATGTGGGGAAGAGTTAAATTTTCAGGTTGAATCTAAGGGTGAAGAAACCTCCACAATGCTTTATAAGTTTGTAAAAATCAATGAAGAGGGAAAAGCTTTATGTATTCAAGATTATTCCTCCAAAACAATAGTGAGCTTTTCAGAGCAAGAACCAGGCGAATACAAACTTCTTTGTTTAGCAAAAGATATATATTCAAACAAGGAACATGATGATAGAGCCTTAATGGTTTATACAATAAAAGCCTATAAACCTATATTAATAAAAAGCTTCACAACAGATTTAGCTTCACCTCAAGTAAATGGAGCAGCTATTTTATTAAGAGCTTTTGTAGAAGGTGGAAAAAATTTATTATATAGATTTAAGATAGATGGAACTTATGGGGAAGACTCTGGATTTATAAAGAACTCAACATATTTATGGAAGAGTAAATCAGAGGGAGAATACAAAATAACCCTTTATGTAAAAGATGCAAGTTTTGAAGGTGACTATGAAGACACTGTAGCTATGGAATATTTTATAGATAGAAAAAGTGCCAGAACAATTAAGATTACAGATGTAGTTATGGACAAAGATAGCAATTATTTAGTTGGAGTACCTATAAACATAAAAGTGTTAGCTGAAGGTGGATCATCACTAAAATATTCATTTACAGTTTTTAAAAACAAAAAAGAAATAGAAAAAGTAAATTATGGAACAGCAAATTGGGTTAACTTTACTCCAGAGGAATCTGGAGAGTATGAAATGGAAATACGTGTAAAGGATAAATATTCTCCTAAGGAATATGATTGTCATAGTGTAGTGTACTTTGATATAATAACTTATATACCTGGTAAGATAGATTATATTTTGTTGCCATCAAAGGAGTTCTACATGGTTGGAGATGATGTTGAGCTCGAGGCAATAGTTCAAAATAGTCAATCAACCCTCATTAATTACATCACAAAAATAAATGGACATGTAGTTGAAGAGACAGGTTTTATTAAAAATAAAAAGTTGAAATTGACACCTAAAATTCCTGGGAAATATACCTTTGAACTTTATGCCAAAAACATAAAATGCCAAGGTGAATATGACACCAAAAAAGAGTTCCACATATATATAAACGACTCTGCACCAATTACTGGAACAAAGATAATTTCTAATAACATTAACTTCAAGTTACAAGATGAAATTAACTTTAATGTTGAATGTAAGGGTGGAAAAGATGTATGTTATGAGTTTTATATAATGGAAAGAGGGAATTGGGTTAGGACTCAAAGTTATAGCAAAAAGTCATATTATAGCTTTAGACCTTTCGTAGCAGGTCAATTTAAGATATTAGTTTTAACAAAAAGTTATTATAAAAAAAATGCCTATGAGGATTATGACATCATTGAATTTAAAGTTTCAGAATAACTAGACGATAAATAACTATAAAAAATATGGAGAGATGCATATGAAAATAGAGAATACAGAACAAATGTTAGCTATGACCATGATGTCATCCATACTAAAGCAATCAATGGGAAATAGTCAGTCCTTTGACATAATACTTCAAGGATTATTACAAAGTATGGATAGTAGCAGTAGCGATAGTCAAAGTATACTTAGTGGATTATTAGGAAATCAGCTTGGAGAATCCATAGGTGGAAGCAGTAGTTCATTAAGTGATTTGAACACTTTAAACTTAAAATCATATTTAAGTCAAGGGGTAGATTCATCCTATAAGGGAACTGATGCTACAAGACTTAGAATAGAAACAGCAGTAAAAAGTGCTTCTCAAAAGTATGGTGTAGATGAAAACTTAATTAGAGCAGTTATAAAGCAAGAATCTGATTTTAATCCTAAGGTAGTTTCAAGCGCTGGAGCACAAGGACTTATGCAGCTTATGCCATTTAATTCAGAAGCATATGGACTATCAAATCCATATGATATTGAAGGTAACATAAATGTTGGTACTCAAATGCTTAAAAAACTTCTAGATAGATATGGAAATTTAGATATGGCTTTGATGGGATATAACGCAGGGGAAGGAACCATGGCAAAAAGAGGAGTAACCTCACCAAGCGATTTATACAAGATGCCAGCAGAAACAAGAAATTATGTAGTTAAAGTAACGAATTATTATAGAAATGGAATATCTTAAAGGCTATTAGGCTAGTACAAATTATTGTACTAGCCATTTTTTATTGCACAAATAATTAGATAATTATCTAAACAACTAATTACTTGATTATCTAAGTATTTAATTAACTAATTACTTAAGTATCTAATTACTTAATTATTACCGTAGTTATGGGAGTACGGTGATACTTAGATAATTAGGTACAATTTTTATTCATTATCTTAGCTTTAAAACCATATAGTATTAGAGTTAAAGAAAGAGAGGTTGAGAGCATGAATAAAAATGAAAATGAGCCTTTTGATGTAAAAAAGACCTTTAATATCAGAAGATCCACAGCAGAAATGATAATAGAATTGAAATTAATTCATCCTAACATAAATATTAGATATAATATATTAATCGATGAAGCTATAAGACATTATTATGAACATATCAAAGAAAAAGGCGGATTTTAGAGAGGATAAATGATAGAATATTAGATATTAAATTACAGAAATGAGGGAGCTAGCTTGGAATTTATAAAATCAATATTCTATTTTATAGTGGCAGGTGTATTTGAGATTGGCGGGGGTTACCTTGTATGGTTATGGCTTCGTGAGGGGAGAAGCTTTTTATATGGAGTAGCTGGAGCCGTAGTATTAATTTTGTATGGAGTCATACCAACATTACAGCCTCCAAACTCTAATTTTGGAAGAGTGTATGCAACATATGGAGGAATATTTATTGTTTTATCTATATTATGGGGATGGAAGGTTGATAAGGTAGTTCCAGATAAATTTGATTTGATTGGAGGAGCAATAGCCTTAGTAGGAGCCCTTATAATAATTTACGCACCTCGTAATTAAATTCTCTACACCACGTAATTAAGTTCTTTACACCTAGAAATTAAATTCGGACACTGTGAAAAAAATAGTTATATGTGATAAATTTAGTTAATTTCATAATATATAAACTTAATAAGCCGTTTACATTAGAAATATATCAATTTTTCTATTTTGAAGCAGTTTATAATTGAAGAATTTTAAATTTGAAGTATCATATTATCATGGGATTTTTATAAATAAAAGTAGTATAAGTGTAGGACTGGGGTTTATTGTATACAATGCTTTAAGGGAGATGATAATATGGATATAAAATTAGATGTATTAGAAAATATAATAGAACAAAAAGACATTGAAGTACATTATCAACCTATTGTATCAATAAGAAAAAAAACAGTTATCGGATTAGAAGGGTTAAGTAGAGGTGTTTTTGAAAATGAATTAATAGATCCACTTACTCTATTTAAAAAGGCATCAAAAGAAAAACTAAATGTTCAGTTAGATAGGATATGTAGAGAAAAGGTTGCAGAAGGGTTTAAAGATATTTATAAAAAGAATAAGGACTTATTGCTTTTTATGAATATTGATATATCAACTATGACTAACGAAACTGTAGGGTCAGGATTTTTGATAAATTTGGTTCAGGAATGTCAAATAAGGCCTGAGAGTGTAGTTTTAGAGTTTGTTGAATCTAAAGTTAGTGACGTAGAGGCTTTAAAAAGATTTGTGGATTCTTATAGAAGTTATGGATTTTTAATAGCATTAGATGATGTTGGGTCAGGGCACTCTAACTTAGATAGGATTGCAATCGCGCAACCTGATATTGTGAAAATTGACGGAGTAATTGTAAGGGATATCCACCTAGATTATTATAAACAAGAGGTGTTTAAATCTTTGGTGAGCCTTTCAAAAAATTTAGGTGCAACAGTTGCAGCTGAGGGAGTAGAGAATGAAGAGGAAGCCTTAAAAGTTATGGAACTTGGTGCAGATATGCTACAAGGATTCTATTTTTCAAAGGCACAGCCTATATCATCTGGCATATTAAAAAATTCTAATTATTCAATAAAAAAAATTTCTAATAATTATTCGGATTATATGACTGGTAAAGTGAATGATGAAAAAAATAAGCTAGTAGAATATGAAATAGTTATAAAAGAAGTATTGCACAAACTTTCTTTAGCTGAAGAAAAAAGATTTGATTTTACTTTATTAGATATAGTTAATAATTATAGAATATTTGAGTGTTTATATATACTTGATTCTAGAGGAATTCAAGTATCGGATTCAGCCACAACATACAATCACTTTCTAAAGCATAAGAGTTTGATATTTCATTCATCTAAAAAGGGTGAAAATCATTCTTTTAAAAAATATTATTATTTTTTAAAGATAATGAAATTAAGTAAATATATGACGGAGCCGTATATCTCAGTTGCGACAGGAAGTTTGTGTGTAACTATGTCTTGTATATTTAAAAATATTGAGAATAAAAAATATATATTATGTTTAGATTTAAATCCAGATAGTATATATATTTAAAATACTCTCCATACCAATTTGGTATGGAGAGTATTTTAAATTTCAGCAATTATTTTACCAGTTTCAGAAATATCATAGCCACCAATTCCTTGAATTTCTAGTTTAAATTCCTTTGAATTAATTATGTCTATGAGAGTTTGAAAGACAGGATTATCGAGATCTTCCTTTTTAATTATTAAATCATAATTTTCTTTTTGTATTGGTATAAATTCAATACCATCTACTTGAAGAGCAGTTTTTTCATTTCCTATACCTACATCTGCAGCACCTCTAGCTACAGCACTTGCAATAGCAAGATGTGATAACTCCTCTTGTTCATATCCTTGAATAGATTTAGAAGGTATATTTAGATTTCTTAAGTGTTCATCAATAAGAACTCTAACGCCGCAACCACGCTCTCTATTTACCATTTTAATATTAGATTTAGTCAAATCACTCCAAGAAGTTATATTTTTGGGATTGCCTTTCGCTACATAAAAACCTTCCATGCGGCAAACTAAGTGTATTATTATGCAAGGAATGCCTGGAAGTAATCTTCTGACATAAGGTATGTTATATTTTTTAGTTTCTCCATCCCACAAATGAGCTGAGGCTACTGTAACATTTCCCTTATAGAGTTCTACTAAGCCGTTATAGCTCCCTGTGTAATATCTAAAAGCTTGAGTGCCATTAGGATGCATATCTAAATATCTTGTCAAAATATCTAATATCATATCTTGCCCGCAGATTATAAAACCATCCTTTAATTTTGAAGTATTATGAAGATTTTTAGGTGAAGTTTTTTCGTAAGAAACATTAGAAGTAGATTGAAATTCGGTGGTATGAACTTTATTAGATCTGCTTTTATTTTTATAATACTCAATATCATTTAAATCAATACGAACTTTTCTACCTACACGATAAGAGGGTAATTCACCTCTTTTTATAAATTCATAAACTGTATTTTTTGAAACACCAAGAATATCAGCGGCTTCTTTTGTAGAAAGTGATCTATTTTCAGTCATAAAGTTTATCCACCTTTCAAAATAAAATAGTAAAATCAGTTACTTAAAGTATATTATAAGTTACATTGATGAAAAGTAAAACAAGCTAAGTTATAAATTTATTATGTTATAAATATGGAAATTGTTATTAAGATAAATGATTGAATTAATATAGAAAACGAGTAAATTGTGTGAGTAATTATTAATATATAAAAAAGCAGGACAATAGCTTGCTATTGTTGTAGGAATACAATAGAGGGATTAAAATTTTTATAAGGTTAACTATTAAATTATATGGAGGGATAAGGATGAAAATAGCAGTATTAGTGAATGAATATGAAAAAAGTATATCTTCCCTTGAAGATGGCATTATTAAAGTTTATTCTAAAGATAGTAGTGGTGCCTGGGAAGTTGAAAAAGAGCTTTCGTATAGGATAAATAATCAATCTAGTACAGTGGCTTTGCATAAAATGATGGCTGAAATACTCGAAGATCTTGGTGAGTGCAGGAATTTTGCTGCACTAGAAATTAAGGGAATGCTATTTACTTTTTTAGATGGATACAATTTTAATATGTGGAGAATGAGTGGAGCACCTGAAGAATTTTTAGATTATATTTATGAAAAAGAGAAGGAAATAGCAATTAGTACTCCGGAGGTAGTGCCTAATATGTTACCTATTGATATGGGAGATGGATGTTACTTTATTGATTTGAAAAAAGCCATAGAAAATGATGAGAAAACTACATCTAAAAAGATATTGCTTCCTTTTTTAAGAAACAGCTCCTTTAAAAATTTGAAAATATTCTGTGATCATATTCCACGTTGGTTTAAGTCAGAATTTGATAATTTAAATTTATCTTTTAATCAAGAAGAAAGCAATAAAGGAATTGAGGTTACAGTATATCATAATTAGGATATTTAGATATAGCATAAGAAACTGTCAAAATAATTTATGATAGTTTCTTTTTTATTAAAGAAAATAAATTAGTTTATTGAACATATATGAATTTGTGTGAATTTGGTTATAAAAAAGTGAAATAGTGGATTTATATATAAATTAGAACAAATACATATGGGCATTTTAAAAACTTGGGTATTAATAATGAAATATTAATGTACGTACAATGATAAATTCGTATAGAAAACGAACTCAAAAAGACTTGTATTTATAAATGTGTTAAAAAAGTTTTTAGAATTTATCAATTATTGTGTTATACCTATATTAATTTTACTATAGGTATATAAATTTAATTAATTTTGTAGATTTTCAAACTTTATAACACCACGAATGTTTTAAAGTTTAATTTCTAAATAATATGACTTCTTGGGTGGCTTAAAATTGATAAACTTTATGCTTTATGAAATGCTAATTTTTATTTAGGAGGGGGATGATCAATAATAGGACATTGTGATGGTTTTTTAGACAAAAATAAAACTTCATAGATACCACGAATATCTATGAAGTATGGCTAATCTTATTTACTTGTGACATCAAGCTTATTTAATTCGCCTAATTTTATTATAACGATTTAATTAGGGTATTTCAAGAATTTTAAATAAGCAATAATAAGTTTAATGAATTTAAATGAAATATGGATTTTGAAAAGTTTGTTTATTTGAGAGGAGAGAATAATATGACAAGAAAAATCGCTATATATGGAAAAGGTGGAATCGGTAAATCAACAACTCAACAGAATACAGCTGGAGCTATGGCTCATTTTTATGATAAAAAAATATTTATACATGGATGCGACCCCAAAGCTGATTCAACTAGACTTATTTTAGGTGGTATGAATCAAAAAACTTTAATGGATATGCTTCGTGATGAAGGAGAAGAAAAGATAACTGTTGATAGAGTAGTTAAGGAAGGGTTCCATGGAATTCGTTGTGTTGAATCAGGTGGACCTGAACCAGGAGTTGGATGTGCTGGTCGTGGAGTTATAACTGCAATAGATCTTATGGAGAAAAATGGTGCATATACTGAAGATCTAGATTTTGTTTTCTTTGATGTTCTTGGTGATGTTGTATGTGGAGGTTTTGCAATGCCAATACGTGACGGTAAGGCTCAAGAAGTTTATATAGTTGCATCTGGTGAAATGATGGCTATATATGCAGCTAATAATATTTGTAAGGGATTAGTGAAATATGCAAAACAAAGTGGAGTAAGATTAGGTGGAATAATATGTAACAGTCGTATGGTTGATAGGGAAAGAGAATTTTTAGAAGAGTTTACTGCTGCTATAGGAACTCAGATGATACATTTTATGCCTAGAGATAACATCGTTCAAAAAGCAGAGTTCAATAAAAAAACGGTTGTAGAATTTGACGATACTTGTAATCAAGCTAAAGAGTATGGAGAGTTAGCACGTAAGATCATTGAAAATCAAAATTTTGTTATACCTACACCACTCCAAATGGATGAATTAGAGGCTATGGTTGTTAAATACGGAATAACAGATTAATTATTTGTTTGATAATATTATCATAAAATTTCAGGACTTATAAACTAAAAATATAAGTCTTGAAATTAAAAAATGTTAGATAGAGGAGGAGAAATTTATGCCGCATCATTTGTTTAAATGTAGTGAATGTATTCCAGAAAGAGAAAAACACGCTGTTATAAAAGGCGAAGGGGAAGATTTAAGTGATGCTCTTCCATTGGGGTATCTTAATACAATACCAGGTACAATATCTGAACGTGGATGTGCTTATTGTGGTGCAAAACACGTTATAGGAACTCCAATGAAAGATGTTATTCATATGAGCCATGGGCCAATAGGATGTACTTATGATACTTGGCAGACAAAAAGATATATAAGTGATAATGACAATTTTCAAATAAAAAACACCTTTGCAACAGATGTAAAAGAAAAACATATAGTTTTTGGAGCCGAAAAAGTATTAAGAGATAATATTAAGGAAGCCTTTAAAGCCTTCCCTAATATAAAGAGAATGACAATTTATCAGACTTGTGGTACTGCCCTTATAGGAGATGACATAGAAGCTGTTGCAAAAGATGTAATGGAAGAGATGCCTGATGTGGACATATTTGTTTGTAATTCTCCAGGATTTGCTGGTCCTAGCCAATCTGGTGGACATCACAAAATAAATATAGGATGGGTGAATAATAAGGTTGGAACATATGAGCCAGAAATAACAAGTGACTACGTTATTAATTATGTTGGTGAATACAATATTCAAGGTGACCAAGAGGTTATGCAAGATTACTTTAAAAGAATGGGTATTCAAATTCTTTCAACCTTCACTGGGAATGGATCTTATGATAATTTAAGAGGAATGCATTTAGCTCATTTAAATGTGCTTGAATGTGCTCGTTCAGCAGAATATATATGTAATGAATTAAGACAAAGGTATGGAATACCAAGACTTGATATAGATGGATTTGGATTTAAGGCATTAGCGGATTCTTTAAGAAAAATTGGATTATTTTTTGGTATAGAAGATAGGGCCCAAGCCATAATAGACGAAGAGGTTGCTAGATGGAAGCCAGAACTTGATTGGTATAAGGAACGTCTAAAAGGTAAAAAGGTTTGTTTATGGCCAGGTGGATCTAAGTTATGGCACTGGGCTCATGCTATTCATGAGGAAATGGGTGTTGAAGTTGTATCTGTATATACTAAATTCGGACATCAAGGAGATATGGAAAAAGGAATAGCTAGATGTGAATCTGGAGCTTTGGCAATAGATGATCCTAATGAATTAGAATCCTTAGAAGCTATGAGAACATTAAAACCAGATGTTATATTTACAGGTAAAAGACCAGGAGAATTTGCAAAAAAGGTTGGGGTTCCATATTTAAATGCTCATGCATACCATAATGGACCTTATAAAGGATTTGAAGGTTGGGTAAGATTTGCTCGTGATATATATAATGCTATATATTCACCAGTTCATCAGTTAGCTTTAGTTGATATAACTAAAGATGAAATAGCTGATACTAATTTCTTAACACCAAACTTGATATCAGATAAAGATTTAAGTGAAGAAGTTAAGAACTCAACTACATTAAGAGAATATACAGGGAATTATGACAGTGTTTCACAGTTTAGAACCAAGGAATATCCTGAATTTGAAAGAACTAAAAAAGCTGCTAATTCATAATAATTGGAGGTGTTGATATTTATGATAGATCAAGGTAAAACTCAACTAAATCAGCTTACAGATTATATTATGAAAAATTGTCTTTGGCAATTCCATTCACGTGTTTGGGATAGAGAAAGACAAAATGAAGGAATATTAACAAAAACAATGCAATTATTATGTGGAGAACCTGTGGAAAAAGAAACTCCAGCAGATAAATGTTATTGGGTAGACGCAGTTTGTTTAGCTGATGCTTATAAAGAAAATTTTACATGGATAAATGACATGGAAAAAGAGGATATAAAAAGCTTAATGAAAGAACTTAAAGAACGTATCGATTTTTTAACAATTACAGGGTCTCTAAATGCAGAGCTTAAAGACCCACGTTACTAGAAAGGATGTGGAATTATGTCATGTGAAGTAATAACCAAAGAGCGTGTTGGTGTTATCAATCCTATATTTACTTGTCAACCAGCAGGAGCACAATATGTTAGCATAGGTGTAAAAGACTGTATCGGCTTAGTTCATGGTGGACAAGGTTGTGTAATGTTTGTTCGTTTAATTTTCTCACAACATTTTAAGGAAAGTTTTGAAATTGCATCTTCATCATTACATGAGGATGGTGCTGTATTTGGAGCACTTAATCGTGTAGAAGAGGGCGTGGATGTACTTTTAATGAGATATCCAGATGTAAAAGTAATCCCTATAATATCCACTTGTTCAACAGAAGTAATAGGTGATGATATAGATGGTGTTATAAGAAAACTTAATAATGGTCTTCTTAAAGAAAAGTATGCAGGGAGAGAAGTTCACCTAATTCCAGTTCATACTCCTAGTTTTAAAGGCAGTCAGGTTAGTGGATATGATGTTGCAGTTGAAGCCTTTGTTAAGCATTTTGCTAAAAAAGGAGAAAAAAGTGAAAAGATAAATCTAATCACTGGATGGGTTAATCCAGGAGATGTAAAAACATTAAAACATCTTTTATCAGAAATGAACATTGATGCAAATGTTTTATTTGAAATAGAAAGTTTTGATTCTCCTCTAATACCGGAGGAAAATACAGTTTCTCATGGAGAAACAACAATAGAGGATCTTCAAGATACTGCAAATGCCATTGGAACAATAGCACTTAATAGGTATGAAGGGGGGAAGGCAGCAGAATATTTAGAAAATGAATTTGAGATTCCAGCTATAATAGGACCTTCACCTATAGGAATACGTAATACTGACATATTCTTAAAAAATCTAAGTAAAATGACTGGGAAACCAATCCCGAAATCTTTAGCACATGAACGAGGTATTGCTTTAGATACTATTACGGATTTAACTCACATGTTTTTTGCAGGTAAAAAGGTGGCTATATATGGACATCCAGACTTAGTAATAGGGCTTGCTGAATTCTGTTTAGATTTAGAAATGAAACCAGTACTTCTTCTTTTAGGAGATGATAATACCACCTATGTTAAAGATCCTCGCATAAAGAGTCTTCAAGAAAATGTTAATTTTGATATGGAAATTGTTTTAAATGCTGATTTATGGGAATTAGAAGATAGAATAAAGAATAAGGGACTAGAAGTTGATCTTATTATGGGGCATTCCAAAGGAAGATTTGTTTCTATAGATAATAATATTCCTATGCTTAGAGTTGGTTTCCCTGTATTTGATAGAGCAGGTTACTTTCGTCATCCAGTAATGGGATATGAAGGCGCTATGTGGCTTGCTGAAGAAATGGCAAATATCATATTTAATGATATGGAAGTTAAGAAAAATAAAGAATGGATACTTGCAATGTGGTAAAGTCTTAAAGTGATTTATATATAAGTAATAATTTTATTCTGCCAGAGTATGATTTTAATCAGGCTCTGGCAGAACTACTAAAAAAGGAGGTGTAGTGCATATGAGCAAAGATTTATTTAAAGAAAAAGATCTTGAAGCTTTTGAAGAAAATTATAAAGCTGCTAAGGGATATCACAGAAGAGCCAAGCAATTCTTAGAAGAAGGTCAAGCAGCTAGCGTGGTGTTTAATATTTCCTCGGTAGCTCTAGAGAGATATTTAATAGCTTTATGCAATTTATATGGCTTTAATCCAGAAAATCATAATTATGGATCTCTTATGGATACAGCAGAAGTTTTAGTAGATTTTCCAGAAATACTAAGTCAAAAAATAAGATCCTTAGATTCAATATTTAATATCTGTTCTTTAGAAAACTATCACTATGAAAATCCTAAGGACTCTGATGCAGATAACATTTTATCTATGTGCTTAGATGCAAGCGAATTATTTGATTTTGAAAGAATAAAAAGAATGAGAGATGCTTTTAAGCAATGAATATTTATTTTTAGGAGGAATTAAAGTGAAAATACATTACTTGCAGCATATATTTTTTGAAACACCTGCAACAATAGTAGATTGGGCAAGAGAGAAGGGGCATAAACTTATAGGTACCCATTTATATAATTATGAGGAACTTCCTAATACTGATGACTTTGATTGGCTTATTATTATGGGGGGCCCAATGAATATATATGAAGAAGAGAAATATCCTTGGCTAAAGGATGAAAAAAAGTTTATTAAGAAGGCTATTGATAGGGGGAAATTTGTTATAGGTATATGTTTAGGTGCTCAATTAATAACTGATGTTTTAAATGGTAAAGTAACAAAAAATCCTTACGGAGAGATAGGATGGCTGCCTATTGAATTTAATGACGAAGCGTTAGGTTTACCTGTATTTAAAAATTTCCCTGAGACAAGTTATGTTTTTCAATGGCATAATGATACTTTTAGCACATTAGGAGAGGAGTGTAAAAGTATAGCTAGTAGTGAAGCTTGTAAAAATCAAGGTTTTATATATAAGGATAGAGTTATAGGATTTCAATTTCATATGGAAAGTAGTAAGGAAAGTATACTGGAGCTTACTAAAAACTGTTCAGAAGAAATTATTGATGGACCATATATACAGACTGTTGAGCAAATTGAGGAAAACATGGAGTATATAGAAACAGCTAATTTTTTTATGGATGAGTTTTTAAATAATTTAGAGTCTTATTATATAAATTTGGAGGAATGATTATGGAGAAAATAAGTTATACTAGAAGAATTTGCAATGATAAAGACAAAATAAATAATTTTGTAACTGAGCAAAGAGTGGGAACCTTAAGTATGTGCACTAAAGAGGGGATTCCATATGCGCTGCCAGTAAATTATGTTTATTGGAATGAAAAAATATATATTCATGGCATGGGCAGCGGGAAAAAGAATAGATTTCTTTCTGAAAATCCATCAGTATGTTTTACTATTTTTGAGGAATTAGGAACTGTGACAGATCCTATGCCAGCTAAATGTGATACTTCATATCTGAGTGTAGTTGTATTTGGTAAAGCAACTTTAGTGGATGATTTAGAAGAAAAAACTCAAGCCCTTACAAAATTTTTAGATAAATTTGTTCCTAACTTTTTTAAAACTCCTCTATCAAAGCATTTTGTTGATAAATATCGTTCCTCTTTAGATAATAATGCAGTAGCTGTTTATTGCATAATACCAGAAGACCTTACAGCCAAAGAAAATCCAATAGATATGGAGAATATGTTTGATAAGCATAAGTCTATGCATAGGCATCAAATTTAGAGAATAGTTAAGATTGGAAATGAATTGTTACATTATATAAAGGTACAAGAGACAGTCTATAGAGCTCTTGTACCATGGATAAGCTATACGCCTAATAAAACAGAAGTAGCTTTTATTATAGCTGTTACATCAGAGCCGATTTTTAATTCAAGATCTTTTACGGCTTCTAAAGATATTGTAGATTTAATTATATTTCCACCTCCAATATCTACAGTAACACTTGCATTAACTGCACCTTCTTTGATTTCAATAACCTTACCTACTAATTGATTTCTAGCACTAAGTTTCATGTTTAAGTCCTCCTACTTTGAAATTTTACACGACATTATATGTATAATATTACTATGCAGAGTATTTGGATGTCGTGTTTTAAGGATTTTATCATGTTGAAGGATAAAAGTATGTCGAAATAAGTTTTAAAAATTACTTTTATCATATTGATGAAAAAATATCTGGTTGTACAAAATAAATTATTAAACTACTATCTATTTAAGATAAATATTGCTTATTAAATAACGTAATTTTGATTTTTATAATTATTTAGTTGACAATTAAGTTTTAACAAAGGACAATTAGGTTAAATTTGAAAATTAGTATATAATTTTATATAAGTTTAACTAGGAGGTTTCTTAATGGAAAGATTAGATAAAATACTTTCTAATTTAGGTTATGGAAGTAGGAAAGAAATAAAGTCAATAGTGAAAAAAGGATTAGTAGAAATTGACGGAAAACTTGCAAAAGATAATGGAGTGCAAGTAGATCCTGAAGCAAGTGTAATAAAAGTGAATGGTGAAGAGATTGTATATAAAAAATACATATACTTAATGATGAATAAGCCTGATGGGGTGATTTCAGCTACTCACGATAAATATGATGAAACAGTTGTGGACTTATTGTATGCAGAAGATGCTATATTTGAGCCTTTTCCTGTAGGTAGATTAGATAAGGATACTGTAGGATTACTTCTTTTAACGAATGATGGTGAGCTAAATCATAAATTAATATCGCCTAAACACCATGTTGATAAAGTTTATTATGCAGAAATTGATAAAGGTGTTAATGAAGAGGATATAAAGGCTTTTGAAAAAGGGATAGTGCTAGATGATGGTTATAAATGTATGCCTGCAAAATTAGAGATTATTGAATCAGAGACTGAGGGGGCAAGGGTACATGTAACTTTGCAAGAAGGGAAGTTCCATCAAGTTAAAAGAATGTTTGAAAGTGTTGGGAAAAAGGTGGTTTATTTAAGAAGAATATCCTTTGGAGGGTTACCTTTAGATGAATCTTTAGAAGAAGGAGAATATAGAGAGTTAACTGAAGAGGAATTAAAAGTATTAAGAAGAGAAGATTAAAAGCACTATTTTAGATAACGATACTATACCTATCGAACGTTTACAAGAAATGAGGTAAAATCATTCATGTAGACAAGAAGATACAATATTTTTTTCAGAAATTCCTTGCAATTAAGTACAAGTTAACATATAATATTTTTGCAAGGATAAATAAAAGGAATAAATAGCCCCCTTTTTATTTATTGCTTATTGCTAAAACGCAACCTAGCCCCAAGGGTTGCGTTTTTGTTTTTATCTTTTACTTTACTACTTTACTTTATTAAAATATAATAAGAGGTAAAGACGAATGTGCGACTAAAGGAGTGTATTTATGGATACTTATAAGTCAAATTTAAAAAGCAAGGAAATGGATTATCTAATGGAAGCCATTTTAAGTTTAAAAGATAAAGAAGATTGTTATAGATTCTTTGAAGATATATGTACAATAAATGAGATTAAAGCAATTGATCAAAGGATTCAAGTTGCAAGGATGCTTAAGGATGGCAAAACTTACACTGAGGTTGCAAAACTTACAGGGGCCAGCACCGCAACCATTAGCAGAGTTAATAAGTGTATCAATTATGGAAGCGATGGATATAATAGAGTTATTAGCAGAATAGATTGGAACGAAGATTAAATCATGGGAAATTTTTATTAATATGTTAAATTTATAGTTTCAATTATGATATAATGAAATATAGTTTATAATATAAAGAGGAATATGGATATATTCCTCTTTCTAATTACATAAGAAAGAACATACTTTCTTATTTAGTATTCAAGGAGGTTAAAATGGATCTGAAAAAGTTATTAAATAAAGAGCAATATGAAGCAGCTACCACTATAGAGGGGCAGGTTCTTATATTAGCAGGAGCAGGTTCAGGAAAAACTAGAGTTTTAACTCATAGAATTGCATATATGATAGAAGATAAAGGGATAGCACCATATAATATCTTAGCTATAACATTTACCAATAAAGCAGCTGGAGAAATGAAGGAAAGAGTTAAAGCTTTAATTGGGGATGAAGCAGAAAATATGTGGATATCTACCTTCCATTCATCTTGTGTAAGGATTTTAAGGAGAGAAATAGAAAAGTTAGGATATAAAAAGGATTTTACTATTTATGATTCCTATGACCAAAAGTCTTTAGTTAAGCAATGTATGAAAGAACTTAACATAAATGATAAAGATATAGAAGATCGTGAAGTCTTATCTAAAATAGGTAAAGCTAAGGATGACTTAAAAAATCCATCCTCTGTAACCTTAGAGAGTCAAGGTAACTTTAGAGAAGAAAAAATAGCTCAAGTTTACGAATTATATCAAAAAAAATTAAAACAAAACAATGCCTTAGACTTTGATGATTTAATTTTTAAAACAGTTGATTTATTTAGAAAAGAACCAGAAGTTTTAGAATTTTACCAAAGAAAATTCAGATATATAATGGTAGACGAATATCAAGATACTAATAAAGCCCAATATGAGTTTATCAAACTCCTTGCAAAGAAGTTTAAGAATATCTGTGTTGTTGGGGATGATGATCAATGCATCTATGCTTGGCGTGGTGCTGATATAAGAAACATATTAGATTTTGAAAAAGATTATCCAGGGTGTAAAACTGTTAAGCTTGAGCAAAACTACAGAAGTATGGGGAATATATTAGAAGCGGCTAATTTTGTTATAAAAAATAATAGCGAAAGAAAAAGCAAGATTTTAAGAACAGAAGCTGAAAAAGGAGAAAAAATAAAAATATATAGAGCTTTTTCAGATATGGATGAAAGTAATTTTGCTGCTACAACTATTGAAAATGGTAGAAAAGAGGATAGAAAATATAGAGATTTTGCAGTGCTTTATAGAACTAATGCACAATCACGTATATTTGAAGATACTTTTATAAAAAGAGGTATTCCTTATAGATTAATTGGTGGACTTAAGTTCTATGATAGAAAAGAAATTAAGGATATATTAGCTTATTTAAAGGTTATAAATAATCCAACCGATTCTGTAAATCTTAGAAGAATAATTAATGTTCCGAAAAGAAGTATAGGGGATGCAACTGTAGATAAGGTATTACAATTTGCAGCTGACAATGAAATGAGTTTATTCGATTCATTAATTGAAGCAGAAAATATCTCAAGCTTAACTCCTAGAAATGTAACGGTTATAAACAAATTTACTGCATTAATGGAAGAACTTATTGAGTATAGTGAAAGTATGCCTATATCTAATTTAATTGAAGATATTTTAAAGAATACTGGATATTTAAAAGAGCTTAAGGAATCAAATAATCCAGAGGACTTAAGTAGGGTTGAAAACCTAGAGGAATTAGTTTCAGCAGCAGTTGACTTTGAGAAAAATGAAGAGGATAATTCTTTAGCAGCCTTCCTTGAAAAGGTGGCTTTAGTTCAAGATGTAGATAATTTTGATCAAGAGGCAGACTCAGTAACTTTAATGACTCTTCATTCAGCTAAAGGACTAGAGTTTCCAGTAGTATTTATGGTTGGTATGGAGAATGGGTTATTCCCAGGGGCATCTTCTTTTAATTCTGAAAGCGAGATGGAGGAGTCTAGAAGACTTTGTTATGTTGGAATTACTAGAGCAAGAGAATTCCTATATATGACGTCGGCAGAGGTTAGACGAGTTTTTGGTAGAACTGTTGCTTATCCACAATCAGATTTTATAGCAGAGATCCCTACAGAATTAAGGGAGTATGTTAATGTTACTAAACACTCAGGGACACTTGCAGGAGGTAAGTCTGCATATGCTAATTACAATATAAGTGGAGGTAATCCACATACTCTAAGAAATTCTTATGGCAATAATGCTTCAAAAGGTAATAAATTTATTAGCTCTGCAGAAGCTACTAAGAAGTTAAATAATATTCTAAACGAAGATTCAGAGAAGATGCTGACTAAAGGTGAGGCCACTTTAGGAAGAAAAGTTAAACATCCTAAGTTTGGTATAGGTACCATAGTTAAAGCTATTGAAGTAGATGATGATGTTAAGATTACTATTGCATTTGATTCACAAGGAATAAAGACACTATTACTCAGCATGGCTTCTTTAGAATTATTATAAGTTAGGTAAATATCAGGAGGTCATTAATATGGATAACAAGGAAAGAATGGAGCAATTAGCAACGGATTTAAATAAATATGCCTACGAGTATTATGTATTAGGTAATCCCTCCATTGCAGATAAAGATTACGACGAGATGTATTATGAATTAGTTGAGCTAGAGAAACAGGAAGGGGTAATCCTTCCTTATTCCCCTACACAAAGAGTAGGAGATGTAGTTCTTCCTGAGTTTAATAAATATGTCCACAAAGGAAGACTGTGGAGTTTAGATAAGGCTCAAGTTTCTACAGAATTACAAGATTGGCATAATAGAAATGTAAAGTTTATTAATGAATACAATAAAAATAATTCTGATAAGCTTCCAGAGATAAGCTATATAATTACTAAAAAGTTTGATGGGTTAACTCTTAACTTAACTTATAATAATGATGGGATTCTTCAGGTAGCTGCAACTCGTGGTACAGGGTCTATAGGTGAGGATGTAACTGCACAAGCAAAAACTATAAAAACTATTCCACTAAAAATAGATAACCATAACGTGTTTGAGATTCATGGGGAAGCTATAATGACCAAGGAAGCTTTCGATAACTACAATAGTAGTGCTGCTGTACCTCTTAAGAATTTAAGAAATGGAGCTGCTGGAGCTTTAAGAAATTTAAATGTCAAAGAAACTGCTAAGAGAAATCTATCTGCCTTCTTTTATGATATTGGATATAATGAAGGAACTCAGTTCACTACATATGAAGAGATGTTAACTTTTATAAAAGATAAGGGATTTCCTATAGATTCTTATATGAAACGTTGCACTACTTTAGAGGAAATAAATAAAGAAATAGAATATATTAAATCCATAAGATTTGAGTTAAATTATGATATAGATGGTGCAGTAATTGCAATTAATGACATGAGAACTAGGGAGCTTTTAGGATATACTATAAAATTCCCTAAATGGGCTATAGCATATAAGTTTGAAGCACAAGAGGCAACTACGAAGTTATTAGATGTAGAATGGAATGTTGGAAGAAGTGGAAGAGTTTCTCCTACAGCAATATTAGAACCTGTTGAGTTAGCTGGTGTAACAGTTAAAAGAGCAACATTAAATAATATGGATGACGTTAATAAAAAAGGTGTAAAAATAGGAGCAGAAGTGTTTGTAAGAAGGAGTAATGATGTTATTCCAGAGATTATGGGAGTAGTTGAGAGCTCTTTAGAAAATACTCAGGAAATAACTCCACCTACTAAATGTCCTTATTGTGATGGAAATGTTGTTTTAAATGGTGCACATTATTTTTGTGAAAATACTCTTTCTTGTAAACCTCAACTTGTAAAAACTATAGTTCATTTTGCATCTAGAGAAGCTATGAATATAGAAGGCTTTTCTGAGAAAACAGCTGAGCAGTTATTTGAAAAGTTAGATATTAAATCTATATCAGATTTATATAGGTTAAATAAAGAAGAGTTATTATCCTTAGAGAAGTTTAAAGAAAAGAAGGCTACTAATCTTTTAAATGCAGTAGAAAAGAGTAAGGACTGCGAGCTTTATGCATTTATATATTCACTTGGAATACCTAATGTAGGTGTTAAAACCTCAAAGGATTTAGTGAAGAGATTTAAAACTTTAGATAATATAATAAAGGCAAATCTGGAAGAGTTACTTGATGTACCTGATATTGGAGGAATAGTTGCAGAATGTATAGTAGGGTTCTTTAAAGAGGAGCAAGTAATAAATACTATAAATGATTTACTGAGTCTAGGAGTAAAACCTAGGTATGAGCAGATTGAGGTATCAGAAAATATTTTTGAGGGTAAAACTGTTGTAGTTACTGGAACATTAGAGAATTACTCAAGATCTTCTATTAAAGATAAACTTGAGTCACTAGGGGCAAAGGTATCAGGAAGTGTAAGTAAGAAAACGGATTATGTGATAGCTGGAGAAGAGGCAGGATCTAAACTTACAAAGGCTCAAGAACTAGGAGTAACAGTATTATCTGAGAAAGAGTTTGAGGATATGATATGATTAAGAAAGCTGTAAATGCAATCAGTCTTACAGCAGCAGTTGTATCTATAGTAGTTATTATTGCAACCTTTTTAACTTCTTATAGATATGTATATATCAATGAAATTTTTACAGGATATTATCCCCTACAAGTCTCCATTACAGTAACTATGATAGCCTGGGGATTTAAGTTTTGGATGAATAATACTGGACTAAGAAAATATCTATATACCTTTATATGTTTTATATTATCAGTAGCATCAATCTTTTTTTTAAGCAATTTAGTAAAGTAATTTATTTAAAGA
Source organism: Clostridium intestinale DSM 6191 (assembly GCF_900130055.1). Classification (GTDB taxonomy): domain Bacteria; phylum Bacillota; class Clostridia; order Clostridiales; family Clostridiaceae; genus Clostridium_T; species Clostridium_T intestinale. The sequence continues at coordinate 46,334 of NZ_FQXU01000020.1, forward strand.
GGGATATATCTAAAATCTAGATATATCCCTTATTTTTATGTATATTTAAACTTTATAAATTAGAATCATCATGGATTTCATTAGTTTTTTTAGAACCATTACATGAAATAGATACATTATTTTGAACTAACATATAAATATTTTGAGTCAGTTTTTCCAATAGATAATTTTGATATTTCATTTGTGCGTAAGTTTGTTTTGCAACAATAAAACCCCAGATTGCAACAAACATTATAGTAAGCATAGATAATATGCCTAAGATCTCTAACAGTATTTTCATTATTAATACCTCCACTAAAAAACATATTAATATTATAACACGAAATATCTTCCTATATAACCTAGAATAATGTAATTAATATTTAAAATTGCAGTTTAAATTACTTTATTTTGTCAATAATTAAGAAGAATGTTTAAAAAAGGAGAGTAAAATATGAAGAGAAAATTAACATTAGTTATTGTTTTAATATTGTCCTTAGTGTTAATGAGCTGCAAAAAAATAGATACGACAAATGTTTACTCCCCAAGCGATGAACTTAATTATGGAGTATACAATTTACCTACAAGTTTATTAGAAAGTAGTGTTGGAATTAATGATGAGCTTTTGTCAGCTTTATTTGATGGATTAATATATAAGGATAGTGAAGGTAATATTAAACCTCAATTAAGTGAGAGTTATACAGTAAGTGAAAATAAGCTTGAATACACTTTTAAAATAAGAAGAGATATCTATTGGAGTAATGGAGAAAAGATAACATCAAAGGATTTTGTAACTTTTTTTAAAGAATTTATTAATAATGCTAAAAGCATTGATGATTTAGAAGAGTTAAAATCTATATATGGTGTAACTGATTATTTTAATAAAAAAGAGAATTTTGAGAAATTAGTAGCTATAAGTTCAGATGGTGAACTTTTTAAAATTAGATTAAATTATAAAGATGATAAGTTTATAGATACTCTAACAAAAAATAAATTTAAAATAAAAAAAGATTTTACAAAACTTAGTTCCTATAAAGACTATTATAAAAACATACCATATTCTGGGCAATACAAAATAAGTAGTATAGAAGAATCAGGGAAATTAGTACTTGAGAAAAACCCTAAATATTATGACAAAGGAAATGGAGAAGATAAAATTAATATAATCTCCTATAATGATAATGAGTCTGCTCTTGCTAGCTATGAAACAAATAAGATAAATGTAATGAAAGACCCCCCATTAAGTTATTTACCTAACTTAATTAGTAGAAATGAAATATCTCAAAGTCCTTCTTATAGCAATACGTTTATTAGTTATAATAGTAAAGAGGATAATGTATTTAATAATAGCAAGCTTAGAAAAGATTTTGGAGAGTATGTTAAGGGAATAATGTCTACAGAAGAATTTAAAAATATTATTCCATCTAATTTAATAAATGATTTTTCTAGTAATAAGGGTGAAAATGGCAGTTCTGTAAGCAGAATAGAACCTGCAAGCTCTTTGATGGAACTAAAAAGTATTAATATAGTTTCTTTAAATACTGAATACAACAAAGAGGTTTTAAAATTTATTTCTGAACAAGGTAAAAAAGATAATTTAATAATATATTATAGGCTTCTTAGTTCAGAAGAATTAGAACAAGAAATAAAGAATGGAAAATTTTCTGTTTATATAGGTAGTACTGATAATATTGGAGACTATAATAAGATATATAACGATGTTTTAAATAGAATATATAAAGATGAGAGTTTAGATAAGAAGATGAAAGAATTTGAGGGTAAAGAGAGTAAGGAGAATATAGTTAAATATATGGTTAAAGAAAACTATTGTATTCCACTATATAATAAAGAGTCTATAATTGTAAAAAAGAATGATATAAAAGAATTAAATAAAGATTTTTATGGGAATATAATTTTAAGCAGTATGGTTATTGGAGAAGATGTAAGTAGAAGCACAGAATAATAAAGGTGAAAGCTTCCTTTTTTGGGGGTGCTTTCACCTTTGATGTTTAAACTTCAGATATATCAAATGTTTTTTGTATGATGTCTTTTTTAAATAAATATATAGCTAAAAAATAGATCATCATATTTCTTTGAGCATAAAATGTATCTTTTGAAGGAGTTATAGTTTCTTTCTTTTTGGAATAAGTAATTTCTTTTCTGAAAACAGGACATAGGTCTGAAGAATCGGATATATTAGAGATTTTAAATAATTGTTCATTAAACATGTCTTCAGATCTTAATGAGGCATTCCTATATCGCTCAGCTGAATCTATATCGGGAACATCAGGCCAAGAGGTAGTAAGTTGCCCATTTAATAAAATTCTTTTGTACAAAGATGATATATTGTTTTCGTAGCTACTATCGGCATCTTCATCAACAAAATAAATTAATGAACTAAACATATAATTCAATAACTCTGTTGAAGAGTATTTTATTTCTTTTTTATCTGAGTTTTTATTAAAAATAGATTTATCACTATCAAAAAGCTCTAAGTGTTTTTTAGAAAAGGACATAAAATCTTCTTTAAAGTCTAAATAACCAGTGTTTTTATAAGTTAAATAGAAGTTTATATTTTCTAAGGTTGTAAGCTCTATATCTTCATTAGATAGCTCATTAAAAGTATGTTTTTCTTTAATTAAATCCATTAAGTCAAGAACAAGTTCTTTACTTTTTTCTTCTTTAGAATAGTCGTAAAAGATATTTAAAGCTAAACAAAGCTTATTGCATTCTTGACTTGATAGCGAATAAATTTCTTCTTTAAAATCAGATAACATCCTTAGTATATCTAAAGCAAAATTTTTATAAACGGCAGCATCATCATCAGAAGGCGCTAAATTAGAATAGTTATAATAAGCACACATCATAAATGCTTGATCTGAAAATTTAAATTTATTTTTTTTATCTATAAAAGTACTGTCATTTGAAGACGATGTTTTTTTGTCTACAAAAAATCCTTCTGGACTTCTTAATGATGTAGAATAAAAATCAAGTTGATATTTAGCTAACTTTTTATAAACTTCTGATAATTCATATAGTTGTTTATCTACATCTTTAAAAAATGAGTAGTAATCAGATAACTCTAGTATACTTAAGGTCATAAGAGCATTTGATATTACATTTATCTCTTTCTTAAATGTATTTTCATCCCAAGATAAATTACTTTTTGAAACAATCTTAGGATTCCCTTTTTTATAAATACATAGAAGTGGTGAATACTTATCAAATATGTTATTATCAGAATTGGATGAATGTTTTTTGTTTGATTTTGTGTAGTGAACTATTCCACACTTTGAATTTAGTACAATGTTTTTTAATGATTCTTTTGAAAAAAAGAAAAGTTGATGTTTTATTTCTTCAGCAGAAATACTATTCATTCTGAAAAAAGGTCCTATATATCTCAAATAAAATTCCACCTCTTAAATTAATCCTTATATAAATAATATGAAAATATTAACAAAATGTTGCATAATAATAATACATTTATATATTAAAAGTAGTAAAATAATACGGGAAGGTGATTGCATGAGAATCGATGGAAGAAAAAATGAACAAATAAGACCAGTTAAAATTACAAGAAAATATACTAAGTTTGCAGAGGGATCTGTATTAATAGAAGTTGGAGAAACTAAGGTTATATGTACAGCGTCTATTGAGGATAAAGTTCCTCCATTTTTAAAAGGTTCAGGTGAAGGATGGATTACAGCAGAGTATAATATGTTGCCTAGATCTACCCATGTAAGAAAGCCTAGGGATATAGCTAAGCTTAAGATTGATGGAAGAACAATGGAGATACAAAGACTTATAGGAAGAGCGTTACGTTCAGTTGTTGATTTAAAGGCATTGGGAGAAAAAACCATATGGATAGATTGTGATGTAATCCAAGCAGATGGTGGAACAAGAACTACATCAATTACTGGAGCGTTCATAGCTTTAGTGGATGCTGTTAACAAGCTTCATAGGGAAAGAAATTTTCAGGTTTATCCTATAAGAAATTTTGTTACAGCTGTAAGTATAGGTATAGTTGATGAACAAAAAGTAATTGACCTATGTTATGAAGAGGATTCGAATGCAAAAGTTGATATGAATGTTGTTATGACTGATGAGGGCGAGTTTGTGGAAGTTCAAGGAACTGGAGAAGAGGCTCCTTTTAATAGAAATGAATTAAATGATCTTTTATCTTTAGCTGAAAAAGGTGCTAAACAAATGATTTTGGCTCAAAAAGAAGCTTTAAAGATGGATGCTCTTTGGATAGGGACAGGAGAGAGAAAATAGAGATATGAGGAAGTTGATTTTAGCAACAAACAATAAAAATAAAGTTAAAGAAATAAGAGAAATATTAAAAGAACTTAAAATAGATATAATGAGTTTATCTGATCTAAACATAGATGTTGATATAGAGGAAACCGGAAGTAGTTTTGAAGAAAATTCATTGATTAAAGCTAGAGGAATAGCAGATATTTTGAAGAAAAATAATTATAAAAACTTTATTGTAATGGCAGATGATTCAGGTTTAGAGGTTCCTTATTTAGGTGGAGAACCAGGTATTTTTTCTGCACGTTATTCTGGTGTACATGGTGACGATAAAGGTAATAATAATAAGCTGCTTTTAAAGCTTCAAGGGATACCAAAAAGTGATAGAAAAGCAAACTTTAGATGTGCAATAGGACTAATTGATAGCAATAATGTTGAAAAAGTAATAGAAGGTACAGTTGAGGGATTTATTACTGAAAGGGAAGAAGGAGAAGGTGGATTTGGGTACGATCCATTATTCTTTTATGAGCCATTAAACAAAACTTTTGGAGAACTTTCTTCAGAAGAAAAAAATTCTATTAGTCACAGAGCTAATGCTTTAAATAAACTTAAGAATGAAATAGAAGAACTATTAAATAAACAGGAGGAATAATGTTAGTTGCAGTAGTTTCAGATACCCATGGAGTTAGTGAATATATAAAAAAAGTAGCTAATGTAATAACTAAAGCTGATATCTTAATTCATTTAGGAGATAATATAAGTGACTTAGATGAATTAAAAACAAAATTTACAGGAACAGTTTATGGAGTAAAAGGAAATTGTGATTTTGAGAATTCAATTCCAAAAGAATTATTGATAGATATAGAGGGTAAAAAAATATTAATTACTCATGGGGATAGATATAATGTTAAGGCTGGAATTAACACATTATATTATTCAGCACTTGAGAAAAAAGTAGATGTTGCACTATTTGGACATAGCCATATACCCTTAATTGTAGAGCAAGATGGAGTGTTGTTTGTTAATCCTGGAAGTCCTTCTCTGCCAAGGCTTAATGCAAGGACAATAGCCTTTTTAGAGGTTAATAAAGATAAGCCAGTAAGTGCTTATTTATATGAGATTAGAGTGTGAATAAAGAGCTAGACTTAATGCATGTTTTAGAAAGTAATAAAAAAATTTAAAAAGGGTATTGACGTATTAAAATATATCGTGTAGAATAATCATTGTCGCCGCGAGATGGTAGCGACATTGCGGGGTGTAGCGCAGATGGGAGCGCGCGTGGTTTGGGACCATGAGGTCGCAGGTTCAATCCCTGTCACCCCGACCACTTTTAAATTTAATAAGCGGGTATCGTATATTGGTAATACTCTAGCCTTCCAAGCTAGTAAGGTGGGTTCGATTCCCACTACCCGCTCCAATAAAA
>NZ_FQXU01000021.1 GCF_900130055.1 Clostridium intestinale DSM 6191
CCACCTCAAGATAAGATTTCCCATAGAGTAATCTAGTAAGATCCCTTGAAGAACACAAGGTTGATAGGTGAGGGGTGTAAGTGTGGTAACATATTTAGCTGACTCATACTAATAGATCGAGGGCTTGACCAATAAGTTAACTGGAATATATATTATTAAATGAACTTACGTGCAATTTTGAAAGAACAAAATTCTTTCATAATATATTTGGTGATAATGGCATAAAGGTAACACCCCTTCCCATTCCGAACAGGATCGTTAAGCTTTATTACGCCGATGGTACTGCATGGGAGACTGTGTGGGAGAGTAGGAAGTCGCCAAATATTATGGTTCACTAGCTCAGTCGGTAGAGCACATGACTTTTAATCATGGTGTCCGGGGTTCGATTCCCCGGTGAGCCACCAAAAGATTCTAGAATTTTCTAGGATCTTTTTTTATTTTAAAAAGTTTATAATAAAAGGATTGATTATTAGTTTATTTAATAAATTTTAAAAAATATAGTTGTGTTTTATATGTTTACACTTTACAATTGACATTATAAGGTTTTAAAACAGGTATTAGTTGAATGAAGTTAAAGTCTTATATTATCATTTTAGTAAGAAGGTGAATATGTGAATAGCTCTTTAAAAGAAGATTGTGAAATAATTAAAGCATTTAATAACAACATAGTACTTGTTCAATCGGAAGGAAAAGAAAAAATGCTCTTTCAGAAGGGGATTGGATTTAGCAAAAGACCAGGAGATAAAGTACTTAAAGGAACAGAAATAGAAAAGATATTCATAATTGAAGATAAAGATAATATAAGAAATTTTAAGACTTTAATAAGTAATTTAGAAGAAGAGTTTGTTGGTTTTTGTGAAGAGCTTATATTTTTTATATCTAAAGAATTAAATGAGGAGTTAAGTGAAAATATACATATAGGATTAATAGATCACTTATTCTTCGCAATAAAAAGATTAAAAGGTAATGAAGAAATACAAAATCCATTTATAGCTGAAATAGAGACTTTATACAATAAAGAGTTTACTTTAGCGCAACAGGTTGCAATAAAAATAGAAGAGTCTTTAGGTGTATATATACCTGATGGAGAGGCTGGATTTATTGCCTTGCATATACATTCTGCAAGAAATAATGGTAAACTTTCTAATACTATTAAATATAGCTTTATAAGTAACACTATAATCGAATATATTGAGGATACACTAGATATTGAAATAGATAAGAAATCATTAGACTATGCTCGATTTTTAACACATCTAAGATTTGCGATAGAAAGAATAAGAACTAATACACCTATAACAAATGATTTTATAGATGTCATAAAGCGTAAATATCGTAAATCATATAATATTGCTAAGTATGTTGCAGAAATATTAAAAGAAAATTTAGATGATGTGGATGTAGTTGAAGATGAAATAGCCTATTTAGCTATGCATATAGAAAGGTTTAGAGTTTCTCTATCAAAATAAAAAGGTGCTAAGATTTAGCACCTTTTCTTATTTTGTTTTATAAGTTAAAATAGTATCTTTTCCCGCTTCTACAGATTGACCTATAGAAGGATTAAGTGACTTTACAGAATCCATATTTGTAATAACTATAGGAGTTACTAATGGTAAATTTTTTGATTTTATGAATTCTCTATCTATTTTTAAAAGAGGAGTTCCAGCTTTAACCTTTGCACCTTGTTCACATAGAAGCTCAAAACCTTCTCCATCTAAAGAAACTGTATCCATGCCAATATGAATTAATAATTCTATTCCATTGGATAAAGTCATAGCTAGAGCATGTTTAGTTTTAAATACTAGAGTTAATTCTCCATCAGCTGGAGCTACTACTAAGTCTCCTGTTGGGTCTATTGCTATACCATCACCAGTCATTTTTTCTGCGAAAACTGGATCTGGTACAGCGGAAAGATCTACAGTTTTACCTGAAATAGGAGCTACAAGTTTTAATTCTTTACTAAATAATCCAAACATAAATATTAACTAATTATTTTATAAAAACAATTAGTACAGTTCACTTCCTTTCAATTACTAATTTAAATATACATGTTAAATGAGGTGTAATCTAATAAGCATTCTTTAAATAGTTCTTATAAATTTACACAACCTATTAAAAAAAGGCATAAGTTTAATACTAAACTTATGCCTGATTAACAGTTACATGTTCAATGTAATTATATACACTGATATATATTTTGTCAATCAATAGTAATTTGTATAAAAATAAAAATTTAAAAAATAATTTAATGTAACCGTTGACTAATAAAAAATAATAGTATATACTTGTCTTGTAATTAATAAGTAACTGATACAGCGTGTAACTAGTATAGGGCATTAGCTGGAAAGAGTATATTATGTGTATATTCTTTTCCAGCTTTTTTATTTGCAATTATTTATGATAATTTGCTGATATCAGTAAAAACTATATTCAGGAGGGATTTATATGTCAAAAGGAAACAACAGAGTATTAGCTTTCTTACAAAAGATAGGTAAAGCACTAATGACTCCAGTAGCAGTAATGCCAGCTGCCGCTATACTATTAAGATTAGGTCAAAATGATGTATGGACATGGACTGGTAATAAGTACTTAATGGAAAAAGGTATTCCAATAATAGCTCAAGCTGGAGATGCTATTTTTGGTACTTTATATTTAGGTAAAGGTGATGGGGCAACACCTATTTCGATACTGGGGTTATTATTTGCAGTAGGTATTGCAATTGGTTTAGCTGAAGAAAATAATGGAGTAGCGGCACTATCAGCAACAGTAGGATTTTTAGTATTACAAAAGGTTGCATCAGCTATTAACCCAACTATAAACATGGGAGTATTTGCAGGATTTATAGCAGGTATATTAGCAGGTATATTATATAATAAATTTAAAGATATTCAACTTCCACAGTTTTTAGGATTTTTTGCCGGTAAAAGGTTTGTACCTATAGCGACATCTTTCATTATGATCGCGTTAGGTGTATTAGCAGGTTATGTATGGCCAGCTATCCAAACAGGATTAGATTCATTTGGAAACTTCGTTGCTGATTCAGGTTCAGCAGGAACATTTGGATTTGGACTATTAAACAGATTACTAATACCATTTGGATTACATCACGTAATGAACTCTATATTCTGGTTTACATTTGGAACATTCACTAATGCAGCTGGTGAAATAGTTAGAGGAGACTTAACTAGATACTTTGCAGGAGATCCAGCTTCTGGAGCATTTATGACTGGATTTTTCCCAATAATGATGTTTGGTCTTCCAGCAGCTTGTTTAGCAATGATAACAGCAGCTAAAAAAGAAAAGAAAAAAGAAGTTACAGGAATGCTTTTAGGAATAGCATTTACATCATTCTTAACAGGTATTACTGAACCAATAGAATTCTTATTTATGTTCTTAGCTCCAGTATTATATGGAATACATGCAGTTTTAACTGGTATAGCAGGAGCAGTAACATATGCTCTAAACATGAAATTAGGATTTGGATTCTCAGCAGGATTTATAGATTATGCATTAAACTTTAGCAAATCTAATACAAGTAATCCATTAGGATTAGCACTGGTTGGTTTAGTATTTGGAGCTATATACTACTTCGTATTCTTATTCTACATTAAGAAATTTGATGTAAAAACTCCAGGTAGAGAAGATGATGATGAAGTTGAGATTGAAGTAAAGGCATCAACAAAATCTTCTGATTTAGCAGGTAAAGCTAAAGGAATACTTGAAGCAATAGGCGGAAAAGAAAATATACAAACAATAGATGCTTGTGTAACAAGAATAAGATTATCTTTAAATGACGGAAATAAGATAAATGAGAGAGAACTTAAGAAGTTAGGTGCTTCAGGAGTAATGAAGATGGGCGAAGGTAACTACCAAATAGTAGTAGGTACTTTAGCAGATCCAATAGTTAGTCAAATGAAAAAATTATTATAAGTAATATATTAAGAGGCTAGGAAATTTCCTAGCCTTTACTTTTATATTTTAATATTAACATTATAAATATCAAGCCACATATTTAATTGAATCAAATAAGCTATAAATTGAGGACCCATCATAAGCTGACCATACCAAGGAATTTTATATGATTCTCCTTTACTATCCACAATTTGCTGTATTTTTGTTTTATCAACAATTTCGAGTATAGGTGAAGATGGATTATTTAAAATCTTGTTCATCTCTTTGCATACAGCTTCAGTATAAATAGGATGATAGGTTTTTGGGTAAGGGCTTTTCTTTCTTTCAACAATTTCTTTCGGCAATATATTTTTTAATGAGCTTCTTAATAGACCCTTTTCACGTCCATGTAGGAATTTGATTTTTGAAGGAATATTAAATGCATATTGAACTAGTCTAGGGTCAGCAAAAGGAACTCTAACTTCAAGAGAGTTAGACATGCTCATTCTATCTTTTCTGTTTAATAAGTTTACCATAAACCACTTTATATTAAGATAAAATAATTCTCTCATTCTATGCTCATAACTATTTTCATTATCCAAATGAGGGACTTTAGCTAAAGAAGCATTATAATGATAATTTACCATTTCTTCTATCTTTAAATTTTTCATATTTGGACTTAAAATATCAAGTCTATTTGAAGTGAATCTAGACCAAGGAAAGGTATTGGCTTTATACATGTCTTTATTTGTAAACCAAGGATAACCACCAAATATCTCATCTGCACATTCACCAGATAGGGCAACTACGTAATCTTTTCTTATTTCTTTACAAGCCAAGAAAAGAGATGAATCTATATCTGCCATACCAGGTAAATCTTTTGCAATTAAAGCATCCTTTAAATAACTTACTAAATCTATATTTTTTATCATTATTGTTTTATGATTGCTATCTATATATTTAGATGTGAATAAAGCCCATTCCTCATCAGAGGTTGGTTGAAAAAGAGAAGCTTTAAAATAGTTTTCATTATCCTCAAAGTCAATTGAGTAGGTAGTTAATTTTTTACCTTTGTCTTTAAAGTTTTTTGATGCTACTGCAGCTATAGCAGAGGAGTCTAATCCTCCAGATAAAAAGGTACATAAAGGAACATCACCTACAAGTTGTCTACTAATTGCATCAACTAATAAAGACTCTAAATGTTCAACAGCTTCATCTTCGTTTTCGGTGTATTCCTCTGCCTTAAGAGTCCAATATTCTTTTAAATTAAATTCTTTAGGAGAAAAGGTTATAAAATTTCCAGGCGGAACTTCATCTATATCATTAAATATACCACTACCTAGAGCTGTAGCAGGTCCAAGTGAAAGAAGTTCTGTAATTCCAGTTTCATCTACTAAAGTTGATATATAAGGATGAGCTAAGAGTGTTTTTATTTCAGAACCAAATATTAAAGAGTTTCCTTTAACTGAATAGAATAGGGGTTTAACACCTAACGGATCTCTAGCTAAAAATATTTCTTTAGTTTTTTTATTAAAAATACAGAATGCAAAAATTCCATTAAATTTATCTAAACAGTCTATACCCCAATGAATATATGAGGTTAAGAGAACTTCTGTATCTGAATATGAATCAAATTTATATCCATAAGACAATAAATCTTTTCTTAGATCCTCTGTGTTATATAATTCACCATTATAAACTAAAACATACTCATTTCCATTGATAACTTTAGTCATAGGTTGGCTACCGCCCTCTGGATCTACTACTACTAGACGTCTATGACCTAATAGTACATTTTCATTGGTATAAAAACCTCCACTATTTGGACCTCTGAGTTTAAGAGTATCCGTCATACTTTCAATTATATGATAAAAAGAAGATAAATCTTTAGAAAAATCAATCCAACCAGCTATTCCGCACATAATCATTACCTCGCTATAAATTTAATATATTTTATTGTATAAGTTATACTATGAAATATTAAAAAATATAGTTACAAATGAATGTTTTACTGAGGATTTTAGTAAAGAGAAAAGGCTTTATAAAGAAAGTCTTTATAAAGCCTATATACAGAAATCTGGTTCGATTTTAGATTTATACTCATCCACTAAATCTGCTAAAGTTATATTATCAACAACATTATCAACAGCGTCCCTCATCTTATTCCATATTCCTATAGTTACATAAATAGTAGCATTATCGGAATTAGGTTTGTTAGTTGGATTGTAATCTACTGGGTAAAAAGGACCTTCCAATACTCTCAGTAACATACCTATAGTTATATCTGATGGATCAGAAGCTAACATATATCCGCCTTGAGATCCACGTACACTTCTAACATATCCAGATTTATTTAGTGGAGTTACTATCTGTTCCAGATATTTTTCAGAGATTTCTTGTCTTGCCGCAATATCTTTTAATGGTACTAAATCTTGATTATAATGAATAGCTAAATCAATCATTAGCTGAACGCCGTATCTACCTTTTGTGGATATTTTCACTACATACACCTCTTTTGATTAAAAATTCTTTTCTCATTATAAGTTATTATAAAGCATATCAAGTTACTAGGCAATTATAATATTTATGTAAACTGACAAGGTATTTGTACAATATAAAAAATAGTAATATTATTTTAGCTAAATTATAATAATATTATTGATAAAATTATAACTGTATTAAAATCCTATAGGAATTATATCAATTAACTATTTTCATATAAAAATTAAAATAAATTGATATTCACAGATAATAGAATTTAGTATAATAAAAACTATAAAACTTAAGGAGGAAAATCAATGGGAATTAAATCTAGAAAAGTAGCAATTGTAGGAACTGGATTAGTGGGATCTAGTATAGGATTTAGTTTGATTACTCAGGGTGTATGCGAAGAGATTCTTATGATAGATATCAATGAAGAAAAAGCACTTGGGGAAGCGATGGATTTAAATCACTGCATTGAGTATTTAGATCAACATACAAAAGTAAAAGTAGGAAGATATGAAGATTGTGGAGATGTTGATGCCATAATAATAACGGCTGGACCACCACCAAAGCCAGGAAAATCAAGACTCGATACCTTAGATGCATCAGCTAGAATAATGGAATCTATAATAACACCTATAATGGAAAGTGGATTTAGCGGTCATTTTATAATAATATCAAATCCTGTAGATATAATGGCTTATCATGTTTGGAAGTTATCAGGATTACCTAAAAGTCATGTTATAGGTACTGGAACTTCAGTAGATTCAGCGAGATTGAAACACTTTATTGCAGATTTATTTGATGTTGATCCTAGAAGTGTTCAGGCATATTCTATGGGAGAACATGGTGACTCTCAAATGGTGCCTTGGTCACATGTATATATAGGTGGAAAGCCATTTAATAAAGTTATAAATGATAACAAACATAGAGTTGGAGATATAGACTTAGATAAATTAGTATCAGATACAGCTAAAGCTGGATGGGAAGTATTTAATAGAAAAGGTACGACATATTATGGAATAGCTACTGCTGCAGTAGGTGTTTTAAAGGCTATATTTAATGATGAAAATAGAATTATACCCGTATCTACGCTATTAGAAGGTGAGTATGGATTTGATGGAGTTTTCGCAGGAGTACCAGCAGTATTAAATAGAAATGGAGTTAAAGAACTAGTTGAAATAGAGATGACAGAAGAGGAAAAAGTAAAATTTGATAAATCAGTTAACCTAATTAAAGATTACTGCAATACATTGAAATATTAATTATTATTGACAATAATAATTAAATAATATATAATTTAAAATTGTGTTATGTAGTACGGGATTCACTAGCTCAGTCGGTAGAGCACATGACTTTTAATCATGGTGTCCGGGGTTCGATTCCCCGGTGAGTCACCAATTATATAATTTAACAAGATAACTTGCTTAGCTTAAAATAAGAAAATGCTGTTTTTTGTATCTTACAAGAAACAGCATTTTTATTTAGTCTGTAATAAATTCTGCTTTTGGTTCTTCTTCAACCTTTAAAAATATTATTCCACCAACAATAAATAATATGATTAAACTTAAAATTCCATACCTAGATTCTCCAGTAAGGGTTCCAACAATACCTATTAGTAAGGGCCCAAATATTGATGAAATTCTTCCAAAGATATTATATATACCAAAATATTCAGCAGAATTTTCTTTAGGTATTAACTTTCCAAAATAAGATCTACTTAAAGCTTGTATACCACCTTGAGCACTAGCTACAAGAAATGATAATATCCAAAAGTCCAATGGTGTTTTTAAAAAGAAACCGTATATAGAAACTATGCTATAGGTTATTATCCCTACTAAAATCATTATTCTAGGAGAAAAAACCTTAGATAATTTGCCGTATAAAAGTGCAAAAGGAAAAGCTATTATTTGTATAAATATGAGTATTATCATTAGTGTATTGCTATTGATTCCAACATCTATACCATAAGCAGTAGCCATGGTTATTACTGTATGAACACCATCTATATAAAAGAAATATGCTAAAAGAAAATAGAAAACATTTTTATTGTTTTTAGTAGCCTTTATTGTAGTAATTAGCTTCTTAATGCTAGTGCTTAAATGTTTAGGACTACCTTCTATATAGTATTTTTGATGGACATTTCTAAACATAGGGACAGTAAATATAAACCACCAAACAGCTGTAAGTAGAAAAGAAATTTGTGTAGCAAGTATTGTATTCATATTTAAACTTTCAGCGTTTGTTATTAATAAAATAGATAAGATAAATGGAATTGTTCCACCTATGTATCCCCAGGCAAAACCAGAAGATGAGATTAAATCCATTCTTTCATTATCAGTTACATCTGTTAAAAATGAATCATAAAATATATTTGAGCCAGAAAATCCTATGGTTGTGATGATGTAAATAACTAAGCAATAAATCCAATTGTTTTCGCCAACAGTAGCTAAAAGTGCCGTTGAAATAATAGAAATAAGTGCAAAAATAGAAAATAATTTTTTCTTAAATCCTTTATAATCTGCAATAGTTCCTAATAATGGAGCTAGTACGGCTATTATTAAAGTAGCAAAAGAATTGGCATATCCCCAGTAGGCTGTAGAAATATTATCCGCTAATCCAACGCCTGCAACACTCTTAAAAAACACAGGTAAAATAGCAGTAGTTATGGTTATGGAATAAGCAGAATTTCCGAAATCTTGTAGTATCCAGCTTCTTTCTTCTTTATTCACTTACACTCCCCCTTAAACTTTTTCATAATTTAATTATAAATCAGAATAAGTGAAATATTTGTATAAATTGGGAGAGTTAACAATAATTAATTTAGCTTTAACAAATATCTCTATAATATTACATACTTTAATTAATTTTATGGAGGCTGTTTATGGATATATATGCTCAAATTACAATTTTGTTTTTAATAATGCTTATAGGAGGTTACGCTAGGAAAAAAGATATATTGAATGAAACCTTAGAAAGAGGATTATCAAATTTTTTATTAAATATAACATTACCGTTACTTGTAATTAATTCTTTTGATTTTAATTTTAGTAAGGATATGTTCAACAATATTATATTAGCACTTATTTACAGTATTATTGCATTTATAATTGCTATAATTTTGTCTAATATCATATTTAATAGAGTTGAAGTTGGAAGAAGAGAGGTATTAAAATTTTGTGGAGTATTTTGTAATTGTGGATTTATGGGATTTCCTATAATAGAAAGCATTTATGGAAAAGAAGGATTAGTTTATGCGTCTATATTTAATATGATTTTTACTATACTTATTTGGACCTATGGAGTAAGACTTTATGGAGGTAAGAGCAGTATAAGTAATTTAAGAAGTTTACTCAAAAATCCAGGAATACTATCCGTAATAATTGGGTTATTTATAATGGCTACACCAATAAATCTTCCCTCAGTAATAAAATCTGTGATTGAGATTGTAGGCGGTATGACGACTCCTCTATCTATGATAATTACGGGGAGTATGATGGCAGGTATATCATTAAAAGCACAATTTAAAAATAAAAGTATGTATTTAGGCATAGCTACAAGACTTTTGATTATACCGTTAGTTTTATATATTATTACGTTAGCAATAAATCTAAAATCTGTGCCAGCGAGTAGCATAGTAATAATTGAGGCTATGCCAGTTGGAGCTACGGCATCTATTTTCTCTCAGACCTTTAATAGGGAAAAAGAACTGTCAGCTTTTTCTGTTTTTATGAGTACATTAATATCAATGATTACTATACCTATAATAGTTGGGATTGTTGTATAGAGATAGGGAAAACCCTATCTCTATTTAAAAATATTTTTATACAAAACATAAAGTAAACGTTTATACTTAAGTAAAAATATGGTAAGATATAAGTGGTTTGATATAGTTTATAATTTAAGTATAGCTAGGAGTGTATATTATGACAAAAAGAACTCATATTATAGGAATCCGGTATAAATTAATGACAAGCTTATTATCTATTTGCTTAGTACCATTGTTAATATTGGGCATCGGTAGTTACTTGCAGGCCAGATCATCATTAATAGACAAGTTTGAGATTTCCAGTGAACAAGTGATTCCTGAAGTAATTGAAAAGTTTAATAAATACCCTGTGCAAATATCAATGGCTTCAAGTAACACTATACTTATGGATTCTAAATCAGAGCAGAAGGATATTAAGGATTATTTACAGAAATTCAAAGAGAGAAATGAAGATGTGTTAAATGTATTTTTCTTTACTGAAAAGGGAGAAGCTTTTTCTTATCCTGATGAGAAGAAAATAACTAACCCTAAAAGTGAAGTTTGGTATGAAAAAGCTATAAATAATAATGGAAAAGTTATAAATAGCGACCCGCATAAAAGTTTGATGGCTGATGAATCGGTAGTTACTTTTGCGAAAACTGTTGAAGATAAAGGAAAGATTGTAGGTGTTATAGGTATGGAGATATCTATTAATAAACTTTCCTCAATAACTAATAAATATAGAATAGGAAACAAGGGATACATTTTTGTGGTTAATGAAGAAGGAAATGTAGTTACCTACCCAAGCAGGATAATTGGAAGCGATTCAGATACTAAAATATCTAATTGGGATGTAATTAAAAATAATGAAAATGGATCTACAGAAATAGATTTTAATAAAAGTCATATATTTACGACTTTTGGTACAGATTTAGGTACTGGCTTTAAAATTATCGCTGCTATGGATGAGTCAGAGTTAAAAGCGGATATAAGTGGAATAAAAAATATGATTTTCATAACAATTGGGGCAGTGATTGTGATAGCAGCATTGTTTTCTTTTTGGTTAAGCAATGGATTAGCTAAAAGTGCAAAGAAGCTAGAACAAGGGTTTAAAAAGGCTGCCGAAGGTGATTTAACAGTTAAAGTTGACATAAAGTCAAAAGACGAGTTTGGAGAATTAGGAAAAAACTTTAATTTTATGATAAAAAATATGTCAGCACTAATGCTAGAAGTTAAAAATTCTTCTAAAACGGTATTTGATACATCAACGAATTTAGGAGTTATGGCAGAGGAGAGCACGGCGTCTGTAGGACAAGTATATAATTCTATAGAAGAAATATCTAGGGGAATAATAGGGCAAGCTGGAAGTGCGCAAGAAGGAGTAAGTAATATAAATGAACTCTCAAACGAGATAGATGGAATAGTTGAAAATACTAAGGTTCTAAAATCTGTATCCTTAAATGCCTTAGAATTAGGAAATAAAGGCTTGAACATGGTTAAAGTTCTTGGTGAAAAATCAGATAGAAGTAAAATATCATCAAATGAAGCTAGCAAAATTGTATTAAATATGAATAAGAATACTGAAGAAATTAATAGAATTTCTGATGCTATAAAGGAAATAACAGAACAAACTAACCTTTTATCACTAAATGCGAGTATTGAAGCTGCAAGAGCAGGGGAAGCTGGAAGAGGATTTGCTGTGGTAGCCGATGAAATAAGAAAACTAGCAGAGCAATCTAGAAAATCTACTGAAGAAATAAGAAAAATAATTGAGAAAGTTCAAAGTATGTCTAAAGTAGCTATAAGTGCTATGGAGGAATCAAAAGTAACTGTAGAGGAGCAAGAGGTAGCAGTAAATGAAACAGAAAAAATATTTACACAAATACTAGATGCTATAAATCAGTTAACTAATAGAATAAAAGGTATTGCAGAATCAACTAGTGAAATATATTCAAAGAAAAATAAAGTAGTTCAAAAAATAGAAAGTATATCTGAGATATCGGAAGGGACAGCAGCTTCGTCGGAAGAAGTAGCAGCATCTACTGAACAGATAAATACAACTATGGATGAGGTAGCAAAGGGAGTAGAGGAACTTAGTTTAATAGCAAGTAATCTACAGTATGCTGTAGGAAAATTTAAATTATAATATATTAGTTAGCCGTTGTATAGAGTACAACGGCTTTAGATTTTTTAATAAAATATATTGACATCTATTTAACTATGATTTAATATAGTATAAAGTACATCGGAATAGTAGGAATAAAAACTATGAAAAAGTAGAGTAGCATAGAAAGTAGTTTCAGAGAGAAGGATTATGGTGGAATTCCTTTACGAAAGTCTATGTGAAGTGCACTTTTGAGATGAAGCTTGAACATATCTTCTATGTATAGATGATAAAGTATGGCTATCCGGAGTCATCCGTTATAATGATAGAATATGTAAATATTCAATAAGTGGAGTCATTTTGACTTAAATAGAGTGGAACCGCGGGGTAATCTCGTCTCTGTATATTAAATTATATAGAGGCGACTTTTTTATATAGTAACAATAAGGGGAGTGGTACTATGAAGGTGGAAAAATTATTAAGAGATAGTCCGGTTAATGAGCAAGTATCCCAAAAATTAAACGAGCTAATAAAAGGAATCAGTTATGGAACAGTTACAATAGTAATTCAAGACGGCAAGATTATACAGATAGAGAAAAATGAGAAATTCAGAATGAGGTGATGAGTATAATTACAAAACTAGATATAGGTTTAATAAACCTTATAAATAAGACAAGTTCAACTATGGATATATCCATTTATAATGAAAGTTTTTGGCATAGTATTTCTAAGGGAGGACTTTACAGTAATAAGCAAGGAAAACTTGTGTGTTTTCAAGAGGTACAATCACCAATGATAAATAGAGATATAGTAAATAGTAGGATTGAGATAAACATTATTGAGGACAAGAAAGTAAGCTTAAGGGTAATTGGAATTATTGAGAGATTTATAATAGATGAAGATGAGTTTAGGGGTTATGAAGAGACAATTAATAAGCTATTTGAAGATGTATTTTTAGATAATATATCTATAATTCGTCCTTATGAGATAATCAGCGATGACTTTGTATTTAGATTAGGGTCTGGGTATATTAATACATTAAGCATTCAGATAGATAAGGTGGTCTAGGGAAACTTGAAAGTTCAAAATTTAAATTAGAGCAAAGGAGAGTTTATTATTAATATATCAACTAAAGGAAGATATGGATTAATAGCTATGGTTTTTATAGCAATGAATCAACAAGAAGAGTACATTCCTTTGAATTTAATTGCTGAAAGACAAAATATTTCTCAGAATTATTTGTCTCAAATCTTTTTTTTGCTAAGGGGGGCTAATTTAGTTAAGAGTGTAAGAGGGTTTCAAGGAGGGTACTCACTTGCTAGAAAAGCCTCAGATATATATGTAGGAGATATACTTAGGGTAATAGAAGGAGAAACAAATTTAGCAAACATTCATAGTCACAATGACATTGAGGAAAGAATAAATATAGCGGTATGGGAAAATATAGATAAGCAGATAAATTCAGTATTATATTCAATTACTTTGGAACAATTAGCCAGTTCAGAGGGAGTATTCTTTTTAAATTCTATAAATTAAATATAGTATAGTATAGTAAAGTAAATACTGACTAGAGAACTAGAGGTATAAATCATGGAATAGTGATTTATACCTCTATTTTTTATATAAACGGAGGAGATTTTATGGCAGATTTTAATTTAGTTAAAAAGAAAAGCAGTGATTTTACACACCTTGCAAAATCCCATCCATGTTTGGGGGGAGAGGCACATAATAAGTTTGGTAGACTACATTTGCCAGTCAGTCCATCTTGTAATATACAGTGTAATTTTTGTAAAAGAGATTGTAATGGAGATGAAGACAGACCAGGAGTTGCTAATGGGATATTAAATTATAAGGATGCAGTAGATACAGTAAGAAAAGCTTTGGAACTTTGTCCTGAAATAACTGTTGTAGGAATAGCTTGACCAGGGGACACATTGGCAACCCCACATGCGTTGAAAGCTTTCGAATTAGTGGACAAGGAATATCCAGATCTTATAAAATGTTTGAGTACAAATGGGTTACTACTCCCTAAATATTATAAAAAAATTTATGATGTGGGTGTAAGAACTATAACAGTTACAGTTAATGCAGTTGATCCTAAGATACAAAGCCAAATAACTTCCTATATAGTACATGATAAAAAAGTATATTATGGGGAAGAAGGAGCTTCAATATTGATAAAAAACCAATTAGAGGGCATCCGCTTAATTAGTAGATTAGGAGTAATAGTAAAAGTAAACTCTGTATTAATACCTGGAATTAATGATGAGCATATTGAGGTTATATCTAAAACAGTTAAAGAAGCTGGAGCTACTTTATACAATATAATTCCACTTATTCCTCAACATGATCTAAGCCATATCAAGGCACCAGATTGTAATCAGCTAGATAAAGCAAGAATTGAAGCTGAAAAACATCTTGAAGTATTTAGGCACTGTAAACATTGCCGTGCAGATGCTTGTGGTATACCAGGGAAACAAGATTTATCAAGTAAGTTATATGGGACTAATAAATTTCTTGAAACTTTTTCGCATGGATAGAGTTTGGTTAAGTTTCTTACGGGTATAAAATTCAGGTATTTAAAACTTTAGAAACGTAGAAAATTAGAAATGTAGAAACGTAGAAATTTACAAACGTACAAATTTAGAAAATTAGAAACGTAGAAATTTTTAGTTTACAAAAAAGAACTTCTATGAAAAATCACAGAAGTTCTTTAAAAATAACTAAATTATTTTACTTCAGGAAACATGTTTACAACTCTATCTAAAATTCCATTTAGATGAGCAATAGCAGTACCAAAGTTTGTTATAGGCATATCATCAGCTTCAGCTTTAATAAGCCTGCTCATTAATTGTTTTCTTGTGAACATACAGCTTCCACATTGAATTATAAGCTTAAATTCTTTAAGATCTTCAGGGAAGTCTACTCCAGTTAAGTTTACGAATTCAACATCGCCGTACTTTTCTTTAATCCATATAGGAAGTTTTTCTCTTGCTATATCACCTTTTAATGCATGGTGAGTACAAGCTTCTGCTATAAGAACTTTATCTCCAGATTTTAGAGAATCCATAGCTCTAGCTCCTCTAACGAAGGTAGCTAAATCTCCTTTATATCTTGCCATAAGAATTGAGAAAGATGTTAAAGGAATATCTTCAGGAACTATTTTACTTACCTTATCAAACATTTGAGAGTCTGTTATAACTAAATCAGGAGCGCATTTTAAATCTTCTAATACGTCTATAAGCTCAGTATCTTTAACAGTTAGAGCCATTCCATCATAGTCTAATATGTCTCTGATTATTTGAACTTGAGGAAGTATAAGTCTTCCTTTTGGAGCTTGGATATCTTGAGGTGCTACTAAAACAACTCTTGCTTTTGGTCTAAGTATATCTCCAACTATAGCAGGAAGTTCAAAATCTGTAGGAGCAACATCTATGATAGCTTGTTTAAAACTACCTATGTTTTTCTTTTCCTTAGCACTTAAAGATACAAAAGGAATATTAAAATCAGATTTTAAAGAAGTTTCATCTAAAGAAAATTGATCTATCTTATTTATTACTCCTATTATAGGAATATTTCTTTTAGTTAATTCTTCTTTCCATGTCATCTCCATTGAGAAATCAGTAGATTCTCCTGTAAATACTAAAATAGCTAAATCTGTTCTATCCATTATATCGAAGGTTTTCTTTATTCTAAGTTCTCCTAAAGCTCCTTCATCATCTAAACCAGCTGTATCAACTATCATTACAGGGCCTAATGGAAGTAATTCCATTGCCTTAAATACTGGATCTGTAGTAGTTCCAGGAGTATCAGACACAAGGGCTATGTCTTGATTTGTTAAGGCATTTACTAAACTTGATTTTCCTGCATTTCTCTTTCCAAAAAAAGATATATGGAGTCTATTGGCTTTTGGGGTATCTAACATGTTTTTATTCCTCCTCTTAATTAGAAACGTAAATCTCTTTCTCCATTTTCTATTCTTTCAAGCTTCTTTAAGCAAGCTTCTTTAGCAGCTTCATTTGGTATGGTTTCAAGGTTTTTAAGTATAGCTTTTTCACCAACTTCTTTAGTTTCTTCATCAGCATAATCTATTAAATATTCTTTAAAAGTAAGTAAGGCATTAGGAAGACATACATTGTGTATTTGTCCAGATTTAGCTAAAGCCATAAATCTTTCTCCAGTTCTTCCTTCTCTATAACAAGCTGTGCAGTAACTTGGGACATATCCTTGATTACATAGGCTTCTCATAACTTCGCTAGGACTTCTTTCATCACTTACTTCAAATTGTGCTGTGTTTTCTTTAATTTTATTTTCATCAGCATATCCACCTACTCCAGTACAAGAGCCAGCAGAAACTTGAGATACACCTACAGATAATACTTCTTCTCTAAAATTAGCTTCTTCCCTAGTTGACAATATGATTCCTGTGTAAGGAACAGTTATTCTAAGGATTGCTACTAATTTCTTAAATTCTTCATCTTTTAACATGTGAGGATATTTATTTGTATCAACACCTTCAGCTGGTCTTAACCTTGGAACAGATAAAGTGTGTGGGCCTACCCCTGTTTCTTTATCTAAATGTTCTGCATGCATAAGTAAAGCTATAGTGTCGTATTTATGTTCATATAATCCGTAAAGTACACCCATTCCAACATCATCAATCCCAGCAGCTCTAGCTCTATGCATTGCTGTAGTATGCCAGTTGTAATTATGTTTTGGACCATTTGGATGTAGATTTTCGTAAGTAGGCTTATGGTATGTTTCTTGGAATAATATATAAGTACCTATACCAGCATCTTTAAGCAGTTCATATTCTTCAACAGTTGTTGCAGCTATATTTACGTTACATCTTCTGATAGCTCCATTATCAAATTTTAATGAATATATAGTTTTTAAAGATTCAAGAACATACTCTATAGGATTATTAATTGGATCTTCTCCAAGTTCTAAAGCAAGTCGTTTATGACCCATAGCTTCTAAAGCTTGTACCTCTTTTGCTATTTGATCTTGAGTTAATTTCTTTCTTAATAAATCGCTGTTGCAGTGTTGATAACCGCAATATTCACAATTATTTACACAGTGATTAGAAAGATATAAGGGAGCAAATAAAACGATTCTGTTTCCATAAATTCTTTCTTTAATTTCTCCAGCAACTTTAAACATTTCTTGAACTAACTCTTCATCTTCTACAGATAAAAGTACAGCCGCTTCTCTGTGGGTTAATCCTTTAAAGTCCCTAGATCTTTCAAGAAGGTTTTTTACGTATTCTTTATCTTGGGCTAATTTTTCACCTTCTTCAATACTTGAGTAAATTTCTTCATCAATAATAAATTCTTCTGCCTTATATTCTCTTATCATAATAAAAACACACTCCTCTAATATTACTTCTTTGTAATAGCAGACTTAACTTGAACGTACTTTATTCTTCCAAGCTTACCTGTTAAAGCACCTATTTCATCCGTTGTGCCGTCAACAATAATAGAAATTACAGATACCCCTTTTTCTCTATAGGGAATACCCATCCTGCCTACTATTATCTTGGCATAGTCATGAAGTATTTCATTAACAGAAGGAGCAGCTTCTAAGTTATCTAAAACAATGGCAACTACACCGACTCTATTTTCCATAATTACCTCCAAAAAATAAAACCCTCTGTCAGCAGAGGGTTAAAATTTTAACAAACTAGGAAAAAACAAAAATTTAATTAATCCAGTTGTCATATTAATCCTTTTGCTTAGAAACTTCCTTGCAATTAGAATGAAACTATATAACTAATTCCTAAAGTCAACTAAAAGAGAAAAGCTCTTCTAATTCAGTTTAAGAAGAATTACAATATATATTGTACATCAGTTAAATCCAGATATCAATAAACGGATACAAATAAAGCATATGAAAAGAGGTTTGAAAATATGAAATGGTATATAAAAGAATTTAAAGATTTAAGTATAAATGAACTTTATGAGATAGTTAAATCAAGGTTTGAAGTTTTTGTTTGCGGACAGAAAATAGATGAACAAGACTTTGATGATGTTGATAAAAAATGTGCACATATATTTTGTGTAGATAATGATAGAGTGGTAGCTTATAGCAGAATAATACCAAAAGGAATAAGTTATGATGCCCCTTCAATAGGAAGAGTTTTGGTTTTAGACAGCTATAGAAGAAGAGGATTAGCTGTAGAAATGATGAATAGAGCCATTGAATATATAAAGGATGTTTATAAAGAAAAAGAAATAATATTATCTGCACAAGAGTATGTAGTAGCTTTATATAAATCAGTAGGATTTGAAGAAATATCTGAGGTTTATTTAGAAGCTGGAATTCCTCATAAAAAAATGAAGAAATATTTGTAGTTATAGAAACCTCTAACCATCACTATCCTCTGTGTTTTCGCATATTATGGAAATATGTACCAAAGAACGATAAAGAGGAAGTGGTCGTATGACACCTAATATTATTAATTACTATGGGGGAGGAAATACAGCACGAGGGTTCGTGAATTACTATGACTCTATATTAGAAAATATAAAGGACATATATGTTATAAGAAATGCTCCCCAGGTGATAAAGACATCGGTTATAAAAAATATTGCACAAGCCTATTTAGCAAAAGGTTACGAGATAGAACTTATAAATAGTTACATGGGAGATGAATATGTAGAAGGTGTAGTTATTCCTAATGGGAATGTGGCTTTTATTGATGGAAACCCTATATACGGAACAAAACTTGAGAGTATAAAAAAAGATAAACAATATATAGACTTATCTCAAATTATGGATGAAAACTCATTAAAAAAAAGGCACAAAAATATAGAAAACTTAAAAGTATTAATGAAGGAAGAAATAAAAAAAGCTCATGTTGCATTTAGGGAGGGACTTAAAATTCATGATAAATGGGAAGCAATATATATAGAAAACATGGATTTTAGTAGAGCAGATGATTTTGCAAAGGAATTAATAATTAGAATATTAGCAGAAACAAACTTAAATAAGAAATCAAAAACTGTGCATAGGTTTTTAGGAGCAGCGACTCCGGATGGACCAAAGGATTTTATACCAAGCATTACTAGAAACGTTGGGAAGAGGTACCTTATAAAGGGCAGACCAGGCACAGGAAAATCAACTATATTAGGAAAGCTTTTAAATGAAGCTGAAAAAAGAGGATATGATATTGAAGCTTATCATTGTGGATTTGATCCTAAAAGCTATGATATGATAGTTCTTAGAGAACTTAGTATTGCAGTTTTTGATAGTACTAGACCTCATGAATATCTAGCAGAACGACATACAGATGAGATTGTAGATACCTATGAAGAACTAGTTTATCCAGGAACTGAAGAGAAATATAAAGACGATATTGAAAATATTAAACAAGAATATACTAAAAAAATAAAAGAAGCAACAAGTTACCTAGCCCTAGGTAAAAAATATATGCTAGAACTAGAAAGCCTATATCTTCAGTCTATAAACAAAGAGAAGTTAAGAAATCTTGAAAAAGGCTTAGGTACATTAATTGAGATGTTTGTTAAATAGAGTAAAAAAGAAATCCATAAATTAAGTGGATTTCTTTTTTGTTTCTTATTTTCTATTTAACTCAAAAAATATTCCGTCCCATAAAGTTATCAAAGTATTGTCGTCTTTAACATAAAAGGTGTTTCCAAAAAAAGAAGCCCAGTTAGAATTAACATTTTGAATAACATCAACCTTTTTAACAGAAGCTGAGCTTATTCCTATAGTTTTTAAAGAAACTTTGTTTTCTGAATTAAAATCACTATCAGACAAAGTAGTTTCTTCAAAGGTAGGATTAACTAGATTCTCCTTATCAAAAGATACCTTTTTTTCTGTTAAATAAAGCTCTTTTCCTATATAAAACTTTATCTTATCTTCAGACATAGCATACACTGGAGTAGTTGCAATTTTCTTACTTACAACCCAGGTTCCGAAATAGGGCTTAGAAGATGTACTAGTGTCGTCAGTATTAGTTATAGGAGAAGAGGGTTTTTCAGAAGATTTATTAGAATTAGAAGTAGTTTCTTCTTTATTAGAATCGCTAGTATTTTCATTTTTTGTGGTTTCTTTATTAACCTCTTCTTTTATTTCATTACTACTAGTATCCTCTTTTGTGTTTCTAGAGCAAGATATTAAAGTTAAAGTTAGCATTATAATTGATATCATTAAGACAAATAGTTTGTTTTTTTTCATAATTTCCTCCACTTGACATTACTTTAATCATTTATAATTATAGAACTATAGATTTGTAACTTAAAGTTTTTAGTGTAAGAATTAAGAAAAAATTAGTTTTTGAGATTATTTTGTAAATTAATGATGTTATTTTGTTTTTTCGTAAAGTGAATAGCTAGTTGTTATGGTAGATTTATCAACTTTATCTTGTTCAGAAGTTTGAGAAGTATATTTAGCGGTGATAAGTTTACTTCCATCTTCACTTAAGTGAAACCATAGGTTGGTTTTCTCTCCATAGATAGAACTATACAGAAGTTGTGTATTAGTTAATGAATCTTCAGATATATTTGCTGCATAAAACTTTGATTCATAGCAAGAGGTATCGTAAGTAAATGCATATATGATAGTATTATCTGTTGTATAAAAATTAATCCAAGATAACTTGTCAGTAGATTCTTTAGGAGATACTTTTAGTAAAGAAGTATCTTTTCTAGTTAATAAATCAAATTTACTGAGATATAGATCTCCGTTAGACTTATCCTTTTGAGGGAGATAAATATAGTCTCCTTTATCACTTAATTGAAAATTATAGCCGCCCATCTTTGAAATGTCTAAAATATTCCTAGGGATCATGTTATCGAGTGAAAATTCCATAATATTTTGTGAGGTAATTGATGATGTATAGAATTTGCTTGTTATTTCACTATAAAAAATTTCTGGAGAAATACCTTGGTCTTCCATTAGAGGACTGCTATAAACATTACCAGATTTTAAATCTATTATGCGAATAATACTTTTATAAGTATCTCTGGATGGAGTAAAAGATAATATACTTACATAGTCATTGTTACCATATAATTTATGTGGGTATGTTGATAAATCATCTTTTATATCAGGAAGATTAATAATTAGACTCTTTTCTTTTTTATTAATATCATATGACCATAATTCAGTACCTTTAAAATAAGTAATAAGTATATTACTAAAATCTTTATAAATGTTGACTGAAAGATTTTCTATTAAATTAATAGAGTTATCTGAATTTAAGGTAAATAAATCATCATAAAGCTCATTTGAATCTTTAAGAAACTGTCTAAAAAATACAGGAGAAGAGTCATTTGCAACTGAGATTATAGAAGATCCATCTATTTGGGGCATGTCTAAATCCCTAACCTTAGCAAATATCCTACCATCCTCATCTAATTCATTACTCACCTTCTGAACATCATCCTGTAAAGTAACTGTCTTTTCTTCTGTTGTACAACTAGTTAAAAATAAAGAAGAGATTAAAATGGATATTGTAATAACTTTTAATAGATTGTTTTTAAACATAAAATTTCCCCCTTTCAGTGTTATTTTCATGATAACTTTTAGTAGTTACAAAACTTAATTAAATTGTTTCAGAGATATTACAGAAAGAAGGAAAAGTTGTTATAAGCTTAAAGTTTTTTTCAGTTAGTTCTATGGTGATTTCTCCATTTAATGAATGAACTATCTCCTTGCATATATATAAACCTAGGCCATTGCTGTCTTCTGTTGAGTTAGTACCTTTAACAAAAGGTTCAAACAGCTTGTCTTTTGCAAATGAAGTAGAGCCTTCATAAGAATTTTCTACTGTTAAATAAACTAAGTTATCTTGAGTTTTTAGATTTATGGATATAACTCCATTATCTAGAGAATATTTTATGGCGTTATCTAAGATGTTTGTTAATAATGAAGTGATATTTTCAGTATCTGACAGTATTAATGTATCCCCCATATCTAGACTTAGTAAATAAGATTTATTTTTCCACTTAATTTTTAGGTTATCAAGAATTCTTGATATAAATGTGGATAATTCTATTGGAATTAATTCTTTCTGTGGATTATTTAAGTTTTTAGATATATTTATTAGCTCCACTATTAAGGAATGCATTCTTTCACTTTCTTGAAAGATACCATTTATAGCTCTGACTCTAAAATTCTTATCCTCTACCTTGGGCGAAAGCAATAACTGACTATAACCTGATATAGTAGTTAAGGGAGTTTTAAGCTCATGAGTTACGTTATTAAAGAAGTTATTTTTACTTTTTTGAAGAAGTAGTGCATTTTCTTTTTCTTTCATAAGATATTCTAATTGTTTTTTTATCTCTTTTTTCATATTAGAAAATTCTTGTGATAATATCCCTATTTCATCTGAAGATGAAGATTCAAAAGAATAATCAAAATTACCTAAAGAAACTTCTTTAACGCCTTTAATTAATGAGGATATAGGTTTAGTTATACGAGAAGAGATTAGATATGTAATCAAAAGTATTAGAATACCCAAAAAAACTTGAAGCAAAGTTATAATATTTAATATTTTTATATAATCCAAATAATTTTCACTAAAATCTTTTGTTAAATAAAGAGTATAATCACTTTTATCATTTATATAAATAGGATAGGAAATTGAAGCTGTGTAGGTGTTTTTAACTCTATATAGTTTTACTACAGCTTTGTTTTGTGAAGCTTCATTAATTAATGATATATCCTCTTCTGAATTATTTGTGGTGGTTAAGGAGTTCTTATTATCTGAAGAATAAAGGCTTCCATAGGTTTTATAGAGTTTTTTTATATCCCATAAAACCTCAGAGCCAACATCAATCCAATCAGAGTTAGAATAAGAATCTTTTAATAAAAGTTTGTTTTTTATTAATTCTCTTGAATTTATCATTAAATTATTCATTGAATTAGTCGTGTTTTTTTCAAAATCATTTTTAAGAAAAAATCTTATAGATAAATTAAGCACAATGGAAAAAATAATAAATAAACACATAAACCACAAGGTTATTTTGCTTTTTATACTTTTCATAAATTACCTCATTACATATCCAACACCAAATACAGTCTCTATATGAGAAAAATCAGGTGTATCTATTTTAGCTCTAAGTCTCCTTATATGAACATCAACTGTTCTATCTTCTCCAAAATACTCATAACCCCAAATAGTGTTTAATAAAGCATCACGAGTGAAAATTTTATTTCTATTTTTAGAAAGTAAAGAGAGAATTTCAAATTCTTTTGGATTCAGTTTTATCTCCTCGTTATTTTTAAGAATTATTCTGCCATCAAAATCAACCTTTAGCACTGGGCTTATGGCTACAGGCTGGTTTGATAAATCATTTGTGAATATAGAAGAATATTTAGTTGTGGATCTTAAGGCTACTCTAATTCTAGCTATAACTTCTTTTATATGAAAAGGCTTAGTTATATAATCATGAGCCCCTAACTCTAAGCCTAGAACCTTATCAACAACGTCATTTCTAGCAGTAATTAAAATTATAGGAATACTAAGTTCTTTATTTATGTATTTGCACAACTCAAATCCATTTATATCTGGCAAATTAACATCTAAAAGAACTATATCTGGAGCAAAATCCATTAAGTTTTCCTTTAATGATTCTCCATTAAAAAGACTTAAAACTTGAAATTTTTCTTCCTCTAAAGCAGTAGTTAAAATATCATTTATATAAAATTCATCCTCAACAACAATAATCTTTTCTCTCATAAACAAATACCTCTCAAATTATACTAAATATATTTTAACATGAGCTTGTTACAAAGTTGTTATAATTTAGAAAATACTAATTTATAGGAGTTTCTTCTCAAGCGTCATTAGATTCCTTCTTCCTCAGCTTCATCAAAGACATTCTAGCTAATAAAAACTTAAATATTAAAAAAACAGAAAAACAGAAAAACAGTTAACCAGTTAAGAATATAAGAAGTTAACCAGTTAAGCAGTTAACAATTTAACTGGCTAAAAATAGATTTAAATTAGTATAGTGTTTGTGAAGATTAAGATAATTTTTAAATTAAAAGTAATAACAGATTTTGAAAATTAGGCATAGTTTTCCATGAGGTTGAGTTATAATTTATATTGAACGGTTTGCTTATTTAAATAAAGATGGAGATGAAGTTTTTGAAGCATTATAAGAAGTATATAAAAAAATATAAAAAACCATTTATTATAGCATTATTTTTTCTATCCATAGAGGCCATTTGTGATCTTATGCAGCCAACTATAATGTCAAAGATAGTTGATGAAGGCGTTGCTAGTAGAAATATGGATTATGTTTTAGTAAATACGCTAATTATGTTTGGAGTGACTCTTATGGGAGCTATAGGAGCTACTATGAGGAGTATAATAGCAAGTCATGTATCTCAAAAGTTTGGGAGAGATTTAAGAGTTGATATGTATGAGAAGATTCAAAGTTTTTCCTTTGATAATATAGATAATTTTGATAAAGCTTCATTGGTTACTAGACTTACTAATGATGTTAAT
This sequence comes from Clostridium intestinale DSM 6191, assembly GCF_900130055.1. GTDB lineage: Bacteria > Bacillota > Clostridia > Clostridiales > Clostridiaceae > Clostridium_T > Clostridium_T intestinale. The sequence continues at coordinate 24,712 of NZ_FQXU01000021.1, forward strand.
CAGGTGCAGATGTTTGTAAATGGAATGATGAGGGTTTTTGTTAAGGCGCCTATGTTATGTATAGGAAGCTTAATAATGGCTTCTAGATTAAATTTATCTTTATCAGTAATTTTTTTAATAATAATTCCACTCGTTATTGGGATAATAATTTTAAATATGAGGATAGGATACCCTAATTTTAGAAAGATACAAAAATCTTTGGACAATGTTAATAGTAATATAAGAGAGTATTTATCTGGGGTTAGAGTTGTTAAAGCATTTAATAGGTTTAAATACGAAGAAGAACGATTTGGTAAGAAAAATGATGAACTTTTTAATATTTCTACTAAGGCTATGAAGACTATAGCCATATTTAGTCCAACTATTACGGCTACAGTTAATATTGGAATAATAGCAGTGCTTTGGCTAGGTAATATAAAGATAAATAACGGCAGTATACAGGTCGGAGCAGTTATGGCATTTATAAATTATATGACTCAAATACTGTCTTCTCTTATGACCATGACCTTTGTGTTTAATATGTTTGTTAAAGCCAGAGCATCTTCTGAGAGAATAGTTGAAGTTTTTGATCAAGAACCAACTATAGAAAATGGGGATGAAGAAGTTAAAAAGGGAGAATTACAAATAAGTTTTGAAGATGTAAGCTTCACTTATAGTGGGGGAGTTAGGGAAGCTGCTCTTAAAAACATCAGCCTTAATATTAATTCTGGCGAGCTTTTGGGAATAATAGGGTCTACGGGTTCTGGGAAGAGCACTTTAGTTAAATTGCTCCTTAGATTTTATGATGTTACTAAGGGAAAGATAAAAATCAATGGAGTTGATATAAAGAATATTTCTATGGAAAGTTTAAGAGATAGGATTTCTATAGTTCCTCAGGCTTCTTTATTATTTACAGGAAGTATAGTAGATAATATAAGGTGGGGGAAGGCTGATGCTACTATGGAAGAGGTTATAAATGCAGCTTCATTAGCAGAGGCTCATAAATTTATATTAAAACAGGCAAAAGGATATGACACAAAACTCGGTCAAGGTGGAGTGAATCTCTCTGGAGGACAAAAACAGAGGATATCAATAGCTAGAGCGCTAATTAAAAAACCTCATATCTTGATATTAGATGATTCAACTAGTGCTGTAGATGTTACTACTGAAAAGAAAATAAAAGAAGGATTAAAGAAGTTCTCAAAAGACTTAGTTACTATAATAATATCTCAAAAAATAACATCAGTAATAGAAGCAGATAATATACTGGTACTTGATGATGGAGAGATAGCAGGTTTAGGTTCTCATGATGAGCTTATGGATGGCTGCAGTGTGTATAAGGATATATTTAATTCTCAGATTGGGAAGGAGTTAATATAATGGGAGAAAAAAATAAGAAGATAGACGAAATACCTTCCATAAATATATCTGGAAGAAGAACTACAAAAGGCATGGATAGATTTGCTCCTAAAGCTAAACCTAAGAATTTTAAGAGAACTCTAAAAAGAATTTTTGGATATATTTCTAGTGAGAAAAGATCCCTTGTAGTTATATTTAGTTTAATAATAATAGATAGCTTTATAGGACTTATGGCACCATATCTAATAGGTAGAGCTATTGATTATATGGCAGATTTTCAGGGGACTAAAAATTCAAGTGGTTTAATAATAGTGATATTTGTTTTACTTATTTCTTATATAGTAAGCGGAGGAATAAATATTGCTGAAGGTAGAATCATGGCAAAAATATCTCAAGGAATTGTTAGAAAGTTAAGAGGAAATTTATTTTCTAAACTGCATAAGCTACCTATAAGCTTTTTTGATACTCACAGCCATGGAGAAGTTATGAGCAGACTTACTAATGATATTGAAAATGTAAGTAGTACTGTTTCTAGCTCAACTACTCAGTTAATGTCTGGAGTAATAACAATATTAGGGTCATTTATAATGATGCTTATTTTAAGCCCGATTTTGACACTTGCAAGTTTAATAACAGTACCTTTGGTAGGAGGGTTAACAAAAGTAATAGCCAGTAAAACTAAGGTTTTATTTAAGAAGCAACAAGTTGAGCTTGGAAATTTAAATGGATATATAGAGGAAACCATATCCGGAGTTGATATAGTGAAGGCTTTTAATCGTGAAAAAGAAGCTATGGATTCCTTTAGGGGGATTAATGATAGACTTTGTGAGGTTGGATTAAAGGCTCAGATTTGGTCAGGATTTTTAATGCCTATCATGAATGTAATAAATAATATAGGTTTTATGGCTGTAGCTTCTGTTGGAGGTATACTTGCTGTTAAGGGACTTATAACTGTAGGACTAATAGCCAGTTTTTTAAGTTATTCAAGACAATTCTCTAGACCTTTAAATGATTTGGCAAGTATATTTAATAATTTGCAATCTGCAGTGGCTGGAGCTGAGAGGGTATTTGAGATTTTAGATGAAAATGAAGAGAGTGTAGATAGCGAGGAATCTAAGAAGATAACAAATCCTAAGGGTGAAGTTGTATTCAATAATGTGAGTTTTGGATATTCAAAAGATATAAGTGTATTAAAAAACATAAGTTTTAGTGCTAAGGAGGGAAGTTCTACTGCTTTAGTTGGAGCTACAGGAGCTGGAAAAACCACAATAATAAGTTTACTTACTAGATTTTATGAGGTTACGGATGGAAGTATATTAATAGACGGAGAAGATATACGTAAATATACAAGAGACAGTTTGAGGAATATATTTGGTATAGTACTTCAAGATACTTATCTATTTAGTGAAAGTATAAAAGATAATATACGTTATGGAAATCCAAAGGCTACAGATGAGGAAATAGAAAAAGCAGCAAAATTGGCCTGCGCAGATAGTTTTATAAAAAGACTTCCAGAAGGATATGAAACTAAAATTGTAGAAGGGGGAAGTAACCTTAGCCAAGGTCAAAGGCAACTTATAACTATTGCTAGAGCTATGTTATCTAAACCTTCTATATTGATTTTAGATGAGGCAACAAGTAGCGTTGATACTCGTACAGAAAAGCAAGTTCAAAAAGGTATGTTAAATATAATGAAGGGAAGAACTAGCTTTATTATAGCGCATAGATTAAGTACTATTAGAGATGCAGATAATATACTTGTTGTTGGAAACGGGGAAATTTTAGAAAGTGGAAATCATTATGAACTATTAGATAAAAAAGGTGTATATTACAATATGTACTTTAGCCAGTTTAATAACGAAACTAATGATATTTAGTTATGGTGTATGTTATAATTGAAACTGATAAAATACTGTAAGATAAGGGGTATGGTTGATGCGAAAAATGCTAGCTACTGATTTAGATGGAACTTTAGTAGAGGGTTTTGATATTACAGATGATAATATTAAGGCAGTAAAAAAACTAGAAGAACTAGGACACGCTATAGCAATTACTACTGGAAGACCCTACAATGGAGTAGAGTTTTTGAAAAGTAAATATGACATAACAGCGGACTACTTTGTTCTACTAAATGGAGCACTTATTTTTGATAAGGATTTAAATCTAATGCATAGCGAGGAGTTAGATTTAAATATATGTGATTCAGTTATTAAGGATTTTAGACATAGAACTACTGGGGTGGCTCTAGAAACTGGGTTTACTACTTATATAGTAGGTAGAGGTTTTGAAAATTTTAAGGTTCCTAGCATGAAAAGTATAGATACCTTAGTAGAGTTAGGAGATGACAAGGTATCATTACTTTGCTTCGAGTTTCAGGGGAAGGATGCAGCCTATATTAAAGAAGTTTGTGATGATATCAATAAAAAGTATGGGGATTATCTTGTAGCTTATAGAAATACTAGATATATAGATATAGTTAAGGTAGGTTGTTCAAAAGGAAATGCCTTAGAAATGATTATGGAAAAAGAGATAATAGATGCAAGCAGAGTTTACTCTATAGGAGACTCATGGAATGATTTATCAATGTTTAAAGTCGCAGGAAATTCCTTTACTTTTACAAGCTCAGAGGAAAGCTTAAAAGAGCATGTAGACTATGTAGTTGATTCAGTAAGTGAATGTATATTAAATAATATGGTATCATAACTTTAAATAGGTATGGTATTAACATATTATTAATGAAATCAGATGCATATTATCAAAAGTATACGGTTAGAATAATAAATTTAAACAAAACAAAAAATAACAGTTGATTTTTTAATAGTATGAGAATATAATATTAACAAGATTTAGTCGAACAACGGTGTTCTACAGAGTTACTTACAAATTTTTAAAAGTATTTCTAGTAGTGCGCCGTTTTATTGCATATGTAATTTTGCAAATAATTAATGCGAAAAGGGGAGTATATTATGGCAAAGTATTCTAAAGAGGATATTATTAATATCGTTAAAGAAAATGGTATTAAATTTATAAGACTTCAATTCACTGATTTATTTGGAACACTTAAAAATGTTGCGATAACTGATAGTCAACTTGAAAAGGCTTTAAATAATGAGTGTATGTTTGATGGGTCTTCTATAGACGGTTTTGTAAGAATAGAAGAATCAGACATGTATCTTAGACCAGATTTAGATACATTCGTTATTTTCCCATGGAGACCTCAACAAGGTAAAGTTGCAAGATTAATTTGTGATGTTTATAGACCAGACGGAACTCCATTTGAAGGAGATCCAAGAAATATATTAAAGAAAGTATTAAAAGAAGCTGAAGAGTTAGGTTACAGCATGAATGTTGGACCAGAATGTGAATTCTTCTTATTTAATACAGATGAAAAAGGTGAACCTACTACAGTAACTCACGATGAAGCTGGATACTTTGACTTAGGACCAGTAGATTTAGGAGAAAATGCTAGAAGAGATATGAGTCTTGCATTAGAAGAAATGGGCTTTGAGATAGAAGCATCTCACCATGAAGTTGCAGCAGGACAACACGAAATAGATTTTAAGTATGCAGATGCACTTACAACAGCTGATAATATAATGACTTTTAAATTAGTTGTTAAAACAATAGCTCAAAGACATGGAGTGCATGCTACATTCATGCCTAAACCTGTATATGGAATTAATGGTTCAGGAATGCATGTTAATATGTCATTAAGTAAAGATGGAAAAAATGCTTTTGTTGATGAGAATGGAGAATTAGGTTTAAGTAAAACTGCATACAGTTTTATAGCAGGTCTTGTTGATAATATTAAGGGAATAGCAGCTATAACTAATCCTTTAGTTAACTCATATAAGAGATTAGTTCCAGGTTATGAAGCACCAGTTTATATAGCATGGTCTGGAAGTAACAGAACATGTCTAGTAAGAGTACCAGCTTCAAGAGGTGCTGGAACAAGAGTAGAATTAAGATGTCCAGATCCAAGCTCAAATCCATATTTAGTATTAGCTACATTGCTTTCAGCTGGTCTAGAAGGAATAAAGAAAGATCTTACACCTCCACCATCTGCTGAAAAGAATATATTTAAGATGAATGAAGATGAAAGAGAAGCAGAAGGAATAGATTCGTTACCAGGAAGCTTAGAAGAAGCCATTAAATATATGAAAGAAAGTGAATTGGTGAGAAAAACATTAGGTGAACATGCATTTAACACTTATTTAAAGGCTAAATCCTCTGAATATAAAGATTATGCTATAAGCGTTCACCAATGGGAAATTGACAACTATATCAAGAAATATTAATCAGAAAAAAGGTGAGTTTGCCATGGACTTTCGCAGAGGAATAATTATAGCCTTAAACAATATTGATACAGCTAAAAAGGTAGAGATTATTTTAAGAAATGAAGGATACGAAGTACTTGGAGTATGTACTTCAGCTAATGATTTAATAAGAAGAGCCATGCAAGAATCTCCTAGCTTAATAATAATGAGTTATAAGCTTTCTGAAATGACAATTATAGATATTAGTAGTAATCTAGGTGATATATGCGGATTCTTGGCTATAGTAAATGAACCCTACAAATCCTTCGTTCAAGAAGAAACGGATATATATTGCATAAGTAATCCTATATCTAAACCAGTTCTATTAAATGCTGTTGATTTAATCTTTCAAAGTCAAAGAAGAATAATGAAGCTTAGAGAACAAGTTGAGAAGTTAGAACACAGCATTGAAGATAGGAAGCTTGTTGAAAAAGCAAAGGGAATCTTAATGACGAATAAAGGACTTTCTGAAAAGGAAGCTTTTAGATACATTCAGAAGACAAGTATGAATAATGGACAAAAGATGAGTGAAGTTGCAAAGGCAATTCTTGCCCAAGAAACTTAACTTTCTTTACCAGTAAACCCCAACAATTTAACTTATTTTTTAATTGATTTTGCGAGTGCTATATTTTATGATATAGTTACTCGCTGTTTGTTCCTACAATGATATCAAAGGCGATATTAATAAACTAAGGGGGGGCTATAAATGCACAAAAATTATCCAGAGAAAATGGGATTATATAATCCTAGTTTTGAGCATGATGCATGCGGAATTGGTGCAGTTGCTAATATTAAAGGAATAAAGACACATAAGGTTTTAGAGGATGCTCTAAACATTTTAATCAACTTGGAACATAGGGGTGGAATAGGTTCAGAAGAAAACACAGGAGATGGTGCGGGAGTATTATTTCAAATACCGCATAGATTCTTCAAACAAGAAGCCCAAAAACTTGGAGTAATTCTGCCACAAGCAGGAGATTATGCAGTAGCAATGGTGTTCCTACCTCAGAAGGAAACTATGAGGATAGAAGCAAAAACTCTTTTTGAGGAAACTCTTAAAGAAGAGGGAGTTAAATTGTTAGCGTGGAGAAAGGTGCCAGTAAATTCTAAGGATTTAGGGGAAACTGCGCTTTCTTGTATGCCATACATACTTCAAGCAATTGTTGAAAGACCAGAAGAAGTTAATAGGGGTATAGACTTCGAAAGAAAATTATACGTAGTTAGAAGAAAAGTTGAGAAAAAGGCTCTTAAAGATACTTTACTTCATGGAGAGACTTTCTACATTCCATCTTTTTCTTCTAGAACAATAGTTTATAAAGGAATGCTTTTAGCAACTCAGCTTAAGGATTTCTATAGAGATCTAGGAAATGCTAAAGTAGAATCATCTTTAGCATTAGTACACTCAAGATATAGTACTAATACATTCCCAAGCTGGGAGAGAGCACATCCTAACAGATATATGATACACAATGGGGAAATTAATACATTAAGAGGTAATGTAAATAAAGTTCACTCAAGAGAAGCAAAACTTGTCTCAAAATACTTAGGTGAAGATTTAGGTAAGGTGTTGCCTATAATAGATCGTGAAGGATCAGATTCAGCCATTTTAGATAATACCTTAGAATTCTTATTAATGAATGGTAGAGACTTGCCAAAAGCTGTAATGATGGCTATTCCTGAACCATGGGCTAAAAATGAAACTATGAGTAAGGAAAAAAGAGATTTTTATGAATATTATGCTACTATGATGGAACCATGGGATGGTCCTGCTGCCATAGTATTTACTGATGGAGAAAAATTAGGTGCCGTTTTAGATAGAAATGGGCTTAGACCAGCTAGATATTATGTAACAGATGATGATTATTTAATACTTTCATCTGAAGTAGGGGTATTAGATGTTGAGCCTCATAAGGTAGTTGAAAAGAATAGACTAACTCCAGGTAAAATGTTATTAGTTGACACTGTAAAGGGTGAATTAATAGATGATAAGGAATTAAAAGATAAGTATGCTAAAGAAAATCCTTATGGAGAATGGTTAAAAGAAAATCTTATAAATATAGAAGATATTGATGATATAGAAGTTAAGGATGAGGCTATAGAACCAGAAGAAAGAGCGAAACTTCAGAAATCTTTTGGTTATTCTTATGAAGATTTAAAGAATAATATTTTAAAGATGGCAGAAGTGGGAGAAGAAGCTCTAGGAGCTATGGGTATAGATACTCCGCTTGCTGTATTATCAGAAAAACCTCAACCGTTATTCAACTACTTCAAGCAACTATTTGCTCAGGTTACTAACCCTCCAATAGATGCTATAAGAGAAGAAATAGTTACAGCTACAGATGTTTTCTTAGGTACAGAAAGAAACTTATTAGAAGATGTTAAAGAAAATTGTAGACAAATAAAACTTAGTTCTCCAATATTATCAAATGAAAACTTCTTAAAAATTAAAAATATAAACAGAGAAGGCTTTAAGGTTAAGACTTTAAGCATATTGTTTGATAAAAATAAAGGTGAAAATGCTTTAGAAGAAGCTTTAGAAGGTTTATTTAATGAAGCTGATAAAGCATTTGCGGATGGATATAATGTATTAATACTTAGTGATAGAGGAGTAGATAAAAATAATATTTCTATTCCATCACTACTAGCAGTTTCTTCTCTTCATCATCATTTAGTAAGAAAGGGTGCAAGAACATCCTTAGCTCTTATACTTGAAAGTGGAGAACCAAGAGAAATACATCATTTTGCTACGTTATTAGGTTTTGGAGCTTCAGCTATAAATCCTTATTTAGCATATGAATCTATAAGAGAACTTATTGAGGAAGAGTTATTAGAAATTCCTTATGAAAAAGGTGTCTACCATTTTAATAAAGCAATACTTAAGGGAATAGTTAAGATATTATCTAAAATGGGTATATCTACTATACAATCTTACCAAGGAGCACAAATATTTGAGGCTCTAGGAATTGCAGACAAGGTAATAGATAAATACTTCACTAATACTATAAGTAGAATTGGTGGAATAGAGATAAAGGATATACAAAAAGAAGCTGAATTAAGACATGCAACTGCATTTGATAAGAGAGGACTTACTCTAGATTTAACTTTAGATTCAGTGGGAAGCCACAAGTTTAGAAGTAATCAAGAAGAACATATGTATAATCCTCTAACAATTCACAAGCTTCAAGAAGCTGCAAAAACAGCTGATTATAGATTGTTTAAAGAATATACTTCTTTATTAAACCAAGAAGAAAGTACATTAACATTAAGAGGATTAATTGACTTTGATTACTCAGGGGTATCAGTACCTTTAGATGAAGTAGAGTCAGTGGATTCAATTGTTAAGAGATTTAAAACTGGCGCTATGTCTTATGGTTCTATATCTAAAGAAGCACATGAAACTTTAGCTATAGCTATGAATAGATTAGGTGGAAAATCTAATACTGGTGAAGGTGGAGAAGACCCAGAAAGATGGATACTAGATGAAAATGGAGATTCTAGAAATTCAGCTATAAAACAAGTAGCATCAGGTAGATTTGGAGTTACTTCAGAATACTTAGTAAATGCTAAAGAGTTACAAATAAAAATGGCTCAAGGAGCAAAACCAGGTGAAGGAGGGCAACTTCCAGCTAGTAAGGTATACCCATGGGTTGCTAAAACTAGAAGATCAACTACAGGGGTTGGTTTAATATCGCCACCACCACACCATGATATATACTCAATAGAAGATTTAGCACAGTTAATATATGACCTTAAAAACTCTAATACAGGAGCAAGAGTATCTGTTAAACTTGTTTCTGAAGGTGGAGTTGGAACTATAGCAGCTGGAGTTGCTAAAGGTGGAGCAGATGTTATCCTTATATCAGGTTATGATGGAGGAACTGGTGCATCACCAAGAACATCTATTCAACATGCAGGATTACCATGGGAGCTTGGACTTGCAGAAGCTCATCAAACTCTAGTTATGAATAACCTTAGAGAAAGAGTAGTAGTTGAAGCTGATGGTAAACTTATGACTGGTAAAGATGTAGCTATTGCAGCTTTATTAGGTGCAGAAGAATTTGGATTTGCTACAGCTCCATTAGTAGTTATAGGCTGCGTAATGATGAGAGTATGTAATTTAGATACATGTCCAGTAGGTATAGCAACTCAAAATGAAGAGCTAAGAAAAAGATTTGCTGGAAAACCTGATTACGTAGTTAACTTCATGAGATTCATAGCTGAAGAGTTAAGAGAATACATGGCTAAGCTTGGCTTTAGAAGTATCGATGAAATGGTTGGTAGATTCGATAAGTTAAAAGCTAAAGAAGATATTAAGGGTTGGAAAGCAAAGAAAGTTGATATAAATTCAATCATAAATGCTCCACAATTAGAAAAAGGGAAGGCTATAAGCTTTAAAGCAGACAAAGCTTATTCTCATAAATTAGATGAAGTTTTAGACAGTGAATTATTCTTAAAGTTAGCTAAAGATGCTCTAGAGAATGGAAATAAAGTTGATATAGAAGTTGATATAACTAATATAAATAGAACTTTAGGAACTATATTAGGTTCAGAAATAACTAGAAAATATGATGCCTCAGGACTTCCAGAGGATACAATAACTATAAAATGTAATGGATCTGGAGGACAAAGTTTTGGCGCATTTGTACCTAGGGGGCTTACTTTAAAAATAGAAGGAGATTCTAACGACTACTTAGGTAAGGGATTATCAGGTGGTAAGCTTGTAGTTTATCCTTCAAAAGATAGTAAGTTTAAAGCTGAAGAGAATATAATAATAGGAAATGTTGCTTTATATGGAGCAACTTCTGGAAAAGTATTTATAAATGGTATAGCAGGAGAAAGATTCTGCGTAAGAAACTCTGGAGCTACAGCAGTAGTTGAAGGAGTAGGGGATCATGGCTGCGAGTACATGACTGGAGGTAGAGCTGTTATCTTAGGATCAACAGGACTAAACTTTGGTGCAGGTATGAGTGGTGGAGTTGCTTATGTTCTTGATGAAGATGAAAGCTTTAAGAATAAAGTTAACTTACAAATGATTGCAGTAGAAGAATTAGGTGAAGAAGATATAGAAGAGCTTAAGGGTTTAATTGAAGAACACGTAGAAGCCACTGGATCTAATAAAGGAAAATCAATATTAGAAAACTTTAATGAGTTCTTACCTAAATTCCATAAGATTATGCCTCACGACTATAAGAGAATGCTTTCTATTGTAAAAGAGAAAGAGAAGCAAGGGCTTAAAGGTGAAGAAGCTTTAATAGCTGCATTTTATGAAAATACTAGGATTAACAAGTAGGAGGGAGGAAGTATTATGGGAAAACCAACAGGATTTTTAGAATTTGAAAGAGAAGAAGGTAAAAACATTGATCCTATAGAAAGGTTGGAAGGCTTCGAAGAATTTCATAAACTCCTACCTAAGGAAAAGCAAGAAAAGCAAGGCGCAAGATGTATGGATTGCGGTATACCATTTTGTCAATCTGGAATATTGATAAATGGTATGGTTTCAGGATGTCCTATAAATAATCTTATACCTGAATGGAATGACCTTATTTATAGAGGTAAATGGAAATTAGCACTTAAACGTCTTTTAAAAACAAATAACTTTCCTGAATTTACAGGAAGAGTATGTCCAGCTCCATGTGAAGCTGCATGTACAGCAGGTATTAACGGACCGGCTATTACAATAAAAGAGAATGAAAGATCAATTATTGATAGAGCATTTGAGGAGGGTTTAATAAAACCAGAACCTCCAAAAGTAAGAAGCGGTAAAAAAGTAGCTGTAATAGGTTCAGGTCCAGCAGGACTTGCAACAGCTGACTCCTTAAATAAGAGAGGACACAATGTAGTTGTGTTTGAAAGACACGATAGAATAGGTGGACTTCTTATGTATGGAATTCCAAACATGAAGCTTGATAAATCTGTTATAGATAGAAGAGTTAACTTGATGAAGGAAGAAGGAGTAGAGTTTGTAACTAATGCAAATGTAGGAGATGACTATAGAGCAGAAGATATTCTAAATAATTTTGATGCTGTAGTTCTAGCTACAGGTGCTTCAAATCCAAGAGATTTAAAAGCTCCAGGAAGAGAGCTTAATGGTGTACACTTTGCTGTAGATTTCTTAAGAGCTAGCACTAAGAGTTTATTAGATTCTAACTTAAGCGATGGCAACTTTATTTCAGCAAAGGACAAAAATGTAATAGTTATTGGTGGTGGAGATACTGGAACAGACTGTGTGGGAACTTCATTAAGACATGGATGTAAATCTCTTGTTCAATTTGAAATTATGAATAAACCACCTTTAGAAAGAGCTGATAATAATCCATGGCCACAATGGCCAAGAATTCTTAAAGTTGATTACGGTCAACAAGAATTTGAAGCAAAATATGGAGAAGATCCTAGAAAATATGCTATAAATGTTAAGAGTTTTGAAGGAGATAGCGAAGGCAATCTGACAAAGGTTAACACTGTAGATGTTAAATGGGAAAAAAATGATAGAGGTGCTTTTATGCCTGTAGAAGTACCAGGTAGCGAAAAGGAATGGAAAGCTGAGCTAGTATTATTAGCAATGGGATTCTTAGGAACTCAAGACTATGTTTCAAATGCTTTCGGAGTTGAACTAGACGCAAGAACTAATGTCAAAGCAGGTTATGGAAACTTTAGAACAAATGTAGATAAAGTTTTTGCAGCTGGAGACTCAAGAAGAGGTCAGTCCTTAGTAGTATGGGCTATAAATGAAGGTAGAGCTGTAGCTAAAGAAGTAGACAGCTATTTAGCAGAATAATAAGTAAAGAGAGAAATCTAAATTTTATGATTAGATTTCTCTCTTTTTTAAATTATATAAAAATAAACTCAATAAAAGATTAAATAATGTAGCATATTTTTATTGATTATGTAAATAAATGATGAATTATTGATTAATAGGACGAGCTTTGTTAATATATAATTAAGTAATTTGATATGGCAAAGGAGCTAAAAAAATGAAAAATATTATTCCAGAAATTTTTGTAGATAACTGCAAAGAGGCATTAGAGTATTACAAAGAGATCTTTGGTGGAGAAATAAAAAATGTTCAATTAGCTGACGGAAACCCTATGTTTAAAGGTAAAGAGGGTAAAATCATTCATTCTGAGTTACATATTAATGAAAACTGCATAATATATTTAGTTGATATATTAAGTGAGGAACACGATAGTAAAAACGTAAATATATTGCTTGAATTAGAAAATGAAGAAGAAATAAATAAAATATACGAACTATTGAAAAATAAGGGATTTGTAAAGTTTGAATTGCAAAAAACTTTCTGGGGAGCTTATCATGCCGTAGTTACTGACATAAACGGAATCATATGGGGATTAAATTATTCTAATAACTAAAAGAAGAAATGCATTGTAAAATTTCACAGTGCATTTCTTTTTTTTATTACTTGACAAAAGCATGTGAAATTTGATAATATACTTACATAAAGTAAGTGAAAATAATTATCAATTATGATTATAAAGGAGATAGAAATGAGTAAAGTATTATATATTAAAGGAAATGCACAATTAGAGGAAAAATCAAAGTCATTACAAGTAGGAAAGATATTTTTAAATGAGTATAAAGGGGTTAACCCAGAAGATGAAATCATAGAGATTGATTTATATGAAGATAATATACCAATGTTAGATAAAGAAGTGTTTAATGCATGGGACTCTTTAGCTAAAGGTGAAGCTTTTGAAAGTCTATCAGAAAGTCAAAAGAACAAAATAATAAGATTAGGTGAAATAGTTGATCAGTTTATGGAAGCAGATAAATATGTATTTGTAACACCTTTATGGAATTTCTCAATACCTCCAATGGTTAAAGCATATATAGATGCTATATGTATAGCAGGAAAAACATTTAAATATACTGAAAATGGACCTGTAGGTTTATTAAAAGGTAAAAAATTATTGAACATTCAAGCTAGCGGAACTAAATTCTCTGAGACACCAATAGAAAATCTTGAACATGGTTCAAACTATATTAAAGTTGTAGCAAACTTTGTAGGTATAGAAGATGTCAGTGTATTCCATGTTGAAGGGATTGCTCAAAACCCTGATAGGGCAGAAGAGATATTTGATAAAGCAAAAGCAGATGTTGTTGCAGTAGCTAAAAACTTTTAGATTGAGTATATTAAAAGACATTCGTAAGAGTGTCTTTTTATTATATAAAATAATAAATTACATATACTTATAGAAAGATATTGACAAGGAATTTATTGATGATATAATAACATTAATAAGAGTAATAAATAACTCATAAAGAGTTATTTAAAATTAAAGGAGGGTATTATGATAGTAACAACAACTAACAATATTGAGGGAAAAGTAGTAAAGGAGTATTTGGGAGTAACATTCGGAGAAGTAATCACTGGAGTAAACTTTGTGAAGGACTTTATGGCAGGAATAAGAGACTTAGTAGGTGGAAGATCTAAAACATATGAAGATGAACTTATAAATGCTAGAAGAGAAGCTATGGAAGAGCTTAAGAGAAGAGCTGCTTCAATGGGTGCAAATGCAGTTATAGGAATCGATGTAGATTACGAGGTTTTAGGAGCTAGTTCAGGTATGTTAATGGTAACAGTTTCTGGAACTGCTGTAATAGTTGAATAGATTAATCTAAGTTTGAAATAATAAAGTCAGAATGATATCATTCTGGCTTAATTTTTTTATTGACAATGGAATATAAAAGCTATAAAATTTAATTGTACACAATTTAATTTTATAAGGAGAGGTTGGTTAATATGAATATATATGATTTTAAAGCTGTAGATTCAATGGGAAAAGAGAGAAATTTTGAAGAGTTTAAGGGTGAGGTGTTATTAATAGCTAATACTGCAAGTAAGTGTGGATTTACACCTCAATATAAAGAACTAGAAGAATTGCATAAAAAATATAAGGATCAAGGGCTAAAAGTTTTAGCATTCCCTTGTAATCAGTTTGGAAAACAAGAGCCAGGTAGTAATGAAGAGATAAAGAACTTTTGTGAAATAAACTATGGAGTAACCTTTGATGTATTTGAAAAAGTTGATGTTAATGGAGAAAATACTCATCCTGTATTTAAATACTTAAAAGAACAAACTGGTGGGATATTAGGAAAAAGCATTAAGTGGAACTTTACTAAGTTTCTAATAGATAAAAATGGTAATGTTATTGACAGATATGCACCAACTACAACTCCGTTAAGCCTAGAAGGAAAGATAAAAGAATTACTTTAGAAAATAGATATAGAGTATAAGGATGATGCAGAATTAATAAAAATTAGTTTTGCATCATCCTTATTATTTTAGCCACCTAAAGTTATATCTTGAGTATCATACCAATTTAATGCGTCATATATATGATCAGTTTTAAAATTAGGCCAATAATCATTTATTATATAAAAATCAGAATAAACAGATTGAACAGGAAGAAATCCACTAAGTCTTCTTCTCCCACCCCATCTTATAATTAAATCAATTCTAGATATTTCAGATGAAGCTAAAGAATTTATTATCTCTGAAGTTTTTTTACCTCGAGTTTTATCTGTTAGACAATAGTTCAGATCCCAACTCCAACCGTAATTAATAAGGAAGTTTACATTAATAAGTCCCTTTCCAAAATTAACACGCTTATTAGCATAAGGAAGCAATTCTTTAGGGAAAACAGATGAATCACTATTTCCAACAACTAATATATTGGCATCTTTATTAACTAGAGAAAATACCGCATCTACACATGCTTTTTGAAAAGCTTTGGTTTGAGAAGATGGTCTTTTGGTATTATCAGTTGTAAATCCATAAAAGGTTAACTCTTTAACTCCTAAACTTAAGCAAGTATCATATAATTTAATACCAGGTTCAACACCAAACTCATAACCTTCATGTTTTTCTTTATTATTACTTTGAGCCCAACGTCTATTTCCATCAGGAATAATTCCAATATGAGAAGGAATTCTTTTATAATTTATATTGTTCATAATATACTTCCTTTCATGTCGTATATATGAAATTATTTCCTAATTATCTTAAATTATTACTTAACTAATCTCAAATCTTTTAATATAAAAACAAAAAAATCCTTTACTCCCTCAATATCTTCTTTCATAGTACTATCCTCTTCGCTGGTCAAATATCCATTTATGTACATACCTAAAAATAAAAATAATATTGATAGATTTATATATATATCTTTAAAATCAGCTATAAATAAATTACTTATACCTATAAAATCTAAACTTCCTCCATAGAATACCTTATCTATTAAGGAACATAGGCATCCTGCTATTAAGAAGACAAAACACATATCGCCCCAGAAATCTTTATTTCCTTTGAAATTATAATATCTATAAATCTCGATGAAAAAAAGTAGGGCTAAAATGTTCAGTACAATTAATAAATTAAAGCTTACACCAGCACCAAAACGTGCATTTAGCCAAGAACCTTCAGTATTAATTATAGGTGAAAAGTATAAAAAGTCTTTTATAATAGTAAATTCTTTATGGAAAAAATATAGTTTAATGATAAGTTTGAGACCTTGATCAATTAAAAATATTATTCCGAATATTAGCCAAAGGACTTTAGCTGAAAAGCCATTTTTGTGATTTATACCTATTTTATATATTATATAACCTGTTAAAGCGAATAATATAGTTATAAGAAGATTCATAATAATACTATAGGAATCGGTTAATCTTCCAGTTACTAATTCGAATAAAAAATAGGCAAGCCACATTACAGGCAATACACCTATTGCTACAAGTTTTTCTTTTTTCATAAAAAATCCTCCCATTTATATCTTATGATATTATATCATAAATCCATAAATGGATATATTAAAACAGTTAAAGGATTTTAGGTAGAAATTTTCAGAAAATTGAGATATTATAGGATTATATAGGAATAATATAGGGTATAAAAGGAGTGCTTAAATATGTTAACAATGTATGCAATATCGGATTCTATAGGTGAAACTGCAGCACAAGTAGCAAATGCAGCAGCAAGTCAGTTTAAAGAAAAAGTTGAAGTTAAAAGAATACCATATGTAAAGACATTAGAGGATGTAGATGATGTTATAAAAACTATAGATGCTTGTTGCGATCAATGTATGGTCATATCTACAGTTATAACAGTAAATGTAAGAGAATTTTTGACTCAAAAATGTGTAGAGAAAAACATTAATATAATAAATGTATTAGGTCCTATAATAAATGTAGCGTCCAATATAATTAATACTTTACCAGACTACAATCCAGGAGCTATGTGGAAAACTGATGAGGTATATTTTAAGAGAATTGAAGCTATGGAATTTGCGATGCAATATGATGATAGTAAGGATTATAGAGGGCTAAAAAATGCAGATGTTGTTTTACTAGGTTTATCAAGAACCTCAAAAACTCCTTTATGTATGTACTTAGCAAACAAGGGTATAAAAGCTATAAACATACCACTAGTTCCAGAGGTAGGTGTACCTGATGAACTTTATCAAGTAGATAAGAAAAAGGTTTTTGGATTAACTATAAATCCACTTCAGCTTATTGAAATAAGAAAAAGAAGATTAGATAAATTCCATCGAATATCCTCTAGTATAGAATATGCAGGGGACGCAAGAGTTTTAGAGGAATTTGAATTTGCCGATAAAATAATGCGAAAAGTTGGTTGCAAAACTATAGATGTCACACAAAGAGCTATAGAGGATACAGCATTAATAATAATGGATTATATAGGACATAACAGAAATAAATAAAATATTTTTATAGTCAAGAGTCGTCATATAAGGCTCTTGGCTTTTTTTATACGAGAAAAACAGAAAATATTGTCTATTCTAAATATTGATAATATTCTAACAATTTATATTGTATACATATGGAAGAGGGTGTAAAATTAAGATATCATTGTTAAATTATTAGCATTAAATAATGAAAGGAAGAAACAATATGTGTGATTGTAAGACAAGTTCTAAATTCAAAGATCTGGACAGATTTATTGAAACACAAAATAACGATGAAGCTGCCCTAATACCTGTACTTCATAAAGCCCAAGAATTATATGGTTATGTCAGTGAAGAAACTCAAGTATTTATTGCAAAAAGGTTAGGTATTCCGCCATCACAAGTTTATGGAGTTGTTACATTTTACTCTTACTTCTCAACAAAACCTAAAGGAAAATTTGTTGTAAGCGTATGTACAGGAACAGCATGTTTTGTTAGAGGTGCGGGAGATATACTTCAAGAGTTTAAATCCCAGCTGTCTATTAAAGAAGGCGAAACTACCGAAGATGGTCTTTTTACATTAGATACCTTAAGATGTGTTGGTGCATGTGGAATAGCTCCTGTAGTATCTATTAACAATAAGGTATATGGACACTTTTCTAAATCAGAAGTAATAAACATTCTAAAGAGTTGTGAGGAGTTTGATAAAGATGGAGATCATAAACAATTATAGTGAATTGATTGATTTAAAAAATAAATACGCACATAAATTAAACTTAAGAAAATCAAGAGGAATGAGAACTGAATTAGTAAAAGAAAGAAACATAATGGTTTGCGGAGGGACAGGCTGTAAATCATCTGGCTCAGATGAAATAATAAATGCACTTAATGAAAATATAGAGAAACTTGGTCTTAAAGATAGTGTTAAAGTAATAGCTACAGGATGTTTTGGATTCTGTGCTAGAGGCCCAATTATGCATATACAACCGGACAATATATTTTATACTCAGGTAACAGAAAAAGATGTTCAGGAAATAGTTTTTAGTCACCTATTAGAAGGGAATATAGTTCAAAGATTATTGTATGAAGATCCAGAAACAAAAATAAAGTTATTGTCTCAAGAAGAAATGCCATTTTATAAAAAACAAAATAGAATAGCACTAAGAAACTGCGGGATAATAGACCCTGAAAACATTGAAGAAGTCATAGCTAGCGGAGGATATCAAGCACTAGGAAAAGCTGTATCAGAAATGACTCAAGATGAAGTTATTAATGAGGTTAAAATATCAGGGCTTAGAGGTAGAGGAGGCGGAGGTTTCCCTACAGGCAGGAAGTGGGAAGCAACAAAAAGAGCTAATAATGATACAAAATACGTAATTTGTAATGCTGATGAAGGTGATCCAGGAGCATTTATGGATAGAGCTATATTAGAAGGTGATCCACACAGTGTAATAGAAGCTATGGCTATATGTGGATATTCTATAGGATCAAGCAAGGGATTTGTATATATAAGGGCTGAATATCCCTTAGCTGTTCATAGATTAAAGATTGCTATTTCACAAGCAAAAAACGCAGGCTTATTAGGAGAAAATATATTAGGAAGTAACTTTAACTTTGATATTGAAATAAAATATGGAGCTGGAGCCTTTGTATGTGGAGAGGCTACTGCTTTAATACATTCTATAGAAGGAATGAGAGGGGAACCTACAATGAAACCCCCTAGAACTTCAGAAAAAGGATTGTGGTTAAAACCGACTTGTGTAAATAATGTTGAGACATTTTCAAACATAGCTCCTATTATAAATAACGGAGGCTCATGGTATGCATCTATAGGAACCCCTAAATCTACAGGAACTAAAGTTTTCGCTTTAGCTGGAAAGATTAATAATGTAGGACTTGTTGAAGTTCCTATGGGGATAACATTAAGAGAGATAATATATGAAATAGGTGGAGGGATAAAAGATGGAAAAGCTCTAAAAGCAGTACAGAGCGGTGGTCCATCTGGTGGATGTATACCTGCATCTTTAATTGACACGCCTATTGAATATGAAACTTTATTAGAAATAGGTTCAATGATGGGTTCTGGTGGAATGATTGTAATGGATGAAGATAACTGCATGGTAGACATTGCAAAATTTTATATGGAATTTATAGTTGATGAGTCCTGCGGTAAGTGTACTCCTTGTAGAGTAGGTAATAAAAGATTACTAGAAATACTAAATAGAATAACCGATGGTAAAGGTAGTAGAGATGATCTAAGTGCGTTAAGAGATTTATCAGAAATCATTCAAGATACATCCTTATGTGGACTTGGACAATCAGCTCCAAACCCAGTTTTAAGTACTATGAATTATTTCACCAATGAATATATGGATCATATAGTTAATAAAAAATGTGCATCTAAGGTTTGTAAAAACTTGCTTACTTATACAATAGAAGATAATTGTATTGGCTGTACTAAGTGCGCTAGAAATTGTCCTGTACACTGCATTAAGGGTAAGGTTAAAGAAAAACATGAAATAGATGTAGATAAGTGCATAAAATGTGGAACTTGCTTTAATGAATGTCCAGTTAAAGCAGTAATAATGGTATAGGGGGAAGTATTATGGATAAAGTAAAAATTATTCTTAATGATAAAAGCATAGAAGTAGAAAAAGGCACAATGCTTCTAGATGCTGCTAAAGAATTAGATATAACAATACCTACATTATGCCATATGGTTATGCAAGATGGTGAAATAAAAAATTGTAAAGGTACCTGTAGAGTATGTATGGTTGAACTGGAAAATAGAAAAAAATTAGTCCCAGCATGTTGCACTGAGGTTTCAGATGGTATGGTAGTTAGAACCAATTCTCCAAGAGCATTAAATGCTAGAAAAATGATGATTGAGTTACTATTATCAGATCACCCAACTGATTGCCTTGAATGTGTTAAAAATGCTAACTGTGAGCTTCAAAAATTAGCAGCAGATATGGGTATAAGAAAGATAAGATATAAAGGTGAGATATCTATGCATAAACTAGATTTAACCTCACCTGCAATAGTTAGAGATATGTCTAAATGTATATTATGCAGAAGGTGCGTTACAGCCTGTAACGATGTTCAAAGAGTTAATCTTCTTACAACAATAGGGAGAGGATTTGACTCCGTAGTATCAACCTTCTTTGATGAACCCTTAACTGAGTCTAACTGCACTTTTTGTGGACAATGTATAGCTGCATGTCCAGTAGGTGCATTAACAGAAGTTCAAACTTATCCAAAGGTTTGGGAGATGTTAGATAATAAAGAGAAGTATGTAGTAGTGCAGACCGCTCCAGCGGTAAGAGTAGCCCTTGGAGAAGAGTTTAATTTAGAACCAGGAACTATAACCACATCTAAGATGGTTGGGGCATTAAAAGCTTTAGGCTTTGATAAGGTGTTTGATACCAACTTTGCAGCAGATTTAACTATAATGGAAGAGGCAAATGAGTTTATTCATAGATTAGAGAAAAATGAAAACTTACCACTAATAACAAGCTGCTGTCCAGCTTGGGTAAAGTTTGCAGAAATAAAATTTAAAGAAAATATGAATTTAATATCAACATGTAAATCTCCACATCAAATGCTAGGAGCAGTAACTAAAACTTATTTAGCAGAGATGCTTAATATAAATCCAGAAGATATAGTTGTTGTATCTGTAATGCCTTGTGTTGCTAAAAAGAATGAGGCAGATAGAGAAGAAATGATGATAGATAACATGAAAGATGTAGATTTAGTTATTACAACTAGAGAATTAGCTACAATGATAAAAGAAGCTGGATTAGATATAAGAAATATAAAAGATGGTGAGTTTGATAATCCACTAGGAGTAAGCTCAGGAGCAGGTGTTATCTTTGGAAGCAGCGGAGGCGTTATGGAGGCTGCCCTTAGAAGTGCATATGAATGGATTACCAAAGAAACTTTAGAAAATGTGAATTTTAACGAAGTAAGGGGAATTCAAGGAGTTAAAGAAGCTACAGTTAACATAGCTGGAAAAGAGATTAATATAGCAGTAGTAAACTCCCTTAAAAATGCTGAAAAAGTAATGAAGGATATAAATGCTGGAAACTCAAAATATCAATTTATAGAAGTTATGGCCTGCCCAGGAGGATGTATAGGTGGAGGAGGACAACCTTATATAAAAGGAGACAGAAACATTCTTAAGAAGAGGATGGAAGCCATATATAAGGATGATTTAAATCACGAACGCAGAAAATCCCATGAAAATGAAGCAATATTAAAACTATACGAGGACTACCTAGGAGAAAAAGGTGGTAGTAAAGCCAAGAAAATACTACACGTACACTATACTAAATAAACAATAAAGAGCTGTAGCTTTGTGCTGCGGCTCTTTATTCTTTTCAAGCCTCATTAAAGCCATCGATTGATAATTATATTTATTAAGAAGTTAAGCACTTTATTGCTGTGGAAGCATTACTCAGCTTCGTTAAAGTCATTTTACTTAAACGTTGGTGCTAGTATAAAATTGTGGACACAAAATAATTAAAAATATTAAACTATAATTTTTAAGTTAGGAGTGTGTTCACATGAGAGAAACATCAAAAAGATATACCGATGATTTTAAAAAAATGATTGTTGAAGTTTATGAAACTGGAAAAC
>NZ_FQXU01000022.1 GCF_900130055.1 Clostridium intestinale DSM 6191
GCTGAAAGTCCAATAAGTGAAATAGGAGCAGTATCAGTACTTAAAGGAAACCTAGCACCAGAAGGATGCGTGGTTAAACACTCAAGTTTACCTAAAGGAATGAGAGATATAAAACTAAGTGCAAGAGCCTTTGACTCAGAAGAAGAAGCCTTTGAAGCAACTATAAATGGAGGCATAAAACCAGGAGATGCAATAATAATAAGATACGAAGGACCAAGAGGCTCCGGAATGCCAGAAATGTTCTATACAACAGAAGCCATAGCTTCAGACGAAAAACTAAACTCAACAGTAGCTCTTATAACAGATGGAAGATTCTCAGGAGCAACTAGAGGACCTGCTATAGGACACGTATCTCCAGAAGCGAGTAATGGAGGACCAATAGCTTTAGTTAAAGATGGAGATATAATCCACATAGATATAGAAAACAGAGGAATAAACATAGTAGGAATAAATGGACAAGAAAAAACAAAAGAAGAAATAGAGAAAATACTAAAAGAAAGAAAAGAGAAATGGACACCAAAACCTCCTAAATATACTAAAGGAGTACTTGGAATGTACACAAGTTTAGCCACTTCTGGTATGGAAGGTGGAGTAATTAAAATAAGATAAAGATAATAGTCAAAAAGGGTTCAGCGATTTGCTGAACCCTAAATTTTTAATCTAACTGAATATCGAAGTCTTTAGAATTCTTTTCAGTTAGCATAGCAGAATGAAAGGAAATTAATGGGCCGTTTTTGCTGGTGAATATATCAAGCTCTAATATCTTTTTAACTAAGGCAGTTACATCCTCATTACTTAGATCACTTTTAGCATCTGCAATAGTTATATTAGATTTGCTACCATTTTGAGTAATAAACGTAAGACTCAAAGAGTATTGCATATTCATCACCTCCTTCCCTTATTATTTTTTTCATTTTATTCAGTATCTGATAAAATGGAAAGCTCATCTAACAGATAATCTCCAGTTTCAGGAGCAAGAACTTTAGATATTGCTTCTGCAAGAGCATGAAGATCTCCATCAGTTGCATCAAGTTTTATATTAGAGAAGGACTTTTTCTTAAAAGTAGGAAGACCATTTTTATCAACACCTGACTGTATTTCAATAATTAAAGACTTTGTTTTTAAGTCTCTTATTATAGACATAGTGCTATCTCTCCTTTCGTTTAATTTTTTACTACTCTACACAATATGTAATGAAAGTATAAAAGGTGACTGTTATTGATGAATAAAGTCGGAATTCAAATAATATTCATATGGAAAATATAGTAAAATTAAAAATTAAGATTCGATTAATAAAAAGAAAAGTGATATCTGTATAGTTTAGATATTTTGTTTTTATAAATTACAAAAGAATCATAGGACTGTTCTTATTCAGAAACATTGGAACAGTGAAACAGTTTTATGTGGGAACAGCGGAACAGCGAAACAGCGAAACATTGGAACAGTGAAACACTGAAATGTGGGAGAAGAGGAACATAGAAACATAGAAACATAAGAACATAGGAACAGCGGAATGTTGGAATGTGTGAGCAGTGATATGAATAGAATATTAGTAAAAATTGCTTAGGAGAGAAATGATGAATAAAAGTGAAAAGGAAGTAAAGGGAAATATAGAAGAGCTAACACCTAAAAAGCAAGAATATGCGAAGGGTGCTATATGGACAGATGGGGAGGTGCTTAATGAAAAGGTAATAAAGGAATTTCATATAGAAGAGGAGTTAAAAAGTAGAGGTATTAGTACGATTTCTAGTACAGGGAATATAAAAATAGGAAGTAATAAAATGATAAGTAGAGTAATGAGTTTAGAAGAAAAGGAAGAGTTAGCTATTAGAAAGAGTTTTAGCATTAGAGAATCAACTGCTCAAATGTTAAATGAGCTTAAGTTCTTACATCCAAATGTAAATATAAGATTAAACGTATTAATAGATAGCGCTATAAGGCATTATCATGAGTATATAATAGAGCGGGGTGGATTCGAATAGTTAAAGATTTTATAGGGAGGAGAGGTATTAATGACTAGTGTAAGTAATAATAAAAGTAAAGAGGCAAGAATAAGGAAAAACTTTGTTATAAATGAATCCACAGCAAGAATTATTAGTGAACTTAAACTAATTCATCCAGATATTAATGTAATATATAAATAAAGTAAACTTTTTTGAAAGGATTCAGTATTCTGCTGAATCCTTAAATTTTAATATCATATTTAAGGCATTCATAAAATAATGACTCATAAAACATTAACTCATCTTCATTTAAGTATAAATTATGATATAATACATTAAACACATTAGATAGTTTATTAAGATAAAAAGTGTATAAGTGTTTAATGGGGAGTGATATTGATGAGTAAAAAATCAAATGAAGAATTAATATTAGAGGTTATTACTGAAACATGTAAAAAGCAAAAAAATAAAGGGTATGAAATAGGATGCACAACGAATTATATAGCAGATAAACTTGACATGCAGAGAGCAAATGTCAGCAGTATATTAAATAAATTATATAAAGAAGAAAAAATAGTTAAAACAAAAGGGAAGCCCGTTATATATTTGGTGGAATCTAAAATAGAGAAGGCAGAGAAAAGAGAGCTTCAAGAATCCTCTGGTCTTGATTTTTTAATAGGAAGTAGTGAGAGTTTATTAAAACCTATTCAACAGGCAAAAGCAGCAATTCTTTATCCACCTAAAGGACTTCACACACTTTTGCTAGGAGCTACTGGTGTAGGAAAGACAATGTTTGCAGAGTTGATGTATAAATTTGCAATTGATAATGAGGTGTTAATGGAAAACTCTCCTTTTGTGTCCTTTAACTGTGCAGACTATTCAAACAATCCCCAGCTCTTATTAGCACAATTATTTGGAGCTAAAAAAGGAAGTTATACTGGAGCAAATGAAGATAAGGAAGGGTTAGTTCAAAAAGCTAATAAAGGAATTTTATTTTTAGATGAAGTTCATAGACTGCCACCAGAGGGGCAAGAAATGTTTTTTTATCTTATGGATAAAGGACAATATAAACCTTTAGGGGAGACAGGTGAGTATAATAAAGCAGATGTAATTATAATTTGTGCTACTACGGAGAATAAGGATAGCAGCTTATTATCAACCTTTACTAGAAGAATACCCATGGTTATATCTCTCCCATCTTTAAGAGATAGAACAATGAAGGAAAGATTTTCTCTCTTAAGTGAGTTTTTTAAAATTGAAGCAGGTAAAACTAGCAAAGATATAAAGGTTACTTCAGAGGTTATTAAAAATTTAATGTTATATAATTGCGTAGGAAATATAGGGCAGCTTAAAAATGATATACAGTTAGTTTGTGCAAATGCATTTTTAAAGTGTGTAGTAAATGGTTCAAATTATATAAATGTTGATATTGACGAGTTACCTGAGTATATAAAAAAGGGGATTATAAACTATAAATTACACAAAAAAGAACTAGACGAAATTATCTCTGACAGCTTTATGTTTCACTTTACTATAGAAGGAAGTAAAAATAAGAGGGAACAAGAAGACAGTTCAATTGCAAACACCTTTTATGATTCTCTGGAAGAAAGAATTAGCACATTAAAGGCTAGAGGTTTAACAGAAGATGATATTAATTTAATTATGAGTATGGACATAGAAAAGTATTTTAAGAAATTTATATATAAATTTAATGAAAATATAAATAAGGAAGAGCTTTCTAAAGTAGTAGATGAAAAAGTAATAGAATTAGTTGAAGACTTTTTAAATCATGCTGGAAAAGAGCTTAAGAAGGTTTTCCCGCAGAAGATATTTTACGGATTATGTTTACACGTGGGATCTTCTATTGAAAGAATAAGATTAAACAAATTTGTAGAAAATCATAAGATTAAAGAAATAATAGAAAAATATCCAAAGGAATTTAGTGTATCTAATTATTTAGCAGATGCTTTGGAGAAAGAATATAGTATTTTAGTACCTAAGGATGAAATAGGGTTTATAACGATGTTTATAACTGATGAGTTTGTAAGTCAAAAAGAAAATAACGATGTTGTTGTAATACTTATAGCTATGCATGGAAATTCAACCGCCAGTTCCATGGCAGATGTAGTTAATAAATTAATTGGGGAAGAGAATACTTTTGGATTCGATATGCCTTTAGAGAAATCCACTAAAACTGCATATGAGGAGTTAAAAGAGTACATTCCATCTATAAATAAAGGTGGAGGAGTACTTATGCTAGCTGATATGGGCTCTTTAAGTATGTTTGGAGAACTTATAAGTCAAGAAACTGGAGTTAAGATAAAGAGTATAGATATGGTAACTACATTAATAGCATTGGAAGCTTCAAGAAAAGCTGCTATGGGTACAGATATTGATGATATATATAATGAAGTTATACATAAGAATTTGTTTAATATTTATTATAGCAATGATTATACAAAGCTAGATAAATCAAAGGAAAATGTTATAATAACCATGTGTTTAACAGGTGAAGGCAGTGCTATGAAACTTAAGAATATGGTTGAAGAACAGCTATATATAGATGATAAAAATATTCAAGTTATTCCAATGTCAATAAGTGATAAGGAAGATATGCACATTAGAGTTAAAAGGATTTTAAAAGAAAAAAATATAATAGCCATCATTGGAACAGTAAATCCTGAGTTACACGCTATCCCTTTTGTTTCTGCAAGTGAACTATTTTTAGATAAAGACTTTACTAAGCTAAAATCTATAATTAATGTTAGAAAAGATATTTCTTCAAATAGACAAAGCATAGAGGAAATATGCAATAAGATTATAGAAAATTTTAAGGATGATATTAAGTTATATGATTTGAATACCTTTAGAGATATATTAGTAGATTCACTAAAGAGAATAGAAGAAGTTTATTCAATAGAAATGGACTTAGATACTCTTGTGGGATTAAGTATGCATATGGTTTGTGCCTTAGAAAGAATTTTAGGGAGAGAAGAAGGGGTAACTTTTAGCAGAAAAGAGTCATTTAAGACTTTGTATGCTAAGGACTTAGAAAAGTTAAAATATTTACTTAGAAATATTGAAGAGAAATTTGAAATAATAATAAATGAAGATGAATTATGTTATATATACTCATTAATAAAAAGAGTATAATGTGTATGATATCTATTTATACACATTATAATTGATGTGTATAAATAGATTGATGTGTATAAAAAAATTTTAATTAATATATCTAAACCCGATAAAGCCTTACTTTATCGGGTTAATTTTTAGTTGTTATGTGTTTGGCATAGTAATTGCTAATAATAAAGGTGTAAGAAAATATAAATTAAGGAGGAACTTATTATGAGAATATTGTTAGTATGTGCAGCAGGTATGTCAACAAGCCTAGTAATGAAGAAAATTGTAAAAGCATTTGGTCCAGAAGAACAAGATTGGGAAATAAAAGCTGAACCAGTCGATTCATTAGAAACAGTAATAGATAATTATGATGTTATACTGCTTGGACCTCAAATAGGATATAAAAAAGCTCAGTTAGCTGAAATAGCTAGCATAAAAAATAAACCATTAGATGTGATAAATCCTATGGATTATGGCATGGGT
The DNA here is from genome assembly GCF_900130055.1 of Clostridium intestinale DSM 6191. GTDB lineage: Bacteria > Bacillota > Clostridia > Clostridiales > Clostridiaceae > Clostridium_T > Clostridium_T intestinale. The sequence continues at coordinate 5,550 of NZ_FQXU01000022.1, forward strand.
AATGGAGAGAAGATATTAGCTCAAATAAAAACTATGATTAATAAATAAGTAAATTAAAGTACAAAAATAATATATGTAAAGATAGAATTTTGGAGGAATCATAATGAATAATTTTATGAAAAAACTTGAGAAATTTCTTAATAAGCATTTGATGCCTGTAGCAGATGCAATAAATAGTAATAAGGTTATGACTGCTATAAAAGATGGAATGATGGGAACATTACCAATTACTCTTTTTGCGTCAATAATACTTATATTAACTAACTTTCCTTTCTTAGATAAATATGCTCCAGCAACAGACTTATGGCTTAAAACTAAACTTATACCTGCATATCCAGTTACTATGGGTATTTTAGCAGTATTTATAATTTTTGCAGCAGCAAATAGTTATGCTAAATTAAAAAAGATAGAACCTTTATTTGGAATCATAGTAGCATTTGCATCCTTTTTAATAGTAACTCCACTATCTACTGTTACTGATGTAGTAGTAGATGGTCAAATAGTAAAAAATGCAGTTGTATCAGGAGTTATACCAACAGCTAATTTAGGTGCAAATGGTGTATTTACAGCATTATTTGTTACAGTAATATCCATATCAATTTATGCATATTTACAACATAAGAATTTTGTTATTAAAATGCCAGAATCAGTACCTGACAATGTTGCCAAACCTTTTTTATCAGTAATTCCTTTAGTGGGATCGTTATCATTCTTTTTATTAGTAAGAAACTTAATAGAGCTTACTTCATTTGGAACTCTTCAAAATGCGGTTTATACAATATTAACTAAGCCTTTATTAGGTTTTGGTAATAATATTTGGGTATTCTTATTTCTATTATTTTTGGCTCAGATTTTATGGTTCTTTGGAATACATGGTACAAATGTAACATTATCAATTTGGCAACCAATAGCAACAGTAGCAATGGTTGCAAACTTAGATGCATTTAATGCAGGTCAGCCATTACCATATCTTTTAACTGATGCATTTACAGTTTATACTGGTCAGGCTAAGTTATCAGAAATAGTTGCACTTGTAGCTTTAGGTAAATCTAAGCAGGCAAAAGCTATTGGAAAGGTTGCATTAATTCCGGCTTTATTCAATATACATGAACCTTTTGTATTTGGTCTTCCAGTTATGTTTAACACGACATTGTTTATACCTTGGATATTTGTAGAATTGATACAAACAGGTGTAGCATATGGATTAATGTTGTTAACTGGTGCGGTACCAATTATACAAGCACCTTGGACTACTCCACCTATACTTCAACAACTTATTGCAACTAATTTTAATCCATGGTCCGCATTAATACCTATTGCTACATTTACAGTTGGATTTGTATTATGGGCTCCATTTATTAAATTATTAGATAAACAATATTTAGAACAAGAGAAAGAAGAAATAGCTTAAAAATAGTACTAGACGTAGGAGGAAAATAGTAATGGATCAAGAATTAATTGCACTTAATTTAATATCAAACTCAGGACTTGCTAGATCTTTATCTTTTCAAGCTCTTCAAAAAGCTAGAGAAGGTAATATTGAGGAGGCGAGAGATTTACTTAAACAAGCAAGTGAAAGTTCTTTGCTTGCACATAATGCTCAAACTGAGTTGATACAAAAAGAATCTGATGGAGAATCTCCAGAGTATAGTGTTTTAATGGTGCATGCTCAGGATCATTTAATGACATCTTTATTAGCAAAGGATTTAATTCAAGAAATGATTTTAATGTATGAGAAATTTGATAAATAGTATAGGGTAAAAAGACAATATAAATTCACTTGCTTTAAGTGAATTTATATTGCTTTAGCTATTGAAATAAGGAATATAAATTTATAATACTAATTTAAATACATTTTATGAGGTGATAATATGGAAAAAGAAAAGGTGTTAGAGTTATTGAAGCAAATGACTTTAGAAGAAAAAATATATCAGCTTGTTCAGCTAGATGGATCTCTTTATAGTGAAAATGCAGCAGTTACTGGACCTAAAGCTAAATTAGGAATGAGTGATGATGTAATACGTAATATGGGGTCTATTTATAATGTGTTTGGTGCCGAAAAGTTAAAAAAAATACAAGACGAGCATTTAAAAAACAATAGAAATAAGATACCTCTTTTGGTTTGTGCTGATATAATTTATGGATATCAAACAGTTTTACCAATTCCTTTAGCTTTTGGAGGTTCTTGGAATACTAAACTTGTAAAAGAAGGAATAGAAATGGTGGCTAAGGAAGCTGCTGTAACAGGTATACATGGGGTTTTTTCTCCTATGGTGGATTTGGTTCGTGATCCTAGATGGGGAAGGGTTATGGAATCAACAGGAGAAGATTCGTATTTAAATAGTATATATGCAAAGATAGAAGTCGAAGGTTTTCAAGGCAATTTAGATAATGAACATGTTGCAAGCTGTGTAAAACACTTTGCTGCCTATGGAGCTCCAGAAGGCGGAAGAGAGTATAACACTGTGGATATGTCAGAAAGACAACTTAGACAAGAGTATCTACCATCATATAAGGCGGCTGTAGATGCAGGTTGTAAAATGGTGATGACATCATTTAATACAGTAGATGGAATACCAGCATCAGGTAATGAATGGCTTATGAGAAAACTATTAAGAGATGAGTGGGGATTTAAAGGAGTAACTGTTTCAGATTATGCTGCAATAAAAGAACTAATTTATCATGGAATTGCAGAAGATGATTTTATGGCAGCAAAGCTTGGAATTGAAGCAGGTGTAGATTTTGATATGAAAACATCTGTTTATTCAAATAATCTAAAAGAGTTAGTAGAAAAAAATGAGATAGATGTAAAGTTAATAGATGAAGCAGTATTACGCATATTAAATTTAAAAAATGAGTTAGGTTTATTTGAAAACCCATATAGAGGCGCAAGTGAAAGCTTAGAAAATGAAGTTATAGGTTCAGAGGAACATAAAAAAATAGCACTTAAACTAGCAGAAGAATCAATAGTTTTATTGAAAAATGATAATAGTGTATTACCACTACAAAAGGATAAAAAAATTGCATTGATTGGGCCTTATGCAGATGAAACATCCTTAGTTGGATTATGGGCTTTTTTTGCAGATAAAGCTAATATAAAAACTTTAAAGACTACAATGGAAGATAAAATAGGAGAAAACTTATTGTATTCTCAAGGTTGTGATATTTTAAGTGATTTATCTATGATAGAAGGATTTGGTTTCCTATCAAGCAAAGGACTTGAGAAAAGAGATTTTGAAAAAGATTTAGAAGAGTCATTAAAAGTTGCAGATGATGCAGAAGTAATTGTGCTTGCATTAGGAGAGCATACATTACAAAGTGGAGAAGCTGGAAGTAGAACTGAACTAAGCCTTGATAAAATGCAGCTAAAACTACTTGAAGAGCTAAGTAAGCTTAACAAACCTATTGTGTGTGTAATGTTTAATGGTAGACCTTTAGTTATAGATAATATATTAGATAAAGTTGATGGATTAGTTGAGGCCTGGTTCCCAGGAACAGAAGGAGCAGTAGCTCTTGCTAATATACTATTTGGAGAAGTTAATCCATCTGGAAAATTAACAATGAGTTTTCCAAGAAATGTTGGGCAAATTCCAGTACACTACAATGAATTTAAAACAGGAAGACCTTTTATTGGATCAGGACATGTAGGCAGATTTATATCTAAATACATAGATTCTTCTAACGAGCCTAGATATGAATTTGGATATGGATTATCGTATACAGATTTTGAGTATGATGAAATTAAATTAAGCAGCACTACATTAAAAAGTAATGAGTGCATTAAAGCCTCAGTGTTAGTTAAGAATGTAGGTCAGGTAAAAGGTAAAGAAGTTGTGCAGCTTTATATTCAAGATGTTATTGGGAGTGTAGTTAGGCCCGTAAAGGAATTAAAAGGTTTTGAAAAAATAGAACTTGAACCTAATGAAAGTAAAGAAGTAGAATTCATAATATCAGAAAAAGATCTAAAATTCTTTGGTAAAGATATGAATTTTGCAGCTGAAAAAGGCGAATTTAAAGTATTTATTGGGGCAAGTAGTAAAAATGTAAAAGAAAGCTCATTTAAATATTTAGGATAATGAAAAGTTATATAATTATTGAATAGAAATGATTACTAAAACACATTAGAAATTAATGTGATAATAAATAGTTGTCAGTATATAGTAGGGGAAAATAAATAGGAAACTTGAGACAGTTATTTATAAATAAAAAAGTAGAGAAATCTAATTAAACCACAACTTAGCATAATTAAAATTGGATTACATTTTGTTTTTCTTAAAGTTATCAAAGCTAATGAAAAAAGAATAATAGAAATAAAATCAATATCAGAAGGATTTAGAGATATATTTCCTTCTCCCCATATTGATAGTGTAAAAATAGATATACCAGCTGAAGCTATTAAGGCTATGATTAGTGGGCGAAGACTTTTAAGAATTCCTTGAACCATATCTACATGTTTATATTTAAAGTATAGCCAAGCTAATAAAGACATAATAATACATGATGGTAATACACATCCTAATGTTGCAATTATAGCTCCACTTAATCCAGCAACTCGTATTCCTACAAATGTTGATGAATTTATGGCTATAGGACCTGGTGTCATTTGAGAAATTGTAATTAAATCGGTAAATTCACTTTGTGTAAGCCAGTTATTATTATAAACTACTTGCGTTTGAATTAGGGGGATAACAGCATATCCACCTCCAAAGCTAAATAGACCTATTTTAAAAAAACTCCAAAAAAGATTAAATAGAATCATAAATTATTTTTTCTCCCTACATTTAGTGTTTAAATAAGTTTTCAATGCTCCAATTGCTATACATATAATAAGTAGATAAATTACACTAATTTTAAAGAAATGAGATAATATAAAGGTTATAATCATTAGTAATATAGATAGTTTTTCCTTCTCTTTAAAGATATCTTGTCCCATATTGATAACAACATCAATAATGACAGCAGCAACACCAGCCTGCATTCCATCTAGTATAGTTGAAACAATCACGTTTTGGCTAAAAGATTTATAAAATAAAGAAATAGTAGATAAAATTAAAAGTGGTGGTAAAACAGTTCCGAATATAGTTATTAATGCACCTAGTACGCCACAAACCCGATAACCTATTAAGATGGAGGAATTTACTGCTACAGAACCCGGTGCTGATTGAGCTATTGCAACTAAATTTAGAAGTTCGTCTTTTTCAATCCATTTTAAATCATCTGAGAATTTTTTTTTCATCAAAGGTATAATAACAAATCCACCACCGAAAGTTACTGCGCTTAAATAAAAAGTTGAAGTGAACAGTATTATATAGGTATTAATATTTTTACGCATAAAGCATCCCTCCGCAATATAAATTCTACTACTTGAATGTTCATATGTAAAATAATATAATAATATAAATATCATAAGAAAAAATTATATTATTTAAGGTGGAATATGTATGACATTAAGGCATATGAAAATTTTCGTTGCAGTATGTGAATGTAAAAGCGTTACTGCAGCTGCAAAAAAGCTCTTTATAACTCAACCTGCAGCAAGTCTCGCAATTACGGAACTAGAAGCTTATTATGGGGTAAGGTTATTTGATAGAATTTCAAAAAGATTACATATAACTGAAATGGGTAAACAATTACTTTCTTATGCAACACATATAGTCTCTTTGTTTGATGAAGCAGAAAAAAGTATTAGAAACTTAGATAGTATTGGAATTTTGAGAGTAGGAACGAGTATAACTATTGGAAATTATCTACTCCCTAACTTTGTGAAAAAGTTTCAAGATACTCATAGAAATATAAAAATTAATGCTATAATTGATAATTCAAAGAGTATTGAAGATTTAGTATTAAGCAATGAAATTGATTTAGGACTAATAGAGGGATTCTCTCATAGTGAATATATTGAAAGTAAGATTTTTATGACAGATAGAATGGTTCTTATATGCTCACCTGATCATCATTGGTCTAAAGTAAAAGAAATAGAAATATCTGATTTAAATAATTCAGAATTTATTTTAAGAGAAAATGGAAGCGCTGGTCGAGAAATAATAGATAATATTTTTGAAATGCATGGAATAAATATAAATCAAAGATGGCAAAGCCTAAGTACACAAGCTATAATAAAAGCGGTTAGCAAAAATTTAGGTATATCTGCATTACCATATCTTTTAGTTAAGGAAAACTTAGATAGGGGAGAGGTAGTAGAGGTAGCAATAAAAAATATAACATTGATACAAAACTTTTCAATTATTAGTCATAAAAATAAATTTTTAACTAATTCTGCAAAAGATTTTATGGCGCTTTTCTTGAACTAATAAGTATGGGTGGTTTTAAAATTTTATAGTTTTTAAGTTTGGATAATTTACGTTAAAAATAGAGTGTCGACTTTGTCGACACTCTTAAATAGTAATAAATTTAATTCAGTTAATACGCGATTACTATTCCGCCATTATCAGCATAGACAGTACTTAATCCACTAGCTTCAAATATAATAATATCTTTAAATGGATATCTACTTTCTATAACTGCTTTAAGCTCAGTGGCTTTTTCTAATGCATGTACGTGTGTTATAGCTAAAACTGTATTTTTAAAGTCAATAGGAGCCTCACCTATAATATCTACAAGTCTTGAGAAAGCTTTTTTCTTTCCTCTAACTTTTTCTTTTAAAACTATTTCACCTTCACCATTTTCACCCATAATAGGAACTATATTAAGTAGGTTTCCTATTATAGCTTGATAATTGCTTATTCTTCCGTTTTTAGCTAGATTATCTAAAGAGTTAAGCACAAATAAAGTCTTTAATTGAGATATGTAGCTATTAACTTTTTCCACTATATCTAGAGAACTAAGGTTTTGAGCCAATAATTCTTTTACCTTTAGTGCAACTAAAGATTCTCCAGCACAAGCAGATTTTGAATCAAAAACATGAACCTCACTTCCTGGTTCCATTTCCTCAAACATGTCTTTTGCTGCTATTGCACTATTGTGAGATCCACTTAGCTTTGATGATATAGTAACAACATAATTTTCAGCATTTTTTTTAAAACTTTCAAAAAAGTCATTAGGTGAAGGACATGCTGTTAAGATTCTATTTTTAGTTTCTTTCATCTTTGACAATAAGTCAGAAGTATCTAAGTTTTTGTCTATTATATCGTTACCATCAATTGTAACTATAAAAGGAATTCTCTTTATTTCTGTATCGTCCCCAAGGACTTCATTATTAAAATCTACACAACTATCTGTTATTAACATATTTTCTCCTTAATCTATAATTATTAATTGTTAACTTATAATTAGTATTCTTATCTATATTATGTGTAAAATTAGAAAGAAAATCAAGGCTTATGGCATAGAAATTTCTTTTTACAAAAATAGAAAGTCTTAATGATTAATATTAGGTTATAATAAAAAAGTAACTGTGAATATTTAAATAGGGGGATTTAGAGAATGAAATACAAATTATTAGCTATTGATATGGATGGTACTTTTTTAGATGCCGAACATAAGCCGCTAGAAGCAAATTATATTGCAATAAAGAAAGCTGCTGAATTGGGAATAAAGGTTGTAATATGCTCAGGAAGAATTCCAGCAGCACTTAAATTATTTACAGATGATATGCCTAAGAATCAACCTATTATAGCAGGTAATGGAAGTATAGTGTACGATGGTGATTTAAATGAGATTTATAAAGAATACATAGATCCAGACACTGTAGGTGATATTATTTCAATGCTAAGAAATGAATATGACCATGTATATTATCATGTTATGGATCCATATGTTGTGTATTCAGAAGGTATTGGAAGAATAGTACAAGATTTTTTATTTAAATTAAATCTATCGCTTCCTAGAAAACATAGAATGGAATTTCGTCTAGTTCCAGACTTAGTAACCTATATTGATGAACATAGGGTGAAAGCTTTAAAAATAGAGATTCATGAAGATGATAATAATCTATTTAATGAAATAAGAAGAAGAATTGAAACTATACCAAATGTGGAAGTAGTGACTTCTGGCTTTGGTTCATTAGAAATAGTTAGGAAAGGAATTAATAAAGGTAAAGCTCTTGAAGTATTAGCAAAACACTATGGATATTCTTTAGAGGAATGTATAGCTGTTGGTAATGATGAAAATGATGTTGAGATGATACAAGAGGCTGGACTTGGGATAGCTGTTAAAAATTCTAATCCAAAGGCTAAAGCGGTTGCAGATTATATAACAGAAAATGATAATGATAACAATGCAGTTGCAGAAGTTGTGGAAAAGTTCATACTTAATGTGGATTAAAATAAATTAATAATTTTTGAAATAAAAGTGTATCTAAATATGTTTAACGAAGGGAGAAATTTAAATGAGCAGATTACCAGAAGGATTTTTATGGGGAGGAGCTACGGCTGCTAACCAATTAGAAGGTGCATACTTAGAAGGTGGAAAGGGATTATCCACAGTTGATGTAGTTCCAGCAGGAAAAGATCGTTTCCCTGTGGCACTTGGAAAAATGAAGATGTTTGAATGTGATGAAGATCATTATTATCCAAGTCATGAGGCAATTGATTTTTATCATAATTATAAAGAAGATATAGCACTATTTGGGGAAATGGGTTTTAAAACTTTTAGACTATCTCTTGCTTGGTCACGTATATTTCCAAATGGAGATGATGAGACACCAAATGAGGAAGGTTTAAAGTTTTATGAGGATATATTTGATGAATGTCTAAAGTATGGTATAGAGCCATTAGTAACAATTACTCATTTTGATGTACCTATGAACTTAGTTAAGACAGTTGGTTCATGGAGAAGTCGTAAAATGGTAGGATATTATGAAAGATTATGCACTACTATTTTTACGCGTTATAAAGATAAGGTTAAATACTGGCTAACATTTAATGAAATAAATATGTTATTACATTTACCTTTTATGGGAGCAGGACTTGTGTTTGAAGAAGGTGATGATGTTGAAGCTATAAAATATCAAGCTGCACACCATCAATTAATAGCAAGTGCAAAAGCAACTAAGATTGCTCATGAAATAAATCCAAACTTTAAAGTTGGTTGTATGTTAGCTGCTGGAAATACTTATGCCAATACATGTGCACCAGAAGATGTATGGAAGTCAATGGAGAAGGATAGAGAAAATTATTTCTTTATTGATGTTCAATCTCGTGGAGAATATCCTAACTATGCTAAAAAAATGCTAGAGAAGCTTAATATTAATATAAAGATGGAAGAAGGAGATCTTGAGCTTTTAAAGGAAAATACAGTTGATTTTATTTCCTTTAGTTATTATTCTTCAAGATTAACTAGTGCAGATCCTAAGATAAATGCACAAACAGAAGGAAATGTATTCGCAACTTTAAAGAATCCACATTTAAAAGCAAGCGAATGGGGATGGCAAATTGATCCATTAGGCCTTAGAATAACTATGAATGCTATGTATGATAGATATCAAAAACCTCTATTTATTGTGGAAAATGGATTAGGAGCTGTGGATAATGTAGATGAAAATGGATATGTAGAAGATGATTATAGAATAGAATATCTAAGAGAACACATAAAAGCTATGAAAGATGCAGTAAATGAAGATGGTGTTGAACTTATGGGATACACTCCATGGGGATGTATAGACCTTGTAAGTGCATCTACTGGTGAAATGAAAAAGAGATATGGATTTATCTATGTAGATAAAGATAATGAAGGAAATGGAACCTTAAAGAGATCTAAAAAGAAGAGTTTCAATTGGTATAAAAAAGTCATTGAATCTAACGGAGAGATTTTATAATAAAAACTTTAAAGAGGATGATTTCTGTATTGAACAGGAATCATCTTTTTTGCTATAATTATGAGCAATTCATAAAATTCATATATTTTAGGAGAATACTAAAATGAATAAGAGAGAGTTTATTGTACATGATTTACTTAGTAAGATTTATCAAGATCAGTTTGTAACAAAAAAACTTCCTACGGAAAGAGAATTAGCAATACAGTATAATGTTTCGAGATATACAATTCATGAGGCTATTAATAGATTGAGGAACATGGGAATTGTTAAGGTTGTGCAAGGATCAGGTATTTTTATAGGAAAAAATATTAAAACTAGTCCATTAGTTTATAATTCTCTGACAGAAACTCACTATTCTAAGATAACGTCAAAAGTTATTTCTTTTGAGAAACAGTTACCCACTAAAGAATTTCAACAGATTTTTGATATAAAGGCTAGTGATGAGATATGGTCTTTTTGCCGTCTTAGAATAATTAATTATCAGATAATGCAGATCGAATATTCTAAATTACCAGTGCACTTATTTCCTAATTTATCTAAGGGCGATATTGAAAAATCAATTCAATCCTATGTAAAAAAGCAAAAATTACAGATTTCTCATTATTTTAATACATACGAGTCTATTCTTCTAGATAAGGAGCAGGCAGAGCTTTTACAGCAAAAAAAGAAAACACCCGCTATGAAAATTTCTAGTAGGGGAATCCTAGCAGAAGGAAAAGTTTTCGTAGCGAGTGAAAATATTGCTTTAGATTATAAATGCACATATATAACAGCTTTTAATAAAGAACATCATTCCTTAAGGCAGCTATAAAGCTGTCTTAATTTTTTAAGGAGTCATAATTGATCCATCAGGAATTCTTGCTTGAGTCCATTCATGCATTCTATATTCTATAGGGAATTCTAATGCTTTTTCTTCATTAAAATCTACACCTATTCCAGGAGCTTCTATAGGATATATGTATCCCTTTCTTGCTTCAACTATGTTTGAGAATACACTTCTTGTGTTTGGATTTATTGGAATATTCTCTTGAATAGCTGCACTATAAAGATGGATATTTAAGTGAGTGTTAACAGCTATTCCTATTGGGGTAATATCTGAAGGTGTATGCCATGCAATTCTTATTCCAAAAGATTCACATAATGCACCTAATTTTAAAGCTGGTGTAATTCCGCCGATTTGAGAAACATGACACCTTAAAAAGTCTATTTTTCTTTCTGCAATTAGATGTTTCCATTCCATTGGGTTATTAAATAATTCACCACTAGCAATTGGTGTTGATGTTTGCGTGCGTATTTGTCCTAACCATTCATTTTGGTCTGGGGCTAAAATATCCTCTATGAAATATGGTTTGAACTTTTCAACATCTTTAGCAAATTGAACAGCTTGATTTGGGAAAAGTCTTTCATGAATATCGTGAAGTATGTGGAACTTATTCCCGTACTTTTCTCTTAATAAAGAAAACATATTTAAAGTCGTATCAATATAATCATCTTGGTCATAATAAGAACCAGGAGTAGGGTTTTCGGGACAGTGGAGATTAGTAGGATTACCACCATAAAAACCTAGCTGACAGCGAATATGTTTATAACCTTCAGCTAATATAGAGTCCACTTCTTTATATAAATCATCAATGTTATCAGCTACAGCATGTGTATATGCTGGAATAGCATCTCTTGATTTTCCACCAAAAAGTTGATATAAAGGCATGTTTGCAAGTTTGCCTTTTATATCCCATAATGCCATATCAACACCTGAGACTGCATTGTTAGTTACTGGCCCATTTCTCCAATAAGAATTAACCATCATCATATGCCATAAGTCTTCGATATTATTTGCATCTTTTCCAATTAGTATAGGTCTAAGATATTCTTCTACCATAAGCTTAACAACTTTTGGTCTTTGTTGAAAAGTTGCACAGCCATAGCCAGTTATCCCTTTATCTGTAGTAACCTTAACTACTACTAAATTGTGTCTATCTGGTTTTAAAGTAAAACATTCCACATTTGCAATAATTGTTGGTGTCATTAAAATTCCTCTTTTCATTATTACTTTAATACTATTGAAACATGTCTTAGAAGGTAAAGTCAATTTGGTTTGATAAAATCAGTGCTATTTAAAATAAACCATACCAATTAATGTATAAGTTCCTTGTTAAGCCTTGTTTTATAAGGCTTTAAAGAAAAAATAATGATTTTTTGGACTGATTTATTTTTAAAATTAATTGTGCTATCATTCATCTTGTAAACGAAATTATAAAAATATGAATAGGAGAATGCTTAATGGAAAAAGAACAAATTATAAACGCAATTATTTCTAATGTTGGCGGAAAAGAAAATATTATTAATTCATGGCATTGTATGACACGTCTTAGATTTGACCTTAAGGATAAAAACAAGGTTAACTTAGAAGAAATTAAAAAGTTAGACGGAGTGGTAGGTGCTCAATTTAATAAAGACCAATTTCAAATTGTAATTGGTACTAAAGTTAATGAGTACTATAACATTTTAGCTAATAAACTAGGTGTGTCTGCAAATGAAAAAAATTCTGATAATGAACCAAAGGTGAAAAAGGATTTAGTTACAGCATTTATGAACACTGTATCTGGAGTTTTTGGACCAATTGTTCCAGCCATTGCAGGAGCAGGTATGATTAAAGGTCTTATAGCAGGACTTGTAGCACTTAAAATAATTTCTGGTACTACACCTACTGTTCAAATCATTGATATGATGGCTAGTGGAGTGTTTACATTTTTACCATTCTTCTTAGCAGCTTCAGCAGCAAAAATGTTTAAAACAAATCAATATTTGGGAATTGCAATAGCTTCGACAGTAATGTTCCCAACTATGGTGGAAGCTGCAAAAGCTAAAGAAATAGCAGCATTTTATTTTATGGGAATAATACCAATTCCAGTTTTCAATTATACAGGAACAGTTATACCAATTATTTTCTCTGTTTTAGTAATGAGTTATGTTCATAGGTATGTTGATAAATATATGCCTTCTGTTTTAAAAACTGTTGTAACCCCTACATTAACATTATTTATTTCAGGATTTTTAGCTTTATCTGTAATAGGACCAATAGGTATTCATTTAGGTAATTTCTTAGCTTGGATAGTTCAAGGTTTATTTGCAATTTCACCAGTATTAGCAGGTATTGTAGTTGGAGCAATTCGTCCAATAGCAATTATGACTGGTATGCATCATGCTATGACACCAATTGCTCTTCAAAACTTTGCAACTCAAGGATATGATATGTTAATGCCGATGATGTTTATGGCCAACCTATCTATAGTTGGAGCAACTCTAGCAGTTTACTTTAAGGTAAGAAATAATAATGAAAAGTCAGTTATTGTTTCAGCTGGTATATCAGGGCTTTTAGGAATTACTGAGCCTGCTTTATTCGGAGTTTTAGCTAAATACAAAAAAGCATTTTTAGCTGCAACAATAGGAAGCTCCATATCCTCTGCATTTATAAGCTTCTTTGGAGTTAGGTTATATGGATATATTTTATCAAGTGTGTTCAGTATTCCAGCTTATATAGGACCATACTTTATATATGCTGTTTTAGGAATGATAATAGCTTTAGCTTCATCTTTTGCATTAAGTTATATGTTTATGAAAAAGATAGAAGAATAATAGACAAGTAATATAGTGAACTAAAGAGTGTCAATTTTATTGGCACTCTTTAGTTAGTATTATAAGAGAAAAAGGAGGAAGTCATTTTGGATATTATAACAATAGGTGATGGAATGGTAGCAATGTGTCCTGAGAAAAAAGGACCAATAATATTTACAAATACCTTTGAGAAAAAGGTTGGAGGGGCAGAGCTAAATGTAGCAATAGGATGTGCTAGATTAGGGTTAAAATCAGGATGGATAAGTAGCCTTGGTAATGATGATTTTGGGAAATTTATATTAAGAAGTGTAAGAGCCGATAATGTAGATACTTCAGAGGTTAAACTTGTAGATGGACATCCAACCTCTGTGTATTTTAGAGAGGTTTTATCAGATGGCTCAAGCAGATCCTTTTATTATAGAGAAAATTCCCCTACAAGTACTATGAAACCAGAAGATTTAAATGAAGAATACTTTAAAAAGAGTAAAGTTTTGCATATAACAGGGGTTTTTCCTTCAATATTAAAAAACAATCAAAATATAATTTTAGAAGCTATAAGGTTAGCTAAAAAAAATGGACTATTAATATCTTTTGATCCAAACATAAGGTTGAAAATGTGGACAAAAGAAGAAGCAAAGGAATTTATAAACTCAATTTTACCTCATGTTGATATACTTTTAGTAGGAGATGAAGAAGTAGAACTTTTGTTAGAAACTAGAGATTTAGAGGCGGCTATAAAGAGGTTTTATAGCTATGGAATATCTAAAGTGGTAATAAAAAGAGGAGCTAAAGGGGCTATGGGATATGAGGGAAAAGAGATATTTTATATTGATGGAATAGCACCAAAAGCTTTAGTGGATACAGTTGGAGCTGGAGATGGATTCGCAGCAGGATTCTTAACTTCAACAATAAAGGGCGAATCTTTTGAGGATAGTATAAGATTCGGAAATGCAGTAGGCTCTTTGGTAGTAGGAGTTGAAGGTGATAATGAAGGACTACCATATTACGAAGATGTTCTTGTTCACCTAGGAAAAAATAAAAAGGTAGAACGTTAAGGAGGAAGATATGTTTAATAAAATATATGAAACTTTAATAGGAAATAAAGTGGTTGCAGTAGTAAGAACTAATAGCTATGAAGAAGCAAAAGAAATAAGTGAAGGTGCTATTTTAGGCGGATTTAAGGTAATAGAGATTACTATGAGTGTACCAGATGCCCCAAAGCTTATAGGAGAATTAAAAGAAAAATACAATGATTTATGTATAGGAGCAGGAACTGTTTTATCTAAAAATGAAGTAGATGAATGTATAAAAAATAAAGCTGACTTTATAGTATCTCCATGTTTTGATGAGGAAATAATAGAATACTGCAAAGAGAAAAAGACTTTAATAATACCTGGACTTATGACCATGTCAGAGGTAAATAAAGCAAGAAAACTTGGTTTAGAGTTTATAAAAGTATTCCCGGGAAATGTTGTTGGAAAAGCTTTTGTTGGTGCTGTGAAATCAATCTTCCCTGACCTTAAAGTAATGCCTACAGGCGGGGTTAATAAGGAAAACATAAATGAATGGTTTAAGGCTGGAGCTAACTGCACTGGAATAGGCAGTGATTTAAATAAAGCATATAAGGTTAATGGATTTGATGGAGTAAAGAATTATTGTGAGGGTGTTATAGAAGAAATTAAATAAGTTGAAGCTATGATAGATTTACATGGATGATTACATAATCAAGATGATAAATTCTTAACATAATAGTTAATGAATAATATTATAATGTAATATATAATATTTAGTATATTAATATTTTAGGAGAATTATCATGTTTGAGTTTCGAAAGTTATTGATATTTTTGGCCGTAGCCATACTGCTTTTCTATATGATTAAATTATTATACTTCACTAATAAAAAATGGCCTCTTAAATCATACACCTTCCTTATATTAATAGGAGGATTAGCTTTGCTAACAGTTGCAACCTTTGCTGATTTTATAGGAAGTATTTTTGATTATGAGTTTATTAGTAATATAAGAAAAGCTGGATTTACTTTAGGCGGAATTATCTACATAATAGGAGTAATATTATGGAGTAATTTCACTAAAACAATGATGAATAAATTAGAAAAGTCAGCTATGACAGATCATATGACTGGTATTTTAAATAGAAATGGAATCGAAAAGATATATGATTCTGTCGCAAGAGAGAAAAATCCTTTTTTTGTTATAGTATGTGATTTAGATGGAACCAAGATGGTTAATGATACATATGGGCATATAGAAGGAGATTATTATATAGATGAAAGCACTAAGATAATAGCTAATGTGGTTGGATTAAGAGGTCATGTATCTAGAATTGGTGGGGATGAGTTTGTAATTCTTTTATCATATACAACTATAGATGCTTTAAATGATATGATTAAAAATATAAAAAAGAAGGTAAGCGATATTTATTCTAACAAAAATCTTGGAATTAGTGTTGGTTATTCAATTTTTCCTAGAGATGGGAAATATCTTACTGATTTAATTAAAGTAGCAGATAAAAATATGTACGAGGATAAAAAAAGCTTAATAGATGTTAAGTGATTTTAATGGTACTTTTACAAAAAAAGAAATTTATAAAAGAAAAATTGATATATAATTAATAGTATATAAACTTTGTTATAAGAAAAAGTTAGTGTAATAAGGGTAATTTTAATAAAGATTGTGAGGAATTTATAAATGATTGTGGATAATAATAAAGTTGTACTATATTTAATGAGACATGGACAAACCATAATAAATAAAGCTAAACGTGTTCAAGGTTGGTGTGATGGAGTATTAACTAAAGAGGGAGAAGAAGTAGTTACAAGTACTGCTTTAGGATTAAGAGATATAAAATTTAAAGCAGTTTATAGCAGTGATTTAGGGCGTGCAGTTAAGACAGCTAAAATTGTTATAAGAGAAAATAAGGCTAATAAAGACTTAGAACTTGTAGAGGTTCCAGGACTTAGAGAGATGCATTTTGGGAAATATGAGGGAGAAATAGAGAAGGTTTTATTTAATGATATATTTAAAAAATTAAATATTAAATCCTTTGAAGAAGCCTTAAAAATACCTGACTTTGGGAGAGCTTTTGCAGATACTTGTGCGTCTTTAGATGAAACAGGACAAGCTGAAAATTATGATATTATGATTAATAGAGTAATGGGTGCATTAACTGAAATCACTAAAGAAGCTTCTGATAATGGAGGAGGAAATATTCTTTTAGTAGTACATGGAGGTATACTTAGGAATATTTTTAATCAATTAGATAAAAGCATTGATGTATCTGGAATCGAAAACGCTAGCATATCAAAAGTAGAATATGAAAACGGCGAATATAAAGTTATAACTACAAATGATATGAGCTATAAAATAAAAGGTGAAAAAATAAGAGAAGAAGAATTCAGTAATTAATCTGAATTCTTCTTTTATCTAGTAAATTATTTTATAATAATGTCCTCTAACTTTCTTTTTGGAACATGATGTGTTTGATTTGCATCTCTCCAGTATTTAATATCCGAAGATGAAGAAACACTTTCTAGAATAACTTCTTCTTTTGGTTTTCCTAAAGCTATAACCATAGCTATTTCTTGATTATCACTTAAATTTAGAGCTGGTGCTAAAATTTTTTTATTTACATTTAAAAGCATACAACCCCCAAGTCCTTTTTCTACAGCAGCTAATAGAATGTTTGTAGAAGCAATACCTACATCAATAGCAGGATTTTTACTTATAGATGTATCATTAACGAGTATTAAGTATGCACTTGGCTTTTCTCCTTCTTCAGGACCAGCCCAATCTTTTAGGTAACCAGCCCATCCAAGAGTATTAAAAATCACTTGATTTTTTTCATCATCGTTAGATAATACATATTTTAGAGATTGTAGGTTGGCAGCTGAAGAAGATAACCTACCTAAATCTACTAGTTCAAGTAAAGTTTCAGTGCTTATTTTTTCATCTTGATAAAAACGTCTATAAGATCTATTTTTCTTTATTAATTCTGATAACATTTTAAACCTCCCATAATGATTTTTACCATATATAATTATTATGTGTAACCTTATTACTATTTTATAGCAAGCATAATAAATACTCAAGTCAATATCGCATTATTACTGTGTAAGACTACTATTATATGTAACCCACATGGTATAATTAGGATTATAATAAATCAACTAAAGGAGGTAAAGTAATGGGTTTTTCAATAATAGGAACAATGATTGCAATAGCTATATTTATACCTAATTTATTAATAATAAAGTTTCCACCAAATAATGCACCTAAGGTTTTAAAAGATGTAGGAATTACATTTACTGTTTTAGAAAGAATAGGGCAGGTTGGATGTATTTTAATTTTAGTTATATCTAAAAATAACTTTGAGAAATTAACTATAAATGTTTGGGCTGTTTTTATGGGATTATGTATATTGATATATTATTTTTTGTGGGGTAGATATGTAGTTAAAGGACAAGAATATAAACTTTTATGGGAGCCTTTAAGTTTTATACCTATTCCTATGGCTGTTTTTCCAGTGGGAGCATTTTTATTTGCTGCTTTTTTAGGAAAATCAATTTGGTTAGGTATTTTAGTTGTATTTTTAGGGATAGGACATTTTGCTAATAGTTGGTATAGTTATAAAGAATTAAAAAAGAATCATATTTAAAGAAAGATAAATTTCAATAAATATGATTCTAATTTAGGTAATATATTAAAAAAGTTATTAATGTGTTGGAACTATACAGCTGCCATCAAAGTTAATCATGTCCATGGAAAAATATTTAAAAGCTGAACATGATTTTTGTAAAGGTAAGGTATTCCTTAATATATTGTGTAATATAGAAGTATTTATACTGGAAAATTATAGAGGGTTAATTTCATTGAAAAAGAAATATAATTAGCTTTATACACTTTAAATAAAATGTGATATAATTTATAGAAATTAAATTGTAGTTTGGAAAAATAATAAGAGAATTAGACAGTAAGGAATGAACGATGGAGAAGAAATTGAATTTTAGAAAAACAGTTAAAGCAGATGTTGATAACGTAATGGTAGTAATAAAGCAAGCTCAAGATTATTTTAAAGAACAAGGTATAAATCAATGGCAAAATAATTATCCAAATAGTGATACTATAAATAATGATATTGTGAATGGGCATAGCTATGTATTATTAAAAGATGATAATATTGTAGCTACAGTAGCTGTTTCCTTTGATGGAGAAAGTACATATAACAATATCTATGATGGTAAGTGGATTACTAATGATAAGTATGCTGTAATACATAGGATAGCTGTTGATAATACATATAAGGGTCTAGGTTTATCATCTGAAATTATAAAAAAAGTTGAAGAGCTTTGTGTAATTAATAATGTTCATAGCATTAAGGTTGATACTCATAGAGAGAACTTATCTATGCAAAAACTTCTTAAGAAAAACAAGTTTGAATACTGTGGAATAATTTATCTACTTGATGGAAATGAAAGAATAGCTTTTGAAAAAATATTCTAGAAGATAGCTAAAGTTGACATTAGTTAATATGAATGATATTCTTTCTACATATTAATAACAATGGGGTTAGTGAATGGAGGGTTATCATGCGTCAATGTATGGATTCAGATAATATACATAGAAGAATAAAGAAGATTATGGGACAGTTAAATGCCATAGATAGAATGGTAGATGAAGATGTGGACTGTGAGAATATTTTGATTCAAATAAATGCAGCTAAAAGTGCAATTCATAAAGTTGGGCAAGTAGTATTAGAGGGGCATTTAAGCCATTGTGTAAAAGATGGTATAGAACATGGAGATGCTGATAAAACTATTAAAGAATTTGCAAAAGCTATAGAACATTTTTCAAGAATGTCATAAGGAAAGTAAGGTAGTCAATGAAAATTGGCTACTTTTTTATTGACAAAAAATAGTCCAAACAATATTATATACATATACCCCTATAGGTATATAAGAAGGGAGATATTGTTATGGCTATAGTAAATTCAGTATTTAAAGATGAAGAAAATCGCACCATATTAGGACTTATAATTTCAGTAATATCACTTATATTTAGTTTCTTTGACTTAGTACAAGCTCCTATTGATTTAGCATGGATTGCAATTATTTTATGTGGGCTTCCTATAATTAAAGAGGCTATAATTGGATTAGTTACTGAGTTTGATATCAAAGCAGACGTATTAGTATCTATGGCGTTAATTGCATCAGTTATAATAGGAGAAACTTTTGCAGCTGGAGAAGTTGCATTTATTATGACTTTAGGTGCATTACTAGAAGAACGTACTGTTAAAAAGGCTCAGGCAGGAATTGAAAAGTTAGTAAACCTAACCCCAACTGCAGCAAGGGTAATTAAAGCTGGGGAAGAAAAGATAATTACTGCTAAAGAGGTATTGGTAAATGATATTCTTAAAGTATTACCAGGAGAAACTATACCAGTTGATGGAGTTTTGATAAAAGGTGAAACATCAATAGATCAATCAGTTATGACTGGCGAATCAATGCCTGTGGATAAAAAGACTGGAGATGAAGTCTTTAGTGGAACTGTAAATCAATTTGGAGCATTTGAAATGAAAGCAACAAAGGTTGGTGAAGATAGTTCACTTCAAAAAATGATTCGTCTTGTTAAATCAGCAGATGCAGGAAAAGCTAAAATAGTTGGTATGGCAGATAGATGGGCGACTTGGATTGTTGTTATAGCGTTAGTATCAGCAGTAGCAACTTGGTTTATTACAGGAGAAATCATACGTTCAGTTACCATACTAGTTGTATTTTGTCCATGTTCTTTAGTATTAGCAACTCCTACAGCAATAATGGCAGGGATAGGAAATGCCACTAAATACGGTATTTTAATTAAAGAAGGGGATGCCCTAGAGAGATTATCAAAGGTAAGAAAAATAGCTTTTGATAAAACAGGTACATTAACTTATGGAAAACCTAAGGTTACTAAGGTTAAGTCTTTTGATGAATCTATTTCAGAAGAACAGCTATTAAAACTAATAGCTAGTGTTGAAAAATCATCAGAACATCCACTAGGTAAAGCAATAGTAGAGCACTTTAATTCAGTGTCAAAGTTGCAACTAGAAGACATAACAGACTTTAAGATGGAAATAGGTAAAGGGGTATACGGAACTATAAGTAGCAAGAAGGTTTTAGCAGGAAATGACAGGCTCTTAAAGGAAAACAATATAGCTTTAACTTCTTCTCAAGAGGATAAAGTTAAAGAATTTAGAAGCAAAGGATGCACAATTGTATTTTTAGCTGAGAACTCTATAATAAAAGGATTTATAGTATTAGAAGATGTGTTAAGAAATAATTCTAGAGAAATGGTTGAGAACCTTAAGAAATTAGGAAAAGATACTGTTTTACTTACAGGAGATAATAAGCAAACTGCTTCAAACATAGCTTTAGAATCAGGAATTGATGAGTTTTATTCAGAGTGTTTATCAGAAGATAAACTATCCGTAATTGATAAATTTCAAAGTGAAGACGAAAGAATTTGTATGGTAGGAGATGGAGTAAATGATGCTCCCGCTTTAAAGAAATCCTTTGTAGGAATTGCTATGGGAGGAATAGGTAGTGATATAGCTGTTGAGGCAGCAGATATAGCACTGATAGGTGATGATATAAAAGCAATACCACACTTAATAGAGCTTTCAATAAGAACTATGAGGACAATAAATATTAATATCATTATATCAATGATATTAAACTTTGTAGCAATTATACTCGCTATGGCGGGTGTTTTAAATCCTATATTGGGGGCATTGGTACATAATATAGGATCTGTAGTTGTAATAATACATTCTGCATTATTGCTAAAGTGGAAAAGTTAATTATAAAAGAATTTTATTATAAATAGATTTAAATAATACAAAGCTGCGATTTATTCGCAGTTTTTTTGTCTGAAAACATTCAGTTAGGTTATGCAAGGATTATACAGATAAAAAGTAAATAAATCAGCGGTATGCAGGTCATTTGAAACAGTGAAGTGTTTTTATGCAAAAGCACAGGAACAGTGGAACAGTGGAACATTGGAAAAGTGGTGAATAGGACTTCAGAAAAATAGGAACAGCGTAAAAGCGGAGCAGTAAAACATAGGTGCAGTGAAACAGTGCTGAGAATTATAAAGTGGAAAATTGATGGTGTATATGACTAAAACTCATTGACAAAGTATATAAATGGAGATAAAATCTACTAAATAGATAGGGATAATATGCAATTGAATGGGGGAAGGTTATGTTAAAAAATATATTTTCATCAAATTATATAAAAGAGGTAGATTTACTACTAAGAGATATTTCAAGAGGGGATCTCACTAAAACTTTTGAAGGGGATAAAGTTAAAAGATATACACTAGGAGATAATCTAAATAAGGTAATATTAAAGTTTAGGGGATTAATAGCTCAGATTATTACCCTATCAGATAAAATTATAAATTATACTATAGATCTAAAAAATGCTGTAGCTGATATTAAAGCCTCAAGTAAAGAAAATGCCACTATGATTAATGATATTTCTAATAATATGGAAAAGCAGATGGAGCTAATTGAAGAAACCAAGGATTATTCTCATGAAGTGAGCGATTGGTCAAAGCAGATTGCAGAGAAAGCTGAAAATATTAAGACAATGGAGAAAGAAAATATAAGTGCATTAAACTCAAGCTATGATAATCTTGAAACACTAATAAGAAAAATAGAAAATACAGCAAAATCTAACTTAAATACTAGTAAAAAAATAATAAATCTTAATGAAAAAACTTATTTAATAGAAGAGATAGTAGATGAGGTTGGGAAGATAAGTAAAAGTACGAATCTCTTAGCCTTAAATGCGTCAATTGAGGCGGCACGTGCAGGTGAATATGGAAGGGGCTTTGGAGTTGTGGCTGAAGAAATAAGGAAACTTGCAGATAATTCAGCGGTACAAGCCAAACATATAGAAGGAATTATAAATGAAGTAAAACAAGAAATACAAGACATTTCTATTAGCTTACAAAGTGAAATAGAGGATATTAAGGAATATGTAGAAGTTTCAAAAGCAACAAAAAATTATTTAAATACACTAAAGGTACAAACACATAAATCTTTTGATGAGTTTATAAAGATAGAAGATCATATAGCAAGTCAAGTTGATAGAATAGAGAAAATAGATAATGCAGTAAATGATGTTTATGAAACATTTGAGTATTTATTTTCTACTACCTCAGAAATAGCGGCCTCCTCAGAAGATCAATATAAAATAACAGAAAATATATTTAATAGATTAAGTAACCTTAATGATATGAACAAAGACATAAAAGAGTACGTGGATAGTTTTGTAAAAAATTATAAGATTGACGATAAAAAGCAACAATATATAAATGATGGAATAGCTACATTAAAAAAAGTAGCTGAAAACTCTAGTTTTATAACTATGGATTATGCTAAAGCTACTCCAGTATTATTAAGCGAAATAAGAAAGTATCCTTACTTTGAATTAATCGCATTAATGCAGAAGGATGGCTTAAGAAAAGCCATTACTTTGGATTATTCTGAAGATGAAGTGTATGTTAATTTTTCTCATAGACCATATTTCAAAGAAGCTATAAGTGGGAAGGACTTTATTTCAGAGCCCTACATATCTGTAGATACTAATAGCTATTGTATTGCAATGTCTGTACCTATAAAAAGTGAAACAAATCAAATATTAGGAATATTAATGGCGGATTTAAAATTATAAATTTAGAAAAAAAATATTGACATACAATTCATATAGTATTAATATGTATTAAAGGATTGTTTCTACAGGAAACAAAAATGGAGGATAGGGTGGAAGATTTTAATATCAGGTTAGATCAAATGATTGGAAGAATGTTTTCAGTTAATGAAATACTATCAAAGCAGTCTAGAGATTATGGTAGTTGTGGAGTTAAACTTCATACTTCTGACATACATATGCTTGAGGTAATAGGCAAAAATTCTGATGCTAACACAACTGAAATTGCTAAAATAATGAACACTACCAAAAGTACTGTATCTAAAGTGACCAAAAAGTTGGAGCTTAAAGGATTAATTAAAAAGTACAAATTTCTTGATAATAAAAAGGAAATATATTTTAAACTGACTGATTTAGGAACTAAAGCATTTAATGGACATTATGAATTTCATTCTATAAGAACTAAAGCATTTGACAAAGAATTTAATGATTATACCATTGAGCAAAAGGAATTTGTATTAAACTTTCTTAAAAGATACACTGAGGAATTAGAGCAATATATGGAATAATTATTTAAAATAATGAATTGAATATTAAGCTGACTAGAAATACTAGAGGCTGAGCTTTAAAAAGAAATTTTAAATTCTTTTTAAAGCTCAGCCTTTTTTAAAATAAATAGTTTCCTGTGGAAACAATATAAATTAAAGAAAAAGCTAATTATTATTGTAATGGAGGTGCTGAAAAAGTGGATAAAGTTGAACAAAAAATCATTGAGGTAATCGATGAAAATAAACAAGTAATTATAGAGTTTGCAAGAGACATCTATAAAAATGCTGAACTTGGTTATAAAGAGACAAGAACAGCTGAAAAAGTAAAAGAAATATTAAGTAAAAATACAAAGGTTTTAAAAGACAATCTTGCTATTACTGGGGTTAAAGGATATCTAAAAGAGCTAAATGATGATGACATAAATATCGCTTTAATTGGAGAGTTGGATGCAATAGTGTGTCCTGGACATGTTTATGCCAATAAAAGTACTGGAGCCAGTCATTCCTGTGGACATCATGCCCAATTAGCTGGGATAATTGGAGCTTCAATAGCTTTAGCTCATGAGGAAATTATAAATAATATTGAGGGAAATGTTATCTTCTTTGGAGTTCCTTCAGAAGAATATGGAGAGATAGAGTTTAAAAACTCTTTAAAAGATAAGAATTTAATAAAATACGGTGGAGGCAAAAGTGAACTCATTAGAATAGGAGAGTTTGATGATGTTGATATAGCTGTAGTTCATCATACAAGACCTGGAGAAACTGATGTAATAGTTGGAGATTCTAGTAGTAATGGATTTTTATCAAAACTCATTAAGTATAGGGGGAAGGCATCACATGCAGCAGGGACTCCTCATCTTGGTATAAATGCACTTAATGCGGCTAACATAGGTTTAAATGCCTTATCTTATCAAAGAGAAACCTTTAAAGATGAGGATTCAGTGAGAGTTCACCCTATAATCACTAAAGGAGGAAATCTAGTTAATGTAGTTCCTGATGAAGCTGTTATTGAAACTTTAGTAAGAGGAAAGTCTATTGAGGCTATTTTAGATGCTGATAGAAAAGTTAATAGGAGTTTTAAATCAGGAGCAATTGCTATAGGTGCTGAAATAGAGATTACTACTCTTCCAGGGTATTTACCAGTAATTCCACTTAAGCCATCAGAAATTATAATTAATATTGCTAAAGAAGTTATACCTAATGGGGAGATTAGAAAGACAGAAATAGGTTCTCACATGGCTGGTTCAACAGATGTAGGAGATTTAACTCATATAATTCCAGTTTTAAAATTTGAAACAGGAGGAGTTAATGGAGCACTTCATTCTGAAGACTTTAATGTTGTAGATGAAGAGGTTTCTTATATAGTTACCGCTAAAATAATGGCTTTAACTGCATATAGACTATTAAAAGAAAAGGCAAGTGAAGCTAAAAAGATAAAGGATGAGTTTAAACCTAAGTTTACTATCAAGGAATATGTAAATTATATGGACAAATTAGAAAATACTTTTAAGGGGGATTATAAAAATGAGTAAAAAACAGATTGATAAAGAGTATGCCATAGAACAAGTAAGACTTGCATCTAGACATTTTGGAGATTTATATTTCTATTTTGCTAAGGTTTTAGTAGAGGAACTTGGAAATGAAAAAACAGGAGAAATACTTAAAAAGGTTCTATTTGAAAAGGCCATAGAAAGAACTGAGTCAATGAGAGAAAGGGCTAAAAAGGAGAATCTAGATTTAGTTTCAGACAATATATTCAAACTAACAGACGTTCCATTTTTGGGTTGGGTACCAGAACTTAAAGAATCACACTGCCCTTATGGGGTTTCCTGGATTTCACGATTTGAAAAAAATCCTTGGTTTAAGGAATTTGCTTCATTATATTGTGATGTTACTGATACTACCATATCAGAAGGTTTTACGGGAGACACTTCGCATAAGATAACTAAAAATGTGCTCTGGGGAGACAAGTCCTGCGAAAGAATATATTTTTCTAAGGACGAACTATTAAGAGGTGAGTATACTTATGGAAAAAAAGAAGATAAATAGCAAAAACTTAATTGGGCAGATCATTTTACTTTTAGCTATTATGGGAGCTATAGAATTTGTGGTTTCATCTGGAAGAATAAATAAACTGTATTTAGCTTCGCCTAGTCAGATATTCCAGGAGTTATTGGATTTACTAACTAAGAATATATTACTTAAACATATTCTAGCTACTATTTCAGAGTTTTTAGCTGGTTATGGGTTATCTATTGCCTTGGGAATAATATTGGGATTACTTTTTGTAGCATTTCCAAAAGTTGATAAGTTCTTTGCACCTTTTGTGTCTGGGCTTATGTCTATTCCTAAAGTAGCAATAATACCATTACTTACTATTTGGTTTGGAATAGGATTTTCAAGTAAGGTGGTGCTTGTATTCTTATTTAGTTTTTTCACTATATTCTTTAATACAATCTCTGGGGCAAAACAGACCTCAAATAATTATTTAAAGGTATCTAAAGTTTTTAGGGCCTCTAAGTTTCAGACAATCTTAAAAGTACTTTTACCATCAGCAATACCAAGTATATTTGCAGGGTTAAGAGTAATGGCAGCTACAGGAATAACAGGTGTTATATTTGCAGAAATGCAGGCTTCTAAAAAAGGTTTGGGATTTATGTTATCAGAAGCAGCTGCAGTTTATAATACACCAAGGTTATTTCTTATCATAATCATAGTAACTATATTATCTGTAATTTTAGTAAAGATAGTAGATTTATTTGAAGAGAAAGTTTTTCTAAAATGGAAGAATTCATAAAAGTTAAGGAGGAGTAAATAATGATAAAAATTAAAAAAGTATTGTCAGTAATAATAGCAAGTGCTTTGTTTGTAGGGGTTTTAGGAGGATGTGCAAAAAAAGAAGAAAGCTCTTCTGATGGTGAAACATTAAAGGTAAGATATGCAGCTTATCAGGGCATGACAGCTGTAGGATTTTGGTTTGGAGTAGAGAAGGGATTTTTTAAAGATGCTGGGATAGATTTAGAGCTTGTAGATGTTAAAGACAAGGTTTCAGCTATAGCATCGGATTCTATAGATATGGGAGATTTAAATACTTCTCAAGCTATAACAGCGGCAAGTACAGGAGCCCCATTAAAATTAGTATCCTCAATGTTTAGAACTAAAGGGGCTTGGTATTTAATCGGTAAAACTTCAATAAAGGATATAAAAGATTTAAAGGGAAAAAGAGTAGGCGTTAATGAAAAAGGTAGCGGAATGGATGTTACAGTAAGAGAAATTCTACAACAAAATGGTTTAGATCCAGATAAAGATGTAGAATTGATAGCTAACGGATCTATGCAACAAGCTTATGCTAGCTTGGAAGCAAATCAAGTTGATGCAACAATAATACATCAACCATTTGTAGCTATGGGAGAAATAGAAGGAAAAGCTAAATTACTTGCAAAAGGCTGGGATTATGTTCCTAACTTTAATACTGGTGCTTTAGTTGCTAGTGATAAATTTATAAAAAGTAATCCAGAGACTGTAAAAAAGGTTATAGAAGTTTATTTTAAGAGCAATGAGTATGCTAAAGAACATCAAGATGAGTTTTTAGAATTTGCAACTAAATATTTAAATATCCCTAAAGATACTTTAGTAAAAGCTTTAGAACCAGAGAGAGAATTATGGGAAAACGAACCTAATATAAATATAGAAACTTTAAAGACAACTCAGGAATTACAAAAGAAATGGGGATTCCAAAAAGAAATTTATGATGTAGATAAAATTGTAGATTTAAGCTTTATACCAAAGAAATAGTAAAGGAGAGGGAATATGCCTAAAATTATATTAAATCATATAAACAAAGTATACCCAGGTACAGATGGAACAAAAGCTTTAGAAGATATTAATTTAACAATTGAAGAAGGTGAGTTTGTATCTATACTGGGTCCAAGCGGTTGTGGAAAAAGTACTTTACTAGAAATTATAGCTGGCTTGTTAAAGGAAAGTAGTGGAGATGTATTTTTAGGTAATGAAAAACTGGATGGACCAAGTAAAGATATAGGTGTTGTATTTCAAGATTCCTCGTTATTTCCATGGAGGACTATAAGAAAGAATATTGAGTTTGGCTTAGAGATAGGTAAAGTTCATAAGGAAAAGAGAAAGTCTACTGTTGATAAGTATATAGATATTGTGAATTTGAGAGGTTTTGAAGATAAATATCCACATCAATTATCAGGAGGAATGAAACAAAGGGCAGGCCTGGCAAGAACAATGGTAAATAACCCTGAGGTGCTTTTAATGGATGAACCTTTGGGAGCAGTAGATTATCTAACTAGGTTATCTTTACAAGATGAAATAGTGGATTTGTGGAAAAGAGAGAAAAAAACCATAATATTTATAACTCATGATGTATCAGAGGCTGTTTATTTAGGAACAAGGGTAGTTCTTTTATCACCTAGACCAGGAAGAATACGTAGAATTTTTGAAGTTCCTTTTTCAAGACCAAGAAATAGAAATGACGAAAATATTTTAGAGATTATTGATGAAATCCATAAAGAAATCAATTCAATAAATGCACCTAAGTTAGAAGAAAAATTAGAATATATTTTATAGATTAAGAAGGAGAAGATAATTATGTCAGAAGAAATATTAAGAAAATTTAACCTATTGGAGGAAGAATATTTAGCATTAGATGAGGTGGAATTCAGAGCAAGGTTCAGAGAAAGAATACACCATACTCTAGAAATTCAAACTTATTCAGCTGCTCACGGAGAAGAGAAATTAAAAGAAAATCAATCGGATACAGCTAAAAAGTTTCTTGATTTATGGGAAAAAAGAAATATTTCTAAGGAATTACCAGAATATATATACGCTCAGAAGCTAATAGGCTTATCAGAAGTATTACTTAAGGGTGAAAGTTTAGATTTATCTGAATTTGAATCATATAAATTATCGGATAAAGAACAAGAAACATTCTTTAAGGTTATAAAAGAGAGAAGATCAGTGAGACACTTTAAAGAAGATAGAGTTCCAGAAGAACTTATAGAAAAGATACTTGAAAGTGGATTGTGGGCAGCACACTCATGCAACTTACAATCTATAAAATATCTAATAGTTAGAGAAGAGACAACCCCTAAATTATTTAGAGGAAGTGATGTTCCAGGAGGTCCAGTACATTTAGTGCTTCTACAAGACGAGAGAGTTTATAGAGCAAATCCATTAAATCCTGTAAGAAACAGACTTATTGATGTGGGAGCTGCTGCTCAAAACATAGTATTAGCTACTCATGCGCTTGGGTTATCAGGAGTTTGGCTTACATTTAATGAGACAATGATTGAAAGAATAAGTAAACACTTTAATCTTCCAGAGTATATAAAACTTGTGACTTATGTAGATATTGGATATCCAGATCAAACACCATATGCTCCTCAAAGAAAAACTTTAAATGAGGCTATAATAGCTAATGTATAGATTTTAATTAAAAGGAGGTTTTAAAATGAAGATACTTATAACTGGAGGAAGTCAGGGAATTGGATTAGATGTAGCTAAAGAACTCCATAAAAGTGGACATGAATTATTTTTAGTTGCGAGGGATTCAGATAGATTAAACAAAGCTGTTTCAGGCTTTTCTGAAAGAGTTAACGGATTTGCTTGGGATTTAAAAGATGATGTTGATACTTTAATAGAAGAAACCTCCAAAAGAAACTTTTCACCAGATGTAATTATTTTAAATGCAGCTTACTTTGGAAGTTCTTTAAGATCAGTAGTAAAAGCGTCTCCATATGAACTTGAAGAGTTATTAAAAGTTAATGTTATTTCTAATTATAAATTGGTGCAGAGATTTATAGATATACTTAAAAAAGGAGAGTATCCACGAATAATAATCATAGGCTCTACAGCAAGCATAAGAGTTGATTATGGATCACTTTATGGAATTTCTAAATGGGCTTTAAAATCCTATGCATATAGTTTAAGAAATGAACTTAAAGAATTAGGGATTGGAGTTACACTACTTAATCCTGGAGGAACTTTTACAGAAAAAAGAACTCCTAATGAAAAAACTCCAGAAGGAAGATTACTTGAAGCAAGTGATATAGCAAAACTTGTGGGTGTTCTACTAACTTTAAGTCCTCAAGCAGTTGTAGAAGAAATAAATGTAAGACCTATGCTTGGAGATACTTATTAAAATAATACAGTTAACTAGAATTATAAGTAATTCTAATAGGAGATAATATTTATTAAGCATTGGTTTAATATAGCTTAATTAAGAATACTGCCGAAATATTGAAATTTTGGCGGTATTTTTTCATTTAAAGGGTAAATATCTTAGATTGAATTATCTATCTACCTCTGATATATTTAAGTTGTCCTTATGGAAAATATAGAAAACAAAATATTGGAGGAGTTTTTGTGAACTATGAAAAGGTTACCTTACTTCAAATTGAGTATTTTCTTGCTGCAGCTAAGCATTTAAATTTTACAGAAGCAGCTAAAAATTTATATGTTTCTCAGCCTTCTTTAAGTAGACAAATTGCTATATTAGAAAATGAGATAGGAGTCCAACTTTTTTTTAGAACTAAGAGAAATGTAAGATTAACATCAGCTGGAATGGTCTTATTTAAAGAAATAAATGGAGTTGTAGATTCTATAGAGCAGGCAATAGAAAAAGTAAAACAGCCCAATTTAGGTGAGAATTGCACCTTAACTATTGGATGCCTAGAATCTATGAATACAAGTGTGTTTTTGCCCATGATAATTAGAAAATTTAAAGAAAAACATAAAAATACTAATCTAATTGTTGAAAGCTATGGTTTTAAACAGTTAAGAGAAAAACTTATTAATGGGAAACTAGATATAATATTTACCCTTTCCTTTGAAGTCGACGATTCATTAGGAATTGTGTGGGACACAGTTTATAGAGGAAACTCTTATATAGTAATGGATGTGTCCAACCCATTAGCTAAATCTGAAAGTTTAAGCATTAAAGACCTTAAAAATGAAAAGTTTGTTATAATTTCTAGAGATGAATCACCTAAAGGCTTTGATGGAATAATAAAGATATGCAGAAAAAATGGGTTTGATCCAAGGATAGTAAAGCAGCTTCCCAATATAGAGTCGGTGCTCCTTTGTGTTGAGGCGGGGGTAGGAGTTGCATTGTTTGATTCACAGGTAAGATACGACAATAAAAATATAAAAGTTTTTAAGGTTGAAAATGATTTTGTAGATGTAATAATGGCATGGAAAAAAGAAAATATGAATTCAAGCATACCACACTTTGTAAATGGAGTTTTAAGTGAAGTGAAGGTGGAGTAGTATGTGAGTAAAGCTAGTATATATGTGTACTAGCTTATTTTTTTGCCCTTAATTAAAAAACATCATACTAATAACGTATAACAGTAATAACAAATAGGTATTTTAATTAAATTTTCAACATTGATAAAATATAAACAAGTAAGAAGATAAATATTATTCTATGTGAAAAGGATTACTAGAGTATTAAAAAAGAGGAGAGAGATATGATAAAAGATTTAAAAAGAGAATTAAGCAACGAAGAAAAAGAAAAGTCATATTCGAAGTACTTTTATAAGCAACTTGCAACTCCAAACCCAGAATTAATGGAGATTCTAAAAAAAGGACCTATGAGCCCAGAGAAAGCATTAAAACCTGAAGACATAAACCACTTACTTGAATCGGGATACCATGAAGTAGAAACAGGATATTGCATTTTAGAAAATGGAGCTGGTTATGTTGCTGTTAATAACAAGTTTCCAGGGGTTTCATTAGATATGATTAATTGGTGGTTTGCATGGCATGCTCTTGAGGATTTAAGGTACATGCTATGGTTTAGGGACGGTCATTATGGAATATCAATAAGTGATGAAGATAGAGAAAAAATACTTAATCCTGAGACGCCAATGTTAGAAAAATTCCAAGGACGTGTACATCAGGTAATAGAAGATACAGGAAATGGACCAGAGGATATTCAGATTTCGTTCTTAAGCCCAGAACAAATAGGTTTTGATCCTAAGGAACTTAAAGAAAAGAACATAACAGTAGTATGTGGTAATGGTATGGCACAGTCAAGAGCTGGCGGACCTAAAGCCCCTGCTGTAATGATGCATTTATTTAGAGAAGTAGATGGAGGAGTGGAATCACGTACAAGATTTTGGATGGGATATAACATAATTGATAAAAAGCTTTGCAAATTACTTCCAGATGGAATACAGATGCCAATTCAAGCTCCTATGGGACTAGCCTTCCATAATGTTGAGGAGTATAGCAATTTAGCAGAGATATTACCAAACCTATATAGTGAAATGAATGGAGAAATCTTTTAGTTAAATTTAAATGAACATGGATGAATATTAAGAGAGAGTGAGGAATTAGTAATGAGCAAATATAAAAATGTGTTTTCGCCAATAACAATAAAAGGAGTGGAGTTTAAGAATAGAATAGAGGTAGCACCTATGGTACCTTGTATGGCAACTCCAGAAGGATGGGTTACTAAAGAAGTAATTGAGTTTTATAGACCCTTTGCTAAAGGTGGTGCAGCAATAGTTACAGTAGGTGACTCTGCGATAAACTGGGAACATGCAATGGACCATGAGGGACAAATTAATCTAGGTGATGATAATGTAAAAATGGGTCTAGATGATTTAGCTGATGAAATACAAAGATATGGCTCTTTAATTTCTATAGAATTAAACCATGGAGGACGTTTTGCTAACTCTATGAACTTAGCGACTAAAGGGTTAAAACCAGTTAGCTCTACTCCAAAACCAGCTGAAATTGATGAATTCTTCTCTAAACTTCAAGGTAAAACACCAGCAGAAGTTGAAGAAATGGGCATTCCATTAATAAATAAAACTATTCAAGATTTTGCAGATGCTGCTGGAAGATGTAAAGACAGCGGATTTAAAATGGTAATGATTCATGGAGCTCATGGTATGCTTCCTTCACAATTTTTATCTCCATACGTAAACAAACGTACTGATAGATATGGTGGAAGTTTTGAAAATAGAGCACGTTTCTGTATCGAATTATTAGAAGCTGTACGTAGAAGAGTTGGAGAAAACTTTATATTAGAGTACAGAATTAGTGCAGATGAATTAGTTGAAGGCGGAATGAAAGTTGAAGAAGTTATTGAATTTGTTAAACTTATAAAAGATAAAATTGATATACTTCATGTTTCAGCAGGTATGCTTCCAAATCCATTTACTATTCAATACATGATTCAACCATTATATGTTCCTTACATGTTAAACATACATTTTGCTGAAGAAATTAAAAAGGCAGTCGGTAATGATTTATATGTAACGGCAGTTGGATCAGTTATGACTTTAGAAAATGCAGAAGAAATATTATCAAGAGGATTAGTTGACTTTGTTGCTATGGCAAGACCATTTGTAGCAGACCCAGAATTCATGAGAAAAACCGCTCTTGGAAAAGTTGAAGATGTACGTCCTTGCGTACGTTGTAATACTTGTTGCGGGCGTTCAGCATTCTTTAAGAAAACTAGATGTTCTGTTAACCCAACTAATGGACGTGAAACAGAATATCCAGGTGGAAAAGTTCAAAAAGCTGATGTTAAGAAAAAAGTAGTAATAGTTGGTGGTGGGCCAGCTGGAATGCAGGCTGCACTTACTTCTATTGAAAGAGGACATGAAGTTGTGCTTTTTGAAAAGGAAGAAACATTAGGCGGTACTTTAAAACATGCTACAGACCTTGCATTTAAAAAGGATTTAAAGAACTACTTGGAATGGATAGTTGCTCAAACTTTAAAATGCGGAGCAACAATAAAGTTAAATACAGAAGCTACAGAAGATATGATAAAAGAAGAAAATCCAGATGCTTTAATTATAGCTGTTGGAGCTACTCCGCTTATTCCTAACATACCAGGTGTTGATAAGGAACATGTTCATTGGTCAGGAGATGTAGATTGTGGAAGAGTACCAGTAGGCAACAAAGTAATTGTTGTTGGAGGAGGACTTACAGGAGCTGAATCAGCTGTAGATTTAGCAATGCAAGGTAAGGACGTAACGCTTCTTGAAATGCAAGGACCAGAAGCATTATTAAATGGTTCTTCATTAATCAACAGATTCTCATTGCAATCTTTATTAATGAAACATGGAGTTAAAGTTGTAACTAATACTAAGCTAGAAGAAATTACTGACAAAGGAATTAAGACTATAAATTCTAGGTTCCAATGGAAAGAATATGAAGCAGATACAGTTGCATTAGCTTTAGGAATGAGACCACGTAAAGATGTTATAGCTAGCCTTAGACATGCTATTCCAGAAACAGAAGTTTATATTATCGGAGATGGAAAACAAATAGGGAATGTATATTCAGCAGTTCACGCTGGATTTGATACAGCAGCAGAGATATAAACTGAAACTTAAGATGATAGTAAGTAATATGGAGGAGTAGAAATGAAAATTTTAGCAGTAACAGCAGGTAGAAGAAATGGAAATGGGGAAATTTTAGCTAAAGCAGCTCTAATGAAAGCGGAGGAGCTAGGTGCAGAAGTTAAGATGATTAACCTTCACAATTATAATATTAAACCTTGTTCTGGCTGTGAGTCTTGCACCGTAAAATTCACACAAAAGGGAGAAGCTCCTGAATGTGTATTTAAAGATAAAGACGATATGGATACAATTATGCAAGAATGGTTAGCCGCTGATGGTGTTATTGTAGTTGTCCCTGCGTATTCATTTATGCCCGCAGGTTTATACAGAATCTTCACAGACCGTCATTTAGCATATGAGCCCAATTTCCATAAACAAGTAAATAATCCTGCTTACTTTAAACATAGAGTTGGTGGAATTATTGCAAATGGAGGCTCTACTAGAAGCTGGATGTCACTTGCCCTAGAAAGTATGAATATTACCCTATTAACTCAAGACATCAAGGTGGTTGACCAAGT
This sequence comes from Clostridium intestinale DSM 6191, assembly GCF_900130055.1. GTDB lineage: Bacteria > Bacillota > Clostridia > Clostridiales > Clostridiaceae > Clostridium_T > Clostridium_T intestinale. Next base: position 40,108 of record NZ_FQXU01000022.1, read on the forward strand.
TATGATAAATCGTGCACCAAGACCTGGACAAGTTCTTCTTAATGAAAAAAGTATAGAAAGAGCAGCAAAGCTTGGAGAAAACGTAGTTAAGGGAATTCAAAACTATGAAGAAGTTGGTTTTCTTGGAGATGAGAACCTTGGTTGGTGTCCAGTTTGTCACTCAAATGTTCTATCATTAGGAGAGCCACATTGGAATGAACAAGGCTTCAAAATAGAATGTCCTGTATGCCACTGCGGTGGAGATTTAGAAAAAGATGAAAATGGAAAGTGGAAGTTTATAATAGAAGAAGATGGATATAGAAAATCAATGATCAATGGCAGCGGAGCTAAGGATCACTTCTTCGAAATACAAGACACTATGAGAAAATACTTCTCTAACATGGAAGTAATAAATGAAAAACGTAAAAAATATTTAGATTATAAACCAGCAACAATTGAGATAAAGAAGTAAAGGTAAAAAAGGGACTATGGAGTTTTTCATAGTCCTTAATTAATACAGTATTGTATTAAAGATTAAAAGATACACATAAGTAATGATATGGAGGAGAAAAATGTACAAGATAGTTAAAAAAAGACAACTAAACGAAAATATCTATCTAATGGATATAGAAGCACCAAGAGTAGCAAAATCATCAAATCCAGGACAATTTATCATAGT